>OY969424.1:0-2086592 GCA_963699235.1 uncultured Chloroflexia bacterium | reverse complement strand
CTTCTCGCATCCGCCCCGCGACCAGGTCTACCGGCTTCGTCGTTGCCGGGAGGCGGGACTGGAGGGCAAACGGCGGCCAGTCCGGATGCTGGGCCTGGAGCGACCCGGCCCGCTCCACGAGCCGCGCGACCGATGCCGCCGGGTATGGGTCCAGCAGTCCCTGCCGGGCGAGGGTGGCCCGGTTCAGGGCGCGGAGGGTCAGGATCGGCCGGGAGTTCATCGGTCTTGCCCCAGCCTAGCGGCGGCCTGCGGCCGCCATCTCGTCAGGCGGTCAGAGCTTGCGGATGACGCCGACCACCTTGCCCTGGATCTGGAGGTCGGTGGCGTAGATGGGCTCGAGCTCCGCGTTGGCCGGCTGGAGGCGGATGCGCCCGTCCTCGCGGAAGAAGCGCTTGAGGGTCACCCCGTTGTCCTCCAGCAGTGCGACGACGATGTCGCCGTCCCGGGCGGTGGCCTGGGGCTGGACGATGACGAAATCCCCGTCGTCGATGAGCGCGTCGATCATCGACTTGCCCCGAACCCGGAGGACGTACGAGTCCTCGCGCGCCTGGAGCGAGCGCGGGACGTCCATGGGCTCGGCGTCCTGGTAGGCCTCAATGGGCTGCCCGGCCGCGATCTCGCCAACGAGCGGAAGGCGGATGACCTCGCGCTCGACCGGCATTCGGAAGGGGGTGATGGTGGCCCGCTCGGTCCGGCTGGGGGTGAGCGATGCCTCGGCCTTGGCCGTCAGCCGCAGGGCGCGTGACGAGCGACCGCCGCGCTCGATCATGCCGTCCCGCTCGAGGGCCACCAGGTGATGGTGAACGGCCGATGTCGATGCCAGGCCGACCGCATCCGCGATCTCGCGAACCGACGGCGGATACCCCCGCTCGATCACCGTGCGGGAGATGAACGCGATGATGCGCTGCCGTCGTTCGGCATCATGTCGGGTCACCCGGCGAGCGTAGCAGAACACCTGTTCTATTGTCAATCGCTCTGCTATGATCCGCGCCCACTCAGAACCTGCCCTGGACGGAGACCGAACCGATCGTGATGCGTCCCGGCCGGTGGCGCTATCTGCGCACCGCCAAGCTCATGCTCTCGCTGCCGACCTACGTCCGCCTGGTGTGGGGCCTCGCCCGCGATGCCCGGACGCCGCTGGGCCTGAAGGTCCTGCTCGGCGGGGCGCTGACCTATGTCGTGACCCCGATCGACCTCATCCCCGACGTGGTCCCCATCCTCGGTCACGCGGACGACCTCACCGTCCTCCTCCTCGTCCTCGACCTGTTCATCAGCAACGCCCCGGCGGAGGTCCGTGAGGAGCATCTCGCCCGTGCCCGGAAGGGCGAGTCCACCCTGGACGAGGACTTGGCCGAGCTCAGGGTCCTGATGGGCTCGCGTTTCGACCGGATCCGGGACTCGCTCCCCGACCTGCTCGAGCGCTTCGGCGGCCTCGCCGACGCGGACGAGGTGAAGCGCACGATCGCCGACTGGCGAGCGGCACGAGCCAAGCCGGTGGGTGCGGAATGAAGGTCATCCTCAAGCGCGACGTGAAAGGCCTCGGCAGGGAGGGCGACCTCAAGGAGGTCAAGGACGGGTACGCCCGCAACCACCTCATCCCGACCGGCGCCGCCGTCCTGGCCGACCTGGGTGCCGTCCGGAACTGGGACCGGCACAAGGAGCAGCGCGAGGAGCGCGACCGCGCGGTGAAGTCCGACGCGGAGGCTCTCGCCCAGCAGCTGGGGGAGCTCACGATCCAGATCGGGGTCAAGGCGGGTGAGAAGGATCGGCTCTTCGGCTCGGTGACGACCCGTGACATCGCGGATCGGCTGCGGACCGAGGGGATCGAGGTGGATCGGCATGACATCCACCTTCGGGAGCCGATCAAGACCGTTGGCGAGCACCAGGTCCGGGTCCACGTCATGTCCGGCGTCGAGGCCCAGCTCCGGGTGGAGGTCGTTCCCGAGCACTGAGCCGCGCGCGACAGGTGAGCTGTCGCGAGCCCGGCCTTCTATTCGGACGTGTTCTCCACAGCCGGCGGACAGCTTCGCACCGCTTATCCCCGACGTCGTTTCAAAGCGGTTGATAAGGCCATTCCCGTCCGGCCTCCGGGTCCGTAGCGTCACCCGAGCCGATGAGCATCGACCGCGTAGCCCCCCAGTCCGTCGAAGCCGAGCAGAGCGTTCTCGGATCGATCCTCATCGATCCCGACGCCATCCTGAAGGTCGCGGACTTCCTCCACGGGTCGGATTTCTACCGCCCGCAGCACGCGGACATCTACGAGGCCATGCTCGGCCTCCACTCTCAGCGGGAGCCCATCGACCTCGTGACCCTGGGCGACGAGCTGACCCGCCACGAACGGCTGGAGGGAGTGGGTGGCCCGGCCTATCTCGCCACCCTGATGAACGCGGTGCCCACCGCGGTCCATGTCGAGCACTACGGGCGGATCGTCGAGCAGAAGGCCGTCCTCCGGAACCTCATCGCGGCGGCCGGCAAGATCGCGGCGGTCGGCTACGAGGAGGCCCACGACACGGCGGCGGCCATCGACCGCGCCGAGTCCATCCTGTTCGAGATCAGCCAGCGGCGGACGGTCGCCGGCTTCGAGAGCCTCGCCACCCTCCTCGGCCAGGCGTACGACCGTCTCGAGTACCTCCACGAGCACCGCGGCCAGATGCTGGGGATCCCGACCGGGCTGGCCGGGCTGGACACCCTGCTCGGCGGCTTCCAGCCATCGGACCTCGTCATCCTCGCCGCGCGACCGAGCGTGGGCAAGACGAGCATGGCGCTCAACGTCGCGCTCCACGCCGCGGTCCACGAGCAGAAGCGGGTCGCCATCTTCTCGCTCGAGATGAGCCGCGAGCAGCTCGCCCTCCGCCTGCTGTCCTCGGAGACGGGCATCAACCCCCGACCGTTGCAGACCGGGTTCATGGAGGAGACGGACTGGTCGAAGATCGCCCGGGTCATGAACGACATGGCCAGCGCCCGGATGTGGATCGACGATTCGCCCACCCTGTCTGTCCTCGAGCTGCGGACCAAGGCCCGACGGCTGGAGGTCGAGCAGCAGGGACTGGACCTCATCATCGTGGACTACCTCCAGCTGATGCAGGCCTCCACCCCCACCCGTGAGCCCAATCGGGTCCAGGAGGTGAGCGAGATCAGCCGCGGCCTGAAGAACCTCGCCCGCGAGCTGAAGGTGCCGGTCCTCGCCCTCTCGCAGCTGTCGCGCAACGTCGAGCAGCGGGGCGGCGTCGGGGAGCCGCGCCTCTCGGATTTGCGCGAGTCGGGGTCCCTGGAGCAGGACGCCGACGTCGTCATCTTCCTGTACCGCGCCGAGGGCGAGCCGAACCCCGACGCCGACCTCGAGCTGGTCAAGGCCAAGGTCGCCAAGCACCGGAACGGGCCCATCGGCGAGGTGTCCCTCCAGTTCCGCCGAAAGCAGACCCGGTTCTACCCGGTGGAGGCTCGCGAAGAGGTCGAAGTGACCCCGTACTAAAGGGGTTCCCCACGCTCGTGGCGCATGGCATGATCGGCCGCTGGGACCCCCGTACCCGAAGGAGAGGCAGGGCCTGTGTTCACCGACAAGACCATCGCGTGCCGCGACTGCGGCATGGACTTCGTCTTCTCGGCCGGCGAGCAGCAGTTCTACCAGGAGAAGGGCCTGACCCACGAGCCGCAGCGGTGTCCGAGCTGCCGGGCGGTGGCCAAGCAGAATCGGGCCCTGGGCATCGGTACCGGCGGTGGCGCCCGAGAGATGCACGCGGCGGTCTGCGCCGAGTGCGGTGGCCAGGCGCTGGTCCCGTTCCTTCCCCGCAACGACCGGCCCGTCTACTGCAGCACCTGCTTCGACAAGGTCCGCGCCCGCTCCTGAGCCCAGCCTGGTCCCGCGTGGAGCCGCCTATACTGCGGCCCCACCCGGCTGACCGTACCGGAGGCTTCCCCGATGGAGTCAGGCACGCTCCTCCATTCCCCGATCGAGGTCGGCGGACGCCTGCGACGGGCCTACGGGTTCGAGGAAGTCTCCCTCGTCCCCGGCGCCGTCACCGTCGATCCGGCCGAGGTTGACACCTCCGTCCGCATCGGTGAGCTGACCCTCCAGATCCCGTTTCTCGCCGCGGCGATGGACGCGGTGAGCGACGCCGACATGGCCGTCCGCCTGCACCGCTACGGCGGGCTGGCGGTCGTCAACCTCGAGGGCCTGTACACCCGGTTCGCGGACGCCGGCCCGGTCATCGAGCGAGTGGCTGCCGCCGAGGACGGTCTGGCCGCTGGTCGGATCCTGGCCGACGCCTACGACCAGCCGATCCGACCCGAGCTCATCCGTGCCCTGATCACCCGGATCAAGGCCGCCGGGGCTACCGCGGCGGTGGCCACCACCCCGGCATCGGCCTGGGAGCATGCCGAGCTGGCCGCCGACGCCGGTGCGGACATCCTCGTCGTCCAGTCCCAGGTTTCCAGCGCCCAGCACATCTCCACGTCAGGCCGCGTCCTGTCCCTGGCCGACCTCACCGGCGCGCTGCGGATGCCGGTCGTGGTCGGCAACACGGTCAGTGGCGAGGCCACCGCCCAGCTGCTGGCCCAGGGCGCGGCCGGGATCCTGGTCGGGATCGGTCCCGGTGCCGCATGCACCACCCGCGAGGTGCTCGGGATCGGCGTGCCCCAGGTGTCGGCCACCCTGGAGGTGGCTGCGGCGCGCGACCGGTATGCGGCTGAGACCGGGCGCTACGTCCCGATCATCACCGACGGCGGGATGAAGACGGGCGGCGACATCGCGAAGGCCATTGCCTCCGGAGGCGATGCGGTCATGCTCGGCTCGTCGTTTGCGGCCGCCCTCGAAGCCCCTGGTCGCGGCGTGAACTGGGGGATGGCGGCGCCGTCTCCCACCCTTCCGCGAGGGACGCGGATCACGCTCGGCGAGCGGCTTCCGCTCGAGCAGATCCTGTTCGGACCGGCCGCCACCACCCACGGCACCCAGAACCTGGTCGGCGCGTTGCGGCAGTCGATGGGTGCTCTCGGGGCGCGAACCGTCCAGGACATGCACCGGGTCGAGATGGTCTTCGCCCCGGCGATCGCCACCGAGGGCAAGGCCCACCAGCTGGCCGCCAGCGGAGACCGATGAAGGTCGTCCGCAGCACGGACCGCCGGTTCGAGCCGGCCGGCACCGAGACGTTCAGCGGCGAGGTCTGGATGGGAGCGAACTTCGCGGCGGACGGCCCGGGCACGATGAACTCGGCTGAGGTCCGCTTCGCCCCGGCGGCCCGGACCCACTGGCACTCCCACCCCGACGGCCAGGTCCTGATCGTTACCGAGGGCCGCGGTCGCACGAGGGTCACCGACGGAGCGCTGACGTCCATCGGGGCCGGCGACGCGGTGTGGGTCCCCGCCGCCGTGCAGCACTGGCACGGGGCTGACCCCGACGCGGGCATGACCCACGTCTCGATCACCGGCGCGGGCGGGACCGTCTGGGATGGCGAGGCGGTGACCGATGCCGAGTACGCCGAGGGAGCGAGCGGCTGAAGCTCAGCCCAGGGGCCAGACGATCTCCGTCCGGACGTTGGCCATGTCGCTCATGTCGCCCGGGTCATCGACGTAGACCTCCCAGGGCCCCTGGCCCTCGGAGAAGCCGGCCTCGTGAATCCAGTCGTGGAGCCGGTCGTACTCGTCGGAAAGTCCGTCGTAGGGACCTCGATGGATGGTGAACGCGACGCGGCCGGACGGAAGCGTGCTCGAACCGATCTCGCCCGGGCCGACCGCGTTCAGCGGCGGCAGGCCGGGCAGGGGTTGAGCGACCGGGAAGCCGATCTCGACATCCACCTGGTCCGGACCGAAGGAGTGGTACCGGGCGAACAGGGCGCCGGCTGGATCGGCGCCGGTCGAACGGATGTGCTCCAACACCTGCACCGGGAGCCTGTTGAACAGCTCCCCGAGGTCGCCCATCGGAGCGGTCACTCGCGCGCAGACCGTCGGTCGCTCGTCGAGGTCGCGAATCTCGGCATGGAACGCCTGATCGGTGCCCATCGGTATCGAGCGTAGCAGGCCGCGACTAGACTGGACCCGATGGTGACGCGCGGTCGGACGGTGCATGGCGAGCCGGCAAATGCCGGGCATCGCGTCCTGGCCCCGGACGACCTCGAGGTCGAGGCCTACCTCGAGCAGGCCCTCCACGGACCGATGGAGCGGCTGGACGACCAACCGCCGGATCCGCAGACGATCATCGTGCTCGACTTCGGCGGCCAGTACGCCCAGCTCATCGCCCGACGGATCCGGGAGCTGAACGTCTATTCGGTGCTCCTGCCGCACGACACGCCGTGGGACGAGATCGAGCGGCGCCGGCCGGTCGGGATCATCCTGTCCGGCGGTCCGGCATCGGTCTATGACGAGGATGCCCCGCAGGCCGACCCGAGGCTGTGGGAGGGGAAGATCCCGGTCCTGGGCATCTGCTACGGGGTCCAGCTCATGGCCCACCAGCTCGGCGGGCGGGTCGCGCCCGCCGAACGGCGGGAGTACGGGCCGGCCAGCATCCGGGCCGCCTCGAACGAGCCGCTGCTGGCCGGTCTGCCGGCCTCGGCCCGGGTCTGGATGAGCCATGGGGACTCGATCCTGGAGCCACCGCCGGGGTTCCGGACCATTGCCTCCAGCGAGTCCACTCCGTTTGCGGCCCTGGCCAACGACCACGGCCTGATGGGCCTCCAGTTCCACCCCGAGGTGGTCCACACCCCGAACGGGAAGGAGATCCTCGCCAACTTCGCCCTGGGCATCGCCGGCGCGCGCGGCGACTGGACGGCGGGCTCGTTTGTCGGCTCCACGGTGGCCACCGTCCGGGCGGACGTGGGGGAGGGCAAGGTCATCTGCGCCCTGTCGGGCGGGGTGGACAGCGCGGTCGCGGCCACCCTCGTCCACCGGGCGGTGGGGGACCAGCTGACCTGCATCTACGTCGACACCGGGCTCATGCGGAAGCGCGAGTCGGATCTGCTGCGGGCGACCTTCGAGCAGAACCTCGGCATGCAGCTGCGGATGGTGGATGCCCGCGAGCGGTTCCTCGCCCGCCTCCGCGGGGTGACTGATCCGGAGGAGAAGCGCCGGATCATCGGTGACGAGTTCATCCGTGTCTTCGAGGAGGAGGCCGCCAGCCTGGGACCGATCGAGTTCCTGGTCCAGGGCACGCTCTATCCCGACGTGATCGAGTCCAAGACCGCGGAGTCCAAGGCCGCGGCCAAGATCAAGACCCATCACAACGTGGGCGGCCTGCCGGCTGATCTCCGCTTTCGACTGATCGAGCCGCTGCGCTACCTGTTCAAGGACGAGGTCCGCCGGGTCGGGGCCGAGCTCGGCCTCCCC
Organism: uncultured Chloroflexia bacterium; assembly: GCA_963699235.1. Classification (GTDB taxonomy): domain Bacteria; phylum Chloroflexota; class Limnocylindria; order QHBO01; family QHBO01; genus DASTEQ01. The sequence goes on along the minus strand of OY969424.1, from coordinate 2,079,278 downwards.
GACGCGATGATCCAGCGCCAGCCGTTCCCCGGCCCGGGTCTCGCCATCCGGGTCATCGGCGAGGTCACCGCGTCGCGGCTCGAAACCCTCCGAGATGCGGACTGGATCGTCCTGGACGAGGTCAAGACCGCCGGTCTGTACGGCGAGCTGTGGCAGAGCTTTGCAATCCTGACCCCGATCGACACGGTCGGGGTGATGGGCGACGGCCGCACGTACGCCAACGTGGTGGCCGTTCGGGCCGTCACCTCCGACGACGGGATGACGGCGGACTGGGCTCGACTGCCCTACGACCTCCTGGCCCGGATCAGCTCAAGAATCGTGAACGAGGTCCCCGGCGTGAACCGGGTCGTCTACGACGTGAGCAGCAAGCCCCCGGCAACCATCGAGTGGGAGTAGGCGTTAGAGGTCGATCCGGACGACCCCGTTGTCCCGCCATAGTGTCAGCCACAGGACGTCGCCGGCGATGACGATCGCGCCGCTGCCACGGTTGGAGGTGATGATCCGTTCGATGTCTCCCGACACTGGGTCCACCTGGAAGAGGAACGGATCGGTGCCCTGGATCCACACCGCGTCATCGGTCACGGCCATGTCGTTCAGGGACTCTTGGCGCAGATCGTAGTCGAAGAACTCGCCGGTCCCGGCCGCCGGGTCGAAGCGGAACAGGTCGGGGACCGACGGGTCGGGGTCCTCGTCCCCGGGGATCCACTGCAATCCGACCCAGACCCGATCGGCGCCGGTCGCGATCGTGTACGGATCGACGAGACCCTCGGCCGCGGTCGTCACCGCTCCGCTGGCGGGGTCGATGCGCAGGAGGAGCCCGTCGCGCGTCGCGGTCGCCCAGACGTAGCCCAGACCATAGGCAACCTGCGACGCAGAGTGGCCCAGCGGGTACGTCGCGGTCACCGCGTTCGTCGCCGGGTCGATGCGGACCACGGCTTCTCCCGCCACGTCGCCGCTGAGCATCCAGATCGCGTCTTCGCCGACGGCCGGACGTCCGAACCAGAACGGAACTTCCTCGAACGCGATGGTGGCCACGATCGCATCGGTGGCGGGATCGATGCGGACCATCCCATCCGGCGCGCAGGCCCAGACGCTATCGAATCCGGCCGCGATCCCTTCGCATGAGCCGCCGGGTGTCGATACGCGCGCCTGCTCCTCGCCGGTCTCGGGATCGAGGCGGAGGACGGCTGGGTCATCACCGTCCGGCACGAGAACCCACAGGGAATCGGCGACGAGGACCGGCCAGTCGGGGGCGACCTCGGCGGTGACGTCCCAGGCCGTTACCTCGTCGAGGGTGGCGGTGGGCGGGCCGCTGGCCGATGGCTCGGTCGTGGCGCTGGGCGCCGACGAGGCGTCGCTCGGGACGGCGGACGGGCTCGGGCTGGATGATTCCGGGCTGCAGGCTGCCAGCGCTAGGGCACATGCAACGGCAACGAGTGGCCGGGTAGCGCGCTTGGGGACGGGTGACATCAGCTTCTCCTGATTGGCGTTCGGATTGCGCCGATCGTCGCCGTGTCACCTGCTTCCCCGCATCGGGGCAATCCCGGCAATTCGGGCAGGGCTATCCCGGTAGGAAGTCGGAGGGCATTGTGCAACGATGCGGCCCATGACACGAGGGCGGGCTCCCGCCACGCTCGGCTCATGGACCGCCATCATCGTCGCCGGCCTCTTCGTGCTTGTCACGCACTACGTCGGTGTCGCGGCCGGCGCTCCGCTGAGCTTCCTTGTGATCGACACGTCGCTGGCGCTTCTCTTTCTCATCGCAGGAGCCATCGCATGGCAGCGCCGGCCGACCTCCCGCACCGGTCCGATCCTCGTCCTCTCGGCGGCCCTCTGGTCGCTCGGCAGCTACGGGCCGACGGGGTTCGAGCCCGTCTGGGTGCTGGGCTTCGCGTTCGAGGGCTACTACGACGTCGCTCTGGCCCTCTTGGCCCTGACCTTCCCCGCGGTCGCCCTCAGCCCCTCGGGCCGGGTGGTGATGGCCGCTCTCCTGGGTGCCTTCCTCGTCCGCACTGCCGGCCGCCTTCTCTTCCTGGATCCACCCAGGACGTATCCCGAGTTCGGGGGACCGGCGAATCCACTCGCCATCTTCGAGAGTGGTCCGGTATTCGAGTTCGTCGAGCTGTGGGCAAGCGTCGTCATTCTGGCGGCGGTGATCGCGGTCGCGGTGATGTCTGTTCGCCGGCTCGCGGGGAGTCCCTCGCTGACGCGCGCGGTCATCGGCCCGGTCATGGTCGGATCCGTCGTGGCCATGGGCTTTGCCGCCGTGGAGGCCGCCGATACCGCCTGGTCCACCGCGTTCGGGACGTCGCTGCTGGACATTCCGGAGCCGATCCGTGGGTTCACCGACTGGCTCGCTCCGGCCGGGCGAGCGGTGGTGCCGCTTGCCTTCCTGATCGGTACCTTGCGCCTCCGCTCGAAGCGAGGGCCGCTTCCATCGTTGTCTGCGAGGCTCGCGACGGGCGAAGGGCCGGAGGAGGTCGACGCAGCGCTAGCGGCGTACATCGAGAACCCCGAGCTGGCCGACATGCTGACGGCCCAGCTGGCCGAGCTGCGCGCGTCCCGATCCCGCCTCGTCGCGGCCGGCGATCAGGAGCGACGGCGCATCGAGCGCGCGCTGCATGACGGGGCGCAGCAGCACCTGACCGGGATCGCGATCCGGCTCGAGGAAGCGCGACGGATGAACGGGATCGAGCCGGACGGCCTGGTCCGAAAGCTCGACGAGACCGTCACGGAGCTTCGGGACGCGATCAACGAGCTCCGGGAGCTGGCGCGTGGCATTCACCCGGCAATCCTGTCCGAGGCGGGCCTTGAGCCCGCGCTTGCCACGCTGGCGCGCCGATCGCCGGTGCCCGTCGAGCTCCGGGTCGCGCTCGACGGCCACGTCCCGCAGCCCGCCGAGGTGACCGCGTACTACGTCGTCGCGGAGGGGCTGACGAACGTCGCGCGTAGCGCGCGGGCGACGCGGGCCGAGGTCACCGTCGAGCGGCGAGACGGCGGGCTCGCCGTCGTGGTCCGCGACGACGGGGTCGGTGGGGCCGACCCGGCGGGAGGATCGGGGATCGCAGGGCTCGAGGATCGCGTGCGGGCGTTGAATGGCCGGTTCCGCATCGAGAGCCCGCCCGGGCGCGGCACGCAGCTCGACGTCTGGTTGCCGTGCGAGTGATCGTCGCCGACGACTCGGCGGTCATTCGCGAGGGGGTTGTCCGGATCCTCGGCGAGGGCGGCGCCGACGTGGTGGCCCAGGCGCGGACGGCCGACGAGCTGCTCCAGCTCGTCGACGATCTCGTGCCGGACCTCGCGATCGTCGACATCCGGATGCCACCGTCGGACACGGCCGGCCTCCGCGCCGCGGTGAGGATTCGCGACGGGTACCGCGGCAAGGTCGGCGTGCTCGTCCTCTCCCAGTTCCTCGAGCCGGAGTACGCGATGGTGCTGCTGGCTGCCGGATCGGGTGGGATCGGCTACCTCCTCAAGGACCGGGTGGCGGCCGCGGACGAGCTGATCGACGCCGCCCGACGAGTCGCGACCGGGGGCTCAGCGATCGATCCAGCCGTGGTCGACGAGGTCGTCCGCGGGCGCCTGACGCAGGAGCGGCTCGCTGTCCTCACGCCGCGTGAGCGTGAGGTCCTGGCGCTCGTCGCGGAAGGCCGGTCGAACCGCTCCGTGGCCGAGCGGCTTGCCCTCTCGGTCAAGACGATCGAGGCCCAGGTGGCCACGATCTTCTCGAAGCTCGGTCTTGAGGAGCACCCCGACGACAACCGCCGCGTGCTGGCCGTCCTCGCCTACCTCGATGGGAGGAGCCCCGCGTAGGATCGATACCAAAAGACGGGTCCGATGGGGCGGACGGCCATCCTAGCCGCCGTACGGGTAAATTTGCCGACAAGGCGGCGGCCTGTTCGTCTTCCTCCGGCTATCGATTCGAATCGGTGCGCAGCCGCACCGGAACCCCTCCCCGCTGGATCGGCTCGCTCCCGCTACGATGCGCGGACCAATGTCCTCGTGGTTCGACAAGCTGCTCGAAGAGATGCAGCGACGCCAGATGGAGCAGGACTATGCCCGCGAGGGCCGTCCTCTGCCGCCGCGTCCCCCGGTCGGGCCGCCCGAAGAGCAGATCCCCGACGACGATGACGGCGGCGACGGGCCCCCGCCACCGCGCCGTCTCCGGCCTCGCCGCGGGCGCCCGGAGCGCTCGCCGGGCAACTGGGTCCGGCCGATCCTGTTCCTGGCCGGCATCTTCATCCTCATCCAGGTCCTCGGCGGCCTCGTCCAGCTCTTCACCGACCTGGCGTGGTACAGCTCGCTCGGCCGCCGCGACGTCCTCCTGACCCGCTTCGTCGCGAACCTGGGCTGGTTTGTGGTCGGTTTCCTCCTGTTCACCGTTCCCGCCCTGCTCAGCCTGTGGGTGGCGAGACGCCTTGGCCCGCAGGTCCCGATCCGTCGCGTCGGCCCGGTGGAGGTGCCCGACCTGTCGGGCCCGGTCGGCGTGATCCTCATCGGCGTCACCCTGGTCGGCGGCCTCATCAGCGCGTTCGCGTGGGGCGGCAACTGGCCGACGCTCCTCCTGTTCTTCAACGGCGGGGACTTCGGTACTGCCGACGCGGCCTTCGGCCGCGACATCGGCTTCTACGTCTTCGACCTGCCGTTCTGGCGGTTCGTCCAGGGATGGGTGGTCCTGGCCCTGGCCGTGATCATCGGCCTGACCGTGGCGGCCTACGCCATCGCCGCAACCCGATGGTCCTTCCACCTGACGGCGCCGGTCCGCGCCCACGTCAGCCTCCTCGGTGCGGGCCTGCTGCTGGCCATCGCCGCCGGCTACCAGCTCGACGCGGCCGAGCTGGTGTACTCGACCCGGGGGATCGGCGGGACGGTCCAGGCGGCGATGTACACCGACATGAGCGCCCAGGTGCCGGCGTACACCATCCTGACCATCGTCGCCGTCGTGTCGGCCGGGCTGCTGCTGGCGAACATCTTCTTCCGGACGCTGTGGCTCATCGGCCTGGCGGCCGGGGCCTGGTTCGTCCTCTCGATCGTGGTGGGCGGCTTCTATCCGGGCGCGGTCCAGCGCTTCGGCGTCGAGCCCAACGAGCTCGAGCGGGAACGGCCCTACCTGGAACGCCACCTGGCCGCCACGCGCGCCGCGTTCGACCTGGACGCGATCGAGGAGCGCGACTTCACCGGCGAGCAGCGGATCACCCGGGCCCTGTTCGACGACAACGAGGAGACCCTCGACAACCTGCGGCTGTGGGACTACCGGCCTTTGCTCGTGACGTTCGGGCAGCAGCAGATCCTGCGCCAGTACTACAACTTCCTCGACGTCGACATCGACCGCTACCAGATCGACGACGCCGAGCGCCAGATCATGCTGTCGGCTCGCGAGATCGAGATCGAGCGCCTGGCGGACGCGGCCCGGACCTGGACCAACGAGCGGCTCGTGTTCACCCACGGCTACGGCCTGACGGCGGTCCGCTCCAACGCGATCACCCCCGAGGGCCAGCCGGACTACCTGGTCAGCGGCATCAATCGCAACCCGGACCTGCCCCTCGGCGAGCCGCGCATCTACTTCGGGGAGGCGGCGAGCGACTACGTCGTCGTCCGGACTCGAACCCTCGAGTTCGACTACCCGACCGGGGACGAGGGCGGGGAGACGACCTCGTGGACGGGCGAGACCGGGGTGCCAGTCGACAACGTCCTGTCCCGCCTCATGTTCGCGATCCGCTTCGGCGACCTGAACCTGCTCATCAGCGACCAGCTGACCAGTGAGTCGGCGATCCTCTTCCACCGCGACATCCGGGAGCGCGTCCCCGAGCTGGCGCCGTTCCTCGAGTACGACCGCGACCCGTACCTCGTCAACGCCGATGACCGGCTGGTCTGGATCTGGGACGCCTACACCCACACCGACCGCTACCCGAACGCCCAGCCGCTGACCGTCGAGACCCCGTTCCCCGGCGTGAACTACATCCGGAACTCGGTCAAGGTGGTGGTGGACGCCTACACCGGGGACGTCCGCTTCTACGTGACCGATCCCGACGAGCCGATCGTGGCGGCGTGGTCGGCCATCTTCCCCGGCCTCTTCGAGCCGATCTCCGAGATGCCCGAGTCGCTCGTCGCCCACCTGCGCTACCCGGAGGACCTGTTCACCGCCCAGAACACGACCTACCTGCTCTACCACATCTCCCCCAGCGAGTCGGGGGCGGGAACGTTCTACAACCAGGATGACCGGTGGTCGATCCCGACCCAGGTGTCCGACGTGACCGGCGAGGGCGGGGTGGTGGAGCCGTACTACGTGATCATGAAGGTCCCCGGTGAAGACACGAGCGAGTTCGTCCTCATCCAGCCCCTGGTCGCCGCCAACCGGCCGAACATGATCGCGTGGGTCGCTGCCCGCATGGACCCGGGCGTCTACGGCGAGCGCATCGAGTTCCGCTTCCCGGTCGACACCACCACCCTGGGCCCGGCCCAGGTCCAGGCCCGGATCAACCAGGACTCCCGCATCAGCGAGCAGTTCACCCTCTGGAGCCAGGCTGGGTCCGACGTCGTCCGCGGCGACCTGCTCGTCCTGCCGATGGGCGACTCGATCCTCTATGTCGAGCCGATCTACCTCCGCTCCACCCAGTCCAGCTTCCCCGAGTTCAAGCGGGTGATCCTGGCCGACCAGACCCGCATCGCTTTCGCCGAGACGCTCGACGAGGCGCTGCGCCAGCTCCTGGGCGAGGTCGCGATCCCCGAGCCGGAACCCGGCGAGCCCACCGAGCCCGGCGGGGGCGGCGAGCTGCCCGGTGACGTCGCCGCCCTCATCGCCCTCGCCGGCGAGCTGTACGACGAGGCGCAGCAGGCGCTGGAGGCCGGCGACCTGGGCGCCTACCAGGATGCCGTGGATGAGCTCGGTCGGGTCCTGGACCGAATCGCCGAGCTGACCGGGACGCCCGCTCCGAGCCCGGCTTCCTAGAGCTCAGGCCGATGGCCGGCTGGCTGGCGAACGCGGGGCAGGCCCTGCGCGTGGCGGTGGAACGCTCCGACCTGTGGCTTGGCGGCGCGGTGGTCGCCTTCGCCGGCGCCGGGTGGATCGTGCTCCTCGGAACGGTATCCCCGACGCCGGACGCGGCGGACATGGCGAGCCTCGGACTGCAACTGGCGGCCAGCCCGTGGTGGCCCTGGAACGTTGTCGTCCTTGGGGTTGCTGTCGTGTCGGCCCTGGCCAGCCTGCTCCTGGTGATCGCCTTTGGCGAGGCGGCCATCCACATGGGGCTCTCTGATCCGGAGTCGGAGCCTTCTGTCACGGTGCCCCGCGCATTCGGGATCCTGGCCCTCGCCGCCCTGCCGGTCGGTGTGCTGGCGCTCGTGGTCGGATGGCTGGCTGCGCCAGGGTTCGTCGCCGCCGTGACCGCGCCATCCGGCGAGACACCACTCCTGCTCCGCATCCTCCGGGAGGCGTGGCCGCTCCTGGTGGTCATCGGCCTGGCCGTGGTCATGGCCCAGGCCTTCGCCGCCTCCCGCCTCCATCGGTCTTCCCCGTCAGGAGGCGATGGAGGCGCCGGACGGCCTGGCCCATCGAGGCCGCGACTGGTGGTCCAGGCAGCAGTCACCCTGGTCGCCTTTCTCGCCTTCCAGCTGGCCACCGCAGCCATCCTGTTCGTCCTGTGGACGCCACTCCAGACCCGGCTGGACCGCGCGGGATTGGCCGAGCCGACAACCATCGTCCTGCTGCTAGGCTTCGTCTGGATCTGGCTCGTGCTGCTGATCCTGGCCGGCATGATCCAGGCGTGGATCTCGGCCTGGTGGACGGTCGAGCTGGGGTCGGAACCTGGAGGCTGAGCCCGTGGACATCACCCCCCAGTGGTCAATGGCGGTCCAGCTGGAGCTCATCGCCCGGCTTGGCCTGAGCCTGGCCCTCGGGGCGGTCGTCGGCTTCGAACGGGCGAGGAATCGGCAGCCGGCCGGCCTGCGGACCCACATGCTGGTGGCGGTGGGAGCGGCCATGTTCACGATCATCAGCGCCTACGGCTTCCAGGGTCCGTCCGTCGATCCGACCCGGATCGCCGCCCAGATCGTGACCGGCATCGGGTTCATCGGGGCCGGTGCCATCCTCCATGAGCGGGGGAGCATCAAGGGCCTCACAACGGCCGCCTCGCTCTGGGCCATGGCCGCGGTGGGCATGGCAAGCGGAGCGGGGCTGTACATCGTCGCCCTGACCGGCACCGGGATGATCCTGGCCACGCTGTGGATCTTCGAGCGGGTGGCGGAGGCCGCTCGCGACACGGGGATCCTGCCGCCGGATCCCGACCCGCCACCCGATGGCGACGCGGACGACCAGTCATGAGCAGGACCCGCCGATGACCACCGAACAACCGGACCCCGTGGCCCAGGTCTGCCGCCGGTGCGGGACCGAGAACCGGCCCGGGATCTCGTTCTGTGCCAGCTGTGGCCAGCGCCTGGTCGCGGCCGACGACGCCACCATGTCCCGCCCGGGGGCCGCCCCCGACGCGAGCCCCTGTCCACGCTGCGGCGCGAGCAACCGGTCGGGCTCGGCCTTCTGCTCCGAGTGTGGGTTCAACATCCGTCCGGCGACGGCCTCCGCCGGCACCGCGTTGTCGCCGGCTCCTGACGAGGAGCCGGAGGCCGTCGCTCCAGCCGCGACGCGGACCGCGCACGCCTGGCTCGGACCACTCGTCCTCCTCATCGCCGCCATCGGCATGGCGACGGCGTGGATGCTGCCGTTTGCCCTGGGCGACGGATCGCTGGCCGACCAGGCCCTCGCCGCGGACGGGTACGGCCTGGCCTTCTGGACCGGCTATCCGACCGATGCCGGCCTGCTCGAATCGGCATACTTCGGGCTCGCGGCGCCGCTGCCGATCCTCGTCGGGCTGCTTGCCCTCCTCGCCCTGGCCGGCGTCTTCCGGGCCTCGCCCGGTCGCATCCAGCGGGTCGGTCTCGGCATCGCCATCGCGTGGTGCGTGGCGTTCGCGGTCCTGTTCGTGGTGGTCGAGATCGGCTCCGGGCTGGGCGACGATCTCATCGGCCTCCTCCGAGGGCTGTCGCCGGCCGGCCTGATCGGGTTCCTGTCGGGCGTGATCGGTGCGATCGGGGGCACGACCCGCCTCGCCGGCGGGTGAGGGGGACGCGCTAGGAGGGCTGCTTGGCCGGGCGTCGTGCCCGGCTCCGGGCGCTGCCGGTGGGCATCGGCTCCGGCTCCTTCCAGGGCGAGGACTGGAGCAGGGCCGCCGCCTTCGGGTCAACCGACTCGACGCCACCGGCCGCGTGGGCGTGGAGCTTCTCGATCTCCAGGGTCCCGTCCGACGGGACCTCTTCGCCGAAGATGGCGATGAAGACCTCGACGACCGTCGGGTCGAACTGGCTGGCCGCGTGCCGCCTGAGCTCGGCGAGCGCCTGGGCATGGGTCAGCGCCGACTTGTACGGCCGTTCATGGACCATGGCGTGGTACGCGTCCGCCACGGCGACGATTCGCGCGCCCATCGGGATCTCCTCGCCGCGGAGGCCGTGCGGGTAGCCGGTCCCGTCGTAGCGCTCGTGGTGGTGGAGGACGATCGGGACCGCCTCGCGCATGCTCGTTGCCTGCTCGAGGATTACCTGGCCGATGCGCGGGTGCTCGCCCACGACCTGCCACTCGACGTCGGTCAGGGTGGAGGGCTTGTCGAGAATCTCGCCCGGCAGGGCCAGCTTCCCGAGGTCGTGGAGGAGGGCCGCCACCCGGATCCTGTCCATCTCCACCCGCGACAGGCCCATGTGAAGCGCCATCCCGATCGAGAGCGCCGCGATCATGTCCGACGGCCTGCCCCGGTGGTGGGGCTGCGGGGCCAGGACCGATGCCAGCGCCTGTGCGGCGCTGGCGCTGGCCCAGCGACCGATGGCCGCGGCCGCGTCCCGGCGCTCCGGCGTGATGGCCGCCCGGCGCACGACCGATTCGTCCGACACGCTGCCGAACAGGAAGCTGCGGTTTCGACCCTCGGACTTGGCGACGTACATCGCCGCATCGGCCGCGTCCACGAGCCGGTCGACCTGGAGCTCGGAGCTGTGGCCGCCGGCCACGCCGATGCTGATCGTCGTGTCGACGAGGAGGCCGGTTGCCACGCTGAGCGGTCGGCGCATGACCAGCTCTCGCAGCTCCTCGACCAGGATCAGGGCGTCTTCGGGTGTCGTCTCCGGCAGGATCAGCATGAACTCCTCGCCGCCATAGCGACCGAAGATGTCACTGGCCCGGATACTGCGGGTGACGAGGCCCGCCAGCTGCTGGAGGACGGCGTCACCGATCCGATGGCCGTGGGTGTCGTTGATCGACTTGAAGCGGTCGATGTCCATGAACGCGACCGACATCGGCTTCGAATGGCGGTTGGCCCGCTCCACCTCGCTGGTCAGCGTTCGCAGCAGGGACTCGCGGTTCGGGATGCCGGTCAACCGGTCGCGCGTCGCCTGGGCCTCGGCCACGGCGAAGGTGCCGGCAGCCCGGTTGAAGGCGCGGGCCAGGCGTCGTTCGGCCGGGACGCCGGTCTCCTTGAGGACAACCGGCGCGCCCTCATCGACGGTTCGCTCGAGATCCTTGGCAAGGCGCGACAGGCGCAGGGCGAAGTAGAACCAGGTGGTGAGGGCCATGGCCGTGGCACCCAGCCCGACCGCCAGGCCGACGACGCCGATGGTGAACCCGCGGGTCTCTGGGGGCTGGCGCACGAGCATGAACCCCAGCAGGGTCAGGCACACGGCGGCCACGATTGGGTACAGGAAGCCCAGCAGCCGTAGAAGCCAGAGCAAGCCTTCCTCCAGTCGCAGACGATGGGGACAACGCCCCGGATGATTACGTGGCACAGCATCACGGACGCGGGCCGCGTCGGCCATGACCTGATCGTTAGGGGATGCATTGCGGCAACACCGATCTGCGCCCGTTCTGGCACCGGTGCGGTCTGATGCAGTACCGGGCCGGTACTTCCGGCGCCCTCGGTTGCCGGATCGGGGCACCCGCCGCTCCGAGGCCGCGCCCCAGGCCGCCCGAGGGGGATTTCCACACCCATCTGCTAGGATGTCGCGGCGTTCGTGCCCCTCGCACGGACTCCACGAATGAGGCGCTTCGCGAATGGAAGGTCTGCCGGATCCGGGTCAGATCTGGAACGATTTCACCAGCAACCCGGTTACCCAGCTGGCCGCCACCCTGATCGTCATCTACGTGGTGATGCTCTGGCTTGGCACCGCCTACTGGGCGTTCCGCGACATGCAGGCTCGGACCGAGAACCCGATCCTGCCGTACTTCGCGTCGGCCCTCATCGTCTTCTTCACCCCGCTCGTCTTCCTGTTCGCGTGGCTGATGTACATCATCATCCGGCCCCGCGAGACGATGGCCGAGGTTTACGAGCGGTCTCTGGCCGAGGAGTCGCTCCTGGCCGAGATGGAGAAGCACCGCAGCTGCCCGACCTGCCGGGCGCGCGTCTCCGAGGACTGGATCGTCTGCCCCAACTGCCGGACCCGCCTCCACCGCATCTGCCCCGCCTGCCAGCGGCTGACCGAGCCGGCGTGGTCGATCTGCGCCTACTGTGGCACTGAGCTCCCGAGCCGGACTCGCCCCGCCGCGACGCCGGCGCCGGTCGCGGCCGCCACCGACAGCCGCACCGACTACGGCCGCGAGAAGGGCGCCGTCCCACAGGCGGCGCATAACCCCTGACCGATCCCGCCGACGCCCCGGCTCCACACCCCCTCGACCCCAACCCCGCACCGGACGGCCTGACTCCGGCTGATCCTGCAACCTGGGTCACGGCCGCAGCGGGGTCTGCCGGCGGACCGATGATCACCCCACCCGCGTACGAGACTCCCCAGCCGCCGGCGTGGCCCGCCTGGGTGCTTGCCGGCCTGGGTCTGATCGTGACCCTGGCGGGCACCGCGTGGCTCCTCTTCGCGGCCGCGCTCGACCCGGGCAACTCGGACTGGACCGCTCCGGCGGTGGTCACCGCGGCCGGTGGTCTGGCCATGCTCGGCAGCCTGGGGTGGCTCGCCGAGCGCGGCATTCGGCGTCGCCGCGGGCTGTCCCTCGATCGCTACCGCGGGCCGAGCGTCATCCTGCTCTTCGTCCTGGCGGTCGTCGCGGCCAACCTGCTTTCGCTACCCGTCCTCGTCGCGGCAGAGGCCGCCGGTGAGGAGGTCACGAACCCCGATCCGGTCTCGCTCGTCGTCCTGCTCCTCGTCACCCCGCTCATCTTCGCGGCAGTCGGCGCCCTCTTCGTCCTCCGACCCCGGGCCCTTACCGGTGCCCGATTCGGTGATGGCTCCGCTACAGCCCTCAACGTGGGCCGCGGCATCGCGCTCGGCGCCGTCGCCTGGGTCGCCGCCGCAGGGCTCGCCGCGCTCCTGGGCTGGATCGTGGCCGCGATCACGGGCGAGGAGCCCGTCGACAGCCAGGTCGTGGCGGAGATGGCCGCCACCCTGCCACCGCTGGCCGCCATTGGGCTCATCGGCCTCCTCGCGCCCGCGGCCGAGGAGTTCTTCTTCCGCTGGATCGCGGTCAACGCCTGGGAACGGGAGCATGGCGTTCGGGTCGCGGTCATCGGCTCGGCCGTCCTCTTCGCCGCCGCGCATGCGCTCGGCGGCTCGCTGCTCGCGCTACCGCCCATCTTCCTGCTTGGCCTGATTCTGGCTGCCGCCTACGTCACCACCCGGAGCCTGCCGCTGGTGATCGGCGTCCACGCCACGTTCAACTGCCTCTCGCTCGCCGTTCTTTTCCTCGTCGGCGGATGAATGCCGAAGGCCCGCCGGTGCGGCGGGCCTTCGGATCGGTAACGGGAGCTGGCGTTAGGAGGCGCCGGCCCTCCAGTGAGGCGCGTTCCACCGGTTTTCCCAATGCGGTCGGACATGGTGTGGCCGGTCGTGCGGCCGCCATGGCTTCCAGCTCAGGATCTCGACCTCGTACGGCGCGTAGTCGGTTGCCCCCTGCGCGGCGTCGTAGGTCACGACGAGAACGGCCTCGTCCGCCCACTTCAGGGCGTTCCGGACGTTGACCGGCGGGCTCATCTCATGACGCTCACCGGTACGGATGCGGTGGACCTGGAACTTGTCGCCGTGCCGATCGTGGCGAATGGACACGAGGTCAACGGTGAAGTTGAAGTCGATCGGCTGGTAGAAGGTGACGTCCTTGAAGAGCGACGCATCGGTCCCATCGGAGATCAGCTCACCGTCGTAGGTGACATCGTCGATGTACCAGTTCGGGTTCTCGAGGACGCCATTCCCGTTCGCCGCCGCATCGGACATCCACCGGAAGCCAATCAGGATCGGTCCTGAGAAGGCCGACAGGTCGAACGTCTGCTCGACCCATCCCTCGGAGTCGCCGGTCAGGCCCGGCAGGTTGTTCACGATCGCCGGCTCCGTCGTCTGCGGTGTGGCGGTCGTATTCGCGTTCGGCACCGTCGTCCAGGTCGCTCCGTTGTCGCTGGAGACCTGCACGAAGCCGTAGTCCCAATCCAGCTCGAGGTCGTAGAGGGTCACGAAGCTCAGCTCGCCTCCGCCTTCGGCCTCGAAGATGGCAAACCGATCCTGCCTGTCGCCGGCGCCGGACCAGAGGACCGACTGCGTCGGATCCCCGACGGGGTTGTCCACGACGGTCCAGGCGGTTTCCTTGGTCAGGAGGTCCTGCCCGTTGAACATGATCCGCCTGACCGTGTCCGGCTTGTTCAGGACGAGGTAGTCCGACCCGTTCGGCGGCGCGCCGGGCGTGTCGAAGTTCTCGGTGTTGATCGTCCCGTCGTCGTTGCGAAGGACGATTCCCGAGGGAATGTCCGGGATGTCGTACCGGCCGTTCCCCGGTTTGTCGGTGAGGATCAGCCGCGCGATTGCGAAGTCGTGGTACACGTCCTCGAAATCGCGCCTCGCTCCGAGGTCATCGAGGACCGAGTCGAGCGAGTTCTGCCCCTGCAGCGGATTCTGGAACAAGAGCTGCATGGCCTCCTGCCCGTACTGGTTGTACAGGTAGTGCATGAACATGAAGGCCATGCCGTAGTCGGCCAGGATCTCGAGCGGGCCCTGGTCCTCCCACACGGTCAGGGAGTTCTCGGCAAAGGCCTGTGCCTCGTCCCAGTGGCCGTCGGGGATCCCGTAGCCGACCAGGTACTCGGTCCAATCCGCCAGTCCTTCGTTGACCCACGACACCTCGTTCGGATCCTGGTCGCCATGGAGGAGGTGGTGGTACTCGTGGGCGAATACCTCCTCCATGAGGAACTCGTGGTCATTCTCGGGGCCATCCGGCGGGCGCCACGGGGAATCATTGGGACCTACCCGGTTCGCCCAGTCGAAGGCGTCGATGGTGATCACGTTGCGGTCGAGATAGAAGCCGATCGTCGGCGAAAAGAAGCCCCCGATGTAGTTCGGGAACGTGGGGTCGTAGAAGGCCTCGTCGCGGACGTTCGAGATCATCGCGATCACGCGGGCCTCGCCATCGGCCGACACGTAGGCGTCAGCCGGGAGACCGAGGAGGTCGTCAAGGAAGGCGTTCGAACCGTCCCGAGGCACCGGCTCGCCCCAGAACGCGCTCTCCTTGGGATAGATGTTGGTGTCGAACTCGTTGATCAGGTACGCAATCTGCTCGTCGCTGACGACGACTGGATTGCGCGGGTCGCCGTCCGGGAAGTTCAGCCCCTCGGGGTAGAACGGATCCGGGGCCTGCACCCAGACCTCGATGTGCTCCCCGACGCCGGCGACCTGGAAGGTCGTGACGTCGTAGAAGCCATTGAACTGGTCCAGGAACAGGCCAAGCACCTCGTCGCCCGGCAGGTAGGTGGCCGGCGCAGTCGAGGACTGCCCCGATGAACCGGACGGTGCGCTCACTGCCGCCTCGGGCTCAGTGGCTGGCGCTTCCGGCTCGGCCGCAGGTGCCTCCGGATCTGCGGCCGGAGACGCTTCCGGTGCCTCCGGCTCGGCCGCAGGTGACTCTGCAGCCGCTTCGGCCGGCGCCTCGGGCTCAGTAGCCGGTGCCTCCGGCTCGGCAGCGGGTGACTCTGCAGCCGCTTCGGCCGGCGCCTCGGGCTCAGTAGCCGGTGCCTCCGGCTCCGCGGCTGGTGCCGCTTCCGGTGCTGGAGCTGCCTCCGCCGCGGGGGCAGCAGCCGCCGCGCGGCTCACTCGAACGCGCGACGTGTCAATGGTCTGGTCCGTGACCCAAGAGGGCGCATCGACAGACTGGTAGTTCGGCAGCCCGGATGGGACCGCGATCACGCCGGTCGGAAGAAGCGCGCCAGCCAGCAGACCCAGGGAAACGATTAGGGTCAGCGGGCGCTTGCGAAGGTCTCGCACGGTTACATCCTCCCTAGTAACGCAGGCGAAGCATTCGGGCCGGGAGCGGCGGCGCCGGAATGGCACTGTACTCAAACATCGATTGCGGCGCCCGCCATGAACGGCCGCAATGGTGCGATACCGCACCGGTTGTTGGGCGAAATGGCCGGCGCTGACGTCCCGTGCGAACCTTTCGGCGTGTTTCCGCGTCCTTCCGGCATGCACCCCCGCTCGGACCGGCGGCGACTCCCGGTCGGCCTCACCAGCCTCGCGATCCTGGCGGTGGGCTGCGCACTGAGCCCCGCCGGGGCGCCATCCGGCGAGCCTGCGGCGAGTGGCTACGTACCAATACCGGAGGCGTCCCCGTCGTCGACGACTCCCGATCCAGACCCGGAAGCGATCCCCGATGCCTCCTCGCCGTCGGCGCATCCCGCCGGCGAGCCGGTCGAGTTGGTGGGCGCCATCATCTCGTACGACGGTATTCAGGCATCCGACGGCCAGCTCGTCGCGCGCTTCTCCCTTCTGAGCGGGAGCGCGCCCGGCACCCTTCGGATCGCCGCGCCGGACGGGGAGACAGCCGACGTCCACGTCGAAAGCGGAGACCTGGTGAGCGATCCGTTCGGCTCCGCCGCCGAACCGCCGAGACCCGATGCGATCCTCGTCCTGCTCGCCAACCAGCGCCTCGTCTCCTTCGTCGTGGGGCCGGTTCGCTAAGAGGTCGGTAAGCGGGCGACAACGCTTCGCCGCCAAGGTTCGACCGATGAGGGGTTGCGCCGAGACGATGCACCGGGTTGCCGCCGCCGGCGCCCGGGATGTGCCCGATGACGAGCTGCTGGCACTCGTACTCGGCGGACCGGCGGCCCTGGCCACCGCCCGCAGCCTCCTCGATGACGGCGGCATCAGTGGGCTGCCCGCGATGTTGGTGGCCGAGCTGGAGGCTCGTCCCGGTATTGGTCGGGGGAGGGCGGCTGCGATCGTCGCCGCATTCGAGCTCGCGCGCCGGGCCACGGCCAGCTGGCCGCTCCCCGGGTGGCGGGTGCGGACCCCGGCGGACGTCGCCGAGCGACTCGTCCCCGAGATGCGCCACCTCGACCGCGAGGAGCTGCTGGTGTGCCTCCTGAACACCCGGAACGTGGTCCTCGGCCGCTCGACGGTCTACGTCGGCAACCTGGCCGGCTCGCCGGTCCGGGTCGGCGAGGTCTACCGCGAGGCCGTCCGTCGCCAGGCGGCTGCCGTCATCGTCGCCCACAACCATCCATCGGGGGACCCGTCGCCGTCGGGCGACGATCTCCGGGTCACCGCCGACCTGGCAGACGCCGGAAGGCTGCTCGACATCGAGCTTCTCGACCACCTGGTGATCGGTCATGACCGCTGGGTGAGCCTGCGGGCGGCGGGAGCGCTGTGACCGACCGGCGGCCGGCGTGGGCGGCCGCATGATCAGGGGGCGACTACCCGGTACAGCCCGCCACGGGCGAAGTCGACGAGGTAGACCTCGCCCGAGTCGTCCTCGCCGAACGCGCTCGGAGCGAGCCCGCTCTCGAGCACCGCCTTCGGGGTGATCGTTCCCTCGTCCACCTGGAGGGTGTAGATCGTGCCGGTGCACCAGTCGCCAAAGACGTAGACCCCGGCCAGTTCAGGCTGGGCCGATCCGCGGTACACGTAGCCGCCGATGACCGAGCAGCCACCGGTGTCATGCGAGTACTCGGCGATCGGCTGGACCAGGCCATCGATGACACAGGTCGCGCCCAGGCAGTGCCGGCCCTCCATGATCGGCCAGCCGTAGTTGAGGCCGCCCGCAGCATCGGCCGGCTGGCGGTTGACCTCCTCCCATGAGCCCCCGCCGACGTCCCCGATGAACAGGTCGCCCCACTCGCGGTCGAAGCTCATCCGCCACGGGTTGCGGAGCCCGTAGGCCCAGATCTCCGGCAGGCCGCCGCCGGCGACGAACGGGTTGGTGGACGGGATGCCGTACGCCTTGCCGGAAGCGACCGGCCCATCGACGTCGATGCGGAGGAGCTTGGCCAGCAGGCTGTTGACGTTCTGGCCGTTCCCGAACTGGTCGCCCTGGCCACCCCCGTCGCCCATCGAGATGTACAGGTACCCATCCGGCCCGAACGCGAGGGAGCCACCGTTGTGGTTGGCTGCCGGGTCCGGGACCGAGATGAGGACCCGTCCGCTGGCCGGATCGGCGGCATCGGGCGCGCCCGACACGTGGTACTCGGCGATGGTGTTCGCCCCGTCAGGCCGCGCGGTGTAGGCCACGAAGAGCCGGCCGTTGTCCGCGTAATCCGGGTGGAAGGCCAGCCCCAGCAGCCCGCGCTCGTTCCCGGCCAGGACGACGCCGCCGATATCGAGGAATGGGGAGGCCGCGACCGCGCCGCCCGGTTCGACGATCCGGATCTGGCCCTCGCGCTGGACGACGAAGAGCCGGCCGGAGCCGTCGCCGGCATTGGTGACGGCGGTCGCGTTCACGAATCCGGCCGCGACCTCCTCCAGTGCCAGCGCATCGGGTCCCGAGGACAGCGGAGGCGGGGTCGGATCGATCGATGGCTCGGCCGACGCCGCGACCGAGGGCTCGAGCGTCAGCGAGGGTTCCGGCGTCTCGCTCGGGGATGGCGTCGTGCAGGCGGCCAGGAGCAGCGCCCCACCAGCCAGCAGGACGAGGGATTCCCGGGTCGGCCGACGCACGGACCGATGCGACATGGGTTCATACAGCGTACCCGCTTGGATGCGGTAGGGTTCGAAGACCGATGACGACGACTCGAGCGAGCCTCCGCCGCGCAGGGTCGGCCCGCGATCCGGGTGCCGGCATCGGGACCGCCGAGACCATCGTCATCGAACGGGTCGAGCCCGAGCTGGACGGCGGTCGATACCCTGCCAAGCGGATCCAGGGCGACTGGTTCACGGTCAGTGCCGACATCATTGCCGACGGCCATGACCAGCTGGGAGCGGTGCTCCTCATCCGGGCCGATGACGAGCCCGAGTGGCTCGAGATCCCGATGCGCGCCGGCCTGTACGACCGATGGAGCGGCCGCGTTCGCCTGCGCCGAAACCGTTGGCACCGCTACACGATCGAGGCCTGGCGTGACGAGCTGGCGAGCTGGTCCGATCGGCTCAACCGCAAGGCGCGTCTCGACCTCACGGTGGACATCGAGCTGGCCGAGGGTCGCCACCTCCTGGCCGAGCTTGCCGGGCGAGCATCGGTGGCCGGGGCTCGCGACGACGCCGCGCGGCTCCGTGACGCTCGCGCCCGGCTGGCGGCCGCCCCCGACGCGCGGTCCGCGGCCCGCCTGGCCCGAGAGCGGCCGCTCCTCGCCGCCGGTGCGCGGCATCCTGACCGCTCGCGCGCCACCCGCTACGACCGCGAGCTCTCCCTGGTGGTCGATCGCCCGGAGGCGGCCAGTGGGGCGTGGTACGAGCTGTTCCCCCGCTCGCAGGGCCGGCGGCCGGGGCAGGCGACCACCCTGGTCGAGGCCGAGTGGCGGCTGCGGGAGCTGCGTGGCCTCGGATTCGACGTCATCTACCTCCCGCCGATCCACCCCATCGGAACCACGAACCGCAAGGGGCGAAACAACGCCGAACAGGCGGAGGCCGGCGACGTGGGCAGCCCGTGGGCGATCGGATCGGCCGAGGGCGGCCACGAAGCCGTTGCCGCGGAGCTCGGTGGGCTCGAGGCGTTCGACCACTTCCGCCGCGCGGCGGGGCGGCTCGGGATGGAGGTGGCGCTCGACCTGGCCATCCAGGCCTCGCCCGATCACCCGTGGGTCGCCCAGCATCCCGAGTGGTTCCATCGCGGCCCAGACGGGTCGATCCGCTATGCGGAGAACCCGCCAAAGCGCTACCAGGACGTCTACCCCTTCGACTTCCGTGGGCTGAGCGACCGGGACCGCGCGGCCCTGTGGAAGGCGTGGCTCGACGTGGTGATGACCTGGGTCGAGCGAGGGGTTCGCATCTTTCGTGTGGACAACCCGCACACCAAGCCGGTCGCCTTCTGGACGTGGCTCATCGGCGAGGTCCAGGCCCAATACCCGGACGTCATCTTCCTGGCGGAGGCCTTCACCCGACACAAGCAACAGCGCCTCCTGTCGAAGGCCGGGTTCACGCAGTCCTACACGTTCTTCACCTGGCGGTCGGATCGGAAGGGGCTGAAGCGCTATCTCACCGAGCTGACGAAGACCGAGATGCGGCAGTACTACCGCGGCAACCTGTTCACCAACACGCCGGACATCAACCCCCACTACCTCGCCCGCGGACGGCCGATGTTCATCAGCCGCCTGGTGCTTGCGGCGACCCTGTCAGGCCTCTACGGCATCTACTCCGGCTTCGAGCTGCTCGAAAATCGCCGGATCGGGCAGAGCGAGGAGTACAAGGACAGCGAGAAGTACGAGATCCTCGTCCGCGACTGGAACGCGCCGGGCAACCTCAAGCCGCTCCTCCGGGCCTTGAACCACCTGCGCCGGGAGTGGGCCGCCCTCCGTCGGACGGAGACGCTGCGATTCGAGCCGATGCGCGGCACACGGACCCTGTTCTATCGGAAGGCGTTGCCCGTGGGCCAGATTGACCTCCTCTCCGAGGAGCCGGAGCGCTGGCGCCGACCCGTGTGGGTCGCGGTCAACGTCCAGCCCACCCGACCGGAGCAGGCCGTCCTCCGACCGAATCTGGCCGCGGTCGGGATCGACCCGGCCCGCCCCTATCGGTATGTCGATCTCATTTCGGGCGTCACCCGCATCCGGAAGGGGCGTAGGATCACGGTCACTCTTGGCCCGGACCGGCCGTTCGTGATCTTCACCCTGTCCCAGGACCCCGGCCCGAAGAAGCGAGCCCCGAAGAAGCGAGCCCAGTCACCGTCACGGTGGAGCACACCCCCATGACCCTCCCCGGTATCACGTTCCTCGGCCACGCGACGGTTCTCATCGAGCTGGGCGGCCTTCGGATCCTGACCGACCCGATCCTCGTCGATCGGCTTCTGTTCCTGACCCGGATCGTCCGGCCCGTCGACACCGTCCATGTCGAGGAGGTGGACCTCGTCCTCATCAGCCACCTCCACATCGACCACTTCGACCGCCTCTCGCTCAGGCGCCTCATGTCCTTGACCGAGGCGCATGGCCAGCCCGAGCTCATCGTGTGTCCCGGAGCCGAGGGCCTTGCTCGGAAGTGGGGCTGGACCCAGGTCACCGAGCTCGCGCCCGGACAATCTCGAACGGTCGGGGAGGTCCTGATCACGGCCACGCCGGCCACCCACGCGGGCTCGCGACCCCCGTTCGGTCCGAATGGCACGGCCGTGGGCTTCCTCATCGAGTCGGGTGAGGCCAAGGTCTACTTCGCCGGCGACACCGACCTGTTCCCGGAGATGTCGACGATGGTCAATGGAGAGCTCGACATCGCCCTCCTGCCCATCGCCGGCTGGGGCCCCCGCCTGGGCAAGGGCCATATGAATCCGAAACGCGCGGTGGAGGCGACGATCCGCCTGAAGCCTCGCTACGTGGTCCCCATCCATTGGGGCACGCTGTGGCCCTACGGGCTCGGGAGGATGTCCCACGGCCAGCTGGAAGGCATCCCCAAGCAGGTCGTGAAGGCCTACGAAGAGCGGAAGGACGAGATCACGGCACAGCCCCTGATCGCCCTGCCCGGGGAGCGGGTACCCTTCGTCCCCTGACCTCCCCGCCCGCAATTTGAGGGTCCTCCGCCGATGAGCTCCTGGTTCCGGCGCACCGCAGCCGCCTACCGCGCCCAGGCCCGTGCGGTCCGCCGCCTCCGCCCGACGCCGCTCGGCCTCCTGGTTCGGATCCTCCTGTCTGTGGTCGCGGCCTGGCTGAGCCTGGTGGTGACGGTTGCCCTGGCGCCGGGGATCGAGTGGGACGGTCGGACATCGGTCCTGCTCGCGGTCGCCGTCATCGGGGCGGCAGACTTCCTCATCCGGCCTCTTCTTCTGGCCGCGGTCCTGCCGATCGGCTTCATTGCCGTGTTCGCGGTCGGGTTCCTGTACCGGGCCTTGTCGTTCTTCGTCATCCTGCCGCTCGTCGGCTTCGACCTCGGGGGCTTCGGCAGCGGCCTGGTGGGGGCCGGAATCTACGCTCTGGTCAGCACGATCTTCGGCGGCCTGGTGGGCATGACCGACGATGAGTCGTACGGGCAGCGAGTCGTGAACCAGGTCATCAAGGACCAGGAGAAGGTCCCCCACAGCGACGTGCCGGGGGTGGTCGTGATCCAGATCGATGGCCTCGCGTTCCCGCTCCTCGCCGCGCAGGTCCGCTCCGGCACCCTCTCCACCCTGTCACGCTGGATCCGGTCCGGCTCGCATCGGATGATGGAGTACACCTCCGACCTTCCGTCCCAGACGTCGACCGGGCAGGCCGGGCTGCTCCACGGCAACGCCGCCGGCATTCCCGCCTTCCGGTGGTACGAGAAGGAGCGGCGGCGAATGATGGTGTCCAACCGCCCCGCCGATGCCGCCGAGATCGAGGCCAGGATCAGCGACGGCAACGGGCTGCTGGCCAATGGCGGCGCCTCGATCGACAACATGTTCTCCGGTGACGCGACCCACGTCCGGATGGTCATGAGCAAGCTGAACAGCGACCAGGACAAGGCCGGCCGCGATCGGAGCATGTACTACTTCCTCCTCAACCCGTACAGCATCGGTCGAACGATCGTCCGGACCGTGGGCGAGTCATTGAAGGAGCTGTACCAGTCCTGGCAGCAACGGCGACGCCAGATTGAGCCACGGATGCATCGCGGGGTGAAGTTCGCCGGCCTGCGGGCGATGACCAATGTCGTTCTCCGTGACCTGAACCACGCCCTGGTGGCCGAGCAGATGCTCAGGGGGACACCGGTGATGTACGTCGACTTCGTGGACTACGACGACATCGCCCACCACACCGGCCCCGAGCGGCAGGAGGCCATCCAGGCGCTGTACGGCATCGACCGGTCCATCGGCCGGCTGGAGCGGATGGTGCCCGACTGTCCGCGGCCGTATCGGTTCGTGATCGTCTCCGACCACGGGCAGAGCCAGGGCGCGACATTCCGCCAGCGGTACGGCGAGACCATCGAGGACTGGCTTCGGCATCGGATCGGTGCCGACGTCACCCGGACCGCGACCGCTCCGGTAGAGGAAGCGGGTCGACTGTCCACCGTCCTGACCGAGGCCAGCTCGGCCGATGGCACGACCGCGGCACTGAGCCGGCGCGCCCTGCAGGGCAGCATGGACGACGGCGCGGTCGAGCTCGGTCCGCTCGGCGACGAGGCGGCGGAGGAGCCGACCGGCGAGCTACCCGACCTCGTGGTCTGCGCTTCGGGGAACCTGGGCCTGGTGTACTTCGGCGTCGCCGAGCATCGAATGACGGTTGACGAGATCGACGCTGCGTTCCCGAGCCTGATGGGCGAGCTCACCGCACACGAAGGCATCGGCTTCGTCCTGGTTCGATCCGGGGACGGTCACGCACTGGCCATCGGCCCGAACGGCCGGCACGACCTGACCGATGGGACCGTGACGGGCACCGATCCGGTCGCCCAGTTCGGCCCCGACGCGCCGGACCAGCTCCGTCACCTCGACGGCATCGACCATGTCGGCGACGTGGTCCTGATCAGCCGCCTTGATCCCGGTGTCGATGAGGTCGCAGCGTTCGAGGAGCTCATCGGCAGCCACGGCGGGATGGGTGGCTGGCAGACCCGGCCCTGCCTTGTCTATCCGGCGGACTGGCCGGCACCCGACGGGCGCCTGATGGGGGCACCGGCCGTACATCGGCAGCTGAAGCGCTGGATCGCCTCCGAGCAGGGCTGAGGGGGGTCGGTGGGCATCTTCGACGGCGTCCTGGGGATCTTCAGTCACGACCTCGGCATCGACCTCGGAACGGCCAACACGCTGGTGACCGTCCGGCACCGGGGGATCGTCATCAGCGAGCCATCGGTCGTCGCCATGGAGACCCGGTCAAGACGGGTCCTCGCCATCGGCGCGGAGGCGAAGCGGATGGTGGGCCGGACCCCGGCCAACATCGTCGCCATCCGCCCCCTGCGGGACGGAGTCATCAGCGACTTCGACGTGACCGAGCAGATGATCCGGTACTTCATCGAGAAGGTGCACGACCGCTACTTCCGGATCCCGCGGCCCCGCGTCCTGGTCGGCATCCCCTCCGGCGTGACGGAGGTCGAGAAGCGGGCGGTCCGTGACGCGACCCTGAACGCCCACGCCCGCTGGGCTCGGCTCATCGAGGAGCCGATGGCCGCCGCCATCGGCGCCGGCCTGCCGGTCAGCGAGCCCTCCGGCTCGCTCATCGTCGACATCGGTGGCGGGACGACCGAGGTCGCGGTCATCTCCCTCGGCGGCATCGTCGTGAGCCGCTCGATCCGGATCGGCGGCGACGAGATGGACCAGGACATCGTCAACTTCGCCCGTCGCGAGTACAACCTGCTGATGGGGGAGCGAACGGCTGAGGAGATCAAGATCGCCGTCGGATCGGCCTATCCCGACCTGACGCCGCGGACCGTCACCTTCCGCGGCCGCGACCTGCTGACCGGCCTGCCGCGCAGCGTCGAGGTCAGCAGCGAGCAGATCCGCGAGGCGCTGGAGCCGTCGGTGGCGGCCATCATCCAGGCCATCCGCGACACGATCGAGGAGACCCCGCCCGAGCTGGTGGCCGACGTCATGGACCAGGGCATCGTGCTGGCCGGTGGCGGGGCGCTCCTGGAGGGGCTCGACCGTCGGGTGGCGGAGTCGACCCAGATGCCGGTCCACGTCGCGGACGACCCGCTGACCTGCGTGGTGCGCGGCACGGGCCGGGTGCTCGAGGAGCTGGACACCCTGGAGCGGGTCCTCATCACCGAGCAGTACACCCGCGCCCCGCGCTGACCGCTCCCCACTGATGCGTCTCTCCTCGCTCTCCTCTCCCGGCTCCGGTCCGCACCGGCGGACCCGGACCGGCCTGCTGTGGGCCGCCCTGCTGGCGGTCTCGCTGGTCCTCGTCGTTGTCTCGGGCACCGGTCCCGCGCGGTCCGTCCAGGAGCTGGCGTCGAGCGCCCTGGCCCCGGTCCATGCCGCCCTGGCGGGCATCGGCCAGGCCGTGGCCGGCGTGGTCGAGACCGTCACCGAGATCGACGGCCTTCGCGCCGAAGCCGAGGAGCTGCGGAGCGAGCTGGCCGGCGCCGAGCAGCGGATCGCCGAGCTCCAGGAGGCCGCCCGCGAGAACGCCCGGCTCCGCTCGCTCCTCGGCCTGGAGGCTGTCCTCGGCGGTGACCTCGTGCCCACCCGGGTGGTGGCCGCCGGAACCGGGGCGCTGACCTGGGAGGTGGGCGTCGACGTGGGTCGGGCCGAAGGGATCGCGGTCGGGATGCCGGTGGTCGGATCGGCGCCCGGTGGCGGCGCCCTGGCGGGCCAGGTGGTCCAGGTCGGCGAGGAGCGCTCGCTGGTGCAGCTGATGGTGGACCCGCGGTCCCGGGTCATCGGCCGGGACCAGGAGACGGAGGCGCTCGGGGTCGTCCAGGGTCAGCCCGGCGGCCAGCTGGTCATGACCCAGGTGGCCGTGACCGACGGAGTGGAGGTCGGCGACACGATCGTCACCGCCGGCCTCGAGCTGGAGGGGGTGGCGGCGTCGCCGTATCCCCGCGGGCTGCTGATCGGCACCGTCTCGGCGCTCGAGACCGATGCCAACGGCCTGACCCGGACCGTGTTCATCCGGCCCGCGCTCGATCCGCGCGACGTGGAGTGGCTCATGGTCGTCCGATCCACGCCGCTCCCGGAGGCCTCGCCGCAGCCCTGATTTCCCGGCCAGGACGGGGCCGGGTTCCGCCGACGTTGAAGGCGGTGCCACGGCGCACATGGGTCGTAGGTCCGGCGTTGCCTCGAACCATCGCCCCATGGGACCGCGCGGCCGCGGTCCGTAGGGTCGATCTCGCATTCATCTATCTCTGCCCTTCGAGGTGTCCCTGTTGCACGAGCGAGCGCTGCCTGATCCTTGGCGGCTGGCCCTGGTCCTGGGGCTGGCGTTCGCACTGGCCGTATCGGCCGTCCTCAATCCCATTCCGGTCAAGGCGGCGGTCGCCACCGGCAAGAAGGTGGTGGTCATCGTCGGCCCGGTGGGCGGCGGCGCGATCCAGACCAACTACCTGAACCGGGGCGAGTCCATCGCCGACGCCGCGACGGCCCTCGGCGCCACTGTCGTCCGCGTCTTCTCTCCCAACGCGACCTACGCCAAGGCCCGTGCGGCGGTCAACGGGGCCAACGTCGTCGTCTACATCGGTCACGGCAGCGGGTTCCCGAACCCCTATGCCGGCACGCTGCAGACCGCCTTCAACAACGGGTGGGGCCTGAACAAGATCGCCGGTCCGACAGTGCCGACCCCACGGCC
This sequence comes from uncultured Chloroflexia bacterium, assembly GCA_963699235.1. Taxonomy (GTDB): domain Bacteria; phylum Chloroflexota; class Limnocylindria; order QHBO01; family QHBO01; genus DASTEQ01. The sequence goes on along the minus strand of OY969424.1, from coordinate 2,053,689 downwards.
ACGGGCACGTCATCGGCACCTGATGGTCTACTGCGGAGAGGCGTGCCCTCGAGGGCAATTCGACTGCCCAGCGGTTCGCGACGGCCTGTACCGGCGGCAAGATCAACCCCGCGCCGAACTGGGTCATGGTCTACTCGAACGCCTGCTACGCCCCGGGCGCCGGTGAGTCAGAGCAGGTCTCGGTCAGCAGCGAAGCGACCGCGCTAACCAGGGTCTCGAACTACTCGCGGCCAGTGATCGCCCTGGGCGGCACCTACTTCGCGACCGATCTCGGCTCGCAGGTCGCTGGTCGAGACCATCCTCGAGAACCCCGATGCCGGCTGGGGCCAGATCTACACCATGGCCTCGGGCTACGTGCCGGGCGCGGTGAAGACCTTCACCCATCCGAAGTTCTCGACGCGGCAGGCCTGGCTCCAGAAGAGCCCGGGGCCCGGCCCATCGGTCAGCTACTTCAACGCCTTCGCCGGGGATCCGAGCCGGACCCCGAACGGCGGGAGCGGGGCGCCGATTCCGGACCTGGCCCGCCCGAAGATGACATCGCAGCCATTTGGCTACGACACCGGGGTGGCAACCAGCACCAACGTCGCGGCCACGTTCGACAAGGCGGTGGTCGGCATCGACCAGGACACCATGACCCTCACCCCGCTCAACAGCCCGTGGGACGAGCTCGACGCCAGCGTGACCTGGGACGAGGGAAGCCTGACCGCCACGCTGAACCCGGACGATCCGTTGAGTCCGGGTACGTGGTACGTCGCGACCTTCGACGACTCGGTCGAGGACATCTGGGGCAACCCGTTGGCCGATGACGACACGAGCTGGGCATTCCTGACCGCCACCGGTGGCAGTGATCCGGTGTCCGAACAGTATCCGCAGCCGGCACCGGTCACCTTCGCCAAGGGCACGTATGTCGGGCGCAAGTTCGACGCGTGGGGCAACCAGATGGCGACCAAGTCAGGGACCCTGTCCGCCACCTCGATCGCACCTACCAGCCAGCAGAGCCCGATCCCCGGCCAGTCCGGGTCGTGGTACCTCATCTCGGCGGGTCTGTGGGCTGGCTACTGGATCCAGGACACCGGGGCCACGTCGCTCGGTCCGCCCCCGCCCCCGCCGCCTGCGCCGATCGCGACGTACAACCCGCCACAGACGCTGTACTTCAACCCCGGCACGTACGTCGGCAAGAAGTTCGATGCCTGGGGCGCGGTGGTCGGCACCAAGTCGTACACCCTCGCCGCCAACTCGGGCGCGCCGACAAGCACCTACAGCACGGTCACCGCCCAGAGCGGCAACTGGTACCTGATCACGGCCGGCGTGTGGGCCGGATACTGGATCCAGGAGACGGCCGGCATGACGATGACGCCGCCTCCACCGCCGCCCGCCTGGCCCGCGCCGGTCGCGACCTACAGCCCGCCGCAGACCCTGTTCTTCAACGCCGGCACCTACGTCGGCCGCAAGTTCGACGCCTATGGCGCGGTAACCGCATCGAAGTCGTACACCCTGGCCGCCAGCTCGGGCGCGCCGACGTCCGAGAAGCGGACCGTCCCGAACCAGAGCGGCAACTGGTACCTGATCACGGCCGGCGTGTGGGCCGGCTACTACCTCCCTGAGTCGGCCGGGACCGCGATGACACCGCCGCCCGCCTGGCCCGCGCCGGTCGCGACCTACAGCCCGCCGCAGACCCTGTTCTTCAACGCCGGCACCTACGTCGGCCGCAAGTTCGACGCCTATGGCGCGGTAACCGCATCGAAGTCGTACACCCTGGCCGCCAGCTCGGGCGCGCCGACGTCCGAGAAGCGGACCGTCCCGAACCAGAGCGGCAACTGGTACCTGATCACGGCCGGCGTGTGGGCCGGCTACTACCTCCCTGAGTCGGCCGGGACCACGCTCGCCCCGTAGCGGCAGGCCCCGTCTCGGGGTTCGGGACGGGAGATTCGTACCATGGCCACCCTCCGGACCGACCGGTACGGTGCCCAGCGCTGCGGTCCGGGGCAGTCGGAGGGACTGCCGGCCGCGCTGAAGGAAGTGCCCTCGCCCGCATGAAGCGCCTGCCCACCGTCTTCCGCACCCTTGTCGCCGTCGCGCTGGCCGCCGCGGTGTCCATCGGCCAGCCCGCACCGCTCCCGATCGCCGCCGCCGATCCGCCCTCGACCGGTGCCTGGGCGGTTCCGACGGCTCTGCCGAACGCGCCGATCCGGCTGGCCGACGGCACGGTCCTCCCCCTCCCGCCGCCCGGCTATCTCCGCCAGCCGTCCCTGCCCGCCGAGCTCGAGGCGGAGCACGCCACGGACGACCTCGCCTTTACCCCTGGTGCACGGCCAACCGTTCCGCTGGCGATTCCCGGCGCCTCCCTGGCCACCGACGGCGCGTCCGAGGTGACGCCCCTGGGGCTGGCCAACCCGGTGACCGGGGCGGCCGCCGACCTCACCGCCCTCCCCAATGGGCTGAAGCGCGAGGTCTTCGGCTTCTTGCCGTACTGGATGCTCGACGCCGGAACGCTGCGGTGGATGCAGTACCAGCTGGTCTCGACCATCGCCTTCTTCGGCGTCGCAGCCAAGTCCGACGGGACGCTGGCCACTTATGCCACCGGGTGGACCGGCTGGAACAGCGCAGCCATGACCGGGGTCATCAACGCCGCCCACGCCCGCGGCGTCAAGGTCGTCCTGTCGGTGACGATGATGGCCTACGACGGCGGCGCTCAGCAGGCCGCCCTCCTGGGCAGCGCCGCGAACCGGGTCAAGCTCATCAACGCCATCGTGGCCACCGTCCGCGCCCGGAACGCCGACGGCGTGAACCTCGACTTCGAGCCGGTGGCCGTCGCCCAGCGCGACCAGTACACCTCGTTCGTGCGCCAGCTCAAGGCCGCGCTGGTCAGCGCCGGGGTGGGGTCGCGCCTGACGGTGTGCACCATGGCCGGGGCCGGGACGTGGGCCACCGGCTATGACCTGGCGGGGCTGGTGGCGCCCGGAGCAGCGGACCAGCTGTTCGTGATGGGCTACGACTACTCCTGGACCGGATCGGCCCGCGCCGGCGGCGTGGCGCCCATCGAGTCGCCCTACATCCTCGACATCAACGAGTCGGTCGGCGACTACCTCCAGATCGTGCCGGCCGGCAAGCTGATCTGGGGCGTGCCCTACTACGGGCGCACCTGGCTCACCCAGTCCAGCGCGCTCAACGCGCCCACCAGGCCCGGGGCCTCTGGCTCATCGGCCGCGTACTACTACCCCGCCAACCTGACCCTGGCCGCGCGCCACGGGCGGCTGTGGGATCCCGTCGGCCGCGTGCCGTGGTTCCGCTACTGGGACAGTGCGGCGGCCTCGTGGGTCCAGGGCTACTACGACGACGCGACCTCGCTGGCCGCGAAGTGGGACATGGTCAACCAGCGCGGGATGGGCGGCACCGGGATGTGGGCCCTGCTCATGGACGCCGGCCGCCAGGAGCTGTGGAACCTCATCGCCAACAAGTTCGTGAATGACGCCGCGGCCCCCATCGGCGGCATCAGCGCCCTGCCGGCCCGGACCGATGCCTCGGCCATCCCCGTCTCCTGGCGAGCGGTGGACGTCGGCTCGGGACTGCTGAGCTACACGGTCCAGGTCCGTGACCGGGCGGGCGGGACGTGGACCAACTGGCTGACGAACACGACGCTCACCAGCGGGCACTGGCTCGGGCAGGCGGGGCACTCCTACGAGTTCCGCGTGTCCGCGGTGGACCGCAAGGGGAACCGCCAGCCATGGCTGGGCAGCCTGGCCGATCCGGCCGCATCGCTGACCGTCGGCCGGTTCGCCGCGGTCGAGGCCGAGACGCTGAACGTGCGTGCCGGCGCGGGAACCGGCTTCGGCGTCGAGGCCAGCCTGTCCCGTGGCGACCGGGTGCTGCTCGCCAGCGGACCGATCGCCTCCGGCGGCTACAACTGGTACCAGGTCCAGTACGGCTTCTCCGAGTGGCCGTCCGCGGAGTACCCCCGCGTCGGGTGGGCGGCTGCGGCCGGGGCTGGCGTTCCGTACCTCGTCCCCGCCCCTGCCCCGACCATGACCACCGTCTCGCCGACGGTCTCGGCCGTCACGCCGGCCCCGCGGCGGTTCAGTCCGAACGGTGACGGCGTGCTGGACGAGGTCGCCTTCTCCTTCAGCCTCCCGACGCCCATGACCGCGGGCCGGCTCGACATCCTGAACGCCTCGGGCGCGGTGGTTGCCACCCAGCCCCTCGGGGCCCTGGCCGCCGGCCCGCAGGTGGCGACCTGGGACGGGCACGTGACCGGCGGCAACTGGGCGCCGTCCGGGGCGTACCTGCCGCGGATCACGGTCACCGACGCGGCCGGTGACCACGTCGGCCCAAGCGTTGGCGTGGACACCACCGTCCTCGGTGCCTGGGGGGTCACTGCCGACCTCGCGGCGCCAACGGTGGCGGTCGCCGCTCCGACCGGCACCCTGGTGGCGACCTCGGCCACCGTCACGGCCACCTTCAGCGAAGCGGTGAGCTCCAGCGGCACGTACCTCTCCATCGTCGAGGCAGGCAGCGGGACGCCGGTGCCGGCGACCGCGACCTACGACCCGACCACCCGTCGCGTCACGCTGGACCCGGTGGCGGCGCTGGCGCCCGACACCGACTACCGGGTGAACGTCGATCCGTCGGTCCGCGACGTCGCGGGGAATCCGGTGGGCAGCGGCTGGACGTTCTCGACCGCGCCGGTCGGGGTCATCGGCTTCACGCCACCGCGGGCGATGACCTTTGCCGCGGGCGCGCACACCGGGTATCGGTTCGACGCGACCGGGGCCGTGACCGGCACCAAGACGTTCAGCCTGGCCGCGACCTCGGGCGCCGCCACGTCCCAGCGCAGCACCGTCGTGCCGGGCCAGCCGGGGGCCTGGCTGATGGTGGACAACGGGGTCTGGGCCGGCTACTGGATTCGCGAGTCAACCCGCGCCTACCTGCCGGGCGAGATCGACCGGGTCAGCTTCTCGCCGACTCGCGTCGCGACGTTCGCCGCGGGGAGCCACACCGGATACCGGTTTACCGCGAGCGGGACGGTGAGCGGCTCCCGGGCCTACACCCTGGGCCGGGCCTCGGCCGCCGGCGCTTCGGCGCGGGCCGTGATCAACGGGCGCCCGTACGCGCTGATCGCGAACGGCGTGTGGGCCGGCTACTGGATGCCGGAGTCGAGCCGGGTCATCCTCCGCTGACGTCGGCACCGGCCCGCTCCGCGATCACGCGGGCCCACACCGCGCTCATCGCCGCCCAGTGGTGCTCGATCCCGAAGCGCTCGGCCGTGGCTGAGACGGCCATCGGATCGTAGTCGGGGACTCTCGCCAGGGCACCCTCGAAGTCGCCGTCGGCCACCAGCGTCCCGTTGACGCCATCGGTCACGATCCCCCCAAGCCCGCCGACGGCGGCCGCGACCACCCATCGGCCGGAGGCGATGGCCTCGGTGGCCGCCACCCCGAATGGCTCCTCGACCGATGGCACGAGCAGGACGTCGTGGGCGGCGAGCAGGGCGGGCATGTCGGCTGGGGCGACCTCCCGGATACCGGGCCCGACCATGGTCGTAGCCAGGCGTCGGGCGACATCGACGCCCTTGTGGGGGACGTCGCCGCCGACGTAGAGCACCGATTGGGCCGCCGGTCGCGGGGTCGGCGAGAACCGGGCGAGATCGATGCCCGGCGGGATGACCTCCGCCACGGCACCCAGGGCCGCCACCCGCTCCGCGGTCTCGGCCGAGTTCGCCACCACCGCCGCGGCGCCCCGAACGACCCGCCGGGCGAGCCAGCCGTGGATCGGGGAGCGGCCGGCCGCATCACGGACGTCCCCACCGTGGGCATAGGCCACCAGTGGCCGGCCGCGGAGGCGAGCGGCAAGCAGCGCGGCCGGACCGGCGGGCAGGACGAAATGGGTCTCCACCCCGTCGAAGCGGCCCCGGGTGGTGAGCGCGTCCCACCACAGGCGCCCGAAGCGGCCCAGCCGCGATCCGTCGTATCGGCGGGGGGCCACGACGCGCGCCCGGAGGGCCGGGTCACGGACGCGATCGCGCACGAAGGCGCCGGCGGCGGGTCGATCGGGCGTGGGGTAGCGGGTCGTCACCACCAGCAGGCGCATGGAGCCGGACCGTAGCACGGGTAGAATCCCGGGCAATGACGACCATCGCCGCCCCCCGTCGGGCTGACGGCCGCCTGCCGAACCAGCTCCGCCCGGTGAAGATCGTGCCGGACTACCTGAAGTTCGCGGAAGGCTCCGCCCTGATCCGGGTGGGCGACACCCGCGTCCTGTGCGCGGCCACCCTCGAGGATCGGGTGCCGCCGTTCCTGCGCGGCAAGGGGACCGGCTGGGTGACCGCGGAGTACAGCATGCTGCCGCGGGCCGGCACCGAGCGGTCACAGCGCGAGGCGAGCAAGGGCAAGATCGGCGGCCGAACCCACGAGATCCAGCGCCTCATCGGGCGTTCGCTGCGTTCGGTGGTGGACATGGCCGGCCTCGGCGAGCGGAGCATCACGCTCGACTGTGACGTCATCCAGGCCGATGGCGGGACCCGCACCGCGTCCATCACCGGCGCCTACGTGGCCCTCGCCCGCGCCCTGCACAAGTACGGCATGGAGCGGCTCCTGACCGGCCAGGTGGCGGCGGTCAGCGTCGGGTTGGCGGCCAGCGGCCTCCTCCTCGATCTCGACTACGCCGAGGACTCGACCGCGGGCGTGGACTTCAACGTGGTGATGCTCGATGACGGGCGGTTCGTCGAGATCCAGGGCACCGCCGAGCACATCCCATTCAGCACGGACCAGATGACCGAGATGGTCTCCCTCGCCTCCGCCGGCATCCGCCAGCTGTACGAGCTCCAGCGCGAGGCGATTGCGGCTCCCGCCGCCGAGTGAGCCGCCTCCTGGTCGCCACCCATAACCCGGGGAAGCTGGCGGAGTTCCGGCGGCTGCTGAGCGCGCTCGAGGCTGACGTCGTGAGCGCCGCCGACCTGGGCATCGACCTCGAGGTTCCCGAGCCCCACGACACGTACGCGGAGAACGCCGCCGACAAGGCCATCGCCTTCTGCCGCGCGTCGGGCGAGATCACCCTGGCCGATGACTCGGGTATCGAGGTCGCGGCCCTGGACTGGGGTCCCGGGGTTCGATCGGCGCGGTTCGCGGGGCCCGGTGGGCCTGCGGGCGCGGACCTTCTCCTCCAGCGGCTGGCCGGGGTGGACGACCGGCGGGCGCGGATGGTCTGCTGGCTGGCGCTCGCCGAGCCGGCTGATCAGCATTCCGATGAGACGACGGTCGAGCTTTTCGCCGGCATGGTCGAGGGCCGGGTCGCGTCGGCACGACGAGGGGACGCCGGCTTCGGCTACGACCCGGTCTTCGAGCTTCCCGACGGGCGGACCACCGCCGAGCTGGACGAGGAGCGCAAGGACGCGGTGTCGCACCGAGGTCGGGCCGTCGCCGCGGCCACGCCTCGCCTCCGGGAGCTGCTCGCGCGCCACGCTAGAATTCCCGCCATAGCGGAGGACGCATGAACGAGGCCTCGCCCGTGCGCGTCCACCCCACCGCCGATGTCTCCGCCGAGGCGAGCATCGGTGCCGGCACCAGCATCTGGAACCAGGCCCAGGTCCGCGAGCGTGCTCGGATCGGGGTGGGCTGCGTGATCGGCAAGAACGTGTACGTCGACTTCGACGTCGTCGTCGGTGACCGGGTCAAGATCCAGAACAACGCGTCGCTGTACCACGGGGTGACGGTCGAGGACGGGGTGTTCATCGGCCCCCACGTCTGCTTCACCAACGACCGGCTGCCCCGGGCGGTGAATCCGGACGGCTCGGCCAAGACCGATGACGACTGGGAGGTCGGCCCCATCCGGGTTCGGACCGGCGCCGCCATCGGTGCCTCCAGCGTGGTCGTGCCGGGAGTGACGATCGGTCGGTGGGCGCTGGTGGGGGCGGGCAGCGTGGTGACCGCCGACGTCGCGGACTACACCCTCGTGGTCGGCAACCCCGCTCGCCGAATCGGCAGCGCCTGTCCGTGCGGCGAGCCGCTGCGCGACGCGGCGGACGGAACCCCGTTCAGCGGACCCTGCCCCCAGTGCGGGGATGCCTTCCCACCGGCAGAGGTGGCTCCGTGAAGGTGGTCTCGGTGGTCGGGGCTCGACCGCAGTTCGTGAAGGCCGCACCGGTCAGCCGGCAGCTGCGAACCCGCCATCGGGAGATCCTGGTCCATACCGGCCAGCACTACGACGACGCAATGAGCGAGGTGTTCTTCCGCGACCTGGGCCTCCCGCCGCCCGACCGCGACCTGGGGGTAGGCAGCGGGACGCATGCGACCCAGACCGCCGAGATGCTCCGCCGCCTCGAGCCGGTCCTCGTCGATGAGAGCCCCGACGTCGTCCTCCTCTATGGGGACACGAACTCGACCCTGGCCGGAGCGCTCGCCGCGGCCAAGCTGAGCGACCTCTCCGAGCGCCGTCCGTCGCTGGCCCACGTCGAGGCCGGGCTCCGCTCGTTCAACCCGTCCATGCCGGAGGAGCGCAACCGCATCGTGGCCGACCATCTATCCGACCTCCTGCTCGCCCCGACCCCAACCGCCATGGCCCACCTCGAGCGCGAGGGGCTTGCCGATCGGGCCGTCCTCGTCGGCGACGTCATGGTCGATGCCATGGACTCCGCCCTCGAGCGATCCGCCGACTCGCTGCCGGCCGAGGCGCGCCAGAATCCGGGCTACGTGCTCCTCACCCTCCATCGGCCGTCGAACGTGGACGACCCGTCGCGTCTCGGTGCCTGGCTGTCGGCGGCCGCCCTCTCCGCGCCCGTCCTGTTCCCCGCTCATCCACGGACGCGCGCGGTGCTCGACCGGGCGGGCGTCGCGATCCCGGACGGCGTGATCCTCATGGAGCCGGTCGGCTACCTGGCGATGATCGCGCTGGAGCATCACGCCCGGGTCATCGCCACCGACTCGGGAGGCGTGCAGAAGGAGGCGTACCTGGCCGGCGTCCCCTGCGTGACCCTCCGCGGCGAGACCGAGTGGGTCGAGACCATCGAGGCCGGATGGAACCGACTGGCGCCGAACCCGTCGGACCTCGGACCGGCCTTGGCCGCCGCCGCGGACCAGGGCGACTTGCCGCGGCCCACGCTCTACGGCGACGGGCATGCCGCCGGTCGCATCGTCGAGGCCCTCGAGCAGCTGGCCGCCGGCCGCGAGTCGGCGCAGGTGGCCTCGTGATCCCCATCGCCGCTCCCCAGATCGGCCCGGAGGAGCAGGCCCTCGTGGCCGAGACGCTCGCTTCGGGCTCGCTGGCCCAGGGCCCGCGTGTCCGCGAGCTGGAGGAACGGTTCGCCGCGCTCGTCGGCGTGCCGTATGCGGTGGCCACCTCGTCGGGCACGACGGCCCTCCATCTCGCCATCCTGGCCGCCGGGGTGGGTGCCGGTGACGAGGTCATCACCTCTCCGTTCACCTTCATGGCGAGCGGCACGAGCGTCCTGTACGCCGGTGGTCGCCCCGTGTTCGTGGACGTGGACGCCCGGTCATTCATGGTGGACCCGGACCAGGTCGAGGCTGCCATCACGCCGCGGACGAAGGCGATCATGCCGGTCAGCCTCTACGGCCAGCCGGCCGACCTGCCGGCCCTCGAGGAGATCGCGGAGCGTCGGGGCATCGCCCTCATCGAGGACGCGGCCCAGACCCACGGCGCCTCCATTGACGGGCGAATGTCGGGCAGCTTCGGGCAGGGCGTGTTCAGCTTCTACCCGACCAAGAACATGACGACCGGCGAGGGCGGGATGATCACGACCGCCGACGAGCGCCTGTCCGAGTGGGCCCGCCTCCGGCGCGAGCACGGGATGAAGGTCCGCTACCACCATGACGTGCTCGGCTACAACTTCCGGATGACCGATATCCACGCCGCCATCGGCCTCGCCCAGCTGGGCAAGCTCGAGCGCTTCAACGCCCGTCGGATCGCGACCGCCGCCCGCTACGAGGCAGAGCTCCGCGGCGTGGTCACGCCGTGGGTTCGCCCCGGCACGGTCCACGTCTTTCACCAGTACACGATCCGGGTCCTCAAGCGCGACGCGTTCGTCGAGCGGCTCCGCGAGCGAGGCGTCGGGACGGGGGTCTACTACCCGATCCCGCTCCATCGCCAGGTCCCGTTTATCGAGCTGGGCTATGGCGACCAGTCGTTCCCGGTCAGCGAGCAGCTGTGCGAGGAGGTCGTCTCGATCCCGGTCCATCCCGGGTTGAGCGACGCTGACGTGGACGCCGTCATCGAGGCCGTGAACGGCGTCGCCGCCGAGCTCGGGTCGCATCCCGAGAGCACGGTGGCGGCGTGAGCGGGGAGCCGCTTCGCGCCGCCGTCATCGGCCTGGGGATGATGGGCGCCAACCACGCGCGGGTCCTGAATGAGCTGCCCGACATCGATCTCGTCGCCGTCGCGGACCTCGACCCGGCGGCCGTCGGTCGCGCCACATCCGGCCGGACGGCGCGCGGCTTCACCGACGCCGGCCGCCTCCTCGCGGAGGAGCGCCCGGAGCTGGTGGTCGTGGCCGTCCCGACCTCGATGCACCTTCAGACCACGCTCGACGCCCTCGCCGCAGGAGCCCACGTGCTCGTCGAGAAGCCGATCGCCCCGGATCGGGAGCAGGCCGAGCAGATGATCGCGGCCGCGGAGGCCGGTGGCCGGCTGCTGACGGTGGGCCACATCGAGCGCTTCAACCCGGCCATCCGGGAGCTGAGCCGCCGTCTCGATGCCGGCGAGCTGGGTCGCGTCTTCCAGGTCCGCGCCGCGCGGCTGGGGCCGTTCCCGGCCCGGGTTCGCGACGTCGGCGTCGTCGTCGACCTCGCCCCCCACGACATCGACGTCATGCGCTACCTCCTCCGGGCCGAACCGGTCCGGATGTACGCCGAGACCGAGCAGCGGATCCACACCGACCACGAGGACCTGTTCACCGGACTGATCAAGTTCGACACCGGCGCCATCGGACTGCTCGAGATCAACTGGCTGACCCCGACCAAGGTTCGCAAGCTGACCGTGACCGGCGAGCGCGGGATGTACGAGGCCGACTACCTCAGCCAGGACCTCGTCTTCTACGCCAACCCCGACCGGGAGCTGGTCACCGAGGGCGAGATGACGCGCCGCGCGGTCCAGCGCCGCGAGCCGCTGGCCGTCGAGCTGTCGGAGTTCGCCTCGGCCATCCGCAGCGGCGGCGCGCCGCCGGTGGACCCTCGCGACGCGCTGGTCGCCATGCTCCTGGCCCGGGCCATGGTGGACGCCGCCCTCCGCGGCGTGGTGATCGGCGCCGATGAGCTGACCCCCATTTTGGCGTGAAGATCGCCGTCGTCGGTCTCGGCCACATCGGCCTGCCGCTAGCCGTCCAGTACGCGAGTCGCGGCCATGAGGTGGTCGGCTGCGACCTCGATTCGCGGGTGGTGGACGCCATCAACCGCGGCGAGTCGCCGCACGGCGACGAGGCCGCCGTGGCCGAACGGGTCCCCGAGCTGGTCCGCGAGGGCCGGCTGCGCGCCACCACCGACGACGTGGCCGGTGTCCGCGAGGCGGAGGTCGTGGTCGTCATCGTCCCGGTGGTGGTTGATGAGTCGCGGCAGGTGGACTTCTCCCAGATCGACGCCGCCACCCGCGACGTGGCCCGCGGCCTCCAGCGCGGCACGCTCGTGATCTATGAGACCACCCTGCCGATCGGCACCACCCGCGATCGCCTCGGACCGATGCTCGAGGCCGGCTCCGGCCTCCGCGTGGACGAGGACTTCGACCTCGCGTTCTCGCCCGAGCGGGTCCTCGTCGGCCGGGTTCTCCTCGACCTCCAGCGCTACCCGAAGATCGTGGGCGGGACGAGCGCGGCGGCCACCGAGCGGGCGGTGGCGTTCTACGAATCGGTCCTCGAGCCCGGCACCGAGATCCGCGCCCTGGCCAACGCCGAGGCGGCCGAGATGACGAAGCTGGCCGAGACCACCTACCGCGACGTGAACATCGCCCTGGCCAACGAGTTTGCTCAGGTCGCCGACCGGCGGGGCATCGACGTAACCGAGATCATCGACGCCGCGAACTCGCAGCCGTACAGCCACATCCACCAGCCGGGGGTGGGGGTCGGCGGCCACTGCATCCCGGTCTATCCCCACCTCCTCTTCCGCGACGAGCCGCAGATGCGAATTCCGCCCCTCGCCCGCGCCGTGAATGACGAGATGGCTGGGTACGCGGTCGGCCAGCTGGCGACCGTCCTCGGCCCGCTCGAGGGGGTGCCGGTCCTCGTCCTCGGCATCGGCTACCGCGGCGACGTCCGCGAAGACTTCTTCAGCAGCGCGCTCCTGCTCCGTGAAGCGCTCGTGGCGGCGGGGGCAACCGTCCACGGCCACGACCCGTACTTCGACGCCGAGCACCTCCTCCACCGGGGCTTCGTGCCCTACGACTTCGCCGCCCCCGCCCCGGTTCGGGCGGCCATCGTGCAGGCCGCTCACAGCGCCTACCGCGACCTCGATCCGGCCGCCATCCCCGGCCTCGAGGTGCTCGTCGACGGCCGCAACGCGGTGGACCGCGCCCGCTTCGAGGAGGCCGGCGTCCGCTACCTGGGGATCGGGCGCTGACGACGGACCACCCCGACCCCACGCCATCGGTCGGACTGGCTGCCGGCCGCGGGGTGTGGGTCGTGCTGCCGACCTACAACGAGCGGGAGAACCTGGTCGCGGTGGCGGAGGCCGTGCTGGCCGCACTCCCCGAGGCGAACGTGCTCGTCGTGGACGACCAGTCGCCGGACGGCACCGGTGAGCAGGCTGACACCCTGGCGGCCGCCAACCCGCGGGTCGAGGTGCTCCACCGGCCGGCGAAGGAAGGGCTGGGGGTCGCCTACCGCGACGGGTTCAAGCGGGTCCTCGACAAGCCCGGGACGATGGCGGTCATTCAGATGGACGCTGACTTCAGCCACGACCCCGCCGTCCTGCCGCAGCTGCTTGCCCCGCTCATGCGCGACGCCGACCTCGTCCTCGGCACGCGCTGGATGGCCGGTGGCGGGACGCAGGGCTGGCCCTTCCATCGGCGGTTGATCAGCCGCGCCGGGACCGTGTTCGCGCGAACCGTCCTGTGGCTGCCCTACCGGGACCTGACCGGTGGCTTCAAGGCCTGGCGACGGGAGCTGCTGGAGGCGATTCGGCTTCGCGAGGCCTCGGGCCACGGGTATGGCTTCCAGATCGAGACGACGTGGTGGGCCCACCGCCGGGGCGCCGCCATTCGCGAGGTCCCGATCGTCTTTCGCGAACGGACGGCGGGCCAATCGAAGATGACCGGATCCATCGTCAGCGAAGCGTTCGTCCTCGTCCTCCGTCTCCGCTGGCAGGCCATGACCCGGGCCTTCGATGGCGCGCGTGGCGACCGATGAACGCTTCGGGTACGATCCGCGCTCGCCCGCCCAGAGCAACCGTACTGGCGCCTGCCCAGCGTTGACAGGAGATCCATGACCTATCGCAATCGCCCGGCCCCGCGCCGCCGCCATCGCGCGCGCTGGCAGGACGAGCTTCGGACCCAGCGGATCCTCGTCGGCGGGTTCGCCGCCGCCATCGCCGTGGCGCTCGGTCTGTTCGGCATCAGCGCCTGGAACTCGTACTACGACAGCCACCTCCGCCAGGTGATGGTCGTCGAGGGCACGGCCGTCATCCGTGAGGAGCTCGACCTGCGCCAGGCGATCATGGGCGCCGAGCTGGCGGCCACCGGAACCGACATCGCCGACCAGATGGGCGGGCAGCCCCCCGAGGATCCACGTCCGCCGACGGCCCGCGATGCGGTCCTCCAGCAGCAGCTGTCGGTCATCTCCGACCAGCTCACCAACCTGACCGCGACCGCCACCTCGTCCATCAGCGACGGCCTGTTCCAGGCCACGCGCGCTGACGAGCTCGAGATCACCGTCAGCGACGAGGCGATCGACGAGGAGATCGAGACCCGCCAGAACGTGCCCGCCCGGGTCCAGGTGTCGATCATCGAGGTAGATGCCCTGCCGGAGGACGCCGCGACCGGCGACGAACCGACCGACGAGGACTTTGCCCGCGCCCTGGAGGAGGCGACGGCCATCCGTGATCGCCTCGACGACGGCGAGGATTTCGGGACCGTCGCTGTCGCGGAGTCGGACGACGCCGGCTCGGCGCAGACCGAGGGCCTGGTCGGCTGGGTAACCGAGGAAGACCCGCAGTACGGGCCCCTGTTCACTCTCGCCGAGGGTGTGGATGCCGGAGAGCTGACCGGGCCCACCGAGACGGAGACCGGCTACACCATCCTCCGCGTCGAGGACCGCACCGAGGCCGGCCCCTTCACCGGGCTGCTCGACCAGCTGTCGGCTGCCCGCGTCTCGGAAGCCGACTATCGGGCCTACGTTGCCGATGAGCTCATGAAGCGCGGCTTCCGAACCCACTTCGAGGAGGAGGTCGCCGTCACGCCGGCCTCCCAGCGCGAGATCGCGCAGATCCTCGTCCTGGACGACCAGGGCGTGCCGGTGCCCAAGCAGCGGCTGCGACACCTTCTCGCGCAGCCCGTCCCCGGCGGAGAAGTGGCCGACCAGGAGGCTGCCACCGACGAGCAGTGGGCCGCGGCACAGGCCCGGGCCGAGGCCTGGTACGACGAGGTCCAGGATCCCGAGGCCGACTGGTTCGAGCTCGCCGAAGAGAGTGACGACCCCGGATCGCGGAACAACGGCGGCGACCTGGGCTGGTACGACCCGACGACCGGCGAGTTCGTGCCCGAGTTCGAGGCGGCGGTCGCCCGGCTGGCAGTTGGAGAGATCAGCGAGCCGGTCCGGACCGACTTTGGCTACCACGTCATCCAGGTGACCGACCAGCGGACCACCGCGCTCGACTTCGCCGAGAGCCTGATCGAGGACCTGCAGGCCGATCCCGACTCGTTCGGCGAACAGGCGTTGGCCAACAGCGAGGACTCGGCCACCCGGACCGACGAGGGCTACCTCGGCTGGGTCGCCCGCTACGAGGGCACGGCTGCCCGCGAAGAGGCGATCTTCGGCCTGGCCGAGATCGGGGATATCACCACCCAGCCGGTGGTGGACGGCAACCAGATCTGGATCTTCCAGCTCCGCGGCATCAACGAGGAGCGGCTGGTCGAGGAGTCGCGGCTGAACACGATCCGATCGACCGGCTACAGCCGCTGGTACGAAGAGGTCCAGGCCGACGCGGAGATCTGGATCGACACCCAGCTCCAGCTGGACACCGCCCCACCGGCGGCATAGGGATCGGCCTCATGGCGGCCGCGGCGCGATCGGTCGACGGACTGCTCGCCGCCGCCGGCCTTGATCCCGCCGACGGAGTCCAGGTCGTATCGTCCGAGCACCTCGCCGCGACGCCCTTCGACCCGGGACTGCCCCTGCTGGTCCTCGCCTCGCCGGCTGCGGCGCCACCCGATGACGAGGATGCTGCGCTGCCCGGGCGACATGCCCGCCATGGGGCGCGGGCGGTTCTCGGCGCGCTCTATCCACCCGGCCACCTCGTGCGGCCGCTGCCCGACGGCGAGCCGCTGTCGCTGGAGGCCATCGACGAGTCGGCGCTCCACGCTCGCGACTGGGTGGTGCCGCCGCTGGCAGCGGCCGACAACCTCGCCTCGCCCCACGGCATGGCGGCCATCAGCGCCCGCCTCCGGGCACCGGACGGCTGCCCGTGGGATCGTCGCCAGGATCACCGCTCGCTCCGCCCCTACCTGCTCGAGGAAGCGTACGAGACGCTCGACGCGATCGAGCGCGGCTCTTCGACCGATCTTGCCGAGGAGCTTGGCGATCTCTACCTCCAGGTGATCCTCCACGCCCAGCTCGCGGCGGAGGAGGGCGCCTTCGACCTGACCGACGTCTATCGCACGCTCGGGACCAAGATCGTCCGCCGCCACCCCCACGTCTTCGGCGACGTCGCGGTGGACGGCGTGGACCAGGTCGTCGCCAACTGGGAGACGATCAAGTCCGCCGAGCGGGAGGAGACCGGTCGCGCCCCGGCCTCGTTCGCGGACGTGGCGCGGACGCTCCCGGCCCTCCCGGCCAGCCGCGAGATCCAGGAGCGCGCCTCCGCCCTCGGCTGGGACTGGCCGGACGTCGGCGGGGTGTGGGAGAAGGTTGGCGAGGAGCTCGAAGAGCTCCGCGATGCTGGTCTGGGGTCGGCGCCGGCCGAGGAGCAGCTCCACGAGCTGGGCGACGTGCTCTTCGCCCTGGCCAACCTCGCCCGCTGGCTCCACGTCGATCCCGAGGAGGCGCTGCGGCTCGCGAACCGACGCTGGGTGGATCGGTATGCCGCCGTCGAGGCCCTGGCGGCGGAGCGCGGCCTGGTCCTGGCCGACCTCGACGCCGACGCCAAGGACGTCCTGTGGAACGAGGTCAAGGCCCGATGAGCCCGGTCCGGGTCGTGATCGTGGCCCACGCCTCGCTGCCGGACGATCCGCGCATCCGGCGGCAGGCTGAGGCGCTCCGCGATGCCGGGCACGAGGTGGACCTCATCGGGCTGCGGGATCCGGGCCAGCCCGAGGTCGAGACCTGGAACGGGATCCGGATCGTGCGGCTCCCGGTGCGCCGCCGCTTCACCGGCTTCGCCGGCCACATGGCCGAGTACCTGGCCTTCGCGGCGATTGCCTCGGTGCGGCTCGCGATCGAGCACCGCCACCGGCGGTATCGGCTGGTCCAGGTCGCGACCCTGCCCGACTTCCTGACCTTCGCCGCGCTCCCCGTCCGGCTGACCGGGATCCCGCTCCTCCTGGACCTTCACGAGGACATGCCCGAGTTCTTCCGGGACCGATTCGCCTCGGGCGCTCTGCGCCCGCTCTTCCCGCTGGTCTCGGGTGCGACCCGGGCCAGCGCGGCGATAGCCGACGGGATCATCACCGTCCACGAGCCTCTCCGGGAGCTCGCGGTCAGCCGCGGCATCCCGGCGGAGCGGATCTCGGTCGTGATGAACAGCGCCGACGAGCGCCTGTTCGATCCCGAACCGCACTCCCGCCGTTCCTGGCGGGCCGACGGGGCGCTCCACCTCGTCCACGTCAGCAACATGCTCAGGATCTATGGGCTCGACATCGCGGTCGAGGCCATGGCCCGCCTCGACCCCAAGCTCCAGGCCCACCTTGATGTCTACGGCGACGGGCCGTTCCGGACCGAGGTCGACGACGTGATCACTCGCTTCGGAACCGAGGAGCGGGTGACGCTCCACGGCCGCGTCCCGCTCGACTCCCTGCCCGCGGTCATGGCGGGGGCCGACATCGCGCTGGTGCCCACCCGCCCCGAGCCGTACATGGCCTACTCGCTGTCCACCAAGCTGCTCGAGGCGGTCGCCATGGGCGTCCCGGTGGTGGCCACCGACCTGGCCACCGTTCGGCGCCACTTCGACGGTTCCGCGATCCGCTACGTGCGGGGCGGCGATCCGGCCGCGCTGGCCAGGGCCATCGACGCCTTGGCCGCGGACCCGGCGGCGGCTGCCACGCAGGCGGCCGAGGCACGCCGCCAGGCCGAGCCGTACGCCTGGGCCACGCAGAAGGCCCACTACCTCGCCATCGTCGATGAACTGGTGGCGCACGGTAGACTCGTCGCACCGCGCGGGGCGTAGCGCAGCCTGGTAGCGCACCTGCTTTGGGAGCAGGAGGTCGTCGGTTCGAATCCGTCCGCCCCGACCACTTCGGAGGGATCCCGCCGACCGATGCCGCCAGCCACCCCGATGCGCCACCCGATGGGCGAGCTGTTGGTCCCGCTGGCGCCCACTCCGACCGGCTACCGGCTCGCGAAGCGGTCCCTCGACGTGGTGGGCGCCGTGGTCGGACTGGTCGTCGTGTCGCCGGTCCTCGGCATCGTGGCGGTGGCGGTCAAGCTCGACTCACCCGGTCCGATCCTGTTCCGCCAGATCCGGCTCGGACTCGGCGGTCGCCCGTTCACCGTTCTGAAGTTCCGGACCATGCACCTCAGCGCCGACGAGCACCGGCACCAGGAGCACATCCGGGAGCTGCTCCGGACGGGAGAAGCCGCCACCGAGGACACGACCTGGGCGCCCATCGCCGCCGATCCGCGGGTCACCGACATCGGGGGCTTTCTCCGCCGCTCGCATCTCGACGAGCTGCCCCAGTTCCTGAACGTCCTGCGCGGCGACATGAGCCTGGTCGGCCCGCGACCGCCCATCCCGTACGAGGTGGAGCTGTACGAGCCCTGGCAGCTTCCCCGGCTCTCGGTCGTGCCGGGGCTGACCGGCCTGTGGCAGGCCTACGGCTGGGGCCGGCTGTCCTTCGCCGAGGGGGTCAAGCTCGACCTCGAGTACGTCCAGCGCAGGTCGTTCGGGCTGGACGTGAAGATCATCCTTCGGACGCTGTGGCAGATGGTGGCGGGTCGCCAGTTCTGACCGACGGGTCCACCAGCTCGGCCTGCTTGATCCCCGCCGGCTTCGTCCCCGCCCAGGTCATCGAGCCCAGCCCGAGCATGAACCAGAACAGAAATGCAGCCGTGTTCCCTTCGAGGAGCATCGTGGTGACGGTCGCCACGCACAGGACCGCGGCGGCAGACACCACCCCCGCCGGAACCGCGAAACGGCTGCCGACCGCTCCCCGCAGGGCACGAATCGGGGCGTAGACCGCGGTCCCGAGCAGGGCCAGGAAGGCGGCCATGCCCAGGATCCCGCCCTCGACCCCCATGTGGAGCCAGAAGTTGTCCACCGTCTTCTGATTGGTCAGGAGGGCGCCCGTCCCGTACTGGTCGTGGATGGCCGAGCCGAAGATGGACGCCGCGGCGCCGCCGTACTGCCCGGGCCCCACTCCCAGCAACGGATGCGACTCCACGATGGGCAGCGCGTTCACGATGAGCATCCAGCGCAGGTCGCGGCCCTGCCCCACGTTCTCGATGCGGTTGATGGTGGTGGCGAAGGGGTCATAGCCGCTCACCCCACCGGCCAGGATGCCCTTCGGCATGACCACCGCGGTCACGTAGGCCAGGACCAGGATGCCGATGAAGGCGACGAGCGCCCGGCGGTCGATGACGAGCGACACGACCCCGAACCCGACCAGGACACCGAGCCACGAGCCGCGCGAGTAGGTGAGCAAGAGGGCCAGGGTCAGGGCCAGCGCCGCGCCCGCCACCAGCCAGCGTCGCCGTCCCGCCGACATCCGGACGAGGGAGTAGACGGTGAATGGCAGGACCAGCCCGATGAGGGTGCCGAGGATGTTCGGGTCGCGGACCAGCGAGCCCAGACGGGCGCCTTCCCCGGAGCGACCGGCGACGGGGGTGATGCCGAGCAGGTCCGGCGAGAGGACGGACTGACCGATGGCGATCAGCGAGGTGATGATGACGACCCCGGCGACCGCCCACATCGCCTGGTTCCGCTGCTCGTGGGAGAAGCCCACCATCCGCGCCAGGAAGAACAGGGCGACCGCGTCCAGGGTGAACAGCATGCCCGCGGCCGCGACCGGGGGCGGGACGGCGTTCACCGCCGCGGAGAGCAGGCTGACGGCCAGGAACACGCCCATGGCCGCGGTCACCGGGTGTCGGATGGCGCTGATCAGCGTTCCGCGCCGCACCGCGATCCACGCCACCGCGAGGGTCATGACCACCAGCAGGGCCTCCGAGAACAGGCGGGCAATGGACTGCACCTGCTCGGGGAGCAGCCGCTGTCCGGCATAGAGGTCGATGATCGGCGGGGACATGACCAGGACCACGAGCATGACTCGCGGCCAGCGGAGGGTGGCCACGCCCAGGAGGGCGAGCAGCGCGCCGATGGCCAGGATGAACAGCGGAGTCGAGAGGTAGGCCATGACGACGGCGATGACCGTGATCCCGAATGCGGCGGCCAGGAAGGGACGGGGCGAGACCCGGGTCAGGTCGAAGCCGGCGTAGGTCATCGAGGCGGTGCTCATCGCAGCATCCCGGCGCATGGCTTGACCGAGGCCAGCGCCCACGGCCGCTCGTCGCCCCGTTTCCTCGTCGTCTCGACCGACACGGCGCGCCCATTGTATGGGGGCGCCGCGAACGGCGGCTCTTCGCTGCCTGTGGCCATCCCTCAGAGCGGGGGACCGGCGTCGGTGGTGGCCAGGTACCACCCGACGAGGGCGTCGGCCCCGAGCAGGCTTGCCATCTCATCGCGGATGGCGTCGCGGCGGGGGATGAGGAGGTAGTAGTTCAACGGGTCGACCGGCAGGTCCACGTACTCCGGCCAACCGAGCACGACGCGCTCGATGTTGCCCGCGGTGATGAGCGGCGCCAGGCTCGCGAGGTCGCCGGCCTGGGTCCGTGGGAAGTCGGTCGTCACCGTCTCCGAGACGGCGCTCAGCAGGCCCGGGAACGACACGAGAAGGTTGGTGGCCGCCACCTTCTGCTGGAATGCGAGCAGGAACTCCTGCTGCCGCGCGGCACGCAGGAAGTCGTTCTGCTCTTCAACCGTCCCATCGGGCATGGTCAGGGTGCCCTGCCGGATCCGGGCGAAGGCCAGGGCATGCGGTCCGTCGTACACCCGGCAGCCTGCTTCGAGGACGACGCCGCGCCCCTCCCAGGTGGGCCCGCCATAGCGCGGATCGGCCAGGACGCCGGGGAGGCAGAGCTCCACGCCGCCGACCGCGTCCACGAGGGCGGCGAATCCCACGAGGTCCACCCAGGCCACGTGGTGGATCTCGAGGCCGAGATAGAGGCCCACGGCCGCCCGGAGGGTGGCCAGCCCACAGCTGTCGCCGGCCGTCAGCTCGGGGCACCACAGCGCGGGGTCTGCGTTCGCGTCGGACGCCAGCTCGTTCACCCGGCGCGGGAACAGGCCGTCGGCGTAGATCCGGCGATCCGGAAGCGGGACATACCCGGTGTCTCGCGGGATGCTGACCAGCGCCGCCGTCCGGGTGGCGGGGTCGATGGTCGCGACCATGAGGGTGTCGGTGTTCTCGTCCACCCGGCCGGGGCCGCTGTCGAAGCCGATGAGCAGGATGTTCACCCGCTCGGTCCCATCCCAGCGGAACTCGGGAACGCTGGGGTCGAGGTGCCCGTAGTTCGGCGGCTCGTAGGTCGAGCTGACCGGCGGGTCGAAGATCAGGGCCAGGGCCCGATCGGCGGCCAGGGTCGCGCTGGCCAGCCACAGGTGGGTCCCCACCGTCGCCACCATGAGCACGATCACGACCACCACCGCGAACGGAGACCGTCCGCGAGCCGGCCCGGCGAAGCCCGCCTCGCCGATGGCCAGCAGCCGCCACAGCATGAGACCGATGTCGATGATCAGGACGACGAAGAGCGCGCCGGGCACGACCAGGGTCCGGAGGAGGACTCCGGTGCCCAGAAGCAACGCTCCCAGCAGCATTCCGCCCAGAATCAGGATCGGCGCGGCGAAGATCAGCGCGAGGCGCGTTCGTCCGGCGTAGGCTTGCCCGAGCCCGGGAAGCAGGAACGAGAGCGCCGCGGCCAGTGCGGCGCTGGGTCGGCGGGCCACCCGGGACGTCGGGGGCAGTTCAGTCACATGGACACCATGAAGCAGGGTCGGCAAACCAGGGCGGAGGCCCGAGTATAGCAATCCGGTCGGATTCCCCCGGAAGTGTTGCCGGCAGGCACCGAAGGGTGGTACGGACGGGTTAGTACCTTTGCGCCGGACTTCGGGCGACTCCTAGACTTACGGCGACCGAGAGGGAGCGTGACAACCGAGCAGATTTTTCTCCTGGTAAGCGCGCTCGTGGCTGGCCTGATCCTGATCGCCGGCCTCGTTGCCGTGATCTCCGGTCGCCGCTTCGGGCGACCGGAGGGAAGCCTGCTGCCCGTCGGTCCGGGCCCGGGCATCGAGTCACCGGTCCGCGACAAGTACCTCTCCACCACCGAGTCATCGGGCTCGCCGATGCCCTGGATCGGCCCTGACCGGTACCGGGCCACGATCCGAGCCAGCTGGTGGGCCACGATCGCGGGCGTCCTCATCGCCGTGGGCGTCACGAGCGTGTACGGGGACGACCAGACGGCCATCTTCGCTCTCGGGGGCCTCGCCGTCATCGCGGTGGTCGTGTTCCACGAGGTCATTCCCGACCGGTGGCGAACACGGTTCGTGTCCGGTGCCGAGGTGGCCACCGCCATCGCACTGCTGGGCGGGCTCGTCATCCTGACCGGCCGTGCCTCGTCCCCCTTCGCGCCGCTGCTCGTCGTGCCCGTCCTGGGCGTTGCCCTTGGAGGCCGGCCGATGGCCGGGCTGGCCGCTGCTGCCGCCGCGAGCCTGACCTTCGCCGGGGTGCTCGCCACCGATCCCAACCTCCCGTTCGCACCCGGTGACCTCCTCCCGGCGGCGGTTGTCCTGGGCGTGGTCTGGCTCGGCGCCGTCTCGGCGGTTGTGTTCGCCGCCCAGCAGCGGCGGCTCCAGGCCGCGACCCTGCAGCTCTCGGTCACCGACTCCCTGACCGGGCTCCTCAACCGTGCCCAGATCTACCTCGATCTCGACCAGGAGGTGCGCCGCAGCCGGCGCTCCCTCCGCCCGTTCTGCCTCCTCATGGTGGACATGGACGGCCTGAAGCTCATCAACGACACGCTCGGCCACGAGCGTGGCGACGCGGCCATCCGGGGCATCGCGGGCGTGATCCGGCGTTCGATCCGAACGGTGGACTCAGCCTATCGGTATGCCGGTGATGAGTTCGTCGTCCTCCTGCCGGAGACCGATTTCGCCGGCGCCTTCGTGGTCGCCGAGAAGGTTCGGCAAGGCTCCGAGGAGCTGGCGGCGACGCTGACCCGGGATGAGGCGCCGACAACGGTCAGCATCGGCCTCGTGTCGCACCCCGAAGACGGCTCGACCGACGAAGAGCTCATGCTCGCGGTGGACCGGGCCATGTACCACGCCAAGGCCAGCGGCAAGAACCAGGTCAGCGGCTATCCGCGCCCGGCGAAGCCGGCCGGGAAGTCGGCGGGGGCCATCACCCAGGTGGCGGCCTAGGGTCGATTGGCGGGCCTTCGGTATACTCGCGGGCCGTCAGGCGCGCCGATCGGCCGCCCGGCGGATTTCCATGGAGGGGCTGTGAACCAGGCTGCTGCCAGCCGGCCTGATCCGCGCGCGCCGCTGGCCGCCTTCTTCTCGTTCGTGATCCCGGGGCTGGGCCAGGCCTACAACCGCCAGTTCCGCCTCGCCCTGCTTCTCGGGCTGCCGGTCGCCATCCTGGCGTGGCTGGTGATGGCCGCCGCGGGGCGGGGCGGTGACGCCCTGACCGTCCTGCTCGACGTGCGGGTGCTGTGGGCGGTCGTGATCGTGAACCTCGCCTTTCTCGCCTGGCGGGTGGTGGCGATCTACCAGGCCCACGCCGCCCGCGAGACCCCCGCCTGGCGGCAGTGGACGACCTGGATCACGGCCGGGCTGCTGGCCGTCACCCTCTTCATGCATCTCGTCCCGGCGTGGTACGCCACCGCCACCATCAGCACCCTGGCGGCGGTCGGCCTGGGCGGTGGCGGCGGTGGCGGGATCCTCGCGCCGCCGAAGGACGTCCTCGACCCGGTCCGGACCCCGCCGCCCGCACCGTGGCAGGAGCCCGAGGCGACCCCCGTCGGCCTGACCGGACGGTTCACCGTGCTCCTGGTGGGGGTGGACGTCGGTCCGGGACGGAGCACGTACAACACCGACACGATGATCGTGGCCACCCTCGACCCGCACACCGGGGCGTCACTCATCTCGATTCCCCGCGACACGTTCGGGGCGCCGCTCGGCGACGGGCGGGTCTACAACGCCAAGCTGAACTCGCTCCTGGCCTACGCCCGCCTCGACGCCGGAACCTACCCGCTCGGAGGTCCGGAGACGTTGAAGGCAGCAGTCGGCGCCCTGCTCGGGATCAAGATCGACTACGTCGGGGCGGTGGACTTCCTGGGCTTCACCAGCGCCGTGGACGCGGTGGGCGGCGTGGATATCACCGTCACCCGGCCGGTCCATGACTACGGCTACCGCGACGAGTTCAACAACCTGGTCGGGTTCCACATCGAGCCGGGGACCTATCACATGAATGGCTACACCGCCCTGGCCTTTGCCCGGTCGCGGAAGGGCGCCGGCGACAACGACTACACCCGGGCCGACCGCCAGCAGCAGGTCATCGCGGCCATGGTCAACAAGATGAAGTCGGGCGCGTGGCTCCTGAACCTCCCCACCCTCCTCCAGGCGCTCGGCGACTCGGTCGCGACCGACATCCCGGTCGAGCTCATGCCGCACGTCGCCCACGCCCTCCTCGACGCGGACCTGTCCGACATCGAGCGCCTCGTCATCCAGCCGCCGCTGGTCCAGTCCGGCTTTCTGACCGACGGCACCTACATCCTGAGCCCGGACTTCGACGCGATCCGGTCCGCCGTTGACCGGCTCATGGTCGAGCCGAGCGGGCCTGCGCCACCGCCCGAGTGAGCGGGCGCCCGGCGAGGGCCGGGTAGACTCTGCCGATGCCAGGCTTCTCGACGCGCGCGATCAAGGCCGCCGGCCGGGTCGGCGCCATCGAGCAGACCCCGGTCACGGTGCCGATCTACCAGACGAGCACGTTCGAGGTCGGCTCCGCAGCCGAGCTGGAGGAGCTCCTCGAGTTCCGCCGGCCGGGGCATTCCTACACCCGCTACTCCAACCCGACCCACGCCGCCCTGGAGGGGGCGCTCGCCGAGCTCGAAGGGGGTGAAGCCGCCCTCGCCACCGCGTCCGGGATGGCCGCCATCCACGGTGCGATGCTCTCGATCCTCAAGACCGGCGACGAGGTCATCCTCCCCGCGGCGGTGTACGGCGGCACGGTCGGCCTGTTCAACGCCGTCATGCCGCGGCTCGGGATCACCCATCGCCAGGTGCGGAGCAGCGATACCGAGGCGGTGATCGAGGCCATCGGCCCCACGACACGGCTCGTCTGGCTCGAGACGATCGCAAACCCGACGACCGAGATGCCCGACATCGAGGCCATCGCGGCTGCCGCCCATGAGCGGGGCGCAGCGCTCGCGGTCGACAACACGTTCGCCTCGCCGTACCTCTGCAACCCGCTCTCCCTCGGCGCTGACCTCGTCGCCCACTCGGTCACGAAGTACATCGGCGGCCATTCCGACCTTATCGGCGGCGCGGTCATCGGCAGCGCGGAGCGGATCGCGGCTGTCCGCGAGATCGTGGTCAACACCGGCGGCAACGCCAACCCGTTCGAGGCATTCCTGGCCCTCCGCGGGCTGCGGACCCTCGCGGTCCGGATGGATCGCCATTCCGACAACGGCCTCGCCGTGGCACGGGGGCTCGAGGGCAAGCCCGGCATCGAGCGGGTCCTGTATCCCGGACTTCCATCGCATCCGCAGCACGAGCTCGCCATGCGTCGGCTGCGCGACGGCCGGGCCGGCGGGATGATGGCCATCGAGCTGTCCGGCGGCCGGGCGGCCGGCGAACGATTCCTCGATCGCATCCAGGTCGCGATCCACGCCACCAGCCTCGCCGGTGTCGAGTCGCTGGTTAGCCATCCGGCGTCGTCGTCGCATCGCCAGTACGGCGACGCCGATCTGGCCGCCGCCGGCCTGTCGCCGGGGATGCTTCGGGTCTCGATCGGGCTGGAGGACGCCGACGACCTCGTGGCCGACCTGGCGGCCGCCGCCGCGGACTGACCTCGCCGTGCCACGCCTCATCGACCTCTGGCGAGCGGTGGACCCCGCCGCCCGCCTCGTCGCCGGTGAGCCGACCGCGGCCGAGAGCCTGATCCGGGGCGTGTCGCGGACGAGGGCGGCGCCACCCCACCTGCCGCCCCCGGCCGAAGGTCATCTCCTCATCGTGGACGGCAGCCTCCTGGCCGTGCTCCCCGCGCCACGCCTGATCGCGGAGGTGCGCGCCTCGGGCAGCGTGCCGGCCGGTGTGCTCGTCGCCGGCGGGTCACCCGCGACCACAGAAGCCTGGCCGGATGACGCGCCGCCGATACTCGCCAGCGAGCGGTCCGCCGCGTCCCTTGCCGAGGCGGCCGAGGCCTACCTCGCCGACGAGGCCGGCGTCCTGGCGCGGTTCGCCACCGAGCTTCGCCTCGCCGCGGCGGAGGCCGCCTTGGTCGATCCCACGCCGTCCGCGGCGGCGGGGCTCGTCTCGCAGCGCATCGGCCGCGGCGTGGCGGTGGTGGCCGACGGGGAGATGGTCGCGCTCCACCCCCGACCGGCCGGGCGCGCCCTCGCGGCCCGATTCGCCGCCGCCTTCTCGCGCCTCTTCGGAACCCCCAGCGCCCGGGCGGCGGCCGCCCGCCGGCTGCGCGACGGACTGTGGCTTCACGAGCAGCGCATTCGTCCGGGTGCAGCCGTGTGGCTGTTCGATGACCGGCCCATGGCTCGCCTCGACGAGGTCGCCGCCGAGGCCCTCGCCATCACCCTCCGTGCCCTGCTCCAGCGACAGGCCCCCCGGCCAGGCCGGCCGTCACCGGGAGCCGGGGCGTCGCCGCGCCGGTCAGGCCCGATGACGCGCCCGGACGAACCGATGCAGGCCACCCTCCTGGCCGTTGCCCGGGCCAACGGGCGGGTGGCGCCTGCCGCCCGCAGCCTGGGCGTGCACCGCAACACGGTCCTCTACCGCCTCCGCATCGCTCGCGACCAGCGTGGAATCGATCCGCGTCGGCCGGAGGACGCCCTTCGCCTCCTCCGCGACGCTGACGCCGCCGATCTGGATCGGGGGAACGACCGCTCGGCCTGATGACCGCGCCGCCCGTGTTTGTGCACTCTGCACAAAGAGTCGGGGCCGCACGGGTGACTCGAGGACTCCCCGTGGTCGCCGACGCGACATAGGCTCGACCCGCCGCGCGACGCCCAGCCGGCACCGACATCGGTCCATCGCTTGCATCGGTCTGTGACCGGAAGGGAACTCCATGGCTCGTAAGGAACTCACGGCCGCCCTCACCCTCGCGGAGGAGCGCAACCTCCGCTTCGTCAGCCTCCAGTTCACCGACATCGTCGGCCACGTGAAGTCGGTCCAGGTGCCGATGCACCAGCTGGAGGAGGCCGTCGAGCACGGCAAGTGGTTCGACGGCAGCAGCATCGAGGGCTTTGCCCGGATCGCTGAATCCGACATGTTCCTCGTCCCCGACCTGGCGACCTTCTCGCCCATCCCCTGGGAGCCCGGGACCGATGCCGAGGGGCGCGCCACCGAGACCGGCAGCGCGCGGGTCATCTGCGACGTGTTCACCCCGAACGGCGACCCATTCCCCGGCGACCCGCGCTGGGTGCTCCGACGCCAGATCCAGAAGGCGAAAGACCTGGGCTACACCTTCAACACCGGCCCCGAGCTGGAGTTCTTTCTGCTGCGGATGGGCGATGGGTCGATCGAGCCGCTGCCGCACGACGCAGCCGGCTACTTCGACCTGAGCGCCGACCTGGCGACCGATGTCCGCAAGGAGATGATGAACGACCTCGAGGAGATCGGGATCGAGGTCGAGACGGCGCACCACGAGGTCGCGATCGGGCAGCACGAGATCGACTTCAAGTACGCCGATGCGCTCCGCACCGCGGACAACGCGGTCACCTTCAAGACGACGCTCAAGGCGGTGGCCCAGCAGCACGGGCTGCATGCCACCTTCATGCCCAAGCCGATCTTCGGGATCAACGGCTCGGGGATGCACACCCACCAGTCACTGTGGGATGACAAGCGCGGCCGGAACGCCTTTGCCGACGCCAAGGACCCGTACGGCCTGTCGGCCATGGCGCGGCATTACATCGCCGGCACCCTGGAGCACGCCCGCGGCATGATCGCCGTCCTGGCGCCGCTGGTGAACAGCTACAAGCGGCTCGTTCCGGGCTACGAGGCGCCGGTCTACATCGGCTGGGCCCGGATCAACCGGTCGGCCCTCATCCGGATCCCGCAGATCAGCAGCGGCCAGCTGGACTCGACCCGGATCGAGCTCCGCTGCCCCGACCCATCCTCCAACCCGTACCTCGCCTTCGCGGCCATGCTGGCAGCCGGCCTGGACGGGGTGGCCCGCAAGCTGCCCGTCCCCGACCCGGTCGAGGAGAACCTGTACCACCTCGACGAGGCCAAGCTCCAGAGCCGCAAGATCCGGCAGCTTCCCGGCACCCTGGCCGAAGCCCTGGACGAGCTGGAGGCCGACGAGGTCATCCGCGAGGCGCTGGGCGACCACGTCCTCGAGCGGTTCGTGGAGGCCAAGCGCGACGAGTGGGACGAGTACCGGATGCAGGTCACCGGCTGGGAGACGGCCCGCTACCTCGAGGCCTTCTAGCCGGTCCGCGGTCCGACCAGCCGGTCAGCCGCTGGCCAGGAGCGCGTCCGCCAGTCCGCTGGCCAGGACGTGCCAGTCGTACTGCTGCACCGCCGCCCGGCGGGCGTTCGCGCCAAGCCGGTCGCGGCGGGGCGCATCGCGGAGGAGGGCCAGGATGGCCGCGGCCAGGTCATCGGCGCGATCGCCGTCGGCCACCAGCCCGGCGTCCGCGGCGCGCACGATCGCCGCGGTCTCGATCCGCGGGGTGACGACGACCGGCCGCCCGGCCGCCATCGAGTCGAACAGCTTCACCGGGGTTGCCACGTCGAGATACGGGTTGGCGGGGTGGGGGATGACGAGGAGCGAGGTCGCGCCGAGGAAGGCCCCCAGCTCGCGGTAGGGGACGGCCTCGATGCGGACCCACGGGGATCGGTCCCGGAGCGCTGAGCGCAGGGAGTCGAGATAGGCGGCGCTCGCCGGACCGGTGGCGGTGAGCGCCAGGCTCAGGGAGGCGGCCGGCTCGTCGTTCCGAACCAGGCCCATGGCCTCCACCAGGAGCTCGATGCCGCGCCCGGGGGCAGCACCCGACACCATCCCCACCATCGGCTCGACGGGAGGCAGAGCCGGGGTCACGAGCTGGGTGTCGGCGCCGTTGGGGACGACGAGGACCCGATCCGCCGGCAGGCGGCACAGGTCCGCGAACGTCCCGGAGGGCACGACGAGGTGGGCGAAGGCGGCCACGTTGGCCTCGAACAGGCGGTCGAGCGCCTCGCGGTCGCTCTGCGGCAGGTCGTACCCCAGCCCCTCGGCCTGGAGCCTCGGATGGTCGTGGACATCGAGGACCGATGGCTGCGCCGCGCCGCGCAGCAGCACCAGGCCGCGACGCGGCACGAGCTGGGTGGAGGCCACTGACAGCGGGCTCCGCCAGCCGCCGGTGCCCGTTCCGACGGCCATCGCCAGGGCAGGCAGGCCGCGCCGGCCATGGGCCGCGATCACCCGGGCGCCGGTCCGTCCGGCCAGGACCGAGAAGACGTGGCGGGCGCGGACGGGACCGCCGCTGGAGCCGGCCTCCGGCACTCCCGCGACGAGCCAGCTCGGGGACGCGCCTCGGCTCGGTGTCATCCGGCTCCCGATTATGCTTGCCGGCCGATGCCCGATCAGGCCACGCGAGTCACGATGTTGCTGCGGAACCCCTTCACCGCCGACTCTCGCGTCGAGAAGGAGGCCGCAAGCCTGACCCTGGCCGGCTACCGGGTGACCGTTGTCGCCGAGGGGCGACCGGGCCTGCCCGAGCACGAGGAACGCGACGGATACGCGGTGGTGCGCGTGGCGCGCGGGCCGGCGCGGCTGCCGGGAGCCCGAATGCGCGAGTACCGCAGCCGGCTGGTCGAGGCCCTGGCCGCAACCAAGCCCGACATCCTCCACGCCCACGACAGCGATGCCCTGGACGCGATCGGCCGCGTGGCGAAGCAGCTCCGCGTGCCGTTCGTGTACGACGCCCACGAACTTTGGCTGGGACAGGAGAACCGCGGACGAAGCGCGCTGTACCACACACTGTTCAGGGCCTGGTACTGGTGGCTCCAGCGGCGGACGGTGCCGCGTGCGGCCGCCGTCCTGACCGTCAGCCAGCCGATCGCCGAGCGGCTCGAGGCGTCGTACGGGGTGCCGGTGGCCCTGGTCCCGAACTACCCCGTCGACACCGGGGTCCAGCCGCGCCGCGAGCTGCGGGAGCTCCTCGCCGAGCCCATCCCCGAGGACGCCCCGATCGTGCTCTACATCGGCAACATCCAGGCCGGCCGCGGGCTGGAGGAGCTCGTGTCCGCCCTGCCCGAATGTCCGGGCGCGTTCCTTGTCTGTCTCGGCGCAAGCGGTGACCCCGCCGCACTGGCCGAGCTGGCCGCCGGCCTCGGCGTTGGAGACCGCATCCGGTTCGTGCCCCCGGTGGCCGCAGACCAGGTGGTCTCGTTTGCCGCGTCAGCCACGGTCGGCGTGGCCCTGACCGCGCCCATCTCGGAGAACAATCGAATGGCGCTGCCGAACAAGCTGTTCCAGTGCATGGCGGCCGGCATTCCAGTGGTGGCGACCGACGCGTCACACGTCCGCGCCATCGTCGAAGGCGCGGGGGCCGGCGTGTGCGTGGATCCGACAAGCGCGACGGCCATCGCGTCAGGGCTGCGGCAGCTCCTCGCGGACCCGGCCGCGGCGGAGGGGATGGGTCGCCGTGGGGCGGCCGCGGTTCGCGATCGGTTCAACTGGTCGCGCTCGGAGCAGGCGCTGCTCGAGGTCTACCGCCGGATCAGCAGCTAGCCGCCCGGCGGGTCCTGGCCCCCGCGTCGAATGAGCCGCCGCGCGGTGCGGATCTCGTCAGGCGACACGATCCCCGTCGCGATCAGGACCAGCGGGAAGACGGCGATCGTGGCCAGCCGCCACAGCGTCGAGTCCGGGCCCAGGAGCGCGGCCGCGGCCAGGATCATGCCGGCGACCATGGTCCCGGTCACGCGGAGCACGTCCCATGGGACCGGGTAGTAGCGCTGGCCGAAGGCCGCGGTCACCACGGCCAGCAGGGCGTAGGCGACGAGAGTGGCCAAGGCCGCGCCCAGCATTCCGATGAGCGGGATGAGCACCAGGTTGAGCCCGATGCTGAGCGCCGCGGCGATGCCCATCGCGACCGAGACCCAGCGGGTCTGGGACCGGATGTTGAGCCCGATGGCCACGATCGAGTACACCCCGTACAGGACGTAGGCGAAGGCGCTGAAGGGCACGACGTAGCGGCTTTCGGCGAACGCCGGTCCGACCAGCACCCGGAGCACATCGGTGGCGAGGGCCGAGATGGCGAGGCCGACGAAGGCGGCGACCACCGTGAACGCGGTCAGGACGCGGGCGTACTGGCGTTCGGCGTCCTCCTCCTTGGCGATCTCCCACGAGGTCGCAGCCCAGGCGAGGACGAAGGGCTGGACGACGAAGGCGAGGACGACCATGCCGCCGGTGTAGCCCAGCGCGTAGACGCCGACCGTGTCGGCATCGGTCAGGCCCTGGAGGATGTACCGATCGGACAGGTTCAGGGCCCAGCCGGCCGCAGCGGCCGGGACCAGCGGGAGGGAGAAGGCCAGCATGGCCCGGGCCAGGTCGCGGTCCAGCCCCCAGCGCAGCTCCGCGTCGCGGAGGACGAACAGGCCGATGCCGGCGCAGACCGCAGCCGAGATGCCGGACCCGAGGACAATGCCCAGGACCCCGAGGTTGGACCCGACGACGAAGCCGAGGATGAGGACCGTCCCGAGCGCGGCCCGGGTGAAGCTGATCAGCGCGTAGCTCCGGGCGCGGCGCCGGGCGCGGAGGTACGACAGCGGGATGCTGTTCAGCGAGTCGAAGAAGACGATGACCGGGATCGCGAGGAAGACCGGAAGGAGCTCGGTGTCGCCGTACAGCAGCAGGGTGATGGGCACCACCGCGATCGCGACCACGATCGCGCCGAGGAGGGAGGAGATGACGCGCAGGCCCATGGTCGTGGACAGCACGTCGCTGCGCTCCCGGTCGGTATGGGCCTCGCTGAGGAACCAACGGAAGAACGCCTGTGGAAGGGCGAGGCTGACCAGCATGAGGGCCAGGGCCACCGTGGAGTTGACGACGGCGGCGACGCCGACGCCCGCCGGGCCGAGCTGGCGGGCGTAGATCGGGACCAGGAGGATGGCCACCGTCTGGTTCGCCGCCCCGCCGAGCCCGTAGATGGCGGATTCCGGGACCAGCCGCCCGATGACGCGGCTCACGGATGGATGCGGCTCACGACGGGATTGTATGGACCTCCCTACGACGGCCGACGGCGAGACGCGTCCGCAACCAGCGTCCGATACAGCCGCTCCATTGCGAGCATGTTGTGGGCGTACTCGTACTCCACGGTCACCGCGGCTCGAAGTGCCCGTCCCATGGCTTCGCGCTCCGTGGCGCGAGAGTCCCAGCACCCAGTCCAGGGCCTTGGTGAGTGCTTCCGCGTCGCCCACCGGCACGATGAGCCGCGGGTGCTCGACCAGAGGACCCCGAGGTCCGGGTAGGTCACTCACCACCACCGGGGCCGCCGACGCCATGGCCTCGAGCACGGTCAACGGCAGGCCGTCGGTCTCCGGGACGGACACCACGACGTCCGCCAGGGCGAGCAGCGCGGGCAGGTCCTCGTCCGCGATGTCGTCTAGCACGATGAGCCGATCCGTCATGCCCAGTTCGTGGGCCCGCGCCTGTAGGCGAATCGAGGTACGCCGGTTCCGCGCGGTGACGGCCCAC
This sequence comes from uncultured Chloroflexia bacterium, assembly GCA_963699235.1. GTDB lineage: Bacteria > Chloroflexota > Limnocylindria > QHBO01 > QHBO01 > DASTEQ01. The sequence goes on along the minus strand of OY969424.1, from coordinate 2,021,364 downwards.
CAGCATCTTCACGTCCGCCGCCAGCGGGCGATGGCTTCGATGACGATCTCATGCCGATAGAGCGGCGTCAGCGTCCTCGGGGAGAACACGATCCGGCCGGACAGGCCGAGGCGGCTGAGAACCGAGGGGTCGGCTCGGGCCGGGCTGAATCGATCGGTGTCGACTCCATGTTGGATGCGCACGATCCGATCTGGACGTGCGCGCCAGTCGCATCGCGGCGTCGCCGGTGTGCGCGCGGCCACCGTGATCCGATCGGCGCCGCGAAGTGCCAGCCGGCCCTTGATCCGGGACCGCCACGAGCGCCACGGCGTGATGAGGATGTCCGAGCCCCAGAGGGTCACCACGATACGGATGCCAACCTGCGACCCGGCCCAGCCAGCCGTAGCGCGAGAGGAAGTGGACGTGGAGGACGTCCGGCTTCGATCTCCACCAGCATCGCGCGAAGGCTTCGTCGGACGTCGAGCGAGGCGAGGACCGGCAACGCGCGGTCGGCCGTCACGGCGAAACCGGTGAACGGTGATCTCCGGCGGCAGGCCGTCGGCCACCGCGTCGTGCGAACCGACCAGCAGATGGACATCATGGCCGCGCCCGACGAAGAAGCCGATCCAGCGACGGGTGTGGACGCTGTTCGGGTCGCCCAGGTACGCGAGCCGCAGCGGTCGTCCCGCGGGCTCGTCCTCGCGAGGAGGCGCCACCGGGTCTATGGCCGTCCTGCCGCCAGCGACTCGTCGATGATGCGCCACGCGTCGTCCGCGCCAAGCCAGCCGAAGACCTCGACCGGCCGATCCTCGAGCTCCTTGTAGATCGAGAAGAAGTTCTCGATCTCGCGCAGCCGGTGCGGCGACAGGTCACTGAGCTCGTGCGTCTCGTCCCAGCGCGGATCGTCGGACGCGACCGCCAGGATCTTGTAGTCGTGGCCCTTGTCGTCGCGCATGTCGAGGACACCGACGGGCCGGGCGCGGACCACGCAGCCAGGAAAGGTGGGCTCGCTGATCACGATCAGGACGTCGAGTGGGTCTCCGTCATCGGCCAGGCTGCCGTCCACGAACCCGTAGTCGCAGGGATAGTGGACGCTGCTGTACAGGACTCTGTCGAGGACGAACCGATGCCGCTCGTGGTCGAACTCGTACTTGTTGCGGCTGCCGGACGGGATCTCGACGATGACCTCGATCGGCCCACGCTGGCTGGTCGCCATGAGCCCAGTATGGCTCTCGCCGCCGATACGCTGTGGACAAGTTTCCGAGGACGGCCAAAGGTCGTGGAAAAGGGGGCTTGCGCACGGGGCGCGGGTGTCGCATCCTGCGGACGTCCCGAAGGGGCAGCTGGCCGGACCCGAGATGACATCAACGGTCGCCGCGGTTCCTTCGGGACACTTCGTTGTCCCGCTCCGAATTGGCTACCGCCGCTCCTCGAGCCGTGCGACAACCCCTTCGATCAGCGCATCGCCGCCGGCGCCACCCAGGATCGCCGCCCCCTGCTCGGAACCGGAGACCAGTAGAAGCGCGTTCCAGGTGCCCGCTGCGCCATCGGTCAGCCGCGAGGCTTCGGTGGCGCCGGCGTCGTCGTCTTCAGCCGCGACGAAGAGCTTGGGAGGCTCGCCCAGCCCATCCAGCGCTTCATCGGTCAGCGCTCCGGAGACGAGGATGAGCTGGTCAACCGCGGCCCCCGCGCCAGCGGCGGCCGCGATGCTCGTCCCACCGCTACCCGAGCCGAGGTAGGCCACCCGCTCGATGCCGTCATCGGTCAGCCAGGCCGCCGCCGCGACGAGCGTCTCGGGATCCTGATCGCTTGCATCCGGGGCCACGACGACCATCCGGTTGGCGGCGATCGCCGCGATCACGGGCTCCCAGTCGGCCGGCTCCTCGTCGGTGTCCGTGACCAACACGACGCCGTACTCGCCCTCGCCCCAGACGAGCGCTGGCGTCCCGTCCTCGAGCGTGACCTCATCGGCGTTGTCGGTCGCCGGGGTCGCGCACGCGGCCTGCCCCAACACCAGGGCCAGCAGGACGGCGCGGGCCATGCCCCGCCGGACGGTCACCGGAGCGGTCATCAGAACGCCCACGAGCCGAGCGCAAATCGGCCGGAGAACCACAGCAGCAACCCGATCGACACCACGGCGATGCCGATCCCAAGCCACCGCCGTTCGGCGAGGACGGCGAACCACGCGAAGAGCGGGAACATGGCGATGTCGTATCGGGGCACGGACAGGACGAACGCGGTGCTCACGAACAGGAGCCAGTTGCCGGCCATCCACACCGTCCACGAGGGGCGGAAACGGCGGGCCGAGACGATCGTCCCGGCGAGGCCCAGGATGATGGCCGCCAGCTCGGCCACGCCAAGGATCGCCACGTTCTCGGGGACCGGGTCGGCGAGCCGTTCGAGGACGCCGCCGATCCCGACCCAGGGCCAGGCCACCGACTTGAACCAGTGCTCGTTCTGGATCTGGATGAAGGCGAACGGGCTTCCATACACGAGGTAGTTGAGCAGCAGGTAGCCGCCAAAGCCCACCGCCACCAGGCCGATCCATCCCCAGGCCGGCCGGACCTGCCTCGAAACGCGCCACTCCGACCAGGCGTCCGCGGCCAGGGCGGGGATGAGCACCAGCCCGTTGATCCGGGTGAGGGCGGCGAGCCCGCCGAGCAGTCCCGACGTCGCCCACTGACCGCTGGCCGCCGCCAGGAACGAGCCGAGGACCACCGCGAGGAACAGGGACTCGGTGTACCCGATATGAAGGAAGTAGGCCGTTGGGAAGATGAGCATGAACATCGCCGCCCGCTTGCCGATGACCGGGCCGAGCTCGCGAGCGACCACCCGGTAGAGGAGCAGCACGGCTGCCACCGACGCGAAGGTGTTGACGAGGATGGGTGCCACCAGGTCGGGGACGATCCACAGCACCGATGCGATCGCGCCGGGGAAGAGGGGATAGAACACGATCATGAGATCCATGTCCCCGGTCTGGCTGAAGGTCGGGGTCACCCCCGGATCCACCGCCATGTAGCCCCAGATCGCCAGGTCGAGGTAATGCGGAGCGTCCCATCGGTTCCAGGTGGCGAAGATCTGACCGATGTCGAAGGCCTTGTCCTGGGCCAGCACCGGGATGAGCAGGCCCCAGCCGAAGAGGAGCACCTTGGTGAGCAGGGTGAGGCCCACCAGCTGGGCATCGGTCCCGCGCAGCCACGTGCGCACGCGATCCATGGCGTCGGACTATAGAGCGCCGATGCGGGCGGCCCTGCGGGCCCCGCCGCCGGCCGATGGTCTGGTTGGCACTCGGAGGGGTGACTGCTACGATGCCCGCTCCGGTCGGGGCGTGGCGCAGCCTGGTAGCGCGCAGCGTTCGGGACGCTGAAGTCGGAGGTTCAAATCCTCTCGCCCCGACCATCTCCCCTTGATATCCGACCTCCCTTCTAGGGTATGATCCGGCGCGCCCGCAGCCCTGCACCTACTGCACGCACCGCGCGCTTCGCACAGGCAGAACATCCACGTGCTCACCCCATCTCCGGCTCTCGTCCCCCCGGCGCCCGCCGGCAGCGCGCGCGCCCTTCGCGACGCCACCCTCGACGTGCACCGCCGGGCCGAGGACGAGCCCTTCATCGCCGACCTCATGGCGGGACACCGTGACGCCGCCGACTTCGCCCGCCTGACCGCCCAGCTCCGACCGGTGTACGCCGCGCTCGAGCCCGCCGTCGCGGCCATGCGGTCGCGCGGACAGTTGACCGATCTCCTCGACCCCCGGCTCGACCGGCTGCCTGCCATCGACCACGACATGGCCGCCCTGTCCGGGAACGCCGAGGCGCCGCCCACCGTTCCGCTGTCCTCGACCCGCGCCTACACCCAGCGCATTCGACGGGTGGCTGCCTCCGAGCCCCGCCTCCTGGCCCATCACTACGTCCGCTATCTCGGCGACCTGTCGGGCGGCCAGATCATTGCCACCCTGATGCGGAAGCACTACGGGGTGGACGACCAGGCCCTCACTTTCTACGCGTTTGAGGGACTGCGAAGCAAGGGTGGCTTCAAGACCGAGTATCGGCGCCACCTCGACGCCCTCCTCGAGGACCCGACCTTCTACTCCGAGATGCTCGACGAGACCCGGAGGGCGTACGAAGCCAACCGCCGCGTCTTCGAGCAGCTGGGATCCCGGCGCTGACCGCCGTCCCACTGGCCGGAGCCCAGTCCGGCTTCTCACGCCGGGCCCGCCTGGCGGCGTACGCCGCGGTCTTCCTGGCGTTCTTCGACAACTTCGCGCTCCTCCCCCTCATCGCGCCCCGCGCCCAGGAGCTGGGGGCGGACGCGCTCGGCGTGGGCTTCGCGGTCGCGGCCTACTCGCTCACGAACCTGTTTCTCAACCTGGTCGGCGGCTCGCTGACCGACCGCGTCGGCCGCCGCAGGATCCTGCTGATCTCGCTGGCCGTGTCGCCCATTTGCATCGCGATCTACGGCCTGGCGGACAGCCTGCCGGTCTTCCTGGCCGCTCGGGCCGTCCACGGGGCGTTCGGCGGCTTCCTCACCGCCTCACTGTTCGCCCTGCTGGCCGACCTCTCACCTGAAGGGCAGCGGGGGAAGACCATCGGCCGCGCCGGCGCGCTGATCGGCGCCGCGGCCGTCGTCGGTCCGGCCGTCGCCGGGATCGCAGCCCGGGAGTTCGGGTCGCAGCCGGTCTTCCTGGCCGTGGCTGCGATCATCGCCATCGGCCTCTTGCTCGTTCGCGGCGCCATCCCGGAGACCCTCCCCGAGCCCGCCCGCTCCGGAGCTCCCGGCACCTGGCGCCGGCTCCTGTCCGACCCCCGGCTGCGGATCGCGTTCCTCGCCATCTTCGCCCTGGAGGCCGGGGTCGGGATCATCACCGGATTCCTCAAGGACGGCATCGTCGAGCGCCAGATGGCCGCCGGCATGGATGCCGAGCGCGCCCTCCGCTACGCGACCGGGGCCCAGGGAGGGCTGTTCAGCATCTTCGCCCTGGTGGCGATCGTCCTCATGCTCAGCCCCATCGCACGCCGCGTCGACCGGCGAGGTGCCTTCGGCCTGTCGATCGTGGGCCTTCTGGTCCTCGCGGGATCGACGGCGATCTTGGCCGCAGGCGCGACCGTCGTCACCGATTCGGTGGCCATGGTTCTGTACGGCGTCGGATTCGGGCTCCTGTTCCCCGCAGCAGCCGGGATGGTTGGCATCGCCGCACCGCTGGCGGAGCGGGGTCGGGCCTATGGCATCTTCAACTTCTCGTTCGATGCCGGCTTGTCAGCCGGTCCGCTGCTGGCCGGGGCGCTCGCCATCACGACCCTCGGCGTCGAGCCCTTCATCACGGCCACGGTCCTGATCGCGGTCGTGGTGCTCCTCATTCCGCTCGCGGCCCGCGGCCGGGCACCCGCGGGTGGAGATGCACCCGCGCCGGAATCGGCCTAGTACGAGACCCCGGCGGTCAGCGGCACGAACATCCCCGTCCAGATGCCATTGACGATGCGGACGTGGGCCACGCCGTTGATCGTCACCCGCTGGTCGGTTGCGGCTGACGAGAGCCTCGGCAGCGTGGCGGTCCGGGACGTGATCACGGCACCCGCCGAGTTGAAGGTATAGCCGGTGTATCGCCCTGGACCGAAGGTGACCTTCCGCAGCGGGTCGTAGGTCAGGCTCAGCGGCAGGAGGCCAGGCACGTAGCTGCGGCCCAGTGACTCGGGGATCATATAGCCGGCCCAAATGCCCGCGGTGATCCGGAGCCAGTACCCCGGGCGGCCCTTGATCCGCACGCGCAACGAGAATGGCGCGGTCGAGGTCTTCGACAGGGTGTATCGGCGGCTGCCCACGACCGCACCGGACGCGTTGAACGTGTAGCCGGTGTGCGAGCCCGCCGCGAACCGCACCGTCCCCTTCACGTTGGGATTCGGGTAGTCCACGAAGAGCAGGTCGGCCTGGCGGCCGAACTCCCACGCGCCGGTCATGCCGTACAGCTGCAAGGCCTGGCCAATGTGAATCTCGTGGTAGGTCCCGCTCTGCACCCCGTGCGCGAGGCAGTAGCGGCTCACCCAGCTGGCAGCCCGGATGCTCGGGAAATAGTGCGACACCGTGCTCATCCCGCCCTGCATCAGCAGCAGCGCGTCCGGGTTCTGGGTCATGCGGTAGTAGTCCCACAGCCCGTAGATCGCAAACACATGCCCGTTGTAGGTCCGATCCGGCGGATCCTTGGCGTACTCCTCGAACCAGAGGTAGCCGCTGCCGTCCACGAACACGGTCCAGGGCACATCGGCCGCTCGCAGGTTCGCGAAGCTGTTGAAGACCAGGTGCGCGGCGTCCTGATACGCCGGGTCGCCCGTCGCCTCGAACAGGCGAACAAGGGCGGACAGCGCCTGCCCCTGGGCCATGGCCGAGTACCACGGCGCCACCATCGTGTCCGCCGGGTTCCCATGCATGTTGAAGCCGAACGGATAGGGGAAGTACATCGCAGTTCGCGACAGAACGGCCGTGTCGATGAGGCGCTGAACCTGGGCCTCGGCGCGGCCGAGATAAGCCGGCTCGCCAGAGTTCTGGTAGCTGGCGATGAGACCGATGGCGAACTGCGCCTGCGCGACCGGATGGTCGTAGGCCACCCCGTTGACGCTCACCAGCCGGACGCCGGCTTCATCGTGAAGCCCCGGGTCCTCCAGCGGCAGCACGGCCGTGGTGGCGTAGGGCCACGCCGAGGGGGCGAGCGTCCGGAGCGTGTAGCCGGACGCTACGAAGCTGAACGACAGCGAACCAGGCACTGCGGGTCGCCCGACCGCCGGAGACTGCCGGCCGTCGGTGACGGCAGGTCCTGCCACGGTCGATGAGATGACGAGCAGGGCCAAGACCGACGCAACGAGCGATGTCCGGTTTCTCGGCAACGCAACCTCCACGCCCGACGGTAGCCGCACCAGTGGTCCGCGGTAAGGGCCAACCGGCCCGATCGATCACGCCAATGTGGCTATCCACGATCGCCGATGGAGCGGTTCCCACCCGGACGCTCGATCGCCATCGTCGTCCCCATGCGACCCCGATTCGTGGTGCCCGTCGCCGCCGTGCTCGTGGCCGTGCTCGGTCTCGGTCTGGGCGGGTCCACCCTGCCGCCGGCCAACGTCGCACCATCCCCGACGGCGCATGACCTCTTCGCTGGCGGCGGCATGCTCGACCATCCGAGCGTGGACTCCGGACCGAGCTCGGCTCCGACCGATGGCGGAGGCCAGGTGCCCGGTTCGTCCCCGGCAGCCAGCGGGCAACCTGCCGCGCAGGGTCCGGGATCGCCTGCGGCCACCGCCGGCCCATCGGTCAAGCCGTCCGCCGGTGGCGCTGCGTCGCCGCCGGCGAACCCGACCGTCACCCCGCCACCGGCCGTCGCAACTCCGCCTCCGCCACCTCCACCACCTCCGCCCCCACCTCCGCCCCCGCCGACCTCCGCCTGCCCGCTGTTCCCGGCCGGCAACGTCTGGAATCGGCGGGTGGACAGCCTGCCGCTGGCCACCAACAGCGCAACCATGATCAACACCATCGGTGCCAACGCACCCGGCCACCCGGACTTCGGCTCGTACCTTGGCTACGGCATCCCGTACAACGTCGTGGGCGCCGGGACGCCGCGTTCAGCGGTCAGCTTCCAGTACGCCTCCGAGTCGGATCCCGGGCCGTATCCCATCCCCGCCAACCCGCAGATCGAGGGGGGCGGCGATCGTCACCTGCTGATGTGGGACACCGCCGGCTGCGTGCTGTACGAGCTGTTCGCCGCGTCGCGTGGATCCGGAGGCTGGACGGCCGGCAGCGGAGCGATCTGGAACCTCCGCTCCAACGCCCTGCGACCGGACGGCTGGACGAGCGCCGACGCCGCGGGGCTGCCCATCCTCCCCGGTCTCGTCCGGTTCGACGAGGTCGCGGCCGGCGCGATCAACCACGCGATTCGCTTCACGGCGCCGACCACCCGGTCGGCCCACATCTACCCGGCGCGCCACCATGCCGGCGCGGGCTCCTCCGCCTCGCTGCCGCCGATGGGCCTTCGCCTCCGCCTGAAGGCGACCTTCGACATGAGCGCCTACAGCCCGCGGATGCGGGTGATCCTGGTCGCCATGCAGCGGTACGGGATCATCCTGGCCGACAACGGCTCACCGTGGTTCTTCTCGGGCACCTCGGATGCGCGCTGGAGCGATGGCGAGCTGAACCAGCTCAAGCAGCTGCGGGGAACCGATTTCGAGGTGGTGGACACCAACGGGTTCGTGAACAACTGACCGATGGCGCGCGAGCGCCCGAGCCGCCCACGAGCCGCCCGCGACGCGCCCGCGACCTACGGTGCGATCGCCTCCAGCATGCTCCCGAAGGCGGCAGGATCGATCTCGCCCGTCACCCGCTCCGCCACCACCCCGTCGGCGGTGACGAAGATGAAGCCGGGTGTGAACATCGACCCGTAGGTCCCCATCGCGGTGTACGCGGCATCGTCGATGAGGGTCGGGGCGGTCCACCCCTCCCGTTCGAGCCACGCGATGGACGGGAAGTTCGTCCCGGCCGGGTTGATCAGGGTGCTGAGGCCGAGGACCTCCACCCCCTCCGGCACCGGGTTGTCCGCCAGCCACGCCACCAGCCGCGGCAGCTCGGCCTGGCAGTGGGGGCACTGGTGGGACAGGATGACGATGCCCTTCGCGACCCCGTCGTCGGGGCCGATGGTCAGTGGATCGCCGTGCTGGTCGGTCCCGGTCAGGCCGGGCAGCTCCATCCCGACCGCCCCGTCCTCGACCTCGGGATCCCAGTCCGGCAGGGCCGTGCCGCTCACGGCCACCGGCGCCGTGGCCGGCTCGGCGACGGCAGGGCCCGTCGAGGCCAGGGAGAACGCGATGACCGCCGCGATGGCGGCGACGACCACCACCCCGCCCACGATCACGAGCGGCCGCCGGGACGACTGGGCGCTCTGGGCGCGGCGTTTCTGGCTGGCCGATGTTTTCGACTTCTGGGTCATGACTCTGGGGCTTCCTCTCGTTCGTTGACGATCCACAGCAGGACGAGGATGGTCACGAACCCGACGAGGGCCATGACCGGGATGGTGATGAATCCGAACCGCTCGAGGTCGATCGTCGAGCAGGGGACGGCGACCGAGCAGCTGCCGCTGGGCAGGCCGGGCAGCCGCTGGAGGAGGGCATGGTAGGCGGAGATCGCGGCCCCGATGGCGGCGAGGGCGGTGACGTATGGCCGGATCCCCCAGTCGTGGCGAATGGCGGCGATGAGGAGGATCACGGCCAGCGGGTACATCGCGATCCGCTGGTACCAGCACAGGGCGCAGGGCACCAGCCCGCCGACCTCCGAGAAGTAGAGCGAGCCGCTCATCGCGGTCGCGGCCACCAGCCAGGCCAGCCAGATGGCGTACGGGCCGATGGCCCGCCGAACCTCATCGAGCCATCCCTGCGCCGAGCCGGAGACGGCCGCGGCCAGGCGAAGGCCGATGAGCGCGATGCTGGCCAGCCCCGCCACGATGACGAGGATGGCCAGAAAGTTGGCGACCGCGACCAGGCCCATCGGTCAGCCGGTGATGTCCGCGCGCTCGCTGAAGACGGCGGCCACGACCAGCGAGCCCAGCAGCCAGGCGCCGACGAGGACCATGGCCAATTCCTGGGACACCGGGTTCGGGCCTCCGCCGAAGGCGCCGTCACCGATCCCGACCGCGGCGCTGGCCACGTTGAACGGCATGTAGCGGACGATGTCCGGCAGGAAGATCCCGGCGAAGGCCTCCCCGAAGTACAGGGCGATCCCGATCCCGATCCCGGCCAGCTGGCTGCGAGCCACGGTCGCGACCGCGAAGCCGATGGCCCCCTGCTCGGCCATCGTGAACCACCCCCGGCCGAACAGCTCGGGCAGGCTTTCGATGGCATCGGTGTCGGTCATGCCGTCGGTCGGGACACCGGCGATGTTGGCGCCGACGAACGCGGCGGCCACCCCGATGACGAACGCGAAGAAAATGCCGGCCAGCAGGTAGGCCGCCACCGCGACGAAGGTCAGCAGGATGTATCGGCTCCGGCTTTCGCCTCGGGCGACGGCCATCTTCAGGGTGCCCCACGACCACTCCGACCCGGCGATCGACGCCCCGTAGGTGATCGCGAACAGGCCGCCCAGGCCGATGATGAAGCTGAGGATCAGCTGGTAGGCCAGCGGGAAGGTGACCAGCAGCAGGCGATCGAGCCCCTCGTCCTCTTCGGTGGTGGTCGCGACCGCCACGATGATGAGCACCAGGAGGCCGGTCAGGATCCCGAACGTCAGCCAGGTGGCGGGCCGTCGCCAGAGGCTCCGGACCCCGGAGCGGAAGATCCTCACGATGGGTCCTCCCGGTCGTCCCTGGCGCTCGAGATGCCCTGGAACGTCCCTTCGTGGCTGTCCGCCTCGTCAGAGGTGAGGGACAGGAACAGCTCTTCGAGGTCGCTTCCCGCTTCCAGCCGGTCGGCGTAGATCCCGCCCTCGGCCAGGACCCGGTTCAGCTCGGCCGCGCGCGACGCCGAGACCCGGACCGTGAGCCACCCGGTCGCCGCATCGGCGACCTCGACCTGCTCTGCGCCAGCCAGCTGTTCGAGCCGGGTGGCAGCGGCGGGCACATCGTCGGATGGGACGCGAACCTTGACCAGGTCGGCCCCGTGCAGCAGCTCGGTCATCGAACCCTCGCGGACCAGCCGACCGGCCGCGATGATCCCGATGACGTCGGCCATCTGCTGGACCTCGGCCAGGAGGTGGCTCGACACGAACACCGTCTTGCCGCCGGCGGCAAGGTGGCGGAGCGTCTCCCGCATGGCGACGATGCCCGCCGGGTCGAGGCCGTTGGCCGGCTCGTCGAGGAGCAGCAGCTGCGGATCGCTCAGCAGCGCGGCGGCGATGCCGAGCCGCTGCTTCATGCCCAGCGAGTAGCCCGAGAGCCGATCGTTGGCGCGGTCCCGGAGCCCGACCAGCTCCAGCAGCTCCTCGATCCGAGCCCGCGACGTCGGCGCGCCGGTTGCGCCGATGGCCCGCAGGTTCTCGCGGCCCGACAGGAACGGGTAGAACGAGGGCGACTCGATGAGGGCACCGATCTCGAACAGGCGCCGCCGGTCCCGTCGCCCGAACGGACGGCCGAGGAGCTCGATGCTGCCGTGGTCGGGGTGGATGAGGCCGGTGAGCAGCCGCATGGTCGTCGTCTTGCCGGCGCCGTTCGGTCCGAGGAAGCCGTAGACCACCCCGCTCGGCACAGACAGGTCGAGGCCAGCCAGCGCGAGGCGCGAGCCATAGCTCTTGCGCAGGTCGCGGGTCGCGAGGGCCAGGTCTGCGGATTTGGTCACGTGCCGGCGTAGGGTAGCCGGGAACCTTCCGCGACGTGTCCGGCTGCCCATGGCCCCTTATCGCGAGAGGTTGCAACTGCAACGCGCAGCGACGTAGAATCGCGGGGTGAATGGCTTGATCTCGGCGGAGATGCTCGCGGAGCTGGCCCCGGCGGGCGTCGGTGTCCTCGTCACCGGCCTGCTGCTCGGGGTCCGTCACGGGATCGACTGGGATCACATCGCCGCCATCACCGACATCACGAGCACGACCGCCGGCGCGACCGCGGCCGAGGCCCAGCACGCGCAGCAGCACGAGTCACTGGCGGGGCACGATCACCCGCATGGCGGGCCTGGCGAGGCGGCCGCCCATGTTCGCCCCGCCGGGGACGGGCCTGGCACCCTGCTGGCCACCGCGGTGCCGCAGCCACGAGGAGTCCTGGACCATATCGGTGTTGAACGTCAACCAGTCGTTCTCGGCACGCTCTACGCCCTCGGCCATGCCCTGGTGGTCGCGATCCTCGGCCTGGCTGCCCTCCTCCTCGGCGCGGCGCTGCCGGCCTGGATCGATCCGATCATGGGCAGCGTCGTCGGACTGACCCTGATCTTCCTGGGGGTCTACGTCTTCGTGGCGGTGTACCAGTACGCCCGCCACGGCGGGGAGTTTCGGCTTCGCAGCCGCTGGATGCTGGTCTTCGACACGACCCGCTATGCCTGGCGTCGGGTCCAGGCGCGACTGCACGGGCACGCCCACGTCGATCCGCTCGAGGCCAGCTCGTACGGGCCTCGGACCGCGTTCGGCGTCGGGATGATCCACGGCATCGGCGCCGAGACCGCCTCCCAGGCCCTGATCATCGCGGCCGTGGGGGGAGCGGCCAGCGCCGGCCTGGGGGTCCCGATGCTGTTCGCTTTCATTCTCGGCCTCGTCGTCTCGAACACCATCGTCGTGGTCCTGACCGCCACCGGGTTCATCGCCAGCCAGGTCAAGACGCAGATCTACCTGGCGGTCGGCATCCTGACCGGGATCTTCAGCCTGTGGATCGGTTTCCTCTTCCTCTTCCAGGCCGATGCCCGGCTTCCCAGCCTGGACGAGGTCTTCAGCTTCATTGGCGGCTGACCGATGACCGATATCGGCACCGCGACCCTTCCCGAGCCGTGGGCGTCCGTCGGCCTTCACCTTCGTCAACGCGGGCTTCGCTGGACCCCGCAGCGGCGGCAGGTCATCGAGGTCCTGGCACGAACCGAAGGCCATGTCACCGGGGCGGAGATCGTCGAGCGCTGTCGGCGGCTGGATCCCGACACGGTGCCCTCCACCGTCTACCGGACACTCGACGTCCTGGAGGAGCTCGGCCTGGTCCGCCACGGGCATGGCGCCGACGGGCAGGAGGAGTATCACGTCCAGCCGACGACCGACCACGGGCATCTGCACTGCAATCGGTGTGGCCGGCAGTGGGAGCTGGCCGATCACGAGGTGGCCCCCTTCGTCACCGACATCGAGCGTCGACGTGGCTTCCATCTCGACGTCTCCCACCTCACCCTGGTGGGACGATGTCCCGACTGCCAGGAAATCTGAGGGCAGCGCGCCATGGCTGAGGTCCGCATCCCCGGCGCCCGGTTCGGGCACGCGAGCATCGTCGCCGTCGACTGGCGCCGGTTGGCGGACTTCTACACCGAGGTGTTCGGGTGCGTCTTCGTGCCACCCGAACGCGACTACGCTGGCGACGACCTCTCCCGCGGCACCGGCGTGGCGGAGGCCGCCCTGCATGGGGCGCATCTCCGTCTGCCGGGGCTGGGCGAAGACGGTCCAACCCTCGAGATCTACCAGTACGCCCGCCCCGACGAGCGGCTGCCGGCGGCCGCCAACCGGCTCGGCCTGGCGCACCTCGCCTTCGTCGTCCCGGACGTCGTCGCGGCACGGGACGCGGTCCTGGCGGCCGGCGGCCGAGCCGTCGGAGAGGTCGTGACGTTGACCACCGCCACCGGTCGCCGGGTGACCTGGTGCTACGTCACCGACCCCGAGGACAACATCATCGAGGTCCAGGCCTGGAGCGACTGACCTGCCCCTGACCGGCGACTGATCTCGGAGCCGTCGGGAGGCCAGTACATCGGTCCGGAGGGAGTACTGCACCAGACCCCACTCCGGCCGGTTTTGTCATTTTTCGCCCGGTGCCGGTTTGCACCGGGGCGTACCCCGGTGACGATCACGCCATAGCCGGTTTGGGCCGGCGTTTGCATCCTTCGCCTTGTCATGGAATCACAGGCAGGTTGGGTCAACCGATGGTCAGCCTGAGTCGGCGTCGATCGACGCGCATTCACGCGCTCGCCACAGCCGGATTCGCGCTCGCCGCGATGGCCTCTGCCTTCCTCCCCGCACCGAGCATGGCCGGCGAGGCGGTCTATCAGCGTCCGCTGGACATCGTCTTCATCCTCGATCGCTCCGGCTCGATGGACGAGGTCACCCCCAACCCGGGCGACCCGATCGTGCCCGGCGTGAACAACACCCGCCTCGGCTGGGCCAACGACGCGGCCAACAACCTGGTCACCGCCCTCGAGGGCGCCGGTGGCGTTGGGGCCGGAGGCCTGCACCAGGTCGGCCTCGTCAGCTACGGCGGCGGGACGTCCACCATCGACCTTGCCCTCGGCGCGTCGAGTGGGGCGGCCGTCCAAGGCGCCATCGACATCTGGGACGGCTTCGACGGTAACGGCAACACCCCTCTCAAGCAGGGCATGGCGGCCGGAGTGGCCACCATGAACGCCGGCGGCCGGACCGATGTCGCGGGCGTCGCCGTCCTCCGTGTCTTCATCCTCCTGTCCGACGGGTGGCCGAACCCGGACCCGGGCTCGCGCCCGACAGCCGGGGATGTCGCCGCCTACCTTGGGGCTGCCGACCAGGCATTTGGCATCGCGGTCGGCGGGCCCGGGGAGCCGGACACGGGCCTCATGCAGGCGCTGTCCAATCCCGCAGCCAACTTCGGCCATGTGATGGACGCGGCCAGCCTGCCGAACCTGTTCGCGGCGATGACCGAGAGCCTGGTCTACGGTGACATCCAGGTCTCGAGCAGCGCTTCGCCCGGCGGCCCGGTCGATCCCGGGACGGCGGTGACGTTCACCTACACCGTGTGGAACAACAGCGAGGACACCCCGCTGACCGGGGTCGCCGTTGGCGATCCGGCCTGCGCCACCGTGAGCGGCCCGACGATGGCCGGCGGCAACGCCGACGCATACCTGTCGTCCGGCGAGACATGGACCTTCGCGTGCACCGCGACCCTCCAGGCGACCGCTGCCAGCGAGGCCTGCGCAACCGGATCCTTCATCGGCGGCGGGACCGACCAGTCCTGTGCGGCCCTGACCGTCCAGGTCTCCGTGCCCACCACTCCGACCCCGAGCCCGAGTGCCCCGGCCGCGCCGACCGCGCCGCCAAGCCCGACCCCCAGTCCGGCACAGGCGCCCGCCCCACCGCCGCCGGCCGCGACGCCCACCCCCGCCCCCGTGGCGGTGGTCACCGAGCCGACCCCCTCGCCAAGCGAGCCTCCGGCCGAGCTGGTCAGCCCCACGCCCACACCCAAGCAGCCCACCACGACGGCCTTCGTGCCCGCGCCGGTGCCTCCCGCCCCGCCGACCGGCGGTAGCGCCCCGGCCCCACAGCCGGAGGTTGCGCCCCCGACCGACGTCGTCGGTGGCGTGCTCGCGGCCGCGCTTCAGCAGGTCGCAACAATCGTCAAGCCGCAGGCCGCGGCGGTGGTGGCCACCGCCTTCAGCTTCCCCCTGGCGCTGATGGCCGCGGTGATCTGCTTCCTCGTCGGCCAGGGCCGCATTGATGCCCGGGATCCGAAGCTTCGCTCGGCACCCCGTACTCCGAAGGACACGGTCATGAACTTCCGGAACGAGGAGGAGCTGTGAGCATTCGTCCCGAAACCACCGACTACGCCACGCTGAGCGAGCGGATGAGCAACCTGCTCCTCCTGCGCCTCGCGCTGGCCGCGGTGGTGCTGGTGTGGGCCGGCCTGCGGCCCGAGGCCCTGGGGGTCGCCTTCCCGGTCCTGGCCGGGGTCACGGCCGGCTACCTGTTCGCCGCCATCACCTTCGAGGTCCTCCGTCGCCGGACGGGTCGGACCGGGTTCATGATCCTGAACAGCCTGCTCCTGCTCGACGGCGTCTATCTCGCGTTCGCGATGTACGCCACCGGCGGAACGCACAGCCCGATGCGGTTCCTCATCTACCTCCACCTGGTCGCCGTCTCGCTCCTCGCCTCGTACCGGACCGGCCTGAAGATCGCGCTGTGGGACTCACTGCTCCTGTTCGTCATGCTCTACGCGCAGGCCGCCGGCCTCGTTCCGCCGGTTGACACCGTTCCGGGCGCCGCCATCGCCTTCGACAGCATGCCGGTCCTGAACGTCACCGCCTTCTGGCTGTTTGCCCTGGCGACCTCCATCTTCTCGGCCATGAACGAGCGCGAGCTTCGGAACCGCCGAGCGGACCTCGAGGCCCTGGTCGAGCTCGGAGTCGGGCTGGACGCCGTGGGCGACCCGGTCCACCAGGCGCGGATCGTGCTCGAAGGCCTCGCCGATCGGTTCGAGACCAAGCGCGGCGTCGTGCTGGGCGCTTCGGACGATCGCATCGTCATCCTGGCCGGACGGGGCGTCGCCGACGTCCAGAGTGCGCCCGCCGCCGTGGACGCCGTCGTCCAGAAGGCGTGGGACCGGCGGGACGTCCTGCCCGTGCGCCGGATCGACGCGGGGCGGAACCCGCTCCTGGCAGCGGCCCTGCCCCACGCTCGGAACCTCCTGGTGGCGCCGATGATCGCCGAGGGGCTGCCGGTGGGCGCCATCGTGATCGAGCATCGCTCGCGGAGCGTCTTCGGTGTCGAGCGACGCGTGATGTCGGTCCTCGCCCAGTTCGCCGCCGTCGCCGCCCTGAACTTCCGAAATGCCGTCCTCCTCCGCCACGTCCAGGACCTGGCCGAGCGCGACTCGCTTACCGGCGCCGCCAACCGGCGCATGTTCCAGCAGGCGCTGGAGCGGACCCTCGCCCTCCCGCGTCGGGGATCCTCGAATGTCACCGGCGTCCTGTTCCTCGACGTGGACGACTTCAAGGTCGTGAACGACACGTTGGGCCACGCGGCCGGCGACGCCCTGCTGGTGGCGGTCACCGAGCGGATCAGTGCGCTGGTTCGCGAGGGCGACCTGGTCGCACGCCTCGGCGGCGACGAGTTCGCGGTCCTGACCACCGACGACAGCGACCTCCATCGCTCGCGGGCCATGGCCGAGCGCCTGGTCCGGGAGCTGCGTGCTCCGTATCTCATCCGTGACGAGCAGGTCGCGGTGACGGCCAGCATCGGCATCGCCAGCGCCCACGGCAACGACGAGACGGCCGAGGAGGTCCTCCGCAACGCCGACGTGGCGATGTACATGGCCAAGGCCAACGGCAAGGCCCGCTTCGCCATCTTCGATCCGGGGATGCATGCCGCCATTCGCGAGCGACACGAGCTTGGAGCCCAGCTCCAGCGCGCGGTTGAGCTCAACCAGCTCCGCCTGGTCTACCAGCCCATCGTCGAGCTGGGCAACGGCCGGGTTGCCGGTCTCGAGGCGCTCGTCCGCTGGCAGCATCCCGACCGCGGCCTGATTACCCCGGGCGAGTTCATCGAGATCGCCGAGGAGAACGGCGCCATCCTGCCCATCGGCAGCTGGGTCCTCCGTGAGGCCTGCCAGCACGCCGGGAACTGGCAGCGCGAAGGGCTGACCCCCAAGGGCATCTTCCTGTGCGTGAACGTGTCGGCCCGCGAGGTGCAGCAGCCGGACTTCGTCGCATCGGTTCGAGACACCCTGACCGATGCGGGCCTGGACCCCTCGAGCCTCATGCTCGAGATCACCGAGACCGCGCTGCTCAAGGCCACCGGGCCCACGATGGCCACCCTGACCGAGCTGCGGAGCCTTGGCGTCCGGGTCGTCATCGACGACTTTGGAACCGGCTACTTCTCGCTCAGCCACCTTCGCCAGTTCCCCGTCGACGCCCTGAAGATCGCCGGCGAGTTCGTCCAGGTGTCCAACACCGACGCCCGTTCGGCCGCCCTGGCCGGTGCCATCGTGGCCCTCAGCCAGTCGCTGGACATCACCACCGTGGCGGAGGGCATCGAGACCGCCGAGCAGGCCAAGCGGATGGAAGCGCTCGGCTGCGCGTACGGCCAGGGCTTCTTCTTCGCTTCGCCGGTGGAGCAGGCGGAGATTGACAAGGGTGTCGCCGGCCTGGCCTCGGCCGTCCGCCAGCAGCGCCGCCGACGGACCGATGCCGGACCCGCGCCGACCGTCGTCCCCACCGACCCCACCACCTCCGCCCCCGCGGCACCGCGCACCCGCGCCCCGCGCACTCGAACCCGGACCCCACGCCTCATCCCCGCCGACCCGACCGCGGCCTGACCCCCCGCGGCCGGGTCACCACGCAGGTGCCAGCCGGCTACGCTCCTCCAGCCGGCTGGCACCTTCTTCTCCCCGCATCCCTACAATCCCCCGACCGTGGCCCCACCCAGCGCTGACCAGCTCGCCGCGCCCGACGCAATCGTGTCGGAGCGCCTGTACCTGCCGCTGCTCACGGCCTCCCGGATGGAGCGGCTGCTGGCGGGAGATCATGCGTCAGTAGCCGCCGAGATCGGCCTCGACGTGTCGTCCGGCTGGGTCGCCTGGTCGGAGCGGCACCTCCGCTATCGGCTCGGGCAGATCCAGGCTCACCCCGAGGCCGAGCCCTGGCTCGTCCGACCGATCGCCACTCGGAACGGCGACGCCCGGGTCATCGGTATCACGAACTTCCACGGCCCGCCCGACGACCGCGGCTATGCGGAGATCGGGTACTCGCTCGAACCGGAGTTCCGCGGCCGGGGCTACGCGATCGAGTCAACCCGCGCCATGTTCGACTGGGCGGCCGCCAGCCAAGGCGTGCGCCGCTTCCGGGCGTCCATCGCGCCGGACAACGAGCGGTCCCGAAACCTCGTCGCCAAGCTGGGCATGGCCCGTGTCGGGGCGCAGTGGGACGAGGACGACGGCCTGGAGCTGATCTACGCCCTGGAAGGTTGGGGAACCGCCTAGAGCCAGTCGCTCCCCGAGCCGCGGGCATCCTCGGCGCGAACCAGGACCCCGCTGTCGAGCTCTGATTCGAAGAGGGCTAGCTCCTCCTCCGGGATGCCGTAGGTGTGCTCATCGGCCGGGAAGCTGCCGTTTCGGACCTCCGCGGCGTACGCCGACAGGGCTGTCCGGATCTCCTCCGCCAGGCGCCCGTACCGTTTCACGAATCGCGGCGCGCGTCCCTCGGTCAGCCCAAGCAGGTCATGCCATACCAGCACTTGCCCGTCGCAGCCGGCTCCCGCGCCGATGCCGATGGTCGGGATCCGCAGGATCTGACTGATCCGGGTCGCGACCGGCGCCGGCACCGCCTCGAGGACGAGCGCGAAGCAGCCCGCGTCCTGGAGCGCCTGGGCATCGGCCAGGAGGGCGCGCGCCTTGGCGGCCGTCCGGCCCTGGGCCTTGTAGCCGCCGAGCATGGTGGCCGACTGCGGGGTCAGGCCGATGTGGCCCATGACCGGGATGCCGGCGCCGACGATGGCGCGCACCCGGGACAGGGAGGCGCCGCCTCCTTCCAGCTTGACTGCGTCGGCCTCGGACTCCTTCACGAAGCGGATGGCGTTGGCCACCGCCTCCTCGTCGGACACCTGAAACGAACCGAACGGCATGTCGGCCACCAGCAGCGCCCGATGCGCTCCGCGCCGGGCGGCACGGGTCAGGACGATCATCTCGTCCACCGTGGCGGGGACGGTGGAGTCATGCCCCAGCACGACCATGGCCGCCGAATCGCCCACCAGGATCAGCTCGATGCCCACCTCATCCGCCAGTCGAGCGCCTGGGGCGTCGTAGGCGGTGACCATCACGATCTTCTCGCCCTGCGGCTTCATTGCCGCCAGCTCTGGCAGCGTGAACCGCGGGTGGGCGGCCGGGGATTCGGTGGTCATCGGTCAGTCACCTCCAGCGGAATCTTCGTCCCTGAGCAGGACGTTGTCTATCAACCTGGTGGTACCGACCCGGATGGCGGCCGCCAGGGTGGGTCCGTCGAAGGCGGCCACCGCCACGTAGTCCACCGCGACCTCCGCGGCGTCCAGCACGGCTCGCGCCGCATCCGCGGCGTCGCCCTCCGCGCGATGGGCCGCCAACCCGGCATCGAGTGCCCGAGGGAGGGCCAGCGCCCGCTCCCGCTCGTCCGTCGAGAGATACGCGTTCCGTGACGAGAGGGCGAGCCCGTCGGCGTCGCGAATGGTGGGCAGGGCCCGCAAGGTGATGGCCGCTTCGAGGTCCAGGTCCCGGAGCATCGACCGGATGACCGCCACCTGCTGGGCGTCCTTGCGGCCGAAGTAGACGCGCTGGGCGCCGACCAGGTTGAACAGCTTCAGGCAGACGGTCGCGACCCCCCGGAAGTGGTTCGGACGGACGGCACCCTCCAGCTCCTCGGCCAGGGTGCCCGGCTCCACCCAGGTGTCGAAGCCGGGCGGGTAGATCTCGTCCGATGACGGCGCGAACAGGATGTCCACCCCCGAGGCCTCGGCCACCGCTGCGTCCCGCGCCTCATCCCGCGGATAGGCCGCGAAGTCCTCCTCCGGGCCGAACTGGGCGGGGTTCACGAACAGCGAGGCCACCACCGTCGCGCACTCAGCCCGAGCCGCGGCGAACAGCGAGCGATGTCCATTGTGGTAGGCACCCATGGTCGGGACCAGGCCGATGTCGCCGGCGTGGTCTGGTCGCGTCTCGTCTAGCGCTGCCCGAAGATCGGCGGCGGTGCGGATGACCTTCATTCGACCCGATCCGCCTCGGCCACGGCGCGGGTGGCCTCCGCCAGCGCGCGGTAGACCGGCTCGACGTCCGGTGCCCGCTCCGCGATCGCGGCCAGGTGCGCGTCCACCGTCGCCCAGTCGCCGCGGGCGATGGGCCCGGTCAGCTGGAACCCGTTCTCGATGACCCGCCGCATGAGCGGGACGAGCGCCTCCGGTGGCGCCCCGCTCTCGACGAGGAGGCGGGACGCGACCCGGTAGAGGGTGACGAGGAAGTTCGAGGCCATCGCTGCCCCGGCGTGATAGAGCGCCTTGTCGGCGTCGGCCAGCTCGAAGGGGCGGAGGCCCATCTGATCCGCCAGCCAGCGGGCCGTCTCGCCGGCCTCGGCCGTCTCGAACGTCAGCGCCGCCCACGCCCCGTCGAGCTGTTCAGGCCCGCGGTCGGCGGTCAGGGTCTGGAGTGGATGGAGGCAGAAGCGCCGCTCGTGGGGCGCCAGGGCCGTGACCGATGTCGCCCCCGAGACGTGGACGATCCATGGACCGACCGGAGTGCCAGCCGCGACCTCGGCGATCGCCCCGTCAGGCACGGCCAGGAGGATGAGCTCGGCAGCGGGGTCCACCGCGCGCCCGGTCGACACCGCCAGGCCAGCCTCACGCAGCCGGCCGGCCAGGGCCGTGCCCGCCCGACCGGAGCCCACCACGTGAACGGAGCCGATCACGCCCGCAGTCTAGTCGGGCATCCCCCCTTGCTATCCGGCGGCCGGTTCCTGTCGAGGGAGGAGCGCCGTGCTCGTCCAGGCGAGTCGCGCGGTGATCGCGAACATGACGAGGGCAAGGACCGGGTGCATGGCGGCGAGCAGGACCGACGTCCCGGACAGCATGGGGAGCAGCGGCTGGACGAGGGTCACGGCGACCAGGGCGCCAACCCACAGCAGGGTGCGCCGCCCGACCGAGCCCACCGCGGCGGCCAGGAGGATGAGGACGGGCGAGAGATGCAGCAGGTAGCCGAACTGGATGTGCAGGCCGATGTCGCGCGGATCGCCGAAGAGGGCCAACCCCGCGAACAGCACCTGGATGGTCAGCGCGCCGAGGAAGAGCCAGACCAGGAAGACGTAGGCGTACCGCGCCCAGCGGATGCGAGCGTTCATCGATTGTCCTCGGTCAGAAGGGCTTGTCGATCATCAGCCAGATGATGACCGCTAAGCCGATGATGCCGACCGCGGCCAGCTCAAAGGGCCGTGACGAGCCGAGCAGGCGCTCGAGCTCTTCGGGGTTCGCTGTCGGGTCGGGATCCTTCGCCCGGTCGTAGGCGCCCCGCTTCCCGAGGGCGTGACGGATCTGGTCGAAGTAGCGCACGCCCCGGATGGACATCCACGCCCACAGTACGACGAGGATCCCGATCGTGGCCCAGATCCAGCCGCGGCCCCAGTAGCCCCCCACGAACGCGGCGAGGACCCCGCTCACGACGACCACGATGAGCATGAGCGTCGCGATCCGCACCGCGAACAGCGACAGGTCGAGGAGCGCGCCGAGGCGCGCCGGATCGCGCTCGCGCCTCAGGCGGAGGCTCACGAAGACCGATGCGCCGTGGGCCAGGACAAAGGCGAACGCCGACCCGACATGGATCCAGAACAGGAGCGGTCCGACGTTCATGGCCGCGATCGTAGGGCACCCGATCCGGTCCGGATCGGGGATCCCTGCTGGGTGTACGGTTCCCTGCCGTGACCGCTGACACCTTCCTGGGCCTCCCGGCCGCGGACCCCGCTTCGACGGAGGCGCCGATCGCGATCCTCGGTGTCCCGCACGGCGTCCCCTACCCGAACCCCGGGACCGCAGCCGGCTGCGCCGAGGCGCCGGCGGCGATCCGAGCGGTGTCCGCGCGATTCGCGTCCGCGCTCCACCACCACGACTTCGACACCGGGCAGCCGATGGTCCCGCGGCCGGAGCGGATCGTTGACGTCGGTGACGTGCCCGGCGACCCGTCGGACGGGGCCGGCAACGCGGGCCGCACCGAGGCGACGGTGCGGACCCTCCTCGGCCGCGGCGCCACGCCCATCGTCCTGGGCGGGGATGACTCCATCCCGATCCCGGTCCTGGCCGCGTACGCCGACCTTGGGCCGGTCGTGGTCCTCCAGGTCGATGCCCATCTCGACTTCCGCGACGAGGTGCAGGGCGTGCGGCACGGCTACTCCTCGCCGATGCGCCGCGCGTCGGAGATGCCCCACGTCTCTCGCATCGTGCAGGTCGGCCTGCGTGGTGTGGGAAGCGCCCGCGCTTCCGACGTGGACGATGCCCGCGCCGCGGGTGGCCTGCTGGTCACCGCGCGCGAGCTCCGTGAGCGCGGCGTGGGCTGGGTCCTCGAGCAGCTTCCGGCGGGCGCATCGGTCTTCATCTCGTTCGACCTCGACGGCCTGGACCCGAGCCTGTGCCCCGCGGTCAGCGCCCAGGCGCCCGGCGGGCTCAGCTGGGACGAGGCCGGCGACCTGTTGGCCGGGACCGCCACCCGCTGTCGGGTGGTGGGTGCGGCGTTCACCGAGCTCGTTCCCGATCGGGATCCCAGCGGCTACTCGGCGCTGGTCGCCGCCCGGCTGGGTATTCGGCTACTCTCGGCCATCCCATGAGCGTTCCCGGCGGGCCGCCCGCCGACTCCCCGGCCATCGAGGCCATCGACCTGGTACGGACCTATCGCACCCACACCGGCGTCGTCCGCCGCCGCTCGATGGACGTAGAGGCGGTTCGCGGCATCAGCTTCGACGTCCGGAACGGCGAGCTGTTCGGCCTGCTCGGGCCCAACGGGGCTGGGAAGACGACGACGATCAAGATGCTCGTCACCCTGCTCCTTCCGACGTCAGGCTCGGCCCGGGTCATGGGCTACGACGTGGTCCGCGACACGACCGAGGTCCGCAAGCGGATCGGCTACGTGTTCGGCGGCGAACGCGGCCTGTACGACCGGATCAGTGGCCTCGACAACCTCCGCTTCTTCGCCGAGCTGTACGGCGTCGAGCCCGCCGCCCAGCGTCCGCGGATCGACGCCCTGCTCGATATGGTCGGCCTGGCAGGTCGGGAGAACGAGAAGGTGGAGGGCTACTCGCGCGGCATGCGGCAGCGGCTCCACATCGCCCGCGGCCTCCTCCACGACCCCCCGGTCCTGTTCCTCGACGAGCCGTCCATCGGCCTGGACCCGGTCGGTGCCCGGGAGCTGCGCAAGACGATCTCGGACCTGGTCCAGGCCGGCAAGACGATCCTCCTCACCACCCACTACATGTTCGAGGCCGATGCGCTCTGCGAGCGGATCGCTGTCATCAACGGCGGCAAGATCGTGGCCGCCGGCACCGGCTCGGACCTGAAGGCCGTCATCGCCAACCGCACGATCGTCGAGATCGAGACCTACGGCGTGACCGATGAGGCAGTGGATCGGCTCCGCGCCGACCCGGACGTCATCGCGGTCAACACCGAGGACCAGGACCAGTCCCAGATCCTGCTCGTCCAGTCGGAGCGGGGGACGGAGATCACCCAGCGTCTCATCCAGCAGCTGGGAGACACCCGGATCGGCAAGATCTCCGCGCGCGAGCCGACCCTGGAGGACGCGTACGTCCACCTCATCGCCAGCACCGGCGGCGAGGACGGGGATGGAGCCGCACGGGCGGCGGCGGTGGCCTGACCGATGTCGATGGCCGCGTTCCGCGCCGACATCCACCAGGTGGCCCGTGTCTGGGCATTCACGATGGGGATCTTCATGCGAAGCGAGTTCTTCATCCTGACCGCGGGCGTCCAGCCGGTCATCTTCGCCACC
Source organism: uncultured Chloroflexia bacterium (assembly GCA_963699235.1). Lineage (GTDB taxonomy): Bacteria > Chloroflexota > Limnocylindria > QHBO01 > QHBO01 > DASTEQ01. The sequence continues at coordinate 1,997,519 of OY969424.1, read as the reverse complement.
ATCGCGTTCTTCCTGTTCCAGGTCGGCGGGGAGGCCGCCGGCGAACAGACCCTCCTGTTCGCCGCGCTGGGCACCGGGATGATGGGCGTCTGGTCCACGACCCTGTTCGGTGGCGGCGGCGCCATCGCCTGGCAGCGCTGGGAGTCCACCCTCGAGCTGCTGGTGGCCGCGCCCCGCCGCTACGACCTCACCCTCCTGGGCCAGACCCTGGCCACCACCACCTTCGGGTTCTACTCGATGATCGCCACCCTGGCCTGGGGCGTGCTCCTGTTCGGGATGCCGCTCGAGGCCAACTACCCGCTCATGCTCCCGCTTTCCCTCCTGGCGGCAGTCATCGGCCTGGGGATCATGGGCATGCTGCTGGCCACGACCTTCGTCCTGTACCGCCACGCGAACGCGCTGAGCAACCTCCTCGAATACCCGGTCTGGATCGCGACGGGAATGCTGGTGCCGCTCGCCCTCCTCCCCGGCTGGCTGGGCCCGATCAGCTGGGTCCTGCTGCCGACCTGGGCGGTGGAGGCTATCCGTGGAGCGGCGATCGGCACCGAACCACCGTGGCTCCCGATCGGGATGTGCATCGTGCTGGCCCTCGTCTACTACGTCATCGCCCGCCGGGTCCTCGTCTACGTCATCGACAAGGCGCGGCGCGACGCGACCCTGAACCTGGCCTGATGGCGCCGTGACCGCCATCCCGGCATCCACCGTCCCCTCCCAGCCAAGCTCCCTCCGCACGAGCTGGCGGATCTTCTGGAATGGCGGGCGGCTGAGCTACACGGCGCTCTTCAACTGGGCACGACCCTCGATCTACATCCCCACCCTGCTGGGCGCCCCGACGTTCCAGATCCTGTTCTTCGCCGCGCTCGGGAGCTACGCCACCGGCATGGATCCGGAGTTCTTCGCCATCGGCAACGCGGTCCAGGTCTGCTCCATGGCGGGGATCTACGGGATGACCATGGCCGTCGCCAACGAGCGATGGTTCGGGACCCTGCCGGCATTGATGGCCAGCCCGGCGAACCGGGCGGCCCTGTTCGGCGGGCGGTTCATCCCGTTCATCGTCAACGGGTTCCTCGTCTCGGCCTACGGCTTCCTGCTGTGCTGGATCTTCCTCGAGGTCCGCTTCGACGCGGCAACCCTGGGGGTCATGGTGCTGGCCATGATCGTGACCGCGTTTTCCTGCTCGGCCATCGGGGCGGTGATGGGGGGCGTTTCGCTTCGCCTCCGCGACGGGCTGTTCGGCGCGAACCTCCTCGTATTCCTGTTCCTCCTGTTCTGCGGGGTGAACATTCCGCTCGAGGCGCTGCCGACGTGGATGCAGGCCGTGAGCCAGGTCCTCCCGTTTACTCACGGTTTGCAGGCGGTCCGCCTCGCCATCGACGGCGCAACCCTGTCCGAGGTCGGCGGACTGATCGCGACCGAGTTCTTCATCGGCGTGGCCTATGCCATCGCGGCGTTCTTCCTGTTCCGCTGGCTGGAGCGGAGCTCCTACCGGAACGCGACCCTCGACGCTCGCTGAGCCAATCGCTCGGTCGGCGCCTCGGGCTAGAACCAGCCTCGACGGCGCATGTACCAGGCGAGTCCGATGACGATGAAGAGCATCGCCAGCAGCACGGCCGGGTAACCGTACTCCAGCTCGAGCTCGGGCATGAAGAAGAAGTTCATGCCGTAGATGCCGGCGATGAGGGTCGGCACCATGAGCAGAACGGTGACCGCGGTCAGGCGCTTCACGACCTGGTTCAGGTTGTTGGTCGTCACCGACTCGTGCGCATCGAGGGTCGCCGACACAAGGTCGCGGTAGAGGTCGAGGGAGTCGAGCGCCCGGACGAGGTGGTCGTACAGGTCCTGGTAGTAGGGGAGCGCATCGTCGTCGAGGATCTCGACGTCCCGCCGCAGCAGCTGGTTGGCCGAGTCGCGCATTGGTCCCAGGATCCGGCGCAGCTCGAGGAGCTGCCGTTTCAGGCCCAGGACCTCGCGGAGGAGCACGGCGCTGCCCTTGCCGGCCAGGATCCGGTCCTCGAGGTTGTCGATCTCCTCCGAGATCCGGTCGAGGAGCGGGAAGTACCCGTCCACCGCGGTGTCCAGGATCGCGTACAGCAGCCAGCCGGCATTGGGCCCCACCGCGGACACGCGGCTCTGGAACCGGCCCCGGACCGACTCGATGACCGGCGAGGGGCCCCAGTGGACGCTGACCACGAACCCGCGGCCCGCGAACAGGTGCAGCTCACCCAGGTCGAAGGTCCGGAGCGAGTCGGTGGCAGGCAGCGCCTCGTAGGCCACGATGACGTGATGGCCCGGGTAGGTGTCCACCTTCGGCCGCTGGCGTCGCTTGCGCAGGTCCTCGACGGCGAGGTCGTGGAGGTCGAACTCGCGCTTGAGGAGCGCGAAGTCGTCGTTCGTCGGATCCCCGATGTCGAGCCAGACCATGGTGTTCGGCCGGCTGATGAGGTTGTCGATCTCGTCGAAGGAGGACTCTTCGAGGGTCTGGAGCGACCCGTCGGGCAGCAGGGCGAGCGCCAGCCGCGAGGCACGCCCGCTCCGCGAGGGCTGCACGGCTGCCGATCCGTCGCTCACGACCACGATCGTACCGATGGATCACGCTCCCCGACGAGCTCCGCCGCGCGATCGCGCTCGGCCGACGTCGCGAAGACCAACCGCAGGTCGGTCCCGTACCAGTGGGCCCACAGTGCCGGCCGGACCACGGAGATCGAAACCACCTCGCCGCGCTCGACACTGCCCAGGACGCCCGTGTCGTGGGCCGCGAGGGCCACCCGTCCGCCATCGGCGAACACCAGCCCAGCCGTCACCCGGCCGTCGTCGCCGGTCTCGGCGGCGGGCATCAGCCTCGCCGCGGTCTCGTCCAGGTGGCGGCGCTGGCCGTCGGTCGTGATCGCGTGGCCGCTGACCAGGACCGCCATTTCAGTGGGGACGGATTCGGCGACGCTCCCGGGCTCGCTCTCCGGTGGCCGTCCCCACCCACGCCCTCCCTCGACCGCGGGACGGAAGAAGGGGTAGCCGATTCGCCCGCCCAGCCAGAGGAGGCCGGCCAGGACCGCCAGGAGGATCGGTCCCAGCCACAGGCGATCTCGGTCGAGGTTCGGGTCGTCCTGGATGGACGCCAGGGTGAGCAACCGGCCCCAGCCGGCCAGGCCGCGGACCGGCAGCGATCCGGCGAAGTCCTCGAGATCGTCCTCGTTGCGGACCTGGGTGCCCCGCCACTCGCCCGCCACGACCGATGCGGGGATTGGTGTCTGGACCATGACGGCCTCGCCGTCCTGGTCGTGGGCCAGCTGGACGAAGACGCCCGCGCCACCCGCCAGGACACGCTGGTCGCACCCGCTGGCCCGAGCCGCGCAGGTCGCCTGCGACTCGCCCTCGAAGCGGAGCGCCATCTGGACGAGGGTTTCGCTCGGCAGGTCGCTCAACCCGGACGCCGATGACACGTTCATGATCGGCTCGTCGTCGGGGGCCTCGACCTCGAGCAGGACCACACCGGGGGCCAGGCCGCCGGTCGCGTCTCCGCGAGCCGTGAACGCCGCCGCCGCGGCATCGGCGTAATCCGGCGACTGGAGGCGGGCTGTGACCGATCGCGAGCGGAGCTGCAGGGGATCGCTGGGCGACATGACTACCGTGAGCGCGTCGGCGGCGAGCGTGTCGCGGACGATGACCCCGTATGGCGGAGCGACCTCGTCACCGGGCGCCGGCAGCGGGATGCTCATGGCGAGGCCCGGCAGGCTGACGTAGGTGACGGTGGTGGGGACGTTGCGGTCCACCATCTCGGTCGAGGTGACGACCTGGATCTCCTTTTCCGCCCCGGCCGAAAGGAGCGGGACCACCGCCAGGACGACCGCACCCAGGGCGACCCACGGCGCGACGTCGATCGGGAGCGGCCCGAGGGCGGCCCGGATCCAGCGTTCGAGGGCGACCGGCAGGAAACCGATGAGCGCCCGCAGACGGTCGATGGCCTACTCCCGGTCCGCGAACGACCAGCGGCTCCCGTCCCACGAGCCGTGGACGAGGCCTCCGTCCGCCCCGCGCGCGAACAGGTCGATGCGATCGGGCCCCCAGGCGCACGCCGCCAGGTCCCCCTCGGCCGATACCCCGAGCGACTCCCAGGCCGACCAGCCGTCCGGTCCGTACCACTGGTGCATCACCGTCCCGGCCGGATCCCGGGCGAAGACATCGATCCGGTCCGCGGCCCACGAGCAGGCCGCCGGGGAGCCGATGAACGAGCCGCCATGGTCGTGCCACTCGTGCCACGCCTCGCCGTCCCAGTAGATGCTCGAGAGGCTGCCCTCTATGCCGATGGCGAAGACCTGCAACTCGTTCTCTGCCCAGCTCGTCACGGCCGGCGTCGATGCGACCGATCCCCCCAGCGCAGTCCAGCTCACGACTCGGCGACCTCCTTGTCCGGTGCCCGTGGAAACGACCCGAATAATGCCCCACCGCGGACGGGCAGCCGTATCCTCCGCGGGTGGACCGCTGGCGGACGATCATCGAGCCTTTCCGGATCAAGTCCGTCGAGCCGATTCGCCTCACGACCGTCGCGGAGCGGCAGGCCGCCCTCGAGGCGGCGGGCTACAACCTGTTCAACCTCCACGCCGATGACGTCCTCGTCGATCTTCTGACCGATTCGGGCACCGGCGCCATGAGCGCCGAGCAGTGGGCCGGAATCCAGCGCGGCGACGAGTCGTACGCCGGCAGTCCGTCATGGTTTCGCTTCCTCGAGGCGGTCCGGGAGCTCTTCCCGTTCCGCCACGTGATCCCCACCCACCAGGGCCGTGCGGCGGAGAAGATCCTGTTCAGCGTGGTGGCCGGCCCCGGGAAGGCGGTGCCCAACAACACCCACTTCGACACGACCCGGGCCAACGTCGAGTTCACCGGTGCCGAGGCGGTGGACCTGCCCATCCCCGAGGGCCGCCAGCCGGCCACCATCCACCCGTTCAAGGGCAACATGGACGCCGCGGCCCTCGACGCCTTCATAGCCGAGCGTGGCCCGGCCGCCATCCCGGTCGTTTTCGTCACGATCACCAACAACTCCGGCGGCGGACAGCCGGTGTCGCTCGCCAACCTGCGCGAGGTCCGGGCCATCTGCGACCGATACGGGCTGCCGCTGTTCCTCGACGCCTGCCGATTTGCCGAGAACGCGTGGTTCATCCGCACCCGCGAGGCCGGCTACGAGACGACGCCCATCCCCGACATCGTGCGCGAGATGGCCTCGCTGGCCGACGGGATGACGATGTCGGCCAAGAAGGACGGCCTGGCGAACATGGGCGGCTGGCTGGCCATGAACGACGACGCGTGGGCGGAGCAGGCGCGCAACCTCCTCATCCTGACCGAGGGCTTCCCGACCTACGGTGGGCTGGCCGGACGCGACCTGGACTCCATCGCGGCCGGGCTCCGCGAGGTCGTGGACGAGGACTACCTGCGCTACCGGGTGCGCTCCACCGAGTACCTCGGCGAGGGGGTCACCGCGGCCGGCATCCCGTGCATCCAGCCCATCGGCGGCCATGCCGTGTACCTCGACGCGGCGGCCCTCCTGCCGCACATCCCACAACTCGAGTATCCCGGCCAGGCGCTCGCCGTCGCGCTCTACCGGGAGGGCGGGATCCGCGGCTGCGAGATCGGAACCGTGATGTTCGGCCGGCACCCCGACGGGACCGAGACCGCGGCCCCGATGGAGCTCGTCCGACTCGCGATTCCGCGCCGGGTCTACACCCAGAGCCACGTGGACTACGTCATCGAGGTCGCGCGCTGGGTTGCCGAGCGGGCCGCCGACCTGCGCGGCTTCCGGATCGCCGAGCAGCCGGCCGCCCTCCGCCACTTCACTGCCCGATTCGAGCCGTTGTGACCGGCTGGACGACGGCCGGTATTATCGGAGCATGCGACTCCTGACCGGACGACGCCTCGCCGAGGTGGACGTCAGCTAACTGACCGGTATCGCCGCGGCCCACGCCGCGACGACGGTTGACCTGGGCACCGGTGACGGCCGCTTCGTGCTGGCTCACGCCGCTGCCCATCCCGAACGGCTCGTGCTCGGCATCGACGCCAGCCATGATGCGATGCGTGACGCCTCACGCCGTGCCATCCGTCCGGCCGCCCGCGGTGGCGTCCCCAACGCCCTCTTCGTGGCGACCGCGCTCGAGGCGGTGCCACGGGCGCTTGACGGCCTGGCTGACCTGGTGACGGTGCACTTCCCCTGGGGATCGCTCCGATCCGCCGCCGCCGGCCACGACCCTGCGCTGCACGCGCGGCTATTCGGCCTGCTGGCTGCCGGCGGACGCCTCGAGCTGCTGTTCGCCGACGCCGACCGGGATGCGGCGGTGACCCGGATCGACCCGGAGGCGGTCGTCCGTGCCTTCGAGGGGCTCGGCCTGCGGGCGACCGAGGTCCGGGTTGCCACCCTGGCCGATGCGGTGGCGGCCCACTCGTCGTGGGGCAAGCGGCTGCTCCGACACCCGGCACCGGGCCGAACGGCTTGGAAGATCCGGCTGGAGCGCCCATCGTCGGTGCCACCGACGCGGGGATAGAATCGGGCCATGACCCTCGGCCAGCGCGTCTCGAACTGGCGCTACGCCCTCGCCACCGCCAACCCACCACCGGGCGTTCCGCTCGATGGCGTGACCAAGTGGCTGGTCGTGACCCGGGCCGCGGTCTTCAGCATGACCGTCACCTCGGGCCTCATCGGCGGCCTGCTCGCCGTCGGAACCGACCCGGCCGCGGTCAACTACGGCTACCTGGCGCTGGCGATCCTCGGCCTGGTCGCGGCCCATGCCGCGAACAACATGATCAACGACTACTTCGACATGTCCGAGGGGATTGACACCGACGAGTACGTCCGGGCCCTCTATGCCCCGCACCCGGTCCTGTCCGGCTGGCTGACCAAGGCCCAGCTGCGGAACGCGATCCTCGTCGTCAACGTCGTGGACCTCGTCATCCTCCTGGTCCTGATGTGGGCCCGCGGTCCGCTCGTCGCCGTCTTCGCCGCGGCCGGCCTGTTCATCAGCGTGTTCTACGTGGCGCCGCCCATCAGCCTCAAGAAGCGCGGCCTGGGCGAGCCGGGGGTCTTCCTTACCTGGGGTCCGCTCATGATCGGCGGCACCTACTTCGTGGCCACCGGCACCATCCCGGCCTGGGTCTGGGTCGCCTCGCTCCCGTACGCCATCCTGGTCACGACCGTCCTGTTCGGGAAGCACATCGACAAGATCATCCCCGACGCCGAGCGGGGTATCCGGACTCTGCCCGTCATCCTCGGTGAGCGGCGCGCCCGGATGGTGGCCTCGGCGCTGATGGTCGCGTTCTATCCCATCGTCATCGGTTCGGCACTGGTGGGCTGGATCGGTCCGTGGGTGGCCCTGGTGGTGCTCGCCATCCCACGCCTGCTCGAGGTCCTTCGCCAGTTCTCCGCGCCCAAGCCGGACTCCCCGCCGAACTCGTATGTCGGCTGGCCGCTGTGGTTCGTGGGTGGGGCCTTCCTCCACACCCGGCGCGCCGGCGCGACGCTCATCATCGGCCTCTTCCTGAACATCCTCCTGCCCGTCACCCTGCCGTGGCTGAGCTGACCGCCAGCGGGATGGTGGAGGGCATCCACCTCCACGGTGATCGAGGTGACGAGATGCGTATCGTCGTCGACGGCGAGCTGGTGGCCGGCCACGGGCTGGTCGGCGACCGGCTGGCGGGGCTCGGTATCCCGGGAACCCACGTCACGTTCATCGCCGCCGAAGGAGTGGAGGCCATGGTCCGGGAGACGGGCATCGAGCTGGCCCCGCACCAGACCCGACGCAACATCCTGACCCGCGGGGTGAATGTCGTGGACCTCGTCGGGCGGCGGTTCCAGGTCGGGGACGCCCTGTGCTACGGCGTCAAGGAATGCAATCCGTGCAACCACCTCGAGTCGGTGACCCAGGCCGGGGTCCGGAGCGGCCTGTCCGGACGCGGCGGCCTCCGCGCCGACGTCCTGACCGGGGGGCACATCCGTGTCGGCGACCGCATCACCATCCTCCCCGACTGACCGATACGGGCTCTTCGAGCCCGGCTCGATCTCGTGGCAGGTGGACCGCGAGAGCGTTGTCCTCGCCGGCGGCACCTGCGCGCTCCTCATGCAGATCGCCCACCCGGCGGTCGCGGCTGGCGTGGACGCCCACTCCGACTTCCGGGCCGATCCCTTCGCCCGCCTGCGGCGGACGCTGGGCACCAGCTGGTCGATCGCATTCGGAGACCGCGCGGCGGCTGAGCAGGCGATCCACCGCATCAACGCCGTCCACGAGCGCGTGACAGGCGTGGTCACAGAGACCGGCACCCGCTACCGCGCCCTCGACCCGGTCCTCCTCCTCTGGGTCCACGCCACCCTTGTGGACACCGCGCTGCGGACGCACGACCGCTTCGTCGCACCGCTCACCCCGCGGCAGATGGACGACTACCACGTCGAGGCGGCCGAGGTCGCCGTTCGGCTCGGTGTGCCCGAGAGTCTGCTGCCGCCCACCTTCGTCGGCCTGCGGGCCTGGATGGACGGCCTCATCGCGTGCGGTGAGGTCCGGGTCAGCCCTACCGCCCGGACCCTTCTGCCCTCGATCCTGTACCCGACCCGCCTCCCGCCCCGGTTCGTGTGGAACGCGGCTCACCTGGCATCGATCTCGGTCCTTCACCCGGAGATCAGGCGGCAATACGGCCTACCGTGGAACCGGCGCCGGGAGCGCGGAATGCGCCGGATCGCGGTGGCCAGCCGGCGGATCGTGCCCATCCTTCCCGCCGCGGTTCGGTTCGTCCCGCCGTCCCGGAGCCGGCCGATGGGCCCGACTATCATGGCCCCGCATCGGCGCCACCAGCCCATCGAGCGCCGAACCGACCGCTGAGCCATGTCCCGCTTCACGACACTCGCCGCGCTCGCCGTGGCCATGACATTCCTCCTCGTCATCGTCGGTGCCATCGTTCGCGCCACCGACTCCGGGTTGGGCTGCCCGGAATGGCCGACCTGCCACGGCTCGTGGATCCCGCCGCTGGACGATCCCCACGCCATCATCGAGTGGAGCCACCGGACGGTGGCTGCCCTGACCGGCGGAGTGGTGGCCCTCCTCGCCCTGGTGGCTGTCCTTCGCCACCGTGACCGGCCGGCACTCGTCATCGGCAGCGTCGCCGCCGCCGGTCTCGTCGCGTTCCAGGCATGGCTCGGAAAGGTCACCGTCGAGAGTGACCTGTCCGGCGAGATCGTGACCGCCCACCTGGCGACGGCCATGGCCCTGTTCGCGCTCCTGCTCTTCGTCTGGGTCCGCAGCCGGTACCCGGCGCAGCTGGCGTTCGGTGGCGGATGGAGCCCGTTCACGATCCTCGCCGCCCTGTCGGCCCTCGCGACCTACGGCCTGATGCTGCTTGGCGCGCACGTGACCGCGACCGGCACCGCGCTCGTCTTCTCCGACTGGCCCTTCATGGACGGCGGTCTGTTCCCGACCCTTGACCCGGGCGTCCTGCCCCACGTCCTCCACCGATGGGCGACGGTCGCGGTCGGCCTGCTCGTGGCAGGGCTGGTCGTCACCGCCCGCCGTGGTCACGAGCCGGCCCCGCTCCCCGCCATGGCCACCGCGGCCGGTGTCCTGTACCTGGTCCAGGTCGTCGTCGGCGGCGCACAGGTGCTGACCGGCCTGGCGCCGTGGACCCAGGTCGTCCACGTCGCGCTGGGAACGGGGATCTTCGGCCTCCTCACCGCCCTGGCCATGACCGCCCACTACCTCGGCCGGGTCGCCGCCACCACCGCGGCGGCCGGGCAGCCCACCTCCGCCCGCACCGACGTCCTGCGGGCCTACATCGCCCTCACCAAGCCGCGGATCATCGAGCTGCTGCTGGTCACGACGATCCCGACCATGGTCCTCGCCGAGGGCGGGATCCCGTCACTGGCCCTCATCGGCGCGGTCCTGGTGGGCGGGACCCTGGCCGCCGGCGGCGCCAATGCCATCAACCAGTACCTCGACCGCGACATCGACGAGCGGATGCGCCGAACCCGGAACCGACCGCTGCCCCGCCACGCCGATCGAGCCGACCGCCGCGCTTGTCTTCGGCCTGGTCCTGAGCGTCTTGTCGTTCGCCTGGCTCACGATTACCGTCAACCTGCTGAGCGCGATCCTGGCCGCCAGCGCCATCGTCTTCTATGCGGTGGTCTACACCGCGGTCCTCAAGCGATCCACGCCGCAGAACATCGTCATCGGCGGCGCCGCCGGATGCGTCCCGGTGCTGGTCGCCTGGGCGGCGGTCACGAACACGGTGGCCCTGCCCGCGATCGTCCTGTTCGCGGTCATCTTCCTCTGGACCCCGCCCCATTTCTGGGCCCTCGCCCTGCGCTACCGCTCCGACTACGAGGCCGCCGGGGTGCCCATGCTGCCTGTCGTCAGCGGCGAGGTGGAGACCGCCCGCCAGATCCTCCTCTACTCGCTGGTCCTGGTCGCGGTGAGCCTCCTCCTCCTCCCGACGGCCGGGATGGGCCTCGTCTACCTCGTGGCGGCCGCCGGGCTCGGGATGGGCTTCATCGTGTGGGCGCTGCGCGTCCGGCGATCCCCGGAGGCCGGACCGGCCGCCATCGGTCTGTTCCGCTACTCGACGCTGTACCTGACCCTGCTGTTCGTCGCGGTGGCGGCCGACACGCTGGTCCGAGCCGCGATCGCCTGACGCTCAGCCCGGCCCCCCGGAGCCGACGACCGCGCCGCGGGCCGCCTCGGCATCCTGCCGGGCCTCGTCGCGGGCGTTCCGCCGTTCCTCCTGTCGGACCCACGCCACGATGACGAGCAGCATGGCGAGCAGGAACGTCAGGTCTCCCCACATCCACATCAGCGTGCCGGCGGCCTGCTGGTCGACGATGGGCTCCGGTCCCCAGTCACGGACGAGGGTCGCGTAGTGCGGGTACAGGACGTCGGCCGCGTTCATGATCGCGACGCCCAGGAACGAGTTTTGGGGCATGGCCAGGAACAGGTAGAACAACCGGACCGGGTAGGGGAGCCGCCACGGTCCGGGGTCGGCGCCCACCACCGGGAACCAGAACAGGAGCGCGACGCCGAACAGCGTGAGATGCTGCAGGTAGTGAACCCAGTCCACCTCGAGCGCGTAGTCGTACAGGTCGGAGAGGTGCCATCCCCAGTTCACGGCCGCGAAGAGGAGCCAGGTGAGCACCGGGAAGGTGAGCGCCTTGACCGCGCGGCTGTGGAGGACGACCAGCATCCGGCGACGGGTGTCCTGGTCCACCGCGCGGAGGACGAGGGTCACGGGCGCCGCGAGGAGCAGGAGCGGGGCGGCCACGAACTGAAGGAGCAGGTGCTGAACCATGTGGACCGTGAGCAGGGCCCCGGAGTACGTCTCGATCGGGGACAGGAGGGCGGCGACGATTGCCGCCAGGCCGCCGGCCCACGCCCAGTGACGGAGCACCTGGACGGGGTTGCGTGGATGTCGCTGGGCCACCCGTCTGACGAGCCACCAGTAGCCCCCGGCCGCCACCAGGACCCCGAGCACGGGCAGCGGGTCGAAGCTCCACGCGAACAGGACCGCCGGCCAGGTTGGCGCCGGTGGCACCGGGCCGTGGGCCCACGCCGCGCCGGGGGCGACGACCGTGGCCAGCACCGCGGCCGCCGCCGCGACGGCTACGACCAGGATCGTCCGTCTCGCCGCATCCCGGCTCGGCCACCCGCGCATCGCCGCATTCTGGTTCATTTCAGCCTTCTCCTCGCCGTGCTGCTCGGCGGATGCAGCCTGGGCGCCCCGGGCGATGGCGAGCAGCGCCATTCCCTACCAGCGTGGCGCGGTCCTCGTCAGCCGGATGGAGACAACCGGCGGCTTCGTCCCGTACGAGACCCTGTTCACGGCCATGCCCGGCTTCACCATCCTCGGCGACGGGCGGGTCATCGTGGTCGAGCCTCCGAGCGAGATCTTCCCCGGACCCGCCCTGCCCGAAGTTCGGGTTCGGCGCCTGACCGATGAGGGCATGCAGACCGTCCTCGCCCGGCTGGAGGAGAGCGGCCAGCTGGAAGAGAGCGCGTCCTGGACCGGGTCCAACGCGCTGGTCGTGGACGCGCTCACCACCCTCTTCACCCTCCGAACTCGCGACACCGAGGTCGTCGTGGACGTCTACGGCCTCGGCGCGCCGGCCGAGCAGGGCCTTGCCGACCAGCTGACGCCCGATGAGCAGGCCGCCCAGGATGCCCTCGTCGCGGTCCGGGACGACCTCACCGACATCGAGTCCCTGGTTCCGGCCGACCAGTGGGCCGATGCCGAGTGGCAGCCGTACGAGCCGCAGGCCATTCGTCTGCTCATCGGCAACGCCGACGCCGAGGAGCCGAACCCCGACGGATCCGGCGGCGCCCCGGTTGAATGGCCCGGGACGATCCCCCCGGCCGAGCTGGGACAGGAAAGCCCGCTCCAGGACCTCCGCTGCGGCGTCGTGGCGGGAGCGGAGGCGTCCACCTGGTACGCGGCCCTTCGGGATGCGAACGTCCTCACCCGGTTCGTGCACGACGGCCACCTCTACCGGGTCGTGCCTCGCCCGCTGCTCCCCGACGAGGACCTCACCTGCGGGACCCTCGAAGGCTGACCCGACGGGTACAATGCCCGCCGTGCCGCGGTCGAGGATTGTCGACCGGTTGGCCTGATCGGGGCGCATCCGGCGTCGGTCCGAAGCGCCTTCCACACAGGAGCGACTCGTCGGACTGATGCGAGCACGAGCACCACACCGGTGGCGGAACACCCTGATGCGCCTCGTCGCCATTGCCCTGCCGACGCTGCTGCTCGCCGGGTGCATCTTCCCGCCCGAGCCCAAGACGACCGAAGCCGAGCAGATCAACGCCCTGTTCCTGTTCGTCCTCGCCCTGGGCGCCATCGTCTTCATCGGAGTCGAGGGCTTCCTGCTGTACGCCATCTTCCGCTACCGCCGCCGCGACGACCGGCTGCCGGTCCAGCACCACGGCAACCGGAAGGTCGAGATCGTGTGGACCGTGATCCCGACCGTCATCGTCCTCATCCTGTTCGTGACCAGCATGCTGACCCTGAGCAGCATCAGCGCCCGAAGCGACGATCCGGTGACGATCGAGGTCGAGGGCTTCCAGTGGCAGTGGACCTTCCGCTACGACACCGGCTACGAGGTCACCGGCACGCCGGGCGACCCGCCGGTCCTCGTCGTCCCCGCCGCCGAGCCGGTTCGGCTCGTCCTCCGCAGCGAGGACGTCATCCACTCGTTCTACGTCCCGGACTTCCTGGTCAAGCTCGACGTCATCCCGTTCGGCCAGGACCAGACCCCGAACGAGCTCGAGTTCACGGTGACCGAGGCCGGCACCTACCGCGGCCAGTGCGCCGAGTTCTGCGGCGACCTGCACGCCGACATGACGTTCACGGTGGAGGCCCGGGATAACTTCGCGGCGTGGCTGGAGGAGGCGTCCACCGCGACGCCCACCCCGCCGGAGGCGTCGATCCCGCCCGACATCCACGTCGTCGAGCTCTCCGCCGACAACATCGAGTTCGACCTCAAGGAGCTCGAGGTCCCGGCCGGCGAGCCGTTCATCATTCGCTTCACGAACTTCGAGGACGTCGTCCACAACGTCGCGGTCTACGACGGGGAGGAGACGCTGTTCACCGGGGACGAGGTCACCGGTCCGGATGCGACCATTGACTATCTCGTGCCGGCGCTCGAGCCGGGCGAGTACACCTACATCTGCGACTTCCATCCGATCGCCGAGATGACCGGTACCCTGACGGCGCGATAGGAGACCAGCGAGAAACCGATGGCGACCACCACCCTGGCACCCGGCGACAAGCCCTACGAGCGCTCGTGGGTCCTCGACTGGTTGACCACGGTCGACCACAAGAAGATCGGCGTCCTGTACATCGTCAACTCGTTCGTCTTCTTCTTCTTCGCCGGCCTGCTGGCGATGGTCATCCGCAGCGAGCTGGCGGTGCCGGGCCTGCAGTTCGTGGACGAGAGCACCTTCAACCAGGCGTTCACGATGCACGGCACGCTGATGATCTTCCTGTTCATCGTGCCGATCTTCTCCGGCTTCGCGAACTACGTCGTTCCGCTGATGCTGGGCGCGCCGGACATGGCCTTCCCGCGGATCAACGCCCTGTCGTTCTGGATGCTCCCGCTCGGCGGCGGGCTCATCGTGTCGGGCTACCTGGTGGGCGGCGCCGCCGCCGGGGGCTGGACCGGCTACAACCCGCTGACCCAGGCGCGCTTCGAGCCGGGTGACGGGACCGACCTGTGGATCATGGGCCTGGCGGTGGTCGGCACCGCCTCGATCCTCGGGTCGGTGAACTTCCTGACTACGATCTTCAAGATGCGGGCGCCGGGGATGACCCTGTTCCGGATGCCGATCTTCGTCTGGACCGTGCTCGTGACCCAGACCCTCATCCTGCTCGCCACGCCGGTCATCACCGCCGCCCTCATCGCGCTGTACATCGATCGCAACTTCGGCGGCTCGTTCTTCGACCCGGCCGTCGGCGGCGACCCGGTGCTGTGGCAGCACCTGTTCTGGTTCTTCGGCCACCCGGAGGTCTACATCGTCATCCTGCCCGCGCTCGGCGTGGTCAGCGAGATCCTCCCGGTCTTCAGCCGCAAGCCGCTGTTCGGGTACGCCGCCTTCGTGTGGGCCACCATCGGCATCGGCCTCCTCAGCTTCAGCGTCTGGGCCCACCACATGTTCACGACCGGCGTCGTCTTCCTGCCGTTCTTCACCTTCATGACCGCCCTCATCGCGATCCCGACCGGGGTGAAGATGTTCAACTGGCTGGCGACCCTGTGGCGCGGCTCGATCGTGTTCACCACAGCCATGCTCTTCGCGCTCGGCATCGTGAGCATGTTCCTCATCGGCGGGATCAGCGGCGTGATGCTGGCGTCGGCGCCGGTGGACTTCCACCTCCAGGACACGTACTTCGTGGTCGCGCACCTCCACTACGTGTTCTTCGGCGGAGCGGCGATGGGGGTGTTCGCCTCGATGTACTACTGGTTCCCGAAGATGACCGGCCGGCGCCTGAACGAGACGCTGGGCAAGGTCCACTTCGCGATGCTGTTCATCGGCTTCAACGCCACGTTCTTCGTCCAGCACATGCTCGGCATCCAGGGCATGCCCCGCCGGATCGCGGACTACGCGGCCGATGCGGGCTGGACCGAGATGAACCTCATCTCGACCGCCGGCGCCTTCCTCATCGCATTCTCGATGGTGCCGTTCGTGATCAACGTCGTGACCTCGCTCATGAACGGCGAGAAGGTGGGCGACGATCCGTGGGAGGGCAACACCCTCGAATGGGCCACCACCTCGCCACCGCCCACCTACAACTTCGACTCGCTTCCGCCCATCCGCAGCGAGCGCCCGGTGTTCGACCTCCGCCACCGCGACGACCCGGCGTTCCACCACGAGCTGGCCGCCGCGCCGGAGCATCCCGAGCCATGAGCACCCAGGCGCCGGCCCGTCACCAGGCACCAGCTCGCCGCGAAGGCGGGTTCCCGATCCCGCTCGTCGGGATGCTCCTCTTCATCTCGTCGGAGGTGATGTTCTTCGGGGGCCTGTTCGCCACCTATTTCAACGCCCGCGCCTCGTTCGCCGGGGAGTGGGGCCCGCCCGCCGGCGCTCCCGAGCTCGAGGTGTTCCCCATCGCGCTCCCGATCACGATCATCCTCCTGGCCTCCAGCCTGACCATGCACTTCGGGGTCCGCGCCATCGCCCACGGGAGCATCAACCGGCTCCGGATGTGGCTGGTGGTGACCCTGGCCCTCGGCCTCGTCTTCCTCGCCGGCCAGGCCTACGACTACACCCAGCTCGGGTTCGGCCTCTCCGATGGCGTGTTCGCGACCGAGTTCTACACCCTGACCGGGTTCCACGGGGCCCACGTCTTCGGGGGCGTGGTGGGCCTGATCATCCTGACCGTCCGCGCCGGCGCCGGCCAGTTCTCCGCTCGCAACCACGTGGCGGTCGAGGCGGTGAGCTACTACTGGCACTTCGTGGACGTCGTCTGGATCGCCCTGTTCACCACCCTCTACATCCTTCGCTGAGGCGCTGACGATGCCGGACCAGCTCCTCGGGTACGCGCTCATCGGCCTGGCCCTGCTTGCGCTTGGCGCCGTGATCGCCGGCGCCGCTCGGGGCCGCGCTCGGGGACCCCTTCACCCGCCACCGGGCGTCCACGTGCCGCCCGGCAGCTGGCTGCCCATGGCCTGGGCCGCGGCCGGCGCCCTGCTCGGCGCGGGGCTGGCCTTCAAACCCGAGGACCAGGTCCTGAACTGGTGGTTCGCCCTGCCCGGCCTGGTCCTGGTGGTGGTGTCCTCGGTCCTCTCGGTCCGCACGGCCGGCCGCGAGTGGCGCGAGACCGAGCATGGCTCGCATGACGAGGGCGCGGCCCACCACTGAGGCCCGGCCCATCAGACCGATCCGCTCGCTCGACCTGTCCCGTCTTCCGCGCTGGTGGCTGGTGCTGGCCGCCATGGTCCCCCTGCTCCTGGTCGGGGGCCTGGCGCTGGTTTGGGCCGGCGGGGCGGGACTGCTGACCCCGGTCCAGCGAGTGGGGGATCGGGCGCCCGCGTTCAGCCTGGCCGACCTCGACGGCGCCACGGTGAGCCTCGCCGACTACGCCGGTCAGACCGTCCTCGTGAACTTCTGGGCGTCGTGGTGCCTGCCGTGCGTTGACGAGTTCCCGCTCCTGGACGCCGCGCTGGAGGACCATGCGAACGAGGGGTTCGCGGTGGTCGGGATCGTGTACCGTGATCGCTCCGAGGCGGCTCGCGCGTTCGCCGACCAGTTCGGCGCCGAGTGGCCGCTGGTCATGGACCCCGGGGAGGCCGTGGCCCAGGCCTTTGGCGTGTACGGGCCCCCGGAAAGCTGGATCATCGGTCCGGATGGCCGGATACTGAGCCGCCGGATCGGTCCCTACAGCGCCGCCGAGCTGGAGGCGGAGCTGGCGCGGGTCCTCGGGACAGGGGAAACGGAGGAGTGACGGGAATGGATCCTCAGCTGCCGGCGACGACCGACGACACGCAGCTGCCCGCCGTGGCCGAACCGGCTGCCGGGGCCGCGCCCCGGGGCGGTGGATCGCGCCAGAACGTCACCACCGGGCTCTTCCCGCTGGCCCTCGGCCTGCTGCTGATCCTCTTCGTCGCCCTCGCGTTCTGGACCCTGATGACAACGACCGGAGGGGGCCTCTAAAAGCCTCGCCACGGGGTGCGCGACTCGCTACGATGCCGGCGCAGCCGTCGCCGACGGCTCGAAGGAGAGGAGTCCTTGATGCGCCCACCCGTTTCCCGGCGCCGCCGTCCCCGGCTGCTGCGACCCCTGGCGGTGTCCGCGGCCCTGGTCCTGCTCATGGCCGGCTGCGGGGGCGGAGATGGAGGTGGCGGCGGGGGAGGCGACAGCGACTACATCCTCTACGTCCTGCTCGTGAACCGCGACGCGGCTTCCGCCCATACCCTCTCGTACTCGGGCGGCGCGCCGCTCCCCAGCAGCCCGGACGAGGAAACGGCCGAGCCCTGCACCGCGATCATCGTCGAGTACCCGGTCATCGTCCCCTTCGAGCTCCTCGTCGATGACGTCCCGGTCATCATCTCCGACGAGCTGGAGTTCGGCGTCCCGCAGGACGGCGAAACGAACATGATCGCGACCATGGACGTCCTGGACGACGGCACCGCGGTCCCGGTCATCGGCGACTCGTCCCAGGGGATGGCGGTGGCGGCCGGCACCCGGCTCAGCAAGCCTGCGGCGCTGGGGATCTGCAACTAGCCCGAGACGGTTGCTCCGGGGTACCGCGCGGCGACGTAGTCGTCGAGGATCTCGAGGAAGCGGGGAACGATGTCGTCCCCTCGCAGGGTGGTCTTCAGCGCGCCATCCACGTAGACCGGGGCCACGGGCTCCTCGAAGGTGCCCGGCAGGCTGATGCCGATGTCGGCGTGGCGGCTCTCGCCGGGGCCGTTGACCACGCAGCCCATGACCGCGACCCGCAGCTCCTCGACGCCAGGTCGCGCCGCCTTCCACACCGGCATCTGGTCGCGGAGGTGGGCCTGGATGTCGCGGGCCATCTCCTGGAAGAAGGTGGACGTCGTCCGGCCGCATCCGGGACAGGCCGAGACCTGGGGCACGAACGAGCGCAGGCCGAGTGACTGGAGGACCTGCTGCGCGACCTGGACCTCCTCGGTCCGGTCGCCACCCGGCTCCGGGGTGAGGCTGACCCGGATCGTGTCGCCGATGCCCTCCTCCAGCAGGATGGCGAGCCCGGCGGTCGAGCCGATGATTCCGCGCGCACCCATCCCGGCCTCGGTCAGGCCGAGGTGCAGCGGGTAGTCGCACCGCGCGGCGAGGAGCCGATAGATCTCGACCAGGTCCGGCACCCCGCTGACCTTGGCGCTGATGATGATCCGGTCGTGCCCGAGCCCCGTTTCCTCGGCCAAGGTCGCCGAGCGGAGGGCCGACTCGAGCATGGCCTCGATCATCACGGCGCGGCTGTCGCGTGGATCCGCGCTGGCGGCGTTGGCGTCCATCAGCTCGGTCAGGAGCTGCTGGTCGAGCGATCCCCAGTTGACCCCGATCCGAACCGGCTTCCCGTTGGCGATGGCGACCTCGATGATCGTCCGGAACTGCTCGTCGCGCCGCTTGGTGCCCACATTGCCGGGGTTGATCCGGTACTTGGCGAGGGCCGCGGCGCAGTCGGGGTACTTCGTGAGCAGGAGGTGGCCGTTGTAGTGGAAGTCGCCGATGATCGGCACCCCGACCCCCAGCTTGTCGAGCTTGTCCCGGATGACCGGCACGGCCTGGGCCGCGGCATCGGTGTTGACCGTGACCCGGACCAGCTCCGATCCGGCGTGGGCCAGCTGGGCGACCTGGATGGCGGTGGCGTCGGCGTCCGCGGTGTCGGTGTTGGTCATCGACTGGACGACGACCGGGTGGTCGGACCCGACCAACACCCCGCCGACGTCCACGGTGGGGGTTTGGCGGCGCGGGGCCGCGACAGCGATCTCGGTCATCGGTCCGATGAGTGTACCGACGCACGCGTCGGGCATCGCTCCTCGAGCCCGAAAGCACTTGCGTACTTGCGCAACTACTGATACGCTGACGACGGTTCCGCGCACGTGGCGCGGGCTAGACTGCGACCCGAGGATATGACCGCCAGCACTGCCCCCACCAACGGCCAGACGCCGCCCGTGGACCTCTCCCATCCCAAGCTCGCCATCATCGGCTCCGGCCCGGCCGGGCTGACCGCGGCGCTCTATGCGGCCCGCGCCAACCTCGCGCCGCTCGTGTTCGCCGGCAACGCCCCGCTCGGGCAGCTGATGATCACCTCCGACGTCGAGAACTACCCCGGCTTCCCCGACGGCATCCTCGGTCCGGAGCTGATGGACCTCTTCCGGCGCCAGGCGGAGCGCTTCGGCGCTCACATGCTGGAGGAGGACGTCACCAAGGTGGACTTCTCCGAACGCCCGTTCAAGCTGTGGGTTCGCGACGACCTGTACCTCGCCGACGCGGTCATCGTGGCCACCGGGGCCAGCGCCCTATGGCTCGGGCTCGACAGCGAGGAAACGTTCCGCGGACGCGGCGTCTCGGCCTGCGCGACCTGTGACGGGTTCTTCTTCCGCGACCGTGACGTGGCGGTGGTGGGTGGTGGAGACACCGCCCTCGAGGAAGCCCTGTTCCTCACCAAGTTCGCGAACAAGGTGACGATGCTCGTCCGCCGCGACGAGTTCCGCGGCTCGAAGATCATGCAGGACCGCGCCCGCGAGCACCCCAAGATCGACATCCGCTGGAACCGGGAGGTGGCCGAGGTCATGGGCGACACCACGGTCGACCAGCTCCGCCTGCGCGACACCGCGGACGGGTCCGAGGAGATGCTCGATGCCCAGGGCCTGTTCATCGCCATCGGCTACAAGCCGAACACCGACCTGTTCGTGGGCCAGCTCGACCTCGACGCCCGGGGCTACTGCGAGATCGCGGGGCGAGGGCCGGGAGAGACGAGCAGCAACATCGAAGGGGTCTTCGTGGCCGGCGACGTTCACGACCATCGCTACCGCCAGGCGGTGACCGCCGCCGGTGACGGCTGCAAGGCCGCGATCGACGCCGAGCGCTGGCTGGAGTCCATCGGCGAGCACGTGGCCGCCACCGCGACCAACTGGTAGGCCTAGCCGAGCAGCTCCCCGACGAGCTTCGGGGTCATCCCTTCGCGGCTGGCGTCCCCGAGGTGCTGGAGGGTGGTCCGCCAGCGTGAATCGGCGGCGAACGCGATGGCCAGCTCGCGTTTGGCCTCGTCGAGCTCCCCGCGCTTGGCGTGCTCGATTCCCATCCAGAACACGAGCTCGATGGCCTCCGGCGCGCGGCGCCGGGCCTCGGCGTATGCGGCCGCCTCGTCGAGCGACTCGCCGAGCTCCGCGGTCGCGTCCGGATCGAAGAGGGCATACGCCTCGTACAGGTTCACGATCCGCCGCAGCTCGGGCACCGGGTCCGGGTGGTCGTCGACCCGGGCGTCGAGGACGCGGCCCCTCCACGAGTTCGGCTGAAGCGTGCCCTCGACGATAACGATCGCGCTGCTCTGACGACCGCGGACGTCCCCGCCCTCGGCCTCCGCGGCCTCGAGCGTGCGGAGCAGCCGCTCGCTGAAGGGCAGCTCTTCCGCCAACGCCGCCTCGTACGCACGGGCCATGGCGGGCCAGCAGGTGTCCCGTTCGAGGAGGTTGCCCTGGACGGTGAAGCCCTCGCCGACGAAGTGACCAGCCGCGGGGATGGTCTCCGACCCGGTGAAGGCGGCCGCCCGGCCCTCGGTGTCCACGACGCCCACCTGTCGAACCTCCGGCGTCTCGTCGCTGGCCAGGAGGGCGGCCAACACCTTCTCCGCCGAGCGGCCGTTCCGCAGCAGCTCGAGTCCGATCGGCCCGAAGCTGATGTCAACCCGGGCCTGGGTCGCGACGGCCCCGACTCCGGGCTCCAGCCAGGGCACGACCGGCCCGACCCCGAGGTAGTGGGATTGCACCGCGATCCCAAACCGCCCCGTGGCAGGGTCGCGGGAGACGATGCTGTAGGTCATCGAGGGGAGGGTACCGTCACCACCGACCCCGGGGTCCGGCCTTTCGTGATCAGTGGCCGGTCACGCGGTTGTCGTCGCTGGACGCACAGGTGGGTGTACGCTCGTCTCCACTCAACGATGCAGCGCGACGAAGGAGATTGCATGCACGCATTCATCATCAGTGCCGAGAACAAGCCCGGCCAGCTCGCCCGGGTCCTCGACGGCATTGCCCAGCGCGGAGTCAACGTCACCGCCGGCGGGGCGACGACCTGGGGGGAGGGCGGAGCCATCGCGATCCAGGTCAACGACGACGATGGGGCACGTGCCGCCCTTCAGGAGTCCGGAGTCACCTTCCGCGAAGCGGACGTGGCCGCGGCCTGGCTCGAGAACCGACCGGGGACGCTCGCCGACGCCGCACGCCGTCTCGGCGAGGCGGGGGTGAACATCGAGGCCTTCTTCCCGATCGGGATGGAGGACGGCAAGGTCGGCGTCCTATTCGCGGTCAGCGACGGCGCCGCCGCCAAGGCTGCGCTCGGAGAGCTGACCGGGGCTGCCGCCGGCTGACCTACTCCGCGCCCGCGGCGGGGCGAGGGCCGAGCACTTCCCGGGCCACGTCGGGGACGTCGGTCACGAATCCCCACAGGCCCGCTGCGGCCAGCTGCTGCATGCGCTCGGGTTCGTTCACGACGTAGCACCCCACCCGCGCTCCCCATGACGTCGCCTGCGCCACGTTGGCAGACGGGTCCTTGCCGAGGTCGATGTCGTACGGCATGACCGCCGCGTGCCCGTGCTCGACGACCCACTTCAGCCCACGCTCAAAGTTGTCCCCCGGGACGAGGAGGAGCCCGGTGGGGAGGTCTGGCGCCAGCTCGCGGACGCGCTCGATCCCAACCTCGAGGAAGCTCATGACCGTCACCTGGCCGGCCTCGCGGACGCTCGTTCCGGCCAGGGCAGCCACCACTCCGTCCGCCGCGGCCGAGGCCTTGATCTCGACCGCCAGCCCGGTTCCCGCCGGCAGCCAGGCGAGCACCTCGGGCAGGGTCGGGACGGCCATCCCGGTGCCGCGGAACGGGTACGAGCTGTCGGCTCCGAGAAAGGCCCATCCGGCGTCCGCCTCGCGAATGTCCGCCATGGTCGCGGTGGCCACCGTCGTCGTGCGATCGGTCGTCCGATCGAGGGTGGGGTCGTGGATGACGGCCAGCTCCCCGTCGGCGGTGAGGTGGACGTCGAGCTCGATCGCGTCGGCGCCAGCCTCGACCGCGGCCTGGAACGCCTCCATCGTGTTCTCCGGGATCGCCCGTGACGCCCCCCGGTGGGCCACGATCAAGGTCATGCTGCGTTCGAGGGGGGATCCCCGCCAAGCGCCGCCATCATGGCCATCTCGGCTTCTCGCGGTGGCTCGGGTACGCCGCGCAGAAGGACGACGCCGACGACCATCAGCCCGAGCAGGGAGAAGATTGCGACCTGGTACGCAACAGTTCCAAGGCTCGGTAAGAGGAGGCTCACGACCGCTCCGTAGAGGAGTGGACCCGTGATCGCGCTCGCCTTTCCGACCAGGCCGTAAAGACCGAAGAACTCGCCGACGTTCGCCGGCGGCGAAAGCCGAAGCATGAATACCCGATCCGATGTCCACACGCCGCCCAGGGCGGCTCCCAGCAGCACGCCCGCGAGCAGGAACGTGGGCACACTCAGGTAGATCCCGCCGATGAACAGCCCAAGGACCCAGGTGCCGAGGACCATCATGAGCGTTCGCTTGGGCCCGATCGATTCGACCAGTCGACCCCAGAGGAAGCTGGCGATGACTGCCGCAACGGTCAGGCTGAGGAGCGCGATGTTGGCTTCCGCCTGCGTAAAACCGATGGCCTGGGTGGCGAACACCGCCATGACGACAATGACCGTGTTGACAGGATCCGTGTAGAAAAAGCGGCCCACCAGGAATCTCAGAAGGCCGGGAACTGCCCGGGCGTGGCGCAGCGTCGTGGCCAGCTGCCCCCACGACCCCAGGACGTCGCCCGCCGTCACTCGTCCGCTTGGACCGGGTCGATCGTGGACGAAGGCGAACATCGGGATGCTGAACGCCGCGAACATCAGGGCCGCGAGCACAAACGTTGCGCTGCTAGCACCGGTCCCCAGGATGAGGATGAGGGTGGCGATGAATATTGTCCCGAGATAGCCGACGGCTACGCCAAGGCCCGACATTTTTCCCAATGCCCCAATCCGCGACACGATCGGCAGCGTGGCATCGTAGTAAATGAGCGCCGATTGAAAGGCGAAGTTGGTCAGAGCGAACAGGGCGAGACCCAGGAACGCGAGCTCGACGCCACCTTCGGGGATCAAGCCGATGGCGATGGTGCCAACTACGCACATGATCGTGAAGAAGAGGAGGAAGGGGATCCGCCTGCCCAGGCGATCACTGGCGGCGCCGAGGATTGGCGAGACGGCGGCGTTGACGCCCATGCTGATGGCAAAGGCGATCCCAAACCACAGCTGCCCTGGTCCTTCGCCGAGCCGATCATCACCGATCACCCAAAGGCCCATCGCGTAGGACACGATCGCGTAGCTGTAGATCGTGTTCGCGAAGTCGTAGAGGGCCCACGACAGCCCCTCGACCGGGCTGCCCGAACGGGTGAGGCCGCCGAGGCCGCGCCACCAGGTGGCCGGGGCCAGGGCCGTCACGACGGGTCGGGCCGATGCATCGCGCCCGATCATAGCCGGGGCGTCCTGCGGGAAGGTCGGCTAGAGTGGCGGCCGTGTTTTCCGCCCTCGGCCGCTTCGATTACCGCTTCCGTCGCTGGATCCCGCCCATCGGCCTGATCGCGGTCATCGGCCTGTCCGTTTGGGTCAGCCAGGCGGGGGGCGATCTCTCGCAGGGCGGGTGGCAGATCGAAGGCTCGGAGTCGATGGTCACCGAGGAGCTGCTCGCCGACCGCTTCGGCGAGCAGGCCACCGCAATGTTCGTGGTCCTGGCCGATCCGGACGGCGATGCCGCGTCGGATGACTTCCAGGAGATCCTGGCCGACGCCGTGGCCCCGTTGGCGGATGACCCCGCCGTGGACGAGATCATCACCTACGCCGACACCGGCGACGCCCGGTTCCTCTCGACCGACGGGACGATGACGTTCGCCCTCGTCCGCCTGAACTCCCCGGACGACGAGGCGGTCGAGGACTCGCAGCGACTGGTCGACCTGGTCGAGCAGCCGGCGAGCGTGGATGAGATGTGGATCACCGGCGTGCCCGTCGTGTACGACGAGTTCAACGCCGTCATCGAGGAGGACCTCCAGCAGGCTGAGCTGATCAGCCTGCCGGTGGCCGGCCTCATCCTGCTGGTCGTGTTCGGCACCCTGGTTGGGGCCGGGCTGCCGCTGCTCATCGCCGGGCTGTCGCTGGTCAGCACCTTCGCGATCATCGGCCTGATGGCCAACGAGGTCGAGATGTCGATCTTCGTCACCAACCTCGCCACCATGATCGGGCTGGCGCTGGCCATCGACTACTCGCTGTTCCTCGTCAGCCGGTTCCGCGAGGAGCTGCTCCATCACCCGGTTGACAAGGCAGTCGAGCGCACGATGGCGACGGTCGGCAAGGCGGTGGCCGTGTCCGGCATGGCGGTGGCGATCGGCATGGCGGCGCTGGTGGTGTTCGAGGCCGACGCATTGCGCTCGATGGGCATAGGGGGCGTGGTCGTCGTCCTCGCCACCATGGTCTATGGGCTCACCGTCCTCCCGGCCCTGCTCGGCATGCTCGGCCACCGGGTGAACCGGCTGAAGGTCCCCATGCCGCGCTTCCTCCGCTCCGTCGAGGACGATCCGGTCGAGGCCGAGCGGCGGCACGGCCACGGATTCTGGTCGCGCGTGGCGGCCCGGGTCATGCGCCACCCGTTGCTCATCGGTGGACCGATCCTGGCCCTCCTGCTGCTGGCCGGGACGCCGTTCCTCCGCATCGAGCTGTCCACCGGGGGCAACCTCGAGGACCTGCCCGATACCCCGGCCAAGGAGGGCTTCATCGTCCTCCGCGACGAGTTCCCCGGCGGTGACTCCGACCCGATGCTGGCCGCGGTCACCTACAGCGGCGTGGCCAACCTCGAGGATGGAGGGCTGACCCCCGACCGGATCGCGGACCTCGAGGCCTACGTCGACGAGATCAGCGTCCTCGAGGGCGTGGAGTCGATCGAAAGCGTGCTCGACCCCCCGCCCGGCCTGCCCGCCGACCAGTACCTCGCCGCCCTCTCCCTGCCCCTGGACCAGTGGCCGCCGGGCCTCGCCGACTGGGTGTCCCAGACGGTGGCAGGCGACACGACCCGGGTCACGGTCTTCTCGGCGCTGCTCCCGGACTCGGAGGCCGGACGTGGATTGGTCGAAGAGGTCCGTTCCGTGCCCGATCCGCCCGGCTCGACGGTCGGGGTGGCCGGCCTCGCCGCCCGATCGGCCGACTTCATGACCAGCTTCCGGTCGAGCATCCCGGTCGCGGTGGCGATCGTTTTCGCCGTCACCCTGATCGTCCTGTTCCTCACCTTTGGATCGGTCTTCCTGCCGGTCAAGGCCGTCCTCATGAGCCTGGTCTCGATCACCGCCAGCTTCGGCGCCCTGGTCTGGATCTTCCAGGAGGGCAACCTCTCGGGTCTCCTCGGCTTCGAGGCCACCGGGTCGCTGGCGGCCTGGCTGCCGATCCTGATGTTCGCGATCCTGTTCGGGCTGTCGATGGACTACGAGGTCCTCCTCCTGTCCCGCATCCGCGAGCGATGGGTGGCGACCGGGGACAACACCCGATCGGTGGCGGAGGGGATCGGGATCACCGGCGGGATCATCACCGGCGCGGCGTTGATCATGGTCGTCGTCTTCTCCGCCTTCGCCCTCTCCGACGTCCTGTTCCTGAAGGCGATCGGCTTCTCGATGGCGCTGGCGGTGCTCATCGACGCCACTGTCGTTCGTGGGGTGCTGGTGCCCGCCTTCATGCGGGTCATGGGCCGGCTGAACTGGTGGGCCCCGGCCTGGGTCCAGCGGGCGGTCGCCCGCCTCGGGCTGTACGAGGGCCCCGCCTCGACGACTCCGGCTCCGACGTCATCCAGCGCCTCCACGGCCTCCCAGCCGTGACCGAGCGCCTGCCGCTGGCGGGCGTCACCATCCTCGACTGCTCGCGGGTCTTCGCCGGACCCCACGCCACGATGCTCCTCGCCGACCTCGGCGCCGACGTCTGGAAGCTCGAGCCGCCGCTGGGCGATGAGACCCGAGGCTGGGGCCCGCCGTTCTGGGGTGACCCGGCGGATGGGCGGAGCGCCTACTTCGCGGCGGTGAACCGTAACAAGCGCAGCATCGTGGTGGACCTGAAGACCGATGCCGGCCGCGAGGTGCTCGATCGGCTGGCTGCTCGGGCCGACCTGTTGATCCACAACTACCTGCCCTCGGTGGCGACGCGACTCGGCCTCGATCCGGTCCGGCTCCGGGAGCGGCACCCGCACCTCGTCGTCTCCATCGTGCGCGGCTTCCCGGGGGACGGCCCGCTCGCCGAGCGGCCGGCCTACGACCTCGTGGCCCAGGCGTGGAGCGGCCAGATGGCGGTCACCGGTGAGCCGGGTGGCGGACCGATCAAGATGGGCATCGGGCTCCTGGACCTCCTCGCCGGCCTCGAAGCCGCCGTGGCGGCCCTGGCCGGTCTTGCCGCGCGGGAGCGTGGCGGGGTCCCGACCTCCGCCACGGTGAGCCTGGTGGAGGCGGCGACTGCGGGGCTGACCAACGTCCTCGGCAACCACCTCGCCACCGGCGCTGAGCCGCTGCGGTGGGGGACGGGCCATCCGGACATCGTTCCCTACCAGGTGTTCGAGGCGCGCGATGGGCACGTGGTGGTCGCCGTCGGCAACGACGCGCAGTTCGAGCGGCTCTGCGCCCTGCTGGGCGTGGCGCCTCGCCCGGAGTGGGCGACGAACCCGGAGCGGGTCGTTCGGCGGGGCGAGGTGCTCGCCGAGCTGGAGTCGAGGATTGCGACCTGGGCCCGGGACGAGCTGGTGGAGGCGATGGTCGCCGCCGACATCCCTGGCGGTCCAGTGCACGGGGTTGGTGAGGCGGTCCGTGCCATGCGGGAGATCGACCCGGGGTGGGTAACGGAACTCGATAGCGTGGCGCTGCCGGCGTCCCCCATCCTGCTCGACGGGGAGCGGCTTCCGATTCACCGGCCGCCGCCACGCCTCGGTGAGCACACCGACGAGGTGCTCACGCTGGTCGGCTACGAGGCGGATGACCTGAAAGTACTACGCCGTCAGCGAGTCATCGCCTAGCGCGCGGTTCATCGAGGGGGTACCGGAATCCGGCCGCTGAAGTGGTGATTCCGACATCGCGCCGAACGGCGTTTGATATCCTCGTTTACAGGATCGTCGTCGCCTACGCAGGGCTCGCGTCACGGAGACGAAGGAGGAGGATCCGCCCTCGGGGGCCATTTGGAGTGGATCCATAGTCATCCAAGCGCCGCGTCGATTGAGCCTCGCTGCATCCCTGCGCACCGCCATCGGCGCCACTCGCCTGCTCTTCACTCCGACCTTGATCGTTGTCACGATCCTGGTCGTGGTGGGCGTTCCCGCGCCCGTCGCCGGCGCGACACGGACGTGGGACGGCGGTTCACTGGCGACCCAGAACTGGACCGATCCGCTGAACTGGGTGGGCGATGTCGCCCCTGTCGCAGGCGACACCGTCGTGTTCGACGCGACCAGCGCCGAGCCGGTCACCATCAATGTGAACGCGACCGTCCAGGGCGTGACCATCGCGGCCACCTACGCCGGCGTGGTCACCCAGGCGCTCGGCACGACGCTGACCGTGACCGGGGGCGTGGCCGACTTCATCCAGGCCGGCGGCACCTTTGTCGGTGGCACGGCGGCCATCACGGTCAGCGACCAGTTCACCCTCAGCGGCGGCTCGTTCACGAGCACCGCCGCCACCCTGACCGTGAACGGGGCGTTCACCGTCTCCGGCGGCTCGTTCGCCCACAACCTGGGAACCGTGACCTTCTCCACCAGCAACGCCACGATCGATGTCCCGACGAGCCTCACCCTGAACAACGTTGCCTTCCTGTCCGGCACCAAGACGGTCGCGGCGGGAGACACGCTGGACATCGTCGGGACGCTGAGCCTCACGGGCGGCGCGGTCGCGACCGGCACCCTCGCCGCTCAGGGCGACGTCACCGTGGCGGCCGGCTTCACGGCGACCAGCAGCTCGGGCACGCTCCTCCTGAACGGGGCCGGCAACCAGACGATCACTGCCAGCCACGCGGTCGGCAGCGGCGACATGCCGAACGTGGTCATCAACAAGCCGGCCGGCAACCTGACCCTGGCCGGCACCCTCCGCACCTCCCACAACTGGACCTACACCGCGGTCCCCGGCACGTTCACCACCACCGGCCACACGATGGTCTTCGCCGGGGGCACGGTCACCGGCTCGCAGACCCTGAACAACGTCGAGATCCGGGGCGGCACGATCACCATCGCGGCCGGGACGACGGTCACCGCCACCGGATCCGTGGCCCTGGTCACCGGCGCGGTCGCGACCGGCACCCTCGCCGCTCAGGGCGACGTCACCGTGGCGGCCGGCTTCACGGCGACCAGCAGCTCGGGCACGCTCCTCCTGAACGGGGCCGGCAACCAGACGATCACTGCCAGCCACGCGGTCGGCAGCGGCGACATGCCGAACGTGGTCATCAACAAGCCGGCCGGCAACCTGACCCTGGCCGGCACCCTCCGCACCTCCCACAACTGGACCTACACCGCGGTCCCCGGCACGTTCACCACCACCGGCCACACGATGGTCTTCGCCGGGGGCACGGTCACCGGCTCGCAGACCCTGAACAACGTCGAGATCCGGGGCGGCACGATCACCATCGCGGCCGGGACGACGGTCACCGCCACCGGATCCGTGGCCCTGGTCACCGGCGCGGTCGCGACCGGCACCCTCGCCGCTCAGGGCGACGTCACCGTGGCGGCCGGCTTCACGGCGACCAGCAGCTCGGGCACGCTCCTCCTGAACGGGGCCGGCAACCAGACGATCACTGCCAGCCACGCGGTCGGCAGCGGCGACATGCCGAACGTGGTCATCAACAAGCCGGCCGGCAACCTGACCCTGGCCGGCACCCTCCGCACCTCCCACAACTGGACCTACACCGCGGTCCCCGGCACGTTCACCACCACCGGCCACACGATGGTCTTCGCCGGGGGCACGGTCACCGGCTCGCAGACCCTGAACAACGTCGAGATCCGGGGCGGCACGATCACCATCGCGGCCGGGACGACGGTCACCGCCACCGGATCCGTGGCCCTGGTCACCGGCGCGGTCGCGACCGGCACCCTCGCCGCTCAGGGCGACGTCACCGTGGCGGCCGGCTTCACGGCGACCAGCAGCTCGGGCACGCTCCTCCTGAACGGGGCCGGCAACCAGACGATCACTGCCAGCCACGCGGTCGGCAGCGGCGACATGCCGAACGTGGTCATCAACAAGCCGGCCGGCAACCTGACCCTGGCCGGCACCCTCCGCACCTCCCACAACTGGACCTACACCGCGGTCCCCGGCACGTTCACCACCACCGGCCACACGATGGTCTTCGCCGGGGGCACGGTCACCGGCTCGCAGACCCTGAACAACGTCGAGATCCGGGGCACGGTGACACTGGCCGCCGGTACGACCCTGACCGCGACCGGCACCACCGAGCTGTTCAGCGGGACCCTCAACCAGGTGGCTGCCACCGGCACCCTGGCCGCCCAGGGCGACGTCCACGCCCGGATCGGCTTCACCGGCGGCGGCACCGCCCTTTTCCTGTTGAACGGCTCCGGGGCCCAGACGTTCGACGGCGACCACACCACCGTCGCCGGCAGCCTGCCGAACGTCGAGATCAACAAGCCAAGCGGGACCCTGACGCTGACCGACACGCTCCGCACCGGCCGCAACTGGACCTATACCGCAGCGGGCGGTCTCACCGTGACGGGCCACACCCTCGTCTTCACCGGCGGCACGATCACCGGTTCGCACACCCTCGACGCGGTCCAGGTGCGGGGCACGGTCACGCTGGCTGCCGGCACGACCCTGACCGCGGCCGGTGCCACCGAGCTGTTCAGCGGGACGCTCAACCAGGTGGCTGCCACCGGCACGTTGGCTGCCCAGGGCGACGTCCACGCCCGTATCGGCTTCACCGGCGGCGGGACCGCCCTTCTCCTGTTCAACGGCCCCGGTGTCCAGGTCTTTGACGGTGACCACACCACCGTCGCCGGCAGCCTGCCCAACATCGAGATCAGCAAGCCCTCCGGCGTGCTGACCATCACCGACACCCTCCGCACCGGCCGCAACTGGACCTACACCGCGGCCCCCGGTGGCCTGGTCACGACCGGCAGCACGGTCGTGTTCACCGGCGGCACGATCACCGGTTCGCACAGCCTGCACAACGTCGAGGTCCGGGGCACGGTGACACTGGCCGCCGGTACGACCCTGACCGCGGCCGGCAGCCTCGAGCTGTTCAGTGGGGCCCTCAACACCGGCACCCTGGCCGTCGAGGGCGACCTCGTCGCCCGGGTCGGGTTCACCGGCGGCGGGACGGCGACGGTCCTGGTCAACGGCCCCGGCCCGCAGACCTTCACTGGCTTCCACAACTCGACCACCGGCAGCCTGCCCAACGTCACCTTCGATAAGCCCGCCGCCAGCCTGACCCTGACCGGCACCCTCCGCACCGGCCGGAACTGGACCTACCTCAGTGGTGGCCTGGTCACGGCCGGCAGCACGGTCGTCTTCACCGGCAACCTGACCATCTCGGGCACCCACACCCTCGACGCCGTCGAGCTGCGCTCAGGGGCCGTGGTGGTCGCCGTCGGCGACACCGTCAGCGTGAGCGGTCCCCTGACGTTGATCAACGGCGACCTCGAGGGCGGGACGATGGCGGCACTGGGCGACATCACGCTGCTCGACACATTCGACGGCGAGACCGGCACCCTCCTCATCGCGGGAACGGGTACGCAAACGTTCACCGGAAGCGCGACCACGACCACCGGCGACGTGGCCAACGTCGTCATCGACAAGCCCTCCGGCACGCTGTTCCTGGCGGGGACGATTCGGCTCCTCACCTCGTCCTGGACCTGGCTGGACGGGACGGTGGATGCCGGAACGTCGCTGGTCGTGTTCGACACCGGTACGACCATCAACGCCGCGGGCATGGCCTTCTCCGACGTCCGAGTCACCGGCGGGACGGCGACGCTCCTCGACGACCTCGACGTCAACGGCGACCTGTGGGTCTCCGGTGGCACCCTGGACGCGGCGGGATGGGTCGCCGCGGTCGCCGGCGACGTGACAATAGACGGTGCGTTCTCCCCCGGCCCCGGAGCCCTGGTCCTCGACGGGACGGCGCCGCAGACGCTCGGCGGCGCAGCCGCCGTCATCGGTCTGTTCGACCTGACGGTGAGCAATCCGGCGGGAGCCACCCTGAACACCGGGGTCCGGGTCACAGGAACCCTGACCCTCGGCGGCCCGACCGACTTCGGCGGCCAGCTGCTCGCGATCGCCAACCCGATCGCCGGCAGCCCGACCAACCTGACGGGCAACCCGGCGTCGTCGCTGGAGGTGTTCGGGACGGGCGCCAACATCGTGATCCCCGCCAGCCTCACCGACCTTGCCAACCTCAGCCTGGCCAACCCCAACGGCGCGGCGTTGAACGGACCGATGCGGATCGGCCTGGGCCTCGACCTGTCGGATGGGATCCTCCGATCCCGTCCCTGGGTCCTGACCATGGACCTGGCGGGTGTCGTCTCGCGAACGTCCGGTCACGTGGACGGCGCGCTGGAGAAGCCGGTGGTGTCGGGACCGGGTGTGGTCGTGACCTATGAGATCGGCGACGCCACGACGTACGCCCCGGTCTCGGTGACCTTCGGGATGGTCACCCTCGACGGCACGGTCACGGTGACCACGACCGCTGGCGAACACCCGGACATCGCGAGCTCGATCCTGAACCCGTCCGCCGACGTCAACCGCTGGTGGAGCCTCGTGAGCGGCGGGGTCGTGTTCGACACCGCCGACGCGCAGTTCACCTGGGCTCCGGCCGATGTCGACCCGGGCGCGGATTCGTCGGCATTCGTCGTCGCCAAGTGGAACGCGGGCTGGACCTACCCGGCGGCCGCTCCATCGACTCCGACGACGGCCACGGCCGCCGGACTGACCGCCTTCAGCGAGTTCGCGATCGGCGAGGTGGGTGATGCCCCCGATGGCGACGGGGTGCCGGACACCGCCCTGACCGAGGAGCTCGGGACCACACCACTGTTCCTCGCGAGCCTGGTCACGACCGTTGCCGGCCTTCTGATGATGTACGTCATCCACCTCAGGCAGGGATCCGGCCACCGGCCGGCCCGGGTCGCAGCCGTCGCGGATGCGCGGTGGTACTCCTCCGAGGTGCCCGTGGTCGAGATGCCCGTGGTCGACCGGATCGTCACCGATTCCTCTCGCCCCGATTGGGAGATCGACTGGCAGGACCTGTACCGCTGAACACCCGCCTCGACTAGCGCCCGGCGAGATCCTCGACGAGGGATGCCATGGACTCCATCGCCGGCTGGGGGAACGAGTAGTAGCTGATCCCCAGCCGATCGCGGCGGCGCTGGAGGATCTCTCGAAGCCGGGCGCGGGTGCCATGGAGCGCGTACGGGGAACGGATGACACCCGCACCCGCCGCGAGGCCGGCGGCCGCCACAGACGACAGCGGGCCCGTGCCGCTGCCGATCATCCCGGCCAGGGCGATGAAGAGGTTGAGCTCGAGATGCTCGAACTGATCTCCGGCTGCCGAGCGCACGAGGGCCACCTTCTCGGCCAGCGCGCTCTCGGTCAGCTGCCGGACGATCGGCCGACCGGCGGCGCTGAACTGGGGGACGAAGCCCACGATGTCCGCCTCGCGCGCGGCGATCCCGAGCATGCGCGGTCCGCCACCGCCCACCATGATCGGCGGCCGCGGACGCTGGAGGGGTCGGGGCATGAGACGGGCACCGCGCAGGTGGTAGTGACCGCCTTCGTGGGTCACGGTCTCCCCCGCGAACAGCCGGTGGATGACGCCGAGCGCCTCCTCCATCCGGTCGATGCGGCGCCCGGCCGCGTCGTACGGGACGCCGAGCTGCCGGTAGTCACTGACCCGCCAGCCTGCGCCGATCCCGAACTCGTGCCGGCCACCGGACAACGCGTCGAGGGTGGCGGCCTCCCGGGCCAGGAGCAGGGGGTGGCGGAAGTCGTTGGCGAACACGTAGGAGCCGATACGCAGCCGGCTGGTCACCGCCGCGGCAGCGGCCAGGGCGGGCACGGGGGACAGCTGGCCGGTCAGGTGGTCCGGGACGAGGAGGACGTCGTAGCCCAGCTCCTCCGCCCGTCGGGCGAGGGCGAGCCATGCCTCCCCGTTGCCGACCCAGCCAGCCGTGAGCCCGAACCTGAAGGGGCGCATCGAGGTCCAGTGTGACCGATTCGAGGACCCGCACCGGCGGCCCGTCAGGGAGTAGATTCCGCCGAGCAGCTGGAGCAGCCATGACCGAGACCGATCACGACGCCTTCATGCGGCAGGCCATCGGCCTCGCCCGGCACAGCGCCCTGGTGGACCGTACCGGGAGCCCGTTCGCGTGCGTCATCGTCCGTGATGGCGTGGTGGTCGGCGAAGGAGTGAACCAGGTGCCCATCTCCAACGACCCGACCGCCCACGCGGAGGTCGTGGCCATTCGGGATGCGTGTGCCCGGCTCGGCACCTACCTCCTGGCCGGCTGCACGGTGTACACCACCGGTGAGCCGTGCCCGATGTGCTACGCCGCGGCGTGGTGGGCGCGGGTCGAATCGATCTACTACTCCTCCACCATCCGCGACGCGCTCGAGTACGGCGCCTTCGACGACGAGTCGATCTACGAGGCCGTGACCCAGCCTGGCCCGGATCGGGCCGTCCCCGCCCGCGAGCTTCTCCGAGACGAGATGGTCGAGGTCTGGCGCGAGTTCGCCGCCATCCCGAACCGGATCCACTACTGACCGATGCCCGCGTTCACCGGATTCACGCCGGAGGCAATCCACTTCCTGCTCGAGCTCTCGGCCAACAACGACCGTGGCTGGTTCCAGCCGCGCAAGCAGGAGTTCGAGCAGTTGCTCAAGGAGCCGCTGGAGGCGCTCTGCGTCGACCTCGGCGAACGGTTCCGCCGGCGGAAGATCCCGCTGCGGGCGGACGCAGGCTCGCCGTTCCGCCTCTACCGCGACGTCCGCTTCTCGAAGGACAAGGCGCCGTACAAGACCTACGTCAGCGCCAGCTTCCCGTGGGACGAGCCCGGCGCGGCGGTCACAGCCCCGCGCAGCCGGACCGAATCGGTCCACCGGCCGGGTGGTTACTTCTCGTTCTCGCCGGACGAGGCCTACCTGGGCGGCGGGATGTGGCATGCCGACCGTGCCCACCTGGACGCCTGGCGGCGGCTGGTGGTGGATGAGCCCAAGCGCCTGCATGCGGTCACCGACGCGGCTCCGTTCCAGGCGGCATTCGGCGAGCTCGAGGGCGAGGATCGGCTCAAGCGGGTCCCGCCCGCGTACCCCGCCGACCACCCCGACGCGGAGCTCCTGAAGCTCAAGGACGTCCTGTTCGGCCGGCGGCTGAGCGACGCCGAGGCCCTCTCACCGGACCTCCCGGAGGTCCTCGCGGAGGCCTTCGCCACCGCGACGCCGATGCTTCGGCTGCTCGCGTCGCTGGCCCCGAAGTGAGGCTGCAGAAAACGCTCGTCACCCGCCGCCGAATGGCGTATATTCCGTCAGCCACCTGATCCCGCGGCTTGCCGCGACCGGGTGGTACGGAGACACTGGAGTTGGCGTTTACGTTGGCAACGGTGTCTTCGCCGGGTGCTGGTAGCGTAGGAAGCGGAGTTAAGCGCCCGCTCCAGCGCGCAAGCGGCTCACTGCCACCGCCCGGTTGGCCCCGGGCACGGTCGAAATACCGTGTCAGGGACGGCCGGGATGACTCGGTGACAATGTCGCGGGCGAGCTGGCTACAGTCGGGAACCGGCGGGATGTCACTTTCGGGTGACGCTCGAACTCGACTGGACTGGCCTACAGTTCTGGTTTGGCGGCGGGCACGTCGCCAGGCGGCATTTCAAGTCAGGCGTCGCCAAAGAAGTCCGACAACGGTTCGGGCGCCAGGTTCGTCGTCCCGCTTGGACGGTGGGCTCGGTGTTCAGATCGGGAGTCGGGCGCGACGCGGGCGCGTCCGTTTGTTCGGGGTAACACCCGCACCGATAGGCGAGCCGATAGGGGCCAAGCGACTCCGAAAGGGGTTCGCGAGGCCCCTGCGTCGTTTCTGGCGCAGAATCGGTTCCCTGCTCCGGAGCCCGTCATGGCCATCATCGTCAAGAATCTCGACCAGCCCGACGAGGCGTTCACCGACGGCGATGCCGGGGCGTCCGGCTACACCCTTGCGGGCGACTCGATGGTTTCGCGTTCCGTCCTCCAGCCGGGCTGGAGCTGGGACGAATGGGTCAAGCCCCACACCGACGGCTGGGAGAGCTGCCAGATCGTCCACCGCGAGTACGTCATATCGGGCCGGATCCGGTACTTGACCGATGAGGGTGAGGAGGTCGTCGCCGGCCCCAGTGATCACCTCTGGATCGGGCCCGGCCACCGAGCCTGGGTCGAAGGCGACGAGCCCTTCGTCTGCATCGACTTCGAGATCGGCGAGCCCGACGACTCCGAAGACGAGGAGGGGTAGCGGTCCTCGGACGCGTCGGCAGCTGGTGGTCAGCCGCCGCCCGTCAGCCGTCGAGGCGCCTGCGGATCTCGGACTCGTACTCCGGGAAGTAGCGGCCGATGAGCGGGAGGTCGAACTCGCGCAGGATCGACTCCCGGGACTCCCGTTCCAGGAGGAACGCGAACGACTCCTCGACCAGGCGCTCGACCGTGACCTTCGGCCCGGCCAGCCGTTCCAGGTCGTCGGCCGCGACCCGAACATGGTGGGTCGAGGCGGCCGGATCGTTCCCGACGGTCACCGCGCAGCGGAAGCCGTCTCCCTCGGCATCACAGGCGACAACGACCTCGGCGGGGGCTATTTCGCGATCTCCCAGATCTGCCCGGCCGGATCGCGGAAGCTCGCGGTCCGTGGCCCCCATGGCCGGTCGATCGGCCCGTTCAGCAGCGTGACACCGCGTGTGGCGAGCTGCGCGCACATCGCATCGACGTCGTTCACCGCCAGGGTGAACACCGTTCGGCTACCCGCTTCCCGCGGCGCCACCGTCGCGGGCTCGATGAGCTCCGGCGCCGCCTCGACCGCGAGCAGGTTGACGAGCGTCTCCCCGAACTTGAACACGGCC
Source organism: uncultured Chloroflexia bacterium (assembly GCA_963699235.1). GTDB lineage: Bacteria > Chloroflexota > Limnocylindria > QHBO01 > QHBO01 > DASTEQ01. Next base: position 1,961,236 of record OY969424.1, on the reverse strand, counting down.
GAGCTGTCGTCCTCGAAGAAGACTGGAAGGCCGAAGACGTCCTGGTAGAACTGCCGGGCCGCCGGCAGGTCTTCCACGAACAGCGTGATTGCCTCGAATCCCTTCGCCCACGAATCCATGCTCCACCTCTCCTGCTGACGAGCCCGATCGAGCCTACCCCGCCAGATTTGCCCACGTGCCGGAGGACGCGGAATCCAGCGCGGCCTCGACGAAGGCGATGCTCCTCGCGCCGACGGCGAGAGTCGGATAGGGCGCTCGCTCTCCGAGCGGCGGGCTCCCACTGGCGACAGCCGCGTAGAACGGCCGCAGGAGGTCGCGGAGCGCCTCGCCCCATCCTTCCGGGTGGCCGGCCGGGAGCCACGGGACGCCGGCGCTCGCCTGCTGCGAGCCGGGGTCACGGACGTAGACGCGCTCCTCGCCGCGCTCGCGCACAGTGAGCCGCTCGGGCAGCTCCTGCTCCCAGGTCAGCGACCCGAGAGAGCCGTCGACGTGGAGCGAGAACGCGTTCTTGTTGCCGGTCGAAACCTGGCTCACGACGCAGGCTCCGCGGACCCCGCCGCCGAATCGCAGCAGCATCGTGGCGGCATCCTCGGAGGCCACCGCCACGTCCTCGGCCGGGCCGCGCGCCGTGCTGAAGGCGGCGCCCCCATCGAGGCTCCGGGAACGGGTCGGGATGAAGGTCGCCAGGTCGGCCTGCACCGCGTCCACCCGGAGGCCAGTCACGAACTCGGCGGTGTCGAACCAATGCGTCCCGATATCGGCGATGGCCCGGGACCGACCGCCAACCTCTGGATCCACCCGCCAGTTGTAGTCGGCCGCGTCCGCAAGCCAGTCCTGGATGTACGCCCCGCGGACGAGCCGGATCTCGCCGATGTGTCCCTCGGCGACCATCGACCGGGCCTGCTGGACCATCGGGTAGCCGCGGTAGGTGAGCGCCACCATCGCGTGTCGGTCCGATTTGGCCGCCGCGTCGACGAGCGCCTCGGCGCCTTCTCGATCCACAGCGATCGGCTTCTCCAGGACGAGGTGCTTGCCGGCCTCGAGCACCGCCCGCCCGAGCGAGACATGGGTGTCGTTGGGCGTGCAGACGTGGACGACGTCGATCGTCGCGTCGGCCAGGACCGCATCGGTATCGGTGGACCACTGGTCAACCCCGAGGTCAGCGGCGCGCCGGGCGGTCCGATCCGGGTTCGACCCGACCAGGACCGCAACGTCCGCGTACCCGGTTCGCCGGATGGCATCGACGTGGTGCGGACCGACGAACCCGGTCCCGATCACGGCGGCGCGCAGGCGGGTCACCGCATGATCGTAGGGGTGGAGCGGGAGACGGGGATCGAACCCGCGACATTCAGCTTGGAAGGCTGACGCTCTGCCAACTGAGCTACTCCCGCCGACCGCCCGATTGTAGTCGCCACGCCATCCGTGGCCAGCGGGTACCATGGGGCGGTCGCGCACGCGCGATGCCTATCCAGAGTGGCCCGAGAGACCTCGCTCGTTGACGGCCCGGCAACCGACCCAATGGGAGCGGTGCCCCTGCGAGGAACGATGGGAGTACCGTCATGACGAACCCCGTTGGCGCACACCTGAACGGCGGATTGGCCGTCGCCGATGCCGAGACCGCGATGCGCGAGATCGCGACCCGGATTGGCGACCGCGTCAAGCGCATCCCGGACGGCGAGACCGGCGAGCGGAACAACTGGATCTTCTTCCAGGTCAACCGCCTGAGCGCGCTGCCGGGCGTCGAGACCGTCGGAACATTCGATCCAACCCGGGGCTACGAAGGCCTGCCGAAGCTGAAGATCACCGACGAGTCCGTCCTCGACGAGTTCTTCCGGACCTTCAACCCCGGCTACGCCGATGCCTACCTGGCGAGCTACAGCATCTTCACCGCCCTCCGCAAGGACGGCACCATCCCAGAGAACGTCCGTTTCCAGGTCCAGTACCCGACGCCGTTCGCCACCGCCGCGGGCTGGTTCGTACCGGATCAGGTGCCGGCCGTCCTGCCGGCGTACACGGGCGCCATGCTCCGTGACCTCAATCGCCTGCTGGCCGAGATCCCCCACGACGACATCGCCGTCCAATGGGACGTCGCCGTCGAGTTCGGCGCGCTGACCGGCTCCTTCCCGGGATTCCCGGACCTGACCCCCGCCGAGGCCGGCCGCGTCCTGGGCGAGCTGGTCGACGCCGTGCCGCCGGAGATCCCGGCCGGCCTGCACCTCTGCTACGGCGACTACCAGCACGTCCACTTCAAGGAGCCCGAGAGCCTGGCCCTCCAGGTCGAGCTCATCGGCCACGTCAACGCGAACGCGCGGCGCACCGTCAACTGGTTCGCGATCACCGTTCCGCAAAACGAGACGCGACCGGAGTACTTCGCCCCGCTGGCCGAGCTGCGGATCAAGGACGGGACCGAGGTCTACTTCGGGATCGTGCCGTACCACGTGGCGGACCAGCCCGAGGGAACCAGCGCCGCCCAGATCGCCCTCATCGACGAGCACGCCGCCTCCTGGCGGCCCAACTCCGGCGAGGAACAGGAGTGGGGCGTCTGCACCGAGTGCGGGATGGCCCGCGCCCAGACGGAGGAGATTCCGGGCCTGCTCGACCTCCACGCCAAGCTGGCGGCGCCCCGCCGCGTGCTCACCCCGGCCTGAGCTGCGGGGGCGGCGCCCCGCGGGGCCGATAGGAGGACGAGGAATGTCGCCCGCCACTGCCACCAACCGTGCTGCCCACCTCGTGGGCAGCACGCCCTTCTCCGACACCGCAGAAGCGATCGGTATCTTCGCGAACAAGCTGGGCACGCACCTGCGCACCGTCCCCGACGGCGAAACGGGCAGCCGGAAGGACTGGATTCAGCCCCTGATCCAGTCGTTTTGGAACAACCCCGATCTCGAGGGCAAGAAGGGGAAACCGGAGGACTTTGACTACACCGACTACGACCGGACGCCGAGCTTCAAGGTCCGCTCGGGCCACCAGCTCACGGGGGATTCCTTCGACTTCGGCTACCTGAGCGCGTTCCGCGCCTCGTGGCCCGAGTTCGTTCGCCAACGGGACGCGTTCCACGTGCCGGGCAATGGGGTCAAGCCCCGGTTCCAGGTCGGCATCCCCGGCGAACTCGATCTCGCCGTGTCGGCCTTCGGCAGCCCGATCGCCGGGATCCGAGTTCGTGATGCCTTTCGCGATGCCACCCTCCGGGACATCACTGCCATCCACGCGGAGGCCGGTGATGACGTCGTGTTCCAGGTCGAGATCCCCGTCGAGCTTGTCGCCCTGACCCGGATTCCCGGTGTCCTCCACGGACTCGCGTCCGGCTATCTCGCGGGCGGCGTGGCCCGCCTCGCCCGGGAGTCGCCGGAGGGATCGCGGTGGGGAATCCACCTGTGTCTCGGCGACTTCAACCACCGCGCGATGGGACGGCTGCCGCACGTCGGGCCCATCGTCCGCATGTCGAACGATATCGTGAAGCGCTGGCCGGCCGGTCGCCCGCTCGATTTCATTCATGCCCCGCTCGCCGCCGCCGCCGATCCACCGCCCCTGGAGGTCGAGTTCTACGAGCCGCTCAGGAACCTCGTCCTTCCGGGAGGGACGCGGTTCATCGCCGGCTTCGTCCACGAAAAGCGGACCGCGGACGAGCATCGAACGCTCATGACTCGCGTGGATGAGCTGCTCGGGCAGACGGCCGATGTCGCATCGTCCTGTGGGCTTGGGCGTCGGACGCGAGAGGACGCCCTCGAGGCGATCGAGATGACGGCCCGCCTCTGCGCATCGTCCACCTGACCGATCAGCGCGGCTCGGTCCTGAGCTTCTCCAGCTGCTCGGCGTGCTCCTCAAGATGGCCGACCACGAATCGGTCCACGATCTGGGCCACGGTCATCTCGCCCAGCCGGCCGTGCACCCCCACGGCTGACCAGGCGCGCTCGTCCAGCGCGACGAGGTAGCTGCGCAGGTGGGCGAGGGCGCGGGCCAGCCGCGTCATCTGCGCAGCCGGCGGCTCGTGGCGCCCCCTGCTCGATAGCGCCCACCCGCCCCGGGTCGGCGGTCGTCCGGCCGAACGGGACTGGTTCGCCACCTCGGGCGGACGCGGCCACCACGTCCTGCAGCTCTCCCTGCCAGTAGGGGACGAACTCCGCGACGTGGGCCCACGCCTGGCCGGCGTCCCACTGTTCACCGGTGGCCGGGTCGGGATCGGTCAGTCCCGGGGGCGGATCCTCGGCGAGGCTGGCCAGCCGCCCCTCGGCGACGGCGAGCCGGGCGAGGACGTCCATGTGGTCGGTCACGATGCCTTCCTTCCGTGGGGCCGGCTCACGACCGGCGTTCGCAGCTCTCCAAGACGGTCGATCCGGAGCACGACCTCGTCCCCCGGCTCGAGCCAGCGCCCGAACCGCTCCTCCCGGACCTCGAGCAGGCAGCCGGTCCCCACCGTCCCGCTGCCGAGGAGGTCGCCCGGTCGCAGCCGCACATCGGCCGAGGCCCGGGCCACCATGTCCCCGAACGAGAAGTGGGCAGCCGACCAAATTCCGCGGCTGATCTCCGTGCCGTTGATGTCGGCCGTCATCGCGAGGTCGTAGCCGGTCCCCGACCGCGCGTCGGCCAGCTCATCGGGGGTGACCAGCCATGGACCGATGCTGGTGGCGAAGTCCTTGCCCTTGGCCGGGCCAAGGCGGACCGTGGTCTCGTCCCGCTGGAGGTCGCGCGCCGACCAGTCGTTCAGGACGAAGTAGCCGCCGATTGCCTCCTCGGCGCGATCGGGAGCCAGGTCCACGGCAGGCGTGTCGATGAGCGCGCCGACCTCGAGCTCGTAGTCCAGCTCGACCGAGCCGTCCGGCGCCCAGACATCGTCCCCGGGGCCACGGATCTCGGATGTGTTGCCGAAGTAGAAGATCGGCAACCGGAACCAGGCCTCCGGGATGTCATGCCCGCGCCGCTTCCACATCGTGCCGACGTGCTGCTCGAAGGCATAGAAGTCGCGTAGGGTCGGTGGCTTGAGGATCGGCGGCCCGAAGACCAGGTCCGCGGCTGCCGAAATGGCGTCGTCGTCGTCTCGGGCAAAGCCGTCCACCAGGACACCGAGGGTAGCCACCCGCATCCCACGCCCAAGGTGGTCGTCCAGGGTGGTCACCGGCTGGCGAAACAGGGACTCGTTGTGCGCCAATCGGGAATCCTCGGTCAGCATCGCCGCTCGGGCGGCCTCGAGGTCGAGCCACCGGTCGCCATTCGGGTCTCGCGCCGCCGCCAGCCGCCACGGGGCTCCATGCGGGGCGTTGCGCTCGCGGACATGGGCAACCTTCATCCCGCGCGCGCCTCCAGGGCAATCGGCGCCTCCCGGAGCCCGAGAAGCTCGTACACCGCTGTGCGGTCGGAGCGACCCTTCAGCTGCTCGGCGCCGAGCTCACGGACCTCCGCCGCGGGCTCGATGAGACGGTACGTCCGTTCGCTGATCACCACCGACCCGGGCTCGGCGAAGGTCTGCAGGCGGCTGGCGACGTTGGTCGTGTCGCCGATGGCGGTGAAGTTGCGCAGCTCGGGGCTGCCGATGTTCCCGACCAGGGCCGGTCCGGTGTTCAACCCAACCCGGAAGCGCGGCTGCTCGGCGACCGGCGGCACCGACTGCAGGCGAAGCGCTGCCCGGGCGGCGCGGTAGGCATGATCGGGCTGGCGTATCGGCGCGTTGAAGATGGCCATCAGCGCGTCGCCGACGAACTGAACGATCGTGCCGCCCTCGCCGAAGATGATCGGGACGGCCGATCCGAAGACCGAGTTCAGCATCGCCACCACCTCGTGCGGTGATCGGCGCTCCGAGAACGGTGTGAAGTCCTTGAGGTCCGCGAACAGAATCGTGACCTCGGTGGTCTCGCCGCCGAGGTCGGCCCGTTCCGGCGCCTCGAGCAGGCTCCTGGCGACGTCGGGGGAGAGGTACTGCTGGAACAGGGTCTCCACCCGGCGATGGAGATCCGCGATGAGCCGCTGCTGGAAGAACAGGCGGCGCTCCCCGTCCTCGACCAGGTAGGTCCCCAGGCAGCCGAGCGCCACGGCCGACGCCAGGATGAATACCTGGAACACCACGGCCGTGCCGGCGGTCAGCGCCACCGTCGTGAAGGTGACGACCGATGCGACCACCAGCACGACGGCCATCGGGAACGCGAGGCGGAAGACGTTCAGGGCGATGATCGTGCTGAACAGGAGCCCGACCGCCGCGAAGCGGTCGAACGTTCCGGTCGCCGTCGCCAGGGTGACGACCGCGATCGCGGCGATGACGTTCGCCACCAGCCCGAGCAGCTCGAGCCCCAGTCGTCCGTGGATCACCCAGGTCAGCAGGCCACCGATCAGCAGCACCCCGACCATGGCCCCGCAGATGACGTACACCGGGATCGGATCGGCAACGCCGACGACAGGGGGTCCGAGGAGGGCGACCACCACCCAGATCGGGATGTTCACGAACATTGCGAGCCGGATTCGGCCTCGGAACGGCTCGAGCGTGTCCTCGCGGAATGACGCCTCGAGATCTGGGTCGACGAACTTCAGGGTCCAGCGGTCGCGGCGGTCCGAACCGGCGACGAAGCTCACGAACGCAAGCCTAGTCGATCGAGCGCGGCCGCCCCAAGGTCGTCGGCCGGCGGTACTTCCGGTTCATGGTGCGCTGCTGGGCGGTTCGGTACGGTTTGGCCCGGATGTCCCAGCTGGTGAACCGGGGGGTCAACGAGCTGCCGGTGGCCGGTCTGTCCGACCCTCGGCGGACTTCGCGCGTCCGGCGAGCCGGCGAACGGCTGCGTCCGGGACGCCTGAAATGGGTCCGCCGTATGGCGCGCGACCAGTTCACGATCTACACCGCTCTCCTGGCCCCTATCGCGATCGCGGTCTCGTCGGTCAGCTTCTTCGCCGACGACACGGCCTCTGCGATCCTGATCAGCATCCTGTTCATCGGCCTCCAGGCCGCTGTCGGGCTGATACCGGGCCGTTACCGGGTCCTGACCCCGCAGGGATGGTCCTTCCTCCGGCTGGCCATCGCGCTCCTGTACGTCTGGGCACTGGTCAACACGGTGGGTGGACCGGCCCGGCCGCTGTTCGCCCTCTACCTGCCGGTCGTGGTGGCCGCGGCGGCCCTCGGCACGGCCCAGGCGGTCGTGATCGGTGTCACCGCGGCGATCATCTACCTTGTCCCCGAGCTGGCGAAGCTCTTCGACCCGAGCGCCGTTCTCAATCCGCTGGCCGTGGCTGAGCTGACCCCGCGTGGCGTGGCGCTGGTGGGCATCTCGACCCTGCTCGCCATCGGGACGCGGCGCCTCGTCGCCCGGATGGAGGAGATCAACGCCCAGTTCCGATCGGCCGCGCTGTCCGAGCGCCGCCGGTCCCGCCAGATCGCCGGTCTCGAGGCCGTGAGCCGGCTCCTCGTCACCGCCGGTGCGACGTCCGAGCTGCTCCACCAGGTCGCCGACGTCATGGTCCAGAAGTTCGGCTACGCCCAGGCGGTGATCTTCATTGCCGAAGGCGACGGGCTGAAGCTGGGCGCCCAGCGCGGCTACTCGTTCGACGTGTCGGGCTTCGATCCACGGACCGGGGTCGTGGGCCGAGCCGCGCGGACCGGTGAGATCCAGCTCGTCCAGGACGTGGCTGCTGATCCCGACTATGTCGCCGGTGACCGGCGGGTCGTGAGCGAGATCGCCGCTCCCATGACCCTCGACGGCGTCCTCCTCGGGGTGCTGAACATCGAGTCCATGGATCAGGTCCCGTTGGATCGCACCGACCGGGACCTGGTCGCGACCATGGCCGGCAAGATCGCCGCTTCGCTGGCCCTCGCCCACGACCGGCAGGCCCTCGCCGATCTCGCCGTCCGTGACGGGCTCACCAGCCTCCACAACCGGCGCTACTTCGATGAGGCGCTGGCCCGTCTGCTCTCGGCACGGAACGCCATGCCCGAGTCCGAGCGCCGCCCGGTGTCGGCCATCCTCTTCGATCTCGACCACTTCGGGACGTTCAACAAGCTGCACGGCGTGCAGGTCGGTGACCAGGCGCTCCGCGTGTTCGCCCACGCCCTCCGCGAGCGGCTGCGCCAGACCGATCTCGCGGCGCGGTACGGCGGGGAGGAGTTCATCATCGTCCTCGACGGCGCCGACCGGGACCAGGCCGTCTCGGTGGCCGAGGAGATCCGTGCCCGGCTCGCGTCCCGCACGATCCCCGCCGAGGACGGCGCACCACTGCGCCTGACCGTGTCGGCCGGCTGTGCCGCGCTGGACGATGCCGAGCCCACGGCCGAGGCCCTCCTGCGGACGGCGGACGTGGCCCTCTCGATGGCGAAGCGTGGTGGACGCGACCGGGTGGTGGCCGCCTAGCCCCTACCCTGCCAGGCGCTCCGCCAGCCAGGCGATGGCGGTCGGGTAGAGGTGCTCGAGATCCGAGTGGGTGCCTTCCACCAGCTCGAAGTGGACGACCGGCTCGGAGACGCCGATCGCCGTCAGCTCGTCGCGGAACGCCACCGCTCCCAGGTCGAGGTAGAACTCGTCGCTCGTGCCGGCGTCGATCCAGATCCCGTGCAGGCCGCGGAGCGCCTCCGCGTGTCCGGCGACCATCCGCACCGGGTCGAGGGCCAGCCACCGATCCCAGACCTCGGGGATGAGCCGGCCGGTGGTCGTCTCGAACGGCAGGCGGACGGTTCCGTCGGGATCGGTCGAGTAACAGGCCGCCATGCACCACATGTTCAGCAGGTCGTGGTCAGAGCTCGGGACCGGCCCGGTCCGGGACCGGAACGTGGACCAGAACTGGTCGTACGAGCCGTCGTACCGATCTCGCAGGGCGCGCACCGCACCCCGGATGTCGGGCAGGTAGCTGGCCTCGAACAGGGCATCACCGGCATGGGTCGCCAGCGCCCCGAATCGGTCGGGGCGGAGCATGGGCAGGACCATGGCCCCGTAGCCGCCGGACGACTTGCCGGCCACCGCTCGATGGGCGGCGTCGGGGAGCGTCCGGTACGTCGCATCCACCCATGGGATGACCTCGTCACACAGGTAGGTGAGGTACCGGCCCGTCCCGGGCGAGTCGAGGAACTGGCTGCCGCCCAGGCTCGTCCAGCAGTCCACGTAGACGACCAGCGCGGGCTCCTGGCCCGGTGTCGCGAAGGCCAGGTCCACCGTCTCGGGCACGGTGCGCTTGAAGGCTTTCCGGTTGCGCCACATGTCCACCTGGCCGGTGAGCCCCTGGATGACGACGACGGTCGCGAACCGGCGATCCGGCTCGGTCTCATAGGCGGGCGGGGTGTAGACGTAGACCGGGCGGCGGGTCGGGTCGCCCAACGGGTTCCCGACCAGGACCTCGGAGTCGAGCACGTGCTCGTGGAAGCGGCCCGCCCAGTCGTGGCCCCACGGCGGTCCCACGCGCTGCTCGGCGTCCATCGGGACGCAGCCTACATGTGCGGGACGTAGCCGGGGTCGAGGTAGTGGTCCGGGTCGTCCCGGAAGTCGAGGAGGCACCCCCGGCCGCAGAAGATGTAGCGGACACCGGCGTGCTCCTCGACCAGCCCGTTCGCCTCGGCCCGGAGGGGGTCCACCACCATGCCGCAGACCGGGTCGCGGGGCTCGGATTCGGTCACCATCGACATCGGCTGTCCTCCTGCCTGTTTCGTCAGAGGCCCGCGTCGGGCGTGCTCGGAAGCGGCGCAGGCGCAGGGAGTTGGTCACGACACTCACGCTCGAGAGCGCCATCGCCCCCGCCGCGAGCGCCGGGCTCAGAGTCCACCCGGTGAACGGGTACAGGATGCCCGCCGCGACCGGGATGAGGACGACGTTGTAGCCGAAGGCCCAGACCAGGTTCTGGCGGATGATCCGCATCGTGGCCCGGGCCAGGGCGACGCCGGTGGCCACCGCCCGCAGGTCGTCCCCGATCAGGGTCATGTCGCTGGCCTCGATCGCGACGTCGGCCCCGGTCCCGATCGCGATGCCGAGGTCGGCCTGCGCCAGGGCCGGACCGTCGTTCAGCCCGTCGCCCACCATCGCCACCGTCCGCCCCCCGGCCTGGAGGGTGGAGACGACCTCGGCCTTGCCGTCCGGTCCCACCTCGGCACGGACCCGCTCGGGTGGGATGCCGATCTGGGCGGCCACCGCACCCGCGACCCCCTCCCGGTCGCCACTGAGCATCCACGGTTGGAGACCGATGCGTTTCACCCGAGCGACGGCCGCGATGGCCGATGGCTTCAGGCCATCGGCCAGGAGGATGAGGCCAGCCACCTCGCCGTCGCGCGCGACCCAGACCCCGGTTTGCCCGTCGTCGGCAGCCTCCTCCGCGACGCGGGCGAGATCGGCGGGCAGCGGTCCGGGGATGCCCGATTCGGCGAGGAACGGCTCGCTGCCCACCACCAGCTGCTGCCCATCGACCGCGGCCTTCACCCCGCCCCCGGCGGTTGCGGTGAACCCGCTGACGGTCACCGGCTCGACGTCGATACCCCCGGCGCCCGCCCAGCGGACGATGGCCGAGGCGTACGGGTGCTCGCTCCCGCGCTCGGCGGCGGCGGCATCGCGCACGAGGCGCTCGGTCCCGTCCGGACCGCTGTCGGTGGGGAGCACCGCCGTCACCTCCGGCCGGCCGCGCGTCAGGGTCCCGGTCTTGTCGAAGACGACGTCGGTGACGGTCGCGGCGCGCTCCACGGCGGCGCCGTCGCGGAGGAGGATCCCTGCCTCGGCCCCTCGGCCCGCGCTCACGATGAGGGCTGTCGGTGTCGCCAGGCCCATGGCACACGGGCACGCGATGATGAGCACCCCGATCGCACTGGCGAGGGCCAGGGGCAGCCGAGGCTCGGGCCCGAGCAGCATCCAGGCCGCAAACGTGGCCGCCGCGACGAGCGCCACGACGGGCACGAACCAGGCCACGACCCGGTCCACGACGTGCTGGATGGGTGCCTTCGATCCCTGGGCCTGCTCGACCAGGCGAGCGATCTGGGCCAGGGTCGTGTCGGATCCCACCCGGTCGGTACGGACCGTGAGCGTCCCCTGCAGGTTCAGGGTGGCGCCGGTCACCCGGTCCTCCGGTTCCTTCTCCACCGGCACCGACTCGCCGCTCAGCATCGACTCGTCGACCGCGCTCGACCCGTGCACCACGAGCCCATCGACCGCGATCCGCTCCCCGGGTCGGACCCGGACCACGTCACCTACCCGAACCGCGTCGAGTGGCACCGCCACCTCGGCCCCATCGCGGATCACCCGGGCGGTCGGCGGGAGACGGCGGAGGAGGGCCCGGATCGCCCCGGACGCCTCGTTCTTGGCGCGGGCCTCCAGCCAGCGCCCGATGAGGACGAAGCCGATGATGATGGCCGCGGTCTCGAAGAACGTCTCGAGCGGCAGCCCGGCCCTCGTCGCCGCCGCCGGGGCCAGCGTGATCGCCACCGAGTACAGGTAGGCGGCCCAAGTGCCCATCGCTACGAGGGTGTCCATGGTCAGGTCCCCGTGGCGCAGGCCGCGCACGGCGCGCCCGGTGAACCGACGCCCGAGCACGAGCTGGACGACCGTGGCCGGTACCAGGAGGGCGAGGTTGAGCTGCTCCAACGTCAGGGGCAGCCCCCCGGGCCAGAAGGTGGCCAGCATCATCAACAGACCGATGCCGGTGGCGGCTACCCCGTCACGGAGCAGGGCTCGCCGTTCTGCGGCGCGCGCAACCTCGATGTCGTTGTTGGCGGGGACGGCGGGCGCGCGGGCCAGGGCATCGGCTGCTCCGGTGCGGACGTCGTAGCCGGCCGCGGCGATGGCACCGACGATCGCCGTACGATCGATACGCGCCGGGTCGTAGACCACCGCTGCCTGCTCGGTGGCGAGGTTGACGGTGGCGGACTCGACCCCGTCGGCGCGATGGAGGAACCGCTCGATCCGGTTCACGCAGCTCGCGCAGGTCATGCCTTCGACAGGCAGGACGATCTCGAGGCGCGCGGGCGCGGTGGTGGCTGGCGAGGGGGAATGCTGGGTCATCGGGGTGGCGGCTCGAACTCGATGGATACTATGGGGGAGTATCCGTGGAGCGTCAACGGCGTCCCATCGGGGCGGCGGTGGGTGGTCCGGGGTAGGCTGCCCCGGTGCGGGTCCTGATGCTGACCAACGAGTTCCCTCCGTCGGTCTACGGCGGCGCTGGCGTCCACGTCGGGGAGCTGGCGAACGCGCTGCGCGGACAGGCCGATCTCGACATCCGGACCTTCGGCGACCACGCACACGACGAGCCAGGCTGGCGGGTCCACGGCTACCCCGCCGCGCTCGACGTCGCCGGCGCGCCGGAGCTCCTGCGCCCGGTCCTCGCCGCGTTCAGCCGAAACCTGGCGATGGCGGCGGACCAGCCGGCCGCCGACCTCGTCCACTGCCACACCTGGTACACCCACCTCGGCGGCCTGGTCATCGGTCAGGCCTACGGTCTCCCGCTGGTGGTCACCGTCCACTCGCTCGAGCCGCTGCGGCCGTGGAAGCGCGAGCAGTTGGGCAGCGGCTACGACGCCTCGGCCTGGGTCGAGCGGCAGGCCCTGGAGGGCGCCGACGCGGTGATCGCCGTCAGCGACGCGACCCGCCGCGACGTCCTCGAGCATTTCGAGGTCGATCCCTCGCGGATCCACGTCGTCCACAACGGGATCGACATCGCAGCCTTTGCGCCGGACACCGGCTGGGACGCGCTCCGCCGCTTCGGGATCGACCGAGGCTCGCCGTATGTCCTGTTCGTCGGCCGGGTGACGCGACAGAAGGGGATCACGACCCTGGTGGATGCCATCCCGCACCTCGATCCGAGGATCGCGGTCGTGCTGGCAGCCGGCCAGCCAGACACCGAAGAGATCGCGGCCGAGGTCGAGGCGGGCCTCACGGCGGCGCGGACGGTGGCCCCCACCCGGGCCATTCACTGGATCCCGGAGATGCTCGATCGGCGGACCGTTCGCCAGCTGTACACCCACGCCGCAGTCTTCGTCTGCCCCTCGGCCTACGAGCCGTTCGGGATCACCAACCTGGAGGCCATGGCCTGCGGGGTGCCAGTCGTCGCGACGCGCGTCGGGGGAATCCCCGAGGTGGTGGACCACGGCCGCACGGGCCTCCTGGTCGACATTGCGGACGCGAACGGCGGAGCCGTCGATCCCGACCAGGTCGCGCTCGACCTGGCGGCCGCCATCAACGGCCTGGTCGCGGACCCGGCGCGGCGCGCGGCGATGGGAGAGGCCGGTCGGGAACGCGCCGAGGAGCAGTTCGGCTGGGCGAGCGTGGCCACCCGGACGCTGGCGGTGTACGAGGCCGTCGTGGGGTGACCGGGCCGGACCCGGCGCGCATCTCGCGCCGGCGGATCCTGCAGCTGGGCGCCCTCACGCCCGCGGCCTTTCTGGCGGCCTGTGCCGAAACCCTCCTGCCGACGGCCAGTCCGACGCCGCGGCCGGCGATCTCCTTCACTCCCGAGCCGAGCCCAACTCTTGCGGAGACCCCGTCACCCGCTCCTTCCCCGACGCCCGTGCCCACACCCGCCCCATCGGCGCCCGTCATCTTCCGCGGCGCGGCGATGGCTGACGGCCGATCGGCCTCACTTCGAAGGAACCTCAGCGTGCTGGTCCGCGACGGGACGGTGGTCTGGATCCGGCCCGTCGGAGGCGAGGAGCCGGTGAGCGGCGCGACGGTGGTGGACGCCGCCGGCGCCACGATCGTGCCGGGCATGGTCGATGCCCACGCTCACCTGACCGGTGCCGGCGGCGTGAACTGGATCGCTCGCTTCAGCGACCCACCGGCCACGCTGGCGGCGACCGGAGAGGCGAACGCCGCGCTGGCGTGGCGTGCCGGTGTCCGCTGGGTCCGGGACCTCGGCGCGCCGATCGTCACCGACCCGGTGGACGGCCGGGTCCGTGCCGCGTCCCTCGGCGTCCGCGACCGGCTGCGGGGACGGGCCGGGTTCCCCGAGATCCGGGCCGCGGGCAGCTGGGTCACCCGCGCCGGCGTGATGACCGACCGGATCAGCGCCGAGGCCGCCAACGCCGACGAGCTGCTGGCCGTCGCCCTCGGCCAGCTGGACGCCGGGGCGGACCTCGTGAAGCTGTACCTCGAAGGCCCCGACCTCAACGCCACCCCGTGGTCGATCGCCGAGACGAAGCGGGTAGTAGACGCCGTCCACGCCCGGGGGGCGCGAGTCGCGGCCCATGCCGGGCGCATCCGCGACATCCAGACCGGGGTGGAAGCCGGCGTGGACACCATCGAGCACGGGACCGAGCTCGATGCCTACACCGCCCGGCGGATGCGCGACACCGGCACGATCCTGGTATCGACGCTGAGCGTCTTTCGGTCGTGGCTCAGCTTCGCGGCCACCACCACAGTCCCGTTCTACGCGGCGCCCTCCTCGATCCGCCGCCTGGAGGGCCAGCTGGCGGGCGCCGAGGCCGCGGTTCGCACCGCCCGGGCGGCCGGGGTGACGATCGCCGCCGGTTCCGACTCAGGTGGCGGGTCAACCCGGGCCAACCACATCGGCTGGGAGTTCCAAGCCCTGGTGAGTGCCGGCATCCCGCCGGTGGACGCCCTGGCCGCCGTCACCTGGCGGGGCGGGGAGGCGCTCGGCATTCCGGACGCGGGCGTCATCCGTGAGGGCGGGCCGGCGCGCTTCTTCCTGGTCCACGGAGACCCGCTGACGGACACCGGCGCCATCTGGCGCGTCTGGCGCCACGTCTGAACCGGCGGGTACCATCGGCGTCGTGACCACCAGCGCCCCGACGCCGGCCCCGCGCGCGACCGGCGCCCCGATCATCGTCGCCCGCGACCTGCGCAAGGCGTACGGCTCGCTCCAGGCGGTGGACGGGGTGAGCTTCGAGGTCCGTGAAGGCGAGGTCTTCGGCATCCTCGGGCCGAACGGCGCGGGCAAGACCACGACCCTGGAGATGATCGAGGGCATGCGCCCGATCGACGGCGGATCGGCCACGGTGGACGGCCTCGACGTCGGGGCCAACCCGCAGGCGGTGAAGGCCCGGATCGGCATCCAGCTCCAGTCCTCGTCGTTCTTCGACGAGCTCAACCTCACCGAGCTGCTCGTCCTCTTCGGCCACCTCTACCACGTGGAGGCCGATGCGGCCGCCCTCCTGGCCGAGGTCGGGCTGACCGAGAAGGCGAAGAGCCGGGTGCGGGCCCTGTCCGGCGGCCAGAAGCAGCGGTTCAGCATCGCCTCCGCCCTGGTCAACGACCCCCGGGTCCTCTTCCTCGACGAGCCCACCACCGGGCTCGATCCCCAGGCTCGCCGCCACCTCTGGGGGCTCATCGCCCAGATCCGGGAGCGGGGCCACACCGTCGTCCTCACCACCCACTACATGGAGGAGGCGGAGACCCTCTGCGACCGGGTCGCGATCATGGACGGCGGGAAGATCGTCGCCCTCGACAGTCCGGACGCGCTCGTCGGGTCGCTGCTGGGCCGCGGCTTCACCAAAGAGCGAACCGAGCGCCTGGCCAACCTCGAGGACGTGTTCATCGACCTCACCGGCCACGACCTGCGCGAGGACTGACCGATGGCCGGACGGTTCGAGATCTTCTGGCACCTCTTCGTGGCGTCCGGGAAGATGTTCATCCGGGACCGGACGGCGGTCTTCTTCAGCTTCTTCCTCCCGCTCGTGATCATGCTGATCTTCGGGGTCCTGAACTTCGGCGCCGCGGCGGAGCTGGACCTCGCGATCGTGGACGAGGCCGAGACAACCTCGAGCGCGGCCATGA
Source organism: uncultured Chloroflexia bacterium (assembly GCA_963699235.1). Lineage (GTDB taxonomy): Bacteria > Chloroflexota > Limnocylindria > QHBO01 > QHBO01 > DASTEQ01. The sequence goes on along the minus strand of OY969424.1, from coordinate 1,945,574 downwards.
TCGACTCCTTCGAGCAGGTGCCGATCCTGACGGTCAGCGAGGGCAGCCTCGACGACGAGCTGGCCGCCCTCGAAGAGGGCGATCGGTCCCTGGTCCTCGTCTTCCCCGAGGGCTGGGAGCTCGTGGCGCCCGGTGCCCCCGGTTACCAGCCTCTGACCGCGTACACCAATGCCGCCACCGCCGAGGAAGGGCAGACCGCGCTTCTCATCGTGAACGCGGCGGTCGCCCAGGCGATCGTGGTCGCAGGCGGGGGATCACCCGAGCCGCTGGTCGTGGTGGAGGAGGTGGCCGGCCGCGACCTGGGCTACATCGACTTCCTGGTGCCGGGGATCCTGGGCCTGACCATCATGCAGCTGGGCATCTTCAGCGTGGCCTTCGGCTTCGTCCAGCTCAAGACAACCGGGACCCTGCGCCGGCTGTTCGCGACCCCCACGTCGCCCGGCTACTTCCTCTCGGCCCAGGTCGGCTCGCGGCTGATCATCAGCGTCATCCAGGTGCTGATTCTCCTCGGGGTGGGCCTCTGGTTCGGCGTCCAGCTGGTGGGCAGCCTGGCCGCGGTCATCGGCCTGAGCGTGCTGGGCGGGGTCGTCTTCCTCGCCATGGGCTACGGGATCGCGGGCTGGGCGAAGAACGAGAACCAGGCGGCACCCGTCGCCAACCTCATCAGCCTGCCGATGATGTTCCTGTCCGGGTCGTTCTTCCCGCGGGAAGCGATGCCCGAGTTCCTCCAGCAGGTGACCCGCTTCCTCCCGCTCACCTACCTCAACAACGCCCTCCGCGCCGTCATCAACGACGGGGCCGGGCTCGATGTCATTGGGCCCGACATCATCGGCCTGGCGATCTGGGGCGTCATCTCGTTCGTCATCGCGGTCAGACTGTTCAAGTGGGAATGACGGCGGCACGACCCCGATGAGCGTGGCCTGGATCCTCCGCATCGAGTCGGCGGCGATCGGCATTCTGGGCATCGCGGCCTTTCTGATCCTCGGCGGCCCACCGTTGCTCCTCATTCCAGCCCTGCTGGCCCCGGACCTGTCGGCGATCGGCTACCTGGCGGGGCCGCGCGTCGGCGCGGTCACGTACAACCTCGTCCACAACTGGGCCATAGCGGTGGCGTTCGCCTTCCTCGCGATCATCATCAGAGAGCCGTGGCCGATTGCAGTGGCAGCCATCCTGGCCGCCCACGTCGGCTTCGACCGGGCTCTCGGCTACGGCCTCAAGCTGCCGACCAGCTTCCAGGACACCCACCTTGGGAGGATCGGTCGGGATCGCCCTGCGACCGCGTAACGGCGGCCGAAGGACTCGCTAGGTTCCGTCCTCGCGGAGGTGGTGCTTGGCGACAAAGGCCGCGGCCTGCGCTCGCCGCTGGAGATCGAGCTTGGAGAGGATGGACGAGACGTAGTTCTTGACTGTCTTGTCCGAGAGGAACACCTCGGCCGCGATCTCCCGGTTCGTCTTGCCCTCGGCCACCAGCATCAGAATCTTCCGCTCCTGCGAGGTGAGCTCTGACAGCTCGTCGTGGGCGTCGCCCGCTGCGAGCCGCCGGACGCGCTCCAGGACGCGCTCGGTCACCGCGGGGTCGAGCAGCGAGTCCCCGCGGCCGACCCTCTCCAGCGCCGCGACGAGGTCTCGACCCCGGATCTCCTTCAGGAGATAGCCGCTGGCGCCGGCCAGGATGGCGGCCAGGACGGCCTCCTCGTCCGGGTAGCTGGTCAGCATCACGACCCGCGTCTCCGGCAGCTCACCGCGGATGGTGCGGCAGGCCTCGATCCCGCTTCCGTCGGGCAGGCGCACGTCCATCAGGACCAGCTCTGGCCGGAATCGGCTGGCCGCCGCGACGGCCTCGGCCACCGTTCCCGCCTCCGCGACCACCTGGAACGCCGGGCGACGCTCGAGCAGCGCCCGCAGGCCCTGCCGGACGACCTCGTGGTCGTCCACGAGGAGCAGCCGGATGGGTGACTCCGGCCGGTCCGCAGAGGTCATCGTCCGCCCCCCGCCGCGTGGCGGGGGATCTCGGCGACCACCGTCGTCCCCGTCCCTGGCGTAGAGGTCACGACCAGCCGGCCGTCGCGGGCCTCGGCCCGTTCCCGCATGTTGCTCAGGCCGTGGTTTCCTGCGTCGCGCGGGGCACCCGGGTCGAACCCGACGCCCGCGTCGGAGACCGTGAGCCGGACCGCGCGATCGCCCACCACCAGCCGAACAGTGGCACGGTCGGTCGCCGCGTGCCGCCCGACATTGCTCAGCGCCTCACGGGCGATGGCCAGCAGCTCGGTGGCGAGCTCCGGTTGCAGCATCGAATCACCCTCCACCTCGACGTCGATCGTGGCGCCGCTAAGGCTGACCTCGTCGGCCAACGCCCCCATCGCGGCGCGGAGGTCCGCGACCGAGAGGAGGACCGGCCGCAGGTCGTAGATGAACTCGCGGATGTCGCCGATGGCTGACTGGATGGCCTCGATCGAATGCTCGACGCGGTCACGGGCATCGGCCGGGGCCTCGTCCATGAGCTCCGGAACATCGTCCAGCGACAGGGTCACGGCGTAGAGGCGCTGGATCACGCCGTCGTGGAGGTCGCGGCCGATGCGATCCCGCTCCTCGACCACGGCGAGGCGGCGGACCTGCTCGTGGAGCCGGGCGTTGTCGATGGCGATGGCCGCGTGCATCGCGAACCGCTCGACGAGCTCCTGGTCCTCGACGCTGAACTCCGGCGCCCCCCGCTTGTTGGTGAGGTAGAAGTTCCCGATGGCCCGATCCCGCAGCTGGACGGGGACGCCCAGGAAGCTGCGCATCGGCGGGTGGTGGTCGGGGAACCCGCTCCGGCGGGGATCGGCGGCGATGTCCGCGATCCGGACCGATTCAGCCTCGCGGATGATGAGTCCGAGCAGGCCACGGCCCTTCGGCAGCGCGCCGATCCGGTGGCGGGCGGCGTTGGAGATGCCGCTGGTCACGAAGTTCTCGAGGGTGCCCTCGGCCCCGATGATGCCGATGGCCGCGTACTCGCCGCCGGCCAGCTCGCGGACGCGGTCCACGATGAGCTGGAGCACGCGGTCGAGATCCAGCTCGCCGGCGATGCTTCGCACCGCGGCATCGAGCGCGTCGCGCTCCCGAATCGACCGATCGCTCCCCATCGGCCCATCTTGCCGCAGGTGGGGCTCAATCATCGGTCGAGCATGCGTACCGTGGGTCTCGCTCCCGCGCGATCGTGACCAGGAGATGGCAGTCCAGGCATTCGTGCAGGCTGACGACGCCCTCCCGGGGGCAGTGGGCCTGGTCCTCGTGGACCTCGAGCGTCCGGCCGCAGCACACGATCCAGGCCGGGCCGCCCCGGCTCGTGGGGCGTCGGGTGTCGCCGCCGGGTAGCCGACCCAACACGAAACCAGCTTTCATGCCGTGTCCACCGCGGGAGACCAGCTCAGGACAACCGCGGCCCAGACCAGGGCACCATCGATCGCGAATCCGAGGACCAGGCGTGGGTTGAAGCAGAGACCGAGCAGGAGCGCGGAGGCGGCCGCCGAGCCCAGGACGAGCGGCGCCCACAGGTCGGCCGGCACGAGCCACCCCACGGTCGCGAGCGCGGACAGGCCGAACCCGACGATGGTCACGATCGCCAATCCGGCTCCCAGGCCGCGAACGGCGCGGACGGTCAAGCCGGCGTGGCGGACCAGCCACGAATCGGTCATGTCGAACGGCCACGTGGGCGCATCCGCGCTGGCCGGCGGCCGAGGCACGAGGAACATCCCGTGGACCAGGCCATGCGCCGCCAGGAATGCCGCGAGCACCAGGTTGACCATCGAAGCCTCCAGTGCACACAGCGTGGGACCTCCCGGCTCCCGCGGACTACAGCCGAACGGCCCGTCGATTCGGGACCTTCGCACCTGCCTCCACGGGCGGCCGGACGTCAGCCTGTGTCCCTCTCATGTTCCCGCTCGCCTTTCCCACCACCAGCACGATCGGAGCGCTGGTCGTGGACGTCGCCGTCCTTGCCGCCGCCCTCTGGTTCCACTGGGCGCCGAGCGACCTCGCGGCGTGATCCAGCACATGGCCACCTCCACCGGCCCCACCCACCTCCGGGCAAGCCTCCACACCGATATCGCGATCGATGTCATCGGGCAGCGTCTCGCGGCGGGCGGGCCTGATGCCTGGCTCGGCGTCAGCGCCGAGGGAGCACCCCACGGTATGCGGCGCTACGCCACCGACCTCCGACTTGGCGCGCCGTCGCGCGGCTCCCGGGCGGTGATCCACAAGTCGGCCTACGTGGACATCGGCCCCGTGACGCGCAGCGGGTCCGAGTCCCTCAAGGTCGAGATCAGCTGGCGGTCCGCCAGCCTTGCCCCGCTGTTCCCCGTGTTCTCGGGGTGGCTCAGGGCCCGCCCGGGCGAGATCGCGATCATCGGTCGCTACGTCCCGCCCGGCGGTCCCCTGGGCTTCGTCGCTGACCGAGCCCTCCTCCACCGCGCGGCGCGCTACACCGTCGACTGGCTCCTGCGAGAGCTCGACGGGGCCACACTGCGCCCAGCGGCCCATTCGGAATCCGCGCCCGAACCATCCAAACCCGATCCATCACCTCTTATCTGAGAAGGAGCAACACAGCATGGGCCGTCTCTTCGTCTACGGCGCCGCCGTCACCAGCGTCATCCTGCTATCCCTCATCTTTGCCGTCCTGACCGCCAGTGCGGGCGGCGGCGACCCCGCGGCAAGCCCGGGCGCATCGGCTCCGGCGGGGGAGGGCGAGATCCTGGGTGAGATCACGATCAATGCCTTCGACCTGGGCTTCGAGCCTTCGACGGTCGACGTGGCGGAGCCGGGTCGATACACGGTCCACTTCATGAACGACGGGGCCATCCTCCACGACATCACGTTCGAGGGCGGCACCGCGCAGGCTGCCGACCCGGGCGAGATGATCGAGTTCGAGGTGACGATCCCCGAGGGCGGGACCACGTTTCTGTGCTCGGTCCCCGGGCACGCCGATGGCGGCATGACCGGCACGGTCACCGTCGCCGGCGAGGGTCCCTCGGCCGGCGGTGGCGATGACCACGGCGGCCCGGCTCCCACGACCGATGTCGAGCCCGACCCGGACGCTGCCGACTACGTCCTCTTCCCGCCCGAGGCACCGGCCCGCCTCGACGGGGAGGTCCACGACATCGAGCTCTACATCCAGGAGAAGATGATGACCGTGGCCCAGGGTGACGAGGGTGGCTTCGTCCAGGCGGTCTGGACCTTTGGCACCACCCCCGACAACGGGACGGTGCCCGGCCCAGTGATCCGGGTCCGGGTCGGCGACACGATCCGGGTCCACCTCATCAACCCCGACACCAACCAGGTCGGCCACTCGATCGACTTCCACGCATCGCAGGTGGCGTGGAACGACGAGATGACGACGATCAACCCCGGCGAGGAAAAGGTCTACGAGTGGACCGCCGACTACGCCGGGGTGTGGATGTACCACTGCGGGACGTCACCGGCGCTCCACCACATTGCCAACGGCATGTACGGGATGGTGATCGTCGAGCCGACCGAGGGCCTGCCGCCGGTTGACGCCGAGGTGGCGGTCGTCCAGAGCGAGTGGTATCTCGGGCCCCAGGGCGAGCCGGCGAGCCTGACCAAGGCGGCCGCGCCCGCTCCCGCTCCCGACTACGTCGTGTTCAACGGCGTCGCCAACCAGTACGTGGACAACCCGATCGCGGTCGAGACCGGTGATCGGGTCCGGATCTTCGTCCTGAATGCCGGCCCGAGCATCGACAGCAGCTTCCACGTGGTGGGCACCATCTTCAGCGGAGTCACCAAGGAGGGCGTGCGGCTGGTGCCCGGCAACGAGGGCAACTACGGGTCGCAGGCGGTTGACCTGTCGCCGGCCCAGGGCGCCATCGTCGAGATGGTCATGCCCGAGGACGGGCTCTACCCGATGGTCACCCACGCCTTCAACTTCGTGGGACGTGGCGCGCTGGGGCTGTTCCAGGCCGGTGACGGCGATCCGCTGAACTGACCGAATCGGGCAGGAGGTCGACCGGGAGGTCGACCGGGGGGCCTGGTCAGGCCGCCCCGTCGATGGCGGTCTCGGGGAAGGTGACCTCGATCAAGGGGCTGTGCCGGTAGAAGGTCTCGAACCGATCCTCGGCCTGCCAGTTGCGCGTCACCGCCTCCATCACCCGTCGCCGCTCCTCGGGCTCGGTGATCGGACGGGCGACCGCGGGCAGATCGGCCTTGATCGGACCGGTCAGGTGGAAGGTCATGTGCGGGTTGGCGACCAGGTTGGCGTACCAGTCTCGACGGCCCGGCATGCCGCTGATGACGATGCGGCCGTCGATGACGTGGAAGACGAGCTCGATGCGGCGTGGCTGGCCGGACGTGCGGCCGGTGGTTGTGATGTCGATCCGGTGCGGGCGCGAAAGCGCGCGCTGCACGTCGGCATCGAGGTGGGCGGTGGGGGAGGTCGAGGTCATGGTTGGGACTCGCTTTGAGATCTAAAGCGAGACTGTAGCCCGAAACCGTCCTGGACGCAAAAACGCCCCGGAGGAACCTGGCGGGCCGCTTGATGCAATCTCCCGACTCGTCCGGCTCCTCCGGGACAACCAGAACAATACGAGACGATCCGTGGTTCGCCAAGCGCCTTATCCACGAGTTTCGCGGGTTGGTGGCCGAGTTATCCACGCCCTGTCCACGACGCTGAGCGTGGGTCCGCTCCGAAGGGTCGTCAGCGGACGAGGAAGGGCAGGAGGAAATGCTCGGAGTTTCCGGTCACGTTGAGGGCGGTGGCGATGACCAGGAAGGCGAGGAAGGCGGCGACCACCAGCCACGACCGGCCGTCCATGCGGAGCTTGCGGAACCAGGTCCGCTTCCCCGTGCCGAAGGCGCGGAGGTCCATGGCGTCGATCGTGTCCTCGGCGCCGGTCAGCGAGCCGACGGTCACCGGCACGAAGACCGGGGCGAGGCGGCGCAGGCGGGTCATCGGTCCGCCACCACGCTGGAGCGGGTCGAATCCCCGAACGCGCTGAGCATCGATGGTCTCGCCGAACTCGGTGGACAGGGTCGGGATGAATCGGACGGTGAGGTCGACCATGACCGGCATCCGGTCGCCGAGGTGGAGCTGGCGCAGGGCCGGGCCTAGATCGCCGGGCGCAATGGCGTAGGCGACCGGGAAGCCTACCGCGGCGATGGCGATGAACCGCAGGAGCTGGGTCACGATCAGGCTGATGCCCTCGGCCGTGATCTCGGTCCCGAATGGCGGCAGGGTGGCCAGGACATGGGTGTCGCTGCCACGGAAGTCGCCGGACTGACCGCCGGTGATGAGGGCGTTGATGGTCGCGACGGCGGTGATGACGATGACGAGGTAGATCCACTGCCGGCGCACCGCCGCCCACGGGATGCCGGCCAGGAAGTAGTAGCCGAGCGCCAGCGCGACGACCACCAACAGCTGGCGTGAGTCGCGGATCTGCGGTGCGCCCAGCACGAACAGGAATGCCGCGAGAAGGATCGATCGGGGATCCCGGCGGGCGAGCCAGGATCCCCGACCCAGGTACGCGAAGGCTGCCCGCATCGGGTTCGCGGGCGGGCTAGGTCAGCGTCCCATCTGGGCCGAAATCGGCTCCCAGGCGAGAACAAGGATGGGTGTCACGATCGCCGCGGCGATGGCATTGGCGATGACGACCGGGATGTACTCGGTGGTCAGGATGGCGTTGAAGTCCATCTCGGGGGTCACGATGAGCCCCAAGAAGATGAACAGGAAGCCGACGACCGTCGCGATGACGCCGGCCACCGCCGCCATGAGCGCCTTGCTGCCAACACTGGTCATTCGGCTGGCCATCCAGATCGGGAACAGGCCGGCGATCAGGCCGGCGGCGCCGTTGGCCAGGCTCCAGTGCCAGGACGTGAAGGCCCCCCAGCCGGTCAGCTGGTCACCGACGACGTTCCCGACGAACCCGGTCAGGAAGCCGACGATGGGACCAAAGCTGAAGCCGAAGAAGGTCAGCAGCCCGTAGTGCGGGCGCACACTGACGCTCTCGGCGCCGGGAATCTGGATCGCAAACGAGATCCAGTTGAACACCGCGTACAGCGCCGCGCCAATGGCGCTGTAGACGATGACCCGGGTCGTGACCGACCACGGGCTCTCGGTGGGCTGTGGTTGAGCGACGGTTGTCATGCGCGGTCCGAGCCTCCTCCGATGCGTGCCGATGTCACCTTTGCGTCGCAGCCGACGCCACGAGGTCCGCGAGGGTATCGGGGCCGAGGAACCGTCCAGAGCGGTCGCCCCAGCGCAGGTTCGCCTCCATCAGGGACGTCGTGCGCAGGTTGCAGGCCCTCCAGCGCTCCCGATCGGCTATTACCTCCAGCGGCGCGCCATCGGCCACCAGTCGGCCATCGCGCAGGAGGAGGATTCGATCAGCGTGGGTCAACGCCAGGTCCACGTCGTGAGTCACGAAATAGACGCTCTCCAATCCGGCGATCCGACCCACCTCCCTCATGAACGCCGTAGCGCTCCGATAGTCCTGCCCGGCGGACGGTTCGTCAAGCACCAACGTCCGGGGCTCGAGGGTCAGTGCGACGGCGATGGCGAGCCGCTTCTGCTGGCCGTGAGAGAGGGTCCGCGGAGGTCGAGACTCGATCGATTCCTCGTCAGCCAGGCCCACCCGATCGAGGGCCTGGGCGACGATCGCGTCGTGCGTCGCCTCCTCGCGGCCGACGTTGCGCGGCCCGAACAGGAGCTCGTCGCGGACCGTCGCCGCAAAGAGCATCTGGGACGGGTTCTGGAACACGTACCCGAACGTGCCGGCCAGCTCCGCCACGCCACGGCCGGCGATGGATTCGCCGTCCACCCGCACCTCACCACCGGTCAGGGGACGAAGCCCGATCGCGGTCTTGAACATCGTCGTCTTCCCGGATCCATTCGGGCCGAGCACGGCCACGCGCTGGCGACGGCCCAGGCCGGCGGTGATCGCGTGGAGGACCGGGCGGTCGTCATAGCCCGCGTCCACGTCACGCCACTCGAGGCGGGGCGGGGCATCGGCATCACCGGAAGGCTCGCTGGAGTCCGCCTCGGGATGAGCGGGGCGGGATTCGGCGGCCCGCGCGCGGCTGACCCAGGCATCGAAGGGCAGCTTCACGGTGGTCGGATCGGCGGTGGCCAGGAAGCCGTCCATCGGCCCGAGGTAGCGCACCTCGCCTTCGTCGAGGTAGAGAGCCCGATCCGGCCGAGCCTCGAGCACGTCCTCGATCCGATGCTCGACGACGACCACCGCCGTCCCCTCGTCGGCGAGCCGGCGGATGACCGCAAGCAGCCGCTGGGCGGCCGCGGGATCGAGGTTGGCGAGCGGCTCGTCGAGCACGAGCATGCGGGGCGCGAGCATGAGGGCGCCCCCGATGGCGACCTGCTGGCTTTCGCCCCCGGACAGCTCGTCCGTCGTCCGGCTCATGAGTGGGTCGAGCCCGCTGGCCGATGCGACCTCAGCCAGCCGACGACCGATCTCGTCCCGCTCGATCCCGAGGTTCTCCGGGCCGAAGGTGAGCTCCGCCGGCACGGTGGAGGCCACCAGCTGGCGAGCCGGATCCTGGAGGACCGTCCCGACCGTGGTCGCCAGAGACCGGAGCGGAGTGACGCTGGTGTCCTGGCCGGCGATCCGAACGGTCCCGGTCAGGTCGCCCTTGTAGGCGTGCGGAATGAGGCCGTTCAGGACCCGGATGAGGGTGGACTTGCCGCACCCCGAGGGACCGGCCACCAGCAGCACCTCGCCCGGAGCGACCTGGAGCGAGACGTCACGCAGGGCCGGGTCCGCCCGACGCTGGTAGCGAAAGGAGAGGCCCTCGACGACGGCGACCGGCTCGGTCACGCCGGCTGGGTCACGCGACCAGGATCTGGATCGGCTGGTCCTGGGCCAGCCCCAGGTCGGCGGCGGCGCTGCCCTGGTTGACGGCGATCGTCAGCCGGTCGTACGAGTCCACGTAGAGGATGGGCTGGCCCACCGCGACGTCGCCGAAGGTGTCGGCCCAGGCCATGGCCCGTCCACCCGCTCCTTCGACCGCGATCCGGACGCCCCGCCCGGGCGTCATCGGTCCAACGGCACCCTCGAGGTCGTCCCGCATGCCGGCCAGCTTGCAGTTGCCGAAGGTGTCGATGTAGACGACCGTCGTAGCGACTCCGCCATCGATCGCGGTCGCCGGCGAGAACTCGAGCCTGACCAGGCTCGTCGGATCGAAGGCCGGCCCCAGCTCGGCCACGGGCAGCCCTCCGGCGAGATGGGCGGCAGCGGGCGCGAAGATGTCCCGCCCGTGGAAGCTGGTGCTCACCGGGTGCAGGCGGTGCGCCTCGCTGGTCAGCTCGTGGGCGCCGACCACCCCACCCAGCCGCTGGGCGGCCGGCATGAGGAGCCCGTTGTCGGGGCCGATGAGCACGTCACCCCGCTTGGTCTCGATGGCCACCGGCCGCCGGGCGGTGCCGACACCGGGGTCCACGACCGCCATGTGGGCGCCGATCGGGAAGTAGGGAACCGCGCACCACAGCATGAGGGCGCCGTCGCGAATGGCGAACTTCGTCACCTCGTGGCTGATGTGGACGACCGATGCGTCCGGACAGATGCCGAGGATGACCCCCTCGCAGATGGCGCCCGAGGGATCGCGGACGCCGAAGTCGGTGAGGATGCTGACGAACGGTCGGGGCGACATGAGCCCGGATGGTAGCCCGACCGGCGTCAGTCGGGGATGGCCACCGTCTCGCCCAGCGCGGGCACGACCGCCGACACGCCCAGGTCGTGGCTGATGCGCCCCGCGAAGGCAGTGGCCGCCGCCGGCTCGCCGTGGGTGACGTAGATCGCGCGCGGGCGTCCATCGGTCTTGGCCATGGCGCCGAAGTGCCCGATCCAGGCGTCGAGCTCGGTCTGGTCGGCGTGGGCGGACAGGCCGGTGATCGATCGGACCTGGCAGCGGACCGGCCACGATGCGCCGTCGATCCGGGCGTCCTTGCCCCCGTCCTGGAGGTGGCGGCCGAGCGTCCCCTCCCCCTGGTAGCCGATGAACAGGAGCGTGGCCCGCGGATCGGGAAGCAGGTCCTTGAGGTGGTGGAGGATCCGCCCGCCGGTCAGCATCCCCGACGCCGCCACCAGGATGAACGGCCGCGGGCTGCCGATGATCGCCTTCGAGGCGTCCACGCTGGTGGTGCATGCCTGGCCGGGGTAGATGAGCGGCGAGTCGCCGGACTGGAGGAGGCTGAGCGTCTCGGCGTCGTAGCCCTCCGGGTGGCGGAGGTAGACGTCGTTCGCCTCGCAGGCCATCGGCGAGTCGATGAACAGGGGCAGGCGCGGGATCCGTCCGTCCCGGACGAGGTCGTCGAGGAGCCAGACGAGGTGCTGGGTTCGACCGATGGCGAAGGCGGGGATGAGGAGCACGCCCCCGCTGCGGGCGACCTCGGTCACGACCGCGACCAGCTCGTCGATGGCCTGCTCCTGGGCGGGGTGCTCCCGGTCGCCGTAGGTGGACTCGACGATGACCACGTCGGCCGCGGTCAGCGGCGTCGGGTCGCGCAGGATTGGGGTGTCCGGACGGCCGAGGTCGCCGGAGAACACGATCACCCGCTCGGTGCCGCCCGGCTCGCGGACCCGCAGCTCGATGATCGACGAGCCGAGGATGTGGCCCGCGTCGTGGAAGGTCGCCTCGATCCCGTCGGTGATCGGCGTGGTGGCGGCGTACGCGACGGGGCGGACCTGCTCGATCGTCCGCCGCACGTCGTCGAGGTCGAACAGCGGGGCGTGGGTCGTGGTCTCCATCGCCGGTGGCTGCGGCGCACGGGCGGCGACCGCGGCCATCTCCGTCTCGGACGCGACCGCCTCCGACTCGCCGGTCTTCGTCGCGGCCTCCTCCGGGTGGCGCCGCGCCCAGCGCTCGGCGGCCCGGGCCTGGAGATGGGCGCTGTCGGCCAGCACGATCTCGGCCAGGTCGGCGGTGGCATCGGTGGCGAACACCGGTCCGCGGTAGCCCGCCCGGACGAGGGCCGGTAGCCGCCCGACGTGGTCGTTGTGGGCGTGGGTCAGGAGCACCGCGTCCACGTCCCCCGCGTCGTACGAGAACGCCATCCGGTTGCGGGCGATCTCCTCCATCCCGCCCTGGAACAGCCCGCAGTCCACGAGCACCCGCCGCTCGCCGACCGTGAGGAGGAACTGCGAGCCGGTCACGCCGCCGGCCGCGCCGAGGAATCGGATCGAGATGCCCATCGGTCGAGTATGGGGCCAGTCGCGGCTACTATCGGCTCGTGGCCTTCCCGATCGAACCCCCCATCGAGCCGATGTTGGCCAAGCCCCAGCCAGAGATCCCGCGCGGCGAGGGATGGCGCTACGAGCCGAAGTGGGATGGCTTCCGCGCCCTTGTCTTCCGGGACGGGCCGGAGGTCTACATCCAGAGCCGTGACCTCAAGCCCCTGAACCGCTACTTCCCCGAGCTCGAGGAGCCCCTGCGCGCGATCGGGAAGCCGAAGGACCGCTTCGTCCTCGACGGGGAGATCGTGATCGCCACCGAGGGGGAGCTGAACTTCGACGCCCTCCTGCTCCGCATCCACCCGGCCGCGTCCCGGGTCGCCATGCTCGCCGAGCAGAGCCCGTCCTCGTACGTCGCCTTCGACCTGCTGGCCGATGGCGCGAAGGACCTGCGCGACCGACCCTTCTCTGACCGGCGCGCCGCGCTCGAGCAGCGGCTGGCCGCGCCGCCGGCATCGGTCCACCTCACGCCGGCGTCCCTGGACCCGGCCACGGCGCGCCACTGGTTCGAGGTGTTCGAGGGCGCCGGCCTGGACGGGGTCATCGCCAAGCCCGGCGACCTCCGCTACCTGCCCGGCAAGCGGGAGATGATCAAGGTCAAGCACCAGCGCACCGCGGACTGCGTCGTCGCCGGGTTCCGATGGCACAAGAACGGCCCGGGAACGATGGTCGGCTCGCTCCTGCTCGGCCTGTACGACGACGGCAGGACGCTCCAGCAGCGTCGGGGTCACCAGCTCGTTTACCGAAGCCCGTCGCCGCGAGCTCGTCGAGGAGCTGGCGCCGCTGCGCACGGATGCGCTGAAGGACCACCCCTGGCAGGAGTGGAAGGAGGCGGAGGCGGCCTGGGCGGGCCAGCGGATGCCGGGCGCGACCAGCCGCTGGAACCGCGGCAAGGACCTGTCGTGGGAGCCGCTCCGGATCGAGCGCGTGGTCGAGGTGGCCTACGACCACCTCCAGGGCGACCGGTTCCGGCACGCCACGAAGTTCCTGCGCTGGCGGCCGGATCGAAAGCCGGACTCATGCCGCTATGACCAGCTGGAGGCGACGGCGCCAGCCCTCCTCGCGGACCTGTTCGGCTCCGCCTGACCGGGCTACACTCGCCGGGCATTCATCCCGTCGCCCATAGCTTGCTCAAGGAGAACTCGTTTCGTGTCCCACCACGAGTCCCACGACCCCAACGCGGCTGTCCACGACCTGGCCGAGCGATTCTGGGAGGGCGTCCTCGAGCGCGATCCCATCACCGCGACCATCTACGGCGACGACCGCTACGACGAGCGCTGGCCGGACCTCGGCCCCGAGGGACGTGCCGCGGAGCGGGCTGCCCTGACCGCCGCCCTGGCCAAGGCGCAGGCCATCAACCCCGACGACCTCGACGTCGAATCGGTCATCACCCGCGACCTGCTGATCCTCATCGCCGGGAACTTCCTCGAGGCGCAGGACCGCAAGCTCTACCAGCTGGCGGTCAACCACATGTCCGGGCCGCAGACGTGGCCGTCGGAGATCGCCCAGTACCAGCGGGCGGACACCCCCGAGAGCCTCGACCGCCTCCTGGCCCGCTTCGCGGCGTTCCCGACCCTCATCGACCAGCAGATCGGCACCCTGGACGAAGGCATCGCCGACGGACGAACGTCCGCCGCGGTTCCGGTTCGGAAGGCGATCGAGCAGATCGATCGAATGCTGACCGTCCCCGCCGACGTGGCCCCGGCCGTCGTCCTGGCCAACGTGGCCGACGAGTCCGGCCGCGAGGCCATCCGCGGCGCGGTGGCGAAGGACATCTATCCCGCCCTGCAGCGCCTCCGCGACTACCTGGCCGACACCTACACCCCGCACGCGGCCCAGACCCCCGGGCTGGGTGACACGCCTGACGGGCATGCGGCCTATGGGCTCGCGATCCGGATGCAGACCACCGTCGCTGCCACCCCGGAGGAGGTCCACGCCTTCGGGATGGAGGACCTCGAGAAGATCGAGGCCGAGAAGGACGAGATCGCCCGCCGCCAGGGCCACGCCGACCGCCACGCGTTCGCGGCCGCCCTGGCCGACGACCCGGCCAACCGGACCGATGACCCGGCGCACATCATCGAGCTGGCGCGCGAGCAGACCGATCGGGCCTACGCCACCGCCCCGCGCTACTTCGGCCGGCTGCCGGCCGCCAACTGCACCGTCCTGGCGGTAGAGGAGTACCGCGAGCGCGAGTCCGCGCCGGCGTTCTACATGCCGCCCACCCTGGACGGCTCGCGCCAGGGGCAGTACTACCTGAACACCTACCAGCCCGACCAGCGGCAGCTACACAAGATCGCGGCCATCACCTTCCACGAGGCGACCCCTGGGCACCACTTCCAGATCGCGATCGAGATGGACCTCCAGGGCCTCGGCCGCTTCCGGACCCTTGGAGCCAAGATGGCCGGCTCGGCCTACGTCGAGGGCTGGGGCCTGTACACCGAGCGCCTGGCCGACGAGATGGGCCTGTACCAGACCGATGCCGAGCGACTCGGGATGCTGGACGCCCAGTCCTTCCGCGCCGCCCGGCTGGTGGTGGACTCCGGGCTCCACGTCATGGGCTGGACCCGCGAGCGCGCGATCGAGTTCATGCACGAGCGTGGGTCGCTCCCGATGGTGGACGCCGAGATCGAGGTGGACCGTTACACGATCTGGCCCGGCCAGGCCCTGTCCTACAAGATGGGGCAGCGAGAGATCGAGCGCGCGCGGGCCGACGTCGGGGAGCGGCTCGGCGAGCGGTTCGACCTGCGGGCCTTCCACGACGAGGTGCTCGGCCACGGCTCGCTGCCGCTCGAGACGCTCCGGCGCGAGATCCCCGGCTGGGTCGAGGCCGCGGTCACCACGGGGGCCGGCGCCTGAGCTGATGCTCCGCCCGGAGCGCATCGTCCTGGAGGGGCGGGTCGTCCGCCTCGAGCCTCTCGAGGAGCGGCACCGCGACGACCTGGTCGCCGCCGCGACCGAGGACCGCGAGATCTGGGCTTACATGGGCTCGAACCTCGCCGATCCAACGACATGGCCGTCGTACCTGGCTGCGGCGCTCGAGCCGGAGTTCGTGGCCTGGGCCACGGTTGAGCGGGAGAGCGGCCGGGCGGTCGGCTCGACCCGCTTCGGCGACATCGCCCCGGAGCACGACCGGGTCGAGATCGGCTGGACCTGGATCGCCCCCTCCCGGCACCGGACGGCGGTCAACAGCGAGGCGAAGCTCCTCCAGCTGAGCTATGCCTTCGACACGCTGGGTGCGGGACGGGTGGCCCTCAAGACCGATGGGCGCAACGAGCGCTCGCAGCGGGCCATCGAGCGCCTGGGCGGGGTCCGGGAAGGGGTCCTCCGCCGTCACATGCGGCTGCCCGACGGCTACATCCGCGACACGGTCTACTACTCGATCCTGGCCGACGAGTGGCCCGCCGTGAAGGCCCGGCTCCGCGATCGGCTCGAGCGGGGTTAGCCGGCTCCGGTCTCAGGTCGCGTCGGTCTTCCTTCGCGGCGCGCGTTCAGGCTGGCCGGAGCGGTCCGGCCACTCGAAACCGGCCCACGGGTCGTAGTCGGGGTCCGGCGGCTCCGCCTCAGGCCGGTTCTTCTCGGGGACGTGGCGGAGGTTGACCCGCACCCGCCACCAGACCGTCGAGCGGCCGCGCATCGCGTCGTACAGGACGTCGTCAACGGCGATGTGTTTGGCCGCCGCGCGGTGCCGCTTCTTCCACCGTTTGAGCCCTTCCTCCACCTCGGGCTTGGTGGCGGCCTGGGCCACGACCACCAGCGGAGCGGTCGAGCGCCGCCGGCCAGTGGGGGAGGGGACCTTCGGATCGGCCGGCTTCGTCCTGGCCTTCGACGGCTGGACGCGGGGCGGCTCCCCGGGCTGCTTGGCGTAGTTCGGCGGCCAGGGGGCGTCCCCCAGACCCTCGGCCTCGTGCCGGGCCACCAGCTGGAGGAGCGGCTCGAGCGAGAACGCCCGCTCGTCGATGCCCGCGCCCACGTCGCCGAGCCGGGCGAATCGGTCGGGCACGGTCTTCACCGTGAACTCGGCGGCATCGCAGTCGGGAACCTCGTCCCAGGTCAGCGGGGTCGAGACCCGCGCGTCGGGGAGTGGGCGGACGGAGTATGCCGATGCCACGGTCCGGTCCTTCGCATTCTGGTTGTAGTCGAGGAACACCCCATGGCGCTCCTCCTTCCACCACTTGCTGGTGGCGAGGGCCGGCGCTCGGCGCTCCACCTCGCGGGCCACGGCCAGGGCCGCCCGTCGGACCTCGCCGTACCCCCACTTTGGCTCGATCCGTATGTAGACGTGGATGCCCCGCGAGCCCGACGTCTTGGGCCAGGCCTCGTATCCCAGCTCGGCAAACAACTCGTGGCAGACGAGCGCCACCGCGCGGACGTCCGGCCACTCCACGCCCGGGCCCGGATCGAGGTCGATGCGGAGCTCGTCGGGGTGGTCGAGGTCATCGGCCCGGACCGGGTGCGGGTTGAGGTCGAGGCATCCGAGGTTGACGACCCAGGCCAGCGCCGCGGCGTTCGAGACGACGACCTCGTCCGCCGTTCGCCCAGACGGGAAGGAGAGCTCGACGGTGCGCACGTACGGCGGCAGGTTGGCCGGGGCACGCTTCTGGAAGAAGAAATCGCCGCCGGCTCCGTTCGGGAATCGCTTCATGGCCATCGGTCGGTCGAGCACGCCCCGGAGGGCTCCATCGGCGACCGACAGGTAGTATCGAACGAGGTCGAGCTTCGTCACCCCGGCCTCGGCAAAGAACACCTTGTCCGGGTTCGAGACCGATACGGCTTCGCCGTCGATGTCGAGGGTGATGGCCGTGCTGGGTGCCATGGCACTCAAGGGTAACGGGAGTGGGAATGACCGCCATCGTGGGTCGCGTCACCGAACGGATCAGCGCCATCGCCGATCGGTACTCGATCGTCGGGATCGCGCTCGACGCCTTCGGCAAGTTCAACGCCCACGAGTCGATGCCGCGCGCCGCGGCGATCGCGTACTACAGCATCCTGTCCCTGTTCCCGTTCGCCATGGTCGCCCTCGTGGCCGCGTCGCTCTTCGTCGCCGACGGGCCGGAGCTCGAGGCCTTCGTCGCCAGCATCGCCGTCACCTTCGGCCTGGACCCGGCGACCGTGTTCTCGGCCCTTGACTCGTTCGAGGATGCGCGGCTCGTCCTGGCCGTCGTCGGCATCGGCCTGCTGCTCTTTGCCCTCTTGCCGTGGGTGTCCGCCGTGCAGCGGGGGATCGTGAACGCCTTCGAGGAGGGCCGTCGGACCTACGTCCGGACCACGCTGAGCAGCCTCCTCCTCCTGGGCCTGGCCGGGATCCTCATCCTGCTGTCCGGTGTCTGGTCGAGCCTGGTCAGCCTTGTCTTCGGCTTCATCGACCGGTGGCTTCCCGGGTACGCCGTCGTGGACGCCACAGTCGGCCTCCTCATCACCCTGCTGCCGACGCTCGTCGTCTTCGGCGTCATGGCCGCCCTCCTGAAGGCGGTTCCCGCCCAGAATCCGAGCTTCCGCGAGGTGTGGCTCGGGGCGCTGGTGACGGCCCTTGCCTTCCTCGGCCTGAGCCTCCTGTTCGACTGGTACGTCCAGCTGTTCGTGGCCGACAGCGGCAACGCGGCCGGTCCCTTCGGGGCCATCCTCGTCAGCCTGATCTACATTGACTTCCTGGCCGTCGCGCTGCTGGCCGGCGCCGAGGTGGCGGCCGCCACCATGCGCCGCCACCGGGCCCGGAAACCAGCAGCGGAGGCCGCGTCGTAGCCCGTCGAACCCCTCCGCGCCGGGCGGTCCGGTATGCTCCGGTACGGATTGGTGTCTTACGGTGTAGTACATTCGCGGCGTCGTCAGCGGTTGACGACCCGGGGTAGCATCCTCGGGCATCTCTTCCGCGGGGGCTGGATGGGACGATGAATATTCCTCTGGACAACTCCGTCTCATGAGACGACGGCCATCTCTGGCCGCCACATTTGTCGCTCTGGTGGTGGTCGGTTCGACCATGTTCGGGTCGACGCCGGCCGACCATGCCCGGGGCGGGGATCCCCTGGCCGAGGCCCAGGCCAACCAGCGCGACCTGCAGGAGTCCCTCGCTTCCCAGCGCCGTGAGCTGGCGGGCCTGAAGTCCCTGTCGGCCACGCTCGACGCTCGGCTGGATGCGGCCGAGGCCGAGCTCGCCAGCGTCAGCGCCGAGTACGAGCGAGTCGCCGGCCTCCTGGTCCAGGTCGAGAACCAGATCATCGAGGTCATGGCGCGCCTCGATGCGATTCGGGCCCGGATCGCATCCCTCGACGAGATGCTCGTGGCCCTCGCCGTCGAGGTCGAACGCCAGAACCGCGAGCTCGAGGCCCGCGAGGCGCTGCTCGAGGACCACTACCGCGACGCGTACGAGCGAAGCCAGACGTCGCTGCTCGAGGTGCTCCTGGCGGCGGACTCGTTCGAAGTGGTCGCGACCCAGGTCGGCTACCTGCTCACCATCTCCGAGCAGGACGCGGCGATCGCGGACGAGATCCGCGAGCTGCGGGCCACCCTCGAGGAGAACCGTGGCGTTCTTCGTGCGGGTCGAGCGGAGCTTGCCGCGGCCCGCGAGGTGGAGGAGGAGGAGGCGGCCATCCTGGCCGCTCGCCAGGCCGACCTCGCATCCCTGAAAAAGCGGCTCGGCGAGCTCGTCGTGCAGGCCGAGCAGAAGCGCCAGCAGCAGGCCGCGGCGCTCAATGCGGCACTCGCCGCGCAAGGCGATGTCGAGCGTCAGATCACCGCCACCAAGGAGGCGGCGGCGGCCGCCAACGCGCTCGTCAACCGGCTCCTCGCCGAATCGAACGTCCAGGTCTCCAGTCGCGGCTTCCGCTGGCCCGAGGACTACTTCACCGTCACCCAGGAATGGGGCCCGACGAACTTCGTGCTCGAGCCGCCCTACACCTTCAATGGCACGTACTACCCCCACTTCCACGGCGGCATCGACCTGGCCAATGGGTGCGGAACCCGGATCAAGGCCGCGGGCACCGGGGTGGTGGTGGCCTCCGGCCAGCCGCTGTGGCCGTGGGATACCGGCTATGGCGTCGTGATCGACCATGGTGGCGGCGTCCTGACCTGGTACTGGCACCTGAAGGCCCAGATCGTGGTGTGGCCGGGACAGGGAGTCTCGCTGGGCGACACCATCGGCTACGAGGGAACGACCGGCATGTCCACGGGATGCCATCTTCACTTCGCGGTCAACGACCACGGCGTCTGGACCAACCCGCGCTGGTATCTCCCCTAGGCTGACCGAGCTGACCTGGCTGCCACTTCGCCGACAGCGGCGACCGGCCGGTACAGCTGCTCCACGTAGTCGCGCAGGACGCGGTCCGCGGTGAATTCGTTCAGCCCCGTTCGGAGCGCCCCCTGCATGCGCTCGACCCAGGCCCGCGGCAGGCCGTCGTCATTGCGGCCGAAGAAGGCGGGAATGACCTCGGTCTCGAGGACGCGATAGAGCGACTCGGCGTCCTCGTCGTCGGACGCGCCGTCCTCGGTCGATGGACGGCCCACCGCCCAGCCATTCGTGCCGTCGAACGCCTCGTCCCACCACCCGTCGAGGATGCTCACCGACGGGACGGCGTTGAGCGCCGCCTTCATGCCCGACGTTCCCGAAGCCTCGAGCGGTCGCCGCGGCGTGTTCAGCCAGACGTCCACGCCGGCCACCAGGAAGTGGGCCACGCGCAGGTCGTAGTTCTCGATGAAGAAGATCCGGCCCGCCGTCCCCACACGGCGTGACGCGTCCACCACTCGTCCGAGTGTCGCCTGGCCGCCGTCATCGGCCGGGTGGGCCTTGCCCGCGAAGATCAGCTGGACCGGTCGGTCGGGGTCGGCCAGGAGATGGTCGAGGCGGGCGAGGTCGTGGAGGATGAGGTCCGCCCGCTTGTACGTTGCGAAGCGCCGCGCGAAGCCGATGGTCAGGGCATGCGGGTCGAGGGCCCCGGCGAGGTCACCCACCGCCTCCGGCGCGACGCCGTGGCGGAGCGCCTGCCGGGTCAGTCGCCCGCCCAGAAACTCGATCATCTGCCGTTTCTGTTCGGTATGGGCATCCCACAGCTCGCGATCGCCGACCGTGGCCTCGCCGCCCGCGCGGAGCGCCGCCTGAATCGGCTGGGCCTGCCAGGTCGCCCGATGGACACCGTTGGTGACGGAGCCCACCTCGCGACCGATTGCCTCGCGCCAGGTGGCCGTCGCTGTCCGTCCGTGGAGCTGGCTGACGGCGTTGATGCCGGCCGCCTGCCGCAGCCCGAAGGCCGTGAGGTCGAAGACACCGTTGGTCCCTTCCGGCCCGCTCCCCAGCTCGTGGAGTCGCTCCCGGGACAGGTCGATGGCGGCGGCCGCCGGGGCCAGCAGCTCGTCGGCGAGGTCCGGGTCGTAGCACTCGTTTCCGGCCGGGACCGGGGTGTGGAGGGTCATGACCATGTCCCGTCCCGCGTGGAAGAGGGCCGCCGCGCCGCCGAGGGACGGGTCGGCGGCGCACGCCAAGCGGGCGCGCTCCAGGACGACGAGCGCGGAGTGGCCCTCGTTGAGGTGCCAGACCGCGGGCCTGATCGCCAGCGCGTCGAGGGCACGGGCCGCGCCGACGCCCAGCAAAACTTCCTGGGTGAGCCGTGTGCGTCGCTCCGCGACGTACAGCTGATCGGTGATCCGTCGATCGTCGGGCTGGTTGCCTTCGACGTCCGCGTCGAGCAGGAGGAGCGGCACCCGTCCGACCTGGGCGACCCAGACCGTGAGCCTGACCGAGCGGCCCGGCAGGTCCACCGCGACCTCGAGCACCCCGCCATCCGGGCCCGCCGCCCGGCGAAGCGGCAGGTCTCCCGGATCGACATCCGGCTCGAGGTGCTCCTGCCGGCCATCGGCGTCGATCCGCTGGCGGAAGTAGCCGCGGTGGTAGAACGGGCCCACCCCGACCATCGGCAGCCGGGCATCGGACGCCGCCTTGAGGAGGTCGCCGGCGAGCACGCCCAGACCACCCGAGTAAACGGGCAGGGATTCGTGGAGCGCGAACTCCGCACAGAGGTAGGCGATCGGCCCGCCGAGGTCGCTGCCCAGGCCATCCTCGCCATTGGCGATGTCGTCGTGCAGGCGGTCGACCACGGTCGCGGTGTCGGCCGCGAAGCGGCTGTCGGCGGCCAGCGCCGCCCATCGCTCGGCATCGGTCTGGCGGAGCAGGCGGATCGGATTGCGCGAGCGGGCCCATGCCTGCGGATCGACTCGCGAGAAGAGGCGCTGAGCCTCGGGATGCCACGTCCACCACAGGTTCTCGGCCAGCTCACGGAGGCCGTCCAGGCCCGGAGGATTGGGCAGGTCGGTGCGGTCGAGGGTGGGAATTCGGACGGGCGAGGCCATCGGCGCCGGATGATATCCGTCCGCGACGCCCCACGGCGGTTCGTGACGCGGTACGCTACGGATCCCCCTGATGGACAGCTACTCGGTCAACGAGACGGCGGCTGTCCTCGGCATCCCGGAGGGGCGCGTCTGGGAGCTTCTGGCTCGCGGCGTCCTTGCCGGGTCAACCGAGGTTGGCGGCGATATGCGCGTCATCCTGCGCGGAGCGCCCATGCCCGACGCAGGAACGGCGCCTGCCCAGGATGCGTTTCGCCACGCCCCGGGAGCCACCCAGGGCGGCATCGGCGGGAACGGTGGCAACGGCGGCAATGGCGACAGCCACGGCGAGCAGTACCCGTTTCGGGAGCTCCTGACCGAGTTCCGCAACCTCACCGAGCGCTACGGTCAGGCCCTCCTGGCCCTCGGCGAGTCGCGCGGCGAGGTCGCGGCCCTGCGCGGCCGCGTCGACCTGCTCGAGGCCCGGATCGACCATCGGCTGCCGTGGACCGAGGCGCCGCCGGCCGGCTGGAACGCGGAGGCGCTGCCCGAACCTGAGAGGGCGGAAGAGCCCGAAGCCACGGAAGAGCCCGAAGCCACGGAAGAGCTCCAGGCCGTGGACGAGCCGCAGGCTGCTGCCGTTCCGGAGGCAGCGGAAGAACCGGTGCCGGATGAGCCGGCGATCGACGAGGCACCGCTGGGTTTGCAGGACGCCGGGGGAGACCTGGACCCCGACCCTGGCTCGAGCGCCGAGGCAGATGGTTTGACCGATGCCGTCGGTCATGCTGGCAGCGACGTGTCCGACCTCGCGGACGAGGATCCGTCGTCATCCACCAGGCCGTCGAAGGCCCACTCCCGGAGCCGCTCACGAGAGGCGGTCTCGGGGTTCGCGGAAGCCCTGGCCCGGGCGGAGGACCCCACCACGGCCCTCGTCGGAGACGAGGAACCGCTGCCCGGCACCCAGGACATCGCGGATGCCATGGCCGCCTATCGACGGGAAGTCGATCCCGATGTCGAAACCACGACCGACCGGTCGCGACCTGCCGACGAGGCTCTCGAGGTAGAGGGCGACGATGGCGAGGATGCGTCGCCGATCGTGCGTACCCGCTACAGCACCGCCACGCCGGAGCCGGACTGGATCGCGGAGGAGGATCTCTTCGTGGTCGCAGCCGCGCCCGATGACCTGTCGCCTGAATCCGACGTTCCGGACGCCGCCGTGCCGGCACCGGGCGAGGCTCCGCGTGATGAGCTCGCGGTTCAAATCCGGGCCGCGGAAGCTGACGAACCGTCGGTCGACGAGATGTCCGAATCCGTGGCCGAGGCCACCAACGAACCCGACCCCGTCGCCGCTGCCGAGCCCGTCGCACCGGCCGAGCCCGAGCCGGCGGTCGAGTTCGTCGCCGCAGCTGCCCAGGACGGGGAGATCGATGCGCCCCCTGAGGTAACACCACCACCGGCCCCGGTGGTGGATCCGTGGATTGACGACGAGCCAGAACCAGCCTCGGTTTCGTACGCCGATGCCATCGCCATCGGCGAGCCGGCGCCGGAGCCCACGATCCGGACGCCGATCGAGATCGCCGCCGAACCGCCCGCAGCCGATGATGTTGCACTGCTCGTCGGTCCCGCGGCCTTCTCCGAGCCTCCCCAGATCCCTCGTGAACCGGCGTTCTGGGAGGCCGGTGCCCGGGCCCGCGCACCGTTCGCCATCCCACACATGGACGCGTGGGAGTCGTCGTCGACCGAACCAGTCACGGTTGTGACCGATCCGGAGTCCTCTGCCACTGCCTCTGCCACTGCCACGGCCACAACCTCCCCACCGCAGTCACCAGCGGGACCGTCGCCGGCACCTTCGACGCCGCTGGACAGCGAGGTCGCCTGGGGCGTGGCGCCGGTTTCCGAGCCACCGGCTGCCGATCCCGAACCGTCGAGCACTGTGCTCCCCCGGCAGGCGCCGATCCGGCCTGCCCGCACCACGCGCCCGCGGCGGGGCGCCACTGCTCGGGCCATCCGCCGACTTCGGCTCCTGCTCGACTGACCGGAACCCACCACCGCGTGGCCGACTACGACGCTCGGACCGCGCTGCTCGTTGTCGATGTCCAGAACGACTTCGCCGACCCGACCGGCAGCCTGAGCGTCGCTGGCGGGAACGCGATCGTCCCGCGCCTGAACGAGGAGATCCGCGCCGCGCAGGCGGCGGACGCCAGCATCATCTACACCCAGGACTGGCACCCTCCGTCCACGCCCCATTTCGCGAAGGACGGCGGCGTGTGGCCGGTGCACTGCGTGGGGGAAACGTGGGGCGCCGAGTTCTGTCCGGGCCTGCTGGTGGCCGGGCCGACGGTTCGGAAGGGGGTGGATGGTGGTGATGGCTATTCGGGGTTCTCGGTCCGGGATCCCCATACTGGTCATGAGCAGGGCACCGAGCTGGAGCACATGCTCCGCGACCGCGGAATCGAGCGGGTCGTGATCGGGGGCCTCGCCACCGACTACTGCGTGCGCGAGACGGTGATCGACGCCATCGATCGGGGATTCGTGGTCACGGTGCTCACCGACGCCATCGCCGCCGTGGACCTGCAGCCCGGCGACGGGGAGCGGGCGTTGGAGGCGATGTCCAACGCCGGGGCCCTTCTATCCTCGACGGAACCAGGAGCATGAGCGAGGTGGAGGTCCTCGGTCTGCCGGCGCGGAAGCTCGGAAACGGCATGGTCGCCTTCGGGATCGCCGGACTGGTGGTGACCATCATCCTGGTCGTAACCTGGCTGGGCGGGCTCATTGCGCTGCAGGACCTGGACGATCGCCTCGAAGCGGACCGCCAGGCGGTCGCTGCCGCCCTGGTCAACACCGCGGCGCTGATGGACAGCACCGCCGCCACGCTCGAGGAAGTGACCGGTTCGATGGGCAACATGGGCGCGGCGCTGACCGACGCCGCGGACCTGCTCGACCGCCTGGCGAGCACCACCGCCAGCCTGGCCGATTCGCTGAACGTATCGATCCTTGGCCAGCAACCGTTCGAGGGCGCCTCCCGGAACCTCGAGTCGATCGCCACCGACCTGGAGACGTTTGCCGGGCACTCGGCGGCCCTGGCCGAGGACCTCGAGGCCCTCGAGCCATCGATCGGGGCCCTGGCCGCCGACCTGCGGACGGTGCAGGAGTCGGTGAGCAGCCTGGCCGGTCGGGTGGATGAGTTCGGGGGCGTCGAGCGGCTGGTCGGGTTCGTCCGGCTCTACGTCCTGCTCTCCGCCGCGCTGGCTGCCTGGCTGGCGGTCCTGGCCGGGGGTTGCATCTGGGCCGGACGCCAGCTCCAGCGGGCCGGAGTCACCGTGAGCGGCGAGTCCACCCCCACCAGCTGATCGCCCCGCCGGCAACGACGGTGACCGCGCCGAGCACGACCCAGGTGCGGCTGCCGGTCATGAAGCTGGACGATACGATGACGTTCAGGCCCTGGAGGATCCAGACCAATCCCGCCAGCGCCACGAGGACGCCGACGATCACGACGATCGCCCAACGCATATTCGGATGGTAGACTTTTGAACGGTCCGGACCGCTCGTCCGGCGTCCAGAGCCTTTCCCCTCCCCTCCACCACGGTTGTTCGCTGGCTCACGGGGTAACAAGGAAAGACCCGTGGCCTGCCACCGAGCAAGCGACAACCGGATCATGTCCAATTCTCACAGTGGAGGGTCAGGTGACCTATTCCGATCAGGTTCTCGCGTGTGTTGACTGCGGGACCGAGTTTGTCTTTTCCGCCTCGGAGCAGAGCTTCTTCGCGGAGAAAGGCTTCACATCCCCCCCGAAGCGATGCCCTTCGTGCCGCGCCCAGCGCCGCGCGTCGGGTGGCTACGGTGGCAGCAGCAGCAGCAGCAGCTACGGCTCAGGCGGTGGTTATGGCGGTGGCTATGACCGCGGCCCACGCGAGATGCATGACGCCGTCTGTGCACGGTGCGGCAAGGACACCCAGGTGCCCTTCAAGCCAACCGGCACCCGTCCGGTGTACTGCAGCGACTGCTTCCGCCTCGTTCGCGGCTAGCAGACCGATGACGCCGGCTCCGGCCGGCGATTGATTCGGCGAAGACGGCGCCCCCCGGGCGCCGTCTTCAGGTTTCTGCAATACGGCCGCTGGCAGCCTCCATCGGCCGAATGACCTCGATGGGTATCATTCGATCGTGAGCGGCGAGGACCAGCGGGATCTTTGGACAGAGCTCGGGCAGCAGCTGCGGGTCGACTCCATCCGGTCATCGAGCGCGGCAGGCTCCGGACATCCGACCTCGTCGATGTCGGGTGCCGACCTCATGGCGGTTCTGCTGGCCGGCCACCTGCGCTACGACTTCGATCACCCCGATGATCCGCGCAACGACCACCTGATCTTCAGCAAGGGCCACGCCAGCCCGCTGCTGTATGCGATGTACGTCGCCGCCGGCGCCATCGACGAGGCGGAGATGCTTACCTTCCGCCAGCAGGGGAGCCGGATCGAGGGCCACCCCACGCCCGTCCTCCCGTGGGTGGATGTCGCCACCGGATCGCTCGGCCAGGGCCTCCCGATCGGGGTCGGCGTGGCGCTGGCCGGCAAGCTGCTCGATCGGCTCCCGTACCGGGTCTGGGTCCTGTGCGGGGACAGCGAGATGGCCGAAGGCTCGATGTTCGAGGCCATGGAGCACGCCGCCCATGCCGGACTCGACAACCTCACCGCCATCGTCGATGTCAACCGTCTCGGCCAGACGGGGGAGACGATGCACGGCTGGGACCTCGAGACCTATCTCCGACGGGCCCAGGCCGCGGGCTGGCACGCCATCGCCATCGACGGTCACGACGTGGACCAGATCGACCGGGCCTATACCGATGCGGTCGCGACCGAGCTGCGGCCAACGATGATCGTGGCCCGGACCGAGAAGGGACGCGGGGTGGCGGCCGTCGCCAACCAGAACGGATTCCACGGCAAGCCGCTGGCCGATCCGGACGGCGCGATCGCGGAGCTCGGCGGCGTGCGCTCCATCCGGGTCGCCGTCGCGGCGCCGGACACCAGCGTCGAGCTGCCGGCGACCCCGGAGCCGGGCGTCGTGCGGCTGCCGGCCTACGAGCTGGGGACGAAAGAGGCGACCCGCCGCGCCTACGGCGATGCCCTGGCGGCGGTCGGCAGCGCCCGAGCGGAAGTCGTGGCGCTCGATGGCGAGGTCAGCAACTCGACTTACGCCGAGGTTTTCCGGGAGGCGCACCCGGAGCGCTACTTCGAGATGTACATCGCCGAGCAGCAGCTTGTCGCCTCGGCCATCGGGATGCAGGTCCGCGGCTGGCGGCCGTTCGCCTCGACCTTTGCCGCCTTCCTGACCCGCGCCTACGACTTCATCCGGATGGCCGCCGTGAGCCGGGCGACGTTCAGCGTGGTTGGCTCCCACGCCGGCGTATCCATCGGGGAGGACGGCCCGTCCCAGATGGCCCTCGAGGACCTGGCCATGATGCGGGCCGTGCACGGCAGCACGGTGCTCTATCCGTCCGACCCGAACCAGACGGCGGCCCTGGTCGCGGCCATGGTCGACCAGCCGGGCATCTCGTTCCTCCGGACGACGCGCGAGAAGACCGACGTCATCTATCCGCCGGGCGAGGCGTTCCCCATCGGCGGGTCGCGGGTGGTGCGCTCGTCGGGCACCGATCACGTGACCCTGATCGGGGCCGGGATCACCCTTCACGAGGCCCTCGCGGCAGCGGATCGGCTCGCCGGGGAGGGGATCAGCGCCCGGGTGATCGACCTCTACAGCGTGAAGCCCATCGACGAGGCGACGCTCCGGGAAGCCGCCGCCGCGACTGGTCGACTCGTCACGGTCGAAGACCACTGGCCGGAGGGCGGCATCGGTGACGCGGTGCTCGAGGTGTTCGCCGACACCCCCGAGCGGCCTCGGATCGTCAGGCTGGCGGTCCGCGCCATGCCGGGATCGGCCACGCCTGCCCAGCAGCTCGCGGCGGCCGGCATCGACGCCGCCGCCATCGCATCGGCGGCACGCGAGCTGGTTGCCGTCCAGGCCGCACCCGCATCGGTATCGGGCTGAGGAGGAATCGGTTCATGAACACGCTGCAGCGGCTGTACACCGAGTTCGGCCAGAGCCCCTGGGTGGACTCCATCGACCGCGACCTCATCGAGTCCGGCGCCCTGGCCGCGATGATCGACGAGGGCATCCGCGGCCTGACGAGCAACCCGACGATCTTCGCCAAGGCGGTCGCCGCCGGCTACTACGACGAGCTCATCCGGTCCATGCACGAGGACGGAGCCGACGGCCAGGCCATCTACCAGGCGATCGCGGTGGGCGACATCCGGGACGCCGCCGACCTCCTCCGCCCGGTCTATGACTCCGCCGGCGGAGCCGATGGCCTGGCCTCGATCGAGGTCGAGCCGGCGCTGTCGGACGATGGCGAGGCGACCCTCCGCCGGGCTCGCGAGCTGTGGGCCGCGGTGGGGCGTCCCAACATCTTCGTGAAGATCCCGGCCACCCCCGCCGGCCTTCCGGCCATCGAGACCGCGACGGCGGAAGGGATCAACGTCAACATCACCCTGATGTTCTCGGTGGACGTCTACCGCGACGTCGCGCGCGCCTACATCTCCGGACTGCGGCGGCTCCGGGAAGCGGGCGGAGACCTGTCGCGGATGGCCTCGGTCGCGAGCTTCTTCGTGAGCCGGGTGGACACCAAGGTGGACAAGCGGCTGGACGAGCTCGGGACCGATGCGGCCGCCCAGGCCCGCGGGACGGCCGCGGTGGCCAACGCCCAGCTCGCATACAAGGCCTACGGCGAGATCTTCGGCGGGGAGGAGTTCGCCGACCTGCGATCCGCCGGCGCCAGGGTCCAGCGCTGCCTGTGGGCCAGCACCTCGACCAAGGATCCGACCTACCGCGACGTGAAGTACGCCGAGGCGCTGATCGGACCGGACACCGTGGACACCATGCCGCGCGAGACGATCGCGGCCATGCTCGACCATGGCCAGCTGGCACGGACGCTGGACGCGGACTTCGGGGCGGCGCGGGCAGCGATCGACGCCGTCGAAGCCGTGGGCATCTCGATGCACCAGGTGACCGACGAGCTCATCGTCGAGGGCGTGGCGGCGTTCTCGAAGTCGTTCGACGAGCTCCTCGCGACGATCGAGGACAAGCGGCGGGCCCTCACCACGGCATGACCGATTCTCTCGGCGACGCCGTCGAACGGCGGCTCGAGCAGTGGGCCGCAGACCGCGTCGCCGAGCGGCTCTGGTCACGGGACGGCAGCCTCTGGGCGGAAAGCGGCCACGCGCCGCCCGATATCGGCGAGTGGCTCGGCTGGCTCGATCTCCCCGACCTGATGTCCGCCCGGCTGGACGAGATCCGCAACCTCGCCGCGGCCATCACCGATGATGGATACCGGAGGGCGGCGGTCCTCGGGATGGGAGGATCCAGCCTCGCTCCGGAGCTGTGCGGACGCCTGTTCGACGGGATGACCGACCTCCGCGTCTGCGACTCGACCCACCCCGACGCCGTCCGTGGCTTCCGCGGCTGGGCGACGGGCGCCCGGACGGTCCAGTTCGTCTCGTCCAAGTCGGGAACGACGACCGAGACCCTTGCCTTCCATGCCGCCATGGCCGACGCCGTACCCGCCCTCGACTTCGTGGCCATCACCGATCCGGGAACGCCGCTCGTCGACCTGGCCCGGGCCCAGGAGTTTCGCGCCATCGTCGAGGGCGAGCCGACCGTCGGCGGCCGCTACTCCGCGCTGTCGGTGTTCGGGCTGGTACCGGCCGCCGTTCGGGGCGTGGACGTCGAAGCGCTGCTCACCGAGGCTCGGACCATGGCCGAGACCACCCGCGCCCCGGCTCCCGAGAACCCGGCCCTCATCCTGGCCGCCACCATCGGTGAGGCGGCCCTCGCCGGCCGAGACAAGCTGACCATCCTGACAGCGCCTCGACTCTCGACCCTGGGCGACTGGATCGAGCAGCTCATCGCCGAGAGCCTGGGCAAGAACGGGCGGGGAGTGGTGCCGATCGTGGGCGAGCCGCTGGGCTCGGTCGAGAGCTACGGCGCCGACCGGTGCTTCGTGACGATCTCGTTGGGGTCGGAGCCGGGCGACGGCCTGGCCGAGGTCGCCGCCTCGCTGCGTGCGGCCGGGCACCCGGTGGGGGAGATTCGGCTCGATCGGCCCGAAGCGGTGGGTGGCGAGTTCGTGCGTTGGGAGGTCGCGGCGGCGGCGCTGGGCATCGTGCTGGGGGTGGACCCCTTTGACCAGCCGGACGTGGCGTCGGCCAAGGCGGCCACCGAGTCCCTCCTCGACGGCTTCCGGCGCGATGGTGCGATCCGGCTCCCGATGCCACTCGTGTCCGAACCGGGGTTGGCGGCGACGGCCGACCCGGCCCGACTCGGGGACACCCCGCCGACGGTGGCGGCCGCCGTCCGATCCCTCCTCGCCTCGCTCGGCGACGGTGACTACTTCTCGATCCTTGCCTTCCTGCCGCCCGGGCGCCCGGTCTGGAGCGCGCTCGACGAGCTGCGGATCACCGTTCGCGACGCCCTCGGCGCGGCGACGACGGCTGGGCTCGGTCCTCGGTACCTTCATTCGGCCGGACAGCTGCACAAGGGCGGGCCGGACAGCGGCGTCTACCTCATGTTGACCGCCGATCCCGACCGCGACCTGCCCATTCCCGGCCGGGCCGAGACATTCGGGACGCTCATCGCGGCCCAGGCCGCCGGCGACCTCGCCGCGCTCCAGCAACGCGGGCGCCGCATCCTGCGCCTGCACGCGGCCGACGCGGCTGAAGGATTGGCCCGCGTCCGGGAGCTCGTCGCAGAAGCCGTGGGCAACCCCGTCGCCTAGGTCATCATCCGCACCGAGAGGAGACAGCCCAATGCAGGTCGGAATCGTGGGGCTCGGTCGGATCGGGGCGGGGATGGCGCGCCGTCTGGCGCGCGGCGACCACCAGGTCGTGGCCTGGAACCGGACGGCCCAGGTCGCGACCGACCTCGCCGCCGAGCCGGAAAACGGCGGGCAGCTGACCGCGGTGGAATCGGTTGAAGCCCTGGCCGACGCGCTCTCCGCTCCTCGGCACGTGCTCCTCAGCCTGCCGGCCGGCGACGCCACCCAGGAGCTCATCGATCGGCTCGTCCCGCTCATGTCGGTGGGCGACGTCATGGTGGACACCGGGAACGCGAACTTCCGCGACAGCGCCCGCCGCGCCACCGAGCTGGCAGCCCATGGCCTCACGTTCCTCGACATGGGCGTGTCGGGCGGGGTCTGGGGCCTGCAGGTCGGGTTCTGCGCGATGGTCGGCGGCGACCGCGCCGCGTTCGAGCGACTCGAGCCGGCGATCGCCACCCTCGCTCCCCCCGACGGCTACCTGTACTGCGGTCCGGCGGGTGCCGGGCACTACGTCAAGATGGTCCACAACGGGATCGAGTACGGGCTGATGGAAGCCTACGGCGAGGGATTCGACATCCTCCACGCCTCGGACTACGAGCTCGACCTGGCGGCCATCGCGCGACTCTGGAACCACGGCAGCGTGATCCGGTCATGGCTCCTCGAGCTGGCCGCCCGTGCTTTCGAGAAGGAGGGCAACGACCTCGACGGCATCGCCGGCTGGGTCGCCGACTCGGGCGAGGGCCGGTGGACCGTGGCCGATGCCCTGGAGCACGACGTACCGGCTCCGATCATCACCCTCGCGCTCATCCAGCGCCTGCGCAGTCGCCGCTCCCCGGACAGCTTCACCGATCGTGTCCTGGCCGCCCTCCGCAACGAGTTCGGCGGTCACGCGGTAAAGGCGGCCGACGCGACTGACGCGTCCGCGTCCGGCGCACCCGACGGGCCGGGCTGAGCCCATGGTCGCCGTGGCGCCCTCGCCCGTCCGGGCATCGGTCAATCCCCTTCGCCAGGGGCTCCGCCAGGAGCGGATGCCCGAGCCGTGCACGATGGTCATCTGCGGGGCGACCGGCGACCTGACCCGCCGCAAGCTGGCGCCGGCGATCTACAACCTGGCCCTCGGCGGCTTCCTGCCGCCCGAGTTCACGGTGGTCGGCTTCGCCCGGCGGACGATGACGAACGAGGAATTCCACGCCCATCTCCGGGAGGGGATCGACCAGTTCAGTCGCAACCGGCCGGCCTCCGACTCGGTGTGGAGCTCGTTCGCGGCCGGCGTCGAGTACCAGGAAGGAGACCTCGACGATCCCGAGGCGTACGCTGACCTCGCCCGGCGGCTGGACCGCATCGATCGGGATCGGGGCACCGCCGGCAACCGGCTGTTCTACCTCGCCATCCAGCCGTCTCTCGTGCCCGAGGCCGTTCGCCAGCTGGGCGCCGCCGGCCTGGCCGGCACCGCCGAGCGGACGAGCGGGCGGATGGGATGGACCCGGGTGGTGGTCGAAAAGCCGTTCGGGTCCGACACCGAGTCGGCGGAAACCCTGAACCGGCAGCTCAACGAGGTCTTCAGCGAGGAGCAGATCTACCGCATCGACCACTACCTCGGCAAGGAGACGGTCCAGAACCTGGCCGTCTTCCGCTTCGGGAACGGCCTGTTCGAGCCGATCTGGAACCGGCGCTACATCGACTCGGTCCAGATCACGGTGGCCGAGACGGTGGGTCTCGAGGGCCGGGGCGAGTTCTACGACCAGACCGGCGCCCTGCGCGACATCGTCCAGAACCACCTCCTCCAGCTCCTGGCCGTGTTCGCCATGGAGCCGCCGGTCGAGTTCTCCCCCAACGACCTGCGCGACGAGAAGCTGAAGGTCCTCCGCGCCGTCCGCCCGATGACGCCCGAGGACGTGGCCCACAACACCGTCCGCGGCCAGTACATCACCGGCTGGGTGGCGGGCGAGAAGGTCCCGGCCTACCGGGACGAGCCGGAGGTCGAGCCCGACTCCGAGACCGAGACCTACGTCGCGGTCAAGCTGGGCATCGACTCCTGGCGCTGGGCGGGGGTCCCGTTTTACATCCGGACCGGCAAGGCGCTCGCCTCGCGGGTGACCGAGATCGCGGTCACCTTCCGCCGCGCCCCGCTGGCCCTGTTCGGCCGGGCCGGGACGCCGGACATGGATCCCAACGTGCTGGCCATCCGCGTCCAGCCGGACGAGGGCATCCTCCTGCGCTTCGGCGCCAAGGTGCCCGGGCCGGGGTTGAACATCCGCGGCGTGAACATGGACTTCCGCTACGGCAGCTCGTTCGCGGTCGACTCCCCCGATGCATACGAGACGCTGCTCCTGGACTGCATGATCGGGGACTCGACCCTGTTCACCCGTGACGACGAGGTCGTCCGGGCGTGGGAGATCCTCGACCCGATCGTGGCAACCTGGAAGGCCGGGCAGGGAGGCCCGATTCACTACTACGCCGCCGGGTCGTGGGGACCGCCGGCCGCAGACGAGCTGCTGGCCCGCGACGGGAGGGAGTGGCGGCGCCCGTGAGCCTCGAGCCGGGTGCCACACCGTACTGGGAGATGCGCGGCACGACCGTTCGCGCCGTCGAGGCCGAGCTCAGCCGGCTCTGGCATCAGGCGACCGCCGACCAGGCCGCCGGGGACGGGGTGGTGATCACCGAGAAGGGCGCCACCAGCGCCCGGACGTCGGTCCTCAACCTCATCGTGACCGTTCCCGACCAGGAGACCAGCGACCACGTCCTGAACACCCTGCTCAGCCTCGGGATCCGCCATCCGTCCCGCGCGATCGTGCTCCAGGCTGACCCCGATGCGGAGGGCGACGCGATCGACGCCCGGATCGGCACCCACTGTCGTGACGGCGAAGACGGAGCGGCCCGGGTCTGCTTCGAGCAGCTGGCCCTGATCGTGCGCGGGGAGGCGGCCCGCCACCTGGACGGCATCGTGGCCCCCCTCGTCATCCATGACCTGCCGATCGACGTCTGGTGGCCCGGGGACCCGCCGTTCGAGAACCCGGTGTTCAAGCAGCTGTTGGAGCTCGGCGACCGGCTCGTCGTCAACGCATCGGACTTCGGCGACCTGCCCAGCGGGCTGAAGCAGCTGGCGTATATCCGCCGCCGGTCGGGGGTGGGCGACATCACCTGGGAGCGGCTCACGCCGTGGCACGAGCTGACCGCCCAGTTTTTCGACGCACCGCGCTTCCGCCGCTACCTTCCGAACCTCTCGCGGCTGTCGATCCGGTATGCCGTTCCCGACCCGGAGGCCGAGGCCAGCGAGTCCCGCCGCGCGACAGCCGGCGAGATCACCTCCGGCACGCAGGCGCCGGCCGCCGCGGCCCTGCTGTACGCGGGATGGATCGCAACCCGGCTTGCGTGGCGCCGTGCCCGGTGGCGCGAGCCGGCCTCGCCGAACGGGATCCGCCTCGAGCTCGAGGGCCGATACGAAATGGTTGACCTCGCCATCGAGCCGGTGCCCACCGCCGCCGTCCCACCGGGCGAGCTGCTCTCCATTCGGCTCCGCGCCTTCGGGGAGGCGGGCTCGGCGGAGTTCATCATCGACCGGCCTGCCGCCGAGGCCACGGCGGTCACCAACGCCGATGGGATGACCGCCTACCTCCGTCGTATTCCGCTCCAGCCCGAGAGCGAGGCAGAGGTGCTCCGCCGCCAGCTCGTCCAGGACCAGCGCGACCTCGTCTACGAGGACGCCCTGCGCGCCGCCGCGATCCTGCTCGCGACATCGGAGGAGGCGGCCGCGTGACCGTTACCTTCACCGTGCTCCCGGGGCCGGACGAGGTCGCGCAGGCCGCGGCGACGGCCTTCGTCGAGAACGCCCGGGCCTCGGTCGCGGCCCGTGGCCGGTTCCACGTCGCCCTGCCCGGCGGTCGGACGCCGCTTCCGGCGTTCACCCTCCTCGCCGAGGCGCCGCTCCATGGCCGCGTTCCGTGGGAACGGGTCGAGCTGTTCTGGGCGGACGAGCGGGCGGTCGGTCCTGACGACCCCCTGTCGAACTATCGCGCCGCCAAGGACGTCCTGCTGGACCATGCGCCGGACCTGCCGCCGGACCAGGTCCACCGCATGATGGCCGAGGCGGAGCACCTCGACGACGGCGCACGCCACTACGAGGACGAGGTGCGACGGGTCGTGCCCGTCGGAACGGGTGGCATACCAGTGTTCGACCTGATCTGGCTCGGGATGGGCGCCGATGGCCACACCGCCTCGCTCTGCCCCAACGACGCCTCGCTGTCGGTCACTGACCGATTGGTGGTGCCGACCTGGCCGGCCGGATACGACACCGCCCGACTGACCCTGACCTACCCTGTCCTGAACGCCGCGCGGGAGGTCCTGTTCGCGGTCACCGGCGCCGAAAAGGCCGCGACCCTGGCCGCGGTCCGGGCCGGCGCCGACCTCCCGGCCGCCCAGGTCCGGGCGGACCGGACGACGTGGCTCGTCGATACGGCGGCAGCGGACGAGGCGGTGGGCCAACCGGCATGACCTGGCCGCTGTTCCTGGCCGCCGTCGTGGCGGGCGGCATCGGCCTGGTCATCGGCGTGCCGGCCTGGCGCTCGTGGCAGTCGCGGGCAGCCAGCGTCCGGAACACGGAGCGCTATCTCGCCTGGCGCGGGCGCGCCGACCGCGCCGAGCCGAGCGCCCAGCACATGACGTCCGGCGAACGCCGACGGATCGCCCTTGGCGCCATCCTCGGCGTCATCGCGGTGGCCTCTCTGGTCATCGGCCTGTCGGCCGGCTGAGCCGCCCGGAAACGCCCTGGCCGATGCAGGTCGAGCTCCTGTTCTGGGACCGCGATCCGGAGTACATGACCGCGCGGCAGCGGCTGGTCGAGGTCCTCATCGAGGACGCCTTCGAGACGACGATCCAGATGATCGCGGTCGGGACCGAACAGGACGCCACGTTCCTGGCCCTGCCGGGCTCGCCGACGATTCGGATCGACGGCGCGGACATCGACCCCGAGACCGCGGGCGAGGTGGGTCTCTACCTTCGCCGCTACTCGAGCGACGACGGCACGGCGGAGCCGGTGCCGTCCAAGGCCATCATCCGACGGGCAGTCGAGCGGGCTCGCGGCTGGAGTCACGGCCGCTCCGAGCCGCCGGCGCCACCGGCGGGCGGGTCGGGCCCGGGGTAGACTCGGCCTCATGTCCGCCGCCAAGCGGCCGAGCACATCGAGCCTGCGACGCTTCGTCAGCTCACGCCCGTACGTGCCGGTCGCGGAACTTCGCCGCCGTTTCGGGCTTGACGAACCGGACGCCATGGTCGGCATCAGCCGCAACGGGACGACGGCGTTCATCGGCGTCCCGGCCCGGGAAGCTGCAAAGCTCGAGGAGCTCTGGATCCGTGACGAGCTGGGGATGGAGCTCTCGGTGGATGTTCGGGCTCCGGTCGTGGTCGGCATCTTCCCGATGCGGATCGCCCGCTATGCGGCCGAGCCGAACGGCGCGGGCAATGGTGCGAGCACTGGCACCGGCGACGCGGGCGAGCCGGCTGAGCCGGCTGAGCCGATGGCGGGGGAGGCGACACCGGCAGCCTCGGCGGCGACGGAGGACGTTCCCATCCCGTCGCCCGGCTAGCTGCCGACGGCCCTGGTGCGGATCCTCGTCCTCGCGTCCG
Source organism: uncultured Chloroflexia bacterium (assembly GCA_963699235.1). GTDB lineage: Bacteria > Chloroflexota > Limnocylindria > QHBO01 > QHBO01 > DASTEQ01. The sequence goes on along the minus strand of OY969424.1, from coordinate 1,909,556 downwards.
ACCTCATCACCGCCTCACGCATCGAGGGCGTCGCCGTGGTCGAGGGCGGAACGGTGACCCGCATCGAGTCGCCGGCGGCGCTCGACGCCGGCGAGCGAGCCGACCTCCTCGTGGTGGACTGGACCGAACGAGGGCCGGGATGGGCCGAGGCGATCGCCGCGTGGCGTGATGCCGCGTCCGATCCGCGCCCTGACATCATCCTGTTCGGGCCCCACACCGACCTCGAGGCCCATGCCGATGCCCGTTCGTCCGGACTGGGACCGATGCGCGCCCGCTCTGCGCTCGTCGGCGAGGTCGCGAAGGTGCTCCGGCGCCACCGCGCCGCCGCTCACCCCTCGAGGTAGGGCCGGCAGGCCTCGAGCACGAGCGGAACCGCCCGCTCCACCGGCGCCGGAACGGTGCAGCCCGCGCGTCGCCGGTGGCCGCCACCGGCGAAGGAACCCGCGATGGCCGCGGCATCGACGCCGTCGCCGGTTCGCAGGCTGACCCGGGTGACGGGACCGAGGTCGCGCAGCAGGATCGCCACCCGGACCCCGCGGCCCCGAGCGAGGAATTCGACCAGGCCGTCCGCGTCGTGCTGCTCGGTATGGGTTTCGGCCAGCGCATCCCCGGTCAGGACGGCGTAGATGAGCTGGTCGTCGTAGGCGGTTCCCATCGTCGCCAGCAGTCGGGCCCAGAGCCGCATGGTCGGCACCGGGAGCTCGAGCAGGGTCGCTCGCGAGATGGCGTCGATCGGTGCCCCGGCCTCGACCGCCTCGGCCGCCGCGCGCAGCGTCCGGGGCGAGGTGGCGCTCGTCGAGAACCCGTGGCTGTCACGGACGAGCCCGGCCAGCAGCGCACTGGCGATGTCGCGGTCCAGGGCCACGCCGGTGAGCGGCAGGAGGTCGGCGACGACCTGGCAGGTGGCCGCCGCGTGCTCGTCGACGATGTTGATCGCCCCGAACCGAGCGTTCGTGGCGTGGTGGTCGATGTTCACCACCGTCGCCTGCGAGAACCACGCCGCCTCCGCCACCAGGACCGAGCCGACCCGCTCGAGGGTGGCGGCGTCGCACACCACCGCCAGGTCGGGTGAGAGGCCGGGCGCGCGGCGGATCGCGCCCGATCCGGCGAGGAACTCGTAGGCCGGCGGCACGGCATCGACGGAGACGACCTCCGAGGCCACCCCCAGGCGGGCGGCGATCAGCGCCACCGCCACCGCGGCCCCGAGCGTGTCGCCGTCGGGCTGCTCGTGGCAGAACGCGGTGACCGACCGCGCGGTGCGCAGTCGGGTGGCAAACGCCTCAGCGTCCGTCCCCGCGAGCGCGGCCGACGGCGCGGGCGAGGCTGGACCGACCATCGGGGTTCCTCCGGGGAGCGGCGCTCGCGAATTCGTCCCCCCGATTCTAGCCAGCGCGCCAATCGGCGGCCGACGCGCCACCGGCCGTTTTCGCGCCCCGAGGAATCGCGGGGTACTATCGCAGGCCACTTTTCCGCCAGCGAGGCCTTCATTGACGCACGCCCTCATTCCCCCCCACGGTGGCTCGCTCATCGACCGCGTCCTGGTCGGAGCCGACCGCGACGCCGCCCTCGATCGGGTCCCATCCATGCCCCAGCTGCGCCTCGGCGCGGTCGAGCTCTCGGACCTCGAGCTCATCGGCACCGGCGCCTTCAGCCCGCTCACCGGGTTCCTGACCCAGGACGACTACGCATCGGTGGTGAAGGACATGCGCCTCGCCTCCGGGCTGCCGTGGTCCATCCCGGTGACCCTCTCGACGACCCGCGAGGAAGCGGATCGGCTGCAGATCGGTTCGTCGGTGGCGCTCACCGATGAAACCGGCCGGACCGTGGGCATCCTCGACCTGGCCGACGTCTATGCGTATGACAAGGAAGTCCGAGGCCGAGCAGGTATTCCGGACGACCGACGACAGCCACCCGGCCGTCGCCCGGATTCGGGATGCCGGGGAGATCCACCTCGGCGGCGACGTCCACGTCCTCGAGCTGCCGCTCGATCCTCCGTTCGCCGCCCGTCGGCTGACCCCGACCCAGACCCGTGCCCAGATCGCCGAGCGCGAGTGGCGCCGGGTCGTCGGCTTCCAGACGCGAAACCCGATCCACCGGGCGCACGAGTACCTGACCAAGGCCGCCCTCGAGATCGTGGACGGCCTGCTCATCCATCCGCTCGTGGGCGAGACGAAGTCCGACGACACGCCGCCGGAAGTTCGGATGCAGGCGTACGAGGCCCTGCTCGCGAACTACTACCCAGCCGACCGGACCCTCCTCGCCGTCTACCCCGCCGCGATGCGCTACGGCGGGCCGCGGGAGGCCGTCTTCCATGCCATCGCCCGCAAGAACTATGGCTGCACCCACTTCATCGTCGGTCGAGACCACGCCGGGGTCGGGAGCTTCTACGGCTCGTACGACGCCCACCTGATCTTCGATGAGTTCGGGCCCGATGAGCTCGGCATCATGCCGCTGTTCTTCGAGCACTCGTTCTGGTGCCGTGCCTGCGAGGGGATGGCGTCCTCCAAGACCTGCCCCCATCCGGACACGGAGCGGCTCATCCTGTCGGGCACGAGGGTGCGCGAAATGCTCACCGCCGGCGAGATGCCGCCACCGGAGTTCAGCCGACCCGAGGTGGCCCAGGTCCTGATCGACGCCTACCGCTCGGCGGCGGTGACCCGATGACCGGCTGCACGGTCTGGTTCACCGGCCTGTCAGGAGCGGGCAAGACGACGATCGCGGACCTCGTCGAGGCCGAGCTGCGGCGACGGGGCCACAAGGTCGAGGTCCTCGACGGCGACGTCGTCCGGACTCACCTGTCGAAGGGCCTCGGGTTCTCGAAGGAGGACCGCGACACGAACATCCGGCGCATCGGCTGGGTGTGCGAGGTCCTGACCCGGAACGACGTCATCGCCATCGCTGCGGCGATCAGCCCCTATCGCGAGGTCCGCGACGAAGTCCGGGCCACCATCGGCAGCTTCGTCGAGGTCTACGTCGAGGCACCCATCGCCGTCCTCGCCGAGCGGGACGTGAAGGGGCTCTACAAGAAGGCCCTGGCCGGCGAGATCACCGGCTTCACCGGGGTCAGCGACCCCTACGAGCCGCCCCTTGAGCCAGAGGTCGTGTGCCACACCGATGGCCGGGAAACGCCGGAGGAGAGCGCGCTCAAGGTGCTCCAGGCGTTGGAGGAGCGGGGGTACTCGAAACCCACGTCCTAGGGCTTCGGGGGGACCTTTGGCGGCCCCTTCGGGGGCGATTCACGGGCGAATGGTGCCATGTGGCAACGCGTTCGGTGCCATTGGGCGGAGAATGCCTTGACCCGCTAGGACTTTGCTCCTAGGCTGACGAGGTCCTCATTTTTCCCCGGATTTCGCCCAAATCAGTCGCCCGGTTATCCTATGAATCATCCCGTAGGTTGTTTCACGCACCGCTGGTGCGTCGGTCCGGCATCCTCGGATCGACGGCCGAGACCGTCCCGGAAGCGTGCTGCACCGATTGAGCCAAGGTGGTGAGCATGTCACGCGTTACGGTCAGCGTCATCATTCCCGCTCTCAACGAAGAGCTGAACCTCCCCCACGTCCTGCCGCGGGTGCCGAGCCAGCGTGGACGAGGTCATCCTGGTCGACGGCGCCTCCGTGGATCGCACCGCCGAAGTCGCCCGTGAGCTGATTCCGACGATCCGCATCGTTCAGCAGGAGGGCACCGGCAAGGGCGCGGCCCTGCGCTCCGGATTCGCGGCCGCCACCGGCGACATCATCGTGATGCTCGACGCCGACGGCTCGACCGATCCCGCCGAGATCCCGATGTTCGTCAACGCGCTCCTGGCCGGGGCAGACTTCGCCAAGGGGTCCCGCTTCCTTCACGGCGCCGGCACCAGCGACATGCCCATCCACCGCCGCCTGGGCAACGCCACCTTCGTCCGCCTCGTCCGCATGCTTCTACGGCGGGCGCTACACCGACCTGTGCTACGGCTACAACGCCTTCTGGCGCCGTCACCTGCCGGTCCTCGCCCTGAATGGCGATGGCTTCGAGATCGAGACCGAGATGAACATCCGGGCCCTGCGCGCCGGCCTCCGTGTCCAGGAGGTCCCCAGCTTCGAGGACCGCCGGGTCATGGGCATCGGTCGCCTCCGAACCATTCCCGACGGCTGGCGGGTACTGCGGGCGATCTTCCGCGAGCGACGTCGGCCGCTGTCGGAGGCCGCCGTGGTTACGGCCGCCGCTGCCGCCGCGAGCAACGGTCGTGCCCGGACCGAGCTGCACCCGGTGGCGATGGTCGCCAGCCCGCTCACGAACGGCAACGGCCACAACGGGAGCGACGGCAACGGCGAGACCGATGGCAACGCGTACCCGCCGCTCGCCGTCGCCGGTACCGCCGCGATCGGCGAGACGAACGGTTTCGCCTATGTCATCGCCGATGGGACCGATGCTCACAACGGCGAGAACGGAAACGGATCGTCCGGCCTCTGGGCGAGCGACTATGTTGAGCGTCTGAACCTGCTGCTGGCGACACTCGATCGACAGGCCGTCGACCTGATGGCGACGGTGCTGGAAGCCGCCCGGCTCCGGGGCGCGACGATCTTCATCGCCGGCAATGGGGGAAGCTCCGCCACCGCGGCCCACTGGGTCAACGATCTGGCCAAGGCAACCCGTCGCGCCGACCAGCCGCCGATGCGTGTGATGAACCTGACCGACAACATCCCCTGGCTCACCGCCCTGGCCAACGACGAGGGATACGACCGGGTGTTCGCCGGCCAGCTGGAGAACCTGGCGCGTGAGGGGGACGTCCTGATCGTCATCTCCGCCAGCGGGAACTCGCCCAACATCCTGCGCGCGATCGAGCTGGCCAAGTCCTCCGGCCTGCACACCATGGGGCTGCTCGGCTTCGACGGTGGAGCCGCCCTGGCCCTCCTCGACGTCGCCGTCTGGCTGCCCACCCGGCACGGGGAGTACGGGCTGGTGGAAACGGCGCATTCCGCCGTCGCGGACATGATCACCGCCAGGCTCGCCGTCCACCAGACCGCCGCGACCACCACCAGCTAGGCCGCCATGTCCCCTGAGCGCCCCCGGCAGGCGGTCATCCTCGCCGGCGGTCGAGGCACGCGCATGCGGCCGCTGACCGACGACCGTCCCAAGCCGATGATCGAGTTCCACGGCCGGCCGTTCCTCGAGTACACGGTCGAGCTTCTGGCCGAGCAGGGCTTCGAGCGCGTCCTCATGCTCCTCGGCTACCTGCCCGAGGTAATCCAGGACCACTTCGGGGACGGCTCGCGATTCGGGATCCGGATCGACTACTCGGTGACGGACCCCGACGACCTCACCGCACGCCGGCTCCAGGTCGTCGAGGACCGCCTCGACCCGCTCTTCCTGCTGCTGTACTGCGACATCTACTGGCCGCTCGACATGGAGCGGCTGTGGGATCACTACCTGCGGGTCGGCGCGCCGGCCATGGTCACCATCTACGCCAACTCCGACGGCTACTCCCGGAGCAACACCCGGACGGGGCCTGACGGGCTCCTCGAGGCCTACGACCGGAGCCGGACCACGGCGAACCTGGCCGGCGTCGAGATCAGCTACGCCATCCTGCCCAAGCCGGTCCTCAGCCTGCTGCCGCCCGATGGCGACGAGCTGGTGGAAGAGGCGCTCTACCCGCGGCTGACGGCCAACCGGAGGCTCGGCGCGCACGTTTCCGAGCATCGCTACTACAGTGTCGGGTCCATGCACCGTCTGCCCCTGACCGAGGAATTCCTGGCCCGTCGGCCCACCGTGATCCTGGATCGCGACGGCGTCCTGAACGAGCGTCCGCCGCAGGCGGAGTACGTGCGGACCCCGTCCGACTTCCGCTGGCTCGACGGCAGCCTCGAGGCCCTCCGCCTGTTCCACGACGCGGGCTACCGGGTGGTGGTCGTCTCGAACCAGGCCGGCATCGGCCGCGGGGTCATGACCGAGGCGGACCTGGCCGCCGTCCACGAGCGCATGGTCCGCGAGGCAGCCGACGCCGGCGGGCAGATCGATGCCATCTATCACTGCCCCCACGACTGGGAGGCGGGATGCGCCTGTCGCAAGCCCAGCCCGGGGATGCTGTTCGACGCCCAACACGAGTTTCAGCTCGACCTCAGCCGGACACCGTTCATCGGCGACGACGAGCGGGACGGCCAGGCCGCGTTCGCTGCCGGCGCGCCCTACCGCGCGGTCCACGACACGGCCAGCCTCCTGTTCCACGCTCGCGAGCTGACGAGCGCCGCGGCGGCGGGGGTGTCCCGATGACCGCCCGCCGGGTCCTCATGACCGGCCATCGCGGCTACGTGGGGGCAGTCATGGCGCCCGCCTTCCGCGATGCCGGCCACGACGTGGTCGGCCTGGACGTCGACTTCTTCCGGGGCTGCGACCTCATGCCGCTTGCCGACATCCCGTCGATCGAGCGGGACGTCCGTGACGTCACGGCCGACGACCTGCGCGGCTTCGACGCCGTCGTCCACCTCGCAGCGCTCAGCAACGACCCGATCGGCAACCTGAACGCGGCCTGGACGGCGGACATCAACGTGGACGCAACGGTCCGCCTCGCCGAGCTGGCCCGTGACGCGGGCGTGGAGCGGTTCCTGTTCTCCTCCTCCTGCATCATGTACGGGATGGCCGAGGGGGGAGCCGTGGATGAGGACTCGCCACTCGATCCCCAGACCGAGTACGCCCGCTCCAAGGTCGTCGCCGAGCGCGCCATCGCCACCCTGGCGACGCCTACCTTCTCGCCGATCTTCCTGCGCAACGGCACGATCTTCGGCGTCTCGCCGCGGATGAGGTTCGACACCGTCTTGAACAACCTCACCGGGATGGCCGTCACCAACGGCACCATCACGGTGATGAGCGACGGCACGCCGTGGCGCCCGCTCGTCCACGTCCACGACGTGGCGCGGGCCTTCCTCGCCGCCCTCGACGCGCCAGCCGACGCCATCCACAACCAGGCGTTCAACGTCGGTGCCGACGAGCTCAACCAGCAGGTCCGCGACCTCGCCCAGGCTGTCCAGCGCGCCGTGCCGGAGGCCACCCTCGAGATCCGGGCCGTGCCCGACGCCGACCAGCGGACCTACCAGACCAGCTTCGCGAAGTTCGGGCGGACCTTCCCGGGCTTCACCTTTGAGCACAACGCCGAGCGTGGTGCCGTCGAGCTGGCCTCGACCTTCCGCCAACTGGGCCTGACGTACGAGGCCTTCACCAGCGACCGATACACCCGACTCAAGCGTCTCGCCAGGCTCATCGAGGAGGGCACGCTCGACGAAGCGCTCCGATGGCGCGTCGGTGAGGGGATGACCGCCTGATGAGCGGGCGGGGGATCGTCATGAGCCGGACTCCGCTCCGGGTCAGCTTCGCGGGGGGTGGGACCGACCTGTCCGCCCACTACGACGTCGACCACGGCGCGGTGTTCAGTACCACCATCGACAAGTACGTCTACGTGACCGTCAAGCGCCACGGCGAGGTCTTCGACGAGAAGGTCCGACTCAACTACTCGGTCAGCGAGTCGGTCAGCTCCATCGATGCCATCCGCAACGACGTTGCCCGCGAGTGCCTCCGGCTGCTGGAGATCGAGCCACCGATCTACGTCAGCGTGGTCAGCGACCTTCCCGACTCCTCGGGCCTGGGAGGCTCGAGCGCCTTCGCCGTTGGCCTGCTCAACGCCCTCCACACATTCCAGGGCGAACGTGTCACTCCCTCTCAACTGGCCGATGAGGCGTCGACGGTCGAGATCGAGATGCTCGCCCAGCCTGTCGGGAAGCAGGACCAGTACGCCGCCGCCTTCGGCGGCCTCAACCTGTTTGCCTTCCGCCCGGGTGGCGACGTGACCGTACATCCGCACCGCGGGGTGAACGGGTCGGTCGATCACCTGTTCGACCGGCTGCTCATGCTCTGGAGCGGGCACCAGCGCCGCGCCAGCTCGGTGCTGGTCGAGCAGCGGGAGCGAACGCCGGAGCACCGAGACGTGCTGGACCGGATGCGTGACCAGGCCTACGAGTTGCAGGCGCTCATGGCTACGCCGGAGCCGGACTTCGCGCGCTTCGGAGCCATCCTCGATGCTGGCTGGCAGCTCAAGCGCGGCCTCGCAAGCGCCATCTCCACCGAGGAGATCGATGCGTGGTATGCCTCCGGAATGGGCGCGGGAGCCATAGGCGGCAAGCTGTGCGGCGCCGGCGGCGGCGGCTTCCTCATGTTCCTGGCCGAAGGCGAAGCCCGGAACCGGGTTCTCGACGCCCTGCCGGACTTGAGCAGCATCCCCGTCCGCTTCGAGGCGCACGGATCTCGCATCCTGTTCGCGGAGGTGGATTGATGGGTGGGATCGAGCCGCGGCCCGATTTCTTCATCGTCGGCGCCCCACGCTGTGGAACGACGGCGATGTACGAGTACCTTCGGCGCCACCCGGACGTGTTCATGCCCGAGCACAAGGAGCCGATGTACTTCGGCGCCGACCTGGCCACCATCCACGGCCGCCTGACCGAGGCGGACTACCTGCGGCTCTTCCGCCCGGCGAAGCCAGGTCAGCGCGTCGGCGAGGCGAGCACCTGGTACCTGTACTCGACCGATGCGCCGCGCGAGATCCACGAGTTCTCGCCAGATGCCCAGATCATCATCATGCTGCGGAACCCGGTGGACGTGATGTACTCGCTCCACGGCGAGCTCGTCTTCTACGGCGGCGAAGAGCTGGACGACTTCGAGGATGCCCTGGCGGCCGAGCCCGATCGACGTGCGGGACGACGCCTCGGCCCAACGCGCCGCCCCGAGGCCCTGTTCTATCGCGACACGGTCCGGTTCGCCGACCAGGTCGAGCGTTACCTGGCCGAGTTCGGCCCTGATCGGGTGAAGATCCTCCTGTTCGACGACTTCATCCGCGATCCGGAAGCCGCCTACCTCGAGGTCGTGCGGTTCCTTGGCGTGGACGACGGTTTTCGGCCATCCTTCGAACGCGTGAACGAGTCCAAGCGCCCGGTCAACTCCTCCCTGCAGTCGTTCGTCGTACGCCCGCCCGCCCCGCTGGCCCGCTTCATTCCCCTCCTCCGCCGCGCCCCGCTGGCCCATCAGCTGCGGGCGAAGGTGCTGTCCGCCAACAGCCGCCCCTACGAGCGGCCGCCGCTGGACCGCTCGGTCCGCGAACGGCTCACGACCGAGCTTGCGCCCGAAGTCCAGCGCCTCGGCGAGCTGCTGGGACGCGATCTCTCCCGCTGGTTGCCGGCTGCCACGCCCCGCCCGGACGCCCGCAGCGTCGCATGACCCGGGCCGACGAGGCCGCGCGCGCAGACGTCCCGCCGCGTCGCGCAAGCCGGCCCGACGTGGCCGTCCCCGCATGAACCTCGCCTGGCCGGCTCGCCTCGCGCCATTCCGGTGGACCATCGGCGCGACCACCGGTCTGTTCGCCGCCAGCCTGCTCACGAGCGGGACCGGCTTCATCTTCTGGTGGATCGCGGCTCAGGGCTACTCGGTCCAGGCCATCGGCCTGGCCGGCGCCGCCGTGTCGTCGATGCTGTTCCTCTCCCAGGTGGCCATGCTCGGCCTGGGCACCGCGCTCGCCGGCATCCTGCACAAGGAGGAGCGGGTCGCGTCCCTCGCGGTGACCGCCACCCTGGCCGCGGCGATCACCGGGCTCGTGCTCGGCGTGGTCTTTGCCGTGCTGGCCCCGCTGCTGTCCGAGGACCTCGCCCCGCTGGCCCAGCCGCTGGCCATCGTCGTCTTCGCCCTGGGTGTCGGGGTCACGGCACTGACATCGGTCCTCGACCAGGTGCTGGTCTCGGTCAACCAGCGGCTCATGCAGCTGATCCGAAACACGATCTTCGGCATCGGACGCCTGCCCGTTCTCGCCGTCCTCGCGGCGGCGACCATCTGGGACGACGGGATGGGCATCTACCTCGCCTGGTTCGCCGGCATGCTCCTGTCCCTGGGGGTCGTGATCGTCCTGGTCCACAACGCCCGCCTGACCGGCGACATCCGGCCCCTGATGTGGCATCGCCTGCGGGCCATGGCCCCCGACGCCCTTGCCCACCACGTCGTCAACCTGTCGCGGTCGGCATCGGTCTGGCTCCTGCCGCTCCTGGTCACGATCGCGATCTCGGCCGAGGAGAACGCGGCGTTCTACATCGCGTTCCTCATCTCCAACCTCATCCTCCTGCTCGGCAAGGAGGCGACGTTCACCCTCTACATCGTCGGCGCCCGCGCCCCGGACACCCTGTGGCGGCAGATCCGCTTCACGCTTGGCTTCTGTGCGCTCGCCACTGTCTTCGGGACACTCGTGCTCCTGGTCTTCGGCCCATGGGTCATCGGGTTCTTCGGCCAGTCATATGCCAACGCCTACCCGACCGTCGTCATCCTGGCGGTCAGCGCGCTGCCTGTCCTGGTCAAGGACCACTGGATCGCCATTCACCGGGTGCGTGGCTCCGTCTCGCGCGCCGCGGTGGTTGGCGTCATCACCCTCGTCATGGAGCTGGGGGCCGCGGTCATCGGCGCTGAGCTGGGGGGCCTCGAGGGATTCGCCTGGGCCCGGTTCGGGGTTCTCATGCTGCAGGCGGTGTTCATGCTGCCGATGCTCTGGGTCGCGATGCGACCGCCGCCCGGTGGGGCGCACCTCGCGCCCGCCGTGGACGAGGCCGACCAGATCGAGGCCGCATTCGGGTGAGCACGCCGCGGGCCGAGTTCTCGGTCGTCATCTGCGCCTTCGCCGACGACCGGTGGGACGATCTCGTCCGCGCCCTCGACTCCGTTCGAGACCAGACCCTGCCGCCGATGGAAACGATCGTGGTCACCGACCACAACGACGCCCTCGGCGCCCGCGTTTCCGCCGCCCACTCGGCGGTTCGGGTCGTCCCGAACACCGGCCGCCAGGGCCTGTCGGATGCGCGCAACGCCGGCGTGGCCGCTTCCACCGGTCCCATCGTCGCCTTCCTCGATGACGACGCGGTCGCGAGCCCGGGGTGGCTGGCCGCCCTGGCTGATCCCTACCGCGATCGACGGGTGGTCGGCGTCGGCGGCTCGGCGACCCCGGCGTGGGACACCGGGCGCCCCGAGTGGTTCCCGGAGGAGTTCGACTGGGTCGTCGGCTGCAGCTATCGGGGTCTGCCAACCCACCTTGCCCAGATCAGGAACCCGCTGGGCTGCAACATGTCCTTCCGGCGCGAGGCCTTTGCCGCCGCCGGCGGGTTCGACACCAGCATCGGGCGCGTCGGCCGCCGGCCGGTCGGCGGGGAGGAGACCGAGTTCTGTATCCGGCTCCGTCGCGCCATGCCGGACCGTGTCCTCCTCTACCAGCCGGCGGCGAACGTCAGCCACCGGGTACGGGCCGAGCGGGCCACGTGGGACTACTTCCGCGCCCGCTGCCTGGCCGAAGGCCGGTCGAAGGCGCGGATCACCACGCTTGTGGGCGCCGATTCGGGCCTTGCCTCGGAGCGCCGCCATGCGGCCGTGACCCTCCCGCGCGGCATGGCTCGCAATCTCGAGACCGCCCTGCGCGGTGCCGGACTGGAGGACGCTCGGAAGGCCGGCGCGATCGCGGCGGGCCTCGGGTTCACGGTGGCGGGCTACATCGCCGGCCGGCTCGGGGCGGGAGAGCGGTCCGCGGAACCAGAGCGCGAGCCCCGGCCCGGCCCGGCCCAATGACTCGTCCCGGCCGGGCAGCCGAGGCGCAGGACCGTCCCATCCGGGTGCTCATGGTCGCGCACCGATTTCCGCCGTACACCGGTGGGGTGGAAACGCACACCCGCGAGCTCTCACGCCGGGTCGCCGCCGACGGCGCCTTCGAAGTCCAGGTCCTGACCACGGACCTCGACCGCCGCCTCCCGCCACGGGAGGTGGTGGACGGCGTGCGCGTCGTCCGGGTCCCGGCCGGACCGCCAGGCAGTGACCTCTACATCGCCCCGGAGATCTATCGCCGGGTTCGGTCCACGACTGCCGATCTCGTCCATTGCCAGGGCTACCACACGTTCGTGCCACCGCTGGCCATGGCCGCGGCCAGGCGGGCGCGCATCCCGTACGTCGTCACCCTTCACTCCGGCGGCCACTCGTCGCGGATTCGGCGTGCGATTCGACCCGTGCAGCTGCGCGCCCTTCGGCGGCAGCTGGCCGGTGCCGACCGCCTGATCGCCGTCTCGCGCTTCGAGGCCACCGAGTTCTCGCGGCGGCTGGGTCTGCCCGGCGGCCGGTTCGCCGTCATCCCGAATGGGTCGGACATCCCGGAGCCCGAGCGCGCGGAGCCGCTGACCCGGGAGCCGGGCCTGATTCTGTCGGTCGGTCGCCTCGAGCGATACAAGGGCCACCACCGGTTGATCGAGGCGCTTCCGCTTGTCCGCGAGCGCCACTCCGATGCCCGGATCCTCGTCCTTGGCAGCGGTCCCTACCAGAAGGCGCTCCGTGAGCGGGCCATCGCCTGTGGAGTGGACCACGCGGTCGAGATTCGCTCCGCATCCCGGGCCGACGTGTCAGGCCTGCTGGCTCGCGCCCAGGTCGTCGCCCTGCTGAGCGACTACGAGTCGCAGGGGCTCGCAATTCACGAGGCCCTGGCGCTCGGCTGCCGGATCGTGGTCAGCCGTGGGACCGCGCTGGCCGAGGTGGCGGACCTGCCCCAGGCGGTGGCGGTCGAGCAGTCGGCCGACAGCGAGGAGATCGCCCGAGCGCTGCTGCAGCAGCTCGAGGCTCCGGCTGATGCCCACGAGCCCCCACGACTGCCGAGCTGGGACGAATGCGCGTCCCGGGTGATGGCGATCTACCGGGCGGTGCTTTCCGGAGCCGATCCGCCCACTCCGGCGACGGGCTCCAGGACCTCCTGATCCGGGGACAGGCGTCGCCTGGCGGCGTCGAGGAGCCGTCGCGGGGCGACGAGCGCGGCCAAGGCATAGAGGGCGTGGTACGGGCTGAGGACCGCGCGGGGGCTCCAGCGGATGGCAGTGCGGATGTCACGCGCCGCGCCACGTCGTCCGCGACCCCCTTCCAGCACGCGGTGCTGGGCCGCTCGCTGCAGGTGCGACCGGGCGATCACGCCTCGGAGCCGGCGCTCCTCCGCAGCCGATACCTCGCGCTGGTGGCGGTGGATGCGGAGCCCGGCCAGGAGGGCGACCTCGATCGGCGTCCGCTGGTCGTTCCGAGATCGGTTCATCCACAACCGCATCGAGTTGTCGGCGTCGGGACGGACCATGAAGTCGAGGAGCGGCTCATCGATGTACGCGACCGATCCATAGGCCGCGGCTCGGAGGGAGAGCTCGACGTCGGCCGACAGCCCGACCTCGGGCCGGAAGAATCCGCCGCTCTCCGACAAGACGTCCTGGGCCACGGCGACCGACCCCACGTTCCACGGCGGGTTCCCGTCCTGGAGGTGGATGCCGAACCAGGTCGCCGAGTCGTAGGTTCCGCCCAGAACCTGCCATCGCGGCCGGGTCCCGTACCAGATGTGGTCCGCCGAGCGGCCGTCGGGGTCCACTCGGCGGCAGGCGGTGACCACCATCGCCAACCGGGTGGGTGAGCTCCACTCGTCGATCGCGGCGGCCATCCGGGCCAGGCAGCCGGGATGGAGCCGGTCATCGGCGCCGAGGAACTGGACCCACTCGTGGCGGGTCAGGAGCGCGGTTCGGTTGAAGTTCTCGTCGATGGGCACGTGCGTGTCCCAGCGGTGGTACCGGACCCGGGGATCGTGGAACTGGCGGACGACCGGCTCGATCGGTTCGGTGGAGGCGTTGTCGCCGATCACGAGCTCCCATTCGCCGTGGGTCTGGGCCAGGACGCTCTCGATGGCGCCGGCCAGCCAGCGGCCGTCGTTGTAGATGGGGATGAAGATCGAGAACCGGGCGGTCATCGGGGTGCCATCGCGAAGCGCTCGGCCTGCTCGATGCGCAGCTGGTCAACCCGACGGCCCGGGGGCAGCTCGACATCGGCGTAGGTGAGAACCGCGTCCCTGGCGACCGGGCGCACCACGGCGCAGCCCTCCGAGATGCCCATCGGCAGGAGGGTCTCGTCCTGCACGACGTCGGCGTTGTCGCACTGCCCATAGGTCGTGTAGCCGCCGATGCCGTCGAGCTCCTCGCCGGCCGCCAGATCCCGCTTGGCGGTGGCCACCACCTCCACCACCGGGCCGCCGAGCGGGGCCAGGACCGGGTCGTTGAGGAGAACGGCCCGCGCCACCGAGGTGGGCACCTCGAAGTGGCAGAGGTGCTGCGGGGTGTAGAACGAGTAGAGCGGGCCGTCACCGCGCTTGTAGAGCTTCATGTAGTGCTGCTCGAGCGGATCGTCGTGGGTGGCCGATCACGTAGATGCCGGGCGCCGGCTGGGCGCCGACGACGTAGTCCACGATCCCGCCCAGCCGCAGCAGCTCGTCCAGGTCATAGCGGGTCGTCAGCTCGTCCACGTGGCCGGTGTGGTCCCAGGCGTACAGGCCCCGTTTCGGGGCCCGCATCCCGGTTCCGTTGGCCACGATCGCCTGCTCGAACGAGACCTTCGTCCCGTCGGCGAAGCTCGTCACCATCTTGACCCCGAGGCCCCACTGCTCCGCCCAGCCCGCCTGGGTGGTGGGAGTCCGATACGGATCCTGCAAGCCCTTGATGTTCCCGCACACCAGCGGCCGCAGGCCGATGCCCTGCACGAACCGATAGAGGTTGGCCTCGACCCCCGGCTGGTCCCCGTCGCAGGCGGTCAGGATGACCCCGGCCGCATCAGCCTGCGCTTTCAGGATCGGCCCGATCGTGCCGTCCAGCTCAGCGTTCATGAGGATGACATGCTTGCCGTGGGCGATGGCCGACTCGACGACATGGGTCGCGTGCTCGACCGTGCCGGTGACCTCGACCACCGCCTCGATAGACGGCGCCTCGGTGATCACGAACGGGTCGTCGGTGACCGCGAACCGGCCCGCGCCGATCGCCGCCTCCAGCTCGGCGGCCGACCCGACGTGGTCGACATCGGGCTGCTTTGCTTCGGCATAGGCCCGGACGGCGTTTTCCGTCGTCCGGTTGGCGACCGCGGCGAGGCGCAGCCCCGGGAAGGCGCGGAACATCTGGCGCGCGATGCCGCGGCCCATGGCCCCGGCACCGACCATCCCGACCTGGACCGGGCGTCCCGCCGCCGCGCGCTCGGCCAGCGCTCGGTCGACAATGATCATGACCGGGCCGCGGTCAGCTCAAGGTACGGCCAGGCGGCGTCCTTCTCGGAGATGGCGGAGACGGGCAGGGGCCAGGCGATCCCGAGCGCCGGGTCGTCGTAGCGCAGGCCGCCCTCCGCCTCCGGGGTGTAGAACTCGCTCACGTTGTAGAGGAGCTCGGTCACGTCCTCCAGGGTCTGGAGGCCCGGCGCGCACCCCTCCGGCACGTAGAGGCTGCGGCGGTCGCCGGCCCGGAGCTCGACCGCGGTGTGCTGGAGGTGAGTCGGACTGTCGGGCCGGATGTCGACCACTGCCATGAAGGCGGCGCCGCGGATGCAGCGGATGTGCTTCGCCTCGGCGTGTGGCGGGCGCTGGTAGTGGAACCCGCGCACCGTCCCTCGGCGGAGGTTGTGCGAGAGGTTGGACTGCACCACTCGCGGGTTCAGGCCGGCCTCCGTGAACTCCTTCACGTCGAAGGCTCGGGCAAAGAACCCGCGCTCGTCCTCACGTGGCTCGAGCTCGACCACCATCACGCCGCGCAGCGGCGTCTCGACGAATCTCATAACACCCTGCCCGCGGGCGAGCGGGCAACTCCCTGTCGGTGGCTGACGGTCTCCCGGCTGTCAGCGGGCCCGGCGAGCGCGGACCGCTCGTACGTTCAGCATACCCATGGTGGAGAGAGACGCCACCAGGAGCAGGGCGAACGTGGGGGCCAGGTCGCTGGACGAGGTGGGTGCCATGGCCGTGTTCGGCAGTCCGGTGCCACCCTGGGTGCCACCATCAGGCTTCGGCGGATCCGGCGGGACGACCGGGTCGGCCGGGCAGGCCTCGGTTCCGACGATCCGGGCACGGATCTGCCGGTCGCCGTAGTGGTCGGGCAGGGTCAGCTCCTCGATCAGCGGACCGAAGACGAAGTCGTACTGCGCAAAGCAGCCCGGCTGGTTGAGCTCGAGGGGCAGAGGGACGGTCAGGGTGTGGGTCCCGACGCCGAAGACGCCGGTCTCACCGCCGAAGAGCGTCTGTGGGAGCGAGAAGTCCGGCCCCGGCAGCTCGTAGCTTCCCAGGCTGATCTCGCAGTTGGCGTGATGGTCGCCGTCGTCGGCAACCTCGAACTCGACGCTCACCCACCAGTCCTTGGAATCCGCCGGCGTGTTGACCGTGGTGACGTACTTGGTGACCAGGCCAAAGCCGTGGCCGTCGGGACAGACGAGATCCGGGTCGGGATCCGTCGGGACGCCGGCGCCCAGGACCACGGAGGATGCCGTGAGCATGAGCATCGAGGCAAGGATTCCGGCAATGCCCCAGCGCAGGCCGCGCCGATGAGCACGATGGTGGGCAGACACGTTCCCCTCCTTGGTGATTGGTCGCCGAGGACGATCGGCAGATTAGAACCGCGCAAGGGTAGTCGAGGGGAAGTACTTTTGGGAAGCGGGTTCGGTGAGGGCAATGGCCGGTGTGGTGCGGTCTGGTGCGCTTACGTCGGCTGTCCCCTCAAATTGGCGGTGCGTCGGCGCACCACCGGTACCGGTACAGAGGTCCCACTCAGCCCACCGCCCCCGCCGGGGCGGCGGGGGCGGTGGAGTTGGACGCGAACCTGATCCGAGTGGGTTACGAGGCCGGTACCTCGACCGTCACCCAGTCGAGCAGGACGTGGCCGTTCGAGTGCGCCGGGAGCGGCTGGTCGGACACGTACGACTCGATCTGCATGACGTAGAACATCGCGCCGCGCGGGACGTAGCGCGTGGAGCGGCCGAGGAGTCGCCCGTCAATATAGAACGCTGCGTACCCGGCCTTCGGGTTCCACTCCAGCACGTACTCGTGCCAGCCCTGGACCGTCACGTTGGAGTCGTAGGCGTCCTGCTGCTTTCCCCCTGACGGCTTGGGGTCGTAGTGCATGAACGCGTGGGCCGACGTTCCAGCTCCCGCCAGCCGACCCTCGGGGTAGTCGATCTCACCCCGCGAGTTGCCGGTTCCATCGGTGGGCCACAGGAGGAATGCGATCTTGTAGCCGGGGATCACGTCAGCCCGCATGCAAATGGAGATGCGCTGGCCCAGGGTGGCACCAACGCGCGGCATCGGGGCCGCCACGTAGCGGGCGTTCCCCTCGTTGTGGACCCACACGTCCAGCAGGCCATCGTGCTGGCTGGTGGTCTTCATCGAGTTGTAGGTGGCACGTCCGGAGCTGTCCTTGTAGCCGGCAGGCCGGGCCTTCCAGACGCCGCCGGGGAACTCGTGCTGACCACCGGGCCGGCCCCACTCGCCGAGCGGGATGTTCTCGTTGAAGCTGTCGGTCAGGACCCGACGCCACCCGCTCGGTGCCGCGGCCGGCATCGGCCCGCACTGCGAGTTCGTCTGGGGAACCGGCGGCGCAGGCGTCGGGGGCTGTGGGTTGGTCGAACCGCCGTTGACGACGGAGAAGGAGACCGATGCGGTGGGCCCCGCGGCACCCGCGGCGTTGCGCTGCGCGAAGGCAGCGGCGCTCACGGTGTGGCTGCCAGCGGCCGGCGTCCAGGCGTGGAAGTTGCCACGCAGGTCGCCCGCCATCGCGAACGGCGCCTGGTTCTCGACCCGGGCAGCGCCGCTGTTCAGTGAGATCCGGACACTCCCCGCGCCGCCCGTGGCGTTGACCCGAATATTGAGGTCACGGGTGGGGAGAGCGGCCAGGTCGACGGTGGCGCCGGCCCGGATGGGGTCGAAGCCCGGAATCGGCTTGTCGGTGGCGGCATTGATGAGCGTGAACCCGGTCACGGTGGGGCTGGGAGCTGCCAGCGCTGGTCCACCGGTGGTCAACAGCAGAGCTGCTGCGGTGATCCAGGCGACGGGCAGACGGAGGCGTGGAGGTCGTGCGGTCATAGGGCGCATCCTTCCGTTGGGGGGTTGCCGCCAGACTGACCGCCGGTTCATGGAAAGCCCATCGGTCGATGGTCCCCGGGGGTTCGGGCCCCATCGAGCCATGACGATGGGGCCAGCGCACCCGGGAGGCAGGTCCGGTGCACGCTGTCACCGATTGCCCAGGCTCCGGCTGACACCGCCGCTTCGGTGGGGCGATGTGACAGGGGGCGCTGCTGCCGTAACAATGGCCGTCATGCCCACGCCCCCGAGCCCCTTTCCCGACGGCCGCGAATGAGCATCGAGCCCCGATCGCGAAGACGCCAGCTGGTGCTCGGTGGCCTCGTGGCCGTTGCCCTCGTCGGCGCCCTGGCGCTCGCGTGGCGGGTGATCGACGACTCTGCCGACTCGTCACCGACCCCGCGCCCGGCATCTCCCAGCTCCACTCCGGCCGTTCCCTCCGCGAGCGGCCCGGCGCCGTCCGCGACACCGGGGGTCGGTGGGCCGGGAACCGGTGACCCAAACCTGGATGGGGCGGTCTGGTACCCGCCCGATGTTCCCGACGGCAGTGACACCCTCATTGCCGCCTCCAACTCGTCCGGCGCCGACCGCGAGCGGGCCGACATCGTGGTCGAGGGCTCGGCCGAGGACGAGATCAACGCCGCGCTGATCGACCTCGAGCGCGTCGGGGGCGGGCAGGTTCGGCTCCTCGGCGGCCGGTTCGAGCTGAACGCCCCGATCGTCATCTCCGGGGATGGCCTGGCCCTGGTGGGCATGAACGTCGGGAACGGGCAGGGATACGCCGAAGCGGCGTTGGGCTCGCAGATCGTCCCCGGTCCCAGCTTCCCCGACGGGGAGTTCCTGGTCCGGGCCACCGAGGATGCCTACGGCACGCTCATCAGCCTGATCCACGTCGACGGCGCCGAGCGGGCGCAGGGGATCGAAGTGGAGGCCACCCGGCCGACGGTGACGCTGAACGCGGTCACCCAGTCCGGCGGGGTCGGAATCCGGTTTGCCGGGGTCTCAACCGGAAGCCGTCCGTACGATGGCTACGTGCTGTTCAACCGTGTCTTCGACGGCCTCGGCATCGGGATTCTCCACGACGAGCGTGCCGGGGACATGCTGATCGAGGGCAACATCGTGTTCCGCAACGAGGGGGATGGGTTCCTCAGCCGGGGGGCCTCCCAGATGTATCGGCTCAACCACGCCTACAACAACCAGGGTGTGGGCATCCGCCTCCAGCCCGGCTGCGTCCGGACTCGCCTCAACAGCAACAAGTGGGAAGGCAACCGGTCCGGCGGTCTCAGCATCGAGGGAGGCAGCGGGTTCACCGTCGTGGGCGACACCTTCGCCGACAACGACAATCCGAACGGGACGAGCGCGGCCCACATCATGCTCGGGGTCCACGGTACGGAGGAGACCGGCAGCGTGCTCCTGAACGGCCTGGCGTTCGGGAAGGGCGACGACGGCAACCCGTACCTCATCCAGTTCGGCTCCCTGGCGCAGGACATCCACGTCGGTCCGGTCACGTCCAACGGCGGTTACCAGGTCGCGCCGTTCCTCGAAGAGCCGGGCAGCGAGGTCCAGTTCTATGGGCCCATCCCGGACCCGATCGTCGACGAGTCACCCGACTGAGCGTGGGCGTCCTGTTCGTCGGCGGCACCGGCCGCAGCGGCTCCACGCTGGTCGATCGCATCATCGGCCAGGTGCCGGGCTACGTCTCGACCGGGGAGATGCGGACCATCTGGCTCGCGGGCCTGATCGAGAACCGGCTCTGCGGGTGTGGCGAGCCCTTCCGCGCCTGTCCGTTCTGGAGCCGGGTGGGCGAAGCCGCCTTCGGTGGTTGGGACACGGTGGACCCCGAATGGGCCGAATCGGAGCTCGCGTCATTGACCCACTCGCGTGCCCTGCGCCGGGTGCTCTCGCGGTCGTCGGCCGCGGCCAACGCCGATCCGCGGCTCATCGACCTCCTGACCCGGCTCTACGCCGGCATCGACGAGGTCTCGGACGGAGCCACCATCGTGGACTCGTCCAAGGATCCGCGGTACGGCCTCGTCGTCAGCTCGCTTCCCGGCATCGACTTCCGGACCGTCCACCTCGTCCGCGACAGCCGGGGGGTCGCCTTCTCCTGGACGAAGGAGGTCCTCCGACCGGACACGCCCGGCCGGCGGGTCGCCATGCTGCGCCTGGGTCCGATCGGCGCCTCCGCCCGCTGGATGGCTCACAACGCCTTCATCGAGCTCCTCGGCCGCCGGGTGCCCATCTCCCGGCTCCGCTACGAGACGTTCACCCAGCGTCCGCGGGAGGAGCTCGTCCGCGCCCTCGGTGCGCTGGGCTACCGGCTTGGAGCTGACGACTTCGGGTTCATCGGCGACGGGACGGTGACCCTGGCGCCGAACCACACCGTGATGGGGAACCCGATGCGGATGTCGAGCGGCCCGCTGGCGCTGAAGGCCGACATGGCCTGGCAGGAGCAGTTCCCGCGTTGGCCGCGGACGCAGGTCACGCTGCTGACGTGGCCGCTGCTCCTGCGGTATGGGTACGACCTCTAGCCACCGAGATACCGCGTTCCGGCGGAGCCCGCGAGGCTCAAACCTCGATCACCAGGCGGAGCAGCAGGTGGGCGCCGATCACCCCCCACAACGACCCGGATCGGCTGGCGGCCAGGCTGAAGTAGAGGCCGACCGCGAGCATGAAGATGACGACCGTCGCCGACCCGGAGCCGAAGTACAGCGACGAGTAGATGATGTTGGGCGCGACGATGCCGAGGACCCCGAATCGGATGCTCGCCAGGTGGCGAAGCAGACCGCGGAACAGCAGCTCCTCGGGCAGGACGATGAAGACGAGGATGACCACCATCCCGAGCTCCACCGTCAGTCCCGGCATGCTGAGCGGTTCGAGACCGCCCAGGAACCGGGCGAGGAGGCCGAGCGGAATCCCGGTTGCGATGACCAGGGCGACCTCCACCAGCCGCTTCGGCGTCCCCATCCCGACGGTGACCAGGCTCAGGCCGATGGCGCGCGCCACCAGGATCGAGCCGAGCAGGACCGGCCCCCCGACCAGGGCATAGGTCACCGGGGCTGACAGGCTCACGACCGGGATCGCGACCGACAGCAGCACCGTGACCGGCACAAGCGCCAGGACCGGCAGGATGGGATCGCGCGGCGGGGGTGCCAGGGCGTGCTGCGAGATGATCGCGACCAGGATCCCGGCCATGAGGGCGGCGCCCAGCGCCACACTAACGAAGACGAGGACGCCTTCGGTCAGGACGATGAGGCTCCCGTAGACCAGGAGCCAGTTCGTCAGGCGGCGTGGCCCGAGCAGCGGCTGAGCCGTCAACCGCTGGTCAGCTCGAGGAAGCGCTCGAAGATGATCACGACCCAGGCGAACGCCAGCGGGATGGCGAGCGCGGTGAGGCTCGGGACGATCCGTTCCGACCAGAACGCCCGCCGGTGGCGGACCATTTCTCGCGCCGCGAGAACCGCCACAAGGCTGACAATGAGCACCACTTCCGCGAGGGAATGGAGCTCCGCGTCGACGAGTACGGCACGGACGATCAGCTCGGGGTACATGACGGTCACCGCGTCATCGTATAGATTTCTCCGCCCGTGGAGAACCATGTCGATCCGCTGAAACCGGGTGCCCCCGGCTCCATGCGACGTCGACTCGTGCCCGCCAGATGGAGTCCGAGTCGCCGCGCCTGGATCGGGTTTGCGCTTTCGGGCATCGCCGTCCTGGCGACGATCGGATGGATCGCCGTCGTCAGTGGGCTGGACCCGCGACGGATGGATGACCGGGGTCTCATCTCCGTCATGCCGCCGTACGCCTTCGTCTTCATCGGGCTCCTGGCGGCGTCATTCTTCGTGGCCCTCCGGATGCGACCACCGCCCAGCGCTGTCCTGGTGGTTCACGTGGTCGCCCTCGCCGTGATGCTGTACGGCGCTCCGGCGTTCCTCGAGGACATGCCGCGATTCCCCACCGCCTGGCTCCACGTCGGGTTCAGCGATGCCATAGCGCGGACCGGTGAGCTGTTCCCGCTCGACGACGCGCGGTTCGACTGGCCGGCCTTCTTCACCCTGGCGGCGCTGTTCTCGACGGCGACCGGATTCGAGGATCTCCTGCCGATCCTGTCCTGGATTCCGCCGGTGATCATGCTGCTGTACCTGGCGCCCCTGTACCTGATCATGCGGTCGGCGACGTCCGACCCGCGCCACATGTGGCTCGCCATCTGGATGTTCTACCTGGTCAACTGGGTGGGCCAGGACTACTTCTCGCCCCAGGCGTTCAACATCCTGATCATGCTCTCGGTCACCGCGGTCCTCCTCTCCTGGTTCCGCCAGGGGCCGGGGTCCGACACGTGGAGCGGGCGATTCTGGTCATCGGCCAGTCGGTTCGCGCCCGGCCGCTTCCGTCGGCTCACCGTCGACCCGGCCGGGGCACTGGAGCCGCTGGGGGAGTGGGCGATGTCGGAGCGCCAGCAGATCGGACTGGTGGCCGTGGTGGTCGCCCTCTTCGGGGCGTCGGTGGCAAGCCATCAGCTCACGCCCTTCGCGATGCTCGGCGGCGTGATCGGCCTGACGGTCTTCAACCGGATCCGGCTCACCGGTCTGCCGGTCCTGATGATGGTGCTCCTCAGCAGCTGGCTCCTGTTCATGGCGACCACCTACCTGACCGGCCACCTCGCCGGCCTATTGGAAGACATCGGCCAGGTGGGCACCGTTGTCACCGCCAGCACCTTGGACCGGTTCAGCGGGAGTGATGGGCACCTGTTCGTCCTCCAGGTGCGCCTGGGGCTGACCATCGGCGTCTGGCTGATCGCCTTCATCGGGGGGCTCCGTCGCCTCCGGGCGGGGAACCTGGACCTGACCCTGGCCCTACTGGCGGTCGCGCCCTTCGGGCTCGTCTTCCTCCAGGGTTACGGCGGCGAGATGCTGCTGCGGGTGTACCTCTTCTCCCTGCCGTTCATGGCGTTCTTCCTGGCTGCGGCGTTCTTCCCGTCGATGCGACCGGCCTCCTGGAGGCTCGACGTCCTGCTCGTGGGGGTCTCCATCGTCTTCGCCTTTTTCATGCTGTTCAGTCGCTTTGGCAACGAGAAGGCCGACTTCGTGACGCTGGAGGAGTACCAGCTGCTCGAGTTCACGTCGGACCTGGCCCAGGAGGGCGACACGATCGGGGAGGCCAACCACTCGGTGCCACTGGGGTACTTCGAATGGGAGCAGCACAACGTCGTCAACGTCGGTGACGAGTTCGAAGAGGGCCACATCGAGGATCTGCTCCGCGAGCTGCTGAACCGGACGCCGCCGGGCCAGCAGACCTACTTCGTCGTGACCCGCGGCCAGGTCGCCTTCGCCGAGCTGTTCTGGAACATGAGCGCGGAAGCGTTCGCCCAACGGCATGCCAGGGTGGCCGCCGCCGGAGAGCTCATCTTCGAGAACCGCGACGGCGCGGTGTACCACATCACCGAGTTCCCCCCGCCGGAGGTCCGATGAAGCTGCGCCCAGTCCACCTGTTGATCCCGGCCCTTGGGCTGGCCGCCGCAATCGCGATCGGCTCCGAGCAGTTTCCGTTCCGCGAGATCCTCGTGGCCGGCTTCCTGCTCGTTGGTCCGGGTGTCGCACTCCTGTGGCTGACTGGCATCACCGACCGCCTGACGCGCGTCGCCCTGGTCGTTCCGCTCAGCCTGACGATCGACCTGCTGGTGGCGACCGTCCTTCTCTACATGGGGCTCTGGGCGCCCGCGCTCGTCGTCACCGTGCTCGTGGTGTTCACCGTCGCGGCGATCGCCATGGCACCGTATGAATGGCCGGCGCGGGTGGCCCTCATCGCGGTGGCACTCCTGCCCGGCCTGGTGATGCTGGTCGGCGAGCTCACCACCGTGACCGTGGTTTAGGGCGATGACGACCGAACGAACCCCTGGGACCGCTGGAGCCGCGGGGATGGTGGGGACCGCCCGGGTCGGGTCAACCGATCTGTTCGCCCCTCGACTGGGGGTGGGGACCGTCCCGCTCGGCAACATGATGGGGCTCATCGAAGACGAGGAGGCCGAGGCGGTCATCCGCACCGCGCACCGGCTCGGCGTCCGACTGCTGGACACGGCCCCGCAGTACGGGTCCGGCCTGGCCGAGACCCGGGTCGGCGCCGGCATCGCGGGCCTTCCGCGAGCGGACTTCGTGTTGGCCACCAAGGTCGGGCGGCTCCTCCGCCGCGTATCCACCGGGCGCAAGATCGCCCACGTCCTGCACCAGTCGGTCAGCGGGCCGGAGCGCGGCCCCGGTCTCATCTGGCGGCATGCGACCCGGATGGGGCGCCGGGTGGTCGGGCGCGATCCTACCTACCCCCTCGGGTTCCCCTTTGACCGGGGCGATGAGCGGGCGCTCGACGCCTACTTCGACTTCAGCTACGACGGGGTCATGCGTTCCGTTGAGGAGAGCCTTGGTCGACTTGGCGTGGACCGGGTCGACATGCTCTACATCCACGACCCGGATCACGACTATGACCAGGCGCTATCGGGAGCATTCCGGGCGCTGGACCAGCTGCGGTCCGAAGGCTCGGTCTCGGCGATCGGAGTGGGGATGAACCAGTCCGCCATGCTCACCCGGTTCGCCCAGGAAGCGGCGTTCGACACCTTCCTGCTGGCCGGCCGGTACACCCTGCTCAACCAGACCGGGCTCGACGACCTCCTGCCCACGGCGGCCGAGCGGGGGATGACCGTCAACGTCGGCGGCGTCTTCAACAGCGGCATCCTGGCCAACCCGCAGCCTGGCGCCTCGTTCGACTATCGCGCCGTGGGTCGCAACGCCGCTCCGCTGGAGCGTGCCCTTCAGATGCAGGAGGTCTGTGCCCGCCACGGCGTCCCGCTGGCGGCTGCCGCCATCCAGTTCCCGCTCGGCCACCCCGCGGTGGGCTCAGTCCTTGCCGGGATCCGCTCCGCCGCAGAGCTCGAGGAGAACGTGGCGCACTTCACCCGCGACATCCCGCTCGACCTGTGGCGGGAGCTTCGGGCGGAAGGCCTGGTGCCGGCCCGGGTCCCATTACCCGGAATTCCTCCCGCGTGATCAAGAAGTGTTGACGGTGGGCACACTTCGCACCGATTCGACGGCATGGGTCCTAGACACGAATAGCCCAAACGGGCTAAGGTCCCGCACGCAGTCTCGGCAGGCTGAGTCAGAGGAGGATCGCGTTCCGTCATCCGCGGGCTTCGGCCCGCACGGTCCTCCGGCCCACTGATACGCCCGCTCGGCCCACATCGTTCATCTCGCACTCATCTGAGGGGAGAATCGTGACCCACCGCCGTCGTGCCCTCGGCGGTCGGACCTCGGCGCGGAAGACCGCCCGGCTGGCTCCGATCCTGATCGTCATGCTCATCGTCCAGGCGTTCCCGACGAACGCCCTGGCGGCCACCGGCGTCAGCCGCCAGGCCGGCGTGAACCGCTTCGCGACCGCGCAGGCGATCTCGGCGAACACGTTCAACCCCGGGGTCAGCGCGGTCTACATCGTGAACGGGCTGGGCTTCGCCGATGCCCTGGCCGCTGGACCCGCCGCAGCCCACCTGAACGGCCCGGTCCTCCTCGTGAACCAGAACTCGATTCCGAGCGAGACGGGAGCGGAGCTCAACCGGCTCAACCCCGACCAGATCATCGTCGCCGGCGGCACCGGGGTCGTGTCGGCCTCGGTCCAGGCGCAGCTCGATGCCTTCACTACCGGCAGCGTGACCCGCCAGGCCGGCGCGAACCGATTCGCGACCGCGGCGGCCATCAGCGCCGCGAACTTCAACCCCGGCGTGAACGCGGTCTACATCGTGAACGGCCTGGGCTTCCCGGACGCCCTGGCGGCCGGTCCGGCGGCTGCCGACCTCGGCGGCCCGGTCCTCCTCGTCACGCAGAACGCGATCCCGGCCGACACCGCCGCTGAGCTCACCCGCCTGAACCCGGACGAGATCATCGTCGCCGGCGGAACCGGAGTCGTGTCAGCCTCGGTCGAGACGTCGCTCGATGCCTTCACCTCCGGCAGCGTGACCCGCCAGGCGGGGTTGAACCGATTCGCCACTGCCGCGACCATCTCGAACCAGACGTTCGGCGCCGGCGTGAATGCGGTCTACATCGCGAACGGCCTGGGCTTCCCCGACGCCCTGGCCGCCGGGCCGGCCGCCGCCCAGCGCGGCGGTCCGCTCCTCCTCGTCAACCAGTGCTCGATCCCGTCCGAGACGGCGGCCGAGCTCGACCGCCTGAACCCGGACGAGATCATCATCGCCGGCGGCACCGGCGTCGTCTGCTCCGCGGTCGAGCAGCAGCTCGTGCAGTTCATCAACTGCGTCGCCGCGCCGCCTGACACCGACGGTGACGGCATCAATGACACGAACGATTCCTTCGCGTGCGATCCGTCGAACGCCACCGGGCGAACCCTGCCGTTTGCCCTGAGCTTCAACGGTGGCGGCGGTGGCATCGAGGACACCGGTTTCACCGGCCTCATGAGGAACGGGACCACCTCGACCATGTCGCTGTACAACCCTGGCGACGTCTCGATCACCGGCGGCATGTTCCGCCTCCAGAACATCGGCCCGGGAGACGCGCTCAATGCCACGAACACCCTGGAGAACGGGTTCCAGGTGAACGTGACGACCCCGGTCAGCACCTTCACCGTCCACGGCCGGATCTGCGGCTCCGCGTCGTACCCGACCGAGGAGTTCGCTTCGGCCGGGGTCTTCTTCGGACCCGGTAACGATCTGGGTCAGGACAACTACATCAAGATCACCCTCAAGGGCGAGGCGCTCGGACCGTCAGTGCACGACGCCCGCGAAGTGGGTGGGGTGGGTGCCGGCATCGCCACCCACATCGACAACAACATCCCCGCCGCGTCATGCATCGAGCTGTACCTCCACGTGAACACCTCGACGCTCACGTACAGCCCGAGCTATTCGCTCAACGGGGGCACGACGCGTCTCGGCCTGGGCGGCAACGGCGCGCTTCGGACGGTCCCCGCTTCGTGGATCAACGGCTCCCAGCCGATGGCCGTGGGGCTGTGGCTGTCCTCAGCCGGGCCGGCTCCCGAGTTCACCGCCACCTTCGATCTGCTGGAAGTGGCTCCAGGTCACCTGTGAGCCGCCTCCCAGCTGTACTACCTGACCGACTCCTGCCTCTCACGAAGAGCCTGAAGGGAACTTCCATTGCCTAGCCTCACTGCGCCGGCCGCGACCTCCGGACAACACCGCCGATCTCGGCACCTGCTCCTCTTCCTGGCCGGCCTCATCGCCGTCTCGTCCCTTCCGGTGAGCACCGTCGCCGCCGTGGCGGGCGTGACCCGCCAGGCCGGCGCGAACCGCTTCGCGACCGCTGCCGCGATCAGCGCCGCGAACTTCAGCCCCGGTGTGAACATCGTCTACGTCGCCAACGGTCTCGGCTTCGCCGATGCCCTGGCCGCCGGGCCGGCAGCCGCCGATAACGGCGGTCCCGTCCTCCTCGTCAACCAGAACAACATCCCCGCCGAAACCGCCGCCGAGCTCGATCGCCTGAACCCCGATGCCATTGTGGTGGCCGGCGGAACCGGCGTGGTGTCGCCCGCGGTCGAGACCCAGCTCGAAACGTACTCGAGCAACGTCAGCCGCCAGGCCGGCGCGAACCGCTTTGCGACCGCCGCCGCCATCAGCGCCGCGAACTTCAGCCCCGGCGTGAACATCGTCTACGTCGCCAATGGCCTCGGATTCCCCGATGCCCTCGCCGCCGGGCCGGCAGCCGCGGACAACGGCGGTCCCGTCCTGCTCGTCACGCAGAACACCATCCCGACCGAGACGGCCGCTGAGCTCGACCGGCTGAACCCTGACGCGATCGTCATCGCCGGGGGCACCGGCGTGGTTGCCGCCACGATGGAAGCCGCCCTCGACCCGTACACCACCGGCAGCGTGACCCGCCAGGCTGGCGCGAACCGCTTCGCCACCGCCGCCGCCATCAGCGCGGCGAACTTCAGCCCTGGCGTGAGCCTGGTCTATGTCGCGAACGGGCTCGGCTTCCCGGATGCCCTCGCTGCCGGACCGGCAGCGGCCGACAACGGCGGCCCGGTGCTCCTCGTGCAGCAGAACAGCATCCCGGCCGAGACCGCCGCCGAGCTCGATCGGCTCGACCCCGACGCGATCGTGGTGGCCGGTGGGACCGGTGTCGTCTCGACCGGGGTCGAAAACGCGCTCGGCGCCTACGTCGGGAGCGGCAACCAGCTGCCGAACGCCGTCAACGACAACCTGGGCAATGTCCGGGCCGGCTGCTCATGGCAGTACCGCGTCCTGAACAACGACACCGATCCCGAGGGCGGCCTGCTGTCCATCGCGAGCGTGTCGAACCCGCCGCATGGAACGGCCACGATCCTCACCCACAAGATCAACGGCGTGGACGTCCCACGCCTCGTCCGGTACGTCCCTGACGGGGGATACACCGGGGCCGACAGCTTCACCTACACGGTGTCAGACCCGCTCGGAGGCCAGGACATCGGCACCGTCAGCCTGACCGTCGTCGCCAGCGCGAGTGACACCGACGGCGACACCATCCCCGATGAGTGCGACGCCTTTGCCACCGACAGCTCGAATGCGTCAGGCCTGACCATCCCGTTCGCCCTCTCGTTCGACGGCGGTGCCGGGGGAATCGAGGACGCGGGCTTCACCGGCCTCATGACGAACTCGGTCACCCCGTCGCTCACCCAGTTCGATGGCGCCACGGTTGGCCCCAGCGGTGGCCGCTTCAACGTCCCGGGAGTCACCGAAGGCGACGCCTTCAACGGCGACAACACCCAGCGCAACGGATTCCAGGTGAACGTCACGACGCCGGTCTCCGACTTCACCGTCCACGGCCGGGTCTGTGGGCCGTACCCGATGTCGGACTTCGCCTCGGTCGGGATCTTCCTCGGGGCCGGCGACCAGGACGACTACGTCAAGGCCACGGTCAAGGGATCCGCGAACGGGGCCGTCCATGACGCCCGCGAGGTGAACGGGGATGGCGTCGGGATCGCGACCAAGACGGACACCGAGATTCTCGCCGCCGCCTGCGTCGATCTCTACCTCTTCGTCGAGACCGATGCTGACACGTACCTGCCGTACTACTCGCTGGACGGCGGGGCAACCAAGCGTGGCTTCACGGCCGGGCTGGGTGGCCGCACCGTCCCGGACGCGTGGACGAGCGGCGCGCAGCCGTTGGCGGTGGGGATCATCGCCACCTCGCAGGGCCCGTCGCCCGAGTTTGCCGCCCAGTGGGACTTCCTGGAGGTCGTGGCCGGCCAGCTCTGATCGAGCACCCGGCCCGCCCGGGGTCAGTTCCGAAGTGTGAACCGCTCGTCCACCTGGTCCGCAATCACGTCGCCGATGGCGAGTGACGAGGTAGCTCCCGGCGACGGGGCGTTGCGGACGTGAATGCTCCGTCCCGAGGCGGTGATCGCGAAGTCGTCCACCAGCGATCCATCCGCCGCGATCGCCTGGGCGCGGTTTCCCGCAGGGCCGGGGAGCAGGTCGTCGTCGCGCAGCTCGGGCACGTATCGCCGCAGCGCGTTGGCAAAGCTCTGTCGCGAGATGTCCCGCCAGACCTCGTCCAGGCCCATCCGCCAGTGCCGCGCCGCCATCCGCCAGAACCCGCCGAAGGTGAAGGTGGTCAGCGCGTCTCGGACGCGGACGTCAGCCCGCCCGTAGCGCTCGCGGGCGAGGGCCAGGACGGCGTTCGGCCCAGTCCACACTGTTCCATCCACCCGGCGCGTGAAGTGGACGCCGAGGAACGGGAAGCGCGGATCGGGGACGGGATAGATGAGCGACCGACAGAGAAGCGATCGCTCGGGCCGGAGGACCCAGTAGTCCCCGCGGAACGGGACGATCCGCATCGATCCCAGCGCGTCGCGCTCGGTCATGGCCGCCACCCGGTCGGACTGCAGCCCGGCGCAGGCGACGACGTAGCGGGAGAGCACCGGCTCGTCCCCGGTGTCGATGATCGCCCGGTTCCAATGGTCACGGATGCCGCGCACCCGGGTGCCGAGGTGGATTTCCCCGCCCATCGCCCGGATGTCATCGGCGAAGGCATTGGCAACCCGGCCGTAGTCGACGATGCCGGTGTTGGGCGAGTAGATCGCCTGCACCCCGACGGCCGCCGGCTCGAGCTCGCGAAGGCGCTCCGTGCCGATGAGCTCCAGGCCTGGTACCCCGTTCTCCAGCCCGCGGCGGTGCAGCTCGGCCAGGCGGGGGACCTCGTCGGGCGTGCTGGCGATGATGACCTTGCCGACCCGTTGCCAGGGGATGCCCTTCCCGTCGCAGTAGGCCGTGATCCGGTCTGCCCCAGCGGTGCAGAGGCGCGCCTTCAGCGAGCCGGGCGCGTAGTAGATGCCGCGGTGGATGACACCCGAGTTTCGGCCGCTCTGGTGGCGGGCCAGCTCCGGCTCCTGCTCGAGGACCGCCAGCCGCAGCTTCGGCCGTCGGAGGAGGAGGCTGCGGGCCGTCGCCAGGCCGATGAGCCCGCCGCCGATGACCGTGACGTCATGCACGCTCGGTGTGGACGAGGCGTCGCTGCGGGGTCACCACCCCATGCTACCCGGGTCAGAAGCGATGCCGGGCTGGCACCTTATCGGCTCACGCGTGAGGGAAGTAGAGTGTGTGCCATGGTCGGCGACACTCACGAGGAGCGGGAGCCCGACGGCTGGTCTCGACATCGAGCCGCCAATCGCAGGCGACGATCGGTCGCTGAGCTGCCCCACTGACCGGCGGCGGGTAAGCCACGGTGTGCGGAATCGCGGGCCTTGTCAGCCTCGGCGGAGGTGCCGTCGATGTCTCCGTCGCGGAGCGGATGGCCGGACGAATCGCTCACCGCGGCCCCGATGGTTCGGGACAGTTCCACGAGGAGAGGGTGGCCCTCGTCCACGCTCGGCTTTCGATCTTGGATCCATCGGCTGCTGGAGCGCAGCCAATGCGCCGACGCCACGCGTGGCTTGTTCACAACGGGGAGATCTACAACTACGTCGAGCTGGCAGCAGAGCTCGCTCGCATGGGATTTCGCTTCGAGACGGGTACCGATACCGAGGTGATTCTGGCCGCCTACCTGGCGTGGGGGACCGAGGCGGTCAAGCGATTCAACGGCATGTGGGCGTTCGCGTTGTGGGATGTCGAGCAGAGAAGGCTGTGGCTCTCGCGGGACCGGATGGGCGTGAAACCCCTGTACCTCCGCCGGTCAGGATCGACGCTCGCGTTCGCCAGCGAAGTGTCTGCCTTGATCGCGGCTGCGCCGCTGGATTCGAGCGATGCGTGGCGCGCCGAGCCGGATCTCGGAGCGGTCCGTGACTTCCTCGCCCGAGGCCTGCTCGACCATTCGGCCCATACGTTCTACGCCGGGATCACAGCACTGCCGCCCGCACACAGCCTTGTCGTCGAGGCGGGTGGTGAGCGCCTGACCCGCTACTGGAGTCCGAGCGGGCTGAGCGACGACGCCACACCGGCCTCACCTCCCACCGAGCGGTCGGATACGCGCCTCGTCGAGGAGTTCCTCTCGCTCTTCGATGATTCTGTGCGCCTGCGGCTCCGTGCCGATGTGCCGATCGGGTCCTGCCTGTCCGGGGGTCTGGATTCATCGGCAATTGTGGGAACGACCGCGGGCGTTCTTTCCCCGACCCCCGGCCGTACGCGGACGAACGAACAGCAGCCGCGCTATGCGTTCCACGCTCGGTACCCGGACCAGGGGGTCGACGAGTCGCGGTATGCCCAGCTGGCCGGGCACGCAGCGGGAATGGAAATGGTCTTCAGCTCGGTCCCTATGGAGCCGTTTCTGGCGCGACTGACCACGGTCTTGTCGGCACAGGGCGAGCCGTTTGCCGGCTCATCGGTGTTTGCTCAGTGGACCGTCATGCAGGCGGCTCACGAGCGCGGCCTCAAGGTCCTGCTCGACGGTCAAGGTGCTGACGAACTGCTCGGCGGGTATCTCCCCTACCTGGGATACCGCGTCGCCGGGCTTTCGCGTACCGGCGCGCTTGGCACAGCTGCCGGCGAGTATCAGCGGTCGATCGCAGCGGGCGTGTTGACGCGGCGGCGCGCGTTGCGCGGCGTCATTCGTGGCCTGGTCCCCGAAGGCGTGAACGAGCGCGTCCGCGCGGCGACCCGGGGCGCGTTTGGGGTGCGGATTGCCCCTCAGCTTGCGCGAGAACCGACGCTGGCCTCGGTCCACCAATACGGGGGAACACCGCTCGCGCGTCGGCTCTGGCAGGACTCCACCAGCGAGATGCTGCCTGCGCTCCTTCGATACGAGGATCGCAACAGCATGGCCTTCGGCATTGAGAGTCGAGTCCCATTTCTCGACTATCGTCTGGTCGAGTTCGCCCTCAAGCTGCCCGATCGACTCCGGATCTCCGGTGGCAGCACCAAGCACATCCTGAGAGTGGCCATGAAAGGTCGCCTGCCAGACCTCATCCTGGATCGGAAGGACAAGGTCGGATTTGCGACACCGCAAGGCCAATGGCTCGCCGCTGCTTCCGCTGTGACTGCACCGCTCCTGAACGGAGGGCACGTGGTTCAGCGTGCCTGGGTCGCGCAATCTGAGATCGATCGGCTGCTTCGACCACGGAACGGTTCCGACGGAGCGCTCCTGTGGCGCCTGATCGTTCTCGAGGTCTGGCTTCGGACCCAGTTCGATCGCGGCGAGGACGAACAGGCAGTCCTTCGCTCATGACCGAAGCCTCGCCTGCTGCCGCCCCCGGAAAACGCCCATGGACAGCGTTGACATGGGCTGGCGTGCTGCTGACCGGCTACATCGTCGGGATTGCCGCGATCTTCATGCCACAGCCGGTGCTGCTCACCCTTCTCGCGGGTCTCTTCCT
Organism: uncultured Chloroflexia bacterium; assembly: GCA_963699235.1. Classification (GTDB taxonomy): domain Bacteria; phylum Chloroflexota; class Limnocylindria; order QHBO01; family QHBO01; genus DASTEQ01. The sequence goes on along the minus strand of OY969424.1, from coordinate 1,876,846 downwards.
GGGCGTTGCTGTTGTGTGGCTGCCGGGAGTCCTGCTGGCCGCCTACCTTCTCATTCCCATCTATAAAGCCGCCGTCCAGCCCTGGCTTCCCATCGATTTCACCGTTCTGTTGGCCGTTCTCAACGCGGTGCAGATCTTCGCGCTCTTCCGCTACCGAGAAATCGGTCTGACGACCCGCGGCCTCCTCGTGTGGCTCGCGTTGGGAGCATCCATCACGGCTGGCGCGCTCTATGCGCAGGATCAGTCGCGAGCGATCGGGCTTGTCGGGCAGTGGTGGCTCCTGGTCGTTGCCCCGCTCATGGCAGTGCCGCGGATTGCGATGAAGCCCAGGTATCTGGCTCAGTTCCTCGGCACGATTGCCCTGTTGAGTCTGGTCGCGATCGGCCTCGCCGCAATTCAAACACCGGGCCTTGGCGGTGACCAACGGCTGCAGCTGCTGCAGGAGAACACGATTCAGTCGGCGCGCGCCCTCCTGTTGCTCCCCCTCATTGGGGTTGTCTACTTCCTCGTGACCACGCGGCGCGAGAGCTGGCTGGTACTGCTGCTGGTCCCCGTCGGCGTCTACGGCGCAGTGGCCACGGGGTCCAGAGCTCCGCTCCTGATCTTCGCGGCGACGATCGGACTTCTGCTCGTGAGCCTCGCCATCCGCCGTGTGGCCCTCCGAAGAATTGCGGTCATCGCCGCGATCGGGGTGCTGACGGTCGGCGTAGTGCTGGCCGAGTCAAGCCTCCTGCCCTCAGCCTCACTCGAGCGCTTCGGCCTCCTGTTCTCGGCGATCGGGGGCGATACCAGCGACGGCGGCTCGATTGGTACGAGAGTGGGTCTGTTCGGGCTCGCCTGGTCGACGTTCGTCGATAACCCTCTGCTCGGGATCGGGACGGGCGGGTTCGCCGGCCTGGCCCGCGAATCGATCACCTTCTTCGGACATGAGTATCCACACAACACGCTCCTCCAATTCGGAGCCGAACTTGGAATCGTGGGTGTCATCCTCGCGTTGTCGGTCGTGGTGCTCGCGTTCGTGGCGCCCACTGCCCGAACGGCGCCCTGGGTCGCGATCCGTGTTCTCGTGGTCTTCTTTGCGCTGAATGCGCTTGTCAGCGGGGCGCTCTACGAGGAACGCATGCTCTGGGGATTGCTCTTCCTCCTGCTGTGCGCGCCCGCTCCCGCGGGTAGCGAATCCGGCCTGAGCCCACGCGCCAGCTCGACGGCATGATCGGGTGGGTCAAGCGGCGCTGGTCGCCTGACGAGTTTTCTCGAAACGTAGCTATCCTGGCGGGTGGGACCGCGTTCGGACAGGCGGTCATCGTCCTCGCGTCGCCGCTCATCACCAGGCTCTACGAGCCGGGCGAATTCGGGATCTACGGCGCCGCCGCCTCGCTCATCTCGATCCTGGCGGTCGTGACGCCACTCGGCTATCACCGGGCCATTGCACTTCCCGACTCACAAGCGCAAACGGCCGCCGTCGTCGTGCTGAGCCTGTCGCTCTCCGTGATCACCTGCGCGATGACGGCGATGGTGCTCGGCTTCTTTGGAGCACCTCTCCTGGAAATGCTCAATGCACAGGCGCTGGCGCCCTTCCTGTGGGTCATCGTCATCGGTCAATTTGGCGCCGCGGCGTACATGGTCGTCTCCACGTGGGCTGTCCGGGCGCGGCAGTTTGCCGCAATCGCCCGTACCCGATTGATCCAGGGCGTGGGTCTTGTTGGCTTCCAGCTCGCGCTGTCCGGAATCGGCGGCGGGCTCGGCTTGCTCCTCGGAGACGTGATCGGACGTACGGGGGGAACAGTTCGCCTGGGCGGTGAGCTGTGGAGACAAGACGCCGCCGAACTGCGAAAGGTCAGGCTGCCGGATCTCAGGGCGGTAGCGGTTCGCTACCGACGGTTTCCGATGTACACCAACATTTCATCGCTCCTGGACGCACTCGGACTTGAGCTGCCCATCTTGCTGCTCGTCGCGGTCTACGGACCAACGGTCGGTGGTCTGTATCTTCTGGTGGCGCGCGTGGCGGGCCTGCCGACGGCCCTGATCGGCGTCGCGACCGGCCAGGTTTTCCTGGCCGAAGCGGCTCGCATGGCCACTGACATTCCGCGTCTCCGGCTCCTGTTTGCTGCTACCTGGAGGCGATTGCTCAAGGTCGGAATCGTCCCAGCCCTCCTGGGAGCGGTCCTCGCACCGTTCGTGTTCCCCTTCGTGTTTGGGCCCGAATGGGCAGAGGCCGGCATCTACTTCACGTTGCTGACGCCGATGTTCCTCTTGCAATTCGCAACGGCTCCCACGGGCTCGGTGCTGGGGGTGCTGGAGCGCCTGGATCTGCACCTCATCCGGGAGATCCTCCGGGTGAGCCTGATCCTGTCGGTCGTCCCGGTGGCGGCCTGGACCGATGCTGACGCCGTGGTCACCATTGCCTTGCTCAGCCTCGCTGGCTGCCTGGGCTACCTCGTGTACCTGGTCATTTCCTGGTATGCGCTGGCGGTCGCCAAGGAGCAGTAGATGCGATTGCTGGTCGAGTCCCCGGGTGGTTGCTCATCAGAGCGCGAATACGTTCTGCGCGTTGTCCTCTCGGAGTGGATGGGACTCGAGTGGGACTGGCACCCAACGGACCGCTCGGACATCCTGATTCGAGCCCATGGGGATCCGATGGGGGCTGGAATCCGGCTGCCGGATACGTTCTTTCGCGGCGCGAGCACGGCTTGGCTCGAGTCCACCACCGTCCCGACGCTCCCGCTCGAGTGGAGGCCGGTCGCCGAGTCGCATTCGCAGGCCCTGCCACGTGACACCCTCGTGCCGGTCCTCTTTGGCGAGGCCGCCACCGTCCTGGACACCATCGATCCCTCGGCGACCCAGATTCGGTTCTCGGTCGACCTGCTCGGGGGCCTCTTCTTTCTCATCTCGCGCTACGAGGAGCTGGCGACTGAGGCGGAGCTCGATGACCACGGGCGATTTCCTCACGAGGCGTCCGTCGCGCACCGGGCCGGATTCCTGAAGTTCCCTCTGGCGGACGCATACGCGGAACTGCTCGCCGCAGCCATCCATCGCCTCTGGCCGCGCGCAGAGTTGCGGCAATGGGAATACCAGGTTGTCCTGTCGCATGACGTGGATACGCCCCTGGCACGCTGGGCTCCCGGACTGCGCGCGCTCCTGCGATCGGCGGGCGCCGATATCGTGAAGCGGAAGGAGCCCACTCTTGCCTTTCGTCGCGCGGCAAGCTGGGCACGGATCCTGCCGAAGGGTCAAGATCCATGGAACCGTTTCGGCTTTTTGATGGACGTTGCTGAGCGCCACAATCTGAGCGCCACTTTCAATTTCCTCGCACGAGATGGGGGCGGCCCGCTCGAAGGGCAATACACGTTGGACGACGAGTGGATCGGACTGCTCATCCAGTCCATCCAGCGCCGCGGCCACGAGATCGGCCTGCATGCCACCTACGGAGCGAATCAGGATCCGGCCCGGCTGTCAGCCGAGTTCGAGGCACTGCTGGCGGTATGCCGAAGACTGGGTGTCGTGCAATCACGGTGGGGTGTGCGCCATCACTTTCTGCGCTGGACACCCGCGGCGTGGTCCAGTGCGGCCGGTGCCGGCCTCCATTTCGACAGCACGGTCGGCTTTGGGCAACACACGGGGTTTCGGGCGGGGACGGGGCGGCCGTTCTCGACATACGACCTCATCGGTCGCCAGGAGATCGGCCTCATCGAGCAGCCGTTGCTCGTGATGGACGCGACCCTCTCCTATTACTGGAAGCTCTCGCCCGACCAGGCGATCCTCGCCGCGGCTGAGATCGCAGATCAATGTCGGCGGTTCGGCGGGAGCTTTGTCATGCTCTGGCACAACAGTTCACTCGCGTCGCGACAGGAGCGGCTCTCGTACAGCGAACTCGTCGAGGAGCTCGTCAGCTGAACCAGGCTCGGGCTCGGCAAGGGCTGACGATTGCCATGGTGCTGTACGGGGATGTATCGCACGACAGCCGGGTGCAACGAGAGGCCACTACCCTGGCCGCCAACGGTCACGTGGTGACCCTCTTCTGTCTTCCGCCGGCCAACGAGACCCAAACGCAGACTCAGTTACCCGGGAATAGTCGCGTGGTTCCCATCGCCGCGCCGATTTCCGGAGGGGCGCCCGGGACGCGATGGAGCCGATCCCCTGGCCGATTCCCCATGGCGTTGCGGCGCGCTCGATGGATGCTCTTCTATGTGGCCAACGTCGTGGTCTGGGGTTGGCGCGTCCACCGGTCGGCCGGGACGGGGGTGGACGTTTGGCACATCCACGATTTCACGGGCATGTTCGCGGTTCTTCCGTGGATGACGCGGTCGCGCTTTGTCTACGACGTCCATGAGCTTCACCTGGAACAGCCCGGGGAATGGGCGCGACTGCCGGGATTCGCCCGGGCGCTGATCCGACGCATCGAGCGCTGGGCGCTGCATCGGTCGTCCGCCGTCATCACCGTGAACGAGGCATTGGCGACGGAGCTGCGCCATCGGTATGGCGTGGGGGACGTCCAGGTCGTCCACAACTGTGCGCCGCGGTGGGACTCCGGGAATCGGACATACGACCTCATCCGTGCGGCCGCGGGCATCCCCGCCTCCGAGCCGGTGGTCCTCTATCACGGCATCTTCGCGCCTCTGCGCGGGCTGCGACAGATCATTCACGCCCTTCAGGACGACGGGCTGGAGGATGTGCACGCCGTATTTCTCGGATACGGCGAGTTGCGAGGGGAGCTCGATCTGGCGGCGGCGGACCCAGCGAACGGCGGGCGGGTCCACGTCCTTGAGGCCGTTCCTCCCGCGAGTCTCCTGCCCTGGGTCGCGTCCTCTGACATCGCGGTAATGCCGATTCAGCCAGATACGCTCAACGGGTATCTCTCCACTCCAAACAAGCTCTTCGAGGCAATTGCCGCCGGCGTGCCGGTGGTGACCAGTGACTTCCCTGCGATGGCTGGCATAGTGCTGACCGGTGACTCCGGGCCGATCGGCGAGGTCTGCGATCCGACCGATCCTCGTGCGATCGCGAAGGCCCTCCGACGCATCCTGAGCCTGTCAGCGCCCGAACGTGAGGCATTGAAGGCACGCTGTCGGGCCGCGGCACGGCGCTGGAACTGGGAGACGGAGTCAGTCGTCCTCACCTCGGCGTACGACCGACTTCCCCGTCACGGGGGCGGGATCTCGCCAGCCTGAGATTGTTCGGCCTTCGCCAGCGCCGCGGGCGACTTGCGACTGCCCTTGGCGCGCGGAGTCGGGGCTGGCGGCACGGTGGCAGGCACCTGCCGATCAATGACGAAGACGATGGCCGTCGCCGCGATGATTCCGACCACGGCAGCGAGCAACGCATTCAAGATCGGACGGGGACCGGCCGGCTCGGCGCTGGGCGCCGCGCGGCTGACGATGGCCAGTGGACTCGTGGACCCCTCTGCCGCCTCCGCCAGGAGTTGTGCGCGAATGGAGCGCAGCGTCAGAAGCTGGGTGGTGAGTTCACTCCTTCGCTCGATGACGTCGGCGCTCGGGGATTCCTGCGCAAGAAACTCGAGATCGGCCTCGACGGAGGCAACCTCAGCCTCGGTAGCGGCGAGTTCAAGTCGTATGGCCGCGAGGATCTCGTCGGTGGTGTCGGCCGCGGTGAGCGCGATCACATGTTCGGCGATTCCGTTCGCGATATCGGCAGCGCGATTCGGGTCGCCATCGGTTGCGAGGATGGTTACGAATCGACTGCCGGAGGCGGCACTGGCCTCGGTCTGACGAGCCAGCTGTTCCGGTGTCATATCGAGACCAAGGGTCTCGATGGTCGTCTCCAGGACCGAGCGGTCAGTGGCGATGGCCGCATACGTCTGGGCTTGAAGTTGGGCCGCGAGAATCTGGTCGTAGTCGAGCTGGCCCGACTCAAGGCTTTGTCCGACCAGCAGTGTCGCGCGGCCCTCGTAATTTCCCGGGAGGAACCCCGTCGCAATGTACGCCGCCGTGGCGGCCACGATGCCCGTCGCCAGGATGACGACGATCCATCGTCGGACGACCTGGAGTGATTTCTGAACGTCCACCTGGCGAATCTCCTCGAATCCTCGGAAGCGGTCACACGCTTGGGCGGGGTACGGCGGGCGCCCACACACCATCCCTACCGAAGGCCGGCGCTATTCGTCCCGGCTGGGCACATTCCTCAACTGCCGGAGCCAGTCGCGACCCCAGCGTAGTCCATTGCGAATGGTATACGGTTCGACGTGAAAGACCGGCAGGAGGCGCCCGCCCCACGCTTCCTTCCAGAGCGCCACGCCCGGGAGATCAGCGCCCGCGAGGTCGACGCCCGAGGCTCCGGCATCCGAGAGATCCTGCAGCATCTCGTGCACGAGGAACTGGGCTGCCCCCTCTTTGAAGTACTCCGGACGGGTCCCGCCAACAAGGAGGATGGCCAGCCCGAGCGGGCGATGGAGGACCACCGCGGCGCTGGCCGCGTCCCCGGTCGGCGCGTAGCAGACGTAGGTCCGGGCCACATCGGGCCCGAGGCTCGCCACCAACCAGCTGAGATCTTCCTCTCCGAGGTGGTACTGAAAGCCCTTCCTTGATTCCGTGGCTGCCAGGCAAGCGAGCACGTCACCGACGTCGCCCCGACTCGTCCACCGATACCCGTTTCCCATGGCCATCCGAACTCGACGGGTGGCGTCGCTGTCGAAGTCGGTTGCATCCGGCGGGAGACGGTTGAGGACCGTGTACCCGACGGTGGCGCGGAACCCGGCCCATAGCCAGGGGCGGGCATCAGCGACATTCGGCGACAGGATCAGGTTGTCTGCCAGGCCTCGACGGCGCATCTCGGCGACGAGTGGCGCGGCGGCACGCAGCCAGTGCCGTCGCATCCTGAGGGGCTTCGTTGAAGGCGGTGAAGCGTAGGCAACCGGGAGGTAGGGATTCAATGTCGGTAAGACCAGGCGCCCATGACGATCTGCGTAGAGCACGGTTTCGATCGCCGGGGACCCGCGCACCTCGGTGCGGAACCGGATCGGCTCCACGCCAGCTCGGCGACGATTGAACTCGAGCCACCCGTCAAGGAGCAACGGCGAGTTTCGGGCAGTCTCAAAGTCCGTTGTTCCCTCGGCGGGATCACTCATCGGAGTGGCTCATCGGCCTAGTGACGGGGCTGCCCGCGGTGATGACGCGACGCGAGCGTGCTGCGGAGCGCGCGCCGCGAGCGTCGAAGGACACCCGCGGCGATGGGCAACGGGTCATCCAACGCAAATGCCTTTTTCGCCTCGCACCGAGCAGCCCACCTGAGCCAAGGAATCAGCGGCAATCCACGGTCCCTGGCGGCGAGCAGATCCTCGGCGCGCACCCACGCGACCCCGGCGCGCGCGGCCGTGCCCTTCGCGCGGGGGATTCCAACGACATCAGCGAAGACGGTTGCGGGCAGGTTGACCCCGGCGACAGCACCGGGGTGGTGCCACAGGTTGAAGCGAGGGTTCACCTCGAACAGATACAAATCGCCGCGAGGGCCCCGTTTGAAATCGACCTTCGCCACTCCCGTCAGGCCAAGTTGCTCCACGACGTCCCGGCCGACGGATCGGACGTCGTCAGCGTCCGTGATCTCCAGCGCGGTTGTGTGGCCGTAGTGCTCGGGGCGGGTCCGAAGCTTGCGACCGGTGAACTCACCCGCGACCGACCCGCCGGCGTCCACATAGACGTGGTAGCTCTCCACGTCCTCTTCACCCCCCGCAATCATTGCCTGCGCGATGAACTGTTCCCCGGATGAGGCGAGCCGACCCCACAATTCGGCGAGCTCCCGGAGGTTCTGGATCGGAATAGCCTTGCGGTCGGGTTCCAGGGCAAGCCATCGGTGGTGGAGCCGAGTCGCCGGTTTGATGACCAGGGGAAACGCGAGCTCTCCAGGGCGCGGGACCTCGGACGCGGCAGGGGAGATCACCGCGGTCTCGGGGATGGGGAGCCGCAGCTTCCGTGCCACGACGGCGAATTGGATCTTGTCCACGAGCATCGCGATCAGCTGATCGGGCGCCAGAACGAAATCGAATGCGCTGGCCAGTGCGTCCCGATTCCGGTTGACGAACAGCAGGTCCTCGTCGCGCTGGTAGAACAGGACAGGCTTCCTGGGAAGCTGTTTCGCGAAAGTGAGGAGCTGCGGTAGCAACGCCTTGTCGTTCCACTCCCCGTCCCAGGTCACGGTTTCGTCCACGTATCGGGAAAAGCGAATCGGCGCTCCAGGAGGTGCCAGCACCGCGCATCGGATCCCTGCCAGGACGAGAGGTCGCAGCAGGTCAAAATCTCCCATTACAAATGCGAGCAGATCTTCGGGCATGTCTGATCAGGTGAAGCGGGCAGAGTCAGCGGAGACCCCTGATCGAGGCGGGCGCGAGCCTATGGCAACGATTCCTGCGGCGCTCCAGGAGGTTGTGTGCGGATCGGATCGATGCCATGAACGTGGAAGGCGCCTCGTCGGCATTGCTGACCAATCACCTCGATTAGAACCTCAGCCTGTCTCGGGCGGATTCGCCGAGGGTTGTGCATGATATTCCAGTGATGTGCTCGCGCCGTGATCCGTAAGTCCGCCCGAGCGCAGGACATCCTGTTGTCGCCGGCTGCTTCAGGTACCGCCGCCACCGGCGCCTGCCTGGCGGCGAAACCCGCGCGCTGATGGGCAAGACGGTCTGGCTCGTCAATCAATACGCGGGTTCGCCCCGACATGGCATGCAGTACCGCCCCTACCAGCTCGGGGTGAGGCTTCGCGAAATGGGGGTGGACGTTACGGTCGTGTCCGGCACGTTCTCCCACCTATTCCAGAAGCAACCGACTGCCCGTCGCCGGAGCTTCACCGAGGTCATCGATGGCGTTCGGTATCGCTGGCTCTGGGTGCCGCCGTATCGAAGCCCGTATAGCTTCCGCCGGTTCCTGAACATGCTTGTCTTCGTCGTTCAACTCCTGAGGCTCCCGAGGGACTTGCCGGCGCCCGACGCGATTGTCGCCTCGTCCCCATCGCCGTTCATCCTGCCCATGGCGTACCTGCTCGCACGTCGGCATCGTGCCCGGTTCATCGTCGAGGTCAGGGACATCTGGCCGCTGACCCTGCAGGAGCTTGCCGGACTACGGAGATGGCACCCCCTGATCGTGCTGATGGCGCTGTGTGAGACATTTGCCTATCGGACCTGCGACTACGCGGTATCGGTACTGCCCCACGCCGAGAGTCACATGCGGTCGAAGGGTCTGGCCCGAGGCAAGTTCAGGCACATCCCCAACGGGATCAACGTCGACGGAGCTCGCGGACCGGAGGCGATCGAGGCCCCGGTCGAAGCGTCCGTCTCGGACCGACGATTCGTGGTGGGGTACATGGGAACGCTGAGCGACGCCAACGGCCTGGCGGCGCTGATCGACTCGGCCCACCTGCTGCGCGAAAACGCCGACGTTCATTTCGTGCTCTGCGGCAGAGGGCCGGCCGAGTCGGAACTGAAGCGGCGATCGGCAGGACTCGCGAACGTGACCTTCCGAAGCGCGGTCTCCCATGGAGAAGTCTTCGACATCATCCGGACCTTCGACCTGTGCTACGTCGGCTTTCTCCGATCTCCTCTCTACCGGTATGGGGTCTCGCCCAACAAGCTCTTTGACTACATGTATGCCGGGCGCCCTGTCCTGCTGGCCGCTGACGTCCCATCGTCAGAAGTGGAGCGGGCACGGTGCGGGGTAACGGTTCCCGCCGAAGATTCGCACTCGATTGCCCGTGCCGCTCTCGAGCTCAGCGGTCGACCTGCGAGTGAGCTGCGCAGCATGGGTGAGCGAGGTCGGGCATTCGTCCTTCGCCACCACGACTACCGCGTGCTGGCTGAAGCCTACTTCGAGCTGCTGTGAGGGACCTGGGCCACCTCGACCCACCAGCCTGACCTCAATCGGGCATCGCTGGGCGGCTAGCGTCGGCGCTGCGCCTCTTGGCCGGTGGGGGTATCGCGGACTTCGACCCCGAGCGCGGCCAGTTCTTCGCGGAGCGCATCGGCCTGCTCGAAGTCCCGTTCTGCGCGCGCGGCGGCTCGCCGCTCGAGCAGCTCCGCAGCGCCCGCCGGCAGCGTTTCATCGGCCAGGTCAGGCGACCGATCGAGATCGACGCCGAGCACCCGATCGAAGTCGAGGAGCAGGGCGCGCTTCTGGGCGGGGCTCAGCTCGTTGTCGGCGGCCACGCCATGGGCGACCGCCAGGGCAGCCGGCAGCCCGAGGTCCTCGCTGATGGCGGCCACGAACCGGGCCCGGTAGGCGGCCATCGGCTCGGCGTCGAGGTCAATGGCCGATGCATCGGTCTCGTCCGTCGCGCCCTCCGCCGCCGCGCGCCGCAGGCGGGCGAGCCCCGACGCGGCGGCGTGCATCGCCGGCTCGGTGAAGTCCAGCTTCGACCGATAGTGGGCGGTGAGCGCCAGGTAGCGGAACTCGAGCGGCTCGAACCCCTTCTCGGGCAGCTCGCTGACCCGGATGATGTTGCCGGCGCTCTTCGCCATCTTGGCGTCGGCCAGGGTCAGGAACTCGCCGTGCATCCAGAGGCTGATCACCTGCCGGCCGAGGGCGCCGTCCGACTGGGCGATCTCGTCCTCGTGGTGCGGGAACTTGAGGTCGATCCCACCGGTGTGGATGTCGAATCGGTCGCCGAGATACTTCATTCCCATTGCCGAGCACTCGATGTGCCAGCCCGGGAACCCCTCGCCCCACGGCGACGGCCAGTGCATGAGGCGGCCCGGCTCGGCCGCCTTCCACAGGGCGAAGTCGGCGGGATCGCGCTTGTCGGCTTCGACCTCGACCCGGCTGCCGGCCCGGGTGCCCTCGATCCGGCTGCCGGACAGCTGGCCGTAGGCCGGGAACGCGCTCACGTCGAAGTACACGTTGCCGCCCGCTTCGTAGGCGAGCCCCTTCTCGAGCAGGACGTCGATGAGGGCCAGCATCTCGCCGATGTGGTCGGTCGCCTTGGGCATGACGTCCGCCGGCCGGATGTTGATCAGTGCCTCGTCTGCCAGCCAGGCATCGGTGTAGAACTGCGCGATCTCGGCCGGGCTCTTCCCCTCCTCGAGGGCGGCGATGACCATCCGGTCCTCACCGGTGTCGGTCTCGTCGTCGCGCATATGACCGACATCGGTGATGTTCTTGACGTACTTCACCTCGTAGCCGAGGTACACCAGCGTCCGACGCAGGAGGTCGCCGAACAGGTACGTCCGCAGGTTCCCGATGTGCGCGTAGCGATAGACCGTGCTGCCGCAGGTGTAGACCCCGACTTGCCCCGGTGCGACCGGCTCCAGTGGCTGCACCCGGCGGGTGAGCGTGTTGTACAGGCGAATGGGCTGGGGCGACGCGGCCATCAGGGGCCGGATTGTATCGGTCTGGATCGGGCTACCATCTGACCGATGCCGGAGCGCGACGCCAGCACGACCTATCCGCTGACCCTGGGCGAGGAGCCGGCATTCTGCCCGGGCTGTGGGAAGCCGGTCGTCGAGCGCGTCCTGGAGGAGGACCACCGCCCGCGACTGGTGTGCCCCGACGGCCATGTCACGTGGCGCAACCCACGAGTGGTGGTCGGGACCCTCCCCATGCGCGAAGGGCAGGTGTTCCTCGCCCGGCGGGGGATCGAGCCGGGCATCGGGCTGTGGAGCTACCCGGGGGGTTATCTCGAGGTCGGGGAGTCCACCCAGGAGGGGGCCCGCCGCGAGACCGAGGAGGAGACCGAGCTGCGGGTCGAGATCGGCGAGCTGATCGGCGCCTACTCGCGACCGCATGGCGCGGTCGTGACCCTCATCTACGAGGCCCAGGTCGTGGGTGGAGAGGCCCTGCCGGGCGCGGAGACGACCGAGGTCCGTGGCTTCGGACCCGACGACATCCCCTGGGACGAGCTGGCGTTCAGCACCACCGAGAGCTGCCTCCGCGACTGGCTCCGGACCCAGCCCGGCCACGAGCCCCGGCACGAGCCGGAGCTGTACGTCGTGGGCGATCCCGAGCCCTAGCGCCTGGCGCGAGGGCGAGCCGAGAGGATCGGTTCGTCAGGCCTCGTACTTGCGGAACACGATCGTTCCGTTGTGGCCGCCCAGGCCCATCGAGTTCGAGAGCGCAACCTTGACGTCGGCCTGGCGCGCGGTGTGCGGCACGTAGTCGAGGGTCAGCTCCGGGTCGGGATGGTTCAGGTTGATCGTCGGCGGGACCCAGCCGGTGTCCAGGACCTTGACCGTGGCCCATCCCTCGAATGCGCCGGCCGCACCCATCATGTGGCCGGTCATCGACTTCGTCGAGCTGATCATCAACTTGCGGGCGTGCTCCCCGAACACCGCCTCGATGGCCTGCGTCTCCGACAGGTCGTTCAGCGGGGTTCCCGTGCCGTGGGGGTTGATGTAGTCGATCTCGGTCGGGTCGATACCGCCGCGCTCCAGCGCCCACCGCATCGACCGCTGGCTGCCCTCGCCCTGCTCCGGCGGAGCGGCCATGTGGTACGCGTCCGCCGCGCTGCCATAGCCGACGACCTCGGCGATCGGCTGCGCGCCGCGTGCGAGGGCATGCTCGAGCTCCTCCAGGACGAGGACCGCGCAGCCCTCGGCGATGACGAACCCGTTGCGGGTCGCGTCGAACGGACGGGAGGCGATCGAGGGAACGTACTCCCCGGTGTCCGGGTCGATCGGCGTGCCCAGGGCGCGCATCTGGCCGAAGCCGGCGAAGGCGAGCGGGACAAGCGCGGCCTCGGTGCCGGCACCGAGCATGAGGTCGGCCTGGCCGCGGATGATCGTCTCGGCCGCCTCGCCGATGGCGTGGCTGCCGGTGGCGCAGGCGCTGACCACGGCCGTGTTCGGACCGCGGATGCCGAACTGGATGGCGACCATTCCCGACGGGCTGTCCACCAGCATGTGGGGGATGGTCCAGGGCGAGACCCGGTTCGCCCCGACATCCCAGTACTTCTTCGCATTGTCGAGGAGGATGCCGACCCCGCCGCAACCGGAGCCAAAGACCATGCCGATCCGATCCGGGTTGGCCTCCTCGGTCAGGATCTGGCTGTGGCCGTTGATGAGCCCGGCGTGACGGAGCGCCTCGGCCGTGGCGGCCACCGCCATCTGGGTCGAGCGGTCATGGCGTCGGACGTCCTTCGGGTCCATCTCCTTCGTCGGGTCGAAGTCGGGCACCTCGCCCCCGACCCGGATGTCCTGGCCGGAGAGGTCGGCGATGGTGACCTCGCGAATCCCGGACGTGCCGGCCAGCAGGTTCTTCCAGGCCGCATCGTTGCCGATGCCCACTGGTGAGACGACACCCAGCCCGGTGACCATGGCCCGACGGCCAGTGTGGGTCACGCCTTCTTCCGGGTCCGCTTCGGGCTGTCGGCGGCGGTCGCGGTATCGGTGGACGGCGTCTCGGGCGACGCGCTCGCGTTCGAGGCGCCTCCGCCCGGCAGCCAGCCGTCCTCCGCGTCGTCCAGGGCGTGCGCGTTCGACTCGGGGCTGATCCGCTTGATGAGGCCGGTCAGGACCCGTCCCGGGCCCACCTCGACGAAGTCGGTGACGCCGATGGCGGCCATGTTGCGGACGGTGGCCACCCACTGGACGCCGTGGACGAGGTGCTCGGTGAGCTCCTCGCGCAGTCCGTCCGCGCTGCGGATCATGGTGGCGTGGACGTTGCCTACGACCGGCACCACCGGATCGCGGAACGGCGCCTTTTCGAGGACCTTCGAGAACTCGTCGCGAGCGTGCCGCATCAACGGGGAGTGGCTGGCCACGCTGACCGTGAGCTGCACCGCGCGGCGAGCGCCGACCGTCCTGCTCATCTCGAGGGCGAAGACGAGGGCCGGCAGGACGCCGGACAGGACGACCTGGCCCGGGGCGTTGATGTTGGCGACCGAGATCTCGCCGTGCTCGCGGGCCTGCTCGACGACCTGCTCGGCCTGTTCTTCCGAGAGGCCGATGATCGCGCCCATCCCGCCGTCGATGCCGCGCTCCTGCATGATCCGGCCGCGCTCCCGGACGAGGCGGAGCGCCTCGTCGAAGTCCACCGCGCCGGCGGCGATCGCCGCGGCGTACTGGCCAGCCGAATGTCCCGCCACGGCGAGCGGGTTGAGGACGACCCCGGCAGCCTTAGCCCGCTCGCGGAGATGCTCGAGCGCCGCGACGCTCGCGGCCAGGATGGCGGGCTGGGCGTTGACCGTGGAGTCGAGCTCGTCTGCGGGACCCTCGAACATGAGCCGCGACAGCGCAAATCCGAGTGCCTTGTCCGCGCGTTCGAAGATCGTTGCGGCCTCGGGCGAGGTCCCGGCGAGCCCGGCTCCCATCCCGACGTACTGGGAGCCCTGTCCCGGGAACACGAAGGCGTGGGCGCCGGCGGTGGCGTCAGAGGTGGTCATCGGTCCGAGGTCAGTCCCTCTCGAATGAGGCCGCGAGTATAGCCGAGGGTACTCGTCTGACCGGCTACTCGACCTCGGCCGCCGCGAAGCGGGTGACCACCTCCTCGAGGACCGGGACCCCGAACTCGATCGCCGAGGCGGGCACGCGCTCGTCGTGGCCGTGGAACAGGTCGAGGAAGGGGGTGTCCGCGTCCAGCCGGAGGGGCGCGAAACCGTAGGTCGGAATGCCCAGCCGGGCGAGGGCCTTCGCATCGGTCCCTGGCGTGATCATCATAGGCAGCGCCAGCGCCTCTGGGTCCGCCCGCCCCAGCGCGTCCCGCATGAGGCCGACGACAGGGGCATCCGGGTCCGCCTCGATGGCGGGCAGGCTCATCACCGCCTCGACCTCGACCTCCGGTCCCGCGATCTCCTGGAGTCGGGCAGCGAACGCCGCCTGGTCCGTGCCGGGCAGGGTTCGGACGTCCACCTCCGCGGTCCCATGCCCAGGAATGACGTTCACCTTTCTGCCGACCTGGATGACGGTTGGAGTGATCGTGTCCTGGAGCATGGCTCCGAACGAGCGACGCATGGTCGGGTCCGGGACCAGCCGGTGAAGGAGGGCACGGGCAGCCTCTCGGTCGTCGGGCACGAGATCGGCCACCTCGCCAAGGCCCAGGCCAGCGAAGAAGGCGCGGACCACAGGCGGTGGGTCGCCGCTGGCCGGTGCGTCACCCAGGCGGGAGGCCGCTCGCGCGAGGTGCAGGGCCGGGTTCTCGGCGTGCGGCATCGAGCCGTGGCCCGGGACGCCGGTCGCGTGAAGCCGGGTCCAGATGATGCCCTTCTCCGCCACCTGGATGGCATAGGCCCGCTGGTCGCCGAGCGTCACCGAGTAGCCGCCGATCTCGTTCAGGGCCGCGGCCGCCGGTCCGGCGGCGGACGAGAACAGGTCGGGACGGGCGTCCACCCAATGCTGGGCGCCGTGTGCGCCGCCGGCCTCCTCGTCAGCCACCGCGGCGAAGATCACGTCGCGTCGGAGCGGGCGGCCCGACCGATGGAGGCCGACCATGACCGCCAGCTCCATGGCGACCATGCCCTTCATGTCCACCGCACCGCGGCCCCAGATCACTCCATCCACCAACTCCCCGCCGAACGGGTCCCGGGCCCACGCGTCGGCTTCCACCGGCACGACGTCCACGTGGCCGAGGAGGATGAGCGGCTGCTCGGGATGGCTTACGGCCGGATCGGCAGTCAACCGGGCGAAGCAGCTGCCGCGACCCGGAATCGTCTCGAGGACCTCCGTCTTGATGCCGGCCGCGGACAGCACCTCGGCGCAGTAGCGCGCTGCCGCGGTCTCGCCTCCGGTCGAGTCGCGTCCCGCGGCCAGCGCCGGATCTCCCGGTGGGTTGACCGATGGGATCCGGATCAGCGCCTGGAGGTTGCGGATTGCCTGCTCGGCGTCGGCGGATCCCGGTGCCGACTTGCTCACGGCTCGGTGCCCAGCCCGCGCGCGCGACGTGCGGAAGACCGCATCGACACCCATACGCCTGAAAAGGCGCCTATGCAGTCGAGCGCCACGTCGACGATCGACGCCTGCCGGCCAATCACCCCTGACTGATTCGTTTCATCCAGGACCGCGATGGCGGCCATCAGGAGACTCACGCCCACGACCACCAGGCTGCGGGACATCGAGCGGGGTGCGTATGCGAGCGCGATGCGACTCACCAGCAGGCCGAGGACGAAATAGAGCACCACGTGCGCGGTCTTGCGCACCGCCACATCCATGAGCTCATCCGAGAAGAACCGGAGATTCGGGATGGATGACGCCAGACCGATGATCGCGAGGACGAGCGCGATCAACACGAGCGATTGCACCATGGGCTTGCGCGACACAGCCTGTCCAACTCCTGTCTAAGGGCAATGCAAGAGTGTGCCCCATGGTCACGGAGATCGACAACGACCAGGAGCCGAGCGGGCTGAGGGACGGAGCCCTATGCGGTGCTGCCGGTCAGGGTGTGACGCAGGCCAAGGGCCCTGAGCGCGGCAGCAGGATAGCAGCGCGGGCTCCGCGCTGATGCACGAACGGAGAGCTGCGCTAGCGCGCGACCCGGCGCAGCTGCGACTCGCGGCGGAGATCATCACACGGCATACCCAGGTCCTGATCAGGTGAGCACACAACCTGCATCAGCGCGCATCGCAATCGCAGAACGCATCGCGAGCACCTCACCAATAAGCAACCGCTGGTCGACGAATGGCTGGCTGGGGTACACGTACAGTCCGCCCGAGTTCGTGAGGCAGATGTCCGTGATGGAACCGGTCGCCCAGGCGAACACCACCGAGTAGTTGCGCTCACGCCGTCATGGGCGGAGCCGCTGTTCGCAATCTTCCAGTCCGCGAAGTGGAGATTCGTGGCGTCCGAGGCCACGTAGAGTCCGAACGGAACATTGCTCACAGTCCAATGACGGAAGTAGCCCGTCCGCGCGTTGGGGTGTTCCGCCGTCGTCGTGCTCCGAGTGGAACCCACTGAGCGTCCTGCCCGGCACGCCGACGATGGTCCAATAATCGGCCACGGTGTTCACTGGCCCACTCCCGGATGACGACAGGTACATGTCCGCGCGTTGGGGTCGTGCTCCGAGTGGAACCCACTGAGCGTCCTGCCCGGCACGCCGACGATGGTCCAATAATCGGCCACGGTGTTCACTGGCCCACTCCCGGATGACGACAGGTACAGGGCCCAGGATAACGTCGGCCGAGTGCCGTTGATGTTGGCTGCCCTGCCGCCCCAGCCGAGGCCGAAGGAGCATGTCGCCGCCGCGACCGTTGATCACACGATCGGCTTCCTTCCCGCGATTCCACTGCCGGATGTAATTCTACCAAGCCGCGGTTCGACGGACGGGGCGGAGCGCCGTTCTGCCTTCGGGGAAGGGTCGCTGATCGACCTCGCCATCCAGCTCCGCTCGCGATAGCAGATCTGGACGAGCGATCGAGCAGTGACGACACGCGGACGCCTGCCATAGAACCCTCTGACCGGCAGCGTGAGAGGTTGTCGTTACTCAACAGGTTCCGTGCCGATGGCATGGTGCGCGGGACCGCCGTCCTAGGTGGGGGAGCGGCGCTGGCGCAGTTGCTCAATGTGGCTGTCGCGCCTGTCGTCACGAGGCTTTACGGGCCGTCAGAGTTCGGCCAGTTCGGCCTGGTTGTGGCCTTCGTCAACATCGCGGCCGTCACGCTCAGCCTGCGGCTTGAGATGGCGATCGTGTCATCGCCCTCCCGCGAGGAGGCAGCTAGGGTCGCGCTCCTCGCGATGCTCATCCTGCCGCTCACTACCCTCGCGGCAACCGTCGTTTTCTTCGTGCTGATCGTGTTGCCGGTTGGCCCATACGCCGACATTCCAGTCGCGTGGACGCTGCTCCTACCAATTTCGCTGGCAGCCATCGGTCTCATGAGCGTGTTGCGTTACTGGGTCGTGCGCAGGCAGGACTACGTTCCCCTGTCGCAGATTGCCGTCATCCAGAGCGCGGCTCGGGGGGCCGGTCAGGTTGGCTTGGGCTTCCTGCATGTCGGCGCGCTCGGACTATTCCTCGGGGATCTTTTTGGACGGATCGCCGGCACCACCCGCTTGGCGATGCATGAGCTACCAGACATCCTGGGAGTGGCAGGACGCCCTGCCTGGCACGGGGCTCGATCCCTGCTCAGGAGGTACTGGAAGTTCCCGGCCTACTCCCTGCCGTCGTCGTTCATCGACACCCTGGCCGGCGTACTTCCGTTGCCCCTCATTGGGCAGTTCTACGGCCTCGAGGCCGCAGGCTACTACTCCCTCGTCCAGACTGTCTTTGCCTTACCGTTGACTCTTGTGGTGCGAAGCGTGGCTGACGTCTTCCACGGGCGAGTCGCCACGCTCGCGCGAGATGCGCCTGGAAGCGTAGGTCGGCTCTTCCTGCGCACGGCTGGCGCCTTGAGTGCGATCGCCCTGCCCATTGGGGTCGCCGTTTTCTTCCTGGCTCCTGCCCTCTTTCCCTTGGTGTTCGGCGAACAATGGCAAACGGCAGGTCTTGTAGCGGCCGTGCTCGCGCCCCGTATGGTTGTCCAGATGATCGTCTCGCCGTTGAGCCGCATAGTGTTCGTGTATCAGGGCCAAGAGGTGAAACTGATCTTCGATGTCGTTGTGCTCAGCCTGACGATCGGTGGGCTTACCGTCGCGAACCTTCTCGGCCTGCCCTTTATCGCGGCGATGGCCGTCCTTGCCGCGACGGATCTGATCGCCTACGGGGTGTATAGCGGGATCTTGTGGAACCTCATCCGACGGTCGGCCAGTGGAGGCGGGGCATAGTGAAGTCGCATCGTGCGTTGGCGGTCCTCGGATCCGCGGCCTACACCGTTATCCCTGCTGCCGGCACGTCCGACGATGGTCCAACTCTGCGGCCACGGAGTCACTGGCCAACTCTGACTCGTCGGAACCTTGGCATTCGCGGCGATCCTGGGGTGCGTCTTCTGGCTGCTCGACGTGGTCGCGGACGGCGCCGACCTGTCGATAACGGGCAGCGTAGCGGGCCTACTCAGCGTGACCCTCACGAACTCTGGGCTGTTCACCACCCTGCTATCTCACGGGCTTGGAGTGGCCATTCTCCTCATCGCCATCCTGCCAAGGCGCGATGCACACACTCAACTGGAGGCCGCAAGGCGCACCAACAGGGCAGACACCACGCCGCGCATTCGAAGGCGGCCGAGCGATCGAGCCGACTTCGAGGGCACCGTAGGTGTCAACGGACGGCGGAGGACTCAGTTCCAGCCAATCCGAATACGTTGGTCCCAGCGGGGCAGTCGTCAGCCGCCGCGGCGATCAGGGGCTGTACACATCGTTGGGTGAATTGCCCCAGACCGAGAAGTTGGAGACCATGCCCTTGATCACCACGTTGGTGCCGGTCGCCTCAAAGGTGTTCTGGTGGATGCTGATGCCCGACGATAGCGAGGCGAAAATGAATCCGTAGTAGTTGCCGCGGAAATAGTTGCCGTAGACCTCGACGTTCTGCGGACCCGGGTCGTGATAGGCATGGATCCCAGCCCCGTGCGCTGCGCCGATGAACTGGTTGTTGCGGATGACGATGTCGTGCACCGGTCCGGCATTCAGGTAGAGATGGTGGTCCAGCTCGCCATCGGCGCCGTTGTCGATGAAGCGCGAGTTCTGCACCGTGATGTGATGCGTCGCGCCCATGAGCAGCAGCGTGCCGTTCCCCCACTCGTTGTTGAAGTGGGTGAACGTGAGGCCGTCGACCACGATCCAGCCCACGTTCTTCAGGATCAACGCCTCACCTATGGTCCAGCCCCCGTCAAAGACGGGCGCCTCGCCAGGGTAGGCGGCGAGGCGGATCGGAGCGCTGGCCGTCCCGCTCGCCGACGCAGCCCAGTTGTATCCGCCCTGGCCGGTGTACGTCCCCCCGCGCACGAGGAGTGAGTCACCCGGGCGCAATGCCTGACTTGCGCGCGCGATGGTTCGCCACGGCGATTGCAGCGTTCCAGCGCCGCCATCCGAACCCGCCGGTGACAGGTAATAGGTGACTCCTGTACCACTGGGTGGTGGTGGCGGCGGCGGCGCGGTCGGCGGCAACAATGCGGGCTCAGAGGGAGCATCCGCCGCGTCGGCTGCACGTGCAGGCACGGGAGCGGGATGGCCTCCGGACGCGGAGATGGCGAAGGCTAGCGCGATGCCCGCAGCCAGGGTCCTCATCGTCGTGCGCGCCCAGACAGGCCACACTGCTTCACGCCTCTCTTGGTGCGCCCGGCTCGTGCCCGACACTGGGAGCCCCCGTTCGTGTCAAAGCCAAGCACGACCGTCTCGACCGACAACACATACGCCTGGCCTTGATACGTGCGGCGAGACCCATCGCCGTCGGGGCGTTGAGATGTCGACTCTAGCACCCGGCGGTGTCGGGCCATTTCGTGGCGCAGGACGAGCGTGTCGCCCGCGACAATCGCGACCTTAATCTGGGCGGCGGTGAACTTTGGACGCGCCTGCCTCGTTAATGGCCAACTCGTTGGCTGCGACGACGGCAGACGCCCGCTGCGAGCGCGCTGATCTCAGTGCCGGCCATTACTGGATCACGTTGTCCGGGCTGTTGCCGCTGGCGGTGACGTTCGTGCCGCGCTGGTTGTCCATGTTGATGACGTTGCCCGAGAAGGTATTGCCCCTCATCGTGACCCCGTTGGCGTTGGAGCCGATGACGACGCCCCAGTATCCGTTCCGCATGGTGTTGCCCTCAATCAGGACGTTGGTCGGGCCGGGGTCGTGGTACAGGTGGACGCCCGCGCCAGGGGTACCGTCCATGACGTTGTTACGGATAATGATGTCTCGGGAGCCGGAGTTGACGTAGATGTGGTGGTCCTGCTGGAACCCGGCGCCGTTGTTGGTCAGGGTGCAGTTCTGGATAGTGATGCCGGCGGCGTTGAGCAGCAGGATGGCGCCGTCGCCGGTCGTGCCCATGCCGAAGCCGCCAAGCGCAGGCCGTCGATGACGACGTGGCCGAATCCCGAGACGATGATGCCGTGACTCTGGCCGGCGCCGCTGAACAGCGGCGCCTCGCCGGGGTAGGCGCGGATGGTGACGGGATTGGCTGCCGTGCCCGACGCAGCCCAGTTGTATCCGCCCTGGCCGGTGTATGTCCCCCCGCGCACGAGGAGTGAGTCACCCGGCGCAATGCCTGACTTGCGCGCGCGATGGTTCGCCACGGCGATTGCAGCGTTCCAGCGCCGCCATCCGAACCCGCCGGTGACAGGTAATAGGTGACTCCTGTACCCTGGCCGGCGGAGGCGGCGGCGGAGCGGCCGAAGGCGGCGGAGTCGACGGCGGCGGAGCAGGCGTGGCCGCTGGCGAGCGCGGGGTCGAAGACGGCAGGCCGACGGAGCGCGGCGTGTCCCCCGGCGAGGGCGGGGTGTCTGACTCACTTGGGTCCGAGCTCGGGCTTGGCGGCACGCTTTCGTCCCCTCGGAGCGGACCGGTCGATGGGGTCGGGGCAGGCTCGTCGGCTCCGGTGCCTTCGGCGGGTTGGCGGACATCGGGTGCGATCGGCGCGCCGCGATCGCCAATGACCCGGAAGGTGGCGGACGCCAGGTGCCGCCCGGCCAGGTGGAACCGGAAGCCCGGCCACGTCGTTCGGATGGAGACCGTGTGGGGTCCCGGTGCCGCTCTCGGGACGATGAAGGTGGCCTCGAACGTGCCGTCCCGCGCGACGGTGACCGCCGGCATCCCGCCGACCCGACCGTCGAATGCCAGCTGCAAACGCTGCCGGGGCGCGAAACGCGCCCCGGTGACCATGACGCGGTCCCCAGCCGCACCCTGCGTCGGCTCGACCACGAAGACCGAGGTGCGGCCGAAGGCCGCGTAGGTCGGGAAGACCAGCAGGGCGAGCGCGAAGAGCATCACCCCGGTGCTGACCCAGTCACCGATTCCAGGGCGCCACTTGGGTCGCTTGGGTGTCCGATCTTCGCGGATCCATCGCGTTCCAGTCCAAAATGACATGGCGCTGCTCCGTCAGAGGCCCAAGCGGCATCTCACGGGTGCCGTCAGCCGTGGGTTTCACGGCGAGGTGGGCGGTCGAGTCTGGAATTCGGAGCCTGACAACCAGCCTCAGGAGGCGACAGATGACCATCGGGTTGGGACCTTCGGGCCCGGAGTGGTGCGCGCCGGCACTACTCGACTGGAGACCTGGACCGCAGCGCCAGTGGTCGTGGCCGATCGGCCAGTGGCGATCGAAGACCGCTCGAGAAATCGGCCTGGGCGTCCGCCGGTAGCATGCTTGCGAGGTGGAAGAGATAGTGCTGGACCCCCCCAAATGACGGGAACGAAGCGGACGAAGCGCCTGGTGGATCTGGCCATCTCCGTCCCGCTGGTCGTGCTGACGGTGCCGATCTACGCGGGAGTTGCAGTCGCCAATCGGATAGCCGGTGACTCCGGCCCGGTCTTCTACCGTGGGACTCGAGTCGGCGAGGGAGGCCAGCCATTCCAGTTGTTGAAGGTCAGGACGATGCGGGCGGGCGCTCCCGGACCGGGGTTGACACGGCGTGACGATCCACGGATCACGCCCGTGGGGCGCGTCCTGCGGCGATACAAGCTCGACGAGCTACCGCAGCTCTGGAACGTTGTGCGTGGCGAGATGACCCTGGTTGGTCCACGCCCGGAGGATCCCGTCTTCGTCGACTGGACCGATCCGCTCCACGCCACCGTCTTCCGCGCGCGTCCCGGCATCACCGGTCTGGCCCAGCTCGCCTACGCGGACGAGGAATCGCTGCATGTCGGAGATGGGTGGGTCGACCGATACCGCGGCACCATCCTGCCGCACAAGCTGCGCCTCGATGCGTGGTACCTGAGCCACTGGAGCATGCGGCTGGATGCGCGCATTCTGTTTCGCACGTTCGCCGCTGTTGTTGCCGTGACCAGACGGGACGGCGGCACGCACGGTGGCCGATAGCGTGGCGGATCGGGCCGTCCCCTTCCTTCCGTTCGCACTGCCATCGATCACGGAACGGGAGATCGACGCGGTCGCCGAGGTTCTCCGGTCTGGATGGCTGACGACCGGACCCCGCAGCAGGACATTTGAAGTCGCCTTCGCCGAGCGCACCGGCGCCAAGCATGCGATCGCCCTGAACTCAGCGACCGCGGCACTCCACCTCGCCCTCGAAGCCCTGGGGGTGGGGCGGGACGACGAGGTGATCGTGCCGACCTGGACATTCACGGCGAGCGCCGAGGTGGCGGCGTACCTCGGCGCACGCCCTCGTCTCGTCGACATCGTGGGAGAGTCGCTCAACGCCAGCGTCGACGCGATCCTTGACGCCGTGACCGAGCGGACCCGGGCGGTGATGGCCGTCCATTTCGCCGGACTGCCCATGGACATCGGCCGTCTCGCCAGCGAGCTCGCCGACCGTGGAATCCCGGTCGTGGAGGATGCCGCGCATGCCTTTCCGAGCCCGATTCCCGGCCTGGATGGGCGCTACGCGGGAACGATCGGGACGGCAGGGGCCTACTCGTTCTATGCCACCAAGACGCTCACGACCGGTGAGGGGGGCATGCTTGTCACCGCGGACGACCGGATTGCGCGGCGGGCACGGATGATGTCACTCCACGGGATCAGCCACGACGCGTGGAATCGCTACGCTGCCGAAGGCGCCTGGTTCTACGAGGTTGCCGAAGCCGGCTACAAGTACAACATGACCGACATCGCTGCCGCGATGGGTCTCATTCAGTTGGAGCGAAGCGAGGAGCTGCTCGTCGAGCGCCGACGTCTCGCGGAGCGCTACCGATCTGCTGTGACTGCCTCGCGGGTGACCGATCTCGTGGAGCTTCCTCCCGACGGGCCTGGGCATGCCTGGCACCTGTTCGTGATCCGACTCCAACTCGAGCGATTGACCATCGACCGCGCGGCCGCTATCGACGCGCTCGGCACAGCAGGAATCGGCACGAGCGTGCACTTCATCCCACTCCATCTCCATCGGTACTACCGCGAGCGGCTCGGTGCCCGCGAGCGAGACTTCCCGACGGCGACGCGGGAGTTTCACCGCGTGATCAGCCTTCCCCTCTGGCCGGGGATGGGCGACGCGTCGGTCGATCGGGTGATCGAGGCGCTCGAGGCCATCCTGGACGGGGCGCGCCGCTAGTCGCATCCCGCCTCGTGCCCGCGTGCGGGCCCGCGCCGGCCCCCACGAGACAAGCGTTGCATCAAGGCAACGGATTCGACCTCGGCGATCTATGCCGCAGTGGGACGCTCGGGGTAGAGTCCGATCCCGGATCCCTCGTCCGGTTTTTCGCCCGAACCCCGTTGGGGGATTACCTTGGCCTCCCAAATCAAAATGCCGCACCTTCGAGGTCGGCATCTGTTCGTTATCGATATCGTCGCATCTGCGGCGGCGACCATCATCGCGCTCGCGCTCCTCGTCGATGATCAATCAGCATTCGGGCTGATCCCAGCGGCGCTCATCCTCCTGGCGGTTCGCCCACCGGTCAACCTGCTGTTCGGATTGCATCGACACTCCTGGCGGTACGCGAGCGTCCCCGAGTTGCTCGAGATCCTGAAGGCGGTGGTGACCGGTTCCGTCATTGCCGTCGGCGTCTATGTGCTCATCGTCCAGCTCGGCGTGATCCAGGTCGGCCTGTTCTCTCGATCGTTCTGGGCCCTGGAGTGCCTCATCAGCCTGGCGCTGCTCGGTGGGATCCGCTATGTCATCAGGGCAACCGCGGACCCCTGGCCGCCACGAGCGGCACTGAAGGGTGGCGCAGTCCCGGGCGTGCCGACGATCGTGTACGGGGCCGGCCGGGCGGGGGCCATGGTCCTGCGATCGGCGGCGGATCCTCGCGCGGGCGTTCGACCGGTCGGATTCCTTGATGACGACGACCGGCTCCACGGTCAGACGGTGGCTGGCCTCCGGGTTCATGGTGGCCTTGATCAGCTCGCCTCGCTCGTCGAGCTGACCGGGGCTCGACGGCTGCTCATCGCGATGCCGGGCGCACCAAGCGACGTGTTGCGGGGCATCGTCCATGAGGCGACCAGCCTTGGCCTCCAGGTGCGAACCGTTCCACGGCTCCACGAGCTCCTCGATGGGAGCGTCGATGCCTACAAGATCCGAAGCGTCAAGGTAGAGGATCTTCTGCGTCGCGAACCCGTCCGCGATCACCTGGCCGGGGTCGCGGACCTCATTGCCGGGAAGGTGGTGATGATCACTGGGTCGGGTGGGTCCATCGGCTCCGAGCTCGCCCGGCAGGTCTTCGCCCTTGGCCCGGGACGGCTTGTCCTTGTCGACCGGGCGGAAGGTCCGCTCTACGGCATCCAGCGAGAAATCGAAGTCATGCAGAAGCGGATCGGTGGTGGCAGCGAGCTCTCCGCGCACATCGCCAACGTCGCGACCCGGCTCACCATGCAGCGCATCGTGCACGAGAGCCGCCCTGACGTGATCTTCCACGCGGCGGCGTACAAGCACGTGCCCATGATGGAGGAGCACCCCTCGGATGCTGTTCAGGTCAACATCGGCGGCACGATGTCCGTCCTGGACGCGGCCGAGGCGAACGGTGTTCTGAACCTGCTGTCGGTGTCCACCGACAAGGCCGTCAGACCCTCCAGCGTCATGGGAGCGACCAAGCGGGTAGCGGAGGCGCTCGTCGCGGACAGCGCCCGCCGAAGCGGGCGCCGCTTTGTCTCCGTGCGGTTCGGTAACGTGCTGGGCTCATCGGGCAGCGTGGTCCCCACCTTCCAGCAGCAGCTCGAGCGCGGCGAGCCCCTGACGGTCACCCATCCGGACATGACCCGCTACTTCATGACCGTCCGCGAAGCGGTGTGGCTCATCCTCGACGCGGCCTCGATCGGGCGGCCCGGCAATCTCTTCGTGCTTGACATGGGCGAGCAGGTACGGATCCTCGACCTCGCTCACGATCTCATCCGGCTGTCCGGTCGTGATCCGGAGGTCGTCCCGATCGAGTTCACCGGGCTCCGTCCTGGCGAGAAGCTCCACGAGGAGCTCTTCTACCCCGAGGAGCATGCGAGCGCGACCCAAAGCGACAGCGTCATGCTCGCGGCTTCCCAAAGCGTTCCGGGCGACATTCGCGAACGGGCGGCGGGCCTCATCTCGCTCGCCGACGGAGACCACGATCCCGCCCTGCGCGCTGAGCTCTTCGCCCTGACGGACGAGCTGGCAGCGGCACCAGGGCGCAAGCGAGTCCCGTGGCCTGGGAGTGGGAGTCGCCCTGTCCCTGAAACCGCTCTCGTGCACAAATAGCGGACCCGCTCGTCCGGCGTCAGTCCTCGATGGAGGGGCTCACGACTCGCGAACGGGTGCGGGGACCGGGGTCAACGATGCGCCGAGGGGAGCGTCGGCAACGAGGCTCCGGCGACGGTCCACCAGGCGGGACAGGGCGACGTCGACCGCGAACAGGAACACCGACGTCACCAGCAGGACCGGCAGCTCGGTTGCCAGGCCCATCCAGATGAGCGCCACCAGGAAGAACCCGTGCATCGAGAAGCGGGTGAAGAAGGCAAGCCGCAGGTCGACGATGGCCGTCGCCTGCCCGTTGGGCGCCTCGCGTCCCGGGCCGAAGATGCCCAGCCATGCGATCACGACGAAGACGGCCAGGGTCAGGCCGAACAGCCAGAGGCCGCCGCCGGGCTCGGAACCGGTCCACTCCATGATCATCGCGAACGGGACGATCGAGATCAGGAGGATGGCGAAGGCGGGGAAGGGCACGCCAACCTGGAGCCACTCGAGCGTGGGCCGGCGGACCGAAACATCGCGCACCCATCGGCTCAGCAGGCTGAAGCCGAGGGTCACGAACAGCCACGCGTAGAAGTTGCCGGCCGGCACACCGAACCAGCCCTGGTCGGGCCCGACTCCGACCCAGGTCCACATCTCCATCCGGATGGCGACCGCGTCGAAGGCGAGGTCGAGCATGATGACCAGCACCGCGTCCACGAACGGCGCCGTCCAGCGGCGGACGCCGAGAGCATCGGTGATGCGCATCGCTCCGGCGATGAGCAGGGCCCAGGTGAGGCCGATGACGAGCGGCGCCCGGTCGAGGACCAGCACCCAGTCAGGGCTGTAGTGGTATGTCTGGAAGATCAGCTGGTCACCCTCCTCGAGCAGCAGGCCGAACGCGGCGGCGCTGAGGAGCTCGAGGAACGGCAGGCGACCGCGCCGGAGGGCGGCGATGGCGGCCCCGACGAAGAGGACGGTGGCCGCGACCTCGAGGAAGAGGAAGACCGGGTTCACGACGCCTCGATCATAGGGGCGCCGAGTTCGGGCAGCCAAATCCCGGTCGTAGAATGGGCCGGTGACCACCGAGGTGCGCGCGCCCAGCGTCCCCATCTACCTCGCCGGCGAGTTCGTCGAGGCCGGGTCTCCGCTCGATGTCCGGAACCCCGCCACCGGCGAGCTGGTGGCCACCACCTGGCAGGCCGGCGCCGCGGAGCTGGATCGCGCGACCGAGGCCGCCGTGACCGCTTTCGAGCAGACGCGGCGGCTGGCCAGCTTCGAGCGGCGCGACGCCCTCCAGCACGTGGCCGACGCCATCACCCGCGACGCGGATGAGCTGGCCGAGCTGCTGACCCGCGAGTCGGGGAAGCCGATCCGTGACGCCCGCGCCGAGGTGGCCCGCGGCAGCCTGACGTTCCGGACCGCGGCCGAGGAAGCGCTGCGAGTCAACGGGGAGTGGCTCCCCCTCGACTGGACCGCGGCCAACCGGGGCCGGAGCGGGATCGTGCGGCGCTATCCCATCGGTCCGGTGGCGGCCATCAGCCCGTTCAACTTCCCGCTCAACCTGGCCGCCCACAAGGTGGCGCCGGCCATCGCGGCCGGCTGCTCGATCGTGCTCAAGCCACCGAGCAAGGATCCCCTCGTCATGCTCCGCATCGCCGGCTACCTGGACGAGACCTCGTTGCCCAAGGGGAGCGTGTCCATCCTGCCCATGGACCGTCCCACCGGTGACCGGATGGTGGCCGACGATCGGTTCAAGCTCCTGAGCTTCACCGGCAGCCCCGGGGTCGGCTGGAAGATGAAGGCCGATGCCGGCCGCAAGAAGGTGGTCCTCGAGCTGGGCGGCAACGCGGGCGTCATCGTGGACGAGACCGCCGATCTCGACTGGGCGGTGGCGCGGCTCGTGTTCGGCGCCTTTGCCTACGCCGGGCAGGTCTGCATCAGCGTCCAGCGCATCTACGTCGTGGAGTCCATCTACCCCGAGTTCGAGCGGCGCTTCGTCGAGAAGGTGCGCGAGGTGAAGATGGGCGACCCGCTCGACCCGGCGTCCGACCTGGGCCCGATGGTGGACGAGGCGGCCGTGAACCGGACCGATGAATGGGTCCGGGAGGCGCTTGCCGGCGGTGCCCGCGCGCTCACCGGCGGCCGCTCCGACGGCCTGTTCTACGAGCCCACCATCCTGGCCGACGTCCCGCGCGACGCCCGCGTCTGCGGGGAGGAGGTCTTCGCGCCGGTCGTGAACCTCTTCCCCGTGCCGGACTTCGCCGCGGCCCTGCGCGAGATCAACGACAGCCGGTTCGGGCTCCAGTGCGGGCTGTTCACCAGCTCGCTGGAGCATACCCTCACCGCCCACGACGAGCTCGAGGTGGGCGGGATCATCGTCAATGACGTTCCCACCTGGCGTACCGATGCCATGCCGTACGGCGGGGTGAAGGACTCGGGCCTTGGTCGCGAGGGCCTGCGCTGGTCCATCGAGGACATGACCGAGCCGCGCCTGCTCGCGTTCGCCCGCCCCGTCTGAGTGACCCAGGCCGACCCGCGCTTCGTCCGGATCCTGCCCGCGGCGGACCTGCGTGACGGGGAGCTCATCCCGGTCGTCATCGACGGCCGGCCCGTCGTCCTGGTTCGCCACCTCGGGGAGTTCTTCGCGGTCCAGAACAACTGCACCCACCGCGACTACCCATTGACCGAGGCCGGGTTCGACGCCCGTGACGGGGTCCTCGTGTGCGCCTGGCATAACGGCTGCTTCGACGTCCGCACCGGCGCAGCCGTGGCGCTGCCGGCGACGGAGGCGGTGGAGACGTTCCCCACCCGGGTGGTGGACGCGTGGGTTGAGATCGGCCTGACCGGCAGCCTGCTGGTGGAGCGCGCTTCGTGACCGCCGCCCTGCCGTTCGTGAACTGGATCTTCTGGGCCTCACTCGCCGGCGGGACGGTGCTCGCCGTGGGCCTGACCCAGTGGCTCGGAGGGACGACGATCGGGTACCGACGGTTCATGGCCGCGACGGTGGCCATCGGCGCGGGGATCTGGCTCCTGTCGGAGCTGAGCGTCACGCCCAGCGTCGGAGACGCGTGGTCGACCGTTCGGCGCGCTCTGGTCTGGGTCTCCGTTGCGCTGTCGGTCGCCTACCTCGTGGCGGTCCTCGCCGCCCTGCCGGAGCGGCTCGGCAGCCTCCTGGCCGTCGGCGGTGGCGTCGTTGCCGTCCTGGCGCTCCTCACCATCCCCGCTGCCGGTGGCGCCGGCGAGCCGGTCCTGTTCGCTGCCGGGCTGGTGTCCGCGGCGCTCGCCCTGGGCTCGGTGACGGCGGGGATGCTGTTGGGTCACTGGTACCTGGTCACTCCCAAGCTGTCGCCCGAGCCGATTCGCCGTCTCATCTGGATCCTCATCGGCTCACTTCTCGCCCAGGGCCTGCTGGTGGCCTGGTCGGTCGTGATCGCCTGGGGCGTGCTCGAGCCGGTGGCATGGCTGACCGGGCTGCGCTTCTTCGTCGGGGTCGTGTTCCCGCTTGCCATCGCCATCCTGGCCCTGCGCGCAACGACGGCACCGTCGATGCAGTCCACCACCGGGCTGCTGTACATCGGGCTGGCCGCGGTGATGGCCGGCACCATCGGGGCGGCATCGCTCGTCTACCTCGGCTGGGGGATGGTCTGACCGTGGACATCCACGTCCGATGCTTCGCGACTCTCCGCGAGGCGAGCGCGGACCGGACCGTCCTCTCCCTTGACCCGCCGGCATCGGTGGCAGACGCATGGGCG
The DNA here is from genome assembly GCA_963699235.1 of uncultured Chloroflexia bacterium. Taxonomy (GTDB): domain Bacteria; phylum Chloroflexota; class Limnocylindria; order QHBO01; family QHBO01; genus DASTEQ01. Next base: position 1,847,078 of record OY969424.1, on the reverse strand, counting down.
GCGATGGCGGCTCGCTTTCCGGCTCTCGCGGTGCACCGGGAATACACCCAGGCCGCGCGGAACGGCGCGGCGGTCGCCTGGGACGAGCCGCTGACTGATGGCGACGAGGTGGCCTTCCTGCCGCCGGTCTCGGGCGGGTCGAGCGCTCCGCTCGTCGGCCTCAGTGCCGATCCCATCGACCTCACGGCCCTCGAACGGATCGTGGAGCACTCCCACGGGGCGGTCGTCACCTTCGTCGGGCGAGCCCGCAACCGGTCCGACGACGGGCGAGAGGTCACCGCCCTGGAGTACGAGGCCTATCCCGAGATGGCCGAGGCGACCCTGCGGGCCATCGCCGACGAGGTGACCGACCGATGGCCGGACTGTGCGGTCGCCGTCGTCCACCGCACCGGGACGGTGCCCATCGGTGACGCGGCCGTGGCAATCGTCACCGGCGCCCCGCATCGAGGCGACGCCTACGAGGCGAACCGGTACGTGATCGAGGCCATCAAGGATCGGCTCCCGATCTGGAAGCTCGAGCAGTTCACCGATGGCTCGCGCTGGAAGCGCCCGGGCGCCTAGCCAGCGGCCTAGGATTCACCGATGGACAGCGAGTACCGCGAGCCGTCGTGGCGTGGCGCGATCCTGACCGTCGTCGCGGTGATTGTCGGGACCGCGTTGCTGATCCTGCTCCTTTCGAACCTGCTCCAGCAGCCGTGCGATCCGGGGACGATCAGCTGCGCACTGCCGTCGGCTCCCGCCCCGGGGAACTGACGCTCGCCAGGAACCGGCGCGCCTGACCCGGCGAGCGGAGCCGGACGACCCGCAGGTTCGGGTGCTGGGCGAACAGGACCGGGTAGTCACGCCGTCGGCGGTGGAACTCGGTCGCGGCGTACAGGATGATCGAGTCGCGACGGAGGAGCGCCGTCCGAAGGCTCTCCCGGTTGCCGTTCCACAGGACCTCCCTCCGTGCGGCCCGTCGGAACGTGCGGGCTACGACCTGCCACATGACCCGGGGATACGACATGTCCAGCCAGACGACCGTGTCGACCCGGGCCCAGACGATGTCCCGCACCACCTGGTAGTTGCCATCGACGACCCAGGCGTCGCCGGCTGTGGCCGTCGTCACCCGTTCCCGGAGCTCATCGAGGGGAGTGGCGACCCAGTCCGGCTGCCAGGCGAGCGCGTCCAGTTCGACGAGTGGTGCGCCGAGATGGCGGGCCAGGGTGGCCCCAAAGGTCGTCTTGCCAGACCCGCTGGACCCGACCACGTTCACGCGCCGCATGGGGCGCCGAGGATAGCGGCCGGTGGCGCCGGTGTGACCGATGGGGGCACAATGCGCGCCGATGCCTGACACCCGTGGCGACGTGCTTTGCCCCACCTGCGGCCTGTGGACGCCGCCGGCGCCGTACTGCACCGAGTGCGGGGCGGCGCTGCAGGTCGGCTTCCAGGAACCCGCCAGCGGCGGATCGGACGTGTTTCGTCGCGGGCACGAGGTGGACCAGCCCGGCTCGCCGTGGGGCCAGGCCGAACGGTTCGAGCCCGAACCCGAGGACGAGGCGGCGCGTTCCGCAGCCGCCGGCGCCGCAGGAGCGGCCGCGGCCGGTCGCATCGACCACCTCGCCGAAGTCGAGCCTGCATGGCCGCCGGAGCCGGGCCTGGCGAACGAGCCCGCCGCGGCCGAAAACGCGCCGCCGGAGGCCGAAATGGGAGCCGCCGCTGCAACCGCAGCGGCCATGTCCGGGCTCGACGAGGACGTTCCAGCCGTCGAGCCCAAACCAGCCCCGAAGCGGAAGAGCCGAAGCAAGGCCGCGACGGCTGCCGCGGCCGCCGCCGCTGGTGCGGCCGTGGGCGCCGCCGCTTCCGACGACGCCACCGCTGCCACCGCTGCCACCGCCGTTGCCGCCGCATCCACACCCGAGCCTCCGCCGGTCGTCGACGCCGCTCCACCGCCTCCGCCACCGGCGGAGCCGCCCGTCACCTACGCCGGGCCGCCTCGGGATGGCGGTGACGACGACAACAGCGGAGTGAGCGGCATCGTGTTCATCGCCTTCCTCGGCCTGGGCGTCCTCGCCCTGATGGGCGGCGCCATCCTCGGCGGCGTGTTCGAGGGGCCGGCGGCGCAGGTCTCGCCGACACCGAGCCTCGCCATCAGCACCCCGACGCCTGAGCCATCGCTGGTCCCGTCGCCGTCTGCCTCGGGTGCTCCGTCCGCGCCGGCCCCCAGCGTCCTGCCGATACCCACGCCCGTGCCGCCAGCCGATGGATTCATCGCCCGTGCCGAGCCGTGCCTGGAGCAGCCCACGGCTCCGACGTGTGACAACAGCGGCGCCGAGAACCAGGGCGACGTCTGGATCCTCGTCAGCTTCCGGCACGCGGCGCCGACGGACACGATCGGCATCGAGATCGTCGGCCAGCAGGGATCAGTCGTGGGCTCGTCCAGCATCGCCCTGAACTTCTGCGGGGCGAACACCGACTGCGCGGGCTACACCTACGACCTCTTTGGCGGCCTCGCGACCGGCGACTACGACGTGCGCGTGACTCGCAACGGCGAGGAGGTCACGACCACCGAGTTCACCGTCGAGTAGCGGCCCTCAGCGGACGGTCGGACGGGCCGGTTCGCGGCGATCCCGGCGTCGGCCGGCGAGGGCGCTCAGGGCCTCCAGGACGCACCGATGGGCGGCCGCCGCCGTCACATCCGAGACGTCGTAGGCCGGCGCGACCTCGACGACATCCATTCCGACCAGCTCGACCGAGGCCGCGACCTGGCGGATCGCCCGCAGCAGCTCGCGGGTGAGCATCCCGCCCGGCTCCGGGGTTCCGGTGCCCGGGGCCATCCCGGGGTCGATGACGTCAATGTCCACCGACAGGTAGATGACTTCCGGCCCGTCGAGCGCCTCCGCGATCGCGTCCTGGACGACTGCCTCGGCCCCGCGCGACTCGATCTCGGTCATGAGATGCCAGCGCATCTCCTGCTCCCGCATCCATGCCAGCGTCTCGGCCGGCGGCCAGTAGCCGCGCAGGCCGATCTGCACGAAATTGCGACCGGCGACCGCGCCGGACTGGATGAGCCGGCGCATCGGTGTGCCGTGGGACAGGAGGTTGCCCCAGGTGTTGTCTCCGGTGTCGGCATGGGCGTCGAAGTGGACGATGCCCAGCCGCTTCGGCGCGACGGCTTCCGCCACCGCGCTGGCCGACGGGTAGGTGATCGAGTGGTCTCCGCCGAGGACGATCGGGATGGCGCCGGTGCGCGCGACCTCCAGGACCCGGGCCCGAATGACCGCGTGGCCGCGCTCAAGGCGGCCCGGGACCACCGGCGCGTCGCCGCCATCGACGACGTCGAGCCAGTCGAACGGGTTCACCCCGACCTGGAGGGAGTGGATGTCACCGGAGTGGTAGGAGGCGGTCCGGATGGCGCGCGGGCCGAAGCGGGCACCGGGACGGTGGCTGACGCCATCGTCGAGCGGAGCCCCCAGGATCACGGCATCCGGCCGCCGCGCGGCGAGCGCGGCGGCATCGGTCAGCAGGGGAAGCTTCTGGAAGGTCGTGCTGCCGAGGTAGGACGGCAGGTTGAAGTCGTCCCACTCGTGCAGGAGATCCGCGCCGTCGGGGGGAGCCGGGTCGTTCTTGCCACGACCGGCTGGTGCGTCGTCCATGGCATCGGGGCCTCGCACCGGGGGCGCCGTCGCGGCGCGGAGCTGGCCCTCCGGGCGGCCCGATCCTAGCAGAGGGCGCTACCATCGGACGATGGCCGAGAGCCGCCCCACGTACACCATCGAGGAGGCCAATGCGCTGTTGCCGCAGGTGCGTGCCGTGCTCCTCCAGCTGGCCGTCGAGAAGGCCCGGCTCGAGAGCGCGGTGAACGCCCTGGCCGGGCACAGCACCGCCGACACGAACGGCAACGCGGCCCATGCCGATGCGCTCGCCCGCTCGGAGGCGGAGATGACCCAGATCGGGGGCGGCATGCGAGCCCTCGTGGAGCACCTTGAGTCCCTCGGGATCGAGCTCCGCGACCTGGAGCAGGGCCTGGTGGACTTCCCCGGCGAACGCGATGGCCGCCCCGTCTGGCTGTGCTGGGTCCTCGCCGAGCCGGCGGTTGCTCACTGGCACCCGATCGACGAGGGCTTCGCCAGCCGCCAGCCGTGGTGACGGCCGCGCCGGTTCGGGTCACCGTCGTCGGGGACACCACCCTGGACGTCACCGTCCGCGGGGCCGCGACCGGGTCTGGGGTCGGGTCCGCGGTCGAGGCGGGCCGTGATCGACCGGCGCAGATCGTGGCCGGGCCGGGCGGGCAGGGCGCGAACGTTGCCATCCGGCTCGCCCGGCGGGGCATGGCGGTGCAGCTGGTGACCGCCCTCGGGACCGATGCCGCCGGCCGGATGCTGGAGGAGGCACTGACCAACGAGAAGGTGACGATCCTGAACGTGGGTCCAGGTGGCGAGACGCCGTCACCGCGGAGTGGGATCGTCGTCTCGTTGCTGGACGGATCGGGCGAGCGGGCGATGCTGTCGGATCGCGTCTCCTTCGACCCCGCGGCGCTCGCGTCCGCGGCCGTGGCCCACGCCGTGTCGGACGCGGAGTGGATCCACCTCTCAGGCTATCCGTTAGCGGACCCGAACAGTGGCGACCAGTTGGCCGCCCTCGCCACGTCGCGCCCGGACGGGAGCCGCTGCAGCATCGGCGGTGGCTCGTTTCGGGAAGGAGCTGCCCTGGTGGGCCGTCTACGCGTTTCTCGCCCAGACATAGTCCTCGTGGACCGGGCAGAGGCCGCGGTCATCCTGGGACGCGACCCGAACGGCGCCGAGACGGCCGTGGGCCTGGTCGCGTCCCTGGCGAGCGCCCTCGATGCGGCAGTCGTCGTCACGAGCGGCGCAGCGGGAGCGGCCGCGGCGTCGTCCAACGGCGTGATCGAGGTCAGCGAGCCGCCACGCGCGGTGCTCGATGCGACCGGGGCTGGCGATGCGGTGGCGGCATCCATGATCGTGGCCCTGGCCCGCGAGCCGTGGCCCCCGTCCCTGGACACCCTGCGATCCGCCCTCACGGCCGCCGCGGACGTCGGGGCGGCGGTGGCGGGCGCCGTCGGGGCGCAGGCGACCATCCCCGCGGAGGCGAGCCGATGACCCTGCCCTGGCTGGCGGTGAGCGAGGAGGTCGAAGCCGCGCTGTCTGAAGGCCGGCCGGTGGTGGCGCTCGAGTCGTCCTTGATCGCCCAGGGCCTGCCGGCGCCCCACAACCTCGAGACGGCTCTCGCGGCAGAGGCTGCCGTCCGCGCTCACGGCGCGGTCCCGGCCACGACCGCCATCGTGGATGGCCGAGCCATCGTTGGTGCCGACGAGGCCACGCTCGATCGCCTGGCGGATCCGAGGCAGCGGGTGGCGAAGGCCGGGTCCCGTGATCTCGGACCGCTCCTCGCCTCCCGCGCCCTGGGATCCACCACCGTAAGCGCCGCCGTTCGCATCGCTCACGCGTCGGGGATCCGGATCATGGCCACCGGCGGCATCGGCGGCGTCCACCGCGATGCCGGCCGCACCTTCGACGTCAGCGCGGACATCGACGAGCTGGCGGCGACCCCGGTCGCGGTCCTGTGCAGCGGGGCCAAGGCCATCCTCGACCTGCCGGCCACGATGGAGCTCCTCGAGTCGCGCCGGGTCCCGGTGGTCGGGCTCGGGACCGACGAGCTCCCCGCGTTCTACAGCCGCGGCAGCGGACTTGCCCTCAACCACGTGGCGGACGGAGCGGAGGCTGCGGCCGCCATCGTGCGAGCCCACCTCGCCGCACCCGGCGGGGGAGGCATCCTCCTCGTCCATCCGCCGCCGGAGGCGGTCGCGATCCCAACCGACGAGGTCGCCGCGTGGATCGACGCGGCCCTGGCGGCCGCCGAAGCGGGCGGCATCCGGGGAGCCGCCGTCACGCCGTTCCTCCTGCGCCACGTGGCCGAGGCGTCCGGCGGGCGCGCCCTGCGCGCCAACATCGGTCTGATCGAAGCCAACGCCAGCGCAGCGGCCGAGGTGGCGGCTTTCCTGAGCGCGCTATCCTAGCCACGGGCCAACAGCCGGAGGACGCGATGCGCATCTACGAGGGTAGCCCGCGCCAGGACTGGGAAGAGGTCCTGCGCAGCATCGGCGCGTGGGCCGATCGCGAGTTCCTCAAGGAGATCCTGTTCCTTGAGCTGGACGGCGGCTTCCTCATCCAGGGCATCTCCTCTTCGATGGGCGGGCAGTGGTCGGAGTCCGGCACGTTCTCGAAGCAGACCCACGAGCTGACCGATGACCAGGTCGGCGATCTCATCGGGGCGGCCCAGGAGCAGCGCGGCTCGACCAGCGTGGACCACGCCGAGGTGGGCGTCGCGAACTTCTACGAGCAGGCGCTCCGCATCATCGGCAAGTGGATCGACACCCAGCAGCCGCGTGACGTGTTCCTGTTCGAGCAGGGCGGGTCCTTCGTGGTCCGCACGTTCATGGTCGGGGCTCACGGAAAGGTCGGCCACCAGCTCGCCGAATTCACCCGCGACGAGATCGTGGCTATGATCCAGTCGGCGCCGGCTGATCGTGGACGTGGGTCCGCGGCGGCGCCGGCCACGGCTGCCCCTGCCACCCCGCCCGCAGCCGCTGCCCCCGCGCCGGCAGGCGAAACGGAGACCACGACATGAAGATCCTCAAGACCCTTGGCATCGCCATCGGGGCGATCCTCGCGGCGCTCATCCTCGTCCCCCTCACCGTGCTGGCCGGGCTTTTCGTCTGGCTCAAGCTGACCGAGGAGGTCGATGACGAGCCCTGGGAGATCGACGACGCGATCTAGTCCGGCCGGCTAGCGGCGCGGACAACTACCCCGGCGGCCCGCTGGCCAGAGCCCAGGCAACCGTCCACAGCACGGCCGCGGCGAGGATGCCCTGCCACAGCCGATCAGCATCGGTCCAGCCGCGGACGATGGCCAGCAGGCCCAGCACCCCGAGCCCGAGGCTGCCCGGCCCGAGCGTGCCGGCGAGGACGAAGCTGATCCCGACACCGAGGCCGACCCCGACCGCCAGGAACACCGCCAGCCGGTGGGCGACCGGCCTGCCCAGGAGCTGAGCGAGGCACATCGATCCCACCGCCTCGTCTGCCTCGAAGTCGCGCACCGTGTTGGCGAGGTGGGCCGCCGCGGCGAACGGCGCCACGAGCAGGACGGCGGGCGCGACCCGCTCGACCGGGACGCCGACGCTGACCCCGATCCAGACCGGCAGGACCCCGAAGCTCACGACATAGGGCAGGACGCTGAGCGGGGTCCGCGACAGCCACAGGTTGTAGACGAGCGCCGATCCGCTGGCGAGGGCGCCCAGGCCCAGCGACAGCGGCCCAAGCCGGCTGCTGGCCGCCAGTTGGACCGCCAGCCCGCCGGCCGCGATCCACAGCGCCAACGACGCGGAGAGATCGCCGGCGGGCAGGGGCTTCTCTGGACGGAGCGAGGCGTCACGGGCCTGGTCGGCGAGGTCGTTCGTGGCGCCGGTGAACACCTGTGAGCCGGCGACCGCGGCAGTGATCAGGGCCACGGCCGCGGTGTTCGCCGGTCCGACGCCCTCCCGGGACAGGATCACGGCCAGCGCACCGGACAGGGCGGTCACGGCCAGGGCCGGCGCGGGATGGATGAGCCGAATCGCCGCCCGGGCCCGATCAATCACTCCGGCATCGTACGGAATGGGGTAGCATCGTGACCCGGGTGGGTGAAGGTCGATCCCTTCCCGCGTGCAGTCCGCACGCTCTGCCAGCTCTCGCAACAGGCCCGTGATTCAGCCATGGCGAAGTATGTCTTCGTAACCGGTGGCGTCACCTCCTCGCTCGGGAAGGGGATCACCGCCGCCTCGATCGGTCGCATCCTGAAGGCCCGCGGGATCCCGGTCTCCATCCTCAAGCTCGACCCCTACATCAACATCGACCCCGGCACGATGTCGCCGTACCAGCACGGCGAGGTCTTCGTGACCGATGACGGGGCCGAGACCGACCTTGACCTGGGCCACTACGAGCGGTTCATCGACGAGAACCTGTCCCAGGCCAGCAACGTCACCACCGGCCGCGTCTACCAGGCGGTCATCGCCAAGGAGCGGCGGGGCGACTACCTCGGCGGCACGGTCCAGGTCATTCCCCACATCACGAACGAGATCAAGGAGCGGATCGCCCGGGTCGCTCGAGAAGGGACCGGCAGCGTCGCGACGAGCGGTCTTGCGCAGCACGGCGTGGTCGTGGTCGAGGTCGGCGGGACCGTCGGCGACATCGAGTCCCTGCCCTTCCTCGAGGCCATCCGCCAGATGCGCAAGGACGTCGGCCGCCGAAACGTGCTGTACGTCCACGTCACCTGGCTGCCGCAGATCGGCGCCACCGGCGAGGTGAAGACGAAGCCGACCCAGCACTCGGTCAAGGAGCTGCGCGGAATCGGCATCCAGCCCGACATCATCGTCCTCCGCTCCGACGAGCCGATCGAGGACGACATCCTCGACAAGGTCAGCCTGTTCACCGATGTCGACGTCCACGCCGTCATCCCGCTCCGCACCGCCCGCAGCATCTACGAGGTGCCGCTCCTCCTCGAGCGGGCCGGCCTCGGCAAGCTCATCACCCGTGAGCTCGACCTGCCCGCCACCGAGCCGGACCTCGCCGACTGGCAGGAGCTCGTGGCCCGCATCCGGGCCGCCCCGACCCGAGGTCGAGGTCGCGATCGTGGGCAAGTACACCGAGCTGCCCGACGCCTACATCAGCGTCAGCGAGGCGCTGAAGCACGCCGGCCTCCATCACCGGGTGGACGTCAAGGTCCGCTGGATCGGGGCCGAGCACTTCGAGCGGGTCGAGCCCGAGGAGGTGGCCCGCGAGCTCGAAGGCGTCGCGGGAGTCCTCGTTCCTGGCGGCTTCGGCTATCGCGGGGTGGAGGGCATGATCCGGGCCATCCGCTGGGCCCGGGAGCAGGAGGTCCCGTACCTGGGCCTGTGCCTGGGCCTGCAGTGCGCCGTCATCGAGTTCGCGCGCAGCGCGCTGGGGACTGATGACGCCAACAGCAGCGAGTTCAACGTCTTCACCGAGCACCCGGTGATCGACCTCATGCCCGACCAGGCCGATGTCACCGAGAAGGGCGGCACCATGCGCCTCGGCCTCTACCCCGCCCGACTCGATGAGGAGAGCCGGGTCCGGACCGCCTACGGCGCGGAAGTCGTCTACGAGCGGCACCGGCATCGGTTCGAGGTCAACAACGCCTACCGCGAGCGCCTGGGCGAGGCGGGAATGCGCTGGAGCGGGGTGAGCCCCGACGAGCGACTTGTCGAGTTCATCGAGCTCCGCGACCACCCGTGGTTCGTCGCGACCCAGGCCCACCCGGAGCTGAAGAGCCGGCCGAACCGTCCGCACCCGCTGTTCCGCGACTTCATCGGAGCGGCCGCGACCCGGCTGGGCCTGCCGACGGCGCCGGCCGAGGACGCGTTGGAGGCCGATGCGCCGGCGCCCGCCAAGCGTCGTGGCTCCTCGCGGGCACGGACCGCCACCGGCGCCGCGCGGTCCGAACCCTGACCCACCCATGACCCGGATCGCCCCGCGCCGGGCTGCCCCCCGACGCCGCTCGACCGCCGCCTTCGACCTCGGCGCCTACGAGAAGGAGGTCGAGGCCTTCAGCGGCGAGCAGGGCGAGGCGCAGTACGCAAACCTGGCCGGGTTCCGGGCCGAGCTGGACATGGCCCCCGTCTACGCCCGGCACGCCGCGCTCTTCTCCACGGCGGCGATCGACGGTCTTCGTGAGGCCGCCTCGGGTTCCGCCGCCGCAGCTGCCCGCGCCCGCCGCCTGCTGTGGTTCGCGGTCGCCGGCAACCTCGAGCAGATGGTGGCGGTCACCACCGATCGGATCGCGGCCGCGGAGTCGACGGCGGTCATCATGTGGCGCCGGGAACGGATCGGCTACCGCCTGGCCTCCACCCGCGTCGCCGACATCGCCGACCGCGACGAGCGGAATGCCCTCGATGAGCGGTACCGCCTCGCGATGGAGGCCATCAACCCGCTCCGCCAGGAGCGGTGGGGAACGCTCCACGCCCAGGCCCGCGAGCTGGGGGCCGCGGACTATGTCGCGCTGGTCGCCGAGTCATCGGGCCTGGATCCAGATGCGATCGCGGCCGAGGCATCAACGTTCCTTCGCGACTCCGAGACCCTGTACTACGCCGCGCTTCGCCGCTATCTCGCTCTCATCGAGATCGAGGGCGGGGATGCGACGGTCGCCGACCTTGGGCACCTCCTGCGCGGTCGTGGCTGGGACCAGTACTTCGACGGCGCGCGGCTGGTGGGCACCCTGACGGCGACCATGGCCGGGCTCGGCGTCGATCTCCACGGCCAGGCGGGCATCACCCTCGACCTCGAGGCACGACGCGGCAAGTCGCCGCGCGCCTTCTGCGTCCCGATCAAGGTCCCCGGCGACGTCCGCCTCGTCGTCCAGCCGCGCGGCGGCCACGCCGACTTCGACGGCTCGCTCCACGAGCTCGGCCACCTCGAGCATTTCGCTCATATCGACCGCAAGCTCCCACCGGCGGATCGGTACATCGGCGACGAGACGGTCACCGAGGGCTGGGCTTTCCTCTTCCAGTACCTCATGGCCGAGCCGGACTGGCTCGCATCCGAGCTCCGGATGCCCCGTGACGCGATCGCCGGCTGGCTCGACTTCAGCGCGTTGCGAAAGCTCTACTTCCTCCGTCGCTACGCGGCCAAGCTCCTCTACGAGCTCCGCCTCCACCGCGGAGGCGACTGGACGGTCCATCGCGCCGAGTACGCCGGCCTCCTCGGCCTTCTGACCGGGGTCCGCACCCCGGACACGGGCTACCTGGCCGATGTCGATGACGGCCTGTACGCCGCCCGCTACCTGCGCGCCTGGCTGTTCGAGGCCAGCGTCTCGGAGTCCCTCCGCGACCGGTTCGGCGCGACGTGGTGGCGGACGGCCGAGGCGGGGGAGTGGCTGCGCACCACCTGGCGGGCCGGACTAGGACCATCTGCCGAGGACGTCGTCGGCGCGCTCGGGTATGATCACCTCGATTGGCGGCCGGTCCTGCGCCAGATCCGCGCGCAGCTGATCGGCGAGATGAGTGGCTACGGCGGGCCGAACATTACGACCCGAGCCGGGAGCCGCAAGGTCTGACCGGACGCCGACTGTCACCCCACCCTGGAGCCCGACGTGGCCATGTGGCCCGAAGTGCGCTCCCTTGTTCCCCCTGACGGAGACATCTCCCCCATGAACGACGAACCTCGCCAGCCGCGACGCGGACGACCGCGCCGTCGCCCTGATGGTGGTGGCGGCGGTCAGCGCCGACACGGCGCTCCCCGCGGCAACTTCCAGCGCCGCCGCGACCTCTCGGGCGGGTACTCATCGGTCTATGCCGGTCCGTACCCCCAAGCGCTCGATGAGCCGGCCCTGACCCTGGGCGAGCTGCAGGAGAAGTCGATCGAGGAGCTGCGCGACCTCGCGACCGAGTACGGGATCGAAGGCGACAGCCTCGAGCACTCGGACCTCGTCCTCAAGCTTCTGGACGCCGTTCCGCTGGCCCAGGCCTCGCAGCGCGAGGAGATCGTCGCGGGCGAGGTGTCTGGCGTCCTCGAGATCGTGGACGAGGGCTTTGCCTTCCTCCGCCGTCAGGGAGTCATGCCGTCCCAGGACGACCTCTACGTCTCATCCAGCATCGTCCGCCGCTTCGGGCTGCGGACCGGTGACCGGATCGTCGGCCAGAGCCGCCCGCCCAAGGACCAGGAGAAGTACTGGGGCCTGGCCCGCGTCGACACTGTCAACGGCATCGATCCGGAGCTCGCCCGCCGCCGGCCGAACTTCGACTCCCTGGTGCCGGTCTTCCCCGACGAGATGTTCGATCTCGAGATCGACCAGAAGAACCTGACCCAGCGGCTGATCAACCTGATCGCGCCCGTTGGCAAGGGCCAGCGTGGCCTCATCCTCTCGCCGGCCAAAGCCGGCAAGACGACCGTCCTGAAGAACATCGCCCACGGCATCACCGAGAACCACCCGGACGCGCTGCTCATGGTTGCCCTCATCGGCGAGCGGCCGGAGGAAGTGACGGACATGCAGCGGTCGGTGCAGGGCGAGATCTACGCCTCCACCTTCGACGAGCCGACCGAGAACCACACCCGGGTGGCGGAGATGACGCTCGAGATCGCCAAACGCCAGGTCGAGAGCGGCCGCGACGTCGTGATCCTGCTCGACTCCATCACCCGCCTGGCCCGCGCATACAACCTCGCGCTCCCTGCCTCGGGCAAGACCCTGTCCGGTGGCGTGGACCCCGCGGCCCTCTACCCGCCCAAGCGCTTCTTCGGCGCGGCGCGGAACATCGAGGGCGGCGGCAGCCTGACCGTCATCGCCACCTGCCTGGTGGACACCGGCTCGCGGATGGATGACGTCATCTACGAGGAGTTCAAGGGCACCGGCAACATGGAGCTCGTCCTCGACCGGAAGCTCTCCGAGAAGCGGATCTTCCCGGCCCTCGATGTCCTCCGCTCTGGCACCCGTCGCGAGGAGCTGCTCCTCGACGACAACACCCTGAAGATGATCTGGACCATGCGCCGGATGCTGAGCGCGCTCGGGCCCAACGAGGGCATTGAACTGCTCATGCAGCGCCTGGGCAAGACGAAGGACAACTCCGAGTTCCTCGTACAGCTCTCGAAGAGCGTGGACGCCTCCGAGGGTCGATGAGCCCACGCCGCGGCCTGCGGCGGTTCCGTCCACGCCGTCCCGGTCTGGCCTTCGGGCCGATCCTCGTCCTGCTCGCCGCCGCTTGCTCCGGCGGCTCGTCAAGCCAGTCGGCCTCAGCTCCGCCGTCCAGCCTTGAGCCCTCGGCGCCGCCCAGCGCCGCCCTCGGTGAGGTCATCCCGGCTCCCGGTTCGGACAGCCGGATCTTCGCGCCCAACCCGGGCGCGATCGTGGTTGCCATCGATCCCGGTCATGGCGGCTGCCTGGACTGGGGCGTGGCGAACCCGTACGACAACACCGTCGAGCACTCGGAGAAGACGCTGACCCTGGGCATCTCGCTCGCGCTCCGCGACCAGCTCGAGGCCGAGGGCGTGACCGTGGTCATGACCCGCGAGACCGATGTCGCCCTCGCCGGTGACCACTACCCCGATCTCGGCTGCGAGGGCGACCCATTCCGCGACGTGAACGGCGACGGCGAGGCGGGATTTGGACCGGAGGTCCCGGAGCACACCCGGACGCGGGACGAGCTGGCGGCCCACATCGACCTCGTCAACCTGGCCCGGGCCGATGTCCTGCTCAGCCTCCATATCAACTCGTTCACCGAGAACGGGGTCGTCATCGAGGTCGCCGGCACGGAGACCTTCTGGACCGATGAGACGCCGTGGGGCGTTCCGCTCTCCGAACGGCTGGCGACCGAGGTCCAGGCCGAAGTGGTGGCCGCCGTTGACGAGATCGCGACCTACGAGCGCGAGGACCGCGGCACCGACGCGGTGAACTACTACGTCATCGCCCCGGCCACAACGACTGGCGACCCGAGCGAGCCGAGACGCGGCAGCCTCATGCCCGGGGTGCTGGCCGAGGTCGGGTCCATGTCGCTGGCGGCGGAAGCGGATCTCCTCGCCTCGACTGCGGGCCAGGAGACGATCGCGACGGCCCTGACCGACGCCCTGGTGGCCTGGTTCGGCGAGCGGGAGCTCGGCGCCCGCGTGGATCTGATCGGGCCCGGCGGCGCGGCCGGTGTCCTTCCGGCCACCGTGGAGGGGACCGGCCCGCCCTACTGGGCCGTGGCCGCGACCGACTCCGCGAGCCTCAGGCTGCGGCTGACGAACACCGGCACCGCGGCTTGGTCCGAGGGGGCGACCCTGCTCGGCGGCTGGGGAGCCACCAACGAGCCGTACCTCGCCCGACCGCCGGAGCTCGCGCCGCTCGAGGCCTCGATTCCGGCCCTCTCATCGGGTGAATCGGTCGAATTGGAGGTGGCGTTTCCTCCGCCGCCAGCCGATGGACGGGCCGTGGCCTGGGTCACCGTCCGGGTCGGCGACACGATCCTGTCCGAATCCGGCATGCCGGCCCTCCAGTTCGTGCCCGAAGGCTGATTGGGTTGACCCCGCTTTGATGCGCTTGTTACGATTCCGGGGCACGACGCCAAGCCCCGTGCCCCTGCGGTCCACGCCGGATCGCCCGCCGGCGTCGCGTAGTTCGTTGACTAAAAGAGCCCAGGAGCCAGCGCTATTGGTTGACTCGTCCCGACCGGTGCGTCGTCGCCGTCGCAGCTATACCGCCGTTGCGCGGGGGCTGTCTCACCTCGTGGTTGTCGCGTTGGTGGTTGGCAGTGTCAGCGTCGGCGTTTTGACTGCCCAGGGCGTCATCAACATTGACGGGACCATCCTCGAGGTCGTCGCGCCGGCCCGTGGAGCGGTATCCGAGCACACCGCCGCGGTCGAGGATGGGCCGATCACGATCGAAGTCGAGCCCGAGACGCCGGTGACCGCCGTCGAGGGCGACGTCATGGCCGAGACGCGCACGCTGCCCACCCCGCCGCCCGAGGTCCCGGTCGCCATCATCCTGCCCGCCCCGCCACCCGTCCGGTCAGGCTCGGTCGGTCCGTCGATCCCGTGGTCCGGGCCCACAGGCTACGTCGCCGGTGACGGGTCGCTCGCGTGGCCGGTCCCCGGAGGCTACGTCTCGCAGTACTTCTGGGGCGGCCACCAGGGCGTCGACATCGCCCACGCTGGCGGCGGATCGGTCGTCGCCGCCGATACCGGCACCGTCACCTCGGCCGGATGGGTGAACAACGGGGGCGGGATGGTGATCACGATCGCGCATGCCGATGGGCGCACCACCCAGTACAACCACCTCGGGGCCATCCATGTCAGCGCCGGACAGGGCGTGGTCCGCGGCCAACAGATCGCGAGCGTCGGCTGCACCGGCTGGTGCACCGGACCGCACGTCCACTTCGTGGTCATCGTCAACGGCTTCATCGTCAACCCGCTCCGCTTCCTGTAGCCGCTCCGGACCCCTGGTCGGGTCACGATGTTTGCGGACCGCGTACGAATCCACGTGACCGCCGGCAACGGGGGTGACGGCTCGCCCTCCATGCGTCGCGAGGCGCACGTGCCGCGCGGTGGTCCGGATGGCGGGGACGGCGGTCGCGGAGGGTCGGTCATCCTGCTCGCCGAGGCCGGCCTGACCTCGCTCGCGGCGTTTCGGCGGTCTCCCCACGTCAGGGCCACCAGCGGCGGACGCGGTGCGCGGCGACGGGCCCATGGCAAGAACGGGACCGATGCCGTCGTGGTAGTGCCCCCCGGGACGGTCGCCCGTCGCCACCCTGAAGGCGAGCTCCTGGGCGAGGTCCTCGTTCCCGGCGACCGGCTCGTCCTGGCTCGGGGCGGGCGGGGCGGTCGCGGCAATGTCCACTTCGTCAGCCCAACCCACCAGGCCCCGCGCCACTACGAGCGCGGCGACCCCGGTGAGGAGGGGTGGGTCGAGCTCGAGCTGAAGCTCATCGCCGACATCGGATTCGTGGGTGCCCCGAATGCCGGCAAGTCCACGCTTCTTGCCGCGCTGACCGCGGCCCGGCCCGAGGTCGGGCCGTACCCGTTCACCACGACGACGCCGAACCTCGGAGTCCTGGCCCTCGGTGACGACGACGAGGACAGCGCGGGCGACATCCGCACAGTGGTCGTGGCCGATGTGCCCGGCCTGATCGAGGGCGCGCACGAGGGGCACGGCCTGGGGCACGAGTTCCTGCGCCACGTCGAGCGCTGCCGCGTCCTGCTCGGGGTGGTGAACGGCGACGCGGACGACCCGGTCGGGGAGTGGCGCGCGGTCGCGACCGAGCTCGGCCTCCACGACCCCGCGCTCCTCGGCCGCCCGCTCCGGGTGGCCGTCACGAAGCAGGACCTGCCGGCGGTCGGCGAGGGATGGGCCGCGGTGCAGGCCGCGCTCCGCGACGATGGCCACGAGCCCATCGCCGTGTCCGCCCACGATGGGACCGGCCTCGACCGCCTGCTCGCGGCACTGGCCGACGCCCTGGTCGAGGCCGATCGCCGCGACGAGACCAGCGCCCCCGCGCCGGCCCGCCGTCTCCATCGGTTCGACCCGACGGCCGATGGCTGGGAGGTCGTGGCCGAGGGTGGCGGCCTCCGGATCCGGGGCCGCTCGATCGAGCGCTCCGCGGCGCGCACCGACTTCACCAACGAGGAATCGCGGGACCGCTTCCAGCGCCGGCTGGAGAAGCTGGGGATCGACGCCGAGCTCCGGCGGCTGGGGGCGCGCAACGGCACCATGGTGCACATCGGCGCCGAGGAGCTCGAGTGGGGTGACGAGGAATGACCCATAGCCCACCGTCCACCGGTCGCAGCCGGTCGCGGCTGGTCCCGGTCGGCCGCCCGGTGGAGTCCGCCAAGCCGCGGCCCGTGCGTCGCGCGGCCCGGCCCGATCGGCTCGGGATCCTGGGTGGCACGTTCGACCCGCCGCATCTCGGTCACCTGTGGCTCGCGACCCTGGCCGCCGACGAGCTCGGCCTGTCCAAGGTGCTCCTCGTGCCCGCGGCCGCACCGCCCCACAAGCGGCGCCGCGCCATCAGCCACGCGGCGGACCGGATCCTCATGACCCGCCTCGCGGTCGCCAGCGACCCGCGCCTCGACGTCTCGCTGGTCGAGATGGAGCGCGAGGGCCCGTCGTATACGGTGGACACCCTGGTCGAGCTCAAGGCGCGACACGCCGATGCCGAGCTGGTCCTGATCATGGCCGCCGACAGCCTCGCCCAGGTCCACTCGTGGCGGGAGCCGGATCGGCTCCTCGAGCTGGCCATCTGGGCGATCGGCCCTCGACCCGGAACCGAGCTGCCGTCACGGGCCGAGCTGGCGGAGCGGTACGGGCGATCGGCGGCCCGCGTCCACCTCCTCAGCGGGCCGTCCCTCGACATCAGCGCCAGCCAGGTCAGGCGCCGCGTGGCAGCCGGCCGCGCCATCCGCTACCTTGTTCCCCGGGCCGTGGAGGAGATGATCCTCGAGCGCGGCCTCTATCGACGCTGACGGAGGACGATCCTGCAGGAACCGACCCCGAATGTGACTCCGCTTCACGCCGAGCTGGACCCCGCACAGCTCGCGCATCGGATCGTGGAGATCGTCTCCGATCACAAGGGAAGCGACGTTGTCATGCTCCGGACCGGTGAGCTCACCTCCCTCGCCGATTACTTCGTGATCGCCACCGGGCGCTCGGATCGCCAGGTGTCGGCCCTCGCCGGGTCACTGGTGGAGGAGCTCCGCGCGCAGGGCGTGCGGCCGCTCGGCGTGGAGGGCCGGTCAGGCGCCCGCTGGGTCCTCCTCGACTTCAACGCGGTCATCGTCCACCTGTTCACGCCGGACGAGCGCGAGCGATACGACCTCGAGAAGCTGTGGAGCGCCGCGCCGGCAGTCGTGCGCCTGGTCTGAGCCGGCTGGCCAGGCTCGACGGTGCCTGACCGCCCGATTCCAGAGGTACCCCTCGAGTACTGCCTTCGCCGACCCCGTGGAGCGTGGACGCACCACCCGCCTGCGCTCCCCGGTCACGAGGCGGGTACTGGCCGGCGGTACGGGGGTCCTATTGAGGGCGGGTCGGGCGAACCGCATTGTCGCCGCCATGACCACGACTCGGAAGCGCGACATCGCCGCGGTCGAAACCTGCCGCTATTGCGGCGGCGGGCTGCTGACCTCGGTGTTCGACACGTCCTTCCGCGACGAGAGCATCGAGGAGCGACTGTTCTTCGCGCTCCCCGGCGCCCTGTGCCTGCCCTGCAAGCAGCTGTACATCGATCACCAGCTGATCGGGATACTCGGCCTGTCGAACGCTCGCTGCACGTTCGCCATCGAGAGCGACCGGGTCCTCCGCGCCGGAGCCGCCTGAGCCCCGCCTGAGCCGATCCCGCCCCGCCGCCTAGCTCGTCTGCCGGGCGGCCCCCAGCACGAACTCCCCGAACCACGCCGCCAAGGCGGCCTCCTGCTCCATCGCGTTCGTCTTGATTGCCAGATCAGCCTCGAACAGGCCGTTCAGCATCGCCTCCAGCTCCACCGCGCTGTAGCGCTTCGCGGCCGTCACCGTTCGCTCCGCCGCCGCCGCGTTGCCCGGTCGGATCCGCTTCGTGATCTCGGCCGGGGTCGCCTTCCGGTTCACGAGGTCGCGGGCCACGATGAGGTCCACCAGCCGGCCCTCCAGGGCGGCCATGATCTTGAGGACTGGCTCGCCCTCGTCCATCGCTCGCGCCAGCGCCTCGGCAGCCTTGCGGGGGTCCCGCCGCTCGACGGCATTCGCCACCGCGTTGACCGATGGCGGCCGCACGTCCGCGATCAGCGCTTCCACATCGGCCACCTCGATCGGGCGTCCGTCCGCCGCCAGGGCGAGCTTCCGCAGCTCGCTGTCGGCGACCCGGGTCTGCTCGCTCCGCTCCACGTCGTTCTCCCAGCCGCCGCCCACCCGCTGGGCAAGCGCCGCCGCCGCCGGCGGTCGGATGTCGATCTGCAGCTCCGCGGCATGGGCCGTGACCCAGCCTCGCAGCTCGTCCCGGCGCGGTGCCGGGCAACGCACGACTCGCCCGCCCGCGGCCTTCACGGTCGATTCCAGCTTGGCCAGGAGGGCGGGCGGGCGACCCACGTCCCGCGAGGGGCGGAGCTCGGCCAGGGCCAGGGCTGCTCCGTCCGGCACGCCCTGGACCAGCGCGATCAGGCGTTCAGCGGCCGACCCCGAGGTGCCCGCGGCCCGGATCGGCTGGCGGAGGACGACACCGTGGGCGCCGAACAGCCCGACGCTCGCGACCTCGAGCGACGCCCGCTGGAGCATGGGCTCGTCCGGCGTCTTCTCGGGGGTGAGGACGACGAGGTCGGCCACCTCGATCTCTGCGGCGAAGGCGGCGACCGCCTTGTCGATCTGGTAAGCGTCGTCCCCATGCGCCAGCAGCAGCGATCCGCTCATCGGGCGCGTCCGTTTCCCACGCCCGGATCGTACCCGTCCGGTCTGCGCTCGATGCGCGGCCGGCCGGCAGCGGCCCTGCACGGCCGCTCGCGCTCGTGACCGAGAACGAGGTCCCGTCGGTCGTGACCTCGACACTGCCGTCCTGATCGGTCCGGAAGATGCGGAGCCCCGGGACCTGGGCCAGGTTGTCGAGGGTTGACCGATGCGGATGGCCGTACTCGTTGTCCACCCCGTCGGAGATGACCGCCACCGACGGCTGGAGGGCGGCCAGGAACGCGGGCGTCGTGCTCGAGTCCGAGCCATGGTGGCCGACCTTGAGGACGTCAACCGGGTCGAGGAGCTCGCGCTCGACGAGGAGCGACTCGACCGGCGCCTCGGCGTCACCGGTCAGCAGCATGCTGAACCGGCCGTACCGAAGGCAGACCACGACCGAGGTGTTGTTGATGTCGCTCTCGGGCGGAGGCGCGGCCACGTCGGTGGCCGACGGATAGAGGACCTCGAGCCGGGCCGCCCCAATCGGAATGACCCGGCCGGCCTCGGCGCTGACCAGGCGGGCTCCGGTCTCATGTCGTACCGCTTCGAGGATCCGCTGATGTGGGGTCGTTTCCGGGCGTCGCCCACCGTCAACGAAGAGGGCCACCTCGTAGCGCCGCAGGATCTCCTCGAACCCGCCGAGGTGGTCCTGGTGGGGATGTGACAGGACGACCACGTCCAGCTTCCTCTGGTGGAACGGGAGCGACTGCCCGACGCGGCGGAGGGTGAGGTCGGGATCAACCCCTGCGTCAACCAGGCCCACGGCTCCGTCGGGAGCCTCGATGAGGATCGCGTCGCCCTGTCCGATGTCGAGGACCGTCACGTGGAGGCGACCGTCGGGTCCGGTCAAGGTTGTGCCCAGCGACACCGCCATCACGAGGGCCAGGGCCGCTCGGCGCGGGCGGGTCACCCACACGGTCGCCGCGTCCAGCGCCGCAGCTTCGGGCAGGAGAGCGCCACCGTGGCCGCTCTCGTCGAGCGGCTGGGCGTTCGGTTCCGGTTCGCGCCCGCGGCGCGTCAGTCGGTAGACGGCCAGTCCGAGGCACGGGTACCACGCCGCTGTGAGCCACGGCGCACCCGCTACCGGCACGGCGGCGAGCGGGACGGCCGCCGCCGTCGTTCCGGCCACGATCAGGCCCCGTAACGGCAGCCAGGCCGCACCCCCGGCGAGCCAGCCGACGATGTCGCTCGCAATTGGAAGCGGCATCTCTGCGGCCAATGCGCCGAGCAACGCGGCGACCGCCGTTCCGGCCATGACCGCGGGGATGAGCGGCACGACGATGACGTTCGCCAGGGGAGCGACGAGCGAGACCTGCCCGAACGTGGCCAGCAGCACGGGGAGGGTGGCGAGCTGGGCGGCGACGGTCAGTGCCACCGGCGTCCGCAGCCAGGCCGGCCAGCGTGCGAGTCGCGCCTCGATCGGCGCCGCCAGAAGTATCAGTCCCGCGGTGGCGAGCGCCGAGAGCTGAAAGCCGATGTCCCACAGCGCGGTCGGGGTCACCGCCAGCATGAGGAGAACGGCGGCCATCAGGGCCGACAGGGCGTGCGCCGGCGATCCGCCCAGCCGCGCTGCCAGGAGGGCGCCCGCCATCAGGGCGGCGCGGACGACCGCCGGCGAGGCTCCGACCAGGACGACATACCCGCAGACGGCGCTCATGGCCACCACCGCCGGCACGACCGGCCCGAATCGCTCGCGAAGCCGGCGCGTGGCCGAGGCGATGAGGGCGACCACGATGGCCACGTTCCAGCCACTGATCGCGACCACGTGCGACAGGCCGGCCACCGCGAACGCATCGCGAATGGCCGGATCGATCCCGGCCCTGACACCGAGCAGAATGCCGGCCCCGAGCGCGGCCTCGGGTTCCGGCACGGTCTTGACCAGGCCGTCGAGGAGCCAGCGGCGGACGCCGCCGAAGGCATCAGCGATCAAAGCCGATCGGTGGCCGACGACGGCCAGCTCCCAGGCCGAACCGATGGCTCCGATGCCCTGGCGTCGGAGCCGATCCCGATAGGCCGACTCCTCCGGGTCGGCGGGATCGGGGGGACGTATCGTCACCTCGGCTCCCACCAGATCACCCGCGTTTACCGCCACTGCACGGGGAACCCGGACGATGAGTCGCCCGCCGATGGGGAGCTCGCCCCGTCGAAGGTCGTCCAGGACGACGTCCTGCTCGTCCCCACGCGGCACCGGCTCGTCCGCCACCGCGCCGACCAGCCGTACCGGCAGACTGGTCGGCATCGCCTCCAAGCTCGTGGGCCCACCCGGTGCCGGCACGATTCCGGTCCGGATGCCACCCGCCGCGATGCCGATGAGGAGCACGACGGCCGCGAAGCCGGCCATGCGCAGCCACGGCGCGTGACGCAGCCGGGCGGCCACCACCAGTCCGCCCGCCGCCGCCGCCACCACGGCGAGCGCCTCGCCCAGCCAGCCGGCATCGGCTGTGGCGATCCCGAGCATCACCCCGGCCAGCAGCCCGGGCAGGATCCACGAGCCGGGCCTGTTCATCCCCGGCGCCTAGGGGACGGTCACGAGGTCCGCGATCTGCTCCAGCTGCCGGTTGGTCAGGACATCGCGGCTGACCAACTCGTCGAGGGTCGCGAACGGCTGCTCGGAGCGGGCCGCGAGGATCTTCTCAGCGGTGACCGGACCAATGCCCGGCAGCGCCTCGAGCTCGGACTGGCTGGCTCGGTTGAGGTTCACGAGGCCACCCGTCGCGCCATCACTGGATGGGATCGGTCCGGCGCCGAGGATGGGGACCACGATCTGCTGCCCGTCCGCCAGCTCGGCGGCGAGGTTCAAGCTCTGGGCGGCCGCAGCGAGGTCAGCGGAATCCGCGTAGCCACCGGCCGCCGCCAATGCATCAGCCACCCGCGATCCTGCCGGAAGTCGGTGGATGCCCGGATTGTTCACGCCACCCTCGATATCCACCACCAGCTCGCCACCCGCCGGTTCGACGGTTGGCTCAGCCGAGACCCACGGATCCGCTACCGCCGACGGCGCGACGGCCACCGGCACCACCACCGTGGCCAACAGCGCCAGGCTGGCGGCACCCGCCAGGAGGACAGCGGCGACGACGGCCACCACCGTGACGAGATCGAATCGGGTCATCGCCCCCTCGCGGGAGGCGAGCGGTTGTCATGGTCTGCGTCCGAGACCCGACGCCCGGGCACTCGACGCCGGGCCTCGGAAGCAGATCCGGAGGCTATCGGCGGGTCGTTACCCTGCCGTTACCGCGGGATGTGGCGGGGGGGGTCAGTTGGTCAGCCGCCCCGGGTGACCACGTTCACCAGGCGCCCGGGGATCTGGACCACCCGGGCCGGCGTGCTCCCGTCGAGGTAGGCCCGCACCCGCTCCGAGGCCAACGCGAGGCGCTCGATCTCCTCGGCGCTGGTGCCCGGCGCCACCTGCAGCCGGTCGCGGAGCTTGCCGTCCACCTGGACCGGCAGCTCGATGAGGTCTTCGGCCGCCAGCGCCGGGTCTGCCACCGGCCAGGGCTGGACGTGGATCGAGTACGGCCGTCCGCGGCGCTCCCACAGCTCCTCGGTGAGGTGCGGCGCGGCGGGTGCCAGGAGCAGAAGGAGGGTGTCCACCGCCTCCTCGACCGCATCGGCTCCGACATTGCCCTCGGTCGCCTCGGCGATCGCGTTCGAGAGCTCCATGAGCTTTGAGACGGCGGTGTTGAAGTGGAGCAGGCCGTAGTCCTCGGTGACGGCGGCGATCGTCTGGTGGGTCGCCCGCCGCAGGGCGCGGTTCCCGCCCTCGATGGACGCGAGCAGGTCGTCGGCGGAGGTCTTGCCGCTCCCCGGGATCTCGCCCGCCAGGCTGCGGGGTGGCATGCCCGGCACGGACGCGGTCGGCCGCCGCTCCCCACTGCCGGGCGCGGCCAGGGCCAGGTTCCAGACCCGGGTCAGGAACCGATGGACGCCCTCGATGCCGGTAGGGGACCACGGACCACCCTGGTCCCACGGGCCGATGAACAGCAGGAACAGGCGGACCGTGTCGGCCCCGTACTGGGCGACGAGGTCATCGGGGTTGGCGACGTTGCCGCGGCTCTTGCTCATCCGCTGATGGTCGGCGCCCAGGATCTGGCCTTGGTTGCGCAGGGCAAGAAACGGCTCGTCGAAGGTGAGGTGCCCCATGTCGCGGAGGGCCTTCACGAAGAAGCGGCTGTAGAGCAGGTGCAGGACGGCATGCTCGGCTCCACCGGTGTACAGGTTCACCGGCATCCAGTGCCGCATCGCTTCCGGGTCCCATGCCGCCTCATCGTTGTGCGGCGAGGTGTAGCGGAGGTAGTACCAGCTGGAGTCCACGAAGGTGTCCATCGTGTCCGTCTCGCGCCGTGCCGGCTCGCCGCCCACCGGGCAGGTGGCGGCCAGGAAGCCGTCGTGCGACTGGAGCGGCGAGACCCCGGTCTTGGCGAAGTCCACGTCCCGCGGCAGCAGCACGGGGAGCTCCGACTCGGGAACCGGCTGCGGGCCGTGGACGTCGCAGTAGACGATCGGGATCGGCGCGCCCCAGTACCGCTGCCGTGACACGAGCCAGTCGCGGATCTTGTACGAGACCGCCGGTTGGCCCAGGCCCTGGTCGGCCAGGTGAGCGGTGATGGCCCCGATGGCCTCCGCCGCGCTCATGCCGGTGAACTCGCCGCTGTTGACCAGCACCTCGTCATCGGTGTGCGGCAGGAACGCGGCGTCCGACGGCGCCTCCGCGCCGCGAGGCGCGACGACGACCTCGATCGGCAGGTCGTAGCGCTGGGCAAAGTCGAAGTCGCGGGCGTCGTGGGCGGGGACGCCCATGATCGCGCCGGTCCCGTAGCCGGGCAGGACGTAGGACGCGATCCAGATCGGGACCGGCTCATCGGTCAGGGGGTTGACCGCATACGACCCGATGAACACTCCGTCGCGTTCGCGCTCGGCGGCCAGCCGCTCGATCTCCGACTCCCGCCGCGCGGCGGCGACGTAGGCCTCCACCTCGGTCCGGCGGTCATCGATCGTCAGCCGGGCGACGAGCGGGTGCTCGGGGGCGAGGACCATGAACGTGGCCCCGAACGTCGTGTCGGGTCGGGTGGTGAAGACCCGGATCGCCTCGATAGCCTCCGCATCGGTTCCGACCGTGCCGGGTGCTACCGGGAAGTCGATGTCGGCTCCCTCGGATCGGCCGATCCAGTTGGTCTGCATGAGGAGGATCGGCTCCGGCCAATCCAGCTGGGAGAAGTCGAGCAGCTCGTCGGCGTACTTCGTGATCCGGAAGAACCATTGCTCCAGGTCGCGCTTGATGACCGGCGTGTCGCAGCGCCAGCAACGGCGGTCCGCGCCGAGGACCTGCTCCCGGGCGAGGACGACCTGGTCTTTGGGGCACCAGTCCACCGGGGCCATGGCCTTGTAGACCAGGCCCGCCCGGTAGAACTGGAGGAAGAGCCACTGGGTCCAGCGGTAGAACGCCGGATCGGAGGCGATGACCTCCCGCGACCAGTCGTAGGACACGCCCGTGGTCCGGAACTGGGCCCGCATCCGCTCGATGTTGGTGTCGGTCCACTCGCCGGGGTGGATGCCGCGATCGATGGCGGCGTTTTCGGCGGGCAGCCCGAACGAGTCGAAACCAACGGGGAGCATGACGTGATCCCCCTGCATCCGATGCATGCGGGCCACCACGTCAGGCCCGGTCGAGGCGTACCAGTGGCCGATGTGCAGGTCGCCCGAGGTGTACGGGTACATCGTCAGGAGGTAGAACGGCGAGGCAGCGTCTTCCCGGGCGCGGTACAGCTCGTCGCGCTCCCAGCGGTCCTGCCATTTCTTCTCGTACGAGGCCGGGTCGAGGCGCTCGCGACCGCTCATGGCGTGCCCTCGCCGGCTTCCCACCGGTCGGCGGCGCCGCCCTCGGGGAACCAGGCCATGAGCAGCTCGTCGCGGTACGACCCGTCGGCCTGGCGGAACTGGCGGCGTCGCAGTCCCTCGCGCACGAATCCGGCTCGCGAGTAGACGGCGATGGCCCGCGCGTTGTCGGGGAAGACGCTCAACGCCAGGCGGGTGAGGCGCCGGTCGCGAACCCATTCCTGGGTGGCGGCCACCAGGGCGGTGCCCAGCCCCACGTCGCGCCAGCCCTCGGCCACCGTGACCGACAGGACGCCGACATGGCGCGAGCTGACGTCGCGCTCGGTCATGACCAGGGCGTTGCCCACGATCGTGCCGCCCGCCTCGGCCACGACCACCGCCGTCTCATCGGCCCGGATGAGCTCGGCGATGAAGAAGGACTCGGACGGGGCGCTGATCGCGTTGGACGGGGTGACGAGCCAGCGGCCCTCGGCGCGGACGGCGGCGTAGAGGCTGGCGAGGGGCTCGGCATCCTCCGGGCGGGCGTGGCGCAGCACCCACGGCCGGCCATCGGCCGCGATCCGTTCCGAGATGAAGGTGCTGGTCGTCACCGGCTCGGCTCCGTTCTGAGAAATCGGACGTGAATACAACGCGACCCCGCTTCGTCAGGACGAAGGGGGTCAGCCTCGCGGTACCACCTGAGCTTGACCGATGGGTGGTGGAGCTGGGGGACTCGAACCCCCGACCCCCTGCATGCCATGCAGGTGCTCTCCCAGCTGAGCTACAACCCCACGGTCGGTCCACTCGTTGGCGTGCTATCGGGCGCCACCCGGCCGGCTCTCACCGGCTGCTCGACGGGCGAGTTCCCCGTGCTGCCGCCGCCGGCTCTCACCATCCCGGCTCGCTGCGTGCGACGCGCTCGGGTACTGCTCCCGCGTCAATGCGTTCGGGCCGAGTATAGCGAAGGGGTCCGCCGCGCCTCAACGGCGAGCCAAACTGGCTCCCTGGGCCGCGCGCCGTCTCAGGCGGCGGCTATGGTGGGCTCGGGATCAGCCTCTTCGCCGTCCGACCCGGTCCCGGACCTGGCTGCCCGAGCCAGCCAGGCGGCCCACAGTGCAACCAGGACTCCGGCGAAGACGATGGTGATGACCTGCGACAGCAGGAAGAAGTCGAACTCGATGCCCGCCTCGACGAGCAGCAGAACGGCCACGTGGTCCCAGACGACGCTGAGCAGCCCGAGCACGGCAACGACCCGCGCGTAGACCGCCAGTCCGGCGGGAACCCAGCCGGCCAAGCCGGCGAGCCCGGCGAAGGCCAGCAGACCGATGGCGAACAGGACCACGGCGCCGCCGGTCAGCCAGAACACGATGCCCTCGGCGACGATCCGGATCATCTCCCGGCTCACGATCTCCTCGGCGAGGAACCCGCAGTCGCAGTATTGGGGGTTGGTGGCGGCCTCGATGGCGCCGAGGTAGATCAGCTGCGCGGCGACTCCCAGGATGCCGGCCAGGACGAAGCTGACGGCCATCAGCCCGCCCCGCGGGGCGTCGCGATCCATGGCGTGGCGGAGGACGGGACCCAGGACGGCAATCCCCGCGAACGCGACCGCGAACAGCAGCGACGAAATGAGGTCCTCGAGCCAGTGCGCCTGGGCGTGCACGAAGCCAGCCAGGATGCCGTCCACGAACGAGGCGTTGGGATCGAAGGTCGGCTCCGGCGTGATGACGTGGAAGATCTTCAGCGCGTAGATGCCAGCCGCGAGCACCGACGCGACGGCGATCAGCCAGCCGAGCCGGGACGCGTGGGTGCGCCAGGCGCTATCGGTCACGGGGATCCCTCCAACGGTGCGTTCGCGCACGCATCATGTCCGCTCGCGCAGTCCTCGTGTGCGCTGATCTGCGAGGCCGGCTCAGAGCAGGGTTCGGAGGCCGGCGTGCAGGTCGCGTGAGGCGTAGCCCAGCTCGCGCTTCGCCTTCTCGCTGGACGCCCAGTACGTCACCCCGTCCGAGGCGCGGATGACCTCGCCCAGGTTCGCCTCGCCAAGCGCCGGACCGATGAGGCTGCCGAGCGGCGCGATCGCCTGCATGAGCCACGACGGGGTCGTGAACCGCGGCGGCTCCTGTCCCGCGAGCGCAGCCGCGCGGCGCACGACCTCGCGCAACGTCGCGATGTCGCCGCCCAGGACGTACGTCTCGCCGATCTGGCCCTTATCCCCGACCAGCCGCAGCCCGGCCGCCACGTCATCCACGTGCACGAATGAGCCGCCCATATCGGCCGCGCTCAGGACCTGGAGCGTTCCGGCCATGGCCTGCTGGATCACCGCGCCCGCCTGCGAGTGGTCGCCCGGCCCGTAGACCAGCCCCGGCTGGGCGATGAGGACCGGGGCGCCGGCCGCGATCCGCTCCTCCGCCGCGAGGTGGGCGAGGTACTTCGTCTCGTCGTAGTACGACACGTAGACCGGCGGCTGCGGACGCCGATACGTCTCGTCCACGACCTGCCCGTGCGTGTCGCCGAAGGCGTTGACGGTGGAAACGTGGACGATGCGTGGCACGCCGGCCTGGATGGCGGCATCCAGCACGGTTCGGGTGGCCACCACGTTGGCGGCGAACATGGCCACGTGTTCCGACTCCGGGATGCCGACCCGATAGCTGCCCGCCAGGTGGAAGAGCGCGTCGATGCCCTTGAGGCTCTCCGCCAGGCGGGCCGCGTCGATCGCGCCCAGGTCCGCAGCCACGGTTGTGGCACCCAGCTCCTCGAGGTCGGCGGCGCGTCCGGGATCGCGCACGATGGCCGTGACCTCGTCATCGCGCTCGCGGAGCTGTCGAATGAGAGCGCGGCCGATGAACCCGGCACCACCGGTCACGACGGCCTTCACACCGGACTCCGCCGAGCGTCCATGCCGACATCATGACGCGGCAGGACCATCGGCACATGGCACGTTTCTGGGGAGCGGCTATCCTGCCGCGGTGATTCAGTCGATGAGCTCCCGCGCGCTTCCGATCGCGGTTGTCGGTCTCAGCCTGGTCTTCTTCTGGGTCCTGGTGGCCTTCGCGGTCGCCGGTGGCGGCAACCTGACCGATCCCGCCGAGATCCTGACCCGCGGTGCCCAGGCCACGGCCCATGCCGACAGCTTCCACGTCTCGATGTCGGTCGAGGGCACGGTCGTGGACGCGGACACCGGGGACCCGGTCCCGCTCGACGGGGTCAGCGTGGACGGTGACGTCGATATCGCCGGCGAGGCGGCTCAGGTCACCTTTGCCCTGCCGATGCTCTTCGGGATGGAGGGCGAGGCCATCGTCATCGGCGAGGACGTATACCTTCTGACCGCCATGGCCGAGGGCCAGTGGCTCCACCTCCCGGCCAGCCCGGAGGACGAAGAGACCGATCCCGCCAAGGAGCCGCCGACCGATCAGGAGATCGCGGACAAGGTCAACGAGTTCGTGACCACCGATGGCGTCGGCGTGTCGCTCCTCGCCGACCAGGCCTGCGGCGACGACACCTGCTACCACCTCCAGGTCTCCATCTCGGCCGAGGCCATCGCCGCCCGGCACGGCGACATGCCCGACATGGAGATGCCGGGGATGGGTGGCGCGGGCGAGCTCCTGCCGAACCCGGAGTTCAGCGGCCCCGCGGTCGTCGATCTCCTGTTCGACAAGAACGGGCTGTGGCTCCGATCGGTTGTGGTGGCCAGCGAGGGCGAGAACGGGAACGCCAGCGTCACCGTGGACCTGAGCGAGTACAACACCGCGTTCGACATCACCGCTCCGCCGGCCGACCAGGTCATCGAGGCCGAGGACTTTCCCTTCTTCAACTGACCTGGGCCGCGCCTGACGGCGCGGTGGGGGAGCGCTCCTGCACCCTTCCCTGATGGCGGGTGCCCGCGCGCACCGCTTCTTTCCCGACCCCTGTTGACGACCGGCCGGAGGCCGATGCCATAATGCAACTTCTCCGATTAACTTGATCTACTTCATGGAGAAGGTAAACAATGACTGGAACGAAGGCTGGACCGATGGTTGGACGGGCACTCGCGACGGCGGCAATCCTTGTGATCGGTCTGGTCGGATGCCAGCCGGCTGAGGGGGCGGACGGCCCGGTCACGCTTCGGATGGGCTACTTCCCGAACCTGACCCACGCCACAGCCATCGTGGGGGTTGAGGACGGGATCCTGGCGGAGGCGCTCGGCACCGACGTCGAGTTCGCACCCCAGGTCTTCAGCGCCGGTCCGGAGGTCGTGGAGGCGATCTTCAGCGGCGCCCTGGAAGCCTCGTTCATCGGCCCGAACCCGGCCATCAACGCCTTCATCCGGTCGAACGGGGAAGCCATCCGGATCGTGGCCGGTGCGACATCCGGCGGCGCGTCGCTCGTCGTCCGTGAGGGGATCGATGGCCCGGAGGACCTGGCCGGCACGCGGCTGGGGACCCCGCAGCTGGGCAACACCCAGGACGTGGCCCTCCGTGCGTGGCTCGCCGATCAGGGCTACGAGACCGATCTCGAGGGCGGCGGCGACGTCGAGATCCTGCCCCAGGGCAACAGCCAGTCGCTCGAGGCATTCATCGCGGGCGACCTCGACGGGGCATGGCTCCCCGAGCCGTGGGTTACCCGAATGGTCCAGGAGGCCGGTGGCCACGTCCTGGTTGACGAGCGCGACCTGTGGCCCGACGGGCAGTTCGTGACCACCCACCTGATCGTGGCGACGTCGTTCCTCGAGGAGCATCCGGACGTCGTCAAGGCGCTCATCGAGGGCCACATCCAGGCCAACGAGGCGGTCAACGCGGACCCGGCCCACGCGCAGGAGGTCGTGTCCGCCGCGATCTCCGACCTGTCGGGGACCGAGGTGCCGGTCGAGCTGCTGGCCAGCGCCTGGGACAAGATGACGTTCACGGTTGACCCCATCGCCAGCTCGCTCCAGACCTCGGCCGAGAACGCGGTCGAGTTGGGCTTGCTCGAGTCGGCCGAGCTGGGCGGCATCTACGACCTGACCCTCCTCAACCAGGCCCTGTCCGACGCGGGCGCGAGCCCGATCCCCGAGCCATGACCGCCGCAAGCCCCGACCGGGACCTGGAATTCGGGCGACCAGCGGGAAGCGGGGCGCGGCTGGTCATCGACGACGTCCATAAACGCTACGGGCCGGTCGGCAACCACGTCCTGGCCCTCGGTGGGATCTCGTTGACGGTCAAACCCGGCGAGTTCGTCTGCCTCGTCGGGGCGTCGGGCTGCGGCAAAAGCACGCTCCTGAACCTCATCGCCGGCCTCGACCAGCCCACGGCCGGCGCGATCGAGAGCGAAGGCCGCATCGGTCTGCTGTTCCAGGAGTCGGCCCTGTTCCCCTGGCTGACCGCCGCCCAGAACGTGACCCTGGCCCTCCGCCTGGCGGACGTGCCGGCGGCCACCCGGGACGAGGAGGCGGCCGAGCTCCTGCGGCTCGTTCATCTTCAGGGGTTCGGGGACAAGCGCCCCCACGAGCTCTCGGGCGGGATGCGGCAACGGGTCGCCCTGGCCCGGGCGCTCGCCCAGCGGGCCGACCTGCTGCTCATGGACGAGCCGTTCGGCAGCCTGGACGCCATCACCCGCGACCTGCTCCATGACGAGCTCGAGCGGCTGTGGATGGAGCTGGGCTTCACCACCCTGTTCGTGACCCACGACGTCCGCGAGGCCGTGCGGCTCGGGGACCGGGTCGTGATCCTCTCCAGCCGGCCGGGGCGCGTCGTGGAAGAGGTTGCCGTGGACCTGCCCCACCCACGGGTCGGCGTGGACGACGACATGGCCGAGATCGCCTCCACCATCACCCGCCGCCTCCGGCAGGAGGTCCAGCGCCATGGCCGCTGAGAGTCAGGCCGCGGAGCGCGAGCTCGCCGGGCTCGACAGCCTCGAGCTGCCAATCGAGCCCCGCAAGTCGTTCGGGGAGCGGATCTGGTCATCCACCTGGCCGATCCTGCTGGCCATCGGCATCGTCCTGATCGTGTGGGAGATCGCGGTCCTGCTCGAGCTCCGGCCGATCTACGTCCTGCCCGACCCACTCACCGTCCTGGCCCGCCTCCTTACCGACCTCACGACCAATGACCTGATCCTGGCGCTGAGCATCACCCTCCGCCGGGCGGCGACCGGCTTCGCCCTGGCCCTGGTCATCGGCACCGTCATCGGTCTGGCGATCGTCCGATTCCGGCTGCTACGGGCGGCCATCGCGTCGCTCATCACCGGCCTCCAGACCATGCCGTCCATCGCCTGGTTCCCGCTCGCCATCCTCATCTTCGGGCTGTCGGAGGCCGCCATCCTGTTCGTCGTGGTCCTGGGTGCGGCGCCATCGGTCGCCAACGGGCTCATTGCCGGGGTGGACTACATCCCGCGGGTGCTCATCCGGGCCGGCAAGGTGCTGGGCGCCCACGGCCTGGCCGCGTATCGGTTCGTCATCCTGCCGGCGGCCTTCCCGTCGTTCATCAGCGGCCTGAAGCAGGCCTGGGCCTTCGCCTGGCGCTCGCTGATGGCCGGTGAGCTGCTGGTGATCATCGCCGCCCAGCCGTCGATCGGTGTTCGGCTCCAGCTCGGCCGCGAGCTGTCGGACGCCCCGGGCCTGCTGGCGACGATGATCGTCGTGCTGCTGGTGGGGGTGGTCGTGGACCTCGCCGTGTTCGGGACATTGGAGCGGGTCGTCCGCCGTCGCTGGGGGCTGCTCGAGGCCTAACCCGGACCGATTCCCGGCGGCGGGGGAGGCTTACGGCGCCTCGGCTCGGCTCGGTCCGCGGACCCGGCCCAGGCTCCGATAGGCGTCGGGGCGCTGGGTCAGCGCCTTGATCTGCTTCGACAGCTTCCCGTTGACGAGGTCCTCGACCGATACGGACTCGAGGAGGTCTCGCAGGCTGGCCCGGACCGCGATCCACACGTCCTGGAGATGCTCGGCGGGACCGGGGTAGTCCACCTCCTCCGGTCGACGGCCGCGGACGTTGGCCATCGGCCCGTCCACGGCACGAATGACGTCGGCGAGGCTGATGTCGGACGCGGGGCGACCGAGGCGGAACCCACCAGTCGAACCCCGCTGGCTCATGACGATGCCGGCGTGCTTCAGCTCGAGGAGAACGTGCTCGAGGAAGTCGAGCGGGATGCCCTGCCGTTCGGCGAGCTGCTCGCGCTTGACGGGACTCCCATCACCAGAAGCCAGCTCGGCCACGGCGCGGAGGGCGTAGTCGGCCCGGGCGGAGACGCGCACTGACGGGCATTGTGCCACTCCGACTGCCGGAGACTGGCCGTCCTCGGGTTCCGGGCCTTCGCACAGGTTCCGGCCGAGGCCGACAGCCTGGACGACGCCTCGTGAACATCAGTGCGCCGCCGGCCGACCAGGTCACCGAAGAGGGCGGCTTCCCTTCTTCCAGTAGCCGGCCCCGCGCCGAGACGCCGGGCGGGGCGTGAGAAGATCGGCCGGTGCGAGGCATCCGTCTGGCCCTGATCGGCACCCTGGCTGTCGCCGCCGGTTGCTCCACCGCCAGTCCATCGGCGTCCGTGTCATCTCAGGTGCCGGCAGCATCGGATCAGGCCCCGGACACCGCCTGCAGCCCCATCGACCTGGGGAGCCCCGGCGGGAATCCGCTGGATCTCACCGGCTTCTGGCGGGCTAACGACCTTGGCTACTACAACATGTATCAGCAGGATTCGTGTCTGCATTGGCTCGGCCAGAGCCAGAATGCAGGCGAGGTTCGCGGGGAGTCTTGGACAAACGTGTTCATTGGTTCCATCGAATCGGACTTCACGGTCACCGGCAGATGGGGAGACGTCCCCTATGCCGAGATTCTCACCGGCAATGATGCCGGATCGGTGACCATGGCCATTGAGTTCGGGGGATCCGGGGCTGCCGAGTCTCCGTTTCTGAAGGTCACCGATGCAACGGGTGGCTTTGGGGCGACGAGACTTGCTCCCGACGAGTCGCTTTCGGAGGCCGTCACCCTGGATGGTACGCTGGGCGGGAACTTCGATCACCTGTTCGGGACCGGCTGCATCTGGATCGAGGCCGACGGCCAGCGCTACGAGCTGATCGGCGACGGGGGGTGGAGTTTCCGCAGCGACCTGAACCTCCGCATCGAGGACGATCGGGACCAGGTCGTTGCGAGAGAGGGCGACCCGATTCGGATCACGGGCCGGACGTCAGCGGGTCTCGCGGCGGACTGCGTGGAAAACGCAATCCTCATCCTGGAGCTCGATCCTTCGCCCTGAGACATGGTGGAGATGAGGGGACTCGAACCCCTGACCCCGGTGATGTGACCGCGGTGCTCCGACCCGCGATTGTCACCTTTCGGCGTGGATCGGTCCCTGTATCGGCATAGTGACCATCGCGGTGGCGCCCGTGGCGACGACAAGCGAAGTCGAGGCCGTGTATCGGCAGGACGGCGCTCGCCTGTGGCGTGCCCTGGTCCTGTTCTCCGGCGATGAGGATGTCGCCTCCGACGCCGTCGCCGAGGCCTTCGCCCAGGCCCTTCGCCGGGGAGCCGCGGTTCGAGATGTGCGCCGATGGGTCTGGCGGGCCGCTTTCAAGCTGGCCGCCGGGGATCTGCAGACCCGCTCCCGTCTTTCTTCTGGACCGATACCCGAGGGCGCTACCTACGACGTCCGGCTCGACGACGGGCTGATGGACGCCCTCCAGGGGCTCACCCCGCAGCAGCGGATCGTGATCGTCCTCTACTACTACGCCGATTGCCCGGTCAGCGAGATCGCCCGCCGGACCGGGCTGAACCCGCTTGCCGTCCGGGCTCACCTGAGCCGGGGTCGGAAGCGCCTTCGTGACCAGCTGGGGGATGACCGATGACCGACCTCCGCGCGCGATTCTCTTCTGCTGACGAGCTGCCGGCGCCGGACCTCTGGCGCGAGATCGAGACCCGGGCGCTGGCCATGTCCGCCGCGCCGGCTCCGGGCCCGGCCTGGTTGATGATCGGGCTGGCCGCGCTGCTCATGGTCGGCATCGGCTCCGCCGTCTTGTTCGGATCCGGCCTCGTGGAACTACCGGTGCTCCCGGAGCCGTCGCCGTCTGAATCGATTGGGCCGTCACCAACCGTGGACGCGAGTCCAGCTGAATCCGAGAGCCCCGTGCTCGGCCCCAATGACATCTCCAGCTGGACTGCGGTGGAGGGTCTCGGTCCCGGGCCTAGATTCGGATACAGCGCCACGCTGCTCCCGGACGGAAGAGTCCTCCTCGCAGGCGTCCTCGGGGAGGTTGGCAGCAACGAATCGGCCGCGCTTCTTGATCCGGTGACCATGACCTGGACGCAAACCGCCGACATGCTCGAAGTCCGCACCGACCACACGGCCACGCTGTCGCAGGACGGCCGGATGGTGCTTGTGACAGGAGGCCTATCGTGGGAGCCGGGAGTCGACCCGCGCGTCCTCAACTCGACTGAGGCGTTCGACCTCGAAACGCAGCAGTGGATTTCCTTCCCCAGCATGACTTCGACACGGTCTGGCCACACCGCCACGCTCCTTCTCGACGGCAGATTGCTGGTGACCGACGGAAATTCCGATGGGTCGACGACCATCTCCACAGAGGTCTTCGATTTGAACAGTCTGTCCTGGACTCCGTCCGGGCATATTGGTGGAGCCGGTCCTGAACACACGCAGACCCTCCTCAACGACGGCCGGGTACTCGAGGTTGGCGAAATCGGTGCTCAACTCTATGACCCGAATACCGGGGAGTGGAGTACAACCGCCGGGCCAAGCGCGCGTCACGGCTGCCACACTGCCACGCGGCTCGTCGATGGCCGCGTCCTAATTGCAGGCGGCCCTTGCGGGTCCAACACCGGATTCACGCCGTCTGCGGAGCTGTTCGACCCGGAAAGCGAGACGTGGTCGGCTACCGGTGCCATGACGGAAGGTCGCGGCTGGCATGCGGCCAACCTGCTCCGGGATGGCCGCGTCCTGGTCGCTGGTGGCGGGTATGGATACTCGGAACCTACCTTCCGGACTGCCGAGCTGTATGACCCGACCACGGGGTCGTGGATTCCGACTGCGAGCATGATTTCCGAGCGCACGGCCTTCACGGCGATCACGCTCACGGATGGCCGGGTGCTCGCGATCGGGAGCCCGGCCGACGTCCCGGAATTTGAGGTGTACGACCCGGACGGCGGGAACTGATCGATGGCGGGGAGCGACAGCCCCAACGGGGGATGCTGCTGGATGGGAGTGCGGCGTCCTGATTCTCGGTGGGATTCACGGGCAGGTCACCGACCCCGAGGTCTACGACCCAGATTGGGGGAAGCTAAACACGATGCGCGCCGGACCCGCGAACGGATGCCCGACCGGGTAACCGGATGACGCGACGACCGACAGGTCGCCCATCTGGAGCTGTCACCTTTCGGCGTGGATCGGTCCCTGTATCGGCATAGTGACCATCGCGGTGGCGCCCGTGGCGACGACAAGCGAAGTCGAGGCCGTGTATCGGCAGGACGGCGCTCGCCTGTGGCGTGCCCTGGTCCTGTTCTCCGGCGATGAGGATGTCGCCTCCGACGCCGTCGCCGAGGCCTTCGCCCAGGCCCTTCGCCGGGGAGCCGCGGTTCGAGATGTGCGCCGATGGGTCTGGCGGGCCGCTTTCAAGCTGGCCGCCGGGGATCTGCAGACCCGCTCCCGTCTTTCTTCTGGACCGATACCCGAGGGCGCTACCTACGACGTCCGGCTCGACGACGGGCTGATGGACGCCCTCCAGGGGCTCACCCCGCAGCAGCGGATCGTGATCGTCCTCTACTACTACGCCGATTGCCCGGTCAGCGAGATCGCCCGCCGGACCGGGCTGAACCCGCTTGCCGTCCGGGCTCACCTGAGCCGGGGTCGGAAGCGCCTTCGTGACCAGCTGGGGGATGACCGATGACCGACCTCCGCGCGCGATTCTCTTCTGCTGACGAGCTGCCGGCGCCGGACCTCTGGCGCGAGATCGAGACCCGGGCGCTGGCCATGTCCGCCGCGCCGGCTCCGGGCCCGGCCTGGTTGATGATCGGGCTGGCCGCGCTGCTCATGGTCGGCATCGGCTCCGCCGTCTTGTTCGGATCCGGCCTCGTGGAACTACCGGTGCTCCCGGAGCCGTCGCCGTCTGAATCGATTGGGCCGTCACCAACCGTGGACGCGAGTCCAGCTGAATCCGAGAGCCCGAGCCCCAGCCTGACTCCCAGCAACCCCCCGCCGGACGTATCGACGTGGACCGCGACGAGGCCGATGGTGGCGGTCCCGCGAGAAGGCTTCACCGCCACCCTGCTCCCAGATGGGCGGGTGCTCGTAGCTGGCGGACCCGGCGAGGGCGGAGCGCCTCAGACCACGGCCTCAGTGTTCGATCCGGAAACAATGTCTTGGACGCCAACCGGGGACATGGTGCTTGCGCGCGGTTCCCACGCGGCCACGCTCATCACCGACGGCCGCCGCACGGTGATGGTCACCGGCGGAGACGACGACGTGGGAATCGATGGTACGCACAACTCGGCCGAGGTCTATGACCTCGTCGATGAGGTCTGGAGCCCGTGGCCCAGAATGATCGAGTCCCGATCGGGGCACACGGCCACACATCTGCTCGACGGCCGGGTGCTCATCGCCGGTGGTGCCAGCGACGGTGGACCCTCAGCGGAGGTCTTCGACTTCGATCCGACGGTTCTTTCCTGGACCGCGACCGATGACACGCCTTGGTCGCCGAGCCAGCACACCGCCACCCTGCTCACCGATGGCCGTGTGCTCGTCGTGGACGACGCGCGAGGAACTGCCCAGCCGCCCTCACATTATGCGGGACTGGCCACGCTCTACGACCCGGACGGCAACTCATGGAGCTTGACCGGCGAACTGAGCGAAAGCCGCGGCGGTCACACCGCAACGCGCCTGCTCGACGGACGAGTGCTCGTTTCAGGCGGTGGCTCGTTCCCCTGGGGAGCCACGGCTGAGATCTTCGATCCCGAAGCCGGGTCGTGGACCACCACTGGGACCATGACCGAAGCACGCGGGTACCACACGGCCACTCTGCTCTCCGACGGCCGCGTGCTCGTTGCAGGTGGCGGGGACGGCGGCTTTGGGGGATCGCCGACGGCCGAGCTATATGACCCCGCCACCGGACAATGGACGGGGACGCGGAACATGCTTTCGCCGCGCGGGTGGCACACGGCCGTCAGCCTCGCCGATGGACGTGTTCTCTTGATCGGCGGGTACGGCCTGAGCGCTCCGGCGGACCCCCGAGCGGAGGTCTACGACCCGGATGGCGGGAACTGACGCCGTGGTGCCCGCGGTCTCGAAGGTCTTGGTTGGCGTCGCCGGTGCCATCCTCATCGCATGCGGTGCGATGGAACCGACCGTCGCGCCGAGCGGCTCATCGGAGTCCTCAGCCGCGGCGGCGCCAAGCGACGCTCCTGGCTCAATCCCGTCGCTATCGCCCGCTCCTGCGACGACTGACGTGTCGACGTGGACTGGCGTTGAAGGCTCGGTCCATGGTCCCATCTTGTACGGGTACGGCTACAGCGCGACCGTGCTCCCGGACGGGAGAGTGTTTCTCGCCGGCGACCTCGGAGAAATAGGTTCGAGCGACGCTTCGGCCGTGTTCCTTGATCCGACGACCGGGGCCTGGACGCCAACCGCCGACATGCTCGAAGTCCGCACCGACCACACGGCCACGCTATCTCAGGACGGCCGGATGGTGCTTGTAACGGGAGGCCAACTGGCCACGGGCCTGCGCGGCATCCTCGACTCGACCGAGGCATTCGACCTCGAAACGCAGCAGTGGCGTTCGTTCCCACCCCTGATTAAAGGACGGCTGTCTCACACGGCAACCTTGCTGCTCGACGGGCGCCTGCTCGTTGCCGGGGGCTATTCGGACAGTGGGAGGGCGATCGAATCCGCGGAGGTCTTCGCCTTCGATCGGACCGATCTGTCCTGGGCTCCGGCCGGGGCCGTCTCGATCGGCCATCTCGACACGGCCACGCTCCTCGCGGACGGCCGGGTGCTCGTGGTGGATACCGCCGCGGCCTGGTACCCCGAATCGCTCGGCTTTCAGCTGTATGACCCAGCCACCGAGTCGTGGACACCACCCGCCGACATGATCGAGCCTCGCGGCTGCCACACCGCGACGCGGCTGTTCGATGGCCGGGTGCTGGTCACGGGCGGCCCATGTGGGGGAGGCGACGACTTCAGCCCGTCCGCAGAGCTCTTTGATCCAGACAGCGGAACGTGGTCGGCCACGGGCGCCATGACGCAAGGCCGGAGCTGGCATTCGGCCAACCTCCTTCGCGACGGCCGCGTGCTCGTGGCAGGCGGGGGCTACGGGTATGGCGACCCGATCTTCCAGACGGCCGAGCTCTATGACCCGGATACCGGGTTATGGACCGCCACCGCAAGCATGCTGGCACCTCACACAGATCACCTTGCGGTAACGCTCGCCGACGGCCGCGTCCTGATTCTCGGTGGGGAGACCGAATGGGTCACGGACCCCGAGATCTACGACCCGGATGGCAGGAACTGACCCAAGGATTTGGTGGAGATGAGGGGACTCGAACCCCTGACCCCCGCGATGCGAACGCGGTGCTCTCCCAGCTGAGCTACATCCCCACGGATTGCCGTGCGGGCACGCGCCGGGGCGCGTGACGAGGCGCCCGGCAGGATAGCACGACCCTTCTCACGGCCCGCTCGGGCGCCCCATAGAATGGACGGACCGATGACGAGCATTGCCGCGGACGCCCCTGCCATCCGGACCGAGGGACTGACCAAGTCCTACGGCCGCAAGCGCGGCATCATCGACGTCGATCTCGAGGTCCGCCAGGGCGAGATCTTCGGCTACCTCGGACCGAACGGCGCGGGGAAGTCCACGACCATCCGCCTCCTCCTGGACTTCATCCGCCCATCGAGCGGCATGGCCAACGTCCTGGGCCACCCGGCCCACGGCTCGGCGGTCAGGCTCCGGCGCCAGATCGGCTACCTCCCCGGCGAGATGGCCCTCTACCCGCGGATGACCGGCCGCGACCTGCTCCGCTACTTCGCCCACCTGCGCGGCGTGAAGGACCTGTCCCACGCCGAGGACCTCGCCGAGCGCTTGGGAACCGAGCTGGATCGGCCGATCAAGGCCCTCTCCCACGGCAACAAGCAGAAGGTCGGCCTCGTCCAGGCCCTCATGCACAAGCCCAGCCTGGTCATCCTCGACGAGCCGACCACCGGCCTCGATCCGCTCGTCCAGCAGGAGTTCTACCGGATCTTGGACGAGGTCCGGGCCGAGGGGCGGACGGTCTTCCTCTCGTCCCACGTCTTGGCCGAGGTCGAGCGCATCGCCGATAGGGTGGGGATCGTTCGCGAGGGGCGGATCGCGGTCATCTCCGAGGTCGAGACCCTCAAGCGCCAGGCCCGGCGCAAGCTCGAGTTCCACTTCGAGTCGCCGGTCCACGCCGAGGACTTCGAGCGCCTGCCCGGCGTGGTCGAGGCCCGAGCCGAGGGCCGCATCGTCGAGCTCACGGTCGAGGGCTCGGTGGACGACATCATCAAGCTCGCCTCGCGCTACACGGTCCTGAACGTCCTCAGCCGGGAGCAGGATCTCGAAGAGGTCTTCCTTACCTACTACGCCGCACCGGAGCCGGAGCCCGAACTGGCGCCGGAACCGCCAGCCGAGACCGATGGCGGCTCAGAGCCGGCCGAGCCGATCCGGACGCCTGACCGATGCTTCGCACGATCACGACCAAGACCATCCGCGACGGCCGGCGGAGCCTGTTCTGGTGGTCGATCGGCCTGGTTGGGCTGACGGTCCTGACCGTCGCCACGTATCCCGCCGTGCGGGACATGCCCGGCATGGAGGACCTGCTGGAGGGGCTGCCGGAGGCGATCCTCGCGCTCATCGGCGAGTCCGACCTGCTCTCGCCGGAGGGCTACCTCAACAGCCAGCTGTTCGGCGCCATCGTGCCGCTCCTGTTCCTGTTCTACGGCGTGGCGGCCGGGAGCGGGCGCGATTGCCGGCGAGGAGGAGAACCGCACCCTGGACCTGCTCCTCTCGAACCCGGTGAGCCGGACGCGGGTCCTGCTCGAGAAGGCGCTGGCCATGGTCATCGGGCTGCTGCTGCTGGGCGCCATCCTGTGGCTGGCGACCTACCTGCCCGGGCTGGCGGTGGACATGGATCTCGACCCGGCGAACCTGGTGGCGGTGGTCGTCAGCGCGGCTCTGTTCGGGTTCTTCATGGGCGGGTTCGCGCTGATGGTTGGAGCGCTCGACCGGATCACGCGGACTGGCGATCGGGCTGGGCGCGGCGCTCGGGATCGCGGCCTACCTGGTGAACTCGCTAGCGCCCCTGGTGGACGGTCTCGACTGGCTCCAGCGGCTGTCGCCGTTCTTCTACTACTACGACGCCGATCCACTCCGAAACGGGCTCGACCCGGCCCATGCCGCGGTCCTGGCCGTGGGCGGGCTGCTGTTCGTCATCGTGGCCGTCTTCGGCTTCCGGCGGCGGGACGTGGGGGTCTAGATTCGGTCTTCGGCTGCCGGAGCCTCGCTGACGCGGCCTCATGGCCGGGTAAGAGCGCGCTGGCTGGCCGGGTTCGGCCTGCTGGCCATGCTCACCGCATCGTGCAGTAGCGCTGCTCCGGATGGCTCGCAGACGCCAGGTGCTTCGATTCAGCCACCGGAAGTCCAGTGCACCGATCTCGACATCTCCGGGCCGTCGGGAACGAATGTCCAGCTGACCGGCGCGTGGCGAGGAGACGACCAAGGCTCGTACGACGTCCTCCAGCGGGAGTCGTGCTTCTACTGGATGGGAATGAGCCAGGATCGCGGGTCGGGCCCAGGTCACGACTGGACCAACGTGTTCACCGGAACCATCGGGAGTGACTTCACGATCTCCGGCGACTGGGGAGACGTGCCGTTCAACCCGGTTCATTCCACGAACCATCTCTCCAATGGGTCATTGCTGTTGGAGATCGATTTCGACGAGTCGGGTGAGGTGGAACGCCCGGTCCTGCGGAGAGTCGCGGAGTCGGGTGACTTTGGCGGAGCCACATGGGTTCTCGAGGAGTCTCTCTCCGATCCCGTCGAGCTGGCCGGAATCTTCGGCGGTGATGACGGACTGCAGTGTGTCTGGGTGGAGGCGGATGGCGAGCGTGTCGAGATGGTCGGGAGCGGGGCGTGGATCTACCGCAGCCCGCCTCTCAGCATCCAGGACGACACGGGACACATCCTCGCCCGGATCGGTGATCCGATCGTGGTCCGCGGGCAGTTGTCCACGGTCCTCGGCGGGCGCTGCACCGAGACGTCCATCCTGGTCGACGAGCTCGACCCGACGCCCTAGCGACCGATTTTCGGCCGTTCAAGCGCGCGGGGGATTGATCTAGAACATCTGTTCTATTAGACTGCGCGATGTGACCCTCCACGCCGCTCAGCCGCTCCCCGAGGTGCTCGATGCGCTTCGTGAGCGTGGCCTGCGGCGCGGTGTAGCCCCGCTCCCCGGGGAGGTGGTGGTTCCCGCCGTCCCCTCCGGTCACGCCGCGCTGGACGAGGCGCTGGCCACCGGTGGCTGGCCCCGGGGAGCATTCGCCGTGCTGGACGCCGCTCCCGGTCATGGCGCCACGTCGCTGGCCATCGACTCGGCTGCGGCCAGCCAGGCGGCCGGGGGCCTGGTGGCGTGGATCGACCTGGCCGGCACGTTCGACCCGGCCCTCGCCGCGCGACGCGGAGTCCAGCTCGAGTGGTTCCTCCTCGTCCGTCCCGCCGACGTGACCGAGGCCCTGGAGCTGGCCGCCTGGCTGGCCCGCTCGCGGCTCCTCGACCTGCTGGTGCTGGACCTGGACGGGCCGTCCGTCCCGCGCTTCGAGCGGCTGGCCGCTCTCCTGCCCCGCTCCGACGCCACCGCCCTGCTCATCGGCCCGCCGGCCCTGCGCCAGGCGGCCGGCAAGGTGGCCGGCATCCGGCTCCGTCTCGAGCGTCGAGTCCTGGCTGGCCGTCGGCCGCGATCTCGTCGGCCTCCGCACGGCGGCATCGGTGACCCGTCACCGCTGGGCCCTGACCGGCGGCCATGCCGAGCTCGACCTGTACTTCGGGGAGGGTCGCCGCATCGACCCGCTCCTCCCAGCTCTCGCTGTTCCGCAGCCGGCTGGTCATCGATCGGACCGAGGAGCTGCCCGCGCTGACCGTCCTCAGCGCCTGACCCGCTCCCAGAGGCATACCGATGCGGGTCCTGATGCTGGTCTGGCCCACCCTCCGGGAGACGGAGACCACGATCCACTGGGAGGCATTGCTCGATCGGCTGGATGACCTCTCCCCGCGGATCGAGGCGCTGGAGGAGGGCGTGGCGCTCATCGATGTGACGGGCCTCGAACCGATGCACGGCTCGGAACGCCGGGTCGCGGCACGGGCGGTGGCCCTGGCCGGGATGTATCCGGTGCGGGCCGGGATCGGGGACAACCGATGGCTGGCATCGCTCGCCGTTCGGCTGGCCCGCGGCGAGGAGCGGGCCGCGTGCCTGATCCTGCCCGCCGGCGAGGGGCGAGCGACGCTCGCCCCGATGCCCATCGGTCTGCTGCCGGCGGAGCCGGCCGTGAAGGATCGGTTCAGCCTGTTCGGGCTGACGACCATGGGCCAGCTGGCCGGGCTGCCGTGGTCGGCGGTGGCCGCCCAGTTCGGGGAGGTGGGGGAGCGGCTCCAGGCGCTCGCCCGCGGGGAGGACCCGCGGCCCCTCGTCCCGCGCCGCCGGCCGGAGCGGCTGGCCACCACGGTCCGCTTCGAGCCGCCGGCGGAGGGTGTGACCGAGATCACCCTCGCCCTCCGTCGGGCGGCGACGGCCCTGACCGACCGGCTCGCCGGCCGTCACCTCGCCCCGGGCCGGGCGGTCCTTATCCTGGACCGCGAGTCGGCCCCGCCTCTCACCGTCCAGCTGGCGCTCCCCGAGCCCAGCACCGACCCGGACTGGATCACCCGC
Organism: uncultured Chloroflexia bacterium; assembly: GCA_963699235.1. Classification (GTDB taxonomy): domain Bacteria; phylum Chloroflexota; class Limnocylindria; order QHBO01; family QHBO01; genus DASTEQ01. The sequence continues at coordinate 1,804,468 of OY969424.1, read as the reverse complement.
CTGCTGCTCGCCCGACTCGAGGCACAGCTGCGAGGCCGTGCCGGCGAGGAAGAAGAGGTGCAGATCACGTCCCTGGCCCTCGTCCTCGACCGACTCACCAACCCCGCCGCTCGCCAGCTCCCCGCTTTCGAGCCCCAGGCCGGCCGATGGGAGGAGCTCCGCTGGTCGGTCGAGCGGATCGGCGCCCGGTTCGGTGACGGTCGCCTGTGGCAGGCGGTGGTGGACCGGCCCACCGCGTCGCTCCCCGAGCGGCAGGCGCGGCTGGTCGAGATCGGTCACGAGCCGGGGACCCAACCGTGACCCGCCTGCTCGCCACCCATCCCCTGGTTCAGGTGGACACCGACGAGGCCGGCACGCCTGTCCGTCTCCGGCTGGACGGCGCGACCCACACGAGATCGGCATCTGCAACCGCTGGCGGCTGGTGGACGACTGGTGGCGCGAGCCGGTCGCCCGCGCCTACTTCAAGCTCGTGACCCACGACGGGCTGCTGTGCACCGTCTTCCTCGACGAGATCCGCGGCACCTGGCACCTGGAGCGCATCTTCGACTGACCGATGTCGCCGGCCGGCCGGCGACTAGCATTGGCCCGATGTTCACTGTTGACCGCCTGTGGCCCAATCGCGCGAGCGCGTTGGACCTGGACGCGGCATTTGCCGATCTCCCGCTGCCAGAGCCGCCGCCGGGCCGGCCGTGGATCGGGCTGAACATGGTCACCAGCCTGGACGGGCGGGCGCAGCGCGAAGGGACGGCGGACGACATCGGCGACCGGGCGGACCGGCGGCTCATGCGTCTCCTGCGGGTGCCGTATGACGCGGTGGCGATCGGGATCGGCACGCTGCGGGCGGTGGACGGTTGGACCGATCTGCCCGATGACCTGGCGGAGGTCCGCTCGCGCGCCGGCCGGCCGCCGCAGCCGCTCGGGGTGTTGATCGCAGGCAACACCCCGATTCCGACCGATCGGCGCTGGTTCACGACGGAGCAACCGCGGCTGGTGGTGGTCGGGTCGGACGGTCCGCGGCAGGTCGAGGGTGCCGAGGTGCTGGTCGCGCCGACAGCCCACCCCGGGCCGGATTGGCTGGCCGGTGCGCTCCGCGAGCGGGGGATCGGCTCCGTCCTGCTCGAGGGTGGACCGACCGTCAACGCCCGCTTCCACGCCGCGGGCCTCATCGACGAGCTGTACTGGACCGTGGGGCCGTGGCTGCTCGGCGGGGAGGGGCTGCCCATGATCGCCCCGGAGCCTCCGACCCAGAACCCGCGGCCGGCGACCCTGGTGAGCATCCACCGCCACGGGGACGAGCTGTTCCTCCGCTACCGCTTCGGCGCCAGGGAGCAGCGGGTAGCATCGGTTCATGGCCAACGGCGACCGGGGACTGGGCCGGGTCGGTGTCTGGAGCGATCCCGAGTCACTCGGCATCGAGGAGGCGCTCGCGTTCGGCGCCCGGGTCGAGCAGCTGGGCTACGGGACGCTGTGGGTGCCCGACGTCGTCGGCCGCGAGCCGTTCGTCCTGGCCGGGCTGCTGGCGGCGGCGACCTCGTCCCTCGGCCTGGGCACCAGCGTGGTGAACATCTGGGGTCGCGACGCGCAGGCCACCAAGATGGCCGCGTTCACCCTCCAGGAGGCGAGCAGCGGTCGGTTCACGCTCGGGCTGGGCGTTTCCCACCACCACCTGGCGGAGAAGCTCCGGGGCCATGTCTACGAGCGGCCCCTGACCCGGATGCGGGAGTACCTCGAGGCCTTTCGGTCGGCCCTCTACAAGGGACCGATGCCGCCCGGCATGCGGGAGCCGCTCGTCATCCTGGCCGCGCTCCGGGAGCGGATGCTCGCCCTGGCCGCCACTGCCGCAGACGGGGCATTTCCGTACCTCGTCACCACTGAGCGGGTCGCGTGGACCCGCGGCGTGCTCGATGCCGCGGCCGACGCAACGGCTCGCGAACGCCCGGTGCTCGCGGTCAGCCTGCCGGTCGTGCTCGAGACCGATGCTGCCACCGCCCGATCCGCCGCGCGCCACTACCTCCTGCCGTACCTTCGGACGCCGAACTACCAGGCCGCGTGGGCCGAGCAGGGATTCGAGGATGCCGATTGGACGCGTCCGGGGAGCGACCGCCTGGTGGACGCCATGGTTGGGTGGGGCGACGCCGAGGCGTTGCGCGGGCGTCTGGGCGAGGTGTTCGCCGCCGGGGCGGATCACGTCGCCCTGATCCCGGTGGCGCCGAACGGTGAAACTGTTGATCTCCCGGTGCTGGAGGCGCTCGCCGGCTGACGGTCTCGCGCCGTCGCGGCAAGCTCAGTCGACTGCCTCTCGGGCGGCCTCCCACTCTGGGCGGGTGATGACGTAGCGCAGGACCGCCTTGCCGTGGAGCGTGGCGTCGCCGCGAAGCGTCTCGCCGACCTTGGTCGCCACCCGGACCGACGCGGTGTTGTCGGGGTAGATGAAGCTCATGAGAGCGAGGAAGTCGCGGTGGGTGAACGCCCAATCCAGCGCCCCGCGGGCGGCCTCGGTCGCGTAGCCCTTGCCCCAGAACGGCTTGCCCAGGGTGTACGCCAGCTCCGGTCCCGGCCAGCCGTACGGCAGGTGAATCCCGACCCTCCCCATGAACGTACCGCTCGCCTTGTCGGTGACGGCCCACGGGCCGTAGCCGCGGAGCACCCAGTGGCCCAACCAGGCTGCTACCGCCCGCCAGCAGTCCTCCCGGTTGGGGATCGTGCCGTCGCCGATGTACCGAACGACCTCCGGATCCTGGAGGAGGGCGTAGAAGACGTCCGCATCGGCCTCGACGAGCGGCCGGAGGATGAGCCGATCGGTCTCGAGGGTCGGGATGTCGAGCGCCGGCATCAGTCGCCGCCCTCTGCAGCTGCCGTTGCCGTCCACTCGGCGCGGGTGATGGCCCACAGGCCAGTCGTGCCGCCCCGGAAGGGGGTTTCGCCGCGGTACGACTCGCCGATCCTCTTCGCCACCGCCTGCGACGCCCGGTTATCGGGCTGGATGAGGCTCACGATCTCGTCCACCGGCAGGTGCTCGAACCCCCAGGCCAGCGACGCGCGCGCGGCCTCGGTGGCATAGCCCCGGCCCCACCACGCCGGGCCCAGCATCCAGCCAACCTCCGTCCCGGGCCATCCTTCGGGCTCCCACAGGCCGATCCGTCCGATAAACGTGCCACTCGCCCGCTCCTCGACCGCCCACATCCCGAAGCCGCGCAGCGCCCAGTGGCCGATCCACAGCGCGACTGATCGCCAGCACGCTTCGCGCAGTCCCGCGCCCGGATAGCCGACGAACGGCGCGATGACCGGGTCGGCGGCCATGACCTTCAGCTCGTCGACATCGGTCTCGCGAAACTCGCGCAGCAGGAGCCGTTCGGTCTCGACGGTTGGGATGAATGGAGTCGTGTCGTGAGGCATGTCGGCCGATGATCAAGGAAACTCGGGGAGTTCGACGTCGCTTCGGCGTATCCTGCCTCGGTGACAGAGGCCAAGCCTTCACGCGGACGGAACATCCTGGTCGGCACGCTCGGCGTGCTCGCCTGCATCGTGATCACGCTGTCGGCGACGACCCTATGGGTTCACCAGGTCGCGCTCCACACCGACCGGTACGTGACGGTCGTCACCCGGACGGCGACGAATCCGGAGGTCGTGGACGAGGTCAGCGGTCGGCTCGCGGACCAGATCGTCGACCGGTTCGACATCCCTCAGCTGGTCAAACCGCTGATCCGGAACTGGATCCAGGAGCAGCTCGCCGCGTTCATGGACACCGACCTGTTCTCCGACGCGTGGGGGGCAGCGAACCGGGTGGCACACACCGCCCTGATCGCGCTGCTCCGCGGCGACTCGCGGCTCGACTCAATGGATGGCGAGCTCACCATCGGGGTGCTTCCGGCGGTCATCGTCGCCATGGAACGGCTGCAGGAGGTCGGGATCATCCCCGGTGACGTGGAGCTACCCGATCCGTCGGACATCGACGCGTCGGAGGTCATCCGCGAAATCATCGCCGACCGCCTTGGGATCGAGGTCCCGCCTGACTTCGGCGAGCTGCCACTGGTCCGGCTGCAGCGCCTGGAAACGGCACGCCAGCTGGTGACGATCTTCGACTTCATCACGGTGGCCAGCCTCGTGCTCGCCGTGGCGCTGTCGGCCTTGACGGTCTGGCTGGCGAACAACCGACGCCGCGCCATCGTCCTCCTTGGGTTCGGTACGGCCGCGGCCGTCGTGATTACCCAGTTGCTCGCCCTGATCCTCAGCCAGGTGGTGTCGAACTCCATGGCGCGGGACACGCCGATCCTGGCCGCCATCGTCGGCGCTCTGATCAGCAACCTCGCTCTGGCCCTGACGGTAGTCCTCGTCCTCGCCATCGCCGTGGCGGTGGTGACGATGATCCTGGGCCGACGGTCATCGACTCCCAGTCAGGGACCGGAAGCAGCCTAGCCCGGGGTAAACGGCGCCCGGCCGTCCCCGTGCGGACGCGCCGGGCGCTATCGGTCTGGCTGAATCAGGCGGCCGGGGTCCCGGCCTCCGCGGTAGGTGTCGCGGGTGCCTGCGGTGGCTGCGGCGGTCGCGCCGGGCGCATCCGACGGAACAGCTTCCAGGCCACGAAGGCCACGATCCCGAACACGATCAGCGCCGGGATCCCCACGATCAGGAGCCAGATGCCGGCCTCGACCAGCCACTGGCCGAAGCTGACCAGCGACGCGACCGCTTCCTTCACGATGGCCGTGGGGTCGAAGTCTTCGGTCGCGGCCGTGACCGGCTCGGGGACCGGGATGATGGAGACGGTCAGCGTCGCGAGGTCCACCTGGTCGGTGTAGTACTCGAGCTGGGCCTCGTACGACTCGATCTCGCCGCGGACCGCGAACAGCTGGTTCTGGATGGCGAGGATGTCCTCGACCGTCTCCGCCTGATCGAGCAGCTCGCGGTACTCCTCCTCGGCCGCGCGGAGGTTCTCGAGGCGGGCCTCGATGTCGATGACGACGGCGGTGACGTCCTGCTCGTTGGTGGCCTCCGCCTTCACCTCGCCGTCGAGGTCGTGGATGGCGGCGACGGCGTCATCGAATCGGTCGGCGGGAATGCGCATGGTCAGGGTCGCCATGTCCTCGAGCTCGCCCTGGAACGAGTTGCTGATGAACCCGTCCAGCCCAAGCGCCAGGGCCCGCACCTCCCCGACGGTCTCGGGGACGTTGTCCACCTCGACCGTGATCTCGCCGGTCCGGATGATGGACCGATCCGCTTCGCCCGGCGTTCCGGGCTCGCCGCCGAGGCTGCCGTCCTCATCTATGACGGGCGGAGCGCCGCCGGTGACGTCTCGACCGGCCACGCCTCCGCCGGCGGGCTGCTCGGGCACGGCGAAGTCGCCGGTCGCGGCCTGCGAGCAGGCAGCGAGGATGAGGACAAGGGCGGTGACCAGGACCAGGAGCGCGGTACGTGAGGGCTTCACGGGATGAGGTCTCCAGGTGATGAGTTGTCAGCCCACCAGACGCCGCAGGTCGAATCGCGGTTCCCCGGCCCCGCGACCCTATGATCCGGCGGTGAATCGACCAAACCGAACCCTGCTCGCGCTCATCGCGGCGGTGGCCTCGGCCAGCACGGCCTACATTGCCGTCTGGGTTGTCAGCTCCCTCGTGGTACTGGAGATCACCGGCTCGGCGGTCGCGGCCGGTGTGCCCAGCGCTCTCGCCGGGCTGGCCACGGCCTTCGGCGCAGTCGGCGTGGCGAACCTGGGCATCCGCTGGAACCGGCCCACGGCTGTCGCGACCGGGTTCGTGGCGGCTGCAATCGGATGTGGCCTGGCCGCGGCGTCGATCGTGCTCGCGTCGCTCCCCTGGCTGTTCGCTGCCAGCCTGGCGTTCGGGCTCGGCAACGGTGCGCTCCAACAGACCCGATTCGCGGCCGCCGATACGGCTCCCGCCGATCGCCGGGCGTGGGCCCTGGGCCTCGCGGTATGGGGATCCACGGTGGGTGCGGTGTTCGGGCCGAACCTGGTCGGGGTTGCCGAAGCGCTGGCGGAGCCGTCCGGCGTCGATCCACTCATCCTGGCTCTGGGGATCATCGGCCTGCTGTTCGGGTTGGCTGTCGTGCTCGCCCTCGTCGCGGGGCTGTGGTCAGCCCGGCTGCCGGACAGGCCAGGCGATGAGCCGTCGACCGGTTGGGCCGGTCGTCGTATCGGTGCCTTGCTTCGTGACCCACATCGGCGTGCGGCGCTGGCCGCACTCCTCGGCGGGCAGGTTGCGATGGTCCTGATCATGACCATGACCCCGCTCCACATCCACGCCGGCGGGGGAGACCTGGTGTTCGTGGGCCTGGTCATCAGCGCCCATACCCTCGGCATGTTCGCGCTGGCGCCCCTTTCGGCCCGGCTCGTCAGCCTCCGCGGCCCGACGCCGGTTGCGCTCGCCGGGATGGTCGTCCTCGCCGTCGCTGCGGTGGTGTCGGCCGTCGCCCCCTCTCACGAAGGCCCCCTTCTCGCCGTTGGCCTGTTCCTGCTCGGCTACGGATGGAACCTGTGCTTCGTCGCCGGCAGCGCGATGCTGGTCGAGGGCGCGCCATCGGCGGCCCAGACACAGCGCCAGGGCGCGAGCGACTTCCTTGTCTTTCTGGCAGGGGCAACCGCCAGCATCACGTCCGGCGCGTTGCTGGCTGTGGTCGGCTTCGCGGCAATGTCGCTTCTCGGCGGAGCCTTCCTCGCCATCCCGGCCGCGATCATCGTTCGCGAGCGGATGCGCGCTCCGGAGCCCGTTGCGGCCTGAACGTTCGTGTGTTGGCTAGACCGGCGAGAAGAACGGCGTGTTTGGATCGGAGCAGTCTCGCGGTGCATCGGGCATCAGCGACTCGAGTGACACCTCGTAGAACTGGACCGCGGCCGCATCGCCGAGCATGAGCGACACGTAGCGGGACTCATCCAGCGCAGCGGCGTCGGTGGGTGGCTCGGCGCCCTGCGCGACGAGCGATTCGACGAGGTCGATGGCTTCCGCACGCGACACGACGCCACATCGACCGTCGATGTTCGGGTCACTCCCCGGGTTGCTGAACGGCTCCCCCCAGTTGAGGAAGTCTCCGCCGAGCGGCCATTCGAGGTCGGCCACGTCAACGGGCAGGTCCTCGACAGCGCCGCCCCACGGCTGGGGCTCCAGGGCGATGACCTCGTACTCCTGCGCCATGTACACGCACGTGTCTGTCATGGTCCATGCCTCGTCGGGGAGCCACGCGTCGAGGTCGACGAGCCGGGCGCCGAGGGCGTCCAGCTGCTCGATCTCGGGCGACGGCTCGTAGTAGGCCTCGTCGCCGTCGAACATCGAGCGCCAGACGACCTCCACGTACTCGCCGTCGCGGAGGAGCGTGACCGTGTACCCCGGCGCTCCCCGGCCCGGCGGCTCGACGCCCGGCAGCGAGACCGGGGTGTAGGTGGCGCTCTCCTCGAACAGGCCGGTGTCGATGGCCTCGTTCACCAACGCGTCGGCTCCGTCCTGGGTCAGGCGGCGAACGATCATCCAGGCGTCGTCGGTGTACTCGTAGGGCCCCGGTCCCGGCGTGAGGATCCGCTCGTCTTCGAACACGCTGATGACCCAGTCGCGGCCGGTGTCCGCGACGTGCTCCAGTCGCAGCACCAGGACCCCGTCGGCGTGGGCGGACTCGTCGCAGGCGGCCGTCATGGACGGCGCGACCGATGGCGTGGTCGAAACCGACGGCGCGGCGATGGCGCTCGTGGAGGGGCTGGGCTCTGTGCTCCCTGAGGGCAGGCAGCCCGCGGCCACCGTGACGGCCACGACGACCGCCGCAATCCCGAATCGGCGCCTTGTTTTCACCCTGAGCCGATGCTGCGCGGCGCGGCCGACGGCGTCAATGGGGGTTGGCGAAATAGAACACTTGTTCTAGTATCGGTCGTCCGATGGTTGGACCGGACGCGTACTGCGAGCTCCACGTTCACAGCAACTTCTCGTTCCTCGACGGGGCCAGTCACCCGGAGGATCTCGTGGCCCGGGCGGCCCGGATCGGGATGCCGGCGCTGGCCATCACCGACCACGCGGGGCTGTATGCCGCGGTCCGGCTGTGGAAAGGACGCGGAGGCGACCCAGACCGATGACGCCCGCGCCGCGGGCCTCTCCCCGGTGGTGCCGATCCTGGGCGTGGAGCTGGCCATTCCCCGCGATGAACGCGAGCTGCGCCTGGCGCGGCGCGGGCGACGCATGGCGCTCCCACTCCGCGGCACGAAGGCCAGCCGTGGCTGGCCGGGGGAGCACCACGCCGGCCCGGCCCCCGGCGACCATCTCGTCCTCCTGGCCCGCGACCCACAGGGGTACGCCGCCCTGTCGGGGATCGTGTCCGCCGGCCACCTGGCCGGCGAGAAGGCGTTCCCCGTGTTCGAGGCCGCCGTGCTGGAAGCGGCGCTGGACGAAGCGAAGGGCCATCTCATCGGGCTGAGCGGCTGTCGGACCGGGGAAATCCCGCGGCGGCTGCTGGCCGGGGAGCGGGCCGCCGCCCGTTCCGCGGCGGAACGGTGGGCTCGCCACTTCGCCGACGGCGACTTCTGCGTGGAGCTGTCCCACCACCTGCTCCCCGACGACGACTGGCTCATGGCCGAGCTGGCGTCGCTGGCCGACGAAACGGGCCTGCCAACGGTCGTCACCAACGAGGTCCACTACGCCGAGGCGGCCGGCCATCGGCTCCAGGACGTGCTCGTCGCCATTCGTCACGGCGCCTCGCTGGACGACACGCGCGAGCTCCGCCTTTCGAACGCCGAGTATCGGCTCAAGACCGGACCACAGCTCGCCCTCCTCGGCGCCGGTCTGCCCGATCCCCGCGCCCGGCGTGCCTGGCACGACGGGATGGCGCAGGCGGCCGCCATCGGCCAGGCCTGCCGGCTGGACCTGGGCTTCGAGCGCTATCGGTTTCCTGGCTTCACCGTTCCTGATGGGGAGACGCCCTTCTCGTACCTGTACCAGCTTGCCCATGACGGCTTACGGCGCCGTTATCGGCCCATTACCAAGCAGGCGCTCGAGCAGCTGACCCACGAGCTGGGCGTCATCGACCGCACGAACCTGTCCGAGTTCTTCCTGATCGTGTGGGACCTCATGGAGTTCGCGCGGCGGAACAAGATCATCGGCCAGGGCCGGGGGAGTGCCGGTGACTCGATCGTGGCTTACTGCCTGGGCATCACCAAGGTGGACCCCATCGCGCACAAGCTCCTGTTCGAGCGCTTCATCAACGAGGCGCGGGCGTTGCCCGACATCGACATCGACTTCGACGTCAACCGCCGCGAGGAGGTCATCCAGTACCTCTACCGCCGCTACGGGGTGGACCACGCGGCCATGGTCTGCAACGTCATCACCTACCGCGCCCGATCGGCCGTGCGCGAGGTGGCCAAGGCCCTCGCCTTCCCACCGGAGGTGGTGGATCGGATCGCGAAGGCGCTCGACACCCGCGACGCGTCCGAGGTGGCGAACGACCTGGCCCTGGACGGCGAGTTCGGCTGGTTGTTCGAGGAGCTGGGCAGCCGGACCGATACCGATGCCAGACCGATGGCGAGCGGGACGGACCCCTGGTCGTGCGCAGCAACGACAACACCTGGCACTTCCGCGGTCGCCCGACCCTCCGCCCGGACCTGGCTGCCGCCGAGGCCCGGGCCCGCGAAGCGGCCGGTGACCACGACGGCCGGCCGTACAGCGAGAGCGGCTGGTATCCGCCCCGCCGGCCGAGCACGCTGGACCAGTCCACCATCCAGGTTCGCCATGAGGGCTGGGAGCGGCAGCGCTACGCGGGGAGTGGGCCGACGGTCGAGGACTTCGCCGGCACCGAGCACGAGGGGCACGTGGCCATCGACCCCGAGAGCGGGATGCCGGTCGAGCGCCGGCCTCGCCCGCCGGTCGTGGGCGACGCCCCGACCGAGGAGCCCGCCCCAAACCCGCCCCGGAACCGGTGGCAGTGGCTGCTCGCCCTGTGCGCCGAGATCGACGGCTACCCGCGCCATCTCGGCATCCACGTCGGCGGCATGCTCGTGACCCGGACGCCGATCACCGAGCTCGTCCCCATCGAGCGGGCCTCCATGCCGGGCCGGGTGGTGACCGAGTACGACAAGGAGGACGTCGAGGCCCTGGGCCTGGTGAAGATCGACCTCCTGTCGCTCCGGACCCTGGGCGCGGTGTCGGATGCCCTGGACCGCATCGAGCGTGACACCGGCGCGCGACCCGACCTCGACAGCCTGCCTCACGACGACCCGGAGGTCTTTGCCTCGATCAAGGCCGCCGACACGGTGGGCGTGTTCCAGGTCGAGTCCCGGGCCCAGATGCAGGCCCTGCCCAAGGCCAGCCCGGCGCGGTTCGAGGATCTCGTGGTCCAGGTCGCGATCATCCGGCCCGGCCCGGTCCAGGGCAACGCCGTCCACCCCTACCTCCGCCGCCGCGCCGGCCTCGAGGAGGCGGTCTATCCCCACCCCAGCCTGCGGCCGATCCTGGAGGACACCCTGGGCGTGATCCTCTACCAGGAGCAGGTCATGCAGATCGCGATCTCGGTCTGCGGCTACTCGGCCACCGAGGCCGACATCTTCCGCAAGGCGATGGGGTCCCATCGGTCTCACCAGGCCATGCAGCGCGAGCGGGATCGGTTCATTACGGGAGCCTTACGGACCGGTTTGACCGAGGCCGATGCTGAAGACCTCTTCCGCCGCTGCTCCGCCTTCGCCGAGTTCGGGTTCGCCCGGGCCCATGCCGCGGCCTTTGCCAAGATCACCTACGACACCGCGTGGCTCCGCCTGCGGTACCCGGCCCACTACCTGGCCGGGCTGCTGAACAACCAGCCGCTCGGCTTCTACTCGCCCGCGACCCTGGTCAACGACGCCCGCCGACACGGGCTGCGGGTGCTCGGGGTGGACGTCAACCGATCGGCCTGGGAGCACGAGACCGAGCGGATCGAGGAGAGCGGCGATGTCAGGCAGGACTACGCCGTCCGGCTCGGGATGCGCCAGGTGAAGGGCATCGACGAGGCGGCACGGACGATCGTCGAGCGCGAGCGGGCCGTCGGTCCGTACCGCGGCGTGCGCGACTTCGTGGCTCGCACCAGCCTGGCCGAGCTGGTCGTCGAGCGGCTCATCGCCATCGGCGCCTTCGATTGGACCGATACGCCCCGCCGCGAGCTGCTGTGGCAGCTCCGCGCCACCCTGCCCGATGCGGATCCGGATCGGCCCCCGCTGGGACTGACCGATGCCGCCGCCGGCGAGGTCGGGGCGACCCTGCCGCCCATGAGCCGCGCCGAACGGGTGGCGGCCGACTACCGCGAGCTGGGGCTCTCGCCCACGACCCATGCCGCGGAGCTGTTCCGCGAGCGGCTGACGGAGCGTGGCGTGCTCACCGTCCGTGGCGCCGGGCAGCAGCGGAACGGCTCGATCATCCGGATGGGTGGCGTCTCGACCTCGATCCAGCACCCGATGACCGCCAAGGGGTTCGTCTTCCTCGCCCTCGAGGACGAGACCGGGATGATGAACGTCACCCTCCGTCCCGACGTTTACCGCCGCTTCCGGGCCGTCCTCCACCGCAACCCGCTGCTGGTGGTCACCGGCCGCCTCCAGGTGGAGGGGCTGGTCCTGAACGTGGTGGCCACCCACCTCGAGCCGGTGGAGGCGGTCATCGCCGAGCCGGCGAACCCATCCGCTCCGACGCCCGAGGCTGACCGCGAGGCCACCTTCGACCTCACACGTCAGCGCCGCATGTTCCGCTGACTGGTAGCGCGTCGCACGAGCGCCGTAGACTCGCCGCATGCCTGTGTGCCCAGCGTGCGGCAAGGAGTTGCCGGGCGAGTTTCCGTTTTGCCCGTACTGTGCCGCACCACTCTCCGGGATACCGTCGCCGACCGGCGTTCGCGAGCGAAAGATTGTCTCCGTCCTCTTTTGCGACCTGGTCGGCTTCACGGCCAGCTCAGAGGCCGCCGACCCGGAAGAGGTCCAGGCCCGTCTCGCCCCGTACCACGCCCACACCCGCGAGCGGATCGAGGCCTTCGGAGGCACCGTCGAGAAGTTCATCGGCGACGCGGTGATGGCGGTCTTTGGCGCCCCGGTCGCGCACGAGGACGATGCGGAGCGGGCAGTGCGCGCTGGCCTATCGGTCCTCGAGGGCATCGAAGAACTCAACGCGGCTGACCCCGCGCTCGGACTCGCGGTGCGCGTCGGCATCAACACCGGTGAGGCCGTGGTCACCGTCGGCGCGCGACCCGAGCAGGGCGAGGGCATGGCTGCCGGCGACGTGGTCAACACCGCGGCGCGCATCCAGACCGCTGCTCCTATCGGGGGTGTCGCGGTAGGGGAGGGCACCCACCGAGCGACGTCACGAGTTTTCGAGTACGAGGCGCTCGAGCCAGCTGCCGCGAAGGGCAAAGCCGAACCGGTGGCGATCTGGCAGGCCCTGGCCTCCATCGGTCGTTTCGGTTCGGACGTCATCCGCTCGCTGACGACCCCGCTCATCGGCCGCGAAACGGACCTGGCTCTCCTCCGCAGCCTCTTCGACAAGGTGGCGCGTGACTCCGAGGTGCAGCTCGTGACCGTGGTCGGCGAGCCGGGCGTCGGCAAGAGCCGCCTTGTCGCCGAGCTCTTTGCCTACATCGACTCGCTCAAGCAGCTCGTCACGTGGCGACAGGGCCGTTGCCTTCCGTATGGCGATGGGATCACCTTCTGGGCGCTCGGCGAGATCGTGAAAGCGCACGCCGGCATCTACGAGTCGGACTCCGCCGAGCAGGCGACCGCGAAACTTGAGGCTCTTCTCCCGGAAAGTGACGAGCGTCCCTGGCTGCGAGCGCGGCTGCTGCCCCTGGTCGGCGTGGAGACCGGTCAGCCGGCGTCCCGGGAGGAGTCCTTCACCGCCTGGCGGCGCTTCATTGAAGCGATCGCCGAGCAGGACCCCGCGGTACTGGTCGTCGAGGATATCCATTGGGCCGACGAGGCCCTCCTCGCTTTCCTCGAGCACGTTGCCGACTGGTCGCAAGGCGTGCCGCTGCTGGTGGTCTGCACAGCCCGTCCGGAGCTGTACGAAGCGCACCCCGCGTGGGGAGCCGGACTTGCCAACCAGACGGCCATCAGACTCGGGCCGCTCTCGAACGCCGAGACCGCGAAGCTCGTGTCCGGACTTCTCGAACGAGCTGCGCTGCCGCCGAATACCGAGCAGCTCCTGCTCGAGCGCGCCGGGGGGAATCCCCTCTATGCGGAGGAGTTCGTGCGCATGCTCCGCGATCGGGACCTGCTCGACGGCGATGGGTCGCTTCGCGCGGATGTTCAGGTTCCGTTCCCGGACTCCATCCAGGCTCTCATCGCGGCGCGAATAGATACCCTCCCAGCCGATCGCAAGCAGCTCCTCCAGGATGCTGCGGTCGTGGGCAAGGTGTTCTGGGCCGGGGCAGCGGCGGCTCTGGGACGACGCACGGCGGAGAGTGTGGAAGCTGCGCTGCACGACCTCTCGCGCAAGGAGCTCATTCGCCATTCGCGCCAGTCCTCGATGGAAGGCGAGTCTGAGTTCGGGTTCTGGCACCTCCTCGTCCGCGACGTCGCCTATGGGCAGATACCGCGTGGCGAGCGTGGAAGACGCCACCTGGCCGCCGCCGATTGGCTGGAAGAGAAGGCCGGGGAACGCGTTGAAGACATGGCAGAGCTGCTTGCCTACCACACGGGGGAAGCGCTCGATCTGGCGAAGGCAGCTGGCGAGCCTGAACGTCGCGGCAACAATCACTCCGCGTGCACGCCGATTCGCTCTCCTCGCGGGAGAACGGGCAACCTCACTCGATGCCGGAAAAGCGATGGGCTTTCTCGACCGCGCCCTGGCGCTGACAGATGGCAGTGATCCGGAACGGGCCGTGGTGCTCACCCGCTGGGGAATGCTGGCTCGAGAGCTTGGACGTGCTGCCGACGCACGCGCAAGCCTCGCGGAGGCGGTTGAGCTCGCTCGGAGTGGGCCGACCCGGAGGTGCTCCTTTCGGCTCTCATGGCAGTTGCAGAATGCCCAGGGGGACACCGCCGACCCCGCATGGACCTCCACCTGGACGAGGCCGCAGCGCTCGTGGAGCACCTTCCCCCGAGCGGCCTCGCTCGTCGAGGGCCTGGCCGAGACTGGCAGTCGCTCGGATGATCTCGGGAGACTACGCCGCGGCGATCAGACTGCCGATTCGGCCCTCGCATTGGCCGACGAGTTGGCAGTTCCCCGACCGACGCGCGCGCTCCTCGCGCGCGGCGGTTCGCGTAGCACGCTTGGCGACGACGGTGGGCTCACTGACGGGCGTGAGGCGCTCGACCTGGACGTTGCAGGGGGCGTCGGATATCGGGCTGCGATCGCCTACAACAACCTCGCAGTGGACACGGCCCTGTTCGAAGGGCCGCTGGCCGCGCTGGCCATCCTTGATGAGGGCGAAGCCTTCGCCATCCAGCGTGGACTGACACGGGGTCGGAACACGATCCTGGCATCAAAGATCGACTATCTGTCTTCCGCGGGCCGACTTGACGATGCGATCCGGATCGCGGACGAGCTCGTTCCGGTGGCCCAGGCCAGCGGAGACTTCTGGGGGGAGTTCGAGGCCACCATGCGTCGAGCTCTCGCCTGTCTCGAACAAGGACGCAATGTCGATATCGATGCCCTTGTCGTGGCGGCGCGGGATCACCAGCTCCCCGACGACATGTTCGTAGAAGGCTCAACTGCCACGGCTGGCATTAGGGCTCGAAGCGGCGACGCCCTTGGCTCACGCCGTGTGCTCGAGGGCATGCTTCACCGCGGCGGGCTCGAGGACAACACGGAGCTTGCCACGCGGCTTCCGATGCTCGTCCGGACGGCCATCGCCGTCGAGAGCCTGCCGGTGGCCGTGGAGCTCGTTCACCTCGTCGAGCCCAACGTGCCGATCCGGAGGAACTCGCTCGCCAGCAGCCGGGCGTTCCTCGAGGAGGCGGATGGCCGCTCAGAAGAGGCCGCCGAGTTGTTCCGCGATGCCGCTGACAGATGGGCCGCCTGCGGTGGCGTCCTCGAGCAGGCCCATGCAATGCTGGGTCAAGGTCGTTGCCTGGTTGCCCTTGGCGATGCCGCGGCCAACCGGCCCATCCAGGAGGCACGCGCGCTGTTCGAACGCATGGGCGCCACTCCCCGAATTGACGAGTGCAACACGCTGTTGGGCGAAGGCCTGCCGATCGTCCCGCTCACCTGACGCCCTCGACACCGGGAATCATCGAGCGCCGGATGCCGTCCTGCCGCCATAACCCATCGCGAGCAGCTGCCGAGCCGCCTGATGGAGGAAGCGTCCGATGCGACGTCTCCATAGAGCGCGACCCGCGAGCTCAGCTCGACCTCACCCGCCAGCGTCGGATGTTCCGCTGACCGGCGCTACACTCGATCGATGGCGCAGAACATCGTCCGGAACTTCGATGAGCCCGACGATCGGCGGGAGTTCTCGAAGGGATCCCTCGACCTGATCAAGGTTGGTCCGCTCACCGTCGGACGCGAAACCCTGCAGCCCGGGTGGCGCTGGTCGGCGGACGTGAAGCCCATCGCCGGCACCGAGCGCTGCGAGTTCCACCACGTCGGGATCCAGATCAGCGGACGGTGGGTCTGCGAGGACCGCGAAGGCAAGCAGGTCGAGATCGGTCCCGGTGAGATCTTCGACACGCCTCCGGGCCACGACGCGTGGGTCGTCGGCGAGGAGCCGTGTGTGACGCTGGACTTCCAGGGCATTTCGGATTGGGCGTTGCGCTCGAATGCCACGCGCGTGCTGACGACCGTCCTCTTCACCGACATCGTTGAATCCACTCCGCTGCTGGAGCGGATCGGCGACGCTGCCTGGCGTCGCCTGCTGGATCAGTACCTCGAGAATGCCGGAATCGTCCTGGCTCAGTTCCAGGGCGTCGTGGTCGATACGGCGGGCGACGGCATTCTCGGCGTGGTTCGACAGCCCGCTCGCCGCGGTGCGGGCGGCGATCGGCCTGGTCGATGTCGCCGACCGCCTGGATATCCAAATCCGGGCCGGCGTCCACACCGGCGAGGTGGAGATGGCCGACGAGGCTCTTACCGGTCTGTCCGTGCACATCGGTGCCCGCGTATTGGCCGAGGCCGGGCCCGGTGAGATCGTGGTGACCGGCACCACCCACGACCTGACCTCGGATGCTGGGCTGGCGTACGAGCCGCGCGGATCGGTCGTCCTGCGTGGGGTCACCGGCGCCCGCAACCTGTACGCCATCCGCCCGGAGTAATGGCCCATCCCCTCGCCGAGCCGCTCCGGGCTTTTGCCCTGAGCCTGCCGGAAGCCTGGGAGGATCACCCGTGGGGCGAGAACGTGGCGAAGGTGGGCAAGAAGGTGTTCGTCTTCTTTGGCATGCCGGATGCCGAACGACCATTCGGGATGACGGTGAAGCTGCCCGACTCGTACGACGCGGCGATGAGCCTGCCGTGGGCCAAGAACCCGGGCTACCGGATGGATCGCGGTCATTGGGTCTGGCTGCAGCCGCCGGAGGACACGCCACTGGAGATGCTCACCGACTGGATCGAGGAGAGCTACCGAGCTGTTGCGCCCAGGGCCCTCGTCGCACAGCTTCCGGATCGCTCGTCCCCGCCTTGACGGTCGGTCCGGGGCGGACCACAGTGGACCCAAGGAGGACAGACCGATGTCCGAGGGACACGATCCTGGCCAGGCGATCGGAACGGTCACCCACTACTTCGGCCACCTGTCGGTGGCGGCGGTCGCCCTGACCGACACGCTCCGCGTTGGCGACCGGATTCACATCACCGGCCACACGACCGATCTCGAGCAGTCCGTCGATTCGATGGAGGTCGAACACGCCAAGGTGGAGTCGGCCGGCCCGGGTGACGACGTGGCGCTCCACGTGAACGACCACGTCCGGGAGCACGACTCGATCTTCCGCGAGGGGTAGCCCCGCATCAGCTCCGGGGGAACCATCGGGCGCGCGATGCCGTCCTGCCGCCATCAACCAGTCGCGACCAGCAGCCGGGTCGCCCGATGGAGGTAGCGTCCGATGCGACGTCTCGTGCCCCTGGCGGCTGCCACGGCCGTCCTGCTCCTCACCGCCGGCCCGACCCTTGCCTGTGGCGGGCTGATCGGCCCCAACGGAGCCGTCAACCTGCTGCGGACGACCACGTTCGCTGGCTACCACGACGGCGTCGAGCATTACGTCACCGCATTTGCTTTCGCCGGCGGGGAGGGAGAGTTCGGCTCGCTGGTTCCGTTGCCGGACGTGCCCACCTCCGTCGAGCGGGGCGGTGACTGGACCCTGCAGCGTCTCGTCCTTGAGACGGAGCCGCAGCCGAGGGTCCTCGCCCTGGAAGCCGCGGCGGGAGCGGATCGGGCCGAGGTCCTGCTCGAGGTCCGCATCGACGCCCTGGACATCACGATCCTCCGCGGCGGCGGCCCAGAGGTCGGGGAGTGGGCGACCGAGCACGGGTTCCGCCTCCCGCCTGACGCCCCCGAGGTCCTGGACTTCTACGCCAGCCGCTCCCCGATCTTCCTGGCCGCGGTCTTCGATGCCGATGCGGCCGCCGCCCGGGGCCAGGCGGTGGGCGACGGGACCCCGGTCCACCTGACCATCCCGACCGATGACCCGTGGGTCCCGCTCCGGATCCTGGCCCTGGGCAAGTCCGAGGCCGAGACCGTCGAGGCCGACGTGTACCTCCTGACCGATGACCGGCCGGCGCTGCTCCCGGCTCCGGGCGCCGCGTTCGCGGTGGATGGCATGGAGCTGGCGCACAGCGGTCGAGCCAGCAACCAGCTCCTGACCGATCTCCGTTCCGACCAGGGCATGGGCTGGGTGCCCGACGAGGCATGGCTGACCAAGGTCCGGATCAACAGCGCCGCGCCGGACATCACCTTCGACCTGGCCATCGACGCCGGCGGCGGGCTGCCGTCGCTGGTGGATGCCGGGCTGAAGCCGTTCGGGTCGGCCCACGACCTGTGGGCCGCGTCGCGGGTGTGGGGGCCGCTGGCCATCGCCATCGCTCTTCCCCTGCTCATGGCCTGGCTTGCCGTCACGATCGTGAGCCGGCGACCCGCACCGCCACACGCAGGCGCGTGACGGGATGCGAGTCCGTGGCGCGTGGGCGGCGCTGGCCATCCTGCTGGTGATTCCGATCGGCGCGGGCTGCCAGCCCGCGCCGGCATCGGTCCGGGTCGAGATCGTCATCCACCACTCGCATTTCACGCCGTCGGAGATCAGCGTTCCGCACGGCGTCCCGGTTCGCTTCGTGCTGATCAGCCAGGACCCGATCGAGCACGAGTGGCTCATCGGGGATGCCGCGTTCCACGAGCGACATCGGACCGGGACCGAGCCGGCGCACGGCACGCGGCCGAACGAAGTGACCATCCCGCCCCTCGGCACGGTGGAGACGACGCTGGTGTTCGACGTGCCGGGGGAGATCGCCTTCATCTGCCATGTCCCGCGCCACGAGTCCTACGGGATGGTGGGCACGCTGCGGGTGACCTGAGGGGGAGCCGCCGGGTTTACCCGCCGACGGGCGGGGCGCCGAGGAGTGGCGGCAGGATATTGCCGAAGAAGAAGCCCACGATCCCGGCCGCGGCGCCGATGGCGAAGATCTCCAGCCCCGAGCGCAGCGGGTTCCGCCTTGTCCACCGTGCCTTCACAAGGCCAACGCTGAACAGGACGATCCCGGTAGCCGCCAGCGAGACGAGGATCGCCTGCGGGGTCGGGATCAGCAGGTAGGGCAGGATGGGCACCACGGCGCCGACGCCGAACGCGCCGCCCATGATCAGCGCCCCCTGGAGCGGCGATCCTGAGTGCTCCTCGACGTGGAGCGACAGCTCCTTCTCGACCATCGTCCGGAGCAGGACGTCGGGGTGGCGGCTCACGATCCCGGCCACTTCCGCGGCCTCCTCGGGCGGCAGCCCGTCCTCCTCGAACATGTACGTGATTTCGGCCTTCGCCTCGCCTGGCCGGGTCTCGACCTCCTGCCGCTCCCCGTCGATCTGGGCCTCGAAGATCTCGCGCTGGCTCTTGCTGGAGAGATACTCGCCGGCGGCCATGCTGAACATGCCGGCCAGTCCGGCGGCGATCCCCGCCACGAGGATCCCGAAGCGGTCGGCCGAGGCGCCGGCGACGGCGCTCGTCACGGCCACCGTGCTCACCAGGCCATCCTGGATGCCGAAGATCGCCTCCCGGATGTCACCGAGGAAGGCCGCGTTTCGCCGCTCCTCGGCAACGTGGGCCTCGATCCAGCTCCGGTCGAACTCCTCGGCTGCCAGCGCGGCCCGGCTGGCCTCGTCGTCGAGGTTGACGGTCACTCCCCGGTCCGGTCTCCCGCCAGGCGCCAGGCCGATGGGAAGGCGAACGTCGCGACCGCGACCTTCGCCAGGTCCCACGGGATGAACACCAGCGCGCCCCAGTAGATGGCCTCCGAGAACGCCATCCCGGTCGTGACCGCCAGGATCGGGACGCCGATGAGGTAGATGACGAACGAGCCCAAGAGCATGAGGCCGAAGGCCCCGGTTCGGGTTCGCTCCCACTGGCGCTGCGCGAGCCGCCCGCAGAGGGTGGCAGCCACGATGAACGCGAAGAGGTAGCCAATGGTCGGGGTCAGGCCGCCGCCTTCCGCGGTCAGTCCGCTGCTGCCGTCGGAGAAGACGCCCAGTCCCAGGGCCCCGGCCGCGACGTACAGGACCATGGAGGCGAAGCCCCGTCCGGCGCCGAGCGCGGTGCCCGTGACGAGGACGGCCGCGGTCTGGAGGGTGTACGGCACCGGGTTGTTGCCGATGGTGAACGAGATCTGGGCCGCGAGGGCGGTCAGGGCGGCGCCGGCGACGATGAGCAGCAGGTCGCGCACGACCTGCGCGGTGCGGCCATCGACCCGGGGGACGAACGTGTCCACCAGGGTCGCCGCGCTGGCGCGCATCGGCGGCAGGTTCACCTCGGGGCTGGTCATGACGGGCCTCCTCCCTCCTCCTGTGCCGGCGAGTGTAGCCGCGCCGGCAACTCCGGGCAGCCGCCCATCGGTCTCCTCCGCTACACTCGGCACGTCCTTTAAGTCCGGCCCCGTGAGGCCGGGAAGGAGCGCGATGGCGACTGCAACCAGGCTGCCCGACACGACGCCGCCCGACGAACGGGGACCGGCGTCGTTTTCGCGTCCGGGGCTGATCGCGCTCGAGGGCGGCACGGTGCACGAGGGGCGGCTCCGCGGGGCGGATCGGCCGGCCACCGGCGACCTCATCTTCACGACCGCCGCCACCGGCTGGGGCGAGATCCTGACCGATCCCTCGTTTGCGGGTCAGATCGTGGTCCTGACCCACCCGATGGTCGGCAGCTACCGGATCGACCGATCCGAGCGCGAATCCGATCGGGTCCATGCCCGGGCCCTGGTCGTGACCCGGCTCGTCACTCCGCCCGCTGGACCGGGCCGTTCGGTCGAGGAGCTGCTCGTCGAGGCCGGCATCCCGGCCATCGAGGGCATCGACACCCGGGCGCTCACCCTCGAGCTGCGGCGGGGCGCGGCCCGGCGGACCGTGATCCGTGGGCGCTGAGGTGTCCGCCGAGCGTGCGGTGACCGAGGCCGCCGCGTCGCCGGCGTGGGAGGCCGTCGATCACGTCGCGGCGGTCGCGCCCCGCCAGCCGTATCGCCTCGATCCGGACGGCAGCCGACGGGGCCGGGCAGTCCTGCTCGACTACGGGGTGAAGCGCTCGCTCCTCCGCGCCCTGACCGGTCGTGGCCTGGAGGTGGTCGGACTGCCACCGGACGCGACCGCGGCCGATGTCGCGGCCCACGCTCCCGACCTCGTCGTGCTCAGTCCCGGCCCGGGCGACCCGTCCCGCATGGCGCCCCAGATCGCGACCGTGGCCGACCTCCTGTCCCGGGCGACCGGCGGCGGACCGCCGCTGCTGGGCATCTGCCTTGGCCACCAGCTCCTCGGCTTGGCGGCCGGCGCGCCAACCCGCCGGCTGGCGGTGGGCCACCACGGCGGAAACCACGGGGTCATCGAGACCGCCACCGGGCTGGTGACCATCGGTGCCCACAACCACGAGGTCGAGGTCCTCGACCATCCGGCCCTGGCGGCCGCGGGCCTGCGGGTCAGCCACCGGGACCTCAACGACGGCACGGTCGAGGGACTCGCCCACGACGGGGGCCGGGTGGCATCGGTCCAGTTCCACCCGGAGGGCGCTCCCGGTCCGACCGACGCGGCCGGGTTCTTCGACGTCGCGCTGGCCGGCGCCGGCCTGGCGCCGGCATCGGTCTGAGAAACCGATGACGCCGCGCCGGGTCCTGATCATCGGATCGGGGCCTATCGTCATCGGCCAGGCGGCCGAGTTCGACTACGCAGGCGTCCAGGCGTGTCTCGCGCTCCGGGGCGAGGGGATCGAGACCGTGCTGGTGAACTCGAACCCGGCCACGGTCATGACCGATCCCGACGTCGGTGGCACGGTCGTCATCGGCCCGCTCACCGTCGAGCACCTCGAGCGGGTCATCGCCGAACACCGACCGGACGCCCTGCTGCCCACCCTGGGCGGGCAGACCGGTCTCAACCTCGCCGTGGGACTGGATGACGCGGGCGTCCTGGACCGATACGAGGTGGCCGTCCTGGGGACGCCGCTGACCGCGGTTCGGGCGGCGGAGGACCGTGGCGGGTTCCGGGCCCTGGTCCAATCCATCGGCGAGCCGGTGCCCGAGTCGGCGGTGGTGGAGTCGGTTGATGCCGGGATGGCGTTCGTCGAGGCCCTCGGGGCGCCAGTCGTGGTGCGGCCGGCCTTCACCCTGGGCGGTGGCGGCGGTGGATTTGCGTCCGGCGGTGACGAGGCCCGGCTCGCCATCGCCCGTGGCCTTGAGGCCAGCCCCATCGGCCAGGTCCTCGTCGAGCGAAGCCTGCTCGGCTGGGCCGAGATCGAGTTCGAAGTCATCCGCGACGCGGCTGACACCGCGATCGCCATCTGCGGGATGGAGAACCTGGACCCGATGGGCGTCCACACCGGCGACTCGATCGTGGTCGCGCCGATCCAGACCCTGCCCGATGTCGTCGTCCAGCAGCTCCGCCGCTGCGCGCTCGGGATCGCCCGCGCGCTCAAGCTCGAGGGCGGCTGCAACGTCCAGCTGGCCGTCTCGCCCGATAACAGCGACTACCGAGTGATCGAGGTCAACCCGCGCGTCTCCCGCTCGTCGGCCCTGGCCTCGAAGGCGACCGGCTACCCGATCGCCCGGGTCGCGGCCCTGGTTGCGCTCGGGAAGCGGCTGGACGAGATGCGCAACCCGGCCACCGGCGGCGGTTCGGCGGCGTTCGAACCGGCCGTGGACTACGTCGTCGTCAAGCTGCCGCGCTGGCCGTTCGACAAGTTCCCGCTCGCCGAGCGGAGCCTGGGGATCCAGATGAAGGCCACCGGTGAGGCGATGGCCATCGACCGCGAGTTCGGGCCGGCGCTGCTGAAGGCCGTTCGCTCGTTGGAGCCCCGAGGCCGCGGCTGGCTGTGGGAGGACCCCGCCTGGCGGCTTACCGAGCGGGCGCCCGCGGACCTCAGGCTGTTCCTGGCGCCGTCCGACACCCGGCTGTGGCGGATGGTCGGCCTCCTGCGTCATGGCTGGACCGATGCGCTGGGCATCTCGGCCGTCACCGGCATCGCGCCCTGGTTCACCGAGCGGATCGCGGAGCTGGTGGCCGCCGAGCGGGAGCTGGTAGGGATGCCCCTGGGTGAGGCGAAGCGGCTGGGCTTTGGCGATGCGGAGGTGGCTGCGGTGTCGGGGGTACCGGCGGCGGCCGTTCGTCGAGCGCGTGTCCGGGCAGGTCTGGCTCCGGCGTACCGCCGGGTGGACACCTGCGCGGGCGAGTTCCCGGCCGAGACGCCCTACTTCTACTCGTCCTACGCCATGTCCGAGGTTCCGCCACCGGCGGACCGGCGGTCGGTGATCGTCATCGGGTCGGGGCCGATCCGGATCGGTCAGGGGATCGAGTTCGACTACTGCTCAGTTCGCGCCGCGTGGGCCATCCGCGACCTGGGCTACGACGCGGTGGTGGTCAACAACAACCCCGAGACGGTGAGCACCGACTACGACGCCTGCTCGCGGCTGTACTTCGAGCCACTCGACACCGAGAGCGTGCTCGACGTCCTCGACCACGAACGGGCGCTGACCGGGGAGCCGCCGCTCGTGCTCCTGACGTTCGGCGGCCAGACCGCGATCGACCTGGCCCGGGACCTGGCCTATGCCGACGTGCCGGTGGCCGGCCTGACGGCGGACGCGATCGACGTCTGCGAGGACCGCGAGCGGTTCGCCGCGCTGCTGGACGAGCTGGGCCTCGAGGGACCCGCCGGGGTCCTGGCGCGCGAGGCGGATGCGCTCACCGCCGCGATCGAGGCAGCTGGGGTACCCGGTCATCGTTCGGCCGTCATGGGTCATCGGCGGTCGCGGCATCTCGGTCATCCGCGACCGGGTGGACCTCGGGGTCCTGCTGGCCGGCGAGATCGGGTGGCCGCTCCGGGTGGACACGCTGGTGGGCGGGCGTGGAGCTGGACGTGGACGTCGTGTCGGACGGGACGCAGTGGTCGGTGCCCGGCATCCTCGAGCAGCGGGACCCGCCGGGGGTCCACTCCGGCGACTCGCTGGCCTTCCTGCCGCCCCGGCTCATCTCCCGCGCGACGCAGGAGCGGGCGGCGGAGGCGGCCGGCCGGATCGCGCTGGCGACTCGGGGTGCGCGGCATCCTGAACGTCCAGGCCATCGTGGATGGCGACCGGGTGGTCGTGATCGAGGCCAATCCTCGCGCCTCGCGGACGGTCCCGATCGTGGCCAAGGCCACCGGCCGCGACGTGGTGGCGGCCGCGGTGCGCTGTGCGCTGGGCTCCTCCCTGGCGGAGGCCGGCCTCACTCCCGGCTTGGCGCCGGACGGACCGATGGTCGCGGTCAAGGCGCCGGTCGATTCGCTCTGGCGACTGCCGGGGGTCGTGACCGATCTCGGTCCCGAGATGCGGTCAACCGGCGAAGTGCTGGGCCTGGGCGCGAACCACGAGGAGGCCCTGCAGGCTGCCGAGGAGGCTGTGGCCGCCCATCGGCCCTAGGCGAGACGTGTTGCCGGCATCAGCGCCGGGTCAGCGCCGCTTGCGGTTCGAACCCTTCGCCTGATTCGCGTTCGGGACGGCCATCCGACGGCGGAGGTAGCCGCCATAGAAACCGGCGAAGGCGCCGACCAGGCCGTACAGGATGACCAGGGCCGAGAGGCTGCCGACCACGGCCACCGCGGCCGTCACCGACTCGCCGGACTGCAGCGTGACCATCCCGGCGATGACCGCGTGGAAGAGCACGCCGAACACGCCGGCCGCGGTTCCGAACAGCCAGGGCCGCCACCACCCGAACCAGCCCGCCCCGATGAGCAGCGCGTACTGGCCGAGGGTGATCGCGAAGGCGATGACGTTCTCCCGGCTGACCAGGAGGAGGGCGAGCTGGAGGATGGCCCAGCCGACGCCGGCCACGCCCCAGGACAGTGGGTGACGCGCCAAGAGCCACGCGCCGGAGACGATGCCGCGGGCAGGTCCGGTGTAGGTGAACCCGGCCAACGGGTCGCCCTTGCCGGGGAGCTGGGGTGCTGGCGGGAAGAGGCGGGCCAGGATGTTCGGAGGACGGGCCCCGGT
The DNA here is from genome assembly GCA_963699235.1 of uncultured Chloroflexia bacterium. GTDB lineage: Bacteria > Chloroflexota > Limnocylindria > QHBO01 > QHBO01 > DASTEQ01. The sequence continues at coordinate 1,779,917 of OY969424.1, read as the reverse complement.
CGCGATCGGTTCATCGGCTTCGGTCGCGTCTGCGGGGAGTTCCTGGCCGCGCGCGATCTGTCGTGAGCGGCGGCGGGCGCTGGCTCGGTCGTCCGAGGTCGAGGTTCGCGAGGCGGGCATGGGCGCGGATTGTACGCGTGACCTAAGCCGACGGTAAGGGGGCGGTCGCAGGATCGTGGCCTGCGCCACCCGGGCGGCGCCCGAATCGTTCGTCTCCGCTCGAGGTTTGCGCATGCGCCGGGATTCCGCCCGCCGTTCTCGTCTGGCCTTCGGCACCGTCGCGGGTGCCGTGATCCTTGTCAGCTCGCTCGCCACCGCCGGCGTCCACGCAGCCCCGATCGAAAACGGTGCGGACATCATTGCGGTGGACCACGTCCTCGTCTCCGAGGTGATGACCGGCGGAGCCGGCGCATCCGACGAGTTCGTCGAGCTGTACAACCCCGGCCCGGTCGTCCGCTCCCTGGATGGACTCGAGCTGGTGTACGTGACGGCGAGCGGCGCCACCGTGACCCGGAAGGCGCTGTGGGGTGCCGGCGCCGGGATCCCCGCGTGGTCTCACCTCCTGGTGGCCAACGAGGCGGGCATCTTCGCGGGCCTGGCCGATGTCACGTTCTCCGGTGGGCTGGCGGCCACCGGCGGCAGCATGGCCCTCCGAGCGGTGGCGGCAACCTCGGCGGTGGACGCAGTGGGATGGGGGACGGCGGCCAGCTTGTGGTTCGAGGGCAGTCCCGCGCCGGCTCCTCCGGCGGGCTCGAGCCTTGAGCGACTGCCCGGAGGGCCGCAGGGCTCAGGACAGGACGCCGATGACAACATCCTCGACTTCGTCGTGCGCGGCGCGCCGGACCCACAGAACGCGCTGTCCGCTCCGGTGCCGACCGAATCTCCGTCAGCGGAACCGTCGATGGATCCCCCTCTGAGCGCCGCGCCGTCGCTCACGCCGGAGGCGGCCAACGCGACCCCGGAGCCCACGCCCGATGACACGGCCACGCCGTCGCCAACCGAGACACCCACCCCGACGCAGAGCCCGTCGCCGACGCCCGCTCCGCCGCTCATGACGATCGCCGAGGCGCGCGCCATGCCCGACGGGAGCGAAATCCGGGTAGCCGGCATCACCCTCACCGCCTCCAATTTCCACGAGGGCGGCGGCTACCTTGCCGATGCGACTGGCGGCATCGCGGTCCTGGTGACCGATGGCGCATTCGAGCGCGGCATCGCGCTGACCGTCGAGGGAACGGTGGATGACCGATACGCTCAGCGAACCATCCGGGTCGACGCCGCGGACCTCGCGATCGGCGCACCGCAGGTCGGCCCGGACCCGGCCACCGTGGACACCGGCGCCGTTGGCGAGCCGATGGAAAGCCGACTCATCGGTCTGACAGGGGTCGTCCAGGGTTCGCCCACAAGCCTCAGCGCTGGCCTGGCCTTCGAGGTGGATGACGGCTCGGGACCGATCCGCGTCCTCATCGGTCCGGGGACGGGCGTCCAGACCGCCGGCTGGCACGCCGGCGCGACCCTGTTCCTCACCGGTGTCGTGGGCCAGCGCGACTCGTCGGGCACAGGTAGCGAGGGGTATCGGGTCCAGCCGCGGGACGCCGGAGACGTCATCTCGCTGACGCCGCCGGCCACCCCGGAGCCGACACCGGCGCCCACCGCGGCGCACACGCCTCCCGTCTCCCCGTCCCCGACCGCCAGCCCGAGTCCAAGCCCGACTTCTACGGGACCGGCCCTGGTGACGATCGCCCAGGCCCGGCGGGCCGAGGTGGGCGCGAAGCTGCGAATCCGTGGCGTGGTCACCCTGCCGAGCGGCCTCGTCGAGGACGGGAGCGCGGTGGTGGCAGATGCGAGCGGCGCGATCCTCATCCGGACCAGCTCCGAAACCGGGCGCCTCCGTCGCGGCCAGCTGGTGGAGCTGACCGGCACCCGCTCCACGAAGTCCGGGATGCTGAGCCTCCGGGTGACCCAGCCGGCGGTCGTACTGGGCTCGCAGCCCGAGCCGAGCGCCGTCCGCCGCGCGACAGGCCGCATCGGGGAGGCCATGGAGGCCCAGGTAGTCGTCGTCCGCGGGCTCGTCCGGGACGGCCCGCGGCGGACGAGCGGCGGCGGACTCTCGTTCACGCTCCACGATGGGAGTGGTCCGATCCGGGTCTTCGTCGCGGCCGGCACCGGGATCACCGCGCGGCACGTTCCCGCCGGCGCCTGGATCGAGCTGCGCGCCGTGGTCGGGCAGCAGACGACCGGTGCCCAGCCATCGGCCGGCTACCGGCTCTGGCCGCGCGATCGGGCGGACGTGACGGTCATCGCCCGGCCACGGCTGACCGGCTCCGGGTCCGGATCGGCGGCGACCACAGGGACCATCGGGGCGTCGCTCGCCAAGCCCGGCGCCTCACCGCTGCCGTCGGTGATCCTCGATCCGGCCGAACCTCGGCGGCAGCGCGGCGCTCGCGCCCCTCGCCAAGCCCCATGTCGCCGAGCAGCCACCGGCGGTGCCCACTGCTCCGGCCATCCCGGCTCCGCTCGCCGCCAGCCTCGGTGGGGTGGCCGGTCTCCTGGTGCTCGCCTGGCGGCACGGCACCCTGCGCCGGACGATGGCCGAGGTCGAGCTCCGGACAGCGGCCATCCGCGGGGCCGAACACGACGGTGACGAGGAGGACGGGTCCTATACTTCCGCCCCGTGAGCGAGCCCCGCGCCGCCGATTCGCCGCGAACCGGATCGCGCCAGTACCACATCGCCCTCGAGCGGGGCGAGGTGGCGGAGTACATCGTCCTGGTCGGCGACCCCGGCCGGGTGGCCAAGGTGGCCTCCCGCTTCGACCGGGTGGACCTCGAGCGGAGCAACCGCGAGATCACGACCGCGACCGGCGTCTACCGGGACATGCCGATCACGGCCATGTCCACCGGGATGGGCCCGGACAACGTCGAGATCCTCGTCAGCGAGGTCCTCGAGATCACCGACCAGCCGACCTTTGTCCGCATCGGCTCGAGCGGCGCGCTGCAGCCGACCATCGGCCTCGGCGACCTTGTCATCTCGACCGGGGCGGTCCGGCTGGAGAACACGACGGACTTCTACGTCCACCCCGGATACCCCGCCATCGCCCACCGCGACGTCGTCTGGGCCCTGGAGGCGGCGTGCCAGGCGGCGGGGTACGCCCACCACCTGGGCATCACCGCCACCGCGCCCGGTTTTTTCGCTCCGCAGGGAAGGGCGATGCGCACGCTCCCGGTTCGCTATCCTGATCTCACCGAGGAGCTCCGGCGCCAAGGCGTCGTGAACCTCGAAATGGAGTCGTCGGCATTGTTTGTGCTGGCGGGCCTGGCCGGTTCGCGCGCAGGGACCATCTGCGCCGCGTACGCGCAGCGGACCGACGGGAGCTTCATCGAAGGCGCGGACAAGGAGGCCGCGGAGGCTCGCTGCATCGATGCCGGCCTGGCTGGCATCCACCGCCTGTGGGGGAAGGATCAGGGCGGCGGGTCGTAACCAAGAATCAAACGCTGAGGAGGCAGACGAACCGATGGCGACCGACGGCTACTGCGTCAAGTGCAAGACCAAGCGGACCATGAAAGATGACCGCAAGATCACGATGAAGAACGGCAAGCCTGCGACGCAGGGTACGTGCCCGGTGTGCGGCACGAAGATGTTCAAGATCGGAGGCTGAGGCCCCTCAACGCCTCGTCGGCCGCCGAGCCTCGCTCGGCGGCCGCTCCGTTTCCGGCCGGTAGAATGACCGCCGTGCACGCCGGGAACGCCGGGCCGATCCTGGCCATTGATCTGGGCGGCACCCTCATTCGTGTCGCGCACGTGAGCCCCGACCTGACCGTCGCCCACCGCGAGGTGATTCCGACCATGCCCGCCCTCGGCGTCGAGGGGATCCTGGACCGCATGACCACGACCGCTCGCTCGGTGTGGGCTGCGGCCGAGGCGGCAGGACGCCCCGCCCCCCGGGCGATCGGCATCTCCTGTCCCGGACCGCTCGATCCAGCGCGCGGCGTCGTCCACCAGCCGCCCAACCTGCCGGGCTGGGACGAGGTCCCCCTCACCGACCGGCTCACCGAGCTGCTCGGACTACCGGCGTCCCTCGAGCGGGACACGAAGGTGGCCATGCTCGCCGAGTGGCGCCACGGCGCCGCGGCTGGTGCCGAGCACGCGATCTACGTCACCGTCTCGACCGGCATCGGTGGGGCGCTCGTGATCGACGGCCGGCTGGTGGACGGGCCCGACGCCACGGCCGGCGAGGTCGGCCACCTGACCGTGGAAGTAGACGGACCGCCGGATGGCGAAGGGGCGCCGGGACACGTCGAGGGCATCGCCTCGGGTGCGGCGCTCGCCCGCGACGGCGCGGCCCTGGTCCAGGGCGGGGAGGCTCCGACCCTCGCGGCCTTGGTGGCTGAGGGGATGGCCATGGACGCCGCCACGGTCTGCGCTGCGGCCGATGCCGGGGACGCGGCCTGCCGCGCGCTGCTCGACCGGGCCTGGACCGCCATCGGCGCCACCTGTGCCGGGCTCGTGAACCTGCTCAATCCTGAGGTCCTCGTCCTGGGCGGCGCCATTGCCGATCACCGGCCCGATCTCCACGCCACCGTCCGGACGGAGATCGACCACCGCGCGTTCCCGCTGCCCGCGGGTCGCGTCCGGGTCGCGCCGGCCCAGTTCGGGGAGAACGTCTCGTTGGTGGGGTGCTGGCCCCTCGTTCAGGACACGGAGGCTCGTCTCGCATGACCACTCGGATCGCCATCAACGGCTTCGGCCGCATCGGCCGCCAGACCCTGCGCGCCATCCTCGAGCGCCACCCCGACGAGCTCGAGGTCGTCGCCCTCAACGACCTGGCCCCCACCGACACCAACGCCCACCTGTTCCGCTACGACTCGACGTACGGCCGGTACGAGGGGACGGTGGAAGCGGGCGAAGGCCAGATCACCGTGGACGGGCACGCCATCAAGGCCTTCAGCGAGCGCGACCCCGCCGCCCTGCCGTGGGGCGATCTCGGGGTCCAGATCGTGGTCGAGTCCACCGGCGTCTTCACCGACGCGGAGAAGGCGCGCGCCCACCTCGACGCCGGCGCGAGCAAGGTCATCATCAGCGCCCCGGCCAAGAACGAGGACCTCACCGTCGTCCTGGGCGTGAACGAGGCGAGGTACGACTCCGCTCAGCACCACATCGTGAGCAACGCGTCCTGCACCACGAACGGCCTGGCCCTGCCGGCCAAGGTCGTGTTCGACACCTTCGGCATCGAACATGGCCTCATGACCACCGTCCACTCGTACACCAACGACCAGCCGGTCCTCGACGTGTTCCACAAGGACCTCCGCCGCGCGCGCTCGGCCGGCCAGAACATCATCCCAACCACCACCGGCGCGGCCAAGGCCCTGTCACTGGTCATCCCCGAGCTGAAGGGCCGCTTCGACGGGTTCTCACTGCGGGTCCCGACCGCCACCGTCAGCGTCATCGACTTCGTGGCCCAGACGACGAAGCCGGTGTCCGCCGAATCGGCCAACGCCGCGTTCCAGGCGGCGGCCGAGGGGCCGATGAAGGGCCTGCTGGGCTACACCGAGGAGCCGCTGGTCAGCATGGACTTCAAGGGCGACGACCGCTCGTCCATCGTTGACGCCCCCTCGACGATGTCCACCGGCGACCACCTCCTGAAGGTCGTCGCCTGGTACGACAACGAGTGGGGCTACAGCTCGCGGGTGGCCGACCTGGCGGCGTTCATGGGCGCTCGCCTGTGACGGTCGCCAAGTTCAAGCCACTCCACAAGCAGACGGTCCGTGACGTCTCGGTCCAGGGCAAGAGGGTCTTCCTCCGAGTCGACCTCAACGTCCCGCTGGACGACGGACGGATCACCGATGACACGCGCATCCGGGCGACCCTGCCCACCCTGATCTACCTCCTCGAGCACGGTGCGATCGTGATCATGGCCAGCCATCTCGGCCGGCCCCACGGCAAGGTGAACGACGCCTACCGGCTCAAGCCGGTCGCGGATCGGCTCAGCCAGCTCCTCCGGCGCCCAGTCCGGATGACCGGCGACGCGCTGGGGCCTGGTGTCCAGGACGCGATCAACAAGCTCCGACCGGGCGACCTGCTGCTCCTCGAGAACCTGCGCTTCCACGCCGGCGAGGAGGCGAACGACCCGGCCTTCGCCGAGGCGCTCGCCGGCTTCGCCGACCTCTACGTGAACGACGCCTTCGGGTCCGCCCACCGGGCCCACGCCTCGACCGAGGGCATCACCCACTTCCTGCCGTCCGTCGCGGGTCTCCTGCTCGAGAACGAGGTCAACGCCCTGTCGCGGCTCCTGAACAAGCCGCCACGCCCGTTCCACACCGTCATCGGCGGGGCGAAGATCTCCGACAAGCTGGACGTCCTGCGCGTCCTGGTCAGCCGCTGCCAGGCGATCCTGGTCGGGGGCGGCATGGCGAACACGTTCCTCGCGGCCAAGGGACTCGAGCTGGGAAAGAGCCTGGTCGAGGCCGAGCAGCTCGAGAATGCGGCGACGATCCTCGCCGAGGCCCGTCGTCGGCGGATGCGGCTCATCCTCCCGACCGACGTGATGGTCGCGGCCCAGGTCCACCACCGCGCCCCTCATGAGGTCGTTTCGGTGAACGCGGTGCCCAAGGACTGGATGGTGGTGGACATTGGCCCGAACACGGTCGAGAAGTACCGACAGACCCTGGGCGCGGCCAAGACCATCTTCTGGAACGGACCGATGGGCGTCTTCGAGGTGTCGCCGTTCGCGGAGGGGACGAACGCCATCGCCCAGGCCATCGCCGAGCGGACGGCAAAGGGAGTCATCACCGTCGTCGGTGGCGGGGACTCGGTGGCCGCCGTCCAGCGGCTTGGCCTCAGCGAGAAGATGAGCCACGTCAGCACTGGCGGGGGAGCGTCGCTCGAGTTCGTCGAGGGGCGGACCCTGCCCGGGGTCACGGCCCTCCTGGACCGGCCATGACCGATCGCGCCATCCGGCGCGTTCACGCCCGCGAGATCCTCGACTCGCGGGGCAACCCGACGGTCGAGGTCGAGGTCACCCTCGAGAGCGGCACGACCGGGCGGGCGGCCGTCCCCAGCGGCGCGAGCACCGGCAGCCACGAAGCGGTGGAGCTGCGAGACGGCGATGCGTCCCGCTTCGGCGGCAAGGGCGTGCTCCGGGCGGTAGCCAACGTGCGGGGCGAGATCGCAGGCGCGGTTGTCGGTCGCGACGCCACGGACCAGGCAGGCCTTGACCAGGCGCTCATCGACCTCGACGGGACGCCGAACAAGGCACGCCTCGGGGCGAACGCGGTGCTGGGGGTCTCGCTGGCCACGGCGCACGCCGCGGCGGCGGCCGCCGGCGAGCCGCTCTATCGGTATCTCGGGGGCGATCGGGCTGTGACCCTGCCGGTGCCGATGGTGAACATCCTGAACGGCGGTGCCCACGCCGCCGGCGGGACCGATTTCCAGGAGTTCATGGTCGTCCCGCTGGGCGCGGCGACCTTCAACCAGGGGATCCGCTGGACGGCGGAGATCTTCCACGCCCTCGGGGCGCTGCTCCGCGAGCGCGGCCTGCCGACCAGTGTCGGCGACGAGGGGGGCTACGGGCCGGCCCTGCCCAGCAACGAGGCGGCCATCGAGCTCGTGGCCGAGGCCATCGGCCGCGCCGGCTACCGGGCCGGGGAGCAGGTCGCCATCGCACTCGATCCCGCCGCCAGCGAGCTCTTCGCCGACGACACCTACGCCCTCGCCAGCGAGGACCGGACGCTGACCGCCGGCGGGATGGTGGACCTGTGGACGGACTGGACCGATCGGTACCCGATCGTGAGCATCGAGGACGGCCTGGCGGAGGACGACTGGGATGGCTGGACCGCGCTCACCGAGCGCCTCGGAGACCGGGCCCAACTGGTGGGGGACGACCTGCTGGTCACGAACCAGGCTCGCCTGGAACGGGCCATCGAGGCGCGGGCCGCGAACGCGATCCTGGTCAAGGTCAACCAGGTCGGCACCCTGACCGAGGCCATGGCCGCGGTGCGCACGGCGGAAGCCGCCGGCTGGGGTGCGGTCATCAGCCATCGGTCCGGCGAGACGGAGGACACGACCATCGCTGACCTCGCGGTGGCGATGGGCATGGGCCAGATCAAGACCGGCAGCATGAGCCGTTCCGAGCGAACGGCGAAGTACAACCGCCTGCTGCGGATCGAAGAAGAGCTCGGGGAGCGGGCGGTGTACGCCGGCCGGGCGCCGTTCGGGCGCCCCGACCATCGGATTCCCGGCTAGGAGTCGGCCTCGGGCGGCGTGTCCTGCTTGGCTGATCGGCGCTGGGCGGCGGTCGTCTCCCGGGTGGCGCGGGTCACCGCGACCCGAGCCTTGCCGGCGGCCGTGCGCGGCCGATCCGCGGATCGAGCGGCGGCAGCCTTGGAGGCCTTCGCGGCGGCCACCTTCTTGCGCTGGTCGGCCTTGCCGGCCGTGGTTCTGCGCTTGGCTCCCGCGCCCGCATGGGCATCCTGGGCATGGACGGAGTTGACCTTGGCCATCAACCGACTCTTGCGGCGGGCGGCGTTGTTGGGGTGGATGATCCCCTTCTCGGAGGCCTTGTCCAGCGCACTGATCGCGGCGCTGACGGCCACGGCCTCATCACCCTCGCTGCGACCGGTCGCGACGTTCGAGGCTTGCTGGACGAGGGTCTTGGTCTCGCTCCGGGTGCGCTTGTTCACCGCTCGACGGCGCATGGCCTGGCGAGCACGCTTGAGGGCGGATGGGGTTCGGGCACCCTTCCAGGTGCGGGACTTGCGAGCCACGAAACAGCAGTCCTCGTGAGTGAAATGGGGGCGCTCGACCCGGAGGCCGATCGGCGGCGGAGTATAGCACCGAGGTCGCGTATACACGTTGCGGGCACTTCGGTCACAATCCGCGCCAGACCGATGCGAACACCCGCGGTTGCGACCCCACGCGCCGACCTCACGCCTGAAGCGGAACTCGTCCCCCGCGCCCACGTCCATCCCCGGATGGCGATGGCGGCTGCCCTGGCGGCCATCATCCTCGCCCTCCTGCTCGCGGTTCCGGTCGTGATCGCCGCCGGGATGGGCGTGCTCTTCGAGGGCCGGATCATGCCGCGGGTCGCGGTTGCCGGCGTGGAAGTCGGGACCCTGACCGCACCTGAAGCGGTCGCCCGCCTCGAGGCTGACCTGCCCGACCTGGCGGCCGGCGAGCTCGTGATCACGATCGACGGAGAGCCCGCCACCGTCCCGCTGAGCCGCGTCGGCCGCAACCACGACTACGAGGCCCTGGTCGCCAGCGCCCTGGCCGTGGGCCGCGGGGAAGGGGCGTGGAAGGACGGCCAGGACCGCCTCGCCTCGCTCCTCGTTGGCGCCGGCGTTCCCGACGTCGTCACGGTGGATGCGGGCCAGCTCGATCGGCTGGTGGTCGAGACCGCGACCGGGGCGTTCACCGCTCCAACCGACGCCGCCGTCGTGACCAACCCGGATGGCACCTACTCCATCCAGCTGCCCGCCCCGGGACGGCGGATCGATCCCGCCTCGGTGCGACCGGCCATGCTCGCCGCCCTGTTGGACACGACCGCCACCCGACCGGAGGTCGCCTTCACCTCCCGGGCTGTCCCCTACGTGGTCACCCAGCGCGCGGCGGCGGAGGCCGCGGCCGCGGCCCGGGCCATGTTCGCCGCGCCGCTGGCCCTGACCGATGGCAACGACTCGTATGCCGTTGCTCCAGCCGCCATCCAGGCCGCCGTCACCTTCGGCCGGGATTCGCGGGGCGAGTACGGGGTGGTCCTCGACCGCGCCGCCCTCAGCGCCGCCGTCGCGGAGCTGGCCCAGGGGATCCGCCGCACCCCGACCGATGCCGCGTTCAGCTTCGGCGTGAACGGCCCCGCAGCCGTCAAGCAGGCGATCCGCGGCCGCGAGCTGAACGTCCCGGTCACGGTCAGCGCCATCGTGGCCGGTCTCGAGCGACGAGGCGCCGGGATCGCGGTCCCCTCGGTGGCCCTCAGCGCCTCGTTCGTCGAGCCCACGCTGACCACCGCTGCCGCCACCGAGATGCTGCCCAAGCTGGTCCGGATCTCCACCTGGACGACGTGGTACGTGCCGTCAGACGGCAACGGCTACGGGGCGAACATCAGCATCCCGGCGCTGGACCTCGACGGGATGGTGATCCTGCCCGGTGAGGAGTTCGACTTCTGGCGCGACATCGGCCCGGTCACCTTCGAGCGCGGCTACACCTACGGCGGCGCGATCATCGGCGGGCGAAGCACGGGCGGGGTGGCCCTCGCGGGCGGCATCTGCTCGACCTCGACCACCCTGTTCAACACAGCGCTCCGGGCAGGCCTGGCCATGGGCGACCGGGCCAACCACCACTACTACATCGACCGCTACCCGATGGGGCTGGACGCCACGGTCTTCGCGACCGACTACTTCAGCCAGTCGATGACCTTCACCAACGACACCGAGGGGCCGCTCATCATCCGCTCGTACGCGTCGCCGGGGATGGTCCGCTTCGACCTGTGGGGCCTGCCGCTCAACCGGACGGTGACCTTCTCGAACCCGGTCATCTGGAACCAGACGTACGGTCGCGACACGGTCGAGCAGACCGCGTCGCTGGCCAAGGGCGTGACGCAGCGGGTCGAGTACGTCCACAACGGCTTCAGCGTGAGCGTCACCCGCAAGGTGACCGACAACGCGACCGGCACGCTCCTCCACGACAACACCTATGTCAGCCACTACCAGACCGTGAACGGGATCGTCCTGGTCGGCACCCGCTGACCGCGCTGCCACCGGCCGCCAGACCGATTCGGGCGCGGGGCTAGACTTGCCCGCCGTGATCCCCCGCGACCGCATCCGCAACTTCTCGATCGTCGCCCACATCGACCACGGGAAGAGCACGCTCGCCGATCGGCTGCTGGAGGCGACCCACACCATCGACCCACGGCAGATGACCAGCCAGGTGCTGGACTCGATGGATCTCGAGCGCGAGAAGGGGATCACGATCAAGGCCCGCGCCGTCCGCCTCCTCTACACCGCCGCGGACGGGGATGAATACGTGCTCAACCTGATCGACACCCCGGGCCACGTTGACTTCTCGTACGAGGTGAGCCGATCCCTCCAGGCCTGCGAAGGGGCGCTCCTCGTCATCGACGCCAGCCAGGGGATCGAGGCCCAGACCCTGGCCAACGCCCAGCTCGCGACCGAGCAGGGGCTGGTCATCATCCCGGTCATCAACAAGGTGGACCTCGCCAGCGCCGACGTGGAGATGGTCATGGCCGAGCTGGAGGAGACGCTGGCCATCCCCCGCGAGGACGCGATCCTGGCCTCGGCCAAGGACGGGACCGGGGTGGACGCCATCCTCGAGGCGCTCGTGGCCCGGATCCCGGCCCCGCCGGGCGACCCCGCCGCATCGCTCCAGGCCCTCGTCTTCGACAGCCACTACGACCCGTACAAGGGGGTGGTCGCCTACGTCCGGCTCGCGAACGGGACCCTCCACGACCACGACAAGATCCGGTTCATGGCCACCGGCGTGACCTCCGAGATCCTCGAGCTGGGCTGGTTCCGTCCCCAGCCGGTCGCGGCCGCGGCGCTCGCCGCCGGCGAGGTCGGGTACGTCGCCACCGGCCTGAAGTCCATCGACGAGGTCCGGGTCGGCGACACCCTGACCACCGCCCGCCACCCGGCACCGGAGCCGCTGCCCGGCTATCGGCCCGCCCTGCCGCTCGTGTTCGCCGGCATCTATCCCCTGCGCGGCGACGAGTACCCGCTCCTCCGCGACGCCCTCGACAAGCTCCATCTCAACGACGCCTCGTTCGTGTGGGAGCCCGAGTCGAGCGTGGCGTTGGGCCATGGATTCCGCTGCGGATTCCTCGGCCTGCTCCACATGGAGATCGTCCAGGAGCGGCTCGAGCGCGAGTTCGACCTCGACCTCATCGCGTCGGCGCCCTCGGTCGAGTACCGCGTCCATCGCCACGGCGGGGCCGAGGTCATCGTGGACAACCCGGCCCGGATGCCGGACCCCGGCGAGATCGAGGACATCGCCGAGCCGTGGGTCGCGGTCCAGGTCATCACCCCCACCGACTACGTCGGCCCGATCATGGAGCTGACGACCAGCCGGCGGGGCACGCTCGGCACGATGGAGTACCTCGACCCGCGCCGGGTGAACCTCCATTTCGAGATGCCGCTGGCCGAGCTGATCGTGGACTTCTACGACCAGCTCAAGGGCCGATCGTCGGGCTACGCCAGCCTCGACTACAGCTTCATCGGCTATCGGACCGGCGACCTGGTCAAGCTCGACATCCTGGTCAACGGCGAGCCGGTGGATGCGCTGAGCCTCATCGTCCATCGGTCCAACGCGCCGCGCATCGGCCGCAGCCTGATCGAGAAGCTGAAGCAGCTCATTCCGCGCCAGTCGTTCGAAGTTCCGGTCCAGGCGGCCATCGGGTCTCATATCATCGGCCGGGAGACGATCCGGGCCTATCGCAAGGACGTCATCGCCAAGTGCTACGGCGGTGACATCACCCGGAAACGGAAGCTGCTCGAGAAGCAGAAGGAGGGCAAGCAGCGCATGAAGCGGGTTGGCTCGGTCGAGATCCCGCAGGAAGCGTTCCTTGCCGTGCTCCGCGTGAACGAGACCGTTTCCTGATGGGCGACATGGACTTCGCCGATTCGCTGCGGCTGGCGATCGCGATCGGGATGACCGTGTTCATGGTCATCCTCCGCTTCGACCAGGAGCGGATCATGCGCTCCGACTACTTCCGGAGCCGCTCGCGGTGGATGGGACCGCTGAGCTACTACGGCCTCGTCCTCCTCTTCACGGCCGGGATCATCCTCATCCTGCCCCGCGGCCGTGCGGCCCTGTTCCTGGTCGGCGGCGATCCGGCCGACCTGCTCCCGGCGATGCTCGCCTTCGGGGTGATCGGCGCCCTGAACGGGGCGGCGCTCGCGCTCGTTCGGTTCCGCGCCCTCCTGCCCCTCCCCCTCGAGATGCTGCCCAGCCGGACGGTCGCGGCGGGCCTCAACGCGGTGGCCGAGGAGCTCCAGTTCCGCTCGGTGATCCTCGGCCTCATGCTCGTCGGCGGACTTGATCCGGCGCTCGCCATCCTGCTCCAGGCCGATCCTCTTCGGCGCCGCCCACCGGCGCGTCTGGCGCGACCGCGACTGGTACTTCGTGATCGGCTCGGTGATCCTGGGCTACGCCTGCGGCCTGGTCACGGTCAACACCGAATCGGTCATCCCGGCCATGGTCGGCCACTTCGCCGTCACGATGGGCATCTATGCCTTCGCCGGCGGCCGCCTGAGGATGCAGCGCATCTAGCTCCGCCGCGGGGCCCTCGGTGGTTCCCGCACGCCGCACGCCGCCCTACACTCGAAGCGGCATGACGCCCTGCCCGAACTGCGGCCACGCGAACCCCGCCGACGCCCGGTTCTGCTCGAACTGCGGCCATGCTCTCGTCACGCGCGTCGGGGCCGAGGAGCGCCGTCACGTCACGGCCCTGTTCGCGGACCTGGTCGCCTCCACTTCGCTCTCGGACCAGCTCGATCCTGAGGTGGTGCGTGGGGTCGTCTCCCAGTTCTTCGAGCGCTCGATCGAGGAGATTCGCCGCTTCGGCGGGAGTGCCGAGCAGTTCCGGGGCGACGCGATCATGGCCCTCTTCGGCCTCCAGCAGGCCCACGAGGACGACCCCGAGCGGGCGGTGCGGGCCGCCTTCGCCGTCCGAGACGGGCTGGCGGCCCTTGCGCCGGACGCGGCCCAGCGCCACGGCATCGCCCTCCAGCTCCGGATCGGGGTCGAGGCCGGCGAGGTGGTCGTGGGCGACCCGTTCGGGGGCTCCACGATGGCCACCGGCGACGTCCTGAACCTGGCCGCCCGCCTCGAGGAGCACGCTGCGCCAGGCGAGATCGTGGTCGGGCCGGCAGTCCATGACGCCACCAAGCGGGAGATCGCGTACGAGGCGGCCGGGACGTGGGAAATGCGAGGGAAGGCGGAGCCGGTTGCGACCTGGCGCGCGGTCGGTCACTCCGCGGTCCCCGGCGGCCTGCGGGGCCTTCCGGGCCGATCGGCGCCGCTCACGGGCCGCGCCGAGGAGCTGGCGCTCCTGCGCGACACCGCCCGCCGTGTGGCAAACGACCGGAAGGCGATCCTCTTCACGGTCCTTGGCCTGCCCGGGGTGGGGAAGAGCCGCCTGGCGCGAGAGCTCGGTACGGAGCTGGAAGCGGGCGGCTGGCGGGTGCTGTACGGCCGATGCCTGCCCTACGGGGAGGGGATCACCTACTGGCCCCTGGGCGAGGTTATCCGGGACCTGGCCGGCATCACCCCCGAGATGACCAGCCTGGAGGCCCAGGAGCGCCTGGCGGCGGTTTCACCCGACCGGGACACCGCCGACCGGCTGGCCTTCGCCATCGGCCTCCGCGCCGACGCACCGGTCAGCGGCGAGGCCCTCGACCGGGAGATCGCATATGCGGTTCGCCGCCTGGTCGAGTCGCCTGCCGCCGAGCGGCCCATCCTGCTCGTGGTCGAGGACATCCACTGGGCCGAGCCGCCGCTCCTCGACCTGCTCGAGTACCTCGCCACCTGGACCCGGGACCGCAGCCTCTTCATCCTCGCCCTGGCCCGTCCCGACCTCATCGATCACCGTCCGGCCTGGGGCTCGGGGCGGATGGAGGCGTCGCGCCTGCAGCTGGAGGCCCTCTCCCGGGAGGAAGCGGCGTCGCTCGTCCACGCACTGCTGGCGGTGGACGGACTCCCCGACCGCCTTCGCGACCAGATCCTCGACCGTGCGGAGGGCAACCCCCTCTTCGTCGAGGAGACGATCCGGATGCTCATCGACCAGGGCGCGGTGGTCGAGCGAGACGGAGCCTGGGTGGCGGCCGATGAACTGGCGGAGGTCGAGGTGCCCGACACGATCGAGGCCCTGGTCCGGGCCCGGCTCGACTCACTGCCGCGAGACGAGCGGGCGATCCTGCAGGGAGCGGCGGTCATCGGCCGCACGTTTCGCCGCTCAGCGCTCGCCAGCATCATGGGCGAGCCGGTTGACGCGTTCCTGGAGCAGGCCATCCTCAGAGACTTCGTCAGCGAGGAGCCATCGGCCGATCCGTCATACCGCTTCAAGCACCTGGTCATCTGCGACGTCGCCTACGCCGCCCTCCCGAAGGCCCGTCGGGCGGACCTCCACCGCCGCACCGTGGAGTGGCTGGTGGCCTGGGCCGCGGACCGCCGCGACGAGTTCGTCGAAATCGAGGCCCAGCATCTCGAGCAGGCCGTGAAGCTGCAGGCGGAGCTCGAGGGACAGACCGATGACGCCCTCGTGGGCCAGGCGGTGGCCGCCCTCCGTCGCAGCACCGAAAAGGCGCTCGCCCGCGATGACCTGCGGGCGGTGATCTCGTTCGCCACCCGCGCCCTGGCGCTCGCCCCACGGTCCACCGAGGAGCGGCTCGAGCTCCAGACCATGCTGCTGGAGGCGATGTTCGAGAGCGGCGACTTCGCCCACGGCCGAGACCTCGGAACGGCGGTGGCGGAGGAGGCCGGCGCAATTGGTCGCCGCGACCTCCGCGGTCGTGCCCTGCTTCGGGCCGGGCTGGACACCGCGGTGGGGCCTGGACGCGACCAGGATCGGGCGGCCGGGGTCGCCATCCTGCTGGAGGCCCGTGACGAGCTTCGCGCGGCCGGAGACCTCGCCCATGAGGCGGACGTCCTGTACTACCTCGGCTTCGGCGGTCTCCTCGACGGAGACCTGGACGCGGCGCTGAGCGCCTGGCAGGGCGCGGCGGCGCTGGCAAACCAGGCCGGTGATGCCGGCCGAGAGGTCCGCGCCCAGCAGCGGGTCATCCACGTCCTGTTCGATGCGGGCCGGCGCACGGAAGCCGAGGACCTGCTCGACCAGGCCGCCGCGCGGGCGCCCGAGCTGAGCCTGGTGACCCGGGCCCAGGTCTGGAAGTCGCAGGGCCAGCACTTGACCCGGTTCGGCATCGACGTGGACGGCGGTCGAGCCCTGCTCGCCCAGGCCATCGAGGTGGGCGAGCAGTTCGGGGACTTCGACCTCCGCCTCGGGTCGCTGTCCAGCCTGGCGGAGATCGACGTCATCACCGGCGACGCCGCCGGAGCCCTGCGCTGGTCCCAGGCCCATCTGGACCTCGTCCGCGCCCTGGGCCACGACTGGATGCTGGCGGCCGCCGAGCACTGGATGGCCCAATCCCTCCTCGCGGCCGGCGACGCGGCCGCCGCCGAGGCGCACGCCCGCCGAGCAACCGAGCTGGCTCGCGGAGACGACCCGTCGATTGCCGCCAACGCCCAGCTCGACCTGGCCCGGGTCCACGACGCCCTCGGCCGCGAGACCGATGCCGCCGCCGTCTTCCAGACGGCTGCCGATGCGTTCGCGTCTCTCCCATTCAAGGTGGACGTGGCCTCGTTCGACCTGGCGCGGGGTGCCTTCCACATCGCTCACGACCGTGACGAGGAGGGGGAGCCACTCACCGCTCGAGCACGGGCCTCGTTCGAGTCGATCCTCGGGCCGCAGACCCCGTTCCTGGCCTACGCCGACCAGGTCGTCGCCGACGCCCGCGAGCGCTCGGCCTCGCGTTGACAGCCGTTTGACGGCGGCGGTACGATCAATCCGACCTGTTTTGGCACTCTCACCTATAGAGTGCTAAGATCCTGATCGAGAATGCAAGATCGCACCACACACACACCAACGCACTCTCGCCCGCCGGTTGACCTGACTGAGCGGCAGCGCGCCGTGCTCCGCGCCGTGGTCGAGGACTACACCCTCACCGCCGTGCCGGTCGGATCGCAGGCCCTCGTTCGCCGCTACGGCCTGAACGTCAGCCCGGCCACCGTCCGGAGCGCCATGGCCGACCTCGAAGCCCTGGGCCTTCTGACCCACCCGCACACCAGCGCCGGCCGCGTTCCGTCCGATCTGGGCTACCGCTACTACGTCGAAGCCCTCATGCGCGAGTCGGAGCTGGACAACGCGGACGCCCTGATGATTCGCCACCAGTTCAGCCAGGTACAGCTCACCTCCAACGACTGGCTCCGCCTCGCCGCCTCCACCCTGGCTGCCTCCACCCGCGCGGCCGCGGTCGTCACCCCCGCTCGCTCGCGCCGCGCGAAGTTCGCCCACCTCCAGCTGGTGGACCTCGCCGACCACGCCCGGATGGCGGTCGTCGTCCTGACCGACGGCACCGTCCTCCAGCGGCACCTCGACCCGACCGGCCTCACCCGGGCCGTCGGCGGGCCGGCCACCCAGGAGCATCTCGACGCCGCGGCCGCGGAGCTCAATGCGGAGCTGAGCGGGCTGACCGCCCCGCAGGCCCGCCGCCGCGCGCGGAAGCTCACCCCGCTTGCCGCCCACGTGGCCGCTGCCGTGGCCGAGCTCCTGGAGGAGGCGGACACCACCTCGATCGAGGAGGTCTACACCGACGGCCTGGCCTATGTCCTCGACCAGCCGGAGTTCGCCGGCGGCACCGCCCTGCGCCCGGTCCTGGAGGTCCTTCAGCACGTGGACTTCCTCGAACAGCTGCTCCCCGTGGTGACGCGACGGGGCGGGGTCCACGTCATCATCGGTCGCGAGAACCCCAACGACGCGATGCGCGAGGTGAGCCTCGTCTTCGCTCCCTACGGCACCCCCGGTCAGGCCCTGGGCCTGCTCGGCGTGCTGGGCCCGACCCGGATGGCCTATCCCCGGGCCATCCCCACCGTCCGCTTCGTGTCGAGCGTCCTGAACGAGCTCATCGACAGCCACGCGGGGTGGACCCATGACTGATCAGCCGTCCACGAAGGCCCCCAAGCAGCCGATGAACGGGGATCCGCGACCCAAGACCCGGGCCGAGGAGCGGGCCGAGGCGATCACCACCCCGTCGCGGAGCGACTTGCTGGAACAGCTCCAGGAGGCCGAGGCCGCCCTGGCCAAGACCCGCGAGCAGGCGGACGACAACCTCCGCAACTGGCAGCGGACCGCCGCCGACTTCTCGAACTACAAGCGCCGGACCGATGACGAGCGCAAGGCGATGGGCCTGATGGCCAACGCCATCCTCATCGGTCGCATCCTCGGCGTCCTCGACGACTTCGACCGGGCCCTCGAATCGGTTCCGGAGGAAGTCCACGAGGGCTGGGTAGACGGCATCCGGCTGGTGGAGCGCAAGCTCCAGGCCCTGCTCGAGGCCGAGGGCGTGAGCCCCATCGAGGCCATCGGTCAGGTCTTCGATCCCAACCTCCACGAAGCGGTCGTCCACGAGGACACCACCGAGTACCCCGACAACACCGTCATCGGTGAGGTCCAGCGCGGGTATCTGCTCCATGAGCGGGTGCTGCGTCCCTCGCTGGTGCGCGTCGCCAACAACCCCGGAAAGTAGGTACGGAGACCCATGGGAAAGATCATCGGTATTGACCTCGGCACCACCAACAGCGTGGTGGCCGTCATGGAGGGCGGCGAGCCCACCGTCATCACCAGCGCCGAGGGCTCACGGATCACGCCGTCGGTCGTCGGCTTCGCCAAGAGTGGGGAGCGGCTGGTGGGCCAGGTCGCCAAGCGGCAGGCCATCACCAACCCGGAGAACACCGTGTTCTCGATCAAGCGCTTCATGGGCCGCCGCTTCGAGGACCCCGAGGTCCAGCGCTCGAAGGACATCGTGCCGTACACCGTCGAGAAGGACCCCAAGTCCGACGGCGTGACGGTGACCCTGGCCAACGAAAAGAGCTACACCCCGCCCGAGATCAGCGCGATGATCCTCCAGAAGCTGAAGTCGGACGCCGAGGCGTACCTCGGCGAGAAGGTGACCGAGGCGGTCATCACCGTGCCGGCCTACTTCGACGACACCCAGCGCCAGGCGACCAAGGACGCCGGCCGGATCGCCGGCCTGGACGTCAAGCGGATCGTGAACGAGCCCACTGCCTCGGCCCTGGCCTACGGCCTGGACAAGGACAAGGAAGAGAAGATCGCCGTCTACGACCTGGGCGGCGGCACGTTCGACATCTCCATCCTCGAGCTGTCCGAGGGCGTCTTCGAGGTCCGCTCCACGAACGGCGATACCCACCTCGGTGGCGACGACTTCGACCAGCGGATCATCGAGTGGCTCTCCGCCGAGTTCAAGAAGGACCAGGGCATCGACCTGTCCAAGGACCGGATCGCCCTCCAGCGCCTGAAGGAAGCGGCCGAGAAGGCCAAGATCGAGCTCTCCACCACGACCTCGACCGAGGTCAACCTGCCGTTCATCAGCGCCGATGCCGAAGGCCCCAAGCACCTGGTCATGACCCTGACCCGGGCCAAGCTCGAGGACCTGGTCGCTGACCTCGTGACCGGCACTGAGGGTCCGGTCCGCCAGGCCCTGACCGATGCCGGGATCAAGCCCAGCGAGATCGACGAGGTCATCCTGGTCGGTGGCCAGACCCGGATGCCCGCGGTCGTCGAGGCCGTGAAGAAGATGTTCGCCGGCAAGGAGCCGCACAAGGGGGTCAACCCCGACGAGGTGGTCGCCGTGGGCGCTGCCATCCAGGCCGGCGTCCTGGGCGGCGAGGTCAAGGATGTCCTGCTGCTCGACGTCACCCCGCTGTCGCTGGGCATCGAGACCCTGGGCGGCGTGGCGACCAAGATGATCAACCGCAACACGACCATCCCGACGTCGCACACCCAGATCTTCTCGACCGCGTCGGACAACCAGCCGAGCGTGGACATCGTCGTCCTCCAGGGCGAGCGGGAGATGGCGGGTGACAACAAGAAGCTGGCCACCTTCCGGCTGGACGGAATCCCGGCCGCTCCCCGGGGCGTGCCGCAGATCGAGGTCACCTTCGACATCGACGCCAACGGCATCCTGAACGTGGCGGCCAAGGACAAGGCCACCAACAAGGAGCAGAAGGTGACGATCACCGCGTCCTCGATGCTGGCCAAGGAGGACGTGGACCAGATGGTCCGCGATGCGGCCGAGCATGCCGAGGAAGACCGCCAGCGGCGTCACGAGGCGGAGTCGCGCAACGAGGCCGACGCCCTGACCTTCCAGGCCGAGCGCCTGCTGAAGGACCTCGAGGGCAAGATCTCCGATGCCGACAAGGCCGAGGTCGAGACCAAGGCTGCCGCCGTCCGCGAGGCCCTGGCCGGGACCGATGCCGGCGCGATCGACTCGACCAAGCAGCAGCTGCTCGAAGTGCTGCAGCGGATCGGAACCCAGGCCTACGCCGATGCGACTCCGTCCGACGGCCCGACCGACGGGACCAGCGGGAACGGGGCCGCGCCCGAAGGGGAGACGGCCGAGGGCGAGGGCGAGGGGGAAGAGGAGACGATCGAGGGGGAGTACAAGGAGGTCTGACGGACCGATCCTCGAACGACCCGGGAAAGGGCCGGGCGCCCGCCCCCTCGTCGGCTGACGCGACGAGCTCGGGGTCGGTCGCCCGGCCCTTTCCATACCTCGGGAAGCGTCTGGATCTCTGTTCGGGTCCGTCGTCCGTCCCGTGCGCGGAGCCACCGCTGCCGTCAAGCGGCCTATCCTCCGTCCGTGACGAGCTCAGGCTCTTCGGTTGCGTTTCTGTTCGACGTTGACAACACGCTGATCGACAACGATCGGGTGAAGGTGGAGCTGGCCGAGGGGATCGAGAACGCGGTGGGGGAGACGGCGGGAGACAGGTTCTGGGAAATCTACGAGGACGTGCGGCGGATGCGCGACTTCGTGGACTACCCGCGGACGCTGGAGCGGTTTCGGGAGGCGTTCCCGCGAGAGCCGGGTTTCCCGGCGGTCGCGGAGCTGGTGCTCGGCTACCCGTATCGGTCAGTTCTGTATCCCGGAGCGCTCGAGGTGCTGGCCCGGGTTCAGGAAGTTGGTCCGGCGGCGATCGTGACCGACGGGGATCCGGTCTACCAGGCGGCCAAGGTTGCGCGGGCTGGCCTGGCCGACGCCGTCGAGCGGCGGGTGTTCCTGTATGGCCACAAGGAGTCCCATTGGTCTGAGGTCGTGGCGGCGGTGCCGGCGGATCGGTACGTGCTGTTCGAGGACAAGGCCGACGTGCTGGCGACGATAAAGCGGATGGACGATCGGGTGACGACCGTCCACCTCCGGCAGGGGCACTACGGCGGTGGGGATATCACCGACGTGCGGCCCTCCCCCGATCGGACTCTCGAGCGGATCGGCGACGTGCTCGAGCTGGATCTGGAGACCTTGGGGGCAGGCTGAAGGGCTACTCGAGCAGGACGCCGGCGGTGAGGACAAGCATCGAGAGGACGGCGAGGATCAGGAGCATCGGCCACACGAACTTTAGCCAGGTCCCGTAGCCGATGCGGGCGATCGCCAGCCCGCCCATGACCACCGCCGAGGTGGGGGTGATGAGGTTGATCAGCCCGTTGCCGGTCTGGTAGGCGGTCACCACCAGGTACTCGGGAACCCCGGCGAAGCCGGCCAGGGGGGCCATGATCGGCATCGCCACCGTGGCCAGCCCGGACGACGAGGGGATGAGGAACGACAGCGGCAGGAAGAGGCCGTACATCAGGTTGATGAACACGACCCCGCCGACGTCGGCCACCGCCTGTTCGGCGGCATTGAGGACCGTGTCCGTGATGAGCCCGTTGTTCATCACCACCGTGATGCCCCGCGCGATGCCGATGATCAGCGCCACCCCGAGCAGGTCGCGGGCGCCATCAACGAACGTCGCGGTCAGCTCGCCCTCCTTCATGCGGGCCACCAGCCCGATGAGGATGGCGAACAGGAGGAACGAGGCGGTCATCTCCGGGAACCACCACCACAGGGTGGGGATCGGGATCCCGAGGTCCTCCCACGGGATGACGCCATAGATCATCACCGCGAAGGCGAGGAAGAACAGGGCCAGTACCGCTTTCTCTCGGCCCGGGAGCGCCGCTTCGGCGTCGCCGCTCGGCTCCTCGCCCGCTTCGGCGCCCTGGAAGGCGGCCTCGTCCTCGGCCTTGTGGGCATACACCAGCGACTTCGTGGGATCGGCCTTGACCTTGGCCGCGTAGCGCATGACGAACCAGATGCCGGCAGCGGTGCCAACGACGAGGATCACCAGCCGACCGATGAGCCCCTCGTCGATGCTCGTCCCGGCGAATCCCGAGGCGATCCCCGTCGCGAAGGGGTTGATCGTTGAGCCGAGGACGCCGATGCCGCAGCCGAGCAGCAGCAGGGACGCGCCGACCATCGTGTCGTACCCGGCTGCGACCATGACCGTGATGATCAGGACGTAGAAGGCGAGGCTCTCCTCGTTCATCCCGAACGTCGTGCCGCCGATGGCGAACACGACCATCAGGATGGGGATCATCCACTGCTCCCGGCCGCGGAAGCGGGACACGATCCGGGCGATCCCGTCGTTGATCGCCCCGGTCTTCATCGTGATCCCCAGGAACCCGCCGATCACGAGCACGAAGAGCGCGACGTCGATGGCGCCGAACAGCTCGCCGCTGTTCCAGACGCTGATGCTGCCGTCCTCGGCCTCGATCCCGTACAGGCCGTTGATCGGCGCCAGGAGCGAGTCGGTGATGATCCGCTGCGGGTTCTGGTCGACCTGCTGGTAGGTGCCCGGGATCGGCTGGCCGTCCTCGTTCAGCTCGTACTGGCCCGCCGGGATGATCCAGGTCGCGATGGCGACCAGGACGATGAGCAGGAACAGGATGGTATAGGCGCTGGGAAGCGCGAACCCCTTCTTCTCGGGGGCGGGCGCTGGCGGTGGGGTCGTCTCCGCTGCGGTCATGACGCGACTGCCTCCACGGGTGCCTCGGTTGCCTCCACGGGCGGGATGTGCTCGATCCGGAAGCCGGTGAAACCATAGATCACCGAGATGAGCGGGCTGAGCAGGTTGAAGAAGCAGTACGGCAGGTAGGCGATGGTGGGGATGCCCAGGACGCCCGCCATGTAGGCCCCGCAGCTGTTCCACGGAACGAGAGGTGAGGTCACCGTCCCCGTGTCCTCCACCGTCCGTGACAGCATCCGGGGAGCGATTCCCCGGTTCGCGAACTCGGCCCGGAAGATCCTGCTCGGCATGACGATGGCCACGTACTGGTCGCCGGCAATGATGTTCAGGCCGATGCAGGTGGCGGCCACCGAGGCGATGAGGCGTCCGGTGGACTTCGCGGCGGCCAGCACCGGGCGGATGAGCCGCTCCAGGAAGCCGGCATCCTCCATCACCGCCGCGTACGACAAGGCACCGAGGACCAGCCAGATGGTGAACAGCATCGACGACATCCCACCCCGCGAGAACAGGGCGTCAATGGTCTCGTTCCCACTGTCCAGCACGAACCCGTTGGCCAGCGCTGCGTAGATGGCCTCGATCGCGACGAGGACCGGCCCCTGGTCCGGCTCACCCACGAACGCCTCGACCAGGGCAGGCTGGGTGAACACGGCCAGGACGGCCGCAAAGATGGCGCTGGAGAAAATGGCAAGGAAGGGCGGCGCGCGGCGAACCGACAGGATCACAAGGAACGCCAGGGGCGCGAGGTTCAGGAGCGAGATCTGGTACGACTCGGCGAGGAGGGCCTGGGTATCGGCGGGGTCGAATCCGGTCCCCGACGCCGGTGTCACCAGGCCGATGAGCGCGAACCCCACGACCGCGAGAACCGCCGCGGGGCCCGAGGTCCAGATCATGGCCCCGATGTGCTGATTGGTCGTCACGCCGCCCACCATCGACGGGACCAGCACGGTGGTCTCCGAAATCGGCGTCAGCTTGTCCCCGAAGTAGGCGCCCGAGATGACGGCGCCGGCCGCAATGACCGGGTTGGCGCCCACCAGCGGGGCGAGGGCCACGAAGGCCACCCCCAGAGTGGCGGCGGTCGTCCACGAGCTGCCGATGGACAACCCGACCAGGCCGCAGACGATGGCGGTGGCCGGGTAGAACCAGGTCTCGCTCAGCAGCCCGACGCCGTAGTAGACAACGGTCGGAATCGTGCCCGCCATGTTCCATGCGCCGATGAGCGCGCCGACGGCCAGAAGGATGAAGATCGCGCCGAGCGCCGAGGACATGCCACCGATGGCGGCTTCCCGGACCCGGGTCACGGGGTGGCCGTTCTTGAACGCCACCAGTGCGGCGATCACCGCGGCCGTCAAGAGGGCGACCTGCAGTGGACCGCCGGTCGCATCCGTCCCGAAGACGGAGATGGTCAGCCCGATGAGGGTGATCA
This sequence comes from uncultured Chloroflexia bacterium, assembly GCA_963699235.1. Taxonomy (GTDB): domain Bacteria; phylum Chloroflexota; class Limnocylindria; order QHBO01; family QHBO01; genus DASTEQ01. The sequence goes on along the minus strand of OY969424.1, from coordinate 1,755,858 downwards.
GCGCGATGACCGGGATCAGCGCATCGAGGAACGATGGCTCGCGCGGGACGCGAGTTCCCTCGGGTTGGACGTCCCCGGTCATGTGCTCCTCCGCCTATGGGCGACGATGGTCAGGCCAGGGAGGTTGCGACAGCTCCTGTCGGAGCGTCTCCGCGGTCGCGGGCGTGGTCCGGCGTCCCCTGAGCCAACGCCACCAACAGCACGATAGCCGCCACCAGCAACACGGTGGCGACCCAGTTCGACACGTCTCGCGTTTCCATCTCCGTCACCTCAGATCGGATCACGGGTGATGGGACAGGTCATGCAGTGTCCGCCACCCCGTCCCTTGCCCAGCTCGAAGCCCTCGATGGTGATGACCTCGACCCCGGCTTCGCGCATCTTTGAGATGGTGAACGTGTTGCGCTCGTAGGCGACGACCACGCCCGGCTCAAGGGCCACGACGTTGTTGCCGTCATCCCACTGTTCGCGTTGCTGCTGGTACGCGTCGCCGCCGGTCGCCACCACGTGGAGCTTCGGGATGCCCAGCGCGTCGGTCACCGCCGAGATGAGGTCCTTGTCCGGGCGCACGTCGAGGGTGCCCTCTTTCTCGCCCGGCCGGATGCTGATGGCCCGGATGCCCTCCACCACCCTGGGGAAGGCGGTCGCCTTGTCGCGGTCGAGCATGGTGAACACGGTGTCGAGGTGCATGTGGGCCCGGTCCTTGGTCATCACCGCGGCGATGACCCGTGTGGCCGCGCCCTTCGCGAACAGCGCGCGGGCGATGATCTCGATCATTCGGCCCGAGGTGCGCTCCGACATGCCGATCGCCACCGCGCCGTTGCCGATGATCTCGACGTCCCCGCCCTCGAGGGACGCCAGGCCGAAGTCCTCGGCGTGGAACCGCTCGTCGTCACCGAGGTGTGGGTACCACCAATCGAATCCGGCGTCCTTGAACATGGGATGGCCGCGGTAGATGGCGGCCATGTTGTAGGCCTCCCGCCGGCGGGCCGGCCAGAACATCGGGTTCACCGAGACCCCGCCGTAGATCCAGCACGACGAGTCGCGCATGAACAGCGTGTTCGGCACCGGCGGCAGGATGAAGATCTGGTCATCGTCGATGGCCGACGCGATCAGCGACCGGCTCCCCAGCGTCTTGAGGTCCAGGCCGCTCTCGCCGACGGTCAGCCCGCCGATGAGATGCTTGGCCAGGACGTCCGGCGCCATGGCCGCCAGCGCACCCCGGACGTCGTCCACCAGTGCCGGACCCACCACGTGCTCGGTAGTCACCCGCTCGACGAGCTGCGTGCGCACGTCCGGGCTGGCGCCCAGCGCCTCTCCCAGGAGGTCCTGGACGTAGAACACCTCCGTGCCGCGCTCCCGCATGCGGGCCACGAACTGGTCGTGCTCCCACTGGGCCCGCTCGACCCAGAGGACGTCGTCGAACAGCAGCTCGTCGTGGTTGTCGGGGGTGAGCCGCTTCAGGCTCAGCTCGGGCCGATGGACGATGACCTGCCGGAGCTTTCCGACTTCCGAGTGGACGCCAAACGTCGTCATGCCGAACGCTCCTTCATGAGCTCGCTACGTTGGTGCCGGCGGTCCCGGCCACCATGCCGTCGATATCAGCCAGGGCACCGATGACCGCCCGCTTGCCGGTCGCCGCGGCGAACTCGACCGCGGCGTCCACCTTGGGTCCCATCGAGCCGGCCGGGAACCCGTGGTCGCGCAGCTCTTCGGGCGTGACGCGGTCGATCCGTGCCTGCTCGGGCGTGCCCCAGTCGCGGTATACCCCGTCCACATCGGTGGCCATGATGTACAGGTCCGCCTCGAGGTCCTGCGCCAGCAGGCTGCTGGCCAGGTCCTTGTCGATGACCGCCTCGACCCCGACCAGCTGCCGGTTGGCCCCCCGGGCGTACATCGTCGGAATCCCGCCGCCCCCGGCGCAGATGATCACGACGCCCTGGTCGATCAGCCACCGCATCGGCCGCAGCTCGAAGATTCGCAGCGGGCGCGGGGAGGGGACGACGCGGCGCCAGTGCGGGCCGTCCGGCTTCACGGTCCAGCCCTTGTCCGCCGCCAGCGCCTTGGCGGTCGCCTCGTCGTAGATCGGTCCCACGAACTTGGTGGGGTCCAGGAATGCCGGGTCGTCGGGGTCCACCTCGACCATGGACAGGATGGTCGCCAGCGGAACCTCGAACGGCAGCCGGTTCCCCAGCTCCTGCTCGAGGAGGTACCCGATCATGCCCTGGGTCTCGGCCCCCAGGATGTCCAGGGGATAGGGCTCGACGTCGGGATAGGCCGCTGCCTGGAGGGCCAGCAGCCCCACCTGCGGTCCATTGCCGTGGGACACGATCAGCTGGTTGCCCTGCGCCACCCGGGCCAAACCTTCAGCGGCGATGCGCACGTTCGCGCGCTGGGCGTCGGCCGTCATCGGTTCGCCGCGTTTCAGAAGCGCGTTGCCGCCGAGGGCGATCACGACACGCATCGGTCCGGTTTCCTCCGTTCGCCGACTGGTCCGCTCAGCTGCCGATGGTCGCGACCATGATCGCCTTGATCGAGTGCATCCGGTTTTCGGCCTGGTCCCACACGACCGCCCGCTCGGACTCGAACACGTCGTTGGTGACCTCCAGCCCGTCCATGCCGTACTTCTCGAAGATCTCCTCGCCGACCTCGGTGTTCCGATCGTGGAAGGCCGGCAGGCAGTGCATGAACTTCACCTTCGGATTGCCGGTCTTCTTCACCAGCGCCGCGTTCACCTGGTACGGCTTCAGGAGCTTGATCCGCTCGTCCCAGGCCGAATCGGCCTCGCCCATCGAGACCCAGACGTCGGTGTAGAGGAAGTCCACGCCCTTGGCCCCGACCGCCGGGTCGTCCGTCAGGGTGACCTTGCCGCCGGTCTCCTTGGCGACCGCCTTCGACTCCTTGACCAGCTCGGGGTCCGGCCACAGGTGCTTCGGCCCGCACAGGCGAACGTCCATGCCCATCTTCGCGCCGCCGACCATCAGCGAGTCGCCCATGTTGTTGCGGGCGTCGCCGAAGTAGCAGTAAGCGATGTCGTGGAGCGGCTTGTCGCTGTGCTCCTGCATCGTGAGGAAGTCGGCCAGGATCTGGGTCGGGTGGAACTGGTCGGTCAGCCCGTTCCAGACCGGGACGCCGGCAAACTGGGCCAGCTCCTCGACGATGTCCTGGCCGAAGCCGCGGTACTCGATGCCGTCGAAGATCCGGCCGAGCACGCGGGCTGTGTCCTTCATCGACTCCTTGTGCCCGATCTGGGTGCCGCTCGGACCGAGGTAGGTCACGTGGGCGCCCTGGTCGTAGGCGGCGACCTCGAACGCGACGCGGGTCCGGGTCGAGCTCTTTTCGAAGATGACGGCGATGTTCTTGCCCTTCATCCGCTGCTGCTCGTAGCCCCCGTACTTGGCACGTTTCAGATCTCGCGACAGGTCGAGGAGATAGCGGATCTCGCGCGGGCTGAAGTCCATCAGCTTCAGGTAGCTCCGATTCCGAAGGTTGTATCCCATGTTTTCACCTCGGATCTGGGTGCCGGTAGCGCCGGATGGGCAGTCCGGCGCGATTGTGATCGGTCTCAGTATGGCGCGCCGAACGTCAACCGGTTGTCAGGCGGCATCCTCCCGCCGCGGCCGTCAGAGACGCAGGAGGGGGAGCGACATGCAGGTCGGTCCACCGGAGCCGTTGAGGCCGATCTCGGTGGCGGGATAGGTATGGACCTCGCAGTCGGCCGACTCGAGGGCGGCCTGGGTGACCGGGTTGCCCTCGGCCATGACCACGACGCCAGGGCGGATGACGAGGACGTTGCAGCCGAGCGTCGGGTACTCCTCGTCGGGCACGGCAATGGTCGCGATCCGAAGTTGGGCTAGGAGCGTCCAGAGGCCGATCGGAAGCAGCGGCGGGTAGACGACCGCGAGGTCGTTGGCGACCGGCGAGATGACCGACAGGAGGTGGACGAGCTCGTCGGGCCCCTGCCAGTACGGGAGGTCAAAGACCCGGACCTCAGCGTCGATGAGGGCGGCGAGCTGCTTCGCGCCGGCATCGTTGGTGCGGAGCGAGCGGCCGACGCAGACGAGATCCGGGCGGAGCCAGAGGATGTCCCCGCCCTCGATAGCGGCGCGCGGACCGATCCGGCCGGCGATCGGGATGCCGGCGTGGGTCAGCCACTTGCGGATGATCCGCGGCTCACCGGTCCGGTTCGGCTTGCCCGGCCGGAGCAGAATCGCGCCGGCCGGGGTCACCAGGGCCGGGTCGAAGGTGTAGACGAGGTCCGGGTCGTCGGCGTACGCGACGAGGCGGTGGACCCAGACGCCCAGGTCCGCGAGCAGGTCGGTGTAGGCATCGTGCTCGACCTGCGCGGTGGGCAGGTCCACCGGGCGGCGGAAGGCATGGGCCGGATCCTCGAAGGCGGCGCCGAAGGCGGCGTCGGGCCGATGGACGAGGACCGATCGGAGCGGCGCGGTCATGGATCGGGCGCCCCACACCGGGGCGCCCGCATCGGTCATGGACGGGCCTCCCGTGCCGTCAGCTCAGCTGGCTGGTGCAGTTGGGGCAGCGGCTGGCAGCGAGCGGGATATCGGTCGCGCAGTGGGGGCAGGTCTTGCTGACCGCCGCTTCCTCTCGGGCCATCCGGGCGTCGAAGCCGACCTTGGGCTTGATGATGACGAGGTAGATGGCGGCAGCGACCAGGACGAACGTGATCAGCGCGTTCAGGAACAGACCGTAGCGGACCTCAGCGGCGCCAACGCTGACGCTCAGGTTGCTGAAGTCGGGCACACCCACCAGGCCGAGGAGCGGGGTCAGGATGTTCGCGACGAACGAGGCGATGACTGCTCCGAATGCACCGGCCACGACCACGGCCACGGCGAGGTCCACGACGTCGCCGCGGAGGATGAAGTCACGGAATCCCTTGAACACGGGCGCCCTCCTCAAATGCTCCGGGCGGCCAGTGTAGCCCGCAGTACGATGCGGCCATGAGAGCGCTGCGAACCTCGATCAACGAATTCTTCGTCCGCTACGACATCGCATGGGAAGCCCTGATGGCGGCCCTCGTGATCGTGTGGCTGGTGGCAAACGAGCGGCCGCCCGGAGCGCTGACGGAGTTCCTGACGGTCTCGATCACGCTCGTGTTCGCGGTCGAGTTCGCGGTGCGCTTTCTCGCGTCTTTCGATCGCCTGACCTACTTCAAGGGCCACTGGATCGACCTCGTCACGCTGGTACCCGCCCTCCGCGGATTTCGCCTCCTGCGCCTGCTCGGGCTGCTGCGCCACATCCGGGCCACGCGGGGCCTCGCCAACCAGATCGGGGTGGTCCAGTACCTGGCGGGCGACCTCACCATCCGCTCGCTGTTCCTCGCCTGGTTCTCGGTAATGGCGGTGGCCAGCTTCCTGTTCTTCCTTGCCGAGCGCGGGGTGAATCCCAACGTCACCACCCTCCTCGACGCAGGCTGGTGGTCGCTGGTCACCGCTACCACGGTGGGTTACGGCGACATCTACCCGTATACCGCCGCCGGTCGGACCGTTGGGTTGGTGGTGATGCTGGCTGGAATCGGGACCTTCTCGGCGCTCGCCGGCCTCATCGGAAGTGCCCTCCAGCGGCGTCGAGCCCAGCTTGCCTCGGGCATGAGCTCGGCGGACATCAAGGAGGAAGAGGAGGAGGGGGCATCAGCCGGTCCCTCCCTGCGCCTTCGGCGGCTGGAGACACTCCGCGGCGAGGGCCTGATCACCGACGAGGAGTACGCCGCGAAGCGGGCCGCCGTCCTGGCGGACCTCTAGGACGGCGTTCGCGCGTGCGGCTGGCGACCTGGAACGTCAACTCCCTGCGGGCGCGCCTGGAGCGGGTCCTGGCCTGGACCGAACGCCACCAGCCGGACATCCTCTGCATGCAAGAGACGAAGCTCGCCGACGACGCGGTGCCGCTCGTTGACTTCGCGGCGCTGGGATACGAGGTCGCCCACCACGGCAGCGGGACGTGGAATGGGGTCGCGATTGCCTCCCGGGTCGGGCTCACCGAGTTCGCCGGTGGGCTGCCTGAAAGCGAGGACTGGACCGATGAGGGCGGCCGCTTCCTGGTCGCCACCTGCGGCGATGTCCGGGTGGCCTGCGTCTACGTCCCAAACGGGCGGGTGGTCGGCTCCGAGTTCTACGACGCCAAGCTCGAGTGGCTCGACCACCTGGATGGGTGGCTGCGGGCGGCGAACGACCCGTCCCTGCCGCTGGCCCTGTGCGGCGACTTCAACGTGGCGCCCACTGACAACGACGTGTGGGACGCGGAGTCCGCACACGGCGGCACCCACGTCTCCGCCCCCGAACGGGAGCGCGTGGCGAGGCTCGTGGAGTGGGGGCTGACCGATGTCCTCGCCCAGTTCCACCCCGAGCCGGGGTACTTCACCTGGTGGGACTACCGCGCTGGTCACTTTCACAAGAATTTCGGGATGCGGATCGACCACGTCCTGGCGTCCGCCCCACTGGCCGCGCGGGCGGTCACCGCGGAGCGCGATCGCGACGCGCGCAAGCCAAGCACGTACCCCGGCATCCCATCCGACCACGCCCCGGTGGTCGTGGAGTTCGGCTAGGCGTCCGGTCGCGGTTCGAGGATGACGACCGGGATCTCGCGGGTCGTGCTCCGGCGGTAGTCGGCGTACTGGGGAAGCGCGGTCACGAATCGCTCATAGAGGCGCGCCGCCTCGGCCGGGGCTGCCTGGCGGGCATGCACCTGACGCACCTCCCTGCCGACCTCGACCTCGGTGTCGGGATGGGTCCGCAGGTTGCGCCACCACGCCGGATCCTCGTCGCGTCCGGCGTTCGAGGCCACGATGACCAGGTTCGGACCGTCCTCGACGTAGTACAGGCCGTTCCGACGCTGCTGGCCGGTCTTTCGGCCGGTCGTCCGCAGGAACAGGGTGCGCACGGCGCCTCCGCTGCTGTTCGGAAAGACCAGCCGGCCGCCGCTGAGCCGGGAGAGGGCCCGATCCTCGAGCCAGAGGATACGGAGCAGCCAGCGCGGGGCGCTCACGCCGTGGCTCGCGCCAGCTCGCGTCCGATCCGGGTCCGCGGCCAGGTCGTCCGCGTCGCGCCGACGAAGGTCTCGTAGGCCCGGACCGCTTCGGCGAGGGCCGGGACGAAATGCGGCTCCTCCATCGGTCCGAAGCCATCCTCGAACCAGATGCCCACGATGTGGAGGATGCCGGCCTTCCGATCGAAGCGCGGCTCGATGCGGCCCACGAAGCGGTCGCCGAACAGGATGGGGAGGACGTAGTAGCCGTGCCGGCGCTTCGGCTGCGGGACGTAGACCTCCCAGATGTAGTCGAAGCCGAAGAGGCTCTTCACCAGCCGGCGATCCCATAGGAGCGGGTCCAGCGGCGGGACGAAGGTGACGGCGGGAACGCGATCGGGCTCTGCCTCGGCCGCGGCCCCCAGGATGTTCCGTTCACCGGCGAGGACGTGGCGTGTCTCTTTGAACCCCTCGATCCTGACCGGGACGAGAAGGCCTGCCTCGATGAGCTCGGCGAGCATTCGCTTGCGGTCGGGCGCCTTGCCGGTGCCCATCAGCAGCTCCGAAGCCCCGCCCTCGGCCATGAGCCCCACCCCGCGATGACGAGAGAGATATCGGTGACGGTACTGGTCCGCCTGCGGGGCATCGGCCGCCAGGAGGTGGGCGGGTACGAGGCGCTCGATGAGGTCGTAGTAGCGACGGCTCCCCTCGCGGCGCGAGATGCCGAGCTCGCCGCACACGAACAGTGCCTCCATCACGGCGCGAGCGGCGGTGGTCGTGGTCGCGCCGTTGCTGTCCCACCACCATGCGATTCGATGGTTGACATCACGGAACGCGGCGGTCGATACCGGGCCGGTATCACGGATGTGGTCGCGGATGCGGTCCGCCAGCTCGCGGTGCTCGCCCAGGAAATCGCGGTAGTAGGCGCGATACCGCGTCCAGGACAGGCGGTAGTACCGGAGCTCCTCTATGGGTAGGAGGTTGAGCGACTTGTTGTAGAGCTCGATGAGGCGTCGCTGGCTGGGGGCCCCGTAGAGCCACCGGTCTGCCCAATCGCGGCCGTAGCCTTTGATCCGGGAATAGAGGACCAGGTCGTGGTTGCGGGCGCCGGGCATCTCCAACGGGTCGAACTGGAGGCTGCCGAGGCGGTCGATGACGCGGAGGACCGATGCCGGCCTCGCCGGGAGCGAGCGCGGCGGGTCGAGCAGCTGGCGGCGGACGAGGAAGCGCCGCGCGTGGTCCGCGGACAGCTCTCGGAGATCGGTCATGGGCGGGCCGATGCTAGACGAACCCGGTTGCCCGGTCGCACACTGCACACATGACGACTGAGCATGCCGGAGCACCCCCTCCAACCGTGACCAATCCGACTACTGACGACGCTGCGGCACGCGCCATCCGGGTTCAGCTCCTGACCACCGAGCACTGGAGCCTGCTGGCGACGAGAAGCCTGTCCTGGAACGAGTCGTTTGCCCGGGCCGGCATGTTCCTGACCGTCCTGACCGGCGCCGTCGTGGCCCTGGCTCTGGTGGCCCAGGCCACCGACTTCGGTGGCGAGTTCATGACGTTCGCGCTGCTGCTCCTGCCGATCGTCTTCTTCGTCGGCAGCTCGACCTTCGTTCGACTGAACGAGATCAACGACGAGGACCTCGTCTGGGTCAAGGGCATGAACCGGCTGCGACGGGCCTACCTGGAGATCGATCCGGGGATCGAGCCGTACCTCATCACCGGGTGGACGGAGGACGTGGTTGGCGTGCTGCGGACGTTCGGCGCGCCGGGAGGAGCCGGCGTACAGGTGCCAAGCCTCCGGGCGAACATCATGCACGCGTTCGTGACGACGCCACTCATGATCCTGATCGTCAACTGCGTGGTCGCCGCTGTCCTGGTCGGGCTGGTGGTCGCCCAGTTCGGGATGTCCACCGAGCTGGCTGCGGTAGCCGCTGTGGTCGCATTCGCCGTCACGTTCCTGGCCTTTGCGCTGTATGGCGCACGGAAGGCACTGGCCTTCTGGGGCGGGTCACGCCCCACGCCGCCGGCCGGGTAGCTCGGCTGGCACTCTGGGGTACAGAGTGCCAATCGGTATAATCCGCCGACCATGGCGGTCAAGCGCGACTACTACGAGATTCTCGGGGTCGATCGGGGCGCCTCCGACGAGGAGATCAAGCGCGCGTTCCGCCGCGCCGCCCAGAAGCACCACCCCGACGTAGACACCAGCACCGGGGCCGAGGAGCGCTTCAAGGAGCTGAACGAGGCGTACCGGGTGCTGTCCGACCGCCAGCGGCGGGCCGCGTACGACATGTTCGGCCACGCCGGGGTGGACGGGGCCAGCGCCTCCGGTGAGCCGTTCGGCGGCGGGTTCGGACCGTTCGGTGACATCTTCGACGCGTTCTTCGGTGGCAGCCCGGCCGGCGGCCGGCGGCGGCAGCGGGTGGTGGCCGGCGCTGACCTGCGCTACGAGCTGACGATCACCCTCGCCGAGGCCGTCACCGGCGTGACCCGCGAGATCCGGTTCCCGACCCTGGTCCAGTGCGCGACCTGCGCCGGCTCGGGCGCCGAGCCCGGCAGCGAGCCCGAGCGGTGTCCCGAGTGCAACGGCACCGGGGAGCGTCGGCGCGTCTCTCAGACCATCCTCGGCCAGATGGTGAACATCACCGCCTGTCCCCGCTGCAACGGGGAGGGGCGGATCGTCTCGACGCCGTGCCACGCCTGCAAGGGTGATGGGCGACTCCGCGAGGACCGGCGGCTGCAGGTCGCGGTCCCGGCCGGGATCGAGAGCGGGCAGCGGATCGCGCTCGAGGGGCAGGGCGAGGCCGGCCCCCGCGGCGGGCCGCCGGGCGACCTGTACGTCGTCGTCACCGTCCGCGAAGAGGCCGATCTCGTTCGCCACGGCAGCGAGCTGTACGCCGAGGTGCCGGTCAACTTCGCGCAGGCCGCCCTCGGGGCCAAGGTCCCGGTCCGCACCGTGGACGGGATGGAGGACGTCGAGATCCCTGCCGGAACCCAGAGCGGGCAGGAGATCCGGCTCCGCGGCCGTGGCATGCCGCGCCTCCGCGGCGCGGGGCGCGGCGACCTCCACGTGCTGGTCACCGTCGTCGTGCCGGCCAAGCTCAGCAAGCGCGAGCGGGAGCTGCTCCAGCAGCTGGGCGAGGCGAGCGGGCCGGCGGTCCTGCCGAAGAGCGGGCCGACCCTCGGCGACCGCCTCCGAGACCTCTTCAGCTGACCGCGACCACGGGCGCGGAGCCGATGCGCTGGCTGGCCCTCAGCGTGGAGGCCGACGTCGAGGCGGTCGAGGCGGTGAGCGAGATTCTCGGCCGCCTTGGCCGGGGAAGCGTGGTGGAGCCGCTCCGGGTGGTGGCCGACCCCGCCGATGAGCAGGCCCTGCGGCCGGACCCCACCGCCGGTTACCGGGTGACGGCCTACGTCCCCGAGGACGCGCAGGCGGCCGGCGCGGTGGACCGCACCGAACGAGCGCTCTGGCACCTCCGGGCTTTCGACCTTCGACCGATGAGCGGGCTCGCGGTCACCTCCGTGGACGACGCCGATTGGGCGACGGCCTGGCGAGATGGATATCAGCCGATCCGGGTCGGTCGGATCACGATCGTCCCCACCTGGCTGGACATGCCGTCAGATGCCGGGCTGGTGGTGCGGATGGATCCGGGCATGGCGTTCGGAACCGGACTTCACCCGACAACCCAGGGCTGCCTCGAGGCGATGCAGGCGCTTGGGGCTCTGCCGGATGCGGTGCTGGACGTCGGCTGCGGGTCCGGGATCCTGGGCCTGGCCGCCCTTCGGCTCGGCGTCGAGCGGGTGGTCGGCTACGACACCGATGTCCTGGCGGTGGAGGCCACGCGCCAGAACGCCGCCATCAACGGGCTGGGCGGGCAGGTGACCGTCCATCACGAGACGCTGCCGGAAGTCGTCGAGGAAGCGTTCCCCCTCGTCCTCGCCAACCTGGTGGCCGCCGTCCTGGTCGAGCTGGCCCCACGGCTGGCGGCGCATACCGCGCCGATGGGGATGCTCATCGCGTCGGGGATCATCACCTCGCGCCAAGCGGAAGTGGAGATTGCCCTCGCCGCCGCGGGGCTCCTCGTCGCCGAGCGCCGCGTGGATGGCGACTGGGCCACGCTCCGGCTTGTGCGCTCGGTATGACCATCCATCGGTTCTTCGTCGATCCGGGAACGGCGGTCGACGACCGCTTCCCACTGCCGGAAGCCCTAGCGCGTCAGGTCACCCGGGTCCTGCGCCTGCGGGAGGGCGCCGAGATCGTGGTGCTCGAGGGGGACGGGCAGGAGGTCCGCTGCCGGCTCGCCGGGTCGTGGCTGGAGGTTTTGTCCCGCGCCCCATCGGGCGGCGAGCCGGTCCATCGGCTGACGATCGCGCAGGCCCTGCTGAAGGGCGACCACCTCGAGCCGGTCATCCGCCAGGGCACGGAGGTGGGAGTCTCGCGCTTCGAGCTCATGGTCACCGAGCGCTGCGTCGCTCGCGACATCTCGCCGGCTCGCCTGGCCCGCCTCCGCGCGGTCGCCCGCGAAGCGGCCGAGCAGTCTGAGCGCGGGCTCGTGCCCGAGGTCATGCCACCGTTCCCGCTGCTCGAGGTCATCGGTCCGGGCTCCGTGGTCCTGCTCGAGCGGTCCGGCGGCGCCCGACTGTCCGAGATCGCGCCACCTGAGCGACTGCTCATCGGTCCCGAAGGGGGGTTCTCATCGGAGGAGGCGAACGCCGCGCTGCAGGCCGGAGCGGCGGTCGCGAGTCTTGGTCCGCGCATCCTGCGGAGCGAATCCGTGGCTGTAGCCGCCGCGGCGGTGGTCTTGTCGCGGACCGGCGACTTCGCCTAGGCTCCGCCCATGCCCGAACGCGATCCAACCTACGAGGCCGGGTGCATGTTCTGCCGGGTCGCGGCCGAGGAGATCCCGTCGGACCGCGTGCACGAGGACGAGCAGATCATCGTCTTCCGCGACATCAACCCGCGGGCGCCAACCCACCTCCTCGCCATACCTCGCCGACACATCCAATCCGCGGACGACCTGACCGACAGCGAGGCCGACCGGGAGATCCTGGCTGCCTTGTTCTCTTCACTTCGGGCGGTTGCGAGTCAGGCGGGTCTCCGGGGTTATCGGATCGTCACCAACGTTGGCCCAGACTCGGGTCAAAGCGTGTTCCACCTCCACTTCCACCTCCTTGGCGGCCGGCCCATGCTGTGGCCACCCGGATGACCTACGGGCGTCACATTCCGCTACGCTTCCGCCCCATCGCCCACACGGGGTGCCCCTCCCGTTGATCTGCGCCAACTGCCAGACCGAGAATCCTGCCTCGGCCAAGTTCTGCACCGAGTGTGCAACCCCGCTAGCGCGCGCCTGCTCGAACTGCGGAACACCGAACCCGCCCGCCGCCAAGTTCTGCTCCGAATGCGCGACCGCCATGGCATCGCAGCCCGGCGGCTCGTCCTCGTCCGCCGCGACCGGCGGTGGGCATGTCGCTGCACCGGTGGCCGAGCGCCGCGTCGTGTCGGTCCTGTTCGCGGACCTGGTTGGATTTACACCCTTCGCGGAGGACCGTGACCCGGAACAGGTTCGCGAGTCACTCAGTGCCTACTTCGAAACGGCGCGCCAGGTCGTCGAGCGATACGGGGGGACGATCGAGAAGTTCATCGGCGACGCCGTCATGGCCGTGTGGGGCGTTCCGGTCGCCCACGAAGACGACGCCGAGCGGGCGGTCCGCGCCGGAATGGACATCGTCCAGGCTGTCCGCGGACTGGGCCCCGGTATCGAGGCGCGAGCCGGCATCCTCACCGGGGAGGCGGCCGTCACCCTGGGAGCCACCGACCAGGGGATGGTGGCCGGCGATCTCGTTAACACCGCCTCCCGCCTTCAGTCGGTGGCACCTCCCGGTACGGTGCTGGTCGGGGAGTCGACCCAACGGTCGGCGTCGGCCGGAATAGTGTTCGAGCCGACGGGGGACCATGACCTGAAGGGCAAGGGCGCGCCCGTTCCGGCGTGGCGCGCGCTCCGAGTTGCCGGCGGCATTGGCGGGCGATGGCGGTCGGAAGGACCGGAAGCGCCCTTCGTCGGGCGCATGGAGGAGCTCACGCTCCTCAAGGACCTGTTTCACGCGACGGCCCGCGAGAGGCGGGCGCGCCTGGTGTCGGTCGTTGGGCCGGCGGGCATCGGAAAGAGCCGCCTGTCGCGCGAGTTCTTCAACCACGTCGACGCCGAGGCCGAGGACTTCTGGGGACACCATGGCCGCAGCCCTGCCTACGGCGAGGGGCTGACCTTCTGGGCCCTGGGCGAAATGATCCGACAGAGGGCGGGCCTTGCCGAGACCGATGACGAGGCGACCACCCGTGCGCGCATCCACGCCATGGTCGTCGAGAACGTGCCCGACGATGCGGACCGGCGATGGATCGAGCCGTGCATGCTGACGCTGCTCGGCCTGAGCGGCGGCGAGACGGACACTGAGCAGCTCTTCGGCGCCTGGCGGACATTCTTCGAGCACCTGGCGGCCGACGTGCCGGTGGTCCTCGCCTTCGAGGACCTCCACTGGGCGGACAGCGGGATGCTCGACTTCATCGACTACCTGCTGGAGTGGAGCCGCACGCAGCCGATCTTCATCCTGACCCTGGCGCGACCTGAGCTTCTCGAGAAGCGACCGACTTGGGGGGCCGGGAAGCGCCAGTTCACATCGGTATACCTCGAGCCCCTCCCGGAGCCGGCCATTCGAGAGCTGCTGCTGGGGTTGGTTCCTGGCCTCCCGGATGCCGCCACGCGGGCCATCGCCGGACGGGCCGATGGGATCCCCCTGTACGCGGTCGAGACGGTACGGATGCTGGTCGCCGACGGCCGCTTGGTCGAGGAGGGTGGGGCATACGCGCCGAGCGGCGACCTCAGCGAGCTGGCAGTCCCGGAGTCGCTGGCTGCGCTGATCGGCTCCCGACTTGACGCCCTCGACCCGGAGGTCCGGGCGCTCGCGCAGGACGCCACCGTGCTTGGCCAGCGCTTTACGGTGACGGGCCTGTCAGCGGTCAGCGGACTGGAGCGCGAGGCCATGGAAGCTCCGCTTGAGGCGCTCGTCCGGCGTGAGCTGCTCACCATGGAGAACGATCCGAGGTCACCGGAGCGGAACCAGTACGGGTTCGTCCAGTCGCTTATCCGCGAGGTCGCGTACAACACGCTCGCACGGCGGGACCGCAAGGTGCGCCACCTGGCTGCGGCCCGCTTCTTCGAAAGCCTCGAGACCGATGAGCTGGCAGGAGCTCTCGCCGGGCAGTATGTAGCGGCACACGCCAATGCCGACAGCCCTGAAGAGACGGCGGCCCTGGCCGCCCAGGCTCGCGTGGCGCTGCGCGCTGCAGCCGATCGGGCCGCGTCACTCGGCGCATCTGACCAGGCCTTCGAGTTCTCCTCCCAGGCGCTTGGCCTGGCACAGGATCCCGCCGACGAGGCCGAGCTCGCCCTGAGGACCGGCGTCGCTGCGCGGACCGCGGGCCGCTATACCGACAGCGAAGGCTTGCTGCGGCGGGCCCTCGAGCAGTTCACCGCCACAAACGACCGCGAGGGAATGGACCGGGCGATCACCGCATTGGCGACGACGCTCGTCGAAGCTTCTCGATACAGCGAGGCCGTCGAACTGCTGGAGCCGGTTCTGGGAGAAACGATCGACTTTGCCGCTCGTCCGGAGCTCATAGCGGCGGGTGCCCAGCTATCTCGCGCCCACATGCTCCACTTCGAGTTTGACGCTGCGCTTCGGGCTGCCGATCGCGTCCTCCCAGCCGCCGAGTTCGGCGACATGGGCATCGTTGTCGCCGACCTGCTGGTGACCAAGGGCACCACCATGACGATGAGTCGACGGGTCCGTGAAGGGCTTGGGCTGATCCGAGCGGGCCAGGAACTCGGCGAATCCCTCGGGGCCACGCTGGTCGTGATGCGGGCGATGCAGAACCAGGCAAGCTCCATAGAGTGGATTTCTCCGCGGTTGTCATTCGAGACGAGCCGTGAAGGTCTGAGCATCGCGCGACGAATTGGCCACCGCGGGTACACGATGCTGGCGTCGTACAACGCGGCGGGCGCGGCTCTGACCATCGGGGAATGGGTGTGGGCCGACTCGGTCCTCGATGATCTCCTCGACGAGAGTCTCGAGGAGGGCGACTGGCTTCTGGCAGCCGCAATCGTGCACGGCTACCGCGCCCTTCGCGGCCAGCCTCGTGACGACCTGCTGGCGAGGATCCGCGAAGTTCCGGTCACCGAGCTGTCGTACCAGCTCCTCGTGGCGTCGGCCGAAGCATACGAAGCGCTCGCCGTGGGCCGAGATGCAGACGCGATGCGCCACTTCCGCTTGGAGAACTGGTCGGAGGGAGCGTCCGATAACTTCATCTGGTTCGTGCACCTCGCAGCGTGGAACCACGACGATTCGGCGCTCGGCGACGTGGCTCAGGCCCTGCACGACAGCGGTCGGCATGGTCCGGCCGTGGACGCCTTGGCCCTGACCCTGAACGCCGCCCGCACCGGTCTGGCGGGATCGAGCCAGGAGGCCGTCTCGATGTTCGAGCGCGCGGCCGATGAGTATCGGGCGCTCGAGATGCCGCTCCAGGTCGCCCTGGTAGGGATCGACATGGCCGCCGTTTTGGATCCCTCTCAGCTCGAGGTTCAGCAGGCGATCCAGAACAGCCGCGTCGTCCTTTCGGAGCTTGGGGCGATTCCGCTTCTCGAGCGACTCTCATCAGCGGTGGCCAGGGCCGAGTCATCGCCAGCGGCGGGCGACCGCACGACCGAACCAGTCCCGATCGCCGAAACCGAGGTCGCCACGAGCTGACCCGCGCCTGCCGGCTGCGGGCAAGCCGGGATAATCGGCGCGCATGCTGAGACTCCTTCGCCAGCGGAACTTCGGGCTGCTGTGGACCGGCGGCCTGATCTCGATGATCGGGGACTGGATCCTGTTCGTCGGGCTCCCGTTCGAGATCTACCGCATCACCGGTTCCACGCTGGCGACGGGTGGCATGGTTCTGGCCGCCCTCGTGCCGCGGATCGTCCTGGGCTCGGTCGCCGGAGTCTACGTGGACCGCTGGGACCGGCGGCGGCTGATGATCGTGGTCAACGTCCTCCTGGCCGTGTTCCTCCTCCCGCTGCTGGCGATCGGGACCATCGGTCTGTGGATCGCGTTCGTGGTCCTCGTCATCGAGAGCAGCCTCGAGCAGCTGTTCATGCCGGCCGAGATGGCTCTCCTGCCAAACCTCCTCGAGGGCGGGGAGGAGGAGCTCGTGACCGCCAACGCGCTGAGCGGCGTCAACCGCCACCTCGCGCGGCTCATCGGTCCGGCCATCGGAGGCGTGGTCGTGGCCCTCGGCGGGCTGACCGCGGTGGCCATCCTGGACGCGGCCACCTTCCTCGTGGCGGCGGGGCTCATCGCGGCCATCCGGACCACGAGATCGCGCGCCGCGCCCCACGAGTCGCTCGAGCACGAGACGGTCTCCGCCTGGCAGCGGCTGCTCGGGGAGTGGCGAGACGGGCTGCGGGTGGTCGGCCATGACATCGTCCTGCGTGCGGTGCTCGTGTTCCTGCTCATCACCGCTATCGGCGAGGGCCTGACCCTCACCCTGTTCGTGCCGTGGGTGCGCGACGCGCTCAACTCCGACAGCGCCGGCTACGGCGCCGTCCTCTCCACCCAGG
Organism: uncultured Chloroflexia bacterium; assembly: GCA_963699235.1. Lineage (GTDB taxonomy): Bacteria > Chloroflexota > Limnocylindria > QHBO01 > QHBO01 > DASTEQ01. Next base: position 1,739,224 of record OY969424.1, on the reverse strand, counting down.
CCATCGGCGGGCTGATCGGTGCCCTGGTCATCGGTCGCCTTGGCTCGCGCGTCAACCCGCTCCGGATGCTGATCATCGCCGCGGTCGTCTTCGGCCTGATCGACCTCGTCCTGTTTACATACCCGGTGGTGTACCCCCACATTGGACCGGCCCTCGTGATGCTCGTCATCGTGGGCGTGCCCGGTGCGGCGATCGGGGCGGGGGTAGCGACCCTGGAGCAGGTTCGGGCCGAGGACCGGCAGCGCGGTCGGGTGATCGGCGCCATCGGGGCCCTGGGAGCGGTGGGGTCACTGGTTGGCGCGGTGCTCGCCGGGTTCGCGGGCGAGGTGATCCCGATCCTGGCCCTGCTCGTGATCCAGGGGGCGGGCTATGTGATCGGCGGGGTGGTGGTGGCGCTCATGACCAGATCGGTCATGCGCACGGGGCCGCTGGGAGCGGCGGAGGCACCGGGCGCGGTCGAGACCGAGGCCACCGCGCCCTGAGGCGGCGCCTCGATCCCTACCGGATGCGGCTAGTTCCCTTCCGGATTGGCGATGAACCAGACGCCATTCAGGCCTTCGCCCGTGGCGTCGCCTTCGCCAACGTCACCGGTGAAGTAGTACAGCGGGAAGCCGTTGTACGTCACCTGCACGGCACCGTCCGGGCGCTCGATGGTGCCCAGCAGAGCCTCATCCGCTTCGCCGGCCTCGACGGCCTCGGTCAGCGGCGGCCAGTTCGCGGCGCAGGCGTCCACGCAGTGGATGGTCCCGTCTGCCTCCTCGGTCTGGATGTAGAGGGTCAGGCCGTCAGCGCCGGCCAGGGCCGGACCCGCCGTGGTGTCCGCGATCCGCAGCGCCAGGCCTGAGGCCGCCTCGCTCGAGGCTGGCTCGCTGGCCGGGGCCTCGCTGGCAGCCGCGCTGGGCTCGCTGTCGGTCGAGCTGGCGGAGGGTGAGCAGGCCGCCAGGACGATGATCAACCCGGCGAGCGCGCCCGTCATGCTTCGATACTTCACGATTCCTCTTCCTCCCTGGATTCCGGACGGGGCTTGGGCGAAGGCTACCCCAGACCTCGACGGCGGCCAAATGGCACGCACCCGGTGCCGGGCCGCACCGTCGCCGTCTACTCCTACTACGGGGCTCCTCCACGCTCGGTTCAGACACTGGTGCTAGACTCCGCGAGCCCTGTACGCCGGATATCAACCGTGCGTGAATTCGGGCCGATAGGAGGCGAGACGTTTGGCGGAAGTCCGCGTGGGCGAAAACGAGTCGTTCGAGAGCGCGCTGCGACGCTTCAACAAGAAGATCCAGCAGTCCGGCATCCTGGCCGAGGCACGGCGCCGCGAGCACTACGAGAAGCCCAGCGTGAAGCGCAAGCGCAAGGAATCCAAGAAGCGCAAGGGTCCGCGCGTCTAGCCCCCGGTCGGGATCGGTCCTTCTGACCGATCCCGTTTGCATGCTCAGACTGAACCGATGAGCCTCCAGACCGATCTCTCGACCGCGATGCGCGCTGCCCTGAAAGCGGGCGAGTCCGCTCGAGTGAGCACCCTGCGGATGGCCATGGCGGCGGCTCACAACCGCCAGATCGAGCTCGGCCACGAGCTGGCCGATCCGGAGATGGTCGAGGTCCTCGACCGCCAGGTGAAGCAGCGACGCGAGAGCATCGAGCTGTTCCGTGGCGCGGGCCGAACCGAGCTGGCTGACGCCGAGGAGGCGGAGATCGCCGTCCTGCGCGAGTTCCTGCCCGAGCCGCTCTCCGCCGACGAGCTCGAGCGCCTCGCCCGAGAGGCCGTCGCGTCCACCGGGGCGTCCGGTCCCGCCGACATGGGCAAGGTCATGGGCGCCCTCGTCCCGCAGACCAAGGGGCGGGCGGATGGGAAAGAAGTCAGTGACCTGGTTCGCCGGCTGTTATCAGAGGCGTCTGCGGGGTAGCATCCCCGCCCCATGTTCATCACCAGGACGCTCGCGCCCCGCGACCGGGCCACCGCTGGCGCCGCCGTGGCGCGGCTGGTCGCGGTCACCGCGCTCGTGGCGGTCGCCATCTTCGCGGTGCTGGCAGTGGACCTCATCCCGAACACGTTCTCGCTCGAGGTTGGCGATGTCGCGACCGAGGACATCCTCGCGCCACGCGCCGTCTCGTTCGTGTCGGCATCCGAGACCGAGGCGGCGCGGGCCGAGGCCGAGGGGGCGGTCGCGCCGATCTACGTCGAGATCCGACCCCAGGCCGAGATCCGCTCCCGGCAGCTGGCCGCGTACGACGCGGAGGTGACTGCCGTCCAGTCCATCCTGGCCGACCGCGATGCGGGGACCCTGTCCCCGGCGGATACCCAGGCCGGCCTCGCCAAGGCCTCGCCGTCGCTCCGGGCATCGCAGGTCGCCATCCTGGCCGGCCTCCCGACAGCCCGATGGAACGAGGTCGCCGCCGAAGCCCGACGTGTCCTGGACCAGGCCCAGGCGGGCGAGGTGCGCGAGGATGCGCTGGCCGAGGCGCGCCAGGCGGCCCGCGAAGCGGTCAGCGTGGATCTCGCATCGGGTGAGCGCGAGATGGCCGGTGACCTCGCGGCCGCGCACATCGCCGCCAACCTGGCGTTCAGCAGCGAAGCAACCACAGCCGCCCGCCAGGAGGCGCGGGCCGCCGTCGAGCCGGTCCGGGTCACGGTCCAGGACAACGAGGCGATCGTGCGCGCCGGCGACCCGGTCACCACCCTCGATCTCGAGAAGCTCACCGAGCTGGGCCTGACCGAGCCTGTGGGCGACGTCCTGCCGATCGTCGGCTACCTGCTGATGGCCGCCCTGCTCGGGATCCTGCTGGTCGGCTTCCTGTGGCGTTTCCAGCCGGCCATCTGGCATCGACCGCGGAGCCTCGTTCTGTTCCTCCTCATCCTGCTGGCGACGGCAGTCGTCATCCGGCTCACCGGGGACGGGACGATCGTCGCGTACCTGGTCCCGACCTCAGCCGCGGTCATGCTGACCGGCCTCCTCCTGGGGGGAGCAGCCGGAGGAGCGATGGCCATCGGTCTGGCGATCGTGGCCGGGCTCGTGAACGGGGCGACCCTGGGTCCGGCGATGTACGTCGCGGCCGGCGGGTTCGCCTCGCTCGTGATCATCCTCCAGGCCGAGCGGCTCAACGCCTTCGTCCGGGCCGGCATCGTCCTCGCCCTCGTCAATGTGGCGGTGGTCGTGGCATTCGGCCTGCTCGACGGCCTCGACGCCACCGGCATCGCGCAGCTGGCCCTGGCCGGGGTCGTGAACGCGGCCCTGTCCGTCATCCTGGCCGTGGGTGGCTTCGCCGTCCTGGGCAACGTGTTCGGGATCCTGACCGTGTTCCAGATGCTGGAGCTGGCGAACCCGGCCCACCCGCTCCTCCGCCGACTGCTGCTCGAGACGCCCGGGACGTACCACCACTCGGTATTGGTCGGGAACCTGGCCGAGCGGGCGGCCGAGACGATCGGCGCCGACCCGCTGCTTGCCCGCGTGGCGGCGTACTACCACGACATCGGCAAGATGAAGAACCCGCTTGCCTTCATCGAGAACCAGGCCGGCGGGCCGAACGTCCATGACGACCTCAGCCCCGAGACGAGCGCCCGGATCATTGCCGCTCACGTCCGCGACGGGGTGGACCTCGCCCAGGAGTACGGCCTGCCGGTCCAGGTCGCGGGGTTCATCCCGCAGCACCACGGGACGTCGGTGATGGGCTACTTCCATGGCAAGGCCGTCCAGGAAGGCGACGAGCCCGATGCGGAGGCCTTCCGCTACCCCGGCCCCAAGCCGCAGACCCGGGAAGCGGCCATTGTCATGCTGGCCGACGGCGTCGAGGCATCGGTCCGCTCCCTGCCTCGCAAGGACGACGCCGACATCCGCGGGATGGTGGACAAGATCGTGGACGGGCGACTGGCGGACGGCCAGCTCGACGACAGCAACCTGACCCTCCGCGACATCAGCCGGATCCGGGAGTCCTTCGTCGAGCAGCTGCTGGGGATGTACCACCAGCGGATCAGCTACCCCGAGAACGTCCTCCCCATCGAGCGCGACTCCCGCAGCGCCTGAGGCCTCGGCCTCGCTCGGTGCCGGGACGCACCGGCCTTGAGCCGATGGGGCCGGTGGCCCTAGGATGGACCGATGGAGCCCGGGGTCACTCTCCACGAGAAGGTCGGTCGCCCCCGGCTGACAGAGGCGGTGGAGCCACTTCCCGCCGACACCGCCCTCGAGGTCCTCGCCGCCGCCGTGGCGGAGACCGTCCGCAGCGCCCTCCCGACGCGGGAGGCGGAGGTCGAGGTCACCCTCTGCGGGGACGCGGAGATGACCCGTCTGAACTTCGACCACATGGGTGAGCGCGGGCCAACCGACGTCCTCTCGTTCCCGCTCCACGAGTGGAGCGTCGAGAGCGGCCACTCCCACCTGGCAGACGAGGACGGCCGGATGCCGGGGAGCGGTCCGTTCGTGCTTGGAGATGTCGTCATCGACCTGGACCAGGCCGTCCGGCAGGCGGCGGAGGGCGACTGGAGCGTCCCAGAGGAGATGGCCCTCCTCGCCATCCACGGCACGCTCCACCTGCTCGGCCACGACCACGACGATTCGGAGGGGGAATCGGCGATGCGCGAGGCGGAGCACCAGACCCTGACCGTCCTTCACCGCCGCTTCCATGACGTGGACTGGAAGCCCGGGTCCCTGTTCGACCGCGCGGGCGGCCACGCGGTCGTGGCCGGCTACTAGGCCGCCGTTCTCAGATCGGGCGATCCGCTCGCAGCTCGGCGGGGACCCGGTCGGCTCCGCCTCGCATCAGCTCGGCGACCATGGCGGCACTGGCCGGCCCGGTGGACATGCCCCACGGTCCGTGTCCTGCGCACACGAACAGGCCGTCCACGCCCGGAACCGGACCGATGAACGGACGCCCGTCCGACGACTGCGGCCGGGCGCACATCCGGACCTCCGTGATGGCGGCGGTCGCGAGGGCCGGCACGAAGGCCGTGCCCCGTTCGACCAGGCGAGGCGCCCACTCGGCCGGGTCCGGCTCGTCGGCCACGAAGGTCGAGCCGATCGTCGCCACGCCGCCGGCGGTGACCAGGCTGAACAGGCTGCCCTCGTGCCCGGTCGGCACGTTTATGGTGTGGACAACGCCCTCCTCCAGGACGGAACGGGGCGGCTCGGGCAGTTCGACCTGGACGGTGACGCCCCAGGTGCGGGTCACCGCCGGCCAGGGCGGCTCCAGCCCAAGGATCTCCGGCGTCCACGGGCCGCCGGCGACGAGCACCGCATCCGCGCCCATCGTCTCGTCATCATCGAAGACCGCTCCGCGAAGGGCGCTGCCATCGACCCAGGGCCGTGCGGCGCGGCCGATCCGCAGCGCGGCTCCCGCCCGGACCGCCCGCGCCGCCATGGCGTGGGTTGCGGCCTCCGGGACGACCGGGTAGCCGGTCGCGACCCGGACCGCGGCCCATCCGCTCGCCACCGCCGGCTCGAGCGATGCCACGGCCCTGGCGTCGAGGACCTCCGCCTCGAGCTCGGGGAACGCCGCGCCAAGCTCGGCGGCTCGCTCGGTGGCGGCCGCGGGATCATCGGTGAGGAGCAGCACGCCGGCGGGGTTGGCCGGGAACGCGAAGTCGTCGTGGTATCGCGTCAGCTGGTGATAGGCCTCCACCGTTTCGTGGTGGAGGAGCAGCAGCACCGGATCGAACGGATGCTGGATGGTCCCCGAGTTCCGGCCCGAGGCGCCGGCGCCGATGGCCGTCTGCTCGACCATGGTGACTCGGACCCCGGCCTCCGCCAGCGTCGCGGCGGCCGTGGCCCCGATGATGCCGCCCCCGATCACGACCATCCGCTCACCCATGCGCCGGATGCTACCGGGCGTCACCGAGGTCGCGGGCTACCATCGGTCAGCCATGAAGGTGGTCTGCGGGTTGGGCAACCCCGGTGACCGGTACCGGCTGACGCGGCACAACGTCGGGTTCCGGGTCATCGACCTGCTCGCGGACCGATGGGGGGTCACGAAGGGCCACGTCCGCGACGGGGCGGCCCGCCTGGAGGTGGACCGCGGCGAGCCGGTCGGCACCGTGCTCCTCGTCAAGCCGGCGCGCTTCATGAACCAGTCGGGGCCGCCGCTCCGCGCCGCGCTCCGCAACGCCAACGCGGAGTACGAGCTGGACCTGCTGGTCGTGACCGATGACGCCGACCTGCCGCTGGGTCGGATCCGCCTGCGGCGCGGGGGATCGGCCGGGGGCCACAACGGCCTGCGCGACATCATCGACTCGCTCGGGACCGACCAGTTCTCGCGGTTGCGGGTCGGGATCGGGCGCAACGGGGAGATGGTGGACCACGTCCTCTCGACCTTCAGCAAGGGCGAGGACGAGCTGGCGCGGGAGGCCATCGCCACCGCGGCCGATGCCGTCGAGACGTGGCTGACGGATGGGATCGAACCGGCCATGAACGCGTTCAACGGGGTCGACCTGGACGAACCGCCCGCCGGGCCGTGACTCGCGGCCCGCGGCTCGGGCCGCTCCTCAGCCTCTTCGGCCAGCCGCCTCTGCCACCGGTCGAGCTGCGCATCCCCGCTGCTGCTCGCGCCGCGCACGTGGCCGCCCGCCGGGCAGTGGTGGACCGGACGCAGCCGGTGGTGGTCGTGGTCGAGACCGATGAGCAGGCCCATCGCCTCGCCGACGATCTTGGCGCGTGGGTCGGCGAGGATTCGGTCGCCGTCCTCCCCGAGCGCGGCACCCTCCCGCTGGAGCGGGCCCTTCCCGACCGCGACGAATCAGCCGCGCGATTGACGGTCCTGGCCCGGCTGGCCGGCGCCGAGCGTGATCTCGTGGTCGTGACGCCGCTCGCCGCCCTGTGGCAACGGACTATCTCCGTCGAGCGGCTGCGCGGCGCCAGGCGGCGGATCCGGGTCGGCGACCGCGTTCCCCAGCGCCAGCTGACCGATGGCCTTCTCGCCGCGGGATATGACGCCACGCCCGAGGTGACCGGGATCGGCGAGGTGGCGGTCCGTGGCGGCCTCATCGACCTCTGGCCGCCCGGCGAGCCCGACCCGATCCGGATCGAGCAGTTCGGGGACGAGGTGGACGCGATCCGGGTCTTCGACCCCACCACCCAGGCCAGCCGGTCTCGGCGGAAGGAAATCCTCCTCCTACCCGCCGGGGAGTACGCCGTCCCTGCGCCTGACGCGCTGCTGGCCACGGTGATCGCGCAGGTGGGCCCGCTCGACGACCTGAGCGAAACACTGCAGAAGGACCTCGCGCGGCTCGAAGCGGGGGACGTCGCCGAGGCGGCGGAGACGTGGATCACCCACCTGACTGCCGGACCTTCAGCCGACCACATCCCACCGGACACCCACCTCGTCCTGGCCGATGTGGACCAGCTGCGCGCCCACGCGGCGGAGGCCGACCGCTGGGCCGCCGACCGCCGTGCCCACCTCGTCGAGGAGGGAGAGCTCCCGGCCCACTGGCAGCCGCCGTACGCCGCCGCGGAGACGCTTGCCGCGCTCGTGGACCGGGCCGCGGAGCGGCTGGACGAGGGAGGTGGAACCGCCACCGGATTCGGGCCGGCACCAGCCCTCCCGGGGCGCACCGACCAGATCGGGGAGTGGCTCAGGGAGCAGGCCCGGGGTGGGGCCCGGGTCGTCGTCGCCACCGACCAGGCGAGCCGGCTGGCGGAGCTGCTCGGGGAGTCATCCGCCGGCATCGCTCCATCCGAGGCCCTGGAGGCACCACTCGAGCCCGGCGGGATCGCCCTCGTCCACGGCTCGACTGGCATCGGCTTCGTGCACCGCCCGTCGAACCTCGTCCTGCTGACTGACCGGGAGCTGTTCGGCGCCGCGCGGGTTCGTCGCCTCTTCACGTCCAAGCGGGTCGTCACCCGCGACCTCCTGAGCCAGCTCGAGCCCGGGGAGCTGGTCGTCCACGTGGACCACGGCATCGCCCGCTACGTGGGGATGACGACCCGCACCCTCGAAGGCACCGTCCGTGAGTACCTCCAGCTGGACTTCGCCGGCGACGACAAGATCTTCCTGCCCGCGGACCAGGTGGGGCGCATCACCCGCTACTCCGGGGCGCCTGCGCCGGGGCTCTCCAGGCTCGGCGGACGCGAGTGGGCGGCGACGAAGCGCCGTGTCCGGCAGGCGGTCCTCGACCTGGCCGATGACCTTCTCGAGCTGTATGCCGCCCGCGAGCAGGCGGAGGGCTTCGCCTACCCCGACGACACGACCTGGCAGCGCGAGCTGGAGGAGTCGTTCCCGTTCACCGAGACGCCGGACCAGGAGCGGACCATCGACGACGTGGCGCGGGACATGACCCGTCGGCGACCGATGGACCGGCTGGTGGCCGGGGACGTCGGCTATGGCAAGACCGAGGTCGCGCTGCGGGCCGCGTTCCGGGTGGTGGAGGCCGGGCGCCAGGTCGCGGTCCTGGTCCCGACCACCGTCCTGGCCCAGCAGCACCTCCTGACGTTCCAGCGCCGCCTCGCCGCGTTCCCGGTCAAGGTCGAGATGCTGAGCCGGTTCGTCTCGAAGGGCGACCAGCAGCGGATCGTTGCCGAGCTGGCGGCCGGCACGGTGGACATCGTGATCGGGACCCATCGGCTTCTGAGCAAAGATGTGTCGTTCGCCGACCTGGGCCTGCTGGTGGTGGACGAGGAGCAGCGCTTCGGAGTGGGCCAGAAGGAGAAGATCAAGCTCCTCCGGCGCGAGGTGGACGTCCTGACCCTGTCCGCCACCCCCATCCCGCGGACGCTCCACCTGAGCCTGGTCGGCATCCGCGACCTGAGCGTGATCGAGACCGCGCCCGAGGCCCGGCTGCCCATCCTGACCCGGATCGCCGAGGACGACGACGGCCTGATCCGCGACGCGATCACCCGCGAGATCGACCGCGGCGGCCAGGTCTTCTACGTCCACAACCGGGTCGAGACCATCGAGGCGGCCTCGGCTCGGGTCCGCCGGCTCGTCCCGCGGGCGCGGGTGGCCATCGGTCATGGGCAGATGGCGGAGGGGATGCTGGAGCGGGTCATGCTCGACTTCGACGCCGGCCTGTTCGACGTCCTGGTGTGCACCACCATCATCGAATCCGGCTTGGACATCCCGAATGCGAACACGATGCTCATCGCCCGCGCCGACACCTTCGGCCTCGCGCAGCTGTACCAGCTCCGGGGTCGGGTCGGCCGATCCGACCGACGGGCGTACGCTTACCTCCTCCACCGCCGGGGGTTCCCGTTGTCAGGCGTGGCACGCCGACGGCTGCACGCCATCTTCAGCGCCTCTGACCTGGGGGCTGGCTACCAGATCGCCCTTTCGGACCTCGAGATCCGCGGCGCCGGCAACATCCTCGGTGCGGAGCAGTCGGGCTACATGGCCGCCGTCGGGTTCGAGCTGTATACCCAGCTCCTCGCCGAGGCGGTGGACCTCCGTCGCGGTCGTATCCCGCCGCCGGAGCCGGCGCCGGTCCGGCTCGAGCTGCCGGGGTCCGCGTTCCTGCCCGACGAGTACATCGGTGCCGCCGGGGCCAAGCTCGAGATCTACCGCCGGTTCTCGCAGGCCAAGACCGATGAGGACGCCGTGGCCCTGCGCGCCCACCTCCTGGACCGATTCGGGCCGATCCCGGCCGAGGTGGAGGGCCTCTTCCGGGCGGTCTCGGTCCGACTGGCCGCCGAGGCAGCCGGCGTGTCCGAGGTCCGGATCGACGAGGGACGGCTGACGCTCAAGTGGCGCCGATACGATCGCGCGGTCGTGACTCGCGCGCTGACCGTTGCCGGGTTCCGCCCGGTGCCGGCCTCCAACCACGTCCGCATCACGCTGGTCCGCGGCCGCGACCCGGTCGAGACCGTCCTCCGCGCCCTCGAGGCGGTGAGGCCGGCCGAGGCGTCCGCCTGAGATGGCGAAGCGTCAGCTCGAGGTCACCCGGACCCAGATCCTCGCCTACCGGCGGACCGTCCAGGCGCTCGACGTGCGGCTACCACCCGGCCCCGCGTCTCTTCGCCGGACGGCGTGGGCCGGCCTGCAGGACAGCATGCCGCGCGCGGCGCTGCTCTCGATCCACGCCCGGGTGTCGGGTTCAGCACCCTCCGCGTGGGAGGACCCGTCGCTGGTGCAGGTCTGGGGACCGCGGTACAACGCCTATGTCATCCCGGAACCCGACCTCGCGGTCTTCACCCTCGGCCGGTGGCCCGACGATGCACGCGGCCGCCGCGTCGCGGAGGAGATGGCCGCTGCCATGCGGGGCGTCCTCGGCGACCGGCGGATGCGCGACCGCGACGTCGCGGACGCGCTGGGCGTCGGCAACGGGATCCGGTATGCCGCGCCGACGGGCACGATCCTGATCCGCTGGGAGGGCGCCCGGGCGCCGACCATCTGGGCCGGGCCCCAGCCCGATGTCGATCCAAGTGACGCGCGGCTCGAGCTCGCGCGCCGGTACCTCCACGTCTTCGGGGCCGCCACACCCGAGTCGTTCGCCGGCTGGGCGGGGATCGGTCCAGCCCAGGGCGGAACCGCGTTCGATGCCCTCGCGGAGTCGCTCATGCCGGTCCGGACACCCATCGGCGAGGCCTGGATCCTTACCCGCGACGAGCCGACGCTCCGCGCCCCCGTAGCTCAGCCCGCCGCGGCCCGACTCCTCCCGAGCGGCGACACGTTCTACCTCCTGTGGGGAGCCGACCGCGAGCTGCTGGTCCCTGAGGCCGAACACCGAGGTGCGCTGTGGACGTCACGGGTGTGGCCGGGCGCCGTCTTGGTCCGGGGCGAGGTCGTCGGAACCTGGCGCCGTGCCGGACGCAACCTCTCGGTCCAGGCCTGGCGACGCCTTGAGCCCCTCGAGCGTGCCGCGGTCGAAGCCGAGGCCGAATCACTGCCCCTGCCCGAGGTCCACGGGCAGGTCCGGACCCGCTGGGAGGACTGACCGATGCGGGCTGGTGGATGCCTCGTGCTCAGAAGGTCCGGACGACGATGCACTCCACTCGAACCGAGGCCTCGCTGCCGTCGTCCATCGTGCCTTCGACGGTGACCCTGGCCGTCTCCAGCTCCACGTCTTCCTCGAGCACCAGCGACCCGGTGCCGGTCCCCTCCGCGGGAGCCATCTCGGGCTGGGCGCCATCGGCGAAGCCCAGGACCATGGCGAAGTCCTCGGTCCCGCCTGACCGGGCTTCGGCGGCGTCGAACACCGAGATGTCGATCCCCTCGAAGCCCTCCGTGCCCTCGATCGCGTTGCTTGCGACCTCGAACGCGTCGCCCCCGAACTCGTCGAGGCTGCAGCCGGTATCCACCAGCTCGGCCTCGTACTCGCCGGCCTGGTCCCCGCCGGTGATCGTGATCTCGACTCGGGCGGCGCCCTCAACGGTCGGATTGCTGCTGGCATCCGAGGAGGCGCTGGTCTGGCAGCCCACGAGGAGCGCGACCAGGGGGACGAGGACGAACGGGGAACGGCGTCGCATGGGAGTACCTCCCTCGAGGGGATTGTACTGGTGCGCGAGGTGAGCCGACCGCGCTCCGCCCGGCGGGCTTATCGGGTCTACCTCTGGCTTGAGGCGTCCGAGTTCTACTGCTACATGCTGGTCTTCACGGCCAGCGCGCTGTACAGCATCCAGGTCGCCGAGCTCGACGCGCTTCAGCTGGTCCTGGTCGGGACGGCGCTCGAGATCTCGGCCCTCGTATTCGAGGTGCCCACAGGCCTGGTGGCGGACACCGTCAGCCGACGGCTGTCGGTCATCATCGGCTGCCTGTTCCTCGGCGCCGGGTTCATCCTGTGGGGGCTGGTGCCGGTCTTCGTGGCCATCCTGTTCGCCCAGATCCTGTGGGGGATAGGCGCCACCTTCCAGTCCGGCGCGACCGAGGCCTGGATCGCGGACGAGCTCCAGGGAGAGGACGTGGGCAGGACGTACCTCCGCGGTTCCCAGCTGGGCTATGCGGCCGCCGCGCTGGGGATCGGCAGCAGCGCGCTGATCGGCTCCCTGTTCGGCCTGGCGGTGCCGATGGTGATCGGTGGGCTCGGGTTCTTCGTGATCGCCGCCACGCTCGTCGCCTTCATGCCCGAGGACCATTACGCCCCGGACCCGCGTGGTGATCGGAGCCGCGGGCGGGCGATGGCGGACACACTCAGGGCCGGGATTCGAACAGTCCGGGCTCGGCCGGTCCTGCTGACCATCCTGCTCATCACCTTCCTGGGCGGCGCCGCGAGCGAAACCTTCGATCGGCTGTGGGAGTTCCACCTCCTCAGCGACTTCACCTTCCCCACGGTCATCGACCTGCCGCCGATCGCCTGGTTCGGCCTCATCAGCGTCAGCTCCCTCCTGACCAGCATCCTCATCGCCGAGGTCGCCCGCCGTCGGGTGGACACCGACGACCACGTTGCGACCGCGCGGGCGCTGCTGGCGATGGATGCCACGGTCATGGTCGGGATGGTCGTGTTCGGGCTGGCGGTGAGCTTCGAGATGGCCGTCGCGGCCTACTTCGTCACCCGGGTCCTGCGCCGGGTCATGATCCCGATCAGCACCGCCTGGATCAACCAGAGCCTGACGCCCAACGTCAGGGCCACCGTCATGTCCCTGAATGCCCAGACCGATGCCGTGGGCCAGATCACGGGCGGCCCGCTGCTGGGCGCCCTAGCGGTGAGCGCCGGCACCCCGGCCGCCATGCTCGCCGCCGCCGCGTTTATAGCCCCGTCACTGCTCCTCTACGTCCGGACGATCCGGATGCACGGCCGGGACGTGATCGGCGACGATGACGGCGTGGACGATGAGCCGGTGGCATGACTGACGATCCCATTCGCCTGCGGGACGCCGCGCCGGCTGACGCGAACATCCTCGACGAGTGGGCACGCTCACCGGAGGCGAAGGGAGAGTTCAACGACTTCGGGCCGCCGAAGGACGACAGCTTCGATATCCGCGCGGCTCTCGCAGAGGGACCTCTTCGCAACGAGCGGAACGGCCAGCTGATCATCGAGCGGGTGGCGGATGGCCAGCCCATCGGCACCGTAGGCTGGCACGAGGTCCACTACGGGCCGGGTCCGTCGAACCGCGCATGGAACATCGGCATCTCGCTCATCCCGGAGGCCCGCGGCCAGGGCTTTGGCCCGATCGCCCAGCGCCTGCTCGCCGACTACCTGTTTGAGACGACCGATACGAACCGCGTCGAAGCCCAGACCGATGTCGACAACGTGGCGGAACAGCGCGCGCTGGAGAAGGCCGGCTTCATCCGCGAGGGCGTGGCGCGCGGCTCCCAGTTCCGCGCCGGCGCCCACCACGACCTGGTCACCTACGCTCGGCTGCGCAGCGACACCTGAGGCGTATACTCGAAGGTGAATCTCGACCCGGGACGGGCGCACCCGTCCGGCGCCGATCAGCATCGACTGATGGAGGCGCGATCGTGACCACCCAACCCCCACCCGATCCTTCGGCTGCGCGCGCGACGCTGCGCGTGGGCGACAGCTCGTATCGCTACTACGACCTCACCGCCCTGGGCATCGGTGACCTCGACCGGCTGCCGTACACCGTCAAGGTCCTGATCGAGAACGCCGCGCGGCACGCGGCATCGGGGAGTGGCCTGGTCAGCCCTGCCGACCTCGCGACGCTGGCCGCGTGGCGCCCGGACACCGACCCGGGCACGACCGAGCTGCCGTTCCTCCCCGCGCGGGTCATCCTCCAGGACTTCACCGGCGTCCCATGCGTGGTGGACCTGGCCGCCATGCGCGACGCGATCGCCGAGATGGGTGGTGACCCGGATCGGGTGAACCCGCTCGTCCCAGCCGACCTGGTCATCGACCACTCGGTCCAGGTGGACCAGTACGGCTCCGACGCCGCGTTCCTCATCAACGTCGAACGCGAGTACGAGCGCAACGGGGAGCGGTACGCCCTCCTCCGCTGGGCGCAGGGCGCGTTCGCCAACTTCCGGGTCGTCCCGCCGGGAACCGGCATCGTCCACCAGGTCAACCTCGAGTACCTGGCCGACGTGGTCACCGCCCGCCCCGATCCCGACGGCACGCTGACCGCCTTCCCGGACACCCTGGTCGGGACCGACTCCCACACGACCATGGTCAACGGCCTGGGCGTCGTCGGCTGGGGCGTGGGCGGGATCGAGGCCGAGGCCGCGCTCCTCGGCCAGCCGCTGTACCAGCCGCTGCCGGCCGTCGTGGGCTTCCGCCTCGACGGGGCGTTGCGTCCGGGCACCACCGCCACCGACCTCGTCCTGACCGTGACCGAGATGCTCCGTGCCCACGGCGTCGTGGGCAAGTTCGTCGAGTTCCACGGCGCGGGCCTCTCGCGCCTGGGCCTGGCCGACCGGGCCACGATCAGCAACATGAGCCCCGAGTTCGGGGCCACCGCCACCCTGTTCCCGATCGACGACGAGACCCTTCGCTACCTGCGGATGACGGGCCGATCGGACGAGCTCGTCGCCCGGGTCGAGGCCTACGCCAAAGCCCAGCACCTGTTCCGGACCGATGCCTCGCCGGAGCCGATGTTCACCGAGTCCCTGTCCCTGGACCTGGCCGATGTCGAGCCCTCCCTGGCCGGGCCGAAGCGCCCGCAGGACCGGGTCTCTCTGCCCGGGCTGCCGGAGAACTTCCGGACGGTGTACGCCGATGCGATGGACCGATCGGCCACCGTCCGCCTGAACGGCACGACCGATGCGCTCCGCTCCGGCTCGGTGCTCATCGCCGCCATCACGTCGTGCACCAACACCTCGAACCCCTCGGTCATGGTCGCTGCCGGACTGGTGGCCCGCAACGCCGTCGCCCGCGGCCTGACCGTGCCCAAGTGGGTGAAGACCTCGTTCGCACCGGGATCCAAGGTCGTGACCCAGTACCTCGGCGACGCCGGCCTGATGGAGCCGCTCGAGGCGCTCGGATTCCACCTGGTCGGCTTCGGCTGCACGACCTGCATCGGCAACTCCGGTCCGCTGGCCGAGCCGATCGCCGCCGCGGTGGAGGAGACCGACCTGGTGGGCGTATCGGTCCTGTCCGGCAACCGGAACTTCGAGGGCCGCATTCATCCGCTGACCCGCGCCTCGTACCTGGCGTCACCGCCGCTGGTGGTAGCGTTCGCCCTGGCGGGGCGGATCGACCTGGACCTCACCACCGAGCCCGTAGGCGTGGGCGCCGACGGCACATCGGTCTATCTCGCTGACCTGTGGCCGACCGCAGAGGAGGTGGAGGCCGTCGTCACCGAGCGGGTGCGGTCCGAGATCTTCCGCCGCGAGTACGCGTCGGTCTTCGATGGCGACGACCACTGGCGCGCATTGCCGGTGCCCGACGGCGGGCGCTATGCGTGGGATCCGGCCTCGACGTACGTCGCCCGCCCGCCGTTCTTCGACGGGCTGGGCGCGGAGCCGCCGCCGCTGGCCGATGTCGTGGATGCCCGCGTCCTGGCGTGGATGGGGGACTCGGTCACGACCGACCATATCTCGCCGGCGGGGTCGATCCCGCGGACCAGCCCGGCCGGGCAGTGGCTGATCGAGCGCGGCGTGGAGCCGCGCGAGTTCAACTCGTACGGGGCGCGGCGCGGGCACCACGAGGTGCTGGTCCGCGGCACGTTCGCCAACATCCGCCTCCGGAACCGGCTGGTGCCGGACGCCGAGGGCAATGTCACCGAACACTTCCCGAGCGGGGAGCGGACGACGATCTACGAGGCCTCGCAGCGCTACCTGGCCGCCGGGACGCCGCTGGTCGTGCTGGCCGGCAAGGAGTACGGCTCCGGCTCCTCGCGCGACTGGGCGGCCAAGGGGCCGCTCCTCCAGGGCGTGAAGGCGGTCATCGCCGAGTCCTACGAGCGGATCCATCGGTCAAACCTGCTCGGGATGGGGATCCTGCCCCTCCAGTTCCTGCCTGGTGAGAGCGGGGAGTCGCTGGGCCTGACCGGGCACGAGTCGTTCACCATCCACGGCATCGCCGCCGGTCTGCTGCCCCGCCAGCAGCTCACCGTCGAAGGCCGAGGGGAGGACGGGAGGGTCCGCGCCTTTCAGGCCATCGTCCGCCTCGATGGCCCGGTCGATGTCGAGTACTACCGCCAGGGCGGCGTCCTGCAGACGGTCCTGAGGAGGCTGGCCGCCAGCTGACCTGGAGATCGGCGCGGAGGCCGATACACGCCACGAGACCCGGGATCGCTCCCGGGTCTCGTCACTTCCCGCGGCTCGGAGGGCCAGATCGGAAGCGTCTAGTCAGCGAACTCCAGGATCCCGGAGAGCGGGGTGGGGTCGTCGCTGTTGGCGGCGTTGGTCATGGGGGCCGGCGCCGGAGCCGGCTCGTTCAGCAGGGCCGGGACATTGATCGCGACCATGGCCAGGGCGAAGACGAGGATCAGCATCGCGAGTGCGCCGGTGATGGCGCCGATGACGAGGCTGCCGACGTTGCTGTTCGGGGCGGTGATGGTGGTCATCGGTCTGGTCTCCGAACTCGTGGGTGAAGTTGATGGACCGCAGGATGCGGCCGCTCACCCGTGAGCGGAATCCAGTGGCTGACCGATGGGGTGTCAAGCTGGCGACACGGTCATCGGCGGCGTTCTTGGGCCGATGCGCCCGAGATCAGGCGCTGAGGGTGGTCTCCCAGCGCTCGGCGAGCGCGTCCGGTACGGCATCGGCCGGCAGCGGCGGCGAGAAGTGGTAGCCCTGGCCCAGCCGGCAGCCGAGCTCGCGGAGGCGGATGACCTGGTCGCCGCGCTCGATGCCCTCGGCCAGGACCTGGAGGCCCAGGGTCTGGCCCAGCTTGATGATCGAGCGGAGGAGGACCGGGATCTCGCGGTCGTCGCCGAGCGACGCGGTGAAGGAGCGGTCGATCTTCAGGAGGTCAACCGGCAGTCGCTCGAGGTAGCTGAGTGACGAGTAGCCGGTACCGAAGTCGTCCATCGCCAGTTTGACGCCGAGGCCGCGCAGCCGAACGAGCGTCTCCTCGGTGTCGGCCACGTCCGCCATCAACGTGCTCTCGGTGATCTCGAGCACGAGGCGGTCTGCCGCGAGGCCGGCATCGGCCAGGGCGGCCGCCACCATGGGGACGAGCCCCGGATCAGCCAGCTGGCGGGTCGAGACGTTCACGCTGATCAGTGGCCGGTGCCCGTTCGTGCCCGGCAGGGAGCCCTCCGCGTCCCACGCGGCGAGCTGGCGGGTGGCCTCGGCCGCCACCCACGCTCCCAGCGGCACGATCAGGCCCGTCTCCTCCGCGGCCGGGATGAACTCGGCCGGCTCGATCAGGCCCCGGTCGGGATGCCGCCACCGGACGAGCGCCTCGAGGCCGGCCAGCCGGCCGTTGCGCAGGTCCACGAACGGCTGGTAGTGGAGGACGAAGTCCTCGCGGCTGATGGCGTGCTCCAGCTCGGTCCGCAGCTCCTGGCGACGAATGACGGCCAGGTGCATCCGTGGCTCGAAGAACTCGATCCGGCCCTTGCCCCGGGCCTTGGCGGTGTACATCGCCAGGTCGGCGTGGCGGAGCAGGTCGTCAGCGGACGTTCCGGACTGGAGGACGGCCACACCGGCGCTGCCGCGGGCGAACACCTGCTTGCCCTGGAGGTCGAACGGGGAGCGGAGGGCGGCCAGCACCCGCTCGGCCACCCGACGGGCGCCTTCGCGGGTCGTTTCCTCCAGCAGGATCGCGAACTCGTCGCCGCCGAAGCGCGCGACCGTGTCCTCGGGGCGCATGACCCCGCGCAATCGCTCGGCCACCGCGGTCAGGAGCTGGTCTCCGGCCGCGTGGCCCAGGCTGTCGTTGACGGTCTTGAAGTCGTCGAGGTCAAGGAAGACGACGGCCAGCGACCGCCGTGCCCGCTGGCGGGCCATGGCGTGCGTCAGGCGGTCGGCGAACAGGGCGCGGTTGGCGAGGCCGGTCAGGGAGTCGTGGAATGCCTGGTGCTGGAGCTGGCGCTCCAGCTCCTTGCGGAGGGTGATGTCGTGGACCAGGGCGGAGAAGCTGGCGGCCTCGCCGGTGCCGACCGACCAGATCGTCAGCTCGACGGGAAACTCGCGGCCGTCCCGGTGCAGGGCGTTGACCTCGAGCCGCGTCCCGAGGACGGGGCCCTCGCCGGTCTCGATGAACCGGTTGAGCCCCTGCGCGTGGGCGTCGCGCTGGTCGATGGGGATGATCCGATCGGCCAGTGAGCGGCCGAGGATCTCCTCGCGCGTCCAGCCGAAGGTCTGCTCCGCCGCCTGGTTCCAGTCCGTGACCGATCCGTCGCGATTCATGGCGATGTAGGCGTAGCTCGCCGTGTCGATGATCCGCCGGGTCTGTTCCTCGCTCTGGCGGAGCGCATGCTCGGCGTCCTTCTGGGCGGTGATGTCGATGATGTAGCCGCGGAAGAACGACGGAACCCCGTGCTCGTCGGCGATGATCACGGCCTCGTCGCGGATCCAGACGACGCGGCCGTCGCGAGCCACCATCCGGTACTCGCTGGCACTGACCACGCCCGGCTCGCGGCTCCAGTCCTCGTCCTCTTCCTGCTGGACGCGGGCTCGGTCGTCGGGGTGGATCTGGCGCATCCAGAGGCCGGCATCGGCCATCCAGTCCCGGGCCGAGAACCCGAGCAGGATCTCGATCCGGGGGCTTACGTAGTTCCACTGCGCCTCGGGCCCGAAGCCGGCGATGTAGAGGGCTGCCGGCAGCCGCTCGACAAGCGCGCGGAACGTGCCTTCCTCTGACTCGAGACCGGCCAGGCGAGCCCCGGCCCGGTTTGCCGCGGTGACCCGCTGCCAGAGCATCACACCCTGGGCGGCGGCGAGCATGACGAGCACGGCCACGATCGCGCTGGTCAGCACGAACTGCCGGGGCTGCAGCCAGCTGGCGAGCAGCACCAGGATCGCCACCCCGACCGAGGACACGAAGATGAAGCCGGGCAGCATGCGCTCGAGGCGCCGCCGCACTCTTGCCATCGACATCGGTCCGGAAGGTAGCCCGGAAGGGCTCCCCGAACGATGGGCCAATGGTCCCGTCCCGGATTGCGGGCGCCGCGCTGCGCCGACTAGACTCCGTGGGTGACCGTCACCTCCGCCGACGACCTGCGGAAGCTCATCCGCGAGGTCCCCGACTTCCCCAAGCCGGGAATCCTGTTCTACGACATCACCACCCTGCTGAAGGACCCCGAGGCCTTTCGCCAGGTGATCGACCGGATGGTCGAGCAGGTCAAGGGAACCGAGATCGACGTCGTCGTCGGCATGGAGTCGCGCGGCTTCATCTTCAGCGCGCCCATCGCCTACCAACTGAAGGCGGGTTTCGTCCCGGTCCGCAAGCTCGGGAAGCTGCCGGCGGAGACGATCGAGGTCGAGTACGCCCTGGAGTACGGGACGGCCACCCTGGAGATCCACCGCGACGCGATCCAGGAGGGGCAGCGGGTGCTGATCGTCGACGACCTGCTGGCCACGGGCGGGACGGTGAAGGGCACCATCGAGCTCATCCAGCGGCTGGGCGGTGTCGTGGCCGGGCTCTCGTTCATGGTCGAGCTCAGCGCCCTCCGCGGCCGCCAGGAGCTCTCCGAGTTCACGATCAACGCCCTCCTCACCTACTGACCGATTCGCGTCGGGGCGATCCATGACGACGGCCACGGCGATCGGCTGGCGCACCAGGCCCGTCTCCGACCGCGAGGAGGTGGCCGCCTTCCTGCGAACCGATCGGCTGTACGCGGCCTACGCCCTCGGTGACATCGGTGGCGCCGTCCGCAAGCGCGCGGCGTGGGGCATGGCCGATGACGAAGAGGGGCAACCGCGTGGCCTCGCCATGCAGCACCTCGGGCTCCCGCCGCAGCCCCTGTTCCTGATGGGGGACGCGAGCGCCTGCCGGGCCATCCTGGCCAACGAGGTGCGACCACGCTACGCCTTCGTCCAGGCCCGCCACGACCTGGCGCCCGCCTTCAACGACCTCTATAAGGTGGACCTTCCGGTCGGCCTGCTGCGGATGGTGGTGGACCGTGCCACGTTCGAGCCTCACGCCGGCGGTGCCGAGCGCCTGGGCCCGGCCGACATCGGCGACCTGAATCGGCTCTATCAGCTGGGGCTGGGGGGAGGGTTCCCGGCCTCGGTCCTCGAGGACGGCGTCTATTACGGCGTCCGGATCGGCGGGCGTCTCATTGCGGCCGCCGGGACGCACGTCGTCAACGAGGCGGAGGGCATCGGGGTGGTGGGCAACGTCCTGACCCACGTGGACCACCGCGGCCAGGGCCACGCCAAGGCGGCGACCTCGGGCGTCACCGCTGAGCTGCTGACCCGGGTCCCCGACGTGGCCCTCAACGTCTACGCCGACAACGACGCGGCCATCACGGCCTACTCCCGGCTCGGGTACCGTGAGTACTGCCGCCTCGGAGAGTGGGTCGCGTACCGCCGAGCCGGTGGCTGGGACCTCATTCGCCCGCTCCGCGCTGCCCTGCGCTGGAGCTGGCCCCGAGCCGATCGATGAGCAGACCGATGAACCACCCGACGATGGAGGCACCGTGAGCGACATCAAAGACCTGGGACTGGCTGACGACGGCGCACGCCGGATCGAGTGGGCCGACCGCCAGATGCCGGTCCTGGCCGGGATCCGCGAACGTCTGAGCGTCGGCCGGCCGCTCGACGGCTGGCGGGTGAGCGCCTGCCTGCACGTGACCGCCGAGACCGCGAACCTGGTCCGAACGCTCGCCGCCGCCGGTGCCGACGTCGTGCTCTGCGCCTCGAACCCCCTGTCAACCCAGGACGATGTCGCGGCCGCGCTGGTGTCGGACCACGGCATCGAGGTGTTCGCCATCCGGGGCGAGGATCGGGACACGTATTACGGCCATATCAACGCCGCTCTCGACCACCGTCCCCAGCTCACGATGGACGACGGCGCGGATCTCGTCGGGGAGCTGCACACCCATCGGTCCGACCTCCTTCCGGAGGTGCGCGGCGGGACGGAGGAGACAACCACCGGCGTCATCCGACTGCGGGCGATGGCCGCCGACGGAGCCCTCCGCTATCCGATCCTGGCCGTCAACGAGGCGCTGACCAAGCACCTGTTCGACAACCGCTATGGAACGGGCCAGAGCGCGGTGGACGGCATCCTGCGGGCGACGAACGTGCTGATCGCGGGCAAGACCGTGGTGGTGGGCGGCTACGGCTGGGTCGGGCGCGGGATCGCGGCCCGGATCCACGGCATGGGCGCCAACGTGGTGATCGTCGAGATCGATCCGATTCGTGCCCTCGAGGCCGCGATGGATGGCTTCCGGGTCATGACCAGCCTTGACGCGGCCGAGGCGGGGGACCTGTTCATCACCGCCACCGGATCACTCCACGTGTTCGGCGAGCGACCACTTCCGGATCATGCGGGACGGGGCGATCCTGGCCAACGCGGGCCACTTCAACGACGAGTTCGACATCCCCGCTCTCGAGGCGCTGGCCGGTGAGCAACGCGAGGTTCGGCCCTCAACCCGCGAGTACCGGCTCGTCGACGGGCGCCGCCTCTACCTGCTGGCCGATGGCCGGCTGGTCAACCTCGCCGCGGCGGAAGGTCACCCCAGCCTGGTGATGGACCTCTCGTTCGCCAACCAGGCCCTGGGCCTGGAGTGGATGAGCGAGAACCACGAGGACCTCGTCCCGCAGGTCTATGACATACCGATCGAGATCGACCGCGAGGTGGCGCAGCTCAAGCTGGCGAGTATGGGGATCGCCATCGACCGGCCCACGGCCGAGCAGGAGGCCTACGCGGCCTCCTGGCAGCAGGGAACCTGACCCGCGACGACGGTCAGCGGGTCGCTGTGAACGATCCCTCGATCGTGACCGTACCGATCACGGCCCCGGTCCCACTGACTCCGCTGCCCTCGTCGCAGCGGAAGCTAGCCTCGATGCGGCTGTCATCGGCCTGTCCATAGTCGATTTGGCAGTCGTCGAAGCTGCTGCTCCCGGCCACGAAATCGGCTGTTGTCACCCCGACCGCGAACGGGTCACCGGAGTTGAGGGCAATCGTGACGCTGCCGGCTTCGGACACGTAGATCAGGGAGGTGGCACCGCCGAAGGTGCCCGAAGGCGCCACGATCGGGCCCCCGAACGAGCCGCTCACGGCGCCGCTGACGTCGACATCGGCTTCACCGCCGGTCCACGCGCCGTCGGCTGGCACAGGCGCGTCACCACCGCCACCGCCGCCACCGCTACCACCGGAGTCGCTCTGGGCCGGACCTTCGGATTCGGCCGCGGTCGATGGCTCGCCTCCGCTGGAGGCAGCGGGGCTGCCGGCAGGGGAGCCGCAGGCGGCCAGGATGAGGCCGACGACGACGGTGAGGATCAACAGCCAGGTTGGGCGGCGCACGATTGATTCTCCTGTGGGGGACAGTCGGCGGAGCATACCAGCCGTCGGGGGCCTCACCCGCCCGGCACGGGTCTGGCGCTACACTCGGGCCCTTGGCCGATCCTGACATGCGCCTGTTCACCTCGGAGTCGGTGACCGAGGGCCATCCCGACAAGGTCTGCGACGCGATCGCCGATGCGATCCTCGACGCGGTCCTGGCCGCGGATCCGGCCGCCCACGCCGCCATCGAGGTCGCGGCCACCACCGGCACCGTCGTCGTCCTGGGCGAGCTCACGACCGAGCACCTGGTGGACGTCGACGCGCTCGTCCGGCGAACGGTCCGCGAGATCGGGTACACCGATCCCTCGCTCGGCTTCGACGCCGACACGCTGACCATCGAGTCCCTGATCAAGGGCCAGTCGGCGGACATCGCGCGGGGGGTGGACGAGCAGGCGGCGGAGCTGGGTGCCGGGGACCAGGGAATGATGTTCGGGTACGCCACCGATGAGACGCCGGAGCTCATGCCGATGCCGATCCAGATCGCGCACGAGCTCTGTCGGCGGCTGGCCGAGGTCCGACGTGACGGCCGGCATCCCTTCCTCCGCCCCGACGGGAAGAGCCAGGTCACGGTGGCCTATGGGTCCGACGGTCGGCCCGAGACGGTCCATACCGTGCTCGTCAGCTCCCAGCATGCCGACGAGATCGGGATCGAGGCCCTGACCGAGGCCATTCGAACCGATGTCGTCGAAGCGGTCATTCCCCCCGACCTGCGCGACCGCGATCTGCGGCTCCTCGTCAACCCGACCGGGCGTTTCGTCATCGGCGGGCCGGCGGGAGACTCCGGGCTGAGCGGCCGCAAGATCATCGTGGACACCTACGGCGGCATGGCCCGGCACGGGGGCGGCTGCGTTCTCCGGCAAAGATCCGACCAAGGTGGACCGCAGTGGGGCGTATGCCGCGCGCTGGGTGGCCAAGAACGTGGTCGCCGCCGGCCTGGCCACCCGTTGCGAGATCCAGGTGGCGTACGCCATCGGCGTCGCGCGACCCCTCGCCTTCAACGTGGACACCTTCGGCACCGGGGTCCTGCCCGACTCCGTCATCCGGGCCGCCATCGAGCGGGTGGTGGACCTCCGACCGGGCGCCATCATCGAGCGCCTCGACCTCCGCCGTCCGATTTACCGATCCACCGCTGCCTATGGCCACTTCGGCCGCCACGATCTCGACCTGAGCTGGGAGCGCACCGACCTCGCCGACGAGCTGCGCCAGGCGGCCCGTCCGGCGGGCACGGCCGCGTGAGCGAGCACTCGGTCCCCGTCCGCTGGGGACCGCCGCCGCCCGGACCGGCCGCACGACTGGGCGCCTGGTTCCGCGGCCTTGCCGGCGCGAGGCCGGACACCGTCCAGCGTCTCGCGGAGCTCCCCGTTTCGCTCCGCGCGGCCCCGCTCGCAGTGCCGTACCTCGAGGCGGAGCGCGAGGGCGACCAGCGGCGTGCCGGGGCGGCGGCGATGGCCGCGGCCGAGGCCGGGATCGCGGCCGAAGCCTGGTGGGCGGCCGACCTGTGGGCCCATCGGGCGCTATGGCACTTCGAACGGGCCGAGATGGCGCTCCAGTCCACCCGAGCCGCGCGCCGGATCGGCGACCTGCGCGTCGGCGGGCGGCGATCCGGCCAGTGCCCGGCGCTACTATGCCGAGGCGATCAGCGAGGCCCGTGACCTCGGCGCCGAGCGCGAGGAGGGTCTGGCCGCATACGGGATGGGTCGTGCCGAACTCGAGCTGGGGAACGTGAGCGCCGCCCGCAAGCTGGCCTTCATCGCGGTGGGCCTCCTCGAGCGCTGTGGTGCGCCGGCCGAGGAGCTCGCCGCGGCGCGTGACCTGCAGGGCACCGAGCGGCCGGTGCGGGATGGCTCCGCCGGCGAAACCCGCACCGGGGCAGGGTGATGGCGACACGCCGGTCGATGCAGGTCGGGATCGTGGGCGCCGGCGTCATGGCCGAGGCGATGATCACCGGCCTCCTGGCCGACCGCTCGGTGAAGGCCGCCGACCTCATCGCGTCCCATCCGCGCCGGGACCGGCGCGCGACCCTGGCCGCCGAGCACGGCATCCGGGTCGTGGCCCGCAACCGGGAGGCGGCCGCGGGCGCCGACATCGTCGTCCTGGCCGTGAAGCCCCAGATGCTGCGCGGCGTGATGCGCGAGCTCGCGCCGGATCTGGAGGACGGGCAGGTCGTCCTCTCGATCGTGGCCGGTGCCACCCTGAAGACGCTCAGTGCCGGTCTCCGCCACGCGGCCGTCATCCGCGCCATGCCCAACACCCCGGCCCAGATCCGGAAGGGGATCGCGGTCTGGGCCGCCGCGGCGGCATGCAGCGCCGCCCAGCGCGATCGGGCGCGGGCGGTCCTTCGGGCGCTCGGGGACGAGCGACAGGTCGATGACGAGCAGTTCGTGGCCATGGCCACCGCCCTCTCCGGCACCGGGCCGACATACCTGTTCGCCGTCATGGAGGCGCTGGTGGACGCCGGCGTGCACCTCGGCTTCCCGCGCGACCTGGCCCACGACCTGGTGGCCGAGACCCTGGTCGGATCGAGCCAGTACGCGGCCGCCTCGAACCTCCATCCGGCACAGCTGCGCAACGCGGTGACCTCGCCCGGCGGGACGAGCGCGGCGGCCATCTACGAGCTGGAGAAGGGCCGCCTCCGGACGGTCCTGTCCGACGCGGTGTGGGCGGCCTACCGGCGAACGACCGAGCTGGGTGAACGGCTGGAGGCCGAGACCCTGGCCGACGCCGACTAGGCCGGCGCGAACGGACCGATGTATGCGCTCATCATGGCCGGTGGGTCCGGCACCCGGCTGTGGCCCCTCTCCCGCCGCAAGACGCCGAAGCAGCTCCTGCCCCTGACCGGCGATGCGAGCCTGCTCCAGCAGACGGTCGCCCGCCTGGAGCCCCTCCTCCAGCCCCACGACGTCTATGTCATCACCGCCGAGTCCCACGTCCACGCCACCCAGCGACAGCTCCCCCAGCTGCCGGAAGGGAACATCCTGGGCGAACCGCTCGCCAGATCGACCGGGGTGGCAGCCGGCCTGGGCTCGCTCCTCGCCCGACGCCAGACCGATGAGGTGGCCGTCGTCTTGCCCGCGGACCACCATGTCGCGGATGCCGAAGCGTTCGTGGCCGCCATCCGGGAAGCAGCGGTCACCGCCGAGCGGGGCTACCTCGTCGTCCTGGGCGTCACCCCGACCCACCCGGCGACCGGCTACGGCTACATCACCCGTGGCGAGCAGCTGTTCGCCACCGGTACGGCGGCAGTCAACGCCTTCGTCGAGAAGCCCGACGCCAAGGCGGCCAAGGCCCTGGTCAGCTCGGGCGCGCTGTGGAACGCCGGGGTGTTCGTGTGGGCCGGGTACGCGTTCCGGCAGGCCATCGAGCGGTACCAGCCGGAGCTCACCGCCGCGCTGGACCAGATCGCGCGGATCCCTCGCACTCCAGGATGGCAGACCGATGCGCGCGCCCTCCTCGAGCCGCTGCCGGCCATCAGCATCGATGCCGGCATCGCCGAGCCGGCCGCGGCCGAGGGGCGGATGGCGGTCGTGGCCCTCGACGCGGGGTGGTCCGACATCGGCTCCTGGTCGGCCCTGCTCGAGGCCCTGAGCCGCCAGAGCGGAAAGAGCCTGGTGGCCTCCGGCCAGCACCTGGACCGCGGGTCGGAGCGGGTTCTCGTCCACGGCGGCGAGCGGCTGGTGGTCACCGTCGGCCTGAAGGACATCATCGTGGTCGACACTCCCGACGCCCTGCTCATCTGCGCCCGCGACCGGGCCGAGGAGATCAAGCCCATCCTGGACGAGATCGGGGAGGCGACCGGCGACCGGTACCTCTAGGGCCCGCCTCTGGGGCAGGCTCCTGGCGTGGTACCTGCGTCTCGTGGCGCGCACGGCGCGCATCGGTCCGGTGACCCGCGACCAGGTGATCCTGGCCTTCTGGCACGAGTACAACCTCGCCCTCTACGCAATCGCCTCCGCCCGCCGGGGCGACCTGCCGCACGCCTCGTTCACGACCGATACCGACCGCGGGACGGTCATCCAGACCATCTTCGAGTCCCTCGCCCGAACGCCCGGCCAGGTCGTCATCCTCCGCCTCCCCGACGAGGGCGAGGCGGCCGCTGCGCGGAGCCTCGCCCGCCAGCTGGGAGAGCTGGGCGCTGGGGGCTACTCGGTGGTCGTCACGCCCGATGGCCCCTGGGGTCCGTACCACGTCGCCAAACCCGGCATCCTGATCGTGGCCCGCCAGGCGGGGCTGCCCATCGTCCCGGTCGCAGTTCGTGCCCGGCCCGCGATCCGCCTCACCCGTCGCTGGGACCGCCAGCTGCTCCCGTTGCCGTTCTCTCGGCTGACCTTCGTCGCGGGCGATCCAGTGACCGTCCCGCCGGGCGGGCCGCTGCGCCCGCTCGTCCCGAGCCTGCAGGCCGCGCTCGACTCGGTCACCGCCCGCGCCGAGCACTGACGGTGCATCCACCCAGCCGCTGGAAAGCCCGTGGACAGTCGCAAGGGCCGCCCCTGTCGGGACGGCCCTTGCCAGCCGGAGGAGGAAGCTCAGTTCAGGCCGGCCTCCCACCCGTCCTGGACCGTGGACCGCGGCGCCTGGAAGAGGTTGATGCCTCGCTCCCAGCCATCATCGACGGGGCCGAGCTGGTGCGCTGCCATCAAGCCGGGGAGGAAGCCATCGACGGCGTCTCCTGAGGCCCGAGCGGCGAGCAGGCCCGCCAGGTATCCGTCCACCGCATCGGTGGGAGCGTTGGCGGCCATGAGCCCTGGGATGTACCCGTCTTGGGCGCCCTGGGCCACGGTGATGGCGCTCTGCGCTGCCTGCATCGAGATACCAGCCTCCCAGCCGTCCACCGCCGCCCCGGCGCCGCTGGAGTTCGTCGGGATTGAGCGCACCTGGTACGCGACCAGGGCGGTGGCGACGAGCGCAAACGCGATCATCGCGATGGGGACCAGGCGCCGCCGGGCATTGCCAAGTGCCGGGACTGCCGGGGTCTGAAGTGTGCTGCTGATCTGGCTCATCTGATTCCTCCTTCGACTGCACCGCTGGTGCTGGTGCGTTCTGCCCCGGAGGCGTGAGTTCTCCCGGCACGCTCGTTCCGCGCCGCGGGAGCCTGGACTGCACGACCGTGCAGTGCCACGGAACAGGTTCCCCATCGGGGAGCTGGCGTGGCACCCTAGGGCGGTCCTTCAGGAGGAGTGTTCGATGACCACGGACATCGACCTGCCGGCTGATCGGTCCGCAACCCGTCTGCTGGTTGGTCGTGACCGGGAGCTGACGGGGATCCTCGGCTGCCTGGATCGGGCACAGGCCGGTCGGGGGAGCCTCGCCATGGTCGTCGGGGCGCCGGGCATCGGGAAGAGCCGCTTCGTGGACGAGGTCGCCTCGGTCGCCACCCAGCGCGGCTTTCGGGTGCTCTGGGGTCGCTGCTGGGACACCGCGGGGGCGCCTCCCTACTGGCCCTGGGTCCAGGCCCTTCGCGCTTACCTGCGCACCACGGACGCCGACGACCTTCGCGCGCAGCTGGGCACCGGTGCCGCGGACGTGGCCCAGATGCTGCCCGAGCTGCGCGAGCTCTTCCCCGACCTCCAACCCCCGCCGGCAACCGACCCCGAGTCGGCCCGCTTCCAGCTGTTCGACTCGATCAGCACGTTTCTGCTCAACGCCTCGCGCCCAGCGGGCATGGTCGTGGTCATCGACGACCTCCACTCGGCGGACCTGGCGTCCATCCTCCTCCTGCTGTTCGTGAGCAAGCAGGGGCGCGAGAGTCCGCTGCTCCTGGTCGCCACCTATCGCGACGAGGAGCTGACGCCGGACCATCCACTATCGGGCGCATTGCCGGACCTCGCGCGCGAGCCGTCCACCGTGTTCTTCGAGCTCCTCGGGCTGACCGAGGCCTCCACGAGCGCATTCGTCGAGGAGCTGGCCGGATTCGAACCGCGCCCGGCCGTGGTCAGAGCGCTGCACAAGAGCACGAGTGGCAACCCCTTGTTCATCCGCGAGACGATCAGGCTGCTCCTCGCGGAAGGACGGCTGACCGCGGGCTCGGGCAGCGACTCGCTCTCGAGCACGGTCATCCCTGGCCGCGTCCACGAGGTCATCGCGCGCCGCCTGACTCATGTGACCGAGGCGTCTCGCGAGCTCATGATGGTCGCGGCGGTCCTCGGCCCCGAGTTCTCGATCGATGCGCTGCGCGTTGTGACAGACGCAGCCGAGGACGAGGTCCTGGACCGGCTGGACGAGACCGTGGAGGCATGGCTGATGGTTGCCGTCCCCGGCGCCCCCGGGCGCTTCCGCTTCAGCCACGACCTGGTCCGCGAGACGCTGTACGCGGACATCTCGCCGACGACGCGCGCCCGCCTCCATCGCCGAATCGCACTCGCCCTCGAGGAGCTGTACGGCCCGGACGCCGATGCCCACCTCGGCGAGCTCGCCCATCACTTCTTCGAGGCCGGATCGACCATCGAGGAACCGCGCGCAGTGGAGTACGCCCTACGCGCCGGACACCAGGCCTCCCGCCAGCTGGCCTATGGAGAGGCGGCGCGCCTGTTCGGGATGGCCCTGTCGGCCCTGCAGGCCCGCCCGCCCGTGGACCAGCGCGTCCTTGGCGACGTCCTGCTCGCCTTCGGTGAGGTCCAGGACAAGTCGGGCGAGCCGGCCGAGTCGCGGGCGACGTTCCGGCAGGCGGCGGACACCGCACGCAGCTCGGGGGCGGCCGACCAGCTCGCCCGAGCGGCCATCGGGTACGGCGGTCGATTCCCGTGGGGGCGAGCCGGGAACGACACCCACCTCGTGCCGCTGCTCCGGGATGCCCTCGACATGCTCGGCGGCCAGGACGAACGCCTCAGGGCCCGTCTCCTGTCGCGCCTGGCCTGTGCGCTGCGCAGCGAGCCCAACCGCGAGCCGAACGACGCCCTTTCCCAGCAGGCCGTCGATCTCGCTCGCACCCTGGACGACCCCGCGACCCTGGCGTACGCGCTGGAGGGCCGGTTCTATGCGATCTGGTGGCCGGAAACGACCGAGCAGCGGTTGTCGATCGCGCAGGAGCTCCGCGTGGTGGCCGAGGCCGCGGGGGATTCGGAGCGTCTGAGCGGGAGCCACGTCGTCACCTACTGCGTCTTGGGCGACCTCGGACGGATCCGGGAAGCGTCTGTGGAGGCCGAGATCGCTGTCCGACTGGCGCAGGAGCTCGGCGAGCCGGCGCAGCGCTGGCTGTCCACCGTCCTGCTCTCCACGCCGCTGCTCCTCGAGGGCCGATTCTCGGAGGCGGAGAAGTACATCGACGAGAACCTCGCCGCCGGGCGGTTCGAGCGGGACGAGGTCTCCTCGACGAGGAGCCAGGCGTTCCTCCTGCGGCGGGAGCAGGATCGCCTGGCGGAGATGGTGGATGTCAACCTGGCATCGATCGACGCCTTCCCCTGGTACCCGGTGCATCGAGCCGAGCGGGCGCTGCTGCTGATCGAGACCGGACGGCGGTCGGAGGCCCAGGCCCTCCTAAGCGCACTGGCGCGCGACGACTTCGCCGTCTTCCATCGCGACAACGAGTGGCTCTTTGGAATGGCCATAACGAGCGAGGTCGCGTCGCGACTCGGGGACGTCCGGGCGGCCGCGGTCCTGTCCGAGCAGCTGGCGCCGTTCCGTGAGCTCCACGCCGCCGGCTGGGCCGAGGGCAGCTTCGGGGCTGTGAGCCGCTATCTCGGTCTCCTGGCGGAGACGCTCGGCCAACTCGACGACGCGGTCGGCCATCTCGAGCACGCCGAGCAGTTCAACGACCGGATGGGGGCTCGTCCCTGGACGGCTCGCACACGAGCCGACCTCGCTCGGGTGCTGCGTCGGCGTGCCCAACCCGACGACGCCGCGAGGGCGGCCGCCCTCGCGGCGCAGGCGAGGGGCGAAGCGGACGAGATGGGGATGGTGGCCCTCCTGAAGCAACTCGCCGCCGATGCGGAGGCCGTCACGGGACCGGGCGCTGCCAAGGAACCGATGCCCCGGGATGCTCGCGCGATCACCGAGCACACCTTCCGCCGTGAGGGCGACCACTGGCTGGTCGAGTTCGACGGCTCGACCGTCCGCGTCCGCGATTCCAAGGGGATGGGCTACCTGGCCCGTCTGTTGGCCGATCCCGGCCGCGAGGTGCATGTCCTCGACCTGGCGGGCGCACCCGGAGCCACGGGGGGCACCGCGGCGACCACCGCAGCGGGTGGTGACGACCTCGCCACCGACGGGCTCGGCGACGCCGGCGTCCGGCTCGATCCCCAGGCCAAGGCCGAGTACCGGCGCCGAGTCGACGAGCTGCGGAGCGAGATCGTCGAAGCCGAGGAGTGGAACGACCCCGAGCGTGCCGCCCGCGCTCGGGACGAGCTCGCGTTCGTCACCCAGGAGCTGGCCGGCGCGGTCGGCCTGGGGGGACGTGACCGGAAGGCGGCGTCCGCCTCCGAGCGTGCTCGGGTCAGCGTCACCCGTGCCGTCCGGAGCGCGATGGTCCGGCTTCGCGTGCTCGATGCGCCGCTGGGGGCGCACCTCGACGCCACCATCCGCACCGGCACCTACTGCGCCTACGTTCCCGACCCGCGTGCTCCCGTTCGCTGGGTCGTCTAGGGTCGAACCGTCCGGGAGGGCGGGCTACCATAGGCCCCGCCCGTGACCACGATCAGATTCGGGACGGATGGCTGGCGTGCGGCCATCGCCGAAGACTTCACCTTCCACAATGTCCGCCGCTGTGCCCGCGGCGTGGCGGACTACCTCGCGGAACAGGGGACCGTCGAGCGCGGGGTGGTGGTGGCCCATGACCGCCGGTTCGCGTCCGAGCACTTCGCCCGGGCCTGCGTCGAGGTCCTGACCGCCGCATGGCATCCGGTGCCACACCCCGCCCGAGGCGGTGCCCACCCAGGTGGTCTCCTTCTTCACGCGCGAGCTCAAGGCCGGGGCCGGGATCGTGATCACCGCCAGCCACAACCCGTGGACCGACAACGGCTTCAAGGTCAAGGCCGACACCGGCGGCGCGGCGGCGCCGGCCATGCTCGAGGCGATCGAGGCCACCATGGATCGCTACCCGGAGGACGAGGTCCCGCCCCGTCGCGACTACGACGATGCGGTGGCCGCCGGCCTGGTCGAGGTCTTCGATCCCTATCCCCGCTTCCGCGAGCAGCTCGGCTCCATCGTCGATCTCGATCGGATCAGGGACGCCTCGGGCAAGGTGCTGGTCGAACCGATGTGGGGGTCCGGCGCCGGCTGGTTCACCCGCCTCTTCGAGGGCGCGGCGCTCACCATCCGTGAGCTGCACACCGAGCGGAATCCGTACTTCGGCGGGGTCAACCCGGAGCCGATCCGCCCCAACATCGACGAGTGGCTGGAGGAGATCCCGCGCTGGGGCGCGGACATCGGTATCGCCTTCGACGGGGACGCCGATCGGGTCGGGCATGGCGACCGAGGAGGGGGTCTTCGTCAACCAGCTCCAGGTCTACGGGCTCCTGTACTGGTACCTGCTCGAGGTTCGGGGCCGCATCGGTCCGGCGGTCTACACCGTCACCACCACCTCGATGGCCCGCCGCCTGGCCGAGCAGTACGGGACCGAGGCCTTCGAGACGGGGGTCGGCTTCAAGTACGTCGGACCCAAGATGGAGGAGACCGCGGCCGAGATCGGAGGCGAGGAGTCGGGTGGGTTCGGGTTCGGGATCCACATTCCCGAGCGCGACGGGCTGGCGGCCGGCCTGTTCCTCCTGGACCTGTGGCTCTCGCGCCGCAAGCGGGCGTCGGAGGTCCTCGCCGAGCTCCAGGCGCTGGCGGGCCCGTCGTACTACAACCGGATCGACGTCCGCTTCTCGCGCGAGGAGTACCCCGCCATCAAGCGCGAGACGCTGGCCCGCCTCGAGCACGAGGCCCCCACCGAGCTCGACGGCCGGGAGGTCGTGCGGCGCCTGGCCCTGAACACCGGCGACGGCTTCAAGTTCTACCGCAACGACGAGTCGTGGCTCCTCATCCGCTTCTCCGGAACGGAGGCCCTGCTCCGGATCTACGCCGAGGCCGGCTCACCGGAGGACGTGGAGACCCTGCTGGCCGAGGGCCGCCGGATCGCAACCGCCGCCGCCTCAGCCGCATGACCGACGCTCGCGACTTCTTCGGCTACAAGCACCCCGACGAGATCCCCGGCCGCCAGGACGACTCGGCGGACGGCCCGGATCCGGACGCGCCGCCGTCGTTCGACGAGGCCATCACCCTCGACGCGCCCGCGGTCACGGCGCGCATCGACCGGGAGGACATGATGGCCCGCGTTCGGGAGCTGCCGCGGCAGCTGGCCGGCGCCCGGCAGGCCGCATCCGGGCTCGCGCTCACCGACCGCCACCGTGACGTGGACCTGGTCGTCGTGCTCGGGATGGGGGGCTCTGCCATCGGTGGCGACCTCGTGGCCGCCGCGGCCGGCGACCGGCTGCGGGTCCCGCTCCTCGTGCAGCGCGACTACCACCTGCCGGCCGGGCTGGGGGCGCGGACGCTAATCGTCGCCGGCTCGCATTCGGGCGACACGATCGAGACGGTGACCGCGGCGGCGGAGGCCCGCGCCCGGGACCTGCCCCTTGTCCTCATCGCTGCCGGCGGGAGCCTCGGCCGCCAGGCGGAGGCAGACGGTACGCCCTGGCTTCGCTACGAGCAGCCCGGCCAGCCGCGGGCGGCGCTCGGCTGGTCGGTCGGCCTCCTCCACGAGCTCCTGGCCGCCGCCGGGCTCATGACCGATCCAGACCCGCTCGGTCCGGCGGTCGCGGTCCTGGACGAGATGATGGAACGGCTCGGTCCGGGGGTGGACACCGACGCCAACCCCGCCAAGCAGCTGGCGTGGAGCATCCTGGGCCGGGTGCCGGTCGTCTACGGCGCGGGGGCCATGGCGCCGGTCGCCCGTCGGTGGAAGACCCAGTTCAACGAGAACGCGAAGTCGTGGGCGACCTGGGAGCCGATGCCGGAGGCCAACCACAATGCCATCGAGGGCTCGCTCAACCCGCGCGAGCTGGCCGACGCCCCGTTCGTGATCGAGGTCCGCGACCCGACCGAGAGCGAGGAGATCACCGCCCGCTACCGGGTGGTGGAGGAGCTCCTCGGGGAGCGAGCCACCAACCGGGCGACGGTCTGGGCCGAGGGCCCATCGCCCCTGGCCCGGGTCCTGTCGGCCGTGGCCTGGGGCGACCTGGTGAGCGTCTACCTGGCCATCCTCTACCAGACTGACCCCACCCCGGTTACACTGCTGGCAATGCTGAAAGAGCGGCTCGCCAGGTCAGACTGACGGGCGCCTGAAGAGGGCGCCCCCGGGCGCCTGGAGGAGTAGCAATCGTGCATTCGGGCATGATCGGTAAGGTCGAGAAGGCGATGCGCTACGCCCACGAGCCCGATCGGGTGACGATCGACCGACTCGAGGCGACGTTCGCCGGTGACAACGGATCCCACCAGGTCTCCCTCGACGGTGAGCAGTGGCACTGCGACTGCCACCTGTTCGAAGGAGCCGGGGGCTGCACCCACACCCTCGCCATCCAGAAGATGCTCGATCCGATGCTGTCCGACGCGGCCCGTGAGACGCCACTCTACGGTCACGTGGAGGTCGGCGCCGGGGTGTAGCATCGGCCGACCAATCGAAGACCGCGTGGGGTGCCGCCGCCGAAAGGCCGGCGGGTAAATGGCGAAGCCGGTGCAAGGCCGGCGCTGTCCCGCAACTGTGACCGGACCGTACGTCCGGGAGCCAGGTCGCCCAGCCAGCACGCGATGTCTCAACCCTCGTGAGAAAGGGCGTGACATCACCATGGCGCACCGTCGTCTCCGGTTTCTGGTCCCGTTTCTCCTGGTTCTGGCTGCCTGCCAGCCATCCGCCAGTGCCAGCCCCAGCTCGGTTCCCAGTACCGAGCCCAGCACCGCCGCCAGCGCATCGGAGGCTGCGGCCGTCACCTATCCCCAGACCCTGACCGATGACGCGGACCGCGAGGTCGAGCTCGCGGCCGAGCCCGAGCGGATCGTCAGCCTCGCCCCATCGAACACGGAGATCGTCTGCGCCCTGGATGCCTGCGATCGCCTCGTGGGAGTGACCGATTTCGATGATTACCCGGCCGAGGTGGCCGACGTCCCCGACGTGGTCATTTTCGCGGTGGTCGACATCGAGCTGGTCGTTGCCGCCGATCCGGATCTCATCCTCGCCGCCGGTAACGAGCTCACTCCCAGCGCTGTCATCACCGAGTTGGCCGACCTGGGCTACCCGGTCATCGTTCTGTACCCCGAGACGCTCCACGAGGTGACCCACAACATCGAGCTTGTTGGCCAGGCAATCAACGCGGCCGACGAAGCGGAGGCGGTGGTCGCCGACATGGACGAGCGGATCGAGGCGGTCGAGGAAGCGGTCGCCGGCGAGCCGACGCCGCGGACCTTCTACGAGGTGGGCCTGTTCGAGGGCGCCATCTATACCGCGGCCGAAGACTCGTTCCTCGCCGGCCTGCTGACGACCGCCGGCGCGGATCCGATCCTGGGTGATCCCCTCACGACCGCCATCGCCCTCGAGGATCTCGTCACCGCGGATCCTGAGCTCATCCTCCTCGGGGACGCGGCCTACGACCCGTCGATCACCCCCGAGTCGGTCGCGGCGCGACCCGGCGGCTGGGCTGAGATGACCGCCGTCCAGAACGGGGACGTGTTGGTCATGGCCGAGGACCCGGTCATCACCCGGCCCGGACCGCGGATCGTGGATGGCCTCGAGGCGCTGGCCCTCGCCATCCATCCCGACGCGTTCGACTGAGGGACCGATGCGGGCCGCCGCCGCCGCACGCCCGCTCGTCGGCGGGCCGGGCCTGGGCCGAGCCACGTTCGCCATCGGCGGCGGCATCGTCCTGGTCCTGGCGGCGGCCCTCGCCGCGGTCGCGGTCGGGAGCGCCGACGTCGGCCTCGACGAGGCGATCGGGATCGTCGCCCATCGGCTGGGCTTCCCGGTCACCGAGACGTGGTCCTCGACCGCGCCGACGATCCTGTTCGAGGTCCGCCTGCCGCGGGTGCTCGCGGGGCTCATCGTCGGCGCCGGCCTCGCATGCGCCGGGGTCGTGTTCCAGGCGCTCCTCCGTAACCCGATGGCCGACCCGTACATCATCGGCTCGGCGGCCGGCGCCTCCCTGGGCGCGGTGCTGGCCATCACCGCCCCGATCCTCCTGCCCGCGCTGGCGGTGGGCGCCGGAACGGCGTGGCTGGGGATCGGGCTGGCCCAGGCCATGGCATTCGCCGGCGGGCTCGCCGCAGTCGCCCTCGTGCTGGCCGTCGCCCGCCAGGGCGGGCGAACGAACATGGTCACCCTCCTCCTGACCGGGTACGCCGTCTCGTCCCTGCTGGCGGCCGGCGTCGCCGTCCTGCTTGTCAGCTCCGGCCGGGCCCTGGCGTCGGTGGTGGGCTGGCTCCTCGGCTCGCTCGGCGGCGTTGGCTACCCCGAGCTGGCCGTCGCCGCGCCACTGGTCCTGGGCGGATCGATCCTGCTCCTGTTCCGGTGGCGGACCCTGAACGTCCTGCTCCTCGGCGACGAGGCGGCCGCCGGCCTCGGCATCGACCTCGGACCGGCCCGCCGAACCCTCGTCATGCTCGCCACGGTGGTCACCTCCGCCGCCGTGGCGCTGGCCGGGACCATCGGCTTCGTCGGATTGGTCGTCCCCCATGTCGTGCGTCTCGCGCTCGGCCCGGACCACCGGCTCCTCCTCCCGGTGAGCTGCCTCGTCGGCGCTGCGTTGCTGGTGACGGCCGACCTCGCCGCCCGGCTGGTGGGCGGCGTCCCGGTCGGGGTCGTGACCGCGCTCATCGGCGCGCCCTTCTTCCTGTGGCTCCTCCATCGCGCCGCGGGCGCCCCCACCGCCCCATGACCGCGCCCGAAGCGATTCCGCTCCTCGCCCTGGAGGACGTGACCTTCGGCTATCGCCGTCGCGGCCGGCCGGCTCGCGAGGTCCTGCGCGGGATCAGCCTGGCGGTCGCGCCCGGCGAGTTCGTGACCCTGCTCGGTCCCAATGGGAGCGGCAAGACGACCCTCCTCCGCGTCGCGATGGGGATGCTCGCCCCGGACGGCGGCGCGGTCAGCGTCGACGGGCGACCGGTGGCCGGCTGGACGCGGCGAGAGCTGGCCCAGCGGATCGCGCTGCTTCCCCAGCTCGCCATGCTGCCCGACGGTTTTCGGGTCGAGGAGCTGGTCGAGATGGGTCGGGCGCCGCATGCCCGCTCCCGGTTCGGGGCCAGCGACGACGACGCGACCGCCGTCGAGCGGGCGCTGGCGGAGGCCGATGCGCTGGATCTCGTCGGCCGTCGGATCGAGGAGCTGTCGGGTGGGGAGCGCCAGCGGGTCCTGGTCGCCATGGCGCTGGCCCAGGAGCCGTGCCTCCTGCTCCTCGACGAGCCGACCCAGCATCTCGACCTCGCGCACCAGGCCTCCCTCCTGACCACCCTGGACCGGCTCCGCCAATCCCGGGGGCTGGCGGTGGTGGCGGTGCTCCACGACCCGGCCCTGGTCGCGCTGGCGGACCCGCGGGTCGTGCTGCTCAGTGCCGGACGGATTGTGGCCGACGGGCGCGCCGCTGACGTCCTGGAGCCGGCCACCGTGGCGCGCGTCTTCAACGTGCCGCTGCCAACGGTCCTGGCCCTTTCGGGACGGCCCGGCGCCGAGGGCTAGGGGCCGGCGCCTCCCTCCGCCACCTCGGCGTGGGCGGCTTCGACCTCGGCCACGAAGGCCGGGTCCGGCGGGCTGTAGATGTCGAGCCAGTGGTTCACCAGGATCACGATGACCGCCAGGATGGGGACGCCGAACAGGGCACCCCACAGGCCCGCGATCTGCACGCCCACGAGGAGGCCCAGGAACAGGAGGATGGGGTGCAGCCCGAGTGACTCCTTCATCATCTTGGGCTGCAGCCAGTTCACCAGCACGCTCTGGACCACGATCAGGACCACCGAGGCAATCACGGCCGTCAGCCAGTTCTCGCTGGTCAGGAACGCGATGAAGATCGGCGGGATGAGGGCCAACGGCGGACCGATCATGGGGATGAACATGAGCAGCCCGGACACGACCGCAGTAACGAAGATGTACTCCATCCCGCCGAACAGCCTCGCGACCAGCCCGACCAGCATGACCAGCACGAACATGATCAGGGCGAGGAGGGTCTGGGTCCGGATGAACCCACCGAACGAGCGCGCAACCCCTTCCTGGAACAGGATCGACTGGTCGCGCAGGCGACTGGGCACCAGCCGGCTCATCCAGACCATGATCTGGTGGCTGTCGAGGACCATGAACAGGGCCAGCAGGACGACCAGGAACAGGGTGCCAATGGCTCCGAACGCCCCGCTAGCGATGGCGCCGGCCGAGCCGGCGAGCTCGCTCCCCAGGGCCCCGATCTGGTCGGCGAGCTGATCGAAGAGGACCGCGACGTCCGGATCCTGGATCCCGATCGCGTCCTGGATCTCCTCGATCTGGGCCGTGATCTGGTCCTGGCGGGACGGCCAGCTGCTGATGAAGTCGCCGAGGTCCGAGACCATGACCGCCGCGACGACCAGGAGGAAGCCACCGAGCAATACGAGGAGGGTCCCGAACGAGACGCCCACCGCCGCGCCGCGCCCGATGTGGAGCCGGGCCTGCACGCGATGGACGAGCGGGGAGATGAGGAACGCGAGGAGCCATGCCAGGAAGACGGCGATGATGATCGACTGGAACTGGACCAGGATGCTGAGCACCATCCCGATCGCCAGCAGCCCGAAGTAGATCGAGCCGGTGATCAGGAACACGGCGAGCAGCCGTCGCTCTCGGACCCACGCCCCCTGGAACAGCTCGATCACGTTCGCCCCGCTCCCGTGGCACCGGTTCCCACCGCTTCGAGCACCTCCCGTCGGGTGGCCTCCAGGATCGGCCTGACCTTCTCCGTTCCTGCCGAGAGTACCGCCTCGACCACGGTCGGGTCGGCGGCCAGCGCGGCACGTTTCTCGCGCATCGGCCGGAAGAATTCGATGATGCGCTCGGCGAGGAGCTGCTTGGTTTCGACGCAGCCGGTCCGCGCCGTCCGCTCGCCGTCCTGGATCTCGAGGTAGTCACCCCCGAAGTAGCGGTGGAGCTGGCACACGTTGCAGACCTCGGGCCGCCCCGGATCGGTCCGCTTGATGCGCTGCGGGTCGGTGACCATGCTCATCACGATGCGCCGGATCTCGTCGGGCTCGGCGAAGATCGGGATCGTGTTGTTGGCGGACTTGCCCATCTTCTTCACGCCGTCGGTCCCGAGCACGACCGGGGCATCGGTGAACACCGCCGCCGGCTCGGGGAAGATCGGTCCGTACCGGTTGTTGAAGGCCCGCACGATCTCGCGTGACAGCTCGAGGTGCGGCGCCTGGTCCTTGCCCACCGGAACCCGGCTGGCCTTGTAGATCACGATGTCGGCGGCCTGGAGGACCGGGTAGGAGAGCAGGCCGTTGCTGTTGTCCTTCCCTTCGGCCAGGCCCTCCTTGTAGGTCGGATTGCGCTGGAGCCAGCTGACCGGGACGACGGTGCTGAAGATCCAGCACAGCTCGGCGACCTCGGGGAAGTCCGACTGGCGGATGAGCGCGCAGCGGTCCGGGTCGAGTCCCACCGCCAGCAGGTCGAGCGCCATCTCCCGGGTCAGGCGCCGGAGCTCGTCGCCGTCATGGACCGTCGTCAGGGCGTGGTAGTCGACGATGGCATAGATCGCGTCGTACTCGTCCTGGAGGGCAACGTAGTTGCGCTGAGCGCCGAGGTAGTTGCCAAGATGGCTCGCGCCGCTGGGCTGGATGCCGGAGAAGACCCGTTCGCGGCCGGCCGATGCGGTGCCGGCGGGCGCTCGGCCGGCAGAGGGGTCCGCGGCTTCGGTCATCGTCCGACCGAGTGTACCGGACCCGATTTTGACGGCTGGTAGAATCGCCCCCCTCCACGATCGAGCGTCAGACGAGGGAATTCCGTGCCCGAACTGCCTGCACCGGACTCCGAGGCGGCCGACCGCTGGGTTGCGGCGGCACGCCCCGGACGGCGCATCGGCGGCGCGGTCGAGTTCCATCCCGAGATCGGCTCCACCAACGATCGTGCCCGCGCGGCGCTCGCCAACCCGGACCTCGACGGGCTGGCCGTGGTCGCCGACCGGCAGCTCGCGGGGCGGGGTCGGATGGGCCGCACCTGGCTGTCCCCAGCCGGCGCAAACCTGTTGGCCAGCGTCTCGCTGCGCCTGGACCTCCCCGCCGAACATGCCTGGTGGCTGGCAGCCGCGGCGGCGCTCGCCCTCCGCGAGGCAGCCCTGCGGGCGACCGACGCGGCAACGGCGCTCGCCATTCGCTGGCCAAACGACCTCGTCACGGCCGACGGCCTGAAGGTGGCCGGGCTCCTGGTCGAGACCCAGGTCACCGGGGAACGGGTGAGCGGCGCGGTGCTCGGGATGGGCTTGAACGTGAACTGGGCCCGCTCGGCGATGCCGTCGGACATCTCCTCGACCGCGACCTCGCTGTCCGACCTCGCCGGCGGGACCGTCGACCGCGTCGCGCTCCTGACCTCGCTGCTGGACGCCCTCGACGCAGAAGTCGCGGCCGTCGAGGGCGGCACCTCCCCGCACGAGCGGTTCCAGGCCGCGTCGTGGCTGACCGGGCGATCGGTCGAGGTGGAGACACCGGCTGGTCGTCTGACCGGGGTGGCCGGCGCCATCGCCGATGACGGCGGGCTGGTCATCGACGGTCCCACGATCCACACCATCGTGAGCGTCGGCGAGGTGATCCGGGTCCACGCCGGGGCCGGCGCGGCATGACCGATCCTCGGCCGCTGCGCGACCTCGACCTGGCGTCCGCCCACCCGGCGGACGGTTCCGCAACGGGGGACCCGGACCTGGCGGACGTCCGGGCCGCGCAGCGCAACCTCCAGGCCTTCGACCGGCTGTACCGGCGCTACCTGGACCGCGTCTACAGCTACGCCTTCTACCAGCTCGGCGACCACCACGAGGCGGAGGACGCCACCGAGCGGACGTTCCTCGCCGCGCTGCGGGGCCTCGACGGCTTCAGCGACGAGGGGGCCACCTTCCGCGCCTGGCTGTTCCGGATCGCGCACAACACCATCGCCAACGCCCACCGCACTCGACGGCGGCGGCGGACGGAGCCCATCACCGATGCCGACCATCCCGTGGCGCCGGGCGCGGACCCCGCCGGGGTCGTGGCCCGGGCGGACGCGGGTCGGGCCCTCCGCGATGCGGTGGCCGGCCTCCCCGACGACCGCCGCCAGGTCATCATCTTGCGCTTCGTGGACGAGCTGTCCGCGCGCGAGATCGGCGCCGTCCTCGATCGGAGCGAGGGCGCGGTCCGGGTCCTCCTCCACCGCGCCCTCCGCGACCTGGGTCGCGCGCTGGAGCGGAGCGACCACCTGTAACGAATCAGGCCCGGTGGTGTTAGCCGCTGTAGATGACCCTCCATCCTCCGCGGCCATCCCGCTCTCGCCACCGTCCCACCGACGCTGAGCGGGTTGACCGCGCCGTGTCTGCTCTGCTCGCCGGGTCCTCGGACGCGCTGCCCCCAAATCTCGCCGCGGAGCTGGCCACGGCGCGCGCGGTCCGAGCCGGGCTTCCCCCCGTGCCGGCCGGCGCCCGGTTCGACGCGGACCTGGCGCGACGGCTGTTCGCCCATCGGTCAGCGGACGGCACGGCCCGGCTGGATGACCGCCTGACCGGGTTCGTGAAGCACCACCAGCGGTTGGTCCTCACCGGCGCGTTGGGATCGGTCGTGGTCAGCACCGCCAGCGTGGCGGTCGTGGCCTGGCGGATGGTGCACCGCACGCCATGAAGATCAAGTTCCCCTTCAGCCGCCGCTCGGGCCCGGCCGATGCCTGGACCAAGTGCCCTCAGTGCGACGGCCAGCTGTTCAACCGCCAGCTCGAGCGCAATGGCCGCGTCTGCCCGACATGCAGCCACCACTTCCGCCTGTCCGCCCCAGAGCGCATCGCGCTCATCCTGGATTCGAACTCCTTCGAGGAGCGGGACGCGGGCCTGTTCAGCGGTGACCCGCTCGGGTTCGTGGACAGCAAGCCCTATCCCGACCGGCTCGAGTCCTCGCGCTCCCGCTCCGGCCTCTCGGAGGCGGCAATCTGGGGCATGGGCAGGATCGAGGGCCAGCCGGTGGCGCTGGGCCTGTTCGACTTCCGGTTCATGGGCGGCTCCATGGGCAGCGTCGTCGGCGAGAAGGTCGCACGCTGCTTCGAGGGCGCCCTTGCCGAGCGCGTTCCGGCGGTGATCGTCAGCGCCTCGGGTGGGGCCCGCATGCAGGAGGGCACGATCTCGCTCCTCCAGCTGGCCAAGACGACGGCGGCCCTGGGCCGGCTGAATGACGCCGGGGTCCCGTTCATCAGCGTCCTGACCGATCCCACCACCGGAGGCGTGCTCGCCAGCTTCGCGTCGCTGGGCGACGTCATCCTGGCCGAGCCCGGTGCCCTCATCGGCTTCGCCGGCGCCCGGGTCGCCAGCGGCACGGTGGGGGAGGAGCTGCCTGAGGGCTTCCAGAGCGCGGAGCGCCTCCTGGACCACGGCTTCGTGGATGCCATCGTGCCGCGCGGCCAGCTGCGCACCACCCTGGCCCGCCTGCTGCGAGTCCTCCCGGTCGCCGGCCAGGCACCGGTCGAGCGCGGTCGAGCGCTGCGGCCGATCGGGGCCCTCCAGGGCCTGGCGCAACGGGTTGGCGGCGCGGTGAGCGAGACCGCCGGCATCGACAGCGAGGCCCCCACTCGATGACCGACGCCGTGACCGATGCCGTGACCGACGCGACGGTCGAGCCCACCCCGCCCGAGGTCACCCAGGCGGCGGCCGATGCGGCCTGGCGCCGGGTGCAGCTCGCGCGGCATCCGCAGCGACCGCGCACCCTGTCGCTGGTGGCCCAGATCTTCGAGGAGTTCGTGGAGCTCCACGGCGACCGTGCCTTCCGCGACGATCCCGCCATCGTGGGCGGACCGGCGCGGCTCGACGGCCGGGCGGTGATGGTCATCGGTCACCAGAAGGGGACCGACACCGAATCGAACATCTTCCGCAACTTCGGCTCGCCGATGCCGGAGGGCTTCCGCAAGGCGCAGCGGCTGATGGAGATGGCCGATCGGATCGGCCTGCCGGTGGTCACGTTCCTCGACACCGCCGGCGCCTTTCCTGGCCCGGCCGCCGAGGAGCGTGGCCAGGCGGAGGCGATCGCGGCCTCGATCCGGCTCATGACCGGCCTGCGGGTGCCGATCGTGGTCGTCATCGTGGGCGAAGGTGGCTCCGGCGGCGCGCTTGCGATCGGGGTCGGTGACGAGGTGCTCGCGCTCGAGAACGCGGTGTACTCGGTGATCTCGCCGGAGGGCTGCGCCGCCATCCTGTGGCGAACGTCCGAGGCCGCCCCGCTCGCCGCGGCGGCGATGAAGATGACCGCCGCCGAGCAGCAGGAGCTCGGGATCGTGGACATCGTGATCGAGGAGCCGGGCGACGGCGCCCATACCGATGTGCCCGCCACCGCGTCGGCCATCCGGAGCGCGATCCTGGGCTCGCTGGCCCGACTCGAGCGCCTGGACCCGGACGACCTCCAGGCCCGTCGCTATGCTCGACTCCGGGCGATCGGCACCGTCCTCGAGGGCGAGGCCGCGGCGCTCCGGGTCGGCACGCCGTCGCTCGGGGCCCGGATCGGACGGCTGCTGGGGCTTCCCGGCGCGTCCTCGACGGTCACCCCGGATGACGAGGACCTCGACGAGGAGGGTGCATGAGCGACGCGCAGGACCCGGCGGTGGAGATGGCCCGGGCCGTCGCCGCGCTGGTTCCTCCACTCACCGAGCGGCTGAAACGGCACGGGCTGGGTGAGATCGAGGTGCGACGGGGTGACCTCCGCGTCCGCGTCGCCGCCCCGGGCCAGGCACCTGCCGCACCGGGTCCCGGCGGCTCCACCGCTCCGGGCGCCGTCGATGTCACGGTCAGCCGTGGCGGGGTCGGGGTGACCGCCACCAGCCCGACGTCGGGCGCCGCGGCGCTCGAGCCCATCACCTCGCCGGCGGTCGGCTACTTCGTTTATGCCGATGGGCTGGGGCCGGGGCTGGCGGTTACGGCCGGGGTCGAGATCGGGTTCGTCGAGATGCTCGGCATCCGGCACGAGGTCCGGGCTTCCGCCGACGGCGTCGTCCGCCATCTCGTGGCCGAGAGCGGCGAGCCGGTCGAGTACGGCCAGGTCCTGGTCGAGGTCGATCGGGCCGTGACCGCCTGATGGTCTCGAAGATCCTGATCGCGAACCGTGGCGAGATCGCGGTCCGCATCCTCCGCACCTGCCGCGAGCTTGGCATCCCGGCGGTTGTCGCCTTCAGCGAGCCCGATCGTGAGTCGCTGGCCGTGCGCGAGGCCGACGAGGCGATCTGCATCGGTCCGGCGGAGGCCCGCCGGTCGTACCTCAACCAGCCCGCCCTCATCAGCGCGGCGCTGATCACCGGCTGCGATGCCGTGCACCCGGGGTACGGGTTCCTCTCGGAGGACGCGACCTTCGCCGAGGCATGCGCCGTCCACGACCTCACGTTCATCGGCCCGCGGGCGCAGGTCATCGAACGATTCGCCTCGAAATACGCGGTCCGCCGCATGCTGGCCGCCACCGGCCTGCCCACCGTCCCGGGCAGCACCGGGATCGTGGCTGACCTGGCCGACGCCCTCGCCCAGGCCGAGGTCGCCGGCTACCCGGTCCTCCTCAAGCCCTCCGCCGGTGGCGGAGGCCGCGGGATGCGCCTCGTCCGCTCGCCGCGCGAGATG
This sequence comes from uncultured Chloroflexia bacterium, assembly GCA_963699235.1. Taxonomy (GTDB): domain Bacteria; phylum Chloroflexota; class Limnocylindria; order QHBO01; family QHBO01; genus DASTEQ01. The sequence continues at coordinate 1,695,289 of OY969424.1, read as the reverse complement.
GAGACCTCCCTCCCGCTCGCCCGCTCCGAGGCGCGCGCCGCCTTCGGCGATGACTCGCTCTACTTCGAGCGTTGGATCGAGGACAACCGCCACGTCGAAGTCCAGGTCCTGGTGGACAGCCACGGCAACGGAATCCACCTCGGCGAGCGCGACTGCTCGGTCCAGCGCCGCCATCAGAAGATCATCGAGGAAGCGCCCTCACCGGCTATGGACGGGCCCGCCCGCGAGCGGTTGCACGACCTCGCCGTCCGCTCCGTGGTGTCCGCCGGTTACGAGAACGCCGGCACCCTCGAGTTCCTCCTCGACCGCGAGGGCAACTTCTACTTCATCGAGATCAACTGCCGGATCCAGGTCGAGCACCCGGTGACCGAGATGCTGACCGGCCTGGACCTCGTGGCGGAGCAGATCCGGATCGCGAGCGGGGAACGGCTGACCCTCACCCAGGAGCAGGTCGTGCTCCGGGGCCACGCCATCGAGTTCCGGATCACGGCCGAGGACCCGCACGACAACTTCTCGCCGCAGAGCGGGACCGTCACCGAGCTCCAGCTGCCCAGCGGTGACGGCGTCCGGGTGGACACCCACCTCTACGCGGGGTACGAGATCCCGCCCTTCTACGACTCGCTTCTCGCCAAGCTCGTGGTCTGGGGCGAGGACCGGGCCGAGGCCCTGTCCCGCGCCCGACGGGCGCTGGCCGAGACCCAGGTCGAGGGGGTGAAGACCAACCTCCCCTTCCACCGGGCGATGGTCGACAATGCAGCCTTCGTGGACGCCGAGGTCAGCACCAACCTGCTCGACCGCGTCGGCCCGGCCGCCTTCGTCGGCGAGCCGGCATGAGTCGCGAACCGAGCGCGAGGGACCGATGACGAGCAATCCCGCCCCCGCCCACCCGGATCCCGCCCTTCCGCCGCTCCCCTGGGAAGCGGCCACGATCATGGAGATCATCCCGCACCGCTACCCGTTCCTCCTCATCGACCGGGTGGTCGAGATCGATCCCGGCCAGCGCGTGGTCGCCATCCGCAACGTGACTGCCAACGAGCCCCAGTTCCGCGGCCACTTCCCCGATCGGCCGATCATGCCCGGCGTCCTGCTCGTCGAGTCGCTCGCCCAGGCAGGCTGCGTGGCCGTCCTCTCGACGCCCGAGAACCGCGGCAAGCTCGTCCTGTTCGGCGGGATCGACGAGTGCAAGTTCCGCCGCGTCGTCGTCCCCGGCGACCAGCTTCGGCTCGAGATCACCGTCGAGAAGCTCGGCCGCGTCTCCGGCCGCGCGCGGGCGGTGGCCTCGGTAGACGGGGAGGTCGCATGCGAGGCGTACCTGACCTTCATCATGCCTCGCGACCAGGACATCGCCGGTGGGCGGGTAGCGAATGGCTGACCCGGCCCCGCGACCAAGCTCCCGCGAGCGCGGCGAGCGGCGGGTGGTCATCACCGGCCTCGGTGCTGTCACCCCGCTCGGCAACGACGTCGAGACGTACTGGGACGGCCTGATCGCAGGCCGCAGCGGCATCGACCGGCTGGCGAGCTTCGATCCAAGCGGGGTGCCATCGCAGGTCGGCGGCGAGATCAAGGACTTTGACGCGAGCCTGTTCATGGACCGCAAAGACGTCCGTCGCCACGACAAGTACGTCCACTACGCCTGGGCTGCGGCCGCCCAGGCGCTCGCGGACGCCGGCCTGTCGAACCCGATTCTCGAGGACGCGGAGGCGGAGCGAGCGGGGGCGATCGTGGCCACCGGCATCGGCGGGATCACGTCGCTTGTCCGAGACGCGCAGGCGGCCCTGACCGAGGGCTACGACCGGGTCGGACCGTTCAGCATCCTGAACATGATCCCGGACACCGCCGCCGGCCACGTGGCCATCGCCGCCAACCTCCGCGGCCCGAACTACGCCACCGTCAGCGCCTGCGCCTCGTCGAACCACGGCATCGGCGAGGCGGCGGGGATCATCCGCCGCGGCGATGCCGACATCATGGTCGCCGGCGGCTCGGAGGCCGCCATCTGCGAGATGGTGGTCGCCGCCTTCTGTGCCATGCGAGCGCTCTCCACCAAGCGGAACGACGACCCGCAGCACGCCTCGCGCCCGTTCGACGCGGATCGCGACGGCTTCGTCATCGCCGATGGGGCGGGGATCATCGTGCTCGAGGAGCTGGAGCACGCCAGGTCCCGCGGGGCCCGGATCCGGGGCGAGCTCATCGGGTACGGCGCCTCGGACGACGCGTCCCACGTCACCCTGCCCGCCCCGGGCGGCCGCGGCGCGGTGGCCAGCATGCGGATCGCCCTGGCCGATGCCGGCCTGGCGCCTCGCGATCTGGACTACATCAACGCCCACGGCACCTCGACCCCGCCCAACGACCCGGCCGAGACGGCCGCCATCAAGACGGTCTTCGGCGAGGACGCGTACCGCATCCCGATCAGCAGCACGAAGTCGATGACCGGCCACCTGATGGGTGCCGGCGGCGGCATCGAGGCGGTGGCCTGCGTCCGCGCCCTCGAGACCGGCACCGTGCCGCCGACCATGAACCATGACCAGCCCGATCCGGAGTGCGACCTCGACTACGTCCCGAACGCGGCTCGCCAGGTCCCGATCGCCACCGCCATGAGCAACGCGTTCGGCTTCGGGGGCCACAACGCCACGCTCGTGTTCCGCCGCTGGGACGGCGACTGACTGGTGGCCGACGAGGACATCCTGGCCGCGGTCGACGCCCTGACCCAGCCCTTCCTGGAGAGCGGCCTGGACGAGCTGGAAGTCGAGACCGGCGGCATCACCGTGCGCCTCGCCCGCCCGCGGCCGGCGGCCGCGGGCGGATCGGCTCCGGCATCCGGAGCGTCGTCAGGCAGCGGGACCCCGTTCGGTGAGCCGGCGCCGGGTCATCGGTTCATCACCGCGCCCCTGACCGGTGTCTGGTACGGCGCGCCGTCTCCGGGGGCCCGCCCCTACGTCCAGCTGAACGGCGAGGTGGCCGCGGGGCAGGTCGTGGGCCTGATCGAGGCGATGAAGCTCTTCAACGAGATCAAGTCGGACGTGGCCGGGACGGTGAGCCGCGTCCTGGCCGACAATGGCGCCCTCGTGAAGCGTCAGCAGCCGTTGTACGAGGTCCGCCTGGCGTGACCTCCACCCGTGCCGTCGTCACCGGATGGGGGATGTATGCCCCGTCGCGGATCATGACCAACGACGACCTCTCGAAGATCGTGGATACCTCCGACGAGTGGATCGCGAGCCGGACCGGCATCCGTGAGCGGCGGATCGCGGCCGAGGACGAGACGACGACCACCCTCGCCACCCACGCGGCCCGTGACGCCCTGGCGGTCGCCGGCGTGGACCCGACCGAGGTCGACCTCGTGCTCGTGGCCACCGCCAGCCCGGACTACCTCATGCCCGCCACCGGCGTGCTTGTCGCCCGCGACCTGGGCGCCACCCGAGCGGCCGGCTTCGACCTCAACGCTGCCTGCTCCGGGTTTCTCTTCGGCCTGGCGGCCGGCGCCAGCTTCGTGACCAGCGGCATGTACCGCCAGGTGCTGGTGGTGGGGGTAGACCTCCTGAGCCGCTACCTGGACTGGACCGATCGGAACACCTGCGTCCTGTTCGGTGACGGCGCGGGCGCCGTCCTCCTCTCCGCGTCCGAGGGGCCGGGGGGCCTGAGCTCGATCCGGCTGTTCAGCGACGGGACCGGCGAGGAGGGGATCATCATCCCCGGCGGCGGGACGGCCCACCCGGCCACCGAGGAGACCGTCCGCGACCGGCTCCACTTCATGCGGATGGCGGGCAAGGAGGTCTACCGCTACGCGACCCGCCAGCTGGCCGAGACGACCCAGGGCGCGGTGGCGGACGCCGGGCTCCGGATGGCCGACATCGACCTGTTCCTCTACCACCAGGCCAACCTGCGGATCCTCGAGACGGTCCGCGACCTGCTCGGGATCGATGGCGACAAGGTATTTGTCAACCTCGACCGATACGGGAACACCTCCGCCGCCTCGGTCCCCATGGCCCTGGCCGAGGCCGTGGCCACCGGCCGGGTCCAGGTCGGCGACCGGATCCTGATGGGGGCCTTCGGCGCTGGCTACACCGCTGGAGCCGCGGTCCTCGAATGGACAGCCGACCCGACGCGGGCATTCCTCGCCCCCGGGGAGCAGACCCGGGCCGGCCAGCCCCAGCGCGAGCCCGTCGGAGCGGGGAGCGCTTGAGCGTGGCCGGCATGTTCGACCTCACCGGGCGGACGGCCCTCGTCACCGGCGGCAGCCGAGGCCTAGGCAAAGCGATCGCCCTGGCCTTCGCTCGCCAGGGCGCGGACGTGGCGGTGAACTACCGCGAGAGCGCCGCCGGTGCGGAGGATGTCGTGTCCGAGATCACCACCATGGGGCGCCGGGGGGTTGCCATCCAGGGCAGCACCGCCGACGGCAAGGACGCCTGCGAGGCGATCGTCAAGACCGCCCTCGAAGCCTTCGAGAAGGTGGACATCCTGGTCAACAACGCGGGCATCACCCGTGACGACCTGATCATGCGGATGGACACCGACGACTGGGACGCGGTCATCGCCACCAACCTGTCCGGCCCGTTCTGGATGACGAAGGCCGTTTCTCGGCCGATGATGAAGGCCCGCTACGGGCGGATCATCAATATGTCCAGCGTCGCGGGACGGATGGGCAACGTCGGCCAGGCGAACTATGTGGCCGCCAAGGCGGGGCTCATCGGTCTGACCAAGACCACGGCCCGTGAGCTGGCGACCCGGAACGTGACCTGCAACGCCATTGCGCCCGGCCTGGTCGAGACCGACATCCTGAACAACCTGTCCGACGCCGCCCGCGAGGCGATCCTTGCGATCACCCCCCTCGGTGGCCTGGCCAGCGTGGACGACGTGGCTGCCGCGGCGGTGTACCTCGCCAGCGACGAAGCCCGCTTCGTGACCGGTCAGGTCCTCGGGGTGGACGGCGGCATCGTGATGGGCAGCTGAAGGGGGCACCGGAGAGGCAGAGGAGGGTTCCCGATGTTCTCGCCCGAGGTACTGATCGGGCTGCGCTGGATCCACTTCGTGGCCGGCATCACCTGGATCGGTCTGCTGTACTGGTTCAACCTCGTCAACGTTCCGTTCCAGCGCGAGCTGGACCCAGCCCTCAAGGGCCAGGTGAACCCGCCATTGTTCCGCCGCGCGCTCGCCTGGTTCCGATGGTCCGCGGTCGTCACCGTCGTCGCCGGACTTCTCCTCATCTACGGGCTCTACTGGCAGGACGGCAACCTGTTCGGCTCGGACACGGAGAAGACCATCTTCGTCGGCGGCCTGCTCGGCCTCGTCATGCTGGCCAATGTCTGGATGGTCATCTGGCCCAATCAGCGTCAGGTGCTGGCAGCGATCGACGCCGGGCAGGCACCCGATCCGGCGTGGCCCCGTCGAGCGCTCATTGCGTCGCGGGTGAACTTCGCCCTGTCGTTTCCGATGCTCTTCTTCATGGCCGGGTCGAGCCACTACCCGCTCGACTGGCCGGGAATCATCGTCATCGGGACTGTCCTGTCCGCCATCGGTGCCGCCATCGTCCTGACCGTGCAGAAATACTGGGCGAACCGTTTCTGACGCGAAACTGAAAGCCACCGCACCAGGCCTGCCATGCCGTGGGGGCCCGGGTCGGGCACAATCGGCTCATGCTGACACTACGACGACTCGTCCATCCCACCCGCCTGGTGGCGGCCCATTGCGACCTGCCGTGTGGCATCTATGACCCCGACCAGGCCCGGATCGAAGCCGAGTCCTGCCTCCGGATCATGGAGAAGTACGCGGCCAGCGACGATCCCCATTTCAAGGCGCGCGCCATCCATATCAAGGAGGAGCGGGCGGACCTGGTGATCGGCCACCTCGACTGCCTGTGGCACGACTACTTCAAGCCGAACCATCTCGAGCAGTTCCCCGAGCTCCATGACACCTTCTGGCATGCCTCCAAACAGGCGTCCACGGTCAAGGGCTCGCTCGACGTCGAGGAGGCGAAGAAGCTCCTGGCCATGATCGACCGCATCGGCGAGATGTGGACGGCGACCGGCGGTCCGGAGAAGACGCGGGTTCACTGACCCGGCCTGGACCGATGAAGATCGGCTGGCTGGCGATCGGGGCCGCGCTCGGCTTTCTCGGCTGGCAAGCGCTCCGCCACCTCGACGCGGTCGAGGTCAGCGGCCGCTCGATGACCCCCACCCTCGAGCCTGGGGACCGGCTGCTCGTCGAGACGTGGTCGTTCGGCCGCCGCGCGCCGCGCGTGGGCGACGTAGTCATCGCGCCGGACCCGCGTGTGCCGACCCGCGAGCTCGTGAAGCGCGTGGCCGCCATCGGGGACGGCCGGGTTGCCCTTCGCGGTGACTCCGCCAAGAGCACGGACTCCCGGCGGTTCGGCACGGTCGCGCTGACCGATGTCCGGGCCAGGGCTGCAATTCGGTACTGGCCGCTGGCCAAGGCCGGGCCGATCCCGACCGTGGACCTGCCGATCGACGGCGAGGTCGCCGACCCCGACTGAGCCAGGTCAGGCCGTCAGGAGCTGAGGGCCGCCACCGCTTCGGCGCACGCGCCTCCCGGACCCGGCAAGATCACCACTCCGACGCCCGCCTCCGCGCCCACGAGCCAGTCCGCGCCGGGGCCCGGCCGGACCGCGATCCGCGCCTCCGCCGCGCGCTCCCGCACGAACGCGATCACCGGACCCAAGCCCGCGTCGCCGAACTCGGCCCGGATGGCGGCGGTGTCGATGACCACCACCTGCGGGGACCGAAGGACGACGGCCTGGTGCAGCCGGGCGGCGTCGTTGTAGAAGAAGACCAGGGCGTCCGTCAGCCGGTGCTCGAGCGCCTCGGACAGCTCGTGGTCCCGCGTCAGGCAGTAGACCAGCGGCTCACGGATGCCGGACGGCGAGGTGCTGGCCGGGAGAAGGGGAGTGCCCACGGCCAGAGCGTATCATCGGCCTCCCATGATCCGGACAGCCCGATGGATCCTCGTCCTGGCCGCGGTCGCCGCCTCGGTGAACGTCATCACCGTCGTGGAGCCGGGATCGGCGTCGGTCACGGACACCCTGCTCGGCAGCCTGCCGTGGATCGCGCTCATCTGGGCGGTCGCCGGGGTGGCGATCCTGGTCCTGAACCGCCGGGAGAGCCAGGAGACCCACGATGGCCAGGACCGCCGAGACGGTCGGGACGCATGACCACCACCCGCTCGTCCACCAAGCCCGCGACCCGGCGCCGAGCTGCGCTGTCCGCCCCGCGTCACCAGGCTCTCGGCAACCTGCTGGGGCGGGTGTGGGCCGTCGACCAGGTCGGGGTCGAGGAGCGGGCCGCCATGCTCGCCAAGCGCTCGATCAAGCGCGAGTCGAAGCTCTGGGCGCTAAACCTGGCCATCCGGATGATGGATCTCACCACCCTGGAGGGGAAGGACACGCCCGGAAAGGTCCGCGCCCTGGCCGGCAAGGCCGTCCGCCCCGACCCGACCGATCCCTCCATCCCCTCGGTTGCAGCCCTCTGCGTCTATCCGAACATGATCGAGACCGCCAAGAAGGCCCTCGCCGGCTCATCGGTCAAGGTGGCATCGGTGGCGACCTACTTCCCGTCGGGCCAGACCTCGCTGGCGGTGAAGTTGGAGGACGTCCGGCAGGCGGTGGCGGCCGGTGCGGACGAGATCGACATGGTCATCGACCGTGGGGCGTACCTCGCTGGTGACTACGGGAAGGTGTACGACGAGATCGTGGCGGTCAAGGCCGCTTGTGGGGACGCCCACTTGAAGGTCATCCTCGAAACCGGGGAGCTGGAGACCTACGACAACGTCCGCCGGGCATCGGTCCTGGCCATGGCCGCCGGAGCCGACTTCATCAAGACCTCGACCGGCAAGGTCCAGCCCGCGGCCACGCTCCCCGTGACCCTGGTCATGCTCGAGGCCATTCGCGATTTCCACGCCCAGACCGGCAGAGCGGTCGGCATGAAACCGGCGGGCGGCATCCGGACCGCGAAGGAGGCGATCGCCTACCTGACCGTCCTGTACGAGACGCTCGGGCCGGCCTGGATGACCCCGGACCGATTCCGGTTCGGCGCGTCCACTTTGCTCAACGACGTCCTGATGCAGATCCGCAAGGAGCGCACCGGCCGCTACAGCGGCGGGGACTACTTCACCCTCGACTAGCGGCGGGTCAGGGAGGCGGCTGCCGCCGGACGGTCCCGGAGAGATGACGCTCCGCCGTGCTCATGTGACCCGTCGCCATCGCGTACTCGTAGGTCATCGTCTCCCCATCCAGCCGATACGACCGCCGGCTGGCAGTGACCGGTATCACGCCACTTGCGGACCCGGTGGCGGTCGACGCCAGTTCGATCGCGCCCTCAAGCACCGTGCCCTCCGAGACCTCGGTCCGGCGGGCCTGGGCAATGGTGGCGACCACCGTCCCGATGCCGGTCGCGCGCCAGATACCGGCTTCCGCGTGGAGGACCATCCCCCTGGCCGGGTCCCACGCGCGCTGGAAGTAGGCCACGTCCCCACCCAGGTCCTCGAAGCGGATCTCCTCCTCGTATCGGAACGCCTCCATGGTTGGGAACGATCCGGTCCCCTCGCCGCGCCAGGTGCCGAGCAGGGGAGCGAGCTGTGGATCGACGGCCATGCCCGGAGCGTACGCTTCCGCGGTGCCTCACGAATCGGGCGCCAGGCGCGTTTCATCACGCGTGAGCCTGCCGCCGTTTCAGCGCCTGGTGGACGACCACGCGACCGAGCTTCATCGGTTCCTGGTCGGCTGCGTGGGAGTCGATGCGGCGGAGGACTGCCTGCAGGAGACATTCATGGCCGCTCTTCGCGCCTACCCTCGCCTGCGCAACGCGGACAACCTGCGAGCGTGGCTGTACACCATCGCCCACCACAAAGCGACCGATACGATCCGGATCCGGACGCGGCGGCCAACCGTGGCGCTGGACGGCATCGGGCCCGGCTCGGAGCCGCGAATGGAGCCAGCGGCGCTCCCCGATGACGGGCTATGGATCGCGGTCCGTGAGCTTCCCGCCAAGCAGCGGGCGGCGGTGGTCCACCGATACGTGCTCGACCTGGACTACCGCCAGATCGCGGACCGGATGGGCACGTCCGAGGAGGCCGCCCGCCAGAACGTGAGTGCCGGACTGCGCCGGCTGAGAGTCGAGGTGGACCGATGACCGATGTGGAGAAGCGACTCTCACGTCCCGCGACGCCACGAGTGGACTCGACGCAGGTGACGGCCGAGCTGGCCCGTCGGGCCGATGCGGCCGGGCTGCTCGACGTGGCGTTTGCCACGCTGGACACCCCGCTGGGACCGATCGCCGTCTTCGTCACTCCGCGCGGCCTGGTTCGTGTCGCGTACGACCGCGAGAACTTCGGCGAGGTGGCGGCGGAGGTGGCCGAGCAGGTCTCGCCGCGGATCCTCGTCGCACCCCAGCGCACGGACATCGTCCGCGAGCAGCTGGATGACTACTTCGAGGCTCGACGCCGAACGTTCGACGTGCCCATCGACTGGACGCTGGTCCGCGGCTTCAATCAGGGCGTGCTGAAGGCCACGGCCGGCATCCCGTTCGGCGAGACGGCCAGCTACGGTGACGTGGCCGCTGCCGCCGGCTCGCCGCGTGCGGCACGCGCCGCGGGCAATGCGCTGGCCGGCAATCCAATTCCGATCGTCGTTCCGTGCCACCGCGTCATCCACGCAGACGGTGGCCTCGGGGGTTACACCGGCGGCTTGGACAACAAGCGGTTCCTGCTCCGCCTCGAGGGCGTCAGTCCGTCCGGATAGGACTACCGAGCGTAGGGCGCGATCCGTATCGACGTGACAGTCCCGCGAAGAGCCAGGGCGCGGTGGCAGCCCTACGGACCAATCTTCGTCCCGAACCAGAGTTGCAGGGGGATCGTGCCGGTCCCATGGACGATCACCCCGTCAGACACCACGTACGCCCGGGCGAGGCTGACCCCCGAGGGCGGATTCCACTGTCGGATGCCCGGAAGCGTCGACGTTGCGCCAGAGAAGTCGAGCAGGGTCCAGGCGTTTCCATCAGAGGAGACCGATGCCGCGAGGGTGGGTGATCCGGGAGACTCGCTCCCCAGGATGATCATGTGCACACCGTCGCCCACGAGCAGCTCGGTGTCGGGAAGGTCCGCGCCGAGCTGGCCAACCAGGTGCCAGGTCCGCCCGTCGGCCGATGCCCACCCGCTGGTTGGAGGCTGCGACCCATCCTGGACGGCCGTGTTGATGCCAGTCGCGAACAGACCGCTCGCGCCCGCCGCGACGGCGCGCAGCTCACCCCCGGCGACGTCGGAGCCCGGCACCTGGCCGGCGATCCAGGCCACGCCATCGGTCGAGACCCAGGCTGCAGGGTGGCCAACCCCTGGCGGCGGTTGGGGACTGACCTGCGAGAAGTGATCCGGCTCCCCGTCACGTCCGACGATCACAAACCCGCCCGGAAATGCCGCTACGTCTCGGATGATCGCGCCGGTAACAGCCGGCAACCCGTCCACGCGCGTCCATGTTTGCCCATCGGTCGAATGGACGACCTCCCCCGCCCACGCGAGGGCTACGACGCCCTCGCGGCCACCCGCCACCTTCATCAGGGCGACATCGGTCGACCAGGCTGCTCGCCAGCTCGGGCTGTCGATCTGAGACCAGGTCGCGCCGTCGTTCGAGTACCAGAGCCTATTCGACAGGTCCGCCCCTTCCGGGGGACACGGCGACGTGTATGCCGGACAAGAGAAGCCCCCATTGTTGCTGACCGCCAACAGCCCTTCGCCGAGCGGTACGACCTGTGCGAAGTACCAGCCTTGCGGCAGGTCGGCCTGGAACGCGACGGTCCAGTGCAGCCCGTCAGACGATGCGAAGACCGTCCCGAGGCCCGAGTCCGGGGGTGCCGTGCCCCCGACGCCGACATACCCGTCCCGCCACTGGACGATGTCCGTGATCCATGAACTCTCGGTCGGAAACGGCGCCACCGGAGCTGACCAATCCAGGCCGGTCCACACACTCACGCTTGGCGTCGGCTCGATCGTGAATGATGCGGTGGGCGTCGGCGTTGGAGAGGCGTTCGACGGCGCGGGCGTTGCCGAGGTGCTCGGCGAGCAACTCGCCAAGACAATCAGCGCCACCACGGCCCATGCGCTCAAACGTGGGCGCGGCCGCTCCGGGGATGGACCGATACCCATCACAACGGGGTCATCGTCCGCTGCGCCCTACGGAGCGACCAGTGCCGAAGGCCCCCATCGGGACTGCCAAAGGACCCCACGCCGGCAGCACCATCCGCACGCCGTGAGTCCATAATCGGCAGCGATGGCACTGACCCGCAAGCCGGAGACCAAGCCGGCGGCTGCTTCGTGGGGGATGGCCGCCCGGAAGATCCCGTGGGAGTACGCCGCCGCGCCGGAGTCGACGGACCACATTCGGATCGAGCCGGAGTACGGGCTGTTCATCGACAACCAGTTCGCGCCTGCCCGCCCCAAGGCGACCTTTGAGGTCATCAACCCCGCCACCGAGGAGGTCCTCTCCCGCGTGGCCCGGGCCAGCAAGGCGGACGTGAACCGGGCTGTTTCCGCCGCCCGCCGCGCTCACGACAACGTCTGGTCCCGCATGCCCGGCAGCGAGCGGGCGAAGTACCTCTACCGCATCGCCCGGATCATGCAGGAGCGTTCCCGCGAGTTCGCCGTGGTCGAGACCATGAACAGCGGCAAGCCGATCAAGGAGAGCCGCGACGTGGACGTGCCGCTCGCCGCGGCCCACTTCTTCTATTACGCCGGCTGGGCCGACAAGCTGGAATACGCCTTCCCGAACCGGAAGCCCTCCAGCCTGGGCGTGGCCGCCCAGATCATTCCGTGGAACTTCCCGCTCCTGATGCTGGCCTGGAAGATCGCCCCGGCCCTGGCCTGCGGCAACACGGTGATCCTCAAGCCAGCGTCTACCACGCCCCTTACCGCGTACCTATTCGCCGATGTCGTCCGCCAGGCCGAGCTGCCGCCGGGGGTCGTGAACATCATCACCGGCCCGGGCGAGATCGGGATGGAGCTCGTCCGTCACCCGCAGGTCGACAAGGTCGCCTTCACCGGCTCGACGGCCGTCGGCAAGCTCATCGCCCGCGCGGTGGCCGGGACCCACAAGAAGGTCACCCTCGAGCTGGGCGGCAAGGCCGCCAACGTGGTCTTCGACGACGCGCCGTTGGACCAGGCGATCGAGGGGATCATCAACGGCATCTACTTCAACCAGGGCGAGGTGTGCTGCGCCGGCTCGCGCCTGTTCGTGCAGGAATCGGTGTACGAGCCGCTCCTGGACAAGCTGAAGGACCGGCTGTCCACCCTCCGCGTCGGCGACCCGCTGGACAAGAACACCGATGTCGGGGCCATCAACTCCGCCGGTCAGCTGGCCAAGATCCAGGAGCTGGTGGACTCGGGCATCAGCGAGGGAGCGGAGATCTTTCAGCCCGACTGCGAGCTGCCGGCAAAGGGCTACTTCTTCCGCCCAACCCTGTTCACCGGCGTGTCGCAGTCGCATCGGATCGCGCAGGAGGAGATTTTCGGCCCGGTCCTGTCGGTCCTCACCTTCCGCACGCCGGAGGAGGCGGTCGAGAAGGCGAACAACACCCCGTACGGCCTGTCGGCCGGGGTCTGGACTGAGAAGGGGAGCCGGATCTTCAAGATGGTCGGCGCCATGAAGGCCGGGGTGGTGTGGGCCAATACCTTCAACCGCTTCGATCCGACCTCGCCGTTCGGCGGCTACAAGGAGTCGGGCCACGGTCGCGAGGGCGGCCGCCATGGCCTGGGCGCCTACACCCGCCTGGACGGGGCGGCCTGACCGATGGCCGTGCCGCGCCAGTCCACCGCCCGTCGGACGGCCGCCGCCAAGCGGCGCCCGGCCCGCGCATCGGTCCTCGACCCGCGGGCCGCCGCACCACTGGCCCTCCGCAACGGTCAGGGCGAAGCGGGGGATCGGCTCGGGGTCCGGAAGACGTACAAGCTGTTCATCGGCGGCGAGTTCCCGCGCACCGAGTCCGGTCGCTCGTACGTGGTCAGGACCGCGGACGGGGAGCTGCTGGCCAACGCCTGCCGCGGGACGCGGAAGGACATCCGCGACTCGGTGCGCGCTGCCCGCAAGGCGCAGCCGGGGTGGGCCGACAAGACGGCCTACAACCGGAGCCAGGTCCTCTATCGGATCGCCGAGCTGATGGAGGGGCGCCGCGACCAGTTCGTGGCCGAGGTCCGGGCCGCCGAGGGCGTCGGCCTCCAGCGCGCCCGCCGCATGGTGGACGCCGCCATCGACCGATGGGTGTGGTACGCCGGCTGGGCCGACAAGTTCGTCCAGATCCTGGGCAACGTGAACCCCGTCGCCGGGTCCTACTTCAACTTCTCGATCCCCGAGCCGACCGGGGTGGTAGGGGTCATCGCCGCCGAGGAGTCGTCACTCCTCGGGCTCGTGACCCGGTTGGCGCCGGTCATCGTGTCGGGCAACACCGCCGTCGTGCTGGCCAGCGAGTCACGCCCCCTGCCGGCCATCACCTTGTCCGAGGTCATCGCCACGTCCGATGTCCCGGGCGGGGTCGTGAACGTCATCACCGGCCTGCGCCGGGAGCTCGTGCCCCACCTCGCGTCCCACATGGACGTCAACGCCCTGGACGGATTCGGCCTCTCCCCGGCCGACGTGCCCGCGGTCGAGGAGGCGGCCACCGAGAACGTGAAGCGGTTCTCCCGGCCCCCGGCCGGCGGACTGGACCGCTACAACTGGCTCGCGGCCGCGGCCCAGTCGCCGTACGTCATCGGCGAGTTCGTCGAGATCAAGACCGTCTGGCACCCCATCGGCGTCTGATCCCTTCCTGCGGGCCGATCAGAGGCCCAGGGCGTAGCGGGCAATCTCGAAGTAGATGATCAGCCCCGTGCCATCCACGATGGTGGTGATGAGTGGGGCGGACACGATCGCGGGGTCGATCCGCAGCCGGCGGAGGACGAGGGGCAGGGCCGCGGCCATCGTTGCCGCCGTGGCACAGATGGCCACCACCGTGATGGCGACTACGAGGCCGACTGTCGGTCCCGCGCCCAGGACGGCGGCCCACGCGAACGCGGCCGCCGCCATGACCGTGCCCAGAATGAGCGCCACCCGCAGCTCCTTGAACACGATCCAGGCGATGTCCCGCATCGCGACCTCGTTCAGGGCCATGGCGCGCACGATCAGGGTGACCGTCTGCGAACCGATGTTTCCGCCGGTGCCGATCAGAAGCGGGATGAAGAAGCTGAGCGCCACCACCTCGGCCAGCTCGCCCTGGAAGCTCTGGAGCACGATCCCGGTATAGGCGGCGGACATGATCGCCAGGCCCAGGAGCCACGGCGCACGGCGGCTGACGAGGAGCGGCACGCTGGCCAGGCGGTAGGGCAGGTTCAGCGGCTGCTGGCCGCCGAGGCGCTCGATGTCCTCGGTGGCCTCCGCCTGGAGGACGTCGGCCACGTCGTCCTCGGTGATGATCCCCAGCAGGCGGTCGCCGTCGTCCACGACCGGGATCGCGAGCAGGTTGCGGTCGGTGAGCAGCCGGGCGGCGGCCTCCTGGTCGGCGCTGGCCTGGACCCGAACCGTGTCGGGTGCCATGAGCTCGGCGACCGGTGTCTCGGGCGGGCTGAGGAGGAGCCGATACGAGGAGAGGACCCCGAGCAGCCGGCGCTCGGGGTCGAGGACGTAGACGTAGTTCGCCGTCTCCGCGTCGTCCACCAGCTGGCGGATGGCGGCGATGGCCTGGACCGCAGTCGCATCGGCCGGAACCGCGACGAAGTCGGGGGTCATGAGACCGCCGGCGGTGTCCGCGCCGTACGCCGCGAGCTCCCGGATCTCCGCCGCGTCCTCCGGGCTCATCCTGATCAGGATCTCGGCGGCGGTCGCGTCGGGGAGCTCCTCGAGGACGTCGGCTGCGTCGTCGGGGTCCATCTCCTCGAGCAGCGCGGCCGCCTCGGGCCCGGCCAGGGTGCGCAGGATGCGGGCCGCCTCGACCGGGGGCAGCTCCTCCAGGAGTGCCGGGATCTCCTCGTCGGGGAGCCACTGGAGCAGGACGGCGACCTCTCGGGGCTCGAGCTGCGGGACGAGGTCCGCCCACTCGGGGGGACCGATGCGCTCGGCCAGGCCGCGCACGCCCTCTTCCTCGCGCTCGCGAATGAGTGCCTGAACCTCGGCCAGGAGCTCGCGGGTCTCGACGGAGCTCATGAGATCACCTCCTTCCCGGCGCAGGCGAGGCGGGCATGGAACGACCACCGCGTCGCGCAAACGTCGTTGTGGGAGCGCGCCGGGTGGTCGTCGGTCGCCGGGGAGGCGGGGAGAACGCTAGGCGCTCACCTCGGCACCGGCCGGCCGCCGGCACGCGGTTTGTCGGGTACTACAACCAGCGTCCACTGGGTCGATGGGTCCTCGCATATGAGAGATGCCGGAATTCTAGTGCCCGGCACCCACCACGGGAAGGGGTCCAGGAGTACCGGCCACTCGCTGCCGCGCCCGGTGGCGGGCGACCTTGGCCTGGTTGCCACAGGTGCGCATGTCGCACCAGCGCTTGCGCCCGGTGCGCGATCGGTCGATGAACACCTCGCGGCAGCCGGGGTTGGCGCAGATCCGGAGCCGATCAACCCGGCCGGTGGCCACGAAGTCGGCCAGCGTGCCGGCAATGGTGGCCCGCGCCTGGTCCAGGCGGTCACCGACGTGAGCCAGGCCGTACTCGGTCCCGTCGGCGTTCATCTCGAGCTGGTGGAAGTGGAGGCCGTCGCGAAGGATGTGGTTCAGCTCGCGGACGTTCGGCCGGCTCGGCTGGCCGCCGGTGGCCATCTCGGTCGCCATCCGCCGGATGAGGTCGCGCAGGACGCGGAACCGTTCCATCCGTCGCTGTCCCTCGTCCGGCTGGTCGCGGAGGGCGGCGCGCTCCGCACCGGCGGCTCGCTCTGAAAGGAGGCGGTGCTGGCGCAGCCAGGCGACGAGCGGGTCCGTTCCCGGGATGCGATCCGTCGGCTCGTCGTGGGAGAAGGCGAGGGTGTTGACGAAATCGACCCACAGGTCGCCCGACGTGGGTTCGGGCATGCGCTCTCGTGTCTGGGTCATCTGGGTAACCATTATGAGCCGTTTGACAAGTTACAGTCAATCCCCTAGAGTCGTAACCGATAAGGGCATTATGAACAGTTACCGATGCGAGCCGGATCGCCAGCCGGAGCGCATCGGACAGGAACAGGAGGTGTCGAATGAGTCGTGGTCTGACCTACATGGCCTTGATCGCATCCATTCGCCAGCGCGAGCTGCTTGAGGAGGCGCACCGGGAGCGGTTTTCGACCGAAGTCCCGCGGCGTCGCCGAGGTCGCATCTTTGGGATGAGCCTGCCACGCGCGCTGCGCCGGACGCGATAACGCCAACAACCAACCGATAACGCCGGGCCGACGGGCCCGGCGTTGTTGTTTCTGGAATGAATCGGCGCTCCGTAGAATGGCCGCCATGCCTCGACCCCGTTCCGTCCGGCGCTCCGACGCCGGCGGGCTGTCCAACGCCGAGCTGGCGGCCACCTTTCGCGAGATCGGCGACATGCTCGAGCTCCTGGGCGAGGTCCCCTATAAGGCGGTGGCCTATCGCCGCGCGGCCGACGCGATGGAGCGCTACCCGGCCGACCTGACGCCGCTCGTGGCATCGGGCCGCACGCCGAAGATCGCGGGCGTGGGCGCGGCCATCGGGGCGCGGCTCACCGAGCTGGCGACCACCGGCCATCTCGAGTACCACGAGCGGCTCCGGGAACAGATCCCGCCCGGCCTGGTGGACGTCCTTCGTATCGGCGGGGTGGGACCCAAGACGGCGCGCCAGCTCCATATCGAGCTCGGCATAGGCTCCATCGAGGAGCTGCAGGCCGCGGCGGAGGCTGGCCGGGTCCGGACCGTGAGCGGGATGTCGGCCCGCACCGAGCAGAACATCCTGGAGGGAATCGCCCGCCTCGAGCAGCAGGCCGACCAGCGCCTGCTGCTCCACGAGGCCGATCGGCTTGCGGGCGAGCTCATCGAGGGCCTGCGGAACGTGGCCGGCATCGCACGGATCGAGGCCGCGGGCTCGCTCCGCCGCCGCCGGGCGACGATCGGCGACCTGGACCTCCTCGCCGCCGCCGACGACCCCGAAGCCCTGATCGCGGCCTTCGGCCGGCTGCCGACCGTCAACCGGGTCATCGCCTCCGGCACCGACAAGGCCAGTGTGACGCTGGCCGCGGAAGGGGACCGACGAGTTGACCTCATGCTCTGCACACCCGACGCGTGGGGAACCCACCTCGTCCATTTCACCGGCAGCAAGGAGCACAACGTCGCGCTCCGCGAGCGCGCCCTCGACCGCGGCCTGTCCCTCAGCGAGAAGGGGTTCAAGGTGGTGGACGACGGGAAGCTGCTGCTCGCCGCCGACGAGGAGGAGGTCTACGCCCGCCTCGACCTGCCATGGATCGCCCCGGAGTTGCGCGAGGGCGAGGGCGAGATCGCGGCCGCCCTGGCGGGTCGCCTGCCCCGCCTCGTCGTGCGCGACGACGTCCGCGGCGACACTCACACCCACTCGGACTGGACCGATGGGGTGGACACGATCGAAACCATGGCCCGCGCGGCCCAGGCCCGCGGCCTGGAGTACATGGTCCTCACCGACCACTCGCCGTCGCTGGGCGTGACTCGCGGACTCTCCCCGGAGCGGATTGCCGAGCAGAAGGTCGAGCTCGACCGCCTCAACGGGGAGCTGGCCCCGTTCCGGATCCTTCACGGGACCGAGATGGAGATCCGCTCCGACGGGTCGCTCGACTATCCGGACGAGCTCCTCGCCCGCTTCGACGTGGTGGTGGCCAGCATCCACACCGGTCGCAGCCAGCCCACCGCGCAGCTGACCAGCCGCGCCCTGGCCGCGATCGAGAACCCCCACGTGGACATCATCGCGCACCCCACCGGGCGGATCGTGAACCGCCGCGACCCGGTGTCCTACGACTGGCCGCAGGTCTTCGAGGCCGCGGCCCGGACGGGGACCCGGCTCGAGATCAACGGCAGCCCGCGGCTTGACCTCGACGAGCGCCTGGCCCGGGACGCGGCGCGGGCCGGCGTCCAGCTCACCCTGGCCAGCGACGCGCATCGGACCGAGGAGCTGGTCTATCTCGACTACGCGGTCGGGGTCGCCCGCCGCGCCTGGCTGGAGCCGGGGCAGCTGGCCAACACGGCCGGCGTCGAAGGCTGGAGCCGATGAGCGTCGTCGCTGACGCCCGCCGCCAGATCCGGACGTGGCGCATCGTGGGCTCACGGGCGGTGAAGCGCGCTGGCCCGCTGGTGCTGCCGCTGCTCATGGCCGCCCTGGTCGCGGCGGGCTGGTCGGTGGACCCGGTGGCCCTGGCCGCCGTCCTGGCCCTCGAGCTGGCACTCGCCGGGCTGGGCACCGCCGCCCTCCTCGGCGCGGCCAGCTCGACGACGGGATATGCCCGCTACGCGATCTTCGCCGTGACGGCCGTCTCGATCACGCTCGTCGGGCGGCTCCTGCCGCCCGGCATCGGTCCCCTGGCCGCCCCGCTGGCCTGGGGCTTCCTGTTCTGGGTCCTCTACATCGAGCGTCACGGGCCGGCCATGCCCGTCTACCGCCTGTCGCTGGACCTGACCCTGGTCATCACCGTCTTCTCGGCCACCGCCGGCATGCCCGCGGTCTTCCCCGCCGAGCTGTGGCTGCTCGGGATGCTCCTCCTCGGCGCGCTCATCTTCGTGCCCTGCCTCCGGGCGGCGGAGGCCCGAGGGGCGCTCGGCGTTCCTGCCGTCGGCCACGCCGCGCTCCACCTCCTCGTGGTCCTCCAGGTGGCCACCGCCCTCCTGCTTCTCGACCTGCCGCAGCCGGTCGGGCCGGCCCTCGTGGCCCTCACCTTCCACTCGTGGAGCGGAGCCGCCGACGCGCTGGAGTCCGGCGTCTCGACCCGGGCGGTCGTGCTCGAGTACGGCTCCCTGGCGGCCATCGGCATCATCGTCGCCCTGTTCCTGAGCGGGAGCTGACCTCGAAATTCGTTGACACTCCGAGGCCTCGGTGATACAAACTGTCGCCCGCCGACGGTTCCGCCTGCTGCACGTGGCACCGTTCGTCCTTTGATGATCACGCCGTGGGGAGAGTCGCGCGCCCATGACCGCCGGGGATCCTGACGCCACTATCCGCGAACGCCGCCAGCTGGCCGAGGTCGCTGTCGCGCAGGCTGCGCGCGGGGAGTGGGACGCGGCAGTCGAGACCAACCGTCAGCTCATCGAGCTGGGCGGTGACGTGGACGCCTTCAACCGCCTCGGAAAGGCGTTGTCCGAGCTGGATCGCAACCCGGAGGCGCTGGAGGCCTACCAGTCCGCCCTGGAGCGGGACAAGCTGAACCGGATCGCAGAGCGGAACATCGAGCGCCTCGAGGCCCTCCTCACCGCCGAAGACGCCCCGCGCGGCGACCGCCATGCCACCCGGGCGCCGGCGGGCCTGTTCATCGAGGAGATGGGCAAGACCGGCAGCGCGCGGCTCATCAACCTCGCCCCGGCCAAGCAACTGGCCCCGCTGTCGGCGGGCGACGCGATCGAGCTGAAGGCCGCCGACGACGAGCTCGAGGCCCGGGTCCGGGGCATCAAGGTCGGCCAGGTCGAGCCCCGTATCGCGAACCGGCTTCTCGATCTCATGGCCAAGGGCAACCGCTACGAGGCGGCCCTCACCCACGTTCAGGACGAGGACCTTCGCCTCATCATCCGCGAGACCTTCGCCGATCCCGCCAATTTCGGGCGGGTGTCGTTCCCGGGCGCGGCCGCCGGCCGGAGCACTGACGTCAGGCCGTACATGAAGGGCAGTGCCCTCCGCTACGATGACGACGAAGAGTCGGAGGAGTCCGAGGAGGAGCCGGAGGAGGTCGAAGAGCTCGACACCTCCCTGCCGGAGCTCTCGAGCGAGCCCGATGAGGAAGAGGAACTGCTCGAAGAGACCTAGCCGCCATGACCCAGGCCGAACGGAAGAGACTGGACCACGTCGTCCTTCCGCGACGCCTCCCCGGGCTGGCCCTGCTCGAGCGCTACTTCCCCTCTCCCGCCGATAACGTCCTCGACGCCGAGCTGGCGTCATTCGCCGCTGCCGGCGACACGATCCTCGATCCGTGGTCGGGGACCGGCTGGACCGCGCGCCGGGCGGTGTCACACGGGATGCGGGTGGTGGCCGCCGAGGCCAGCCCCTTCGCCCAGATGGCGGCGCAGGCCTTCCTCCTCGCTCCCGAAGTGGCCGCGGTCGATGCCGCGTTCGCCCAGCTGGGCTCCTCGCGGCGGGTGGACATCCCACTCCGCCAGCACATCGAGGAGCTCTACGCCTCGCGCTGCCCGAGCTGCAACCGGCCGGTCGTGGTCGAGGAGTTCATCTGGCCCCGGGATGGCGACGCGCCGGGTCGGAAGGTCTACCGCTGTACCGCCTGCGATATCTCTCTCGGCGGCGCCGAGGAGCGGGTCGCCCCGGTGGACGAGGCAGACTACGCCAAGCTCGGGCTCGAACCGCCGCCGCCCCCCGAGGAGGCTCCTGGGGTGGACCCCGCGGCCGACGCTGACGAGGACCTGCCGCCGGCTCCGACCGGGCTCATCGGCGACCCGCTGCCCATCGAGGAGCCGCCGCTTGCGCCGCTCGGTGAGCCCGGTGGCCCGCCTCCGCCGCCTGCCCGGGCGCCGGACCCGCCGGTCGTGATCGGCGGTGAGGAGGGGCCGCGCTTCGCCTCGACCGTACGGCCCACCCCCATCCCGGCTGCGGTCGGGACCGATGCCCGCCAGGGCCTCGCCTACCAGCAGCTCCAGGATCGGTTCCCCGTGCTCGACGACCGTCAGGACGTCGTGCAGGAGGTCCTCGACCTGTACACCTCCCGCAACCTGTATGCCCTCCAGGCGATCGCGAACAAGATCGACGCCGAGTTCCATGACCAGCCGCTGTCGGCGGTCTTCCGCCTCGCCCTGGCCGGCTGCCTCCTGTCGGCGAGCCGCCTGAATGGGTATCCCGGTCGGGTCGCCTCGCTCCGAATCAGCGGCGGCCACGTGCGCCAGCCCGCCTCACGCCATCACCGCGAGGTGAACGTGTGGCGCCTGTTCGAGGCGGCCTACCAGGACGTGCGGCAGGCCCTCGCCGCGCTCGGCCGCGATCGACGCCCGGTGCGCTTCGCCGGCGACCTCGACGAGCTGGGTGGGATGGGCGCCGCCAACCTGCTCTGGATCCGCTGCCGGCCGGCGGTGGTGGGCCAGTACTTGCCGCCTGAAAGCATCGACCTCGTCATCGGCTCGCCGCCCCCGCCGGAGAGCGTGGACGAGCTCTCGTTCGAGTATCTCGCAACGGCGTGGCTCATCGGCCGGGAGGCGGCTGAGACCCTCCGCCTCGAGCCGCTGTTCGGCGGGACCTCGCGCTCGGATGGAGCGGAGGTGACCGCCTACCGCCACGCCATGGCCTCGGCCGCCGGCGCCCTGAAGCCCGGTGGCTGGTTCTCGGTCCTGCTCGAAGGCGACGATCCGGACCGGGTTTTGGCGGTGGCGGTCGCTGGCGCCGCCGCCGAGCTGGAGCTGGTCGATGCCATCCCGCGCGAGTCCCGTTCCGGGGATGGGGTCGTCCTCCACTTCCGCCGCGCGTCGGCCGAGGACCGGCTGCGGGACGCGGTGCGACCCCGTCCGCTGCGGCTGGGGGCGACGGACGGCCACCTCACCTACCCCGAGCTGGCGGGCGCCATCGAGCGGGCTGCCGGGTCGCTCCTCCGCGACCGCGGCGAGCCGGCGGGCCTGTCCCGGATCGCGTGCGCGGTGCTGCTCGAGCTCGAGCGGACCGGACTCCTCCGCCGCCTCGTCCAGGCACGCGCGCCGGATGAGGACGACGGGGACTCGGCTGACCCGGATGCGGTGACCGACCGGGTGGAACGCGGTGGGCCGGCCCTGCTCGCCGTCCTCCTCCGCGAGGAGCTGTGGCGCGAGGACCATCCGACCCTCATCCGGGTGGGCGACCCACAACGGCCGACCTGGTGGCTGCGCGAACCCGAGCTGGCGGCTGACGGAACCCTGGCCGATCGGGTGGAGTGGGCCACCTTCTCGCTGCTCACCACCGCCGGCCGGCTGGACGAGAGCGGGTTCCTGGACCGGATCTACGCCCTGTTCCCCGGCGTGGCCTCGCCCGACGAGGAGCTGGTGCGCGCCTGCCTCGGGGCGTACGCCACGGTGGGGGAGCGCGGGGAGCTCCGCAGCGAGGAGGACCTCGCGACCCGGGTCGCGGACCATACCCGGGTCCTGGCCGCCATCGTCGAGTTCGGCCACCGCCTCGGGCTGCGCGCCTGGGTCAGCCGACGGGAGCAGGAGCGGCCGTGGAAGCACGCCACCCTGGGCGACCTCCTTCGCGAGGACGAGCGACGGACCTACCTGCCGCTCGTCATCCGCGCCCCGGCCGATGTCCTGGGCTCGGTGGACGGGCTGTGGTACGTCCGGAACCGGTCCAGCTACCTGTTCGAGGTGGAGTGGACCGCGATGCTGGGCGAGGCGGTCATCCGGCGCGGGACCGAGATCCCCACCTCCGAGCAGCAGGCCCGCTTCCTCGTCATCCCGGCCGAGCGGACCGAGCTGCTCCGCCTCAAGCTCGCCCGCTCGCCGTGGATGCGGGCCGAGATGGAACGCCAGAACTGGCACGTCCTGAAGTGGCCCCACCTCGAGGCGCTCGTGGGTCGCGAGGGGGCGCGGATCGAGTGGCTGGAGCCGATGATCGGCCTCGATCCGCTCGTCGAGCACGGGGGCAAACAGCTCACGATGTTCGGGGAGTGAGGCCCTCGGCGAACCATTGCCGTCCTTGACCTCGCCCGTATAGTCGGGTCCGGGAGTGTCGTGGTTCCCCCCCGCGGCACTCCCGTTTCGCTGCCCGGACCGCACAGGACGGCCCCGGACTGATCCGGAGCCGCGGATCTAGGAGGTCCTGCTCGCCCGGCGTGCCGCGCCCGCCCGGCGGGGAGCGGGACGGCCCACCGCCCGCCGCACGACCTGCATGACCTCCTCCACGTACGGCTGGCCCTGCCCGGTCTCGATGGCGTGGGTCAGGCAGCCGTCGATGTGGTCCTCGAGGACGAGCATCCCCACCTGGTCGGCGGCAGCCGAGATGGCCTCCACCTGCTGGAGGATGTCGAGGCAGTAGGCCTCCTTCTCGACCAGGCGCTGGAGGCCGCGGGCCTGCCCCTCGATCCGCTTCAGGCGGTTCAGGAGCTCCTTCCGGTCGCGGGTGTAGCTGTGACGAAAGTGGCTTTCGGCGTGCGTATCCATACTCCGGGGCAGTATGCGGACGGGCCAGGCGATCGGTCAATTCGGGAGGGCCGCGAATGGGGCCGGAGGGTCGCCGGGTAGCATGCCGGGCATGAACCGCCTGGCCGGGGCGACCAGCCCGTACCTCCTCCAGCACGCGGGCAACCCGGTCGAGTGGTACCCGTGGGGACCCGAGGCGCTGGCCCGAGCGCGCGAGGAGGATCGGCCGATCTTCCTGTCCATCGGCTACTCCGCCTGCCACTGGTGCCACGTCATGGCCCACGAGTCGTTCGAGGACCCCGCGCTCGCCGCGCAGCTGAACCGGGACTTCGTGGCCATCAAGGTCGATCGCGAGGAGCGGCCGGACATCGACGACGTGTACATGGCCGCGGTTCAGGCCATGACCGGCTCGGGCGGGTGGCCGTTGAGCGTGTTCCTGACCCCCGACCTGGAGCCGTTCTTCGGTGGCACCTACTTCCCGCCGGCGGACCGCCACGGGCTGCCAGCGTTCGGCCGCGTCCTGGACGGAGTGGCCGAGGCGTACCGCGAGCGGCGGGACGAGGTGAGCGGTGTGGCGGCCCAGCTGTCGGCCCATCTCCGGGACCAGATGACCGTGGCCGGTGGCGGCCCGGCCCCGGGGTCGTCCCGGCTGGACGCGGCCGTTCGCCGCCTTGCGGACGCCTTCGACCAGGCCCACGGTGGGTTCGGCCCGGCTCCCAAGTTCCCTGCGCCCATGACGTTGGAGTTCCTCCTCCGCCGCTGGCGAGACGACCGCGACGAGGCCACGCTCCGGATGGTGACCGTCACCCTCGACCAGATGGCGGACGGCGGAATCCACGACCAGCTGGGCGGCGGTTTCGCCCGCTACTCCACCGACGCCCACTGGCTGGCGCCGCACTTCGAGAAGATGCTGTACGACAACGCCCTCCTGGCCCACGCCTACCTCGAGGCCTACCGGGCGACCGGGACCGGGCGGTATGCGCAGGTCGCCGCTGACACCCTGGATTTCATGCTGGCCGAGCTCCAGACCGATGACGGCGGCCTCGCGGCCGCGCTCGACGCCGACAGCGAGGGCGAGGAGGGTCGGTTCTACGTCTGGGAGGCGGCCGAGTTCGCATCGGTCCTGGCCGATGCCGGGCTGGATGCCGACCAAGCCCAGGCGCTGGCCAACTGGTGGGACGTCACCCCAGGCGGCAACTGGGAGGGCCGATCCATTCTCCGCCTGCGAGGAGCCGACGACCGATCCTCGTCGGCGCTCGACGCCGACGTGATCGAGCGGGCGCGTGCGGCGCTCCTGGAGCGTCGCGGAACGCGGATCCGGCCCGGGCGAGATGACAAGCAGCTGGCGGCGTGGAACGGGCTCGCCCTTCGGGCATTCTCACTCGCGGCGTTGGTGCTGGGCGAGACGCGCTTCGTGGACGCCGCGGCGCGGCTGCGGACCTTCGTTCGGGAGGTCCTGCTCCACGACGGCGATCGGTTGTGGCGCTCGGCCCGGGCCGGCATCGCGCTGGTGCCGGGCTTTGCCGAGGATTACGCGATGGTTTCGGATGGATTGCTGGGCGCGCACGCCGCCCTCGGCGATCCCGATGACCTGCGCCTGGCGGAGGCTCTCATGGCCCGCCTTGCCGCCGACTTCTGGGACGAGGCCAGCGGGACGCTGTTCGACACCGGACCCGAGCACGAGGAAGGGGTTGTCCGGCCCCGCTCTCTGCTGGACGGCGCCACTCCCGGCGCGAACTCGGTGGCGGCCGACGTGTGGCTCCGGCTGGCGCTCCTCGGCGGCGAGGCGGACCACGACCGGCGTGCGCGCCGCGTCCTCGGCGCGGTGGGGGAGGCCCTCGAGCGGCAGCCGTCGGCGTTTGGGCGGATGCTGGGCGCCGCGGATCGTGCGCTTCGTCCCGCGGTGGACGTGGTCGTGGTCGGGGACGCGGAGGACCCGCGCTCGATGGCGCTCCGTCGCGCCGCAGCGGCTCCCTACGAGCCGGACCTGGTCATCGCCCCGCTGGTCCCGGGCGACGACCTCGGTGAGCGACCGCTGTTCACCGGCAAGACGGCCCGCGACGGCGAGCCGACGGCGTACGTCTGCCGCGGCTACGCCTGCGACGCCCCGACGGCCGATCCCGCCGCGGTCGGCGAGCAGGTCGCTCGCCTGAGCGTTCGCGATCCCGCGGCCTAGGCTGGGAGGAACGAGAGCCGGACCCGGCGGTCGCCGCGGTCGGCGTTCGGGTCGAGGAGCGCGATCGACTGCCACGTGCCGAGGGCCAGCCGGCCGCCGATGACCGGCACGCTCAGCGACGGGGCGGCCAGGAGGGGAAGGACGTGGTCCGCGCCGTGGCCAGGCGATCCGTGGGCGTGGCGCCATCGGTCGTCCCGTGGCAGGAGCCGGTCCAGGGCGTCCACGATGTCCTCGTCCGAGCCGCTGCCGAGCTCCATGATCACGAGGCCCGCGGTCGCGTGCGGGGCGAACAGGTGGAGGATGCCGTCGCCGTCGTCGGCCACCTCGTGGAGGAACGACACGCATACCGCGGTCAGGTCGTGGACGCCGCGACGGCCTCCGGTCGAGACGGCGAACTCCCGCGATTCCACGCGATGAGCCTAGCGGCTGTACGATCCGCGGTCGATGGCGCCCCGTCCGGTCCGCGCACCCCTGCTCCTCCTGGTCATGGCCCTGGCCCTGACTGGCTGTGCGCTGTTCGCGGCAAGCCCGACCCCCACCCCGGAGCCGACACCCACCGCGTCACCCACGCCCCGGCCAACCCCCATCTTCACCCCGACCCCGGCGCCCAGTCCGACCCCCACCCCGCTCAACACCAGCCTCCTGGGGCGGCGGATCACCGTCCTGTTCGCGGGCAGCGACTCGACCCCGGTCCGGGTCCAGAACGGCTACGGCCCGCTGACCGACTCGATGGTGGTGGCCTCGGTCAGCGCGGACCATACCCAGCTGTCGATGGTCGCCCTGCCGCGCGACGTGGTGGACATCCCGCTGGGCAACGGCCTGATCTGGACCCTGAAGGCCAACGCCATCCGCTTCTCGTACGGGATGGAGGGGCTCCACGCGGCGCTGTCGGCGACCTACGGGATCCCGATCGACTACTGGATCGAGATCAACATGCCGGACTTCCCCAAGCTGGTGGACGCCGTCGACGGTGTCTGGATCAACGTCCCGTACGCCATCGTGGACGGCCAGGTGGGCCTCAACATCCAGCCTGGCTGGCAGCGGATCAACGGCACGACGGCACTCCAGTACGTCCGCTCGCGCTACACCGACAGTGACTACGCCCGGGCCGGGCGCCAGATGCAGGTCCTGGCCGCGATCGCCCACCGGATCTCGCTCATGGACGAGCAGTTCGACATCGAGACCATGATCGCCCTGCTCAGCACGATGACCACCAACGCGCCGATGGCCGACCTGCCCACCCTCCTCAGCGTGGTGGGGGACGCGGCCGCCGCGAACGTGACCTCCACCGTCCTCGCACCGCCCCGCTTCTCGCTGTTCACCGGCATCGAGCCCGGGACCGGGCGGGGCTACGTCCAGATCGCGAACGTGGGCGAGATGCGGGCCTACGTTCAGTCGTTGATGGGAAACTGAGCCGCCTGAGCCACCGATAGCGGCGAGCGGTGGCGGACGCCTACTGGCGCGCTCCGCAGTTGAAGCACATGGCGTCGCCGGCCCCGACCCGCGTCCCGCATGTCTGGCAGTCCCGCGCCAGGTCCGCCTCGCAGCGGACACAGTACGCGGCTCCAGGCGGATGGACGAGCCCGTCCACCGGGCAGTAGGGCGCTCCGGCGGGGAGGGCCACCGTTCCTGCCGCCTCCGGTGGGACGACCTCGCCGCCGATGGCCTCGGCCTCCATCCCGACGTTCGACGCGCGGAGGTAGCCGATGAGGAGCCAGGCCACGAACAGGCCCAGCGCCCCGACGAGGGCCAGCGGAACGAGGATCGTGAGCCGCTCGGCCCAGCCGGTGGCGAGTGACTCGATCAGCCCTTTGAGGTCCATCGGTCTTCGATTCTAGCGCGGGTGTCCCACCGCTGGACCGCTGCTACACTCCGCCAAAGCCCGCACCTGGTTGGCAGTTTGGCCCGACCCCGGATCGACCCTCGGACGCCGCTCAGCGAGCTCCACGTGCACCTGGGAGCGGCGGTCACCCCGGCCATCATGTGGGGCATCGCCCACGCGCAGGGGATCCGGCTTCCGACCAAGGACTACTGGGCCTTCCGCGAGCTGATCACCCTCGGCCATCGCCGCCGCCGCACGTTCGACGGGTACCTGGACCTCTTCTACTGGACCGAGCTCATCCAGTCGAGCCCGATCGCCGTCGAGCGCAGCGTGTACGAGGTCATCGGCGGGGCGTATCGGCGCAGCAACATCACCCGCCTGGAGCTGCGCTTCAACCCGATGAAGCGCAACCGGGGCGGCGAGCAGGACCTGGACCACATCATCGCGGCCGCCGTGCGGGGCATGGACCGCGCGATCCTCGAGTACCCCCAGGTCCAGGCCGGGCTCATCTTCTGCCTGGACCGCGCCTTCAGCCGTGAGCTCAACGAGATCCTGGCCTCGAAGGCCATCAGCTGGCGGGCGCGGGGCGTGGTCGGGATCGACATCGCCGGGCCGGTGGTCGAGGACTTCCGCTTCGCGGACTACCGCGAGGTGGTCGAGGAGTGCCGCCGGGCCGGGCTGGGTATCACCGTCCATGCCGGCGAGACCGGGGGTGCGGACGAGGTCGAGGAGGCGGTCACCGCCCTCGATCCGGCGCGCATCGGTCATGGCATCCGCTCCGCCACCGATCCACGGGTGATGGCCATGCTCCGCGAGCGGGGCATCGTGCTCGAGGTCTGTCCCTCGTCCAACCTCAGCACCGGGGTGGTGGGCAGCCTCGCCGAGCTGAAGTCGCACCTCCGCGGCCTGGCCGACCACGAGGTCCCGTTCACCCTGTCCACCGACGGCCCGGAGATCCTCGGCCGCTATCTGCGCGACGAGTTCGCTCTCGTCATCGGGCGCGGGATGCTGAGCCTGGAGGAGGTCGAACGGGCCATCGAGGTCGGCCACCAGGCCAGCTTCGTCGAGCGTGTCCCGGCCGCCGAGCGGGTCCCCGTCGCGCGTCACAAGGGCCGCGATCCGTCGGCCCGGGTTGCCCTCGAAGTCGAGGTCTAACCGGGTAGACTCGGGCGCGTGTCGTCGATCTGGCGGCCCGTCCGCGAGCGGAATCCGTCCCGCAGCCTGATGGTGATCGTCGCCCATCCGGGTGACGAGGCATTCGGCTTTGCCGGGGCCATCGCCAGCGCGTCTGCCGAAGGCGCCTACGTCGTGGTGGTGTGCGCCACCCGCGGCTACTTCGACCCGCGGATCTCCTCCAAGCCCCCGGCCCCGGGCGGCCGTAACCGCGACACGCTGGATCCTCTCGGTTGGCGGAACCTGGACACGGTCCGCGAGGACGAGATGCGCCGCTCCGCCGCGCTGCTGGGGGTGAACGTCCTCCGCATGCTCGACTACGCCGAGGGCGACCTGCCGACCGTGGACTACCACCACCTCGTCGGCCGGCTGGTGGAGCCCATCCGGATGCACCAGCCGGAGGTGGTGCTCACCTTCGGCCCCGAGGGCGTGACCGGCGACAGCGACCACGCCACTCTCTCGCGAGCGGTTGGCGACGCGGTCGCCCAGGCCGCCGAGCCGTTCGCCTACGAGGACGACCTCGAGGAGGACCAGGTTGCGTGGCGGATCGCCAAGCTCTACCACCTCGTCGTCCAGCCGGAGGGCCTCGAGGTCCTGGGCGGCATGGCCCCCGAAGGCGCCTACACCTCGCCGCCGGCTGGCGAGGGTCCGACCGTGGATCTCTCGCTGGGCGAGCTCGTGCCGCTCAAGCTGGCGGCCATCGAGCGGCATGTCTCGCAGACCGGGTCCGACGGCCCGTTCGCCGGCTGGGATCCCGGCCGGCGGGACGCCTGGCTGGCCGATGAGCACTACCGGCTGGCCGTCTCCAACCTGGCGGCGGCGGGCGGAGCCGATGCCGGCGGAGCCGAGTCGGGGCTGTTCGACGGCCTGGCCTGAGCGAACGCACATCCTGGGTGGCCATTAGCGGCGCCTGTGCGGCGGTCGGCGGGCTTTTCCACCGTCTGATAGGCTCGACCCGGTGACTTCCACGCTGACCGACGAGGCGATCATGGCTGCCCTGGCCCGGGTCAAGGACCCGGAGATCGGGCGCGACCTCGTTGCCCTGAACATGGTGCGGGCCATCGACATCGAGGGGTCGGCGGTCACCGTCACCGTCGAGCTGACCACCCCGGCCTGCCCGCTGAAGGCGACGATCGAGTCGGACATCTCCGATGAGCTGACCGGCCTCGGGGCCGACCTGGTGAAGATCGAGTGGGCCTCCAACGTGAAGCGCAGCTTCGGCGGTCCGATGGCCGACCTCATTCCCGGTGTCCGCAACACGATCGCGGTGGGCTCGGGCAAGGGCGGCGTGGGCAAGACGACGGTCGCGGTCAATCTCGCGGTCAGCCTGGCCCGCGACGGCGCCACGGTCGGGCTCCTGGACGCGGACATCACCGGGCCCAACGTCCCGCTCATGATGGGTACCCAGGAAGGTCACGTGACCGGCAACCAGGGGCGGGTCAACCCGGTCGTCAGCCACGGCGTGAAGATGATGAGCATCCAGTACTTCCTCACCGGCGACGCGCCGGTCATCTGGCGCGGCCCGCTCATCCACTCCGCCATCCAGCAGTTCCTCCGCGACGTGGAGTGGGGCGAGCTGGACTACCTCGTCATCGACCTGCCGCCGGGCACCGGCGACGCGGCCCTGTCGCTGGCCCAGCTCATTCCGCTGTCGGGGGCAGTGGTCGTCACCACCCCCCAGGAGGTGTCCCTCCTTGACGCCCGCAAAGCGATCGCCATGTTCTCTAAGGTGAACGTCCGGACCCTGGGCGTGGTCGAGAACATGAGCGGCTTCGTCTGCACCCACTGCGGGACCGAGCACGACCTGTTCGGCTCCGGCGGCGGGGCCAGCATCGCCCGCGAGCTGGGGCTCGAGGTCCTCGGCCGCATCCCGCTCGAGCCGGCCGTTCGGTCCGGTGGCGACGCGGGTGTGCCCATCACCTCCGCCCAGCACCCCGATTCGGACGCATCTGCCGCCGCGTCGGCCCTCCGTGAGGTCTCCCGCATCGTCGCCGGCCGGATCTCGGTCCTGGCCGCTCCCATGACGGCCGCCGCCGCCAGCTAGCGGCGCCGCGAGCTACCTCGTGCCGAGGTCCTCTTCGCCGACGTAGCACAGACCAGACGGCTCGCATGGATCCACGACTCCGCTGGCCATGTCCTCGAAGGCCTCCTCGATGGCGGTCTGCGTCTCCTCGCTGACCAGATCCGAGAACTGGTAGTAGGGCGCAAGGCCGATTCCGTCGTTGTCGGCGCCGTAGAGGACGTTGCCGTCTCGCGTGTCACCCGCGGCAAAGGTCGTGATCGACTCGCGGACCGCGAGGCTGATGCTCTTCGTGGCCGAGGTGACGATGCAGATCTGGGCCGGTGCGTACGCGATCCACTGGTCGACCTCGGCGCCGAACCCGTAGATTCCGTACTCGACCACCGATTGCAGCATGCCGTGGCCGGTTTCGCCGGCGACCTGGAACAGGACGTCGACGTCCGAGTTCACCGTCAGGAACTCAGCGGCAAAGGTCTTGCCGGCCGCCGGATCGTTGAACGCCTCCTCAAAATCGTTGCCGACGTACTTCACATGGACGTTCGCGTCGACGTTGACCGAGTGCACGCCGTTCTCGAAGCCGCGCAGGGAGTCCACGACCTGCGGGATCGTGCCCGATCCGCCGAGCGCGGCCACCTCGCCGCTCTCGGAGATGGATCCTGCCAGGATACCGGCGAGGTACCCGGCCTGGGCCTCGTTGAAGACGAGCGATTCGTAGTTGCCCGTCGGATCGTTGCCCTGGGGCTGATCCACGCCCACGAAATGGACCTCGGGGTTGGCCTCGGCCGCCGCGAGGGTGGCCGAGGCGAGGTCGAAGCCGACGGTGATGATGATATCGGCCGGCTCGTCGGCGTCGATGAACGAGTCGATGTTGGCTTCGTAATCGGCCTCGTTGGCGGTCACGACATTGAGCGGCTCAGGCGCGCCGATGATCGCCGCCCCCTGGAGGGCACCCTCCCAGCTGTACTGGTTGAAGCTGGCGTCATCCAGCGTGCCGACCTCGGTCACGAGTCCGATGACCAGGTCGCTGGTCCCGCTGCTCTCCGGCGTCGAGGGTTCCGCCGCGGCATGGTCACCGATCTCTCGACACAGGCCGGCGCCGGTGCTGATCTGCCCGCTTGAGCAGGCTCCCAGTACCAGCGCAAGCGACACGAGCATCGCGCTGAATGCGTAATTGCGCTTCCGCATGCGTTGTCCTTTGCCCTCCGAATCGGGATGGATGTCGCCGCGGCCGTTGGTGGCATGCCGCTGCCACCTGACCCCCTAGGCGGCGTGGCCTTCCTTCTCGTATGGGCGCCCGTCCGCTGCCGGCGGGATGCTGCGACCAACGACACCGGCCAGGACGATGATCGTGACCACGTACGGCAGCACCGAGTAGAACGCCTGCGGGATGGCGCCGAGGATCTCCCCGATCCCGGCAAGGTCACCCGCCGGCGGGTTGATGCTCACCGCGCGACCGAAGACCTCGACGCCGGCGAACAGCAGGGCCGCGCCGAAAGCGCCGATCGGCGTCCACCGGCCGAAGATCACGCAGGCGAGGGCGATGAACCCCCGCCCGGCGGTCATGTTGTTCTGGAACGAACCGACCTGCTCGAGCGTGATGTAGGCGCCCGCGAGGCCGGCGAACACACCGGCCAGGACGACGTTTCGATAGCGGAGCTTGATAACGTCGATGCCCAGGGTGTCCGCGGCCCGAGGATGCTCGCCAACCGCGCGGGTCCGGAGCCCCCATCGGGACCGGAACAGGAAGACCTGGAGACCGATGACGAGCACGATGAGCAGCATGGAGATCGGTCCCTGGTTGAGGAACATGTCGAACACCCAGCCGATGACCGGCAGCTCGATGAGCCATTCCGGCGGATCGAAGCTGGAAAAGGTCCCGCCTCCCAGGCCAGGATTGGGGCTGATGAAGATCCGGTTCAGATAGCCGGTCAGCCCGAAGGCGAGCAGATTGATGATCACGCCGCTGATGATCTGATCGGCCTTGATCGAGATACACAGCCAGGCGTGCAGGGCGGACAGGAGCACTGAGGTCAGCACGGCAACGAGGACGCCAACCAGGAGCGCGACCGTGGTGTCGAACGGACCAATGACCTGCTCGCCGATCGCGTCGGCGGCCCACGCGGCGCCGAGGAACCCGAAGAAGCAGGACATCAGCATCATGCCCTCGATACCGATGTTCACCACTCCGGAGCGCTCATTCATCACTCCGCACAACGCGCCCAAGGCAATGGGTGTGCAGATGCCCAGGATGATCGGCGACAGGCCCGGCAGGACCTGGATGAGGTAGGCCACGAACTGGAAGAGCAGACCGATAACCGGCAGCTCGAACAGGAACTCCATCAGCGTGTCGCCTGCCCGTACGTCCGCGTGATGGTCTTCAGCTCGGCCAGCTCCGCCCGCTCGGCCCGGATCCGGAAGATCCAGCGGACCAGGATATCCGCGGTAAGGAAGAGCAGGATCATGGCCTGGACGAGGTCGATGATCTCGACCGGCACGCGGACGCGGATCTGCATCAGTGCCGATCCCGCCCGCATGACGCCGAAGAGCAACGACGCGAGGAGCACGCCGAACGGGTGGACCCGGCCGAGCAGCGCGATCGTGATCGCGTCGAAGCCGGCGGTGGTCGAGAAGGACGCCGAGATGAAACCGATGATGCCGAGCACCTGCCCGGCGCCCGCGATCCCGGCCAGCATCCCGGAGAGCGACATCGTCAGGATTACGACTCGCCCGGCCCTGATCCCGGCGTAACGCGCCGCGCTCGGGTTGGCGCCGACCATCCGGATCTCGAACCCGAACACGCTGCGGTTCAGGAGCCAGTAGACGATCGGGACCGCAGCAAATGCGATGAGGATGCCCAAATGGGCGCCGGTGTCGCCGAGGGTCGGATAGGCCGCGTTCCCAATATCGCCGGTCCGGGAGAAGCTGAAGCCGGGGGCCTCGAGTGGTCCGGTCACCAGGAAGGTCACCATGGTGGCGGCGATGATGTTCAGCATGATCGTGGTGACCACCTCGTGGGCACCCGTCCAGGCCTTCAATGCCCCGGGAATGAACCCGTAGAGGGCTGACAACAGCATCGCGCTGCCTAGCGCCAGCGGGATGGCCAGCAAGGGGCTCAGGTCGGCCACGACGGTACCGACCGCAGCTGCCCCGAGCGCGCCGATGAGGAATTGGCCGTTGGCCCCGATGTTGAACAGACCGGCCTTGAAGCCCACCGCCACCGCCAGGCCGGTCAGGATGAGGGGGGTCGCCTCGAGCAAGGTCCGGACGATGGGGTCGACACCGCCCAGGGCGCCCTCCAACATGGCGGCGTAGGCCTCGAGCGGCAGCAGCAGGTTCCACCCGTTGCCCGCGAGGGCGTTGGCAACCACGATCACGATCGCGCCCGCGACCAGGCCTAGGATTACCGCGAGCGCCGGGATCAGGCTGGTTCGGAGGAGATCCCGCAGCGTGGACCGGAAGCGCTTCGAGGCAGGCGCAGCTTCCGGATGCTTCGTCGTCGGAGCGTCAGCCATCGGTTCGCTCACGATCCTCTGGGACGGAGTCGCGGCGGCCGGTCGCCATCAGCAGACCAACCTCCTCACGGTCGGCTGTTCGGCCGTCCAAGGTGGCGACGATCTCCCCACGGTACATGACCGCGATGTGGTCCGAGATCTCCATGATCTCGTCGAGCTCGGCAGAGACGAGGAGGACAGCGATCCCTTCGTCGCGCTTGGCCACCACCTGGCGGTGGATGAACTCGATGCTGCCGACATCCAGCCCGCGCGTCGGCTGGTCCAGGACGAGCGCCCGCAGGTCCCGACTGAACTCGCGCGCTACCACGGTCTTCTGCTGGTTCCCTCCGGAGAGGGTGGCCGCTGTCACATGGGCCGAGGGCGTCCGGATGTCGTACTGCTCGATCAGCTCGTCCGCTCGCTGTTCGACAGCTTCCTCGTTGCGGACGGGCCCGCGCCGGAACGGGCGTCGGTGGTATCCGGTCAGCACGAGGTTGTCGGTAAGGGGGAACGACAGGACCAGGCCGTGCTCCTGGCGGTCGCCCGGGACGTGCGCGAGCCCGGCGTCGTACAGGGCGCGGGGGCCCGCGCCGGTCACGTCCTCACCGTCGAGGGTCACCTTGCCACCGGAGGGCTTGCGCAGTCCCGTGAGCGCCTCGACGAGCTCGCTCTGCCCGTTGCCGGCGACCCCGGCGATGCCCAGGATCTCTCCCGCACGTACTTCCAGGCTCACGGCGTTGACGGCTTGGTGCCCTCGGTCGTCATCGACCACCAGGTCGCTGACGGTGAGTACTCCCGCCCCGTGATGCGACTCGCCGCGGTCGACCGTCAGCTGGACGTGGCGCCCGACCATGAGCTCGGCCAGGTCGTCCTCGTCGGTTTCGGACGGTAGCCGCGCTCCGACCACCTTGCCCCGACGGATCACGACGATCCGGTCGGCGATCTCCATCACCTCGTACAGCTTGTGGCTGATGAAGATGATGCTGTGCCCCTCGGTCGCCAACCGTCGAAGGACCACGAAGATCTCGGCCGTCTCCTGCGGTGTCAGGACCGCCGTCGGCTCGTCCAGGACGAGGACATCGGCTTTGCGATCAAGGGCCTTCAGGAGCTCGATCCGCTGCTGCCAGCTGACCGAGAGCGCGTCGACCCTCGTATCCGGATCGATGTCGAACCCGAACTGCTTTCCCAGCTCGCGAATACGCCTGTTGGCCCCCTTGCGATCCAGGAACCAAGGGTTGGACATCGGTTCTTGGCCGAGCGAGACGTTCTCGGCCACGGTGAAGACCGGCACCAACATGAAGTGCTGGTGAACCATGCCGATGCCGCGCGCGATCGCGTCGGACGGCTCCCGGATCTCGATCGGCTCCCCGTTCAGGAGGATCTCCCCTTCGTCGGGTGTCACGAGCCCGTAGAGGATGTTCATCAGAGTGGACTTGCCCGCGCCGTTCTCGCCGAGCAGGGCGAGGATCTCCCCATCGCGGAGCTCGAGGTCGATGTGGTCGTTGGCCACGACCCCCGGGTATCGCTTGGAGATGCCCCGCATCTCAAGGACGACCGGGCGCGATGGCGCCGTAGTAGAAGCGGCCGGAACCATGGGGCCCCGGCCGCTTTCGGTTTCAGCCTGCATCAGTCACCCGATGCGGGAACGTCGGTCCTCAGTCCGGGTCGAAGAAGCACTCTCCGGGGCCGGCGCATGGGTCGATGGAGCCGTCAGCGAGGCCAGCCAGGGCATCGTCGATGGCCGTCTGGATGTCGTCGGTGATCAGGTCCTCGAAGTTGTGGAACGGGGCAAGCCCGATGCCGCCGTTGGTAGCATCGTTCGAGATATTGCCGCCGACTGCCGACCCATCAGCGACGCGCTCGATGGCGGCCGTGATGGCGGCGATGATCTTCTTCTCGGCGCTGGTCACCAGGCACGCCTGGTGGTCCGGGGACGAGTTGAACTGGTCGACGTCCACGCCGATCGCGTACAGCTCGTTGTCGCACGCGGCGGAGAGGACGCCCTGCCCGCTGCCACCGGCGACCTGGAACAGGACGTCGGCATCTGCCTCGACCATCTGGTCGGCAAGCTGACGTCCGGTGTCCGGATCATTGAACGCAACCGAGATGTCCTCGGAGACGTATTCCACCAGGACGGTCGCGTCCGGGTTCACCGAGAGACAGCCGTTGTGGTAGCCGCCGATGTATTGCGGCACTGGCGGGACAGAGAAAATGCCACCCACCGCACCGATGACGCCGGTTTCGCTGATGCTGCAGGCGACGACACCGGCCAGGAAGCCGGGCTGGGCTTCGGCAAAGATCAGGCCCTGGGCGTTGGGGACAAGGTCCGCGAAGTCCCCGTTACCGTCGCAGTCAGCGGTCTCCCCTTCGGGCGCCGTGTCCCGTTCGCCTTCAGCGCTGATGCAGTAGAACTGGTCAAGGCCGATGAAGTTCACTTCAGGATTCGCGACCGCGGCATCCAGCGTGGCGTCGCCGAGCGCGAAGCCGTAGGTCACGATGATGCTGAAGCCCTCGTCGATGAGGGACTGGATGTTCGCCCCGTAGTCCTCGGAGGACTCGGTTACGACCACCTCGGCGGTTCCGCCGACCGCGTCATTGCCGGTCAGGGTTCCGCACCAGCCGGCCTCGTTGAATGACTTGTCTTCCAGGTCGCCGACGTCGGTGACGCCGCCGATCTTGAAGGCATCGCCGGCGTCCTGGGCACCACAGGCATCAAACCCGGTCGCGCCGGACGCGGTCGGCTCTCCCGACGGGGTACAGGCGACGCCCACCACCAACGCCAAGGCAATGGCGCCGAAGGCGAATCTCCTCTTCCGCATGCGTTCTCCTTCCGCCCTCCGTAACGGTATGGATCTCGCCGCGGCGATGGCGCGGCTGCGCTCGGGGCCCATGAGGGCAGAGCCCACGCGAGTCGGCGGCATCATATCTTCTAGCTCGTACGCCCTCAACGGTTTTTCGCCGCTGTTTCGCCGCGGCGCTGCGGGTGCTCTACCGTGTCGCGAATGCCGGATACCGATGGCTCGTCAGGAGCTCGCCGAACGCCGCTCCGCCTCGTGATCCTGGACATGGATGGCGTTCTGTACCGCGGCGACCGGGCCATCCCCGGGGCGGCCAACCTGGTCGGCCTGCTCCACGAGGCCGGGCTCCTGGTTCGCTACGCGACCAACAACTCGATGTTCACCCGCGACCAGTACGTCGAGCGCCTGGCGGAGATGGACATCCCGGCCACCGCGACCGAGATCGTGACCTCCACTTCGGCGACCATCGAACACCTCCGGCGCCACCTGCCGGAGGTCCGGACCGTGCTGGCGGTGGGGGCGGCGGGGATGGTGGACGAGCTGCGGGCGGCAGGATTCCTGGTGACGCCGATTGCCGAGGCGGCCGAGGCCGAGGACGCGACGGCCTCGGTAGACGCGGCGGATGCGGTGCTCGTTGGCCTGGACCCCGACTTCGACGAGCGCCGGCTGGCGGCAGCGGCGGCAGCGGTCAGGTCGGGCGCCCGCCTCATCGCCACCAACGCCGACGCCCGATACCCCACGCCGAGCGGCTTCCGGCCGGGAGCCGGGGCCATGGTGGCGGCGATTGCCGAGGCGGCGGGCGCGACCCCGCTCGTCATCGGCAAGCCGGAGCCGGCCATGTTCACGGCCATCCTGGAGGCGGCCGGGGTCGAGGCGCCGGCGGCGGTGGTCATCGGCGACAACCCCGACTCCGACATCGCCGGCGCGCATCGGTCCGGGATCACGAGCGTGCTGGTCCTGACCGGGGTGACCGATGCCGATCAGGCGGTCGGGCTGACCGGGGAGCGGCGGCCTGACAACGTCGTGGGCGACCCGGCGGCCGCGTGGGACCTGCTCTCCGGTTGGCTCGGCTCCTGAAGGTTCGCGGTCGCTCAGACGGGGAGCGGGTTCCGGGTCGCGGTCCAGGCATGCCAGGCCCGGGCCGCCTCCGCTCGACGCTCGGCGAGGTCGAGGGGGGAGCTGAACCCGCGACGGAAGCCGTTGATTGCGATCTCCGCCAGCTCGTCGGCGGTCATCCCGGTGGCCAGCGCCACGTCGGCCATCTCGCGGCTCAACGTCGTGTGGCTGACCGTCCGGTCATCGGTCGAGAGGCTGACGCTGACTCCGGCCCGGTGAAGCTGCGTGATGGGGTGGGCGGCGAGGTCGGCCACGGTGCCGGCCTGGACGTTGCTGGTGGGGCACAGGTCAAGGGTGATGCTCCGGGCGCGGAGGGTGTCGAGAAGCCGTTCGTCCTCGGCGGCGGTCGCCCCATGGGCGACCCGGCTGATGCCGAACTCCAACACCTCCCAGATCCGGTCGGTCCCCGGCGTCTCCCCGGCGTGGGCCGTGAGCCCCAGCCCGGCGGCCCCCGCGGCGCGGAAGGCGGCGGCATGCGGCGGGGCGGGGTACTCCGCCTCCAGCCCGGCCAGGTCGAACCCGACCACCGGATGACCGAAGCTCGCGGCACGGTTGGCAAGCTCCACGTTGGCCGCGGGCGGGTGGGAGCGCAGGGCGGTGACCACCAGGCCGATGAGCGGCGCCGAGGCGCCACGTGCCTCGCGAGCCTGGGCCACTCCTTCGGCCACAGCCTCGAGGACGTCGGTCACGCCCAGGCCGTCCTCCAGGTGAAGGCGTGGGGCCCAGCGGATCTCTCCGTAGGTGACGCCGTCGGCGGCCATGTCCTCCACCAGCTCGGCGGCGGCACGCCGCAGCGCGGACGCGGACTGGAGGAGCTGGAGCGGGAGCTCGAAGTAGGTGAGGAGGTCCGCCTGGTCACTGCACCGGGCCGGGGCCACGAGGCGGCGCTCCGCGTCCTCCAGGGTGAGGTCGATGCCCGCTTCGGTGGCGAGCTCCACGGCGGTCGAAGGCCGGAGGGCGCCGTCCAGGTGCTGATGGAGCTCGGCCTTGGGCAGCCGGCGCAGGGTCTCGACCAGGTCGATGTGGTCGGTGGCCATCGGGGCATGATAGGAGCCGCGTGAAACGAATCGTCGTCGCCCTCGCCGTGCTGCTGGTCGTGGCCCTCCTCTTCGGCGCCGCCCCCGCCGACACCGGCGCGGCGGACCCGGTCCGGGTGGCGGCCCTCCAACGCCAGGCCGCCGCGCAGGCCGCGGAGGCGGACGCCGCGTTGCTGGAGGCCGAGACCCTGATGCGGACCGGCAGTCGGGACGCGGGCCGCGCGCAGGCCGCGGTGCTGGGCGGGGACACCGACCCGGCCACCCTGGTGGACACCGCCGCGCTCTCGTTCGAGGCGGCGTCGTCGCCGACCGAGGACGCGCAGGCCCCGCTCGACGCCCTGCGCTGGACGCTGCTCGCGCTCGATCCTGAGGCCACGGCCCCCAGCCTGGAGCTGACCGGGGCCGACCTGCTGGCCGTCGGCGCGCAGTGGCGCGCGACCGGCATCCCGCTGTCCGCCCTGGCGGACCTCCGGCGCGCAGCGGAGGCCACCCTCGCCTCGCTGGGCGACGCTCTCGCCGCGCTAAACGCCGACGATCCTGACGCGGCACTCGAGGCGCTGGGCGAAGCCGAGGCCGCGCTCCAGCTCGTCCGCGACTTCGAGACCCCACTCTCGACACTTCCCTTCTGGATCGAGACGGTGGAGGCCCTCATGGCGGCCACCGAGGACATCGCCCGCGCGGCGCTGGCCGGGGACGCGGAGGCCCTGGCGGACGCCCAGGCCGCATACGACGCCGCGGCGGCGGACGCCGCCCGCGCGGACCAGGCGCTGACCATCGCTTTGGGCGAGGCCACGGCCGCCATCACCGGGCCGGCATCGGCCTCCTCCGCGGCGTCGCTGCACGAGGTCGAGGCTACTCGGGCCGCGCTGGCGAGCCTGTCTATACTCCCCTGACCTTCAGGCGCGGCGCCGACGCCACGGCCCGCGACACCGAGCACGACCCGTCAACCGGCACGCACCGAGGAGAGCAGATGCGGCTTCGCGCGGAGGCAACGGACCCGGCATCGGTCGAGGCCGACGTCCTGGCCGTCCCCATCTACAAGGAGGACGAGCCGTTCGGCGAGGACCTCGCCAACCTCGATCAGGCTGCCGGCGGCGTCATCCGGCGGGCCATCGAGTACGGCCGCTTCAACATCCTCGAGGACTACTTCGCGCTGGTCGAGGGTGGCGACCTCCCCGTCGAGCACATCCTCATCGTCAACGGCGTTCGGCGCGGCCGCGGGCCGTGGCGCGCCCGGCGGATGGCCGGCGTTGCGACTCGGGCGCTCCAGGGCAAGGGGGCGGTCCGGATGGCGCTCTGGCTCCGCGATGGCGAGGACGCCGATGGGTTCGCCGCGGCCGCGATCGGAGCGGTGGGCGGGACGTATCGGCCGATGGACCTCTACGGCCGGACCCGGGACACCGAGGCCATGAAGCGCTCCGTCGAGGAGATCGTGCTCCTCGGGGCCGACCAGGCGGTGCTCGACCGGGCCGCGATCATGGCCGAAGGGGTGGCCTGGTGCCGCGACCTCTCGAACCGCGCGTCGAACGACCTGTACCCCGAGAAGATGGCGGACGAGGTCCGCGCCCTCGAGGCCGATGGCTGCACCGTCGAGGTGCTCCACGTGCCGGAGATGCGGCAGCTGGGGATGAACGCGCTGCTGGGCGTGGGCCAGGGCGCGGAGCATTCGCCGGTCCTCATCGCCGTCAAGCTCCCCGGCTGGGCTGAGGGCGGCGACCGGAAGCTGGCGATCGTGGGCAAGGGCGTCTGCTTCGACTCGGGCGGGATCAGCATCAAGCCGGCCGACAAGATGGATGAGATGAAGCACGACAAGTCCGGCGCGGCGGCGGTCATCGCCGCCGCCCGAACCCTGGCCCGGCTCCACCCCGAGGCGCCGGTCATGGCCGTCGCGCCCATGGTCGAGAACATGCCCGGCGGCCGGGCCCAGCGTCCCGGCGACGTGGTGAAGGCGATGAACGGCAAGACGATCGAGATCACCAACACCGACGCCGAGGGCCGCCTCATCCTGGCCGACGCGCTCCACTGGGCCGAGACCCAGGGCGCCACCCACCTCGTGGACGTCGCGACCCTCACCGGGGTGGCCTCCATGGCCTTCGGAGAGCTGGTGAGCGCCTACTTCGCCAAGCCGCGCGACTGGGGCGACGAGGTGCAGGCCGCAGCCGAGGCCACCGGGGAGTGGCTGTGGGAGATGCCGCTGGCGACCGAGTACCGGCCCCAGCTCGACACCCCGTACGCCGACATCGTGAACAGCGGCTCGCGGGATGGCTCGCTCATCAAGAGCGCGGTGTTCATCCACGAGTTCGTGACCCGGCCGTGGGCGCACCTCGACGTGGCCGGCACGGCATGGGCGGCGAGTGACAAGGCGACCTTCGCCAAGGGCGCGGTCGGGGTGGCGATGACGACCCTCGTCCGTCTCGGGCTGGACTTCGCGGCCGGGGACAAGGCCTGACGGTGCCCTGGCCCGCCGTCGCGGCGGCCGTCTTCGCGGTCATCGGTGCCGGCGCCGAGCGCATGGCCAGCGGCTGGCCGGAAGCCGAGGCCCAGCATCGGCCCGCGAGCTGGCGGACCCTGGTCATGGCCGCGGTTGCGGCTGCCGCCGCCTACGCCCTGGTGGCGGTCTCACACCTCCCGGCGTGGGCCATGCTCGTCCACCTGGTCATGGTCGCGTTCATGGTCGGCCTGGTGGCCACCGACCTCGAGCAGCGCCGCCTGCCGCATCTCCTCCTCGACCCGCTCATCGTGGTGGCGGTGGGCTTCGCCTTCGTGAACCCGTCCCTCGAGACCGTATCGGCCCTCGCCGGGGCGGTCGCCGCGGTCGTGTTCCTGGGCGCCCTCGCCTTCATCATCCGCGGCGGCCTGGCGGTTGGCGACCTCTACCTCGCGGTGCCCATCGGCCTGACCCTGGGCTGGCCGATGATCTGGAGCGGCCTGTTCACCGCCGCCCTGCTGGCCGGGGCGGTGAGCATTTTCCTGGTCGTCACCGGCCGGGTGGGCCTTCGCACCTACATCGCCTTCGGCCCGTATCTCGTGGCCGGCTACGTCCTGACCCTCATCCGGGAGGCCTCGCTGCTGGCGCCATCAGTCACGGCTGCCTTCGGCACCTGACCTATTCGACCGATTTCCTGACGGCTGGTACCCTTTCGGCCGATGCATCCAGCCATGCAGCGGCGGCGTCGGCAGGTGCTGACCCGCCGAGGTACACGGCGCGGAAACCAGCGCCGCGGCCTCCTCTTGGCGGTCCTTGTCGTCTTCAGCCTCTTCGGAGTGCTTGTCGGCGGGACGGTGTTTGGCGCCGGCGCCGGCGCGTTCCTGGCCTATAACTACTTCGCCACCGGCCTGCCTGACCCCCACCTCCTCGACTCGGTGCCGCTGCCCCAGTCGAGCCTCGTCTACGACCGAACCGGATCAGTCCTGCTGGCCCGCTTCGAGTGCCAGAACCGCGAGTCGGTGGACTTTGTCGAGATCCCCGACATCGTTGTCGATGCCACCGTCGCCAGCGAGGACCAGACGTTCTGGACCAACAATGGCGTGGACGTCCAGGCCGTGGCCCGCGCCGCCTACGCCAACCTCCAGGCCGGGTCCATCGTGCAGGGTGCCTCGACCATCACCCAGCAGGTGATCAAGTACGCCGGATCCATCGTCCTCACCCAGGAGGCGGTGGACGACACGATCGCCCTGCCCAGCCTCGTCCCCGCCATCGACGAGGGCGCCGAGGAACCGACCCCCGACGAGGTCTGCCCTCCGCCACGCCTGACGTTCCTCGAGGGTCGTGGCTTCGAGGACAAGATCCGCGAGCAGATCATGGCCATGCAGGTCACCGCGGCCTATCCCGGCCGCGAGGGCAAGGAGCTCATCCTCTCCACCTACCTGAACCTCATCTTCTATGGCAACGGCTCGTACGGGATCAAGGCCGCCGCGGCGAACTACTTCGGCATCACCGACCTGTCCGAGCTGACCCTCAGCCAGGCGGCATTCCTCGCCGCCCTCCCGCAGCGGCCCAGCGCGCTGGACCCGTACCAGAACGGTGGCGGCGAGCCGGGCTCGGCGGCGGCTGCGGCGGACGCCATGCGCGAGCGGGACGGCGTCCTGTTCCGGATGCTCGAGGAGGAGTACATCACCCTCGAGCAGTACAACGAGGCGACTGCCACCACCTGGGAGGAGATGCACCCGGGCAGGATCGTCCATCCGCTGCTCGAGCCCCATTTCACCTTCCGCGTCCAGCGTGAGGCGGCCCGCATCCTCGCCGCCATGGGCGTGCCCGACCCGGAGCAGGCGGTGCGCACCGGCGGCTACCGGATCATCACCACCCTGGACTACCCCCTCCAGCAGGTGGCCCGCTCCGAGGTCCAGCGCTGGGTGGCTGCCCTTGCCGACAAGAACGTCCACAACGGGGCTTTGGTGGCCATCGACTCGGCGACTGGCGAGATCGTCACCTACATCGGCAGCATCGACTACTACAACCAAGATCCGCTGGTCCAGGGCCAGTTCGACGTCGCGGGACTGGCACGCCGCCAGCCGGGATCGGCCTTCAAGCCCATCGTCTACACCTCCGCCTTCAAGGCGCGCCAGGCGGGGGTCTCGACCATGTTCGTGGACGCCCTGACCAACTTCGGCTCCGCCGAGTCCAAGTACGAGCCGACCAACGCGGACATCAAGGAGCACGGCCCGGTGCTCGCCATGGACGCGCTCCGCTACTCGCTGAACATCCCCTCGGTCCAGATGCAGGGCCTGGTCGGTCCCGACGTGACGGCCACGTTCGCGGAGTCGCTGGGCATCGCCAGCTACGACTACATCATGGCCCAGGATCCCGGCCTGTCCCTGGGCCTGGGAACGGTGCCGGTCAACCTGACCAACTTCACCTCCGGCTACAGCGCCTTCGCCCAGCAGGGGACGTTGCATCCGGCCACCGCCATCATCGAGATCCAGGACCGCGACGGCGAGGTCGTCTACTCCCGCGAGACGAACGGCCCCGAGGTGACCAGCCCCATGACCCCGGGCGAGGCGTACCTGACTCACTGGATCATCGAGGGCAACACCAACCCGGCCACCAACCTGCTGTGGGGCCCGCGAGCCCAGCTGTTCGACACCAACGGCCAGCGCCGCTCGGCGGGGTTCAAGACGGGGACGACTGACGACTTCAAGGATGTCTCCGGCATGGGCTACATCCCGGGCAGCCTCACGGTCGGTGTCTGGATGGGGAACGCCGGGGGGCAACCGATGTCCAACGCCCTGGGCCAGGGCCTGTTCTCGGCCGACGGACCGCTGTATCTGTGGCACGACTTCATGGATCGGGCCATCAACGAGCCGTGGGACTGGAACGGCCATGCGCCGGTGCCGAACATCCCCTTCCCCAAGCCGGCCGACGTGACCATGACCAGCGTCTGCCGCTTCAGCGGCATGACTCCCGGCGGCTGCGGCCAGACGATCCAGGTCCCGATCCTGGAGGGGACGACGCCGGCCAAGGACAACGTCCACCATGCTGACCAGTGGCACCCCGGCGGCTGCTTCGACATCGTGCAGTACGTCCAGCAGGCCGGGCGCCCGACGTTCTGGGTCAACGCCGCCGCGGCGTGGGCGGACAAGGTCAACAACGGGCGTCGCGCCAGCTCGGGGAGCCAGTACGCGGTGTCGCCGCTCTACGGCAACGCCGGATTCGGTGGCCCGTTCTGCGGCCAGGTGAAGGCCACGCCCAAGCCGAGCCCCAGCCCCGATCCATCCGGCCCCGGCTGCGTTTTCCCGCCGCCGTTCTGCCCCAGCCCGTCACCGGCGGCCAACGCCCCCGTGGCCGGCACCTCGCCGCCGCCCGACGCCGGCATCCTGGTGCCCGCCTTCGCCATTCCGCTGCTCGGCGGTGGCGCGTCGTATCTGCTGCGCCTGGCCAGGCGCCGGCACTGACCTAGCCACCACCACGCGTGGCCCGGTCCGTCCTGACCCTAATCCTGGCTGGTGGGGAGGGTGAACGCCTGTCGGTGCTGTCCCAGGTGCGCGCCAAGCCCAGCGTCCCCTTCGGCGGCAAGTACCGGATCATCGACTTCAGCCTCTCGAACGTCGTGAACTCGGGCCTGACCGATGTCGGGATCCTGACCCAGTACGCGCCGCGGTCCCTGATC
Organism: uncultured Chloroflexia bacterium; assembly: GCA_963699235.1. Taxonomy (GTDB): domain Bacteria; phylum Chloroflexota; class Limnocylindria; order QHBO01; family QHBO01; genus DASTEQ01. The sequence goes on along the minus strand of OY969424.1, from coordinate 1,650,338 downwards.
GACCACATCGGCGTCGGCCGGCCGTGGGACCTCGACCGGAGCCGCGGCGGGGTGAGCCTTCTCCAGCCGTACGTCGGGCGCGGCCGGAAGCGCGAGTGGTACCGCGGCACGGCGGACGCCGTGCTCCAGAACCTCGAGTTCATCGATGACCGCGACCCGGAGCTGGTCCTCATCCTGGCCGGCGACCACGTCTACAAGATGGACTACCGCCCGTTCGTCGCCCTCCATCGCGCGCGCGACGCGGACCTCACCGTCGCCGTCCGCCGGGTGCCGCTGGCCGATGCCAACCGGTTCGGGATCCTCGAGCTCGATGACGATGGACGGGTGACCCGCTTCATCGAGAAGCCGGCCAACCCGACCTCGAACCTGGTCAGCATGGGCGTGTATGCCTTCCGCTGGCCACTGCTCCGCGAGCTCCTCTCGTCCGAGCGGCTGGATTTCGGGCGTGACGTGCTGCCGTTCATGGTCGAGTCCGGCCACTCGGTCCACGGCTACGAGTACCAGGGCTACTGGCAGGACATCGGGACGGTGGACGCCTACTGGCAGGCGAGCATGGACCTCGTTGCCGACCAGCCACCGATGGACCTGTACGAGACCGGCTGGCTGATCTACACCCGCAGCGAGGAGCGAGCCCCGGCGCACATCGGCTCGGATGCCCGTGTCGCTCGCAGCCTGGTGAGCCACGGCTGCATCATCGAGGGCGCGGTCGAGCGCAGCATCCTCTCGCCCGGCGTTCGGGTGGGCGCGGGCGCGGTGGTCCGCGAGTCCATCGTCATGTTCGACACCGAGATCGGTCCGGGGGCGGTCGTGGACCGGGCGATCATCGACAAGGAGTGCGTCATCGGGGCCAACGCCCACATCGGTGACGGCCGGGTCCTCCGGCCCAACCGGAGCGAGCCCGAGCGGCTGTTCAGCGGCTTGACCCTGATCGGGAAGCAGGCGCGGATTCCGGCCCGGACCCGGATCGGGCGCAACTGCCGGATCGATCCGAACGTGAGCGAGGCGGACTTCCCCCGGCGCCGGGTGGCGGCGGGCGATACCGTGTCGCACGCTGGCTGAGCCCGGGGCCGCGAGCGTCGCGACCGCCACGGACGCCGAGCACGCCCCGCCCCTGGACGCCTGGCTCGACGAGCTGGGCCTCGTCCCCGTCGGCCAGACCGCGGAGCCACACGAGCTGGCCCTGAGCCGCGACGTCATCGTCGACGGGGAGCGGCGCTTCGACATGCGGGTCACGATCGCGTGGGCCGCCGGGATGGGCCTCCACCTGTGGGCCTATTACGGGCTCGACTCGATGGAGCTGCCCCGGCGCACGCTCCTTCGCCTGCTCGGCGCCAACGCCGAGTTCCCATTCGTGAAGTTCGCGGTCACCGAAGAGGACCGGCCGATGCTCATCGCCGAGCTGCCGCCGATCGCCGTGGACCGCGACGAGCTGGGCCGGGCGCTGGCCCGCCTGGTCATCGTCGCTGACCGGCTGCTGGCCGAGACCGCCCCGGCCATCGCCGACCGGGGTCGCCTGCCGGACTGGTCCGGGCGGGTCAGCCGCAACCCGCAGCTGTTGGACCGATACCGGGCCGAGGTCGAGGCGTCCCTGCCGGAATGGCCGCCGGCCCCGGAGGCGAACCGATGAGGGGCGTGCGCCTGGCGCTCTCCCTGATCCTGGCGGTGGGCCTGTTCGGGGCTGCCAGCGCGGCGCCGGCGACGGTGGCCGGCGCCGAGTACGAGATGGTGACCAGCGCCAACTACCTCGTGGACGACCCTGCGGCCAAGGTGGCCGTGACGGTGGGCATCGACTTCACGAACACCTTTGCCCCGCCGGCCGGCCAGGTGAGCGTGTTCCGCACCATCCGCGTCGCCATCCACGACCACGCCGCGACAGTGACCGCCCGTGACGCGACCGGCGCCCTGACCGTATCGGTGGCGGTGGCCGGCGGGGTGAACGTGGCCACCATCACGCCCCGCAGCCCGGTCACGTACCGCGAGACCGAGAAGCTGACCCTGGCCTACGAGCTCCTCGACGGCGACGACCCGGCGATCCGGATCGGTCAGCACCTCGTCAGCTTCCCGGCCTGGGGGTTCGGGACCCAGAGCCAGGTCCGCGTGGACCTGGCCGCCGACTACGAGGTCCGCGTGGACGGTGATCCGCTGGAGGCCAGTGTCGAGGACGATCGCACGATCCTGACCAGCGGCGCCATCGACGACCCCACGCACTGGCTGACCCATGTCGGCGCAACGCGCGAGCCGACGTACGAGACGCTCCAGGACGCCGTGGCCCTGGACGGCGGCACCGCGGACCTCCAGGTGAAGCACTGGGAGGACGATGCGGAGTGGGGAGCGGCCACCATGGCGCTGGTGGCTGACGCCCTGCCGCTGCTGGAGGAGGCATTCGGCTTCCCGTACCCCGCGGCCGGTCCGCTGGTCATCACCGAGACGGTGACCGCGGGCGGCCCGGACACGGCCGGCGACAACGGGGAGCTGGCGGTGGGCTTCACCGAGCCCCCGTTCACCGTCCTCCACCAGGTCGCCCACCGCTGGGTCGGAGATGCGCTGACCGGCGACCGGTGGGTCCTCGAGGGGCTGGCATCGTGGGCCGCGGGCCAGGCGTCCACCCAGCTCGAGATTGCTCCGCCCTACGACCCGGCGGCTGTCGCCGCCGACCTGGCCGAGAACGCGTTCCCCCTGGACGAGTGGGACGGCGACGACCACCCGCCGGCGGTCGAGGCCTGGGCGTACGCCGCGTCGTGGGACCTCGTGAACGACGCGTACGCGCAGGTCGGCCCGGAGGCGTTCGAGGTCGCACTCGACCGGATCGCGGCGGGGCTGGACGGCTACGACCCGGTCAGCGAGGCTGTCCCCGACCCGGTCCTGGAGCCGGTCACCATCTCCTCGGAGGCGTTCCTCGACCACCTCGACGCGGTGACCGAGGAACCGGTCGTCGAGGCCCTCGTGCCCGCGGTCTTGGGCGAGGACGGCGTCGCGGCCCTGCCGATCCGGGCGGAAGCCCGCCTCCAGCACGACGCCCTGCTCCAGGCGGCCGGCGACTGGGGCGACCCCGAGCCCGTCCGTACCGCGATGGTCGAGTGGCGCTTCGAGGACGCCGAGACCGAGATCACCCTGGCCGAGGGATGGCTGGCGGAGCGTGACCTGCTGCTGGCCGAGATCGAGGGGGCGGGCCTGACCGCCCCGGAGCGACTGAGCGCTGCGTACCGGCTCCATGGCGGCGGGGGCGAGGCGTGGATCGAGATCGAGGCGGAGCGCGCCGTGGTCAACGCCTACGAGGAGGCAGCCGCAAGCGTGGAGGCGGGGGTGGGGCCGGTCGCCCGCGTCGGGATGCTGCTGGGTCCGAGCCCCGAGGAGCGCCTGGCCGCAGCGGCCACGGACTTCGCCGCCGGCGACCTCCGAGCCGCCGCCGACGAGGTGGCCGCCCTGAACCGGGACATGGGGACGGCGACCGCCGGCGGGCTCGTCCGGATCCTGGGCCTGATCGTGGCCGTGGCCGCCGCCGTCCTGCTGGGGACAATGGCCATGCGTAGACGGCGAGCGGGGACCAACTACACTCCCGAGCCATGAGCGGTGTGGACACCCCCGACCGATTCGGCTCGACCGATGAGGTGCTGAGCGGCCAGACGGCAGACGTCTACTTCGAGCGTGCCCAGGCCATCCTGAAGGCCGAGCATCTCGACCCGGTGGTCGTGATGGAGGTCTTCTCGCGCGACGCCGGCATCCTGTGCGGCGCGGCGGAGGTCCACGCGTTCCTGGGCAAGGTCCTGGGCGAGGGAAACGGCCACGACCCGACGCCCATCGTGGACTCCCTGTCCGACGGCGACTCGTTCGAGACGAAGGAGGTCGTGATGCGGATCGAGGCCCGCTACTCGGCCTTCGGCCTGTACGAGACCGCCGTCCTGGGCACCCTGGCCCAGTGCTCGGGGTGGGCGACCGCCGCCCGGGCGATCGTGGACGCCGCAGCGCCCATCCCGGTCATCGGTTTCGGCGCCCGCCACGTACATCCCAGCGTGGCCGACCAGATGGACTACGCCAGCGTAATCGGTGGCTGCATCGGTGCCTCGACACCGGCGGGCGCCCGGATGGCCGGCCTGTCGCCGACGGGGACCATGCCCCATGCCCTGGTCCTCATCTTTGGCGACACCGTTCGCGCGGCGGAGGCCTTCGATCGCCATATCGACCCGGACGTGCCGCGCATCGTGCTGGTGGACACCTTCAAGGACGAGGCGGAGGAGTCGCTCCGGGTGGCGGAGGCCCTCGGCGAGCGGCTGTGGGGCGTCCGTCTGGACACGCCGTCCGAGCGAGGGCGGGTAACCCCCGACCTCGTGAAGGAGGTCCGCGCCCGACTCGACATGGCGGGCCACGGTCACGTGAAGATCGTCGTCTCGGGCGGGCTGGACGCGGAGCGGATCGGCGTGTTCAAGGACGCCGGTGCGCCGATCGACAGCTTTGCGGTGGGGTCGGCGATCTCGGATGCCAGCCCCATCGACTTCACCGGCGACCTGAAGGAGATCGACGGCAAGCCGATCGCCAAGCGTGGCCGGATCCCGGGCCGGACCGAGAACCCGCGCCTCCAGCGCCTCGCGCTCTAGGCCGCCTCGCCCGAGTCCAGGCGCGCGCTAGGCTCGACCCAGGCGCCGCGCCAGCCAGAAGATCCCGACCAGCGACTTCGCGTCGTTGATCGTGCCGTCGGCGACCGCGGCCAGCGCCTCGTCCAGGGTCAGCCACTCCCGCTCGAGGGCCTCGTCATCGGGTCCCTGGGCATCCACCGGCGACAGGTCGGTGGCCAGCCACAGGGTCAGGTACTCGGTGCAGAACCCGGGAGCGGTCCAGAACCCCGGCCCCGCCTCCCACGTCCCGGCCCGGACCCCGCACTCTTCGGCCAGCTCCCGTTCGGCGGTCTGGCGCGGCTCCTCACCGGGGTCCTTCGTTCCGGCCGGGATCTCGAGCGTCTCGCGACCCGCCGCCTGGCGCCACTGCCGCACCGCGCCCAGCCGTTCGCCGTCCCAGGCCAGGATTCCGACTGCGCCGGGGTGCTCGATGATCTCGCGCGTCGCGGGCCGCCCATCGGCCATCACCACGTCGTCGATCCGCATCTTCAGGAGCTTGCCCGCGTAGGCGATCCGGGTGTCCACCGTCCGCTCTTCCATGCCGGCGATCTTGCCACGCCCCGCCGGCCGGTACCGACGACCCATACCGTCCGCCACCGTCACCACAGTAGGATCCGTGCTCGTGATCTCCGTCCAGGGCCTCGAGCGGCGGTTTCGCGCGGTCACCGCCGTGCACGACCTCTCCTTCGAGGTGCCCGCCGGCCAGGTGTACGGCCTCCTCGGTCCCAACGGGGCGGGCAAGACGACCACCATCCGGATCCTCGCCGGGCTGATTGCGCCCACCGCCGGCACGGCGACCATCGCGGGCCACCCGCTGGGCACCGACAACGGCGCCATCCGGGCCATGACCGGGATCCTGACTGAGAGCCCGGGCCTCCACGACCGGCTGACCGCCCGCCAGAATTTGGCCTACTACGGACGCCTGTACGGCCTGACCGATGACGCCCTGAGCATGGCGGTGGACCGCTACCTGGACCTCGTGGGCCTGACCGAAGCCGCCGACCGGCGGGTCGGCGGCTTCTCGAAGGGAATGCGGCAGCGGGTCGCCATCGCCCGCGCACTGCTCCACGAGCCGCGGGTCATCTACCTCGACGAGCCCACCAGCGGCCTCGACCCCGAGGCCGCCAAGTCCATTCGCGAGCTCATCGCCAGCCTCCGCGAGGCGGGCCGATCCATCCTCCTCTGCACCCACAACCTCGACGAGGCCGAGCGGCTCTGCGACCGGATGGGGATCATCAACGGCCATCTCCTGGCCGAGGGGTCACCCGCCGAGCTCCGCCGCCGTGCCCGGCCGTCCACCACCCGGGTCGAGCTGGACGGCGGCTCGGTCGAGCCCGCCACCCTGGCCGGGATGATCCGCGGCCTGCCGTTCGTGACCGCGGTTCATGCCGGCGCCGCCAACCTCGCCGTGGAGCTGACCGAGCCGCGGGTCCATACGCCCGACCTCGTCCAGTCCCTCGTCCGGGGGGGTGCCAGGATCGTGGCTGTCAGCGAGGACGTCGCCAGCCTCGAGCAGGTCTACCTCGACCTGGTGGGGGAGCATGCCGACCGCGACGCCCCCCCGATTGCCATCCCGGAGGCGGTCCATGCGACCTGACATCGTGCTGACCGTCTTTGGCAAGGAATGGCGCGAGATCGCCTCGAACCGGCTCCTGCTGGGCGTGGTGGCGGCCCCGGCCGTCATCTTCGCCGCCATTCCCACCGCCATCGTGGCCTTCATCCAGGTCAACGACATCGACATGAGCCAGCTGGGCCAGATCGAGGTCATGCTCGCCGCGTTCCCGGACCTGCCGGTCAAGCTCGCCGCCCAGGGCTTCATCGTCACCAACTTCATGGCCTACTTCCTGCTCATCCCGGCCATGGTGCCCATCGCCATCGCGTCGCAGTCGGTCATCGGGGAGCGGCAGGCCCGCTCGCTCGAGCCCCAGCTCGCTACGCCGGTCGAGGTCTCGGAGCTGCTGGCGGGCAAGACCGCCGCTGCCGCCCTGCCGGCCATCGTGGCGACGTGGGTGGTATGGATCGGCTACGGGCTGATCAATGCCGCCATCGCCGACCCGCGCCTGCTGCGGATGGTGTTTAGCCCGCAATGGATCGTGGCCATGGCCACCCTCGTTCCGCTGATCTGCGTCCTGTCGGTCCTTCTGGGCGTGATCGTCAGCTCGCGGGTGGGAGATCCGCGGACGGCCCAGCAGTTCGGCGCGTTCGTCGTGCTCCCGATCATCGCCATCGCGGTGGCCCAGTTCTTAGGCGGGCAGGCCACGTTCACCATGACCCAGGTGCTCACCGGCGACCTGATCGTGCTGGCCATGATCGGCGTCCTGCTGGTCATCGGCTCATGGGCCTTCGACCGGGAAGAGATCCTCACCCGCCTCGGCTGAGTCAGTTTCCGGTGGTTTCGCCCGCGCAAACCTCCGGCTGACCGCACCGAACCCCACCGGACCACACACAACTGCCCTCTTCCATTCAGTTGTGCGGGGTGCCTAGACTGTCGGCGCGTGCCCGCCGTTTCGCGTGGGTTCCACCTGTTTCGGCGGTCGCAGGAGCACACCGGAGGAGGTTCCATGGCCACAGCCTCAGTGACGTCCGAGTCGCCCAGCCTGGAGCGGAATGCGGTCGGGGCGACCGGCGTGGCGTTCCAGTCGATCACCCACATGGCACCGGCGGTTGCCACCGCGGCCTCGCTCGGCGCCGCCACCGTCTTCGCCGGCGCGATCACGCCGCTGGCGGTCCTGTTCGCCATGGTCGCGGTCCTGTTCACCGCCTACGCGCTCGGGGAGCTGGCCCGCCATCTCCCCTCGGCTGGAGGCATGTACACCTACGTCGGCCGCGGACTGGGGTCGTTCTTTGGTTGGCTGATGGCCTGGGCATTCACCCTCGCCGAGCCTCTCGTCGCCCCGCTCCTGTTCGGCGGCTTCGGGTTCTTCGGGGCGATCTTCGTCGCGACCTACCTGGGCGTGGAGCTCACCGAGATGTGGGCCATCCTGGCGGTCGCCTGCGGCCTGTTGACCTGGTGGCTGCTGTACAGCGGCATCTCGTTCAGCACCCGGGCCGGGGTCGTCCTGGGCACGATCGAGATCGGCATCTTCGTGGTCATCTCGACCCTGCTCATCATCAACGCCGGGTCGAACAACACGGTCGATGTCTTCATCCCCGGCGCGGACGGCATCACGCCGGCCCTGCAGGGGATGGTCTTCTGTCTGCTCGCCTTCATCGGGTTCGAGGCGGCGGCGCCGCTGGGCGAGGAGGCGAAGGATCCCAAGCGAACCATCCCGCGGGCGGTCGTCTGGTCGGCGATCCTCGTCGGCGCCTTCTACGTCTTCAACATGTACGCGGCCACGGTGTACTTCGGTCCCGATCGTATGGCGAGCGAGTTCCTCGGCTTCAACGCCGGCGACCCGTGGGGCGGGATGGCGGAGGAGGTTCTTCCGGTCATCGGCGGATTCGCGGTCCTGTTCGCCATCCTGAACAGCTGCCTGGCCAACGCCAGCTCCGGCGCGACGGCGGCGACTCGATCAGTGTTCAACATGGGACGCGGCGGATTGCTGCCCCGCTTCCTGGGAGCGGTGCACCCGACCCGGCAGACGCCGGTGAACGCGGTGCACGCCCAGATGATCCTGGGCATCGCGCTCGTGCTCGTTCTCGGCTTCGTCCTGACGACCGATCCGTTCCCGGCGGGCCTGAACGTGTACGTCTTCCTCGGCACCCTGCTCGGGCTGCTCTTCGCCGGGATGTACATGGCCGTGAACCTGGCTTGCATTGGCTACTTCCTGCGTGAAGGGCGGGAGCACTTCAACCCGATCAAGCACCTGGTCGTCCCGATCATCGGCTTCATTGCGATGATCCCGGCCCTGCTGTTCGTGATCGGCGGAGTGACCATCCCACTGATCGACCTGGACGTTCCCTCACTCGGCGGTGATCTCACGCTGATCGCCCCGGTGGCGGGGGTGTGGATGCTGATCGGCATCGTCCTGTACTTCGTGCTCCGGGCCATGCGGCCGCAGGCGCTGAAGGAGCTCGGGGCGGTGTACGGCGAGACTGACACCCTTCCGGAGCCGGCCCCCGAGGTCCCCGCCGACTAACCGGACCGGTCTCCCCAGACCGATGGGCCGGCGCGCGACGCGCCGGCCCATTCACATCGGTATGGCGAGCGTCTATTCGAAGATGTCCTCCGGGCAGTGGGCGGTCACGACCCAGTTGGGGACGTCCACGATTTCGCTGATCCGGAGGTCCACCGCCACGCTGCACAGCAGGTAGGCCTTCACCGGGTCCAGCCCGTGCTCGCGGCCGAGCCACTCGATCATGCGGCGAGTGGCGTCGCGGGCCGCGGTCATGAGGTCGGGACCGATGCCATCGGTCGCATAGCGCCGTCCCTGGCGCTGGGCGGCCCATGGGTCCGCTGCGGCCTCGAACTCGGGACCGGTGACGTGGAGGTCGTTGCGGGCGGTGACCCGGACCGTCGCACGCATCGGCGTTTCGATGGCCGTCCCGCATACCTCGCCGTCGCCCTGGGTGGCGTGGCCGTCGCCCATCGAGAGGTTGGCCCCGGGCACGAACACGGGCAGGTAGAGGGTCGTGCCCGCCACCAGGTGCCGGGTGTCCATGTTGCCGCCATGGAGGTCGGGTGGGATGGTCGAGAGCGGCCCTGCCGCGGGCGCCACGCCCACCTCGCCGCAGAATGGCGCCAGCGGGATCCGGATGCCGGGCCAGTACTCGACCCGGTCGGCGCCCGCCGGCACATCGGTGACCTTGTAGAACGGGTCGGGGAACTCGTCGGCCAGCAGGCCAAAGCCAGGGATCGAGGCCGTCCAGCCCCAGTTGCCCGGCTGGAAGTCCAGCAGATCGATCTGGAGCGTGCCGCCCGGCTCTGCGCCCTCCACCGCCACGGGACCGTTCACCTGGTCCACCCGGCTGAAGTCCAGGGTCCCGATGTCGGCGGTGGTCGAGGTTGCGGTCAGCTGCCCGAACGAGGCGTCGAGGCAGTCGAACTCGACCACGCTGCCGGATGGGACGGTCGCCACCGGCGGTATCGCCGGGTCCCATGCGAGGTGATTCTGGTCTTGCGCGATGCGCTGGTCGGGGGTCGGCACGGACATCGGGGCTCTCCGCTGCAGGCAGACCGATGGTACGACCGCCCGAGCCCCATCGGCCCCGCTTCCGGCTACACTCGCTGCTCCGCGGTGGCCTTAGCTCAACTGGCAGAGCATCGGATTGTGGCTCCGAAGGTTACGGGTTCAAGCCCCGTAGGCCACCCCATGATCAGGAGGGTGACATGACCACAGAAGCGCCTCCGCCCGCGAGCCAGCCGCCGGCCCCGCCGTCCGACTGGTCCGCGCCTCCCCCGCCGGCACAGACCGGCCCCGCCGCGGGCCTCCGATACGGTGGGTTCTGGGTCCGGTTCCTCGCCATCATCCTGGACGGCATTGTGATCGGGGTGATCAGCGGTGCCCTTTCCGTGTTCGCGTTCGGCGGAGCCATGCCGGTGACCACGACCGAAGGGGTCGTGACCATCAACTACGCCAGCAACGCATTCGCCACCCTCGTCGGCCTGCTCTACTTCGTCGGCTTTTGGGGCTGGCGGGGACAGACCCCGGGGATGATCCCGTTCAACATGCGGATCGTGATGGCCGATGACGGCAGCAAGCCGGACTGGGTACGGATGCTGCTCCGCTACGTAGGGTTGATCATCAGCATCGCGATCTTCTTCCTGGGCGTGATCTGGGCCGGCTTCGACCGGCGCAAGCAGGGCTGGCACGACAAGATGGCCGGCACGGTGGTCGTCCGCCCGGCCTGAACATCGGTCCACCCGGACCCGACCTGATGGTCCCGGCCGCTGCCGGGACGACCGCGCTACTGACCCCTGCCGCGCTCGGCCATAGCCTCTGAGCAGCCGTCGATCTCGACGGCCCTGCCAGGGGTGCCGAACGCATGCGTTCACGGCCGGATTCGCCACGACGCCAACCGAACGTCCTTGCCCGAGCGGTGGGCCTCGCCACGACCGCGCTGCTGGCGGCCGCGGTATTGGTCGGTACCGGAGCTGGCTCAGCCGCCGGCTGGAACCAGGGCAGCGCCGAGGCCACCGTGTGGCAGCTCCTGAACGGTGCGCGGGCCAACAACGGGCTGAACGTGCTCGTCCAGCACGGAACGCTCGTATCGCTCGCCCGCTGGCGGAGCGCGGACATGGTCCAGCGCAACTACTTCAGCCACACCATCGCGGGCACCGGCTATCAGGTCTACCACTGGTATGACACCAACGGCCTGGCCTACAGCCTGGGCGGCGAGAACATCGCCTGGAACAGCGGCTATGCCGATGCCGACTCGCCGGTGGCCGCCCACAACGGCTTCATGAACTCGGCCGGCCACCGGGCGAACATCCTGCGTTCCGGCTGGACCCACGGCGGAGTGGGTGCCTACGGCGCCGATGGCGTCAACTTCCTGGGCTCCGTCCGCAATCCCCGCACCTACACCCAGCTGTTCATGACCGCAGCTGGTTCCGGCGGCGGTGGCGGTGGGGGAGGCGGCGGTGGCGGTGGGGGAGGCGGCGGTGGGGGAGGCGGCGGTGGGCGGAGGCGGCGGTGTGTCCGCACCGCGACCCACGCCCGTGCCGACCCTGCCACCTCGCGTCGTGCCCGCGCCGGTCAAGCCGGCCTCCACCGAGCCGGTGGACGGCAACAGCCAGCTGGTCCACACCACCGCCAGCCAGCCGGACCGCACGTGGGCGGGGGTTGACACCCGCGGCGTGCCCACCCAGCCGGCCACGACGGCCAGCCTCCGAGTCGCCAGCTCCGGGCCCGCCGACCAGGGCGTGTTCGAGACGTTCCTCGGGACCCTCATCGGGTTCCTGTTCGGCTGATCGGCTCGCCGGCTCGCCGCCGGCCCTATCCTGTCGCCCGATGACCGCCATCCTTGAAGCGCGCGACCTCGTCAAGCGCTATCCGGTGGGCGACGTCCAGGTCGAGGCCCTCCGTGGCGTCAGCCTCACGGTCGAGAGCGGCGAGTTCCTGGCCATCATGGGCGCGTCGGGCTCTGGCAAGTCCACCCTCCTCCACCTGCTCGGCGGCCTGGACAAGCCGAGCAGCGGGGAGGTCGTCATCGACGGGGTCAACATCAGCGCCCTGAACGACGAGCAGGCCACCATCACCCGCCGCAACAAGACCGGGTTCGTATTCCAGTTCTTCAACCTTATCCCGCTCCTCACCGTCCGCGAGAACGTGGCCCTGCCCTTCCTGATCGGGGGCAGCTCGGTGGGCGAGCAGCAGGGGCGGGTAGATGAGCTGCTCGAGATGGTCGGCCTGGCCTCGAAGGCCGAGCACGCCCCGGACCAGCTGTCGGCCGGCGAGCAGCAGCGGGTCGCGCTGGCCCGGGCGCTGGCCACCCAGCCGGCCCTCCTCCTGGCCGATGAGCCCACCGGAAACCTCGACTACACAACCGGTGGCGAGATCCTCGAGCTCCTGTCGCGCTCGTGTGTCCAGATGGGCCAGACGATCGTGCTCGTGACCCACGAGGCCCGGGCGGCGGCCTATGCCGATCGGGTACTGGTCGTCCGCGACGGCCAGATCCTGGACGAGATCACGCTCGGTCGGCGGACCGATCACGACCCGGCGCCGCTCCTCGCCCGCCTGGCCGGGCTCGGGCTGTAGGCCGGACCAAATCGAGCGCATGCGGCTCTCGGCCGTCGCCTGGCGGAGCCTGACTGCCCGACGAGCCCGGACCGGGCTCACCGTCCTGGGCGTGGCGTTGGGCGTCGCGCTCGTCTCGGGGACGATGCTGGCCGCCGACGCAGCCACCCGGGCGGTGGCCCGCGCGGCGCAGGATCTCTACGGTGAGGCGGACCTCCGGGTCCGCGCCTTCGACGACGACGGGCTGAGCGAAGGGTCGGTGACGTCCATCCGGGCACTCCCGGGGGTCGCCATCAGCGCCCCGCTGGCCGAGCGACGGCTCACCCTCTCCACCCAGCCCGGGCCCGACGAGCAGGTCTTCACTCTGCTGGCGGTGGGCGTGGACCCGGCTGCAGAAACCGCCTTGGGCCGCCCGGCATTGGCAGATGGCGTGGCGCTGGACGCCGCCGACCCAGATGGTGCCCTGGTCAGCGCCGGCTGGGCATCGGACCACGACCTGGGCATCGGGGACGAGCTGCTGTTGACCGGTGCGCGGCTAGAGACCCCGCCGCTCACGATCATCGGTCTACTGGGCGACACCGGGGTGGGAGCCCTGTCCGGCGGCTCGGTGGTGGTGCTGGGCATGGAGACACTGAACGGCGCCTTCGAGGTGCCTTCGCCAGTGACCGCGGTGGACCTGGCGGTGGTGGACGGGCGCGAGGCGGAGGTCGAGTCCGGGCTGGATCGGGTCATGACCGAGCCCTTCGTGGTCGAGACGGTGGCCGACGCCGAGGCAGCGTTCGAGCGGGCCCAGTCGGGGTTCGCCGGGATCGCGTTCCTGCTGGGCCTGGTGGCCCTCGGCGCCGGGGCGTTCCTGGTGGCGAACACGCTGGCCATGACCCTCTCGGAGCGGAGCCGGGAGATCGGCCTGCTGCGGGCGGCCGGCACGACTGGTCGCCAGGTCCGCGGACTCGTCATCCGGCAGGGGCTCGCGCTGGGGCTGCTGGGCTCGCTGCTGGGGCTGCCGCTGGGCCTGGGGGTGGGGGCCATCCTCGTGAGCGCGGTCGGCAGCTCGCAGACTGCCCTGGTGGCCGATATCACCCTGAACCCCGCCCTCCTGGGCCTCTCGCTGGTCCTGGGCGTGGGGGTGACGCTCCTCGCCTCGTGGGCGCCCGCCGCGGAGGCCGCCCGGATGAGCCCGCTCGAGGCGCTCCGCCAGGCCCGCCCGTCCGGACGCGGTCCGTGGGGCCGGCTGCGCTGGATCGTCATGGCCGAGCTGTTCGTGGTGACCGCCGGATTCATCCTCTACCCGTTCGAGCGGGGGACGCCTCCGATCCTGGCCACTCTCCTGGCGGTGGGGCTGCTCGTCGGCGGCGCGGTGGCGACCGCGTTCCTGCTGGAGCCGCTGGGACGGGTGGTCGGCGTGCCGTTCGAGCGGCTCTTCGGCGCCACCGGCCTCCTGGGTCGCGCCAACCTGGGCCGCGACCGGGCCAGGACCGGCCTGAGCGTGGCCGCCCTGACGATCGCGCTGGCCGCGGTGGTCACCCTCGGCACGACAGCCGCCTCCGCGCGGGGGACCGCCGACCGCTGGGTGGACTCCATCCTCCCCGGCGGGCATGCCATCCGGCTGCCGGTCCCGTCGCCGATCGACATCCTCCAGGAGCCCATCGCCGCCACGACCGGCACCCTGGCCGCCAGCCCGGTGCCGGAGTTCGGGGCGGTGGCGACCGCCGGCGAGGCCGGTGGCGAGGCCAGCGTGGCCGGGATCGAGCCATCGGTGTGGCAGGACGCCGGGGCGCTGATCATCGTGGACGGGGACCGGGCGGCCGCGTTCGAGTCGCTTCGAGCGGGCGGTGCCGTGCTTGTCCCGGAGGCGGTTGCGGACCGGGCGGGGTTCGCGGTTGGCGACCTGATCGAGATCGCGGTGCCAGGTGGGGCGACGGCCGAGATGACGGTGGCCGGGATCGTGGCCTACTCACTCCCCGGGCGGGGCGGCGACGGTGCGCTCCTCATCAGCCTGACCGACGCCCGGACCGTGTTCGGTGCGGACCTGGCCGTGCTGTGGGCCATGGTCCCGCAGCCGCAGATCGGGGACGTGGCGTATGCCGGGTTCGTGGCCCAGACCGCCGCCTCGCTGGCCGGCGAGGCGCTGACGGCCGAGGCGCTGGCCGAGCAGCTCGCCCGGTCGCTGGATCGACTGCTGGGGCTGTTCGATGCACTCGCGCTGCTGGCGGTGATCATTGGCGCAGTCGGGATCGTGAACACCCTGACCCTGGGCGTGACCGAGCGGACGCGGGAGATCGCCGTCCTGCGAGCGCACGGCATGACCGTGGGCCAGGTCGAGGGCATGGTCGTCACCGAGGCCGCGATCATGGGCGTCGTCGGCGGCCTGCTGGCGGTGGCCGCGGGGATTGCCATTACCGGCATCCTGGTCACCCTTGCCCCGCGCGACTTCGCGGCCGGGCTGGTCATCCCGTGGCCGCTGATCGGCGCCGTGGTGCTTCTCGGGCTGGGCGTGGCCTCCGCCGCGGGGCTGTACCCCGCCCGCCTGGCCGGCAACCGCCCGGTTCTGACCAGCCTGAAGCACTTCGAATAGGGAACACTTCGGGACAGTCGATTTCGCCAGCTCGAGGAGGGTCCAGACCGATGACCGATGTCCTGTTCGAGGCCGAGCCAGGACGTACCTTCGTGGGCCGGCTCGCCCGGGGGAGCGACCTGGTCGCCGAGCTGGAGCGGATCTGCGCCGAGCGGGGCGTGACCGCGGCCTGGGTGAGCGTGCTCGGTGCCGTCAGCCACGCCGCCTACGCCTACTACGAGCAAGGCGACAAGCGATATCTCGAGCTGAGCTCCGACACCCATCACGAGATCGCCGCGTTCATGGGCAACATCAGCCTCCGCGAAGGAGTGCCGTTTCTCCACGCCCACGGCTCCTTTGCCGATGCGTCCGGCGCGTGCGTCGGCGGTCACCTGCTCCCCGGAACCACCGTCTTCGTCGGTGAGTTCACGATCCGGGAGTTGACCGGCGTCGAGCTGGTGCGGACCCACAAGGAGGACTTCGGCCTGGCCCTCTGGTGAAGGACCACGGTCAACGTTGCACGTCTGCGCTGGACCTCTCGCCTACGACTCACGACGCGGGCGCCACCGGCCGCCAGAGCGTGACTCGCCGACCGAATGTGACCGAATTTCCGCTGTCGGGAACCCTCAACCCGCCAGCACCGACTGGCAGCGACCGCCTCGAGTGATGTGAGGACGCGTTACGAGGCGCTTTCGTGCAGCCCCGATCCGTCGGGGTCCCGCTCGAGGATCCGCTCCAAGCCGAAGACGATCAGGTCGACCGTGTTCCGCCACCAGCGGTCCGGGTCGCTGAGCCAGACCTCCGCCATGTCCTCCGCGCTTTCGACGAGGTTCGGGAATTCGTCGCGCGGCAGGCTCAGCTGTGAGAGCGCGAACCCCCGTCGCAGCAGGTCGAGCTGGTGGGCGTCGCGCGGCAGGGGCGCGCCCTGCCGGAGGAGCAGGAGGTACCCAGCGAGGAGGCCCGAGAGCATGCGGATCTGGACGATCGCCTGCCGCCGCCCAAATCCCGCCTCGAGCAGGATGGCCAGGAAGTCCTCGAGCACCTTCCAGATGGCCGGGGTGCCCTCGCCGCTGTAGGCGATGCTGAGCGGAAGGGCAAGCGGACGCGCGTCGAGCTGCTCTTTGTAGTTGTTGATCCCCAGGCGCAGCCGTTCGGTCCATGTCATCTCGGGTCGAAACCCAACGGTGGGGTCGATGCCTTCGAGGACAGCCTCCGTCATCGCGTTGACGAGATCCTGCTTGTCGCGAACGTGGCGGTAGAGGGCCATCGGCGTAACCCCGAGCTCCTGCGCGAGGCGCCGGAGACTGACCGCCTCGAGGCCTTCGGCGGTGCCGATCTCGAGCGCTCGGGCCACGACGGCCTCACGGGTCAGGCCGGGCCGTCCTCGGGCCTGCACCTGCTCTGTGGCTTCCATCTCACTCATCGCTTGACAAGTATACGCTGCATACCTACACTGCCAGCAGTCTACGCCGTATGCAGACGGAGATAACAATGGACCAGATCCAGATGACAGCCAATCAAGGCCAGGGGCCTGCGATCCACGTGCAAGACCTGGAGAAGTCGTACAAGGAGCTGCAGGTGCTGCGCGGTGTGGACTTCGACATCGCCCGGGGCACTATCTTCGCCCTGCTCGGCTCGAACGGGGCGGGCAAGACCACGATCGTGAACATCCTGTCCACGCTGCTCAAGGCCGACGCGGGGACTGCCAACGTCCACGGCTTCGATGTCGCCACACAGGGTGCGGACGTGCGGGAGTCCATCAGCCTCACCGGACAGTTCGCGGCCGTGGACGAGATCCTCAGCGGGCGGGAGAACCTCGTGCTGGTCGCCCGCCTGCGGCACCTCGAGGACGCGGGCAAGATTGCGGATGACCTGCTCGCTCGCTTCGCCCTGACCGATGCGGCCGCGCGGAAGGTGTCGACCTATTCGGGCGGCATGCGCCGCCGCCTCGACATCGCGATGAGCCTCATCGGGAATCCGCCGATCATCTTCCTCGACGAGCCGACGGCCGGGCTCGACCCCCAGGGCCGTCTCGAGGTATGGCAGGCCGTCACGGAACTCGCGAAGCAGGGCACGACGGTGCTGCTTACGACGCAGTACCTGGACGAGGCCGAACAACTCGCGGACCGGATCGGGATCCTCCACGGGGGTCGGGTCATCGTGAACGGCACCCTCGCCGAACTCAAGCAGCTGCTCCCGCCGGCCACGGTCGAATACGTCGAGAAGCAGCCGACCCTCGAGGACGTCTTCCTCGCCATCGTCGGCGACAGCGGCCAGGGCGGCAGCGACGTCGCGGACGGGGAAGCTGCTAGGGCAAGTGAGGAACGACCATGACCACGCGCTTCTTCGGCGACACCGCCGTCCTGACAGGACGATCCCTGCGTCACATCACGCGCAGCCTGGATACCATCATCACGACCGCGATCATGCCGATCGCCATCATGCTGCTGTTCGTCTTCGTGTTCGGCGGCGCGATCAATTCAGGGTCGGATTCGTACGTGACCTACCTGCTGCCCGGCATTCTCCTCATCACGGTTGCATCGGGCGTCTCCTACACCGCGTACCGGCTCTTCGGTGACATGCATAGCGGGATATTCGAGCGCTTCCAGTCCCTGCCGATCGCTCGGTCGGGCGTGCTGTGGGCGCACGTGCTGACCTCGATGGTCGCGAACATGATCTCGCTCGTGATCGTCGTTGGCGTCGCCCTGCTCATGGGCTTCCGCTCGGAAGCCGACGTGCTGGCGTGGCTCGCTGTCGCCGGCATGCTGATCCTGTTCACCCTGGCATTGACCTGGCTCGCCGTGATCCCCGGTCTAACCGCGAAGTCCGTGGACGGCGCGAGCGCGTTCTCCTACCCCCTCATCCTCCTGCCGTTCGTCAGCTCCGCATTCGTGCCCACCGAGACCATGCCCGGCCCGGTGCGCGCCTTCGCCGAGAACCAGCCGGTGACGTCCATCGTCAATGCGATCCGCGACCTGCTCACCGGGCAGCCGGTCGGCACCGACATCTGGTTCGCCCTCGCCTGGTGCGTCGGCATCCTCGTCGTCGGGTACGTCGTCTCGATGGTCATCTACCGCCGCAAGATCAGCGGGTAGGCGTTCGAAGGGACGTGGGTGGGGGAGCGTAGAGCGCCGTGGGTTACCTGTTGTCACGCCGTGTGAGTACACTCCGACTTTCTCGCTCAGTCTGAGCGTGAAACGGGCGCCGGTAGCTCAGTGGATAGAGCGGGTGGCTTCGGACCACCAGGCCGCGGGTTCGAATCCTGCCCGGCGCGCCACACTACTCGGCACGATGACGCCCGCCCGTTCCCGTGCCTGGAGCTTGTTCTGGCGAATCGCCTACGCCTGGCTCCGCCTCACTGATCCGCTGGTTCGCGCGGCGTGGCGCTCGGGTGGCCTGGGGATCACGGTCGACCTCTCGGTCCGCGGGCGGAGATCGGGACTCGAGCGGCGGGTGCTGGTCGGTCTCATCCAGGTCGCCGGCCAGTGGTATGTCGGACACCCGAACGGGGAGTCGGCGTGGACCCGAAATTTGGCGTCCGCTGGAACTGCAACGATGGCCTGGCCGGGCATGGCCCGCCTTCGCGTGCGATCCGTGCGTCTTTTGATCGGCGAGGAACGAGAGAACGTCGTACTCGCCACCGCGTCTCAGCAGCCGTTCCCCGGCAACCTCGCCTATCGGGCCGCCCGACGCCACATCCTGGCTACGGGCGTCTACTTTCGCCTCGAGCCGGCGTACGGCGCCGACTGAACCGTCCCCGGGTCAGTCGCCCAGGGCGTTGAGGGTTGGGACGAGCCAGGTCACGACCAGCCAGGCACCGACGATCCACCCAAGCGCGGACACCCCCAAGATCCCGAACCAGGCAACCCGTTCGAATCGGTCCTGCATGGCGGGAGGCTATCCATCGAGCTCCCGCATGACGCCCCGCCAATTGGTACCGGGTGAGTACCGGGCTGCATCGGGCAGCCGGGAGGCCTGCAGTCAGTCCAGGTGATACGGGACGTCCACCACGATCGTATTGCGGCGGCCGAACAGCCGGAGCTTGAGCCGCAGGCTGGATTGGTTGTGGAGTAGGTTGTCCCACCAGTGGCGGGGCACGATCTCGGACAGGACCACGACCACCGGTCGCGAGGGATCCTGGGACTGGAGCGCGTCCATGTAGCGCAGGAGCGGCCCCATCAGGGCCCGGTACGGTGACTCGACCACCACCAGCTCCATGCCGTTGGCCAAGCCGCTCCACTGCTCGCGCAGGGCGGTTGCGTCGGCCGCGTCGTTGGTGACGTGGATCGCGGTTGCGTGCTCGCTCAGCCGGCGGGCGAAGGCCAGTGCCCCCAGCGCGGGGCGGTCGATCCGGGCCACGGGCACGATCACGATCGGCTCGGCGGTCGGGACGAGCGTGGCCGTGGCGGCATCGGTCCGGAGGGCCGCGTCGAATGATCGGTAGTGGCGCCGGATGCCGGTCAGCATCAGCATCATGAGCGGGACCAGCACGATCACCACCCACGCCCCGGAGGTGAAGTTGCTGACGCCCACCACCAGCGCCACGACCAGCGTCGTCATGGCGCCCAGCCCGTTGATGACCAGTCCCCGCTGCCACCCGGGCTCGCGGCGGGTCCACCAGCGGCGGAGCATGCCGCCCTGCGATAGGGTGAAGGCGATGAACACGCCCAGGGTGTAGAGCGGGATCAGGCTGGCCACGCTGCCGCGGAACACGACGAGGAGGACGGCCGCCAGGCTGGCGAGGGCGACGATCCCCGTGGTGAACGCCAGCCGATCGCCGCGGAAGGCGAACTGGCGGGGCAGGAACCCGTCACGGGCGAGGAACGAGGACAGGCGCGGGAAGTCGGCGAAGCTGGTGTTGGCGGCCAGGACGAGGATCAGGGCCGTCGCGACCTGGGCCAGGACCAGCACCCAGCCGTCCCCGGCCACGACCCGGACCAGCTGGCTGAGAACGGTCTGCTGCTCGTCCGGGTCGGGGACCAGGCCGATGGTCGCCGACAGGTAGGCGATCCCCAGGAACAGGATGCCGAAGATGCCGGCCGCCCAGGTGAGCGTCGTCCGGGCGTTCTTCCACTCGGGTGGCTTGAAGGCCGGCACGCCGTCCGACACGGCCTCGACCCCGGTCAGAGCGACCGCGCCCTGGGAGAACGCACGAAGAAGCAGGAGCAGGGTCAGCGCCTGTGTCCCGGACTCCACCGCGACCCACTCGGGCGGCGGGGTGTACGACGCCAGGTTGCCGGTCACCGACTGGGCCAGGCCCCAGCCAACCACGCCCAGGATGACCACGATGTAGAGGTAGGTGGGGGCCATGAAGATCGTGCCCGACTCGCGGATGCCGCGCAGGTTGCCGACGGTGAGGAGCAGGATCGCGGTCAGGCCGATGGGGACGCGGTAGTCGTACAGGACCGGCACGATCGAAGTCATGGCCGCGACCCCGGCCGAGACCGAGACGGCCACGGTCACGACGTAGCCGATGAGCAGGGCTGACGCGGCCAGGATGCCCATCGTGTCGCCCAGGTTGTCGCCGGCGACGAGGTAGCTGCTGGCGCCCTTGGGGTAGGCCTTGATCGTCTGGCGGTACGAGACGGTGACGATGGCCAGCATCACGATGATCAGGAGTGCCAGGGTCACCGTCCACGCCGACATGACCGCCAGCCCGGCCAGGGCCAGGACCCGCATGATCTCCTCGGGCCCGTACGCGCTGGAGCTGATGTTGTCGGAGCTGAAGATGGCCATGCCCTTGACCTTCGTCAGTCGCTCGTGCTCCTCGTGCTCCGACGAGATGGGCCGGCCGAACAGGAACGACCGGAGGCCGCGGAACCACTGGTTCACCGGACCCGCCGCGACCACGGCCTTCTCCGAGGCGATGAGTTGGCCCTCGTCGCCGTGCTCGAACTCCTCTTCGAACGGCCGCACGATCCGGACATAGGCATCGCCCGGCCGCTGGCCACGGGTCTTCTCGCGGACCTCCAGCATCGGGTCGACATCGGGCGTCTTGGGACTCACCCGACCCGGTGGGTCGGGTGGTCGACGGCTGGTCATCTCCCCGGACGGTACCCGGAAGCGGTCAGTCGATGTGGTACGGGACGTCGGCCACGATCGTGTTGCGACGCCCGAACAGGCGGAGCTTGAGCCGCAGGCTGGACTGGTTGTGGAGCAGGTTCTCCCACCAGTGGCGGGGCACGATCTCGGACAGGACCACGACCACCGGCCTGGTGGGGTCCTGGGCCTGGAGCGCATCCATATAACGCAGGAGCGGCCCGATCAGGGCCCGGTACGGCGACTCGACCACGACCAGCTCCATACCGTTGCCAAGAGCCGTCCACTCCTCCCGGAGGGAGAGTGCCCCTTCCGCGTCGTTGGTGACGTGGATTGCGCTCGCCTGCGCACTGAGCGATCGCGCGAAGGACACGGCGCGGAGCGCCGGCCGATCGAGACGGGCGATGGGCACGATCACGATCGGGTTGCGCTGGTTCACGTCCACCACTTCACCCGGCGCCGGGGCGAGGGTCTTCTCGACGTGGCGGTAGTGACTGCGGATCGCCACCATCAGGCCGATGAGCACGGGAATGAGCAGAACCACGATCCAGGCCCCGGAGAGGAACTTGGTGGTCACCACCACCGTGGCGATGACCGCGGTGGTAACCGCGCCCAGCCCGTTGATGATGATGCCCCGCGCCCACCCGGGCTCCCGTCGCTGCCACCAGCGGACGACCATGCCCGATTGGGACAGGGTGAACGCCACGAACACGCCCAGGGTGTAAAGCGGGATCAGGGCGTTGACGCTTGCCCCGAACACGACGAGCAGGATGATCGCCAGCCCGGTCAGCGCCGCGATGCCGGTGGTGAACGCCAGTCGGTCCCCGCGGAAGCCGAACTGGCGCGGCATGAAGCCGTCGCGGGCCAGGAACGAGGCGAGGCGTGGGAAGTCGGCGAAGGCGGTGTTGGCGGCCAGGATCAGGACGAGCGCGGTCGCGACCTGGACGACGATGAGGTACCAGCCGTCGCCCGCGACCTCGCGGGTGATGAGCGAGAGGACCGTCTGCTGCTCCGTCGGGTCGGGCACGACGTGGATGACGCTGGCGAGGTAGCTGATCCCGAGGAACAGGGCGCCGAACAGGATCGCGGCCCAGGTCAGCGTCGTCCGGGCGTTCCGCCACTCGGGCGTCTTGAACGCCGGCACCCCGTCAGAGATGGCCTCGACACCCGTCAGTGCGGCCGCTCCAGAGCTGAAGGCGCGCAGAACGAGGAAGACCGAGAGGACGGCGATGGCCTCGGCCTCCTCGGCTTCAACCCAGGCCTCGGGTGGCACGAACGTGCCTAGCGTGCCATTGGCCGCCTGGAAGAGGCCCCAGGCGATAACCCCGAAGATCACGACCATGTACAGGTAGGTCGGGGCCATGAAGATGGATCCGGACTCGCGAATCCCGCGCAGATTGCCGGCGGTCAGGAGCAGCACGATAGTGACCGCGATCGGCACCCGGTAGGGGTAGAGGTCGGGCACGAACGAGGTGAGCGCAGCAACGCCTGCCGAGACCGACACCGCTACAGTCAGGGTGTAGTCGATGAGCAGCGCCGAACCGGCCAGCAGACCCGCGCCGGTGCCCAGGTTGTCGCTGGCCACGATGTAGCTGCTCGCGCCGTCCGGATAGGCCCGAATCGTCTGCCGGTAGCTGATCGCGACGACAATCAGGACGATGACGATGGCGACCGTGATCGGCATCGTCAGGGCGATGGCGCTGACCCCGGCCAGGATCAGGATCCGCATGATCTCTTCGGTCGCGTACGCGCTGGAGCTGATGTTGTCCGAGCTGAAGATGGCCAAGGCCTTGACCTTGGTCAGCCGCTCGTGCTCCTCGTGCTCGGACGAGATGGGGCGCCCGAAGAGGAACGATCGGACGCGCTGGAACACGCGTCCGGTCGTGCTCGCCGCGCCGATCGTCTTCTCCGAAGCGATGAGCTGACCCGACTCGCCGTGCTCGAACTCCTTCTCGAAGGGCCGCACGATCCGGACGTACGCATCGCCCGGCCGCTGGCCGCGGCTCCGCTCGCGGACCTCGAGCATGGGATCAACGGACGGGGTG
The DNA here is from genome assembly GCA_963699235.1 of uncultured Chloroflexia bacterium. Lineage (GTDB taxonomy): Bacteria > Chloroflexota > Limnocylindria > QHBO01 > QHBO01 > DASTEQ01. The sequence continues at coordinate 1,627,474 of OY969424.1, read as the reverse complement.
CCCGGCTCCGGGGGCGGGTCGGTCGGGCGGCGTGTGCTCATGTGCTGTCCGGCTATTACAGCACTCGCACCGCGGCGAGGGGTGGCGCCGCGCGCGATTTCGAAGAGTCGGTCAACCCTCGCGCATGTGGGTCGGAACGCCCCAGGCCACACCGAGCAGCGCGGCCAGGACGATCAGGATTCCGCCGCCGGCGAAGCAGAGGGCGACGTAGCCCAGGTCCACCAGCGCGCCGGTCAGGGCCATGGACAGCGGCGAGAGTGCGATGCCGCCCAGCATCACCAGGCTCATGACCCGCCCGATCATCGTCTCCGGGGTCCGGACCTGAATCCAGGCCACGATCCTGACGTTCAGGAAGCCCACCGCCAGGCCGATGACCAGCACCAGGCCCATGACCACCAGGGTGGAGGTCGCGAACGCGACGAGGGCGAAGGCCACTCCCATCAGGATCGAGCCGCCAACCGTCAGCCAACCGAGCTGCCGCACCGTTCCCAGGCTGCCGGCCACGATCGCGCCTCCCAGGGCGCCGGCGCCGAATGCGGCCAGGATGAAGCCGAACGCCTGGGCGCCGCCCTCGAACTGGTTGTCCGCCATCCACGCGATCCCCACGCTGACCGGCCCGTTGATGGCGAAGTTCAGAACCGCGGAGAGGAGGATGAGCGAGCGCAGACCCTTGTCGCGCCAGACATACGACAGGCCGGAGCCGATGGTGCGCAGGACGCTGGGCTGGTGCTCGCCGATGACCGTCGGCCGCCGCCCGCCGACGATGAGCGCCAGGGCCACCGAGGCGATGGCGAACGAGAGGGCATCGATGCCGAACGCCCAGGCGGTCCCCACCGCGGCGACCAGGATGCCCGCCAGGGCGGGACCGATGAGCCCGGTCAGCTGCTGCGAGCCCTGCATCAGGCCATTGGCGCCCGGCAGCTTGTCGTCGTCCACCAGCATGGGCACGATCGCGCCCTGTGCCGGCCAGAAGAACGCGTCCACACAGCCGAAGAGGAAGGCGAGGACGAGGAGCATCCACAACTCGACGGCGCCGGTCACGACCATGATGGTCAGAACCGCCACGATGAGGGCGCGGGCCGTGTTCGAGCCCAGCATGATGCTCCGCGGCGAGAAGCGGTCCGCGGCCACGCCGCCGACCAGGACCAGCACCGCCCGCGGCAGGCCCGCCACCAGCAGGACGGTGCCGAGGGCGAGACCCGAGCCGGTGATCTCGAGCGTCAGCCAGGCGAGGGCGATGAAATGGAACTGGTCGCCCAGGAGCGAGATCGTTTCGCCGATGAACAGGAGGCGGAAGTCGCGCCCGGCCAGCGGCCGGAAGATGTTGCCCAGGCCGGACGAGCCTGCCTGTGGGGCAGTGGTCGTTGCCGCTGGCGTGGCCGCGGTGCCGTCCACGGGTGTGACGCCCGCCGGGGCCGTGGTCTCTTCCATCATTCGAGGCTGATCATGACGGCGTCACCGTCGGGGTCTTCGACATCGATGATCGGACCAATGGTGCCGCCCTCGAGGGCGGCCCGGACCCGCGCCGCCTGATCGCCGCCCAGGCCAGGGACCATGTTCAGGGCGGCGCCCGCCACCGCCAGCGGGACGCGGAGGTTGACAACCGTCCGGCCGCGCTCCTCGACGCGGATCCGCAGCTGGCGGGGGCTCGCCCCAAGAATCTCCCCGCTCAACGGGGCCGGGGTGATCGTCGTATCGGGAGTCGCCGCCGGTTGCTCAGACGCGTGCTCGGTGAGGGCCGCGACCAGTGGCGCTGCCTCCTCGGGCGTGAGGCGACCATCGGCGACGAGCTTCAGGACGGCTTCGAGCTCGCCGCTCATCGGCCACCGTCAAGGCGACGCATCGCCTCGTCCACGTCGATCTCGCCCCGTTCGAGTGCGCCCAGCACGGCGAGCCGGTCATCGGAAGGTGCGGCCGTCGGCGTCTCCGCCGAAGCGGCGACGGCCGCCGTGGTGACGGCGGGCTCTCCCAGCCGGGAGAACGTCACGTCCACGTCACCGGACATCGAGCTGAAGTTCAACGACGCGCTGCCGTCTCCGACGATGAGCCGTCGCCGGTCCGCGCTGCCCTCGACCCGGTGGGGGAGCGAGGAGTGGAAGTCGCTGGCCAGGCCGCGGACCGCGACCGTCACGCCGCCGCTCACCGCCAGTCGGAGGTCGCCGCTCACGGTGTCCACCGAGTGGGTGGTCCCCGGCGCCAGCAGGCCGTCAACCGAGATGTCGCCGCTCACCGCGTTGGCGCTCAGCCGCTCGTAGCGGGGCGCATCAACGCGGAGGTCGCCAGACACGGTGTTCACCTTGAGGGAGACGGGCTTGGTGGCTTTGATGCTCACGTCGCCGGACACCGAGTCGATGTCCAGCTCGCCACCCGTTTCCGCCACCCGCAGGTCACCCGAAACCGATTGATATCGCTGTGAGGTGAGGAACCCGGTGGACTGGACGTCGCCGCTCACGGCGTTGACCTGGAGCCGACAGCCCGCCGGTGCGGTGACCTCGACCTCCTCCAGGTCCACGTCGTGCTTCGGGCCGATCAGCGCTGCGAGGCCGCCGCGGACGTGCTCCTCGCTGACGAGCAGCCGACCGACCTCCGCTTCCACCGCCATCTTGGCCTTGTCGAAAATCTCATCGGCCTGGGACTCATCGCGGGCGTTGACCTCGAACGTGGCACGGACGGTGGCCACGGTGCCCGAGACGGTCGACAGGCGGGCATCGGCGGATGAGAAGGAGACGGTGAGGGCACCGCCGGTGCCGATGTCGTGGGTCACGGTCTGGACCCGGCGATAGCGGGACATCTAGAGCTTGCTCTCGACCGCGCGAATGGCCTCGGCCGCACCGGCCGAGTCGATCTCGCCCTTGGCCAGTCGCTCGAGGATCTCGCGCCGCGCGTCCGCCAGCTGGCCATCGGCCTCTGCCGGCTCCTCGTCCACGACGATCTCGATCGGGTCGCCGTCCCCAAGCCCGAGGGCCTGGACCAGTGCCTCGACGCGTGCCCGGACGGTGGGGTAGCTGATCCCGAGAGCGCGCTCCATCTCCTTCAGGTTGCCACGGGAGCGGAGGAAGCTCTCGAGCAGGGTCATCTGCTCGCGGCTCAGCCGACCGAAGCGACCGACGCCGAACTCACCCTCGATGGTCGTTCCGCAGCTGCCGCAGTGCAGCCGGCTGATCTCCAGCTCGCCCGAGCAGACCGGACAGGTGGCGATGACGTCGCGGGGGGCCATCAGCGTCGGGCCGAGGCCGGGGTTGCGATGCTGGCGCGGCGCCTCGCGGTGGTGAACCCGGGTCGCCGGCGGAGTCGTCTGCGTCGGGCGCTGCTGGCGCAGGCGGTCCTCGACGACCAGTTGTGCGTAGTGGAATCGGTAATCCAACATTCCTGTCTCCCTATCTGAGTGATTCGATGGCGAGACAGTAATACGCTCTTTCTATTCTGTCAAGTCCCGTTTCTATATTGAGTGGAACTGAGCGAATTCACGCTCGAGGATAGGCAGAATGCCGCCTCTGGACTGGTGCGACCGGGACTACGACTATCCCATCGCCGGATGCATCGGCGAAGCTGCGGGGATAGCAGTGGTAGACGACCGCTCCATCCCACCACGGTGGACCGCTGCGTCGGGTCGCCATGGTCAGCCCGCGGGCGGGTCCGAGCTTCCAGGCCGGGGTGTCGGCTGCGACCGGCTCGACCGCGGCCGCATCGGCCTGGTCGGGATCGATGCCCAGCTTCTTCCTGGCCTTCACCAGCTCGTCGGCGCTCGCCTCGCCGGAGCGGCCGAGGCCGGCCAGGGCGGCGTAGGCGATGTGCTCGGGACTGACCTCGAAGTACGTCCGCAGCGCGTCACGGGTGTCGGAACGGCCGAAGCCGTCCGTGCCCAGGACGATGTATGGGCGGTCCGTGATCCAGCGGGCCACCATGTCCGGCACGGCCTTGACGTAGTCGGTGGCGGCGACGACCGGCCCAGGCGCGTCGGCCAGGGCCCGGACGACGTACGGGATCCACGCGTCCTCTTCGGGATGGAGGCGGTTGTGGCGGTCGGCGCGAAGCGCATCGGCTCGCAGCTGCTGGTAGGAGGTCGCGCTCCAGACGTTGGCCGCGACCCCGAACTGCTCGGCCAGGATGTCCGCCGCGCGCAGGGCCTGGTGGAGGATGGAGCCCGAGCCCAGGATCTGGACCGTCCGGCCCTTGTTCGTCGCCGCGCCGGAACTGGTACAGGCCGCGGACGATGCCCTTGGACGCGCCCTCCGGGATGGCCGGCTGGACCCAGTTCTCGTTGTAGAGCGTGATGTAGTAGAAGACGTCCTCGCCGTTCTGCCACATCCGCCGGATCCCGTCGCGGACGATGATCCCCAGCTCGTAGGCGAACGCCGGGTCATAGGCCTGGAGGTTGGGGATGGCCAGGGCGTAGAGGTGGCTCTGGCCGTCGTCGTGCTGGAGCCCCTCCCCGGTGAGCGTGGTCCGTCCCGCGGTCGCGCCCATCATGAAGCCCCGCCCCCGGGCGTCGCCGAAGGCCCACGCCTGGTCCCCGGTCCGCTGCAGGCCGAACATCGAGTAGAAGACGTAGAACGGGATCATCGGCTCGCCGTGGATGGCGTACGCGGTGCCGGCCGCCGTGAACGATGCCATCGACCCTGCCTCGGTGATGCCCTCCTCCAGGATCTGGCCGTCGGTCGCCTCCCGGTACGACAGGAGCAGCTGGCGATCGACCGAGGCGTACCGCTGGCCGAGCGGGTTGTAGATGCCCAGCTCCTTGAACAGCGGGTCCATGCCGAAGGTGCGGGCCTCATCCGGGATGATGGGCACCACCCGACGCCCGACCTCCGGGTCGCGGACGAGATTCCGAAGCAATCGGCCGAACGCCATGGTGGTGGACGCCGGCTGGGCCGCGCCGCCCAGGACATCGGCATAGACCGATTCATCCGGCGCCGGCAGGGGCTTGGTGTCGGTCCGCCGTCGGGGGATCACCCCGCCCAGGGCCTTCCGTCGTTCGAGGAGGTACTGGATCTCGGGGCTGTCCGGGCCGGGGTGGTAGTACGGCGCCTCGCCCAGCTGGTCGTCTGGGATCGGGAGCTGGAGCCGGTCGCGGAAGACCTTCAGCTCGTCGGCGGTCAGCTTCTTGGCCTGGTGGGTGACGTTCCGGCCCTCGATCCCCGGTCCCAGGGTCCAGCCCTTGACCGTCTTGGCCAGGATCACGACCGGAGCCCCGGTGTGCTCGGTCGCGTATCGGTAGGCGGCGTAGAGCTTGCGGTAGTCGTGCCCCCCGCGGCGGAGGGCGGCCAGCTCGGCATCGGACTTGTCGGCGACCATGGCCTGCAGCCTCGGGTCGGGCCCGAAGAAGTTCTCGCGGACGTAGGCCCCATCCGAGACCGAGAGGGTCTGGTAGTCCCCATCGAGGGTCTCGGTCATCTTGTTTAGGAGGACGCCGTCGGTGTCGCGCTCCAGCAGGGCATCCCACTCCCGGGACCAGATGACCTTGATGACATGCCAGCCAGCGCCACGGAAGACCGATTCCAGCTCCTGGATGATCTTCCCGTTGCCGCGGACCGGTCCGTCCAGGCGCTGGAGGTTGCAGTTCACGACGAAGATCAGGTTGTCCAGCCCCTCGCGTGCGGCCAGGCTCAGCCCGGCCAGCGCTTCGGGCTCGTCCATCTCACCGTCGCCGACGAAGGCCCACACCCGCGAGTTGGCGGTATCGGCCAGGCCACGCGCGGCGAGGTAGCGGTTGAAGCGGGCCTGGTAGATCGCCGCCAGCGGACCGAGGCCCATCGACACCGTCGGGAACTGCCAGAAGTCGGGCATCGTCCGTGGATGGGGGTACGAGGGCAGCCCGTGGGGGGTGAGCGACTCGCGCCGGAAATGGTCCAGCTGGTCGGAGGTCAGCCGTCCCTCGAGAAAGGCCCGGGCGTAGACCCCTGGCGCCGCATGGCCCTGGAAGTAGACGAGGTCGCCTGGGCCGTCGTCCCAGCCGCGGAAGAAGTGGTTGAAGCCGACCTCGTACAGCGACGCCGCGGAGGCGTAGGTCGAGAGGTGCCCCCCGATCCCGTCGTAGCGGGTGTTGGCCCGCAGGACCATGGCCAGCGCGTTCCAGCGGATCATGCGGCGGATCCGCAGCTCCATCTGCTCGTCGCCGGGGAACGCCGGCTCCTGCTCGGGCGAGATGGTGTTCACGTAGCGCGTCTGGGTCAGGGCCGGGAGGCCGACCTGCAGCTGGCGAGCCCGCTTCAGGAGCCGAAACAGGATGAACCGCGCACGCTCGGGACCGGCCCGTTCGAGGACGTCATCGAGCGAGTCGAGCCACTCATCGGTCTCGGTCGGGTCGGCGTCGGGCAGCTGCTGTTTGAACTGGTCGAAGACGTCGTGCACGGCGAGCCAATCCTACCGGCAGATAGACTGGGGAACCGATGTCGCGCGCCGAACGCCGCCAGTACCAGCGAATGACGAAGGGCCAGGACCCGTACGCCTCGCCGAAGTCCACCCGCGGCCGGCGTCCGCCGCGGCGAGGCGGACCAAAGGAAGCCCGGGACTGGTCGTTCACCCGTGGCTTCTGGCTGAAGAGCATCGGCGTGGCCGCCGTGGTCGGGCTCATCGCGCTGTCCGTGGCCTGGCCAAGTGGCGCGGAGGGGGCCTTGATCGCGGCGGTGGTGGCCTTCGTCGCCGCGTTCGCCCTCCTGGTCGCCGTCCGCATCTTCCTCCAGCGACGCGCGCCCGCCGCCTGAACCGGTGGGTCCCGTCGTCGGCCTGCTGGTGGCCCTGGCCCTGGGCTATCTCCTGGGCGCGATCCCGTTCGGGGTGGTCATCGCCCGTCTCGCCGGCGGCGCCGACCCACGAACGGTGGGGTCACAGCGGACCGGGGCCACGAACACGGTCCGGGCCCTCGGCCGGTGGTGGGGCCTGGCCGTTGGCCTGCTGGACGTAGCCAAGGGCCTGGTCGCCGCCGCGGCCGGGGCCGCCATCGGGGGTGCCGTGGGCCTCGTTCCCGAATGGGTGGCCGCCGGCGCGTGCGTGGCCGCGGTCACCGGGCACATCCGTTCGGTGTTCATCGGGTTCCGCGGCGGACGGGGGGTGGCGACCGCGGCCGGCGGCTTCCTCGTCCTCGTCCCGCTCGCGCTCGTGGTCGTCATCCCGGTCATCGGGATCGTGGCCGCGGTGACTCGCTACGTGTCGCTGGCGTCCATCGTCGGGGCGGTCAGCGCCCCAGTGGTGGTCGCCGGCCTGTACCTGTACGGGCGGGCGTCCGGCGCCGACATCGCCTACGCCGCGGTGGTCGGCGCCCTCATCGTGCTGGCCCACGCCGACAACATCGCCCGGCTGCGGGCCGGGACGGAGCGGCGGATCGGTGACCCCCACCCCGGGGAGTCTCCGTGAGCGAGCTCCTGACCCTGCCCAACCTGCTGGGCCTGTTCCGGCTGGCGGCCACTCCGGTCCTGGTGATCCTGCTGCTCTGGCCCTTTCCCGGCTCCGGCTTCATCGCCTTCGTCCTGTTCGTCCCGGCCGCGCTGAGCGACTTCTTCGACGGCTGGCTGGCCCGCTCGCGCGGCCAGGTCACGACCCTGGGCGCATTCCTGGACCTGACCGCGGACAAGGTGCTCGTTTCGGCCATGCTCATCGCGCTGGTGGACGTGGGCCTGGCCGCGGCGTGGCTCGTGATCGTGATCATCGTCCGCGAGTTCGTGGTCGGCGGCATCCGCCAGGTGGCCGCCAGCGAGCAGCTGCTCGTCGGCTCCGAGCTGGTGGGCAAGGCGAAGACGGTCGTCACTCTTGTCGGCATCGGCGCCCTGCTCCTGACGTTCGATTCCCAGACTGGGGGTCCGACGCCCGCCGGTATCGGTCAGGCCGCCGACACCGTGGGGACCGCGCTCCTGATCGGCGGGATGGCGCTGGCGCTGGTCTCCGGCGTGAACTACGCGGCCAGGGCGTGGCCGGTGCTCTCCGGCCGGGACGGGGACGAACGACGAGCTACTTGACCAGCTTGGCGGCGAGGCGCCGACGGGCAATGATCATGGCGACCCCGCCGAAAACGGCCAGGTACGCGACGTGGACCAGGATGATCGGTTCCACGATCCCGGTGGTCAGCCCGCGCAGAAGCTCGATCGCGTGGAAGAGCGGCGTGAGCCAGACGATTACCTGCAGCCAATCGGGGTAGATCGAGATCGGGAAGAACGTGCCGCTGAACAGGAACATTGGCATGATCACCAGCCCGAACGGCAGGTCGAAGTCCTGCACCGTGCGCAGGTACGTGGTGGTGGCCAGGCCGGCCGCGCAGAAGGCGAGCGAGCAGAACAGGGTGGCCGGCAGGGCCAGGATGGCCCACGGGCTGATCAGGAGCCCCAGCGCCCACATCACGCCGATGAATGCGATGGCGTAGATGGTGGCGCGAATCATGGCCCACATCAGCTCGCCGAGGGCGATATCGCCCACTCCCAGCGGGGTGGCCAGCACCGCGTCGTAGATCTTCTCGAAGTTGAGCTTGAAGAAGACGTTGAAGATCGTCTCGCTGATCGCCCCGTTCATCGTGGACTGGGCCAGCAGGGCGGGGGCCACGAACGCGGCATACGCGACCACCCGGCCGTCGGTCAGGGTGACGTCTCCGACGATCGTCCCCAGCCCGTAGCCGATGCCCAGCAGGTAGAACAGCGGCTCGAAGAAGCCGCTGACGATGACGATCCAGCCGTGGCGGTAGACCAGCATGTTGCGCTGGACCAGGCGCCGGGCACGGAGGAACGAGCCGATGATCGCCGGGTACGGCGCGGGGGATGGCGTGGGTCGGACGATGACGGCCATGGCTTACCGCGCCCTCACTTGACCATCCGCCGGGTCAGGGATCGGTAGGCGAGGTAGATCCCGACGGCGAGGAACACCAGCAGGTAGCCCAGGTGGATCGGCCAGTTGGCCAGCTCCGGGGTCTGGAGCATGAGGCCCCGGATCAGGGCGACGCCGTGGTACAGCGGGGTGAGGGCAGCGATGAACTCGATCGCGTCCGGCAGGCGGTCAACCGGGAAGAACGTGCCGCTGAACAGGAACAGCGGGTTGATCACGAAGCGGAACATCGCCGCGAAGCCGCCGTCATTCTTCTGGGTGGCGGTGAAGGCCATGATCGCGGTGAAGAACCCCAGGCCGGTGAGCACGGCCGCCGGCCAGGCGAGGATCGCGAGTGGCGAGGTCGGGATCTGGAACAGGGTCAGGACGATGAGGAACGCGAACGAGATGGTCGTCAGCCGGAACGCCATCCAGCCCATCTCCCCGAAGACCAGGTCGCGGACCGACAGCGGCGCGGCCAGCATGGCCTCGTAGTTCCGGCGCCAGCTGATCTTGCCCATGATCGGGAACGTGGCCTCGAACGAGGCGGTCTGCATGCAGGTCGCGGCCAGCAGGCCCGGGCCCAGGAACTGGAGGTAGGTCACCCCGCCCAGCGCGCTCTCGTCCTGGGCGGCGATGAAGCTGCCCAGCCCCACCCCCAGCGCGCCGAGATACAGGAGCGGGTTGAGGAACGACCCGAAGACGCTCCCGCGCCAGGTGCGGCGGTAGACCCACAGGTTGCGCTGGGTGACGCGAAGGGCGGTCATTCGGGGCTCGGGCGGCTCACTCGATCAGGGTGCGGCCGGTGAGACGGAGGAAGACGTCCTCCAGGGTGGAGCGGCGCACGAGGGCGGACTCGATCGGGATCTCGCGGGCATGGACGTGCTCCAGTGCCTGCTCACCGTCCGGCGCGTACAGCAGGATCCGGTCGGGCAGCTCCTCGACCCGGTCGGCGAGGTCGTCCAGCCGCCCGTCCAGCGTGCCGCGGACGGCATCGGTCAGGCGCAGCTCGAGCACCTCGCGGGTGCTGTACTGCTCGATCAGCTCGCGGGGCGAGCCCACGGCCACGATCTTGGCGTGGTCCATGACCACCAGCCGATCGCAGAGCTGTTCGGCCTCGTCCATGTAATGAGTCGTGATGACCAGGGTCACACCCCGGCTCTTCAGGCGGTAGAGGCGATCCCACACGAGATGGCGGGCCTGGGGGTCCAGGCCGGTGGTGGGCTCGTCGAGGAGGAGGAGCTCCGGCTCGTTGATCAGCGCCCGAGCGATCGTCAGGCGGCGCTTCATCCCACCTGACAGCGGGTCGACCTGGTCCTTCGCCCGCTCGGTGAGCTGGACGAAATCCAGCAGCTCCTCCGCCCGGGTGCGGGCCACCGGACCGGGAATGTCGAAGTACCGGGCGTACATCAGGAGGTTTTCCATGACGGTCAGCTCGACGTCGAGGTTGTCCTCTTGCGGAACGACCCCGATCCGGGCCTTGATCCGGGTCCCGTCGCGGCCCGGGTTCATGCCGACCACGCTCAGCGTCCCGTCGGTCACCGGGCTGATGCAGGCGATCATTCGCATGGTCGAGGTCTTGCCTGCGCCGTTCGGTCCCAGGAACCCGAATGCCTCCCCGACGTGGACGTCGAAGTCCACCCCGTCAACCGCCGTGAAGTCGCCGAAGCGCTTCGTCAGGTCGCGGGCATGGATGAGGACATCGGTCTGCACGGTCATGGGAACCGCTGATTGTAGGGACCGATGCCGGACCCGTCCGGCGACTGCGGCGGGTCCGGCGGCGCACCGCGGTGCTAGCCTCGGGCCATGAGCCCGGCCGCCGGACAGTTCCTGCTCGACGGGGCGCCGCTGGCCTTCGAGCCGGGTGACACGGTGGCGGTGGCCGTCGTCCGGGCCGGCCAGCATCCGGGCCGCGGCGGGACGCTGTGCCTGGCTGGTGACTGCGGCAACTGCGCCGCCGAGGTCGAGGGCATCGCCTACGTCCGCACCTGCCTGACGTCGGCCGCGGACGGGCTGGGCGTGGCACGGCATCCGGGGGATGGGCCACCGCGCTGGCATGCCGAACCGCGCGAGGGGGAGGTCGCGGTCGAGCACGGCCAGACCGATGTGGCGGTCATCGGCAGCGGCGAGGCCGGTCGGGCCGCGGCCGCGGAGGCCGAGCGCGCGGGGCGGAGCGTCCTCGTCCTGGACGGCGGGACCGGGGACGAGGTGGTCGCGGTCTATGCCGGACCCACCGTCATCGTCCGGCGCGGCGAACGGATGGTCCATCTCCGCGCCGCCGAGGTGGTCGTGGCCACCGGCACCGCCGAGATCCAGGCCGTGGGATCGGGGAGCCGGCTGCTGGGCCTCCTGACCCCCCGGGCTGCGCGGCAGCTCCATGCCGCGGGCGTGGCACTGGGACGGGCAGTTGCCATCGGTCCGGCTCCTGACGGGGTGCCGTGCGAGGCGCTCCCTGGCTCGCTCGTCCGCCTGGAGGGGGAGACGCAGGTGACCGCTGTCGTGACCCGGGACGAGGCGGGAGAGCATCGCGCCGAGTGCGACACCGTGATCCTGGACCTGGGCCGCTCGCCGCGCGATGTCCTGTCCCGGATGGCCGATGACCTCCCGGTCCGGGTGGTTGGCTCCGCTGCGGCCTCGCATCCGCTCCCGCCGCCGCCGACCGAGGGGCTCGTCTGCCCCTGCGTCGGGACCACCGTCGACGATCTCGAGGGCGTCTGGTCCCGCGGCTTCCGCGAGCTGGAGCTGATCAAGCGGGCGAGCCTGGCGGGGACCGGCACCTGCCAGGGGAGCGTGTGCATGCCCCACGTTCGGGCCTGGATCGCGGCCCGTACCGGCGAGATGCCGCCGCCCTTCACCGCGCGGCCCGCGTCGCGTCAGATCACCCTGGCCGAGGCTGCAGCCGACGTCCACCTCGACGCCTTCCGCCGCACCGCGCTCCACGACGAGCACGTCGCCCAGGGGGCGCAGATGGATCGATTCGGTGGCTGGTGGCGGCCGTGGCACTACGGCGACCACCTGGCCGAGTACCACGCCGTCCGCGGGGCGGTGTCGGTGGGCGACGTGTCAACCCTGGGCAAGTTCATTGTCGCGGGGCCGGACGCGATGGAGTTCCTCCAGCGCCTGTACCCGACCGACGTCTCGACCATCCGTCCGGGCCGCTCACGTTACGCGCTGCTGCTGAACGAGCGCGGCCACGTCATCGACGACGGGATGATCTGCCGCGAGTCCGACGATCGGTTCGTCCTGACCTTCACCACCGGCGGGGCGGGCAACGCCGAGATGTGGATGCGTGACTGGCTCGAGACGTGGGGCCTCCGCGTCCACCTCATGGACCGCACGATGTCCCTGGCCGCCATCAATGTCACCGGCCCGCGCGCCGCCGAGCTCCTCGCCCGGCTGGGCCTGGCCGATCCGCCGCGGTTCCTCCAGCACGCCCGAACCGAGCTGGCCGGCATGCCGGTCCACGTCATGCGGCTCAGCTTCACCGGCGAGGCCTCGTTCGAGATCCACCACCCGGTCGATCGGTCCGTCGAGCTGTGGCGCCGGCTGCTGGCCGACGGTGCGGACCTGGGCATCCGGCCCCACGGCCTCCAGGCCCTGTTCGCGCTGCGGCTGGAGAAGGGCCACGTGATCATCGGGATGGACACCGAGATGGACTCCACCCCGCGGCGGTTGGGGATGGACTGGGCGGTGAACATGGACAAGCCCGACTTCTTGGGCCGCGACGCGCTGGCGCGCACGGCTGGTCTGGCAGACCATCGGCGGCTGGTGGGACTGACCATGGACGGATCGGCGCCCTCGGAGGGCAGCCCGATCTGGGCGGACGGCGACGTCATCGGTCATGTCTCCTCGACCTTTACCTCACCGGCCCTCGGCCGGGCCGTGATGCTGGGTTGGCAGAAGCGGACGCCCTTCCCCGAGCAGGTGGAGGTGGACGGGCGGATCGCCACGGTCACCGAGCCGCCGTTCTACGACCCGGAGGGCACCCGTGCGCGCGCCTGACCCGGTTTCCGGCACGCGGGTCGTGGCGGCCCCGGCGGTCCTCGACGGCATCTGGACCGATGGCGGGTCGATCCTCCGCCTGGCCGATGACGAGGCGCTCGTGATCGGGGGCCACGCCGTCGTGGACGCAACCGCCCTTGTGGAAGACGAAGCCGGGTTCATGGGCTGGTGGCTGTCGGCGGACGAGCTGGCCGCGGTGCTGCACCACGTGGAGTGGCCAGTTCCGACTATCCGCCCGGCGCTGGCCCAGGGCCTGGTGGCCGGCGTGCCGGCCCGACTGTGGCTGACCGACGAGCGGGCGCTGCTCCTGGTGGCCACGGCCTACGCCCACGAGCTGGGGGAGCGGCTGGCATGAACGAGTTCGTCGAGACCATCCTCGACCTGCCCTGGCACGAGCCGGAACGCTCGTACGACGTCGTGATCGTGGGCGGCGGCGGCCATGGCCTCGCGACGGCGTACTACCTTGCCACCCGGCACGGGATCACGAACGTGGCGGTGGTGGAGGCCAGCTACATCGGCTCGGGCAATAGCGGCCGGAACACGACCATCATCCGGGCCAACTACGGCATCGCCGAGTCGGTTCGGTTCTACCAGCGCAGCCTCGACCTGTACGCGACCCTCGAGGACGAGACCGAGTGCTGGATCATGCACTCGACCAAGGGCCTGCTGTGGCTGGCCCACACCGAGTGGGGGATGCGCGCCGAGCGGGCCCGGACCCTCCTGAACCAGGCGTGCGGCGCCGAGACGGTCTTGGTCACGCCGGAGGAGGCGAAGGAGATCTGTCCGGAGCTGGACTTGTCCGGCGGCGGTCGCTACCCGGTCCTCGGCGCGTCGTACCATCCCGGCGCGGCCACCGCCCGCCACGACCGGGTGGTCTGGGCGTACGCCCAGGGCGCCCTGCGGCGTGGAGTCCACGTCCTCCAGCACACCCCGGTCATCGGTCTGCTCCGTGATGGCGACCGGGTGACCGGCGTCCAGACCGAGGACGGCCCGATCACGGCCGGCGTGGTCCTCAGCGCGGTCGGCGGCCGGGTGACCGAGCTGGCCGCGATGGCCGGCGTCCGCCTCCCGATCCGGACCCACCCCCTCCAGGCGCTCGTTACCAACGCCTACGCCCAGGGCCTGGGACCGATCGTCAGCGACTCGGAGCTGCTGTGCTACGTCTCGCAGACAGCCCGCGGCCAGATGCTGATGGGCGCCGAGTTCGACTCGCAGCCGAGCTACTCGATGGCCTCGTCCTTCGAGTTCCTCCAGAGCGTGGCGGCCAAGGTGACCCACCTCCTCCCGTTCCTCCGCGACCTGCGGGTCCTGCGCCAGTGGACCGGGATCTGCGACATCTCGCCGGACTACTCGCCGATCATGGGCGAGACCGGCGCGGACGGCCTGCTCGTCACCACCGGGTGGGGGACGTGGGGCTTCAAGGCCATCCCCGCCGGGGGCGAGGCGATGGCCGAGATGATCGCAACAGGGGCGCCCCCACCGTTGATCGCGTCCTTTGGGCTCGACCGATTCGCCCGCGACCATGCCATGGCCGACCAGGGATCGGCGGGGACCCGATGAGGAGCCTCGACTGATGCTGTGGCTCACGTGCCCGACCTGCGGGGAGCGGCCGGTGGCCGAGTTCCGGTTCGGTGGCGAGCTGCCCCACGTGCCGGAGCACCTGACCGATGAGGTGGAGCGGAACCTTGACTACGTCTGGATGTTCGACAACGTAGCGGGCGTCACCGCCGAGCGCTGGTTCCACGCCGCCGGCTGCCGCCGCTGGATGACGATCCGCCGCGACACCCGCACCGACCGGGTGGTGGCATGAGCGAGGAGGCCGTGTTCCCGACGCCCGACATGGAGATCACCGACATCCTCGTCGTCGCCGACCCTGCGGCCTCGAAGCGCTGGTACCTCGAGGTCCTGGGCGCTGAGCTGTACGGCGAGTACGGCTCCTCGGTCGTGCTCCGCTTCGCCGGGGCGTGGATCCTGCTGGTAACTGGCGGCGAGCCAACCGCCGACAAGCCCACCATCACGTTCGCCGCGCCATCCGATCCGGACCGAGTGGGCCATGCGTTCACGATCCGCGTACAGGACTGCCAGGCCTCGTACGAGGCGCTCTTGGCCAGGGGCGCGCAGTTCCTGACCCCACCCCACGACTGGGGCGGCGAGATCCGCTGCTTCTTCCGCGACCCGGACGGCAACCTCTTCGAGATCAGCGAACGCCGCAGCTAGACCCGGTCAGACCTCCCAGGTCTCGCCCGGATCGAGGGCCACGACCTCGGCATCGGTTGCCTCGGCCAGCTCGGTCGGCGTTCCGGCCAGGATCGGGAACGTCGCGTAGTGGACCGGGATCACCGTCCGGGCGCCAATGAGGGCCACCGCCCTCGCGGCATCGGCCGGTCCCATGGTGTAGTGGCCGCCGATGGGCAGGACGGCTACCGTCGGCGACCAGCGCTCGCGCACAAGGCCCATGTCGCCGAACAGGTCGGTGTCGCCGGTGTGGTACACGCAGGTTCCGTCCTCGAATCGGAGGACCCAGCCCCAGCAGCCGACCTCGCGCGAGCTCGGACCGCCGCCGGTGAGGGTCACCGCCCCGGAGTGCTCGGCGTGGACCATGGTGAAGCCGATCCCCGCCGCCTCGAACGTGCCGCCCTTGTTCATGCCGACGGCCTCGACGCCCTTTTCGCCCAGGTACAGGCTCAGCTCGTGCGACCCGACGACCTGGCCACCGCGGCCGGCGAGGTCCACGACATCGGCCGCGTCGTTCCCGACGTGGTCGAAGTGGCCGTGGGTGGGGGCCACGACATCCACCTGCCACGGCTCCGGCGGCGCGACGTAGGTCGGCGCGCCGCTCCATCGGTCCACCCAGACCCACTTGTCACCGGGCGACTGGTACAGGACGCCGCCGTGGCCCAGCCGGGTGATACGCAGACGAGACATGGATCCTCCTCCGTTCAGCCGGGAATGATGAGCCGTCCGCCGGTGGCCACGCGGTCAAGCCAGGGCGCCTCAGCCGCCATGGTCGTCTCCGGGCCGTGGCCAGGCAGGACGCGGGTCTCGGGCGGGATCTCGTGGTGCAGTCGGGTCAGCGAGGCGACCATCTGGTCGTCGTCCCCGCCGGGCAGGTCGGTCCGGCCATACGAGGCGCGGAACAGGACGTCGCCGCTCAGGAGCAGGCCACGGTCGGGCTCGTACAGGCAGACCGATCCCTCCGAATGGCCGGGCGTATGGAGGATCCGGAATGCCAGCTGGCCGATGGCCAGGGTCTCGCCCTCCAGCAGCTCCTGCTCGGGCTTGCTGCGCTCGATCTCGAGGCCGTAGATGTTGTCACCCGTTAGCCGATAGGCGTCGTGGGGGTGGATGGCCAACGGCGCTCCGGTGGCACGCTTCATCGCCGCGTTGTCGTAGATGTGGTCGACGTGGCCGTGGCTGTTGGCGATGAGGTGGACGCGGAGTCCGAGCTCCTTCGCCCCAGCGACGAGCGCGTCCGCGGCGCCCATCCCAGGGTCCAGGACCAGGGCATCGGCCGACGATCCGTCCCAGGCCAGG
Organism: uncultured Chloroflexia bacterium; assembly: GCA_963699235.1. Classification (GTDB taxonomy): domain Bacteria; phylum Chloroflexota; class Limnocylindria; order QHBO01; family QHBO01; genus DASTEQ01. The sequence goes on along the minus strand of OY969424.1, from coordinate 1,611,154 downwards.
TAGGCGTTGGTCTGCCATGGGCCGAAGGCACCGACCCGGATGCCGACCGCGTGTCCCGGATCGGCGGCCTGCGAGCCAGCGCGCTGGACGAGGAGGTCGTCGGTCACCGGTCCGCCTGGTCGGCGGCGAGCCGGAGCCCGAGGGCTCGGGCGAGGTTCCGGGACAGCGCGTCGCGGACAGCCTCCGTCGGTATCAGGCGGCCGGTTTCGCGTTCGAGCGACGTCACTTCGCAGCCGGGGATGCCGCAGGGGACCATCTCGTCGAACCAGTGCAGGTCGGTGCTGACGTTGAGGGCCAGGCCGTGTGTCGTGACCCCGCGCTTCACGCGGACGCCGACGGCCGCCAGCTTTCGTGCGCCGTCCACCCACACCCCGGGGAGCCCCTCGCGGCGATCGGCGCGGACCCCGAACTCGTAAGCCGTCGCGATGACCGCCGCCTCGAGAGCGCGGACGTAGCGCCTGAGGTCCAACGGGTCGGCCAGCTCGACGATGGGGTAGGCCACCAGCTGGCCCGGGCCGTGGAAGGTGATGTCGCCGCCGCGGTCGATCCGCACCAGCTCGGCGCCGATGGCCGCCATCCGATCCGGCGTGGCCAGGAGGTTCGCCTCGTCCCCGCCTCGACCCAGGGTGTAGACCGGGTCGTGCTCGAGGAGGAGCACGCGATCGCCGATCTCGCGCCGGCGCCTCCGGTCGCCGAGCTCGTTCTGGATCTCCCAGGTGGGCCGATACGGGACGCGGCCGAGCCACTCCACCGCAAGAAGACCGCCATCGCCCAGGAGGAGCGGGCGCGACGGTGTGGTGTCGCGGTTTCTGGCCAGGGGCGTTTCCGCCTCCCTGTCCGGTTCGCGGGGCGGGAGGCTGATGTCGCGGAGCGCGGTCATCGGTCTGGCGACGGCCTCAGACGACCGCTGCCAGGTCGCCCCCGGGGATCTGCTCGGCGGCGTGATAGCTCGAGCGCACGAGCGGCCCGGACTGGACGTGGGCGAAGCCCATCTCGAGCCCGATCCGGCGCAGGGCCATGAACTCGGCCGGGGTGTAGTACTTCGCCAGCGGCAGGTGGCTGCGGCTGGGGCGCAGGTACTGGCCGATGGTCAGCACGTCGATCTCCGCGTCGCGCAGCAGGCCCATGGCCTCCACCACCTCGTCCCACGACTCGCCGAGGCCGAGCATGAGCCCGGTCTTGGTGGTCATCGGATGACCGATGCCGGCCGCCAGCCGGCGGCCGGTGGTGAGGACCCCGACGCTGCGGTCCCACCTGGCCCGGCGCCGAACGGGCCGCTGGAGTCGCGGCACCGTCTCCACATTGTGGTTCAGGATTTCTGGCTGGGACTCGACCACGGTCCGGATGTCCTCCTCGCGCCCGTTCAGGTCGCTGATGAGGACCTCGATGCTGGTCCCGGGAGACGCGAGGCGGATCTGACGCACGGTGTCGGCCACCACCTCGGCCCCGCCATCGGGCAGATCGTCGCGGGCGACCATGGTCACGACCGCGTGCTTGAGACCCATCCGCTTCGCCGCTTCAGCGACTCGCCGCGGCTCGTCGAGATCGGTCTCCGGCGGACGCCCGGTGTCGATGGCGCAGAACCCGCAGTTCCGGGTGCAGACGCTGCCCAGGACCATGAAGGTGGCCGTGCCCAGGGTCCAGCACTCCCCCTGGTTCGGGCAGCGGGCCTCCTCGCAGACGGTGTTGAGGGCCTCGTCCCGCATGAGCCGTCGCAGGCCGGCGTAGGTCTCGCCGGCGCCGATCCGGACCTTGAGCCACTCCGGCCGCCGACCGCCGGGGCCGGCGTTCTCGGGGATGGGCTCGCCCGGGCCGGGCAGGCCGGAGTCGGTGTCCGGGCCCCCGGGATACATCACCTCCGACGGTCCGTGGTGCCCGGCCGGGACGTCATCGGTCCCGACGACCGACAGCTCACCCAGGGACGAGAAATCGCGAGGCATGGGCCAGAGTCTACCCAAGGTGCGGGCTAGACTCGGAACGTGGCCATCACAACTGCCGAAGCCGTCAACCACCTCGAGACCGCCTTCGCCGCCGTGGGCACGCCCGAGCGTGCCGCGCAGGAGAAGCGGTATCTCAAGAGCGAGCTCACCTTCCTGGGCGCGACCCTGTGGCAGACCAGGGCCGTGGTGAAGGACTTCGCCAAGGCCAATCCGCTCGACCACGACCGTCTCGTCGCGCTCGTCACTGCCCTGTGGGAGGCGCGGGTCTTCGAGCGGCGGATGGCCGCGGTCCAGCTCATGGAGCTCCATCCCAAGCTCCTCGACGCGCGACGACCTGCCGCTCGTCGAGCGGCTCATCCGCGAGTCGCTGACCTGGGCCCTGGTTGACTCGCTGGCCGGCGACGTCGTCGGCGCGATCCGAACCGCGGATCCATCGGTCAGACCATCCCTGGACCGATGGGCCGTCGATCCCGACTTCTGGATCCGCCGCTCGTCCCTCCTGGCGGAGCTGAAACAGGCAAAACGGGGCGGCGACCTGGAGCCGTTCCTCAGCCGGGCGGACGGCATGCTCGACGAGAAGGAGTTCTTCATCCGGAAGGCGATCGGCTGGGTGTTACGGGAGGTGAGCAAGAAACGCCCGGACGAGGTCGTCGCCTGGCTGGCGCCCCGCACCGACCGCGCGTCGGGGGTAACGATGCGGGAGGCGGTTCGCTACGTGCCCGCCCCAGATCGTGATCGGCTCATGGCCGCCTACAGGGAGCACCGCCCCGCCGCCTAAGTCGTGCCCGGGCTGACGCGCCCGAAGGTACGGCCCCGGTCCCATGCTCCGCTGGTGCGTCCGCGCACCATGTCACGGCCCCGGAACACGGGCTGACCGATTCTCCTATTCACTCGAATGTGACTCATGGGTAGGTTTCGGCCCATGCCGTCCCCGCGCCTGCCCAGCGCCGGATCGGTCCGATCGCGTCGGCCGGTCCTGCTCGCGCTCGTCTTCGGCATCTTCCTCGTCCTGATCGGGCTCACCGCGACCGCGCTCGTGGCAGTCACCGCCATGCACCTCTCGAGCGCGACCCTGAACGCGGTCGTGTCCCGTGACCGGTCGCTGGTCGAGCTGTTCGTGAACGGCAACGTCAGCGCCGCCGACGTGGACCGCAACGGCCCAAGCCGCTCCTCCGCCGAGGCCCTTGAGGCGAAGCTGGCGACCCTCACCGCCGAGGACGAGATCATTCGGATCGACCTGCGAGGCCTGGACGGCACGATCCTGGCCAGCTCCGAGGCTGATCTCCGGGGCCTGAGCCAGAGCCCGTCCGCGGCGCTGCAGACCGCGATCGGCGGGGAGCCGTCGATCACGCTGCTCGAAGTCGCCGCGGCCACCGATGCCAGCGACACTGCGCTCGGCACCGACCAGGTGGTCCAGGAGTATCTCCCGCTCCTCTCCGATTCGGGCGATCCGCTGGCGGTGGTGGCGGTCTGGCGCGACGCGGCCCCGCTCCTGTCCGGCGTGGACGCCGCCCGGCGGGACATCGTCATCGTCACCCTGGCAGCGGCCGTCCTGCTGGGCGTGGTCCTCCTCGGCGTCTTCTGGGCGGCCCAGAAGCGGATCCTCCGCCAGCAGGCCGAACTGGTCGAGGCCGAGCGCCGCGATCCGCTGACCAACCTCCTGAACCACGGCGCGGTGGTCACCATCCTCGCGAGCGAGGTCGAGGCGGCTCGGGCCCGGGGTGGCCGGTTCGGCATGGCGCTGGTGGACATCGACAACTTCCGCCTGTTCAACGACACCCACGGTCACGACGCCGCGGACCAGGTGCTTCTCCGCGTGGCCGATTGGCTCCAGCGCGAGGACGGCGAGGACAAGGCCATCGCCCGCTACGGCCCCGATGAGTTCCTTCTCGTCCTCCCCGGTGCAGACCGGGTCGAGATGGAGTCCGCAGTGCAGCGGGTCCGAACCGGGCTGTCCGGCGTCAGCGTCCAGTTCGGCGAGTCCGAGCAGCTCCCGGTCACTGTGAGCGCCGGCATCTGCCTCTACCCCGACCACGCCGACTCGGTCACCGAGCTGCTGTCCGCGGTGACGGTGGCGGTGGGCGAGGCGAAGTCGTCCGGTGGCGACGCGGTGTGCGTTGCCCAGCTCGGCGACGAGCGGCAGAAGGCGGTCTCCGGCAGCTTCGACGTCCTCCAGGGCCTCGTCATCGCGGTTGACTCCAAGGACCGATACACGAAGCGCCACTCCGAGGACGTCGCCCGCTATGCGGTCTTCCTCGCCGGCCAGCTGGGCCTGGACACAGACCTGCGCCGCACGATCCACCTCGCCGGCCTCCTCCACGATGTGGGCAAGATCGGCATCCCCGACCACCTCCTCCGCAAGCCGGGCAAGCTGACCGAGGACGAGTTCGACGTCTTCAAGCAGCACGTCGCCCTGGGCGACTCGATCGTGCGCGACATCCCGAACGTGGACCTGGTCCGGTCCGGCATCCGGCACCACCACGAGCGGTGGGACGGGCACGGGTACCTCGAAGGGCTCGAGGGTGGCGACATCCCGATCATCGCGCGCGTCCTGGCTGTGGCCGATGCGTTCTCGGCCATGACCACGACTCGTCCGTACCGCAAGGCGCTCTCCGTCGAGGAGGCCCTCAAGCGGCTCGGCGAAGCCGCGGACCGTCAGCTGGAGGAGGACCTCGTCGTCGCCTTCATCAAGGGCATGGAAACCGCGCCCGATGCCCCCATGCCTGCCGAACGCCCGGCCGGCATCTGGCGTCCGGCCGAATGGGTCGCCTGAGCATGCGCCGATCCAGGCGCGGAGCCGCCCTGGTGGCGATCGCGGCATTGGCCGTCCTCGCGCTGGCCGGTCCCGCCTCCGCCGCTGTGGGCTGGACCCTGGTCGGAGGTCCGCTCACCGCGACCGTGTTCCAGTCCACGACCTACACCTTCACCGCGACGAACTTGATCTACGGCAACGACATCGGCTGCGTCGAGATCCAGCTGCCCGATTCCTACGTCATCAACGGCCTCGGAACACCCGCGGCATCGAACGGGGACGACTGGACGGCCGAGCTGTGGGGGGGCACGAACTGGGTCCTCGTTCACTCTGAGTCGGGAGGCGGCCGCCTGGAGATCGGGGAGTGGGTGACATTCTCGGTGACGGCCACCGCGACTCAGGTGGGGGCGCAGATTTGGAATAACCACGCCCATCGGGCTCAGGACTGCAACGATGGGGTCGAGCTCGAGCCGGGCGTCATGCCGATGGTCGTGGCGCCGGTCCTCGTGCCCACGCCGGTCCCCAGCGTCCTGCCGCCGACCCCGGTGCCGACGCCGCGTCCCACCCCGACCGCCCCGCCGGGCGCCACCCCGACGCCGCAGCCAACCGCGACGCCGCGACCGAGCGAGACCGCCTCGCCGACGCCTTCAGGCACGCCGCGACCGACACCTGACGGCGTCGTGGCCTTCCCCGGTTCGGGCCTGGGCGGTCCCGCGGGGCCGGGTGCGCCTGCGCCGGTAGGGCGGATGGCGCCGCTGGAAGACAGCCAGACCTCGCCCATCGGTCTGGGGACCGAGGTCTTCGCCCTGCTGGAGGGACCGCTCATGTGGTTCGTGCCCGGCGCCGTGGTCGGTGGACCCGGCCTCCTGATCGTGCTGTTCCTCGCCCTTCAGGCAGGCGGCGCGCTCGCCTGGATCCCGGCCGTGCGAAAGATGAGTGGCGACCCAATACCGGTCCAGCGCCGACGCCGACCGGGGAACTGAGGCTCAGCTCAGGGGCGTATCGAGGTCCCAGCTCTCGAGGCGCTTCCGCACGTCGGCCATGAAGTAGCCGACCTGCGCGCCATCGAGGACGCGGTGGTCGAATGAGCAGGTCATGTTCATGAGGTGACGGACGGCGATCACGTCCGCGCCATCCACCTCGATCACCCGCGGCCGCTTGACGATGGCCTCCATCGACAGGATGGCGACCTCCGGCGCGTTGATGATCGGCATTGATGAGATGGAGCCGAACCAGCCGGTGTTGTTCACGGTGAACGTCCCGCCCTGGATCTCGTCCAGCTTGAGCCGATTCGCCCGTGCCCGGGCGGCGAGGTCCTGGACCTTCCGGTTGACGCCGCTGATCGACAGCTGGTCCGCATCGGCAATGACCGGCACCACCAGGCCGTTGTCCACCGCCACCGCGATCCCGATGTTCAGCCGCTGCTTGAGGATGATCCGATCCTCCGCGAACTGGCTGTTCAGGGTCGGATGGGCGCGGAGCGCCTCGGTCACGGCCTTGATGACGACGGCGACATAGCTGATCCCGGCCCCTTCGCGGGCCTTGTACGCCTCGTTGTTCGCCTCCCGCCATCGGACGGCATTGGTCATGTCCACCTCGACCACGGTGTAGGCGTGAGGGACCGTCTGCTTGACCTGGGTCATCTTGGCGGCGATGCCCTTCCGCATCTGGGTCATCGGCCATTCGACGTCGCCGCCGGTCGGGGCGGGAATCGCCTCGGGCGTGGGAGCGGGCTTCGGCGCGGGGGAGGGGGCAGCTGCTGCCGGAGTCGGTGCCGCGGCTGGGGCTGGCGCGGCGGCAGCTGGAGTCGGGGCCGGCGCGGGCGCGGGTGCCGGGGCGGCCGGAGCCGCCGGAGCGGGCGAAGGTGCCGTTGCGCTCGGAGCCGGAGATGGAGTGGGGGCCGCAGCTGCCGGAGGCGGCGCGGTTGGGGCCGGGGCTGCGGCGGGTGCTGCTGGAGGAGTCTCTGCCGGTGCCGCGGGGGTCGCGCCCTGGCCGGCGGCCACGAAGGCGAGGACGTCGTCGCGGGTGACGCGGCCACCGGCCCCCGTGCCAGTGATCTCCGAGACATCGAGGTTGTTCTCGCGGAGGAGCCGTCGCACGGCGGGCGTCATCCGCGCCGCGGGATCGGTCGTCTCAGCGGCTACGGCTGTGGCCGCAACGGCGGGCGCGGGCGCCGGAGCTGGCGTTGGAGCCGAAGCCGGCACTGCCGGTTCAGGGGCCGGCGCCTCGGCTGCTGCCGGAGTCGGTTCCGGAGCTGGAGGAGCGGTTGCGGCTGTGGCGGGAGCCTCGGCCTTCGGAGGCGCGGCGGCAGGGGGTTCGGGTGCGGGCTCCCCGGCGGCGGGCGGGGCGTCGAGCTCGACCTCGGGAGTCTTTGCCGCGGGAGCGGCTGCGGCCCCCGCGGGAGCGGCAGCGGGCGCTAGAGCTGGAGCCTCGGCGGCGGGTGCGGCCGCCACAGCCTCGCCGTCATCGGCGATCTCGGCCAGCGGCGTGCCGACCTTCACCGTCTGGCCGTCCTCGACCAGGATGCTGGTCACGACGCCGCCGACCTCGGCCGGGACTTCGGCGTTGACCTTGTCGGTCACGACCTCGAAGAGCGGGTCGTACTGGGCGACCGAGTCGCCCACCTTGACCAGCCAGCGTTCGATGGTGCCCTCGGTGACGCTCTCACCGAGCTGCGGCATCTTGATCGTGGTTGCCATCGGTGCGGAAGCCTAGCCGATCAGAAGGCCGCGAGCCGGCGCGCGGCTTCGGCGATGCGTTCGGGGTTCAACATGAACCACTCCTCCAGGTCGTGGGCGTAGGGCACCGCGGGCACCTCGGGCCCGGCGAGCCGGGTGACGGGCGCGTCGAGGCTCTCGAAGCCCTCCTCCGCGATGAGCGCGGCCACCTCCGCCCCGAATCCGCCGAACTGGTTGGCCTCGTGGACGACGAGGGCGCGCCCCGTCTTCGCGACCGAGGCCAGGACCGCGTCGCCGTCCAGCGGGCGCAGGGTCCGGAGGTCCACGACCTCGGCCTGGATGCCCTCCCCGGCCAGCGTCTCGGCCGCCTCCAGCGCGCAGTGGCGCATGTAGCCGTAGCAGAAGATCGACAGGTCGGTGCCGGGCCGGGCCACCGCCGCCGAGCCGATGGGCACCAGGCCGTCGCCGTCATCGGGCACATCGGCCTTGAACAGGCGGTAGGTCTTCTTGTGCTCGAAGAACATGACCGGGTCCGGGTCGCGGACGGCGGCCTTCAGGAGGCCGTAGGCATCGGCCGGGGTGCCGGGCGCGACCACCTTGAGGCCCACCGTGGACGTGAAGTAGGCCTCGTTCGACTGCGAGTGGTACAGCGCGCCGTGGACCCCGCCGCCGTACGGCATGCGGATGACCATCGGTACCCCGAATGCCCCGTTGGACCGGAAGCGCATGCGGGCGATCTCGCTGACGATCTGGTTGAAGGCGGGGTAGACGAAGTCGGCGAACTGCATCTCGGCGATCGGTCGCAGGCCGTACAGCGCCGCGCCCATGGCGGCCCCCGCGATGAGCCCCTCGCTGAGTGGCGTGTCGAGCACCCGCTTGTCGCCGTACTTGGCCCACAGCCCGTCGGTCGCGCCGAACACGCCGCCTTTCCGGCCGACGTCCTCGCCCATGACCATCACCCGCTCGTCCGCGGCGAGCTCCTCGTCCATGGCGCGGCGGATGGCCTCCAGGATGTTCAGCTCGGCCATCTCAGGAACCGTCCGCGTACACGTGGCGAAGGATGGTGGCGGCGTCCGGATCCGGCCGTGCCTCGGCGCGGGCCGCGGCCTCGGCCACAAGGGTCTTGATCTCGGCCTTCAGTGCCTCGTCGGCGGCATCGTTCAGCACGCCCCAGTCGCGCAGGCTGGCCGCAAGCCTCGGGATCGGGTCGCGCTCCTTGAGCGCCTCTACGTCGGCTGCGTCGCGGTAGCGGCGCTGGTCGTCATCGGAGGAGTGGCTCGTCAGTCGGACGACGTGGGCTTCGATCAGGGTCGGGCCGCCGCCGATCCGCGCCCGCTCGTGCGCCTCGCGACCGGCCGCGTAGCAGGCGAGGAGGTCGCCGCCGTCCACCTCCACCCCCGGGAACCCGTATCCCGCCGCCCGGGCCGCGATCGACCCGCCACCGACCTGGCGCTCGAGCGGGACGCTGATGGCGTAGCCGTTGTTCTCGCACACGAACACGACCGGCAGCCTGTGGACGCCGGCGAAGTTCATGGCCTCGTGGATCTCGCCCTGGTTGGCCGTGCCCTCCCCGAACTGGGTGATGGCCACCGCGTCGTCGCCCCGGACCCACGCCCCCAGGGCCAGGCCTACGGCGTGGAGGACCTGGGTCCCGACCGGCGAGCTGACGCTGAGGATGTTGTGCGGCGCCGCGCCGTAGTGGCCCGGCATCTGGCGGCCACCGGACGAGATGTCGTCGCCCTTGGCGAGGTGGGCGGTGATGATGTCCTCCGGCGTCATGCCGAAGGTCATGGCCGCGGCGATGGACCGATAGAAGGGCGCCATCCAGTCATGGCCCTTGCGCAGTGGCCACGACGTGCCGACCTGGGCCACCTCGTGGCCCTGGACGCTGATGATGAAGGCGATCTTGCCGGCCCGCTGCATGAGCCACATCCGCTCGTCCACGGCCCGCGCGATGAGGACCTGGCGGTACATCGCGACCACGTCCTCGTCGGTGAGGCCCAGGGCGCGGTGGGGTGCTTCGCCGCTCGCCGCGTTCGGCTTGGGGGATCCTTTCGCGGGTGCCGCGGCGGGTGCCGCGGCGGGGGCCGCTGGCGCGGCCGCCGGTCCATCGGCTTGTCCATTCGAGTCCAGGCCGAGTTCGCGGCGGACCTTGGTTTCGGCGTCGGAGTCAGGCATCGGTCAGACGTGCAGGGCCGCGCCGTCAACGGCGAGCGCCGCCTCGGCCAGGACCTCGGTGAGGGTGGGATGGGCGTGCACGGACATCGCGATCTCCTCGGCCGTGCCCTCGACCAGACGGGCGAAGGTCGGCTCTGCCAGCAGGTCGCCGGCGTGGGCTCCGATGATATGCGCCCCGAGAAGCACCCCGGTCTCGCCGTCGGCCACGAACTTGGCGAAGCCGTCCACCTCGCCCACGATTGTCGCCTTCCCCAGCGCCCGGAACGGGAAGCTGCCCACCTTGACCGGGCGCCCGGTCAAGGTGGCCTCCGCCTCGCTCAGGCCAACGCTGGCAATCTCGGGCCGGCAGAAGGTGACCCGCGGCATGAGGTCCATCCGCACCGGCTCAACCTCGAGGCCGGCGATGGTCTCGACCGCGACGATCGCCTCGTGGCTGGCGACGTGGGCCAGCGCGTAGCCGGGAACGACGTCGCCGATGGCGTACAGGTGCGGCACGCCGGTCCGTAGGTGGCCGTCCACCACCACGAAGCCGCGGTCGAGGGTCACGCCCGGAACCTGCTCCAGGCCGATGTTCTCCGTCACCGGCCGCCGGCCGATGGCGACCAGGATCCAGTCGCTCTCGACATCGGTGACGGTACCCCCGTCGTTGGCCGTGATCCGGTGCCGGATCCCGTTCTTCGTCCTCTCCAGCGAGGCCGGGTCCACGGTGGACGCCGGCAGGACGGTCATTCCGCGCTTGCGGAACAGCCGGTTCAGCTCCTTGCTGATGTCGGGATCCTCGAGTGGGACGATCCGATCCATGAACTCGACCAGCCGGACCTCGGCCCCCAGGTCGCCGTACAGGCTGGCCCACTCCACCCCGATGGCGCCCGCGCCGATGATCGTGACCGACTTCGGTGGCGCGTCGCGGCGGAGCGCCTCGTCCGAGTCGATGACCCGATCCTGGTCAACGGTGAGGTCCGGCAGGTGACGGGGCGCGCTGCCGGTGGCCAGGATGAGGTCGGTGGCGGTGGCTTCAACGTCGCCCGATTCGCCGCCGCTGACCTTTACGCTGGTCGGCCCGGTGAGGACCCCGTGACCGCGCAGGACGGTCACCGCGTTCTTCTTCATCAGGAACTCGACGCCCTTGACATGCTTGTCCACGACGGCGTCGCGGCGCTTCCCCAGGCTGGCCGGATCGAGGCCGATGCCATCGGTCTTGGTCAGGCCGAACTCGCCACCCAGCTCCTTCACCCGATGGAGGAGGTCGGCCGTCTCGAGCAGCGCCTTGGACGGGATGCAGCCCCGGTTGAGGCAGGTCCCGCCCATCTTGTCGCGCTCGACGATGGCGACCTTCATGCCCAGCTGGGCGGCGCGAATGGCGCCGACGTAGCTCATCCCGCCGCCGAGGATGAGGAGGTCGTAGCGCTGCTCGTCGCTCATGCCGGTCGCTCCAGGCTGCGTCCCTCGTGGGCGGCAAAGGCGGTTCGCCAGGCGTCGGGGACTGGAATCGGCTGCTCGGTGGCGTAGTCGTAGGCCACCAGCACGGTGCTGGCCTCGGCCACCACCCGGGCACTGGCCTCGTCCTCGGCCCGGGCGTGCATCTCGTGCAGGACCGAGAAGCTGGTATTGCCGATCCAGTCCACCCGGGTCCCGATCTCGATCTCCTGCCCGAACAGGATGGGCGCCCGGAAGTCCACGTGGAGGGCGGCCAGGATGATCGGCAGGCTCTGGATGACGTCCACGTCGAGGGTGTCGATCAGGAACCGGACCCGGGCCTGCTCGATGTACGTCACGAACGCCGAGTTGTTGACATGGCCGAAGGCGTCGATGTCCCGAAACCGGACCTCGACGCGCGTGTGATGGCGGAAGGAATCGGTCACGGAGGCCCGATTCTAGCGGTCACTGCCGCTTCATCGGTCAGAGGGCCTCACCGATGCGCAGCACCAGGCCGGCGAGGAGTGCGGTCCGCGGCACGACGCTGGACAGGTCCAGCCATTCGGGGGGAGCGTGGTCGTCGCCGCCGATGGGCCCGAGGCCGTCCAGGGTGGGCACGCCCGCACCGGCGGTGGTGTTGGCGTCGGATGCTCCGCCGGTGGCCGCGTCGTTGACGCTGAAGCCCAGTTCGCCGGCGATGGCCTGGGCCAGGTCCACCAGGCGGCCGGTGGCGGGCGACTTCTCCATCGGGGCGTGGGAGGCGATGACGCGGTGCTCGACGACGATGTCGGGAAGGGGCGAGTCGGCCGCCAGGCGGGCGACCTCCGCCACGGCCTCTTCGTACGCGGCCACGTTGGCCGCCCGCAGGTCCACCTCCAGCCGGCAGGACTCGGGGACGACGTTCGGACGCGTGCCGCCGGCGATCACGCCCACGTTGCAGGTGACCGTCGGCCAGCGGCCATTCAGGCCGTGGAGCGCCTCGACCAGCCGGGCCGCGGCCAGGATGGCGCTGCGGCCCTTCTCCGGCTCGACGCCGGCGTGCGCGGCCCGGCCGTGGACAGTCACCCCGATCTCGGCGATGCCCTTGCGTGCGCTGACAATGTCCCCGTTGGCACGGGCGCATTCCAGGACCAGGGCCGCGTCGTGGTCGGGCGCGAGCTGCCGGATGATCGGGCCGGAGAAAGGCGAGCCGATCTCCTCGTCGGGGTTGGCCACGAAGGTGACCGTGGGCCGATGGCCTTCGGCCTGGAGGGCCGAGAGGGCGTAGAGCCCGGCCAGCAGCCCGCCCTTCATGTCCGATACGCCCGGCCCCATCGCCCGCTCGCCCTCGACGCGGTACGGCCGGGCGGCGGCGGTGCCGGGCTCGAAGACGGTATCCATGTGACCGATGAGCAGGAGTCGCGGCCCGCTGCCCTCAAGCCGGCCCACCACGAGGTCGCCCAGCGGACGGCCGTCGGGAGCGGTTCCACCACGAGTCCGCTCCACGCTGCCGCCGAGGCGGTCGAGGCGGGCGTTGACCGCGTCGGCGACCCGGTTCACGCCGTCGGGGGTGTAGGAGCCGCAGTCGAGGCTGACCAGGTGCTCGAGGTCGGCGAGATAGGCCGGCAAGGCTTCGGTGACCTGCTCGTGGAGCGCCGCGAGGGGGGTGGGGGAGGCCATGGGGCCGAAACTATACTGGCCGCCATGCCCGCCGACCGCCCGCCCGAGCCGGCTGTCGAGCTGCTTGAGCTGCGCGTCCTGGAGGGGCCGAATCGGTTCGCCAACCGGCCCGCGATCAAGATCGAGTTCCAGGGCGAGCCCGACGCCGTGAGGCGGGTGACCCGCGACGCCGGCGAGCTGGTCCGCCATTTCCACCACGAGCTGGGCTTCCCAGCCCCCAGGGTCACCTTCCGCGGCTCCGAGGACGGGACGCGGGCGATGGCCGCATTTGCCTGGCGTCGCCGGGCGGTGGCGCAGGCCATCGCCGGGGCCGCGGCGCGGGTCGCGCTGGGGCAGGGGACCGAGCGCCGCGAGCTGCGAAGCCTGCGGGCGGTGGCGGAGGGACCGCGCTCGGTGCTGCCCGTCCCGCGCGTCCCGATCGTGGCCATCACCGGCACCAACGGGAAAAGCACCACCACCCGGCTCATCGCCCACGTCGCGGCCGAGGCCGGCCTGCGGGTGGGGATGACGAACTCCGACGGGATCTATGTCCGTGGCGAGCTGGTCGAGGCGGGGGACTGGACCGGGTTCGGTGGAGCGGGCCAGATCCTGGCCGAGCCGGACCTCGACCTCGCCGTGCTCGAGACGGCGCGGGGCGGGATCCTCCTCCGCGGGATCGGGTACGAGCACAACGACGTCTCGGTCGTCACCAACGTCAGTGCTGACCACTTGGGGCTCCACGGGATCGACACCCTGGATGAGCTGGCCGAGGTGAAGGGCGCGGTCGTCCGGATCACCCGCCGGGACGGCTGGGCGGTCCTCAATGGGGAGGACCCGCGGGTGTGGGCCATGCGACTCCACAGCCGGGCCCGGCCATATGTCTTCAGCCTCTCTCCGAGGGCGCCGGCCGTGGCCGAGGCCCTGGCCACGGGGGGACGGGCAGCAGTCCTCGAGCGGGGCGGGATCGTCTTCCGCCGGCCGCGCGGCCGGCGCGTGAGGCTGGTTACGGTGAACGACCTGCCGGTCACATTCGCCGGGCTGTCACGCCACAACGTGGCCAACGCCCTGGCCGCCGCCGCGGCCTGCGACGCCCTGGGGCTGACGACCGACCAGGTCCGCGACGGCCTCCTCAGCTTCGCCCAGGACGAGCGCCTCAACCCCGGACGGCTCAACCTCTACTCCCGCCGCGGCGTGCTGGCGCTCGTGGACTTTGCCCACAACGAGGCCGGGCTGTCCGGCCTGCTGGATGTGTGCGACCGGCTGGTCGCGCGGCCAGGCGGCCAGGTCCGGCTGGCGTTGGGCACGGCCGGAGACCGGAGCGACGAGATCCTGAGCGGGATGGGCCGACTGGCCGGGAAGCGCGCCGACGACCTGGTAATCAGCGAGAAGCGGCACTACCTCCGCGGGCGGAACCTGTCCGAGATGAACGCCCTGTTCCGGCGCGCCGCCGCGGACGGCGGCTACGAGGGAAAGGTCACCGCCTACCGGACCGAGCTCGGTGCCCTGCGCGGCCTCCTGGCGCGGAGCCACCGCGGCGACGTGGCGGCGGTTATGAGCCACGTCGAGCGTACGGAGATCTTCGGCTGGCTGGCGAAGGCGGGCTATCGGCCCATCACCTTGCCCCGGCTCCGAGCCCTGCTCGCCGCGCGCGATGGAGCCCGCCAGGTCTGATCGGCTAGAAGAAATCCTCGGCGTCGATGTCGGCGGACGAGCCGGCGCCGTCGGTGGCCGGCGCCTGGGCCGGGCGGTCCGTCTCGGTGCCGTGGAGTCGATGCTGGAGCTCCTTCCACGCCAGGTTGGCGTGGTCCACGCAGAGCACGACGAGGTCGCCCTTGCGCCCCTGGTCGAGGGCCCGCTTGGTGGCATCAAGTTCGTCGAGCACGACCTCGATCTTCTGGCAGCGGGCACCGTCCGCCATCGCGGCCTCGACACCCTCCTGGATAAGTGCCGCCGTCGCGCCGCGCTCGCGACCACGCGGGTTCTGGTCCTCGCGGATCACGATCCGGTCAAAGTAGCTCGCCGCCACCCGGCCCAGCTCCCGGATGTCCCGGTCGCGGCGGTCGCCGGCGGTGGCAATGACCCCGATTCGCCTGCCGGTCACGAGCGGGTGGCGGCCATTGGTGGGAGCCGCGGCCATGGCGTCCACGAACGCGCCGAGGGCGGTCATGGCGTGCGGATTGTGGGCGTAGTCCACGAGGACGCGGTAGCCGTTGAGGTCGAACAGGTTCAGGCGGCCGGGGGCCTGGAAGTACGACGTCGCGAAGGTGCGCAGCCCCTGCCGGATGTCGTGGAGGTGGGCGCCGGCGGCCCAGGCCGCCGCGGTCGCGGCCAGGGCGTTGGCCACGTTCATCTTGGCCCGGCCCTCGAAGGTGGCCGGGATGAGGTGGGTCCAGACCAGGGGCAGCGACTTCCGTCCCTGGCGCAGGACGATGAGGTCGCCGTTGCGGCCGGACTCGATGGTCACCGCCCGCCGGCCGCGCGACGCCTGGCGGCGGAGGGTCTCGTTGTCGTCGTTCATGCTGAAGTAGATGACCGACCCGGAGCAGGCGGCCGCCATCTTGGTGACGAGCGGATCGTCCGCGTTCAGGACCGCGGTCCCGCTCCGCGGCACGGCCTCGACGATCACCTGCTTGACCCCGGCCAGCTGGCGCAGGGACGTGATCCCGCCCAGGCCGAGGTGGTCCGACGCGACGTTCAGGACTACCGCCACGTCGTTGCGCTGGTAGCCGAGCCCCTCGCGGAGGATCCCGCCCCGTGCCACCTCGAAGACGGCGGTGTCCACCAGCGGGTTCTGGAGCACCATCGACGCGGACTTCGGGCCGCTCATGTCACCGCGGCGGATGGGCCGGCCATCGATGAGGATGCCGTCGGTCGAGGTCATCCCGACCTTGCGCCCCATCCCCTTGAGGATGTGGCTGATCATCCGCGCCGTCGTCGTCTTGCCGTTGGTGCCGGTCACGGCCACGATCGGGATCCGCGACGGCGTTCCTGGCGGGAAGAGCATGTCGATCACCGGCCGCGCGACGTACTGCGGCTCGCCCTCGGTCGGGTTGGTGTGCATCCGGAACCCCGGCGCGGCGTTGACCTCCACGATCCCGCCCCCGGTCTCGCGGACCGGGACGCTGATGTCGGGGCAGATGAAGTCGATTCCGGCGATGTCCAGGCCAATGACCTTCGCCGCCTGCTCGGCGATCTCCGCGTTCTCCGGATGGATCTCCTCAGTTCGGTCGATGCTGATCCCGCCGGTGCTCATGTTCCCGGTCCGCTTGAGGTAGACCCGGGTGCCCTTGGGCGGGACCGCGTCAAGGGCGAAGCCCTGCTCGGCGGCGTAGGACTCCGACTCGTCGTCCACCGCGATCCGGGTCAGGACCTTCTCGTGACCGATGCCGCGACGCGGGTCCGCGTTCGTCTCGGCCACCAGCTCGGTGATCGTCTTCTTGCCGTCTCCATCGACGTGGGCCGGCTCCCGCTGGGCGACGGCGTGGAGGACGCCGCCGATCACCAGGCAGCGGTAGTCGTTGCCGGCCAGGAACGACTCGACCACGACCCCGCCGAAGCGCGACTCCTCGCGGGCCACCGGGTACGCGTCGCGGACCGCCGCCTCGTCGACGAGGTTCAGCATCACCCCGCGGCCGTGGTTGCCGTCGAGCGGCTTGATGGCCACCGGGTAGCCGATCCGGCCGGCGGCGACGGCCGCCTCGTCCACGCCGCGCACGACCTCCGACCGCGGCACCGGCACGCCGGTCGCGGCCAGCAGCCGGTTGGTGAGCTTCTTGTCCTGGGCGATGTCCACCCCCAGGGCCGCGGTCTGCGAGGTCATCGTGGCCCGGATTCGCTTTTGGTGGATGCCGTGGCCCAGCTGGACGAGCGAGGCCTCGTTGAGGCGGATCCACGGGACGTCGCGGAGGGCGGCCTCGTCCAGGATGGCCTGGGTGGAAGGTCCGAAGGCGGCTCGCTCGGCGAGGCGGATGAGCTCCTCGAACTCGCCCCGGAAGTCGAAGGTCGGATCGCCTTCCACCAGGTGGTTGACGAGCTTGACCGCCAGGCGCCCAGCGGCCAGCCCGACCGTTTCCTCGCCGTACGAGAAGATCACGTGGTAGCGGCCCTTCTGACCGGTCGAGCGCGTCTTGCCGCGACCGACCTCGGTGCCCGCGTCGCGCTGGAGCTGGAGCGCGATGTGCTCGGCCACGTGGCCCAGCCACGTTCCCTCCCGGAGCCGTCCCTCGAACCCGCCGGGCCGCCCGGTCCCGCAGGAGTGAGACGCGACGCCGGGGACGATCCCGAGCAGGCGGTCGGAGAAGCCGTCGATCTTGTTGGTCGGGTACTCCTCGAGCTCGCCCAGGTCCACGATCAGCTTGATCGTGGGCTCATACGACCAGTAGTTCGGTCCCCGGTAGACCCGCTGCTCGACGATGCGCAGGGTCCCGCGCGGGCCGCTGCCCTGCGTCCCCGCGCGCTTGCTCACTCGCTGGCTTCCTCGAGCGCGCGAGAGCGGGTTGCTCGACGGCGCGAGCGCTCCGGTGCGCTGTCGTCCGCCCCCTCGGCGGCGATCCGCCGGATGAGCTTGCGGGTCCGATCGGACGCGGCCTCGATATGGGCCAGCTGGCGATCGGTGGCGTCCACCGGGCGGAGGGTGGCGCGGACCTGGCGCCGGCGGAGGTCGAAGCGGTAGCCCGACGGCAGGCTGTGGAGGACCACCCCGCTCACCATGATCGGCCGATGGCGCTTGGCCTCATAGGCATCGGTATGGAGCTTGGCCGGATCGAGGATGGTGACCGATCCCTTGCCGATGACCTCCAGCATTCCGCTGGGCGACACGATGGCGGCGGTGTCCTCGTCGAGGCCGATCCCGAGCAGGGCCGGCGACTGGGCGACGAGGGCGATCAGGCGCCCAATCCGGTTCCGCTGCTCGAAGTGCTGGTCGATGACGACCCCCGGCAGCAGGCCGAGGCCCGCGCTCATCTGGGTCATCCGCTGCTTCGGCGTGGCCCCGCTGGCGCCGAAGGCGACCATGTGGCTGGCGATGGCCGAGGCGCCCGCGCTCGTCCCGGCGATGACGAGGCCGCGCTTGTGGCCGTCCACGAGGGCCTTCCCCAGCTTGGTCCCGCCCACGACGGTGGAGAGCCGCAGCTGGTTGCCCCCGGTCAGGAACACGCCGGTGACGTCGCGGAGCTCCTCGGCGATCCGGCCGGCGTTCGCCTCGTCCCGGGTCATCGGCCGAGCGCTGGTCACCTCGGCCACGCCCAGCTGGTGGAAGAGCGACGCGTAGAGGTCGGTGGCCTCGTCACCGAGCGACGACGCGGTCGAGATCACCAGGATGCGGGCGGACGGCCCTCCGGCGAGCGTGACGAAGCGAGTGAGGATCGTGCGCTGGCGGAGCTTGTCCTCAGCGCCACCGATGATGACGAGATGCCCAGCACGTGGCCGCGCGGGGCGGGTGGTCGCAGCCATTGCGGGGGAGTCTAGCAACCCCGACCCAACCAACGGACCCGTACACTCGTCGGATGGCCTCCTCGCCGGACGTCACCCACCAGGATCTCGATTTCTACGCCGTGCTGGACGCGGACCCGTCGGCTACGCCCGATGAGCTGCGAGTGGCGTTCCGGCGCGCCGTCCTGCTCCACCACCCCGATCGGAGCCCGGCCGGGTCCGCGCTCGCGACGAGGCGAACATCGCTCCTGAACCGGGCATGGTCCGAGCTCCGCGACCCGCTCCGCCGCCGCGCCTACGACGGAGCCCTCGAGCGCGGTGAGGCGCCGACACTGCCGTGGCCGCTGGAGGCCGGCGAGCCCGGTCGCACGGCGCCATCGCGCACGCGCCGCGCGCGCCGTCCACGGGTGGCGGCCGAGCCCAGCCCGTGGCACCAGCCCGCCTGGCGGTCAGTGGCCGGCTTCCGTGTTCCGGCCGCAGTGTTCCTCGACGAGCCCGAGGCCCAGCGGCGGTGGATCGTCGAGCACTACATCGACGGCCAGGATTGGCGCGACCATCGGGAGCGGTACTGGCTCCGCTTCGCCGCCGCCCACTACCAGGAGCGTGGCCGCCTGGACGACTGGGTGGGCACCCTCGAACGACTGGTCGAGGTCGATCCCTCGTTCGACACCCTGGCACGGTCCGACCTCCGGGGGGCTTACGAGCTGACCGATCGCCACCTGGCCGGGGCTGCTTTCATGGCGGAGGCCGGGGCGCGCTGGCCGCCGGGTGCGTTGGCTGCCCGAACCTGGCTCCAGCGCGAGCTGCGGGCCCTGCTGGCCGACTTCCGCGAGCGCCACGTCCGCCGCGGACCGGTAGCCGAGCGCGCCGTGAACGCGGACCTGCTCCTCGACTACCTGGCCGGGCTGGCCCTGGAGCCCACCGTTCCCGACCTGCGGGCGTCCTACCTCGCCCATCGCCGGATGGGCAACGCGGCGCAGGCCGGGGCGCTCCTCGAGCGGCTGCTCGAGCAGCCGGTGACCGATGGCGACGGCTGGTACACCCGCATCCAGCTGCTCACCGATGCCGGTGACCTCGATCGGGCGTCGGCTCTCCTGGCCGCGGTGGCACGGGGCGACCGCCCCGACGCGCTGAATCCGGCCCGCGTCCGCGGGGAGCCATCCGTTCGGCTGTCCCGCGCCCGCGCGCGCCTCGAGCGGGCGCAGGCCAAGAAGTCGCGACGGAACGGCGTGGGACGGGACCGCGACGCGCGGCCGTGATCCCCGCCGGGGGTTAGGCCTCGGCCTCCTCCGCGTTCTCGCCGTCGGCGGGACGAACGACCTCGACCGGGCCGAGGTCAAGCGCCTCCAGCCCCGGACGCACCGCGGCCGCATCCCCGGCGAGCACGATGACCGCCTCGGCGGGGCGCAGCAGGTTGCTCGCCGCGTGGTGGACCACGCCCGGCCCGACGGCCTCGATCCGGTCGCGGTACGTGGCCCAGTAGTCGTGGTCCAGGCCGTAGACCGCGACCGGCTCGATCCCGGCCGCCGCCCCGGCGGTTGTCTCGAAGCGGAGCGGGAAGATGCCGACCAGGAAGTCCACGACCTCGTGGAGCTCGTCGTTGGCCGGCGGCGCGGCCTGCATGCCCTCGAGGATGGCGAACGTTTCGCGCACCGCGTCGGCGGTGACCTCGGTGTGGACCGCGGCCCGGGCCGCGAACGGACCGGCCGATCGGCGCGGATCGAAGGCCGCCCGCGCACCGTAGGTGTAGCCCAGATCCTCGCGTAGCCGCTGGTTCAGGCGGCTGCTGAACGTACCGCCGAGAAGTGACGCCATGACGATCGCCGGGAAGTAGTCGGCGTCACCGCGGGCGATCCCGACGTGGCCGATGCGGAGCTCGCTCTGCACCGATCCCGGCCGGTCCACGATGACGATCCGGCGGCCCGCGCGATCCGAGGCCGCAATGGCCCGATGGCCGGGGCTCTCCCCGTCCCAGTGGCCGAACGCCCCTTCCGCGGCACTCCGCGCCTCGGCCGCGGTAACCGGCCCGGCCACGACCAGGTGAGCGCGGTCCGGGCGCCAGTGGAGCTGGAAGTGGGCCTTTGCCTGTGCCACCGTCAGCGGCTCGACCGACTCCGGGGTGCCGGCGCCCAGGCGCCCGTAAGGGACGTCATCGGGATAGACCTGGCGGAGGAACCACTCATCGGCCAGCCGCCCCGGCTCGGATCGGGCCTGAAGGATGTCCGCCAACCGCTCCTCGCGGAGCCGGTCGAACTCGCCCTCGTCGAAGCGGGGCTCGTGGATCATCTCGGCCAGCAGCTCGAGGCCCGGCTGGAAGCTGGACGCGACCGCCAGGAAGCCGGCCCGGGCGAGGTCCCACGACGAGTCGGCCGTGATCTCGATCCCCAGCCGTTCGGTGGCCTCCGCGAAGGCGTGCCCGTCCAGGCGGCGGGTGCCGGTGACCAGGGTCTCGGCGGCCAGCGAGGCGATGCCCGCCTCGGCCTCCGACTCGGCCGCGGCGCCGCCGTCGATGAGGAGATGGACGCTGACCAGCTCCCGATCGGCGAGCGGTACGGCCCACACGGTCAGCTTGTTCGGCAGGCGTTCGTGGCTGAACTCGGGGAAGTGGTACGGCCGCGGCTCGGTGGCCGGCGGTCGCAGCGCGTTCGGCGCGGTCATGCGGCCTCCTCGCCGTCTTCGGTCTCGTCTTCGTCGGGGACGTAGGTCAGCACCAGCCGGTTGTCGATCCCGACACGATCAGCCATCCCGGCCTTGATGTCGGCGGCGGTCACCGCGTCGTAGCGCGCGGCCTCGGTGTTCACCATCTCCGGGTCGTCGAACAGGCAGGCGTACTGGCTGATCCGATCCGCCCGCTCACCGATCTGCTCCAGTCCGGCCTCAACCGCGGCGGCGTGGAGGGTCCGGACCCGAGCCAGCTCCTCCTCCGTCGGACCATCGGTCGCAAGCTGGTCGATGTCGGCCAGCAGCTGGCTCTCGAGGGCTTCGACCGAAACCTCGGGACGGGCGGTGGCCCAGATGCCGAGGGCGGTCGAGCCGTGGGCCCAGGGGAAGACGAAGGCGGCAACGTCGGCAGCCAGCTGCCGGTCGCGGACGAGGGAGCGGTAGAGGCGCGACGCGCGTCCGGTCCCGAGCAGGTCGCTGAGGACGTTGAATGCCTCGTGGGACACCGTTCCGAACGGGGGGATGCGGTAGGCGAGATGGATCCGTGCCAGCTCCACCTGGTCCGGGACCACGACCCGGACCTCGCCGCCCAGTGACTCCGGGGTGTCGCCCGCCGGCGCCACCGGCAAGGCGGGGTTGGCCGGGATCGGTCCGAAGTGGCGTTCGATGGCGGCCATGGCCGCGTCGCGGTCGAAGTCGCCGGCAACGGTCAGGACGGCATTGTTCGGGGCGTAATAGGTGGCGAAGAAGCGGCTCACGTCCTCCATCGACGCCGCGGACAGGTCCGCCATCGAGCCGATGGTCGAGTGATGGTAGGGATGGCCCTCCGGCCAGAGGAGCTCCTGCATTCGCTCCTCGGCGGTCCCGTAGGGCTGGTTGTCCACCGACAGCCGGCGCTCGTTCTTCACCACGTCGCGCTGGTTGTCGAGCTTCTCCTGGGTCATGGCCGGAAGCAGGCTGGCCATCCGGTCCGACTCCAGCCACAGCGCCAGCTCGAGCTCGTGAGAGGGCAGGGTCTCGAAGTAGTTCGTCCGATCGGTCCAGGTGGACGCGTTCAGCGTCCCGCCGGCGGCCTGGATGAGCGCGAAGTGCTCGCCCTTGGCGACGTTCTCCGACCCCTGGAACATCATGTGCTCGAAGAGGTGGGCGAACCCGGTTCGGCCGCGCTCCTCGTTGCGGCTGCCGACGTCGTACCAGAGGTTGACGGCGACGATGGGGGTGCGTCGATCCGGGGACAGGATCACCCGCAGACCGTTTTCGAGCTCCTCGCGCTCGATGGGAACATGGGGCATGGCGATGGCCTCACGTGACCGGTTTCAGGCACAGAGACGGGCCGTGGTCGGGCCGTCCGGTACAGCGTGGATGGATCCTGGTGAGCGCCCAGGGATTCGAACCCTGAACCTAGTGATTAAGAGTCACTTGCTCTGCCGTTGAGCTAGGCGCCCACGGCGATGATGCCCGACCGATGACGCCACACGCAACTACAGCGCGGGTGGGCCGGGGCCGCCTCCAGGTTCGGGCGAGTCCCCGTAGTGCTGGTTGATGAAGCTGTCCATGAGTTCGGTGTCCACCTCGTCGAGGTAGAGGAGCCAGGTCCAGGCCACGATGGCCATCGGGTGGCCGAAGTCGCTCCCGGACCAGGGCGCGACGAGCACCTTGTAGCGCTCGGTCGTGTTCCACGAACGAGTGAACTCCGCGAGCTCCTCGACCTGTGCCCCGGACACCTGGTCGGCCTGGTACCAGATCACGATGCCGCCGTGCTCGAGGTTGTGGATGGCCGGCTCCTGGGGGATCGCGGTGGGGTAGACGCCCCACGAGATCGGCTGCGGCCAGTGGGGGCCCGATGCAGCCGGCGTGCTCGAGTACGGTCCACCGGCCGTGCCTTCCTCGAGGTGCTCGCGCCCATCCATGGCCTGCGGTGTCCCAACGGTCGCTGCCGCGCCCGGCGACAGCAGCGCGAACAGGGCGATCGCTGTCAGGCCGACGATGACGAGGGCCCCGATGCCGACGATGGCCAGCGTCGTGCCGCCCAGGCGGGTGGGCGACGAGCCGACCCGACGCTGGAGGGCTTCCTCGCTGGCACGGGTACGGCGCTGGGGTGCGGCGGTGCGGCGGCGCGACATACGGCCGGTCAGGATAGCCGAGGTCGGACGGAAGGTCAGGGCGGGGATTCTCGGGCCGCATTGCTAGAATCGGCAGCAGTGGCCACGACCAACACCGATTCCAGCCGCGATCCGGGCGTCCGGGGCCTGCTCGTCGAGCTCTTCGAGCAGCTGACCGACCTCGGCAAGCTCTACTTTGCCGCGGCCCGGCAGGAAGTCGAGGTGGGCCTCAACCACCTGAAGTTCGCGCTCATCTTCTTCGGGATCACGATCACCTTCCTCGCGGTGGCGGTGATGGTCCTGATCCTGCTGATCGTGTCCGGACTGAGTGCAGCGCTCGACCTGCCGTTGTGGGTCACCGCACTGATCGTGCTGACCATCGTGCTGCTGCTGGCCGCGCTCTTCGGCTGGCTCGGATACCGCCGGGTTCAGAAGGCCAAGCTGATGCCGGAAGAGACGATTGAGGCCGCGAAGGAGGATCTCGAGTGGGCGCAACACTGGACGAAACGCGGGTAGAGCTCGAGGCCCAGCGCGCCCGCGTTCGCGGGACCGCCGAGGACCTCGGAGCCGCCACCCGTCGATCCCTCGACATCAAGGCCATCCTCGGCCGCAACCCGGTGCGGACGGTGGGCCTCGCCGCGGGCGCGGTCTTCTTCCTGCTCGGCGGCCCGCACAAGACGGTGCGCGCCATCCGCGGTGCCCTCGGTGCAAACGCCGACGGGGAGCGTGCCTATGCGGCCCTGCCAGCCTCGCTCCAGGCCTTCGTCGACCACTCGGCGCCGGGGTTCGGGGATGGGAAGACGGAGGCGAAGGCCCAGCTGGCCCTGGCCCTTCACGCCTGGCGGGAGGACCCCAAGAACCGCAAGAAGGCCGATCAGCTGGTCCGGGAGACCCTGACGCCGCCGGGGCCCAGCCGAGCCTTCTGGGCGCTGGTCGAGGTTGCGGCAGTGACGGCCGCGGGCATCATCGCCAAGCAGGTCGTCGCGAGGCGGATGGCCGGCGGCCTGCTCGGACCGCTGGTCCCGGCGCGCCGCTCGAGCGAGGAGCGGATCGAGGAGGCCGTCGAGCTGGCGGCCGCCAAGGCAACCAAGGGGAACGAGAAGAAGCCAAAGGGCGCCAGCACCACCGGCTGGACCGGCTACAGCGGATGGTCCGGACGCCAGCCAACGTCCACGACGTCAACCGCGAAGGCCGGATCGGCAAAGCCGGGCGACTCGAAAGCGGCCAGCAAGAGCTGACCCGAACCTAGCCCCCGGGCGCGTACTGCTGGAGGGCCTGCTCGACGGCGGAGGACACGACCGCCGTCCCCCCGGCGATCACGATCTGCTGCGGGTTGAGCCGGTCCAGCTCGGCCGCGGTCTCGGCCGGGATCGATGACGGGCCGACGAGGAGGACCGGGCCGTTGCCCTGGCTCGCTGCCGGTCCGGCCCCCAGGGCATCGGGGAACGTCAGGCCGTTCGCGACGTAGACCACCGGCACGCCCGGGTTGAACGCTGCCTGCGAGATGGCGGCCGCGGTCGCGTACCGATTCGGGCCGGCCCGCCGCGTGATCGTCGGCGCGAACTGCTGGAGGGCCTGCTCGACGGCGGAGGACACGACCGCCGTCCCCCCGGCGATCACGATCTGCTGCGGGTTGAGCCGGTCCAGCTCGGCCGCGGTCTCGGCCGGGATCGATGACGGGCCGACGAGGAGGACCGGGCCGTTGCCCTGGCTCGCTGCCGGTCCAGCCCCCAGGGCATCGGGGAACGTCAGGCCGTTCGCGACGTAGACCACCGGCACGCCCGGGTTGAACGCTGCCTGCGAGATGGCGGCCGCGGTCGCGTACCGATTCGGGCCGGCCCGCCGCGTGATCGTCGGTGCGTACTGCTGGAGGGCCTGCTCGACGGCGGAGGACACGACCGCCGTCCCCCCGGCGATCACGATCTGCTGCGGGTTGAGCCGGTCCAGCTCGGCCGCGGTCTCGGCCGGGATCGATGACGGGCCGACGAGGAGGACCGGGCCGTTGCCCTGGCTCGCTGCCGGTCCGGCCCCCAGGGCATCGGGGAACGTCAGGCCGTTCGCGACGTAGACCACCGGCACGCCCGGGTTGAACGCTGCCTGCGAGATGGCGGCCGCGGTCGCGTACCGATTCGGGCCGGCCCGCCGCGTGAAATCGCCCTGGTAGATAGCGGTGAGGGTCCGGCCACTGGATGTCGTGACGACCTCGTGGTTCCGCGCACCTCCGTCGGACCATGAGTCGTACTCGTACGTCTCCCCACCCGCGGACGGCGAGGGAGGAGCGCTGATGGACACCCGCGAGCCGCTGATAGCCGTGACCGTGAATGGTGTCGCGCCCTGGTGGGAACCGGCGAGCAGCTGGAGGCCGATCGGGTTGGAGAGGAAGGTCAGGTCCCCGACCACCGGTTCAAGGGCCAGGGTGACCTCGCGCGTCGCGCCACGGGAGTCGGTCACACTGGCCCGGAGTTCGAGGAATGCCGGGTACTCGTGCTCGGGCGCGTCGAACGAACCCGACGCGCCGACCCGCTCGATCTGCGGGTGCTCGTGGCAGTCATTGACCACGGCGCAGTGATGGAGCACGACCGACCACGCAATGTCAGACGACAGCGATCCGTCCTGCGGGTCGGACGCCGTGCCGGAGAACGTGATCCGGTCTCCTGCCGACCAGCGTGCCCCCGAGCTCGGGCTGACGATGGTGACCTGTGGCGGCGTATTGCCGGGCTGGACGAGCACGGTGGTCACGCCGCTGGCCCCTGAACCATCGGTCACCCGAAGTCGGACCGTCACATTCGAAGACGCGGTGTAGGTCCGGCTCGCGTTCACCGCGGTGGCGTCGTCGAACGCGCCATCCCCGTCGAGGTCCCAGGCGTACGACAGCGGGAAGGGGCCGTCCGCATCGGTGCTGGCCGAGCCGTTGAAACTGACCTGGAGTGGGGTTGGGCCAAGCTGGGGTGTGGCCGTCGCCCGCGCGATCGGAGGCTCGTTGTCGGAGAAGAACGTGATCCGGTCGACCTGGCCCAGGCCAATGTCCACCATGTAGAGGTACCCGCCCGGCCCCGCATCGAGGTCCACCGGAAAGACGTCGCTGGCCAGCGTCTCGACGGTGGCCGGGTCGGGGAGCCCGTTTGCACCCGCCTGCAGGACCCACAGGCAGCGCTTGGTGTAGTCGCCCACGAAGAGGGCCCCGTCGTAGGCGACCGGATAAGGCGGACCGGCCGCGAATGCCAGGGCCGACATCGCCGACCCCGCGCTGCCGCAGCTCGCCGGATCGGGGGACTGGTTGTGGCGGTAGGACCAGTACGGGCCGGTCACCGCGCCGGGCCCGGCCTGGTACAGGGTCTCGCACAGGTTGACGTTCAGGCTGTCCCACTGCGGCTGTCGCGGCGATCCCTCGTAGCAGGGCCAGCCGAAGTTCCGAGGGGCCTGGGTGGGGTCGGGGATCCGATTCAGCTCCTCCCACGTATGCCACCCGACGTCGGCGACCCAGATCTCATCGGTGCCGGGTCGGAAGGTGAAGCGGAACGGGTTGCGCAACCCGTAGGCCACGTGGCGGTCGTCACCGGGATTGCCTCCGACGAGCGGGTTGTCCGGCAGTGCGTCGCCCGTCGCCGGATCGATGCGAATGATCGCGCCGCTCCCGCCGCTCGGGTCCGAGAGCGTTCGAATGTCCTGGGAGCGGAGGGACCCGCCCTCCGTCGTCGGCAGGGAGAGCGGGGTCCCGGCCGGGACCGGCGGGTCGCCGCAGGCATTCGGCGCGGCGCCCAGGGGATCGCCGCTGTGCTGTCCCCAGTCGACGAAGGTGGCCGACCCGCCCTCCCCCGCACTGGCATACAGCGCGCCGTCGGGGCCGAAGGCCAGGTGATCGAGGGCGTGGGCCTGGTGCTGGTGGCAGTAGAACGTGTCGCCGATGAGAGTCAGCGGAGAGCCGATCATGTGGCCCTGGGCGTTGACCGTGATCCTCGAGATCCGGCCGGTGGCCGGGCAGCCGTCCTTGGCGCCGGTAGTCGGGGAGTTTGGGCAGGCATCGCCGTAGAACGGCGAATTGCCACCCGGTGGCGCGTCCCGGATGTACGACACGTAGATGTATGGGTTCGCTGGGAAGTCGGGGTCGACGGCCAGCCCGAGGAGTCCCCGATCGGCCACGGAGTGGACCTCCGTGCGCAGGTCGGCGGCCACCTCCGATGAGGTGTCGGTGACGGAGGCGAAGGTCTTGATCAGGCCCGAGCGCTCCGCGACGAAGACCCGCCCGTTCGGCGCGAACGCGAGCGCGGTCGGGTTGCTGAGCCCGCTCCACACGGTCTCGAGCTGGAAGCCGGGAATGTGCACCGCCCCGGCGGCGGGCGCCGGCAGTCCCGGTGAAGTCAGCGTCATCGCCTGCGCGATCACGATCGCCAGCGTGAACCGGCGGCCCCAGCCTCTCCCTGCACCTCGTCCTGCTCTCGCCCGCGGTGCCCGGCGGCGACCGGTCACGGACCTGGTTTCAGCACGAGCGTGATCGCGCTCCAGGCATCGGGACCGTTCGCCTGCTGGGCCATTGACGCGGTCCCGCTCGGGCCGGCCGCGGACTGGACCACCGACGCCATCGAGGCGCCGTGGTCGAGCCCGACATCGGTGTCGTAGGCGAGGCCGCCGAACGCGAGGCTGCCGGTCGAGGGCAGGCCGTGGCTGTTGTCGTCGAGAGACGCATACCAGCGGGTGGCGAGCGCGCCGGGGGTCACCGCGGTCACCGAGGGGCTGGTCATCGTGCTGCCCGTGCCGTTGCCGCTGGCCGCGGCCGCATCGAGCGGCGACCCGCTGCCGACCCCACCTCGGAGCGCGGTCAGCTGGCACGACCACCCGTTCAGTCCGGTCGTGTTCGTCACCGTCAGGCTGCCACTCAGCGGGCCCGAGGCCCAGGCCGACAGGACCTCGTGGCGCAGGCCGGAGACGACCGTCGTGCGGGCCAGGCTGCCGAAGCCCGGCGCCGACCAATCCTGGTTGTTCTGCCGTCCCTGGCAGCCGAGCAGGAGCAGGTCACCGGCCTGGATGCCGGTCGGGTAGGGGACCGCCACCGTCGTCCCGGTCGAGCCGGACTGGGTGGCCTGGGCCCCGGTCCCGACCACGGCCCAGCCGGACGCCGGAGGTGGAGCCCGGACATCCAGCGTGATCTGACCGCCGTCCGACGCGAGACCATCACTGACGCTGAACGACCAGGCATCGGGACCGATGTACCCCGGAGCCGAGTGGAAGGTCACCTGGTTCCCGGGCAGGGTGTACGGCAGGCTGCCCGACCCGATGAGCGCCTCGGGTGTGGTGTTGCTCCCCGCGTACAGCTGTCCGTGGGCCGGGAGCGCGGTGACGCGGTAGGTAAGGGGATCCGGATCTGGATCGGAGGCGGTCAAGGTCACGGTCAGCGGCGCGTTGTTCAGCGCCACCACCGACTGGTCGTTAGCGATCGGCGGCGTATTGGTCGGGCCCCCGGCGCCACCTGGTTTCAGCACGAGCGTGATCGCGCTCCAGGCATCGGGACCGTTCGCCTGCTGGGCCATTGACGCGGTCCCGCTCGGGCCGGCCGCGGACTGGACCACCGACGCCATCGAGGCGCCGTGGTCGAGCCCGACATCGGTGTCGTAGGCGAGGCCGCCGAACGCGAGGCTGCCGGTCGAGGGCAGGCCGTGGCTGTTGTCGTCGAGAGACGCATACCAGCGGGTGGCGAGCGCGCCGGGGGTCACCGCGGTCACCGAGGGGCTGGTCATCGTGCTGCCCGTGCCGTTGCCGCTGGCCGCGGCCGCATCGAGCGGCGACCCGCTGCCGACCCCACCTCGGAGCGCGGTCAGCTGGCACGACCACCCGTTCAGTCCGGTCGTGTTCGTCACCGTCAGGCTGCCACTCAGCGGGCCCGAGGCCCAGGCCGACAGGACCTCGTGGCGCAGGCCGGAGACGACCGTCGTGCGGGCCAGGCTGCCGAAGCCCGGCGCCGACCAATCCTGGTTGTTCTGCCGTCCCTGGCAGCCGAGCAGGAGCAGGTCACCGGCCTGGATGCCGGTCGGGTAGGGGACCGCCACCGTCGTCCCGGTCGAGCCGGACTGGGTGGCCTGGGCCCCGGTCCCGACCACGGCCCAGCCGACGACCGGTTGGTAGTTCGCGGTGAAGGTAGACGTGCCGGGCACGGTCAGGACCTCGTGGCTCGCGGCTCCGCCGTCCGACCACGAGCCGAAGGCGTACACCCCGGAACTGCCTGTCTGGGGCGAGGGCGCGGTGACCGACACCCGTGACCCGCTGATCGCGGTGATCGTGAACGGGGTGGAACCCTCGTGCGCCCCGGCCAGCAGCTGGAGACCGAGGGGGTTGGTGAGGAAGGTGAGGTCACCGGTCACCGGCTGGAGGGCCAACGTGGTATCGGTGGTCGCCCCTCGCGAGTCGGTCGCGCTGGCCACGAACTCGAGATAGGCCGGGTACTCGTGCTCGGGGGCGTCGAACGAGCCGGTTGGGCCGACGCGTTCGATCTGGGGATGGGCATGACAGTCGGTCGCGACCGGGCAGTGCTGGAGGATGACCGACCATTCCATCGCCAGGCTGAGCGAGCCGTCCTGGTCATCGGTCGCGGTTCCGGAGAACGCGAGGAGGTCCCCCGCCGACCACGCGGACCCCGAGGTCGGGTTCTCGATCACGACCTGGGGTGGGGTGTTGCCGGGCTGGACCTGGATGGTGGTGAATCCCATGGCTCCCATCCCATCACTCACCCGGAGGCCGACATTGACGTTCTGCGACACGGCGTATTGCCTGGTGGGGTTGACCAGCGTCGAGTCGTCAAAGGCGCCATCCGCGTCCAGGTCCCAGGCGTACTGGAGCGGCAACGGGCCGTCCGCGTCGGTGCTGGATGACCCGTCGAACTGGACGTTCAGGGGGACCGCGCCGAACTGGGGGGTCGCGGTGGCGTGCGCGACCGGTGGCTCGTTGCCACTGAAGTAGTTGATCCGGTTGACCTCGCCCAACCCGAAGTCGACGTAGTACAGCGTGCCGCCCGGACCATCCTCCAGGTCCACCGGGAAGACGCCGCTGGCCAGGGTCTGCAGGCCGGCCGGATTGGGCTGGCCGTTGGCACCCTTGGGCAGGATCCACAGGCATTGCTTGCTGTAATCCCCCACGAACAGCGCCCCGCCATAGGCCGCCGGATAGGGCGGCGATGACGCGAATGCCACCGCCGAGATCGAGGAGCCCGCATGGCCGCAGCGAGTTGGATCGGGGGATTGGTCGTGCCGATAGCTCCAGTACGGGTTACTCACCGCGGTCGGCCCCGCTTGGTACAGCGACTCGCAGAGGTTGACATTCAGGTTGTCCCACTGCGGCTGCTTCGGGCTCCCCTCGTAGCACGGCCAGCCGAAGTTCCGAACCTGTTGCGTCGGGTTGGGGACGACGTTGAGTTCCTCCCAGGTGTGCAATCCCACGTCCCCGACCCAGATTTCGCTGGTGCCCGGTCGGAACGTGAAGCGGAACGGGTTGCGCAGGCCGTAGGCCACGTGGCGGTCGTCACCGGTGGTGTCGCCGATGAGCGGGTTGTCCGGCAGGGCGGCCCCGGTCGCGGGATTGATGCGGATGATCGACCCGCCGCCGCCGCCCGGATCGGACGAGGTCCGGATGTCCTGGGAGCGGAGAGCGCCGCCTTCGGTGGTCGGCAAGGACAGCTGCGATCCAGCCGGGACCGGCGGATCGCCGCACGCATTGGGCTCGACGCCCTCCGGATCGCCGCTGTGCTGGCCCCAGTCGGTGAAGCTGGCGGTCGCTCCCTCGCCCGAGCTGGCATACAACGCGCCGTCGGGACCGAACTCAATGTGGTCGAGGGCGAGGGCCTGCTGCTGGTAGCAGTAGAAGCCGTCGCCCAGGAGGACGAGCTCGGTGCCGGTCATGTGACCGTTGCTGGGGTTGATCGTCAGCCGCGAGATGCGCCCGGGAGCCGGACAGCCGTCCTTGGCGTGGGTGTTCGGCGAGAGGGGGCAGGCGTCGTGGTAGAACGGCGCCGTCCCACCGGGTGGGGCATCGAGGACGTAGGCGACATAGATGTACGGGTTGCCCGGGAACGACGGGTCCACCGCCAGCCCGAGGAGGCCGCGATCGTCGAAGTCGTGGACCTTGGCCCGGAGGTCGGCAGCGACCTCGGCGGTCTGATCGGTGATGGTGTCGAACGTCTTGATGAGGCCTGACCGCTCGGCGACGAAGACCCGTCCGTTCTGGGCGAAGGCGATGGCTGTGGGGCTTTCCAGGCCGCTCCACACCGTCTCCAGCTGGAAGCCCGGGAGGTGGACCGCAGCCGCCGCCGGCTCGGCTGCGAACGGCAGGAGCTGGGCCGACTGGATGAGGATGACGACGAGCGCGAGGCGCCGAAGATGATTCCGCATGTACCTTCGTGGTCAGGCGCCGGACCGGGTGCCCATGCCGTCCCGACTGATACCCCAAAGTACTGTATCGGTACCCTACGCCCAAAGGGTTCGCACGCGGGAGGTGCGACGCCGAAACTGGTGCGTTGACGCACCGCCGCCCGGCCCCCATCGTCCAGGCATCCCTCCGTCCACGGCATCCCTCCGCATCTGCCCACGGCCGGGGCGGGCGAGCTGGTTTGCTAGACTCCGCGGGCCGCCGAGAACCCGACCGAGGGCGAGTGGCGGAACGGCAGACGCGCCAGCTTTAGGAGCTGGTGTCGCAAGACGTGCGAGTTCGAATCTCGCCTCGCCCACCATCCACGATCGGAGCGGTCCGTCGTCCATGACGCTCATTCCATGACCACGGTCGCCACCCGCCCCGAGCCTGGCTCCCGGATGCGGCTCGAGATCGAGGTGCCCGCGGACGAGGTCGATCGCCACTTCGCGACGGCGTACCGGCACCTGGCCGCCCGCACCCGGGTCCCCGGATTCCGCCCTGGGAAGGCGCCGCGGAACGTGATCGAGCGCTACGTCGGACGGGCCGAGGTCCTGGCCGAGGCCGTCGAGCACATCGTGGCCGAGGGCTATGACGCGGCGATCGACCAGACCGATCTCATCCCGATCGACCAGCCGGAGGTCGAGATCGACACCGCCACCGTCCGGGAGGGTGAGGCTGTTCAGTTCGCGGCGGTCGTGGCCGTTCGTCCGACAGTCGAGCTTGGCGCCTACACCGACTACCCCTTCGCCCTCGAGGTCCCGCCGGTCACCGACGAGGACGTGACAACGGTCATCGACGAGCTCCTCGGCCAGCAGGCGACGCTCCGGCCGGTCGACGGGCGGCCCGCCCGGAAGGGCGACCTGGTGGCGGTGTCGTTCCAGGGGACGATCGACGGTGAGCCATTCGACGGCGGCACGGCGGATCGGCTGCCGCTGGTCCTGGGCGAGGACCGAATGATCCCCGGCTGGGAGGACCACGTCGTCGGCCTGGGAGCGGACGAAACGGCCGAGTTCGACCTGCCCTTCCCGGACGACTACCGGGTCGAGGACCTCGCCGGCAAGACGGCGCATTTCAGCGTGACCCTGGTGGATCTCCGCGAGCGGATCCTGCCCGAGCTGGACGACGCGTTCGCCGCATCGGTCAGCGACGGCCAGACCGTAGAGGAGCTCAATACGGAGGTCCGGGAGGCCCTCGAGCGCCGGGCCGAGGTGGAGGCGAAGCACCAGTTCGGGGATCGGATCATCGACTTCGCCACCTCGAACGCCACGGTGGAGCTGCCCGAGGTCATGATCGCGAACGAGGTCGAAATCATGCGCGACGAGCTGCGGGCCCGCCTCGCGGAGCAGCGGATCGGCCTGGACCAGTACCTGCAGCTCTCGAGTCAAACCCCCGAGGAGCTGATGGGGGAGCTCCGTGAGCCGGCGAGCCGCCGGGTCAAGACGCTCCTCGTCCTGTCGGCCATCGCCGAGCAAGAGGGCGTCGATGCCTCGGACGCGGAGATCGATGCTGAGGTCGAGCGCCAGCTGATCCTCTATCCCGACGAGCCGCGGCTGCGGGAGTACCTTGGCTCACGTCGCGGTCGGTCCTACCTGCGGATGACGCTGCGGAACCGTACACTCGTGGACAGCCTCATCGACCGCGCCGCGCCTGGCGCGACCTCCGATCCGTCTCCCCAACCAGAGCCAGAACCCGAGCCCGCGGCCGACGAATCGGCCGCGATCGAGGGCGAACCGGAAGCCAGCGCGGAGTGAACCAGATGCTCGTCCCCATGGTCATCGAGAGCAGCGCCCGCGGCGAGCGGGCTTTCGACATCTATTCGCGGCTGCTCAAGGAGCGGATCGTGTTCCTGGGCGAGCCCATCGAGGACCACGTCGCGAACCTGATCATCGCCCAGCTCCTGTTCCTCGAGAGCGAGGACCAGGAGAAGGACATCATGCTGTACATCAACTCGCCGGGCGGGATCGTGACCAGCGGCCTGGCCATCTACGACACGATGCAGTACCTCAAGGCCCCGGTCAGCACCATCTGCATCGGCCAGGCGGCGAGCATGGGAGCGGTCCTGCTGGCGGCGGGCGCCAAGGGCAAGCGCTTCGCCCTGCCGAACTCCCGGATCATGCTCCACCAGGGATCGGGCGGCTTCCGGGGCAACACCCCCGACGTCGAGATCCAGGTCAAGGAGATGCTGACCCTGACCGATCGGCTGATGAAGATCCTGGGCGAGCACACCGGCCAGGACTACGAAAAGGTGAAGAAGGACGCCGAGCGCGACTACTTCATGAGCTCGGAGGAGGCGAAGATCTACGGCATCATCGATGCCGTGTTCGAGGGGACCGGGGAGTCGCTGATCAGCATGAAGCAGGCCGCCGGGGGAACCGTTCCCACCGCCAAGGAAGCCACGGCTGCCGACGCCCGCGCCAAGAAGTAGCCGCTCGCTCGACCCCGGTCCTAGGGCGCGTTCAAGATCGTCAGAAGGACGTTTTCCGCTACTTCCTGGTCCGCCTCGCTGAGATACTCCACGTTCGGATCGCCATCGGTTGGGCGGGTATAGCCCCAGTCGGGACCTTCGACCACCTCCGTTTCGACCGTCGCATCGGAGAAGCTGCCGACCGGGTAGCCGGCGGCCAGCTCGGCGGCCAGTGGATCCCACAGGTAGTAGTCGCCGCTCGCCATGAACGGGCGAGACACGAACAGGTCAGCCAGCACGACTGCCGGCGGCTGGGTGGCCTGGTCCTGCACCCGCTGGGCGAACTCGGCGGTCACCGGTACCTGGTTCGTGCCGTCCAGGCTGACAAGTCGTGGCCTCAGACCGGCCTCGATGACGAGCTGCAGCGCCGTGGGGTCGACATAGACATTCCACTCCGCCACCGCATCGGGGACTTGTGCGCCGTTTTCGTCCGCCGGTGCGTTGCCCGGCACGTGGAGGGCGCCACCCATCACCACCAGGTCGCCGATCCCATCCGCCACAGATGCCTCCTCCTGGAGCGCGTCGGCCAGGTTGGTCAGGGGGCCGAGCGCCAGGACGGTGAGCTCGGGGCTATCGGCCAATGAGGCCGAAAGCAGCGCGGTCGCGTCTCCGTCGTAGGGCTGGCGATCCGTCGCCGGAAGGTCCAGACCGGAGCCGGCATCCGCGCCTTCGCGCCAGGCCTCGGGAAACGCCCGATCGCCGGCCAGCGGCGATTCCCGGCCGCAGGCGACGGGGATCTCGGGCGCCTCGAGCCGCTCGAGAAGCCCAAGGACCGTCGACACGCCTCCGTCGCAGTGCGCCTCTCCGGTGCCCGAGACCGTGATCGCCACGAGGTCCACGTCGGGTGCGGCGACGAGGAACGAAATCGCCACGAGGTCATCGGGGGCGACATCGGTGTCCACCAGGATCGAGACCGGTCCGGCTGACGGCGGGATCGAGACGGGCGCGGCTGAGGGCGGAACGGAGACCGACGCGGCGCTCGGGCTGGCACCGCGATCCTCGCTCGCGCATCCGGCGAGCAGGAGTGTCGTCGCCAGGAGGACCGATGGGATGCCGGCTTGTCGGCGGCTCATGGTCGCAATCTAACCGAGCCCGGCGCTGGCGATTCGGGCCTTCCGACTCCTCAGTCCGGACCATCGGTTCATGGCGGGATCCGTGCGGGCCCGTGCTATCCTCGGCCGGCGATGACGACCAAGACCAAGGCACCCTACCGCTGCTCGTTCTGCGGGAAGAGCCAGGAGCAGGTCCGCAAGCTGATCGCCGGCCAGGGCGTGTACATCTGTGACGAGTGCATCAACCTGTGCCAGGAGATCATCGACGAGGAGATGGCCGAGGCGCCGCGCGCCAGCCGGACCCCGCCGCCCCCGCTGCCCAGCCCGCGCAAGATCAAGGAAGCGCTGGACCAGTACGTCATCAGCCAGGACGCGGCCAAGAAGGTCCTGTCGGTCGCGGTCTACAACCACTACAAGCGGGTCAACGCCGGGTCGGCGGTTGACGAGGTCGAGCTGGGCAAGAGCAACGTCCTGCTGGTCGGGCCTACCGGCTCGGGCAAGACGCTCCTGGCCCAGACCCTGGCACGCGTCCTCGACGTCCCGTTCTGCATCGCCGACGCGACCAGCCTGACCGAGGCGGGCTACGTTGGGGAGGACGTCGAAAACATCCTCCTGCGACTGATCCAGGCCGCGGACTTCGACGTCCAGCGTGCCCAGCGCGGCATCGTCTACGTGGACGAGATCGACAAGATCGCGCGCAAGACCGACAACCCGTCCATCACCCGCGACGTGTCCGGGGAAGGCGTCCAGCAGGCCCTCCTCAAGATCCTCGAGGGCACGGTCGCAAACGTCCCGCCCCAGGGCGGCCGTAAGCATCCGCATCAGGACTTCATCCAGATCGACACCACCAACATCCTGTTCATCTGCGGCGGCGCTTTCGAGGGCCTCGAGCGGATCGTGGAGGAGCGGGTGGGCCGGCGGGGCATCGGCTTCGGCTCCGAGGCTCAGCGAGATCCCGACGAGCGGCGCCGGCTGCTGGAGCAGCTCATGCCGGACGACCTCCTGCGCTACGGGCTCATCCCCGAGTTCGTGGGTCGGATGCCGGTCGTCGTCAGCCTCGCGGCCCTCTCCCGCGATGACCTGGTGAAGGTCCTCACCGAGCCGAAGAACGCGGTCGTCCGCCAGTTCGCGAAGTTCCTGTCCCTGGACCGGGTGGAGCTGGTCTTCACCGATGACGCGCTGGAGGCCACCGCCCGGATGGCCACCGAGCGCAAGACCGGGGCCCGGGCCCTGCGGACCATCGTCGAGGAGGCGCTGCTCGAGGTGATGTACGACATCCCCGAGCGGACCGATGTGACCAAGGTCGTCATCACCGCCGACACCATCGAGCACGGCCGACCGCCGATGCTGGTCACCGAGACCGATGACACCACGCCACGCCGTCGAACCAGCCGGGCCCGCGATGGAGCCGGGCGCCCCGACGCCACGCGCGAGGAATCGGCCTGACCGATTCCGGAGCGGTGGTACCACCGTTCGCCCGTCCCGGTACCACCGGGCAGTCTGGTTTGGTGCAGTACGGGCTCTAGGATGGCCGCACGGTTCTTGATCAGCCGGCCAAACGGAGACGGGTCATGACGGCAACCCAGCGACGCCCCGGGTTTTTCGGAAAGTGGAGCGCCGAGGACGAGCCGTCGGAGGAAGAGCAGCGAACGGAAACGGACATGCCTGATCCTGCCGACACCACCACGGTCGAGGCGACGGTCGATCCGACGCCCGGTGCCGAGCCGCCCGTGGAGCCGAGCGACCAGTTCCTCAGCTCCCTGACCGCCGCCATGCGGCGCGTCGCCGATGACGCCCGCGAGTCGAGCCTGGCGGACGCCCGTGCCGCCATTGCGGCCAAGATCGCCGCCATGCGCGCCTCGGCCACGGCCCGCTCCGATGAGCTGCGGACCCGAGCCGAGCAGGACGTGGCCGGTATCGGCGAGTGGTCACGGGCCGAGATCGTCCGCATCGAGGCCGAGACCCAGCGCAAGGTCGAGCAGCGCCAGTCCCAGCTGGCCGAGCAGCTCGACGAGCATGACCGCCGATCGTCCACGGAGATCGCCGCCCTGGAGGCCCAGGTCGAGCAGTACGAGGGCGAGCTGGCGCTGTTCTTCTCGCAACTTGGTGAGATCACCGATCCCGACACCTTTATCTCGGCCGCGCGCCGCATGCCTCGCCTGCCGGAGGCCGACCTCTCGGCGGTTGCCGGAGGCACCGATGTGACGGACGAGTCCGGCGAAGCCCCGGCCGGCGGGCACGAGGAGCGGCTCCGGAACCTGGGCATCGACCGCAACGGCGACACCGACCTGGCCGAGGGCGAGGCACGGCCGACGAACGGCACCCACGCCGACCCCGACGCGTCTGCCGCCGCGGAAGCGACCGATGCGGCCGCCGAGCCTGCGCCCGCGCCGGCCACTGCCGATGCGCCGCCGATCGTCGCCGACGCCACGGTGGACACCACGACCACCATCGCCGCCGTCGGGCTGGGAAGCTTCGGCGCGGTGACCTCGTTCAAGTCGGCCCTCGAGAAGGCAGACGGCGTCACCGCCGTCCGGCTGAGCCTGGGCTCGGGCGGCGAGTTCGTCTACACCGTCACCCACCGCGCCGACATCGATCTCGGCGAGGTAGCCACCGCGTCGCTGACCGGTGCGACCGTCGAGCGGAGCGCGGACGGGGTCGTCCACCTCAGCGCGGGCAAGCGCCGCTGACCTGACGCGCGGGGTAGACTCCGCGCACGGCACTGACCGTGAGGAGTAACCCTCCAACGGCCGACAGAGACGCGGGCCACGGCTGAGAGCCCGCTTGGCAGGTCGAGGGCGAAGGTCGCACGTGAGCCGTCCGGGATTCGCCCGTTAGCGCGAAGAGAGGGTGACGCCGGCGCGGCTGGCGACATCGAACGAAGGTGGTACCACGGGCCCGCTCGTCCTTCGACGAGCGGGATCTTGTTTTCTCGGGAGAACGGGCATGGGACAGCGGAAGACCGAGCTGACACCGCGGTATGCGCCCGCCACGGTCGAGCCGCGCGTCTACGAGCGCTGGCAGGCCAGCGGCGGGTTCGCGCCGGCGGCAAAGGCCCCGGCCGGCGCCGAACGGTTCGTCATCACCATGCCGCCGCCCAACGTCACCGGCTCGCTGCACACCGGGCACGCCCTGTTCGTCACGGCCGAGGACATCCTCATCCGCTACCACCGGATGCGGGGCGACGACACCCTGTGGGTGCCCGGCGTCGACCATGCCGGGATTGCCGCTCAGTTCGTGCTGGACAAGATCCTTGCCACCGATGGGCTCGACCGCGCGTCGCTGGGCCGGGATGCGTATCTCGACCGGATGTGGGCCTTTTTGGACGAGACGCGGGAGGCCATCTCGCTCCAGCTCCGTCGCCTGGGCGCCAGCGCCGACTGGGATCGGAACCGGTTCACGATGGACGAGGGCAGCGCCCGCGCGGTGCGGGTCGCCTTCAAGCGGCTGTGGGACGCGGGCTACGTCTACCGCGGCGAAGCGCTGGTGAACTGGTGCCCGCGCTGCCGGACGACGATCAGCGACCTCGAGAACATCCACCGGGAACAGGTCGGGACGCTGTGGACGATCCGGTACCACCTGGCCGGCCCGAACGGGGACCCGGACCCCGAACGCTGGATCGCGGTGGCGACTACCCGTCCGGAGACGCTCCTCGGTGACGTGGCCGTCGCCGTCCACCCCGATGACGAGCGCTACCGGGACTTCGTCGGGCAGGACGCGATCCTGCCCTTCCTCGGCCGCCGGATGCCGATCATCGCCGACGCCGCCGTCGATCCGGCCTTCGGGACCGGGGCGGTGAAGATCACTCCGGCCCACGACCCGGACGACTACGAGACCGGCAAGCGTCACGGCCTGACGCCCATCGCCGTCCTCGACGAAGAAGCGCGCATCACCGAGGCCGGTGGAGAATTTGCCGGGCTGGATCGGTTCGAGGCGCGAAGCCGGATCGTCGAGCGGCTGCGCCAGTCGGGCGACCTCGAGGCCGAGGCCGCGCACCCGATGGTGGTTGGCCACTGCGAACGGTGCGGGACGGTCGTCGAGCCCCGTCTGTCGGTGCAGTGGTTCATCCGAACCGCCGAGCTGGCCGCCCGGGCCCTGGCATCGGTCCGGGAAGGTCGGACGACGATCGTGCCGGCGCGCTTCGAGAAGGTGTACGCCCACTGGATGGAGAACATCCGCGACTGGGCGGTGGGTCGCCAGCTGTGGTGGGGCCACCGCATCCCGGCCTGGTTCTGCCCCGACGGCCATATCACGGTCAGCGACGAGGTTGGCGGGCCGAGCGCCTGCGAGACCTGCGGCCGGCCGCCGGCGGAGCTGGTCCAGGAATCGGACATCTTCGACACCTGGTTCAGCAGCGGACTGTGGCCGTTCTCGACCCTCGGCTGGCCGGACGACACGCCGGACCTGCGTCGGTTCTACCCGACATCGGTCATGGAGACCGGCTACGACATCCTCTTCTTCTGGGTGGCGCGGATGATGATGCTCGGGCTGTTCCTGACCGATGTCGAGCCGTTCCACACCGTGTACCTCCATGGCCTGGTCCGCGCCCAGGGCGGCGTGAAGATGAGCAAAACCAAAGGCAATGTGAGCGATCCGGTCGAGCTCATCGACGAGATCGGGGCCGATGCGGTCCGGATGGCCCTGACGACCGGGACGTCGGCCGGGAGCGACCAGCGCCTGACGATGGCCAAGCTCGACGGTGCCCGGAACTTCGCCAACAAGCTATGGAATGCCGCCAGGTTCGTCCTCGGCAGCGAGCCCGCCGGGTCGGGCAATGTCGCCGCGGCGGACGACCAGGCTGAGCAGGTGGGCTCCGACCGGTCCATGTCCGAGCGCTGGATCCGGTCGCGCCTGGCGGCGGTCACCGACGACGCGACCCGCCGGTTGGATCGCCTCGACCTGGGCGGGTACGCCGCGGCGATCACCGAATTCGCGTGGAGCGACTACTGCGACTGGTACCTGGAGCTGGCCAAGATCGACCTCCGCGACGAGTCCGTGCCGGCGCCCGACCGCCGCCGGACGTGGGTGACCGCGGTCGAGGTCCTGGGCGACACGCTCCGGCTCCTCCATCCGGTCATGCCGTTCGTGACCGAGGAGATCTGGTCCGCCCTGCGCCCAGCGCTGCACGGGCCTGCTCTGGCCGACGCCGAGCTGCTCATGACCGCTCCCTGGCCGGATCCCGGGACGACGGCCGGAGTGCAAGACGCCTCCGCCGACGCGGAGTTCACCGCCCTCGCGGAGGTGGTGCGGGTGGCGCGAACGGTGCGGACCGAGGCCGGGATCCCGGCCGGCGCGACCGTGAACCTCCACGTCGCATCGTCGTCCAACGCC
The DNA here is from genome assembly GCA_963699235.1 of uncultured Chloroflexia bacterium. GTDB lineage: Bacteria > Chloroflexota > Limnocylindria > QHBO01 > QHBO01 > DASTEQ01. The sequence continues at coordinate 1,571,121 of OY969424.1, read as the reverse complement.
GCGGCCGAGGCCCTCCGGTCCGGTGTGCGCTACCTCGAGTCGCTGGCCCGGGTGCGGGCCGACATCCTGCCGCCCGACGCGGCGGTGCCGGAGGGGCGGGGAGCCGCGACCGCGCTCGGGGCCTTGTGGCTGGACGACGCCGCGACAACGCCGCCAGAGGTGGGGACGCTCGGCCCGGACCGCGAGGCAGAGCTGCGCGCCCAGCGCGAACGGGTGGCAGCCCTCCTGGCCGATCCCGCGTTCGTGGAACGGGCCCCGGCAGCGGTCGTCGAGCGGGAGCGCGAGCGGCTGGCCGACATCGAGGAGCGCCTCCGGCAGATCGGAAGCGGCTCCGGGTCGGGGTAGAATCGCGACCGATCACGCCGCAGCCTGAGGATCGCGTGGGATTTCTCCGTCGCAACAAGCCTGAACCCGAGCCGGCGCCGGCGCCGGCGCCGATGGCCCAGGTCGGGGGCCGGCAGTACTCGCTGGCGCTGGCCTACCTCGCCCGCAGCGGCGATGCCATCCGGCTCGCGCCGGGCCCCAACGTCCTCACCTCGCTGCCACGGATCGTCGAGCCGCTGACCGTGGACGGCATCGAGGTCGTTGCACCGCTCCCGCTCGAACTGTCCTCGGCCGCGCCGGCGGTCGAACGCCTGGACGACCTCGAGCAGTGGATCGTGGCCCGCCGCGAGGCGAGCCCGGTGACCCGGCACGCCCTCCACGTCCTCGAGATCACCGAGGCGGTCGACATGACGATCGACACCCTGATCGTCGGCCTCCTTCACGGCGAGACCGATACGACCGGCTACCCCACCTATGACGCGATCAGCGGCGGCCTCGCCAGCCACTTCGACGACCTGACCGGCGAGCTCATCGTCCGCGCCGTCCTCGGCTGGGGCGGCAAAGGCCAGCGGGGCGACACCGAGCGGATCGGTCAGCGCGTTCTGAGCAACCTCCAGCAGCAGGTCCTGGTCTCCGGCCTCCAGGTGAGCACCGCCGACACCCCGATCCAGCGCGACGCGGGCGCGGGCAAGGTCTGCGGTCATTGCGGGTTCGACGCCCGCGGAACCGGCGCCTTCTACTGCCCGAAGTGCGGCATGAAGCTGGGCGGCACCGCCTAGTCCGGCTTCCGCCTCCGAGGGGGCGTCGGTACCTTAGTCCCATTGTTCGCGTGAGCGCGCGCCGTCGACACTGGTGCCCCGCACCGCACCAAAAGGCACTTGATGGAACGACCCCGTGTCCTGCTCGCCGCGCATGACGATGCCGCCGACATCGCCCAGGCCCTGAACAAGGCTGGTTTCGAGGTCATCGGCAGCGAAGAGGCGTTCGAAGCGACGATCGTGGAGGGCCGCCGCCCCGCGTTCGCGATCATCGATGCCGACCTCGCGCCCAGCGTCGTGCGGCGCGTCCATCGCCGGCTCAACGAGGCGGGCCCGGTCTCGACGCTCATCCTCCTCGGCGACGAGGCCGGAGAGCTCGACGACGTGTGGCAGGTCTCGGACGAGTTCGTGGTCAAGCCCGTGCTCCCCGACGCGCTCGTCTATCGGCTCCAGGCCCTCCTCATCCGCTCCGGCGTCCCGACGACGCCGGCGCCAACCGCCGACGGGGACGAGGATGCTCCGGTCCCGGTCATGATCGGTGGCCACGATCCGGCCAACGCCCTGGTCGTCGCGGTCTTCGCCCCGAAGGGGGGCGTGGGCAAGACGACGGTCTCGGTAAACCTCTCGATCGCGCTCCGAATGCAGACCCGCCAGCGGGTGCTCTTGCTCGACGCCGATGCCGGCGTGGGCAACGTCACCGCCGTCATCGACGTCCCGGCCCGCCGGGGCCTGGCCGACATGGCCGACAGCTCACCTGAGTTCTGGACCGATGAGGCATTCCGCTCGCTGATCGTCGCCCACGAGCCCAGCGGCCTGGACGTCCTGACCTGGGGCTTCGAGCCCGGCGACGCGGAGCGCATCGGTCCCGATCTGATGATCGCTGCCGTCCGATGGGCCCGCCAGCACTACGACCTCGTCATCGTGGACACCCATCCCGGCTATGACGACCGGACGGTCGCCATGCTGTCGGTGGCCAACGAGATCCTGCTCACCGTCACGCCCGAGGTTGGGCCCCTCCGAAACAGCGCCCAGTTCCTCAACCTCGCGCACGAGCTCGGCATCGACGACCACATCCGGGTCGTCGCCAACCGGGCTAACCACGGCGTGGCCATTCGTGACATGGAGAGCGCGCTCGGACGACCGGTCATCGCGACCATCGTCTCCGCCGGCGCGACCGCGGTCATGGCCGCCAACTCCGGCACGCCGCTCGTGCTCCGATTCCCGAAGGAGAAGATCACGGCCGACATCCACCGCCTGGCCCGCATCGTGGCCGGGCTGGAGGAGGCCGCACCGGTGACCCAGGGCGACCGCCGGCGCTGGTCGTTCGCGACGCTGCTCCGGGCGGGGAGCGCGACCACCAACTGAGGCGCCCACCGGGCGTTGCCCGGGGCGGGGGCTCCTGCCATCATCCGGCGACGTGCCGACCTACGACTATCGCTGCCGTGACTGCGGCCACACCATCGAGATCGTCCACTCCATCCTGGAGGACGGGCCGGAGGCCTGCGAGCGCTGCCGAGGTCCCGTCGAGCGGGTGCTCCACCCGACCGGCGTGATCTTTCGTGGCAGCGGCTTTTACGTCACCGACTCGCGGAAGGGCTCATCGACCGAATCCCCGTCGAGCGGATCCGGGTCGCCGGGATCGTCAACTGACGGGAAGGGCGACGCGGGCAGCACGGGCGACGCGGGCAGCACGGGCGACGCGGGCAGCACGAGTGACGCGGGCAGCACGAAGCCGAGCTCGAGCTCGAAGGACTCGACCGCTCCCGGCGGGAGCAGCTCGGACTAGGTCAGGCGCTGAGCGTTTGGGGGGCGCCGCACCGCCGGCAGAAGCGCGCGGTGGACGAGACGGTCAGGCCACAGGCGCCACACGGGCGGAGCGACGCGCGCTGCGCGCCAGCTCCAGCCTCGAGGGCGCGGGTTGAGGCATCCCAGACCGCCGCCAGGGCCGCGCTGCCGGCTGCCGATCCGGCGCCGCTCGACCGATAGGGGAGCGCATCGCGCTGACCGACGGTGACGCTGCCCTCGCCCGGGTCGTCAAGGCCGAGCGCGTCCAGCTGGGTGCGGCGCGCGGCGAGGCTCTCCGGCATCGGCTCGGCCGGCTGGGTCGTGCGGGGGATGAGCGGGCCCCGGAGGAACGTGTCGCGCAGGTCCCGGCGCGGGGCCCCCGTCGGGGCGATCGGGGTCGGCTCGGGCGCCTCGGGCTCCAGCTCGGCCGCGGCCGCGATCGGCTCCTCGATCGGCTCCGGTGCGGGTGCCTCCGGCTGGACCTCGGGTAGCTCCGGCTCGACCTCTGCGGCAAGTTCGGGAACGAGCTCGGGCTCTGGCTCGGGCTCCACCTCGGCCGCGGCCGCGTCCTCGGGCTCGACCTCGGGCTCGACTTCGGGTTCGGCCTCTGCCGCGACCTCGACTTCCGCCGCGACCACCGGCTCCGGCTCCTCCTCGGCGGCGAAACCGGGCACAACGCGGGGCTCGGGGAACTCGGTCGGCGCCGTGACGGCCACGCCGTCGTCCGTTGCGGCCTCCGCCTCGGCGCCAGCGGCCGGGATGATCTCGTCTTCGCTCGGCCATTCGAGGGCCGGGGCCGGGAGCTCTTCGGCAGCCGGCCAGGCCGGCTCCTCGGCCATGGCCAGGAGCGGGGTCTCGTCAACCGCGGCCGGCGCGAGTGCCGGGCCGGCCGTCCGCTCGTCGATGCCGGCCAGGTCATCGATGCCGGCGACCGGCATGCAGGAGCGGCAGCGTCCCTCGCCGTCGTTCCAGCAGCTGACGCACGTGTATCGGCGGCAGTCCAGGCAGAAGTTGAACGTTTCCTGGAAGGCGTCGATCTGACGGGCCGCGAGGGCCTCCTCTTCGACCCGCATGGCATCGGTGATCGAATCGCCCAGGCTCTCGGTGCTCATGATGAACTGGCGCAGGCCGGTCACCAGGCCGCGCGTCTTGCGCGCGGTGGACATCGGCTCGGCGGTGCCGAGCTCGTATCGGTTTCCGCAACGCTCGCAGAAGGATTCGCTCAGCAACTCAGTCATGATCAGGACCGCTCACGGGCCGCCAGTATAGCCACGAGGCTCCCCGCTCCCGGATCGGGCCAAAGTACCGCGCAGGGCGGCGTTCGTACCCCGTGCTAGCATCCGCGGCCGATGGGCATCTTCCGGCGGCTCGAGGACTTCCTCGAGCGAGTGGTCGAGGCGCCTGCCGGACGCATGGGAGCGGCACCGCAGCCGGTGACCCTGGCCAAGCGGATCGCGCGCGCCATGGACACGAACAAGCGATTCGGCGAGGAGGGCGTGATCGTCCCCAATCGCTACGTCGTGCATCTCAGTCCAACCGACTACGCCAGCTTCGAGTCGTACCACGGCTCGCTCGAGGACGACCTGGCGCACGACGTCCTGACCCGCGCCCGTCGCGAGGGGTATCGGCTCATGGCCCGGCCGAGGGTCATCCTCCAGGCCGATGGCCTCGTGCCTCGGGGCGACGTCCGCGTCGCCGCCACCGTTGCCGACGATGACGCGGCGCCCGTGGCCGAGCGACCGATGGCCGACGACACGAGCGTCCTGGCCCGCGAGGGGCACAGCGTGCCGCAGCCAAACGCCGCTTCGCGGGCGTATCTCGTGGTCCAGACCGATGGCGGCGGCGCGGCCCGCTTCGACCTCGGCGGCGCCCTGATCGCCATCGGTCGCGCAACCGACAACGACGTCATCCTCGATGATCCCCAGGTGAGCCGCCATCACTGCCAGCTGAAGCTCCAGCACGGGGCATATGGGTTCGTCGATCTTCAGAGCCGGAACGGATCGACCGTGAACGGCCAGCGGGTGGACGAGATCGCCCTGGCCAACGGGGATCGGATCCGGATCGGCAACACCTCCGTCGAGTTCCGGCTGCGCGGATGACCGATCGCGCCCCGTGACCAACGACATCCTCCGCCTGATCCTCCTCGCGCTCCAGCTCGGATTCCTCGCCCTCCTCTTCCTCATCCTGCTGCGCTTCGCCCGCTCTCTGCGGGCCGACCTCCGCCAGGCGGCCGCGACCGAGGCGGCCTCGCGCACCGGCATCGGCCGGCTCGTCGTCCTCGAGTCGCCCGGCGGCGAGCCGGCGGCTGGCCGGGTCCTCCACATCGGCCCGATTACGACCCTGGGTCGCGAGGTGAACAGCACGATCTACCTCGACGACGAGTTCGCCAGCGGGACCCACGCCGCCCTGACCTTCCGCGGTCGAGCGTGGTACGTCGAGGACCGGGGCAGCACCAACGGGACCTGGGTCAACGGCCACCGCATCGAGCGGCCGGTCGCGCTGTCGTTCGGGGACGAGATTGCCATCGGCCGGGTGCGGTTCCGGCTCGAGCGCTGACGATGTACCGCCTCGCGATGCGGCGCACCGAGCTGTCGCTGCTGGTCCCCATCCTGTTCCTCGTCCCGCTCGGCGTGCTCGTCACCAACATCGCCCAATCGGGAACCGCCGACATCGGTCCGATGGCGGTCGCCCTCGCCTTCGTCATCCTGTTCGCCGTCGCCCACCTGGCCCTGTCGTGGTTCGGACACCGCGGCGACGAGCTGTTGCTGCCGGCGGTGGCCGGGATGGCGGCCGTGGGGGTGATCATGCTCAACCGCCTGCCACAGGACCTGGCCGGGAACGCGGCCCTCAACCTCGGGATGGTCGGCACCCAGATGGTGTGGTTCGGAGTCGGCCTCGGCGCGATGGTGGTGGTGGCGGTGGGCCTGCGCGACGACGGGTTCCTGCGGCACTACAAGTACAGCTGGGGCCTGTTTGCGGCGCTCCTCCTGGTCGTGACCTTCCTCTTCGGGACCGAGGTCAACGAAGCCCGGCTCTGGATCGTGATCGGACCGTTCGGCTTCCAGCCGTCAGAGGCGATCAAGGTCATGCTCGTCATCTTCCTCGCCGGCTACCTGGCCGAGAACCGGGCCGTCCTGTCCGGCGCGTCGTACCGCATCGGCCCGCTCGCCCTGCCTCCCCTCCCGTACCTGGCGCCGATGCTGATCGTGTTCGCGGCGGTGATGCTGATCGTCGTCGTCAGCCGCGACCTTGGCACCGCGCTCATGTTCTTCGGCATCTTCCTGACGATGCTGTTCGTGGCCACCGGCAGGCGGGCCTACGTGCTGTTCGGAATCGTGCTCTTCCTGGCCGGGTCGACGGTGGCCTACCTCCTCTTCCCCCATGTCCAGGTCCGGATCGACGCCTGGCTGGATCCGTGGGCGGACCCGAGCGGCTCGGGCTACCAGGCGATCCAGGCCCTGTATGCCTTCGCCCGGGGCGGACTGCTGGGCGAGGGGCTGGGCCAGGGCCTGCCGATGATCGGTGGCCAGCTGCCCGTCCCGGCCGTCCATACCGACATGATCTTCGCGGCCATCGGCGAAGAGCTGGGCCTGGTCGGCGGGGTGGCGCTGCTCGGCCTGGTGGCGGTGGTCATGGCCCGCGGCCTGCGGATCGCGATCCTGGCCCGCGACGACTTCAGCACCATGCTGGCGGCCGGCCTGGCGGCCGGGCTCGTCCTCCAGAGCCTGATCATCATCGCCGGCAACCTCAAGGTCGTGCCCCTGACCGGGATCACCCTCCCGTTCGTGAGCTACGGCGGATCGAGCCTGCTCGCGAGCTTCGTGGTGGTGGGCCTGCTGCTGGCCGTCAGCCACCGCTCGACCGTGTCCGGGGACGCCGCGGCGGGTGAGGCGTCCCGATGATCGCGTCCCACCTGCCCCGGCTGGGAACGGCGATGCTGGCCGGCTTCGCCGTGCTCATCCTCGCCATGTCCTGGTGGCAGGTAGTCATCGCCGCCCCGCTCGAGGCCCGCCCCGACAACCCGGCGCTCATCGCCGCCCACCGCAGCCAGCCACGGGGGACGATCTTCGACCGCGAGGGCGTGACCATGGCGTCCACGCAGGTCATCGACGAGCTTGCGCGGCGGACCTATCTCGACGCCGCGTCCACCCATCTCCTTGGCTATGCGTCGCTCCGCTACGGGACCGCCGGGGTCGAGCGGGCGTGGGACGAGCTTCTCATCGGCCTCCGCGACCCGAACCCGCTGCACGACGTCGTGAACGACGTCCTCCAGCGACCACCCCAGGCCCAGGACCTCGTCCTCACCGTGGACCACCGGCTCCAGGACCTGGCCGCCGACCTGCTGGGCGGCAGCGTGGGGGCGGTGGTGGCCCTCGACCCGGCGACCGGTGCGGTGCTGGCCATGGCCTCCAGCCCGACCTTCGACGCCACCGCCATCAGCGGCGACCCGGCCGCGGCCGAGGCGCCGTGGCTCGCGATCCAGGCGGACCCCAACCTGCCGCTCGTCAACCGCGCCCTGAACGGGGTCTACGTGCCAGGTTCGGTGATGAAGGTGCTGACCGCCGCCTCGGCCCTGGACGCCGGGGTCATCACCCCCGAGACGACGTTCCCGACCCAGCCCCAGGAGGAGGTGGACGGGATGGTCGTCAACGGATTCACGATCAATGAGCACGACCTCGCCGGAGTCCCGCCCGGGCTCTGGGACCTGTCCGAGGCGATGCAGATCTCGAGCAACATCTACTTCGCCCACGTCGGGCTCGAGCTCGGACAGGAGCCGTACCTGGCGGGCGCGGAGACATTTGGCTTCTGCGAGGACCTCCGGGTCGGGCCTGCCGGCCATGCCCTGCCGGTGTCCGCCTCGGCGGTGACCGCGGTTGCCGATCCGGGCTGCGAGGACTTCGTGGACGACGCGGAGCTGGCATCGGCCGCGTTCGGCCAGGCACGGGTCACCGCCACCCCGCTCCAGATGGCGCTGGTGGCGGCGACGGTGGCCAACGGCGGCACGATGCTCGAGCCGTACGTCGTGAGCGAGGTCCGGGTCCCCGATGAAGCCGGCGGGGCCGGGACCGCGGTCGCCAGCTTCGACAGCCCCGCCCGACGGCAGGTCGTCAGCAGGGTCGCGGCCGACCAGGTGCGGGAGGTCATGGTGGACGCGGTCCACGGGCCGCTGGGGGTGCCTTACGCGGGAGCGGCCAACGTCGCGAACTACGGCATCGCGGGGGTAGAGACGGCGGGGAAGACCGGCACGGCGGAGCGAGGCGAGGGGCTGGCGCCCCACTCGTGGTTCATTGGCTTCGCGTCGGCCGAGCCCGGAGCCGTGCCGTCGATCGCGGTCGCAGTCATCGTCGAGGGCGCCGGGCCCGGGTCGGTCGCGGCCGCCCCGATCGGCGGCCGGATCATGGCTGAATGGCTCCGCCTGAACGGATTTTGAACCGCGGCCGCCCCCGAAACGTCCTACCGGTCGTGAACCGCTCAGCCACCGGCTGGGGTATTGTCCGGTGACTCAACCTCTTCACCAGGAGCCCGCCGTGAATGTCCAGGAGCCGGCCGAGCGCACCATCGGCAACATCGAGCGGGTCATCGTCGGTAAGCACGCCGAGGTTCGCCTCGCGATGGTGTCGCTGCTGTGCGAGGGCCATATCCTCATCGAGGACGTCCCCGGCGTCGGCAAGACGATGCTGGCCAAGGCCCTGAGCCGGAGCATCGGCTGCACCTTCCGCCGCATCCAGTTCACGCCCGACCTTCTTCCGTCGGACGTCACCGGCCTGTCGATCTTCAACCAGAAGTCGCAGGACTTCGAGTTCCGCCCTGGGCCGATCATGGCCCAGGTGGTACTGGCCGACGAGATCAACCGCGCCACGCCGAAGACCCAGAGCGCCCTCCTCGAGTGCATGGAGGAGCGGCAGGCGACGATCGACGGCACCAGCTACGAGATGCCGAGCCCGTTCCTGGTCATCGCCACCCAGAACCCGATCGAGTACGAGGGCACGTTCGCCCTTCCCGAGGCGCAGCTGGACCGGTTCCTGCTCCGCATCCGCCTGGGCTACCCCAAGCCGATGGAGGAGCTCGTGATCCTGGACGAGCAGAAGCGCCTCCACCCGATCGACGGCCTCCAGCAGGTCCTCAACATCGACGAGCTGCGCCAGATGCAGGCCAGCGTGAAGGAGATCTACGTCGACCAGGGCGTGGCCGACTACATCATTCGACTCGTTGGCGCGACCCGCGAGCATGCCGACGTCTACCTGGGAGCCTCCCCGCGAGGCTCGCTCCACCTCTACAAGGCCGCTCAGGCCCTCGCCGCCATCAGCGGTCGCGACTACGTGATCCCCGATGACGTCAAGCAGCTGGCGGTGCCCGTGCTCGGACACCGCCTCATCGTGAGGAGCCAGGCGTCACTGCGCGAGGTGGACAACGACGCCATCGTGCGCGAGGTCCTCACCACGGTCCCGATCGCCGAGCCGACCGAGGCCGGGGCGCCGGCCTGACCGGAACCCGAGCCACGATCGCCTGAGCCAGACCCGGATGGGACGCGTCGGCCGCCGACTGCCGGTCATCTTCGTGGCCACCGTCCTGGTGGTCGCCGCGTTCAGCACCGGCATCCCCGTCCTGTTCTTCCTCGTCTACTTGGCCGGCGCCCTCATCATCGGCTCGTGGTGGTACGCCCGCCGTGGCCTCGGCGGGGTCCGGGCCGGGTACCACGTCCTGAACCCGCGGGCCCAGGCGGGCGAGGTGCTCCACGCGGTCTACCGCATCGACAACGACGCCGGCTGGTCCAAGCCGTGGCTCGAGGTCACGAACGACTCGAACCTGCCCATCGGCATCCCCGGCCGGGTCATTGGCGTCCGGGCCCAGAGCAGCCGCCAGTGGCTGTCCAAGGTCTCCCTCAACCGCCGCGGGACGTTCCGCATCGGTCCGGTCAAGGTCCGCACCGGCGATCCGTTCGGCCTGTTCACCTCCGAGATGACCGTCGGGCGGCCCACGACGGTGGTCGTGTTCCCGAAGGTGTACGCCCTGCCGCACTGGCGCCTCCCCCCGGCGCCGATCGAGGGCACGGCGGCCACCCGCCGCCGGCGGGAGATGGCCTCGCCGCTGGCGGCCACCATCCGGCCCTACGCCCCGGGCGACGCGATCAACCGCATCCACTGGCTCAGCTCGGTCCGCCACGGGGAGCTCCAGGTCAAGGAGTTCGACCCCGAGCAGGCGGCCGACCTGTGGCTCGTGCTCGACCTTGACCGATCGGCCCATGTCGGGACCGGCGACGGTGCCTCGGTCGAGACCGCGGTCAGCGTCGCGGCCTCGATCGCGGTTCGGACCCTGGCCGACAACCGGGCGGTGGGCCTCACCGCCTCCGCCCGTCGTTCCCATGTCCTGACCCCGGACCGGGGATCGCGGGTGGAGCAGAAGATCCTCCACCTCCTGGCCAACGTCCAGGCCGACGGCATCCAGCCCCTGGCCGAGGTGGTCGCCGCCAGCCTTCCGCAGTTCCGGCGGGGGATGACGGTGTGCATCGTGACCGGAGCCACGACCCGCGACTGGGTCCGGCCCCTCGCCAGCCTCGCCCGGCGCGGGGTCGGAGCCATCGTCGTCCTGCTCGACCTCGACTCGTTCGCCTCGTCCGACCGCGATGAGCCCGGCAGCCGGGCGGGCGAGATCAACGCCGTGCGCCATGCCCTGAGCGAGTACGGCATCGCCAACGTCCTGATGCACGCCGGGGATGCCCCCGAGCGGGTCCTCGTCACCAAGGAGCGCGTCCGTGCTTGACGAGCCGGTCGACGAGCGCCGCCGGATCCCCGGTCCCCGCGAGGGCTGGATGAGCGTGATCCTGCTCGGGGTCATGCTCCTGAGCCTGTGCTGGGCGGTCCAGGCCACCGGATGGCTCGATCAGCTCGAGTTCCTCGTCCCGGTCGCGATTTTCGGCCTCGTCGCCGGCCTCGCCTTCGGCACGAGCCGCCTCTCGATCGCGATCGCCATTCCCATCTCGGCCCTGCTCGGGGCGGGGATCATCCTGTGGTCGGTTGGTGGCGAGTACTTCCCCGAGCTCTCCCAGCTCTCGCGTCTCGACATGCTCCGTGCGGCGGGTATCGACGCGGCCATGACCGCGTACCGATTCGGGGCCATCCAGCAGGGGATCGTGTTCGCGGTCGCGATGGGGGTGCTCATGTGGGTCACCGCCTACAGCGCCGCGTTCGCAATCTACCGGCGCCACCAGGTCCTCGACGCCATCCTCATGGTCGGGGCTTTCCTCGTCATCAACCTCGTCGCCACCGTGCGCGAGGACCTCTTCGGCTACCTCGTCCTGTTCGCCCTGGCCGCCCTCCTGCTCTGGCTGCGCGCCGCCCTGGTCGAGCGCCGGGCGAACTGGCAGCAGCGGCGGGTGAGCGAAAACGTCGACGTCCCGGCCTCGATCATGCGGAGCGGGGTCATGTTCACCGCCGCCGCCATCGGGTTGGCCTGGGTCCTGACCTCGGTCGCCGTCGCAGCGCCGCTCACCTCGGCGGTGAAGAGCCTGGACCAGCTCTGGCTCGACTTCGCGTCGGAGGCGAGCGGCTTCTTCCAGGGCCTGAACAGCGCCAATGCCCGCCCGGTCTCGAGCGGATTCGGCCCGAGCATGACCGTCGGCCCTTCGTGGAGCGTCAGCGACGGCCCGGTCCTCAACCTGATCGGAGCCGAACGGCCGTACTACCTGGCCGCCGTCGCCTACGACCATTACACCGGACGGGGTTGGTCGTGGACCGGGGCCCGCCAGCGCGCGGTGGCAGCGGAGGCGGACGTCTTCCCGAGCTGGACCCCCGACCGGCCGCTGGTCGAGGAGGGTTTCGAGGCGGTGACGGTCACGGTCCAGCTGCTCACGCCGCAGGGGCGCGACCTGTACGCGCCGGGCTTCCCGGTGCGCTTCTTCGCGCCCACCGTCGCCACCGAGCCGAGCAGCGGGCCCATCTTCGCCGGGGTGGAGGCCGCGGGATCGCTGGACACGGGGCAGATGTACGACATAACCGCGGTCGTGGCCGAGGAGGTGACCGAGGCCCAGCTGGCGTCGGCGCCGACCGACTACGAGCCGGAGGTCACCGCCCTCTACCTCGACACCACCGGCATCACGGAGCGGACGCGGGACATGGCAACCGCGGTGGTCGCCGAGGTCCCCGCCGACCCGTACCACCAGGCCAAGGCGCTCGCCACCTTCCTCCGCAGCGACGAGTTCGTCTACGACACGTCCGTCACCATGCCGCAGGACGCGTCCCAGGACATGGTTGACTACTTCCTGTACGAGACGCGGCGCGGCTTCTGCACCTACTTCGCCTCGTCGATGGTGATGATGGCCCGCAGCCTCGGCATCCCCGCCCGCCTCGCGGTGGGCTACGGGCCCGGCACCGGCAACGAGGATGGTGCGTACGAGGTCACCCAGAAGGATGCCCACGCGTGGGCCGAGATCTACTTCCCCGGATACGGATGGCAGATCTTCGAGTCCACCCGGTCGATCAACCCCCGCTTCTCGCGCGCCAGCGGCGACCCGAACGCGGTCGTGCCGGTTCCCGGCAACCGCGGCGTGGACGTCCAGGGCCCCTTCCCGCCGGGCTACGACTCGCCGACCAAGCTCCAGGGCGAGGGCCCGACGGCCAGCTTCGCGCCGATCCCTGGTGGCTTCCAGGCCGGCGAGGATTCGCCGACGGAGGAAAGCCGCGCCACCAACGGCTGGATCTTCCTCGTCCTGATCGGCCTGGCCGCCGGGTACGGGGCCTTCCGCTGGTTCTCGGCCCGCCGCCGGTTCCGGTTCCTCTCACCCGGCGACCGGGGCTGGGCGCGGCTCAACCTTGCCGCGCAGCGGGCGGGCATCGGCCGGCAGCCGTCGGAGACCTTCTACGAGTACGCCGGCTGGCTGGAAGCCGAGCTCCCCTCGCGCGCCGAGGAAATCCGGACCATCGCCGACGGCAAGGTCTGGTCGGCCTATTCGGGCCGGTCGATGAGCGAGCGGGCGATCGAGGCCATCGAGCGGGCGTGGGACCGCCTCCGGTTCCCCCTGACCAAGCTGGCCATCAGTCGTCGGCTCAGCACGTTCTTCGGACGCCAGCTCTAGGCCGTCCTGCTTCGCTCCTGGCGCCGGCTAGGCGGGGACTCCCGTGCCGATGGCGGCCTCGTAGGCCGACTCTCCGGCCCCTCGAGCAGCCTTCCCGTCTACCTCGCGCCCCAGCTCGGTCAGGGCTTCCGCGCAGGTGGCCAGCGCCGCATCGATCTCCTCCCAGGTCACGTCGCCCATGTGCCCGAAACGGAGGATCTGTCCGGCCCACTTCCCCTGCCCGCCGGCCACGACCAGGCCGCGGCGGAGCAGGACCTCGTCGAAGGCGTTCCAGTCCAATTCCTCCGGCAGCCACGCGGCGGTGACGGTGGACGAGCGTGTCTCGGGAGACGCCACCAGCCGGAAGCCCAGCGCCTCCAGCCCCGCTGACGCCCCGGCCGCGATCGCCGCGTGCCGAGCCCAGGTCCGCGCCGTCCCCTCGGCGACGAGGGCGGCCACGCCCAGGCGCAGCCCGTACAGGACGCTGACGGCAGGTGTCCATGGCGTCTGGCCCTTGGCGGCCAGCGACCGCGCCTCGGCGAAGTCCCAGTAGTAGCGCGGCATCCGGGCCTGCGTCTCGGCCGCCCGGGCCCGCCCGCCTACCGCCGCGATGGCGATCCCCGGCGACGCCATGAACGCCTTCTGCGAGGCGCTGACCACGAGGTCCACGCCCCAGGCGTCCATCTCGAACGGCATGGCTCCCAGGCCGCTGATGCCGTCCACCAGGACGAGCGGCTCGCCCGGCGCGCCGCGGATGGCAGCCGCCAGCTCGCGCAGCGGGTTCGCGACCCCGGTCGAGGTCTCGTTGTGGGTCAGGAGCACGGCCCGGTACGGCGGGTTCTCGGCGAGGTAGGCGGCGACCCCATCCGGGTCGGCCGCGGTGCCCCACTCGAAGTCGAGGCGGTCGACGTGCGCGCCGAACACCTCCGCGATCTTCGCGAATCGGTCACCGAAGGAGCCGATGGAGACCGCCAGCACCCTGTCGCCGGGAGACAGGGTGTTCACGATCGCCGCCTCCAGCGAGCCGGTGCCGGAGCCGGTCAGGAGGAAGACCTCGCCTTCTGTCGCGATGAGCTGGGCGATTCCGGCGCTGATCTCCCGCAGGAGCTCGCCAAACTCGGGACCGCGGTGGTTGATCATCGGCGCCGACTGGGCCTCCCGCACGTCGTCGGGGATGGGGGTCGGGCCGGGGATACGGAGGTTCTGTTCCATCGGCCGCATGATACCGGCGGGTAGACTCCCGGCATGCCCCGGCGTCCTCGCCCGGCCGAGCCCGTCCGGCCGCTGTTCCCGGACACTCCGAGCCCCGATGCCCCGCTCGCGGCCCGGCTGCGGCCCGATCGGCTCGATCAGTTCGTCGGACAGCGCCACCTCGTTGGGCCTGACGGCGCACTGGCGAAGGTCGTCCGACCCGGTTACCTGCCCAGCCTCGTGTTCTGGGGCCCGCCGGGGAGCGGCAAGACCACCCTCGCCCGGCTTGTCGCCGAGGAGTCGGGCGGGACCTGGCGCCAGCTGAGCGCGGTGACCAGCGGCGTGGCCGACGTCCGTGCCCTGGTGGCCGAGGCCCGCGCCCTCCGCGACGCGGGCGGCCGGACGGTGCTGTTCATCGACGAGCTCCACCGCTTCAACAAAGCCCAGCAGGACGCGCTCCTGCCCCACGTGGAGGACGGGGCCATCACCCTCCTGGGCGCCACCACCGAGAACCCGTACTACGAGCTGAACTCCCCGCTGCTCAGCCGAATGCGGGTCTACCGCCTCGAGCCACTGGACGCCGACGACCTGCGGGCCATCGTCGATCGGGCCCTGACCGATGCGGACGGCCTGGCCGGCCGGGTGAGCCTGACCGATGACGGGATGGCGACCCTGCTGGACATCGCCGGCGGAGACGCGCGCCAGGCCCTGAACGTGCTCGAAGCGGCGGCCGCGACGGTGCCTGATGGGACCGCGCTGGACGCCGAGGTGCTGGCGTCCGCCGCGCAGGAGCGGCTCCTCGCCTACGACCGCGCCGGCGACGGCCACTACGAGGCGATCAGCGCCTTCATCAAGTCGATGCGCGGCAACGACCCCGACGCGGCACTGTACTGGTGCGCCTCGATGGTGGCGGCGGGGGAGGACCCGACGTTCATCGCCCGCCGGATCGTCATCGCCGCCAGCGAGGACGTCGGCAATGCCGATCCCCGGGCGCTCCAGATCGCGGTGGCGGCCATGCAGGCGGCCGAGATGATCGGCCTGCCGGAGGCCCAGTACGCCCTGGCCCAGGCCGCCGCCTACGTGGCCTCCGCGCCGAAGTCGAACCGCGCCGGAGCGGCCTACTGGGCGGCCCTGGCCGACGTCGAAGGTCGCGGCCGGCTGCCGGTGCCGCTCCACCTGCGGCAGGGCACCCATCGGCGGCTGGCCCGGGAGCAGGGCCACGGCAAAGGCTACCTCTACCCCCACGACTACCCGAACGCCGACGTCGAGCAGCAGTACCTGCCAGACGAGCTGGTGGGGAAGATCTACTACGAGCCGTCGGACCAGGGGATGGAGACCCAGATCGGGGACCGATTGGCGCGACTGCGCGCCGCCCGTCGGGAGGCTAAGGAGCGGCCGAAACCACGTTCACGATGACGACCGCCACGGCAAGCATGGCGGCCATGATCACGACCAGGATGCTCGTGTTCCGCAGGTCGCTGACAACGTAGTGGTACTCCGCCTCGTTACCGAGGCGTGACGAGGCCCTGACACCGGCGTAGATCGGCGCCGCCCGCCGCAGAGCAGCAGCCGTGGGAGTCGCGTCCCCGGTGGCGGTCACCTCGGCCGACGTCACCTCGGTGGGGTCCTCGCTGGCCGTAGGGGCGGAGCTCGGGGTGGCCGCGGTCGGACCCTGCTTCGCGCGCTTCTGCTGGCGGGCGCGCCGGGTGGCAGCCTTGCCGGTTCGTCGAGCCATGAGACCTCGTGCTGACGCGGAACCGCCGGCGGGTGGGCCGGCGGAGGGTCGGTATGATACCAGCCGTTCCAGCCCGCTCCGGGACTGCCGCCCATCGTGCCCGACCTCAACCAGTGGCTCGCCGACAACCTGTCGATCGTGCTCGGGCTGCTGGTTCTCGGGGTCCTCGGCCTGGCCGGCTGGCTCCTCGTCGTCAGCCGGCGGCTGGCGCGGGCCACGGCCAGCTATCGGTCCCTCGCGGATGAGGCCAGCGGCGGCTCGCTGGGCGATGCGCTCGTGGCCCACGGCGCCCGGGTGGACGGGGTGGAGCGCCGGCTGGGAGAGGTGGACGACCGCTACCAGCGCCTCGAGCGTCGGTCGCGCGGGAGCCTCCAGCACATCGGCCTCGTCCGATTCAACCCGTTCAACGACACCGGCTCCGACCAGAGCTTCGCGATCGCCCTTCTTGACGACGATCGCAGCGGGGTGGTGCTCAGCAGCCTCCATGGCCGGGCCGGGACCCGGATCTTCGCCAAGCCAGTCCTCCGCGGCGAAGCGACCCACACGCTGTCCGACGAGGAGCAGGAGGCGTTGCGGATCGCGATCAGCGGCGGTTCGGAGACGGCTGCCGAACGCGACCAATAACCTGTCGCACCGGCGGCGGACGCTGCCGGCATGCCCGATCCCTCCGCTACCATCGAGCCCGTGGCCGCCGTGACTCCCGCGCCGAACCAGATCCCGATCTTCGAGGAGCTGGAGACCGCCGCACGGCCGCGCCGCCGGCACCTTCGCGTTCAACCGCCGCTCCTGGCCGACCTGACCGCCCGCCAGCGACGTGCGGTGACCTGGGGCGAAGGTCCGCTCCTCGTCGTCGCCGGGGCGGGGACCGGGAAGACCACGGTCCTCACCCGGCGCATCGCCTGGCTCATCGCCGAGCAGCGAGCGCGCCCGGCAGAGATCCTGGCCCTGACCTTCACAGAGCGGGCCGCGGCCGAGATGCAGGAGCGCGTGGACCAGCTCGTCCCGTACGGGTATGCCGACTCGGTGATCTCCACCTTCCATGCGTTCGGCGACCGACTCCTGCGCGAGCACGGACTGGCCGTCGGGCTCTCGGACCAGGTGGCGGTCATGTCCCGCGCCGAGCAGGTGACGTTCCTCCGGGAGCACCTCGACGAGCTGCCGCTGGACCGATTCCGCCCGCTCGGCAACCCCACCCGGTTCCTGTCGGTCCTGGCCACTCACTTCTCGCGCGCTCGCGACGAGGACATCGCGCCGGCGGCCTACCGAGCGGCCGCGGAGGAGCTGGCCGTGCGGTCATCGGCCGCTCCCGATGACGCGGCCCTCGCCGAGGAGGCCGCGCGCCAGACGGAGCTGGCAGCGACGTACGAGACATACGAGGGACTTCTGCGGGCCGCGGACCGGATCGACTTCGGTGACCAGGTCGGGCTCGCCCTCCAGCTGCTGCGCGACCATCCGGACGTCCTGGCTGCCGAGCGGGCTCGGTACCGGTACGTGCTGGTGGACGAGTTCCAGGACACGAACCATGCCCAGTTCGAGCTGGTCCGCCTCCTCGCACCGGCGCCGTCCGGCAACGTCACGGTGGTTGGCGACGACGACCAGAGCATCTACCGCTTCCGCGGCGCGGCCCTTTCGAACATCCTCGGATTCCGGGCGGCCTACCCCAGGACCGGTCGGGTGGTCTTGACCGATAACTTCCGTTCCGCTCAGCCCATCCTCGACGCCGCCTACCGCCTCATTCGCCACAACGACCCGGACCGGCTCGAGGTCCGCGAACGGATCGACAAGCGGCTCCGTGCCCGGGGAGCAGGCGAACCGCCGTGCCGTGCCGGACGCCATCACCAGCCAGGCATACGGGACCACATCCGACGAGGCCGACGGCGTCGCCGAGCAGATCACGACGTCCATCGCCAGCGGCCGCCGGCCTGCCGACCACGCGATCCTGGTCCGGGGCAACCGGGAGGCGGATCCGTACCTCCGGGCGCTCAGCCTCCGCCGCATTCCGTGGCGCTTCAGTGGGACGGCCGGGCTGTATCGCCAGCCGGAGGTCCGCGTCCTGCTCAGCGTGCTGCGCGCGCTGAACGACCCCGAGGACTCGGTCAGCCTGTTCGACGTCGCCACCTCCGAGATCTTCGGCCTCGCCCCGGAGGAGGCGAGCCGGGCCCTGAACCGGGCCTCGCGCCGACATCTGCCGCTCGAGGCCGCGCTCCGCGAGGGCGTGAGCGACCCGGCGCGGGCCTCGCTGCGGGGACCGGCGGCGGCCATCGCGCAACGCGTCCTCGCGGCGCTGGACACGCATCGCGAGCTCGCCGCCCGACTGGAGGCGGGCGAGATCCTGTACCGCTTCGTGACCTCCACCGGGTGGCTGGGCCGGCTCGCGCTCGAGGCCCGCGAGCGGGGCCCGGAACGGCTCCAGAATGTGGCGCGCCTGTTCGAGATCCTGCGCGGCGCCTCCTCCGTGTTGCGCGACGCACGGCTGCCGTTCCTCGTCGCGCGCCTCGACGTCCTCATCCAGGCCGGCGACGACCCGGCAACCGCCGACGCGGATCCGTTCGGCAGCGACGCGGTCCAGGTCCTGACCTGCCACAAGGCCAAGGGCCTCGAGTTCCCAGTCGTGCACATGGTCGGCCTGGCGCAGGACCGGTTTCCCACTCGTGTCCGCCGTGACCCGGTCGGCCTGCCGGAGGACCTGCTCCGCGACGAGCTGGCCGATGGCGACATCCACCTCGCCGAGGAGCGACGGCTGGCGTACGTGGGCATGACCCGCGCCCGCGAGCGGCTGATCCTGAGCTGGGCGCGGGACGAGGGGGAGCGGCCGCGCCGCCCGAGCCAGTTCCTGCTTGAGGCGCTCGAGACACCGGCCCTCGGGACCGAGGTCCTCCGTCCGAGCCCCATCGAGAAGATCGAACGACTCCGCCCGCCAACCGAGTCGGCGCCGGCGGTCACGCCCCGCGCGCCGAAGCCGGACATCGTGGAGCAGCCGCTGACCCTCAGCTACGGCCAGGTCAACGACTACAGCGAGTGCCCGGCGCGCTACCGCTTTGCGCACCTCATCCGCCTGCCCACCCCCACCAACCACGCCCTGGTCGTCGGGCGGGCGCTCCACGCCGCGGTGCAGGCCTTCCACCGGTCGCAGATGGACGGCGCGCCCATGAGCCGAGAGGCGCTGCGGGACGAGCTCGACCGCCACTGGGAATCCACCGGGTTCGTGACCCGGGCTCACGAGGATGCCCGGCGCGTGTCAGCCCATGCCGCCCTCGACCGCTTCTGGGACGAGCAGCAGGCGGCGCCTTCCCCGGTGATCGGCGTCGAGCAGGAGTTCGCCTTCCGATTCGGGACCGATCGGGTTCGTGGCCGGATGGACCGCGTGGACCGCCGGCCGGACGGCACGGTCGCGGTCGTTGACTACAAGTCGGGGGACGTCCGCGACCCGGCCACCGCGACCCGCCGCTCGCGGGAGTCCCTCCAGCTCGCGATGTACGCCCTGGCCTGGGAGGCGGAGCACGGCCAGCCACCCGAGGAGCTGACGCTCCACTTCCTCGAGACCGGCGAGGTGGGCCACAGCCGCGCGACCCCGGCCCGGCTGGAAAAGGCCCGCGACCAGATTGCCTCGGCCGCGGCCGGCATCCGGGCGGGAGAGTTCCCCGCCAGGCCCGGATCGATGCGTTGCGCCACGTGCCCGTTCCGAACCATCTGCCCTGACGCCGCCCCGTGACGGTACGGGACCGCGTCCTCGTCGCGGTGCTCCTGACGGGCGGGGTTGCCGCTGCCGTCGCGGTGGTGGCCGTCGCCAGCCAGCTGTGCCCCGGGCCCACGCCGAACGACCCGTGCCCGGATGCCGGCCGCAACCAGGTCCTCGTCGTGGCCCTGGCGGCCACGGCCGTGTTCGCGCTCATGACCGGGGTCGCCTTCGTGGCTGACTACGCCATCCATCAGCGCATCGTCTACCGCGGGGCGTGGGCCCGGGCCGCGCGGCGCGGGCTCCTGGCCGGCCTCGTCCTGGCCGCCGTCGCCGGCCTGCGGCTGGTGGACGCGCTGAACGTCTTCTCGGCCACGGTCGTGGTGGTGGTGGCCGGCGCGGTGGAGTGGCTCGCCACCCGCCGCCTCGACGCCGAGTGAGCGAGGATCCGACCCGACCCCCGGAGCCCATGGCCGGGGACCCGTTCGGCGGCCAGGGCACCGACCCGGACGCCCTGGCGGAGATCTACGACCTCGAGCACGACCCGGTCACCGAGGACCTCGCCTTCTACCGGGGACTCGCGCGCCGGGTTCGCGGTGCGGTGCTTGACCTGGGCTGCGGGTCGGGCCGGCTGTACGGGTCGTTCCTCGACGGGGGCGCCAGCCGGGTGGTCGGCGTGGACGCCTCCGCCGCCATGCTCCGTCGGGCGGAGGTCCGAATCGCCGGCGACCCTCGCCTCGCCGCGGCTCACGCCGGGGGGCGGGTGGAGCTGGTCCATGGAGACATTCGCGGCGTTCGCCGTCGGGAACGGTTCGGCCTCATCGTGGCGGCGGGGGTGCTCCCGCACCTCAGCGGTCCCGAGGACGCGTCCCGCCTTCTGGCGAGGGCCAGCCGGCTGCTCACCCCGCGTGGGCTGCTGGTTTTCGATCTCCTCGGTCCGGCGGCGCTTCCGGCCACGGACCTGCCGCTGGCGGTGGACTGGGTCATCCGGTCCGGCGGCAGGACCTTCACCCGCAGGAGCCAGGTCGGCCGTCGAGACGCCCCGGAGGGCCTCCGCGTGACCCTGTCCACGGTCGTGGATCGGCAGGACCCCGATGGTACGATAGCGCGGCTTCCGGCCAGTTTCCGCCTCTGGTACCCCTCTCATGACACCGTCGTGCGGCTGGTTGAGGCCGCAGGACTTGCTGTTGCCGCGACGCACGGATCACACGATCTGGAGGCGTTTTCGGCGGGCAGCGAGCGCCTGATCGTCCTCAGCCGGCGAATCCGGCATCGGTCCGGGCGACGGGCAGCGGAACATGATTGAGGCGAACCGACGAGTGGCAGGAGAACGAATCCGGCTCCTGATGATCGAGGACGTGCCGCAGGTGGCGTCGCACGTTCGCTCGTTGCTGATCTCCCAATCCCAGATCCAGATCGTGGAGGTCATCGGTGACGGCGACCGCGCCCTGGCCGCGGTCGGGGACTTCCGCCCGGATGTCGTCATCATCGACTGGCTGCTCCAGGGCCGGGTGAGCGGCGCCAAGGCGGCCTCCAGCATCCGCCAGGCGCATCCGGAGGTCGGGATCATCGTCCTGACCGTCCCGCAGGAGCCGATCACCGAGGACCCCGCACGCGGCATCGACGCCGTCCTCCGCATGCCGCTGGCCGGCTTCGACCTGACGGCCGTCGTCCGTCGCATCGCCGAGGAGCGGGTGGCGCAGACCACCGGCAACGGTGCGCAGATGATCAGCCTGTTCTCGCCCAAGGGTGGCGTGGGGCGGACGACCCTCGCCTACAACCTTGCGGTGGCGCTCGCGGGTGAGGAACCGGTGTGCCTGGTGGACGGTTCGCTCCAGTTCTCCGACCTCCGCGGCCTGCTTCGCGCCCCGGCCGACGCCCGGTCGATCCTCGACCTCCCCACCGACAAGATCAAGGAGGGTGACGTCTCGGAGGTCATGTTCCGTGATCCCTCCGGGATCGACGTCCTCCTCGCCCCACCCCGGGTCGAGATGGCGGAAATGATCACGACCCGCGACATCGAGAAGTCCCTCTCCCTCCTCCGCAACCTGTACGGTCACGTCGTGATCGACACCCGGGCCGCCCTGACCGACGAGGTGCTGGCCTTCCTCGACGCCTCGGATCTCGTGCTCCAGGTCCTGACCTTCGAGGCCCAGGCGGTCCGCGCCCTGGCCATGGCCAACGAGGCGTTCGCCGCTATCGGCTATCCGCCCAGCAAGCTGGCGGTCGTCCTGAACCGGGCCGATGCGTCCGGCGGTATGAGCCGGGAGGAAGTCGAGGAGGTGCTCGGCCAGCACATCGACTTCGAGGTCGTCTCCGACGGGCGGCTGGTCCTGGCCGCCAACAACGAGGGCGTGCCCTTCGTCGCGGCCAGCCCCGATGCCCAGATCTCCAAGGGCGTGCGCTCCATCGCCGCCGCCCTCCTCGCTCATCGCCGCTCGCCGGCCGTTGCCGTGGCCGCGCGCTGACGGCCGTGGTCTCGCCCGACCACCGACCGATCGCCGTCTTCGACTCCGGAGTCGGCGGCCTCACGGTCCTCTCCGAGATCCAGCGCCGCCTGCCCGGTGAGTCCACGCTCTATCTCGGCGACAACGCCCGCACGCCGTATGGGCCCCGCCCGGCGGACGAGGTCCGGACCTTCACCCTCGAGAGCGCCGCGTGGCTGCTGGCCCAGGATCCGAAGGTCCTCGTCCTCGCCTGCAACACGGCCACCGCCCAGGCCCTGCCCCAGGTCCGCGAGCAGTTCTCGATCCCGGTCCTGGGCGTCGTTCGGCCCGGCGCGGTGGCGGCCGCTTCCGCGACCCGCAGCCGGCACGTCGGGGTCGTCGCCACGGCCGGGACGGTGGGCTCGGGCGCGTACCTGTCCGCCATCGGTGACGCCGATCCGGCGGTGACCGTCGTCCAGCAGGCGTGCCCCGAGTTGGTGCCGCTGGTGGAGGCCGGCGAGCTGGCCACTGCTCACGTCGAGACCGTCGTCGGCGGATACCTCGACGAGCTGCGAGCCCAGGATCCCCGGCTCGACACCCTGCTCCTCGGCTGCACCCACTACCCGCTGCTGCGGGGGACGTTCGAGCGCCTGCTCGGTCCGGCGGTGAGCGTCGTCGACTCGGCGTTCACCACGGCCCTCGCGCTCGAGGATCTGCTCGATGCGCTCAAGGCGCGCAGCGGCCCACGGGCAGGCGTTCCGCCGAGACCGAACCGGGTAGCCACCACCGGCGACCCCGATGCCTTCCGTCGCGTCGCCGTCCGCCTCTTCGGGGACGCGCTGCCGTCGGTCGAGGCGGTGGACCTCGCATCCGCGAAGGTGGCTCGCGCCGACTAGACTGCCCCGGTGAGTCCCGCCACGGCCCGTCTGACCGCCGGGATCGTCATCGGCACGGTGCTGACCGCGACCGTGGCGGTCGCTGGTCGGCGCCTCGAACGCCGGGCCGGCACCCACCTCCTCGACTGGGTCACCATCCGGTCCATCGCCCGTCGCCGGGTCGGTAGCCGACGCGGCAGCCTGGCGGCGGCTGAGAAGGGGCGGGTCGAAGCCTTCTATCTCGCCGAGGCCGAACGCGTCGCGCCACTCGTGGCCGAGGAGATCGGCGCCTCGCTGGCGACACCCTTCGAGCCGCCGGCGGTGATCGATCGAATGCAGTGGATCGACCTCAACCTCGGGACCTTCCGCCAGCTCATCGGCCGCCTGGAGGCGGAGCTGGCCGGCTCCCGCCCGGCGCCGCGGGGGACAGGCCCGGCCCTGGCCCGGATCGTGAACCGGAGTATCGGCAACCACCAGCTCGGCTGGCTGCTCGCCTTTCTGTCGAACAAGGTCCTGGGCCAGTACGACATCAGCCTGCTGGCCTCGGCCGCCCCGACCCGCGGCCGGCTCTACTTCGTGGAGGCCAACATCCGGGCCACGGCGAATAACCTCGCCGTGGACCTGTCCACGTTCCGGACCTTCATCACCATCCACGAGGTAACCCACGCCTACGAGTTCGAGGCCCATCCCTGGCTGCGGGCCCATTTCGCCGCACTGGTCGAGGACACCATCCACCAGCTGGCGGCCGACGCCGGCGGGATGTGGACCCGCCTCAGCCAGGCCGGAAGCTCGTCGGGCCACTGGATGGAGCGGCTCATGTCTCCCGCCCAGCGGGAGGCCTTCGCGAGGACGCAGGCGCTGATGTCGCTTCTGGAGGGTGCCTCGAACCACGTCATGCACCAGGTCGGGGCCCGAATCCTCCCCGGGTTCGACGAGCTCCACGAGCGCTTCGAGGGCCGTCATCGTCGCCGCGGGCCGCTCGAGCAGCTCATCCTGCGGGTGACCGGCCTGGACCTGAAGATGGAGCAGTACGCCGAGGGCGAGCGCTTCGTGTCTTCTGTCGTTGCCGGCGCCGGCACGGCCGGCCTCGCCCGTGTCTGGCGCGGCCCGGAGTGGCTGCCGACCATGGCCGAGATCCGGGATCCGGACGCCTGGCTGGCTCGGGCCGACGACCTGGAACTCCGCGCCGGCGCCCCGGCCGAGGAGGCCGGCCCCTGACCGCCGGCCGCGAGGTCAGGATCCTCACCACCCCGATCTTCGGCGCGCCGCTGACTCCGGACATGGTGGCGCGGATCGAGGCCGTGCCCGGCGCGCGGGTGATCCCCATCTCCCGCGACGGGCTGGCCCACGGCGATGACGAGGCGGCCATCGCCGAGGCGGAGGTCCTCCTCCGGGGGCAGATCGCCTCGTCCGTGCTCGACCACCTCATCGGTCGTGCGCCGGCCCTGCGCTGGATCCACTCCATCTCGGCCGGCGTGGACAAGGTCGTGACCCCGCTCTCGCGCCAGCGCGCGCTGCAGGTCACGAACGCCCGCGGGGTGTTCTCGCGGCCGATCGCGGAGTACGTCGTCCTGATGTGCCTGGCCACTGCCCGCCGGCTGCCCCAGCTGCTCGACCTCCAGCGGGACCGGACCTGGCAGCCCCTCCGCGGTCAGGAGCTGGGCGGGCTGACGGTCGGGATCGTGGGGTACGGCAGCATCGGGGCCGAGGTCGCCCGCCTGCTCGCGCCGTTCGGGACCCGGATCATCGCCACCCGCCGCCATCCCGAGCTGGGGGCCGGCGACCATCCGAACGTCGAGGTCTGGGGCGTGGACCGCCTCCACGACCTGCTTCGTGGGTCGGACGTGGTGGTCATCGCCGCCCCCCTGACCGATGAGACCGCCGGCCTGGTGGGCGCCACCGAGCTGCAGGAGATGCCCGGCCACGCGTGGCTCATCAACATCGCCCGCGGCCGTCTCGTGGACGAGCTCGCCCTTCGCCGGGCGCTGTCGGCGGGCTGGATCGGCGGCGCCGTGCTCGACGTGTTCGACGAGGAGCCCCTCCCCGCCGAGTCACCGCTGTACGACACCCCGAACCTCGTCCTCACCCCGCACACCTCGTGGTCGAGCGACCGGGTCGTCGAGCGGAGCATCGACCTGTTCGTCGCCAACCTCGAGCGCCACCTGGCCGGTGAGCCGCTCGAGAACCTCGTTGACCTCGAGGCTGGCTACTGACCGATGGAGCGCTGACCGATGCAGGTCGCGATCGTCGGCCTGCCGGGGTCCGGCAAGACGGCCGTCTTCACCGCGCTCGGCGGCCATCCGGCTGAGGGCAGCCACGCCGCCGGCCGGGCGGCCCCCAACGTGGGCGTCGTCCCGGTGCCCGATGCGCGGGTGGATGCCCTGGCCGCGGTCTTCAAGCCCAAGAAATCGGTCTACGCCGACGTCACCTACGTTGACCTCGCCATCCCGGCCGGGGCGACGCGGGCCGGGACGGTGGACCCCGACCTCCTGGGGCGGATCCGCAACTCGGATGCCCTCCTCCACGTGGCCCGGGCCTTCGACAGTGCAAGCGACGAGCGGCCGCCAGATCCGTGGCGCGACGTGGATGAGCTCGACCTCGAGTATGTGGTCGCCGATCTCGACGTCGTCACCCGCCGGCTCGAGAAGCTGCGGACCTCGGGCCGGCACGGGAGCACGGCGGAGCGGGAGCAGAACGCCCGCGAGGAAGAGCTCCTCGACAGGCTGGCGCCGGTGCTCGAGGAGGGCAGGCCTCTCCGGAAGCTGAGCTGGAGCGACGACGACGAGCTGATCGCGCGGGGGTTCCGCTTCCTCTCGCAGAAGCCCCAGCTGGTCGTCCTCAACCTCGACGAGAGCCAGCTTCCCGGGGCGGAGGCGCTCGAGGCCGAGGGCCGGGCGGCGCATGGCAGCCCGAGCCGCGACGTCATTGCCCTGGCCGGTCGGATCGAGGCGGAAATCGCGGCCCTGCCGGAGGCGGACGCCAAGCCGTTCCTCGACGACCTCGGGATCGCGGAGGCCTCGCGCGACCGGGTCATCGGTCGGACGTATGCGCTGCTCGGCCTCTTCTCGTTCCTCACCGCCGGGCCCGACGAGTGCCGGGCCTGGACGATCCCGATCGGCGCCAGCGCTCTCGACGCGGCCGCGGCCATCCATTCCGACCTGGCGCGGGGCTTCATCCGGGCGGAGGTGGTGGACTGGTCAGACCTGGTGGAGTGCGGCTCGACGGCCGAGGCGCGCAAGCGTGGCCTGCTCCGCTCCGAGGGCAAGGCCTACGTCGTGCGCGACGGGGATGTGATCGAAGTCCTGTTCAACGTCGGCCGCTGACCGCGCGGATGCCAGAGGGACTCGTCAGGAAGGATCGAGTTCGACCACGATGCTGCGAAACTCGTCCGAGGTCTCGACCAGGAAGGTGTCCTCGTCCCTCGGACCGATGGACATGGAGGCGGCGAGCTTCTCGTCTCCGATATAGGTGAAACCATGCGACCGCTCGAGCTCGCGCGCCACCGCCTCGACCAGGGTGTCCTCCTCGAACGTCTCGAGCACCGCGTTGCGCGCGGTCCGGACCATGGCCTCGAACTCCGGCCCACTGTGCTCGCGCTCGCTGACGAGCAGCGCGTTCGTCAGGAGATCGGTTGGGCCCTCGTGGAGCTCGTAGAAGTGGAGAGTCATGGGTGACCGATGATATCCGGGTCGATTCTGGCTCGCCCATCGACCTCCTGATCGCGGGCGGGCTGACGGTCGACGTCATCGGAGGCGTCGAGGTCAGCGGTGGTGCGGCCCGCTACGCCACCGAGGCGGCGCTGGACGCCGGCTACCGGGTGGCGCTCCACGTCGTCGGAGGCCCGGAGTTGGTCGCCCGCGAGACCGTGGAGCGGCTCATGCGGCAGGCGGAGGTCGTCTGGCAGGAAGCGCCGACCTCGATCGTGTTCGAGCACCACGGGGAGCACGACCGACGTCGCCTGCGACTCCGAAGTGGCACCGACGACCTCAAGATCCCGGACCCGGATCACATCCATTCGGCACGCGCCGTCCTGTTCGCGCCGGTGGCCGGTGAGGTGCCTGCCGGGACGCTGGCCCAGCTGACCGCCTCGGTTCGAGCCGCCGGACTCCAGGGCTGGCTCCGGGCGGCGGACGCGGATGGCTGGGTGACCCACCCGACTCTCCATGACGTGGACCCCGCGCTGGCCGAGGCGCTGCGCGGTCTCGATCTGCTGCTGGCCAGCAGCGACGATCTCGGCGGATCGGTAGGACCGTCGGCCCTGGCTCGCCTCCGTGCCTGGATCGGTCCCGGCCCGGAGCTGGTGGCGACGGCCGGCGCCGACGGGGCCTGGCTCGACAGTGGGCAGCGGCCGATCGAGCACATCCCCGCCCACGCGGTCACGGACCGAAGCACGATCGGCGCCGGCGATGCCTTCGCCGCGCTCTTGACCGCCGGGCGGGGGAGTGGCCTCGGCCTGGCCGCCGCCGCGCGGGCCGCGTCGGAGGGAACCGCCCACTACCTCGCCACCCGATCCAGCGGCTAGCCTGTGAGTCCGATGGACGGCACATTCGACGCGGACACGCTGGCAGGCACGGCCTGGCAGGCTGAGCGCTTCGGCCCGGACCTGGCCAACACCCCGCCTGCCGATGCCGAGTTCACGCTCGAATTCGAGGCCGCCCGGTTGTCCGGCAGCTCCGGCTGCAACCGGTTCATGGGGACCTGGTCCGTCGTGGACGGGACATTGGAAATCGGTCCGTTGGCCAGCACGATGATGTACTGCGACGGGCTCATGGAGCTCGAGTCCGCCTACCTGTCCGCGCTCCAGGCTGTCACCGGCGCCTCGCTCGAGGCCGACCGTCTGGTGCTGGTCGGCCCTGACGGCGCGCCTGCCGTCGAGCTTCGCACCGCCGTTAGCGAGGACCGCCCGGCGGACTAGGCCGCGTCCGCTGCTTGTCGAGCCGCGCGGCGCTCGGCGGCGGCCACCCAGCTCGTCAGCCGGCGTCGGCGCCGTTCCACCAGCAGCCTCGCCCGGCCAATGCGGTCGATGCTCCCGCCGCGGCCAAGGGCGAGGGCCAGGTCGAGGACCCGCGACGCGGCACGGGTCGCCTCGAGCGCGCCGGCGAGGTCCGCCGCATGCCGTTCGCGGATCCGCGCCACCTCGATCCAGGCGAGGGCCGCCTCCACCGTCCCGCTGCGAGCTGCGTCGCGCCACATGAGCTCCGCCCGGGAAGCGTCGCCGCCGGCGATGAGCAGGCGAGAGGCGAGGCGACGCAGCCGGATCGGCTCGTCACCAACCGCCGCGGACCCGAACCCACTGGCCAGCACCCCTTCCAGCACTTCGAGCGCGTCCTCCGCAGACCCGTCCCGCAGCAGCTCGAGAGCAAGCCCGCGGTGGTCCACCAGCCCGCCATCCCGCCAGCCGCCCTCGCGCAGCCGGCGGAGCTCCCCGTCGATGAGGGCGAGGGATGCCACGTCCTGGGCGTTGTGGTCGATGACGGCCGCCAGCAGGTCCGGCGAGGCGCCCGCCTGGTAGGCGAACCAGCGCTCGGGGACCTCGCTGGACGGGCAGTCGCTCCGTCTTCGGACCTGGAGCACGCCCCGCTCAACGTCTGCCAGGCGCGCGCCGCCCAGGATGCGGCGCCAGAGCCGCCGCGCCACGGGCAGGAGGTCATCGTGCTGCTCCGGGAGGCCGGCGAGGTCCCGTCCGAGGCCGTGGATCGTCATCCGGGCGGCCAGCAGCGGAATGTCGAACCCGCGACCGTTGTAGGTGACGATCCGGTCCGCTCCACGGAGCCAGGCCATGACCGTCCGGAGGAGGGCGGGCTCGTCGGGATAATCCGGCAGCAAGGCCTGCCGGACGACGATGGCGCCGTCGTCCAGGCGGCCGACCGCGGCCAGGATGATGACCGTCCCCGCTCCGGTCGAGAGGCCGGTGGACTCGGTATCGAAGTAGCGGGTCTCGACGCCACCCGCCAGCCGCGCGGCCACATTCGGTGGCAGGGGAATGCGACGCTCGATTAGCGCGACCCGCCCACCCTCGGCTTCCAGAACCCGAGCCCCGCCCCACGCCGCAAGCCGGGCGGCGACGTCATCGTTGCGCCGGACCGGAGGCGGCCGCTCGCCGCGCCGGATGGTCCGGACCGCGGCCAATCGTTGCTCGAGGGTCATCCGCTCGGGGCGGCCAGCTCGATGAGCAGCTCGAGCACGGTCGCCTTGCCCCACGGACCGACCTCGGTGCGCGGTCCTACGCATCCGGGGCAGCCGTCGAGACAGGGACAGTCGCGGACCGCGTCCCGACACATCTCGAGCAACTGGTCCCAGAAGTCGTGGAGCCGTTCGCTCAACCCGACTCCGCCGGGTACCGCGTCGTACAGGTAGAGCGTCGGCCGGCCGGTGAACGGCGCCTGCACCTGGGCTAGGACCCCGAGGTCGCGCGGGTCGCACATGAGCAGGAGCGCGCCGGTGGTCCGGGCCACGCGGGCGAGGCCGATGAGCGCGCCGTCGAGGGTGTCGCGGTCATAGCGGTTGACGAGCTCGGCCGGAGGCACGAGCCACGTCGAGGTGGTGTGCATCTCCTGCTCGGGGATGCTGATCGAGCCCCAGCCGACGTTCTCATGGGTGTGGTACTTGAGCTTCTTGAACATGGTCACCTTCCAGGCGACCATCACCTCGCCGCGCTGCCGCCGGCCGGCCGGCGGCGCATCGGTCTCGTCGAATACCTCGAGCACCTTGAGCGTGATGCCGAGGTCGGCATCGGTGTAGTAGTCGACATCGGTCTGGGTGACGTAGGCCTTGCGCTCCTCCCAGTCGAGGCGGTCGACATGGTGCTGCACGCCCTGGTGGATGTAGATCGCCTTCTCGTGCACGAAGAGGGGAGCGGCGAACAGGTCGATCTCGCCCAGGACGCGGTGCCGGTCGCCGGTGGTGTCGATGATCACGACGTTCTCGGGCGCCCCGGTCCGCAGGCTGAAGTCGCTCGCCGGGAAGTTCTCGTGGCTCCAGTAGTACCGGTCGTCGTCCGCGCGCCGGATCCAGCCGTCCTCCTCGAGGACCTCGAGCATGGTTGGCGTCTCGTCGATACCGAAGCGCTCGGTGGCGGGCACCGGGAGCTCGAAGGTAGAGGCTCGCAGGTGGTTGAGAAGCACGTGCAGGTTGTCCGGGTTCACGAGCCCGTGCTCCGGAGACTGATCGAACAGGTACTCGGGATGGGCTGCGAGGAACTGGTCGATCGGGGCCGACGAGCAAATGAGCGCCGAGAGGCTCGTCCCGCTCCGGCGCCCGGCGCGACCCATCTGCTGCCAGGTGCTGGCGATGGTCCCCGGATAGCCAACGCTGATGGCGGCATCGAGGCCGCCGATGTCGATCCCGAGCTCGAGGGCGTTCGTGGCAACCACGCCGCGCACGCGGCCGTCGCGTAGTCCCTCCTCGATCGCGTGCCGCTCGTTCGGGAGGTAGCCGCCGCGGTACCCGCGAATCGTGTGGGGATGACCGGGGGGCGGGGCAAACGTTTCGCGCAGGTAGGTGGTGAGCACCTCCACCGCGGTGCGCGAGCGCGCGAACGCAATCGTCTGCACGCCGCCACCGATGAGCCGCTCCGCCAGGTGCTGCCCGGTGAGGAGAGCCGAGCCACGGATCCCGAGCTGCTCGTTGGCGACCGGCGGGTTGACGACGAGGATGTGGCGGCGGCCGGACGGCGCGCCGTTGTCGTCGATCAGCTCGACTGGTGCCTCCAGCACGCGCTCGGCAAGCTCGCGCGGGTTGGCGATCGTGGCGCTGGCGCAGATGAAGATCGGGTCCGAGCCGTAGTGGTTGCAGATCCGCCGCAGCCGGCGCAGGACGTTGGCGACGTGTGAGCCGAAGACCCCGCGGTAGGTGTGGAGCTCGTCGATGACGACGAACTGCAGGTTCTCGAACAGCTTGAACCACTTCGTGTGGTGCGGAAGAATCGCCGCGTGGAGCATGTCCGGGTTGGTGATGACGACCTGCCCGGCGGCGCGAACGACGGACCGGACGTTCGGCGGCGTGTCTCCGTCGTAGGTGTGCGTCTTCAGGGCCAACGCCGCGGCGTCGGCGAGCGATCGCAGCTCGACAAGCTGGTCAGCCGCGAGCGCCTTGGTGGGGAAGAGGTAGAGGGCCCGCGCGGTGTCGTCGCGGGCGATGGCGTCGAGGACCGGCAGGTTGTAGCAGAGGGTCTTTCCCGACGCGGTGGGGGTGACCACGACAGCGTTCCGTCCTGCCCGAACCGTGGTCAGGGCCTGGGCCTGGTGGGTCCAGAGCGCCTCGACACCTCTCCCGCGGAGCGCGGCCACCAGTCGGGGATCGAGGTCGTCCGGCCACGGGGCATGCCGCGGGGGGCGCGGCTCGATGATCCGGTGCGCGGCGGTCAGCGACTCGAGCCACGGCTCGGCGAGTAGTGCCTCGATGGCCTCCTCGGTCGATGCCGGTCGGTTGGCGAGCATGGACGGCTCCCTGTTGGCTGCGGTAAGCGCGCGGAGATTAGCACACCTGTTCTAATCTACCGCACCGTCTGCAGCGTGCCGTTGGCGTGCGACAGGTTGGTTGTCGCGCCTGATAGGGTTGGCGGCCGATGATCCGGACCACGCCCTTCCATGAGCGGACGAGCGCCCTGAACGAGACCGGGCTGTGGCAGCACTGGGCGGGCCACCTCAGCGCCAACCGGTACCAGGTCTCCGACAAGTTCGAGTACTTCAGCGTCCGAAACGCGGCCGGCATCTTCGACACCTCGCCCCTCTTCAAGTACCGATTCACCGGCCCGAATGCGGAGCGCTTTCTGGCCGGGATGCTGGCCCGTGACATCCGAGCCTGCCCGCCGGGGCATGCCCACTACACCTGTTGGCTCGACGACCGAGGCTTCGTCCTCGAGGACGGGGTCATCCAGCACCTCGCCCCGGACGAGTACCTGCTGACATCAGCCGAGCCAAACTTCGCCTGGTTCGCCGACCGGGTCGGTCGGCTCAATGTCACCGTCGAGGACGCCAGCCTCGACATCGGCGCGCTCGCGATCCAGGGCCCGCGCTCACACGACCTGTTGGCCCGCCTCGTTCCCGCCGTGACGGAGCTCCCGTTTTTCGGTCTCATCACCGGCGAGATTGGCGGCCGGCCGGTGACGGTGACGCGGACTGGCTACACCGGCGACCTGGGCTACGAGGTCTGGTGCGCCAGCCCCGACGGGCTGGCGGTGTGGGACGGCCTGTGGGAGGCGAGTCCGTCGGCCAGGGCGTCCTGCCCTATGGCCTGGCGGCCCTCTACATGCTCCGCATCGAGGCAGGACTCCTGCTCCTGGGCAAGGACTTCGACTCGACCCGCTACGCCTTCAACGACGCCCACCGGTCCACCCCGCTGGAGCTCGGCTGGGCCTGGATGTTCAAGGGTCTGACCGCCGACGATCGCCCGTTCATCGGTCGTCGCGCCCTGGAGCGCGAGCTGGCGGACAAGACGTCGCGCTGGAAGATGTGCGGCCTCGTCGTCGACTGGGAGGACTACGACCGGGTCTATGGCGCCGCCGGCCTGATCCCGCCCAAGGACCACGCCCCGGTCCACGAGGACTGGATGGTCTACGACGCCGACAGCCAGCGGGTCGGCTACGCGACGAGCTTCATGTACTCGCCCGTCCTCCAGCGCCACATCGCGCTGGCCCGGGTCCGTCCCGACCAGTCGGCCATCGGGAATCGCGTGTTCCTGGAGTTCACGGTGGACCATCATTACCAGAAGGTCGCCGCCCACGTGGCTCGCCTACCCCTGTACAACCCCGAGCGCAAGACGGCGATGCTGAACGGAGCCGGAGGAAACGCATGATCACGATCCTCTCCGACCTGCCGCCCAACGTCCTCGGTGCGGAAGCGAGTGGCACGGTGATCGGCGCGGACTATCGCGACATCCTCGTGCCAGCGGTGGAGGCACACCTCGAACGGAATGAGACCCTCCGCGTCCTGTTCGTGTTGGGCCCCGCCTTCGACGGCTTCGAATCGAGCGCCATGTGGCAGGACGCCCAGCTGGGCCTGGGCAAGGTCAAGGCCTGGGAGCGCGTCGCGGTGGTCACCGATCACGAGCACATCCGGGGCCTGATCAAGACCTTCGGGTTCGCCATCCCGGGCGAGGTGAAGACCTTCGAGATGGACGACCTTGCAGATGCCAAGACCTGGGTGGCTCAGTGACGGACCGATACGACGCGATCGTCGTCGGCGGCGGCCACAACGGCCTGGTCAACGGCGCCTACCTGGCGCGCGGCGGACTGAAGACGCTCATCCTCGAGCGGCGCCACCTCGTGGGCGGCGCGGCCATCACCGAGGAGCTCCGACCCGGCTTCTGGTTCACGACCTTCTCCTACGCCCTGTCCCTGCTCCGGCCGCAGATCATCCAGGAGCTGGAGCTGACCAGGCACGGCTTCCTCCCGCTCCTGATGTCCTCGAAGTTCGCGCCAACCCCCGACGGCGAGTACCTGTGGTTCACCCAGGACCATGACGAGAACCTGCGTGAGATCGCCCGGATCTCGCCCCATGACGCCGATGCCTACGAGCAGTACGGCCACGACATGGACCGCGTCTGCCAGGCCATCAAGCCCCTGTTCGACATGGTCCCGCCCGACCCGTTCAGTGACGACCCCGAGGAGCTTCTCGCGCTGGCCGGTCTCGGGTCGCGCTTCCGAAAGCTGGACAAGCGCACGTTTCACAACGCGATCCGGCTCATGACCGGCAGCGCGGCCGACTTCCTTGACGACTACTTCGAGTCCGACCTCCTCAAGGGATGGCTCGCCTCGTCGGGGATCATCGGCTCCAAGGTCGGTCCCCGATCGGCGGGCTCGGGGATGGTGCTCCTGTTCCACTCCCTCGGGGAGCACGACGGGTCGTTCGGGACGTGGGCCTTCCACAAGGGCGGCAACGGCGGCTTCACACAGGTCCTGGCTCGGGCAGCGCAGGCCTTCGGCGCCGAGATCCAGCTCGAGTCGCCGGTGACGGCGGTCCTGACCGATGGGGGACGGGCCACCGGGGTGGCCCTGGCCGATGGGACCGAGTTCCACGCCGACGTCGTTGTCAGCGCCCTCGATCCGCGCCGCACGTTCCTCGAGCTGGTCGAGCCGCGCGAGCTGCCCGACGACCTGGTCGAGGACATCGGCCGGATGAAGTTCCAGGGCACGTCATCCAAGGTCAACTTCGCCCTCGATGGCCTGCCCACGTACCCCACCCTGGCGGACCGGCAGGGGGAGATGTTCCGGGGCTTCCTGAACATCGGTCCATCAATGGACTATCTCGAGCGGGCCTTCGACGACGCGAAGTACGGCTGGTACAGCCAGACCCCGTACATCGACGGTGCGATCCAGTCCACGATCGACCCCGACATGGCGCCGCCGGGCAAGCACGTCATGTCGTGCTTCGTCCAGTACACCCCGTACCACCTTCGCGAGAGCGACTGGGACACCGAGCGCGAGAAGCTGGGCGACATCGTGCAGGCCACCCTGGAGTCGTACTTCCCCGGATTCGGTGACCTCGTCCTCCAGCGGGAGATCGTCACCCCGCTGGACATCGAGCGGACGGTCGGGCTGAGCGAGGGGAACATCTTCGCTGGCGAGCTGTTCGCGCCCCAGCTGTTCTTCCTCCGCCCGGCGCCCGGCTGGGCCCAGTACCGGACCCCGATCCACGGCTACTACCAGTGCGGCTCCGGCACCCACCCCGGCGGCTGCGTGATGGGCGCCCCCGGCCGCCTGGCCGCGGGCCAGATCCTCAAGGACCGCGGTACGACCTGACGCCGTGACCGCCGTGCCCCGGGCCGCCACGCCACACGCCTCGGGGATCCCGTCATGACCTGGCTGCTGGCCGTGGCTGGCGTGTTTCTGGTCTATGCCGTCCTCTCGCGCCGGCTGTCCGCATCGGTCCTGAGTGCACCGATCTACTTCCTCGGGATCGGCGCGATACTCGGCTGGCTTGGCGTGCTCCCACTCGAACCGGGAGATCTGCCGCTGCGCACCCTGGCCGAGGTGACCCTCACGGTCGTCCTCTTCGCGGACGCCTCGAGCATTCGCCTCGGCCAGATCCGTGCCGGATGGAAGATCCCTGCCCGGCTGTTGGGCATTGGGCTCGTCCTGACCATTGCCCTCGGAACCGTCGTCGCGATTCCGCTCTTCCCCGGACTGCTGGTCGCAGAAGCTCTTGTCCTCGCCGTGTGCCTGGCGCCGACCGACGCCGCCCTCGGGCTCCCGGTCGTCCTGGACAAGCGAGTCCCGGCCCGCATTCGCCAGGCGCTGAATGTCGAAAGCGGGCTCAACGACGGAATCTGTGTCCCGCTGCTCTTCACGGCCGTCGCGCTCGCGCTGGCCGAGGGGGAGGCCGTGACCGTCGCCGATGCCCTGGCGACGCTCGTCGAGCAGCTCGGCTTCGGGATCGCGGCCGGGTTCGTGATCGGAGCCCTCGGCGCCGCCGCGGCCCGGATCGGTCGCCGCTCCGGAACGACCGAGGAGGCCTGGGCCCAGGTGATCCCGCTGGCCACCGCAGTGGGTGCGTACGCGGCGGCGGTCTCGCTCGGCGGCAGCGGTTTCATCGCCGCGTTCGTTGGAGGAGCGGTGTTCGGCATCGTCTCCCGTCGAGCCGCGAAGGCGGACAACGACCTGGAAGCAGCCGAGGGGCGTCCGAACGAGCTGCTGGAGGTGATCGGGGGGCTCCTCGCGGCCGGGACCTTCCTCGCCTTCGGCGCCGGCGTCCTCGTTCCGCTCCTGTCGGAGATCCGGGCAGAGCACCTGGTCTACGCGCTGCTCAGCCTGACGGTGATCCGGATGCTGCCGGTCGCCGTGTCGCTCATTGGGAGCCGGGCGCGGGCGCCGACGGTTGCCTTCATTGGGTGGTTCGGACCGCGAGGCCTGGCCAGTATCGTGTTCGCCGTCATCGTGCTCGAGGAGCTGGCCGAGAAGCCAGCCGCGGTGGACATCACCGTGACGGTTGCGATTACCGTGGTGCTCAGCGTCGTTGGCCACGGGATGAGCGCGTGGCCGCTGGCCGGCCGATACGGAGCGTGGTTTGCCCGGGCTTCGGCCGAGTCCCCTGATCTGATGGAAGGCGCTCCGGTCACCCCTGTCCGACCTCGGGGCGGCGCATTCGTATCCCGATCGGAGACCGGGTAGCACAAAGCCCGGGCGAAGTGCCCGGGCTTGTGACGCGGTGACGAGTGTCCTAGATGCCGAGCACCTTGGCCTTGGCCGCGGCGAACTCCTCATCGGTGAGGACGCCTTGCGTATGGAGCGTGGCGAGCTTCTGGAGCTCGGCCATCTGGGCGTCCTCCGCTGGGGCCGCCGGGGCGGCGGGGGCCGCCTGAGCCTGTGCCGCCGCCTGCTGCTCCGCGTACTGCTGCTGGTCCTGGGACGCGTACTTCTGCTCCTGGTGGTGGCGGACGGCTCCGGCCGTCCCCGCGACCACCGCGGTCGTGGCTGCCATGCGGACAATTCCGCCTCGACGTCGTCGCATCATCAATCTCCTAGATTCGTGGAAGCTTGCCGTAGATCAGGGTCGTGGTTGCTTCAGGCGCTGGTCGCGGCGCGATTCTCCTCGGCCCACGCGACAGCCTCTTGGACGAGCTCGCGGGGTACGCGCTGGATGTCGATGAGCTGGCCGTCGGCGTTGGCGATGGCATCCGCCAGCCGGGTTGCCCAGACGTCCTCCCACACGAGGATGGCCGCGGCCGAGTTCGGCTCGAGGGCGCCCGCGACCGCCTGGAGATCCTCTTCGCTCACGAAGCCTCCGCGCTCGCCGGCGAGTGACTCGAATGCCTTGAACACGTCGGAGCCGGCATCTTCGAGCTCGACGCCGGCCATGCTGCCGTCCTCCGCCTTGATGACGAAGGCGAGGTCGATGATCCGGA
Source organism: uncultured Chloroflexia bacterium (assembly GCA_963699235.1). GTDB lineage: Bacteria > Chloroflexota > Limnocylindria > QHBO01 > QHBO01 > DASTEQ01. The sequence goes on along the minus strand of OY969424.1, from coordinate 1,534,458 downwards.
TCGTTCCCGATTGGACCAGCTCCTCGAGGGCCGGAGCGATCTCACCTTTGAACTGGTTGCCCGGGAACGCAACGATCATGTACTGAACGGGACCGATTCCCATAGCGCGGTTCCTTTCTTTCGCCGCGGACGCGGCAATGGCGGCTTGGCTGGCGGCTGACGGTCAACTCCAGCGCCGCGTACGGGCATGGGGCAACTGCGCCGAAGCCCAAATGTAGCCGATCTGGGCGCTGGAGGTAACCCGCGCTCCCGTCGTGATGCCCGTATTCCTTGACGCTCGCGAAACGAGGCGCCTAGACTGCCGCCCCATGACCGCCGTTCCGGGCACAGCGGCGACGCGGGCGCGCCCGCCTGCGCGGCGTCCGACCCTTCGTATCACCCTTCGACGGCGCACGGTCGTCGTGCTCATTGCTGTGGCGGTCGTCGTGCTCATCGCGTTCAATGTCGGCCGCCAGGCGTTCCTCGGCTGGTCGGTCGGGGAGCAGGCCGATTCGCTGGCGGAGCAAGTCGCCGCCGCCGAGGCCGAGAACGCGGCGCTCCAGCGCCAGCTGGAGTACCTCCAGAGCGACGCCTACGTGACGGTCGAGGCGCGCCGGCTGCGGAACCTCGGCTACCCCGGTGAGCAGGTCCTCATCATCCCGCCCGGCGCAACCATCCCGGCCCCCGCGGGCGGCGAGGCCGCCGCTCCGAAGGACCCGCCGATGCTCGAGCGCTGGGCAGCCGTGTTCTTCGGCGAGGGCCCCTAGCCGCTCCGAAAGCTCGCGCCGCGGTGCCTGCAGGCTACTGGCGCGCCATCGCGATTCGGAGCCGCTCTTCGGGGGTGATCAGGTGATCGAGGTCCTCTGCCGCTTGGTCGATGTCGAGCTGGACCCAGTGCACGCGGCCGGTGAAGTGGCTGTCCTTCGGGCCATAGTCATCGCTGACGGGGGTAGCGCTGTCTTCCCCGACATCGGTCGTCTCGTCGGTTGAGAAGAGCATCGGCACCGTCGCCTCGACCCGGCCGTCGCCGACGGGCTCGCCATCGAGGAATAGCGCGGCCGTGCCGCCTTTGCCCAGGCCGCCGCCGTCGTAGGTGAACTCCATCCGGACCTGGTGACGGCCGGCCGGGATCGGATCCGAGCCATAGACTTTGGAGTGCTCGAGGCCGTAGTAGTTGTAGCAATAGGCCGGCTTGCCCTGGTGGGCGTACAGGCTGAAGCCGCCGAACGCCCCTCCCTGGGACAGGATGACGCCACTCGCGCCTCCTTCCGGCACATCGATTTCGGCCGTGATCGCATGGGACTTGTTCTTCATCGGCACCACGGAGTTCTCGGTCAGGCGGCCCATGCCGCCGAACAGGACCTGTGAGTTCCCGCGGACGAGCTGCGGCCGCCCGGCCATGTCGGGGTTGAACCGCTCGAAGCGGCGGTCGTCAAGGGGGAGGACGTTGTACTTCCGCGCCTCAACCAGGAACAGCTCCTGCAGCTCATGGAGCTTGTCAGGCATCTCTTCTGCGACGTCGTGGGTCTGCGTCCAGTCGTCCGGCCGGTAGAGCTCCCAGTCATCGGCGTCCAGGGCCGGCATCTCGGTGGCGACCCACGGGATGCTGTGCCGGGTCACGGCGGTCCAGCCCTCGTGGTAGATGCCGCGGTTGCAGAACATCTCGAAATACTGAACCGTGTGGCGGTCCGCCGCGCCTGCATCGTCGAACGAGTACGACATCGAAACGCCCTCGAGCGGTGCCTGGGGGACGCCGTTGACACTCGACGGGGCGGGCAGATTGGCGGCTTCCAGGACGGTGGGGGCGATATCGATGACGTGATGGAACTGTGGCCGGATCTCGCCGCCGGCGGCGATCCCCTTCGGCCAATGCACGACCGTCCCGTTCCGGGTGCCGCCCCAGTGCGAGGCAACCTGCTTTGTCCACTGGTATGGCGTGTCCATGGCATGAGCCCAGCCAACGGCATAGTGGTTGTACGCGGCCGGGGTGCCGAAGTCGTCGATCCGGGATGCCATGAATTCGGCCGTCTCCAGCCCTGCCGCACCGTTGAGCACAGCGAGCTCGTTGAAACAGCCCTGAGGCGTGCCCTCGGCCGATGCTCCGTTGTCGCCGATCATGTAGTAGATCAGCGTGTCGTCCAGTACCTCGAGGTCGGCGAGGGCGTCCACCAGTCGGCCGACGTGATGGTCGGTGTGTTCCAGGAAGCCGGCATAGACCTCCATCTGGCGTGCCAGCACGGGTTTCAGCTCATCGGCCATGTCGTCCCAGGCCGGGATCTCAGCCGGGCGCGCGGTCAGCTCCGCATCGGGCGGGATGATCCCCAGCTCCTTCTGACGGGCGATGGTCCGCTCGCGCAATGCGTCCCATCCGTCGTCGAACCGGCCCCTGTACTTGTTGGACCATTCGATCGGCACGTGGTGCGGCGCATGGGTCGCACCCGGTGCGTAATAGACGAAGAACGGTTTGTCCGGCATCAGCGCCTTCTGTTGGCGGACCCAGTCGATGGCGTGATCGGTCATGTCCTCGGTGAAGTGGTAGCCCTCCTCGGGCGTCCGGTCCGGCTCGATCGGGACGGTGTCCTGGTAGATGGCCGGCGCGTACTGATTCGTCTCACCGCCGATGAATCCGTAGAAGTGCTCGAACCCTGATCCGGTGGGCCAGGCGCTGAACGGGCCCATGGGACTTGTCTCCCACACGGGCACCTCGTGGCACTTACCGAACTGGGCGGTCGCGTAGCCGTTCAGCTTCAGCGTCTCCGCCAGCGGCGCCTTCGTGTTGGGCCTGATGGAGTTGTAGCCGGGAGCCGAGGTCGCGATCTCGGTGATGCCGCCCATCCCGACCGAATGGTGATTCCGTCCGGTGAGGAGCGCCTGCCGGGTGGGGGAGCAGAGGGCCGTGGTATGGAATCGATTGAACTTCAGGCCATTGCTGGCCAGCCGCTCGGCGGTGGGTGTGGCCACCGGACCGCCGAAGGCGCTCGATGCGCCGAAACCGGTGTCGTCGATGAGGACGATCAGGACGTTTGGCGCGCCGGCCGGCGGTCGAAGCGGCTCGATAGGCGGAAACGTTGCGGCAGGATCCTTGGCGTCGATGGGAACGTTGCCCAAGAATGGCTTGTCAGGGATGGGGAGGACGGTTCGATCGAGATCGTCGGGCATCATGCTCTTTGCTGTCGGGCAGGCGGCGGGCTTGCCGGGATGGAAATCCTACGGCACACGCGCGGACTCATTCTCCGGCAGGCCGCACGATGCAGCGGAAGCCGAGGTGCCCCATCGAGGTCTCGATCGTCTGCGCCTGTCGGGCAGCCGGCCGGTAGCGAAGGCAGTAGTTCGGGGCGCACAGGTGAGAGCCGCCCTTGACGACCCGGCGGGGGAACCGTTCTCCCGGACCGCCGACGTTGTAGCTCATGACCGGCGACACGACACGCGGATTGGTGGGGACGCAGCAGGCATGCTCCACCTCACCGACGTGCCCGGGAGTAAAGAAGTCGTCGGTCCATTCCCAGACGTTGCCGGCCATGTCGTACAGGTCAAAGCCGTTCGGTGGGAACGACTTCACCGGCGAGGTGCCCTCATGTTGGTCGGTGAGGAGGTTCTGCCAGGGGAATTCGCCCTGCCAGGTGTTGGCCATCATCCGTCCCCGGGGCGCGAACTCGTCGCCCCAGGTGAAAACGGCCTGCTCCAGTCCGCCGCGAGCGGCGAACTCCCACTCCGCCTCCGTCGGCAGCGCCTTCCCGGCCCAGGCGGCGTAGGCATCGACATCTTCGGCCGCGACATGGGTCACCGGATGTCGGTCGCGGCCGGACAGGTTCGACCCGGGGCCGTCGGGGCGCATCCAGCTCGCGCCAGGTACCCAGCTCCACCAGTTGCGGTAGTCGTCGAGGTTGACGGGACTCGGGCTCCGATGGAAGACGAGTGATCCGGGGACGAGCAGGTCGGGATCGGCATCCGGGTAGTGGGCGGGATCCAACGGCCGTTCCGCGACGGTCTGGTAGCCGGTGGCTTTCACGAAGCGCCGGAATTCGGCGACCGTCACCTCGTGCTCGTCCATCCAGAACCCGTCCACCGTCACCCGATGGACCGGCCGTTCCTCAGGGTAGAAATCCTCCGAGCCCATGAGGAAGGTCCCACCGGGAATCCATGCCATGTCCTTCGGGGCGCCAGCCTCGACGGCGGATGCGGGGGGCATGGCGGCCATTATGCCGACGCTGGGACGCATCCCGAAAAGCGAACCGCCGGGAGCATGCTCCCGGCGGCCAGGTCATCAGCCGATGACGGTCAGACCGCCATCATCGCCTTCTTCTTCATCGCGTCGAACTCCTCGGCGGTGATCGCGCCGGAGTCGAGCAGCTTCTTGGCCTTCTCGATCTCCTCCGACGGGGAGTAGCCGGTCATTCGCTGCTCGCGTACCTGGGCGGCTTCGATCATGGCCTGGTCCTGCGCCGTCATCTTCGGACGAACGACCAGGTACAGCAGGATGCCAAGCAATGGCACGAAGAAGATCAGGAAGATCCACCCGGCCTTGTGCCACCCGCTGATGTCATCGCGGCGGAAGATGTCCCCGAAGATCGCGATGAACATCCAGATGTACATCACCCAGAAGAAGAAGATCACCATCCCCCACAGGAATTCCCCAAACGACATGTAGGTCTCTCCTCGCATGGGCCAGTTGGGCGGCCCGGCCCTTTGGTGGCTGCCGCCGAGTGTACCAGCCGATCCCTGCGACCTGATGACGAGCGGAGGCCACTTTTGTGGCGACCGGCGCGTTCCCTGTTACGATTCCGCGCTTCAGGGGATCACATCCGATTCCCGAAATTCCAGGAGGGACCCCGCGTGCGAAACCGACCAACCTGGCGCCTCGCCGGCGCCGCTCTCATCATTGGAGTCGTGGCGGCGTGTAGCCCCGCCTCCGATCAGCCCACGGCCGAGCAGGCCCTCTGCGACAGCCTCGCGGCTTTCGCGGACAGCGTCCGGGCCATCGGCGACGTCGATCCGACGACCGATTCGGTCGAGGACATCCAGGCCGCTGCTACATCGGCAGATGAGGCGTGGGGCGAGGTTCAGACCGCTGCCGCCGCCGTTGACGAAGCCGACGAGGCTGCCGTCGAGGCGGCATGGAGTGACCTGTCGTCGCAGATCGGCGACTTCTCGACCGACATCCCGGTTGCCGATGCCATCGGCGAGATCGGATCCGGCGTGACGGAGGTCCAGAGCGCCTATGACGAGATGCGTGACGGCCTCGGCTGCGAGGGCGAGCCGGCCTCCTCCTAGCCCATCTCCGGCGGGCGCCAGCCCGCGAACGGCTTTCGTGGCCCGGGTAGTGACACCCGGGCCACGTGCTGCACCGGCCCGGCGAAACCCGGCTCTAGGTCTCGCCCGGTTCGAGAGTGGCCCTCAGGGCCGCGACCTCCATTCGGAGGCGGGCCAGCTCCTCCGCGATGGCAACGGCTGCCGCGTCAGCGGCAGACACGCCCTCATTCTCAGCGCCCGGCTCGGGCTCGTCTGAGGCAGGGGGCGCGACCAGCAGACTGGCCAGGATGCTCGCCAGAGCGCCGATGATCCCGATGCCGGCGAACATGACAAAGAAGCCGGTGATCCGGCCGAGGGTGGTGACCGGGAAAAAGTCACCGTAGCCCACCGTCGTGATGGTGACGATGCCCCACCAGATCGCGTCGCCGCCGTCCTGAATGTTGGCATCGGGCGACGCGCTCTCGAACTTCAGGATCAGGATGCTGCCCACCGACAGCACGATTCCCCCCAGGAGGATCGTGATGAAGGTCGCGTACTGGCCGCGGTTGTCGAGCACGTCCTTGACGAGCGCCTTTCGGTTGCTGCCGCTCAGCAGCTTGCCGATCCGTGCCAGGCGGCTGAGACGGGCGAGGCGGAGCAGGGCGCCGAGCTCGAAGAAGCCGAAGCTCGGGATGGATCCGAGGAGGTCCAGCCAGCCCCGCGAGCCAACGAAATAGGCCCGCTTCGGCTTCGCGCTGACGAGGTTGATCACGAAGTCGATGAGGAAGATCACGCAGACCACGTTGTCGTAGAGGAGGAGCAGGGCGTGCTCACTCGCGCTGACCGGCAGGAACAGCAGGACCATGATGACCAGCGAAAAGATGGTCAGGACCAGCATGAAGATGTTGTAGGCGTTGCCGTGCTCGCGTAGTACGGGGGCTTGGGCGGTCATCGCGCTCGATCCTCCTCACGATCCGAACCCCGGTCGGGGTGCCTGCAATCTTAGGTACCGAATGAGGACTACCAGCGCATCCGCCGTGTCGGTCGATGGACCGATAACCCTGACCTGCGTAGAATCCGGGCCTGAATCAGCCGAAGTCTCGGCGGCGGAGTAGCTCAGTGGTAGAGCAGGGGACTCATAAGCCCTTGGCCGGTGGTTCGAATCCGCCCTCCGCTACCAACTCCCTACCGCCCGAAAGCTCGCCGGGACGCGCCATGGTCGAGGCGGCCGAGCGGCTGCCGATCCCGCGAGGCGCAACGCTCGTCCTCGCCGTCTCCGGCGGGCCTGATTCGATGGCCCTCCTCCACGGCGCGTACGCCGTGTCGTCCGTGCGCGGCTGGCAGCTCGTGGTCGCCCACCTGGACCACGGCCTTCGTTCCGACTCCGCGGCCGACGCCGACTTCGTTGCGGCCGCGGCCGACGCGCTGGCGCTCCCCTGGCGCCTGCGCCGCACCGATGTCGCAGCCGCCGCGGCGGAGAATCGGGCTGGCATCGAGGAAACGGGCCGCGCCGCCCGCTACGCATTCCTGGAGGAGGTGGCGAAGGACCTCGGCAGCGGAACCCTGATCGCGACCGCCCACACCGCGGACGACCAGGCCGAGACCGTCCTCCTCAACCTCGCGCGCGGCAGCGGGATGCGGGGGCTGCGCGGGATGCCGGCGCGGCGTGGGCGCGTGGTGCGACCGCTCCTCCACGCCCGGCGAGCGGCACTTCGCGCCGCGCTCGATGGGGCCGGTATCGGCTATCGGATCGACCCGACGAACGAGGACCCGGCTCAGGCACGGGCCCGGGTGCGGGCCACCGTCCTGCCGGCGCTCGAGGTGCTGAACCCGGCCGCGGTCGAGGCCGTGGTCCGCTTCGCGGCCCTGGCCGCCGACGACGACGCGCTCCTGGACGAGCTGGCGGCCGCCGAGCTCGAGCGGCGGAGGGAGCCCGACGGGGCCATCGACTGGCACGACCCACCGCCGCCGGCCCTGGGACGCCGCCTGCTCCGCCTTGCGATCGGGGACCCCGCACCAGGCGCGGATCGGGTCGATGCCCTCCTCGAGGCGGCCAGCGGGCCCCGGGGCGGCCTCGTCATCGAGCTCGGTCGGGGTCGGAGCGCCGAAATCCGGGCTCGCCGCATCGTCATCGGTCTGTAAGCCGATCGGCCTAGCCCATTCGAGCCCATTTGTTGCTTGTTGGGGCCGTCCCTATACTCTTGGCCGGTCGCTGACCGATTCCCCCGATCATGCACTGGAGCAATACCGCCGTCTCGTGAACAGCCGTCTCGTTCGCAGCAGCATCCTCATCGTCGGCGCCCTGTTCGCCATGGCCCTGCTGTGGACGTACCTGATGGACTCCAATGAGGGACCGGCCTACACCTACAGCCAGCTGCTGACGGACGCCTCCAACGGGATCGTGACCGGGGTCACCCAGGACGGCACGACGCTCACGGTCAGCTTCGAGGGCTCCGACACCACGAAGACCGCCATCGTCCCCTCCGACCAGGTGAACGTATTCGCCGAGGTCTGCGCCGCCTCCGGTGCGGCCGGCCTGGCGGACTGCGAGGTCAGCTACGAGGCGGTGGCCGAGAGTGCGACCGGGCAGTGGCTCGGGCTCCTCATCTCGGCCCTCCTGCCGGTGCTGCTCATCGGCGCGTTCTTCTTCTTCATGATGCGACAGGCGCAGGGCACGAACAACCAGGCGATGAGCTTCGGCAAGAGCCGGGCCCGGATGTTCCTCGGATCCAAGACGGTCGTCACCTTCATGGACGTGGCCGGCGTGGAGGAGGCCAAGCAGGAGCTGACCGAGGTCGTCGAGTTCCTGAAGTACCCTGAGAAGTTCAACGCCCTCGGCGCGCGCATCCCGCGCGGCGTGCTCCTGGTGGGACCGCCGGGAACCGGCAAGACGCTCCTCGCTCGGGCCGTGGCCGGCGAGGCGGGCGTGCCCTTCTTCTCGATCTCCGGCTCGGAGTTCGTCGAGATGTTCGTCGGCGTGGGCGCCAGCCGGGTTCGCGACCTGTTCGAGCAGGCCAAGCGCAACAGCCCGTGCATCGTGTTCGTGGACGAGATCGACGCCGTGGGCCGCCAGCGTGGGGCCGGGCTGGGCGGATCGCACGACGAGCGGGAGCAGACCCTCAACCAGATCCTGGTCGAGATGGATGGCTTTGACACGAACACCAACGTGATCGTCGTCGCCGCCACCAACCGGCCTGACGTCCTCGATCCGGCCCTCCTGCGGCCGGGCCGCTTCGACCGTCAGGTCGTACTCGACCGCCCCGACATCAAGGGCCGGCGCGAGATCCTCGACGTCCACGTCAAGGGCAAGCCCCTGGACAAGACGGTCGACCTCGACGACCTGGCGCGGCGCTCGCCCGGATTCTCTGGAGCCGACCTCGCGAACCTCGTCAACGAGGCCGCCATCCTTGCCGCCCGGCGGAACAAGAAGACGATTACCCAGCCAGAGTTCACCGAGGCGGTGGACCGGGTCATCGCCGGCCCGGAGCGGCGGAGCCGGATCATCACCGAAGACGAGAAGAAGATCATCGCCTACCACGAGGGCGGACACGCCGTCGTCCAGCGGGTCCTGCCCAAATGCGACCCGGTGACCAAGGTCACGATCGTGTCGCGCGGCATGGCCCTCGGCTACACGATGAGCCTCCCGGCCGAGGACCGCTATCTCCACTCCAAGACGGAGTTCGAGGACAAGCTGGCCGGCATGCTCGGCGGCCACGTGTCCGAGGAGATCGTCTTCGGCGACACGACCACCGGTGCCAGCAACGACATCGAGAAGGCCACCGGCCTGGCCCGGGCGATGGTGACCCAGTACGGGATGAGCGAGGCGCTCGGCCCGCTGACCTTCGGCAAGAAGGACGAGATGATCTTCCTCGGCCGCGAGATCAGCGAGCAGCGGAACTACTCCGACGAAGTCGCGGCCAAGATCGACGCCGAGGTCCGGAGCATCATCGACCAGGCCTACGAGCGGGCTCGCGCCGCGCTCACCGAGCACCGAGCCGTGCTCGACCGCCTGGCCGACCTGCTCATCGAGAAGGAAACGATCGAGGCCGCCGAGTTCGAGTCCCTGTGGGAAGGCGTTCTGCCCCCGCGCGACCTGGGTGGGCCGAAGCCGGCGGACGTCACCACCGACGAGGCACCGGAGCCCACCGGCGAGGATGCCAAGCCAACCCCGCGCCGTCGTCGCGGCCCGGCGCCGCAGCCCGCCTAACCCGTCTTCCGGACCGGCACGGCGCCGGTCCTCGTCCGCCGGACCGGGACGACGCTAGTCCTATCGGCCCATTCCGTACCGCAAAAGCGTGGTCGTATACTCGCGGCCGGTGCGTCCGGGCACCTGCCCGGAAGATCGAACGACAGCGAGGCCGACGCTCCCCATGATCGACGAATCGCCGCCCGCCACGCAGGCCGCCGAAGCGGACTGGAAGCTCGAGGCTGATGGCGTTGCGCTGGACCCGCGCAGCGCGCTCGAGGTGCTCACCAACCTCAACGAGCGAGTCGCCGAGGGCCGGGTTGGAGACCTCCAGCCGGTGGCCACCGGATTCGTGCCCTTTGACAAGGCAATCGGCGGCGGGCTCCGCTCTGGCGAGCTGCTGCTGATCGGCGGTGCCCAGGGCTCGGGCAAGACGACGCTCGCTCTCCAGATGGCCCGCAACATGGCCGCCTCCGGGCAGGCCACCGTCCTCTACGTCTGCTTCGAGCACGAGGAGGATTACCTCGTCCAGCGGATGATCGCCATGGAGTCGGCACTCGCCACCCTGCCCAAGAAGACCGGCGCGGTGAAGATCCAGGACGTCCGCCAGGAGGTGCTCTCCACCTTCGAGGCGGCCGCCGAAGCAGGCCAGGTGGCCAAGCTCGGCGCCAACCCGAGGCTCCGGCCCAGCCTGGAGCGGATCGCCCGCTACGGCAACTCCATGTACCTCCTGCGCGGAACCGCCACCGCCAGCACGATCGAGAACCTTCGCGCCCTGGTCGAGGCGCGCCGTGGAGACGACGGCCGGCGCCTGGTCCTGTTCGTGGACTACCTCCAGAAGGTACCGGTCATCCCCGAGCCGAACGACGAGACCGAGAAGGTCACCCGCGTCGTGAACGGCCTGAAGGACATCGCGCTGGGCAGCGAGATCGGCGTCGTCGCCATCGTGGCCGCCGACCGCGAGGGCCTCAAGGCCAAGCGGCTCCGGAACCACCACCTCCGCGGCAGCTCGGCCATCAACTACGAGGCCGACATCATCCTGATCCTGAACGACAAGTACAACATCGTGGCCAAGGTGAACATCGAGTTCAACCCGTACCAGGCCCAGCGCTACCGCGACTGGGTGGTCGCCACCGTGGAGAAGAACCGCGGCGGGCAGGACAACGTCGACCTGGAGTGGCAGAAGCTCTTTCAGTACAGCTGCTTCGATCCGAACGGTCGGGTCACGGCTGAGAAGCTGATCGAAGAGCGCCTCTACACCGAGTAGACGGCGTCCATCGCCATGGATGCCTACCGGGTCCTGCAGGTCGCGCCCGACTGCGAGGACGAGGTCATTCACGGCGCGTTCCGGGCGCTCGCCCTGAAGTACCACCCCGACCGCGACGGCACCCAGTTCGCGGCCCGGCGGATGGCGGAGCTGAACCAGGCGTACGCCCTCGTCCGGGATACGCGGGCTCGGGCCCGTCATGACGCGGCACGGCGCCGGGCGGCGATCCCCGAGGCGAGCCGCTCCGGCGGTTTCGCGCCGGTGCCCCCTCCGGCCCGCTCGGCGGCAGCCGGCACCCGTCTGACCTTCGGCCGCTACGCGGGCTGGACGCTCCGTGACCTGGCGCGGCAGGACCCCGACTACCTGCGCTGGTTGTCGCGCCACTCGTCCGGAATTCGCTACCGCACCGAGATCTACCAGATCCTCACAAGGCAGGAGCCGAGCGTCGCCTAGGCTGTACGACGTGGGCACCCCCTCGCCGGAGACTGGATCCCTGCGCGCCGTGTTCCTGGACGTCGGCGAGACGCTCATGCGGCCGAACCCCAGCTGGGAGCACGTCTACGCCGGGGCGTTCACCGATTGGGGCGTCCCGGTCGAGATGGCCGCCCTCCAGGTCGCCCTCCACGCGGTCTACCAGAGCGGAGGCTACGGATTCGACGGGAGCGTCGAGCCCAGCCCGGAGCAGAGCCATCGGCGTCTGGTCGAGATGGACCGATTCGCGTTCGACCAACTGGGCCTGGAGCCGATGCCCGACGAGTTCTTCGAGGACCTGGCGGCGCGGTTCCAGACCCCGGAGACCTGGCAGGTCTTTCCCGACGTCCGCCCCGCGATGGAGGCCCTCAGGGCCCGCGGCCTGGTCCTGGGCGTCGTGTCGAACTGGGCCTGGCGGCTCCCCGAGCTGCTCGACGACCTGGGGCTGGGTGCCCTCTTCGACTTCGTCGCGGTCAGCGCCCGGATCGGATACGACAAGCCCCATCCGGGCATCTTCCAGTGGGCCCTGGAGCAGGCCGGCGTGCCCGCGGCCTCGGTCGTTCACGTCGGGGACCACCTCGAAGCCGATGTCGCCGGCGCACGAGGCGTCGGAATCGACGCCGTGCTCGTCGATCGCCGCGGACGGTATGACCCCCCGCCCGACGACGTGCCGGTCGTGACCTCGCTCGAGGGCCTCCTGCCGCTGGTCAATGCCCGCCTCGCCTGAGGCGTGGCGCTGCTTCGTGGCGGTGCCGGTGCCGCCCGCGCTCCGGGCGGTCCTCGAGTCCACCGTCTCCACCTGGCGAGCCGAACCGGGGGCTCCCGACCTGCGCTGGACCGATCCCGACGGCTGGCACGTGACCCTCGCCTTCCTGGGCTCAACCGACCCGAGCGCGGTCCCCGGCATCGTTTCCGCCCTGGAGACGGCCGTCGGGCCCTGGGACCCATTGGTGGTCCGCGCGGGCCGGATCGGCGCCTTTCCGCGTTCGACGGCGGCGCAGACCATCTGGCTTGGGGTCGAGGACCCCGGTGGCCATCTCGACGAGCTTGGGGTCGCGGTGCAGAAGGCCGTCCTGCCTCCCGAGGCATGGCGCCGGCTGCGAGCGCACCTCACCATCGCACGCAGCCGCGTCCGCGGCGGCGAGCCGCTGGATCGCTGGCTCACCGACCGGGCGGTCCAGGCCACCGAGATGACCGTTCGCGACGTGGTGCTGTATCGCAGCCAACTTGGACGCGGGCCGGCTCGCTACCAGGAAGTTGCACGCCTCCCCCTGGGCGGCGCAGGATCGGCAAGTGGATGACCAGCCGTCGCGCCCGCCCCGACCGCCGGTCGTCGCGGTCATCGGGGACGGCGACCCGCGTGGCCCCGAGGCCCATCGGATCCTGGACTGGGCCGAAGAGGTCGGCCAGCTCCTCGGACGCGCTGGCGCGACGGTGGTCACCGGCGGCCTCGGCGGCGTGATGCGCGCTGCCAGCAAGGGGGCGTCGTCCGCCGGCGGCACCACGATCGGGATCCTGCCCGGGACCGAGGCAGGTGAGTCGAACGAGTACGTCCAGGTGGCCATCCCCACCGGCCTGGGCGTGGTGCGCAACCTCGTCGTCGTCACCGCCGCGGATGCGGTGGTGGCGGTGGGGGGCCGGCACGGCACCCTGTCCGAGATCGGTCTCGCGCTCCGGATGGGCCGGAACGTGGTGGCGCTCGGGTCGTGGCGGGTCGAGTCCGACCAGCGGATCGGCGGGCCGCGACTGCACCGCGCCCGCGACCCCCGTGAGGCCGCCCAGCTCGCCCTCGAGCTCGCCGCCGCCGGTCCCGCCCAGCCCTCCTGACCGGGTATCGGGCGGCGGTGGTCGAGCGGGTCCTCGTCATCCCGCGCGAGGCGGTTCCCGGCGGGTGTGACTTCCTGGGCCTCCGCTCGGCGGGGGAGGGGGACGTCGCGACCCTGCGCACGGCCATCGCCCGCTCCGGGCGGTGGGTGGACCGGCCGGCCGCCGAGGATGACCCGAGCCTCAAGCAGGTCATCCCCTACGTCGTCGTCCGCGATGGGTCCGGGCAGGACGAGCGGGTGTTCCTCATGGAGCGGACCGAGGCCGGAGGAGACGCGCGCCTGCACCGGAAGGCGACGATCGGCGTCGGCGGCCACCTCAACCCGGTCGATGGCGAGAGCCTGGCGGACGGCGAGCCGCTGGCCGCCGGCCTCCTCCGCGAGTGGCGTGAGGAGCTGGACGCAGACTGGACCCCGGCGTTCACCCCGGTGGGATTCCTGAACGACGACCGAAACGCGGTCGGCGCGGTCCACCTGGGCGTCGTGTTCGCGGTCGAGGCTGGGGGTCGAACGCTGGCTGTCCGGGAGCGGGAGAAGCTCTCGGGCCGGATGGCGCCGGTGGGCGCCCTGGCCGACGCCTGGGAGCGTCTCGAGACGTGGTCACAGCTCGTGGCCGAGGCGCTGTGGGGCCGGCCAGGCGGCTGACCGAGCATGCGAACGGCCCGCGCCTATACTCGATCCGTGGCAGTCCTGAGGCGTGGCGTGCTCGGGGCCCTGCTCGCGGCCGGCCTGGCGGGGTCCGTGCTCGCCGGCGAGGAGCCCATCGCCCAGCTCGAGCTCACCGGCGTGATCGACCAGGTGAACGCGGCCTACGTCGAGGAGGGCATCGAGGCCGCGGCCGATTCGGGCGCGGTTGCGGTCCTGATCGAGATCGACTCACCGGGTGGCGAGCTGACGAGCACGGACCGCATCGTGAAGGCCATCCTCAACAGCCCGATCCCGATCATCACCTGGGTCACGCCCTCGGGGGCGCAGGCGGCGTCGGCGGCCACCTTCATCACCCTTGCCGGGGACGTGGCGGCCATGGCTCCGCTGACGACGATCGGCGCCGCCTCGGTGGTGGGGTCGGGCGGGGAGGAGCTGCCACCGACCATCTCCGCCAAGATCACGAACGACCTGGTGGCCGAGATCCGGGACCTGGCCACCGCCCACGACCGGAACGCGGACTGGGCCGAGTCCGCGGTCCGCGACGCGGCCAGCATCGGCGCCGACGACGCGGTGGCACTCGAGCCGCCGGTGGTGGACCTCGTGGCGGAGACCACCGACGAGCTGTTCGCGGCCATCGACACCGGGGAACGGGCAGACGGCTACGAGTACCAGTTCAACGGCGAGCCGCTGCCGACCCTCAGCGGGCGACCGCTGACGCCGATCGGGATGAACGTCGGCCAGCAGTTCCTCCATGTCCTGAGCGACCCGAACATCGCCTTCCTCCTGTTCACCATCGGCTTCTACGGGATCCTGGCCGAGCTGTTCCACCCGAACTTCTTCTCGGGCATCGTGGGCGCGATTGCCATCGTCCTGGCCTTCATCGGCTCCAACAGCCTGCCCCTCAACGTCGGCGGCCTGGTCCTGATGGCCATCGGCCTCGGCCTGTTCGCCCTCGAGCTGTTCGTCCCCTCGTACGGGCTGCTGACGGTGGGCGGCGTGATCGCCTTCCTCCTTGGCGCGTCGGCGGTCTACACCGGGGTGGACGGGACCGATGCCATCCAGGTGGACCTGAACCCGATCTTCGTCGCCCTCCCGCTCCTGCTCGCGGTCGGGGTGGTGATCCTCGTCGCCCGCGGCCTGGTGGACGTCCGGCGTCGATCGGTGCCGACGCAGCCGATGGAAGCCCTGGTGGGCGCGACCGGAACGGCGTCCACGCCCCTCGCCCCAACCGGCATTGTTACCGCGCATGGCGAGACATGGACCGCGCGCAGCCGGCAAGGACCGATACGGCCCGGCGAATCATTGACCGTGGTGGGAGTCGACGGACTCGAGCTCATCGTCGAACCGGCTGCGGGCCGGGGCGACCGCCCTATCGAAGAGGAGTGATCCATGGAATTCCTGATTCCGCTCGCGCTCGTGATCATTGCCCTGGCGATCGTGCTGTGGCTGATCTTCAGCGTCGTCCACATCGTTCGCGAGTACGAGCGGCTGGTCGTTTTCTTCCTGGGCCGGTTGCAGGGGGCCAAGGGACCGGGACTGGTCCTGCTCATCCCGGTCATCCAGCAGGCCGTCAAGGTGGACCTCCGTGAGAGCTTCCTCGAGATCCCGCAGCAGAGCTGCATCACCAAGGACAACGCCCCGATCAGCATTGACTTCCTCGTCTACTCCAAGGTGTTCGAGCCGATGATCACCGTCACCGCGGTGACCGACTTCACCGGCGCCTCCCAGGCGCTGGCCGCGACCACCCTGCGAGCGGTCATCGGCGACATTCCCCTGGACGACGTGCTGGCCAAGCGGGAGGAGATCAATCACATCCTCCGCGCCAAGCTCGACGAGGTGACCGAGCGCTGGGGGGTGAAGATCACGAGCGTCGAGATCCGGGAGATCCAGCCGCCGCGCGACATCCAGGACGCCATGAACCGCCAGATGAGCGCCGAGCGGAACCGGCGGGCCGTGATCACCGAGTCGGAGGGCACGCGGCAGGCATCGATCAACGTCGCCGAGGGCGACAAGCAGAGCACTGTCCTGCGGGCCGAGGGCGACAAGCAGAGCGCCATCCTGCGAGCGGAGGGCGAGCGGCAGGCGCAGGCGCTGCGCGCCGAGGGCTACGGCACGGCATTGACCACGATCTTCGGCGCGGCCAGCGGGGTGGATGAGAAGACGATGCAGATCCAGTACCTCGAGGTCCTCCGCGCCCTGGCGGCCTCCGAATCGAAGACCTGGATCGTGCCGATGGAGGTCACCGAGCTGACCCGTCGCATCAGCGCGACACTGGGCGCCGGAGGAGACGCGCCCTGAGCACCGGCGGCCGATCCCGCGGGCGGGGCCTGCTGACCGCTGTCGGCGCCCTGGTCGGGGCCGTCACCGCGGGCTACCTCGGGTACGTCGGGGTCGTCGGCTCGCGACGGGTCGTGTCCCCGTCGCTCCACGCCCTCGACGAGCTCGAGGAGCTGCCCGGTTCGCCGTCCGAGATGGGATTCCCGCACGAGGCGGTGCGCTTCACGACCGATGACGGCGTCACCCTCGATGGGTGGCTCATCCCCGCCGCGCGGGACACACGGGCCGCCGTGATCCTGCTCCATGGGTTCTCGTGGCACCGCGTGCCGTGGCTCTCGATGTTCGTTCCGTGGCTCCGCGAGCGGTACCACGTCCTGCAGTTCGACTTCCGGGGCCACGGTGCCTCCGACCCGGCGGCGATCACGCTGGGCTCGGCCGAACGGCGGGACGTGGCGGCCGCCGTCCGCCTCCTCGAGGGCCGCGGCCTGGGCCCGATCGCGCTGTACGGAATCAGCATGGGCGGCGCGACCGCGATCCTGGCCGGCGCCGAGCTGCCGGTCGCTGCCGTGGTGGCCGATGCGGCATACGCCGACATCCGTCACCCGATCGCGAATCGGATGCGCGAGGCGCGCCTGCCACTGCCGGGGATCGGGTCGCGGCTCGTCGTCGCCGGCGCCGCGGTGCGGGCCCGGACACGCCTCATCTCGCCGCTCGACCGGGTCGCAGCCCTGGCCCCGCGCGGGCTGCTGGTTATCGCCCCCCGCGAGGATCGGCTCGTGGACTGGGAGCAGTCAGTGCTCCTCCACGAGGCCGCGGGGGAGCCGAAGGAGCTGTACGTGGTCGATGGCGCCGCGCACGGCGAGGCGCGGATGGTCGGTGGGTCGGCATACGAGCGTCGGGTCCTGGACTTTCTCGAGCGGCACCTCGAGCCCGAAGCGGCTTCCACTCGTCGGGAGACGGAGACAGGCAGCCGACTATAATCCGCCCACCCGCGCCGGGCGGACCTCCGGACCGGCCGGGCTCTCGCGAGGGCCCATGGCAGTCAAGGTCCTGGTCGTCGACGACGACCTCAACATCCAGCGCGTCCTGAGCTTCACCCTCAAGCAGGAGGGGTTCGACGTCATTCTCGCCGGCGACGGTGAGACCGGTGTCGCCCTGGCAGCCGAGCAGACGCCGGACCTCATCCTCATGGACGCGGTGCTGCCGGGCATCGACGGCTACGAGGCCATCACTCAGATCCGCGGCGCCGAGCCGCCGGGACGACGGGCCCCGATCCTCCTCCTGACCACCGAGGCCGACGTCGTGCAGCGGGTCAAGGGCCTTCGGGCGGGGGCCGATGACGACATCGTCAAGCCGTTCCACCCCGCCGAGCTCATGGCTCGTCTCCGGGCCCTCCTGTCACGGAGCGGGCTCGGCGGGCCGCGGGCCGGCGCCGTACAGGCCACCCTCCGCCGGGTCATCGTGTTCTACGGGGCCAAGGGCGGGGTGGGGAATACGACCCTGGCGATCAACTCCGCCATCGCTCTCGCCGCCGAGCACCAGCGACGGGTGGCGCTCATCGATGCCAACCTCCAGTTCGGCGACCTTCGCGTGTTCCTCGACCTCAAGCTGGACACCGCGTCGATCGTGAACGCGATCTCCGAGCCGGAGCTGGATGCCGATCTCCTCCGCCGCCTGGTCGTGACCCACTCCTCGGGCATCGACCTCCTCCTGGCTCCGGCCACCCCCGAGCAGGCCGATGTCGTGATGGAGAGCCACCGCGCCTCACCGGAGGCGCTCAGCCGCGTCGTCGAGCTCATGCGTGGGATGTACGACTACACCGTCATCGACGCGGCCAGGAGCCTGGACGACGTCACGATCCACCTCTTCGACGAGGCCGATGTGGTCTACGTCGTGCTCACCGCCGACCTGTCCTGCCTCAAGAACGTCCAGCTCGTGCTCAAGACCATGAGCGAGCTCGGCTACCCGCGCGACAAGATCCAGCTGGTCCTCAACCGGTCGAACGCGTTCACCGGCATCAACATCGCGAACGCCGAGAGCGTCCTGGGCCGGCCGATCGGGCACAAGCTGATCAACGAGTACCGCGGCGCGATCGGCGCCCTGAACTCGGGCGCCCCGTTCATGGTCAGCCGTCCCGGGAGCCCGCTGGCCAAGGCCGTCAGCGAGTTCGCCACGGCCGTGGACAAGGAGCTGTCGGTCGTCGAGGTCGAGGCCTGACAATCCGGGCCTAAGCCGGCCGTAACGCCCCCTCCCGAGACTCGCCCCGCCGGTCGCCGCCGGATCAGGGAGGCGAGCAGGCGGCGCCGGCTTTCCCTTCCCCTCCACCGCTCGCCTTCCCCGAGGTCGGGCCGTGCTGGCTGAGACGATGAGCGCATCCATCCGTGGCGTGGAGGCCGTTCCGGTCCGGGTCGAGGTGGACGTGGCGTTCGGCCTGCCGGGACTGACCATTGTCGGGCTGGCCGGCAGCGCGGTGCAGGAGGCTCGCGAGCGGGTGCGCAGCGCGGTCCGCAACAGCGGGTTCGAGGTGCCGGCTCGTCGAATCACGGTGAACCTCGCGCCAGCGGACCTGCCCAAGGAAGGCACCGCCCACGACCTGGCCATCGCCGTCGCTCTCCTCGCCGCGTCCGGGCAGCTCGAGGCGGACCTCGCCCACACGGCGCTTCTCGGGGAGCTCGCGCTCGATGGATCGCTGCGCCCGGTGGCCGGGACCCTGGCCCTGGTCTCCGCGGCGCGGGACGCGGGCCATCAGGCCGTGGTTGTCGCCCAGGCCGACGTGGTCGAGGCGGCCGTCGTCTCTGGCATCGCGGTCCACGGTGCCCGCTCGCTGAGCGACGCGGTCGCGCACCTGGCCGGGGTCCGACCCCTGGCCGTGGCGAGCCCGACCCCACTGCCGCCACCAGACGGCACCGACCCGGCCGTGGACCTCCGCGACGTGATCGGTCAGGTCGTGGGCCGGCGAGCCCTGGAGATCGCCCTCGCCGGCGGCCACAACCTGGCCCTGGTCGGCCCGCCGGGCGTGGGCAAGACCCTGCTCCTCTCGGCCGTGGCGGGACTGTTGCCGCCGCTCGACGATGGCGAGGCGGTGGAAGTCAGCCGGATCTACTCCGTTGCCGGCCTGGTGGACCGTCAGCTGCCGCTGACCCGGGTCCGGCCCGTCCGGGCGCCGCATCACACGACCTCGGTGCAGGCGCTAGTGGGAGGCGGGGAGCGGATCCGTCCCGGCGAGGCCAGCCTGGCCCACCGCGGCACGCTCATCCTCGACGAGCTGCTGCACTTCCGCTCGGATGCCCTCGATGCCCTGCGCCAGCCGCTCGAGTCGGGCCACGTCACCATCGCGCGGGTCGAGGGCGTCCTGCGCCTGCCGGCGCGCTTCATGCTGCTCGTGGCGTTCAACCCGTGCCCCTGCGGCTGGCTCAACGCCCGGACGCGGGCCTGCAGCTGCGACCCGTCCGTCGTCCAGCGTTACAACCGTCGCCTGTCCGGACCGCTCCGCGACCGGATCGACGTGTGGGTCGAGATGGAGGAGCCACGGCGCCTGGTCGCCGAATCGGCCGAGCCCAGCGCCCTGGTCGCCGCCCGGGTCAGCGCGGCCTGGAATCGGCAGCACCGTCGCCAGGGAGCGCCGAATGGAACGCTCGGCCCCGATGCGCTGGCGGCCAGCCACGGGTTCGGCCCGGATGCGATCCGGAGCCTGACAACCCTCGGTCGATCACTCCGCCTGTCGCCCCGGCGCGCCCATCGGGCCGCGTGGCTTGCGCGGACGATCGCCGATCTCGAAGCGAGCCCTCGCGTCCACCCCGCGCACCTCGAGGAGGCCCTCCGCTACCGCCCTCCGGTGGCGGCATGACCGACTCCCGGCCGCGCCCAGCGCGGACTCCATCCCGGCGCGGAACGTGGACCGGCCTGCCGCTTGACCAGCTCGATCCCGACCGGGAGCGTCCGTTCTGGATCGTCACCGCGCAGCTCCCCGGCATCGGCCCGGCGACGATCGCCCGCCTGGTGGCGGAGGCCGGCAGCCTCGAGGCGGCGTGGCAGGGCGGGCTTGTCGAACGGGTGGCCGCGGATCTGCCGGAGGAAGCCCGCCGCAGCACGGCCGATGGCGTTCAATACCTCCGCAGCCACGGCATCCGTCGCGCCGCAGCCGAGCTCGTGTCCGGCGGCCGGCCCGGCGGCATCCGGGCCGTCACCGCTCTCGATGCCGACTACCCGCCGTCACTCGCCCAGCTGGACCCTCGCCCCGCCGTCCTGTGGGTGACCGGTGACCCCGCCGCCTGGCAGACGACCGCGGTGGCGGTCGTGGGCACTCGTCGCCCGAGCGGGTATGGGCGCGCGGCGGCGGAGGAGATCGGTGACGAACTGGCCCGAGCCGGAGTCACGGTCGTGAGCGGCCTGGCCATCGGCATCGATACCGTCGCGCACGCTTCCGCAGTCGCCGCCGGCGGCCGGAGCGTGGCGGTCCTGCCGTCACCCCTCGACCGGATTTACCCCCCGATCAACCGTGACCTCGCAACCCGACTCATCCGGGCCGGGGGAGGCCTCGTCAGCGAGCTGCCGCCGGGGCGTCGTGTCGGGAAGCCGGATTTCGCCCGCCGGAACGGGATCATCGCGGGGCTGTCCGAGGCGGTGGTCGTGGTCGAGGCACCCGACCGGTCGGGCGCGCTCCTGACCGCGGACGCGGCCATCGGCTATGGACGGGAGCTCTTCGCGGTTCCCGGCCCGATGGATGCGGCCACCTCGCGCGGCACGAACCGTCTCATCGCCGACCATGCCGCCACGCTGGTGACCTCGCCGGCCGCCCTGCTCCACCTCGCCGGGCTGCGGCGGGGGCGGTACACGATCAGCGTTCGGTCCCTGTCCGACACCGAGGGACTCGTCCTCGCCACCCTCCTGAATCGCTCCGGATCGATCGAGGAGCTGGGCGATCGCATCAAGATTCCCACCGGTCAGCTGGCCGCCGCGCTGACCATGTTGGAGGCGCGGGGACTGGTCGCCGCCTATGCCGGGGCCACGTTTCACCCGACCCTTGCCGCCCGGCGCAGCGGGTGGGAGAAGAACCCGGCGAAACGGGCGATGGCGGCCGTAGCGAGCGCGTGACGGGCTCATCGGGCTATACTTCGCGCTCCGCCTACGACCCCCGGCCCTTAGATAAGGCTGCCCGCCGGTCCGCAGGAGCATGTGTCTATTGATCTCTCCGCCGACACGAGTCGCGGGGGAAATTCGCCGTCTGGCCGCCCACGCCGAGACGGCGCGTCGCCATCGAGCCATCACCCATCTGACCGTGGCTGCCACCGCGTTAGCGGTGGCGGTCGGCATCGCCCTCCCCGCCGCGCCGGTCATCCAGGCAGGCCTGCAGACCGCCCCACGGGAGGGATCCATCCTGCCGGCCACCATCGGGATGGGGGTGGCCGCGACCGATCCCGTCGTCCTCCATTTTCCTGGTCCCATGGACCAGGCCGCCGTGGGCACCGCCCTCGGCCTGTCTCCGAAGACTGATTACAGCCTGCTCTGGAGCAGCGACGCGAGCTCGGTGGCCCTCGTGCCCTCGTCGCGCTGGGCCGTTGACGAGCGGTACGCGATCCACATCCCTGCCGGCACCGCCATGGCCGACGGCGGCGCCCTTTCCGCCGATTGGCGGGCCTCGTTCACGACCCAGGTCGCGCCGCACGTATCCCGACTAAGCGTGGGCGGGGTCAGCGGAACGCCGGCCGGCGAGACGCCCATCGTCCTCCAGGAGGTCATGTCCTCGACCGGCATGTCTCGCGACGCGGAGTCCACCGGGCCCGCGGGGGACGCTGCCGTGGGGAGCGCGATCGACGCCGACGGCACTGCCGACGCCAGCGCGGACGCACCCATCGGCCTGACGTTCAACGCGGCGATGGACACGGTCACCACGGCCGCCGCGTTCCGCATCGCGCCTGCAGCCGCCGGCTCCCTCCACTGGGAGGGCACCACGCTGTGGTTCGTCCCCGACCAGCGCCTGGCCGCCGGCACCCGGTACACGGTGTCGGTGCTTGGGGCGCGCGACGTGGACGGCAATGGACTCGGCGGCGATACCAGCTTCAGCTTCACCACTCGGACCAGCTCGAAGGCGATGACCGTGGCGCCGGCGATGTGGGCCCGCGGCGTGCCCGCCACCACCAGCGTCAGGATCGCCTTCAGCCAGCCGATGGACACGGCCCGAACCGGCGCCGCCTTCGCCGTCACCGACACCGCCACCGGTCGATCGGTCGTCGGCCGTATGACCTGGACGCCTGACAGCCGGACGCTGACCTTCGTTCCGGCGGCAGCCCTGGGCGCCGGCCACACGTTCGCCGCGACCCTCGGCTCGGCGGCCCGCGACGCGGACGGCAACCCGGTCAGCCTGTCGTGGCGCTTCACGACAACCGGGCCGGTCGTGCAGCAGGCCGTCGCCTCCGGCGTCCCGGTTGCGCCCGGCAGCGCGAGCATGGCCCAGTACGCCCTCAACCAGGTCAACGCCGCCCGCGCGTCGTACGGCCTGGGCCCGCTCGTCCTCGATGCGACGATCAGCGCGGTGGCCTATGGCCATGCCGCGGACATGCTCGGCTACAACTACTTCAGCCATACCTCGCGCAACGGCCTGACCTACAAGCAGCGCCTGTCCGCCGGTGGCGTCGGCTACGGCTACTCCGGCGAGAACATCTGCTACCTGGGCTATGGCGGCGGGGTCCAGGCCACCCTCAATTGGTGCCACGCCCAGTTCTGGGCGGAGCCCTTCCCGGGCGGCGGCAACCACAAGGACAACATCCTCTCGTCACACTTCCGCCGGCTCGGGGTGGGGATCGCGGTGGGTGGAAACAAGGTGTACGTCGTCTGGGACTTCACCGACTGACGAACCCACCCCGATAAGCCATCGGTAGCGGTCGGGCCGAAACCCGGTGCTACACTCCCGCACCGAATGTCGGGATCCCGCAACACGGGCGGCGACCTTGTCATCGTCGAATCGCCGGCCAAGGCGAAGACGATCGAGCGCTACCTCGGTGATGGCTTTCAGGTGCTCGCCTCCTACGGGCACGTGCGCGACCTGCCCAAACGCGGGCTGGGGGTTGACCTCGACCACGACTTCGCCCCGCTCTACGAACCGTTGCCGGACCGCCGCGACGAGCTCGACCGACTGACCGATGCCGCCCGAACGGCGGGCACTGTCTGGCTCGCGACGGACCTCGACCGCGAAGGGGAATCCATCGCCTGGCACATTGCCGAGCACGCCGGACTCGAGGAAGGTCGGATCCGGCGGGTGACCTTCAGCGAGATCACCAAACCGGCCATCGAGGCGGCGTTCGCCAGTCCGCGCGACCTCAACCTCGACCTCGTCGATGCCCAGCAGGCACGCCGCATCATCGACCGCCTCGTCGGCTACAAGCTGAGCCCGCTGGTTGCGAGCAAGATCCGCCGCGGCCTGACCGCGGGCCGCGTCCAGAGCGTCGCGGTGCGCCTGGTCGTGG
This sequence comes from uncultured Chloroflexia bacterium, assembly GCA_963699235.1. GTDB lineage: Bacteria > Chloroflexota > Limnocylindria > QHBO01 > QHBO01 > DASTEQ01. The sequence goes on along the minus strand of OY969424.1, from coordinate 1,511,115 downwards.
ACCGCGAGCGCGAGATCCAGGCGTTCACCCCGGTCGAGTACTGGACCATCGCCGCAGATCTGCGCCGCCGTGAGCAGGGCGTCGTCTTCCGGGTCGGCCTGACGAAGATCGACGGCAAGAAGGCCGAGGTCGGCTCCGAGGAGGAGGCCACCGCCCACGTGACGGCCCTCCGAGAGGCGTCCTACCGGGTCAGCGACATCACGCGCGGTGAACGCCGGCAAAACCCCTCGCCGCCGTTCACGACGAGCACCCTCCAGCAGGAGGCGTCCCGGAAGCTCGGGTTCTCCGCCCGGCGAACGATGGCCGCCGCCCAGGCCCTGTACGAGGGGATCTCGCTACCAGGCGGCCAGGTCGGCCTGATCACCTACATGCGCACCGACTCGGTCTCGATCGCAGCCACCGCCGTCGCCGAGGCGCGCGAGGTGATTGCCGCCCGGTACGGGGCGCCGTCTGTTCCCGAGCAGCCGAACACGTTCAAGACCCGGTCGCGTGGTGCCCAGGAGGCGCACGAGGCGATCCGGCCCTCGAGCTTCGCCCGCACGCCGGAGTCCCTGGAGGGCTCGCTCAAGCCGGACCACGCCCGCCTGTACGACCTCATCTGGCGACGGGCGATGGCCAGCCAGATGGCGCCGGCGGTCTTCGACCAGGTCGGCGTTGACGTCGAGGCCGGCCGCTATCTGCTCCATGCCGGAGCCCGCAAGCGGGTCTTCGACGGTTACCAGGCGGTCTACATCGAGGGTCGCGACGAGGAGGAGGACCCGGCCGCGCCGAAGCTGCCGGACCTGGTCGTCGGCGAACCGCTCGACCTCGTCGAGATCATTCCCGACCAGCACTTCACCGAGCCACCGCCGCGGTTCAGCGAGGCGACCCTGATCAAGACCCTCGAGGAGCATGGCATCGGCCGCCCCTCAACCTACGCGCCGACGATGGAGGTCATCCGCGCGCGGGGCTACGTCAACGTCGAGGACCGGCGGCTCCACCCGACTGAGGAAGCGTTCCTGCTGACCGACATGCTGACCGGCCACTTCGCCGACGTGGTGGATCCCGAGTTCACCGCCCGGATGGAGACCCAGCTCGACGAAGTGGCGGGCGGCCGGCGCGAGTGGGTGCCGATGGTCCGCGCTTTCTGGGAGCCGTTCTCCGATCTCGTCGAACGGGGCAAGGAGGAGATCCCGAAGAACGTGGAGGAGACGGACATCGTGTGCCCGGTCTCCGGCCATCCGATGCTGAAGCGCCTTGGCAAGAACGGCTGGTTCCTCGGCTGCAGCGGGTATCCCGAATGCAAGCAGACGATGCCCCTTCCGGGCGAGGAGGACCCGGCCCTCGAGTTGCCCGGAGCGGGGGAACCGTGCCCGGAGTGCGGCGAGGGGACCCTGACCGGCAAGCGGAGCCGCTACGGCCCCTTCCTGGGCTGCAGCCGCTACCCCGAATGCAAGTACATCCATCGGCCCGAGCCTGACCCGGCCACCGTCGCCGCGGATGGCGCGGCAGGCCCCGCCCTTGAGGGCGTCGGGGAGACCTGCCCCGAGTGCAACCAGGGCACGCTCGCCGCCAAGCGAAGCCGGTTCGGCCCGTTCGTGGGCTGCAGCCGGTACCCCGAGTGCAAGTACATCCGCAAGACGCGCTCGGGCGGCGGCCGTGCCGGCTCCGGCCGCCGCAAGGGGGCAAAACGGGGCTCGAGGCGTCGAGCCTCCCCTCGTGCCTGACCCGGTCGGCGCCCCGGACACGTTCGAGTCCGCCGTCGACCGCTTCATCTCGCACCTCGGAACGCGGAACGCCTCGCCCGGCACCCTGGTCGAATACCGCCGCCACGTCACCGAGTTCGGCACCTTCCTGGCCGCGCGCCACGTCGACTGGCGTACCCCGGACCGCGCCGCCGTCCGAGCCTGGCTGGCCACCCTCGCCGAACGGGAGCTGTCGGCGTCCGCGGTCGGATCGCGCCTCAGCGCGACGCGGACGTTCTACCGCCACGCCGTTCGCCAGGGCTGGATCGACGCGGACCCGATGACCGGGGTTCGCTCACCGCGGCGACCGCGCCGCCTGCCGCGGGTGTTGTCGGTCGACGAGGCTGCCCGACTGGTGGAGGCCCCCGCCCGGGGGGTGGGTGGAACGCGGCCGCCCGGCCGGCGAGCCGCGGCGGGACGGCGGACACCGCCCGATCTTGATGACGCGCTGCGACGCCGCGACGCGGCCATCCTCGAGCTCCTGTATGCGACCGGGATGCGGATCAGCGAGCTGGCCGGCCTCGCGCTCGCCAACGTGGACCTCGGCCGTCGCCGGCTCCGCGTCCTCGGCAAGGGACGCAAGGAGCGCGACCTGATCTTCGGCCGCCCGGCCGCGACGACCCTTGGCGCCTATCTCGGCATCGGCCGGCCATTCCTGGCCGCTCGGAGCCACGCCACCGCGCCCGGTACCGACGCAGTCTTCCTGAACGCGGCCGGCGGACCGCTGACCGCCCGCGGCGCCCGCCTGATCGTCGCGCGTTGGGTGGAGGCCACCGACCTGGGCGGACGGACGTCGCCCCACACCCTGCGCCATTCGTTCGCCACCCACCTCCTCGAGGGTGGCGCGGACCTCCGCACCGTCCAGGAGCTGCTCGGCCACGCCTCGGCCCAGACCACCCAGGTCTACACCCACCTGTCGGACGCGGCCCTCCGGTCGGCCTACCGATCTGCCCATCCGCGATCCGAGCGACCGTCCCGCACCCGCATCTGACGTGACGGCGCCTCGCCCACCCGACCTGTCGTCGGCCGCCGGCGTCGTCGTCCGGGCCGGCCTGGTAATGACCGCGGCCGCGGTCGTGAGCCGGATCCTGGGCTGGATCCGCCTGCTGGTCATCGGCGCCGAGTTCGGGGCCACGAGCGAGCTCGACGCCTACCTGGCCGCCTTCCGCATCCCCGACGCCATCTTCCAGCTGGTCGTGGCCGGCGCCCTGTCGGCGGCGCTCATCCCGGTCTACGCCGGCTACCGCGCCCGCGGCGAGGAGGACGAGGGCTGGGCCCTGGCGAGCAGCGTCATCAACCTGGTCGTCATCGGTCTGGCCGGCCTCTCGGCGGTGATGGCGATTTTCGCGCCCTGGCTGGTGCCGATCATCGCCCCGGGTTTTGACCGCGAGACGACCGCGCTCACCGTCCAGCTCACCCAGATCATGCTGCTCAGCCCGGTCTTCATCGGCCTGGGTGCGGTGTTCAGCGGTCTCCTGCAGGCGCACGGCACGTTCGGGCCGACCGCCGTGGCGCCGCTCGTCTACAACCTCGCGATCATCGCCGCCGCGATCTTCGTGGCGCCGACGCTCGGGATCGAGGCGCTGGCTGCCGGGGTGGTGGTGGGCGCGATCGGCCACCTCGTCGTCCAGGTGCCCGCGCTGCGTCGCCTCGACCCGACCTGGCGGCCGCGGATCGACCTGCGGCATCACGGCGTGCGGCGGGTGGGCCTGCTGATGGGGCCGCGCTTCCTGGGCGTGGCCGCGGGCCAGATCAACCTGATCGTGAGCACCGCGCTGGCTTCGAGCCTCGTCGCGGGCAGCGTGACGGCGTTCACTTACGCCTTCCAGCTCAGCCAGCTGCCGGTCGGGATCATCGGGGTGTCGCTGGCGGTTGCCCTGTTCCCTACCCTGTCGCGCGACGCGGCCCTGGGACGGGCGTCGGAAATCCGCCGCCATGTGAACGCGAGCATCCGGGTCCTGTTCTTCGTCTCGGCGCCGCTCGCGGTGCTGATGATCGTGCTTCGCGCGCCGCTTGCCTCGGTCTTCTTCGAGTACGGCCTGTTCAATGCCGAGTCGGCGGAGCGAACCGCGTCAGCCCTCGCCTGGTTCGCGATCGGGGTGCCCGCGCACGTCGTCGTCCACGTTCTCGCCCGCGCCTTCTACGCGATGCAGGACACCTGGACCCCGGTTGTATGGGCGATCGTGGCCGTCGCCTCGAACATCGTCCTGATGCTGGTCCTGGTGGACCCGTACGGGGTCGAAGGCCTGGCGCTGGCCCTGTCGATCAGCGCCACGCTCGAGGTCATCGGCCTCCTCGTCGCCCTCCGGCAGCGGCTCGGAACCCTGGACGGCCGCTTCCTCATTGCCTCGGTCGCCCGCTCGACCGCTGCCACCGTTGCCGCCGGCGTGGCCATGTTCGTCACCCTGCAGGGCCTGGATGCGGCGTTCCCATCCCTGACCGATGGCGCGTTCGGCCGGCTGCTGACTCTGCTCGTGCCCTCTGCCGTCGGTGGCCTCCTCTACCTCGGCGCTGCGCTTGCTCTCCGCGCGCCGGAGCTGGCAGTCGTCCGCCGGCTCCTCCGGCGGCATCCACGATGACGTTCCGGCCGGCCACCGACGCCGACCGCGACGACTGGCAGTCCCTGCTCGGCCGGGTGGACTCCGGCGACTTCCTTCACGACTGGGGCTGGGCCGCGGTCGCCGCCTACGACGGCCAGCCCCAGCGGCGATTCGTGCTCGAGGAGGGCGACGGGCTGGTGGCGCTGGTGGCGGCCCAGGTCCGGCCCATCGGCATGGGTCGAAGCTTCTGGTACGTGCCCCACGGTCCGGTGACCGACTACGCCGCGCCAGGGGCCGCGGAGCGGATCGAGGCCCTGGTGAGCGGCCTCGCCGCCGAGGCACGCGACGATCGGGCGGTGGCCCTCCGTCTCGAGCCCCGGCTCGCGTCCGAGGCCCCCGAGGCCGCGCACCTCGACGCCGTCGCCCATCGCGTCTCGGAGCGGCTCCAGGTGGGGCAGACACGGATCGTGGATCTCGTCGATGACGACGTCCTGATCGCCGGGTTCGACGCGGACACCCGCTATGGCGTACGTCGCGCCGAGCGCGAGTCGGTCGTCACCAGCCTCGTCACCGACCCACGGGACGACGCCGCCATGGAACGCCTGCACGAACTGGTCCGCGAGACCCAGCGCCGCGCCGGGTTCCGCCTGCCGCCGATCGAGCGCTACCAGGTCGCGTGGGAATCCCTCGCCTCCGACGGCCGCGCCTGCCTCGTCGAGGCACGGCGCGAGGGGGAGCTGCTCGCAACCGGCATGCTCGTCGTCGAGGGCGGGCAGTCGTTCTACCTGTTCGCTGGCTCGCGCCGGGAGGCGAGCGGCGAGCCGAAGCGCTATGCCTCGTACGCGGTCCAATGGGCCATGATGCGAGAGGCCCGGAGCCGCGGCGCGTCACGCCACGACCTGTGGGGCGTGGCCCCGGCCAACGCCGGTCCGGACCATCCGTGGCACGGGGTCGGCTTGTTCAAGAAGGGATTCGGAGGGCACGAGATGACCTGGGCCGGCAGCTGGGAGATCGTGATCGACCCCCTCGTCTTCCGGTTGCGCGCGGCGACGGCGCGCCTCCGACGACGAACCCCCCGCGATCTGCCGTGACCGATCGGACCATGGGCCTGGGGGCGCTCGCCGACGCGGTCAATCCCGAGCAGGTCATCGGCATTCCCGTTGGGGAGGTCACCGCGGTCACGGCCCAGAGCACAGATGTGAAGACCGGCTCGGTCTTCGTCGCGGTTCCGGGCCAGGTCCACGACGGCTGGACGTTCATCCCCGAGGCGGTCGCCAACGGGGCGATGGCGGTCATCGCCGAGCGCGACACGGACGGGCTCGCGATCCCGCAGATCCTGGTGGCCAACGCCCGCCACGCCCTGGCCGACGCGGCCGATGCCTGGTTCGGGCGGCCGTCGGAGGGGCTGCGGACCTACGGCATCACCGGCACCGACGGCAAGTCCACGACCGCGTTCCTCGCCCTGGACGTCCTCCGCGCCGTGGGTCGGCGGCCTGGCCTGGTGGGCACCATCGACACCCGAGTGGGGGATACCCAGGCCGCGTCCACCAGCCGGACGACCACGCCCGAGGCCCTCGAGCTCCAGGCGCTCCTGGCGGACATGGTCGAGGCCGGCAACGACTGCGCCCTGATCGAGGCCACCTCGCACGGGTTGGCCCAGTCCCGGGTGCGGAACTGCCGATTCCGGGTGGGGGTGGTGACGACGATCACGAGCGAGCATCTCGAGTTCCACGGCACGGTCGAGGCCTATCGGGAGGCGAAGGCCATCCTCGTCGAGGAGTCGCCAGTGGCCGTCCTGAACGCCGACGACGAGAACTTTGCCTTCCTCCGCGGCCGCGCCGCCGGCACGGTCATCAGCTACGGCATCGACAGCGACGCGGACATCCGCGCCACCGAGATCGACCTCGGTCCCCACGGGTCCCGGTTCCACCTGGCCAGCCCGCGCTGGGAGGGCGCCGTGACCCTGCGCCTGCCGGCCCGCTTCAACGTCAGCAACGCCCTCGCGGCGCTGGCGCTGGCCGAAGCCGAGGAGCTGGATCCGGTGACCGCCGTCGAGGCGCTCGCCACGGTGCGGGGCGTGCCGGGACGGATGGAGCGCATCGACCTGGGGCAACCGTTCGGCGTGATCGTGGACTACGCCCATACCGCCGACTCGCTGGCCAAGGTCCTCCGCGAGCTGCGGCCGCTGACCGCCGGCCGCCTGATCGTCGTCTTCGGCTCGGCCGGCGACCGGGACCGGACGAAGCGCGCGCCGATGGGCCAGGTGGCGGGCGAGCTGGCGGACCTGGTGGTCGTCACCGACGAGGATCCGCGCAGCGAGGCGCCGTGGGAGGTGAACGAGGAGATCGCGCGCGGGGCACGGGCCGCCGGCGCGAAGGATCGCGCGACGATGTGGATCATCGACGACCGACGGGCGGCCATCGCCCACGCGCTGCGGCAGGCGGAGGCCGGCGACATGGTCCTCCTCGCCGGCAAGGGCCACGAGCCAAGCATCATCTACGGCGACGACCGGCGATGGTGGGACGAGCGGGAGGTCGCCCGCCAGGAGCTGCGCGCTATTGGTTTCGAGACCGATGAACCCCCGACCGCCTGACCCGCCACCTGACCGCCCGGCCCTGACCGCCTGGGCGGTGACCGACCCGCAGGCCTGGGACGCGTTCGTCACCGCCGCCGCCCACCGCTCGTTCCCGCAGCTGTGGGCCTGGGGCGAGCTCCGCGCCGATGCCGGATGGCGACCGCTCCGGATCGCCGTCGGGCCGAGCCGGGACGAGCCCCGGGCCGGAGCCCAGCTTCTCCTTCGGCGGGTGCCACTCACTGGGTGGTCGCTGGCCTACGCCCCGCGCGGGCCGATCGGCGCATTGGACGATCCCGAGGTTTTGGATGCCCTGGTGGCCGCCCTGCGGCGACTCGGTGCGGACGAGCGCATCGGTCGTCTGCGGGCCGATCCGGAAACCACGTCCAGCGATCCGTACGGCGCGGCCATGCTGCGGACGCCGTGGCGGCCGGCGCCCAAGGTCCAGCCCCCGACCACCCGCCTCATCGACCTGAGCGCTGACGAGAGCGCCCTGTGGTCAGCACTCGGCAAGAAGCACCGCCAGTACATCTCCAAGGCGGGCCGCGAAGGCGTCACCGTCGAGCCCATTGGCCCTACCGCGGACGTGGCCACGAACGAGGCTGCGCTGGCTGACTTCGACCGCATCTACCGCCACACCGGCGACCGGGCCGGGTTCGCGGTGCGCATCCCGGATTACTACCGCCGAGTGTGGAATGCCTTCGGAGCCGCGGGACGAGCCCGCCTGTCCTTCGCCGTTCAGGACGGGGAGCGAGTGGCGACCCTCTTCCACCTCGTCTGCGGGGATCGGGTGGCCGAGGTCTACGGCGGCATGACCGAGGGCGGCGCCGCGTCCCGGGCGAACTACCTCCTCAAGTGGGAGGCGATCCGGGCCGCTCAGGCCGAGGGCCTCCGCACCTATGACCTGTGGGGCCTGGCCACCGGGGGCATCCGCAAGTTCAAGGAAGGCTTCGGGGGAACCGAGGTCACCTGGGTCGGCGCCCGGGACCTGCCGCTCCATCGGACCGGCGACGCGATCCTCGGGCTGGCTTTGGCCGGACACGCCTCCCGCCGCCGGCTGGAGAGCATCGGCCGCAGGCCGTCGGCGCAGGCGCCACCGCAGGCGCCGGCCGACTAGGCGGCACCCGGGCGGGCAGGAGGGCCCGTGCTACGATCGAATCGACCATGGATCTGGCCCGCCTCCGCTCCGCGCCGGCCGCCGTCGTCCAGCGCATCACGCGGACCGGCGAGCCATCGGCCGCACCCGGACCCGAGCTCGCGGATCTCATCGCCGAGGCCCGCCGCCATCGGCCCGCCGTCAACGTCGCCCTCATCGAGCGGGCGCACGAGGTGGCCACCGCCGCCCACGAAGGTCAGCTTCGGGCGTCGGGCGAGCCCTACATCACCCACCCCACGGCGGTCGCCTTCGAGCTGGCCGCCCTCCAGATGGACGCCGAGACCCTCGCCGCCGGCCTTCTCCACGACGTGCCAGAGGACACCGGCTACCCGCTGGCCGACATCGAGAAGCGGTTCGGCCGCGAGGTCGCGCGCCTGGTGGACGGCGTCACCAAGCTCAGCAAGTTCAGCAGCGCCCGATCCACCGAGGAGCAGCAGGCGGAGAACATCCGGAAGATGTTCATGGCCATGGCGGAGGACGCCCGGGTCGTCATCATCAAGCTCGCCGATCGGCTCCACAACATGCGGACCCTCCAGTACCTCGCCCCCGAGAAACAGGAGCGGATCGCGCGCCAGACGATGGAGATCTACGCCCCGCTCGCCCACCGGCTCGGGATGTGGCAGATCAAGTGGGAGCTCGAGGATCTCGCCTTCAAGGTGCTCGACCCCGACACCTACGCCCGGCTCGGCGGCCTCCTGGCCGACAGCCGCCGAGCCCGCGAGTCGTTCATCAACCGCTCGATCGGCATCCTCCGCAAGGAGCTGGGCGCGGTCGGCATCGAGGCCGACATCAGCGGCCGCCCGAAGCACATCTACAGCATCGTCAAGAAGATGGAGCGCAAGGGGGCGGAGTTCCACGAGATCTACGACCTCCACGCCATCCGCGTCCTGGTCGAGGACGTGAAGGACTGCTACGGCGCGCTCGGCGTGGTCCATGCCATCTGGCGACCGATCCCGGGCCAGTTCGACGACTACATCGCCATGCCAAAAGCCAACCTCTACCAGTCGTTGCATACCGCGGTCATCGGTCCGGACGCCAAGCCGCTCGAAGTCCAGATCCGGACCCGCCAGATGCACGAGGTGGCCGAGGCCGGCATCGCCGCCCATTGGCGATACAAGGAGGGGAGCCGGGCCGACCGCCGCTATGACGAGAAGCTGGCCTGGGTCCGCCAGCTCATGGAGTGGCAGCGCGAGGTCTCCGACGCGACCGAGTTCGTGGAGGGCCTCAAGCTCGATGTCTTCCAGGACCAGGTGTTCGTGTTCACCCCCAAGGGCGATGTCAAGGACCTTCCGGCCGGTGCCACCCCGCTCGACTTTGCCTACCGGATCCATACCGATGTCGGGCATCGGACCATCGGCGCCAAGGTCAACAACCGCCTCGTCCCGCTCGACTACCGCCTCCGGAACGGGGACATCGTCGAGATCGTCACGACCAAGGCGTCACACGGGCCGTCGCGGGACTGGCTCGCCATCGTCCAGACCAACCAGGCGCGCGAGAAGATCAGGGCCTGGTTCAAGCGCCAGCAGCGTGACGAGAACATCGCCCAGGGCCGTGAGCTGCTCGACCGTGAGCTCCGCCGGCTGGCCCACGAGACGCTGGCCACGGTCGATGCTGCGCGGCTGACCGAGATTTCGGCCCAGCTTCACTTCAAGGAGCTCGACGACTTCTACGCCGCGGTCGGCTACGGCGCCATCAGTCCGGCATCGGTCGTCAGCCGGCTCGGGATCCACGACGACGTTGCCATCTCCCTGCCAGAGGTGGCCCCGCCCGCCGCGCCGAGCACGGCCGGGGTCCGGGTCAAGGGCGTGGGCGACCTCCTCGTCCGCTTCGCGAACTGCTGCAGCCCGATCCCGGGCGACGAGATCTCCGGTTATGTGACCCGCGGCAAGGGCGTGACCGTGCACCGCGCGACCTGCCCCAGCGTGCTCTCGGAGAAGGACATCGAGCGCCTCATCGAGGTCGAGTGGGAGGTCGTCGCCCAGCAGACCTACCCGATCACGGTCCGGATCGAGGGCATCGACCGGCCCGGCCTTCTCAACGACATCACGAACGTGGTGGCGGAGGCCAAGGTCAACATCGTGGCCGCCTCGGTGGGCACCCACCCGGACGGGATGGCGACCCTGACCCTTACCCTGAAGGTGACCTCACTCCAGCAGCTGTCGAAGGTCCTGGCCCGCGTCGAGGGGGTCCGCGACGTGACCGCCGTCACGCGGGAGCAGCACTAGCCTCCGAGGGCGCCCCCCGCGCCTCGTCCGCTCCCACCAGCGGGTCGCCGGCACCGGTCAGCGTGAGCCAGACCAGCGCCAGGGCTGAGCCGACCAGCGTGAGGCCGATGACCCAGACCATGGTCTCAGAGGCCAGGAGCGCGTCGAGCTCCGGCGACAGCCGGAAGCTGGTCGTCAGGACGAGGACGCGGAGGAGCGAGAGGGCGAAGCCCGACGACAGGGCGAGGTAGGCCACCAGGCTCGACCGATGGACGGCGGCGAAGGGCGCCGCGACCGCCAGGGCCGGGAACAGGTACCGCTCGTGGACCCGCGTCGGCAGGAAGTAGAACGCAAAGGCCAGGAACAGCCCGACGGCCAGCAGGGTGGCCAGGTCGCTGCCGCGGCGGAGGGGGAGCAGGGCACCGATGAGGCCGAGGACGAGCAGGGCCGCGCCGATGCCGACGTATGGCGCATCCGGCACGCCGAAGCCGACCAGCAGGGCCCAGATGTTGAATGCGCCCAGCGACGTCTCCTGCTGGAACTCCGCCGTGCTCCGGAACAGCTCGAGCCAGTGCCAGGGGGTCAGGCCGGCGAACAGGCCGATCGCCATCCCGGCCACCGCTCCGCCCAGCGCCGCGAGGCCCAGCGAGCGGGGTCCGTCGCCCCGTCGCCAGCGCTGGATGGCCACGATCGCGACCGGCAGCGCGACGAGTCCGAACTGGGGCTTGGCGAGGCCGGCCAGGACCGCCGCCCCGCCGGCGAGTGCGAACCGGCTCCCCGCCAGCGCGACGAGCACACCGACGAACAGGAGCGTGCCCGCCGCGTCGACCTGCCCCCACAGCGGGCCGGCGATGATCGTCGCCGGGTTGAGGAGGTAGAGGCCCGCGGCCAGCAGGCCGCGGGGCGCATCGGTCCGCGCTGCCACCGCCGCGTACAGCAGGACGCCGAGGAGGAGGTCGAACGGGATGGAGATGCCCTTGATGGCGGTGGTCAGCGCCTCGCCGTCGAGCGCGAGGCCCAGCGGCCACAGGAACGGCAGGAGCGCGGGGTAGATGGCGTTGTCGTGCTGGTAGAAGAAGATCGGCCCCCACTCGGCCAGGTTCTGCGCCCAGCGGCTCATGACCGATACGTCGCCACCGTGGCCGGGCACCGGAATGACGGCCAGCCGGATCACGAGGGCGACCAGGAGCAGGCCACCGAGGGCGATCCACGGCCCGGGGCCGGACGAGGCGGGACGGCGCGACACGGCTGAACACGGTACCCGACCCGGCCGTCGTCGTCGGCCCGTGGCTCCGGATGGCCCTCGGTACACTCTCCCCGTGGCCAGCCCCATTCGTGCCCCGCGCGGAACCCGCGATCGCCTGCCGGAGGACGCCGCCGCCTGGGCCCGGGTCGAGGACGTTGCGGCTGACCTGTCGTCACGCTACGGGTTCGAGCGGATCGACACCCCGCTGTTCGAGGCCACCGAGCTGTTCGTGCGCGGTCTCGGCGAGGCCACCGATGCGGTGGCCAAGGAGATGTTCCGGGTCACCGGAGCGGCGGGGAGTTCGGAGGAGGAGCCCGGCTGGGCCCTTCGTCCCGAGCCCACGGCCGGCATCGTGCGCACCTACCTCGAGCACGGCCTCCACGTCCGGCCCGGCCCGCAGCGGTTCTGGCTGGTCGGTCCCATGTTCCGTTATGACCGGCCCCAGGCCGGGCGCTACCGCCAGTTCACGCAGTGGGACGTGGAGGTCATCGGCGATCCGGGCCCCGCGGTCGATGCCGAGATCATCGAGCTGGCGGTCCGCTTCTGCGCCCAGCTTGGGCTCGACGTGGCGGTGCACCTCAACTCGATCGGTGATCGTGAGTGCCGGCCCGGCTATCGCGCGGCGCTGGTGGACTACTTCACCCCGCAGCGCGACGCCCTGACCGATGACGGTCGACGCCGGCTGGACGAGAACCCGCTGCGCATCCTCGACGACCGAACGCTCGATCCGGAACTGGCGGCCGGGGCGCCGCGCGCGACCGACCATCTGTGCGACGCCTGCGCCGGCCACTGGCAGGCGGTGACCGGTCTCCTCGATCGCCTGGGGGTGTCGTACGAGCTCGACCACCGGCTCGTCCGGGGCCTCGACTACTACACCCGGACGACCTTCGAGCTGTTTCCCGCCGGCCGCGAGGGCTCGCAGGATGCGCTCGCCGGCGGTGGCCGCTACGACGGGCTGGTGGAGGCGCTCGGTGGCCCGCCCACGCCCGGCCTCGGCTTCGGGGTTGGCCTCGACCGGATCGTGCTGGCCATGGCCGACCGCGGGATCCCGGGCCGGCCGACCCTTGCACTCGTCGCGGTCGTGGGCGCCAGGCCGGACGACGTCGCCGAGCGCCTGATCGTGGCCGGAGCCCTCCGCGAGGCCGGTCTCCGGGTTCGGGCCGACGGCAGCAGTCGCAAGCTCGGGCGCCAGCTTGAGTCGGCGGCCAAGCTCGGCGCGCGGTGGGCGGTCATCGTCGGCGAGGAGCTGACCCGCGGCGCCGTCGTCCTCCGTGACCTGGCCGACGGCAGCCAGCAGGAGGTCTCCCTCGAGCAGGTGGCCGACACGACGAGAGCCGCCGCCGACTGACGACCCGAAGGCCAGCCGCGAGGCGCCGCGGCCCGGCGCCTCCGCTACGATGCGGACCCGATGCCCGCCCGCCACTCGTTCCGAACCCACACCTGCGGTGAGCTGCGCCCCGCCCATGTCGGCGAGCGCGTCACCCTCGCCGGCTGGGTCCATCGTCGCCGTGACCACGGTCAGCTGACCTTCTTCGACCTCCGCGATCGGTACGGCATCACCCAGGTCGTTACCAACGCCGACGAGCAGCCCGACGCGCACCGCATCGGTGCCGAGGCGCGGAACGAGTGGGTGATCCAGGTCGAGGGCATCGTCCGCACGCGTCCGGAGGGGACGGCAAACGCGGAGCTGGGAACGGGTGAAATCGAGGTCGGCGTCGATCGGCTCGAGATCCTGAACCCCTCGAAGGTGCCGCCGTTCTACATCAACGAGGAGCAGCCCGGCCTCGACGAGAGCCTGCGGTTCACGTATCGGTACCTCGACCTCCGACGGCCGTCGCTCCAGGGCAGGCTCGTGCTCCGCAGCCGCCTGGCGGGGGCCATCCGCCGCCACCTGGAGTCGGTGGGCTTCGTCGAGGTCGAGACGCCGACCCTCATTCGCTCCACGCCGGAGGGAGCGCGCGACTTCGTCGTCCCCAGCCGCCTCCAGCCGGGGAAGATCTACGCCCTGCCCCAGTCGCCGCAGGTCCTCAAGCAGCTGCTCATGGTCGCCGGCTTCGACCGCTACTACCAGCTGGCGCGGGCCTACCGCGACGAGGACTTCCGCGCCGACCGCGGCCCTGAGCACACCCAGGTCGACATCGAGATGAGCTACGTGGTGGAAGAGGACGTCATGGCGACCATCGAGGAGATGGTCACCGCCGTCACCCGCGAGGTCTTTCCCGACCGTCCGATCGCGACCAGCCCGTTCCCACGGCTGACCTACGAGGAGGCGATCACGCGGTTCGGCTCGGACAAGCCCGACGTCCGGTTCGGCATGGAGCTGGTGGACCTTGGCCAGGCGGTCGCCGGCACCGACCTGCGCGTCTTCACCGTTGCCCTGGCCGCCGGGGGCGCGGTGCGCGGCATCGTGGCCGCCGGCTGCGCCGGCTTCTCGCGGCGCCAGACCGATGCGCTTACCGAGGTCGCCGTCCGCCACGGTGCGGGCGGCCTCGTCCATCTCGCGGTTGAAGCCGATGGATCACTGCGCGGGCCGGTCGCCCGCCACCTGCCGCCCGCGACCCAGGAGGCGGTCCGGGAGGCCTGCGCCGCAGCACCGGGCGATCTCATCCTGGTCGTGGCCGACGCGGACGCCCACCGGGGCGCCGAGGCCCTCGGCCGGGTGCGCCTGGAGCTGGGCACCGAGCTGGACCTCCGGACGCCCGACGTCTATTCCTACGTCTGGGTCCACCGCTTCCCGATGTTCAAATGGGACGCGGACGGCAACCGCTGGGACGCGACCCACAACCCGTTCAGCGCCCCGGTCTGGGAGCAGGCCGACGACCTCGAAAAGGACCCCGCCTCGATCCACGCCCAGCAGTACGACCTGGCCCTGAACGGCTGGGAGCTGGGCGGCGGCTCGATCCGGATCCACCGCCGCGACCTGCTGGAGCGGGCCTTTGCCCTCATGGGCCACTCCCTCGAGGGGATGCGCGATCAGTTCGGCGCCCTGCTGGACGCCCTGGAGTACGGGGCGCCGCCGCACGGCGGGATCGCGATCGGCCTCGACCGATGGGCCGCGCTCCTGACCGACCAGGACAACATCCGCGAGGTCATGGCCTTCCCCAAGACCCAGTCGGGAAGCGACCTCATGCTCGGCGCGCCCTCGCCCATCGACCAGTCGCAGCTCGACGAGCTCGGCCTCCGGCTGGCCGAGCCGAAGCGGCCGGATCAGCCGTCCGAGGGCTCGTAGCCGCCGTCGACGTGCCGCTCGGTCCCGGTCAGGGCAGGGTTGAAGATGCAGACCAGGCGTGCGCCGCCCGCGCTCCGCGCCACGTGGCGGTCGTACTGGTCGAGGGCGTACACCCCGCCCGGCGACACGACGTGCTCCTGGCCGGAGGTGAGGTCGCTGATCTCCATCGCGCCGGAGACGACGTAGCAGGCCTCCAGGTGGTGGCGGTACTCGAGCTCGAGGTCGAACCCGGGCTCGATGTGGACGTCGTTAAGCGAGTAGCCCATGGCGTCGGCCGCGGTCAGGATGCGGCGGCTACGCCAGTGGTCGCCCGAGACGTCGTGCTCGGTGCCGGTCACGTCGTCGGCGGATCGGATAATCATCGGATATCTCCAGGTGCGAGAGCGGTGGATGCGGCCCGATTGTGGCCGGTCCGGATGGCTGGGGCATAATCGCCGCGACTATGGCCATCTACCTCGACCACGCCGCCACCACCCCGCTGCGGCCCGAGGTCCTCGAGGCCATGCTGCCGTACCTCACTGAGCATTTCGGCAATCCGTCGAGCCTCCACGCCGCCGGTCGCCGCGCCCGACAGGGCCTGGACGAGTCCCGCGAGACGGTCGCCGCGATCCTCGGCGCGAAGCCGCGCGAGATCGTGTTCACCAGCGGCGCGACCGAGAACACGACCCTTGCCGTGGCCGGCCTGGCGTGGGCGGGGAGCGCGCGCGGCCGCCACCTCGTCACGACCACGGTCGAGCACCGCGCCGTCCTCGCCGCGTGCGGGAGCCTCGAGCGCCACGGCTTCGAGGTGACCTATGTCCCGGTGGACCGATACGGCCAGGTGGACCCCGACGCGGTCGGCGATGCGATCGGTCTACACACCACGACCGTGGTCATCGGCTATGCCAACAACGAGGTCGGCACCATCCAGCCGATCGCCGAGATCGGGGCCCTCTGCCGCGAGCGCGGCGTCCGGTTCTACGTGGATGCCACCCAGGCGGCGGCCGCGCTGCCGCTCGAGGTGGACGCGCTACAGGCGGACCTCCTCGGAATCTCGGGCCACAAGATCGAGGGACCGAAGGGGATCGGGGCCCTCTTCGTGCGGCAGGGGACGAACGTCATCCCGCAGCAAGTCGGCGGGACGCAGGAGCGGCAGCGCCGGGCGGGGACCGAGAACGTGGCCGGGGCGGTGGGACTGGCGGCGGCGCTCCGTCTGGCACGGGCCGACGCCTCGCTCCTGGCTGCCGAGTCGGATCGCCAGCGGGGCCTCCGCGACGCGCTCATCGGGCGGCTGGAGCTCATCCCGGACGGGGAGCTGACCGGCCATCCCACCGCCCGCCTGCCGAACAGCGTCAGCTGGGTGTTCGAGGGGGTGGAGGGCGGTGACCTCGTGGCGGCCCTCGATCTCGAGGGCCTCGCCGTCTCGACCGGCAGCGCCTGCACGTCGGGCAGCGCCGAGCCGAGCCACGTCCTCGCGGCCATGGGCGTGCCGCCCGAGCGCATCCGCGGCTCGCTGCGAATCACCCTGGGCCGGACGACGGTCGCCACCGAGACCGAGCAGGCTGCCGTGCTGGCGACCGATGCCGTGGCCCGCATTCGGGCGGCGGCAGCCCCGTCACCAGCTCCGGAGGGTGCCGCCGCGCCCGCAGGGGCCTGAGGCGCCGATGACCCGGATCGTGGCCGCCATGAGCGGCGGGGTTGACTCCAGCGTGGCCGCGGCACTCCTTGCGCGCGAGGCCCGTGCCGGCGGGGAGGAGGTGGTTGGCGTCTGGATGCGGACTCACCCCGACCGCGGTGAGGGCTGGGAACCACGCCGCGGCTGCTGCTCGAGCGAGGCGGCCGACGACGCCCGGCGGGTCGCCGACCGTATCGGCATCCCGTTCTTCATCCTCAACGTCGAGGCCGAGTTCGGCGAGCAGGTGATCGACGCCTTTGCCGACGCCTACCTCGATGGGACGACGCCCAACCCGTGCCAGGCCTGCAACCAGTCGATCAAGTTCGACCTCCTGGCCCGCCGCGCGGTCGGCGCCTATGGGGCCGACGGCGTGGCCACCGGCCATTACGCGCGGGTCGAGCATCGTGACGGGGCATGGCGCCTCCTCCGCGCGCACGACGCGGCCAAGGACCAGACCTACTTCCTGTGGAACCTCGACCAGCGTCAGCTGGCCGCCACCCGCTTCCCGCTGGGCGCGATGACCAAGCCCGAGGTTCGCCAGCTCGCGACCGACCTGGACCTCCCGACCGCGGCCACGCCCGAGTCGCAGGAGATCTGCTTCGTTCCGGCCGGGGACTACCGCGCCCTGCTGGCCGAGCGACGTGCCTACGACGGTGATCCGGGCCCGATCGTGGACCACGAGGGCCGGCGGCTGGGAACCCACACCGGCTACGCCCATTACACCATCGGCCAGCGCCGCGGGCTGGGGCTGGCCACCGGCGAGGCTCGCTACGTGACCGAGATTCGACCGGAAACGAACGAGGTCGTCGTCGGGGACCGCCAGGACCTCGCGACCCACTCGGTCGTCGCCGATGCGCGCCACTTCGTCGCGGGCGACCCGCCGGCCGAGCGGTTCGAGGCCCAGGTCCGGATACGGCATCGGTCTCCGGAGGTGGCCTGCGAGGTGACCCTGGTCGGGGCCGATCGGCTCCTCATCGAGACTGCCGAGCCAGTCTGGGGCCCGGCGCCCGGCCAGTCCGCGGTCCTGTACCGGGGGGACGAGTGCCTGGGCGGGGGCCGGATCGCGCGGGCCTGACCGTGGTTCCGTGGGCCATCTGGACCGCCCTGCTGGCCGCCATCAACCTCACCCTCTTCGTCGCGCTGCGCGGCCGGTGGGGTCGAGACCTGCCCGCCCTGGTCGTGGCCGCAGTCGTCGGCACCATCGCCGGCAACTTCCTGGCGGGCCTCCTCGAGGTGGACGTGCTGGTGCTCGGCGAGTACCACCTCATCGGCGCCGTGGTCGGCGGCCAGCTGGCCCTGATCGCGACCGCGGCGGTCGTCACGCTGCTCGCCGGGGCACGAAGCTCAGCCGGTCGGCGCGACGGCACGGGGTCGGCCCGCTAGAATCGGTGACCCTACGGCGACGTCCCCTAGAGGAGCAACGTACACGTCATGAGTGGTGATTCCGGTTTCGGGAGTTTCGTGGCCGGGTTGGTCATCGGCGGTCTGATCGGCGCGGCCATCGGACTGTTGCTGGCCCCCGAGTCGGGCGAGAACATGCGCGAGCAGGTCGGCGACTTCGTCGACGAGCGGGTCCGTGACTTCGGCGACGCGGTGAACGAGGGCAAGGCCGCGGCCGAGCAGGCCCGAACGGCCATGCTCACCGCCCTCCAGCGCGACGAGACGCTGGTCGACAAGGCTGAGACGCTGATCGACAAGGCTGAGGCCGCGGCCGAGGAGAGCGCGAACTAGCTCCCGTTGGAAACCCCATACCGAGGAGGGTCACAGGGGGTGGACTCTCCACGCGCATGAGCGCCACCGTGCCGCCACTGCCTGCTGCCGAGATCCGTGAGCGGTTCCAGCGATTCTTCGAGGTGCGCGACCACACCCGCGTCCCGCCCGCCCCGCTCCTGGCCCGCGACGACCCTACGCTCCTGTTCACCAACTCGGGGATGGTTCAGTTCAAGCGGGTCCTGACCGGCGAGGAGACGCGCGACTACCGGCGAGCCGTCGACGCGCAGCCCTGCCTCCGGGTGGCGGGCAAGCACAACGACTTCGAGGAGGTTGGCCGCACCCCGCGCCACCAGACCCTGTTCGAGATGCTCGGCAACTGGAGCTTCGGCGACTACTTCAAGCGCGAGGCCATCCACTGGGCCTGGGAGTTCCTGACCGAGGACCTCGGGATCCCGCCCGAGCGGCTGGCCGCGACGGTCTATACCGATGACGACGACGCCCACCAGGTCTGGGCGACGGAGATCGGCCTTTCGCCCGAGCGGCTCGTGCGGTGGGGGAACATCGCGACCGGCGACGACCACAACTTCTGGCAGATGGCCGATGTCGGGCCCTGCGGGCCGTGCAGCGAGATCCACTTCGACCGCGGGGAGGAGCTGAGCGAGGGCCCCGACTGCGTTCCCGATCACTCGGAGACCTGCCCTCGCTGGCTCGAGATCTGGAACCTCGTCTTCATGCAGTACGACCGCGCGGCGGATGGGACGCTCACCCCGCTGCCGTTCCAGAGCGTGGACACCGGGATGGGACTCGAACGGGTCGCCTCGGTCCTGCAGGGGGTGGACAGCAACTACCGGACCGACCTGTTCGTCTCGATCATCGACCGCCTGGCCGTGCACCTCGGCCACCGGCCCGAGGACGTCGAGGCCGAGCGCTTCAGCTACCAGGTGGTGGCCGATCACTCGCGGGCCATGACCTTCCTCATCGGCGAGGGCGTCCATCCCGCCAACGACGGCGCCGGCTACGTCCTGCGCCGGATCATGCGCCGCGCCGTCCGCCATGTCCGGCTGATGGGGATCACGGCACCGGTCCTGGGCGAGACGTGCGCCGCGGTGATCGACCTCATGGGCGACGCGTACCCGTACCTCGCCGAGCGCCGGGAGGAGATCCTGGCCGAGGTCCAGGCGGAGGAGGCACGGTTCGCCCGAACCCTGGAGGCCGGCTCCGAGCGGCTGGCCGGGCTGGTCGAGGCCGCCGGCGCGAACGGGCAGATCCCCGGTGACGAGGTCTTCCGCCTCCACGACACCTTCGGGTTCCCGATCGACCTGACCATCGAGATCGTCGCCGAGTCCGGGGTGACCGTCGACCGCGACAGCTTCGACGCGGCCATGGCCGCCCAGCGCGAGCGCTCGCGGGGCGCCCAGCAGGCGGGATACCGACCGGACCCCGAGCTGGCCGGGCTGACCTCGAGCTTTGTCGGCTACCCGAACGAGACGGTGGCAGACGAGGTGGAGGTCCTCGCCGTCCGTGATGGCGCGGAGGGGAGCTTGGCCGTGGTGCTGGCCGAGACGCCGTTCTACGCCGAGGGCGGCGGGCAGATCGGCGACCGCGGGCGGCTGGTGGGGCCCGGCGGCACGCTCGAGGTGGCGGACACCCAGCGCGACGGCGACGCGATCGTGCACCTCGGCCGGGTGGAAGGGGCAATCGCGGTTGGGGAGCGGGTCCGGGCCGAGGTGGACCGCGAGCGGCGGCTGGCCGCGGCGAGAAACCACACCGCCACCCACCTCCTCCATCGGGCGCTGCGCGACGTCCTTGGCGAGCAGGCCAAGCAGGCCGGGAGCTGGGTCGGGCCGGACAGCCTGCGCTTCGACTTCCCGGCGGACGGGCCCACCCCCCGCGAGTCCCTGACCCGGATCGAGGCCATCGTCAACGAGCAGGTCCGGAGCAACCTCGAGGTGACCCCGACCTGGATGCCGTTGGCGGAGGCGCAGCAGTCAGGGGCGGACATGTTCTTCGGCGAGAAGTACCTGCCGGACTCGGTCAGGGTCGTGACCTGCGGATCGTTCTCCCGCGAGCTGTGCGGCGGCACCCACCTGGCCGCCACCGGGCAGATTGGCTCGTTCCGGATCACCGCCGAGTCGAGCATCGGCGCCGGCCTGCGGCGTATCGAGGCCGTCACCGGGGCCGCGGCGGAGGCGCTCATCGCCGCCCGTCTCGAGGCGCTGCGCACGACGGCCCACCTCCTCGGTGCGCGCGACGAGGAGGTCCCGGCGCGGGTCGAGGCGCTCCAGGCCCGTGCTCGCGACGCCGAGCGCGGCGACCGATCAACCGCCGCCCCGTCGGTGCGCCTCGACGCGGCAACCGCCCTCCGCGAAGCCCGCGACGCCGGGGACGCCAAGGTCATCGTCCAGCGATACCCCGACGCCGATGCCGGCGCGCTGCGAACGCTCATCGACGACCTCCGGGGCTCGACCGGGCGGTTCGTGGCCGTGCTGGCCGGCTCGGCCGACGGGCAGGCGACCCTGGTCGTCGCCGCCAGCCGCGACCTCGCGGCCGAAGGCTTCGACGCGGCCGCCGTCATCCGCCAGGCCGCGCCCCTGATCAAGGGCGGTGGTGGTGGTCGCGCCGAGATGGCCCAGGCCGGAGGATCGGATCCGGATGGGCTGGATGCCGCCCTGGCCGAGGCGACGAGGCTCGCGCTCGAGTCGCTGACCGTGCTGGAGGACGGGTGAGCGGCGATGACCCGGTCATGCGCGCCGCGGGACGGGTGATCGGTGTCGACCATGGACTGCAGCGGGTCGGCGTGGCGGTCGGGGACGAGGAAACCGGGATGGCCTTTCCGCGATCGGTCCTGAAGACCGCGGCCGCGGCCGATGGCATCAGGCTCCTGGCCGAGGACGAGGGGACGAGACGGGTCGTCGTCGGCCTGCCACTCAACGCCGATGGCAGTGAGGGTCGCCAGGCGGCGCTGGCCCGCGCGTTCGGGTCAGATCTGGCTCACCTCGGGCTTGAGGTGACGTTCACCGACGAGCGGCTCACCACCTGGGCCGCCGAACAGGCGACCCGGACCGCGGATCGCCCAACGGCGACGAACGCGATAGACTCTGCCGCCGCCGCCCTCATCCTGGAGCAGTACTTCGCCGATCGCCGGCGGCATCCCGAGGAGTCCTGATGTACGACCCGTCGCTCACGCCCGCCGAGCAGGAGCAGCTCCGCAACGCGCGGATCCGCCGCCTCCGGGCCGAGCGTGAGTCGAGCCTTCGCAAACGCGGGGGCGTCAGACACCTCCAGCCCATCGTGCTGCTGGGCTGGATCGGCGGTGTCATCGCCCTGACCGCGATCGTCCTGTACCTCGGCGTCCTGGCCCTCTCGCCCGCGATCATGAGCTGGATCGAGGAGCGGCCGACGCTCATCCAGAACGACCTCGTCGTCGACTTCGTCGAGTGGTACGACCCCGATGCCATCGCCGACCGACCCGCCAGCGAGACCTACTTGCGCGAGAGCGTCGAGATCCCGCCGGGAGCCACCGACACGTTCATCGGCGAGCTCCTCGTCGAACGGGGGCTGATCCACAGCGAGCTGGCGTTCCACTACCAGGTCTACGAGGCCAATCGCGAGGGCGACCTGCACGCCGGCCAGTACGACCTGTCGCCCACCTTCCTGCCCTCGTTCATCATCGGTGCACTTCGCCAGGAGTCGGGACCGGAGGTCAGCATCACGATCCTCGAGGGGCTCCGACTCGAGGAGCTGGTCTCCTACCTGGGCACCACCGAGCTCACCATGGACCTCGACGAGTTCCGTACCCTCGTCTTCACCCCCCCCGCCGACCTCCTGTCCACCTATCCGTTCCTCACCGCCCTGCCGGCCGGACGCAGCCTGGAGGGGTACCTGTACCCCGATACCTACCGGCTCTTCGCCAACGCGACGGCCCGCGACGTCGTCGATCGGCTCCTCGCCACCTTCGACGAGAAGGTCACCCAGGAGATCCGCGACCAGCTGACGGCCCGCAACGTGACGCTGGACGTCGCGATCCGGCTGGCCTCGATCGTGGAGCGTGAGGCGGTGCTCGACCAGGAGCGCCCCCTCATTGCCGGCGTCTACACCCGGCGGCTGGGGACGTCCGGCTGGCGGCTGGACGCGGATCCGACGCTCCAATGGGGCATCGCCACGTCCGAGTTCGGCGGCCTGCCGCCCGCGGAATGGGGAGCGGTGAGGTGGTGGGAGCCGCTGCCGTCCGGTGGGGCCGACGTCATCCTGCCGGAGGCGCTGCTGCCGTACCAGACCTACCAGGTGGTGGGACTGCCGCCCACCCCCATCGCCTCGCCGCGCATCTCGTCCATCGCGGCGGTGGCCGCCCCGGACATGGCGGACGGCTACTTCTTCTTCGTGGCGGCCTGCCCGAACGGCGTCCGTGACGGATCGCATCGGTTCGCGGTGACCCTTGCCCAGCACGAGGCGAACATCGCCCAGGCGCAGGCGGAGTGCCCCTGACCGTGACCGGCGGGGACCCGTTCCGCGAGGAGCGCCCGGCTCGCCTGGCCGCCCTGCGCGAGCTCATCGCCTCCGAGGATCTGGACGGGCTGCTCGTCCGCTCCCCGACGACCAGTCGCTACCTGTCCGGCTTCACCCTGCGGCGCGGGGATGAGTCCACGTCGGGCTACTCCGGCTCGCTGCTGGTCACCGCCGACCGCGCCTGGCTGCTGGCCGACAACCGGTACATCGAGCAGGCCGAGGCGGAGGCTCCCGACTGGGATCGGGTCCTGACCAGCGACCCGCTGCCGGCCGAGGTCGCTCGGCTCCTTGCCGGTCACGCCATCCGGCGGCTGGGGATGGAGGCGGAACGGACCCCGCATGCGACCTGGCTCGCGCTCCAGGCCACCGACCCGTCGCTGGAGCTGATCCCGGTTGATGCCCGGCTGGCGGAGCTCCGGATCCTGAAGAGCCCCGCCGAGATCGAGGCCATCGGCCGGGCGTGCGCGCTTGGCGACGCCGCGTTCGCCTACCTGTGCGAGGCCATCCGCCCCGGCATGTCCGAGCGGGCCGTCGCCCGGCTGATCTCGGGCTACTTCGAGGACCACGGCGCCGAGGACCTCGCCTTCGACAGCATCGTGCTGGTCGGGGCGCGCGGCTCGATGCCGCACGGCACGCCGGACGCCACCGCGGTCGAGGAGGGCCAGGCGCTGCTCCTCGACTTCGGCTGCCAGGTGGACGGCTATCGGTCGGACATGACCCGCACCGTGTTCGTCGGTGAGCCCGGCGAGCGCGCCCGCCAGCAGCACACGGCGGTGGAAGAGGCGCAGCAGGCCGCGCTCCGGGCGGTCGCCGCGGGGGCGCCGGCGTCGGCACCGCACGAAGCCGCCCTCGCGTCGCTGGCCGAGGCCGGCTACCCGGGAGCCTTCAGCCACGGCACCGGTCACGGCATCGGGCTGGACACGCATGAGCCGCCGGCGCTGAAGACCGCGGCCACGCCGCTCGAGACGGGGATGGTGTTCAGCATCGAGCCGGGCCTGTACCTTCCTGGAGAGATCGGGATCCGGATCGAGGACATCGTGGCCCTCGAACCATCCGGCCCGAGGCTCCTGACCCGCGCGCCGCGGGAGGGGATCGTCATCGGGGAGGCACACGCCGCGTGATCAGCACCGGGGAGGTTCGGAAGGGGATCGTCATCGAGCTGGACGGCCAGCCGATGCGGGTCCTCGAGTGGTCTCACATCAAGATGGCCCGCGGCTCGGCCCAGGTGCGGCTGAAGATCCAGAACGTGCGCACCGGCTCCATCACCGAGCGGACGTTCCAGGCCGGCACCCGCTGGCCCCGAGCCCGGGTGGAGCAGCGAAAGGTCCAGTTCCTGTACTCGGACGGCGATGCCTACCACTTCATGGACAGCGAGACATACGACCAGTTCGCGATCAGCCAGGCCCAGCTCGGGGACGACGCGCTGTACCTCAAGGAGAACACCGACGTGCTGGTCTCGTCGTACGAGGGCGAGGTACTGGGCGTGGAGCTGCCGGTCACGGTGGACCTCCGCGTGGAGGACACCGAGCCGGGCTTCGCCGGTGACACCGCTACCGGCGCCCGCAAGGCCGCGACCCTCGAGACCGGCCTCATCGTCCAGGTTCCCCTGTTCGTGAACGCCGGCGACCTGCTGAGGATCGACACCCGGACCGGCGAATACCAGACCCGGCTCCAGTAGGCCGGGACGAACCGGACGGACCCGAGAGACCGATGTCGGGGCCACCGATGTCCGGCGAGCCGTCGCCCTCGGCCAGGCCCCGCGTCTGGCGCGTCTCCGACCTCAACCGGCGGGTGCGCGGGCTACTCGACGCGGACCGGGCGCTGGCCGACGTCTGGGTCGAGGGCGAGGTCAGCGGTCCGAGCTTTCCGCCGTCCGGTCACTGCTTCTTCACCCTGAAGGACGCCCATAGCCAGATCCGGGCCGTCCTCTTCCGCGAGGAGCTGGCACGGGCCACGGTTCGTCCCGAGCACGGTGCCCAGATCGTGTGCCACGGGCGGATCCGGGCCTACGAGCCCCAGGGGATCTACCAGCTCTACGTCGAGTCGGTCACCCCGGTCGGGGCCGGGGACCTCCATGCCCAGTACGAGGCACTCCGCGCCAAGCTCGCGGCGGAAGGGCTGTTCGAGGAGTCGCGGAAGCGGCCCTTGCCCCGCTGGCCGCGACGGATCGGGGTCGTCACCTCCCCGGTGGGCGCGGTGTGGGACGACATTTGCACCGTCCTCCGCCGGCGATACCCGATGGCTGAGGTCGTCCTGTCGCCGACCGCGGTTCAGGGTGGCGTCGCGGCGGCGGCCATCATTCGCGCCCTGAAGCGGCTGTACGCGGTGCCGGACCTCGACCTCGTCATCCTGGCCCGCGGCGGCGGCTCGATCGAGGACCTGTGGGGCTTCAACGACGAGCAGGTGGTGAGAACCGTCGTTGCGGCGCCCGTGCCGGTCGTCGTCGGCGTCGGCCATGAGAGCGACGTCACCCTCGCCGACTTCGCCGCCGACCGCCGGGCACCCACGCCGTCGGCCGCGGCCGAGATCTCAGTGCCGGACGGCACCCAGCTGCCGGCCATCCTGAACCGGCTGGGAGAGCGGGCGGGGAATGCCATGTCCGCCCGCCTCGAGGCCGCCCGCCGCGCGGTTCGGGGGGAGGGGCGCGCCCTGACCGGGCTCCAGCCCGACCTCGCGACCGCCCGCCAGCGAGCTGCCGAGCTTCTCGACCGATCTCACCGGGCCGCCAGCGCGGACATCGAACGGCGAGGGTTGGCGGTGACCGGGCTGCGCGACTCGCTCCGTGCCCTCGGCCCGGTGGCGACCCTCGAGCGCGGGTATGCCGTTGCGCGGCGCGGGGATGGCATGATCATCCGAGACCCGGCCGACGTCGCGGTCGGGGACGATCTCGAGGTCGTCGTCGCGCGCGGCGCCATCGGCACCCGGGTGACGACCACTCGTCCCGCCGACCAGGAGGAGCTGCTCCAGTGACCGACGACTCGCCCGCCCAGGCCGACGACCTCGCTGCACGTCCATTCGACGAGCTGGTGGCCGAGCTCCAGCGCATCGTGCAGACCCTCGAGGCCGGACGGGTCGGGCTCGAGGAGAGCATCGCCCTGTATCGCGAGGGGCTGCGGCTCCACGCGGCGTGCGAGGCACGGCTCAAGGCCGCCGAGCTGACGATCACCGAGCTCGGCAGGCGCGGCCTGGCCGGGGCGGAGCCTGTGGAGCCGGCAGCCCAGGAACCGGCCGCCCAGGAGACGGACCCCCAGGCGTGAGCCCGTCTCCGGTCACGGTTCGACCGATGGAGGCCGATGACGCGACGGCCGTCGCCGAGCTGGCCGGTCAGTTGGGATACCCGGCCTCCGCCGACGAGATCCGGGAACGGTTCGCCGCCCTGGAAGCCTCCGACCGGGGCGCCGTCCTGGTCTCGGTCGGCGACCAACTGGTCGTCGGCTGGGCCCATGTCGAGCTTCGGAACACGCTTGTCGCTCCGGCGTCGGCCCAGCTCATGGCGCTCGTCGTGGCCGACG
The DNA here is from genome assembly GCA_963699235.1 of uncultured Chloroflexia bacterium. Classification (GTDB taxonomy): domain Bacteria; phylum Chloroflexota; class Limnocylindria; order QHBO01; family QHBO01; genus DASTEQ01. The sequence continues at coordinate 1,485,059 of OY969424.1, read as the reverse complement.
GCGCGCGCAACCAGGGCGTCGGCCGGGTCCTCCTGCAGGCAGCCGAGGCCTGGGCCGCCGACCACGGCAGCCACTCCCTGATGGTGGCCACCCGCGTCACCCGCGAGGACGCCCATCGGTTCTACCGCCGCGAGGGCTACGAGCTGGACAAGACCTCGCACATCTTCACCCGGACGCTGGGTTCGACCGGCTGACCAGGCCCACACACCGGCCCCGGAGGGGCATCGGTCTATACTCGGCTCCGTTTTGAGCCTGACGCCCTCTGTCCTCGATCGCGTCACCGAGCCCGCCGAGCTCCGGTCGCTCACCGATGCCGAGCTTGACCAGCTGGCGAGCGACCTGCGCGAGAAGATGATCCGCACCGTCCAGAAGACGGGCGGCCATCTCGCCTCGTCCCTGGGCGCGGTGGAGATCGTGATCGCCCTCCACCGGGTGATGGACTCGCCGCGCGACCGGATCGTGTGGGACACCGGCCACCAGGCCTATGCCCATAAGCTGCTGACCGGGCGGGCTGGCGCATTCGGCACGCTGCGCCAGGTGGACGGCATCGGCGGATTTCCGCGGCGCTCGGAGAGCGACCACGACGTGTTCGACGGCGGGCACGCCGGGACCGGGGTCAGCATCGCGACCGGGCTTGCCGCTGCCCGGGACATGCTGCCGGCGGGGGACCCGGGCCGCGCCCAGCGGATCGCGGTCTGCGTCGGTGACGCGGCCATGGTCAGCGGCCTGACCCTCGAGGCGCTCAACCACCTGGGCCACACCCACAGCCAGCTGCTGATCGTGCTCAACGACAACGAGATGAGCATCAGCCCCTCGGTCGGCGGCCTGTCCACCCGGCTCAACCGCATCCGCCTGTCGCGGGCGTACCAGGGGACGAAGTCGTTCACCGCGCGGGTCCTGCCCCGCGTGCCGCTCATCGGCCGGCCGGCCTACGCCACCCTGGCCTGGGCGAAGGAGGGCTTCAAGCGCTCGTGGGCCAAGGTCTCGTTCTTCGAGGACATGGGCATCACCTACATCGGCGTCCTCGACGGCCACGACCGGGCCGACCTCGAGCAGGCGTTCGAAGCCGCCTTCCAGATCGATCGACCGGTGCTCATCCACGTCAAGACGGTCAAGGGACGCGGCTACGCGCCGGCCGAGCAGGACAGCCAGGCCTTCCACGGCGCCAGCCTGCCGCCCATCGACCTGGCGGTCATCGATCCCACCGAGGAGCCGCTCCCCGCGCCCGGGACGCCGCTCCGCAAGCCGAAGACCTACACCCACGTCTTCTCCGAGGAGCTCATCCGGCTGGCGGAGTCCGATCCCCGGATCTGCGCCATCACCGCCGGCATGCCCACCGGGACCGGCCTCTCCGCCTTCCAGGACCGATTCCCGAGCCGGTTCTTCGACGTCGGCATCGCCGAGCAGCACGCGCTGACGATGGCCACCGGGCTGGCCCTGGCCGGGATGCGCCCGGTGGTGGCCATCTACTCCACCTTCAGCCAGCGGGCCTTCGACCAGCTCGTCCACGACGTGTGCCAGAACCACGCACCAGTGGTCCTGGCCATCGACCGGGCCGGGCTGGTCGGCGAGGACGGCACGAGCCACCAGGGCATGTTCACCCTGCCCGCCCAACGGTCGCTGCCGAACCTGGTCATTGGCTCCCCGAAGGACGAGCAGGAGCTGCGCGACATGGTCGTGACCGCGATCGGCCACGACGGGCCGATCACCCTCCACTACCCGCGCGACGCCGGCGAGGATCGCCCCGATCGGGTGGGCGAGACGCTCGCGATCGGCCGCGGCGAGGTCCTGTCCGAGGGATCTGACCTGCTGCTGGTCGGGTTCGGTCCGATTGTCCAGCGGCTGCGGGCCGCGGCGGAGCTCCTGGCCGCGGTGGGCCTGTCCTCGACCGTGATCAACGCGCGCTGGGCCAAGCCGCTCGACGCCGAGCTGCTCGCCCGTCACGCGGCCGGCAAGCGGCTGGTGGTGACGGCCGAGGAGAGCGCGTCGATGGGCGGCTTCGGGGACGGCGTGCTCGACGCGCTCAACCAGGCCGGCGTCCACGCCCCGCTCCTGAAGATCGCGCTCAACGAGGGGTTCGTGGACCACGGCGCGGTGGACGACCTCCGACGCCAGCAACGGGTTGACGCGCCGGGCATCGCCGCCCGGATCGGCGAGGCGCTCGGGGTCGAAGTCCCGCTGGTCGAGCCCCGGACCTCAACCTCCACCGCCGCCTGACCGATGCCCGGCCCGCGGCCGGGCGCGCGCGTCCGTGCCGACCAGCTTGCCGTCGACCGCGGCCTCGCCCGGTCGCGGGCAGAGGCCCAGGCGCTCCTCATGGCCGGGGTCATCCACCTGGCCGATGGCGACGGCCGACGCCTCACCGCCGGGCAGCGGCTCGACCCGGCGGCCGCGCTCGTCCGGGACGAGGGGCCGACCTGGGCCTCGCGTGGCGCCGGCAAGCTCATCGCCGGCCTCGACGCCTTCGGGATCGAGGTCGCCGGCGCCGTATGCCTCGATGCCGGTGCCTCGACCGGAGGCTTCACCGACGTCCTCCTGGGCCGCGGCGCGAGCCGGGTCTATGCCGTGGACGTCGGTCACGGGCAGCTCTTGCCGCGCCTCGCCGCCGACGAGCGGGTGGCCGTCATGGACCGCACCAACCTGCGCACCCTCGCGGCGCTGCCCGAGCCGATCGAACTCGCCACCCTCGACCTGTCGTTCATCTCACTGCGCCTGGTCCTGGGGCCGGTCCTCGGGCTGCTCGCGCCGCACGGTCGGGTGGTGGCGCTCGTCAAGCCACAGTTCGAGGCTGGCAAGGGCGACGTCCCTCGCGGCGGCGTGATCCGGGACTTGGAGGTCCACCGCCGGGTCCTCCTCCGCCTGGCCGATGACGCGGCCAGGGCAGGGCTGGTGGCCCGCCGCCTCATCGCCTCGCCGGTGACCGGGCGGGATGGGAACCGGGAGTTCCTCGCGCTCCTCGAGCGGGCTGCGGAGCAGGATCCGGGCCCAACCGTCGCCGCACCGGCGTGGGACATTCAGGTGGACGACGCCCTCGTTTGAGGCGGCTCCCTCTCCCCAGAACCGCGGGCGCGTATTACGATCGCGTCGTGGCACGGACCAGCGCCCGAGCGCCCCACGTCGAACAGCTGAGCGTCGGCTTCGACATCGAGCCCATTCCCCTCGGGCCGGAGCCCCCGTCCGACACCATGCGCCAGATCGTCTCGATCCGGATGCCCGACGCCCTCATCGAGCGGGTGGAGACGGTCGCCAAGGCCCGCGGGGTGTCGCCGTCGTCGCTCATGCGGGCGCTCATCGCCGCCGGTCTCGACCGCTCCTACGCGGCCCTGACCGAGCCCGACGCGGCCTCCGACCTGGCTGCCGAGCTTGCCGCGCTCCGGGAACGGATCGAGGAGCTCGCCACCTCGCTTGCGGCCGACCGCCCGTCGTGAGCGGCGCGGGCCTCGAGCGCATTGGCTTCGCGGTCAGCCGCTACAACCCCGAAGCCGGCGCCGTCCTGTCCCGGGGTCGCGCCTGGTGCGAGGCCCAGGGGATCACCGCCTGGGACGCCGTCGCCGATGACGAGGATCGTCTCGTGGCGGACCTGGCGGGGAGCGACCTGATCGTCGTCCTGGGCGGCGACGGCACCTTCCTCCGCGTGGCGCGGGCGATCGGCGACTCCGAGGTACCGGCCCTCGGCGTGAACCTCGGTCGGGTCGGGTTCCTGGCCAAGGTCGAGCCGGACGAGCTGGAGTCCGCCCTGGATGGCATCGCCGCCGGCCGCCATCGGATCGCGGAGCGGATGCGGCTGGGGGCCAGCATCCAGCGCCAGAGCGGCGAGCCGACGACGGCCGCGTGCCTGAACGAGGTGGCCGTGGCGCGCGCCGCCCAGGTCCGCCTCATCCAGGTCGAGGTCGAGGTCAGCGGCAGCCACCTCGCCACCTATCTCGCCGACGGGGTGGTGGTCGCCACTCCGACCGGGTCCACCGCCTACTCCTACTCGGCGGGCGGCGCCGTCCTCGACCCGCGGCTCCGCAACCTGGTCATCACCCCGGTGGCGGCCTACCTCTCGGCCCTCCACAGCGTGGTGGCCGGCGAGGACCATCTCATCCGGCTCCATCTCCGCGAGGCCTTCGGCGGTGCGGTCGTCTCGTTCGACGGCCAGCGCGACGTGCCGATCGAGGTCGGGGAGTGGGTCGAGGTCCGGGCCCTGCCGGTGCCCCTCCGTCTGGTCGAGCCGGAGGGCAGCACGCCGTTCTACGACCTGCTGCGGACGAAGGCCTCGCTCCTCCCCGACTGAGATGACCGCTGCCGAGGTCGATCCGCGCCTGGCGTCGGCCATCGACGACTTCCTGCTCGAGCTCCGCGTCGAGCGCGGCCTGTCGCCGCTCACCATCGCGGCCTACCGTCGCGACCTCGACCAGTTCGCCGCGGGCTCAGGACCCGGATGGCGCGACGACCCGGCGGTGGTGGGGGAGTTCGTGGCTGGTCTGAGACGCCAGGGCCGGCGGGCCACTACCCAGGCCCGAAAGGTGGCGGCCATCCGGAGCTTCTACGGCTTCGCCCGGCGTGAGGGGGTCATCGAGCGCGACCTGGCCGATCTCATCGACCCGCCCCGCCCCGGCCGGTACCTCCCCGAGGTGCTCGCCCCGGAGGAGGTGGAGCAGATCCTTGCCGCGCCGGGAGATGACCCGGCCGGGCTCCGCGACGGAGCCATCCTCGAGCTCCTCTATGCCTGCGGGCTCCGGGTGTCGGAGCTGACCGGGCTCGACATGGATCGGCTCAACCTGGCGGGCCTCGAGGTGCGGGTCATCGGCAAGGGCAACCGCGAGCGGCGGGTCCCGATGGGCGAGCCGGCCCGCGACCGGATCCATCGGTACCTGACCGGCGCGCGACAGGCCTGGACCGCCGGCCGGCCGACCGCGGCGGTGTTCGTTTCGCAGCGCGGGAGCCGGCTCGGGCGGGAGTCCGTCTGGCGGCTGGTGCGGCGTTGGAGCGTGGCCGCCGGCGTCGGCGGGGAGGTCACACCGCACACCTTCCGGCACAGCTTTGCGACCCATCTGCTCGAGGGCGGAGCCGATCTGCGGGTGGTCCAGTCGCTCTTGGGCCATGCTAGCATCAGCACCACCCAGCTCTATACCCACCTGACCGGCGAGCGCGTGCGGGAGGTGTACGCCCGGGCGCACCCGCGAGCCTGAGGAGACCGATGAGTTACGCGCGCAAGCTGCTGGCCCGAGGCGAGGAAGTCGTGCTCGAGAGCCGCCAGCACTGGTTCGTCGTCGTGGGGCGATCCTGGTGGGCCATCATCCTCGCCATCCTGGCGCTGGCGGTCCTGATCTTCGTGGCCAGCCCGCCGGACGAGGGCACGGACAGCGCGGCGGAGATCGTGGCCCTCGGCCTGCTGGTTCTTTCCTTCGCCCGCATCGGCTGGGTCATCTGGGACTGGCGGAACAACGAGTTCCTGGTGACCACCCGCCGGATCGTCCGGGCCGAGGGGATCCTGAACAAGCGGATGGTCGAGACCAGCCTCGAGAAGGTGAACGACGCAGTGCTGACCCAGAGCATGTTCGGCCGCCTGTTCGGGTTCGGCGACCTGGACATCCTGACCGCCGCCGACGAGCTGGGCGGCATCGAGGACTTCCCGATGGTCGCCGACCCGGTCGAGTTCAAGGTCGCGATGATGAACCAGAAGGAAGTGGTCGAGCGACCGGACATCGCCCCGCAGGCGTACCAGCGGCAGACGCCTCCGGACCTCGTGCCCGCCGAGCCGATGGCGCCTCGCGCCGGGAGCGACCAGGTGACCGTCCTGGACGAGCCCGTCGGCGGCGCCACCCGCCGAGGCACCCGCGGCCGCGGTCGATCCGGCGACGGCTGGCGCCGCGGCTGCCGCGACCGGCGGTCCCGCGGCCGCCCCAACCGAGGATCCGACCGCGACCCTCGAACGACTGGCCTCGCTGCGAGATCGTGGATTGATCACGGCCGAGGAATACGACGCCAAGAAGCGCGAGCTCCTGGAGCGAATCTAGCGTGGCCGAGGACTCGGCCACCGACCATCTCGGGACGCGGATCGAGGCGGTCGCGTCCGCAATTCGCGACCGACTGTCCGTCGAGCCCGCCCTTGCCAACCCGACCCTCGGCGTGGTCCTCGGCTCGGGCCTGGGCGCGGTGGTCGAGCTCCTCGATGCCGAGCCGCGGATCCGGATCCCGTACGGCGAGATCCCCGGCCTGCCGGTGTCCACCGTGCCGGGGCACGCCGGCGAGCTGGTCGCCGGGCTGGTGGACGGTCGCCCGGTGCTCATCCTGGCCGGGCGGGTCCACGCCTACGAGGGATTCGCCCAGCGGGAGGTGACGATCCTCATCCGCGCCACCTTCCGGTCCGGGGTGCGGTCGATCGTGCTCACCAACGCCGCCGGCGGCCTGAACCCCGCCTTCGAACCGGGCGAGCTGATGCTCATCACCGATCACATCAACCTGTCCGGCGACAACCCGCTCTTCGGGCCGAACGTGGACGCCCTGGGGCCGCGGTTCCCGGCACTCACCGACGCCTACGACGCGGACTTCGCAGCTCGTGCGCGGGCGGCCGCCGAGCGGACCGGGGTCCGCCTCCACGAGGGCGTCTACATCATGCTCGCCGGTCCGAACTTCGAGACCCGGGCCGAGCTGCGGATGCTCCGCCAGCTCGGCGGCGACGCCGTCGGGATGTCCACCGTCCTCGAAGTCATCGTCGCCCGCCACGCAGGCGTCCGTGTCCTGGCCTTCTCGCTCATCACCAACAAGGCGACCCCCGACGTCACCGTCGCGGCCAGCCACGACGAGGTCATCGAGATGGGCCAGGTCGGTGCGCGACACCTGATCGCCCTCCTCGGCTCGCTCCTGCCGGAGATCGCCTGAAGCGTGATCTTCCTCGCGGGCCAGCTCAGCATCGGGACGCTCCTCGGGATCGTGTTCGGGATGCTGGCCGGCATCACCGTCCACGAGTTCAGCCACGCCTTCGTCGCGGTCCAGCTGGGCGACCGTCAGCCGAGAGCCCTGGGCCGCGTCTCGCTGAATCCTCTCCGCCATCTCGACCCGCTGGGCACCGCGCTGCTCGTGCTCGTTGGCATCGGCTGGGGTCGGCCGGTCCCCGTCCGGATCGAGGCGCTCCGCAACGGGCGAATGGGTTTCGCGATCGTGGGCCTGGCGGGCCCGGTCGCCAACGTCCTCGTGGCACTCGTCTTCGCGGTGACCTATCGAGTGGTGGACCTCGTGACCGGAGGCATCCCCCTGGTCCTCGACGCCCTGTACTGGGCGACCGTGATCAACCTGCTGCTGGCCCTGCTCAACCTGCTCCCGATCCCGCCCCTCGACGGCTCGGGGATCCTGCTCGCCATCGTTCCGCCCGCCTGGGAGTACCAGATCCGGCGCTACCAGGGCTTCGGGATCGTAGTCCTGCTCGTCCTGCTCATCATGCCGGGCAGCCCGTTGAACGCCTACCTCGGCCTCGCCGAGCCGTGGGCCGACATCCTGTGCGGCCGTCCACCGCTCTAGACGGCCTGGTACCGATTCCGATGCGCCCCGCTTACCGCGTCCGCCAGTTCCGGGACCACCTGTGGGCCCGAGTGTCCGATGACGAGCGAGCGGCCGCGCACGCGGTCCTGCCTCCGGCCGCGGCGATGGTGTTCGACGGCATGCCGGTCGCGGACCAGCGCCATGCCCTGGACGTCATGGCCAGGCTTCGGGCCGAGGGCCTGACCGATCCCGACCTCCTCCGCGCAGCTCTGCTCCACGACGCGGGGAAAGGCTCGCGGCTCCGACTGTGGCACCGGGTGGTGGTCGTCCTGGTCGAGGCGGTGGCGCCCTCCCGACTGGAAGGCCTTGGATCCGAGGACCCGGCTTCGTGCCGCTACCCGTTCCACCTCCATCTCCATCACGAAGCGCTGTCGGCCCAGGCGGCCCTCGCGGCGGGCTGCGGGCCGCGGGTTGCCGCCTTCATCACCGGCACCGCGGATGCGGCCGACGCGCAGTTGACGGCTGCATTGACGGCCGCTGACGGGGCATCCTGAGCGAATGGTCGCGAACCATTGACCCAGGGCATCGCCATCGAGGGCGATCCGCCGGTCGCCGTGCCGGTCGGCGCGCCACCCGAGTACCGGGTGGAGCTGGCCGTGTTCGCGGGACCGCTGCCCCTCCTCCTGCACCTCATCGAGTCGGCGGAGCTGGACATCCTCACCGTGCCCCTGGCCCGGGTCGCGGACGGCTACGTCGCGTACCTCGCCACCCACCCGGTGGACACCGCCAACCTGGCGGCCTTCGTCGCCACCGCCGCCCAGCTGATCCTCCTCAAGTCGCGGAGCCTGCTCCCCGCCGAGCCGACAACGGACCTTCCGCCCGGCGCGGAGGACATCGACGAGGAGGAGCTGCGCCGACGCCTCCTCGCCTACCGGGCCATCCGCGACGCCAGTCGCGAGCTGGCCGGCCGCGACCTCGTCGCGCCGATGTGGCGCCGTGAGCCGCGTCCCGCCGACCTGCCGGAGGCCCCGCTCGCGGCGCTCGATCCGGGGATCCTGGCCGCGGCACTGGCGAGCCTCGCCGCCGTGGCCGAGCCCGAACCGGAGCCGCCGGAGATCGTCCCCCGCGAGGTGACGGTGGGGCAGCAGATCAGCGTCCTGCGGGCCGCGCTCGGCGACCAGGGCTCCCTGGTCCTCCAGACCATCCTGGCGGTGAGCTCCAGCCGCACCGAGCGGGTGGTGACCGTTCTCGCCGCGCTCGAGCTGGTCCGACGCCGGGAGCTGAGGGCCACCCAGAAGACCCTGTTCGGCCCGATCGTCCTCGAACCGGCGGCCCGATCATGACGAACGGCACGCCCCTGGGACCCGGCGGCGGGCTGGCATCGGTGCTCGAAGCCCTCCTCTTCGTCGCCGACCGACCACTTGCCACCGGTGAGCTGGCGGAGCTGGCCGAGGTTACGCCCGCCGTCGCGGCTGACGGGCTGGCAGCCCTTTCCGCGGCCCTCGAGTCGCGCGGCCTGCGCCTCCAGCAGCTCGAGGGTGCCTGGCAGCTGACCACGGCGCCCGAGGTGGCCGACACCGTCCGCCGCTATGCCGAGCGGACCGAGGGCCGTCTGAGCCCGGCCGCCGTCGAGGCGCTCGCGGTCGTCGCCTACCAGCAGCCGGTGACCCGCGGTGACGTGGAGCGGGTCCGCGGCGTCGACTCCGACTCGGTCATGCGCTCGCTGCTCCATCGGCGCCTCATCGAGGAGGCCGGGCGGCGGGACTCGCCTGGTCGCCCGATCCTGTACCGCACCACGTTCACCTTCCTCGAGCGCTTCGGGCTGGAGAGCCTGGAGAACATGCCGACCCTCGTGCTCGACGGGGCGACCGAGCAGCGCGAGGAGGAAGCGGAGGAACCAGAGGTCGCCGCCGACCAGCATGCCGGGTGAGCGGCTGCAGGCGGTGCTGGCCCGAGCGGGTGTCGGCTCCCGCCGGGCCGCGGACCGATGGATCGGCGAGGGTCGGATCACGGTCAACGGACAGCCGGCAGAGCCCGGGGTCCGGGTCGATCCGCAGAAGGACATCGTGACCCTCGACGGTCATCGGCTCGACCTTGCGGCCCCGCCGGCGGTCCATCTCGCGATCCACAAGCCTCGGGGCGTCCTCTCCTCGGCCAGCGCCGCGCCCGGCCAGCCCGCCGTCGTTGACCTGGTCGAACCCCGGCCGCCCGGCCGGCTGTGGCCCGCAGGGCGCCTGGACCTCGACTCGGAGGGCCTGATGCTGCTCACCAACGACGGTGGCTGGGCCCAACGCGTCCTCCATCCCCGCTACGGCCTTGTCCGCCGGTACGCCGTCCAGCTCGACCGCGAGCCGGACCCGTCCGACCTGGACCGGCTTCGGGAGGGGATCGATCTCGATGGGGTGCCCGCTTCCCTCCTTTCGATTCGCCCCGGCCGGCGCCCGCCGCAGGTCGAGCCAATCGAGCCGGGGCCGTGGTTCACCGTGCAGCTCGGGGAGGGGCGCAACCGCGAGGTGCGCCGCCTGTTCGCGGCGCTGGGCTACCGCGTCCTGCGCCTGGTGCGCGTCGGGTATGGCCCGATCACGCTCGCCGGCCTGGCGCCGGCGGCATGGCGCCCCCTGACGGCCTCCGAGGTCGCCGACCTGGCGGGAGCCGGCGGCGCGGAGACCGATCCGGCAGCGGCGGCCCAGCTTCGTGGGAGCGGAGAGCACCTGCGCATCGCAGTGGACGGCACCTCGGGCTCGGGCAAGAGCACCGTGGGCCGGGCCCTGGCCGAGCACCTCGGCGCCCGGTTCGTGGACACCGGGCTGCTCTACCGAGCAGTGACCCTGGTCACGCTGGAGCAGGGGATCGATCCGGCGGACGGTCCGGCGGTGGCGCACCTCGCCCGCTCGACCCCGATCAAGGTCCGGCCCACGACCGGGAGCGGCCGGAAGCATGGCGACCGGGTGGCGATCCGTGGCCGGGACGTGACCGAGCTGCTGCGTGAGCCGCGCATCGAACGGGCGGTGCCCACCATCAGCCAGCATCCCGACGTGCGGGCCGCCATGCTGACCGTCCAGCGCGACGCGGCCCTGGGCGCCGATACGGTCATGGTCGGCCGCGACATCGGAACCGTCGTCCTGCCGGATGCGGACCTCAAGGTCTTCCTCACCGCATCGGTCGAGACCCGCGCCCGGCGACGGGCGGAGCAGATGGGCACGCCCGGGCGGCTGGCCACCTACCAGCGGGAGATCACCGAGCGGGATCGAACCGATTCGACCCGGGCCGTCGCCCCCCTCCGCCGAGCGCCGGGTGCCCTCGTCCTGGACACCGGGGAGCTCGACGTGGAGGCATGCGTTGATGCCATCGTGGCGGCCCTCCCGCCACGTCCCGCCCCATGACCCGCGGCGACGCGCGGCACCTGCCCCGGACCTGGGGCTTCAAGCCCGGCGGCTTCGTCATCGGTCTGCTGGTCAACCTGTTCGGCGGCACCCGGACCGAGGGGCTCGAGTTCCTGCCGCGGACGGGGCCGATGATCATCGTCGGCAACCACTACACCCTCGCCGATCCGCTGGTGGCGGGGTGGGCGACCTGCTGGCAGATCGGTCGGGTCGTCCACATGATCGCCAAGATCCAGATCAAGGGCTGGCCCGTCCTTGGCTGGCTGGGCAGCCAGTGCGGGGTCATCTACGTCCGGCGCGGGACGAGCGACCTCGAGGCGCAGCGAGCCTTGAACGCGGTCCTCGCCGCCGGCCGGCCGATGATGCTGTTCCCGGAGGGCACCCGCAGCCCGAACGGCGCCCTCATCACCGCCCGCAACGGGGCGGCTCTGCTCGCCCTGCGAAGCGGCGCGCCGATCGTGCCCATCGGGATCACGGGGACGGAGGGGATGCTGAGCTGGCGGGCGATCTTCGGCCGGCGACCGCGGGCCACGGTCCGGATCGGCCAACCGTTCACCCTCGGCCACCGGCCGGTGGGCCCCATCGACCGGGCCGAGCTGACCGATTCGACGACCCGGATCATGCGCGAGGTGGCCGCCCTCCTGCCGCCCGCCCAACGGGGGGTCTACGGCTGAAACGCTGGGCCGAACCTAGAATGAGGGCGCCATGACCGCGCCCGACGCCTCATCCGCGCCCCGACGCCCCGACGTCCGCATCGCCGAGCGGGCGGGCTTTTGCTATGGCGTGCGGCTGGCGATCGACAAGGCTCGGCAGGCCTCGGAGGCGGGCGAGGACGTCACCACCCTCGGCCAGCTGGTCCACAATCCGGGCATCAAGGCCGACCTCGAGGCCCGGGGCATCCAGACCGCCGACCTCGCCGACCAGGTCGAAGGCGGCACGCTCGTGGTCCGGGCCCACGGCGTGCCACGCGAGGAGATGGAGACCCTTCGGGCCAAGGGAGAGCTGCAGCTCATCGACGCCACCTGCACCTGGGTCCTCCAGAGCCAGAAGGCCGCCCGTGAGCTGGACGAGGCGGGGTACACCGTCTGCATCATCGGCCACGAGAACCACCCCGAGGTCCGCGGCGTCCGCTCCTACGCCGGCGACAAGCATGTCGTGGTGGATGACATGGACCGATCCACCTGGGACCGCGTGCCCCGGACGAAGAAGATCGGGGTCCTCAGCCAGTCGACGATCCTCCCGTCCAAGCTCGAAGAGTTCGCCGCGTTTTGCCTGAAGCGGTGCCACGACTTGCGGGTGGTGAACACCGTCTGCCCGGTGACCCTCACCCGCCAGGACGACTCGGTGAAGCTGGCGGCCGAGGTCGATGCCATGGTCGTGGTGGGCGGAAAGAACAGCAGCAACACCCGCGAGCTGGCGGTGAAGTGCGCCCAGGTCCTGCCAGACACGATCCATGTCGCCGATGCTGACGAGCTCGAGGCCGAGCACGCAGCCTGGCTGACCGGCAAGGCCCGCATCGGCGTGACCGGGGGCACCTCCACTCCCGAATCCGACCTCGAGGATGTCCGCGACCGCATCTACGCACTGGCCGCCGCCTGACCGCCGCGTAGACTCCCGGCGTGGTCGCCTGCCCTTCCTGTCAGCGCGAGGTCGCGGACGGGTTCGCCTTCTGTCCGCACTGCGGCGCGCCGATCGAAACGGCACCGGCCGGAGGAGACGAGCGCAAGCTCGTGACCCTGCTGTTCGCCGACGTCGCAGGCTCGACGAGCCTGGCGGAGGCGCTCGACGCGGAGGTCGTCCGTGAGCTGATGGGGGAGTTCTTCTCCCTCGCCCGGGAGGAGATCGAGGCCCGGGGCGGGACGGTTGAGAAGTTCATCGGCGACGCGGTCATGGCCGTATTCGGCGTGCCGGTTGCGCACGAGGACGACCCGGCTCGGGCGCTGCATGCCGCGCTCGGGATCCGAGCCCGCCTGACCGAGCTCAACGAGCGACGGCGTGGGGCCGACGGGCCGGAGCTCCAGGTACGGATCGGGGTGAACACCGGCGACGTCGTCGCCACCACTACTCCGCGACCCGGCGAGGGGATGGTCACCGGTGACGCCGTGAACGTGGCCGCTCGCCTCCAGCAGCTGGCCGAGCCAGGCCAGATCGTGGTCGGAGATCGAACTGCGGCCGCGGCCTCGACCTTCAGCTTCACGGCGATGGGCGGGCGTCGGGTGAAGGGCAAGAGCGCCGAGGTGGGGGTTCGCGAGCTCATCGGCGAGCAGGCCGGCGCCGCCGAGCGCGGGGTCCCGGGGCTGCGGTCGCCGCTGGTCGGCCGTGACGGCGAGCTCGAGCTGCTCCTCTCCATCTACGAGCGGGTCGCCGCCGAACGACGACCACATCTCGTCACCCTCTACGGCGAACCTGGAGTTGGGAAGAGTCGCCTGACTGTGGAGTTCCTAGCCCGGCTGTCAGACCGCGAGCCGAAGGCGACCGTCGTTCGGGGCCGGTGCCTGTCGTACGGCTCGGGGGTCACGTTCTGGCCGCTGGCCGAGATTCTCAAGTCCAGGGCCGGCGTCCTCGACAGCGATCCGCCTGCCGAGGCGGTGGCCAAGGTCGATGAACTCGGGCGGGACGTCCTGTCGGCCGAGGTCACCTCGGATCCGGCTCGGACCACGGCCCTCCTCGGGTACACGGTCGGCATGCCAATGCCGGGATTCGAGTTCGGGCGCCTGGACCCGGATCAGCTCCGGGCCGAGATCCATCGCGCCTGGCGGGCATTCTTCTCGGCCCTCGCCGCCGATGCCCCGCTGGTCGTGGTCGTCGATGACATCCACTGGGCCGATGGCGCGCTCCTCGATCTGCTCGATGACGTCGGCGACCGGGTGCAGGGCGGCGTCCTGTTCCTCTGCCCCGCCCGCCCCGAGCTGACCGACCGTCGTCCGGGCTGGGGTGGAGGCCGGCGTAGCTTCTCGAGCGTTGTCCTCGAGCCGTTGCCCGCCGATGCGACCAGCGAGCTCGTCGACCGTCTGCTCACCGTGGAGGATTTACCGCCAGCCCTCCACGATCGGATCGTCGAGCGAGCCGGCGGCAATCCGTTCTTCGTGGAGGAGATCCTCCGTCAGCTTATCGACGAGGGGCACCTCGTCCGGACGGAGTCCGGCTGGCGCGCCGAGGCCGGGCTGGCGGACGTCGAGATCCCCGACACGGTGCAGGCCGTGCTCGCTGCCCGCATTGACCTGCTCGGTGCCAACGAAAAGCGCGCGCTCCAAGCGGCCGCCGTCGTCGGCCGAATCTTCTGGCCGGCGCCAGTGGCCCGATTCATGGATGGGGCGGCCGCGGATCTGGACCTGAACCTCCGGAGTCTGGAGAGCCGTGACCTCATCCTCGCCCGTCTGGCGTCGTCGATGGCCGACGAGCCGGAGTTCATCTTCAAGCACGCGCTCGTCCGGGACGTCGCCTACGAGAGCATCCCCCGGCGGGAGCGTGCCGAGGCCCACCTCCGGGTGGCGGCCTGGATCGAGGAGGTCATCGGGGACCGACGGGTCGAAGTCGTCGAACTGCTGGCCCATCACTACACCGAGGCCCAGCGGGCATCGACCTGGGCCGATGTCGCCCCCGACCGGAGAGACGAGATCCGGGCGCGAGCGGTGTCGCTCCTCTATGAAGCCGCCTGGGAGTCGGCCCGTCATGTCGCCGCGGAGCGAGCCCGGGAACGAGCCACCATCGGCCTGGAGATGGCCAGCGGGCCGCTCGAGCGAGCGGAGGGGCTCGACATCCTCGTACCCCTCGACCTGTGGGCCGACGACGGCGACGCAGCGTGGCAAAAGGCGAAGGAAGTGGTGGACCTTCGCGTCGCGGCGGGGCCACGTACCGAGGCCGAGCGGCTCGCGATCGCCGCCGGCTGTGCTCAGGCCCTCTCCATGCCTACTCGTTGGCCCGGCCTCATGCGCCGCCTTCCGACGCGGGAGGAGGCAGCACCGTACCTGGAGCTGGGGATGCGATTCCTTCCCGAGGGCGACAGTGAGGCGCGGGTCGGCCTCCTCATGGCCCGCGGATCGTGGAGCTGGGGCTTCGGTGAGGCCATCACGGACCCGGCTACCCTGGCTGCCGATCGGCAGTCTTCGGAGGAGGCCGTCGCGATGGCCCGTCGTCTCGGGCGGCCGTACCTGATATCCGCCGCGCTGGATACCCTCGGCGCAAGCGGCAGCGTGCTGTACGGCTATCGCGGGGTCATGGAACCGCAGATGGAACGAATCCAGCTAATCCCGCAGTTGGATGACGCATCCGAGATCGTGGACATCTACGGCACCAGCACGTGGGGCCTCACCCACATCGGGAACTTCCGCGAAGCAGTGCCCCTCGGCCAGAAGGGAATGGAGACGGGCGAGGGAATGGGGATCATGAACTACGTCCCCGGCGCCTTCCTGGGGGTCTCCCAGTTCCGACTGGGCGAGTGGGATGCCTTCTGGGACACCTACGAGCGCGTCGATGCCATCCTCGACCCCGACCGACCCCTTCGCTACCACTCCCATCGGCTCTATGGCGTGGCGGCCTACATCCGGGAGGTGACCGGGGACGCCGAGGCGGCCGATCGGCTCATCGGGCGCCTCGACTCGTCGCAAGCAGACCTGGGCACCGTGGGTGTGGCAGGAGCGCGGTCCTGGATCATTGCCGTCCTCGCCCGGCGCGGGGAGTTTGCAGCTGCCCGCGAGCGCCTCGCCGTCGTGGATCCGGTCCGCGACATTCAGAACCGGGACATGACCCTGGAGGCCTGGGCCGACGTCATCGCCACCGAGGGAACTTGGGACGAGGCCGCGGCGGTGATCTCCGAAGCCCGAGAATGGTCGGAGCGGACCGGCCTCATCTTCCTGCCGGCTGTCGCCGATCGTTTGGAGGGCCAGGCAGCGCTCGCGGCGGGCCAGGTCGAAGAGGCCATCGAGCACCTCGGCCGCGCCCGGATGACGTTCACCGAGCTCGGGGCCATATGGGAACGCGCTCGGACCGAGCAGGCGCTCAGCCGGGCCCTGCAGGCGGCGGGGCGGACGAACGACGCGTCAGAAGCCACCCAGGCGGCGCTCGGCACGTTCGAGGGCCTGGGCGCCACCCGCGAAGCTGAAGAGAGCTTGGCGTCGATGGGCGGCCAGCCCGTGGCTGCGGACGACTGACCGCCGACGACTGAGCGCCGCTCTCAGCCGGGGAGCAGCTTCCTGAACGCCTGCTCCAGGCGGTCGTAGCCCAGGTGGGCCTTCCCGATCTCGAAGTTGTGCTCCGCATCGGCCGCCATCCGGGCGGGATCGGCCAGCAGGGATCGGACGCCGTCCACTGACTCATCGGTGACCGTTCCGGCGATCTCCGCGAAGCGGAAGCCAAGGGGGCGAATGTCCGCGTCATACACCGGGTATCGGTTGACGAAGACCGGCTTGCCGAAGAAGACCGCCTCGATCAGGGCATTGCCGAATCCCTCGTACAGGCTCGGGTAGGCGATGAGATCGGCGGCCAGGTACGCCTCGGTGAGGGAGTGGGCGGGATTGATCGGCCGTCCCTCCAGGTCGGGCTCGAAGCGGTCCGCCGCGTAGCGCAGGTTCACCCCGGAACGTTCGGCCTGCCGCTCGAGCCCGATGAGGTAGTCAAGCCCCTCGTCGCCGGCGGGGCTGGTGATGAGGACCACCGCCCCCGGATCCTCCAGCCGGCTCGCCAGCTCGATCGTGAGCTCGATGCCCTTGCGCGGGATGACCCTGGTGGGCTGGACGATGAGGAGCCCGCCATTGGCCATGCCCAGCTCGGCGCGCATCTCGCGGCGGATGTCGTGTCGGGGCCTCGGGCGAGGATGGTCGAAGTCGAAGACGTTGGGCACGACGGTGGACGACATCCCTCGCCGCTCCCGGAGGCTCGCATCGGCGATGGAGCTGATGCTGACGTGGCGGACCGACGGAAGGTCAGGCGGGAAGGCCGACTCCAGGACGTCGGGCACGACGCAGCTCGCGAAGCGGTCGCGCTCCCACCAGTAGTCGTGGTTGTGGCTGATCGTGGGCAGGCCACTCTTCTCGACGAGCGACCGGAGCGCCACCGCCAGCGGCAGCTGCATCGGGATGGCCCACGCGTTCTCCACGATGAGCACGTCCAGCCGCTCGGTCTCGACCCAGGCCTCGAGCACGGGCAGGAGCTGGTCCGCCAGGCGCTGGATCTCGCGGGCGACTGCTTCGGCGTCGCTGTCGGGGTCGAATGCGGCGGCGGTGACCCGTGCGGCGGGCGGGTGGGTGAAGTGCATGGCGGGCACGAGGCGCGCCGTGGAGCGGAGGGCGTCCACCTCGCCCGCGCAGAGACGGACGGAGTGGCCCATCCGCTCGAGGACCGCCTCCCACTTCGCGGTCTCGAACGTGACGCCGTCCACGCCGGCCAGCCGGGTGGCCACCATTCCGATACGCACCAGGTCCCTGATGCTAGCCCACCGGGAGTGGCCCGATACACTGCGCGCCATGCCCTCTCTGCCAGTCGTCGCCATCGTCGGTCGCCCGAACGTCGGGAAGAGCACGCTCTTCAACCGGATGGTCGGCGAGCGGGCGGCGATCGTGGAGGATACGGCCGGTACGACCCGTGACCGGGTCTATGGCGAGTCGGACTGGAACGGCCGCCGCTTCATGGTGGTGGACACCGGCGGCCTCGAGCTGGCGCCCGGGACCTCGATCGAGGAGCGGGTCCAGGACCAGGCGCGGGTCGCCATCCAGGAGGCCGATGTCGTCCTGTTCGTGGTGGACGCCGCGGCCGGCCTCGCGCCCCTCGACCACGAGGTCGCCGACCGCCTGCGCCGCGCTCAGCGCCCCACCATCCTGGTCATCAACAAGGCCGACAACCCGCGCCGCGAGGCCGAGGGCGCCGAGTTCTACGCCCTGGGCTTCGACCCGGCGATCACGATCAGCGCCCAGCACGGTCGGAACACCGGCGACCTGGCGGACCTCATCGTCGACCGCCTGCCACCAGCGGAGGCAGCGGAGACGGCGGATGCCGGATCGGCGGATGCCGAGCCCGGCTCATCGGCCTGGACCGGCGAGTTCCCGACCGACGAGGAGCTGGCGGAGCTGGCCGAGACCGATGTCGGGCCGCCGAAAATCGCGATCGTCGGGCGCCCGAACACCGGCAAGTCCACCCTCGTGAACAAGGTGCTCGGCCGGGAGCGGATGATCGTGAGCGACGTGCCGGGCACGACCCGGGACGCGATCGACTCCGAGGTCATGGTGGCTGGCGAACCACTCATCCTTATCGACACCGCCGGCATCCGGCGCCGGGGCTCGATCGCGGCGGGCACCGAGCGATACAGCGTGCTGCGCAGCCTGAAGGCCATCGACCGGGCCGATGTCGCCGTCGTCCTGACCGATGCGGTCGAGGGATTCACCGCCCAGGACGCCCACGTCGTGGGCTACGTCCTGGATGCCGGCAAGGGCCTGGTCCTGGTCATCAACAAGTGGGACCAGATCGAAAAGGACGAGCACACCGCCGACCAGTGGCTGCGGAAGCTGCGGCGGGACGCCCCATACCTCGAATGGGCCGACATCGTGTTCGCCTCGGCCATGACCGGGCAGCGCGTGGAGCGGATCCTGCGCGAGGCGCGGCGGGTGGCGGACGAGCGCTACCGGCGGGTGGCCACCGCCGACGTCAACCGGGTCGTCGGCGACGCGGTGGCCGCCCATCCGCCGCCCACCGCCCGCGGCCGACGGGCACGGGTGCTGTACGCGACCCAGGTGGCCGTCGCGCCACCCACCTTCATCGTGTTCGTCAACGACCCGGAGCTGATCCATTTCTCGTATCGGCGCTACATCGAGAACCAGCTGCGCGAAGCCTTCGGCTTTGCCGGGACGCCCATCCGCCTCCGCTTCCGGGCGCGCACCGAGGAGCGCTCGCGCGGACGGCGCTCGCGGGCCTCCGCACGCTAGCCGTCGGGATATCCTCGGCCGCGTGACGGAGCGGATCGCGGTCATCGGCGCCGGGGCGTGGGGGACGACCCTGGCCCGGATGCTGGCCGCCGCCGATCATCCGGTCACGCTGTGGGCCCATCGGCCCGAAGCCGCGGCCGAGATGGCCAGGGACGGGCAGAACCGGCGCTACCTCGCCGACCATCCGTTCCCGACCGGCCTGGCGGTCAGCGGCGATCCGGCCGAGCTCGGCGCGCCGCATCGGCTCTTCGTCCTGGCCGTGCCCTCGGCACATGCCCGCGGCACGCTCCGCCGCCTCAACGCCGATCTCGCGCCGGATACCCCGTTCCTTTCAGTCATCAAGGGCATCGAGGCCCGGAGCCAGGCCCGCATGAGCGAGGTCATCGGCGAAGAGGCTCCGGGACGTGCCGTGGCTGTCCTCTCCGGCCCGAACCTGGCCAACGAGATCGCTTCCGGCCTCCCCGCGGGCACGGTCGTTGCCTCCGCCGACCGAGCCCTCGCGGCCGACGTGGCTGGGCTCCTCGGGTCGGACCAGTTCCGGGTCTACACCAACCCCGACGTCGTCGGCGTCGAGCTGGCCGGGGCCTTGAAGAACGTCATCGCCCTGGCCGCCGGCCTGGCGGACGGGCTGCGGATGGGGGACAGCGGCAAGGCGGCGATCGTGACCCGCGGCCTGGCCGAGATCACCCGCCTGGGTGTCGCGGCCGGAGCCGATGCCCGGACGTTCGCTGGCCTGGCCGGCATCGGCGACCTGATTGCCACCTGCATGAGCCAGCTGTCGCGGAATCGTCGAGCCGGGGAGCTGCTGGCCACGAATATGGCCTGGCCCGATGTCGCGATCCAGCTGGGTGGTGTCGCCGAGGGGGAGACGACGGTGACCGCCGCCCTGGCCCTCGCGGAGCGGCACGGTGTCGAGATGCCGATCGCGGAGCAGGTGGATGCCGTCATCCACCGCGGCCGCGCTCCGCTCGAGGCGCTGGCCACGCTCATGGCCCGGGTCCAGAAGGACGAGCTTCGGGGTAGCTAGTCGCCCGGTGCGACGTGGATTCCGGTGCCGGCCGCCCGATGGACGAGGTCGTCGGCCACGTCCCGCGCGCCGAGCAATCGCCGCCATCCTGATGTCCGCTGACGACGGACGAACACTGAATCGACGTTCCGATCACGGACGAGCTGGAGGATGGCACCAGCTGCATCTCCGCTCCTGAGCCGAACCACTTCCGCACCGATGTCCTCGGCGAATCGGATATTCGCCTCGAGCCTGGCGCGCTCCTCGGGCGCGGCGCTGCCCCACGCCGGGATCTCGACCCATACGGCGAGGAGGGGCGCGTTCAGACCCTCGGCGCTCCGGAATGCACGGCGCACGAGGTCGGGGCCGTGCTCGGACGGATCCAGGACGACAAGTACCGCCTCCGACGCCGGCCACGAGGATTCGATGCCCTCTCCGGCCATGTACCGCTGCAGGTCGTCCTCGACGGTGCTCGACAGGCGCCGCAGGACGAGCTCGCGGAGGGCGGTGAGGTTTCCCTCGCGGAAGTAGTTGTCGAGCGCGAGGTCGGCCCGCTCGGGCGGATAGACGTTGCCGTGTCGAATCCGCTGGCGGAGGGCATGCGGGGTCATGTCGATGAGCTGGAGCTCGTCGGCGCCGTCCAGCACCGAATCCGGCACCCGCTCCGACACCCGGACGTCGGTGATGCTCTCCACGATCTCAGCGAGGCTCTCAAGGTGCTGGATGTTCATAGTGCTGACGACCGTGATTCCGTGGCCCAGGAGCTCGTCGGCATCCTGCCAGCGTTTCGCGTTCCGCGATCCCGGGGCGTTGGTGTGGGCAATCTCGTCAACGAGCGCGACGTCGGGGTCGCGGCGAATCGACCGCGTCGAGGTCCATCTCTTCCAGGCGGACGCCCTGGTACTCGACCGTGGCGCGGGGGATGAGTTCCAAGTCGCCGATCGCGGCCACTGTCATCGGCCGGCCATACGTTTCCACGTACGCGACCACGCAATCCGTTCCGCGGTCTCGCCGCCGACGCAACTCCTCGAGGGCGGCGTAGGTCTTGCCCACGCCCGGCGCCATTCCGACGTATATCCGGTGCCGCCCTCGAGCGCCGGCGCCCGCTTCCTTCCGGACCCGCTCGAGCATGTGCTCGGCAGTCGGGCGCCGCGGCTCCGGCGCGTCAGCGCTGCGCGTCACTGTCGCATCAAAGCACGCCCTACTCGGATGCGTCGAGTGGCGAAGCCTCGTCGAGGGCGAGGTTCAGCATCAGGACGTTTACCCCCGGCTCGCCGAGAATGCCCAGGAACCGATCCTCGGTGTGCTCATCCACCAGCGCGCGCACCGTCGCCTCATCGAGGCCGCGGGCTGCTGCCACCCGCGACAGCTGGAGAAGCGCGTTCGCGATGCTGATATGTGGGTCAAGGCCGCTGGCGGACGCCGTGACCGCGTCGACGGGGACCGGGTCGTCGGCCGCCGAGGCGGTTGACCTCGCGGTACGCGACAGCGCGTTCGGTGACCGCCTGAATGAGGGCCGCGCTGGTCGGGCCGAGGTTCGAGCCGCTCGAGGCGGACGAGTCGTATCCGTCTCCGGCCGCCGATGGGCGAGGATGGAAATAGCCCTCGGCGCTGAATGGCTGTCCGATGAGCGACGAGCCTTGCACAGCGCCCTCGGCATCGGTGATCAGGCTCCCGTTCGCCTGCGCCGGGAACGCCACCTGGGCAATGGCAGTGACCGCGAGCGGGTACAGCACTCCCGTCAGGACGGTGAAGAGGACGAGCGCGACGAGGGCGGGTCGGAGCTGGCGGATCAGTTCCATTGGTCTTCCCTCACGCCAGCCCGACGGCCGTGATCACGACATCGATCAGCTTGATCCCGATGAAGGGGATGAGGATCCCGCCCAGGCCGTAGATGAGCAGGTTGCGACGGAGGAGGTCGGCCGCCGGGGCCGGACGATAGCCCACGCCCCGCAGCGAGAGCGGGACCAGGGCCAGGATGATGAGCGCATTGAAGATGACGGCCGACAGGATGGCGCTCTGTGGCGTCTGGAGGCCCATCACGTTGAGCTCCTCGAGCTCTGGGTAGGTGGCGATGAACGCGGCGGGAATGATCGCGAAGTACTTCGCCACGTCGTTTGCGATGCTGAACGTGGTGATCGCGCCACGGGTGATCAGCAGCTGCTTGCCGATGGCCACAACTTCGATGAGCTTGGTCGGGTTCGAGTCGAGATCGACCATGTTGGCCGCTTCCTTGGCAGCCGCCGTACCGGAGTTCATGGCGAGACCGACGTCGGCCTGGGCCAGGGCCGGGGCGTCGTTGGTTCCGTCGCCGGTCATCGCCACAAGCCGTCCCTCCGCCTGCTGCTGGCGAATGATGTCGATCTTCTGCTCGGGCTTGGCCTCTGCCACGAAGTCGTCGACGCCCGCCTCAGCGGCGATGGTGGCCGCGGTCAGCTGGTTGTCGCCGGTGATCATGATGGTCCGGATGCCCATTCGGCGGAACTCCTCGAAACGCTCGCGCATCCCCGGCTTCACCGTGTCCTTGAGATAGACGAGCCCGAGAAGGCGGGTCGTCAACCGCGAGCGCCAGCGGCGTGCCGCCCAGGCGCGAGATGCGCTCGACGTCTTCCTCCAGTCCGGCCGGTGGGTCGGCTGACGGGAGGCTGGCCACGATCGCGTCCACGGCCCCCTTTTGATAGCTGTGGCCATCCGACCCGCGTGCCGCTCATCCGCGTTTCGGCACTGAACGGGACGATCTCGGCGTCGGCCGCTGGGCCGTCCTGAGCGGGCGCGCCGAGCTCGCAGCGACAGGGCGAGGATGCTCCGCCCTTCGGGCGTCTCGTCGCCGACGCTGGCCATGGCCGCCGCCGCCGCGAGCTCGGCAGCGAGCTGTCCCCGACCGGGATGAGCTCGGCTGCCAGGCGATTGCCGTAGGTGATCGTCCCGGTCTTGTCCAGCAGGAGGGTGTCGACGTCGCCCGCCGCCTCGACCGCGCGGCCGGACATGGCCAGCACGTTGAATCGGGTCACGCGGTCCATGCCCGCGATCCCGATGGCCGACAGCAGGCCGCCGATTGTGGTCGGGATGAGGCATACCAGCAGCGCCACGAGGATGACCGTGGCCACCGGGGCCCCGGCGTAGATCGCGAAGGGCTGGAGGGTGGCCACCGCGAGCAGGAAGACGATCGTCAGGGCCGCCAGCAGGATGGCCAACGCGATCTCGTTGGGCGTCCGCTGTCGAACCGCGCCCTCGACGAGGGCGATCATGCGATCGAGAAAGGTGCTGCCTGGGTCGGCCGTGATCCGGATGCGGAGCGAGTCGGACACGACCTGCGTGCCGCCCGTCACCGAGCTGTGGATGTCGGTCCCCGGTTCCTTGAGGACCGGCGCCGACTCGCCGGTGATGGCGGCCTCGTTGACGTATGCGATGCCGTCGACCACCTCACCGTCGCCGGGGATGAGATCGCCCTCCCGGACGACCACGATGTCGTCACGGCGAAGTTGGCTCGAATTAACCGTCTCCTCGATGGATCCACGCAGCCGATGCGCCGGCGTCTCCTTCTGCGTGGCGCGCAGCGTCGCGGCCTGGGCCCGACCTCGCGCCTCGGCCATGCTCTCCGCGAAAGTTTGCGAACAGGACTGTGAACCAGAGCCACAGGGACACCTGGAGGCTGAAGCCGGTATCCGGATCGCCGCTGAGCGCCTGCGTGATCGTCACGTAGCTGGTCAGGACCGCGCCGACCGCGACGACGAACATGACCGGGTTCCCGACGAGGTGTCGCGGATCGAGCTTCGCAGAACGACTGGACCGCTGCGGCGCGCACGAGCGCGGGGGCAAAGATCCCCGCGGCCTCGCGCCGTCGGGCCGCGAGATCCTTCATCTCGTCGGTCTCCGCCGTCCGCCGCGTGGGCGGAGTGAGTCCGCGGGTCGGGTCGGCGTCGCGGTCTGGATTCGTGCGCGTCGGCGGCGTCTGATCGATCATTGCGAAACGCTCCTAGAACGTCTGCCCGGCGTTGAGCATCAGCTGCTCGACGATGGGTCCAAGGGCCAGGGCGGGGACGAAGGTGAGCACGCCGACCAGCAGGACGGTCCCGATGAGGAGCGCCACGAACAGCGGCGTATAGGTCGGCAGCGTGCCCAGGCTGGGCGGAACCGGCTGGCGCTGGGCGAACGCGCCCGCGATGGCCAGGATCGGCACGATGATCCAGTACCGGGACACGATCATCGCCACCCCACCGAGCGAGTTCACGAGCGGGGTGTTGGCGGTGTAGCCGCCGAACGCGCTGCCGTTGTTGTTTCCCATCGAGGTGAACGCGTACAGGATCTCGCTGAACCCGTGCGGACCGGCGTTCAGGACCCCATCCGCGCCCTGCGGGTGCGAGACGCCGACCGCCGCCCCGCCCAGCACGGCGAGCGGTGGCACGAGGATGGCGAGGACCGCCATCTTCATCTCGAACGGACCGATCTTCTTGCCCAGGTACTCCGGAGTCCGACCGACCATCAGCCCCGCGACGAAGACCGCGACGATGACGTAGATGATCATCCCGTACAGGCCCGAGCCGACCCCGCCGAACACGACCTCGCTGAGCTGCATGTTGAACAACGGGCACGAGGCCGCCGATCGGCGTATACGAGTCGTGCATCGAGTTGACCGACCCGTTGCTGGCATCGGTCGTGGCAGCGGCCCAAAGAGCAGAGTTGACGATGCCAAACCGGACCTCCTTGCCCTCCATGTTGCCGCCGGACTGCATCTCGGTCGCAACCTGGTCGGCGCCGGCGGTAGTCAGGAGCGGGTTTCCGGCCTGCTCGGACCCCTCGGCCACGGCCAGCATCGCGACGAACAGGATGGTCATGGCGGCCAACAGCGCCCAGCCCTGGCGGGTGTCTCCCACCATCCGGCCGTACGTGTAGCAGAGGGCAGCCGGGATGAGGAGGATGGCGATCATCTCGCCGAAATTCGACAGCGTGGTCGCGTTCTCGAAGGGGTGCGACGAGTTCACATTGAAGAACCCGCCCCCGTTCGTGCCGAGCTGCTTGATCGCGATCTGCGAGGCGGCCGGTCCCATCGGCAGCAGCTGGTCTCCGCCGCCTTCCAGCCACGTGGGCGGCGACGTACGGGCTGAAGTTCTGGATGACGCCCTGAGAGACCTGGATGAGCGCGAGCACGATGGCGAGAGGCAGCAGGATGTACAGCGTCGCGCGGGTCATGTCGACCCAGAAGTTGCCCAAGCCGGTGACGGATCGCGCGCGAAGGCCGCGGATGAACGCGACCAGGACGGCCATGCCCGTTGCGGCCGACACGAAGTTCTGGACGGTGAGCGCCAGCATCTGGGTGAGATAGCTCATCGTCGTTTCGCCGCCATACGACTGCCAGTTCGTATTCGTCGCGAAGCTGGATGCGGTGTTGAACGCGAGATCCGACGGCACGCCGGCGAATTCCTGCGGGTTCAGGGGCAACCCGCCCTGCAGGCGCTGGATGGCATAGACCGCCAGCAGGCCGAGCAGGTTGAAGAACAGGACCGCAACCGCGTATCCCTTCCAGCCCTGGTCGACGTGGGCCTGTGGGCCGAGGAGCCGGTAGAACCCGCCGCTCGAGCGGGCCGAAGACCCGCGACAGGATGGTGGGCTGGCCCTCGAAGACGCGGGCCATGTATGCCCCAAGCGGCTTGGCCGCAAGCAGGAGGACTGCGATGTAGATGCCGATCTGGAGGTAGCCGTTGGTCGTCACGACAGGCGGTCGCTCAGGAGGACGAGCCCCCAGGTGAGGACGCGACATCAGGCCGATGAGGAGCAGGACGAGGATGTCACTCACGGGTGAAGCCCTCCGGGCCTCGAATGTGGACCGTGACCGTATCCGGTCCGGCTTCGATCGAGGCCACGAGACCGCGGCCGGCCGTGATCTGCTGGGCAAGGGTGCCGATATCGGCCCCATCACCCGAACGGGTGAACGTGACCGAGACCGTCGTCGCGGCGCCGGACTCGACCAGATCGCAGATCGATGCCAACTCGAGGGCCCGGCGGTCAGGCACGTCCTGCTCTGGCGGGATAGCCTGGACGTGGCTCTCGTCGGGCATCAGCGGAATCGCTCGGGCAGAAGGAGCGCCACCAACAGGTAGGCCAGGAGTGCCACGGCCAGCAGGGCGGTGGCCGCCAGCTCTGTCTCCATCAGGCGTGCACCCCCTGGACCACCAGGCGAACCAACGCGTCGATGGGGAACGGCTTCGGGAGATATGCCAGAACGCCGAATTCACGGAGGCGCTCGGGAGGCAATCCGGACGGCCGATACAACGACCGTAGGTGGAAGGCTGACCGCGCCGCCCATGTCGCGCAGGTCGCGGAGGACATCCCATCCGGTCCGATCCGGAAGGTTGATGTCCAGGAGCATGAGGTCTGGCTGGCTGGCGTTGATCTGGGCGAGCGCCTCGGCAACGTCGCGCGCCTCGCTCACGTGCACCCCACGGTGCTCGAGGTTGCTGCGCACGATCATCCGGAGGCGCGGCTCGTCCTCGACCAGGAGGACTCGCCGGTAGCGTGGCGCGTCCGGGGGTGCAGACCTCGTGGCGCCCGATTCACTCATGGGTCCATGCTCCTGCCCCGGGCCTCAACGGCGGGTCAACGCCACGGGTCGATCGCTCAACACGCGATCAACGCTCGCGGTGGTCAGTCCGCTCCGTGGTCCTCGATGAGGCGATAGCCAACCCCAGCTTCGGTCCGGATGTACCGCGGCCGCGACGGGTCGTCCTCGAGCTTCTTGCGCAGCCGCGCCATGTACACGTGGATGTAGTGATTCTCGGAGCCATACTCCGCGCCCCAGACCCGCTGGAGCAGGGCCCGATCAGTCATGACCGTGCCCGGCTGCGACACGAGGGCCGTGAGCAGCGCGTATTCGGTCGGCGTCAGGCGAATCTCCCGGCCGGCGACCGTGACCCGGCGCCGATCGAGGTCCACCTCGAGGTCGCCGCTGCGGAACGTCGCGTCCAAGCCGCCTGGACCTCGGGAGGCATGCCGCAAGCCGACTCGGACTCGGGCAAGGAGCTCATCGATGCCGAACGGCTTGGTGAGATAGTCGTCGGCTCCGAGCTCGAGCGCGCGGACCTTGTCCGCCTCGGCGCCCCTCACCGAGAGGACGATGATCGGCGTACTCCCGCGCTCCCGAAAGTTCGAGATCACCGAGAAGCCATCCATGTCCGGGCAGGCCGAGGTCGACGATCACCAGGTCGGCATGGAAGCGCGGTTCGACCTCGACGGCCTCCTCCCCCGAGGTCGCTGACTCCACCCGGAATCCGTGGCGCTCCAGGGTCTGGGCCACGACACGGCGGATGCCGTCGTCGTCGTCGACGACGAGGACGTGCGCGCCGGTCCGGCGGCGGCTCACGACGTCGCCTCGATCGCGACCGGTGGAGCGGGGATGGAGAATGTGAACCGCGCTCCGCCCTCTGGTCGGTTCTCTGCCCAGATGCGGCCGCCGTGCGCCTGGACCAGGCCCTGGGCGACGGCGAGGCCCAGCCCGCTGCCCCGGATCCCAGTCGGCTGCGGCCCTCGGTAGAAGGGTTCGAACAAACGCGGCAGGGACGACTCGGTGATCCCAACGCCGTCATCGGAGACGGTGACACGAAGCTCTGCGCTGTCCAGCGTGGCGTCGACCTGAATCGTCTCCCCGGGCTTGCTGTACTTCGCGGCGTTCTCGACGAGGTTGGCCACGACCTGGTCGATCTCCACCGGATCGAGAAGCACCGGACGCGGATCGGTCGGCACATCCACCTCGAGTCGGTGCTCGCGGAGCGCGGGTCGAAGGCGCTCCACGGCGTCGCGTACGACGAGGCTGGGGTCGTGCCAGTCGCGGGCCGGGACGAGCGCACCGCCCTGGATCCGGCTGAGGTCGAGCAGGTTGCCGACGATCCGGTTCAGCCGTTGGGCCTCCTCCTCCATGGCCTCCGCCAGCTCGCGTCGCTCGTCATCGGTCCAGGTGATGTCGCGCTGTCTCAGGCTCCCGGCCGAGGCGATGATCGAGGCCAGGGGCGTGCGCAGGTCATGGGAGACGGCGTCGAGGAGAGCGCTCTTCAGCTCACTGGTGCGGCGGAGGACCTCCGTCTCGTTGGCCTCGACCCGCAGGCGCTCCTGCTCGATGGCCGAGGCCAGCTGGCGGGCTG
Source organism: uncultured Chloroflexia bacterium (assembly GCA_963699235.1). GTDB lineage: Bacteria > Chloroflexota > Limnocylindria > QHBO01 > QHBO01 > DASTEQ01. The sequence goes on along the minus strand of OY969424.1, from coordinate 1,457,161 downwards.
CGGTGGACAGCAGTCTGGCGTCGCGTGGACCGAGGGTTGGCGCACGCTGCTCGCTCACGAGGACGAGGTCGCCCAGCGGCTTAGGCTGGCTGCCGCGGATCGGGACCCGGATCATGCCGTGGGGAACCGTGTCCTGACGTGCCCCATGCGGAGGCGCGATCCGGACCCACTTTCCCGGCCGCGCCGACTGCTCGGCCTCCGCGCGCTTGCCCGCACTGAGCACACTCACGGAGGTGGCCTCCCGCATGGCGCGGATGGCCTCGGGATCGCCGGCCGCAACTCGTCCCAGGCCCGAACCCCGGCTCCGCATCTCGATGGCTACGGCCTCGAGAGCCAGTTCGGTGCGTAGCCTCTCGGCCACCGCCTCCAGCCCCGGCTGGAACGGTCGGCTGACAAGGAGATCCGTGATGTCATGGAGGAGCCGGGCCTCACGTTCGCGGGCCTCGGCCTCCTCCGCCCGGCCGCGCTGGGCGGCCGCCAGCTGGCCCGTAACGATGGCGACAAGCAGGAATGTGAGGAGCGCCAGGACGGCGTCGGGGTTGGCGACTGAGAACGTGTAGCGTGGTTCGACGAAGAAGAAGTTGAAGGTCAGGAAGGCGCCCACCGCGCTTGCGATCGCCGGCCCGCGGCCAAGGAAGATGGCGATGAGAAGGACGGCGGCCAGGTACAGCATCGATGCGTTCGCAAGCTGCAGCGGGCCGAGGAGGGCGATCACGACGGTCACCGCCGCGACCGGGACCAGCGCCAGCAGGTATCGCGCCAGAACCGGCAGGTCGGCGCGGAGGCGATCGCTCACGTCCATCGGACTGACTCTACGTCGCGCCGGTCGACTCCGGCAGGGACGGCCATCATCCGCCGCCGCGCCGAGGTCGCCTCCTCAGTCGGGGAGGGTGAGCTCCATGGCGAAGACGCTCGTCCCGCCGCCTTCGGACGTGCCCTCGAGGAAGTACCGCAGCTCACCCTCCCAGCCGAGAAGCGCCGCCTGGTAGAAGGAGGAGCTCGGCGCAGTGAAGCTGTCGAGGATCGGGTTGCCGTCCCATGGCGTCCAGGTCAGGCCGTCCTGGCTTGTCGCGAGACCGAGGCCGAACCCGCGTCGCGCGGCGGTGCGATAGACCATCGCCCAGCCGTCGTCGGTGGCGACCACCTCGGGCTCACTGACACTGCCGTGGTCCCATTCCTGGGAGCCCACCAGCACGGGCTTCTCGCGCTTGGTCCAGGTGATTCCATCGGTGCCCGTCGCGAGGCCAATCCGGCGCACTCCGTCGTCACCCACTCCGGTGTAGTACATCGCCAGGCCGGCCTCGGTCCGGACCACGGCCGGCTCGAGCACCATCATGTGGTCGAACATCCCTTCCGGTCCCGGGACGAGGACCGGTTCCGGGTCCACCGTCCACGGACCCGCCGCCGCCGGTGCCGTCGCTCGCCCGATCTGGCCCTGCCCGGTTGCGCCATTGAAGGTGTAGACCCAGCCAACCAGCGAGCCATCGGCCTCCTGGAGGGCGGTCATGAGGAAAGCGGTGGCGTCCGCGAAGGGGACGTCCTCGCTGGTCATGACCGGGTCCGGACCATTCGAGGCCCAGGTCAGGCCGTCGGTCGAGGTGAACAGGTCGACGCGCGACGGCCCGGGAAAGGCCGTGAACGAGTTCGCCAGCATGATCAGACCGTCACCGGTGGCGACCATGCCCCCCGGATTCACGTACAGCTCGCTGCCGGCCGGGGTCACGACCGGATCGGGATCGAGCGTGGTCAGCACGCCCCCACCGGCCGAGGTCGACGGCGCCGCGCCCTCACTCCCGGGGGCAGGAGATCCGGTGGGGCTTGAGGGTTCCGACTCGGGACCGACGCAGGCGACGACGAGGACGCTGAGCAGGATCCCGGTCAGGACGCGGTGGCGCATGCGAACCTCAATGTGGGCAGAGAAGATACGTCCTGCCCGGGGAATCCGATCAATTCGGGCTCGCCAGAGTTCCTGATGGCCGCGCTCGCCACGCTGCAGAACGCGATGGATGGCGCCGTCGCCGAGGGCGGTTGAGAATCGGACCCGTGGCATACTGGCCCGACTCGCGCGGGGCGTAGCGCAGCTTGGTAGCGCACCTGAATGGGGTTCAGGAGGTCGCTGGTTCGAATCCAGTCGCCCCGACCATCCAGTCTCGTCCACGTCCGCCGCTGGAGGTCCGCATGGGATTCCTCATCACCGTCCTGGTGAACGCTGCCGCCCTCTGGGTGGCGGTGACCGTCCTGGACGGGATCACCTACGAAGGACAGTGGTACCAGTGGCTGATCCTGGCGGCCATCTTCGGGGTCGTGAACGCGATCGTGAAGCCCATCCTGGCCATCCTCACCCTTCCGATCACGATCGTCACCCTGGGCCTGTTCTTCCTTGTGGTGAACACGATCATGCTGTACCTGGCCAGCTGGCTGGCCGGGCCCATCGCGGGCCCGTTCACGATCAACAGCTTCATCGACGGCCTGCTCGGCGCCGTCATCATTTCGGTCGTGGCGACGGCGGCGCACTTCGTCATCCGGCGAACCGGAGCCGAGTAGCCGCAGCCTTCGATCCGCGCCGCACCAGACCGATCAGCGCATGGCCACGCCGCCCCGGGTTGCCTGGCTGTTTGCCCTGTGGGTCGGCGTCCTGACCCTCCTGACCGGGCCCCTTCTGCTCATCAACCCGCTGTTCATCGGCCTCCTCCAGGATCGTCACGACGTGGCCGACAAGCTCCGGCTGTCGGAGGAGGAGCTGAGCCGGATCAACGGCGAGATCGTGTGGGACATCTTCTCTGGCGGGGACTTCGACGTGACCTTCGCCGACGGCGACCCGGTCCTCGACGCCGAGGAGCGGTCGCACATGACGGACGTCAGTCGCCTGGTCCGGATCCTCGTCATCCTCGACGCAGTGGCCATCGGCTTTGCCGCGTGGGGTGGGCGGCTCCTCCGGACCGATCCCGAACGCCTGGGCCGGATGATCATGGCCGGGGCCGGCACCGTCGGGGTCGCGGTGGTGGCGATCGGGATCTTTGCGATCGTGGCCTGGGACGCTGCCTTCACCCTGTTCCATGAGCTGCTCTTCCCGCCCGGCACGTGGTCCTTCCCGCCCGACTCGACCATGATCCGGCTCTATCCGCCGGGATTCTGGTTCGACGCCGCCATGATCGCGGCCGCCCTCGTGATCGCGACTGCCGCGGTGCTCTCGTACGCGGGGTGGCGCCGCATCCGGGAAGTGACCGGCCCGGCGGCGTGATTCCGCTCGAGGAGGCCGTCGCCCGGCTGGTGGCCATGGCGCCCGAGCCGCGCATCGAGCGTGTGTCCCTCGCCACGACCCTGGGCCGGGCGCTTGTCTCATCTTCCATCACGTCGGAAAGCGATGTGCCGCCGTTTGCCAATGCCGCCATGGACGGGTTCGCGCTCCACGCGGCGGATACGCCGGGCCGTCTCCAGATCGTGGGCGAGGTGGCGGCCGGTGCCGGCTCCCTGTCCGAGGTGGAGCCGGGCACGGCCGTCCGGATCTCGACCGGGGCACCGCTGCCTCCGGGCGCGGATACCGTGATTCCCATCGAGCGGGCCAACGAGATTGGCGACGAGGTCGAAATCCCGGATTCGCACGAAACTGGCTCCGATGTCCGCGCCGCCGGTCACGACATCCGCCGTGGGGATATCGTGACCCTTCCCTCACCGCTCACTCCTGCTGGCGTCGGAGTTCTCGGCTCGCTCGGCGTGGCAGAGATCGAGGTCCGCGCCCGGCCCCGGGTCGCGATCGTGTCGAGCGGCGACGAGCTGACCGATCCCGGCACGCCGCTCGCCTCCGGCCACATCCACGACGCGAACTCACCGGCCCTGGCTGCCGCAGTGACCGAGGCGGGAGGTGAGCCGGTTCCCTTGCCGCGGGTCGGCGACCAGGCCGATGCCGTCGAGGCCGCCCTGCGCACCGCGGCCGAGTCGGCCGATATCGTCGTCACCTCCGGCGGCGTCAGCGTCGGCCGCCACGATCACATTCGCGACGCTTTGGCCCGGCTCGGCGAGCTCGACTTCTGGCGCATCGCCGTCCAGCCGGGGAAGCCGCTCGCGGTGGGGCGGATCGCGGGCCGGATCGTCATCGGTCTCCCGGGCAACCCGGTCAGCGCGCTGGTCATGACCGAGCTCGTCGTGCGACCCCTCCTGCGCACGATCCTGGGCCTCCCCGGCGACGGGCGCCTTCACGTGAAAGCCACCTTCGAAACCGACCTCCGAAAGGACCCGGACCGCACGGCGTTCTTCCGCGTTCGCATTCGCCGGACGGAAACCGGTTGGTCCGCGACGCCGGCCGGCGGCCAGCTCTCGTCGCAGCTGCGGGTGCTGGCCGATGCCAACGGACTGCTGGCGGTTCCGCGCGGCGAGCCCGCTGGACGGGCAGGGGAGGAGTACGACACCATCCTCATCGGCCAGCCCGACTGAGCCGGCACCCGGAGGACCGATGAAGCCCACTCACCTCGACGCCGACGGAACACCACGGATGGTGGACGTCAGCGCCAAGCCGGTGACCGACCGTCGCGCGGTGGCGGAGGCCACGCTGCGGATGCGGCCCGAGGTCCTTGCCACCCTCCTGGATGCTGGTGGCCCGAAGGGAGAGGTGCTGACCGTCGCCCGGATGGCCGGCGTAACGGCGGCCAAGCGCACCGCGGAGCTCATCCCGCTTGCGCACCCCATCCCGCTTGACGTCATCGAGATCGAGTCCGAGGCCGACCGGGCCGCCGGCACGCTCACCCTGCGCGCCGAGGTGCGCGCCACCGCCCGGACCGGGGTGGAGATGGAAGCCCTCGCCGCCGCGGCCATCGCCGCGCTCACCATCTATGACATGGGCAAGGCCCTCCAGCGGGACATCGTCATCGAACGGGTGCGGCTCCTCGAGAAGTCCGGCGGCCAGAGCGGTGACTTCCAGGCAGAGGGCGCTTGACCGATGGCGCGGAACCGATGAGCCCTCCCGCCGTGCCGGAGGCGGTGGTGGTGGTCGTCTCCACCCGCGCCGCGGCCGGCACCAGGCCGGACACCGTGGGACCTGACCTCGTCAACCGGCTGAAGGCCGCGGGCTGGGACGTCGTCCCCGACCCGACCGTCGTCGCGGACGACGAGGAGCAGCTCGTGGACCTCCTGGAGCGGCTCTCCGACGACGGGCACCGACTCGTCGTGACGACCGGCGGAACCGGGCTGTCTCCCTCCGATCGAACCCCGGAGGCCACCTCGTGGGTGGCCGATCGCCTCGTACCGGGCCTGGCCGAGCTGATGCGATCCACGGGGATGGCCTCGACGCCGCTTGCCGCCCTGTCGCGGGGCGTGGCTGGAGCCCGCGGCAGGACCCTGATCGTCAACCTCCCCGGATCACCTACCGGCGCTGCGGATTCACTGGACGCTGCCATCCCGGTCCTCCGCCACGCGGTGGATCAATTGGCTGGCGGTGACCACCATGGCTGACGCCGCGCGCATCCCGGGCTTCGCTGGAGCGGTGATTGGCCCATCCGACGACGGGTACGACGCCAATCGCGAGGTGTGGAACGCGATGGTCGACCATCGCCCGGCGCTCATTGCCCAGGCGTCGAATGTCGCGGACGTCGCGGCCGCCGTCCGCTTTGCTCGCCAGCAGGACCTCGACATCGGTGTGAAATGCGGCGGGCACAGCGTGCTCGGGCTTTCGGTGCCGGACGGCGGGCTGATGATCGACCTGGCCTCGATGAACCGCGTTGAGGTCGATCCCGGGCTCCGGCGCGCAAGGGTGCAGGGTGGAGCACTGCTCCGGTACCTCGACCAGGCGTCGCTCGATCATGGCCTGGCCACGACCGCCGGCAACGTCTCGCACACCGGTGTCGGCGGCTTGACCCTGGGCGGCGGGATGGGCTGGCTGGCTCGCCAGTTCGGCCTCGCTTGCGACAACGTGGAGCGTTTCGAGGTCGTGACCGCCGATGGAGACGTCGTGCAGGCCACCGGCTCCGAGCACGACGACCTGTTCTGGGGCCTGCGCGGGGGAGGCGGCAACTTCGGGGTCGTCACCGAGTTCGAGTTTCGGCTCCACCCGGTCATGAACCGGGCACTGACTGCCGACCTGGTCTTCGACCCGGACGATGCATTCGAGCCGATGCGCCGCTGGCGCGATCTGCTTCCCGACGCTCCCCGAGAGGCAACGCTGACCGCCGACGCGGTGACGAGCGATGGACGGCCGATGGTGGCCATCGGATTCGTGTGGGTCGGCGACCAGGATCGTGCCCGTTCGTATCTGGAGACGATGCGTAGCATCGGATCGCCGCGCACGGAGTCGGTCCAGGAGATGACCTACCTCGACCTCCAGCGCATTGCCGACGATCGACATCACCATGGCATGCGCCGATACGCCGCTGGCCACTACCTGACCGAGCTCTCGGACGCCGCGATCGACGCGTTCCTGTCCCGTGGCGCCAGTGCCGGCGACACGGTGGACTGGAGCCGGGTGTCCGGAGGCGGCTTCCAGGCCTACGGCGGCGCGATTGCGGACATCTCCAACGAGGACACTGCCTTCAGCCACCACGATGCCCTCGTCGAGTTCTTCGGTGGCCAGACGTGGGCGGACCCGGCCGAAGACGAATGGCGAATGGAATCCGCACGGGCGTTTGGCGCCGTCCTTGCGCCGTTTTCGAGCGGTGTCTACGTCAACTCGCTCTTCGATCGAACGACAACCGGACTCCAGCGCGCCTATGGCGAGGCCAAGCTCGCCCGGCTGGCGGCCCTCAAGCATCGCTGGGACCCGGACAACGTGTTCCACCTGAACCAGAACATCGCCCCGCTGCCTGAATAGTCGTTCAGTCGACCGCCGGGCGAACGTCCGTTCTTTGAACCATTCCAACGTCCAAGGCGCCAATACGGCGATCGACCACCTGAATGGACGATCGGAACATGAGGCAGAGGATCAGTGGCGAAGTCCGAACTGGTTCGACAGGCGCGGGATGGGGATCGGGACGCGTACGACGTCCTCATCACCGGGCTGATCGATCACCTGTACCGGATTGCGCGGCTGATCCTGCGGGACTACGACAGCGCGGAGGACGCCGTTCAGGAGACGCTCGTCCGCTGCTGGCGCGATCTCCCACGCCTTCGTGACCCGGATCGGTTCGACGCCTGGTTGAACCGGATCCTCCTCAACGCAATCACCGACGAGGCGCGTCGACGACGTCGCTTCGGGGCGAGCCTGACCGTCCTCCGGATGGAGCCCGCCCAGGCGGATACCGTCGGCGCGATCGCCGATCGGGACGAGCTCGAACGCGTGTTCGGGCGACTGTCGATCGAGCACCGCACGATCGTTGTCCTCCACTACTACCTCGGTATGTCCGCCGATGAGGCCGCCACGACCATCGGGATCCCGGTCGGAACGGCCAAGTCGCGTCTGCACTACGCGACCGATGCGCTGCGCGCCTCCCTCGAGGCGGATGCGCGGCGTGCTTCGGCAGGAAGGGCCTTGGCATGAGCACGCACTCCGATCCGGATCGGTCCATCTCCGAGTGGCTCACTGCCGATGCGCCTGATGGTGCCCCCGAGCGCCTGCTCGAGGCATCGCGAGAACGAATTCGCAGCACACGACAGCGCCCGGCCTGGTTGCCGGCGTGGAGGGTTCCCACCATGGACAACACCGTTCGCCTGGTCGTTGCGGCCGCCGCCGCCGTCGTCCTGGCGCTCATCGGATACCAGCTCCTGATCGCGCCGAATGTGGGCGATCCGCCGCCGTCCCCATCGCCGTCGGCTGCCGAACCGGTGAACTTCACGGACGAGGGCGAAGGCACGGCGCTCAGGCCAGGCGAGTACGTCATCGACTATGCGGCTCCGGCCGCCCTCGTGACCTTCACCGTGCCCGACGAACCGTATCGTTCGGGGGCGGAAGAGTTCCCCTCGCCCTGGTACAAGGCGGGGTTCGACTGGGGACCGTGGCATCAATCGAACAGCGCGCGGCTGGGAGTGGCTCAAGTCGAGAACCTGTTCCTCGACCCCTGTGATCCTGCTGCCGGGCTTCGAGATCCCGCCGTTGGCCCAACCGTGGCGGACCTCGTCACGGCCCTCGGAGAGGTTCCTGGGCTGGAGGTGAGGAAGACTGCAGAAGCAGAGATCTCCGGATTCGCCGCGCAATACGTCGAGATCACCGGACAGCGCCCGACCGACTGCGTCGAGGATCCGGTGATCTGGACGACGGCCAAAGGCGACCCGAGTCTCCTCATGCCCGATACGGGCGATCTCGATTTGGTGTGGGTCTTCGACGTGGAAGGTCAGCGGCTCGTGATATGGGGCGGCGTAGACCAGGAGTTCGACGATCCGCCCGATCTTGACGTGCTGCTGGACACGATCGCAATCGAGGTTCCATAGGTCGCCGTCCTTCTCGGGAGCGGGGCTCGTCCGCGCGCCTCGCTCCCGAGGGCGGCAACGGCACTGAGGGAGGGGCTCGTCCGGGTTCTGGCCCGCTAGCATGCGGGGCGCATGCCGCCTGATCCGCCGCAGCTTCCGTACTACCCGCTGATCGTCATCCCGCTCGCGATCGCCATCTTTCTGTTCTGGCGCCGCAGCCGGCTCCATTGGGCGGTGCTCCGAACGGGCAGACCGCTCGGGCGCCTCGACAAGCCGAGGGAGCGCATCTGGGGCGTCATTCGCTATGTCATCGCCCAGGAGCGGCTCCTCCGCGACCCGGTTCCTGGGCTCATGCACGCGTTCGTCTTCTGGGGCTTCCTGGTCCTGCTGGTCACCACCGGCAACTACCTGACCAACGGGCTTGTCGAGGCCGTCGTCACCGCCATTCCGATCGTGGGTGGGCTGCTGTGGGGGCTGGCGATCTTCGGCGCCAACGTGTTCATCGGCCTGGTGCTGGTGGGCATCGCCTACTCGGTCGTCCGCCGGATTGTCATCCGGCCCGCCCGCCTGGCTCTCAGCCGAGACGCGTTCGTCATCCTGGCCCTCATCGGCGCCGTGGTCCTGACCGAGGCCTTCGCCGATGCCTTCGGCTACGTCCTGGAGCCGGACAACCCGACCCGGATCGTGGCCCTCGTGGCCGGCCCGCTCAGCCTCCTGCTCGAGCTGTTCGGGACGAACGTTGCCGAATGGGGCTTCGCGATCTTCGTCTGGGCCCACGTCCTGCTGGTGATGGCGTTCGGCACGTACCTGCCGTACAGCAAGCACCTCCACATCATCAGCAGCGAGCCGAACGTCTACTTCCGCAACCTCGAGCCACGCGGCGCGCTGCGGAAGATGGACCTCGAGGCCGACCCGCCGCCCGGCGGGGGAGCGACCTTCGGCGCCGCCGCCCTCCGCGACCTCACCTGGCGACACCTCATGGACCCGCTGGCCTGCACCGAGTGCGGGCGCTGCATGGAGTTCTGCCCCGCCTCGTACAGCGGCAAGACCCTGTCGCCGAAGCACCTCATGGAGGGCCTCCGCGACCAGATCGTGGCCGCCGAGACGGCCCTCGTTGCGGCCGCCGGCGCCCAGCGAGCCGCGAAGGGGGCGACAAACGGCACCAACGGCGGCTCGGCCGACGGTGCCGCGACGGCCGAGGTCGGCCTGTCGCTGGCGAAACAGCGCGCCCTGGAGGCCCTGAGCCTGCCCCTCGTGGACAACGCCATCCCGGAGGAAGCCGTCTGGCAGTGCACGACCTGCGGCTGGTGCGTCGAGGGCTGTCCGGTGCTCATCGAGCACGTGGACACGATCGTCGAGATCCGCCGCAACCTCGTCCTCGAGGAGAGCCGCTTCCCGCGTGAGCTGGCCGGCGCCTTCCGGAACATGGAGACCGCCGGCAATCCGTGGGGCCAGCCCCGGTCGTCGCGTCTCGACTGGGCCAGGGGACTCGACGTCCCGGTCCTGGGCGCCACGAACGGCCAGGGAGCCTCCGCCGCCACCCAGGCAGTCCCACAGTCCGATGGAGGGGCGCCAGCGAGCTCCGCATCGGCTCCGGAGGGCGTCCTGTACTGGGTTGGCTGTGCCGGGGCCTACGACGAGCGCAACCGGAAGGTCGTTCGGGCCATGGCCGCCCTCCTGCGCCAGGCGGGGATCCCGTTTGCCGTGCTCGGGTCGGGTGAGACGTGCACCGGCGACCCGGCCCGGCGGGCGGGCAACGAGTACCTGTTCCAGATCCTGGCCGAGGAGAACGTGGCCACGCTGACTGCCGCGCACGACGAGCACGGGATCCGGACCATCGTCGCCTCCTGCCCCCACTGCTTCAACACCATCCGCAACGAGTACCCCCAGTTCGGGCTGACCGGGGTCGAGGTCATCCACCACACCCAGCTGCTCGAGACGCTGGTGGCAGACGGTCGCCTGAAGCCGATGTTCGGCGTCTCGCATCGCGCCATCGCCTACCACGATGCCTGCTACCTGGGCCGCTACAACGACATCTACGAGCCGGGGCGCCGCGTCATCGAGGGCGTGCCGGGCAACGAGGTGGTCGAGATGGACCTGAACCACCGGAAGGGGATGTGCTGCGGGGCGGGCGGCGCCAGGATGTGGATGGAGGAGCACGAGGGGCGGCGGATCAACCACGTGCGGGCCGATCAGGCGCTCGGCACCGGGGCGGCGGCCATCGCCACCGCCTGCCCGTTCTGCCTGATCATGCTCCGCGACGGGACCACCGACCTGCAGCGCGACGACGTCCCGGTGCGGGACGTGGCCGAGCTGCTGGCGGATGCCACCGGTGTCTGGATCCGGGACGCCAATGGTCCCAATCGCCTGACCTGACCAGCAGGGTATCCTCGCTCGACCGCACCCACCTGACGCACAACAGGAGACCGATGGCCATCACCGAAGCGACTCGCATCAACCGCCAGCGTCTGGCCACGCTCGCCGACCGCGAGCAGGCGGCGTACCGCGATCGGACCGCGCAGTCCCGTGTCCTGCTCGAGCGCGCGGAGCAGTCGCTGCCGATGGGTGTTGCGAGCTCGTTCCAGGTCTACGACCCCTATCCGACCTTCATGCGCGAGTCCGCCGGCTCACGGATGTGGGACGTGGACGGCAACGAGTACATCGACTTCGACATGGCCTTCGGCGTCCTCGCCGCCGGCCATAGCCACCCCGAGGTGGTCGAGGCGGTCCGCGAGCGGGTCGGACGGGGGACGATCTTCACCTTCCCGTCGGAGGACACCGCGGTGGCGGCGGAAGAGATTCGGCGGCGGTTCGGGATGGACCTCGTCCGGTTCGGCAACAGCGGGACCGAGGTCACGATGGACGGGATCAGGATCGCCCGCGGGTTCACCGGTCGCGACAAGATCCTGAAGTTCGAAGGTGGGTACCACGGGCACCACGACGACGTGCTCGTCTCCATCGTCCCGCCCGCTCCGCTCATGGGCCCGGTGGACGAGCCGAACACGGTGCCCGCCTCGGCCGGCATCCCGCGCGCCCGGCTGGCGGACACGGTGGTGGCGCCCTACAACAACGCCGATGCTCTGGAGGCCATCCTCGAGCGCCATCGTGGCGAGATCGCCGCCATCATCGTCGAGCCCATCCAGTACAACATCGGCGTCGTTCCGCCACAGCCTGGGTTCCTGGAGCGCGTCCGCGAGCTCGCCACCGAGCACGAGATCGTCCTGATCTTCGACGAGGTGAAGACGGGAGTTGTCATCGCCTACGGCGGCGGGACGGAGCGCTTCGGTGTGCAGCCCGACATGGTCTGCCTGGCGAAGTCGATCGGCGGCGGGCTGCCTGTGGCGGCCATCGCCGGTCGCGAAGACGTCATGCGGGCCATCGAGGGCGGGGCGACGCCCACAACCTTTGGAACCGCCGAATACGTCGCCCACCAGGGGACGTACAACGGCAACCCTGTCTCGATAGCGGCCACCGTCGCCACCCTGACCAGGGTCCTGACCCCGGACGTGTATCCCGAGCTCGAGCGGCGCGGCGACCGGCTGACGGCGGGCTGCCAGGCGATCCTCGACGAGTACCGCCTGCCGGGCTACGCCATCAACGTCGGCGCCAAGGGCGCGGTCCTGTTCAGCCCCAAGCGGGTGACGAACTACCGCGACTTCATCGGCCTCGACGAGGAGCTGTGGACCGCGTTCTACTTCTTCCTCACCAACCGGGGCATACTCCTGCCGCCCGGGTCGGACGAGCAGTGGACCCTGTCGGTCGCGCACTCCGACGCGGACATCGAGCGCCACATCGAGGTCTTCGGCGAGTTCGCCCGGGAGCTGGCCGGCTAGTTCGCGGCGCGCTCCCAGGCGTTTGTAACGCCAGTCAACTTGTTCGATAGAAACGGACGCCTCGCGGCCTGCTAGGCTGCGGCTGAAATGCTGGAGCGAGCCGGGGCTCCATTCCGCGGATTCGGGGACTGGTTGGCGCGCGTCGTCGACGGCTTCTACCGCGTCCTCGGTCGCCCCGGGAAGTGGTTCCAGGACTTCGTCAACGGCTCGTGGCTCGGCCACCCGGTCCACCCGGTCCTGACCGATGTCGTCATCGGTGGCGCCACCCTGGTCCTGGTGTTCGACCTTGCGGTGCTCGTCCTCGGCGCCGACGACCTCGAAACGGCGAGCCTGATCGGCGTCGGAATCGTCGCCCTGTCGGCCATCGGATCCACGGCCACCGGGCTGACCGAGTTCAAGGACACCCACTCCGGCAACGAGCGGAACGTGGTCCTCATCCACGGCCTGGTCAACATCGTGGCCACCGCGGTCTACATCGTCTCGTTCTTCCTGCACGTCGCCGGCTCGGACACGGCTGGCGATCTGGTTCTCGCTGGCCGGCTTCCTGATCCTGAGCGTGGGCGGCTACATCGGCGGTCACGTCGTCTTCAAGTACGGCTACGCGGTGAACCGCAATGCGTTCGCCAAGGGCCAGCGGGCGAAGGAGTACACCCCGATCATCGCCGCGGCCGACGTGCCGGAGGCGACCCCGACGAAGGTAATGCTCGGCAGCACGGCGCTGGTCGTGATCCGCCGGGGAGACGTGGTCAACGTCCTGAAGAACACCTGCTCCCACGCCGGCGGGCCACTCAACGAGGGCGAGCTGGTGGGCGACACGATCGTCTGCCCATGGCACCATTCGGCCTTCCGCCTGGCCGATGGCGCGGTCCGCCACGGCCCCGCGACCACCCGGCAGGTGGTCTACCGATCACGGGTCAACGAGCTCCAGATCGAGGTCCAGGGACCAATCGACTGAGCGTGGCGCCCGCGGATCGGAATCCGTCGGGTAGACTCGCGGCGATTTGGCCAGTCCGCCCGTGACCCAGGACCCGCCGGCGTCCCCCTATCGGCTCACCCGTGAGCACGACGAGCTGCGGGCACTCGTCCGCGAGCTCGCCGACGAACGCATTGCGCCACGGGCGGCGGAGATCGACGCCACCTCCGAATACCCCTGGGACCTGAAGCAGCTCCTCGCCGAGCAGGACCTGCTCGGCACCGGGTTCGAGGAGCGATACGGCGGGACGGACCTGGACGGGATCGGACAGGCGATCGTGGTCGAGGAGATCGCCCGCGCCGACGCGACGACCAGCCTGATCCCGGTCATCCAGAAGCTCGGCGCGCTGCCCATCATGCTGGCCGGCACCGACGAGCAGAAGGAGCGCTACTTCCCGCGCCTCGCCTCCGGGGAGTGGCTGCCGGCCTTCGCCCTGACCGAGGCCGGCGCCGGCAGCGACGTGGCCGGCATGCGGATGGCGGCCAAGCGCGATGGCGACGACTACCTCTTGTCCGGCACGAAGCGGTTCATCACCGGCGGATCGGTCGCGAACATGCTCACCGTCTTTGCCCTGACCGATCCGGAGGCCGGCGGCCGGAAGGGGATGAGCGGCTTCATCGTCGAGACCGATACGCCCGGCTTCGCCGTCGCCCGGCTGGAGCACAAGATGGGCATCCGCGGCTCGCCCACCGCCGAGCTCACCTTCGACGACGTCCGGGTGCCGGCGGCCAACCGGCTGGGCGAGGAGGGGGAGGGCTTCAAGATCGCGATGGCCACCCTCGACCGATCCCGGCTGGCGATCGCCTCCCAGGCGGTCGGCATCGCCCAGGGCGCCATTGACGCCGCGCTCGGATACGCCGCCGAGCGGCGCCAGTTCGGCGACCGGATCATCGACTTCCAGGCCATCCAGTTCATGCTGGCCGACATGGCCGCGCAGACCGAGGCCGCTCGCCAGCTGGTCTATGCCGCCTGCGCGCGGGTCGATGACGAGGACCCGAACCTCGCGTACTGGACCAGTGCCGCCAAGCTGATCGCGGGCGACACCGCGATGCGGGTCACCACCGATGCGGTCCAGGTCTACGGAGGCTACGGCTACTCGTCGGAGTACCCGGTCGAACGGATGATGCGCGACGCGAAGATCACCCAGCTGTACGAGGGCACCCAGCAGATCCAGCGCCTGGTCATCGCCCGGCGGCTGATGGCCATGGCCGGCATCGGCCGATGAAGATCGCCGTCTGCGTCAAGCAGGTCCCGGCCACCACCGCCGACAAGCGCTATACCGCCGATCTCCGCCTCGACCGCGCCGCGGCCGAGGCGATCGTCAACCCGCTCGACGAGTACGCGATCGAGCAGGCGCTCCGGCTCAAGGAGGCCGGCGCCGCGCACGAGGTCGTGTACCTGACCATGGGACCGGAGGCGGCCGCCGAGTCGCTCCGTCGGGCGCTGGCCATGGGCGGCGACGCGGGATTCCACGTCACCGACCCGGTATTGGCCGGAGCGGACGAGTGGGTCACCGCCCGCGTCCTTTCCGCGGCGCTCGACAAGCTGGCCCCCGACGTCAGCCTCATGGGCATGTCGTCCGATGACGCGCGGGGATCGCTCGTCCCGGGCGCCGTGGCCGCCATCCGGGGGCTGCCGCTGCTGGCGTACGGCTCGGAGCTGCGCCTGACCGATGGCGCCGCCCAGGTGCGGCGCCTGAATCCGACCGGGTTCGACATCCTCCAGGCCCCGCTGCCGGTGGTGGCCAGCGTCACCGACCAGGTGGGGGAGCCGCGCTACGCCAGCCTGAAGGGGATCATGGCCGCCCGCCGGCTCGAGCTGACGACCTGGTCCGTCGCCGACCTCGGGCTCGATCCGGCGACCCTCACGGCTCGCTCACGGATGGTCGAGGCCCGTCCACCGGCCGCCAAGCCGCCTGCGGAGCGGGTGACGGGCGTGGGCCCGGACGAGGCCGCGGTCCGGATCGCAGACTGGCTCGCCGCCCGGAAGCTGATCGCCTGATGTCGGACATCGCGTTCCTCGCCGAGTTCACCGAGGGCCGGCCCGCGCGCTCCGCGCTCGAGCTGGCGGCCGGGGCCGCCGAGCTGGCTGAAGCCGATGGAGGCGCGGCCGTCGGACTGGCCTACGGTCCTGGTGCCGGGGAGGGCGCCGCGGCCCTGGGGGCGGCCGGAGCGAGCCGGGTCGTCGTCCTCGACTTCGCTGCCGCTCCGGCGGTAACGGTCAGCGGTCCGCTGGTGGCCACCGTCCGGGACCTCCAGCCCCGGGCCGTCCTGGCCCCCGCCACGCCCAACGGCCGCGACCTCGCGGCGGTGCTCGTCGGCGCCCTCGGACTCGCTGCCTTCGGCCCCATCCGCGCAGTACGAATGGAGGGTGGTCAGGTGCGGTGCGAGATGTCCACTCTTCAGGGGTCAGTGATCACTGTTTCCGAACCAGCCACCGAGGCACCTCCGACCGCTGTGATCCTCGTCAGCGCCGGGACCTACAGTCCCCGCGAGGGCGGCAGCGGGAGCGCTGAGGTGTCCGACGCTGCCCGGGAGGACTCACCCCAAGCGAACGTGACCGTCGTCGAGAGCGCCACCGAGGCGGCTGCCATCGCGGCCCTCGAGGAGGCGGATGTCATCGTGGCCGGCGGCCGCGGGGTCGGCGGCGAGGCAGGGTTCGCCGAGCTCGACCGCCTGGCGAGCGCGCTGGGAGGCGTCGTGGGCGCGTCGCGAGCTGCGGCCGACGCCGGATGGGTGCCGTACCAGCTCCAGATCGGTCAGACTGGAAAGGTCGTGAAGCCTGCGTTGTATCTCGCGGTCGGCATCAGCGGAGCGATCCAGCATCGGGTCGGAATGCAGGCGGCCGACAACGTGGTGGCCATCAACCGGGACCCGGACGCGCCCATCGGCGAGTTCGCGGACCTGTTCGTCGTCGGCGACCTGTTCGAGATCGTGCCCCGACTGACGGCCGAGATCGAGCGGCGTCGGAGCGCATGAGCAACATGGCCGTCTTTCGCCGCCGTGCCTCGGACCAGGTCAACCCCGCCCAGCTGACCCAGTACCGCACCTTCCTCGCGCCGCAGCTCGAGCGCATCGAGGCCATCTGCGACACCAGCGCCGAGATCGCAGAGGACCTGCGACGTCGCATTCGCGAGCCTGACGAGATCGCGGAGCCGCTCGCCGCGGCGGAAGCGGAGCTGGACGAGATCGCGCTGGCGATCGCCGAGCAGGAGGCGCCCGAGCCGCTCCAGGCGCTCCACCAGGAGTTCGACGCCAATCTCGAGCGCGCACTGCGTGGCGTGGTCACCATCGAGCGCGGCTGCGGCCTGACCCGGTTGCCCCATGCCAGCATCTACGACGACGAGCCGCAGGCCTACTGGAAGCGCGGCCACCTGAACATCATTCACGCCCAGATGCGGATGCGCGAGATCGCCGAGGTGCTCTTCGCCTGGAAAGCCGGCACCCCGGCCGAGGCGTCGGTGTCTGCCCGCATCCAGCAGTTGGGAGCCTGACCGCCCGAAAACGGCACATCTTGTGGTATCGTCTTCATCGGTACTACCCGTGGTGTAGTCCGTATCGGAGAGGAGCCCATGCGCTGTCCGCGCTGCAACGAGTCGAGCACGCGCGTCATCGACTCCCGGGACCTCGAGAACGGGAGCACCATCCGGCGCCGCCGCGAATGCGAGCTGTGCGCCCATCGGTTCACGACCTACGAGCGCCCCGAGGGTGCTCGCCTGATGGTCGTCAAGCGCGACGGCACCCGCCAGGAGTTCGAGCGGGCCAAGCTGCTGGACGGGCTGATGAAGGCCTGCGAGAAGCGGCCGGTGACCCTGGCCCGCCTCGAGGAGGCGGCCGATGACATCGAGACCCGGCTTCGCGAGCGTGGCGGCGCGGAGGTCACCTCGAAGGAGATCGGCAAGCTCGCCACCGAGTCGCTGCGGAGCATCGACCAGCTGGCCTATATCCGGTTCGCATCGGTCTATCACAGCTACGAGGACATCTCGACCCTCAAGCGCGAGGTGGACCGCCTTATCCGCCAGCGGAGCGGCCCGGGGGAGTGATCCTGTCCGACCGGGACATCCGGGCGGAGCTCGCAGCCGGCCGGATCGTCATCGACCCGTTCGATCCCGAGGCCGTCCAGCCCTCGAGCGTGGACCTCCACCTGGATCGGGCCTTTCGCGTCTTCCGCAACACCCGGTACCCGTTCATCAACGTCCGCGAGGAGCAGCCGGACCTGACCGAGCTGGTCACCGTCGCCGGCGACGAGCCGTTCATCCTCCATCCGGGCGAGTTCGTCCTGGGCTCCACCTACGAGCGGGTCGCCCTGCCGGACGACCTGGTCGCCCGCCTGGAAGGCAAGTCGAGCCTCGGCCGGCTCGGGCTCCTCATCCATTCCACCGCCGGCTACGTGGACCCCGGATGGGACGGCAACCTGACCCTCGAGCTGTCGAACGTGGCGAACCTGCCGATCACCCTCTTCGACGGGATGAAGATCGGTCAGATCAGCTTCCAGCGGCTGTCCAGCCCGGTGGAGCGCGCCTACGGCGACCCGAGCCTGGGTTCGCGCTATCGCGGTCAGACCGATCCGACGGCCAGCCGCTACTTCGCCGACTTCGACCGGACGCGCGCCCGGCGACCCGGCAACTGAGCCTCGCGGCCATCTCCCGTTGAAAGCCGTGCCGTGACCGAGCCTCCGTTCGACAGCACGCCGGCCTCCGAGGCGCGCGTGTTCGACGGCGACGTTCGCGTCCGGGTGGTGCGGGCGGGCTGGTTCCGGCCCGACGCCGGAGGGTTCTTCGGGGTCGTCCCCCGGCCGCTGTGGTCGCGCCTCGTCGAGACCGATGATCGCGGTCGCATCCTCTGCGGGCTGAACCTCCTGCTCATCGACGCGGGTGGCAAGCGCATCCTGGTCGAGACCGGGACCGGGCTCCACATGTCGGCCCGGGATCGTGACATCAAGGGCGTGGAGCGCGGGGATCCGGTCGCGGCCCTCGAAGCCATCGGCGAGGACCCGGCGTCGATCGACTTCGTGGTCGTGAGCCACCTGCACTACGACCACGCCGGCGGCATGCTCGACGTGGAGCGCCGACCGGCGTTCCCGAACGCGCGGTATGTCGTGCAGCGAGACGAGGCGCAGGCCGCGCATGGCGACGAGCTGCGAGTGACGGGCCTCATGGAACGCGACCAGCTGGACGTCATCCAGGGCGCCGGACAGCTGGCGGAGGTCCATGGCACGGTCGAGCTCGTCTCGGGTGTCACGGTCATGCGCACGGGCGGCCACACCCGCGGGTCACAGGCCGTGCTGCTGGGGCGCGCCGATGGTGCGGGCGAGCACGGG
This sequence comes from uncultured Chloroflexia bacterium, assembly GCA_963699235.1. Taxonomy (GTDB): domain Bacteria; phylum Chloroflexota; class Limnocylindria; order QHBO01; family QHBO01; genus DASTEQ01. The sequence continues at coordinate 1,438,708 of OY969424.1, read as the reverse complement.
ATCTTCTTCGGCGACCTGGTCCCCACCCGCTGGCAGCTCCCGATCCGCTGGACGAGCGCCTACGACGACTACCCGATCGACGCGGTCGAGATCCGACGCGAGCTCATCACCCGCGTGGCCGACGAGGGGTGGTGGTGCTACTTCACCCACGATCCCGGCGCCATGCCGATCCAGATCGAGGCCGCCGAGAAGGGGTTCGTCGTCCGCGCCGAATGAGCGCCGGCTGAGCGTGGCTTGTGCGTGGCGGACCGTGGCCGACGGGGGCGTCTGGTCCTGCCGGGCTGACCCATGAGTACCGTGCCGACCACGAGGGGGGGTGTGGCACATTGGCAACGGGTCATGAGTCCTGAGTACCGATCCTCGCTCCGGCCGCCGCTTCGTGCGGTGGGGGCTCTCCTTGCCCTGATGCTGGTCCTCACCGGCTGCGACGCCCTCGGCGGCGTCACCGGCACCCCCACCCCGCGCCCGACCACCCGCCCGGTGGCGACACCGGAGCCGACGCCGGTGCCCAGCCCTCCGGCGGGCGCCGTGATCCTCGAGGCTCGGAACCGGCAGTACAGCCTCACCGTCATCGACGGCGTGGCGAACGTGCCCACCATCGTGTACTTCACCAACAACGACGACCAGAACCACAACCTTACGGTCTACCGGAACGCCTCCAAGGACCTGGAGCTGTTCCGCGGCGACATCTTCATCGGGCCCAACGTGACGCTCATCTACGAGATCCCGCCGCTGGCCGCCGGGGAGTACTACTTCGCCGACCACGTCTTCCCCTCGATGCACGGTCGCTTCGTCGTCCACTGAGGACCGCGTATCATCCGGCCTCGTGCCGCGTCCTCGTCTGCGCCCCCATGGCGCGATCCTCCTCATCCTCGCGTTGACTCTGGCTGCCTGTGGCGGGGAGAGCCCGACCGGGTCGGTGTCGTGCCGGGTGGCGGAGGACGGGCAGCTGACGATCACCGCCGCCAACCTGGTGTTCGACACCGCCTGCCTTGAGTGGTCGGCGGGAGAGACGATCACCCTGGTGCTGGTGAACGACGACAGCGAGCCCCACAACGTCGCGATCTACACCGACTCGACGAAGACGACCCAGCTGGAGTCGGGGGAGATCATCAACGGCGGGGAGACGATCGAGTACGAGATCGAGCCCCTCGAGGCGGGAACGTACTACTTCGACTGCACGGTCCACCCGGGCATGAGCGGGAGCGTGGTGGTCCGGTAGGCGTACCCTGTTCGGGGCCCCCGTAGCTCAGTTGGACAGAGCGGCACCGTCCTAAGGTGCGCGTCGGCGGTTCGAGTCCGTCCGGGGGCGCCAATTCGCCCTTCCATCGGCCTCGTCCCGCCCGTACCATTCGGTCCTCATCATCACCTGGAGAGACTGGCAATGATCGAACGGCTGTTGAGCGTTGGAACCGGAGCCCTGGTCACCTACCTGGCGCTCGTCATTCTCAACCCGGCCGAGGGTGGCGACCCGAACAGTGAGTACCTCACCGCGGTCCTGATCGGCGCAGCCACGAGCCTGATCTGGCCGATCGTGTGGCTGTTCATGATGCGGCGCCGACGACAGAACAAGATGGACGAGAAGGTCGCCGAAGAGGTCGCCAAGCAGACGGGCGGCTGACCGCCCGGGCGCACAGCCGTTCGAATCCGAGCCCTACGGCTCGGGATCACCCAGCTTCTCCTGCAGCTCGATCAGCGGCCGTTGGCTGACCTGCAGCAGGCCCTCGCGCGGTCGGTCGAGGTCAACGACCAGGCGTGAACGTTGCGCCCAGGGCCACGATCATCAGGATCGCGGTGACGAGATTCCGGCGCCCGGCTCGTCCGGCGCCGAACCCGACCATTGCCGTTGACCCGATCGCCAGGATCAGCAGGAACACGATGACGGTGTCGGGAACGCGGGCGTAGATACCCGCCGTGATCCGCTGGGCGTGGAGGGTGATGATCTCGTTCACCGACTCGATATAGAGCGCGGTGATGTCGGTGGCCTCCAGCTCGGTGGCGACCTGCTCCGTCACCGACCCACAGCTCGTCGAGGATCGCCTCCGACTCCGCGATGTTGGATGCCAGGGTTCCGACCGGCTCTCCCTCGGGCGCGATCCGCAGCGGGACATACGCCCGGAGCAGGTTCCGGATCTCGGTCTCGTACGGCTCGCCCAGGTAGCCGGCGCGCAGGTACGCGGTGTTGATAGTGGTGGCCTCCGCCAGGACGAGCCCACGCCGGGTGTCGAAGCGATCGGCGGCCATGCCCATCGTGATCGCGAGCAGGAACGCAAGCAGGCCCAGCAGCGAGCCCACCAGCACGCCGCTGGCGCCCTCGTCTTCGTCCGGGTCCTTGGACTTGCGCCAGCGGCCGATCCGGAACCCGATCTCGAAGGCGAGCAACGAGAGGGCGACGAAGGCCAGGAAGACGCCAAACAGCGGGATGGGATCGAGGAGCTGGTGGGGGATCACGAATGCGCTCCGGACAGGTTGAGCACGACGACGCCGAGGACGATCAGGGTGATCCCGGCGATGCCGGTCCAGCCCAGCGTCTCGCGGAAGAACACGACACCGATGATCGCGATCGCCGCCGTCCCGATGCCGGACCACACCGCGTAGGTGATGCCGAGAGGGATGTCACGCAGGGTGAGCGCCAGGAAGTAGAAGCTCGCCGCGTAGCCGATCACGACTACCACCGCCGGCGCCAGGCGAGTAAAGCCGTCGGACGCCTTCAGGGCGCTGGTGGCCACCACCTCCGACCCGATAGCGAGCATGAGCCAGACGATAGGTTGCATCGGTTCGATAGCATGGCAAATCGAGCGATGCCGTGGCACCTGTTCCGGCGTCAACGCACTGGGAGGGTCTGATGCAGGGTTCCGCTCCCGCGATCGTGGCCGAGGCCATCGGCACGTTCCTGTTCTTCTTCATCGCCGCCGGTGCGGCACTGGTGGTCACCGGCGATCCCGCCGCCGCGCTCCTGATTGTCGCCCTCGCCCACGGCGTGGTCCTGGCCGTTCTCGTCTCGTCCTTCGGGGCCGTGTCCGGGGGGCACTTCAATCCGGCGGTCACCCTGGGTCTTGCGGTTGCCGGCCTGATCGATCCGGTCAAGGGGGCCGTGTACCTCGTGGCCCAGCTGGTCGGCGGCGTCGCCGCCGGATTCGCGCTCGCCGCCTTCCTCGGAGACGTGACCGGCGCGGTGCCGGCCCTCGGCGAAGGGGTGGACCCGGTGGAGGGGATCATCCTCGAGGCGATCATGACCACGGTCCTCCTGTTCGCGGTGTTCGGGACGGCCGTCGATGCCCGTGGTCCGAAGATCGGCGGCCTGGCCATCGGCCTCGCCGTCGCGGCGGACATCTTCCTCGGCGCATCCCTTACCGGGGCGGCCATGAACCCGGCCCGCTGGTTCGGGCTGGCGGTGCCGGCCGGGGACTACGCCAACTGGTACGTGTGGTGGATCGGGCCGTTCCTCGGCGCCATCGTCGTGGCCCTGCTCTACCGATTCCTCCTGAAGGCGCCGGAGGAGGACGAGGTCTGACTGCAGGCCTGAGCTAGCGGCCAACCGTCTAGAGGAAGAACTCGCCGAACAGTCCCGCGAGCCGGGTGAAGGCGTCGAGCACGATCAGGACGCCGATGGCCGCCACCGCCAGGCCGGAGGCGATCCGGATGGGTCGCTCGTGCTCGCGCAGCCAGCGAAGGACCGGCGTGAGGCGCGGCAGGAACGCCGCTGTCAGCAGGAACGGGACCGCCAGGCCGATCGAGTAGGCCACCAGGAGGAGGGTGGCCGCGCCCACGTCCTGGGTTGACGCCCCCATCGCCAGGATCGCTCCCAGCACTGGGCCGATGCACGGTGTCCAGCCGATGGCGACCACCGCTCCCAGGCCGAGGCTGCGCGTGCCCCGGGCGGTCGTCGGCGGGAGCGCAGCGGCCGGGTTCGGGAGACGATCGAGAACGGGGCCGAACAGGCCGGTCATGAGCAGGCCGAGCGCGATGACCACGATCCCGGCCAGCTGTCGGATGAGCGGCTCGCGAAACAGCGCCATGCCCAGCAGGCCGACCGAGATGCCGAGCAGGACGAAGACGAGGCTGAAGCCCAGGGTGAAGAGGCCAGCCTGGGCCAGCATCGGCCTCGCCGTCGACCAGCCGCCCGCCGTGGCACCGGTTGAGGTCATGCCGGTCGGCGTCCCGGCGGCTGCCGTCACGCCGACGGCCGCATCAGCCAGGACGGCCAGGTAGACCGGGACCAGCGCCAGGACGCAGGGTGTGACGAAGGACACGACCCCCGCCGCGAAGGCGAGCGCCAGGCTGAGCTCCATCTCCTAGACGGGCTCGACCACGATCGGCTGGGCGATGATCCAGAGCGACAGGACGGTGTAGCCGATCATGAGCAGCACGAGCGGCAGCCCGGCCAGGATCGGACGGCGGTGCTGGTCGCGGAGCCCGAGCCGATGGGCGAGCACGACCGCGGCGATATGGCCGCCGACAATGGCGGCCACCGACAGGTACCAGATGAACGAGGTCGGGATCCAGTCCAGGACCGGGGCCAGCGCGTTCGGGTCGAACGCGAGCTGCGGGAGCCAGATGAGCCCCTGGATGACCAGGGTCAGGTAGTGGGCGATGAGATAGCCGGCCGCGATGGGCAGGAGGGTCGGGGCGTACGTCCCAGCCACGTGGCCGAGCGAGGGCCGCGGGGTGCCTGAGCCGCCGGTGCCGATGCGAAGGGTCAGCCAGCTGGCCAGCGCGAAGGCCGCCACGAACAGGGCGAAGAGCGAGGCGAGCATGATTGTCGGCGCGAGGTAGCTGGCGGCGAGCGGCCCGAAGACGGTGGAGAGCGGGGGGAAGAGGGCGGACAGGATCCGGGCCCCGAGCGACGTTTCCTGCAGGCCGTCGAACGTGACGCCGGCCAGGGCCAGGATGATGAACCCCGCGTCGCCCCATCCGCCGGGGGTGTGCTCGGTCAGGCCGGTGAACCACCACCGCAGCTCGACCGCCTGGTCGCCGCCATCTCGAGCGGCCATGCACTCCGCGCAGTCCACGCAGTGCTCGGGCCGGCACCCATCGGTGCAGCCGGCACACAGCTCCGGCCGCACGGTCCGGCGGCCGGCCGGCCCGACGCGTCCGAACCAGCCGTTGAGGATCTCGAAGATCTCGAACGAGCGGAGCCAGGTCACGCTGCCGAAGACGGCCATGCCCACGAGCGTGATCCCGGTGTAGATCGCGAGCACGGTTGCCAGGGAAACCGGGTTCAGCCGGTCGGGCCAGATCAGCTCCAGGATCAGGAACACGAACAGGATCCCCACCGCCGGGACCCGTCCCAGGTTCGGGATGCGGATGCCGAGGTCGAGCCGGCGGCCGGAGCCCACCCAGCGGATCAGGGCGTCGACCGCGTCGTACGTCGTCCGGAACGGGCTGAGCGACGGCCACGGGTTGCCGAACAACGTCGCCGCGATCGGAACGCCGACCCAGATCCCGATCCAGAACAGGACGGCCGGGATGTAGGTGATGCCGCCGAGCGCAAAGCCCAGGGCGATGGCCCCGTACCACCACAGCAGGCCAAGCGCGCGCAACCCGATTCCCCCGATCCGCGCCGTGCGCGGCGAGACCGATCGGGTCCGGTACTGCGGAAACTCGGTCGGGGGCTTGACCACCACCACCGCCACCACGAATGACGCTGCGACCGCGACCGCTGCTGCGGCGAGGTACAGCCAGAGCGGGACCGGCAGCGGGAACGAGGAGCCAAGGGCGTGGGCCGCCACTGGGTACGGCGCGAGCGCCGCGACCCCCGCGGCGACGGCGGCGGCGACCAGGTGGGCGGGGAGCCGCGGCTTACGGCTCATTGACGGTCAGGACGCCGATCTCGGTGCTCGCGTCTCCACTCCGCGCGTGGAGCTCGATGATGAACTGGCCCGCGGCGTCCGCGGTGAACTCGAGGCGGCGCTCCTCGCCCGGCTCGAGCGGAACGGCTGGGACCTGCTCGTCGTAGCCGTGGATGTGGAGGACGCCGTCCGTCTCGCTCGTGACCTCGAGCACGACGTCCTGTCCGCGGCAGGCGGTCAGGGAGGAGGGGTCCATGGCCGTGTCGGAGACGGTTGCGGCGAGGGTGATCGTTGGCTCGGGGCACGCGCCGCCGAACGGATTGCAGCCGAGCGTCAGCACGGCGACGAGGACGAGGGCGGCCATCTGCGGTCGAGTCAACGGGCCGAAGGGGGTCGTCATGGAGACTCCTGCGGATTCTCGAGCGGCCAGCGCGAGCGCAGGTAGCTCACCAGCTCCCATCGCTCACCGTCCAACAGCGTAGTCCCAAAGGCCGGCATCTGGGTCCCCGCCACGCCGGCGCTGATGGTCCACGCCAGCTCGCCGTCGGTCCGCTGGGGAACGATCGTCGCCAGGTCGCGTGGTGGCCGGGTGAGGTCCTGAGCCGCCGGTCCGTTACCGGCGCCATCGTTTCCGTGGCAGCTCTGGCAGTTGGCGCGGTAGACCGACTCACCGGCCGTCACCGCGCCCGGGTCATCCACGACCGGGTTCACGGCAGCCGCCCACTCGTCCGGGGCGCGGTTGGCGGCGATGACCAGGTCGCGGGCGGCCATGGAGACCCCGAACAGGATGGCCAACCCCAGGACGCCCAGCCGTGCGCCTCGCAGCAGGCGCCGGCGGGTCGGCGACGCCGGGCGTCTGGCCCGTTCGATGGCCAGCGCCCCGGCCGCCGCTCCGAGGAGGACGATCGGAACCACCCATCCGCCGGCGCCCAGCGGCAGCGCGGTGGCCGGGGCGGCGACCACCCCCAGGACCTGGCTGCCGGTCGTGGGGGGCGGCAGCGGGGTCGCCTGGAGGACCTGGCGGACCGCCAATGCGACGCGCATCCGGTCCTCCTCGAGCCGCCCGCGACGGACCGCGATCTCCAGCTCCCAGTTCCCGACGACCGGGGTGTAGGCGCCGCGGAGGGACCAGATCCACGGCTGCTGGGTCGGCTCGGTCAGCGCGACCGTGTCCACTAGCCCGCTGCCGGCCGGCGGGATGAAGGTCACCGCCACCTCGGCCACGTCCTCGCGACCGGCGCCGGTCTCCGGATCAGCCACCGCGAACGAGTACGACTGCACCCCGGGCTCAGGCAGGTCCACGATGCCGTGCACGCTCGACTCGCCACCCTCGGCGTAGACGTGGGCCACGCCGAGCCGGGGATCGACGGTTGAGGGTGGGCGATCCGTCGCCGGCTGGATGCTGACCATCGTCGCGCCGACCACGACTGCCACCGCCGCGACCACGACCTCCCCACCGGCGACCATCGCCAGCCGTCGCCGGCCACCGCCTCGGGCCAGGAAGTAGCTCGCCGCACCAAGGCCGACGGCCACCGACACCAGCAAGGCCTTTGTCAGGAGCAGGTTCCCGTAGCCGGCGGCGACCAACTCGCGGGAGTCATCGACCACGATCGGCGAGTTGGCGAGCCCGGTGAGGATGACCAATGGAGCGGCGACCAGCGCCACCCGCGCATGGACAGCGAACGCTGCCCGGCCGGTGCCCGATCGGCGGGCGAGGACGGCCACCGCCGGCAGGGCTCCGAGCCAGGCGGCGACGGCGAACAGGTGGAAGGCATCGACCACGCCCCAGACCGGGCCGCCGAGCGCGGCTGCGTGGCCGGTCAGGCTGAGCCCGAGCAAGCCGATGCCGGACGCCGCGCCAGCGGCCACCAGCCAGCGCCGGTCACCGATGTGCCGCTCCCGTCGTGAGGTCAGCCACCCCGCCGCCGCGGCGATCGCTGCCGCCGCGAAGAATCCGAGGAGCGAGATCCGCATCGCGATGGCGAATGCCGTCCAGCCGAACGGGGCGACCGGATCGAGTGGGAAGCCGCCCTCGTGGCCGTGACCGTGAGCGAAGGCCACCGTGGCCGAGCGCGCGACATAGGCGAGCATGGCCAGGACCCCAAGGCCGCCGAGCGCGGCGAGCGATCTCCACGGCACCGACACCCGGTCCTCGACCCCGATCCAGCGCCGATGGGCGAACCACACGATGACCGAGCCCAGGAGAAGGAGCCCGGCGATGGTGGTGAGCCACCGGGCCGCGATCGTCAGCGGGTCGGGCGGCGCGGCCGTTTCCGAGGGGAGTGGGAGCCCCGGCGGCGGCTCGGTGCCGGTGGGGTCCACGACGAAGGCAAACAGCGACGCGTTCGGGTGACCGTCGACGGCGGAGACGATCGAGTACTCGACGGTGTAGGTGTCGGGATCGAGCTTGGGCAGCTCCGCGCGGACGACCTGGCCCGTGCCATCGACGATGGGGGCGCCGACACCGATGACCGGTCGCTGCTCGGAGTCCACCACTCGGAGGCTGACCGTGCGCGGGTCCACGGCCTCGCTGAAGAGCAGGGCCAGCGACGAGGGAGAGGCGGGGACCACGCTGTTCGGGGCCGGGTCCGCGTCGAGCAGGAGGGCGTGGCCGCGGGCGGTCGCGGGCGTGGCCAGGATCGCCACCTGCGCCACCAGGAGGGCGGCGACGAGGATTCGGCCGAACGGGCGGAGGTCAGTCCTCGGCAAAGAACGGGTCATCCCCGTAGATGTCCAGCCAGGATCGGCGCATCTGACGGATCGTGGCCGTCACGATCGGATCAGGCGTGCCCATCGGCAGCAGCGAAGCGATGCCCGCCCGAACCCGCTCGCTGCTCTCGGTCCCGAGCAGGCCCAGGTAGTCGGCCACTCGCTGGGCCGGAGAGCGGCCCTCACCCCTGGTGCGCACCAGGACTTCCGCCTCGTGGAGCAGGGCACCCTCGTAGTCGGAATCCGGTCGCTCGATCTCGGCCAGGAGTGCCGGGACGGCGTCGATCCGCGGATCGGAGTAGGCCCATCGGACGAACGAGTCCAGCTGGGCCGCCGCTCGCTCGGCGTGCCCGTGGTGATAGCCCTGGAGATACTGCGCCCGCTCGGCATCGGTCCGGGTCAGGGCGATCTGCGCGATCTGGCGCATCTCCGGCGTCCAGCTCCGGAGCGACTCGACGAACTGGCGAAGCGAGAGCGACCCGGCCGGCTGGTGCCGGAAGCGGTGTTCATGGGTCTGCTCCACGGCCACCTATACTACCGGCCGTGCGCCGCCGATCGACGACGCCGGCCTGGTCCCGGAGCTGCACTTGACCCTGGCATGCGCCGCCTGAGCGCGGCTGCCGGGCTGCTGCTCGCGGCCCTCACCCTCATCGCGGTCATCCTTCCCGGTGCCGGACCCGCCTCGGCGGGCGGTCGTCCGCTGCGCTACCTGGCCGGCGAGCCGGGGACGCTGGATCCCGCCTTCATCTCGAGTGCGGGTGACGTCCAACTGCTGCTCCAGCTCTACGCCGGGCTGACCCGCATCGACGAGGCGGGATCGGTCTACGCCTCGCTGGCGGAGGACTGGGAGGTCGATGACGAGGGCGCGACCTACACCTTCCACCTCCGGGACGATCTCCACTTCAGCGACGGATCGGACCTGACCGCCGATGACGTCCGCCGATCGTGGCTTCGGGTCCTGGACCCCGCGACCGGCGCCCTCGCCCCGGACGTGCTCACCATCATCGAGGGCGCCGCCGCCTGGCGGACCGGTGCCGGGTTGGAGGACGAGGTGGGCATCGAGGCCACCGACCCGAGGACCCTGGTCGTCCATCTCGAGTACCCCGCCAGCTATTTCCTGGCGGTGGCCGCCACCCCAACCGCGTTCGTCGTGCCACCCGGCGCTGATGCCTCGCCAGACTGGCAGGCGGTGGACGGGTTCGTGGGATCCGGGCCGTACGTCGCCGACCGGCTGGATGGCGGCAACCTCGTCCTGAGCGCCAATCCGGAGTATGTCGCCGGGCCGCCACCTATCGACGAGATCCACTGGGTGGCCGAGGTTGAGACGAGCGCGCCCGAGGCGTTCGCCGCGGAGGAGATCGACCTCGTCAACGTCTTCTCAGGGGACGCGTCGTGGATCCGCTATGACCCGGGTCTTGGCCCGTACCTCCACGAGGCCGCCGCACTGAGCGTCCAGTACTTCGGCTTCGACACGACCCGGCCCCCGTTCGACGACGATCGGGTCCGGCGGGCGTTTGCCCTCGCGCTCGATCGGGAGCGGCTGGTGGAGCTGTCTGCCGGCGCGGCGGCCACCGCGGCCACCAGCCTCGTTCCTCCCGCCCTGTGGCCCGAGGGCGCCCCGGCGGATGAGGCGGCAGACCCCGACGAGGCACGCCGTCTCCTCGAAGAGGCAGGCTATGCGTCCGGCGCGGACCTGGGACCGATCACCGTCAACGCGACTGGGTTGGGAGTGGCACCGGCGGTCGCGATCTGGCGCGAGGAGCTGGGCGTCGAAATCGCCGTCGAAACCATGGACTTCGGCGACTACATCAGCCTCCTGCCGGTCCGCCCGCCCCAGGTCTTCACCATCAACTGGATCACCGACTACCCCTCGCCCGCCGCCCTCTACGGGCTCCTGCTCCTTCCCGATGCGGCCTCGAACTACGGTCGCTGGAACGACGACGAGTTCGTGGACCTCATGGAGGCAGCCGCGCGAACCACGGACCCGGCCGCCGAACGCGATGCCTACCTCGCGGTGGAGGAACGGGTGGACGCCGAGGCGCCGGTCATCCCCTGGTCGTGGGATGCGTCGCACTGGCTGGTGCGCGACGGCCTGCGCGGGGTCGGGACCCTGACCGTCGGTCTCCTCGACTTTGGGAGGGTGTCGTGGGCCGACTGAGAGCGGGCGTCCTGGCGGCCGCCGTGGGTGGCGTCCTGGCCCTGTCACCGCTGGCACCGGTTGCAGACCGCGCCCTCGCCGGCGGTGGCTTCTCGGACCTCGCGGCGGATGCCACGTTTGGCGAGTTCATGGCGTTCGAGGCGGCGTGGACCGGGGGCGAGCCGGACCTGGTCGAGCTCCTGCTCGGATTCGGCGGCGAGGAGCGCCTCGTCGTCCCGGTCGAGCTGACCGCTGGACGGCTCGAGTACCGCCGGGACATGACCGATGACTACGCTCCGCCCAACACGACGGTCGCGTACGCGTGGCGGGCGGTGACCGGAGTCGAGGTTATCGTCAGCCCCGAGCGCACGCTCCTGTACGACGACGATCGCGCCGGGCTGGACTGGGAGCAGGACCGGATCGGGTCGGCCACCGTCCACTGGTATGGCTCGAACGAGGGAATCGCCCGCGAGTTCGGCGACCTGGCCGGCGATGCCGCTGATGATGCCGGCGATCTGCTTGGGCGCCCGCTGGCGGACCCTATCGACATCTTTGTCTATGACGGGCGCGAAGAATTCCTAGGCGCAGTGGGACCGGGAACGCGGGAGTGGGTCGGAGCCGCCACCTACCCGGACCTTCGGACGGTCTTCATGTGGCTGGGCGCCGGATCGGAGTCGTACCTGCGGACCACCGTGGCCCACGAGGTGACCCACGTGGTGTTCCACGACGCGAGCGACAACCCGTTCCACGGGCCCGCCGCATGGCTCGACGAGGGCACCGCGACCTGGTCGGAGGTTGGCAACTCGGATACGGAGGAGGAGGTCGTACGCCAGGAGGCCGACAGCGCCGATGGGCTGATGGCGTTCGAGGCGCTGACCGACCAGTTCCCGATCGACACCCGCGGCGCGAGCCTGGCCTACGCCCAGGGCGCGACCATGGTTGACCAGATCATCGGCGACTACGGCTCGGATGCCATGGCCGCCATCATGGATGCCTATCGCGCCGGAGCCACCGACGACGAGGCGATCGAGCAGGGCACCGGCGACAGCTTCGAGGCCATCCGCGAGGACTACTTTGGCCGGTACGGCGTGGACGAGCCCACGCCCATCGAGCCGATTGCGCTGGATGATTCTGACGTGCCGCTGCCCGCACAGCCCGACGGCGGTGTGGTCGGACCGTCACCTGCCCCGGCGCCGGGGTCTGACAGTTCCCAGGACCTCGCGTGGTGGCTCATCATCGGCTTCGTGGTGGTCGGAGTCGTGTTCGTGGGCGTGGTCGTGTGGCGGGCGCGTCGGGCGTCGCCCGGGAGGGGAGAGCCGCCGCCGGGCGGGGAGCAGCCGTCGTGACCGCGGAACGGCTGACCCACGCCCGGATCCGGGTTCGATCGGGCTGGATCCTGAGCATGGCCCTCGCCCTCGGAGCGCTCGGCTTCGTCGCGGCGGCGCAGTGGAACGGCGAGGTCCAGCGCACGTCCTACACGACCTCCGCCCAGCAGGCGCTCGCCGGGCAGGCGGTGGCCCTCGAGCAGGAGCAGGAGCTCCTCAGCGCCCAGCTGTCGGCGGTCGAGGCGGATCTGGCTGCCATCCAGCGTGAGAGCGAAGGCTCCCAGACCGCGCTCGCCGCGGTCAACGCCGAGCTGGCCGAGGCCCGGCTGGCGAGCGGCCTGACCGCGGTGACAGGGCCGGGGATGGTCCTTGAGATCGCCGACTCGCGGCGGGTCGTACCGGCCGGCGAGAACCCGGCCAACTACATCGTGCTGGCCGACGACCTTCGTGACCTCGTGAACGCCCTGTGGCATTCGGGTGCGGAGGCGATCACGATCAACGGCGAGCGCCTGGTGGCGACGACGTCCATCTACGGCGTCGGGTCGTCGGTGCTGGTCAACGCCGCATTCCTGTCACCGCCCTTCCGGATCGAGGCCATCGGTCCCGGGGACCTCGAGGAGCTCTTCCGGGTGGACGGCGCGTACCTCGGCCGCGTGGCGCAGCGGATCGAGGCGTTCGATCTCGAGTTCGCGATGGCCTCCTCGCAGGACCTCCAGCTCCCGGCCTTCATCGGCCCCACCAGTCTCCGGTGGGCCGTTCCCACCGACGGCGCGGACTGATGCGCAGCACCGTGGCGCAGGTCACGATCGCGTTCATCGCGCTCGTGGTGGGCATCGCGCTCGTCGCCCAGTTCCGGTCGCAAGCGCGGCCGACCGAGCTGACGACCCTGCCGGTGGCCGAGCTCTCGACCCGGATCCAGACCCTGTCCGAGGGCAATGCCCAGCTTCGGGCCGCCCTCGCGGAGCAGCGGGACCTGCTCGAGGAGTACGAGACGGCCGGGGCGGAGGGCTTCAGCGCCCTCGACGTGAGCCGCGAGGAGCTGCGCCGCATCCGGGGCTACTCGGGCCAGGCCGCGGTCGAAGGCCAGGGGATCATCGTCCGCGTCAGCGGCTCGCTCGATGCGATCGCGCTGAACGACCTGATCAACGAGCTGCGCAACGCCGGCGCGGAGGCCCTCGCGGTGGACGGCACCCGCGTCACCGGGTCGACGGTCGTGGTCCAGGGCGCTCGCGCCCTCGAGATCGATGGGGCCCCGGTGGACCGCAGCTTCACGCTCGTTGCCGTCGGCGACCCGGACGGACTCGTCGCGGCGCTCCAGCGGCCCGGCGGGATCGTCACCCAGCTCGAGCAGTTCGTCAGCGCCACGATCACGGTCAGCCCGGCAGCCACGGTCCACGTGCCGGCCACCGGGCGCGACCTCTCGCCCGAAGCGGCGACGTCGGTGGAATGATGGGGGACCGATGATGGACGACCTGATCACCCGCGCCATCGATGCGACGATCGGCCTGGGCGCCGCCTACGCCGATGTTCGGGTCATCGAGCACGAATCCGAGTCGCTCACCGTCAAGAACGGCTCGCTGGCGGCGTCCAGCAGCGACCGATCCGCCGGTTTCGGCATCCGAGCGCTGGTTGACGGTGCATGGGGCTTCGCCTCCAGCCAGGACCTCGAGCTGGCCGAGGCCGAGCAGATCGCCCGCCGCGCGGTCGCCATCGCGCGGGCCAGCCGGATCGCGGGCGGGCGCGAGGTGGTCCTCGACGACAGCCCACCACAGCGCGGCTCCTGGGCGACGCCGATCGTGGAGGATCCCTTCGCCGTCTCGCTCGAGGACAAGCTCCGCATCCTGTTCGACGCCGACGCGGCCATGGGTCGAGGGGTCGGGGTCTCGCTGCGCGAGACGACGATGGAGGCCGCCCGCGATCGGAAGTTGTTCGGCTCGAGCGAGGGCGCCCGCGTGGACCAGGACCTCGTCTCCTGTGGAGCGGGCATGACCGCGACCGCGGTCAACGAGCACGAGTCGCAGGAGCGCAGCTTCCCGAAGTCGCTCGGTGGACAGGTGGTCGGCGCCGGATTCGAGGCCATCCGGGACATGGACCTGCCGGCCCACGGCCAGCGCATCGCGGAGGAGGCGGTCGCTCTCCTTTCCGCCCCGCAATGCCCCTCGGGCGAGATGGACGTCATCCTCGAGGCCTCCCAGGTCGCCATCCAGGTCCACGAGTCCTGCGGCCACCCGACCGAGCTTGACCGCGTCCTCGGAATGGAAGCCTCCTTCGCCGGCACGAGCTTCCTGACCACCGACCGCCTGGACCGGTTCCAGTACGGCTCGCCGGTCGTGAACATCGACGCCGATGCCACCGCCCCGGCTGGGCTGGGCACCTTCGGCTGGGACGACGAGGGCGTCACCGGCCAGAACGTGCCGCTGGTGAGCGCCGGCCGCTTCGTCGGCTACCTCACCTCGCGCGAGACCGCGCCGGTCGTCGGTCGGCGGTCGATGGGAAGCAGCCGATCCGCGAGCTGGCGAAACCTGCCGCTCATCCGGATGACGAACATCAGCCTCAGACCCGGTGACGCCGGCTCGCTCGATGATCTCATCGCCGATACCGACAACGGGATCCTCCTGGGCACCAACCGCTCGTGGTCGATCGACGAGCGGCGCCTGAACTTCCAGTTCGGGACCCAGATCGGCTGGCTCATCAAGAACGGCAAGCGAGCGGGGATTGTTCGCAACCCGACCTACACCGGGATCACGCCCCGCTTCTGGGGCTCCTGCGACGCGATCTGCGGCCCGAGCGAGTGGGCCCAGTGGGGCGAGCCCTACTGCGGCAAGGGTGAGCCGATGCAGACCGCGGCGGTGGGCCACGGGGCCGCGCCCGCGCGCTTCCGCGGCGTCCAGGTGGGGGTTGGCCGATGGTAGGCCGGGACGTGGCCGAGGCGGCCCTCGCCCAGCTGCCGACGGATACCGAGGGCGAGGCGACCGTCTCCGAGCGCGATCTGGCGCTGACCCGATTTGCAGGCTCGCAGATCCACCAGAACCTGGCCGAGCACGACGCGACGCTTCGTGTCCGCATACGACGCGAGGCGCGGAACGGGGTCGCGACCACGAACCGCCTGGACGAGCGCGGTATCGAGGAGGTCGTGGCGCGGGCCGCAGCCGTCGCTGCCCATGCCGCCCCCGAGAACGACCCCGCCCCGCTGGCGGACGAGCGCGGCGACGATTTCGACGTCGGCTGGGTGGAGGCAACCGCCGCGGCGGATCCGGCCGAGCGGGCCGAGGGCGCGCGGATCGTGATCGAAGCCGGTGTCGCGCGCGGACTGACGGTGAGCGGCGCGTACTCCGTGGAGGGCCAGCGGATGACGGTGGCCAATACGACCGGGCTGGCGGCCTCGCACCGGGTGACCCAGGCCAAGCTGGTGACGGTCATGCTCGGGCCGGCCGGGGAGACCGGCTATGCACAGTCAATCGGGACCGACCTGCGCGCGATCGATCCGCACGCGGTGGGGGAGGAAGCCGCCGAGCGCACCGCGAGCGCGGTCGCCCCGCGGGACGTAGGGCCCGGCGAGTACCCGGTGGTCCTCGGCGAGTACGCAGTGGCCGAGGTCCTCGAGTACCTGGCCTTCATGGCATTCTCGGGCCTGGCCATCGAGGAAGGCCGCGCCTGCGTTGAGCTCGGGCAGCGCACCTTCGGGCCCAACGTCACGATCTGGGACGATGGCCTGGACCCGACCGGCATCCCCTCCGGGATCGACTTCGAGGGTGTCCCCAAGCGGCGTGTCGCGCTCGTGACCGATGGGGTGGCCCGGGAGACCGTCCATGACAGCGGAACCGCGCACCGTGCCGGCGTCAGCCGGACCGGGCACGGCCTTCCTGCGCCGAACACCTTCGGACCGCTCTGCTGGAACCTGTTCATGGCACCCGGTGAAACTCCCCGGGACGGACTCCTGGACGGCATCGAGCGCGGACTGCTGATCACCCGCTTCCACTACGTGAACATCGTCCACCCCAAGAAGGGGATCCTCACCGGCATGACCCGAGACGGGACGTTCCTCATCGAGAACGGGGCGGTCGCCGGACCGGTGCGGAACCTCCGCTTCACGCAGTCCGTTCCTGATGCCTTCTCCCGCATCTCGGCCATTGCCGCCGACACGCGGCTTGTGGGGGCCGAGTACACCGGCATCGCCAGCCGCGTCCCCGCAGTCCGGATCGACGGCTGGAACTTCACCGGCGTGACGGCCAACGAGGCCACCGTCTGATGGCAGTGCCGGTCGAGCTGCGGTTGGGGGACCGCATCACGCTCCGCAAGCCGCACCCCTGTGGCAGCCACGAATGGTCGGTCGTGCGCCTCGGCGCGGACATCGGTCTCATCTGTGCCGGCTGCGCGCACCGGATCCTCCTCGACCGGCTTGACGTCGAGCGGCGATACACCGGCCATCTTGCGCATGGCCCGGAGGTCGAGGCGTGACCCACATCGAGCTGTCCGAGGCACCCGGCACTCCCACCGGTCTGCC
Source organism: uncultured Chloroflexia bacterium (assembly GCA_963699235.1). Taxonomy (GTDB): domain Bacteria; phylum Chloroflexota; class Limnocylindria; order QHBO01; family QHBO01; genus DASTEQ01. Next base: position 1,422,241 of record OY969424.1, on the reverse strand, counting down.
CGCGGGGACCGGCAGCGTGTTCCGGAACCGAAACTTCGTCTGGCTGTGGTCGGCTCAGGTCCTCAGCCAGCTCGCGAGCAACATGGTCCTGGCCGCGCTCATGGCGGTCGTGGTCGGCGCCACCGGATCAAACACCGCCAACGCGCTGTTGATCCTGACCTTCCTCGTCCCGTCGGTCGTCTTCAGTGCCCTGGCTGGCGTGCTCGTGGAGCGCAGCGACGCCCGCTGGATCATGATCCTGTCCAACCTGGGACGGGCGCTCGGCTGCGCGGCGTTCATCGCCCTCGGTGCGAACGTCTTCGCCATCCTGCTCCTGAACTTCGCGATCTCGACGATCAGCGCTTTCTTCGGTCCCGCCGAGCTGATCGCGATCACTCGCCTTGTCGAACGACGCCACCTGATGGCGGCCAACTCGATCTTCATCCTCACCGTGAACGCCACCTTTGGCATCGGCTTCGGAGTCATCGGGCCGCTGCTGCTGACCACCCTCGGCGCCAACGCGGTGTACATCGTCGTGTCGGTCATGTTCGCGCTTGCCGCGGCGGCCATCATCCCGCTCCCCAGTGTCAAGCCGGAGCAGACGCCCAAGCCGTTCGACGCCAGTCGCACGATGACGCACGTCCTGGAGGAGCTCCGCGAGGGGATCGCCTTTGTCCAGAACACGCCGCGCATCTCGTGGTCGCTTCGCTACCTCGGCATCGGGGCTTCGATCATCGGCGTCCTGGGCGCCCTGGGCCCGGGCTACGCCACTGGGGTCCTGAACCTGAGCGCAGAGGACATCTTCTTCATCATGGGTCCGGCGGGCCTCGGTGCGGTCATGGGCATCCTGTTCCTGAACTCGTTTGGCCAGTTCATCCCACGCCGGCTGCTCATCGACGTCGGGCTGCTGCTGACCGCGGCCATGCTGATGGCCATCGCCCTCGTCGGGCCGATCACCGATCTCCTGAGCCCAGCCCTCCAGCCCATCGAGGAGAACCTGCCGGACCTGATGGGCGCATTCCTGTCGGTCATCGCCCTCGTGATCGCCATCGCCTTCGGGGCGGGGATCGCCTACGCCCTGATCGCCATCCCGGCCCAGACCTCGCTCCAGGAGGAGCTGCCGCCCGAGGTGCGGGGGCGGATCTTCGGCATCCTGAACACGCTGCTGTCAGTCGCGTCGTTCTTCCCGGTCCTTATCGCGCCGGTCATTGCCGACGTGGTGGACATCTTCCTGCCGGGCTGGGGCATCCCGATCGTGATGATGCTGCTCGCGGGCTTTATGGTCTGGATCGGGGTCGTGTCGTGGCGGACCAACGCGGCGCTCGGCCTGCACAAGCGGGCCGTACCGGAGTCCGCTGCAGGGCCCACACCCGACCAGGCTTGACGGTCAGCGTCGGTTTATTGCCGATGGGGGGTACCATTGGCGCATCGACACCACGGCTGAGCCCCAGGACCCAGGCCGCTCCGACGCGGTCGAGACCGACGAGATGACGCCGGTCGGTCCCGGCTGGGCGGGAACCACCTTCGATCCCAATGTCATCGACTTCGGCCACTATGCCGGTCGTACCATCGACGAGATCGCGGACAGTGATCCCCCCTTCCTGTACTGGCTTGCCCGGCACCCGTCGGGCGCGCGGTACCGGGAGAGGATCGCCGCCGTCCTGGGTGCGCGCCAGGCACCACCGGAGTACTGACCCGGGCCGATCCCTCCACCAGCGACCTGAGCGGACGGTGGTCACATTGAGGCAAGCCGGGCGGCGCCAATCGGAGTACCGTGGGCGTGCACGGAGGGTGCACCGAGTTGACTGCTGCCATCACGGCGACGATCGCGACCCACCTTGCTGATCTGGCCACCTTCGGTCTGGCCATCAGCGTCTACGGCATCTCGGGCGAAGCCAACCCGGTTGCGCGCGAGCTCTTCGCGCTCGGCGGCCTGCCGCTGGTCGCGGCGGTCAAGGTAGGCGGAGCGCTCCTCGCCGCGATCATCGTCGCACGACGCCCTCGGTGGCTCTGGCTCGGAGCGGGAAGTGGCCTGGTCGGCGCGTTCGCCACGCTGGTGGTTCTTGCCTAGGACTCCTCCGGCCCACAACGCCTTTTCGTGACCTCTGGCCCGAAACTTCGGGTCCTGCGGCGCGCGCCGCTGTCGTGCGGTGGTGGGAAAATGCCGCGAGACAATCGACGCAGGAAGGAGTGACCCGCATGGGCGCCCAGCAGAATCTGGTGGACATCGTCCACATCGCCACGACGAATGCGGCGTTTCGACGAGTGGTGCTGACCGGTGAGCACGAGCAGGTGGTGGTGATGACCATTCCGCTCGGCGGGGAGATTGGGGAAGAAGTCCACGAGGGCACCGACCAGGTGCTGCTGTTCCTCCAGGGACACGGCGAGATGGATCTCGATGGCGTCGTGTCGTCAATCGGCCCGAACGATCTCGTCTTCGTCCGCGCCGGGGTGCGGCACAACTTCATGAATACCGGTGATGGACCGATGCGCCTGGTGACGATCTACTCGCCGCCCGAGCATGCACCGGGCACCGTGCACATGAGCCAGCGCGAAGCCGTGGCGGCCGGTCACTGACCGGGACACGGCCGGCGGCCGGTTCGCGCTGTGCGGACCGGCCGCTTTCGTGGGTCTAGCGCGTAATGACGACGGTTGCCTCCGCGTGGGTCGCGACGTGCTCCGACACGCTGCCCTGGAGGACGCGTTCGATGGCGTTCTGCCCTCGGCTCCCGATCACGATGGTGTCGTAGCCGCCTTCGCGGGCTTCCTCTTCGATCACCTTGGCGGGATCGCCACCGGGCTTGTGGAACGTCGCTTCGACGCCGGCCGCCCGCAGGATGATGTCGGCCCGCTTGAGCTGCTCGGCGTGCACCGCCGGATCGTCCCAGGGGTCGATGGGAGACCGGCCCGGATGGACCGGTACCACGCTCACGACACCGACAGAGGCTCCGAATGACTTCGCCAGGTCAATGGCCGTGGTCAACGCACGATCGGCAGGCTCAGTGCCGTCGTACGCGACGAGGATCTTCTTCATGACTCGTCTCCTTTCGGTAAGGGCCCACGTGAGACCCGCCCACGCGAGCCGCTCGACGAGAATGGTCACGGTTCCCGATCGCTGCCAACAAGGGCCATCGGGCACGGGACGAGGGTCCGGCCGGCCCTTCGGCCATCCCTCGGCGGTGCGTACGATCGGCGTGAGCGCGGGCTGAACCTGCGCCTGCAGAGGAGCCACGCAGATGAACACTTCACTGGAAGGGCGGGTCGCCCTGGTGACCGGCGCCGCCCACGGAATCGGAGCGGCGACCGTTAGCCTGCTGGCGGAGAGAGGCGCAGCCGTGGTTGCCACCGACGTCCTCGACGACGATGGTGAGGCCCTCGTGGCAGAGCTCACCACGGCCGGTCGCAGGGTCACGTACCACCATCTCGACGTCGCCGATGAGTCGGCATGGGCGACCGTCATCGGCCAGACCCTCGCCGACTACGGTCGGCTGGACGTCCTGGTCAACAACGCGGGGATCGGGACGCTGTTCGATGTCGAGCAGGAGACCGTGGAAGGCTGGGATCAGCTGACCGCCATCAACCAGCGCGGCGTGTGGCTGGGGATGCGGGCCGCGGTGCCCGAGTTTCGGAAGGCGGGGGGCGGCTCGATCATCAACCTCAGCTCCATTTTCGGGGCGGTCGGCGGCTTCGGGGGATCGGTCGCCTACCATGCCAGCAAGGGTGCGGTTCGGCTGATGACCAAGAACGCGGCAATTCGCTACGCCAAGGAAGCGATCCGGGTCAACTCGGTTCACCCGGGTTTCATCGACACCCCGATGGTGGCCCAGGTGAAGGGCACCGAGATCGAGCAACTGATCGTCAGCAACACCCCGATGGGCCGCATGGGCCGGTCGGAAGAGGTGGCCGAGGTCATTGCCTTCCTCGCCTCCGACGCGGCCTCGTACATGACCGGCTCGGAGGTGTACGTGGATGGCGGCTGGACCGCGCAGTAGGCCGACGCGGTCACCTGCTGCCGGTCCCGACGTTTGGGCCGACCGGCCTGTTGATCGGTGACCTCCGACTCATGTGGCCGGCCTTCACGGTCTGCGACGATGGAGTCGATCCGAAGAGGTCGAAGCCGAACATCCGCAAGGACACTCGTCAGAGTGGCCCCAAGGGACAGGTGGCGGAGATCTCTCCGGGTCGTCCGCTGCTCGTCGCCCTGGCTCGTGGCGGCATCGCGGCGCGTGGCAGCATCACGGGCCGACCAGCCCCTCCCGATCGGGAGCGATGGCACATATCCGCTGGGGCCGGAATAGAGCGATAGTGTGGCCATGCGATCCGTATCGCCACGCCGTGCGGTGGCCGAGATCCAGGACGGCCACACGATCTACGTTCATGGCGGTGCGGCCACTCCCACTGCCCTCCTGACCGCGCTGGCGGAGCGCGGTCAGGAGCTGACCGGGGTCACGACCGTCGGGCTCCATCTCGAAGGGCCCTGCCCCCACCTTGCGCCCGAGCTGGCCGGTCATATTCGTCACCGCGCCCTGTTCATCGGACCATCGGCCCGCGATGCGGTGAACGAGGGGCGGGCGGACTACGTCCCGATCTTCCTGTCCGACATCCCGCACCTCATCAGCCGCGGCATCCTCAGCCTGGATTGTGCGTTCATCAATGTCAGTCCGCCGGATGAGCACGGATTCTGCTCGCTCGGGCCGAGCGTCGACGCGACCCTCGCAGCCGTCCGGAGCGCACGGACGGTGATCGCCCAGATCAACCCGGCCATGCCGCGGACCCTGGGCGACAGCTTCGTGCACCTCCGGGAGATCGACCTGTCGGTCGAGGTCGAGGAGCCCCCGCACGTGCACCCGATTGCGGAGATCGGCGATGTCGAACGCCAGATCGGCGCCCTGATCGCCGACCTCATCCCGGATGGAGCCACCCTCCAGCTCGGGATCGGCGCCATCCCGGCAGCGGTCGGCGCCGCCCTTGGGGACAAGTCCGATCTGGGCATCCACACCGAGCTGTTCACGGATGCCGTCGTGGACCTTGTCGAGGCCGGCGTCGTGACCGGCGCGGCGAAGGAGATCAACGCCGGCAAGATCGTGTCGGCATTCGTCCTCGGCACGCCGCGCCTCTATCGGTTCATCGACGACAACCCGATGGTGGAGATGCGTCCGGTTGACTACACGAACGACACGGCCGTCATTCGCCGCTTCCGCAAAATGGTGGCCATCAACTCCGCCATCGAGGTCGACCTCTCGGGTCAGGTCGTAGCTGACTCGATCGGACGCCGGCTGTACTCCGGGGTCGGGGGCCAGATGGACTTCATCCGCGGAGCGGCCCTGGCCGAGGAGGGGAGGGCGATCATCGCGCTGCCCTCGACCGCCGCCGCCGGCACCGTCTCGCGGATCACGCCAAGCCTGTTGCCTGGCGCCGGGGTGGTCACCACCCGCGCGCACGTTCGCACCGTGGTCACCGAGTGGGGTGTGGCCGAACTCTTCGGGCGCTCGCTAGCGGAGCGGGCGCAGGCCCTCATCGGCATTGCGCACCCGTCTTTCCGCGACGAGCTCCGGCGCGCCGCGGACCAGCAGCATCTCGAACGCTGAATCGCAAGACCCTCACTCGAGGTGCCGAACGGCACTAGCGCTCGCCGTGGACGCGAGATCACCATCAGGCATGGCTAGTGACGACATCACGATCCGTCGGGTGCGCGCCGGCGATGCGAGTCGCCTGGAGGGGTTCTACGCGGGGTTGAGCGAGGACAGCCGCGCCGCTCGCTTCCGCGGCGCCTGCCGGGGCATCAGCCACGAGTGGGCCGAGCAGTTCTCGATGGCTGACCACCACCGGCGCGATGGATTTATCGCGGAGTTCGAGGGGCAGGTCGTGGGCCACCTCGTGCTCGAGCCGGTGAGCCCAGGGGTCGAGGAGCTCGCGGTCGCGGTGGCGGACGCCGTCCAGCACCACGGCGTGGGGTCGCTGCTGATGGCCGCCGCGGTGGCCTCCGCGCGGCTGCGGGGCGTAAGCCGTCTCGAAGCATGGATCCGGCCCGACAACGTGGCTATGCGCCGGCTATTCACCGGGACATCGCACCGCGCGGTGGTCGCGGAATGTGACGGGAGCGATGCTCGCTACGAGCTCGAGGTGCCTTATGCGCTGCCCAAGATCCACGCCGCGTGAGCCTAGGGCTCGGTCCCGAGGATGACGCCAACGTTCTCCCAGGTGGCCGAGAAACTCGGATTCGAGGCCTTCACGCGCGTTGAGATGATCCCGAGTGCCAGGACGCGGTCGCCCTGGAACCACGAAGCGGGGAGCGTGCGTCGCGTCTGGTCACCGCCGAACGTCAGCCAGGTTGACCCTCCGTCGAGCGAGTAACCGGGCGCGTAGGTCAGCGTTGATGGCGTCACGGTGATCTTCAGTCCAAGGCATGGAGCGGCATCGATACGCGCTCCGTCCTTCTTCATCGAGATCCCGAAGCCGTCGCCATCAACCTCGCGAGTGTCGTGCACGGCACGGGCGCTATCGGCTCGATCGACGACGGCCTTGATGAAATTGTCCTGATCGCCAGTGCCGAGGAAAATCCCGAACGATTGGAAGTTGGCCGGAGGATATGGCTTGCAGACCTCGCTGTAGACGGTGAACACGCCGGCCGGCGCCACGAACCCGCGGAGGAAGGCGTACTCCTGGTCGTTGCGCGCGTCCACCGCGTCGCCGATCGTGGTCGCGTCGAGCGACAGCCGGCCACCGGTCACGTTGACGTTGCCCTCGTCGTACAGGTCGCGGAACGATTCGACATTGTTCGACATGACCCCGGTGAAACCGGCGTCCTCGAGCAGCTGACCGGGAGCAAACCCGCCAGTGAACTCGAGGTGGAACAGGCTCCCGGTCGTCCCGTTGGTCGAGTCCAGCGCGAAGGCGTCGCAACAGTCGAGCACCCCGTCGCCGTCCGCGTCATTCGGGGATGTCGGTGTCGAAGTCGGCACCGGGGTTGCGGTCGGCGCCGGGGTTGCGGTCGCGGCTGGTGTCCCCGTCGGTGATGGCGTGGCGGTCGCGGCGGGTGTCGCGGTGGGGGCTGGGGTCGGCGTGGGGGTCGGTCCGGTCGTGCCCGCCGCCCAGGTCACCGCCGCGTCGAACAGGGCGCCGCCCGCGGTGGTCAGGGAGGCGGCGGTGTTGTCGAGCAGGAACAGGCCGACCCGGCGGGCCGGGGCGGTGCGGCCGGGCATAGCCACCCCGGCCTCGTAGCCGAAGATCGCTGGCCTCGAGGGGTTGCCGAGATAGGTGGCACCGACGATGGCGTTCGCGTTCGGTCCACCCCACCAGAACTCGCCGGCGGCCGAAGCCACCGTCTGGGTTCCGCTCAGGCCGGCGGTGAGCGGATGACCGCCGCCGCTGACGGTCAGCTGGGTCTGGCCGATCTGCTTGGCACCGGCGGCGCCCATCCCAAGGTCGTCGTAGAGGGCGCCCTCCCACACGATGAGCGGGACGGCGACGGCGGTGAGTCGCGTCCCGATCGCCCCCGAGGAGCTCGACGCACTGACCAGGACGACGGCGGCGCTGGTCGTGCTCGCCGCGTTGACCGTCCCGTCATCGGCCAGGGTGACCGCGAAGCCGAGCGTCACAAGTCGGTTGCGGACCGCGATGTCACCGGGCCCTAGGGCGCTGGGGTTGCCGACGACCAGGAGAGCAACGTTCGTCGTCCCCGTCGGTGATGGCGTGGCGGTCGCGGCGGGTGTCGCGGTGGGGGCTGGGGTCGGCGTGGGGGTCGGTCCGGTCGTGCCCGCCGCCCAGGTCACCGCCGCGTCGAACAGGGCGCCGCCCGCGGTGGTCAGGGAGGCGGCGGTGTTGTCGAGCAGGAACAGGCCGACCCGGCGGGCCGGGGCGGTGCGGCCGGGCATAGCCACCCCGGCCTCGTAGCCGAAGATCGCTGGCCTCGAGGGGTTGCCGAGATAGGTGGCACCGACGATGGCGTTCGCGTTCGGTCCACCCCACCAGAACTCGCCGGCGGCCGAAGCCACCGTCTGGGTTCCGCTCAGGCCGGCGGTGAGCGGATGACCGCCGCCGCTGACGGTCAGCTGGGTCTGGCCGATCTGCTTGGCACCGGCGGCGCCCATCCCAAGGTCGTCGTAGAGGGCGCCCTCCCACACGATGAGCGGGACGGCGACGGCGGTGAGTCGCGTCCCGATCGCCCCCGAGGAGCTCGACGCACTGACCAGGACGACGGCGGCGCTGGTCGTGCTCGCCGCGTTGACCGTCCCGTCATCGGCCAGGGTGACCGCGAAGCCGAGCGTCACAAGTCGGTTGCGGACCGCGATGTCACCGGGCCCTAGGGCGCTGGGGTTGCCGACGACCAGGAGAGCCGCCGGATCGATGGCCCGGACGATAGTGGGCGCAAAGCTCGCCGTCAGGAGGACGGCTGCGCTGGCGATCAGCGCGAATCGACGCCGGGCAGATTGTTGATCGGGCGAGATCATGGGCACCTTTGGATTCGCTGGGCACACAGAAGCCCCGCGGGTATCGGGGCCTCTAGCGAACGCCGACGATCCCCCTCAGGGCGGCGCCGGCCACGGCATTGTATCCCTGGGCTAGCCACTTTGCAGCCCGGCCGCCAGAGCCTGCGCGGTCCCACAATTGACCGCCCATCACGCGGTCCGGCACAATCGGCCTCCCCGTGGGGCGGCTAGCTCAGCTGGTTAGAGCACTTGCTTGACATGCAAGAGGTCACTGGTTCGAGTCCAGTGTCGCCCACCACCCACCGATCTCGCGGTCACGACCGCGACCCTTGCCGAATCCCGCCATGGCTAGGCCAGGCTTCACCGAGGAGTATCCGATGCGTGTCTCGGTCAGTCCGGAGCAGATCAAGGCCGCGTTCGAGGCGGTGAAGGACGATCCCTCCTTCGATGAGAGCCGCGGGCTGTGGGAGCGCGGAAAGCCACCGGTCGAGATGATCCAGGCCATGTGCCTGCGGCCCGAGATCCTGCGCGCCTTCGCGGGTTTCGGGAACTCGGTCTATCCCGGCGGCCTCCTCGAGCGACGGGTCAAGGAGCTGGTGATCATCACCGCCTCGAAGACCAACGAATGCCAGTTTTGCACCGCCTCACACGTGGACCTGGTGGGCATCGCGGACATCATCCAGGAGCCGCTGGTCGTGATCGAGGAGACGGAGTCGCTCGCGCCCCGCGAGCGCCTTGCGGTCGCATACACCCGAGCCGCCATGGCGGACTCCAACGCCATCCCGGACGCGCTTGTCGAGGAGATGTACGAGCACTTCACCGATCCGGAGATGGTCGAGCTCTCGTTCCTCATCGGCTACATCAACATGCTGAACCTGTTCAACAACCTGCTGAACGTGCGCTACCACGGGGACTACGCGATCCTGGCCTCCGGCTGATCTCGCGGCCTCCGGCTGATCTCGCGGCCTCCGGCTGATCTCGCGGCCTCCGGCTGATCGGGCTGATCGGGCCGACCCGGCTGGCTGATCGCCTGCGTCAGGCGGGCTTGCGGGCGTTGAATGCCCGGACCACGTCTTCCACGGAATCGAACTGGAAGTCCACCTCCTGCTGCAGGCCGTACTGCCCGGCTCTCGCGAGGATCTCCGGCGCCGCCTGGGTGACGACGAACTTCGCTCCGCGTTCCTTGACCTGGGCGATGACCTGGGCCACCGCGCCCGCCCCGGTGTAGTCGATCTCGCCAACCGCCAGGCCGGACAGGCAGAACCACTCCAGGGGCGGATCGGCGGTCTCGAGGATGTGCATTGCCTCCTCGGTGAACCGGGTCGCGTTGGCGTAGTAGAGGCCGGCGCCGAAGGAGTAGATCACCAGCCCCGGAGCGGCCTGCACGACCGCGCCCGACGCCAGCGGCGTGGCGGTGAGGCCGGTGGGGCCGACTGCGACTGTGGTGTCGAACGGCCGGTAAGCGTGGTAGAGGTGCTCGATCACGGACAGGACGATGGCCAGGATGATGGCCTGCTCCACGCCGACCACGACCACGGTCACGGCGGTGATGAGCGCGACGGCGAACTCGCCGCCACGGACCCGGGCGATGCCGCGCATCCCCTTGATGTCCACCAGCTTCACGCCAATCAGGAGCACCACGGCGGCCAGGACCGCGTTGGGCAGGTTGGCGAGGAGACCGGTGAGGAACAGCAGGACGACCACGACGATGACGCCGGCCGTCAGCTGCGCGATCTGCGATCGGCCGCCGGCACTGTCAACCATCTCGGTCTTGGTCGGGCTGCCGTTCACGACGAAGGTCCCGGTCAGCCCGGCGCCCAGGTTGGCGGCGGACAGACCGATGAGGTCCACGTTCTCGTCGAAGCTGTCCGAGTACTTCACGGCGTACGCGCGGGAGGTGGCGGCGCTCTGGGCCAGGATGATGATGAAGCAGGAGAACACGACCGGCACCAGCCCCACCGCGTTCTCGGTGGTGAAGACGCCTTCGGGAATACCGAACGGCGGCAGCCCCCCCGGGACGGGTCCGAGCAGGGTCACCGATGCCGGCAGAAGCCCGAACGTGGCCAGCGCGATCATGCCGGCCACCGCGATGAGAGCACCGGGGATCTTCGGATTGATCCGCCCGCTGCCGAGGATGATGACCCAGACGCTGACCGAGACCAGCAGGGTCGGGATGCTCGTCTGCGGGATATTGGTCAGCGTGGTCCAGAACTTCTCCAGCGTGGACCCGGTCCCGTCGCTGACACCCAGCACCCCGTGGAGCTGCCCCATCGCAACCTGGATGCCGACTCCGGTCAGGAAGCCGATGAGCACGCTCCGTGACAGGAAGTTCGCGATGAAGCCGAGGCGGAGCAGCCGGGCGGCCAGCAGGACGACGGCCACCATGAGCGCCGCCAGGCCGGCCGTCGCGACGTAGTCGGTCGAGCCCGCCGTCAGGCCGAGCGCCGCCAGCCCGCTGGCCAGGACCACGGCGGTCGCCGAGTCGGCGCCGACCACGAGGTGGCGAGACGAGCCGAGGAGGGCGAAGAGCAAGATCGGGACGAGGAGGGTGTAGAGGCCGGTGACGACCGGCATCCCCGCCATCGAGGCGTAGCCCATCGTCTCGGGGATGGCCAGGGCGGCAAGGGTCGCGCCGGCAATCATCTCGGTCGGCACCCGGGCCCGATCGAGGGGCAGGATGCCCTCGAGGATCGGAAGCCGCGGTCGCGGTCGGTTTGGTCGCCGCCGTCATCGGTGTGTGCCCTCCACCTCGCGACCGAAACCGACCGCGCGTACGGGAGAGTGAACCGCCCCGACCGGTGCCGGGTCAAGCCTTCATATGAGGGAGCAGGTACGCTTCAGGCGTGCCCCTGACCACTGATCTTCCGCCCACCTCGGTCCGCAGCGACCTGCGCAACCTCGCGATCATCGCGCACGTGGACCACGGGAAAACGACCCTGGTTGACGCCATGCTCCGCCAGACGGGGACGTTCCGCGCCAACGAGGCACTGGTCGATCGGGTCATGGATTCCATGGATCTCGAGCGCGAGCGCGGGATCACGATCATGGCCAAGCAGACGACGGTGGACTACCAGGGCGTCCGTCTGAACATTGTCGACACGCCCGGGCACGCCGACTTCGGCGGCGAGGTCGAGCGCTCCCTCCTGATGGTGGACGCCGTGCTGCTGCTGGTGGACGCATCGGAGGGCCCGCTGCCCCAGACCCGCTACGTCCTGCGCAAAGCGATGGAGCGCCACCTGCCCGTCATCGTGGATCTCAACAAGATCGACCGGGCTGACGCTCGTCCGGGCCAGGTCCTCGATGACGTATACGAGCTGTTCATGGACCTGGGCGCCGACGAGCACCAGATCGAGTTTCCGGTGGTGTACACCAACGCCAAGGCAGGGACCGCGACCCGGGACCTGGCGACGCCAGGCACCGACCTCCGGCCACTGCTGGACGTGCTGGTCGAGGTCACGCCTCCGCCGGTCTATACCGATGGGCACCCGCTCCAGCTGCTCGTCACCAACCTGGCGGCCAACGATTACGTCGGTCGCATGGCCGTGGGCCGCATCCGCAACGGGTCGATTCGCACGGGCCAGCGGATCACCGTCGTGCGCGAGGAGGCGGGCGACACCGCCGGCGCGGTCGAGCCGGGGCGGATCATCACGCTGACCGGGACGGTGACCGCGCTCCAGACCGCGCATGGGATCGACCGGGTGGACATCACGGATGCCGGACCGGGCGACATCGTGTCGGTCGCCGGCCTTCCCGAAGTGACGATCGGCGACACCCTGACCGATCCGGCCGACCCGCGACCACTGCCCCGGCTGGACGTGGACGAGCCCACCCTCCGGATGACCTTCGGGGTGAACACCTCGCCCCTCGCCGGCCGCGACGGAAAGCTGCTGACCACGCGCCACATTCGCGCTCGACTCGAGAAGGAGGTCCTGGGCAATGTCTCGATCGAGTTCGCGCCGACCGCCACCGAGGATGTGTTCGAGGTCAGGGGTCGCGGGGAGCTTCAGCTCGCGGTCCTCATCGAGCAGATGCGTCGCGAGGGTTACGAGCTGACGGTCAGCCGACCCGAGGTGATCCTGCGGACCGTAGACGGGGAAACCGAGGAGCCCTACGAGAGGATCACGGTCGACATCCCGCCCGACTACATCGGTCCGGTCCAGACCGCTCTCGCCGCCCGCAAGGCGAGGCCCGAGCAGATGACGACCGATACGGATGGACGCGTTCGGCTCGAGTACATCATTCCCACCCGGGGCCTCATCGGGTATCGCGGCCAGCTCCTGACCGAGACGCGAGGGACGGCGCTGCTGCACCAGATCGGGGAGGGGTATGGACCGTGGGCCGGCGAGGTGACCCATCGGACCAACGGGGTCCTGGTGGCGGATCGGTCAGGCACCTCCACGGCCTATGCCCTGTTCAACCTCCAGGAGCGTTCCGAGCTGCTCATCGGGTCGGGGGAAGTGGTCTACGAGGGCATGATCGTGGGCGAGAACGCCCGGACCGGCGACATGGACGTCAACCCAACCAAGGAAAAGAAGATGACCAACGTCCGGTCGCACGGCCCGGAGGACTCGTTGCGGCTGATTCCGCCGCAGCCCATGACCCTCGAAATCGGCGATCGAGTTCATCGCGGCCGACGAGCTGGTCGAGGTGACCCCCGGCGCGATCCGGATGCGGAAGCGGGTCCTGGCCCGGACGATCGACCCCGCTGACCTCCATCCGGGCGGGACAAGCAGAAGGGCGGGCCGGGGGCCCGCCCTTCCATAGGCCGTCTGGTTGAGGTTGTTACCTTATCGCCGCTGCCCTAGCAGCTGGCCTCGGTGCTGCAGCTCTTGTCCGGGCTGTCCTTGCTTCCGTACAGCTTTTGGGTCCCAAGAGCCATCCGGTCGAGGTAGTACGTTCCCGGCTGGTCCATCACGATGAACGAGTACTGGGCTACGAGCGTCGGATTCGCGGCCGCCATCACCGCCCAGGCCGACTGGGTCGGCGTGTTGCTGTAGAAGACTCCATCCAGATTCATCGTGCACGGAGCTTCGGTCGACTTCATCCCGGTGAAGTCCGAGCGCCTCCAGCCGAATGCCCCGATGGGCTTCCAACAGCTCACGCCATCCATGAACAGGATGTGCTCGAACTGGCTGCTGGGGGTGCCGAAGTACAACGAGATTCGCGGCGACCCACCGACTCCGGTGCCGGGTGGGTTCCCGGTCGGGCCACGCCAGTCGAACGATACGTTCCTGACATTCGCGATCGGGATGTTCAGCACCAACGATGCGTCTGTCCAGCCGGAAGGGGCACAGTTCCCAAGCGCCGGGTCGACCGCGGGGACGACCACCTTCCAGCCCTTGATGTTCGAATCAAGGGGCGAGTCCTTCCCCGAGTTGTTCATGTTCAGCCACTGGCTGGTGGACCCTGGGCAGGGCTGCGTCTGCGCGTAGTCGGGCGCCAGGTACAACGGATTGTCATGCCGCCAAGTGTGTGATGGACCAGTGGCTGATGCCGCCCCCGCGAACGCGAGGCTCAACGCAAATGAAGCCGTCAGCACGATCGCGATCACTCGCGATATTCCCCGCCGGCTCGGGCTGGAGACAGTGCCCATGGGAGACCTCCTGGGGCCTACAACACACTCGACCGCCATGGTGCAGACCATGCGTGACCCCACCGCAATGATCCGGACTATGCGCGACCCCGCCGGATCATAAATCGATACGCCTGCCCCAACTTCGAAAAACGGTGCTGTGACGGCCGCCCATCGGTGGCGGGCGGGTATCGTTCGGTCATGGACGTTGGCGTGGTTCTGCCCCAGGGGTGGACCGGTGAATACGATGGATGGGAGCCGCGGCGGGCATGGGAGCGGACGGTCGCGGTGGCCCGCCAGGCCGAGCAATTGGGCTTCGAGTCGATCTGGGTCTTCGACCACTTCACGACCGAGCCGGACCCGACCGACGAGCTGACGTTCGAGTCGTTCACCACCCTGTCGGCCCTGGCCGCGCTCACCGAGCGCGTCCGCATCGGCCAGGTCGTCATCTGCACCGCGTTCCGGAACCCGGCGCTCACCGCCAAGATGATGGGGACCATGGACGTCATCAGCGGCGGCCGGATGGAGCTCGGGATCGGTGCTGGCTGGAAGGAAGACGAGTGGCGGGCATATGGCTACGGGTTCCCCGACACGAAGACGCGCCTCGCGATGCTGCGCGACCATCTCGAGGTCATCACCCGGATGCTGGCGCCGGGCCACGCCACATTCGCCGGTGAGCACGCCTCGGTGACCGACGCGATCAACGTCCCGCGTGGCCTCCAGGAGCCGCGGATCCCGGTCATGGTCGGCGGCAACGGGCCGAACGTGACCTGGCGGCTCGCCGCAAAGTTCGCGGATGAGCTCAACCTCGACTGGCTGAGCCCGGACGAGATCCGGGTGGCGCGACCGGTTATCGAGGCCCGGTGCGAGGAGATCGGCCGCGACCCGGCCACCCTCCGGCTGTCGGTGAACATCAGCCGCCACGACATCGCGACGCCGGGTCAGGCCCGGGTGGACCTGCTGGCCGGCCACCGCGAGGCCGGCGTGGACCGGGTCATGGCGCTCCTCAAGGCCAGCGCCACCGACGACGACGCCCTCGAGCACTTCGCGGAGGACGCTTCGTCCGCCGGCTGCAGCCTGGCCCCGTGATGGCATGATCGAGCCACCCATGGCCGCCGAAGACCGCAGCCCGGACCCCATTGACGAGCCGAAGGCCTACCAGGACCTGCTCGTCGGCCTCGTGGGAACCGACGACCCGGCCGAGGTGCAGGCCGCGACGCCGGGATTGATCCGCGAGCTGCTCGCTGAGACCGGAGCCGACCTCCGAACACGACCGGAACCGACCGAGTGGTCGGTCCTCGAGTGCGTCGCCCACATCACCGACGCCGAGCTGATTGCCAGCGGCCGATATCGCTGGATCCTGGCCCACGACGAGCCCGAGCTCCTCGGCTACGACCAGGACCTGTGGGTCAACCACCTCCACCAGCCGGCCGAGGACCCGGACGTGCTCCTCGCCTGGTGGGAACCGCTGCGCCGGGCCAACCTCGACCTGTGGGCCCGGACGCCAACAGCGGAGCGCCCTCGCATCGGTCTGCACCGTGAGCGCGGACCGGAGAGCTACGAGCTGACATTCACGCTGATAGCCGGCCATGACCGATTCCACCTGGCCCAGGCCCGTCGCGCCCTGGACCAGGTCCGGGCCTCCGCCTGACCGATGCCGATCCTGCTCCTGATCCACGTCCTGGCCGCGATCGTGGCCGTCGGCGCGAACCTGACCTACGCCATCTGGTTCCGGGCCGCGGGCACCGACCAGGACCGGCTGGTCTTCGTCATCCGGACGGTGAAGATGATCGACAGCCGGGTGGCAAACCCGGCGTACATCGTGCTGCTGATCACCGGCATCCTGATGGTCCTGAGCGGGGCGTACAGCTTCACGACCGGCTGGATCGTGGCCGCCATCGGCCTGTACATCCTGACCGCGTTGATCGGGATCCTTGCCTTCGCGCCGTCGATCCGGCGCCAGCTGGTCGAGGCCGAGCGTGATATCAACTCGGACGCCTACCGGGCGGCCGCCTCCCGCTCGACGATGTTCGGGATCGTGACCACCGTCCTCGTCATCCTGATCGTCGTGCTGATGGTCACCAAGCCGTTCTGATCGATCGCCGTCCAAAGTGACGGGCGGCCTCGGTACCTTCCTCCCATACCCCGCGTGCCCGTCGGCGGCCACGCTCCGGGCATGCCGTTCCTGCCGGCGGATCCGCTCATCGTCCTGTTGGCCCTCTCCGGGCTCATCCTGGGCACGATGGCCTATATCCGGATCCTCCGCCGCCGTCACCGCGACCGACGGCTGGACCGCGAGGCCGATGCCGAGCAGCTCCGCGGCCTCGTTCGGGTGACGCTGATCGGCCACTGAGCCGGCCGGATTTCGTCCGCCCCGAGCACGCTGCTGATACCTTCCCGTCGGACCGATCCGGCGCTACCATGGCGCCATGGACGTCGAAGCCGCCCTCGCAGCCACTCCGCTCCTCTCAAGCCTCGACCGCAAGACGATCAAGCGTCTGGCTGAGCAGGGCAAGCACCGCTCGTATGCCGCCGGCGACACGATCGTGCGCGAAGGGGCTCCGGCCTCGGCGCTGTACATCATCCTGAGCGGCAAGGTCCACGTCGAACGCGCCGATGGCGGCGGGAGCGGGCCGGCGCCCATGCTCGGCCCGGGAGACTTCTTCGGGGAGCTGGCGCTCATCGAAGAGCACCCGCGCAGCGCGACGATCATCGCCGACGACCCGACCGAGTGCATCCTGTTCGTGGCGTGGGAGTTCACCGCGCTGCTGAAGGAGTACCCCGAGATGGCGATCCCGCTGATGAACGCGCTGATCGCCCGCCTCCACCGCCGCGAGCACCACGTAGCCACCGGCTGACCCTCCCGGCGCCCGGCCGTCAGGGCTGGAGGCGCCTCCACGTCCATCCGCCGTCGGGGCGGCGCCGGTACTCGATCCGATCGTGCAGCCGGTCCTCGCGGCTTTCCCACAGCTCCACGATCTCCGGCACGAGGCGGTATCCGCCCCAGAACGGCGGCCGGGGAACCGGGCCGTCATCCCCGAACCGCTCCCGCGCCGCCTCGACCCGGGCCTCGAGCGCCGCCCGGTCGGCGATAGGCTCGCTCTGTGCCGATGCCCAGGCGGCGAGCTGATGACCCACCGGCCGAGACGCCCAGTAGGCATCGGACTCCTCGTCATCCACCGCGATCACGATGCCACTGACCCGGATCTGGCGGTTGGTTCGCTCCCACCAGAACGTCGCCGCCGCCCGCGGGTTGGCGGCGAGGTCCCGTCCCTTGGCCGAGTCGCGGTTGGTATGGAAGCGGAGACCGTCGGCCGCGACCCGGTGGAGGAGCACCATCCGGACCGCAGGACGGCCTTCGGCATCGGCCGTCGCCAGGGCAAACGCGGTCGGGAGCCGATGGCCGGCGGCTTCCGCCTCGGCCACCCACTTCTCGAGCTCCACCAGCGGGTCGGGGTCGAGCTGCTCTGGGTCCAGCGGCATCGGTCCGGCCGGGTCAGGCGGACGTTGGGGCCGGTTGCTCGGTGAGGACCTCGAGCAGCGCGCTGGCCAGTCGCTCGAACTGGTCGAGGTCGTTGTGGAGCGCGGCGCTGATCCGGATCAGGCGGCGCCAGGGCCCGCCGTCCGGGCGGGCAGGCCACGGCGTGATCATCGTCTGGAAGCCGCGGGCCAGGAGCCCGTCGTGGATCGGGTCACCGTAGAGGTCCACGCCCTGGACGCGTCCCGCGGCGGACTCCTCGGGGAGCGGCACGGAGGCCATCGAGCCGATCATGGCGTCGGGGGCCGGGGCGTTGGTCGCTAGGGCCGCGCACAGGAGGTCGCGACCGCGGAGCGCCAGGTCCCGGTTTCGCAGCCGAACCGCCGACCAGCCACCCGGCATCAGCCCGCCGATGACCTCCAGCGCGGTCGGCACCGCCAGCCAGGCACTCGGGTCGCGGGTGCCGGTCCAGTCGGACTCGAGGCGGAAGCGCGACACATCGGTCCGCTCCGAGTTCGCGCCATGGCTCACGACCAGGGGGTGGAAGCTTGCCTGGCGGTCACGCCGGACGTGGATGAACGCGGCACCCTTCGGGGCACAGACCCACTTGTGGAGGTTGCCGACGTACCACGCCGCGCCGAGGCGGTCGACCTGGACGTCGAGCATGCCCGGCGCGTGGGCGCCGTCCACCAGGGTGTCCACGCCCCGGGTGGCGAGCTCCGCCACCAGCTCGTCGATGGGGAACACGAGGGCGGTGGCCGAGCTGACGTGGTCCACCACCACCAGCCGGGTGCGGGGGGTCACGGCCGCCAGGATCCGCGCCAGCACGTCCTCCGGCCCATCCGATGGGAACGGCAGCGGCGCGACCACCAGCCGCGCCCCGGTGCTGGCGGCCGCGGCCGCGAGGACGTTGCGACAGGCGTTGTACTCGTGATCGGTGGTCAGGAGCTCGTCGCCGGCTCCCAGGGGAAGCCAGCGGAGGACCGCGTTCACGCCGGTGGTCGCGTTGTCGATGAACGCCAGGTCGTCCGGATCGGCGCCGACGAAGGCGCCCAGCCCTTGGCGGGCGGTGGCGAGCAGGCCCTCCAGGTCGCGGGAGAAGAACGCCACCGGCTCCGCCTCCATCCGCTGCCGAATGGCGGCCTGGGTCTCCAGGACAGCGGTCGGCGCCGCGCCGAACGAGCCATGGTTCAGGAAGTCGACGCCCGGATCCAGCGGCCAGTGGGCACGGAACTCTGACGGCATGCGGCGGCTATCGTAGACCGATGGCTGCGCCCGAATTCCCGGACCTTCCGCCCCCGGCCGCCGTCATCTGCGATCTCGATGGCACGCTGGTGGACACGGTTCCCACCCGGATCGACGCCTGGCTGCGGACCTTCGCCGAGGCGAGCCTGCCGGCGGACCGCGACCACGTCGCGTCCCTCATCGGGTCCGATGGGAAGTGGCTGGCCGAGCAGGTCGCCGCTCGCGCGAACCGGGAGCTCGATCCGGAGGAGGCGGAAGCGATCGATCGTCGGGCGGGAGAAATCTACGGGCGGCTGAACACCGACCCGCGACCCCTGCCCGGGGTCGCCGACTTCGTGGCGGCCCTGGCTTCGGCTGGAATCCCGTGGGCCATCGCAACCTCGTCCCGCCCCGAGCAGGTCCGCGCGTCGGTGGCGGCGCTCGGATTGGATCCGGAGCCGCTGGTCGTGGACGGCCTGTCCGTGGCGAGGGCCAAGCCCGAGCCGGACCTGCTGTTCGCAGCCGCGGAGCGGCTCGAGGTCCCAGCGGGGACATGCTGGTGCGTTGGCGACTCCCGATGGGACGTGCTGGCGGCCACCGCCGCAGGCATGACGCCGGTCGGGGTCGCCAGTGGCGCCCTCAGCGTCGAGCAGCTCGAGGCTGCCGGGGCGCTCGCGGTCGTTGGCCAGCTGGACGAGCTCGTCGCGCACCTGGTTCGGGCCTGACATGCCGCTCGAGACCTATCGGTCCAAGCGCGACTTCGGCAAGACGCCCGAGCCGGCGGGCGCGGCCCCGATCGAGACCAGCGGCCGCTTCGTCGTCCAGCGCCACCGCGCCACGCGGCTCCACTACGACCTGCGGCTCGAGATGGACGGCGTCCTCGCCAGCTGGGCCGTGCCCCGCGGCCCGACGCTCGACCCCGACGACCGCCGGCTCGCGATGAAGACCGAGGACCACCCCATCGAATACCTCGAGTTCGAGGCCGTCATCCCGCACGGCCAGTACGGGGCGGGGGACATGATCGTGTGGGACTGGGGCCGGTACGAGCCAGAGGAGACCGATGCGCCGGCGGCCGCGGTGGCGGCCGGCGAGCTGAAGTTCCGGCTCCACGGGGAGCGGTTGCGCGGCCGTTTCACGATCGTCAAGACCCGCGGTCGGACCGATGAACAGGGACGGACCGAGGGCGGCGACCCGTGGCTCCTCATCCACAAGCGCGACGAGCATGCCGAGGCCGGGTACGACGCGGAGCACCTGTCCCGGAGCGTGAAGACGGGGCGGACGAACGACGAGCTCGCCGCCGGGCGGGAGCCACGGTTCGAGGCGCCGCCACCGGCGCCGGAGGAGCCCCTCGACCTGTCGGCCGCGCGCGAGGCACCGCTCCCCGAGTTCATCGCCCCGATGCTGGCCACCCCCGGCGACCACCCGTACGAGGACGCGAACTGGTTCCACGAGGTGAAGTGGGACGGCTACCGGATCCAGGCCGTGGTCCGTGGCGGCAAGACGAAGCTCTGGACCCGGAACCGGGCCGACGGCGCGACCTACTTTCCGGAGCTGGCCGGTGCGCCGTCGTGGATCGACGCCACCGACGCGGTCGTCGACGGGGAAGTGGTCGCGTTCGACGAGGAGGGGCGGCCGAGCTTCTCCGCCCTGCAGGAGCGGACCGGGCTGATCGGTCTCGAATCACGCACCGGGCGCCGACGACCCCGGAAGAAGGATTCGGCGCCCGCGGAGGCACCCGCTGAGCCCCGGAGCCCGGCGCCGATCCTCTACCAGGCCTTCGACCTGCTCCATCTCGACGGGCAGTCCCTCCTCGACGTGCCGCTGGACTCCCGGAAGCGGCTGCTGAGCCGGGTGCTTCGGCCGCACCCGCTGGTCCAGTACGCGACCCACGTGGTGGGGGAGGGATCGGCCTTCCTCGACGCGGCGTTGGCCGGTGGCCTGGAGGGAGTCGTCGCCAAGCGGCGGATGAGCCGATATCGGCCGGGGGAGCGGTCGTCGGACTGGGTGAAGATCAAGGTCTGGGCCGAGCAGGAGGTGGCGGTCATCGGCTGGCTCCCGCGGCAGGGGAGCAGCGATGACCTCGGCTCCCTGATCGTGGCGGTCATGGGCCCGGACGGCCTGGTCCATGCCGGCCAGGTCGGCAGCGGTCTCGGCGGTCGCATCCGACGCCAGCTCCTCGCCGAGTTCGCGGCCAGCGCCCGCCCCGATCCACCGGTGCCCGACGCGCCGCCCGTCCCGGGGTCGCGCTGGGTCGAGCCGCGGATCGTGGCCCGCGTCGAGTTCTCCGAGTGGACGCCCGATGGGCTCCTCCGGCAGCCAACGTTCATCGGCGTCCTCGTCGACCGCGACGTGACGTCCACGGTGCGGGTGGACCCGCCTCGGCGGGCTCGTCGCGGCGTCCCGCCGCAGTCGTCATCGGCGCCGGGGGCGGTGGCCGCGACCAGCGAGGCGGAACTCGCCGCGCTCGATGCCATGGAGCGGGAGGGGCCGTGGGAGATCGGTGGCCAGGTCGTGCGCCTGACGAACCTCGACAAAGTCCTCTTCCCGGGGCGGACGCCGGAGGAAGCCCCGATCACGAAGCGGGACCTCGCCCGTTACTACGTGACGGTTGGCGCGACCCTCGTGCCCCACCTTCGCCACCACGGGCTCACCCTCCAGCGCTTCCCCGATGGCGTCGCTCGCAAGGGCTTCTGGCAGAAGGACCTGCCCTCCCACACCCCGCCCTGGATCAGCCGTCGGGAGCTTCGGGACAGCGAGGGCGTGAAGCAGTACGTCGTCGTGGACCGCGTCGCGACGCTTGCCTGGCTGGCCCAGGAGGCGGCGATCGAGCTGCATCCCTGGACGGCGACCGTCGAGGCGCCGGAGCGCCCACGGTTCGCCCTCATCGACATCGACCCCGGTGAAGCCACGACCTGGGAGGAGGTGCTGGTCCTGGCCCGCCTGTTCCGGACCGCGCTCGCCCACCTGGGGGTCATCGGTCTTCCCAAGACGACCGGGAAACGCGGCATCCAGGTCTGGATCCCCATTGCGGATCAGTACTCGTTCGACCAGACCCGCGACTGGGTGGAGGGCCTGTCACGGGCCGTGGGCCAGACGGTGCCGGACCTCGTCAGCTGGGCCTGGACGAAGCGCGACCGGCGGGGTCGGGCGCGGCTCGACTACACCCAGAACGCGCCGATTCGGACCCTGGTTGCGCCGTACAGCGCGCGGCCGGCGCCGGGGGCCCCGGTCTCGGCACCGATCAGGTGGGAGGAGCTCGAGGATCCCGACCTGGGCCCGGAGCGGTGGACGGTGCGCTCGCTGCCATCCCGCGTCGACGAGGTCGGTGACCTCTTCGCCCAGGCGCTCACTCTGCGCCAGGAGCTGCCGCCGCTCGGCTGACGACCTGGGCCGAAGCGCCGAACGGCGAGGAGACGCGAAAGCGCCACGGCCGATGTGTAGCCGTGGCGCTTCCCCCCGGATCTAGTGTGTGCGGTCGGTGCGCCCGTGCCCGGGCGCAGATGCGGGCCTAACGGGGCCAACCACCCCCGGTTGTCGCGGAGCTCATGTGGTGTCTCCCGTCCAGCGCGTCGTACTCACAGCGAGTCAGAACCGCGTTTGGAAACCCTCGCGCCAGAGGTCCGCCGGGACAATGACCCGTGGGTACCGTGACGCACGGTCAACAGGGGTACCTTCGGCGGCCGAAACCGGTCAACCGAAGTCAAATTTGACTTGCCTTCGCGGTGTAGACTCTCGACCGATGCCGAGAACCCGCATCCCGGCGGACACCCTGGAGCAGGACGCCGCGCTCGAACTGGCGCGGCGTGTTGGTGAGCAGATCCGGATTGCCCGTCGCCGGGCAGGGATGACCCAGACACAGCTGGCGGGAGACCGATACACCAAGGCGTACATCAGCGCGCTGGAGACCGGCATCACTCGACCGTCGATGGTCGCCCTGAACTACGTTGCCGATCGGCTTGGCCTGCCGGCCAGCCACTTCCTCGGTGACCCGCACCCGACCTGGACCCGCCTCGAGGTCGACATGCGCCTGGCGTCCGGCGAGTGGGCCGGCGCGGCGGATGGCTACCGCGCCCTCGTAACCATCGGCCTGAGCGATCTCGCCCGCGCCGAGGTGCTCCGCGGCCTTGCCGAGGCCGAGGCCCGGCAGGATCACGGCCGCGAGGCCATCGTCGCCGCGTCCGAGGCCGTCCGCCTGTTCGCGGGGATGGGGCGGCATGCGGACGAGGCCCTGGCCCGCTACTGGCTGGCCTACGGCACGTACCTGACCGACAACGAATCCGACGCCAGGACTCAGCTGCAGGGCCTGCTGGCGCAGGTGCGGGACGGGCTCAAGGTGGAGCCCGAGTTCGAGATGCGGGTGCTCACCGCGCTGGCCGCGGTGGAATCGCGCACGGGCGACCATGCGCGGTCACTGACCTATCTCGAGGAAGCGCGCGGGCTCGCGGACGATCTCGACGACCGCCGGCGAGCGACCTTCCTGTTCAACCTGGCGATCACCTACCGCGAGACCGGCGACGTGGAGGCGGCCATCCGGGTCGGCCAGCAGGGCCTGGCCCTGTATCGGGCGGCGGGGGCCCCGTTCGAGTCGGCCACCATTGAGAACGACCTCGCGCTGGCCTACCTGGCCATGGGCAACCTCGACCGTGCGACCGAAATGGCGAGCGAAGCCCATCAGCAGTTCGAGGCTGCGGGCGATGATCGCTTCCTGGCCGCCGTCCTCGACACTGAGGCACAGATCGCGCTCGCCGGGGGGAAGCACGATCGTGCCCTGGCGCTGGCGGCCCGCTCCCACACCCTGGCCCGGGACACCGGCAACCGGCTGGTGGAGACCCTGGCGCTGGTGACCGCCGCCCGCGTCCTGCGGTCGCGCGGGGATCGGGAGGGCGCCGAGCGCCGGTATGCCGCGGCCGCCGAGCTGGCTCGCGGTGGGTCAGGGCAGGGCCGTCTCCGGGAGCTGCTCGGGGAGTGGGCCGATCTGCGCGCAGAGGCAGGCGACTTCCAGGGCGCGTACGAGCTCACGGCGGAGGCAGTCCGGGTCAATTAGGAGTTGACACGGCGAGTCCGGTGGCGTTAGGTTGGGTTCCGCACGAACCGGTGTGGGCACCCGCCGTTGGCGGACCGGTTCGCACACCTGGGGGACAAGGGGATCGGGGAATGGGCACAGCTCCCCGGTCCCTTTGTTTGTCCGCTGCAGGGTCCCGTGGCGGCGCCCTCGTCAGCGCGGAACCGCCGGCTCCACCACCTCGAACCGCCCCTGGGCAAACACCGGGCCGGCCGGATCGAGGTAGATCCGCATCGTGAACCGCCCGTACCCGAACAGCTCGATGAGATCTGCCGTCGTCGTCGCATAGCCGAAGCTCACCGGTTCCGGGAGGAGGCGCTGTGGGTTGGACTCCGGCGGCAGGAGCACCACTTCCGATCCTGCCTCGAAGGTCACGATCGACACGTACACGTTCGGCACGGCCGGATGGGTCGGCGGGTTGACCGAGTAGGCGAACGGGTCGCCGGGCTCGAATCGGTTCGTCGGGTCGGTGACGAGATAGGTGTCCGGGTCGAGAGTGTGGCCGAAGGTGATGGGCAGAGGCCCGGCCGGTGGGGTCTCGGTCGGCTCGGCCGGCAGGCCGGCCACGATGGATGCCAGGCCGATCGCGATCAGGAAGAGGCCGGTGCCGACGACGATCGTGGATCCACGCCCGAGCCAGCCCGGTCGCGAGGGGCGTCCCGGCATGCCCAGGCGCCGCGTCGATCGGGACCCGGCCGTGCGCGGCACGGCCTGGGTGCGTGGTCGACGGCTCATCGGCCTCCACTCTACGCGGAGTGGCCGGTACGATCCCTCTCGTGCCCGATCCACGGGGTCCGGTGGACCCGCCCATCCACGTTGACTGGGTCGACCTGGCGCTGATCGGCGACGATCGGCCGGGTCGGCTGGGGCTGACCATCCTGCCCGGGAAGCGGGGCAAGTCGATTCGATACCCCGGCCTCGTCTACCGGCGTGACGCGCGGACGGACCTGGAGCGTCTCCGCGGCCTGGGCATCGATCTGCTCGTGCTCCTGGTCGAAGATGGCGAGCTTGAGCGTTGGGGCGACCCTGAGCTGGTGGCCCACGCCGAGGCCGCCGGGCTTCGCCTGTCGCGGATGCCGATCCGGGATGGGCATGCCCCACCATCGGTCGAGGCGGTGGATCAGGTCCTGGCCGAGATCGCGCGTGCTCGATCGAGCGGCGACGTGGTGATCGCCTGCATGGGTGGGGTCGGCCGTTCGGGAACGATCGCCGCCTGTGCGCTGGTTGCCGCCGGCCAGGACCCCGATCGGGCTATTGCCCACCTCAGGGCCGTTCGACACCCTACCGCGGTCGAAACGCGGCAACAGGTCGATTTTGTGGCGGCCTATGCGGCGCATCGGGAGAACAGATGAGCGAACGGTGGATCTGCGGACGCTGCTTCACCTCGGCGGACGCTGAGCTCAAGGCCTGCCCCAACTGTGGGACGTCGCGCGGCATGTCGAAGACGTTCTCGGTCAGCGATCCCAAGCCGGCAGCCGGGACCTCGTCTGCTGTTCCAGCCGGCGAGCCGGTGGCCCCATCGGAGGCGCCTGCCCCCTCGCCGGCGCCAGATGCCCCCACGGCGTCATTGCCGCCCGATCCGCCCCCTGCTCCGGTGCTCGCGGGCGCGGCCGCTGCCGCTGCAGGCCCTCCGGCTCTTGCGGCGGATCCACGCGAGCGCTGGGTCTGCCGACGGTGCTTCGTGTCCAACGAGGGTTCCGCGGCCGCATGCGCGAACTGCGGCCTTCAGCGCGGCGCGGAGCCGCCCCCCGATGACCCGGGTGCGTACGCTGCGGCGCAGGGGGAAGCCCCTCCGCCGGGCCGGAAGTTCCCATGGCAGTGGGTCATCTTCGGTGTGATCGCCCTCGCCGTGGTCGGTGGCTCGATCTTCTTCGCCGCCCGACGAGACGACGGCGGCGAGATCACCGATGCGGGATCCCTTGACGTCCAGGACGTTCGGGTCGGCGATTGCTTCGACCTCGAGGGCGACGTCCCCGAAGGCGGCGGCGAGATCAGCAGCGTCCGAGCCATTCCATGCGGCGAGCCCCACGTCTACGAGATGTACTTCGTGGGCGACTATCCCGAGGGCGAAGAGCCATCGGGACCGAACGAGGACTACACCGCATGGGAGCAGGATGCCTGCGTTGGGTCGTTCGAGTCCTACGTCGGGCATTCCTTTGACACCTCGATCTACTACATCAGCGCCCTGACCCCGACCGACGAATCCTGGGATGCCGGCGATCGGGCCCTCCAGTGCTTCCTCCACAACGAGGAGGAGACGGCCGTCAGCGGATCAGCGGAGGGATCAGCCCAATAGATCCGGCGGCGCCTGGACCGGGCGCGCCATCTCGGCGAAGCGCGCCAGCGCGTTCGCGAGCCGCATCTGGTCCACGGTCCGCGCCTGCGCGCGCAGGAGGCTCGGTGACAGCGCGATGAGCGCGACGCACCGAGCCCGCGAGGTGGCCACGTTGAGGCGGTGCCCGCTGAACAGGAACTCCATGCCTCGCGGCGCATCCTCGACCGAGGACGAAGCCATGCTGTAGATCGAAATCGGCGCCTCCTGGCCCTGGAACTTGTCCACGGTGCCGACGCGGGCCTCGTCGGGAAGCCGGCGCCTGATCTCGCTCACCTGGGCGTTGTAGGCGGCCACGATGAGCACCTGGTCCCAGCCGATCGGATGCTCGTGGTCGTCTTGGTCCACCCAGGACGCCTCGCCCTCGACGAGCGAACGGGCGAGCGCCGCGATGGCATCGGCCTCCTCCACCGAGTCGTTGTCATTCCCGGCATGGATAACGCGCAGGAGCCGGGGCCCGGTCCCATCGACGGCCTCGGGCCCGCGCAGCGCCTGGCCGGCGAGGTGGGCCTCCGGTAGCAGCCGGTCCTCGTAGAACACCTCGGAGGTGTAGTCGCACAGCTCCGGGTGGAGCCGCCATGTGGTCTCGAGGAACAGCCCGAGGTCCGTCGGCATGGTCGAGGCGCCGTCGAGCAGGTGGGCGAGGCCCGACCGGTCGGCGCCCGGCGGGTGCGCACCCTGGACCGGCTGGTCGAGCTGCTGGGGGTCGCCGAGCAGCACCAGGGAGCGGGCGCCGCCGGCCGAGGCGAGGACGTTTGGGAGGGACATCTGGCCCGCCTCGTCCACGAACAGGACGTCGACTGCGCCGACGAGGTCTGGCCGTGACCACAGCCAGGCCGTGCCGGCGACGACGTTAACGGCGCCGGCCCGGAGGGCGGCAACCACGTCGGCGTTGTCGGTCACGACCTGGACTGCGGGATCGACGAGCCCGTCCGGCTGCCGGGTGACCTTCTGGACG
Organism: uncultured Chloroflexia bacterium; assembly: GCA_963699235.1. Taxonomy (GTDB): domain Bacteria; phylum Chloroflexota; class Limnocylindria; order QHBO01; family QHBO01; genus DASTEQ01. The sequence goes on along the minus strand of OY969424.1, from coordinate 1,395,207 downwards.
ACCCGAACCGGAGGATGCTCGGCCGAGGCTGCCTTCAGCAACGCCCCGAGGAAGTTGCCGATCACCTTGTGGCTGTTCGCGGTGATCCCGATCCGCTTGCCCTCTGTCAGCAGGGCGAGCGCCATCCGTGCGCCTGTGAAGGTCTTGCCCGAGCCCGGCGGCCCCTGGAGGGCCAGGGTCGACCGATCCAGCGAGCTGACGAGGCGGCACGCCTGGTCGAGGACGCTCTCATCGTCCCGTCGAGCGAGCCCGGTCTCGCCGCCAGTCCGGGGTGGGCGCCGAAGGAGGAGGTCCAGGGCGGCGCGATGCGGGCCGTCGGCCTCGAGGCCGTGGTCCCTCGCCCACGTCCCGAGGCGCAGCAGGGCGTCCTCCATGATGCCGGTCCCGTACTCGAAGGTAGGAATAAGCGCTGTCGGGTGGGGCTTGCCTCCGGCGTGCTTGATTGTGACCGTGCCGTGGATATCATCGATCTCGACGATCTCGCCCGGACTCTGTCCGGTGGCCGGGTCCTCGACGCCGGTTCCGACCTTGATGTCGTACTCCTGGCGGGGGAAGCGATGGCGATACAGGGTCGATCGCTTCTCCTTCCCGACCTCGCGGTCGAAGATGAGTCCGGCGAGGGGCTCATTGGCCTCGATCCGCTCCGCATCGGTCAGGTCGTTCTTCAAGGTGGAAGTAGAGCCACCACGCGCTCTTGTTCTCCCGCCGGTGCCAGGTCAGCAGCTGCGCGAGGAGCCATCGAGCCTGCTGCTCGGGTGAGCGTTCCGCAGGGTCGACCGGGCACGCCGCGGAGGAGCGGCTCGCTGACCGCGGCCACCAGCTCGAGCCGGGCGTTCAAGGTGGCGCTCGGCGCGTCGTCCTCGTCGACCGGTCGCGGGACGGGCAGGCCGCTGGCCTTAGCGAGCTCCTCCCGCCGATCCTCGAGCCAGTCTCGCAATGCGCGCGTGCTCTCGACGTCGTCGCGGTTGTACCGCTCGATGCGCTGGAGATGGTCGGCGGCCGGGCGGTCGCCCTCGTTCAGCTCGAGCCAGCGCTCGAACTCGACGATGCTGCTCGAGGCCTGCTTGAGCTCGGCCGCCCGGCTGAAGAGTGTACAGCGGCTCCAGCTGCTTCAGGCCGTAGCTCTCGACCGACGCTCGCAGGCCCTGCTTCACCACGCGGTGGAGATCGACCATCGCCCGGCCTCGGAGGAGGCGGTCGACTTCGTCCTCCCTCGTGGCATGCCGGCCCATGAGGCGCTTCAGGGCAGTGGGCTCGTACGGGGCGAAGTGGTAGATGTGGGCGTTCGGGTCCTGCCACAGCTGGGCGAAGAACAGGTCCATGACCCGCTCGAAGGCTAGCTTCTCGCCGGCCGGGGTGAAGTCGCCAGCATCGTCGGTCGACCACACCGGGTGCCAGGTGCCGGCCATGTCCATCACCCCGAACAGGTACTCGATCCCATCGTCGCCGGCGTATGGGTCGCCCTCGATGTCGAAGAAGAGGTCGCCCGGCGAGGGCGGCGGCAGTGCGGCCAAACCGAGGTTCTCCGCGATCGGCTCACCGGGCGCAAGGAGAAGCTCGTAGCGCACGTCCTGCGCCCTTCGCGCGTCGAGCTGGATGCGAGCCTGCTCGCGCACCCGCTCGAGGGCCGTGGCGCTGGTCCCGGCCAGCGGTGGCGACAGCGGCATGGTCAGCTCGCCCAACCGCTCGAGGGTGGCCACGTCGCGGCCGGCCAGGGCGTCGCGCTGCCGGCGGCTGATGCCGGCGACGAGGCTCAGGTGGTCATCGGCCCGGCGCCGGTTCCGGCAGTCCAGCTGCCAGCGGCAGACCTCGCAGTGGTCGACCGGCTCCGGGTAGGTAGCCGACGGCGGGTACGCGGCAGCCACGGCCTCGGCGTGGACCGCGGCCTCGAACCGGGCGCGGGCCGCCCGGTAGTAGGCCATGAAGTCGGCCACCCGCAGGGTTCGCGTCCCACCTGCCGAGCCGCCGACCACGACGTGCAGCAATTCCGGCAGCAGCCGCTGGACCGCCTCGAGGAGGTCCACGTAGACGCAAATCTGCAGGACCGCGCCGGCCTTCACCCGCCGGGCGAGCTTGGTGTCGGCGACCTCGTAGTGGTAGGGACCCCACGCGCTCTGGCGTTCCGCGTCGTCGACCCGCAGCAGGAAGTCGGCGTGCCCCCGCCAGGTGCCGTCGAAGAACGTGGCCTGGTAGATCACGTCCGCACCGCCGGCCATGGCCTGCACGGTCTCGGCGGTCGCCGCGCGCAGGAACTCACCTTGGTCCGCCCGTGAGCCGTCGCGCTGGATCTCGACCACCGACCGACCCTCCGCTCGCAGCTCGGCGAGGTAGCGCTGCTCGTGCTGTTCGCCGCGGCGGCGGAGGACATCGAGTTCCGGGTCGTCGGTGTGGGGTCGCTCCACGAGGCCGGCCAGAGCGGCGCGCTCGAGCTCGGTGAGGTGCTCGCATGCGAGGTAGCCGACGAGGTCGGTAGCGGAGTAGACCGGCCTCCCGTCGATCAGCTGCATACGCGCATTGTGGTCTGACCGATGCGACAGCTGGCCTGTCGCGCTGCGTGGCGGATCGGTCAGGTGGTCCGGGTGAAGCTGGCCAGCCAGGCGTGGGCCCCGTCCGGCCCCCGGCGCGTCTCGAACCGGACGGCGGTGATGCCATCCACCGACCACCCATCCTCGAACGTTGCCCGCAGCTCGGCCTCGGTCACCCGGCGCGGGCCCCAGCCGGGCGGCTCCGCCTCGGAGAAGGTCATGACGTGAAGCCGGCTGCCATGGCTGCCCAGGGCCCACATGCTGGCCGCATAGCGGGTCCGCTCCTCGTCGGCCAGGGTGTGGAAGCAGCCGCAGTCGATCAGGGTGTCGAAGGTCCGCCCCACGCCGTCCGGCTCGAGGGCATCGGCCACGAGGAAGACGACCGGAACCCGCCGCGCATGGGACTTCACCATCGCGCGCTCGACGCCCACCGACGAGATGTCGATGCCCCACACGTCGTGGCCTCGCTCGGCAAGGAACAGCGCGTTCTCGCCGGTCCCGCAGCCGACGTCCAGGACGCTGCCTGAGATTGCGCCCGCGTCATCGAGCTCCATGAACACCCGTTGGGCACGGCCGATCTCCCACGGTGGCTGCCCGCGATAGGCGTCGTCCCACGTCATCAGCCCAGTCTAGGTCGGGTGGCCGGGCCACTGCGACACGACGCCGGACATGCCATTCTTACGATGCTCATCAGCGCAGAGGAGATTGGCCGCATGGACCTCATCGATCGCATCGACGCCCTCATCAAGGACCGTCACCTGCTGACCCACCCGTTCTACGTTCGCTGGCGAGAGGGAACCCTTCCGGTCGAGGCGATCCAGGAGTACACGCGACAGTACTACGTCTTCGAGTCGGCCTTCCCGCGGCTCCTGTCCGCCATCCACACCAGGACCGAGGACGCAGTCGTCCGCCAGTCGATCCTCACCAACCTGTGGGACGAGGAGCACGGCGAGGTCAACCACGCCGAGATGTGGCTCCGCTTTGCCGAAGGCATGGGCGTGGCCCGCGACGAGGTCAAGGACGCGGAGCTCAATGAGGGCACGAAGGCGCTGATGGCGGCGTACTGGGGCATGGCCACCGACGGCGCTCCGGCGGCCGGCATCGCGGCGATGTACGCCTACGAGGCCCAGGTGCCCGAGGTGGCGACCGAGAAGATCAACGGCCTCCGCGACCGATACGGGATCGAAGACACCCGGACGCTGGCCTTTTTCACGGTCCACTCCACGCTCGACCTCGAGCACTCCGCGCACGAGCGCGACGCGATTGCGCGCACGACCGTTGACGAAGCCGATGCGGATGCGGCGCTGGCCGCGACCTCGAAGGCACTCGACGCCTGGTGGGGCTTCCTCGACGCGGTGAACGTCTGACCCACGATTCGCTCCCGCGCGCCGAGTTCGGCTTCCCTCGGACCGATCTCCGGCGTCGGCTGGTCGGCGCCATCCTCCGCGGCGGGAAGACCTCGACCACGGGCCTGCTGGTTGACTACGAGCGCGACGGAGAGGCGCCCGGCGTGCGCGGTGAGCGCTCGGTGGTGGTGGATGCCGAGGACCAGGAGGTCGCGATCATCGAGCTGACCGAGGTGACGGTGCGGCGGATGGCCGACGTGGATCTCGCGTTCGCCATCGAGGAGGGCGAGGGATTCACGACTGTCGCGGGCTGGCGCGAGGCCCACGAGAACTTCTGGTCGCAGGAGCTGGACGAGATCCGGGCCTACCTTGGCGATCCGGACTGGGTCCTGACCGATGACACGATGGTCGTCTGCGAGCGCTTCCGCCTGGTGGAGCGCCTCCAGCCCATCGCATCGCCGGCCACGGACCCGGTGCTCTCGGGCAACAGAGAACCGGAGCGCCCCAGCGACACCACCGACTCGTCCGGCTAGACTTGGCGTAAGTCGCCAACCCCGTCGCCATTCGGAGGGAGACCGTGGCCAATCGCCACCGCCTGGTTCGTGTTCCTGCGGTACTCATCACCTGCTTCAGCCTGCTCCTGAGCGCCGGCGCCCCGGTCGCTGCCCACTCGTCGCCGAAGCTCACGGTCAGCGTCGCGTCGGTGCCCACTTCGGTGACCCGCGGCCTGCCGGCCTCCTATTTCGTCACCGTGAAGAACACCAGCTGGACCGCGATCGACAACGTCAAGCTCGAGACTGACGCGCCCCTTGGCTTCACGTTCCTCAGCGCGACGACGACCAAGGGAACCTGTAGCGCAGCAGCGGGCGGCGAAGCGTCCTGCAGCATCGGCAAGCTCAATGCCGGTGCGCAGGCACAAATGACGCTGATCTTCAACACCGCGCCGACCACGGCGCTCGGCCTCGCCACCTTCAAGGTCGTCGTCAAGAGCGGCAGCGGGTACTGGCACTCGTCGTCGGGCAACACGGTGACGGCATCGGTGACGACCACGATTCTCGCCGTGAACCCGAACCTCACGACCCAGTTCATTCCCCCGCCTGGCGGAGAGATCACGACCGGCGGCGTCGTTGGGTCGAGTTCGCTGTCGCCGTCGAACCCGCAGGGCACGACGGCGGTCGTCCCCGCTACCGCGATGGGCGTGCCGGCAGCGCTCTCCGAGTTCGGAGGTCCGAACGACGCCTGCCCTGCGGTCTACATCGGCCGCTGCTTCGGCCAGGCATCGACGGTCGTCGTGGGGGCCGGCACGGTCCTGAACCCGTATCTCAAGGTCCAGGTGCGGTACGACAAGCATTCCATCCCGCTGTGGATCTGGGAGCACAAGCTCTCGGTCATCCACTGGTTCGATCCGTTCCCCTCGGCCGGATACGAGGAGATCACGCGGATCTGCTCCGACTCGACCCCGTATCAGTCCGAGCTGCCTTGCCGTCTCAAGTCCCAGCGCCTCCATGACTGGGACCTCCTGATCACGATCTTCATGGAGAGCAACGGGACGATCAAGGGCAAGGGCTGAGCCCGCTCAGGCCAACGTCGCGGTAAGCCTTTCCGCCGAGGCTCGGTCACCCTTCGCCTCGTAGATCGCCAGCGCCTCGTCGCGGACGGTCCTCGCCTCGTCCTCCTGACCCGCGCTCTGGAGGGCGGCGGCCAGGTCGCCCAGGGCGAGGGCGGTGACGAGCGGGAAGTCGGCCCCGCGGGCGATCGCGACGCCGCGCCGGGCGACCTCGACCGCCTCGTCGGGCGCCCCGGTCGCCACCAGGATGGCTGACCTGACGCCCCGCCAGCGGGCTTGTGCGTCGACGTCGTCATCCGCCGCCATCTCCGCCGCTCGCTCGGCCTGGCCCGACGCCTCCTCGGTCTTCCCCAGCTCCAGGAGCGCTCGGCCGAGCATGCTCGAGATGGTGGCCAGGTAGTACGTGTCCCCGAGGCGCTCGAGGACGGCGGCCGCATCCCGCAGGATCTCCTCGGCGCGGGCCGGGTTTCCGGCGCGGAGCTCGACCTCCGCCCCGTCCATGGCGAGCTGGGCGACGAGGATCGACTGCCCCAGGTCGTGAGCCGTCTGGCGCGCCTCCTCGAAGAGCGTCTGCGCGCTGGCGTACTCGGCGGACATGGCGCGGAGCTGGGCGAGGGCTGCCTTCAGGACGATGCCGGTCGCGCGGTCCCCGGAAACGTCTCCGGACAGGGCGACCAGGCTGTCGATGGCCTCGGCGGCCGGCGTCGGTCCGTAGGTGAGCGCCCACGCCAGGTTGGAGATGCCGCGCAGCCGCTGCCGCTCGTCGCCCGCCTCGGCCGCCAGGCGGATGACCTGCTCGGCGTCAGCGGCCGCCTCACGGATCTGGCCAGTCGTGCCGTGCGCGAGGTAGCGGACACGCCATGCCAGCGAGGCACCTGACAGGTCGGCGGCTTCCTCGAACATCGGGAGATCCTGGTCCGCCTCGGCCAGTGCGCGGCTGGCCCATTCAGGATCCGGGGACCGCGAGAGATCCACTCGGAGGCGGAGCAGCCGCGCCCGCGCCGCTGACGTCAGCTCGCCGGCCTCGTTGGCCGCCGCCTCGGCTTCGTCGAGCACGGCGGCGGCATCGGCGTACTCCCCGGTCTCGTCCAGGGCCTCCGCCAGCAGGAGCTGGGCCGATCGGCGGTCCGGCGAGTCCGCAGCCAACAGGGCGACCGCGCGGCGCGAGAGGTTGGCGGCAGCGGGCATGTCCTCCCGGGCGAAGGCGCGACGACCGGCCTCGAGAAGGAGCGAGGCGGCGCGGTCGGCGAGCGCGTGCCCGTGATCGTCCAGCGGGCCGAGGCCCTGCAGGTATACGTGTGCCTGCTCGACGTGATAGCCGATCACCTCGGACACCTCGCCCAGGCGGTCGGCCTCGTGCACGGCCAGCCAGTCGGCGTACTGCTCGTGGAGGAGCGCCCGGGCACGCTTGAGCATGGCGAGATACGTCGCGTCGCGGATCAGCTGGTGGGTGAACCGGTAGCCGACGATGACCGAGCCGGTCGGGCGGACGAGCTGCTTGCCGCTCATGGTGTCCAGCAGTCCGAAGACCTCGTCGTGGATACCGGTGGGGGACAGGTCCACGACCGCGGGAGTCGGGAACTCGACGCCGATGACCGCCGCCGGCTCGAGGACGGCCCGCTCCTTCCGGGCCAGCCGATCCAGCCGCGCGGCGAGCAGGGCCTGGATGCTGGGCGGAATGGCGAGCGTCCCGAGGTCCTCCGCCACCCGCCACCCATCATCAGTGGCGTGAATCAGGCCATCGTCGATCAGCATCGACAGCATCTGCTCCACGAACAGCGGGTTGCCGCCCGAGGCACGGGTGATCCGAAGGCGTGTCGCATCCGGCAGCCCGGCCCGTCCGAGGATGTTGTCGATCACCGTCCCGGCCTGATCCTCGGACAGCTCCCCGAGGCTGATCCGCGAGGTGCATGGCCCTTCGCCCCACGTCGGTCGTTCCTCCAGCAGGTCGTGGCGGGCAGTGGCGAGGATCAGGACCTGGCTGCCGGTCATGGTGTCAGTCAGGTGCTCGAGCAGGTCGAGGAAGGTCCGCTCTGCCCAGTGGATGTCGTCGATCACGACCACGACCGGTCGCTCCGCGGCGAGCACCTCGAGGAACCGTCGCGCTCCCCAGAACAGCTCCGGGACGGGGAATGCCAGATCGGAGAGTCCGATGGCAGAGGCCAGGCGATCGACGATGTCCTGGTCGCCCACCAGTGCCTGGAGCTTTTCGAGCGCAAGCTCGGCGGGGGCGTCGATGTCGATCCCGGCGGCGTCTCGGACGACCTCGGCCAGCGGCCAGAACGTGATGCCCTCGCCGTACGAGAGCACGCGGCCGCGGAGAACCCGGGCGTCGGTCCCGAGGGACGCGATGAACTCCCGGATGAGGCGCGACTTCCCGACGCCGGCGTCGCCGAGGATCGTGACCGCCTGGCACTGGCGGCCCTCCAGCGCTCGCCGGTATGCCGCCTGGAGGGCCGCCATCTCGGCCTCGCGGCCGACCATCGGGGCATCGACCCGGCGGGCCACGCCCTCGTCGGTGCCGTGGACGGTCAGGAGCCGGTAGGCGGGGACGGGCTCGGACTTGCCCTTGAGCTCGAGCGGCGTCATCTCCTCGACCTCGACCGCGTTCCGCACCAGGCGATAGGTGCTGCCACCGATGTAGACCTCCATCGCCGGCGCCGCCTGCTCCAGGCGGGCTGCGACGTTGGCCGTGTCCCCGGTCAGGACCTTCTGCCCGGTGACGGCCTCCCCGGCCACGATCTCGCCGGTGTTGACCCCGATGCGGGCCGCAATTCCGGTTCCAAAGGAACGCTCCAGCTCCTCGTTCAGGTGGCCGAGGGCGATCTGCATCTCGTGGGCAGCTCGCACAGCCCGGAGGGCATCGTCCTCGTGGACCTGCGGCAGCCCGAAGACCGCCACGATGGCGTCGCCGATGAACTTCTCGATCGAACCGCCGTGCCGCCTCAGGATGGCGGTCATGACCTCGAAGTAGCGGTTCAGGATGCCGGCGACCGCCTCGGGATCGTTCTGCTCTCCGAGGGTCGTCGAGCCCACCAGGTCGGAGAAGACCATGGTCACGGTCTTGCGCTCCTCGGGCGCCGGGACAACCGGTTCCGCGGCCTTCAGTTCCACGCCGCAGTAGCCGCACAGCCGGAACTGGCTGGGGTTCTCCTGGCCGCAGCTGGGGCAAGCGATCATGCAGGCTCAGTGTACGAAGACAGGGGCAACGTGCCCCTCCGATGTCCGATCAGCGGCCCGACACCTCGTCCAGCCAGCTCGCGATGCGGTCCAGGGCGTCGGCGCGGACGCGGTTCAGGCCATGACCGATGCCGGGATAGGTGTGGAGCGTGGCTCGCGGCAGGTGCTCCACGGCGTCGCGGAGGAGGGCGATCCGGGCGAACGGGTCGGACTCGCCGCTCAGCAGGAGAGTCGGGCACGTGATCCGGGGCCAGTGCGCCGTCCGATCGGCTGCCGTCTCGGGATGGCCGGGCCGATGGAGGGGGTAGCAGAGCAGGACGAGGCCGGCGGGCGGCTCCTCGGCCGCCAGCAGCGAGGCGACCCGCCCTCCGAATGACTGCCCGCCGATGACGACGCCCGGCCCTGGGGTGACGGCCGCCCGATAGGCGGGGAGCGCTCGCTCGGCGCTGCCGCGTGGCAGCGAGATGGTCACTGCCGGGAATCCGCGCGTGGCGAGGCCATCGGTCCAGGGCCGCATGGACTCCGGCGTGCCGGACGCCCCCGGCGCGAGGTGAACCTGGAGAGGGGAGGTCATCTCGGCATTGTGGCCGGTGGGACGGTACGCTGGCCCGGCCATGATCGATCGCGCTCCCTCGCGGCGCCACGCCGCCATCGCCGGAGCGGTGGCCGGCACGGCCGCCATCGGCGCCAACGAGCTCCTCGCCGGCCTCCTCATGGGCGCGCCGTCGTTCGTGGTCGAGGTCGGGGCCGCGGTCATCGCCCTCCAGCCGCCGGGCGCCAAGCAGTTCGTGGTGGACCTGTTCGGCACGAACGACAAGCTGGTCTTCAACCTGCTGATCGTCGCCGTCGCCGTCGGCGGCGCGGCGGTCCTCGGGATCGTGGCCCGCCATCGGTTCGGGCTGGCCGTCCTGGGCTTCGCCGGCGCCGGCGTGGCGGCGATGGCGATATCGGTCCTGCTCGACCCCCTCGTGGACCCGCTGCTGGCCATTCTGTCGGCGGTGGTGTCGATCGGGGTCGCGGTGGGCGTCCTGTGGGCGCTGCTCCAGCTGGCGAGCGGCCCGGCGGAGGTCGAGATGCCGGACTTCTCGCGGCGCCGGTTCATCGGCACATCGATGGCGGTCGCGGGAGTGGCCGTCGCCGGTGGCCTGCTCGGCCGGTGGGTGGGTCAGGCGGCCGGTGTTGCCGAACCCGTTGACATCCCGCCGCTGCCCGATCCAGTCGAGCCGGCACCCGCGCTGGCGAACGGGGCCGATCTGGGCCTCGATGGCCTGTCCCCGATCGTGACCCCGAACGCGGACTTCTACCGGATCGACACCTCGCTCCTCACCCCGCGTGTGGATGCCACGACGTGGCAGCTGACGGTCAGTGGAATGGTGGACCGGCCGATCACCCTCGACTACGCCGACCTGCTGGCCCTGCCGCTCCACGAGCGGTACGTGACCATCGCCTGCGTCTCGAACGAGGTCGGTGGGGGATTGGTGGGGAACGCCCTGTGGCGCGGCGCGTTGCTCCGCGAGGTGCTGGATTCGGCCGGCGTCCAGGACGGCGCCACCCAGGTCGTCGGCCGCTCGTACGACGGGTGGACGTGCGGCTTCCCGACCGAGTGGGTCAAGACCGACGAGCGGGACGCGCTCATCGCGGTGGCCATGAACGGCGAGCCGCTGCCCGCGGAGCACGGGTTCCCGGCGCGACTCATCGTGCCCGGCCTGTTCGGGTACGTGAGCGCCACGAAGTGGCTGACGAACATCGAGCTGACCCGCTGGGAGGACTTCGATGCCTACTGGGTCCCCCTCGGCTGGGCCAAGGAGGGGCCGATCCTGACCCAGTCCCGGATCGATCTGCCGCGGGCCAACGCCTCGCTGGCGGCCGGCGAGGTGGCCGTGGCGGGGGTGGCCTGGGCACCCGATCGCGGGGTGAGCACGGTGGAGGTCGAGGTCGACGGAGCCTCGTGGGAGCCGGCGGAGCTGTCGGTCGCAATCAGTGACGCAACCTGGGTCCAGTGGCAGTACCGATGGCCCGCCACCCCGGGCGACCACATCATCCGGGTCCGGGCCACCGATGGCGATGGGGTGGTCCAGGAGTCGCGCCAGACCCGTCCGGCACCCGATGGCGCCCGCGGCTATCACGCGGTCCAGGTCTCGGTCGGGTAGGTCACAATCGGCCGCGTGGCGAACGCGGTCGCGCCGGTCCTCGTCCTGAACCCCATTGCAGGCGACGGCGCCGGTGGACGGCTGGTGCCCCAGCTCGAGGCCCAGCTGGGCCGGCGGAACGCCGAGCTCCGAGTTTCGACCAGGCGCGGCCACGCCGAGGAGCTGGCGGCGGAGGCGATTCGCAATGGCGCCGACCGGGTGGTGGCGGTCGGCGGCGACGGGACGATGCAGGAGGTCGTGAACGGCATCATCAGCGCCGGCGGCGGTGCGCTGGGGGTCGTACCAGTTGGCCGGGGGAATGACCTGGCCCGGAGCCTGGGCATCCCGATCGAGCCGCTCACCGCGCTGGACATCGCCCTCGGCCCGTCTCTCCGACCGATGGACGTGGGCCGCGCCATCCGCGGCGCGACGCTCCGCCATTTCGTCGCCGCCGGCGGCGTCGGGTTCGACGCCCAGGTGTCGTGGACGATGGCCAACCCACGCCCGTGGTGGAAGAACGGCCGGGCCGGGTACTTCGCCGGCACGATCGACGAGCTGCGTCGCTTCCACAACCAGCGGCTCCGGATCACGTTCGACCTGGACAGCGGGCGCGAGGTGGTGGATCACACCTCGCTCCTGGTCGCGTTCGCGAACGGGCCGTACTACGGTGGCGGCATGAAGATCTGTCCCGACGCCAGCCTGACCGATGGGCAGCTGGACGTCTGCGTGGTCGGCGACCTGTCGCGGTTCGAGGCCCTGCGCGAGCTGCCGGGGCTGTACCAGGCGAAGCACGTCGGCCACCCCAAGGTCCGCTTCTACCGGACCCGCTGGATCCTCATCGAGGGCGACGAGCCGACCCGCGTCCATCTCGACGGCGAGCCGTGGGGGACGCTGCCGATCCGGGTCGAGGCCCTGCCGGCGGCCCTCAACGTGGCCGCCCCGCCGGCCGCCGTGGCATGACCGACGAGACCGCGACTCCGCCCGCCCCAACCACCGGCGCCGAGCCAGAGCCCGGCTGGGAGGTCTGCGATGCCGGGAATCGGCGCATCGGTCGTGTCGATGCGGTCTTCGCCGACTACCTGCTGGTCCGGACCCGCGGGCTGCTGCCGGTCGATCTTTACGTGCCGCGCACCGCCATCACCGTGGCCGGCCCACGCACGGTGGCCGTCGCGGCCGCGAACGCGGACGCGGCCTACGAGTCGTGGCACCGTCCGTTAAAGGCCGCGCCGCACGACTGACGGTTCCCGATGTTTGCCATTGCCAGCGGTCGGCGGCGGGCCTAGTGTCTGTCCGGGAAGCCGCGTCCAGGCGGAATGTCCCTCGCCGGCATGGCGTTCCCACGGAGGAATGCCGCCATGTCGCCCCGTGGCTTCCGGCTGTCGATCCTGGCTTCGCTCGTCATCGGCCTGACCCTGTTCGGCGGCCCCGCGCCCGCCGTCGCAGCCGAGTCGTTCTTCGATATCACGATGGATGGGGGTCAGGAGGTGCCGGGGCCAGGCGATCCGGATGGTGCGGGCGGGGCGTTCCTGACCATCGACCCCGCCGCCGGCACCGTCTGCTGGGAGGCGTTCTGGGAGCTGATCGACGCGCCCACGGCAGGGCACATTCACGCCGGCGCTGCGGGCGTGGCCGGTCCGGTCGTGGTTGCCCTCGAACCGTTCCCACTCACCGAATCGGGCTGCGTTGACTCGCTGGACACGGCCACGCTGGAAGCCATCGTCGCAAGTCCACCCGACTACTACGTGAACTTCCACAACGCCACGTATCCCGACGGCGCCATCCGCGGGCAGCTGATGACCCCGGGAAGCCTTCTGTTCTTCGAGCTCAGCGGGGCCGACGAGGTGCCGGGGCCGGGGGACGAGGACGGCGATGGAGAGGGGAACATCCAGTTCCTTCCGGACACGTCAAGCATCTGCTACGGCGTCGTGGTCGAACGGCTCGACACGGTCACCGCGGCTCACATCCACACCGGGGCCGCGGGCGTCGCGGGACCTGTCCTCGTGCCGTTGGCCCCGCCGGTCGATGGATTCAGTGACGACTGTGTCGATATCGATGACGCGTCGTTCGATGCGATCCTGGCGAATCCCGCCGGCTACTACGTAAACGTGCATACCAGCGCGTTTCCAGATGGCGCCATCCGCGGCCAGCTGAGCGCGGCGGATCCTCCGTTTGAAACCTCAGTGTACGGGGATCTCAATGGCTTCAATGAGGTCCCGGGCCCCGGCGACCCGGACGGGCTGGGGGTCGCAGAGGTCACCCTCGATCCGGTTGACGGCACGGCTTGCGTCGTATGGACGGTTCGCGACATCGAGCCAGCCGCGATGGCCCACATCCACACCGGCGCCGCGGATGTTTCTGGTCCGGTCGCGGTGCCGCTTGCGATTCCCCCTGCCGGCGGATGCACCTTCGGGCACCACCCGACGTTGCTCCAGGCCATCATCGACGACCCGTCCGCGTACTACGTCAATGTCCACACGGCGAGTTTCCCGGACGGCGCGATCCGCGGCCAATTGTCCCTCGACCCGTCGCCCGGACTGCCCTGCGTCGCCCCGCAGATCTGCAACGGTCCAATCCCTCCGGGGACCTACACCTACACCGGATTCGACCGCCTGCTGACCTTCACAACCGATGAAGAGTGGCTCGCCTTCATCCTGCCCCACGGCTTCGGGCTGGAACGGCCGGACCGGTCCGGGGGCCTGTTCATCGAGGAGCACGACGGCAATGTCGGGGCACCACCGTGCGGAGAGACGGTGACCTCGATCGGTGTCAGTGCCGCCGCCGTCACCAGCTGGCTCGGGACGCATCCTTCCCTTTCGGCTTCCCCGCCCAGCGACGTGATGCTCGGCGGCCTGCCTGGGAAGCAGGTCGAGTTCTCGGGAGACCTCGATCCGGCATGCGTCTCCGGTCGGGCGTACCTGTTCACCCAAAATGGCGTGCCTGACTTCTTCTGGTTCTGGGTTGGCCAGGACGAGCGAGTGAGGGTGGTCGCGCAGGACATCGCCTCGACCATCATCACAATTCTGGACGACTACTCCGGCGAGACCTTTGACGACCTCGCCGCCTCGGCGCAGAGCGAGATCGACAGCATGGTCTGGGGCACAACCAGCATCCCGGACACGGCCATGGACCAGCCTGACGGGCCTCCGCTCGCAGCCTTGCTCGGGTTCGGGCTGTTGATGTCGGGAGCGCTCACGATGACGCTCGCGGCATCGCGGAGTCGTCGCGGGCGGGGATAGAAGCCGGCCGGGAGGGTATCGTTGAGTTGATGCCCACCCCGGCTTTCACCGAAGACGTCCTGGCTCGACTCCGGACCGAGAAGGAGGTTCGGATCGAGACCCGGCGGGCGCCCGATGCGCCCGTCCATCGGACAATCATCTGGGTGGTAGTGGACGTGGACCGAGCCTTTGTCCGGACCTACCGCGGTGCGCGCTCCCGCTGGTACCGGGAGGCGCTCGCGCAGCCGGACTGCACACTGTGGCTGGGGAAAGACGCCGTGCCGGTGCGGGTGGTCCCGGCCACCGAACCGGACGTGGTGGCCGCCGTCAGTCGCGGTTTCGAGGCGAAGTACCCACGCTCGCAATCGACGGCGGCGATGATCCGCGAGGAGGTTCTCGAGACCACGCTGGAACTGCTGCCCCGATGAGCGTGCGGTACCCTACGATCGTGGATGACGCGGCACGCGCCGAGGCGTTCTTCGCGCACGTCGGCAGCGGGCGGCAAGGTCGAGGCCGACGACTGGATGCCCGACGAGTATCGGGCGGCGATCCTGAAGTTCGTCGAGATGCACGCCAACAGCGAGCTGATGGGCGTGCTGCCCGAGCGGGACTGGATCCTGCGCGCGCCGACCCTGCGCCGCAAGCTCGCCCTGACCAGCAAGATCCAGGACGAGGTGGGCCACGCCCAGCTCCTGTACCGCGTGGCGGAGGACCTCGGCAAGCCGCGCGAGCAGATGCTCGCCGACCTGCTCGCCGGCAAGACGAAGTTCCACAACGTCTTCCACTACCCGACCCGTTCCTGGGGTGACGTCGGGATCATCGCCTGGCTGGTGGACGCCGCTGCGATCGTGTCCCAGCAGGCGCTGCGCGACTCCTCGTACGCGCCGTACGCCCGCACGATGAAGAAGATCTGCTGGGAGGAATCGGTCCACATCATGCACGGCCGCGACGTCGTCCTGACCCTGATGAACGGGACCGATGCGCCAGCGCGCGATGGTCCAGGAGGCCCTGGACCGATGGTGGGGCCCGCTCATGCAGATGCACGGCCCGCCCACCGACCCGGCCACCGACAAGGACCTGCATCTGGCAGATCAAGTCCAAGGGCAACGAGCAGCTGCGCCAGGAGTTCCTCTCGATCTACGTGCCGCGCATCTGGGAGCTGGGCCTGCACCATCCCGGACCCCGCCCTGCGCCTGCGACGAGGCGACCGGCCGCTGGCAGTACACCGAGCCCGACTGGGACGAGCTCCGCTCCGTCGTCACCGGCCACGGTCCGGCGTCGCAGTCGAGCGGCTCGAGTTCCGGCGCCTCCATCGCGCCGAGACCCAGTGGGTGCGCGACGCGGTCGCTCGGAGCCTCGCGGCCTGAGGCTGCCGGACGCCATGGGCTCGGACCGGGTGTGGGAGGTCTTCCGGCAGGAGGCCGAGGGCGACCCGATGATCCACGGCGGCAGCGTCAAAGCGCCGGACGAGGAGCTGGCGCTGCACTACGCCCGCGAGTTCTACGGTCGCCGCCAGGAGAGCGCATCGGCTGTGGGTCGTGCCGCGCGATGCGATCACCGAGCTCGACGACCCGGACCTGCTGCAGCCGCCGTTCGATCGGTCCTTCAAGCGCCCGGGTGGCTACCTCATCAAGCACAAGCTGGAGGCCGCGCGACAGCGCGCCGGCACAGCGGACGGTGAGGCCGCTCCGAGGTGACGGGGAGAGGCATGACCGAGCTCGACGCCGCCACCCGCGAACGCGCTGGCCGAGCTGCTGCTGACGCTGGCCGACGACGAGTTCGTGCTCGGCTTCTGGGACTCGGAGTGGACCGGCATCGCGCCGATGCTCGAGGAGGACGTCGCGACCTCGCTCGCATCGCCCAGGACGAGATCGGGCACGCCAAGGCCTGGTACGAGCTGCTGGCCGAGCTGACCGATGACGACCCCGACCGCATCGCCTTCGGGCGCGATCCGGACGCCTACCGGCATGCCGCGCTCATGAACCATCCGCGGACCGACTGGGCCTTCACCGTCGCCCGCCGCTTCCTGTACGAGACGGCCGACGCCGTCCGCCTCGAGGTCGCTGGCCGCCTCGACCTACGCGCCGCGTGGCCGAGCTGGCGGGCAAGATGCGGCGCGAGGAGACCTACCACCTCCTGCACTTCGATGCCTGGATGCAGCGCCTGGCCGGAAGCCGGACGCCGAGCCCGCGACGCCTGGCCGACGCGCTCGGCCGCCTGTGGCCGGATGCGCTGTCCGTCTTCGCGCCGCTCGACGGCGAGGACGACGCTGGTGAGGGCCGGCATCCTGCCGGAGCCGCTGGACGTCGCTGCGAGCGCGGTGGCTCGAGCGGGTCGACGCCGAGCTGGCGAGCCTGGGCCTGTCCCGGCGCCGCCGCGTCCGCGCCCGGCACCGGGCGGACGGCCGGACGCGCCGGACCGATGACTTCCGCTGGCTGTAGGGCGAGTTCACGATCGGTCTCCCGAGCCGAGGCGGGGGCGACGTGGTGATCGGCCAGCGCCCGACGGCCGACCCGGAAGCGCTGCGTCTGGGCGGCGCTGGCCGAGATCGCCGGACCCGGAGATCCCGACCATCAGCGTCGTCGACCTCGGCGTGATCGGCGCGGTGGAGTCGTGGCGATGATCGGGCGAGCGCTGACGGTGGAGCTGCTGCCCACCTTCGTCGGCTGCCCGGCCATCGACGTCATGCGGCAGCAGATCGGGGAGCGGCTGCGTCGCGCTCGGAGTGGCCGACGAGGTCGAGGTGCGACCTCTCCTTCGCCCCGCCGTGGACGTCGGACCGGATCACCGCCGGCGGGCCGCGAGCAGCTGCGGTCGAGCGGGTTCGCGCCGCCGTCCTCATCTCCGTGCGCTGTCGGCGGCCTCGGCGAGCTGCCGGTGCTGCTCCGTCGTGACCTGCCCGTACTGCGGATCGCGGAAGACGACACTCGAGAATCCATTCGGTCCGACGCTGTGCCGCGCCATCTACCACTGCGCCGGCTGCCGCCAGCCGTTCGAGAGCTTCAAGCCGATCTAGGAGGCACCCTCGCTGGCCCTCGACGGAGACGAGGTCCGATCCGCCGCGTCCGAGCTGCTCGACGCCGGCGCCCATGACCGACCTCGACGCGATGCGCCACTCGCGCGGCCCACGTCATGGCGTCGGCCGTGCTGGAGCTGTTCCCCGAGGCGAAGCTGGGGATCGGTCCGGCCATCAAGGACGGCTTCTACTACGACTTCGACCTGCCGCGGCCGCTGACGCCCGCCGACCTCGAATCGGATCGAGGAGAAGATGCGGGCGCAGGTGGCCGCCGACCTGCCGTTCGAGCGGTACGAGCTGGACCGCGCGACCGCGCTCGTCCGAGCTGGAGGCCGCCAACCAGGAGCTGAAGGTCGAGATCATCGCGCGACCTGCCGGACGACGATGCCACCGTGATCTCCTTCTACCGCCACGGGTCGTTCACCGACCTCTGCCGCGGCCCGCACCTCGCGCTCCACCGGCGGAGCTCGGCGCCGTTCAAGCTCCTGAACACGGCCGGCGCCTACTGGCGCGGCGACGAGACGCGTCCGATGCTGCAGCGCATCTACGGCACGGTCTGGGAGTCGCAGGAGGACCTCGACCAGCACCTGTGGCGGCTGGAAGAGGCTAGGAAGCGCGACCACCGCAAGCTCGGCCGCGACCTCGACCTGTTCAGCTTCCATCCCGAGTCGCCGGCCGCACCGTTCTGGCACCCCCGCGGCATGGCCCTGTGGCGGGCGCTGGAGGCACTGGTCGTGCGAGGTGCGTCGCGACGGCGGCTTCGACGAGGTCCGCACGCCTGCCTGGTGCGCAAGGAGCTGTGGGAGACGTCGGGCCACTGGGCGCTCTACCAGGACAACATGTTCGTCGCTCGACGACTCGGACCACCTGTCGCGGGCTGAAGCCGATGAACTGTCCCGAGTCGATGCTGATCTACAAGACCCAGCTGCGCACTCCTACCGAGACCTGCCGATGCGCCTCGCCGACTACTCGGGCTCTTCCGCAAGGAGCGGACCGGCGCCCTGGCCGGCATGTTCCGGGTCCGCCAGCTGACCCAGGACGACTCCCACGTCCTCTGCCGCGACGACCAGGTCGATCGACGAGATCAACCTCGCGCTCGACCCTCGTCCGCCGCCAGTACGCGCCGTTCGGCTTCGAGCCGCGGCTTCAAGCTCGCCACCCGGCCGGAGAAGAGGCTCGGGACCGACGAGTTCTGGGACGCGGCCGAGGGCAAGCTGGCCGAGGCGCTGAAGGCGGCCGCCACGCCGTACGAGCATCGATCCGGGCGGTGGTGCGTTCTACGCCCCCAAGATCGACGTCTTCCTCGATGACGCCCTCGGCCGCGAGTGGCAGATGGCGACCATCCAGGTCGACTACCAGCTGCCCCAGCGGTTCGATCTCGAGTACCGGACGGCCGACGGTGGCTTCGACCGACCGGCAGTCGTGCACTACGCCATCTATGGCTCGTTCGAGCGGTGGATCGGGGTCATCACCGAGCACTACGCCGGTGCCTTCCCGGCGTGGCTGGCTCCGGTGCAGGCGATCGTCATCCCCATCGCGGACCGCCATATCGAGTACGCCGAGGAGGTTCGGGCCGCGCTCAGGGCGGGCGGCATCCGGGCCGAGGTCGACGACCGCGTCCGAGCGGATGCAGGCCAAGGTCCGCGACGCGCAGGGCCAGCAGGTGCCGGTCATGCTGGTGGTCGGGGACCGCGACGCGGAGGCCCGGGCGGTGAGCCCGCGGCTGCGCACGGGGGAGCAGTCCCAGGGCGTGCCGTTGGACGCGTTCGTGACCGATCTCGCCGGCCGCATCCAGCGCCGCGAGCTCTGGCCCCAGGCCGAATGAGCATTCGCCCGGACGAGATCCCGCCGAACACGACCCCGGTCGAGCCCGAGATCCTCGAGACGCCCGAGCACGGGCTGGAGGTCGGCGCCCGCGACCGGAAGCAGGTGGTCGTCATCGGGGCCGGCCTGGCCGGCCTGGTGGCCGCCTTCGAGCTGAAGCGCGAGGGCCACCAGGTGACCGTCCTCGAGGCCCAGAACCGGGTCGGCGGCCGGATCTACACCCTCCGCGCCCCGTTCGCGGCGGGCCTGTACGCGGAGGCGGGCGGGATGCGCATCCCACGCGCCCACGACCTGACCCTTCGCTACTGCGAGCTGTTCGACCTCCCACTCCGCCCCTTCGTGATGAGCAACCCGAAGGCCCTCGTCCACGTGGGCGGAGAGCGGATGACCCGCGAGGAGGTGGACCGCGAGCCGGACCGGCTCCCGTACCAGCTCGAGTCGCACGAGCGGGGCCGGACCGCCGACCAGCTATGGGAGTCCGCCATCGGCGACCTCCGGGCCCTGGTCGAGCAGGATCCCGACGTGGCCTGGGTTCAGATCGTGCGCGACTACGACCAGTACTCCCTGTACGAGTTCCTGCGCTTCAAGGGCTGGTCGCGGGGGGCGATCGAGTACTTCACGGTCCTGAACTTCCTGGAATCGGACATGCACAACTCGCTGGTGGAAGTTCTTCGCGAGGACCTCGGCGGGGCGTACGTGGACATGCAGGAGATCGCAGGCGGCATGGATCGGCTCCCGAACGCGTTCTACGCCCAGCTGGGCGACGAGGTCCGGTTCGGCGCCAACGTGTTCGCGGTGGACCAGGACGCCGATGGTGTGACCGTCCACTACAAGACCGAGGCCGGCCGCTACAGCGTCCGCGCCGACTACGGGATCATCACCGTCCCGTTCTCCGTGCTCCGTACGATCGAGGCGGTCACCCCGTTCTCCGCCGGCAAGCAGCGCGCCATCCGGCAGCTGAACTACCACGCCTCGACCAAGATCCTGTTCCAGGTCCGGAACCGCTTCTGGGAGGACGACGACGGGATCCGGGGCGGCGGCACGGTCACCGAGCTGCCGATCCGCCGCATGAACTACCCGACGCCGGACCCGGACACCACCCGGGGCGTGCTGCTGGCCAGCTACACCTGGGGCCAGGACGCCCTCCAGTGGGGGGCGATGGACGAGGAGACCCGGCTCGAGGAGGCGCTCGAGGACGTGGCGCGGATTCACCCCCGGATCCGGGAGGAGTACGAGGGCGGCACGTCGCACGCGTGGTATTCGGACCGATGGGCACGCGGTGCGTTTGCCATGTTCGCCCCCGAGCAGCAGACCGACCTCCAGGCCGACATCGAGCGGCCCGAGGGCCGCTACCTCTTCGCCGGCGAGCACTGCTCGCTGTACCACGCCTGGATCCAGGGAGCGCTGGAGTCCGGCATCCGCGCCGCGCGCGAGATCCACGAGGCGCCCGGCAGCTGATCATGCGGTTCCTGCCGGGCCTGGCCCTCGCCCGCCGGTACCAGCCCGCATGGCTCCGATACGACCTTGCCGCGGGGGCGGTCCTCACCGCGCTCCTCGTCCCGCAGGGGATGGCCTATGCGGAGCTCGCCGGGCTTCCCGCAGTGACCGGCATCTACGCCACCATGGTTCCGCTGCTGGCCTACGCCCTGTTCGGTCCGTCACGCATCCTCGTCGTCGGTCCCGACTCGGCGGTCGCGCCCGTCGTGGCCGCCACCGTGATCCCGCTGGCCGGCGCGGATGCTGAGGCGAGGATGGGCGTGGCGGCCACGCTGGCGGTCGCGGTCGGCGTCATGTGCCTGATCGGCGGCCTGGCCCGCCTCGGGTTCGTCACCGACCTCCTGTCCAAGCCGGTACGGGTCGGCTACCTGGCGGGCATCGCGGTCGTCGTGATCGTCGACCAGCTCGCGCTGCTGCTCGGGATCAATGTCGATGCCGACGGCCTGTTCCAGGGTGTGATCGAGCTCGTCTCGTCCCTTGGCGAGTCGCAGCCGCTCACCGCCGCCATCGGGCTGGGCACCGTCGCGGTGCTGATTGCCACCCGCCGGTTCCTGCCGCGCGTCCCCGGCGCCCTCATCGTGGTCCTCGGCAGCATCGGCCTCGTCGTGCTCCTCGGCCTGGAGGGCCAGCTGGCGACGGTCGGGCTGGTTCCCGCAGGCCTGCCCGCTGCCGGTCGTCCCGTCCTTCGATCTGGAGCAGCTGCCGCCGATCCTGCTCGGCGCCCTGGCCATCTCCCTCGTGGCCTTTGCCGACACCAGCGTCCTGTCGCGGAGCTACGCCGCCCGGCTCGGTGACCGTGTTGACCCCGACCAAGAGCTGTTCGCTCTCGGCTCGGTGAATGCGGCGGCCGGCTTCTTCCAGGGCTTCCCGATCTCGAGCAGCTCGTCGCGTACCCCGGCTGCCGAGGCGGCCGGGGCCCGGACCCAGCTCACCGGGGTGGTGGCGGCGGGCGTGATCGGGCTGGTTCTCCTGTTCGCCACCGGGATCCTCGCGCCGCTGCCCGAAGCGACGCTGGCGGGAATCGTGATCGTGGCCGTGAGCGGCCTCTTCGACCTGGGCGCCCTGCGCCGGCTGGCCGAGATCAACCCACCCGACTTCGGCCTCGCCGTCGCGGCCCTGCTGGGAGTCGCCCTCATCGGGGTCATTCCCGGAATCGGCATTGCCATTGGCCTGTCGGTGGGAACCCTCCTCTGGCGAGCGTGGCATCCATACACCGCCATCCTCGGCCGGGTCGACGGCCTGAAGGGGTACCACGACCATGAGCGCCACCCGGAAGGGCGCCAGATCCCGGGTCTCGTCCTGTTCCGTTTCGACGCCCCGCTCTTCTTCGCCAACGCCGACCGCTTCCGCGAGGCGGTCCTGGATGCGGTAGATGAGGCTGAGGCGCCGGTCCACCGTGTAGTCGTGGCGGCGGAGCCCATCACCGACGTGGACACCACCGCCGCCGACGTGCTGGTGGAGCTGGTGGAACGGCTGGATCGGAGGGACATCGGCCTCGTGTTCGCCGAGCTCAAGGGACCGGTGCAGGACAAGGTCAAGCGCTACGGCCTGGAAGAGCGCTTCGCCCAGCCCGCCTTCCCGCGAACGGTGGGTCAGGCGGTGCACGATTACCTCGAGGAGTTCGACGTGCCCTGGGTCGACTGGGAGGACGAGGAGGATCACGAACGGGGAAAGGGTGGGCCAGACTGACCGACGCCAATCGCAGCGAGACTCCGACATGACGGGCCGCGACAGGGACGTTCGTTGACCCTCTTTTTGAACGCGGTGTATAGTCGGCCGGCAATCGCGCAGATGTGGGCCACGCGTCCGTCAGCGGACCGTGGCTCATGTATTGAAGGGAGCACAGGCCGATAACCAGGGAACTCCGCGTCAACGACATGATCCGTATCCGCGAGGTGCGGGTGATCGACGACGAGGGCCAGCAGCTCGGTGTCCTGCAGACCGCAGACGCCCTCGCGCTGGCGCAGGAGAAGGGCCTCGACCTGGTTGAGGTGGCTCCGACGGCGGTACCGCCGGTCTGCAAGATCCTGGACTACGGCCAGTACAAGTACGAGATCCAGAAGCGCGAGCGCGAAACAAAGAAGAAGCAGAAGTCGCAGACGTTCAAAGAGATCCGGTTCCGGGTCAAGATCGATACCCATGACCTGGCGACCAAGACCCGCCGCGCGTCACAGTTCCTCGACGAAGGGGACCGGGTCAAGGTCGCGGTCCAGTTCCGGGGCCGGGAGATCAACCATCCACAGCTCGGGCGCAACCTGCTCGAGAAGGCCGCCGAGATGATCGGCGACCACGGGGTGATCGAACGTCCGCCGCTCATGGAAGGACGGAGCCTGTTCATCGTGATGGGACCGCCCACCGCCAAGGCGGACCGTCGCGAGGACCATCCGGACCTCGTCGATGGCGCCGCGGCGACCGAGGGCGAGACCATCGGTGAGGCGCTCCAGGCCAAGGGCCAGGTGCCCGAGGTGGCAGAGGAGCCACCGGCCGCCACTCCAGCGTAACGACAGGGGAATCAGAAACCACCGTGCCGAAGATGAAGACCCACAAGGGCACCGCCAAGCGCTATCGCAAGTCGGGTTCGGGCAAATGGCTCCGACCCAAGGCCTGGCGGGGTCACCATCTCCAGATCAAGTCCAGCCGCCGCAAGCGCCGCTACGCCGGGATGGCCCAGGTCAGCTCGACCCACGCCGCCCAGCTGAAGCGGCTCATGCCGTACGAGTAGGGGTCCGATATGCCTCGCGTCAAGCGCGGAGTTCCCGCCCACCGCCGCCATAAGCGCCTCCTGAAGCAGGCCGAGGGCCGGCGGATGACCCGCTCGAAGCTCATCCGGCCTGCCCGCGAGGCCCTGTTCCACGCCCTGCGCTATGCGTACCGCGACCGGCGCGACCGGAAGCGCGACATGCGCCGCCTCTGGATCCAGCGCATCAATGCCGCCTCGCGGCAGAACGGGATGCCCTACGGCCGGTTCATGGCCGGCCTGAAGTCCGCTGGCATCGAGGTCAACCGCAAGCAGCTGGCCGATCTCGCCGTCCGCGAGCCGGCGGCCTTCGCCCGTCTGGTCGAGATGTCGCAGGCCACCTTTACCAGCTGACCGGCGCTTCGGCGTCGGTCCCACGACCCTGCTCCGGATCACGGAGCGGGGTCGTTTGTTTCACTCACAATGACCGATGACTCGACCGATGGAGCAGTCCCGACCGATGACCACCCCCACTGACGCCGCAAGCCTGCTGGCCGAAGTCGCGCGGGTCCGCGCCGATGCCGAGGCGCGCCTTGCCGAGGCCGCCGATGCGGCTGCCGTCGATGCGGTGCGGGTGGCGGTGCTCGGTCGTTCGGGCTCCCTGACCACCCTTCTCCGGGGCTTGAGCGGCGTTCCTGAAAGGGATCGCCCTGCGGCCGGGGTGGCGGCCAACGAGGCGCGGCAGGCACTCGAGGGCGCGATCGCCACCCGCAGCCGGGAGCTCGCCGGCGCCGAGCTCGACGAGCGGCTGGCGGGGGAGACGCTGGATATGACCGTGCCCGGACGACCGGTCCGCCTCGGGCATCTCCACCCCCTGATGACCGTCGAGCGCGACCTGCGCGAGATCTTTCACGGCTTCGGGTTCGAGGTCCTCGAGGGGCCCGAGATCGAAACCGATCTCATGAATTTCGAGCTGCTCAACATCCCGCCCGACCATCCGTCGCGCGATCTGTGGGACACCCTGTACGTGGCCGAGCCGGGTTCGGTGGCCGCCGGCGAGCCGCGGCCGGCGGACGACGGCACCATCCTCCGGACCCACACCTCGCCGGTCCAGATCCGGGCCATGCGCGAGCTCGCGCCTCCGATCCGGGTCCTCATGCCGGGGCGCTGCTATCGGTACGAGGCGGTTGACGCTTCCCATGGGTTCGAGTTCTTCCAGGTCGAAGGCCTCGTCGTCGACCGCCGGACGAGCCTCGCCGACCTGAAGGGCATGCTCGAGGAGTTCGCGCGGGCCATGTTCGGGGACGGGACCCGGACGAGGTTCCGACCCGGCTATTACCCCTTCACCGAGCCAAGCGTGGCGTTCGACATCGGCTGCCTGGTGTGCGGTGGCCCCGGATGCCCCGCCTGCAGCCGCACTGGCTGGATGACGATCCTTGGCGCGGGCATGGTCCACCCGGTCGTGCTCCGCAACGGCGGGCTCGACCCGGAGGAGTACCAGGGCTACGCCTTCGGGATGGGCCTCGACCGGTTGACCCTGCTCCGCCATGGCATCCCGGACCTGCGGCTTCTCCTGAGCGCGGACCTGCGCTTCCTCGAGCAGTTCGGCGGCGGGCGCTGACCGATGCGCGTCCCCCTGTCGTGGCTCTCCGACTACGTGGACCTCGACCTGTCCACGCATGAGCTGGCCGAGCGTCTCGCCCTCCTCGGCTTCGAGGTCAAGGCCGTCGAGCAGACTGGCGGCGAGTGGTCGGGGGTCGTCGTCGGCCGCGTCCTCGCTTTCGAGCGACACCCGAACGCCGATACTCTCTGGCTGACCCGGGTTGACGTCGCCGGCGACGGCGAGGAGCTCGAGATCGTGTGCGGCGCCCAGAACCTCGCGGTTGGACAGCTGGTGCCGGTGGCGGTCCCCGGATCGATCCTCCCCGGCGGCCGGAAGATCGAGCGGACGAAGATCCGCGGATCGGTGTCGAACGGGATGCTGTGCAGCCCCATCGAGCTCGGCCTCGGCGAGGACGGCGACGGGATCCTGATCCTGGGAACGGCCGAGGAGCACCCGGTGGGAGCGGACCTGGCGTCGGCCATCGGCGAGACGGTCCTCGACGTGGACGTCAAGCCCAACCGCGGCGACGCGCTCTCGATGATCGGGCTGGCACGCGAGATCGCGGCCACGACCGGGACCACGGTCCGCTGGCCGGAGGTGACGGTCGCGGAGTCCGGATCGGCGACTGCCGAGGCAGTCACGGTCGAGATCGAAGACAGCCAGCTCTGCCCGCGGTTCACGGCACGGCTCCTGGAGGATGTCGGCACTGGCGTCACGCCAGAGTGGATGGCGCAGCGGCTGGTGGCGGCCGGCGTGCGACCCATCTCCCCGGTGGTGGACGTCACGAACTACGTCATGCACGAGATGGGCCAGCCGATGCACGCCTACGACGCCGATCGGATCCCCGACGGGCGGATCGTCGTCCGCCGCGCCCGGGCCGGGGAGACGCTGGTGACCATCGACCATCTCGACCGTCGCCTGGACGAGCGGATGCTGGTCATCGCCGACCGCGACCGGCCGATCGGCCTTGCCGGGATCATGGGCGGGGCCGACACCGAGGTGACCGAGGCGACGCGCCGGGTCATCCTCGAGTCCGCCATCTTCCACGGCCCGACGATCCGGAACACCGCGCGCCGGCTCGCCCTCCGCTCGGAGGCGTCGATGCGCCACGAGAAGGGGATTTCGATGGACCTCCCGCGGCGGGCCGCGGACCGGGCCGCGGCGCTCATCGCGGAGATCACCGGAGCGCGGGTCGCGACCGGCATCGTGGACAACGACCCCGGTCCGCATCAGCCGCGGGTGATCGCCGTGGACACGGCGCGGACCGAGCGGCTCCTCGGGATCCCGGTGGACGCCGAGCGGGTGACCTCGTGGCTCACGCCGCTCGGCTTCGAAGTCGCTGGCGCCGATCCCGGAACCGTGGCGGTCACCGTCCCGCTGCACCGCACTGATGTCGTCCTCCCCGCGGACGTGGCCGAGGAGATGGCGCGCGCCCACGGCTACGACCGGATTGAAGGGACGCTGCCGGCAGCCGAGGTTCCGCCCACCCGACCCGATCCGACCGCCCGCCGCCATGCCCTCCGCCGGGTGCTCGCTGGCATCGGCCTGGACGAGGTCATCACCCACGCGCTCATCGGCCCCGACGACCTCCGTCGGTCCGGGTTCGATCCGGAGGCGCTGCACCTGGTGCGGGTGGCGAACCCCTTGTCGGAGGAGCACGCCATCCTCCGTCCGGTCCCGTATCCGTCGGTTCTGGGCGCGATGGCGGAGAACGTCCGCCAGCGGCGCGCCGATCTGGCCCTCTTCGAGCTGGGCAAGGACTTCCGATATCGCCCCGCGGCCGACGCGGAGCTGGCCCAGGCCGGTGGGGCATACCGCGAGGCGTGGACGGTGGGGATCGGCCTCCTCGGGAACGCCACCGAGCGCCAGCCCGGCGAGCCACCCCGACCATGGGCCGTGGCCGACCTGAAGGGCATCCTGGACACAATCCACGAGGCGATGGGCCTGCCGACGCCAACCTACCGGCCGGAGACGGCGGAGGAGCGCCATGCCCACCTCCATCCCGGCCGGGCGGCTCGCATGACCGATGCCAACGGCCGCAGTTACGGCTCGCTGGGGGAGGTCCATCCCGCCGTTGCCGCCGCCTGGGACCTTCCGGGCCGACCGCTGGTGGCGTCCATCCACGTTGAGCCGAATGGGCTCCTCGGGTTCCCGCCTCGATCCGATCGAGCGGCAGCGGTTCCCGCCGCCCAGCCCGTCGATCGCGACCTGGCCGTCGTCCTCGCCGCCGAGACGCCCGTCGGCGACCTGATTCGGCTGGTCCGCCAGAACGGCGGCCCGCTGCTCGACAACGTGCGCCTGTTCGACGTGTACCGCGGGGGGCAGATCGGGGAGGGGAAGGTGTCCTACGGGCTCGCGCTGCGCTTCCAGCCCCAGTCGGCGGCGGACGAGCGTGCGGTGGCCCGTGCGGTGGACAAGATCAGTGGCGCGTTGCGGCACCATCTGGCGGCCGAGATCCGCTGATCGTCCCGTTGCCGCGCTGGACGGCGCTGGTACCCTTCGCGGCGCAATCATCGGAGATCTCACCGCATGGACTTCATCGCGCAGTTCACTGTCGCGGACCTGGTGGTCCTCATCACCCTGGCCGGCGGCGTGCTCATCGGCTTCCAGCAGGGCGCCTTCCGCTACCTCATGAACTGCATCGTCGTCCTGGTCTCGTTCGTGCTGGCCAGCGTCCTCGCCGGGCCTATCGCCGACTCGCTTTCCGGCGTCTGGGAGCTCGCGGCACCCGAGCAGCAGGAGCTGTGGATCTACCTGGTCCTGTTCGCGGCGGGCGTCATCGGCGGGTTCCTCCTGGTCCGGACCTTCTTCCGCGAGACCAGGCTGCCCGTCGTGAAGCAGGTGGACGAGATCCTCGGCGCGGTGCTGGGCGTACTGTTTGTCGCGCTGGTCTACAGCTTCCTGTACGTCGTCCTGCAGAGCTTCTTCGAGCTCGCCCCCGAGGCCCCGGTCGCGGCGGCCGGCTTCCTTGGCCCGATCTACGAGATCATGACCGACTCGTTCATCCTGGGGTGGTTCCGCGAGTGGCTGCTGCCGATAGCCGGATTCGTTGTCCGTCCGTTCGTCCCGGACGAGATCGAGCAGTTCCTGCTCTTCTGACCTCACCTGCCGAGCGTCGCTGGTACGACCGCTCGGCCCTGGAGGTCGCCCCGGCGCTGCTCGGGACGGTCGTCATCCACGACTCCCCGAATGGTCGGGTGGCCGTGCGCGTGGTCGAGACCGAGGCCTATCTCGGTCCGGAGGACCTGGCGGCCCATTCAGCGCGGGGTCGAACGGCGCGCAACGAGCCGATGTGGGGACCGCCTGGCCACGCCTACGTGTACCGGATCTATGGCATCCACGACTGCCTGAACGTCGTCTGCGGTCCCGGCACCAAGCCCGAAGCCGTCCTCCTCCGTGCCGGGGAAGTCATCGAAGGCGAGGGCCTCGCCCGCGAGCGGCGTGGCGACCGGGCTCCCACCCGCCGTCTGGCGGCCGGGCCGGGCAACCTCGGACGGGCGCTGGGCGTCCACCGCGGCCTGAGCGGATCCGATCTGCTCGACGGGCCGATCTCGCTCCGGCCGGGCGCATCGCCCGGGCGAATCCGAACCGCGGCACGGATCGGCGTGGCGTACGCCGGTGCGTGGGCGGCCCGGCCATATCGGTTCCTGATCGCAGATGACCCGCACGTCTCGCGCCCCTGACCCGGACCCGGACAGCCTCCGGGCCCTCGAGTACGCGGCCATCACCGAGCGCCTCGCGGCGCGCACCGCGTTCGGGCCGTCGCGCGAGTTGGCCGAGGGCCTGGCCCCGGTCGGTGACGCGGTACACGTGGCCCTGCTCCAGGACCAGACCGATGAGGCGGCGCGCCTGGTCGAGCTCCATCCGGATGCCACGGTGGGCGGCGCCCGTGACATTCGTACCGCCCTGAAACGCGCCCGACGCGGCGGCCGGCTGACCCCGGCCGAGTTGCTGGACGTGGCCGGCACCCTGCACGCCGTCGAGCAGTTCCGGAAGCGGCTGTCGCGCTGGACCGGGCCCCAGCTGGCTGCCGTTCGGGGCGAGCTGGAGCCTATTCCCGGGCTGCAGGCCCAGATCGAGCGGAGCATCGACCCCAGCGGGGAGATCCTCGATGGCGCGTCGTCCGCGTTGAAGACGGCCCGGCGGAGGATGCGGGTCGCCCAGGAGCGCCTCCGGGAGCGCCTGAACAGCATGCTCCGCTCCTCGGACCTGGCCGGCGCCATCGGCGATGCGATCGTGACCCAGCGGGCCGGCCGCTACGTGATCCCGGTCCGGGCCGAGGCCAAGGGTCGGGTGCCGGGCATCGTGCACGACCAGAGCGCGTCGGCCGCCACCCTGTTCATCGAGCCGATGGCGGTCGTCGAGCTGAACAACACCTGGATCGAGGCCACCCTGGAAGCGGCAGCCGAGGAGGAGCGGATCCTGGAGGCCCTGTCGCGCGAGGTCGAGGCCCACGCCCCGTCCATCGGTGGGTCGCTGGGCGCTTTGGCCCGTGCCGACCTGTGGATGGCCCGCGCCCACCTCGGCGCCGACATGGACGCCGTCCGTCCGGCGGTGACCGATGACGCGCTCGAGCTACTCTCCGCCCGGCATCCACTCCTCGGGGAGGATGCGGTACCGATCGATCTCCGCCTTGGCGAACGGTTCGGCTTCCGGGCGCTGGTGATCACCGGCCCGAACACCGGCGGCAAGACGGTCGCGCTGAAGACGATCGGCCTCCTGGCCCTCATGCACCAGTCCGGGCTCCGCGTGCCGGCCGCCGACGGAGCCCGGATGCCGGTCTTCCGCCGGGTCATGGCCGATATCGGTGACGAGCAGAGCATCGCGCAGTCGCTGTCCACCTTCTCGTCGCACCTGCGCAACGTCGTCCGTTTCCTCGAGGCCGCCGAGCCAGCAACGCTCGTGCTTCTCGACGAGATCGGGGCGGGGACCGATCCGACCGAGGGCTCGGCCCTGGCCATGGCGGTGGTGACCGTCCTGCTCGAGCGCGGGGCGCTGGTCGCCGCCACCACCCACTACGCCGAGCTCAAGGCCTTCGCCGAGACCCAGCCTGGTGTGACCAACGCCGCGGTCGAGTTCGACGTCGCCACCCTGCGTCCCACCTACCACCTCTCCATCGGCCTGCCCGGCGCGTCACAGGCGTTCGCCATCGCTCAGCGGCTGGGGCTGGCTCCCGAGGTCCTGGACCTGGCCCGCGAGCAGATCTCCTCGACCCACGCCTCGCTCGAGGAAACCCTGGCCGCCATCCGGCGGACCGAGGCCGAGAAGGCCGAAGCGCTGGCCCTGGCCGCCGAGGAGCGTGAAGCGGCGCGTGAAGAGCGCGTTCGGGCGACGGCTGGCACCCAGCTGGCGCGGCGGGAAGCCGCGCGCATCCTCGCCGAGGCCAGCCGGGCGGCCGACGCGCTGCTGGTTGAGGCCGAACGGGACGCGGCCGACGTTCGGCGCGCGGAGTCCCGGACCGCACGCTCCGCCTCGGCGACGAAGCCGGTGGCCGCCCCGACGAATCCTCGCCGTCCCACCCCACAGCTCCCCCCGGATCTCGCCGACCTCGCCGAGCCGGAGCCCGAGTCCGGACCCCAGCCGCGGGTCGGCCTGTGGGGCCGGAGCCGAACCCTGGGTCAGGGCGGCCGGATCGCAGCCATCAGCGGGCGCACCGGGCGGATCACCCTCGAAGCGGACGGCGCGCGGCTGGTCGTGCCCGGCGTGGACGTGGAGGTTATCGACGAGCCCGGGTCGGCGGCGCCGACTCGTGACCCCGTCGCCGATGAGCTCCGTCGGCGCGCCGCCGCGGACCTCAAGCCCTCGCTCGATCTCCGCGGCGAACGGGTCGAGGCCGCGCTCGAGCAGCTGGCCGCCTACCTCGACCAGGTGCTCCTGGCGGGGGCTGACCAGGCGGTGATCATCCACGGGGCGGGGACCGGGGCCCTGCGCCGCGCGATCCGCGAGTACCTTGCCGACCATCCACGGGTCCGCTCCCAGCGCAGCGGGCGCCGCGAGGAAGGCGGCGACGGAGCGACGGTCGCCGAGCTGTAGACCCGGCCGCGGCTACGGAGTCGGCGCGGGAGTCGGCGAGGGCTCGGGGGTCGCGGTGGGCTCCGGCGTCGGCGTGGGCTCCGGGGTCGGCGTGGCCTCCGGCGTCGGGGTGGATGTCGGGATGGCGCCCGGGGTGCAGGTCTCGGTGGGGGCCAGGGTCCGGTCCAGCCGGACAAGGGGGCCTCGCGGCACGCTCGACTCCCGTCCCCGCCAGGTCACGATCCAGGCAGTGTTGTCCTGCTCCCAGACCGGGTTTTGGGCGTCCCAGCCGGACAGGTCGAGGAAGACCCGAAGGCGCGGCGGCGGAGGGGTCGGCTCGGGGACCGGCTCGCCGCTGGGCAGTGGGCCGGTTGTTGGGCCGGGGGTGGCGGGCACGTAGTCGCCGCAGCCGTCCTGCCAGATCTTGCCGGTGGCCGCCTCGGTGATCAGCTCGACGTGCGTCTCATCGGTGACCAGTCCAGGGCCGCCGGCCATGAAGATCTCGGTCAGGGTGGTGGTCGAGAACTCACCCGGTGCCTGGCCGCTCATGGCGTCGATCTCGCGCTCCTCGATCCCCTCCGGCCGGACGAAGTCGCGGATGGGGAGGGCGTTGAAGGCGGTGACCTCGGCCATGTAGTCGTGCCAGATGAACGTTGGGCCGTCGGCCGCGAACACCGAGTCGATGGCCGAGAAGTCGCTGTTTCCGACCCAGACCCCGGTCATGATCGCCCCCTCGTCGACCTCCGGGTCCGCATCGGCAGCCAGGAAGCCGAAGGCCTGGAGGTCGCGGAAGTCCGTCGTGGTGCCGGTCTTCAAGGTGGCCGGCCGGCGGCCGGCGTCGGTCAGCAGCTGGAAGGGCGGGCCCCACAGCGGGTTCGCGGCGGGATCGGTGTTGTCGGCCAGGATGTCGGTCGCCAGGTACGCCGCCTGCGGAGAGATGGCCTGCGTCGCGTCAGGCCCATCCGTCTCGCGGTCGTAGATCACCTCGCCGTCGCGGTCGAGGATGCGCTGGACCAGGTACGGCTCGTGGTAGAGGCCGCCATTGGCGAGCGCGCCATAGGCCGCCGCCAGGTCGATCATGTGGACCCCGATCGTTCCCAGGGTGAGAGACGGAACGTTCGGATCCTGGGCCGGGTCCCATTCCAGCCCGAGCCGCTCGCCCTGGGCCACGACCTGCTCGGTCCCGATCAGCTGCTGGGCCTTGGTGACCGGGATGTTCAACGAGTACTTCAGCGCATCGCGGACCCGAACCGGGCCTCGTTCGTTGTTGTCCGCGTCGTGGACCTCGTATCCGGGCACGATCTCGGTCTCGACGTCCATGAACATGGTGGCCGGGGTGATGGTGCCGGTCTCGAAGCCGGTGGCGTAGGTGATCGGCTTGAAGGCCGATCCCGACTGGCGGAAGGCCTGGCCCACGACGTCGTACTGCGGCTGGTGCTGAGGGGTCACCTCGCCGTAGAAGTTGGCGCTGCCGACGTAGGCGACCACCGCGCCGGTCCGGTAGTTGAGCGACACGATCGCGTCGTTGCCGATGTTCCGGCCCTGGAGCTGGTTGATCCACGCCATGGCCGCGGCACCGTACTTGACGGTGAGCTCCGCATCGGTCAGGCGCTCCATGTCGTAGACCACCCGGGCCCACTTCTCGGCGAAGACCTGGTAGCCCTCGTACTGGAGGGTGGTCTCGATCGTCAGCCCGCCGCGGTCGATGATGTCCTCCGAACCGAGCAGATCGGCCACCTCACGGCGCGTGGCATAGACGAAATGGGGGGCCAGGTATTGCGGTGACTCGGGGACGAGCACGGTCGCCGGCTCCTCGATGATCGCCTCGCGGTCCGCGGCGGCGAGGTACTCGAGCATGACCATGTCGGCCATGACGTCGTCGCGGATGATCACCGGCGCGGCATCGTCGGGCACCTCGAGGATGCCCGGGATCGGCGCCCCCGCCTCGTCCACCGCCGGGATGCCGTACTGGGTCGGGTCCAGTTCCGACGGCGCGCGGAGCAGGCCGGCCAGCATGGCCGCCTCCCCGGCGTCCACCTCGTTCGGATCGACCGCTGGTTCCGCCGGACTGCCCGACGCGCTGGGCGCCGGTGTCGGAGCGACGCTCGGAGCCGGGCTGGCTCCGGGGTCGGTCGGGCCGCCCTGGATCTCGAGGAAGTCCTTCCCGTAGTAGCGGTCAACGGCGGCCCAGATGCCGTAGCCGTTGTTGCCGTAGTACATCTCGTTCAGGAAGAACTCCATGATCTGCTCCTTGCCCTCCTGGCCCGGGTAGGCCGCGTCGAGCTCGAGGGCGAGCATGGCTTCCTTGATCTTTCGCTCCAGCTGGCGGTCGGGATCGGCCATGAGGTCAGGCGGGAGAAGGACGCTGCGGACGAGCTGCTGGCAGATGGTGGACGCGCCGGAGACGACCTCGCCGGCGGAGAAGTTCTGGAGCATGGCGCGGACGATGGCGCGCGGGTCGACGCAGGGGTTCTCCCAGTACGTGTGGTCCTCGGCCGCGACCGTGGCATCCACGATGACGGTCGGGATCTCCTCATACGAGACCACGCGGCGGTTCGTCTCGGCGAAGGTCGCCAGCTCCTGCTCGTCGGCGGAGGTCACGAGGGAGCCCTCGTCAGGGGCGTAGTCCTCGAGGGTGGTCACGTCCGGAAGCGAGCTGGCGTACGAGGAGTACAGCAGGACCGCGACCACCACCATCCCCACCGCGAGCGCGCCAAAGAAGGCGAAGATCAGGGCGGGAAGTGGTTGGACGCGCATCCCGGATGCGGCGCCGGTCCGGGCGGGCGCTGGATAGCTCGCCGGCGGCGGAGGTGACGGGGTCACGGCGGCGAACTCTAGCAGAGGTGCCTCGATGGTGCCCGTGGCCGCCCTGACGACGGCGAGGGGCGGGTACCATCGGCCAATGGAGCGCGAGGCCGCATTCGAGACCGTCCTGACCCGGCGCGTGGCGCAGGTGGTCGAGGCTGAGGCCCTCCGCCAGATGCTCCTCGGATCGCGGCCGCTGCGGGTGAAGCTCGGCATCGACCCGACCAGCTCCGACCTCCACATCGGTCACGCAGTCGTCCTCGAGCGGCTGCGCGCGTTCCAGGATCTCGGCCATGTCGCGGTCCTGGTGGTGGGGGACACGACCGCCCAGATCGGCGACCCGTCCGAGAAGAACGTGACCCGCCCGATGCTGACCCGGGGCGAGGTCAACGCCAACGCGGAGACGTATCTCGCCCAGTTCCACCTCGTCGTGGACCCGGCGCGCACCGAGGTCCGCTGGCAGTCGGAATGGTTCGACGAGTTCCGGCTCCGGGAGGTCTTCGCCCTGATGAGCCGCTTCACGCTGGCCCGCATGATCGAGCGCGACACGTTCGCCAAGCGCCTGGCCGAGGGAGCCCCGGTGTCCATGCACGAGACGATGTACCCGCTGCTTCAGGCCTATGACTCGGTCGCCATCGAGGCCGATGTCGAGCTCGGCGGCACCGACCAGACGTTCAACCTCCTCGTCGGACGGGACGTCCAGCGGGACTACGGCCAGGCGCCGCAGCAGATCATGACCTCGGAGCTGCTGGTGGGCATCGACGGGGTGGCCAAGATGAGCAAGTCGCTGGGCAACGCCATCGGCCTGACCGATGCGCCCTATGACATGTACGCCCGGACGATGAGCATCCCCGACACGCTCCTGCCGAACTGGGCCGGCCTGGTCACCCGCTGGACCGATCCCGAGGTGGACGAGTTCGTCGCCGACCTCGAGGCCGACCGGATCCACCCCAAGGCCGCGAAGCAGCGCCTGGCCCGCGAGATCGTGGGCCGCTGGCATTCCGATGCGGATGCCGACGCGGCCGAGGAGCGCTGGGAGCGTGAGGTAGGTGGCGGCGAGGGGGTGACCGAGCTCGACGAGATGGACGTGTCGGTCGCCTCGCTGGCCGGGATCAGCCTGCCGGACCTCCTGGTGGCCGCCGGCCTCGCGTCGTCACGCAGCGTCGGACGCCGGCTCGTTCGCCAGTCCGGAGTCCGGGTGGACGGCGAGGTCCAGACCGATGAGAACCGGATGTTCCCCGCGGGGATGATCCACGAGGTGCGGGTCGGGAAGCGGTCGGCGGCGCGGGTGCGCCTGATCTGACCTGCCGCGCGGGCTGGGCTGGTTTCAGTGCCCCCGCTCAGGTGTCGTGGCCTTGGCCTGGTGCTCGGCGATGACCTTCTCGGCGATCCCGTGCGGGACCTCGGCGTAGTGGTCGAGCGACTGCGAGAAGAATCCGCGGCCCTGGGTGATGGAGCGGAGCTCGGTGGCGTAGTGGAACATCTCGGCCTGCGGGACCTGGGCTCGCAGGTGCTGGATCCCATCCACCGAGTTCATGCCCAGGACATGGCCGCGCTTGGCGGTGATCTGGCCCATGACGTCGCCCATGTATTCGTCGGGCACCGTGACCTCGACCTCGAGGATGGGCTCCAGGAGTGCGGGGTCCGCCTCGCTGAACGCTCGGGTCAGCGCCTGTGAGGCGGCGATCTTGAAGGCCATCTCGGAGGAGTCCACGGTGTGGTACGAGCCGTCGACCAGGGTGGCCTTGACGTCCACCACCGGGTAGCCGGCCAGGACCCCCTCCGCCATCTTCTCGCGGAGACCCTTCTCCACAGCGGGGATGTACTGCTTGGGCACCGCGCCGCCCACGATCCGGTCGCCGAAGACGAACCCGGCCCCGGACTCGCCCGGTTCGAACTCGATCACGACGTGGCCGAACTGGCCGTGGCCGCCGGTCTGGCGCTTGAAGCGGTTGTCCACCTTGGCCGGGCGACGAATCGTCTCGCGGTAGGGGACCCGCGGCGTGCCGGTCTTGACCGCTGCCCCGAACTTGCGCTTCAGCCGCTCGACGAGGACGTCCACGTGGGCGTCACCCATGGCGGTCATGATCGTCTGGGCGGTCGCCTCCTCACGGCGCACCCGCATGCACGGCTCTTCCTCGACGATCCGGTTCAGGGCCTGCCCCAGCTTGTCGAGGTCGGCCTTGGACTCGGGCTCGACGGCGACCTGGAGCGTGGGCTCGGGAAACGCGAGGGGCGGCAGCTGGACCGACGAGGCGCGGTCAGCGACGAGCGTGTCCCCGGTGTGGGTGGAGGCCAGCTTGGCCACCGCCACGATGTCGCCCGGCCCGACCTGGGGCAGGTTGACCTGGTCCTTGCCCTGGAGGCCGAGGATGTTGCCCACCCGCTCGTCCTCGCGCCGGTTCGCGTTGTGGACGTGCCCCTGGGCCTTGAGCGTGCCCGAGACGACACGGAAGTAGGTGAGGCGGCCGACGAACGGATCGGCGGTGACCTTGAACACCTGGGCCACGAACGGGCCGGCTGGATCGGGCTGGATCGGCTTGTCGTCCGTGGTCGTCCGGGAGCCGACCTCGGCCGGCGAGGGGACGTGGCGCGCGATCATCCGGATCAGCTCGCGGATGCCGATGTTCTTCAGCGCAGATCCGACGAACACCGGCACCACCGACCCATCTCGGGTGCCGGCGTGGAGCGCGGACTCGATCTCGTCGTCGGAGATCTCCTCGCCCTCGAGGTACTTCATCATCAGCTCGTCCGAGGCTTCGGCCGCGGCCTCGATGAGGGCCGTGCGGCGCGCCTCCTCGGCGGTCCGCATCTCATCCGGGATCGGCACCTCCTTCGGCTCGCCGCCTTCGTAGATCGAGGCGTGCTGCTCGACGACGTCGATGTAGCCGCGGAAGGTCTCCGCGGAGCCGATCGGCAGGTAGACCGGCGCGATCTTCGGACCGAAGGCGGCCTTCAGCTGGTCGAGCGTGGCGTCGTAGTTCGCGTTCTCGCGGTCCATCTGGTTGACGAACACCATCCGTGGCAGCCGACGCTCGTCGGCCAGGCGCCAGACCGCAGCGGTCCCGACCTCGACTCCGGCCGCCGCGTCCACGACCACGATCACCGCGTCCACTGCGGCCAGGGCCTGGACCACGTCGGCCTGGAAGTCGGCATAGCCGGGGGTGTCCACGATCGTGATCCGCGCGCCCTCGGTCTCGACCGTCCCGATCCCGAGGTTGATCGACTGGTGGCGGCGCTGCTCGTCGGGCTCCCAGTCGAGGGCTGCCGTCCCGGATTCGACCGATCCAAGCCTCGGGATGCCACCGGCGTCGAACAGGATGGCCTCGGCGAGGCTGGTCTTGCCGGCACCGCCGTGCCCGATGAGGGCGACGTTGCGGATTCGGTCGGGCGTGGTCGGCTTCAAGGCAGATCCTCGGGCAGGGCGGCCATTATAGGGAGCGTCTGACGCTCAGCGGCGGCGGAGCTCCAGCCCGACGGCGAAGTAGAAGAACGGGCCGACGATGACCCCGGCGAGGCCGGCCGGGACGGCCACCAGGGGACTGGTCGGGGTCAGGATGATGAGCCGGCCGAGGTAGACGATGATCAGCAGGATCCCGAGGACGATGCCGAAGGTCGCGGTCGGCACGGTCAGCGCCCCGGTGGCACGGGCGCGAAGGGCCAGGATCAACAGGCCGAGGCCGGCCAGGCCGAACGTGAGCAGGCCCCGCGGATCCACCGGGCTGGGCAGGCCCGCCTCGGTCAGCGGATCGCTCGCCGGCGGGTTCAGGGCCAGGGCCAGGTCGTAGCCGCCGTGGACGATGCTGCCCAGCGCCCCCATCAGGGCAAATACCAGGCCGATGAGGGCCATCGATCCACCGCCGATCCGCTGGTAGACGGCCACCAGCACGACCGTGCTCAGCAGGCCGCCGACCATGAGTGCGGCCGATGCGACGCGGATGCCGAGCTCGGGGTTCAGCTCGAGCACGACGCCACCGAGGAATGCCGCAGAGTAGATGACGCCGCCGATGCTGGCCGCCATGGCGGCCACGCCGGCCCACGGCCGAAGGCGTCGTTTTCGCGGGCGGTGGGAGCCTCGCTGAAGCCATGTCTCGAGCATACATTTGCGGGTGCGGTGACCGCTATCCTGATCCGACATGCGCCCGTGCCACGGACGACCGATGACGCGCGCCCCCACCAGCTGGTGCCGCGCTGGCTCGCTCCGGGCCGGCGCGTTCAGCTGGCGGATCGCCGTCCTCATCGCGCTGGGCGCGGTGCTCACCTGGCTCGCGTTCACCCTGGGCACGGTCACGGCCTCGGTAATCGTGGCCGTCATCGTGGCGGCCACCTTTGCGCCCACTCGGACAGGGGCTCCGCGAGCGTGGCTGGTCGGGGACGGCCAGTGCGGCCGCGGTGACCGGGGCGGCGGTCCTGGTCGGGCGGGCTCCTCCTCGTCCTCCTGGCGCTCGCCTTCGTGCCGTACATCCCGGGAATCGTGGCGGCCGTCCAGGCGGGCATCGAGTCGATCACCGAGCAGGTCGCCGCGTCACCGGAGCTGGCCGACCAGGTCGGCGCCGTGAGTGCCAGCATCCAGGCCTGGCTCTCGGAGAACTCGCCGCCCTCGTTGGCCGCGTCGCCAACGCGGTGACCGTCACGCTCCTCGCCCTCTTCCTCACCTTCTTCCTGCTGCAGGATGGCGAGAAGGGCTGGGGGCGGGCCATCGACGTCACCGACGGCTGGCGCCGCGACCGGATCAACGAGGCCGGGCACGAGGCCCTGGAGCGAGTCGGTGGCTACCTCCGGGGCACCGCGGTCCTGTCCGGCATCGTGGCGGTGACGAACCTGGCGTACCTGACCGTGCTCGGGGTCCCGCTGGCGGCGCCGCTGGCCATCCTGTCCTTCGTCGGCGGCTTCATCCCGTACATCGGTGGCCTGATTGCCACCGGCGTGATCCTGATCGCCGCCTGGGGGAGCGAGGGCGCCCAGACCGCCCTCATCCTGCTCGTCCTGATCTCGGTGACGAGAGGCCATCGTCTCCAACGTGCTGCGGCCGATGATCTACGGATCGCGGGTCCGCCTCCATCCCGGCATCATCCTGCTCGTCCTGCCGGCCGGCGCCGCGATCGCCGGCATCGTGGGCGTCTTCGCCGCGGTTCCGGTGACGGTCTTCGTCGCCTCGCTGACGTCATCGGTCGTTGCCGCGCTCGACCCGGACGTCGAGCTCGAGGAAGAGCCGATGGTCCGCAATGTGGCTCGATCGCGTGGCGCAATGGGCCTGGCGACTGCTGGCGATCGTGGTCGTGCTCGTCGCCATCATCCTCATCCTCGGCCTGATTCCGCTCGTCGTCGGAGCCGATCCTCCTGGCGGCCATCCTGGCCGCATCGGTCTCCCCCCTGGTCGGTGCGCTCCGGCGTCGGGGATGGAGCAACCAGCGCTCGGCGCTGGTGGTCACCGGCGGGTCGGTGCTCACCATCCTGGCGATCATGGTCGTGGCCGTCGTGGCGCTCGGTCCGGGCATCGCGGAGGCGGTCGGAAGGCGGTCTTACCGGGGCCGGTGAGGCGGACGATGCCTCCGGCGGTCTCCTCGGGTGGCTGGGATCCGCGTCGGCGGAGGTGGGATCCTCGATCGTGGGTGCCGTGACCGGGATCATCGCCGCCATCTCCTCGCTGGCCGTCGTCCTCGTCCTGGCCAGTCTCCTCACGTTCTACGTCCTCCGCGACGGTCGCAAGGGGTGGGAGCGAGTCCTCGGGCCGCTCCACGGCTGGCAGCGCGTCGGAGCTCGAGACCACGATGCGGGAACTCGGTCGCCGTGCTCGGCGGCTACATGGGCGGTACGGCGGTCATCTCCGCCGTGGGGGCGATCTCGCAGCTCCTGATCATGGTCATCCTTGGCCTGCCGTTTGCGGTTCCGGTCGCGATCCTGTCGTTCTTCGCCTGCTTCATCCCGTACGTCGGCGGGTTCGTGACGACCGGGCTCGCGTTCCTCATCGCGGTCGCCTCCGGGCGACGCGAGCCACGATCGTGATCATGGGCATCTATACCGTCGTGTTCAACATCATCCAGGGCAATGTCGTGACCCCGCTGGTGTACCGCCGGGCCGTGAACCTGCACCCAGCGGTCATCCTGCTCGCCATCCCGGCCGGCGGGGCGCTGGCCGGCATCCTCGGGATGTTCATGGCGGTTCCGATCCTGGCCCTGATCGTCACCGCGAGGCTCCCGATCCTGCGACTGCTCGGCGGTGAGCCGGCGGAACGGGAGCACGGCAACGGATGCTCCGCGGCTTCCAGTACGGCGGTCTCGGCCCCGCCGGATCGAGCCCCGCTCCAGAGACCGCCGCGGAAACCGGGTAGGCCTCCCTCGGGCGGCTCAGGTCGTCAGGTACAGCAGCCCGATCACGCCGAGCAGGTAGGCCACCGCTACGCCCAGAGAGTCGGGTCCGAGACCAAGGACCTTGCGCTCGGGCCTCGTGATCAGGCCGTTCAGGTAGATGGCGGTGACCACGATGCCCAGGCAGGCGAGCCAGATGGACTCCACGCTCGCGGTCGTCAGGACCGCCTGGCCGGCCAGGAGGTCGGCGACCAGGAAGAGGGTCACCTGGATCGCGTTGCCACCGAAGATGTCGCCCATCGCGAGCCCGACCTGGCCCATGCGCACCGCGGTGAGCCCGGTACTGATCTCCGGCAGCGCCGTAATCGACGCCAGGACGGTGGCTCCGAAGATCGCGCCGTTGATGCCGAGGTCATTGGCGAGCGCGTTGCCGCTCTGCTCGAGGGCGACACCGGCGACGAGTGTCGCGGCGGAGGCGACTCCGAAGACCGCGAGCGTTCCGCCAATCGATCCCGACCGGCCTGCGGGACTCTTCCTTCTCCGGCGCCGGGGCGGGCGCTGCCGGCGCAAGGAGATCCACCGACTGCCACCGGGGAGATCGGCGGTTTCGGTTCAGGGCAACGATACCGAGGAGCCAGACGACCACGATCGCGATGGACGCCGGGCTCATGGGCCCGATCGTGGTGGAGGGCGCGAGCTGTGTTCCCATCACCGCGATGCCCACGACGCCGATGACGAGCGCCGCTTCGTGCAGGGGTTCGAGGGAGTTCGACAAGTTCGAGAGTGGCCGTCGGTTCCTGGACGTGAAGTCAAGGATCACGAGAACGAGCGTCTGCATCGCGATCCCGCCGAGGAGGTTCCCGACCGCGAGGTCGAGGTGGCCGCTCAGCGCGGCGGACACCGTGATCGCGATCTCCGGCAGTGTTCCGGCGATTCCCAGCAGGAGCATCCCGCCCAGGGCCTGCCCGAGGCCGAAATGCTCGTCGATCCGATCGGTCGCCTTCGAGAGGAAGATGCCCGCGACCCAGGTCGCCGCCGCGCCCACCGCGAGGACGGCTAGCAGTGCCGGCGTCCCGAGTGAGTCCATCACCGAATTGTATGGTCCGCGTGTGCGGCCGAAGGGGCGCTGGTGGCAGCGGCCAGGCGGGTCCGCGTCGTAGTCTTAGGCGATGTCTGGTCACAGCAAGTGGTCGCAGATCAAGCGGCAGAAGGGCGCGAACGACGCCAAGCGCGGCGCGCTGTTCACCAAGCTGACTCGCGAGATCATCACCGCCGCCCGCCAGGGCGGACCCGACCCGGAAGCGAACTACCGGCTTCGGATGGCGGTGGACAAGGCCCGAGCCAGCTCGATGCCGGCCGACAACATCAAGCGCGCGATCGAGCGAGCATCCGGCTCGGGCAGTGAGGCGGAGCAGTACGAGGAGATTACGTACGAGGGCCTCGGCCCTGAGAACGTGGCCGTCATCGTCGCTGCCATGACCGACAACAAGAACCGGACGGCGGCCGACATCCGCGCCGTCTTTACCCGAGCCGGCGGCTCGTTCGCCCCGGTCTCGTGGCAGTTCGAGCACCGCGGCCTGCTCTCGGTCCCCCTGAACGGAAGCGATCCGGACGAGGTGTCGCTGGCCGCCATCGACGCGGGCGCCATCGACGTCGGCTCGCCGGACGGCGGAGCCATCCTGGTCGTGACCGAGCCATCGAGCCTCGAGGCGGTACGCACGGCCCTCACCGCAGCGGGATTCGCGCCGGAGACGGCCGAGGTCTCGATGGAGCCGACGACCAAGGTCGAGATCGGCGACGAGAAGGGTGCGCGCCAGGTCCTCGACTTCGTCGAACGGCTCGAGGACCTCGACGACGTCCAGACGGTGTATGCCAACTTCGACATCCCCGACGCCCTGATGGAGCAGCTCGAGGCCTCGGTCGTCGGGGGATGATCGCGCTCGGGATCGACCCCGGAACGGCAGCCTGCGGCTTCGGGATCGTCGCCTCGGACGGTGGCAGCCTCCGATTCGTGGACGCCGGGACGGTGCGGACGGACCCGTCGCTCTCCGACTCCGCGCGCCTGGCCGAGCTCGAGGCGGCGCTGGACCAGCTGGTCTCGGAGCACCACCCCGACCGCGTGGCTGTCGAGCGGCTCTACTTCCAGCGGAACGTCCAGACCGCCATGACCGTGGGCCAGGCACGGGGCGTCGCCCTTCTCGTTGCCGCCCGCCACGGGCTGCCGGTGACCGAGCCGACGCCCAACGAGGTGAAGCTGGCGGTCTGCGGCAACGGCGCGGCGGACAAGCAGCAGGTCGCGGTCATGGTCGGCCGGCTGCTGGGGGTCGATCTCAACGGTGCGGGTGACGACGCGACCGATGCGCTTGCGGTCGCCATCGGAGCCCTGGCCCCGGCGAGCCTGGCGTGATCGGTTCGCTCCGCGGCCCGGTCACCCACATCGGGCTCGACCACGTCATCGTCGAGCTGGGGGGCGTCGGCTACCGGGTGGTCGTCTCGCCGGAGCTGATCGGTCGCCTCCATGTCGGCTCGGAGGCGAGCCTGTTCATCCACCACCTCGTGCGCGAGGACCAGCAGGCGCTGTTCGGGTTCGCCAAGCCCGAGGAGCTGGCGTTCTTCGAGCTCCTCATGACGGTCACGGGCGTGGGGCCCCGCCTGGCCTTGGCCATCACAAGCGCCCACCCGGTGACCAGGCTCCAGATGGCCATCGTGACCGATGACCTCGACGTCCTGACCTCGGTCTCCGGTGTTGGGCGGAAGACGGCGCAGCGGATCGTCCTCGAGCTGCGGGAGAAGATCCACGCCGCGGGGATCGCGGTCGGGCCTGGTGCGGCGGCCGACTCGGACGTGGTGGCCGCACTGGAGTCGCTTGGCTACACCGCCTCCGAGGCGCGCCGGGCCGCGGGCAGCGTGGCGGCCATCGAGGGTGGCCTCGACGAGCGCATCCGGGCCGCGCTCCAGGAGCTGGCGCGGTCCCGATGACCCTGACGGAGCACGAGGCGATCGAAAAGGTCCTCCGCGAGACGGAGACGTGGGCGGTGGTGGGCTGCTCGTCGAATCCCGGGCGGCCGAGCCACGGCGTGTCGCGGACGCTGATGCGCCACGGCTACCGGATGATCCCCGTCAACCCGCGCGAGACGGAGATCCACGGCCAGCGGGTGTACACCGATCTGTTCGAGGCGCAGGGGGACGCCGTCGCCGCCGGCCACCCGATCGAGGTGGTGGACATCTTCCGAAACTCGGCGCTGGCCGGCATCCACGTGGACGAGGCCATCGAGATCGGCGCGAAGGCGGTCTGGCTGCAGCTGGGGGTGATCGATGAGGAAGCCGCCGAGCGCGCCCGCGAGGCGGGCCTGTGGGTCGTCATGGACCGCTGCCCGGCGATCGAGCTGCCGCGCCTGGGCTAGATCGGTCAGTCGCGGCGCATGACCAGGCCGATGCGGCCGATGGGCGGTCGCGGGTCGGCGTAGGTCTTCACCCTCGGGTCGTCGGTGCTCGCATCACCGGGATCCC
Organism: uncultured Chloroflexia bacterium; assembly: GCA_963699235.1. Classification (GTDB taxonomy): domain Bacteria; phylum Chloroflexota; class Limnocylindria; order QHBO01; family QHBO01; genus DASTEQ01. The sequence goes on along the minus strand of OY969424.1, from coordinate 1,351,993 downwards.
AGGTGCGGTTCTGGGCCTCGAAGCTCACCTCGCTCAGCTGGGGCCAACGCTCGAGCATCCGGCCGCCGATCTCGTGCACCAGGTGCTGGATGGAGAGGCTGACGAACTCGTGGAAGACCGATGCGGCCAGGTCGGCCACCTGGTCGCCGGCCACGTAGCGGGCGGGATCGGTGCCAAGCGCATCGGCGGCTGTCGCGTAGCGCCAGCCGATGTCCATCCACGTGAACAGGGCGCGGTCCGGTCGCTCGGGTAGGGTCGTGTGCTCATCACGGGCGAAGTCGGCAAACGACGAGCCGGTGATCTTGATGAGCTGGAGGCCCTGGCGGTGGCAGGCGTGGTCGGTCAGGCGCGCCGCGCCATCGACCAGCGCCAGCTCGAGGCGCGCCGTGGAGCGATCGTTCCGGTCCCGGGCGAAGAGCACCTCCGAGGCGACGAACCCATCCCCGTCGTCGGCCGGAACGGGGGCGGCGGGGTAGGGCAGCTCGGTGCCCAGCATCGCGATCCGCTCCATGTTCGGGTACTGCGCCAGGAACGCCCGGCCCACGTGGTCCAGCCATCCCTCCAGGGTCGGCGCCGGGTTCTCTGCGGAGGCGTCATGGATGAAGTTCTTCATCGTGTCGGTGGCCACCACCCGGCGGTTGTCCCCCTCGGTGTAGGACTCGAGGAAGCCCTGGCCGAGCACCTGGATCTCGATCTCGGCCGCCATCAGGATGTTCGAGCGGCCGCTGAACGGGGACTCCGGGATCGGCGTGACGCCGACCAGCGGCGTGCCATGGGTGCGGTAGACGTTGACCTCCGCCTTGCCGTACTGGATCTCGTACTCCATCTCGCTCACGATCCGCCACCCCGGGCATTCCGGAAGTAGTGGAGCCGATTGGCGGCGATGGCCAGCGTGTCGTCCAGGGCGCGGCGGAGTTCGTAGACCCGATCACGCTCGAGCGCGGCGCGGAACTCGGGGAGCAGCGCCTCACGCGGCCGCCCGGCGACGTACACCAGGTAGCGGAAGCCGAAGCGCGCCTCGTAGGCGGCGTTCAGCCCGGCCAGCTCGACGTCCACTGGGTCCATGCCCGCTCCCTGCTCGCGGCGGGACGCCTCGGACAGGCTCGCGCGCTCCCCCAGGCGAGGGTGGGCATTGATCAGCTCGACCTTGTCGGCGTCGGCCATCTGGTGCGCGATCCGTGCGGCGGCCTTCATCAGATCCTCGTCGCCGGCAAACGGCCGGGAGGCGGCGAGCCAGGCGCCGAAGCGGGGAGCGGGCTCGAACAGCATCGCGAGCGCCGCGACGAAAGTGGGGACAGATACCTCGTTCAGCTCACCGACGGACGGGAACGAGGAGGTGCTAGCCGCGGGCAAAGCGGTACTCGTCATCGGGCGTGTGCCCACCCTCGGCATTCTCGAAGAAGACGACCAGCGCATCAGGGCCGACGAGGCGGTAGGTCATCCAGCGTTGGGCGCCCCGACGGAGGAACAGCGCCTGCGTCTCGTCCAGGGCGACGAGATCCAGGGTGAGGGCGTCATCGCGCTCCTCCCACCCGGTCAGGTCGCGGTTGAAGTGCTTGAAGCGGCAGACGAGCCCGTCGCCCTCCGCGTCCATCGCGATCAGCTCGTAGAAGCGGGGATGGCCGTCGCTCACCGCACGGAACATGCCCATCATCCCGCCGCCGGCCACGTCGCTCCACTGCTCCTCGATCGTGTCGGCGCCATGGGTGCCGACCCAGCGTCCGGTCAGCCAGGCCAGGGACTCGATGGTCGCCGCGATCGGCGTGCTGGGCCTGGGATGGCTCTCGGTGGCGGTGTCCATCCGGCGCTCAGCTGCCGCGATAGACCGTCGCGCCGTATGGCGCGAGGAGGAGGGGAACGTGGTAGCTCCGCGACGGATCGGTCACCCGCAGGGCGACGGCGAGGCCCTGGAGGAATGCATCGTCATCGCGGTAGTCCGCCAGGTCGAAGAGGAGCTGGTAGTCGCCCGCCGTCAGCTCGCCGCCGACGAGATCGGCAATCCGCCCGTCCTCGTCGGTCTCGCCGTCGTTCAGCACCTCGAACTGGTCGTCCTCGCCGCGACGGAACAGGACCACGCTCACGCCGGACGCGGGTACACCGGTCTCGACGTCGAGCACATGGGTGGAGATGGTCGGTCGCGTCGCGTCCGGCTTCGAGCGAGGGGCGGCCACGGCGTTCTCCAGTCCGGTGACGGCCCGGCCGCGGGGATATCCTTGACCGCAGCCGGATTCAGCACAGGGAGCATGCCACATGACCAGCCCCGATCGGTTCATCGTCCAACGACTCGGAGCGGAGGACGGGCCCTACTCTGCCGCCGATCTCCAGGCCCAGGTCCTGGCTGGCAGCGTCAAGAGCGACACGATGCTGCGCCGAGCCGACGTCGAAGGCGGCAGCTGGTTCCGGGCGGCCGAGGTTCCCGGCCTGTTCTCGGAGAAGGAATGGATCGTCGCCCTCCTCCTCTCGGCGTTCCTGGGGACGTTCGGCATCGACCGCTTCTACCTGGGCTATACCGCCCTCGGGATCCTGAAGCTGATCACCCTTGGGTTCTGCGGGATCTGGTGGATCATCGACCTGATCCTGATCGCGGTCGGAAGCCTGAAGGACGCGAAGGGGCTTCCGCTCCGCCGATGACAGACCTCGCGCTCCTGCGGCGCCTGGCGGCGGCCGCCTTGGTGGCCTCCGTCACGGTTCCGCCGGAACTCCTGGCGACCGGGCCGACGCTGTGCCCCTTCCGGGCCGCCACCGGGTTGCCCTGCCCCTCCTGTGGCCTGAGCCGCTCGTGGAGTGCCATGGGCCACGGCCGGGTCCGTGATGCTTCCGCGTTTCACCTGCTGGGCCCGATCACGTTCGTGGCCGCCGCCGGCCTCGTGGTCGCCGGCGAGGAACGCACGACGCGGGCCATCGAGGGCCGGTCCTGGGCCCGACCCGTACTTGCAGGATTGGGCGTTGCCTGGATCGGGGCGTGGCTCTGGCGCCTGGGGAGAGGGACGTGAGCGACCTCCGGATCACGGTCGGCGATCTCTCGTTCACCGCCCGCTGGGAGGCGGAAGCGCCAGAGACGCGGGCAGCGCTGCAGCCGTGGCTGCCCATCCGCTCGCAGCTGATCCATTGCAAATGGAGCGGGGAGGGGACCTGGATTCCCTTCGGCGACCGGCGCCCGGACGTGGGCTACGAGAACCACACCTCCCACCCCGCGCCCGGCCAGCTGATCATCTACACCGGTGACCTGTCGGAGTGCGAGATCCTCCTCGCGTACGGAGCCTGCGACTTCTCGAGCAAGCTGGGCCAGCTGGCAGGCAACCACTTTGCGACCGTCGTGAGCGGCAACGAGCAGCTCCCCGAGCTCGGTCGCCGCGTCCTGTGGGAGGGCGCTCAGGCCATCGAGATCACCGAAGGGGCCGGTTGACCGACCTCGTCGTCCGCGGCGGCACGGTCGTGACCGCCGAGCGGTCCTCCGAGGCCGACGTGGCGGTCACCGACGGCCGGATCACGGCCATCGGCCGGGACCTGCCCGGCGAACCGGACACCGAGGTCGTCGATGCCAGCGGGCTCCTCGTGCTTCCGGGCTGCGTGGACGTCCACACCCACACCCGGCTCCCCATCGACGAGGAGCCGGACCGGTTCCACCAGGACAGCGTTGCCGCCGCTTTCGGCGGGACGACGACCTTTCTCGCGTTCAACAACCCCGGCACCGGCATCTCGGAGGAGGGTTCAGGCTCTCTCCTGGCCGGCCTCCGGGAGTTCCGGGCACGAACCGACGGGGAGTCCGCCGTGGACTTCGGCCTGAGCGCGGTGATCACCGGCCAGCAGCCGGACCCGGTGGCGGAGCTTCCGGAGCTCATCAGCTCGGGCGTCCCGACCGCGAAGGCGTTCATGGTCTTCGACTTCCGCCTGGCCGATGACCGGCTGTTCGCCGCCCTGAGGGCCATGGGCCGCCACAACGGGATGCTCCAGGTCCACTGCGAGAACGCCACGGTCATCGACGCCCTGACCGCCGAAGCGGTTGCCCGCGGCAACGTCGCCTGCCGCCACCACGCCCTGACCCGACCCACCTACGCCGAGGCGGAGGCCACCCACCGCGCCATCGCCCTGGCGCGCGCCGCGGACGCATCGGTCTACATCGTCCATCTGTCCTGCGCCGATGCGCTGGCCGAGGTCGCAACCGCCAAGGCCCGCGGCTGGCCGGTGTACGCCGAGACCTGTCCGCACTACCTCGCGCTGACCGAGGACCGATACGCCCCGCCCGACGAGGCCGAGGTAATCAAGTCGGTCATCTCGCCGCCCCTGCGCTCCGACTCGGACCGCCAGGCCCTGTGGCTCGGACTGGCGCGCGGCGGCCTGGACCTTGTGGCGAGCGACCACGTCCCGGACCGCCTGGCGGTCGAGAAACGCGTGCCCGCCCCACCGTTCCCGGACATCTCGAACGGCGCTCCGGGGATCGAGACCCTCCTGCCGGTTACCTATGCCGAGGGCGTGGGCCGCGGCCGCATCACGGTGGAGCGGCTGGTGGACCTCCTGGCCACGACCCCGGCACGGCTCTTCGGACTGCCGACCAAGGGTGCGATCGAGGTCGGACGCGACGCGGATCTCGTCCTGTTCGACCCCGCCGGGGACCGGGTCATCCGCCAGGCCGACCTCCACCACACCAGCGACTTCTCCCCCTACGAGGGCATGCCCATTCCCGGCTCGGTGCGAACGGTCCTGCTGCGTGGACGACCGGTGATCGAGGCGGGGGAGTACCGCGGCGCGCGGGGTGACGGTCGATTCGTGGAGCGCGCCCTCGGGTAGCCGGGTGGCGACTTGCGGGTCGCGGAGTTGCCGTATATCATGCGGCCATGACGAATAGTACGGTCCGCCCGAATAGTAAGGGACGGACGAATAACATCGACACCCCGGTAGTCGAGCGGCCCGCCCTGGCCCGGGTGATGGCCCGCTTCGAAGAGTTCGAACGGCCGCTGATGGCCATCCATGCCACCGAGTTCACCCACCTCGAGCTGACGATGGCCCAGGCCAAGCTCCTGTACGTGGTCGCGACGGCGGATGGGTCGGCCATGTCGGAGATTGCGCAGCGCCTCGGGGTGACCCTGTCGACGGCCAGCGGCGCGGTCGAGAAGCTCGTCGAGATTGGATTCCTGGCGCGGTCCGCCGACCCGGTTGATCGGCGCCAGGTGCGCATATCGATCACCGCGGAAGGAGCCCTGGTCCTCGAACGGATCCGGGAGCTCAGCACCCGACAGCTCCGAACTCTCCTCGAGCACGTCAGCGACCGCGACCTCGCCACCATCGAGAAGGCGATGCGGATCATGACCGCCGCCGCCGAGCAGGCGGCCGCCCGATGAGCCACCTCAGCGAGCTGGCGCTCAGCCGGCGGAGCGTCACGCTCCTGTTGACGGTCGCCCTGTTCATCGCCGGCGTCGCGGCGTGGGGGAGCCTGAAACAGGAGCTTCTCCCGGACGCCTCGTTCCCGATCGTCACCGTGGTCGCGCCCTTCCCGGGAGCCGGGGCAAGCGACGTCACCGAGCTGGTGACCAAGCCCATCGAGCGTGCCGTGACCGGGGTTCCAAACCTGGACCAGCTGCAGTCGACATCGGCCAACTCGTTCGCCTTCGTCATCGCCCAGTTCGAGTACGGTGCCGACCTCGACGAGTCGGTCGCGGCCATCGAGGAGAACCTGCGGTCGGCCAACCTGCCCGACAGCGTCGAGCCCTCGGTCAGCTCGTTCAACTTCAACGCCGCGCCGGTAGTCATCGCCGCCGTCTCGGCAACGGGCGACGGCGACCTCGAGACCGCGACCGAGATCGCGCGGGACGAGATCATTCCCGAGCTGCTGTCACTGCCCGGCGTGGCGGCCGCGGACCTCGCCGGCGGCCTGGAGGACGAGCTGCTCATCACGCTCGACCCGGACGCCCTGGCGGCTGCCGGCATCTCGTCCCAGCAGGTCGTGGGCGTCCTGCAGGCCAACAACCTGACCATCCCGAGCGGCGAGATCGCCGACGACGGAACCGAGGTTCCGGTCACGACCATCGGCCGGTTTACGTCCGTGAACGAGGTGGAGAGTCTCGTGGTGGGAGCGATCCTGCCAACGGCGCCAACCAATCCGACTGCCCCGCCGCTCCCGCCGACAGCGCCAACGCCGGTCACCATCGGCGATATCGGCACGGTGGAGCTGGCGAGCCTCCCGACGACCGGCTTCGCCCGGACCAACGGACAGCCCTCGGTGACCATCTCGGTCGTCAAGTCGGGGACGGCCAATACGGTGGCTGTGGCGGACGACGTCCAGGCCACGCTGGACGAGATCGAGGCCAGCTACGAAGGCGAGATCGAGATCGTCACGATCTCCGATCAGTCGAGCTTCATCCTCGAGTCCAGCGAGGGTCTGCTCCGCGAAGGCGGGCTAGGTGCCGTGTTCGCGGTCCTCACCATCTTCCTGTTCCTGTTCAACGTGCGCTCCACGCTCGTCGCCGCGGTGAGCATCCCGCTCTCGATCCTCACCGCCCTGGTGGTGATGCAGTTCGCCGGGATCACCCTGAACATCCTGACCCTCGGCGGGCTCGCCGTGGCCATCGGCCGGGTGGTGGACGACTCGATCGTCGTGCTCGAAAACACGTTCCGGCACCGCGCGTTGGGCGACGACCGCCTGACGGCGGCGCTCGCCGGCCCGAAGGAGGTCGCCGGAGCGATCACTGCCAGCACCCTGACCACGATCGCGGTCTTCCTGCCGCTGGGATTCGCGGGCGGGTTCATCAGCCAGTTCTTCCTGTCGTTCTCGCTGACCATCACCTTCGCCCTGGTCGCCTCACTGATCATCGCCCTCACCGTCGTTCCGGTCCTCGGCTACTACCTGATCGGAAACGTCAACGAGAGCGTGGACGAGTTGGGCGAGCCGAAGAACTCGCTGTGGGTCCGCGCCTACGACCCGGCCATCCGCTTCGTGCTGCGCAACCGCTGGACGAAGATCGGGACGGTCATCGGCGCCGGCGTCCTGTTCTTCCTGTCCACGGCCCTCGTGCCGCTGTTGCCGACGACGTTCATCAACACCGGCTCGGAGAAGATCCTCCAGGTCGGAGTCCAGCCACCGCCGGGCGCTTCCAGCGACGAGGTCTGGGACCGATCAGAGGAGGTCGAAGCCATCCTCATCGCCGATCCGGACGTCGTGCTCGTTGCGGCCAGCATTCCTGGAGAAGGCGACGTCGGCTTCCAGACGCTCCTGGCTGCCCAGAACGGCCGGCCCACGAACAGCTCGACGATCTTCGTCCGCCTGGAGCCGGACGTGGACCTGACGGCCAAGATCGCCGAGCTCACCGATGCGCTGGCTCCTGTCGCCCAGGACGGGTACGAGGTCACGGTCGGCCAGCAGGCCGGGGCGACCTCGAACAATCTGAGGATCACGGTCAGCGCCGAGGACGCAGACGTCGTCGCGTCCACGACCGAAGCAGTCCTGGCCGCGCTCGAGAACGAGCCCGATCTCGCGAATGTCGCGAGCGACCTGGCCGCCGCCGCGCCGGAGGTCCAGGTCCACGTCGATCCCAACCGCGCCATCGGCCTCGGGTTGACCGCAGCCCAGGTGGGCGGCGAGATCCGCGCCACCCTGGTGCCGCAGACCCTTGGCCAGGTTCGACTGGAGGACGCGGACCCGGTGGACTTCGTCCTGCAGCTGGACCCGGAAGCGGTCCAGTCGGTCGAGGATCTTCGAAACCTGCCGGTGGGGGCACCGGTGCCCATGCCGCTGGAGACAATTGCCGATGTGGAGGAAGCCGACGTCCAGGGTCGCATCACCCGCGTTGACGGCGCACCGGCGGCCACGATCAGCGCCGAGATCACGAGCGGCGACACCGGCGCAACCTCGATCGCCGTCCAGGCCGTCATTGATGGCCTCGTTGCAGATGGAAGCATCCCATCCAGCGCCGACGTCTCGATCGGTGGCGTGAGCGCGCAGCAGGCCGAGGCGTTCGGTGGCCTGTTCAGCGCGATGGGGGTTGCGATCCTGCTCGTCTACCTCACCATGGTCCTTACCTTCAACTCGCTGACCACTCCGTTCGTCATCCTGTTCAGCCTGCCGCTGGCGACGATCGGCGCCTTCCCGGCGCTGCTGATCACGGGCAGGCCCATCGGTCTCAGCGCCCTGCTCGGATTCCTGATGTTGATCGGGATCGTGGTGACCAACGCCATCGTGCTGCTCGACCTCGTCGTGCGGCTCCGTCGCGATGGCTATCCGACCGACCGGGCGCTGATCATGGCGGGCCACACCCGGGTGCGGCCGATCCTCATGACCGCCCTGGCCACGATCCTGGCCCTCGTGCCGCTCGCGGCCGGGTTCAACGAGGGATCGATCATCGCGGCTGAGCTCGGCACAGTGGTGATCGGCGGCCTGCTGAGCTCGACCTTCCTGACCCTGCTCGTGATCCCGGCGATCTATGCATTGATCGAGGGGCTGAAATACCGCCTGTCACCTCGACCAATGCCCTCCAGTCGGCCGCGCCAGCCGGAGCCGGCCCCTGGTCCGTAGCTCAGTCCACGGCCACCCGCTCCGCCGAGGGCTCGTAGGTGGCGATGACCACGCCCGTCGTCGTCGTGACCGTGCTCCCGAGCCGCATGGCAGACGTTGGTCCGTGCCGTCGGGTCACGCCGCGAGGAGCAAGCCGCCGTCTCCTGATTTGGAGCGAGAGGCTCAGCCCAGCTGGGCGTAGGCGTCGAGGGTCAGGAACTCGGCGAAGTCGTCCGACAGGACGAGGCCGTCGAGCAGCGCGGCGGCATCGGTCCAGCGGAAGCCCGGCATTGCGGCCGTGAGCCGGGCCAGCTGCGCATCCCGGATCGCGGTGTAGACCTCGGCCGACATCGGTCTCCCGTCCTCCAGGGGCGTGCCCTGGACCCGCCATTGCCAGAGCTGGGAGCGGCTGATCTCGGCCGTCGCGGCGTCCTCCATCAGATTGTTGATGGCGGCCGCGCCATTGCCCGCCAGCCACGAGGCGAGGTACTGGAGGGCGACGGTGATATTCGTCCGGACGCCGGCCTCGGTCACCCGACCGCCGGCCACCTCGACGTTGAGCAGCTCGTCCGCGGTGACGATGGCCTCGGGCAGGCGGTCCTTTTGGTTCGGCCGCTCCCCGAGGACGCCATCGAAGATCTCGCGGACGAGCGGCACGAGGTCGGGATGGGCGACCCACGTCCCGTCGGACCCGTCGCCGGACTCGCGTTCCTTGTCCACCCGCACCTGGTCGAGCGCCTTCTCGGTGACCTCCGGCTCGCGTCGATTGGGAATGAAGGCGCTCATCCCGCCGATGGCGTGCGCGCCGCGCCGGTGGCACGTCTGGACGAGGAGCTGCTGGTACGCCCGCATGAATGGCACGGCCATGGTCACCTGGGCCCGATCGGGGAGCACCATCTCCGGTCGGGATCGGAGCTTCTTGATCAGGCTGAAGATGTAGTCCCATCGCCCCGCGTTCAGCCCCGCCGCGTGCTCCCGCAGCTCGTACAGGATCTCCTCCATCTCGAACGCGGCCAGGATGGTCTCCACCAGGACCGTGGCCCGGATCGAGCCCCGCGGGATGTCGAGTGCCGCCTGGGCCGCGAGGAAGACGTCGTTCCAGAGTGCCGCCTCCAGGTGGGACTCGAGCTTGGGCAGGTAGAAGTACGGTCCGGATCCGCGGACGAGCTGCTCTCGGGCGTTGTGGTAGAAGACGAGCCCGAAGTCGAACAGGCTGGCCGAGATTGGCGCGCCGTCGACCAGGACGTGGGCCTCGTCGAGATGCCAGCCCCGAGGCCGGATGACGAGCGTCGCGATCTCGTCGTTCAGCGCGTACGTCTTCTCATCGGTCTGGTAGGTCAACCGCCGCCGGGCCGCCTCGCGGACAGCCCACTGGCCGGTCACGACGTTCTCCCAGGTGGGGGAGAGGGCATCCTCGAAGTCGGCCATGAAGACCTTCGACCCGCTGTTCAGGGCGTTGATCATCATCTTCGGCTCGACCGGCCCGGTGATCTCAACCCGCCGGTCGTCGAGGTCGGCCGGGGCGGGGGCGACCCGCCAATCGAGGTCGGCCCGGACGTGGGCGGTGTTCGGCAGGAAGTCCGGCAGCTCACCAGCGTCGAAGCGGGCCTGCCGCGCGGCTCGGTCGACCAGGAGCTGCTGGCGGCGGACGTTGAAAGACCGATGCAGCCCGGCGGCGAACGCGAGGGCGTGCGACGTCAGGACCTTCTCCGCATGCTCCGCGTGGGTCACGGGCGGACCGATGAGCTCGACCCCGGGTGGCGCGGTCAGGACCTCGGTCATTGGGGTGGCACGTCGTCCCTTCGGAGCGGCGGGACCTCGGTCGGACGGCTCCTGAACCATGCGTCAATCATGGCGACTCCGAGCAATACGGGGATGAACCACCATCCTACGAAGATGCTGACCACGGCGATGATGGGCACCGCGACGCAGCCAACCACCGGCGAGACGGCGCGACTCCTCATCCAGCGGAGGGCAGCCGACGATGCCACGATGGCCAGCACGACCGGGCCGAAGATCATCACGAGCGCCACGAGGCCGCCGAAGTCCTCCGCCGTCAGGCCCACCCCAAGCATCATCGCGGTGCCGGCGAACAGGAAGATGATCCAGAACAGAACCGCGGCGCCGTAGAAGAAGACAGCCTCACCCAGGGTGGCCCGACCGGCTGGAACGGTGCGTTCCAGAATCCGGGCTCCGCGGTCCATGACGCCTCGGCTGTCGGGTGTCGTCACGGGCGCAGCCTACGACACCGGTCTGTGAACAAGCGGTCACCGATCGGCCCTGGCGGCGACCATGACCATCCGGGTGAGGAGCTGGAACGACAGGCTCCGCTTCCTCACCTGGTTGAGGGTCCCGGTCACGAAGAGATCGGTGTCCGGCGCGTAGAACGCCACCGCTCCGGAAGCTCCTGAATGGCCGACTAGTGCCGGCGCGGCTCGGAACCCGGTCATGACCCGCGGGAGCGAGAAGCGCATGAGGCCCATCCCGTACTGCAGCGGGAAGAAGATTCGCCGCCACTCGCGCTGCATGTCCGCCACGTCTCCGCCCGGAAAGAGCTCGCCGGCGAAGAAGGCACGGAGGAACCGCATGCTCTCGGCCGCGGTCGAGACAATCCCGCCATCGGCCCCGACGGAAGCCATGACCTGGGGAATCCGGATATGTCGCGTGTCCATGAGCAGGGGGCTGACCAAGTCGTATCGGCTGAAGGTCTCCCGGGTGAACAGATACGTCCGTTCGAGATTGAGTGGCCCGCAGATGCCCGCGTCCAGCGCCGCGCCGTAGGTGTCGCCGGTCAAGGCCTCGATGATCGCACCCAGCAGCTGGTAGTTCGTGTCGGAATAGATCGCCCGACCGGGGCTGCCCGGCGGGAAGTGCGGCTTCATCTCGGTCGCGATGGCGACTGCCTCACGGGTGGTCCAGCCGTGCCCACCCTCGAGCGCCCGGCCGAACGTCGTCGTGCCGTCGTCCCGACGCCCCTCGAAATAGTCGGCCACGCCCGACGTGTGGGCGAGCAGCTGGCGGACGGTGATCTGGTCGCTGCGGTCGACGCCGTCGAGGACGTTCAGTCCGCGGATCAGGTCGGCCGGCAGGTAGCGGCCGATGCGCTCGTCGAGTTCGACGAGTCGCCGATGAGCCAGCTGCATGACGAGCGCCGCTGTGTAGAGCTTGGTCACCGAGGCAATGAAGTACTGGGCGTTGACGTCGCCGTATGTCCAGGTCCAGGCGGTCGACGGCTGGCTGAGGACGAACGCGACGTTGGCGGTGTCCCTCCGACGGTCGTACCGGTCCAGCAGCAGCTGGAGGCTCGTCTCCGCCTCGGCCCGCCTCATCGTTTGGCGATCATCGCTCCTGCGAGCCGATGGGACGGAGCGCCTTTGGCATTCGCCCCGCGGCTGACTCATCGATCAGCGTGGCGAGCCGCCGCTCCCGGGTCGCCTCCTGTTTGGCCGACTGGACCCAGAACGCGGCGCCCTTTCGGTAGCCGGCTCGCTGCGCTTGCCAGTACGCCCACGCCGCCGGGTTGGCCCGGATGCGGGCCTCGTGCTCGGGAGGGAGCTGCTGGCGGATGGGATGGTCGCGCATGTACGGCGCGTCCTTTCGGCGGTCCCGCTCCTCGAACACCGTGAGCCCGGCGGCGTGCATCCGTCCGGCGGCGGTCAACTCGGCGACCTTGGCGATGTTCGGCGCGCTCCAGCTGCTGCCCTTCCGCCGAGGCGTGTACCGGTTGGCGTGGACCTCGTCGTCGATGCGATAGGTCAGCCCGTCGATCCAGCCGAAGCAGAGTGCCTCCTCCACTGCCTCCGGATACGTCATCGCCACCTTGCCAGTGCTCTTGCGGTAGTAGCCGACCCACAGCTCCGGAGCGGAGGCGTGGTTTTCCTCAAGCCAGGCACGGAAATCGGCTGTCGTGGGAAAGACACTGACCTCGTCGCGTGTGGGCCTGCGCATCGGTCAGCCGCCGCGTACCATTCGACGCCGCGCAGCGCGCGCGATCAGCTCGACGCGAGGAGAAGAGCCGTCCAGCATGCCGCTCTATCTTGACACCCACGATCACGTCCCCGGCCTGACTGGCGAGGCGGTCGCGCAGGCGCACGCTCGCGACCTCGAGGTTCAGGGCAAGTACAACGTCTCGTACCTGCGCTACTGGTATGACGAGGCGACTGGGAAGGTCTACTGCCTGGTCGAGGCACCGAGCGCCCAGGCGGCCGAGGACGTGCACCGCGAGGCCCACGGGCTGCTGGCGGATCTCATCCAGGAGGTCACGGAAGGGGCCTAGCGCTGACCCTCAGGCGGGTTGTCCGGATTCGGCTTCGCTCGACAGGAGGACGGTGACGAGTGGGAGCCGCCGCCCGGCCTGCCGAAGCGCCGCGAAACCATCGGCGCCGAGGCGATCTTCGAGCGTGCGGATGAGCTCCAGCCGTTCGGCCGCATCCTGGGAGGGGAGTGATGCGCCAATCACCTCGCGCTGGGCATCGGCAAAGCCGATGAGCCGAGCCGCGCGTTCGAGATCATCGCGAGCGGAAACGCGCGCCAGGCGGTCGCAGGCCGTCGCCAAGCCACCGCGATCTCCCATCGTCCACCGTTGGTCGATGCTCTCGCGGTAGAGACGCTCGGCTTCGGGCAGATCGCCGTCGAGAGCGACGATGTCGCCGATGAACATGAGGGTGCGGGCCACGCCCCGCCCGTCACCGAACATGCGGTAGATCTCAAGTGCCTCGTCGTGCCGACGACGAGCGTCCTCGCGGTCGCCGTGCCGCAGGGCGAAGGTGGCGGCACGTCCCTGGCTCAGGGCGATTCCAATCGGGTCCCGCTCGGCGCGGAAGGTCTCGACGGCCTCATCGGCGAGACGTCGAGCCTCATCCTCGTGTCCCTGTCGGTCGGCGACGTCGGCGAGGTTCAGTTTGGCGAGGGCTGCGCCGCGTGGATCGTGAAGGGAGGCCAGGATCGAGAGGGATTCCTCGTACAGCTCGCGGGCATGGGCCAGCTCGCCGCGCTCGACCAACACGTTGGCCAGGTTGCTGGCCGCATAGGCCACCGCGTTGGGGTGGTCCATCTGGCGACGGGTGGCCAGGGCCTCCTCGTGGGCCGTCGTGGCGGCGAGCAGGTCGCCCTGCTGCACCGCCAGGCTGCCGAGGGAGGTGAGCGCATTCGCTCGAAGGTCGGAGATCTCGCCATCGGTGCGAGCCACGGCCCGGGAAAGCCAGTTGCGCCCCTCGACCAACAGGCCACCGATCTCCCAGTAGCGGCCGAGGTTCGCCGCGAGACGAAGCTCCTCGGCAGCCGACACCGGGTCGTCGTCCGCCCGTCGCAACGCGACGCGCACGTTTTCGCGTTCTTCGACGAGCCGACCGAAGGTCGCATCCGCGACCGGGGGTCCGCCGGCGAGCATCGCCCCGCCCACGCGCTCGACGAGCTCGACCATGAACGCCTGGTGACGCTGCCGGGTGGCACCCTCCGGATCGTCCGCGGCGAGCAGCTCCGCCGCGTACTGTTGGACCGAGTCCAGGAGCCGATACCGCGCCTCGCCGGTCGTGGTCTCCACCACCACCAGCGAGCGGTCGATCAGGCGTGTGACCAGATCCAGCACCTCAGCCGCCTCGACGAGGCCACCGGTGCACACGGCCTCGAGCCCATCAAGTCCGAACCCACCGGCGAACACCGACGAGCGCACGAGGAGCGCCCGTTCCGCATCGGTTAACAGGTCGAAGCTCCAGTCGAGCGCTGCCTTGAGAGTCCGGTGGCGGGGGAGCGCCATCCGGCTGCCGCCGGTCAGCAGCCGGAACCGGTCATCGAGGCGGCTGGCGATCTGCTCTGGGGGAAGGGCCTTCACCCGAGCCGCGGCGAGCTCGATGGCGAGGGGGATGCCGTCCAACCGGCGACAGATCTGGACGACGGAGGCGGTGTTCCGGGCCGTCAGCGAAAAGGTGGGCTGGACGGCGCGTGCTCGATCGACGAAGAGGCGCACCGCCTCGGTATCGGTCGCCGGCTCCGCACCCGGACCGTCTTCGGTAGGCAGCTCGAGGGTTGGCACCGGATACAGGCTCTCGCCCGGGATGGCGAAGGGCTCACGACTGGTGGCCACCATGCGGAGCTCGGTGCCGGCCTGGAGGAGTGAGCCGACCACCTCGGCCGTCGCGTCGAGGAGGTGCTCGCAGTCGTCGAAGATGAGCAGAAGCCGGCGCGAGTCCAGGTGCTGCGCGAGCGTGACCGGCAGTGGAACGCCGGGCTGCTCCTTGATGCGGAGCGTCGAGGCGACGGTTTCCGCCACCAGAGAGCCATCGGACAGCGCCCCGAGCTCGATGACCCAGGCTCCGTCGGGGAACTGGTCCATCGACTGCAGGGCCACCTCGCAGGCGAGCCGCGTCTTCCCCACGCCGGCCGGCCCGGTGAGCGTGAGGAGGTACGTCTCCGCCAGGCGGTCTCGGACCTCGCTGATCGGGACCGACCGACCGACGAAGCTCGAGAGCTGGCGGGGAAGGTTGTTCGGCCAGTTGTCGAGGGAGCGCAGCGCCGGAAACTCCGACAGCAGATCGGGAACGCTGGCCTGGAACAGGTGCTCGGGGTGCGGGAGGTCCTTGAGCCGGTGCTCGCCGAGGTCACGGAACGTCGCATCAGCGAGCGTGGTCCCACGGAGCAGATCGTGGGTCGTCATTGACAGAAGGATCTGGCCGCCATGGCCGGCAGCGCAGATCCGTGCGGCGCGGTGGACGTCCATCCCGACGAAGCTCTCGCCCGTCTTGAGTGGCTCCCCGGTGTGGATCCCCATGCGCGCTTCGACATGGAGGCCTCCGGGCCACGGGTGGTCGCGGAGCCGTCGCTGAGCCGACAACGCGGCGATCAGGGCGCCCTTGGCCGACGGGAACGCATAGAACAGGCCATCGCCCGCCGTGTCGAGGAGCGAGCCGTCCTCGGCCTCCGCGGCCTGGCTCATGAGCTGCCGGTACTCACGGAGCACGCCGCCGTAGGCGTCGCCCAGGTCGCCGAGCATCCGGGTCGAGCCGGCGATGTCGGCGAAGAGAAGGGTTACGGTCCCGGTCGTGGTCCCCGTCACGTCAGCTCGGCGATCACGTCGCGGGACCTGGCGGTGGCGTCGTCGTCTCGTCGTCGACGGCCGCTGGCGGAATCTGGTTCGTGACCTCCGAGGCAGCGTTGCGGTCGCGGACGAGGCGGATGAGCCAGACCACCGTCGCAATGGCCACCGCCCCGAGGAAGATCGCGCCGAAGGTGAACACGACCGATCCGCTTGGAAAGCCGCCCTGGAGCATGGCCATGCTGAGGAACGCCCAGAGGCCGATGAACACCACCACGATGATCACGATCAGGAGCGTCGCGCCAATGAGTCGAGATCCCTTCGGCTCATGCATGAGAGCTACCAACCTCCTTCTTCCCGGATGAGACGACGGAGCACGCGTCCCGCCACCAGCTTGCGATAGTCCGCAGTCGAGCGGACGTCGTCGATGGGCTTGATGTCGGCCTCCAATGCCGCGACCGCGGCATCACCGGTGCCGCGGACCGGGTGCCGGCCATTGAGCGCGGCCTCGGTCGCTCGCGACCGGATGGGGGTGGCGGCGACCGATCCCAGCGCGACCCGGGTGTTCTGCCACGTCCCGTCCTCGGCGGTGATCCATGACAGGGCCAGAACGACCTTGCTGATGGCCTGCGCCCGTCGCGTGCCGACCTTGCGAAAGCGCACGTGGCGCCGTGGAAGGAGCGGGACGCGGACACGCAGGACGAGCTCGTCGGCCCGACGGGCAGTCTCGCGGTAGGCGGTGAAGAACTCGGTGGCGACCACCGACCGCTCGCCCTTGGCGCTCCCGAGCACGATCTGGCTGTCGGTGGCCAGCCAGATGGGCAGCGTGTCGCCGGCGGGGGAGGCGTTCACCAGATTGCCGCCGACTGTGCCCCGGTTCTGGATCTGGGCCGCCCCGATCGTCGCCGCTGCGGCGGTGAGCGCGGGGACCAGCTCGTCCACGAGGGCGGACTGGCGGAGATCGGTGTACGTGGTCAGGGCGCCGATGACGAGTTCGTCACCATCGAGGGCGATTCCGCGCAGCTCGTCCAATCCCCAGATGTCCAGGACGCGGTCCGGCGGGGGACCAAGCTCGCCCGTGATCTGGACCAGCAGATCGGTCCCACCGGCCACCGGCTTCCACGAGCCGCTGTCTTCGGTCAGGAGCCGATAGGCATCCGCCAGGGAGGCTGGGCTTTCGACCGGCGGCTCGGCGGGCATCGGTCAGGCCGGAGGTCGTCGCGATTGCCGGGTGTATCGGACCAACCACGCGACACCGAGCACGATGACGGCGCTCAGGACGACCCCCACCAGCGGCCCGATGGAAAAGCTGGCAGTCATCACGATCACCGCCCCCGCCACGATGATGCCGACTACGAGCATGCCCGCCAGAATCACAGCCTGGACCAGCAGGGACTGACCGGACCCGCTCACCACGTACGGTCGGCCGCCCGTCGCTCGGCGGCGAGGGCGATCGCATCGATGATCTTGGTATACCCGGTGCAGCGGCAGAGGTTTCCGGCGATCGCTTCGCGAACTGCGGCCTCGGTGGGCTCGGCCCCCGAGGCGAGGAATGCCTCGCCGGCCATCAGCATCCCCGGGGTGCAGATCCCGCACTGGGCACCGCCCGTCTCGAGAAAGGCGGCCTGCAGGAGGTTGAGCGCGTCGGCGGCTCCGAGTCCCTCGACCGTGTCCACGGCGGTGCCGTTCACCTGGCAGAGCGGGACGAGGCAGGAGTCCACGACCACCCCATCCACGAGCACCGAGCAAGCGCCGCACTCGCCCTCGCCGCATCCCTCCTTGGTGCCGGTCAGTCCCAGGTCCTCGCGGAGGACGTCCAGCAACCGTCGCATGCCCGGAGCCTCGACCTCGGTGGCGACGCCGTTGACCGTGAGGCGGTAGGTCATGCGACCCGGTCCGGGCGGTCGGCGCTGATACCCGGCGGCGCTGGCGGCGCCGTGCCGGTCAGGGCGGCCAGGATTCGCTCCGAGCTGGCCGGGAGATCGGTGATCCAGATGCCGGTCGCGTCGTGGATGGCGGCCACCACCGCCGGCGCGACGACGTCCATCGGCAGCTCGCCCACGCCCTTGGCCCCGTGTGGGGCGCCGCTGTACGGGTGCTCGAGGAGGAGGGACGTGATGCGCGGCGCGTCCATCGCGGTCGGGATGAGGTAGGTCGCGAGCCGGTCGTTCTGGTAGCGGCCGTCCACCAGCTTCAGCTCCTCGATCGTGGCGTAGCCCACCGCCTGCAGCGATCCGCCTTCGACCTGGCCCTCGGCCAGCACCTGGTGGATGACGCGACCGATCTCGTCGGCGCTCACGACATCGGTCACCGCGACCTCGCCGGTGTCCAGGTCGATCTCGACCTCGGCGACCGCCGCGGCCCAGCCGAAGCAGGGATAGGCATCCCCGGTGTAGGTCGCGTCGTCGAATTCCACGCCCGGGTACGGGGTGAACTGCTCGTCCACCCGCAGCGGGCCTTGATCGGCCGCGAAGGACCGATACGTATCGGCGAAGGAGCCGCCGGTCTCCGTCTCGACCTGGGCTTTCATCCGTTCCGCGGCCTTGATAAGGAGCCCGCCCACGACCATCGCCGTGCGGGAGGCGACGGTGGGGCCCGAGTCGGGGACGATGGAGGTGTCCTGCGGCGCGATCTCGACCAGGGCCTCGTCCACGCCCAGGGCCTCGCCCACGAGCTGCGGGAAGATCGTCTTCGTCCCCTGGCCCATCTCCGTCGAGGCGGTGAGGACCCGGATCTCGCCGTCGGCCGTCAGCTCGAGGGACGCGACGCTGGCGAGATGGACCTCGCCGGAGCCGGTGAACCCGGCGCCGTGCCAGGCCAGCGCGAGGCCGATGCCCCGCGCCGTCCGAGCATCCTCGCCGCGCTGCTCGCGAGCCCGCCGGGTGTGCCCCGCGACACCCTCGTACTCGCTGGCCTGGGCCGCCGCCTCGAGCACCTCGGCACCGGCCACGCTCTCGCGCAGGACCTGCCCGGTCGGCGTGATCCCGCCCTCGCGGTAGACCCAGCTCCGTCGCAGCGCCAACGGGGAGATTCCCAGCTGCTCGGCGATGCGGTTGACCTGGGTCTCGGCGGCGAACTCGGTCTGTGGGGCACCGAAGCCACGGAAGGCGCCGTTGGGCGGCGTGTTGGTCGCCATCGCCCGTCCACGGATCCGGACGTTGGGGCACTCGTACGGGCCGCCGGCGTGGATCGTGCCGCGGCTGAGGACGACCGGAGTGAGGGTCACGTACGCGCCGCCGTCCATGACAACCTCGATGTCCTGGGCCACGAGTCGCCCATCGCGGGTCACCCCGGTTCGGTGGCGGATCCACGCCGGGTGGCGCTTGGTCGTGGCGCTGATGTCCTCGTGCCGCTCGTAGATCAGCCGCACCGGCTTGCCCACCCGCAGGGCGAGCAGGGCGGCGTGGAGGGCCACGATCGAGGGGTACTCCTCCTTGCCGCCGAACCCGCCGCCGGTCTCGGCCTGGATGACCACGGCCTGGCCATCGGTCAGGTTCAGGGCCCGCTTGAGAGCGCCGTGGATGTAGTACGGGCACTGCATCGAGCCGTGGACCTCGACCCCGCCATCGGGCCGGGGGACGGCGATCATGGCCTGGTTCTCGATGTACAGCTGCTCCTGGTGGCCGACCCGGTACTCGCCCTCGACCACGATGTCGGCCGCCGCCATCCCGGCCTCCACGTCGCCCTTGGTCATCTCGAAATGGGCGAATTCGCGGTCGGAGAGAAGCGGGTCGAAGATCGCGGGCAGGCGCTCGGTGCGGAGCGAGACGTGGCGCCTGGCGACCCGCAGGAGCTCGCGGTCCGGGGCCGCCAAGAGGCAGACCGGCTCCGCCTGGTGCTGGATCTCCCCGCCGAGCGGGACGAGGACCGGCTGGTCGTCCTGGATGAGGCTGACGACGTTGTCGCCGGGAATGTCGTCAGCGGTGACGACCACCACCCTGGACCAGTCGAACTTGGGGTCGAGGTCGATGCTCCGCAGGCGCGCATGCGGCTCGGTCGAGCGGATGGTGGCGCCGTACCAGGCGCCGGGGAAGACGAGGTCGTCGGCGTACTTCGCCAAGCCCGTCAGCTTGTCTGGACCTTCACGCCGAAGGGGAAGCGCCGGACGGGCTCGGCCGGGCGCGATCGAGCCCGGGGTCACCAGGAGCGGGGTGTCGGTCTGCGCCCGGGTGCTCACCCGCGCATGGTAGCCAGTCGTGATCTAGTCGCGCCCGTGCCGGAGGGCGCGGCCGGGCAGGGCGCCGGTGTGCCTCCCACCGTCCACCACGGCGACGCCGTTGACCAAGACGTGCTCGATCCCGACTGAGAACTGGCGCGGCTCGTCAAACGTGGCCCGCGCTCGCACTCGATCCGGATCGAACACCACGACGTCCGCCACGTAGCCGTCGCGGAGGAGGCCACGCTCTCGAAGCCCCAGTCGAGCGGCGGGGGCACCGGTCATCTTCCGGATCGCCTCCTCGAGCGAGAGGCGCCGCTCGTCGCGCACGAACTGGCCCAGGATCCGCGGATACGATCCGAACGTGCGGGGGGACGGCTTCAGGCCGATGAACGTCGAATCGGTGCCCACCATCCCGGCCGGGTGGGCGACGAAGTGGGGGAGTGACTCGGACCACGGGCCGGGCGTCACCTGGTTGAGCCGCAGGTCTTCCTCGAGCAGCAGGTCGCACAGGGCGTCGATCGGGTCGCGGTCCGTGGCCCGGCTGACATCCTCCAGGGTCATCCCTTCCCATTGCTCGTTCGCCGCCGAGTAAAAGGCGCCGAGCCGGACGTCCGCCCAGGTCAGCGGCGCACCGTGGACCGGGTCGTGACGCGACATCTCGTCGCGCAGCCGCCGGCGGGTGGTGCCATCGGCCAGCCGGTCCATCAGTGGCCCTGGACCGCCGGCCTGGACCCACTGCGGCAGCTGGATGAGCAGGCGGGTGGAGGCCCACTCATACGGATAGGTGTCGAACGACACGTCGCGGCCGCCGGCTCGCGCGTCGTCCACGAGGGCGAGCATCGGCTCGTGGCCCCCCGGGTAGTTCCGACGGTGGTAGAAGTGGGTCAGGTGCACCGGGCCGTGGCCCATCTCGCCGATGGCCAGCGCCTCGCGGAACGGATCGAGATACCGATCCCCCAGCTCGTAGCGGACATGGGTGTGGTAGAAGCCACCTTCCTGCGCGGCGGTCATGGTGAGGGCCGCCAGCTCCTCCGTCGTAGCGTAGGAGCCGGGCGGGTAGTCGAGGCCGCTCGACAGGCCGTACGCCCCCTCGGCCATCCCTTCCCGGAGCATGGCCCGCATATCGGCCAGCGCCCTCTCCTCGGCCGGAACGTCTTCCCAGCCGATGGCACAGACCCGGAGCGCGGAGTTCCCGATCAGCATGGCGACGTTGACCGCCACCCCGCCGTCGAAGCGACCGAGGTAGGAGGCCACCGTGTCCCAGCCAAGGGTGATGTCCGGGCGGCCGTCGAGCCCGGCATTCATCCGGACCTGGGCCTCGAGGTCCTCGGCCGCCGTGAACGGCGCGTACGAGAGCCCATCCACGCCGATGACCTCGGTCGTGACTCCTTGGCGCACCTTCGGCTCATGGAGCGGCTCGTGGAGGAGCCACAGGCCGGAGTGCGAGTGGAGGTCGATGAACCCCGGCGCCACGACCATCCCTGCAGCGTCGATCGTGCGCGAGACCGATGGCGCCTCGTCACCGGGCTCGAGAACCCGGATCCGCCCATCGGTCACGAGCAACGACCCGAGACGACCCGGCGTGCCGCTCCCGTCCACCAGGGTGCCGCCGGCGATGAGGAGGTCGGTCATTCGCTCCGGCCCGATCCGGGCATCGGTCCGCCCGACCGGCCGTGGCGGTTCGCCACCAGCTCGGCCACGATCGCCAGCCCGATCTCGGCCGGCTCGCGCCCACCGAGGTCAAGGCCGATGGGGGCATGGAGCTTCGCCACCTGCTCGTCACGGAGGCCCGCGGCTCGCAGCCGCGCCCGACGGTCCTCCTGCGCTCGGCGACTGCCGATGGCGCCGACGTAACCGGGTCCCGCATCCGCCCTCAGCGCCGCCACCAGGGCGGGCTCGTCGATCTTCGGGTCGTGGGACAGGACAACGACCGAGTCATCCGGCCGGAGGTCGTGCTCCGCAAACGCGCGGTCCGGCCAGTCGGAGATCACGACCACGTCCTCGAAGCGCGGTTGCTCCGCGAACAGGCGCCGCGGGTCCACGACCAGGGGCGTGAAGCCAGCCCGGGCGGCGTAGGCCGCGACGTGCTCGGCCACGTGACCCGCGCCGACGATCCAGACTCGCGGGGCAGGCAGGATCCGGTCGAGGACCGCCTCGTCCGAGTCGGCGGCGGTGACGGCCGCGCCTCCGTCCAGCACACGGCGGGTCCCGAGCGGCTCACCCTCGCCGACGAACAGCTCCCGCGCCGCCGGCCGTCCGGACTCCACCAGCGCGGTGAACAGCTCGATCAACCCCGCCCGCGCCCCTTCCACCGGCTCGACCAGCACGTCGATCGTGCCGCCGCACATCAGGCCCACCTCGAGGCCCTGCTCGTCGCTGATCCCGTAGCGGCGGAGGACCGGATCACCCCTGGCCAGGACCGCGAGGGCGTGCTCGACGACGTCGCCCTCGACGCAGCCGCCACTCACCGAGCCCGCCATCTCGCCGCCAGCTGCCACGGCCAGCTTGGCGCCGACACCCCGCGGCGCGGATCCGTCCACCCGCACCACGGTCGCCAGCGCGGCTTCACGGTCATCGGCACGCCAGGCGCGCACCGCGGTCAACGCTGCATCCATGAGTGGTCCAGTATGCGACCGATGACGAAGCGATCACGGGTGGCCGGCGTGATCCTGGCCGCGGGCCTGGGAAGCCGTTTCGGCAGCCCCAAGGCGGTGGCCCAGCTGGGCAACGAGACGCTCCTGTCGCGGGTCGCACGCCTGGCTCTCGAGGCCGGTCTGTCGCCGATCATCGCCGTCGTGCCTCGGGGGACGGAGACGCCCGCCCGGGTCGAGGCGGTCGTGAACAGCGACCCCGCCCGCGGCCTGAGCACGTCGCTCCGGCTCGGCGTCGCGGCGGTTCCGATGAACCACGCCGCGCTCGTCCTGCTCGTGGACCAGCCCACCATGCCCCGGGCCACGATCGCGGCCGTCCAGGCCGCGCGCGGCCGCAAGCCGCTGCTCGTCGCCGTGGCGGATGACCGCTACGGGCCGCCGGTGCTCATCGAGCCCGACGCCTTCGGCTACATCGACGACCTGAGCGGCGACATCGGCCTCCGCGAGCTCCTGGTGGCCCGTCCGGACCTGGTGGAAGAGGTGCCGGTGGCCGCCCACCCACCCGATGTCGACACCGCGGCCGACCTCGACGAGCTGGAGGCTAGACTCGGGACGTGACCATCGAAAGGGTCGGCAGCGCCGAGGTGCTCGACGAGGAACGCTCGCTCGAGGCCACCGTCCGCCCCCGACGCCTTGATGAGTTCGCCGGCCAGGAGCGGATCAAGGAGAACCTGGCCATCCTCATCGACGCCGCCCGCCAGCGGTCGGAGCCGGTGGACCACATCCTGCTCTACGGCCCCCCGGGGCTGGGCAAGACGACGCTGGCCACCATCGTGGCGGCGGAGGTGGGCGCCCAGCTGCGGACCACGTCCGGACCGGCCATCGAGCGGGCGGGGGACCTCGCCGCCATCCTGACCGGGCTCCAGCGCGGGGACGTCCTGTTCATCGACGAGATCCATCGCCTGTCCCACGTCGTGGAAGAGGTCCTATACCCCGCGATGGAGGACTTCGCGCTCGACATCGTGCTGGGCAAGGGGCCGGGAGCGCGGACGGTGCGGCTCCAGATCGAGCCCATCACGATCATCGGTGCGACCACCCGGGTGGGGAGCATCACCGGGCCGCTCCGCGACCGGTTCGGGGTGACCCACCGGCTGGACTACTACACCGAGGCGGACCTCGTCACCATCCTCCATCGGAGCGCCGGGATCCTCGAGATCCCGCTCGACGACGACGCGGCCGAGCTCATCGCGCGCCGCAGCCGGGGGACGCCTCGGATCGCGAATCGGCTGCTGAAGCGGGTGCGCGACTACGCCCAGGTCCGCGGCGACGAGGATGGACGCGCGACCGCCGCGGCCTCGGAGGCCGCGCTGGAGCTGCTGGACATCGACGAGCGAGGGCTCGACGCCCTTGACCGGCAGCTGCTGATCGCCATGGCCGAGCATCATGGCGGGGGACCGGTGGGTCTCCAGACGATGGCGGCCACCATCAGCGAGCCGGTGGAGACCATCGAGGATGTCGTCGAGCCGTACCTCATCCAGGCCGGCCTCCTGGCGCGAACCCCGCGCGGCCGGCTCCTGACGCCGACGGCCTGGGCCCATCTCGGGCTCACCGCCCCCGCAGAATCGGCCGCCGTGGCGGCCCCCCAGCCGGGCCTGTTCGACTGATTTTCGGCTCGCTTCCGCACGATCCGATGGGGTCGTGGGCCGTCGCGCAGGAATCGGGCGATATCCACATTCCGGCCCGCTAGGATCGGCTTCCGGGTCGCGTTACGCACCCAAGCCCTTGGTGCGGCGGCGATCCAGGGAGCGAGGAGGGCCCCCTTAGCGTGGAAGCATTAGCTTCGTTCTTCAAGTTCCACGAGCGGGGTACAACCGTCGGCACCGAGATCCGGGCCGGCATCACCACGTTCATGGTCATGGTCTACATCGTGGCCGTGAACCCACTCATCCTGAGCGCTGCGGGCATCGATGCCGCGGCGGCGGCGGCCGCGACGGCCCTGGTAGCTGCGGTCATGACCATCCTGATGGGTGTCGTGGCCAACGTTCCTCTCGCCCTGGCCGCCGGCCTGGGCATCAACGGCATCGTCGCGTTTGGCCTGATCCTGGGAGCCGGTCTCACCCCGGCGGGCGCCATGGGCGTCATCGTCCTTGAAGGCCTGGCGATCACGGTCCTCGTGTTGGCGGGACTTCGCGAGGCCGTCATGGATGCCGTCCCGATGGCCCTCAAGCGGGCGATCGCGGTCGGCATCGGCCTGTTCATCCTGTTCATCGGCTTCGTCGATGGCGGGCTGATCGTCGGCCAGGAAGGACCGGTCCCGGTCGCGTTCGTGTTCCCGAACTCGCCCGCGGCCTGGGTCACCCTGTCCGGGCTGGCGATCACGATCATCCTGTACTCCCGAAAGGTCCCGGCCGCGCTGATCATCAGCATCGTGCTGACGAGCGTGGTCGCCTACCTGCTCGGCGTGAGCACCCTGCCGGACAGCTTCTCGGCAACCCCGGACTTCTCGACCCTCGGGCAGTTCGACTTCAGCGTCTTCGACTCCCTCCCGCTGGCGGTGGCGCTGCTGACGATCTTCACGATCATGCTGGCTGACTTCTTCGACACGATGGGGACAGCCACCGCGATCACCGAGCAAGCCGGGCTGATGACCGAAGACGGGAAGGTCCCGCAGATCCGCCGCCTCCTCCTCGTTGACTCGCTGGCTGCTGTGGCCGGTGGGGCGGCGGGGATCAGCTCGAACACCAGCTACATCGAGAGTGCGGCTGGCGTATCGGAGGGTGGCCGCACCGGCTTCAGCTCGGTGGTGGTCGGCCTCCTGTTCGCGGTCATGATCCTGTTGTCCCCGCTGGTGGCCCTCGTACCGCTGCCGGCAACGGCCGCGGTTCTGATCCTCGTCGGGTTCTTCATGGTCTCGACCATGGTCAAGGACATCGACTTCACCAATTTCGAGGACGGATTCCCCGCCCTCCTGACCTTGATCCTCATGCCCCTGACGTTCAACATCACGGTGGGCATCGGTGCTGGTTTCATCACCTGGGTCTTCATCAAGGTGGTGATGGGCAAGTTCCGCGAGGTCCACTGGCTGATGTGGATCGTCTCGTTGGCGTTTCTCATCTACTTCCTGCAGACAGTCGTCCAGAACTACATCTGACGTCTGCTTCCACACCGATGACGCCCGGCCGGGCCATCCGGCCGGGCGTCGTGCTGTCCGCCCGAGATTCGGGCTAGCCTTCGGGTGTGACCGAGCCCGAAGGGCGCCTTCGCGTCGATGACTTCGACTACGAGCTGCCGACCGAGGCCGTGGCCCAGACTCCGGCCGAGCCGCGCGACGCGAGCCGCTTGCTGGTCGTGGACCGATCCGCCTCGCAGGCGGGAGCTCCGGCCCTGACCGAGGCCCGCTTCGCCGACATCGGCCAGTGGCTGCAGTCCGGGGACCTGCTCGTCGTCAACGACAGTCGCGTCCTGCGGGCCAGGCTCCGCGGCCGGCGAGCTGGAGGGGGAGCGGCCGAGGTGTTGCTCCTCCGTCCGCTGCACGACGGCCGATGGGAGGCGCTCGTTCGACCCGGGCGGCGGCTACCGCCGGGCGCCTCGGTCCAGCTCGAGAGTGGCGACACCGTGACGGTCGGCGACGAGGTGGGGGAGGGGATCCGGGCGGTGACCCTCTCCCGGGATCCGATCGAGGTCATGGACCAGGCAGGCGAGATGCCGCTGCCGCCCTACATCAGCGCCCGCGAGGCACTGGACGAGCGATACCAGACCGTCTACGCGGAGCCGCCGGGATCGGCCGCGGCCCCTACCGCGGGCCTTCACTTCACGCCGCGACTACTCGAGGAGCTGGAACGCGCTGGCGTCGAGCGAGCGACGGTGACCCTCCACGTCGGGCTGGACACCTTCCAGCCGCTGGAGAGCACCTTCGTGGACGAGCACCGCATCCATCGGGAGTGGTACGACGTGCCGGCCGCGACCCGGATGGCGATCGTCACCGCCAAGGCCGAGGGCCGGCGGGTCGTGGCGGTCGGCACCACCACGACGCGCGTCCTCGAGACGCTGGCCCGGACCGGGGAAGCGGAAGGCTGGACCGACCTGTACATCGTTCCGCCCCACGCCTATCGGTCCGTGGATGCGCTCATCACGAACTTCCACCTGCCGCGCAGCTCGCTCCTGCTCCTCGTCACAGCCTTCGTCCAGGACCGGATGGAGGCCACGGACCCGCTGGCCGCCCGGGACACCCTGATGGCCGCCTATCGGTCCGCGCTGGAGAGCGGCTTCCGGTTCTATTCGTTCGGCGACGCGATGCTCATCGTCTGACGACGCCCGGCTATCCTCGGCGGCGTGGCGCCGCCCATCACCTTCTCCGCCCAACCCACCTCGATCGGTCGCGCCCGCCTCGGCCGTCTCGAGACGCCCCACGGGACGGTGGAGACGCCGCAGTTCATGCCGGTCGGCACCCAGGCCACGGTCAAGGCTCTGACCCCGGGCGACCTGCGGACGGCGGGGACCACGATCCTCCTCGGCAACACCTACCACCTCTCCCTTCGGCCGGGCGAGGAGCGGATCGCCCGTTTGGGCGGACTGCACACATTCATGGCCTGGGACGGGCCGATCCTCACCGACTCCGGCGGCTACCAGGTCTTCAGCCTGGGTCACCTGCGGACGGTGGACGACGATGGGGTGACGTTCGCCTCCCATCTCGACGGATCGGTCGTCCGTCTGACGCCTGAACGGGCAATCGAGATCCAGGAGGCCCTTGGCAGCGACATCGCGATGGTCCTCGACCATTTGGTCGGAGCCGATGCGCCGGCGACCGTGGTCGCGGATGCCATGGAGCGAACGCATGCGTGGGCGGCCCGCTCGCTCGAGGCCCGGACACGACCGGACCAGGCGGTGTTCGGGATCATCCAGGGCGGGGTAGATGCGACCCATCGAGCGGCCTCCGCCCGGGCGGTCGCGGCCCTCCCGTTCGACGGCATCGCCATCGGCGGGCTGTCGGTGGGGGAGTCGAAGGCGGAGATGGCCTCCGCCCTCGAATCGGTCGCCGGCGAGCTGGCCGACGACCCTCGCCCGCGCTACCTCATGGGCGTGGGCTCACCGGAGGATTTCTTCGTCGCCATCGAGCACGGGGTGGACCTGTTCGACTGCGTCCTGCCCACCCGCCTCGCCCGTCACGGGCAGCTCTGGACCTCCGAGGGGCGGCTCCGCCTCGCCAACTCCGCGGTCCAGGACGACCCCCGACCGGTCGACCCTGCGTGCCGCTGTGAAACGTGCCGCGTCTACTCGCGGGCGTACCTCGCCCACCTGTTCCGGGCCGGAGAGCTGCTCGTCCATCGGCTCACCTCGGTCCATAACCTCACCTATACTCTCGACCTGATGCGGGCCATCCGCCAGGCGCTCACGGATGGCGGCTACGAGGCCCTTCGCGACCGCGTGACAGGCCAGTTCGCGGCTCCGGACGACGACCCGCAATCAACCAGTAACGCACCGATACAGGACGCTGTCCGAGACTGATCCTGCGTCGGACATGACAGGGACGAGTGATACGCCGATGGGCAATCGAGACCGCCCCAAGAAGCAGCCGAAGCGCCAGAAGAAAGACAAGGCCCACAAGGCCGCCCCGCCGATGGTCTATGAGCCGACGACGGTGGAGGTCATCAAGCCCACCCGCAAGCCGCGCGAAGAGCCCGACGCCGGGTGACCCGCGAAGCCACCCGAGGAGTCAGGAAGGAGCCCGGACACCGCATGGACGCGACAGCGGCCGCCCCCAAGAGCAAGGCCAACGGCGAGAAGAACCCGGCCAACGGCGAACGCGCCCGCGCGGTCGATGCCGCCATCCTCCAGATCGAGAAGCAGTTCGGGCAGGGCTCGATCATGCGCCTCGGCGACACGGGAGCCCGGACGGCGGTGGACGTCATCCCGACCGGGTCCGTCGCGCTCGACCTGGCGCTCGGCGTCGGCGGTGTGCCACGGGGCCGGATCACGGAGATCTTCGGGCCCGAGTCGAGCGGCAAGACCACCCTCTGCTATCACATCGCGGCCAACGCCCAGAAGCAGGGCGGGATCGTGGCCTTCATCGACGCCGAGCACGCGCTCGACCCGGGCTATGCCCGCAACCTGGGCGTCAACGTGGACGAGCTGCTCGTGTCCCAGCCGGACACCGGGGAGCAGGCGCTCGAGATCGCCGAGACGCTCATCCGGAGCAGCGGCGTGGACGTCGTCATCGTGGACTCGGTCGCCGCGCTCGTGCCCCGGGCGGAGATCGAGGGCGAGATGGGGGACTCGTTCGTCGGCCTCCAGGCCCGGCTCATGAGCCAGGCGCTCCGCAAGCTGACCGGCGCCGTGAGCCGCTCGAACACGGCCCTCGTCTTCACCAACCAGCTCCGCGAGAAGATCGGCGTCATGTTCGGCAACCCCGAGACCACGCCCGGCGGCCGCGCCCTGAAGTTCTACGCCTCGATCCGGATGGACATCCGCCGCATCGAGACCCTGAAGAACGGGACGGATGCGTTCGGCAGCCGAACCCGGGTCAAGGTCGTGAAGAACAAGGTCGCCTCGCCGTTCCGGATCGCCGAGTTCGACATCCTCTACAACGAGGGCATCAGCCGCGAGGGTGGCCTGCTCGACGTGGGGATCGCGTCGGGCGTGCTATCCAAGACGGGAGCGTGGTTCAACTATGGCGACACCCGGCTCGGCAATGGTCGCGAGGCGGCTCGCGAGTTCCTGAAGGCCAATCCCGGGATGGCCGAGGCGATCGACGACGATATCCGCGGTCGGGTGGCCTCGATCACGGTCGGCGACGACGGGACGGCCCCCGAGTCGGAGTCCGCCACCCCGGAGCCCGCCACCCCGGAGCCCGCGACCCCGGCCTGACCGGGTGACGAAGCCCCGGACCCAGTCCCGCGTCGCGAAGGAGCCCAAGCCGCCGCCGAACGCCGAGCAGGCGTTCGAGATCGCGGGCCGCTTCCTCGGGACGCGACCGCGCTCCCGCTGGGAGGTCGAGCAGCGCCTCCGCAAGGCGGGGACGACCGACGAGGTCATGGCGGTGACGCTCGCCCGGCTCGAGCGGATCGGGTTCGTCGACGACGTGGCGTTCGCCCGCTGGTGGGTCGAGCAGCGAGACCGGCATGCGCCGCGGGGCCGAATGGCGCTCGAGACCGAGCTCCGCGCCAAGCGCATCCCGCCCGCGATCATCGCCGGCCTGCGCGAGGTTCCGGCCGACGAAGAGCCCATCTCCGAGGACGACCGCGCCGATGCGGCGCTCGAACGCCATCTGAAGGGCCGGCCCCTGCCCGACGACCCCAAGGCACTCCAGCGGGTTGGCATGTTCCTCGTCCGGCGCGGGTTCGACCCCGCCACCGCCCGGGCCGCGCTTCGCCGGCGCGGCGCTCCGGCCTGACCCGATAATCGCGCCCATGCGTTTCGCCCTCATGACCGAGCCCCAGCAGGGGCTCTCCTACCAGGAGATCCTGGCCGCGGCCCAGGCGGCCGAGGCCGCGGGGCTGGAGGCGTTTTTCCGCTCCGACCACTACGCGAGCTTCCCGGGGCCGGCCGACAACCCGACGACCGATGCCTGGGCCACCCTGGCCGGCCTTGCCCGCGAGACTTCGACCATCCGCCTGGGGACCCTCGTCTCACCGGTGACATTCCGCCATCCGGGTAACCTCGCCAAGGTGGCCGCCACCGTTGACGAGATGGCCGGGGGACGGGTGGAGGTGGGGATGGGCGCGGGCTGGAACGACGTCGAGCACGCCGCCTACGGCTTCCCGTATCCACCGCTGCCCGAGCGCTACGACATGCTCGAGGAGGCGCTGACCATCGCCCACGGCCTGTGGGCCGAGCCCGACGGCTGGTCCTTCACCGGGACGCACTGGCAGGTGTCGGACGCGCTGTTCCGGCCGCGACCGACCGTCTCGGGGCAGAAGCACCCGCATCTCATCATCGGCGGGGACGGCGGCCCGCGGCAGGCGCGGCTGGTGGCCACCTGGGCCGACGAGTACAACCGCTCGTCGGCCACGCCCGCGAACCTGCGCGTCTCCTACGGGCGCGTTCGTGCCGCATGCGAGGCCATCGGTCGCGACCCGGGCGAGGTCACGCTGTCGGCCATGGTTGGGGTGCTCGTGGCCGAGACGGCGGCAGAGCTGGAGGAGCGCGCCCGGGCCCACCTGGAGGTCTTCGGGTCGACCGGCGGCGCGGATGGCGAGGCGTGGCTGGCGGAGCGGCGTGGCCGGTGGATCCTGGGCACGCCGGACGAGGCCCATGAGCAGATCCGGGGACTGGAAGCGGCGGGCGCGGAGCGGATCATGCTCCAGGACTTCCTGCCGCGCGATCTGGACATGATCGGCCTCCTGGGTCGGATCGCGGCCGGTTGAACACGCGGGGCGACCCGCCCGAGCAGTTGGAGTAGAGTACCCCGCACCGATCGACGGCTCGCTGCCGTCCTCGGCATGAGCACGACATTTTGCGGGCCCGACCGGGCACGCCGGGACCGAAGACCCCAGCTCCTGAGAGGGAGGAGCCATGCCTGAGACGATGGCCGTGATCGCCATTGCGCTGATCGCCGGCATCCTGGGCGCGATCCTCGGCTACGTCACGCGCCGGGTCTGGACCGCAACCAAGATCCGGAACGCCGAGTCGTACGCCGAGCGACTCGTGACCGAAGCCCGAACGAAGCAGAAGGAAATCGTCCTGGAGGGGAAGGACGAGGTCCTCCAGTCGCAACGGGCAACCGAGGAAGAGGCGCGCGAGCGACGGGCCGACCTCCAGCGCCAGGAGCGCCTCCTCCTGGACCGATCCGAGAGCCTCGATCGCAAGGCCGAGGCCCTTGACCGTCGCGAGGTGCTGGCCGAGGAGCGTGTCGCCGAGGCCGAGGCCGAGAAGGCCCGGCTGGCGGCCCTTCGCGACCAGCAGCTCATATCCCTCGAGCAGATCGGAGGTCTGTCCGCCGCGGAGGCTCGCCAGAAGCTCATCGGCGAGATCGAAGAGGAGGCGCGGGCGGAGGCCGCCCAGCGGGTGCGCGACATCGAGCGCCGGGCAGCGGAGGATGGCGAGGAGCGGTCGCGCCGGATCCTGACCACGGTCATGCAGCGGATGGCGGCCGATCACACCTCCGAGGCGACCGTCACCGTCGTGCACCTGCCGACTGACGAGATGAAGGGCCGGATCATCGGTCGCGAAGGCCGGAACATCCGCGCCCTGGAGCAGGCGACCGGGGTCGATCTCATCATCGACGACACCCCCGAAGCGGTCGTCCTGTCCGGCTTCGACCCTGTCCGCCGGGAAGTGGCCCGCATGGCGCTCACCAAGCTCATCGCCGACGGCCGGATCCACCCCGGCCGGATCGAGGAGACCGTCGCCAAGTCGCGGCAGGAGATCGAGGTCGTCATGCGCCAGGCGGGGGAGCAGGCCGCCTATGACGCCGGTGTGCCGGGGCTCCATGCTGAGCTTGTCCGCCTGCTGGGGCGGCTGAAGTACCGGACCAGCTACGGCCAGAACGTGCTGGACCACTGCATCGAAACCTCGCGCCTGGCCGGCATGCTGGCCTCGGAGATCGGCGCCAACCCGAACGAGGCCAAGCGGGGCGGATTGCTCCACGACATCGGCAAGGCAGTCGACCACGAGGTCGAGGGCCCACACGCGCAGATCGGGGCGGACATCGCGGCCCGCTATGGCGTCCCGCCCAATGTGTGCAACGCGATCGCCGCCCACCACCAGGAGGTTGACCAGGAGTCGATCGAGGCGACCGTTGTCCAGATCGCGGACGCGATCAGCGCCTCTCGGCCCGGTGCGCGAGGAGAGGCCCTCGACGGCTACATCAAGCGCCTCGACGACCTCCAGCAGATCGCGCTCAGCTTCCCTGGCGTCGAGCGCTGCTACGCCATCCAGGCCGGCCGCGAGGTGCGCGTCCTCGTCCATCCCGAGGAGATCGACGACGCGGCCTCGTCTCGCCTGGCCCGCGACGTGGTCCGCAAGATCGAGGAGCAGCTCCAGTACCCCGGCCAGATCAAGGTCACCGTCATTCGCGAGACGCGCGCCGTGGACTACGCCCGATGAGCGCCAGCGCCGCCACCATGCGGTGCCTGCTCATCGGCGACATCATCGGCAAGCCCGGGCGGCTGGCCGTCGGGCACGTGCTGCCCGACCTCCGCCGCGAGCTGGACGTGGACTTCGTCATCGCCAACGGCGAGAACGTGGCGGCCGGGGCAGGCCTGACGCCCTCCCTCGCCGAGGAGCTCCTCGAGTCCGGGATCGACGTCATCACCAGCGGCAACCACATTTGGGACAAGCGCGAGATCTACGACTACCTCGACACCGAGGTGCCCGTCCTCCGCCCCGCCAACTACCCCGACGACGCCCCGGGCCGCGGCTGGATCGTCACCCGCCTGGCCGACGGGACCGAGGTCGCGGTCATCAACCTCATGGGCAGGGTCTTCATGAACCAGCTCGACTCGCCGTTCGAGAAGGCTGACATGCTCCTCGACGGAGTCGGGGAGCCGCTCCCGTTGCTCCGTTTCGTGGACTTCCACTGCGAGATCACCTCCGAAAAGAACGCGATGGGCTGGCACCTCGACGGCCGGGTGACCGCCGTCATCGGTACCCACACGCACGTCCCGACTGCCGATGCCAAGGTCCTGCCGCAAGGGACCGCGTACCTGAGCGACGTGGGCATGACCGGCCCGCGGGACTCGGTCATCGGCTTCCGGCTGGACACCGTCCTGCCCCGCTTCCTGAAGCACCTGCCGACCCGCTTCGAGGTGGCCGAGGGCCCGGTCAACCTGAACGCTGCCCTGGTCGAAGCCGATCGGGCCACCGGCCGGGCCACCAGCATCGAGCTCATCCAGCGCCTGGTCGAGGTCTGACAACCTGACCGATGGGCAAGCTCAACTACACGATGAACGTGTCACTCGATGGCTTCATCGAAACGCCCGACCATGGCCTCGACTGGTCGGTCGTCGATGACGAGGTCCACAGCTGGTTCAACGACCGGTTCCGCCAGATGTCCGCGTCGCTGTACGGACGACGACTGTACGAGCTGATGGCGGGGCACTGGCCAACCGCCGAGTCGGATCCGTCCATCACCGACACCGAGCGGGAGTTCGCCCAGATCTGGAATGCGATGCCCAAGGTCGTGTTCTCGTCCACCCTCGAGGAGGTGGCGTCGAACAGCCGGCTGGTGCGCGGCGACGTCGGTGAGGTGCTCGACGGCCTGCGGGCCGAGTTCGACGGTGACTTCGAGGTCGGCGGAGCGACCCTCGCCGCATCGTTCATCCGCCGCGGCCTGGTGGACGAGTTCGGGCTCGTCGTGCACCCGGTCGTGCTCGGCGCGGGCACGCCGTTCTTCCCATCGTTCGAGACCCCGCTCCGCCTCCGACTCACCGAGACCAGGACATTCGCGTCCGGCGTCGTATACCTGGGCTACGTCCCGGCGTAACCGGAGGCCAGGGCCGATCGCCGCGAGCGCCGCCACTCGACCGAAGTCCCCGCCGCTGGCGGCAGTGGTGGGACCAACGGCCGCCGGGAAGACCGATCTCTCGTTGGCACTCGCGGCCCAGATCAGCTCCGAGATCCTGGTCGCCGATTCGCGGCAGGTCTACCGCGGGATGGATGTCGGGACGGCCAAGGTCGGCCCCGCGGAGCGGAAACGCGTCCCGCATCACCTGTTCGACGTGGTGGAGCCGGCCGAGCTGTTCACCGTCGCCCAGTGGTCGGAGCGGGCGAGGGCGTTGGTGCCCGAGATCGCGGGCCGCGGTGCCCTGCCCCTGGTGGTGGGCGGGACCGGGCTGTACGTCACCGCCCTGGTGGACGGCTTCGACTTCGCCGCCCAACCATGGAGCCCAGACGTGCGCGAGCGGCTGGCCGATGAGCTGGACGCGGAGGGCCTCGCCGTCCTCGCCGAGCGGCTGACCCGGCTCGACCCGGCGAGCGCGGCGACGACCGATCTCCGCAACCCGCGCCGCGTGCTGCGCGCCCTGGAGCGCGCCGAGCTGGCGGGGGAGCGGGCGTCTTACACTGTAAGAGCGGAACCGTGGCTCGGGCGCCTGGGGCTGATCGGTCTGCTGCGGCCGCTGGCGATCCTTGACCGACGGATCGGGGAGCGAGCCGCGGCGATGTTCCGCGACGGCATCCTCGATGAGACCCGGGCCCTGCTGCAGCGGGATCTTGATCCCGCCACGCCGGCGCTGACCGGTCACGGCTACGCTGAGGCCGCCCGCTACCTGGCGGGGGAGTGGGGTCTCGAAGAGGCGATCGAGATGACCGCACGCCGGGTCCGCCGCTACGCCCGCCGGCAGCTGAGCTGGTTCCGGCGCGATACGCGCATCGTGTGGCTCGATGCCGGCGATGGACCGGCCGACGACCCGACGCTCGTCCGGCAGGGGAGTGATCTCCTGCGGCGCCTGACCCTGGGCTAGCATGGCCGCCTGATGAGCCGATCTACGACCCGCACCGTTGACGTGGCCGCGCCTGTGGAGCGCGCCTTCCTCGTCGCCCTCGAGCCGCCGGCTGCCGAGCGCTGGCCGGTGGAACGGCGCCTCGCCGAGCTTGGGGCGTTGGCGGCCGCCGCCGGCGCGGAGGTCGTGGGCAGCGCCTCGCAGAAGCGGGCTCACCCGGACCCGACCTGGTACCTCGGCAAGGGCCGGGCGGCCGACCTGGCCGACGAGAAGGCCATGACCGGGTTCAGCGTCCTCGTCGTCGATGACGAGCTGAGCCCGGCTCAGCAGCGGAACCTCGAGAAGCTGATCGACGGCAAGGTCGTCGACCGCAGCGCCCTGATCCTCGACATCTTCGCCCGCCATGCCCGCACCAGGGAGGGTCGCCTCCAGGTCGAGCTTGCCCAGCTCGAGTACCACCTCCCACGGCTAACCCGGATGTGGACTCACCTCTCGCGCACCGCCGGCGGGATTGGCTCGCGGGGCCCCGGCGAGAGCCAGCTCGAGACGGACCGGCGGCGGATCCGGGAGAAGATCCATCGGCTCCGTGGCGAGATCACCCAGGTCAAGCGCCATCGGGCGACCGCCGGCCGTCGCCGGGATCGGTCCGAGGTGCCCGTCGTGGCCCTGGTGGGCTACACCAACGCAGGCAAGTCCACCCTCTTGAATGCCCTGACCGATGCCGATGCGTTCGTGGCCGACATGCCGTTCGCGACCCTCGATCCCACCTCGCGGCGGATCACCCTCGACTCGCACCGCC
The DNA here is from genome assembly GCA_963699235.1 of uncultured Chloroflexia bacterium. GTDB lineage: Bacteria > Chloroflexota > Limnocylindria > QHBO01 > QHBO01 > DASTEQ01. The sequence goes on along the minus strand of OY969424.1, from coordinate 1,316,549 downwards.
AGGTGGTCCTGACCGACACGGTGGGCTTCATCAACAAGCTGCCGCACGACCTTGTCGATGCCTTCCGGGCAACCCTCGAGGAGGTGCTGCGGGCGGACCTCCTGCTCGAGGTGGTGGACGCCTCGGATCCGGACTTTATCGCCCAGCAGGAGACCGTCCGGACCGTCCTCGAGGAGCTGGGAGCAGGCGACAAGCCCCGGATCCTCGTCTTCAACAAGCTCGACCGACTCAACGGGGCGGTGGCCACCGCCGGCCCCGCGCCGTCCGACGACGACGTCGCCTACGTCAGCGGCCTGACCGGCGACGGGCTGGAGTCGCTCCGGGAACGGATCGCCACCGCCCTCCGCGGCCGCCTGGTGCCGGTGGACGCCATCGTCCCGTATCCGCGAGCCGAGCTCATGGCCCGCGCCCGCGCCGCCGGCGAAGTGACCGAACGCTTCACCGACGACGGCGTCAGGATCGCGGGGCTCCTGCCCGAATCGCTGGCCGGCGAGGTCCAGGCCGCCGCCGCGGCGCCCGAATCAGCCCCTGAACGCCCCCGAACCGCCTCCCGTTCGACCCGCGCCGCGTCCTCGCGCTCCTAGAACCGCCTCGCGCGCACCCCTTCTCCGCTGCCGCCATAGCGCTTCCGCAAATGGAGGTTATGTTGCGTTGAGGCTTGAACCCGCCTCGACCTCCCGTCGCCTGAGCTGGTGTGTGGACTAAGCCCGCGGGCTCAGAGGACGAGGAAGACGCCCATGGCGATCAGCCAGAGCGACCAGCCGACGTAGGCGATCGGCACGATCGTTCCCGCCAGCGGCCAGCCTGCCTCTTCGTTGGGCCCCACGAATTCGAGGGCGCCGACGAGGATCGCAACACCGATCGGCAGGCCGATGATGCCGAGCCAGGCCGGGAGCACGGCCGTCGAGAGGATTGAGGCTGCGATCAGTAGCGTCCAGAGCCCGGTCAGCAGGTACCCGAGGTGTTCGCCGATGCCCACACCCAGGAGTCGATGGAGTGCCGCGAAGGTGAGTTCGATCGTGCGTCGGGTGGCCTCGGCATCCGGCCCGTGGGCGGCGACGTAGCGGCGGGAAAGCTCCGGCACGGCAAACGGCCAGCGCACAAGGCCGAGCGCTTGGACGAGCGCGGCGGCCGCGCCGACGACGAGCGAGAGAGTGTTAACGGCCGGCGGCGCTGCCAGGACGACGGCGAGCAAGGCGACCAGTGGGAGCATCGCGAGCGCGCTTATGAGCAATGCCTGCCAACGCAACACGAGGCCCGTACCACCGGCCGCAAAGCGCCGAAGGATCTCGTCGGGCTCTCTGCGCAGGATGCTCGGGTAGTCGAATGCTCGACCAAGCTCAAAGAACGCGAGGTTGAAAGCGATCGGCACCGCAATCAACAGCATCGCGGCCGCGCTCTCAGCTGCCATAGGAAGGGCTTCAGTCTCCGTTCGGGATCTGGACGCCGAGGGTGATGGCGGCGGCCACGGCAGCCATGGCCAGGGCAAGGGATTCGGTGGCCGAGAGGGCAGCATCGCCGCCGAGGGTTTGGAAGATCTCCCAGGGCAGCGCGGAGAAGATCACCGGCGCGAGGGTCCAGGCCAAGACGACGACGGTCGGGGCCACGGCGCCGGGGAGGTTGAGCGCACGGGTCGCCACACCGGTCAGGAGACCCAGGAAGGCCGCCAGCAGCAGGATCAGGATGACGGCCGGCTCCTGGGCCGCTCCGGAGCTCTCCACGAGACGGACAAGGCCCTGCTGGACCACAGCCACGACTCCGGTGAGCCCGATCGTGAAGAGGACGGCCCGGGCGCCTCTCAAGCGATGCCCTCCCCCGCCTGCTCCTCGAGGATTTCGGCGATCCGGGCCGCGATCTTGTGGCTGGTGCCGATCCCAAGCGTGACCACCGCCTCGCCGGGTCGGAGCTTGTAGCCGACGTACTCCGCGGTCTCGCGACTGCTCCCACCCGCGTACGCCGGCACCGCCGACACCCGCTCGATGGCGTCGGCCAGCTCCTCGGCGCTCACGATCGTCGTGTCCGGGTCGCGCGCGGCGAAGACATCGGCCACGACGACCTCATCGGCTGCACCGAAGGCAGACGCGTACTCGTCGAACATGGCACGCGTCCGCGCGAAGGTGTGGGGCTCGATCACGGCCCACAGCCGCCGGTTCCCCACCCGCTGCCGGGCGCCCTCCAGCGCGGCCCGAACCTCGGTCGGATGGTGCGCGTAGTCGTCGAACACGAGCACCCCGGCAGTATCGGCGATCAGCTCCAGCCTCCGGGACGCCCCGCTGAAGCCCTCCAGAGCCTCCTGGAGGGCGTCAGGACCGATTCCGAACTCATGACTCATGACCAGCACACCGACCGCGTTGAGCACGTTGTGCGCGCCGGCGAGGCGCGATCTGTAGCGCCGGCCGAACAGGTCGAAGCTGGTGCCGTCCTGGTCGAAGCTGACGTTGGAGGCGGCTTTCTCGGTTCCCGGTCCGTACTCGACCAGCCGGCCGTCCCAGCCTTCCATGCGGGCCAGCACCGCTTCGATGCCCGGATCCCCCGCCAGGGCCACCAGGAGCTTCCCGCCGACCAGCTCGTGGCTGCTCATCCCGCCCAGGAAGCGGACGAACATGTCGTACACCTCGTCCTCGTTGGCGAAGACGTCGGGATGGTCCATCTCGATCGTGGTCAGGAGGACGGCCGCGGGATGGAGGTGGAGGAAGTTGCCGTCGTACTCGTCAGCCTCGGCGAGGAACTCCACTCCCCCGCCGGCACGCGCCGATGCGCCCCAGGCCGGGATCAGTGCGCCAACCTCGACGGTCGGGTCATGGCCCCCGGCGACCAGGAGATGGCCGAGGAGCGCCGTGGCGGTGGACTTGCCGTGGGTCCCGGCGACAGCCACCCCGAGCCGACCTCGCTCCCCCATCAACTCGCCCAGCAGCGCCTGCCAGGGAACGACCTGAATCCCCCGCTCCTGGGCGGCGAGAAGCTCGGGCAGGTCCGGCTGGAGACGCAGTGCGGCACTGACCGCCACCCGATCGACCCCGTCCAGGTGCGCGGCGTCGTGGCCAGTAACCACTGAGACGCCTATACCGGTTAGCGGCTCGGTGTAGGCCGATGGCCCGGCGGCGTCACAGCCGTCCACCTGGGCTCCGGCGTGTGCCGCCAGCAGGGCGGTCCCGGCGGCTCCGGCGCCGGCGATGCCGATGACGTGGATCCGCTCGCCGGGCGCGACCATCAGCCGGCGCGGATCTCCCGACGAGCCAACTCCAGGGCGGCCAGCGCGGCCGCGGCCTTGTTGCCGTCCCGATCGTGCTGGAAGACGTGGCGCTCGACGGTCGCCGGATGACCGCGTCGAACGGCGCTCACGAAGTGGAGACCCACCTGCTTGTCCGCTCCCCCGCCGTCGGGTCCCGCAATTCCTGTCACCGCGACCCCCAGGTCGGCATCGAACCGTGCGCGGACGCCCTCCGCCATGGCCTCGGCCACCTCCTCGCTGACGGCACCGTGGGCGACCAGCATCTCGTGATCAACGGCCAGCTCGAGCTCCTTGGCCAGGTTCGAGTACGCAATGACTCCGCCCAGGTAATAGCGGCTGGCGCCGGGCACCATGGTGATCGCATGCCCGATGAGACCCGCGGTCGACGACTCGGCCGTGACCAGCGTCCACTCCCCGGCCAGCAGGTCCTCCCCGAGACGGGCCGCGGCCGACTCGAGATCGGTCTCGGTGGGCGCGCTCATCGGTAGTTGATGAACTGGAGGGCGACCGGGTAGTCGAGCGCGCGGAGGTCGGTGATGACCGCCTGGAGGTCGTCCTTCTTGGGTGAGATGACGCGGAGGGCGTCGCCCTGGATCGAGACCTTTATCTTGGGGAACTGATCGCGAACGTGCTTCGACAGCTCCTTGGCCTGGTCGGCGGTCAGACCGCGCTTCAGGCCGATGACCTGGCGAACGGTGCCGCCGGCTGCCGGCTCGGTCTTGCCCCAGTCGAAGATCTTCAGGCTCAGGCCGCGTTTAACGGCCTTGGACTGGACGAGGTCCTTGACCGCGGCGGCCCGGAAGTCGTCATCTGCGTGGAGCGTGATCTCGGCCTTGCCCAGCTCGAGCGAGATCTTGTTGCCTTTGAAGTCGTATCGGGTCGCGATCTCGCGGCGCACCTGGTCGAGGGCGTTCACCAGCTCCTGCTGGTCGAAGTCGCTGACCACGTCGAACGAAAAGTCGGCCATGCCCTAATGCTAGTCGCCCGGCACGAGGGCGCGGATCGCCCACTCGACCGTTGACCCGGCCGCACCCATGGGCGAGATGACGTAGCCGTTCAGGACGAGGTGGACGCGCCCCGCATCGCCGGCCCGCAGGCGGATCCGCTCGTCGGCGCTCAGGGTGATCTGGGTGCCCGCCGCCTGCTCCTGCCCCGATCCGGCCTGCGGAACCCCGTCCTCGTCCAGCTCGAGGTAGGTAGGCCCGTCGCGGATCTCCAGCGTGCCGGACAGGCCCGCGACGGAGACCACCGTCACACGGCGAATGGTCTCAACTGGTGCGGCGGCGCTCGGTGCCGGGCTGGGTGATGCGCCGGTGGCTGACACGCGCAGCTCCCAGGTGCCGATCCCCAGCGTCAGGGGGACGCTGAACTGGCCCGCCAGGTCGGCGCTGACCGATGCGGGCTCGACCGCGGCCGGGCTCCACGGCGGAACGGCCACCGGCTGGCCGGCGAGGTTCAGGATCTCGAAGCTCGGGTTGGGTGCACCGATCAGCGCCGCCCGGACGGTGACCGAGGCGCCCGGTGGGACGGAGCCGGCTACGGTGACCTCGCCCGAGATGACCTCATCGGCCTCAGGAGAGGTCAGGTTCGGCGCGCCGCCCGGCAAGGGCGTGGCCGTGTCCAGGCTGACGGTGATCGTCCGGGTGACCGGGCTCGACTGGCGGCCGGTGAGCGGGTCGGTGGCGACCAGGGTGATGACGTTCGAGCCGGGGAGGAGCTCGACCCGGATCGAGAAGGCCCCACTGCCGCTCGCGGTGGCGGTCGGGTTCTCGCGCAGGCCGTCCACCGTGATCTGGGCGTCGGCGACCGTCTCGCCGCGCAGGACGTACGACGTTCCGCCGTATGCACCCAGGTCGGAGGCGGGATCGGTCACGGTCAGCTCGGGGGTGCCGGCGAAGGTGACGAACTGGTAGCCGAGGTACGCGACGAGGGCCACCACCAGCAGGAGGAGGCCGGCGCGGATGAGTCGGGAGGTGGTGACCAGGGCGCCGCCCTTGGCCTCGACCGTCTTGGCCGTGGGGTCGCTGATCACCGGGCGTGCCTTCTCGGTCGGGTTCGCCTCCAGGCGGTACAGGTCCAGGCACCATTCCGGGTTCAGGCCCAGGTACTGGGCGTAGTTGCGGACGAATCCCTTGGTGTAGACCGGGCTCGGGAGGTCTCGGTAGTCCCCCGCCTCGAGGGCGATCAGGTAGCGGGCGCGGATCCGGGTCTCGCGCTCAGCGCGGGCGATGTCCCAGCGCTTCCCCTCGCGGGCCGCCCGGAGCGTCTGCCCCAGGGTTTGCCCGGCCTGGGTCATGCCTCATCCTCACCCGGACCGATCTCCCCGCCCCATCCGTCGGGCGTGATGAGCACTTCACGGAATCGGCTCCCGTCGGCGGGGCCGACGATCCCGCGATCCTCCATCTGGTCGAGAATCCGGGCCGCACGGGCGTATCCCACCCGCAGGCGGCGCTGAAGGAGGGAGGCGGAGGCCTTGTCCGACCGTCGGACGATGTCCACCGCCTGGCGAAGCAGCGGGTCGGCGTCGCCATCCTCATCGGTGCCGTCCCCGTTGCGGCTCTCGCGTCGAGCAGCGGTGATCTCGGTCCGATACGTCGGGCTGCCCTGGCGCTTCCAGAACTTGGTCAGGCCCTCGATCTCGGGATCGGTGACGAGCACGCCCTGCAGCCGCGTGGCCCGCGGGGCGTCGATCGGCAGGTACAGCATGTCGCCGCGGCCCAGGAGGTCCTCGGCGCCGGTGGCGTCCAGGATGGTCCGGCTGTCCACCCCGCTGGTCATGGCGAACGCGATCCGCGATGGGATGTTGGCCTTGATGAGGCCGGTCACGACCTGGACCGATGGGCGCTGGGTGGCGACCACCAGGTGGATGCCGGTCGCGCGGGCCAGCTGGGCGATGCGGGTGATCGTCGCCTCCACCTCGTAGGCGCTCATCATCATCAGGTCGGCCAGCTCGTCGATGACGATCACGATGTACGGCATCCGGGGCTCGTCCCCGCGCAGCTCGGCGTTGTAGCCGGCGATGTTCCGCACGCCCCGCTGCGCGAACTCGTGGTAGCGGCTCTCCATTGCGCCCACCGTCCACTTCAGTGCGTTGACCGCCTTCTCGGTGTCCACGATGACCTCCGTCAGGAGGTGCGGCAGGCCGCGGTACTGGGCCAGCTCGACGCGCTTGGGGTCGATGAGGATGAGCTTCACCTCGTCGGGCTTGGCGCGCATGACCAGCGAACAAATGAGCGCGTTCACGCACACGCTCTTGCCCGAACCAGTGGCGCCGGCGATGAGCAGGTGCGGCATCCGGCCCAGGTCCGCGGCCACCGGCTGGCCGGCCACGTCCTGGCCCAGGGCAAAGGCCAGCTCGCCCTCGCTCGCCATCTTCAGCAGCACCTTCGAGCCAAGGACCTCTTTCAGGGTGACCAGGTCGAAGGCCGCGTTCGGGATCTCGATGCCGACGTAGGGCTCGCCCGGGATCGGGGCCTGGATCCGGATCGAACGGGCCGAGAGGGCGAGGGCCAGGTTGTCGGCCAGGCCCTGGATCCGCGACAGCTTGATGCCGGGATCCACGTCGAGCGCGTACTGGGTGACGACCGGGCCCTCCTGGATGCGGGCCACCTTGACTCCGATGTCGAAGCTGGCGAGGGTGCTCTTGATCAGCTGGCCCTTGGCGGTGAGGTCCATCTGGGCCGGGCCCTGGCCTGGCGCATCGGCCAGCAGGTTCAGGTCCGGCAGGGTCCAGCTCTGGGCAGCTGCCTCGAGGGCGGCATCCACCGCCTGCGGCTCCCCGACCTCGGCGAAGTGCGCCTCCTCGCTGGACTCAAGGTCCTCCTCGGTGACCGGCGGCGGGCTGACGATGGGCACCGCGACGCCGGCCGCAGCCGTGGCGGCGGCCATCTGTGCCGGTTCGGCGCGTTGGCGGCGGAGGATGAGCGGCGGATCCTCTGGAGCAGAGCGCGGCGGCGGAGTCGTACTACCGGCCCTGGCGGACGCGTTTGCGCTCGCCGCCGCGGCTGCGGTGGCCGGACCAACCTCCGTCTGGCGATGCTGCCAGGCGGTGAAGACGTCCCCGATGGTCATGTTGAAGAACAGGAGGAAGCCCACGATCAGGAGCAGGAACAGGACGATGGCGGCGCCGGCGCTGCCGAGGAGGAATACGAGCGGAGCACACATCAAGGTCCCGACCACCCCGCCGCCGTCTCCCGGGGCGACGATGGCGTTCGGGCCTCCCACCGCCAGCTGGAAGAGGCCGAGCAGGGAGAGCGTCAGGAGGAGCACGCCCAGCGCGGAGATGAGCCGCTCGGACGGCACGTTCCGCATCCACAGCAGGAGCGCGGCCAATAGGAGGAGCGCCGGCGCGAAGAAGATCCCCCACCCGAGCATCGTCTCGAGGAAGTCGCGCCAGAGGGCGACGCCGGCCGCCGCGTCGGGGGTCAGGATGGCGAGCAGCGAGACGAGGGCGAGGACGACCAGGATGATCGCGCCCACCTCGCGGACGACGCGGCGGCTGATCCGGATCCCGGTGTTCGCCGCCTTGCGGGCCCGTTTCTGGCGCCGCGAGCGGGTTCTCGCCTTCGCCATCCGGCTCAGACCTCCAGCACGATCGGCAGGATCATCGGTCGGCGATGGGTCTTCTCGTAGAAGAAGCGGCTCAGGACGTCGTGGATCTTGGCCTTCAAGTACCCCGGCTCCGCCCGCTGGCCGTCGCCGCTCTGCTCGAGCGCCTTGGCCAGGTGGGCACGGGCCTCTTCCAGCAGAGGGTCATCCTGATCGGACAGGAAGCCGCGCCCGGTGAGGTCGGGGCCACTGACCGGGCGCCCGGTGGCGGCGGCCACGGTGAGGGCCACGGTCACGACCCCGTCCATGGCCAGCGCTCGCCGGTCTCGGAGGATGACGCCGTCGATCCCGTCCACCGCGTCCAGGCCGTCCACGAGGACCGCTCCCGCCGGCACGCTGCCGGCCAGCTTCGCCCGTTGACCATCGAACTCGACCACCTGCCCATTCTGCAGGACGAAGATGCGGTCAACGGCCACCCCTGCGCCCTCGGCCAGCAGGGCATGCTGGACGAGCATCCGGTACTCGCCGTGGACCGGGATGAAGTGGCGCGGCTTGGCCAGGCCGAGCATGAGCTTGAGCTCCTCGCGCGAGCCGTGGCCCGAGACGTGGCAGTGAGTCATCGGCTCGTAATGGACCATCGCCCCCTCCTTGAAGAGGTTGTCGATGGTGCGGGCCACCGCCTCCTCGTTGCCCGGGATGGGCGAGGCGGAGAGGATGACCGTGTCGCCGGGCACGATCGTGATGTTCCGATGGTCGCGGTTGCTCATCCGGGTCAGGCCGGACATCGGCTCGCCCTGTGAACCTGTGGTGACCACCATCAGCTCCGACGGCTTGAGCCGCTCGAGCTGGTCCTTCTTCACGAGGATGCCCCGCCCGTCGAGGTACCCCAGCTCGATCGCGATCGCGGAGTTCTGCTCCATCGATCGACCGATGAGCACGACCTTCCGGCCGTGCTCGGCGGCGGCGTCGATGGCCTGCTGGACGCGACCGATATTGGACGCGAATGTGGCCATGATGACCCGGCCCTCGGCCGCCCCGATCAGCTGGCGGAGGGACTCCCCCACCGTGGCCTCCGACAGGGTGTAGCCCTCGCGCTCGGCGCGGGTCGAGTCCGACAGGAGGAAGTCCACCCCGACCTTCCCCCATTCTGCGATGAGCCCCAGGTCGGCCCGCGTCCCGTCCGGCGGGGTATGGTCGAACTTGAAGTCACCGGTATGGATGACCGTGCCGCGCGCATGGCGGATGACGAAGCCCACCCCGCCCGGGATGGAATGGTTGACCCGGAACGGGATGATCTTGAACGCGCCGACGGCGAACTCGACCCCCGGCTCGACCACGTTCAGCGTCGTCGAGCCCAGGAGCTTGTGCTCCTTCAGCTTGCCGGTGACCAGGCCGATCGTCAGCTTGGAGGCGTAGATCGGGGTCCCGCTGATGCGGGGCAGGACGTACGGCAGGCCGCCGGTGTGGTCCTCGTGGCCGTGGGTCAGGATGATCCCGCGCACCGCGTCGCGGCGCTCGGCGAGATAGGTCGGATCGGGCACGACCAGGTCGATGCCCAGCATGTCGGGGTCGGGGAAGGCCAGGCCACAGTCGACGATGACGATCTCGTCATCGGCCTCGATGGCGGTGATGTTCTTGCCAACCTCACCGACTCCGCCCAGCGGAATGATTTTCAGGGTTCCTGCCATCTGGTCCTTTCAGAACAGCGTCATTTGTTGATCGTCGTCATGCGCCGTCGGGAGTGACGGCTCGCCCGGTCCCACCGGGTCGCCCGGCCCCACAGGCTCGGATTCTGACGACTCGGGAGCGGCCTGTTCGGCCGAGAGGGCCTCGCGGGCCGCGAGCAGCGCGGCCGGGAGCGTCCGGAAGTCTCGCGCAAAGGTCTCGCGCAGGCCCGTGGACCGGAGCGCGGCAGCGGGATGGTACATCGGCAGCACAAACCGGCTGCCGGTCCGGCGGAGGCGTCCATGGGCCTCGGAGATGCGCGACCCGGGCAGGTAGCGCTGGAGCGAGTACCGGCCCAGGGTCACGATCAGGACCGGGTCCAGTGCCTGCTCCTGGCGATCCAGGTACGGAGGCGCAGGCGCTGATCTCGGTCGGCTCCGGGTCACGGTTGCCGGGCGGGCGGCACTTCACCACGTTGGTGATGAAGACGTCGTCCCGCTGCCAGCCGATGCTGTGGAGCATCTCCTCCAGGAGCTGCCCCGCGGCGCCCACGAACGGGCGCCCGGTGGCGTCCTCACGCTGGCCCGGTCCCTCCCCCACCAGGAGCACGTCGCTGATCGGGTTCCCCTCCCCGGGGACGGCCATCGTGCGGCCGCCCGCCAGGGGGCAGCGGGTACAGGCCCGCACCTCGGCCGCGACGGCGGCGAGATCGGCCTCCCCGCTCATCGGGGATGCCGGGAGCTAGTCGCGCTCCGCGTCGCCACCGACGGCAGCGCCGGCCGGGGCTTCCGAGCGCGCCATGTGCCGCTCCATCGCGGCGCGGCGGCTCAGGTTGACGCGACCCATGCGGTCGATCTCGGTCACGACCACCATCAGCTCGTCGCCGATGGAGACCACGTCCTCGACACGCGGGACCCGGTAGTCAGCCAGCTGGCTGATGTGGACCAGGCCCTCCTTGCCGGGAAGGATCTCGACGAAGGCCCCGAAGTTCATGATCCGGGTGACCTTGCCGAGGTACTCCTTACCGACCTCGACGTCGCGGGTCAGGCCCTCGATCCAGCGGACGGCCTTCTCGGCCGCTTCGCCGTCGGTGGCGGCGATCTGGATTGTGCCGTCGTCCTCGACGTTGATCTGGGTGCCGGTCTCGGCCGTGATCTGGCGGATCACCTTGCCGCCGGCGCCGATGACGTCGCGGATCTTGTCCACCGGGATCTTGATCGTCGTGATCCGAGGCGCGTACGGGCTCAGCTCCGAGCGGCTGGCGCTGATGACCGAGGTCATCTTGTCCAGGATGAACAGCCGCGCGGTGCGGGCCTGCTCCAGGGCGTCGCGGAGGATCTCCGGCGTGATGCCGGCCACCTTGATGTCCATCTGAAGCGCGGTCACGCCCTCGGCGGTGCCGGCCACCTTGAAGTCCATGTCGCCGTAGGCGTCTTCCTTGCCCGTGATGTCGGTCAGGACCGCGTAACGGTCCGTGTCCGGGTCGGTGATGAGGCCCATCGCCGCGCCGGCCACCGGGGCCGAGATCGGCACACCGGCGTCCATCAGGGCGAGGGTGCTGCCGCAGGTGCTCGCCATCGAGGTCGAGCCGTTGGACGAGACGACCTCGCTGACGACGCGGATGACGTACGGGAACTCGTCCACGGTCGGCAGGACTGGCACCAGGGCCCGCTCGGCGAGCGCACCGTGGCCGATCTCGCGGCGGCCGGGACCCCGCATCGGTCGAGACTCACCCACCGAGTACGGCGGGAAGTTGTAGTGGTGCAGATACCGCTTCTCGGTCTCCGGCGAGATCGTGTCCAGGCGCTGGACGTCGCTCGACGGCCCGAGGGTGGCAATGGACAGGGCCTGCGTCTGGCCGCGGGTGAACAGGCCCGAGCCGTGGGTTCGCGGCAGGAGCCCGACCTCGACCGAGATCGGTCGGATGGTGGTCGTGTCGCGGCCGTCCACCCGGATGTTCTCGGACAGGACCAGCTCCCGGACGGTGGCCTTGGTCAGGACGTCCATGAGGGCCGAGCCGATGCCGTGACGGCGCCGGACGTCCTCCAGGGCCTGGCCCTGCTCCGCGCGGTTGTAGGCCTCCTTGCCGCGCCGGATCTCGGACGCGATGTCGGCCCGTATGCCGTCCAGCCGCTCAACCAGGTTGCTGGTCAGGCTGATGAACAGCTCGGCGGTGGCCTCCGCGTCGGGCATCGCCCGGTGTGCGGCCGGATGGTCCTTGCCGAAGATGAAGCGGACGAGGTCGGCCAGCTTGTAGCTGCCGGCGTCGGGGTAGAGCTGGTGGGCCAGCTCGAGGGTGTCGTAGACCGCTCCCGGCTCCCAGCTCACGTCGTTCGGGAGGTGGCGGAGGACGAACGGGAGGTCGAACCCGATGTTGTGGGCGACCACCGGCGCCGAGCCGGCCCATTCGACGAACTTCGGCAGCACGTCGGCCGCGGTCTTCGCGGAGGACACGTCGTCATCGGTCAGGCCGTGGACCTGGTGGCCGATGATCGAGCGGCCGGGGTTGACGAGCGACTCGAAACGGTCGATGACCGCGCCGTCGCGCACCTTCAGTGCGGCGAGGTCCACGATGTACCCGTTCTCCGGCTTCATGGCGGTGGTCTCGACGTCGAGGATCACGAACTCCGCGCCGGGCTTGCCGAGGGCCTTGCCCAGCTTGACGATGGAGTCCGCCTTGGGGCCGAGGAACGGCGTCCGCTTCTGGGTCCCCGAGTTGGTGACCAGCTTCTCCTGGATCTCGATCGACTTCTGGAGCTCGGAGTGGCCCCAGGTGATGGCGTCGAGCATGACCGCCTCGGGCAGGATCTTGGCCCCGGCCTCGACCATCATGATCGCGTCGCGGGTGCCGGCCACGACCAGGTCCATGTCGCTCTCTTCGAGCTGGCTGGTGGTCGGATTGGCCACGAACTCGCCGTTGATGCGGCCGACCCGCACCGCCCCGACGGGGCCGAGGAACGGGATCCCGCTCACGCTCAGCGCCGCCGAGGCGCCGTTCACGGCGAGGATGTCCGGGTCGTTCTCCTGGTCCGCCGAGAGGACGGTCAGGACGACCTGGACGTCGTTCTTGTAGCCCTTCGGGAACAGGGGCCGAATCGGGCGGTCGGTGAGGCGCATGGCCAGGATGGCCGCCTCAGACGGGCGCGACTCGCGCTTGATGAATCCGCCGGGGATCTTGCCCGCGGCGTACATCCGCTCCTCGTAGTCCACGGTGAGCGGGAAGAAGTCGATCCCCTCCCGGGGCTCCGACGAGACGGCGGTGGCCAGGACGACGGTGTCGCCGTAGCGGAGCACGACGGCTCCATCCGCCTGCTCGGCCAGCTTGCCCGTCTCCATGGACAGGGTCTGCCCGCCGATTTCGGTTTCTACCTTGATAGCCAAGAGGTTCCTCCAGTGTGTGGGCCCTTCCGGCGCGGCTGACCCCGGTGGGGTGGCGCGGCACGGACGGGATGCGTCGCGGTGGACGCGAAACGAAACGAAACCCGGCTGAGCCGGGTCAGTGGGTTGGTGACGTTACCGACGCAGGCCGAGCCGGCCGATGACCGCGCGATAGCGGTCCACGTCCGTACGGACGAGGTAGGCCAGGAGTCGACGGCGCTGCCCGACGAGCTTGAGAAGCCCGCGGCGCGAGGCATTGTCGTTGGGATAGCTGCGCAGGTGATCGGTCAGCGACTTGATCCGCTCGGTGAGGAGCGCGATCTGCACCTCGGGCGAACCGGTGTCGCCGTCATGGGTGGCAAAATCATTCGCGACAGCGACCTTCGTTGCCGGGTCGAGCGGCACTCATTCCTCCAATTTTCAAACGTCTCTGGTCCGGCGCATCGTATCAGAGGACCGAGATCAGCGCCGCTCGTGCGTCACGCTCGTCGCGATGCATCTGTTCGACCAGGGCGTCGACCGATGCAAACGGCAGCTCGTCGCGGAGGCGGCTGACGAGCTCGACCCGGAGCGGCTTGTCATACAGGTCCCCGTCCCAGTCGAGGAGGTTGGCCTCGACCACGACCTCCCCGTCGGTGTGGAACACCGGACGCTTACCGATGCTGACCAGGGCGCCGAAGCCGTTGGCGATCCCGGCGTAGATGCCGAGCGCGGGAATTGCCGGGGGGTAGTCGAAGCGCAGGTTCGCGGTGGGATATCCCAGCTCGCGGCCGCGGCCGTCACCGAGCACGACGATCCCGCTGAGAGCCGGGGGACGGCCCAGCAGCTGGGCGGCGGTGGCGACGTCGCCCGCGGTGAGGGCCTCGCGGATCCGGCTCGACGAGATCGGCCCGTCCTCGACTTCAGGGTCGATGACGACCACCTCGAAGCCGTGCTCAGGGCCGAGCGCGCGCAGGGAGTCGACAGTCCCGGCACGGTCCCTGCCGAAAGCGGTATCCGGGGTCATCACCACCGCCCTGGGCTGGATGCCTGGCGCGAGGCGATCGAGGAAAGCCTCGGCCGGCATCTCGCGCAGGGCGGCGTCGAACCGGATCGCAACGGGGTGGACGCCCGCGTCCGCGATCCGTGCCAGGTTCTCGCTCAGCGGGGCGAGGCGCTCGAGCGTGCGGTCGGGGCGGATGACCTCGAGCGGCGGCGGGTGGAAGACGAGGGCCACGGACCGGGCGCCGCGGGCCGCGGCCGCCTCCCGGGTGGCCGAGAGGAGTGCCTGGTGGCCACGGTGGACGCCGTCGAAGACCCCGAGGGCCACGGCCGCTGGTCCGATCGCCTCGTGCGCGACGTCCTCCAGGGTCAGGACCCGGTCCGGCGTGGCCGTGGTCATGCGCCTTCGACCAGGACGGTCTTCGGACGGAGGAGGCCATCACCCCGCTCCCCGATGCCCAGCAGGCCCCAAGGCCCGTGGACCTGGGCCCGTCCGTCGCCGGACCAGGCCACTTCGCCGCCGTGCGTGAAGCGGGCCGCTTGTTCCGCGTCCAGGGTGACGGTTTCCAACTTCAGCAACCGCCCGACGGGGATTACGGCCTCGTCCAGCCGGCCGTCCGCGGCCAGGGCCTGGAGGGCGTTCGGGGTGCGCCCATCGTCCACCGACAGCCCCGCCGCCTCCGTCCGCCGGAGGGCGTGGAGGTAGCCGCCCGATCCCAGCCGCTCCCCGAGGTCGCGGGCCACCGAGCGAATGTAGGTCCCCGGTCCCGTCTCGACGTCGAGGCGGACGTCAAGCCACCCTTCGCCCGAGCTGACGTCCACCAGCCTAATGCCGTGGATCGTGACCGCCCGAGGCGCCAGGTCGAGCGCGGACCCCTTCCGCGCGGCCTCGTAGGCGATCACGCCCCCGGCCTTCCGGGCGGAGAACGCCGGCGGGTGCTGCTCGAGCGTGCCCACGAACTCGGGGAGCACCGCGCGGACCTCGGCCTCGTTCGGCGGCGGGCCGCCGGGCTCGACCGGTCCCTCGCCGTCATCGGTCTGCGATCGGAAGCCCAAGCGCACGACCGCGTCGTACCGCTTCCGTCCGCCGGTCAGCTCCTGGCTCAGCCGGGTGGCCGGGCCGACGAGGATGGGCAGCACCCCCGAGGCGAGCGGGTCCAGGGTCCCGGCGTGCCCGATCCGGCGCAGGCCGGTCAGCCGTCGGACGAGGCCGACCATGTCGTGCGAGGTAGGGCCGACCGGCTTGTCGAGGTTAATGACGCCGATCATCGGCGCGGGCGAGCTCGCGCTCGCATTCGGCCAGGACCTGGACCCTGGATTCGGGGAGGGGCGCACCGACGGTGCAGCCGGCCGCCCGGGCATGGCCTCCCCCACCGAAGACCGATGCGATGGCGACCGCATCGGCCGCCGCGGTGGTTCTGACGCTGACCCGGGTCTGGGTGGGGCCGTGCTCCTTGAACAGCAGAACGATGTCGGCCTCGCGCGACAGGCTCAGGAGGTCGATGAACCCCTCCGACGCCTCACGGGTGGCCCCGGTCTCGGTCAGCATGGCTTCGGTCAGCGCGGCATGGAGAACCCGGCCCCCGAACGCGGCCTCCACTCCGCCCAGGATCCGTCCCCAGACCGTGATCGTGGTGTTCGGCTTGTCGGCGTAGATGGCGCGGTTGATGGCCGACAGCGAGGCGCCGGCCTCCACCAGGGACGCGGCCACCCGCAGGGTGCGAGGCGTGACGTTGGAGTGGGCGAAGGTGTGGGTATCGTTCACGATTCCGGCCATGAGCACGGTCGCCAGGTCTCGGCTCAGCTCCACGCCCAGGTCGGGGAGGAGGAGGGTCACCATCTCACACGTCGAGGCGGCCTCGGGATCGACGAGGTTCACCGCGCCGAAACCGGGGTTGCTGACGTGGTGGTCGATGTTCACGATCGTGGCCCGCTCCAGCCACTCCCCGTGCTCAGCGGCGATGGCCCCGGTCCGCGCCAGGTCGCCGGCGTCCACGACGACTGCCACGTCCGGCTCGAAGCCGGGCGTTGAGCGGACATCGGCCACACCGGGCAGGAACTGGAGATAGGCCGGCACCGGATCGGCCATCACGACCTCGGTCGGGATCCCGAGCCGCACCCCCACCTGCCGGATGGCGAGCGCCGCACCGAGGGTGTCGGCGTCGGGGTTCTCATGACCGATGACCGTGATTCGCTCCGCCCCGCGGATGGCATCGACGACTTCCTTCATCGGTCCGCCCCGTCAGTCTCGCCCGTTCCACCGTCCCCGTCATCGGTGTCGAGGTCGCGAAGGATGCGGAGCACGTTGTCGCCGCTGGCGATGGAGTCGTCAGCCTTGAACTCGAGGCGCGGCACCTTCCGCATGGTCATCCGCTCACCCAGCCGGTGGCGCAGCCAGCCCGCGGCATCGGTCAGGGCTTTGACCGTCTTCCCCTGGTCGGCATCGGGTCCGTAGACCGAGACCCAGACCTGGGCCAGGGTCAAGTCGCGCGAGGTGTGAACGCGGGTCACGGTCGCGAAGCCGACCCGGGGATCGGCCATCTCGCGCTGGAAGATTTGCATCAGCTCGGCACGGATCTGGCTGTCGAGCCGATCGGTGCGCTGGCTCAGGCCGCTCCCTCCGACACCATCTGGAAGCACTCGATGATGTCGCCCTCGGCGAACTCGGGTGATCCGGCCAGACCGATGCCGCACTCGAAGCCGGACGCGACCTCGCGGACGTCGTCCTTGAAGCGGCGGAGCGACTCGATCCGGGACTCGACCACCAGCTGCCCGCCGCGCATGAGGCGCGCCTGCCCACCGCGGACCATCCGGCCGTCGACGATGTACGAGCCGGCGATGATCCCGGCCTTGCCGGCCTTGATCAGCTGGCGGACCTCGGCGTGGCCCTCGATCTGCTCGATCAGCTTCGGTGTCAGGAGGCCCTGGAGCGCGAGCTGGATGTCATCGGTCAGCTTGTAGATGACCTCGTACAGGCGGACGTCCACGCCGGAGGCCTCCACCGCTCGCTCGGCGCCGGGGTCGAGCTTGGTGTTGAAGCCCACGACCACCGCCTGGGAGGCCGCGGCCAGCAGGACGTCGGACTCGTTGATGTCGCCGGCCGCCTCGCTGAGAATGTTGATCCGAGTCTCGGCCGTGCTGAGTGCCTCGAGGGCGTGGCGGATGGCGCCCAGTGAGCCCTGGACGTCGGTCTTCAGGATGACCCGCAGCTCCTTGACCTCGGAGGCCTGGATCTGGGCGCTCAGCTCCTCGAGGCTCGCAGCGCCAGACCCGGACGCGTTGCGCTCGACCGCCTCGGCCGCGTCGCGGGCGGCCTTCTCGTCGGCGACGACCCGCAGCAGGTCGCCGGCCTCCGGCAGGTCGGTGAGACCGAGGATCTCGACCGCGGTCGCCGGTTCGGCGGTCTTTACCCGTCGACCGGCCGCGTTCTGGAGGGCACGCACCCGGCCGAAGGTCTTGCCCACGGTCACGATGTCGCCGACCTTCAGCGTCCCGGTCTGGACCAGGACGGTGGCCACGTTGCCGCGGCCCTTGTCCACCTTGGACTCGATGATCGTGCCGTACGCCTCGCGGTTGGGGTTGGCCTTCAGGTCCTGGAGGTCGGCGACGAGGCCGATCATCTCCATCAGGTCCTCGAGTCCCGTCCGCTGCTTGGCCGACACCGGCACGGCGATGATGTCGCCGCCGTACTCCTCGATCAGGACGCCGTTGTCGGACAGCTCCTGCTTCACCCGGTCGGGGTTGGCGTCGGGCTTGTCGATCTTGTTGATGGCCACGATCATCGGGACCCGCGCGGCCCGGACGTGGTCGATCGCCTCCTTGGTCTGGGGCATCACCCCGTCGTCGGCGGCCACTACGATGACCGCGATGTCGGTCACCTGCGCGCCGCGGGCCCGCATGGCGGTGAACGCCTCGTGACCGGGGGTGTCCAGGAAGACGATCCGCCGCTCGCCATGGACGGCCTCTGACGCACCGATGTGCTGGGTGATCCCACCCGACTCACCGGAAGCGACCGCGGTGTCACGGATGGCGTCGAGGAGGCTCGTTTTGCCGTGGTCCACGTGTCCCATGATCGTGACGATCGGGGCGCGGGTGATCAGGTCCGCGGGGTCGTCTTCGCCCCACGGCGTGATGCGCACACCATCCTCCCCTGCAGCGCCAGGCGCAACAAGCTCGGGAGACTCGCCATTTCCGCTCTCCGCGCCACCCTTGGCTACCAGCTCCATGCCCATCTCGGCGGCGACCAGCGACGCAGTGTCGTAGTCGATCGACTGGTTGATCGTCGCGAAGATGCCGTTCCGGATCAGCTCGCTGATCACCGCGGCGGTGCTCACCCCCAGCGCAGCCGCCAGGTCCTGGACGACGACGGTGGTGCCGACCTCGACCGGCCCGGTCGGGCGCGGGAGGGTGGCCGTCTCGGCGCTGCTGCTGGACTCACGGTTCTTGCGCGGCGGACGCGGGCCGCGGCGGTTCTGGGTGTACCTACGCGGTGGCATGGGTCACCCCGATTCCGAGGGCGCGGGCGATCGCCTTCTCGCGGCCCGGGTTCGCCCGGCACGCCGGATCGGCACAGACGTAGGTGCCGCGGCCGGGCATCCGGCCACTGGCGTCCATCACCGCCTCACCGTCCGCGGTGCGGACGACGCGCTGCATCTCGCGCTTGGTGTGCACCGTCCGGCAGACGGCGCACGTGCGCTGCGGCTGGTGGTCAGGCCGACGCTTGGGCATCATCCGCGCCGGCATCGTCGGCGCCCTCCTCGGCCGGAGCGGTCCGCACGCCCCCGGCCCCGGCTGCCGCGACCCCTGCGTCGGAGCGGATGTCGATCCGCCAGCCGGTCAGCTTGGCCGCCAGGCGGGCGTTCTGCCCTTCCCGGCCGATGGCCAGCGACAGCTGACGCTCGGGAACGATCACGTTCGCGATGCGGTGCTCCTCGTCGATGCGGACCTCGATGACCTCGGCGGGCGACAGCGCCTCGGCCACGAACTGGCTCGCATCCTCGTTCCACAGCACGACGTCGACCTTCTCGCCGTTCAGCTCGGCAACGATGGCCTGGATCCGGGTCCCGCGCTGCCCGACCGCCGCGCCCTTGGCGTCCACGCCCGGCTGGCGGCTCTCGACCGCCACCTTGGACCGGCTGCCGGCCTCGCGCGCGATGCCGCGGATGACGACCGAGCCGTTGTAGATCTCCGGGATCTCCATCTCCATCAGGCGCCGGAGGAAGCCCCGGTGGGTGCGGCTCACGACCAGGACCGGACCGCGCGTCGTGCGGCGCACCTCGAGCACGAAGACCTTCAAGTGCTGGCCGATGCGGTAGTGCTCCCCCGGCAGCTGCTCGCTGACCGAGAGCACAGCCTCCACGCCCCGGCTCATGTCGAGCACGACGGCGGACTCGGTGGTGCGGGTCACGACCCCGGTCAGGATCTCGCCCTCGCGGCTGACGTACTGGTGGTAGACGACGTCGCGCTCCGCCTCGCGAAGTCGCTGGCGGTAGACCTGGCCCGCGGTCTGGGCGGCGATCCGGCCAAGCTGCTGCTGGGTGACGTTTTCCGGTACCCGGACCCGGCTGCCGACGCCTACGCCCTCTTCGATCTCGACCGCCTCGGCCACCGTCTTCTGGAGCTCGGGATCAGTGATCTCTTCGCTGCCGGCGACGACCTCGTACTCGCGGAAGACGCTGATCTCACCCGTCTCGGGGTCGATCTTGACCACGACGTTCTCGGGCGCTTCGGCGTTGCGCCGATAGGCCGATTCGATCGCCTGTTCGAGAGTCTGGAGGAGGATCTCCTGGGGAACGCCCTTCTCGGCGTTCAGCTGCAGGAGGGCGCCGATGAAGTCGCGATTCACGCTGGCACCTCCCTGCCGGAGCAATAACAGAACGTGGGTTGGCAGACCGACCCACGTTCCGAGTTCAAGTGTTATCGGTTTGGCCCGCACCGGTCGCTAGACCGCTTCGGAGTATATCAGCGACCCTCGAAATCGCCAATTCGCGTGGCGGAATCTACGGCGAATTCTCGAACCGTACGGTGTCCACGATCGCCATCGCCCGGGCGAGGTACACGTCGAAGTCGAAGCCCGGTTCGGTGAAGATCATGATATTGACCGTCCCACCACCGGGCGCGTCCAGGCTGATGAGCCGATGTTGGCCGCCAGGCATCGCGACAAAGAAGCCGGAGCTGGGGTCAACATGCACGGGCACGACTCCCTCCTCGAACGGGACGATCTTCGGACAGCTGCCTCGCCATGCGGGGTCCACGGCGAAATCGAGCTGGAATCCCGGAAGGCCGCCGACCTCCACCGCCGCCACGTCGCTCGTTGCCAGCCCGTCTCGCTCAGCCAGGGCATTGACGTGGTCGGAGGCGGTGGGGCCCACCCCTGATTCAGGCGCCAGGTCGCAATTCGCCGCCATCACGACAAGGTCGTCGCGAAACTCCAGGTAGCCTCCCTTGGTCTCCGAATCGTAGAAGGCGTTCGCGTCGAAGTGCCACCCGGGGAGTGGCAGGGCAGTAAACGGGGGCTCGAATCCCACCGATTCCACCTGCACGTCCACCACCCGGGCGAGCTGCACCGGATCGGGACAAGATCTCGGGTCCTGGCAGCGCGGGCCCTCCGCGCCGGCTTCGCGATCCTCTCGCAGGCGAGTCCTGCCGTCCTCGTCGAACTCGACGATCAGGCGGACCGGTGCGTACGCGGGCCCTTCAAGCGTGACCAGGTCTCCCGCCAGCATGAAGTCGCTGGCCACATGCCCAGACAAGGTGCCGAGGATGCCCGTTTCGGCGCTCGGATCTGCCCGGTACGAAGCATCGGTGATGGTGATCCAGACGCAGTCCCCGAGCTGCTGAATGGACGTCCGCTCTTGCCCGATGGACTCCGCGAACCACTCCGTGCCGGTCCAGTCCCCGCTGAGGTCCACGGCATCCCCGTCAGGAGAAACCAGCTCGATTGGAGCGCATCCGGCGGGCAGGCCGAAGGCGCTGGATGGCGCGGATGGGGCGGCGGAAAACGATGGAACCGGCGACGGCGACGACGAGCAGGCGGCGACGAGCGCAATCAGCAATCCCCCGGCCGCCACGGCGTGCCTCTGATCGACGATCACCGCCTGAGAGCGTAGCCCCGCGCGTCAACGCGGATTGTGCCGAGCTGCGCTCGGCTCAGGGCTCTGGCGTACAGCCCTTGGGGTGGTAGTACGCGTCGATCCGCTGACGGTCGTTCTCGTGCAGGGTGACCGGGCCATTTGGGGTGTCAGCGTTCAGGCAGGTGGCGGCCACCGGCCCGTTGCTTTCGGGGGGATTGCCCCAGTGACGCAGACCCAGGGTATGGCCGAGCTCGTGGCAGGCGGTGTACTGCCGGCTGGCGTCATCGGCAAAGAACGCGGCGTACTGGGCGTTCAGGTTGAAATGAAGCTCCTGGTGGCGGCACCACCTGTCGCCGTGGGCGTTCAATCCCTGCGGCGCCTCGGGGGGACAGTACGTCCAACCTGCAGCGCCATTCGGGCCGTGGTCGGCGGCCAGGACGATGACATCGGTCCGGTAGGTGAGGGCGGAGTCCTCGAGCAGGACCAGGACGCTCGGTTCGTACGCACCAGCGAGCACCCGGCGTACCGCGTCGGCCAGCTCGATGGGCACCGATGGGTCGATGTGCACGAAGTGGCGGGTGTTGTCGCCCAGGCTCACGCAGCGCGGCGGGCTCACCGGCCGGTTGCAGCCGAATGCCGAGCCGATGGGTGGGGGCCCTTCCCCCTCCCCCGCCTGCGCGACGCCCGGCGCATACCAGGAGGGGAGGACCGCCAGGCACAGACCGATCACCACGGTCAGACCGAACCGGCGGCGCCTCATCGGTGCTGCGCTTCCCGGTCAATCACGGTTCAACCCCTTCGAGCGGTGGTCGGGCGGGCCTCAGTGAGGATGCCTCCGGTCGCGGAGCCGCATCGTACTCCGACAGATATGCGCGGTAGATCGGCAGCAAGTCCGCCGCATTCCAGGCCTCGAGGTGGTCGAGCAGCTGCCGGGCGGTCGTCATGCCGAACTGGTTGGCCGCCAGGAACTCACGCAGGGCGGCGAAAAAGTCGGCGTTGCCCATCGCCGAGCGAACCCCGCTGAGGAACTCGCCCCCCTTGTACAGGACGGCATGGAAGTAGCCGTCGCAGCTCTGCCAGTCGCCTCCGGACGTGAGCCCGGCCTCCCAGGCGAACACCGAGCTGTCCACGTCGCGCGAGGAGCAGTGGCTCGGGCCGATGCCCATCAGGTAGCGGGCCGAGAAGTCGGCGAAGGCCTCGTCCAGCCACGGCTCGAGCATCTGGTGATTGCCCAGCTGAGCGTAGAACCACTGGTGAGCGACCTCGTGGTCGATCACGTAGGTATCGGCAACCTTCGAACGCGTCAGATGAATGGCGCGCGGGTACTCCATGCTGAACCCGGCGACCGCCCCGACCTCGGCCAGCACCAGGTCAGACCAGGGGTACGTCCCAAGGGACTGGTTGAGACCGGTGAGGGCCGCGGCGGCCTTGTCGGCGGTGACCGCGCCGGCGCCTACCTGGGTGTAGACCCAGATCGTGGTCTGACCGACGGTCCGGGTCGTGAGCCCGAAGTTCGGGTTGACCACGAACGAGAAGTCACGAACGTTGTCCGCCTCGCACGCCCAGTACGTGCCCGTTGTCGCTGGCGCGACCAGCAGCCCCGGGCAGGCCACCGCGTGCCGACCGAGCGGCGAGGTCGTCGTCAGGTCGAGCCGGATCTGCTCCGCGTTGTACGAGACCTGGGGGTCACCCACCCCGTAGCTGTCGTGTGGCCGCGACAGGATGGGGAACCACTCGCCGAAGCTGATCACCCCGTTGTCGCGGCTCAGCCGGGCGCTGAAGGCCCCGCCGCTGGCGCCCACCGCGAGGTGGAACGGGATGCGGATCTCCACCGTGGCGTTCGGCGCGAGCGGCTCGGGCAGCGGCAGGCGGAGGTTCGTGGTCGTGGTCCACTCGGTGGCGACCTCCTCTCCGTCCACCGTCACCGCCTCGTCCATGGCCAGGTAGCCGAGGGCGCGCGGGATCACGGACAGGTTCAGGTGGTCAATGGACCGGTACGCCTGATTGGTCAGGGTCAGGATCTCGACCGCATCGAGCGTTCCTGCAGCCACGTTGAGTGTGGCGCTGATCGCGTAGCGCTGCGCGACCTGCACTGTCGTCGCATCGGCCGCCGCCGCCGCCTGTGGCATTCCGGCCTGGGCGGCTACGGCCAGCGCAAGGGCCAGCGCGACGGCACGGAGCCTCGCCATGGGCGCCGCCGACTCAGCTCCCCGGCATACGGGCGATGTTCTGGATCGGTACAGATCGCTCGCTATGCAGGTATCGCCTCGCCCGCGATAGGAGTCCGCTCGATCGTCGGAGCGAGGGCATCCGGCTGGGTTTCCCCAACGGTCCGCAGACGTAGGTACCGGAAGCCGAGCCAATCGAAGAGAGCTCGCACGGGACGCGGTAGGCCGGGCACTTCAGCTGGCGTCTCGAGCACCGGCTGGTCGAGTTCGAGCACGCGATCGCCGAGCACCAGCCGGCAGTGCCCCGCTGCGAGCACGTTGCGCGCCCACTCGGACCGCTCGCCGATCGGGACGATGATCCGGAAGCCGTCCGCGGATGGCATCGGGCGGATGGGCGTCCGCCGGACAGTTCCGGACCTTCGGCCAACGTGCTCGATCAGACCGAGCTCCTCCCTCGAGGCTTTGATGAGACCGCGCCGCACCAGCCAAGGATCGATGACCCGATTCACGATGTCGGCGCCGACTCGGCGGTTACGGCGCCACCATCGAGCCGCGCCATACAGTCCCACGGCTGCCGCGAAGAGCAGAAGCTTGCGCATGTCCATCCCTCCTTCAACCGTGCGCACATTGACGTTGCGCGCGATAGCCGGCGAGCGGGAAGGGCCGGGGGTCACGAAACTTCCTACCCCTTTGCACAAAGGTGCGCGTCAGATCAGCTCCCCGGCAGGCGGGCGATGTCCTGGATCGAGATCAGGATGACGAGGGCGATGAGGACGACGAAGCCGGTGAAGTAGATGAGCGCCTCGCGCTCGGCGGACATCTTCCGGCGACGGATGGCCTCGATGAGCACGATCAGCACCCGACCGCCGTCCAGCGGCGGGAACGGCAGGACGTTGAGGACGGCCAGGTTGATCGAGAGCAGACCGATGAAGAACAGCTGGCTCACGAGCGGGGCATCCAGCAGGCGACCGGTCTGCTGGGCGATGCCGATCGGTCCGGCCACGTCACCGGCGGACGGGGCGAGGCCCAGGATACCGGCGACCGCTCGAACGAGCCCGCCCGGGATCTCCGCCGCCACCCGGGCCGCGGTGGAGAAGCCCTGGGCCAGCGCGTCGGCCGGGCCATCGGCGAGCGGCGGCCCCATGACGATCTCCTGCGACTCCCAGGCGAATCCGACCGCGCCCTCGCCGGCCGCGATCTCTTCCTCGGTCAGGTCGCGCGGGGTCACCTCGATGTCGATCTGCTCCGTGCCGCGCGTCACCTGGAGCGTCACCGTCTCACCGGCCTGTTCCCGGACGTAGGCAGTCATCTCGGTCGAGAGCTCGAACGTCTGCCCATCGGCTCCGGTGATGACGTCGCCCTCCTGGAGGACGCCGTCAGCCGGACTGCCGGCCTGGACCGACGTCACGGTCACCGGGCCGTGGTACTCCGGCGTCGGCTGGCTATAGGCCGCCGAGAAGAGGAGCGCGCCGACCAGAAAGTTCATGAGCACCCCGGCCAGGAGCACGGCGAGCCGGATCGGAATGCTCCGCCGGCTGAGGGCGCCGTCCATCACCTTCTCGATGGCGGTGTCGGACAGGCCCCGCTCCCGAAGGCGCTCGACCTCGATCTCCCCGTCCTCGCCCAGCATCTTCACGAAGCCACCGAGCGGGATCCAGTTCAGCGAGTACCGCGTCCCCCGGAAGACGACCGAGCCGATGCGCGGCGGGAAGCCGACCCCGAACTCCTGGACGGCCACGCCGGACCACTTGGCCACCGCGAAGTGGCCGAGCTCGTGGACGACGACGAGGACGACGATGATCGCGAGGAAGGCGAGGATGGTGATCAGGATGTCCATCAGGCGGTCGCCGCGATCCCGAGCTCGGACTCGAGGGCGCCGCGCACCTCGGCATCAAGTGCCTGGATCTCCGCCAAGCCGGGTTCCGCGTCAGTCCCCCATCGGTTCACGGCGTCCTCGATGGTCGTGGCGATGCGGGGAAACGGAATGGCGCCGACAAGGAAGGCGGAGATAGCCACCTCGTCCGCGGCGTTGACCACCGTCCCCCGGTTGCCGCCCGCGTCCGCGGCGGCGCGCACCGTCGCGTACGCCGGAAACCGCGCCGGGTCGAGCGGGGCGAACGTCAGCGGCAGCCATTCCTCGGGCGACGCCACCTGGGCGGGGCCCGCGTGGCGCTCGGGATACGACAGCGCGAACTGGATCGGAAGCCGCATGTCGGGCAGGCCGAGCTGGGCCTTGTACGAGCCATCCACGAACTCCACGAGGGAGTGGACGACGCTGCCAGGGTGGAGCACGGCTGCGATTCTAGGGTAGGGCAGGTCATACAGCCATTTGGCCTCGATGGCTTCGAAGGCCTTGTTGACCAGGGTGGCGGAGTCGATCGTGATCTTGGGTCCCATCTGCCAGGTCGGGTGCGCCAGCGCCTCGGCCGGCGTCACGTCGGCCAGGGAGTCGGGATCCCGGTCACGGAACGGGCCGCCACTGGCAGTGAGGATGAGACGCGCGACGTCCTCGATTCGTTCCCCACGGAGGCACTGCCAGATGGCGGAGTGCTCGGAGTCCACCGGGCGGAGCCGGTCCAGGCGATCCGCCTGGTCCGCCGGAAGCGCGGCATGGACAAGGTGGCCGCCGGTGACGAGCGCCTCCTTGTTGGCCAGGGCCACACGGCGTCCCGTGCGCAGCGCGGCGAGCACCGCGGGGAGGGCCGTCATGCCGGTCGTCGCCACTACCACGATGTCCACCCCATCGGCGGTCGCCAGCTCTTCGAGTCCTCCGTCGGCCCATCGGGCTGGTGCCAGGTCGGGGACGCGGCCGCTGGCGGCCCAGACCGCGGTCCCGGGCCACGCCCGGACCTGGGCTTCGAACGCGTTGCCGGCATGGCCGGCCGCCAGCGCCTTCAGCTCGTATCGGTCCGGCGCGGCGCGGATGACCTCCAGCGCCTGGGTCCCGATCGAGCCGGTGGAGCCAAGGACCGCGATCCCGGTCACGGCGCGACCCACATGCCCCCCAGCAGGACCGCGAACACGATCAGGACCGGCGCGGCAAACAGCAGCGAGTCGATGCGGTCGAGCACGCCTCCATGGCCGGGGATGATGTGCCCGGAGTCCTTTCGGCCGGCGACCCGCTTGAGAAGGGACTTGGCCAGGTCCCCGCGCTGGGCCACGGCCGCGGTCACCGCGCCCATGAACAGACCGATGAGCGGGCCAAGGCCGATGAGCAGCCACCCCAGCCCTACCGTGACCAGCGATGCGACCACGATGCCTCCGATGTATCCCTCGACCGTCTTCCCCGGGCTGACCTGGGCGTGGAGCTTGCGTCTCCCGATCGATCGGCCCACGAAGTAGGCGCCCGAGTCGCAGCTCCAGACGAGCCCGAACAGGACCAGCAGCCAGCCGGTCCCCGCCTCCCAGCCGAGCTGCCCGAGCGGGGTGTCGGAGTCTCCTCCAAGTGGTGCGAGGTGACCGACCACGGCGAGCATGGGACCCATGAGGCCGATCCAGCTCACCACGAACACGGACCCCATCCACGACGAGAGCCCGGCCTGCGGATCGGGGTGGCGGAGAGCCGCTGCGGACAGCCCGATGATGGCGAGGACGAGGATGATCACCGGCAGGCCGAAGCGCAGGACGTCAGACGACAGTACCCAGCCGGGGTCGATCGACACCTCGTGGAGGGTCAGCAACACGGATCCGGCGACCAGCAGGCCGGCAAGCAGCGTGGCCAGGCGATGGACGGCGAAGCCGGCGGCCTGCAACAGGTCGGTCGCCTCCCACAGGGCGATGCCGACCACCAGGAAGACGCCCACGGACAGCCACGGCTCGCGGAACCAGGCCACGGCCAGGACGAGGGGTCCGAGGACGGCGGCGGAGAGGAGTCGGGTTCTCAGCACGGCGTGATCATCGGTCCTTCAGCTCCCGAACCGACGGTGGCGGCTGCGGTACACCTCGAGCGCGGCGTCGAAGTCGGCAGGCGTGAAGTCGGGCCACAGCGTCTCGGACACGACGAGCTCCGCGTACGCGCCCTGCCAGAGGAGGAAGTTGCTGGTCCGGTACTCCCCGCCGGTCCGGATGATGAGGTCCGGGTCGGGTTGGCCGGCAGTGTAGAGGTGGGAAGTGAGCGCATCCTCGTCGATCTCGGATGCCTGCACGTTGGCGGCCGCCAGGGCGCGGACGGCGTCGATGATCTCGGACCGGCCGGAGTAGTTGAATGCGATGTTCAGGGTCATCCGCGTCCCGCCCCGGGTTCGCTCCTCGGCATCGCGGATCGAGCGCTGGACTTCGGGCGGCGCCTCGTGCAGGCGGCCGATGACATGGACCGATACGCCTTCGGCGATGAGCTGGTCGGTGTGCTGCCGAACCGCGCTGTCCACCAGCGAGAAGAGGCCCGAAACCTCGGTCTCGGTCCGGGTCCAGTTCTCGCGGCTGAAGACGTACAGGCTGAGGAACTCGATCCCGCAGTCGGGCGCGTGGCGGACGACCGGCACGATGGCATCCACACCCTGGACGTGGCCCGCGATTCCCGGCATGCCGCGCGCCGCTGCCCAGCGGCGGTTGCCGTCCATGATGATCGCGACGTGGCGCGGGCCCTCGGTTGTGGTCAGGTCGGTCAGACCTCCATGATCTCCGCTTCTTTGCGCTCGCCCCGCGCTTCGGCCATCTCGACGAAGCCATCGGTAAGGCGCTGGAGCGCCTCGAGCTCGCGATGCTCCTCGTCCTGGCCCAGGCTCCCGTCCTTGAGGGCATGCTTGAGGGCGTCTGCCGCCTCCCGCCGGAAGTTGCGGATCTCCACCCGCGCATCCTCCAGCCGGCGCCGCACCTGCTTCACGAGCTCGTGGCGCCGCTCCTCGGACAGGGGCGGGACGTGGAGCCGGACGACCGTTCCATCGACGTTCGGGGTCAGGCCGATGTCGCTCTTGGTGATGGCCTTCTCGATGGCCGGCAGCGCACCGCGGTCCCACGGCTGGATCACGATCAGATGGGCGTCGGGGGTGGAGATACCCGCCAGCCCGTTTAAGGGGGTCGCCGTCCCGTAGTAATCGACGACGATCCGCTCCACGATGGCGCTTGACGCCCGGCCGGTGCGAATCCCGGCAAAGTCGCGCTCCATGGCCTCGACCGCGCGCTGCATCTTGGGCTCCACCGCCTGCAATGCCGCATGGCTCATGCCGGCACCTCGTCACTGATCAGGGTTCCGATCGTCTCGCCTCGCAGGGCGCGGAGAATGTTGCCATCGACGGTCATGTCGAACACGACGATCGGCATCTTGTTGTCCATCGCCAGGCTGACCGCCGTCGCATCGAGGGCCTGGAGCCGATGGGCCAGGACATCGGTGTAGCCGATGTGGGCATACCGCTCGGCGTCGGGCTCCTGCTCCGGGTCGGCGGAGTAGACGCCGTCCACCCGGGTCGCCTTCAAGATGACGCGGGCGTTGATCTCGACCGCGCGGAGGGTCGCCGCGGTGTCAGTCGTGAAGTAGGGATTGCCGGTGCCCGCGACCATGATCACGACCCGGCCCTTCTCGAGGTGCCGGATGGCGCGCCGCCGGATGTAGGGCTCGCAGATCTCGTTCATGGCGATCGCGCTCATGACCCGGGTCGGGGCCCCGGCCTGCTCGAGCGCATCCTGCAGGGCGAGGCCGTTCATGACGGTGGCCAGCATGCCCATGTAGTCAGCCGTGGAGCGATCCATCCCGGTCGATGCCGCGGCCAGGCCGCGAAAGATGTTCCCGCCCCCCACCACGATCGCGACCTCGACCCCGCCGGCATGGGCCTGGGCAGCCTCGGCCGCGATTCGCTGCGCCACCTCGCGGTCGATGCCGTACGGGCGGGCGCCCATCAGGGCTTCGCCCGACAGCTTGAGGAGAGCCCGTCGGGCCCCGTCGTCGCCGGCCGCGGCTCGGCCTGTCACGCCTCGGCGGGCGGCTCGTCTTCGCCGGTGTCGGCTGTTTCCCCCACCGCCATCCGCGCGAAGCGGGCAACTCGGATGTTCTCGCCCAGGACGCCGACCTTCTCGGTGATGAGGTCGCCGATCTTTCGGTCGGTGTCCCGGTATGGGAGCTCGAGCAGGCAGACCGATTCGACCCATTTGTCGAACTTGCCCTGGACGATGTCGTCCACCCGATCGGCCGGCCGGCCGCTGGCGGCCGCCTCCTCGGCGAACTTCTCACGCTGGGCGGTGACGATCTCGGCGGGCACCTCGTCGCGGGACACCCACTGCGGCGAGAGCCCGGCGACCTGCATCGCCAACTCGCGCGCGAGTTGCTGGAAGTCGTCGGTCCGGGCCACGAAGTCCGTCTCGCAGTTCAGCTCCAGGAGGACACCGAGGCGCGAGCCGTGATGGATGTACGAAGCGATCACGCCTTCGCGGGCCTCTCGGTCCGCCTTCTTGCGGGCGCTGGCCAGGCCCTGCTCGCGGAGGTAGGCGATCGCCGCCTCGACGTCGCCGCCCGACGCCTCGAGGGCGCGCTTGCAGTCCATGACCCCGGCTCCGGTTTTGTCGCGGAGCTCCTTGATCTCGGCGGGGCTGATCATCGGCTTGGTGTCCATCTCAGGCAGGTTCCTCAACCGCGCTCTCGGCGGTCTCGGCCGCTGACTCGGGCGTCTCGGGCGTGGTGGCCTCTGCAGCGGGCGTCCCGGTGGCCTCTGCAGCGGGCGTGGTGGCCTCTGCAGCGGGCGCAGGGCTCTCGTCGGCCACGGCCTCACCTGGCGCACCGTCGGACGGGACGCCCTCGACGGGGACCGAGCCTTCCGCGGCGACACCGTCAATGGCATCGGCCAGCGCCGCTTCGCCATCGAGCGCTTCGGGATCCTCGTCGAACTCGATGCTGGCCGCTCGGCGGGCCCGCTCGCGTCGCTCCGTCTCCTCGTCCTCCTCCGGCTCGGGCTCGAACACGAGCGCCTCACCGGAGGCCAGGGCGGCGCTGTAGTCGGCATCGGGACCAAGGGCGGCCTCGTCCACCGGTGGCAGGGCTTCGACCTGCTCCATCTCCTCGTCGATGCGAGCCTGGCGCTCGGCCTGCCCCTCGATGGCCGCGTCCGCCACCTGGGCGCAGAGCAGCCGCACGGATCGGATGGCGTCGTCGTTCGCCGGGATGACCCAGTCGATGAGGTCCGGGTCGCAGTTCGTGTCGGTGATGGCGATGACCGGGATCTCGAGCCGTCGCGCCTCGCGCACCGCGATGGCTTCCCGGTGAGGGTCGATCACGAAGACCGCGCCGGGCAGACGCCGCATCCGACGGATGCCGCCCATGGCGGAGTTCAGCTTCACGATCTCCTCGGTGAGCTTGCCCGCTTCCTTCTTCGTCAGCCGCTCGAACTCGCCCGCGTCGCGCCGGGCCTCGAGGGCCTCCAGGCGCTGGATGCGGCGCTTGATGGTCATGAAGTTGGTGAGCAGGCCGCCAAGCCATCGGGTGTCCACGTAATGCTGCCCAGCGCGGGTGGCCTCCTCGCGGACGGCTTCCTGTGCCTGCTTCTTGGTTCCGACGAACAGGATGGAGTCGGTGCGGCGGGTCGTCTCGCGGACGAATTCCAGGGCGGCATCGAGCCGGGTCACGGTCTGGGCCAGGTCGATGATGTGGATCCCGTTGCGCTCGGCGAAGATGTACTCGCGCATCTTGGGATTCCAGCGGCGGGTCTGGTGTCCGAAGTGGACGCCCGCCTCGAGCAGCTGCCGCATGTTCGCAGCCATGCATTCCTCCGGTTGCATTCCTCGGGTCCCGTCAGCTTCGCTCTGGGTCCGACCTGGATAACCAGGCACCGGGACCGCGAATCAGGAACCCTGTGAGATGGATCGGCCGGCTCGGTGAACCCGGGCCGGACCGTGCGGGAGTATAGCACCGCGCTCGCTTGGCGCCCGATTACGGCTCCTGGGTCCGGTTCCTCCCGGCGGGTCCCTGGGCGCGCGGCCTGGCAACGGTACCGAAGTACCCCGCACCCCACCTTATCGGCCAATTGTTCCAGTGCCCGCGGACGCGGAGGATCGGGGCCCACACCGCCGGAGGCCGGATGCTTCGTATCGCCCGAACTCGCCGCGCGCTGGCCGGATTGGCCGTCGCCACCCTGCTGGCCGTTTCGATCGCCACGCCCGCCGTTGCCGGCGACGAGGTCGTCGTGCGCAGCGGCGACACGCTGTGGGACATCGCGGCGGCCAACGGGACCACGGTCGCGGCGCTCGTCGCCCTGAACCAGATCGCGAACCCCTCGCTTATCCGGATCGGGCAGCGGATCGTCCTTCGCGCGCCGGCGACCACCATCGCGCCTCCTCAACCCGCTCCCCCCGCACCGGTGGCCCCGATCATCTATGTCGTGCGGCCGGCCGACACGCTGTGGGGCATCGCGCTCCACCACGGGACCACGGTCGCCGCCCTTGCCGAAGCGAACAGCCTGGCCGACCCCTCGTTCATCCGCATCGGCCAGGCACTTGCCATCCCGCAGGCCGCGACGGCATCACCTGGTGTTCCGGTTGCCGCTGCTCCGACACCGGCGCCGACACCGCGCACCGTCCATGTCGTCCAGGCCGGCGAGACGCTGTGGGTCATCTCCGCCCAGTACGGGGTATCGATCTCGGCGATCGTGGTGGCCAACGCCCTCGCGGATCCGTCGTTCATCCGTACCGGCCAGCAGCTCGTCATCCCGGGTGCCACCCCCGCCCCCGCCCCCGCGGCTCCGCAGTCGGTGACGAACGCGAGCATGCCGCCCGAGATGGCGTCGCAGGTCGCCGCCCGAACCTCGTCGCGCGATCTCCTGCTCGCCGCCGCCGCCGAGTTCGCCGTGCCGGGACCGTTCGTGCTCGCGGTGGCCTGGCAGGAGTCGGGCTGGCAGCCAGCCGCAGTCTCGTTCGCCGGCGCGGTGGGGCTCATGCAGCTCATGCCCGACACCGCGGACTGGGTCGCATCGGCCATGCTCGGCGAGGCGCCGGTCATCAGCGACGCCCGATGGAACGCGCGGGCCGGGACCCGGCTCCTCGCGTTCTACCTCGCCCGCTACGGGGGCGACAGGGCGCGGACCCTGGCGGCGTACTTCCAGGGCATGGGATCCCTCGAGCAGGAGGGCATCAAGCCCTCGTCCCAGGCATACATCGCCAGCATCCTGTCGCTGGAGACGATCTTCGGCCGCTGAGCCGCAGGGCGGGAGCCGTCACCAGGCATCCACCCCCGGCACCCGGACGAGGCGCCACGTCCCGCTGTTGGGGCCGGGCGAGACGGCGACGAGGTCCACCCGGACGCCGCGGTGCGGAATGGTTGACCGTCGGGCGTAGGCCGTCAGGGTGGTCCGGACCCGGCGCAGGTGCCGCGGGCTGACCGATTCCAGGGCGCTCCCGGCTCGCGCCGAGCTCCGGAGCCGGACCTCGACCGCGACCAGGCAGCGATCCGAATCCAGCGCGAGGAGGTCGATCTCCCCTTCGGCGGACCGATGCCGCTCCTCGATGACCTGCCAGCCATGCGCCTCGAGCCAGCGGGCGACCGACCGTTCGGCCTCTCGGCCGAGCACGTGCCGTGGATTGCCCACGGCTCAGTTGTCGATGGGATCGAAGGCGTCCTCGTCCACCAGCGGGTAGTCAACGAACTCGAGGTCGAGCGGGAGCTGGGTCCCGGCCAGGAGCATGCGGATGGGCGCGAACGAGCGCCGATGCCAGTCACACGGACCCTCGCGGACCAGGGCCGCGTAGTGGCGGCGGGTGCCGTACCCCTTGTGCCGGGCGAACCCGTAGCTTGGGAAGCGGGCGTCCATCTCGTCACAGATCCGGTCGCGCGTGACCTTGGCCACGATGGATGCGGCAGCGATGGATGACGAGATCGCGTCGCCATCGATGATCGCCCGCTGCGGGTATGCCGCCTCGCGGATGGTCAGGGCGTCGATGAGGAGATGGTCGGGCGGCTCGGGGAGGTGGGCCAGCGCCTCACGCATGGCCAGCTTGGTGGCCTGCAGGATGTTGATCCGGTCGATGACCTCCACCTCGACGCAGCCGACACCGATGGCATCCGCCCGGGCGACAATCTGCTCATAGAGCGCCTCACGTCGGCTCCGAGGCAGCACCTTGCTGTCCCGCAGTCCACGAATCCGCGGCCGCGCCGGCAGGATGACCGCCGCGGCGACGACGGGACCGGCCAGGGACCCGCGCCCGACCTCGTCGAGGCCGGCAATCCGCCGAAAGCCGGCGCGGCGCAGCTCGTACTCGTGGGCGAGATGGGCGTCGCGGGGTCGGTGAGAGGAGCGACGGCGAGCGGGGCGGGCCGGAGCCCTGGCGCTCATCGGGTCAACGCTTGGGGCGACGCTCGCGGAGAGTGGCCGCCTTGCCCACGCGGTTGCGCAGGAAGTAGAGCTGGGCGCGGCGGGCGACACCGTGACGGACGACCTCGATCTTATCGACGCGAGGAGCATGCACCGGGAACGTGCGCTCGACACCTACGCCGCTGCTGATGCGTCGGACGGTGATCGTCTGGTTCAGTCCACCACCGCGCATCCGCATGACCGTGCCCTCGAACACCTGGACGCGCTCTCGGCTGCCTTCGACGACCTTGACCGAGACGCGCACCGTGTCTCCGGGTGCGATCTGGGGGATATCGGTCCGGAGCTGCTCACGTTCCAGCTCCTGGATGGGGTCCATTCTGGCGATCCTCGCTTACCGCCGGCTCATCGCCGGGTTGCCCGTTCGGGCTGACGCAACGACGCGACCGCCGGAGCGGCCGCGAACGGAGGCGAGTATAGCAGCGCCGCCATTCGGGTCACAAACCCTCGTCTTCGAGCCGTTCCAGCTCGGCGCGGTCCGCATCGGTCAGGGGAGCCGACTCCAGGAGGTCCGGCCGTCGCTCGAGGGTTCGCCGCACCGACTCACGCCGGCGCCAGGCGGCGACCTCCGCGTGGTTCCCCGAGAGGAGCACCGGTGGGACGCGCACGCCGTCGAACTCCTCGGGGCGGGTGTACTGAGGATGCTCCAGGAGGCCGGTGGCGAACGAATCACCGGCGCTCGAGTCCGGGTCGATGACGCCGGGCACGAGCCGGCTGACCGCATCGATGACCACGAGTGCCGGCAGCTCGCCTCCGGTCAGGACGTAGTCGCCGATGCTCACCTCGCGATCGACCCACGCCCGCACCCGCTCGTCCACGCCCTCGTAGCGGCCGCAGACCAGGGCAAAGCGGGACAGGTTCGCCAGGTTACGAGCCAGGGCATCGGTCATCCGCTCGCCGGCCGGGTCGAGGAGGATGACGGGCACGCCGGCTGAGCGCATCGGCTCCAGCGCCGCGGCCACCGGCTCGGGGCGGAGGACCATGCCCGCTCCCCCGCCGTAGGGCGTGTCGTCAACCTGCCGGTGGCGTCCGAGACCATGCTCGCGCAGGTCGTGAAGGTCGACGGCGACGATGCCGCGCTCAACCGCGCGACCGAGGACGCCGGCCGCCAGCGCGGGACCGAAGAGGTCCGGGAACAGGGTGACGACGTCGATCCGAAGCGCGGGCCCGGGCATCGGCTCAGACCTCGTCCAGCCAGTCGGCAGGGTCGAGGATGGTCATCCGGCCGGCTTCGAGGTCGATGTCCTGCACGATCGATCGGAGCGACGGCACGAGGACCTCGCGGTCGGGACCGACCACGCGGTAGACCTCGTTGCTGCCCGCCCGGAAGACCTCCTCCAACTGACCGATGAGGACGCCGGCCGGCGTCACGACCTCGAGGCCCTCCAGCTCGTGCCACCAGTACGTTCCGCTCGGGAGGTCGGCGGGTGCCTCGGGCGCCAGGAGGTGGAGGCCGATGAGCCCGGCAGCCGCGTCGCGATCCCGGATGCCGTCGAGCCGCAGGACAGGCCCATGCTTCGAGAACCCGGCTTCGAGGATCTCCCGAGGCGTCGTTTCCCCCTCGACTATGACCAGCCGGCCGGCCTCGAGCCGGTCGGGCGCATCGGTCAGGGTCATGACCCGCAGATCCCCCTTGAGCCCGCGGACGCCCATCACCCGGGCGACCGCAAGCGGATCACTCGTGGGCGACGATGTCGAGCTCGACATGCCGGCCGTCCCGCGCTCCCATGACGCGGAGGAGGCTGCGTATCGCGTTGGCGATCCGGCCGTCGCGACCGATGACGCGACCCATGTCCCGTTCGTCCACGACGAGCGTCAGGGTCACCTCGTCGGCATTCTCTTCAACGTCGACTTCCACCGCGTCGGGGTGGTCGACGAGGGAGCGGGCTATGTACTCGAGGAAGGCCTTCATGCGTCGGTCTCCTGGTTCTCAGTGTCGGGGCTGGCTTTGGCATCGGGAGCAGGCTTCTCGGCGGCGGGCTCCTTCGCCTTTCGCTTACGGGCGGGCTTGGGCGCTGGCTTGGGCGCTGGCTCGGTCGGCTCCTCAGGCGTGGCCTCGGCCTCTGGCTCCGCTGCCGTATCGGTCTCGGTGGGGGGCTCCGGCGTGATCTCTGCTTCCGGCTCAGCGACAGCCTCTGCCTCAGGCTCCGGGCTGTCCGCCGGGGCGTCAGGCGTCTCGGCGGGCCCGGCGGGCTCGCCGGCAGGCGGTGCCTCCTCGGCTACCGGCATCTCTTCGACGGCCGGGGCTTCATCGGCAGCGGGCTCGGCCGAAGCCTCACCCTCCGGGGCCGATTCGGGCTCCCCTGCCTCCTCGGCGGTCGGCTCCTCGGTCGGCTCGGGCTCGGAAGCTGGCTCGGTGGCTTCGGTGGCGGCCTCTTCGGCGGGAGCCGGCTCGGGCTCGGCCACCGGCTCGGGCGCCGGAGGAGGTGGCGACTCTGCGGCGACCTTCGCTGCCTCCGCGCGAGCGGCGGCCTTCTTGCTGACCTTGGTCTTGGCGCGCGCCTCGGCCTTGGCGCCAGCCGGTCGCGGGGGCTCCGAGGCGATCTTCATGAGGCGCTGGACCGCGTCGGACGGACGGGCCCCGTTCGACATCCAGAACGCGATGCGCTCGTCGTTCAGGCTGATCGTGACCGGATCGGTCAGCGGGTTGTAGTAGCCCAGGATCTCGAGCGCGCGACCGTCGCGGGATCGGCGACTGTCGATGGCGATGACGCGGTACGCCGGGCGCTTGGTGGCGCCAACGCGCGTCAGCCGGATGTGAACGGCCAAATCGTGATTCCTTCCATCAAAGGGATTGGAGCGCGGCTCGGCGGGCTGCCATGAGGGGCTGACGTGGTGCCGAGCGCCGCGACAGGATAGCGCCTCGCGAAGGGCGTGGCGATCACCGACCCGGAAGCCGGGGCAGCGAGCCGGGTCGTCCGCCGGACCGTACGGCAGCGCTGCTCAGCTGCTTGACGAGCTTCTGCATCTCCTCGAACTGGCGGAGGAGGCGGTTCACGTCGGCGACGGTCGTCCCGCTGCCGGTCGCGATCCGCCGCCGACGGCTGGCCTTGATGACGTGCGGCTCGCGGCGCTCGGCCGGGGTCATGGAGTCGATGATGGCTTCGATCCGCTTTACCTCGCCGTCGTCCACGGCCGCCTGCGCCGCGCCGGCCAGCCCTGACGCGCCGGGCACCATCTGGAGCACCTGGCCGATGGGCCCCATCTTCTTGACCTGCTGGAGCTGGCTCCGGAAGTCCTCGAGCGTGAACCGGGCTTCCATCAGCCGCTGCGCGGCACGCTCCGCCTCGTCGCGGTCGATCCGCTCCTCGGCCCGCTCGACGAGGGTCACGATGTCCCCCATCCCGAGGATCCGCTGGGCAAGGCGGTCGGGGTGGAAGACTTCCAGGGCATCGACCGCCTCACCGGTGCCGACATACGCGACCGGAAGCCCGGTGACCGACCGAATGCTCAGGGCCGCCCCGCCGCGCGCGTCGCCGTCCATCTTGGTCAGGACGAGGGCGCTCACCGGCAGCCGCTCGAGAAAGGTCTCAGCCACCTTGACGGCTTCCTGGCCGGTCATCGCGTCAACCACGAGCAGGGTCTCGGCCGGGCTCGTTCCCTCGGCCACCTCCGCCAGCTCGGCCATCATCGGGACGTCCACGTGCTGGCGCCCGGCGGTGTCCACGATCACGACGTCGGCACCGTCCGCGGTGGCCGACCGGATGGCGCCCTGGATGAGATCGTGAGGTCTGGTTCCCGCGGCTCCGGTCAGGACCGGCACCCCTACCTGGTCCCCCAGCCGGACCAGCTGCTCCACGGCGGCCGGCCGATAGACGTCAGCCGCGACGAGGGCCGGGCGGCGCCCATCGAGCTTGAGCCGCCGGGCGAGCTTCGCGGCCGAGGTCGTCTTGCCCGAGCCCTGCAAACCGACCATGAGGAGCACCGGAGCCGGCGACGCGTCCAGGTGGAGGGCATACCGCTCCCCGCCCAGGACGGCGACCAACTCGTCATGGACGAGCTTCACGATCTGCTGCCCGGGCCGCACCCCGTCGAGGACGGCGGTTCCGATCGCCTGCTCCCGGACGTGGGCGACGAAGCCCTTCACCACCCGGAAGTTCACGTCCGCCTCGAGGAGCGCGAGCCGAACCTCGCGGAGCGCCTCGTCGAGATCAGCCTCGGTCAGCTTGGCCTGGCCTCGGAGCCGGGCGCTGATCGCCTGGAGCCGGGTCGAGAGGTTGTCAAACATCGGTCGTCATCCGTTCAGCTGGCCATCAGCCACTCGAGATAGGCGTCGGGGTCGAACGGCGCGAGCGAGTCGAGCTCCTCGCCGTAGGCGATGAAGACGATCGGAATGCCGTACCGATCCGCGATGGCGATGGCCACCCCGCCCTTGGCCGTCCCGTCGAGCTTGGTGAGGACGATACCGGTCACGCCCGCATCGGTCAGGAAGGACTCGGCCTGGGAGAGGCCGTTCTGGCCCGTCGTGGCGTCGAGGACCAGCAGCACGTGGCGTGGCTGCTCCGGGAGCTGACGCGTGATCACTCGCCGGATCTTCGCCAGCTCGGCCATGAGGTCGCGGGACGTCTGGAGCCGGCCGGCGGTGTCCACGATGACGATGTCCAGGCCGCGGGCCTGCGCGGCCGCCGCGGCGTCGAAGGCCACCGCCGCGGGATCCGCGCCCGCACGCTGGGCAACGACGCTGATCCCGATCCGGTCACCCCACAGCCTGAGCTGTTCGACGGCGCCGGGACGATACGTGTCGGCCGCGGCCAGGATGACGGACTTGCCCTGCTCCCGGAACCGGGCCGCGAGCTTGGCAGCCGTGGTCGTCTTGCCGCTGCCATTGACTCCGACGACGAGGACCACGGCCGGCGGCTCGCCCAGCGCGAACCCGGTCGCGCCCTCGGTGGCGAGTCGCTCGGCGAGGACGTTGCGCACCGCGTCGGCGCCTGCGGTGCTCCCCGTCGCCCGCGTCCGGGCCTGCTCGATGATCTCCCCGGCCAGCACCGGGCCGAGGTCAGCTGCGATGAGCGCCTCTTCCGCTTCGTCCCAGGCGGCCGCGTCCATCCCCGACCCCAGGCCCAGCGCGGCGCGGAGACGGGAGCCCAGTCCCCCGCCTGATGGTGGCCGTGCGAGCATCGGTCAGGCCGGGACCTCGACCGGAAGGTCGGCCAGGCGCAGCGACAGGACGCGGCTCACGGCGGCGTCAGTCATCGTCACGCCGTAGATCGTATCCGCCGTCTCGATCGTCGCCCGGTTGTGGGTGATGACGACGAAGTCGATGGTCTTCGCCAACCTCCGGAGGGCATCGGCGAACCGACCGATGTTCGCCTCGTCCAGGGCGGCATCCACCTCGTCGAGGACGCAGAACGGGACCGGGTTGACGGTCAGCATGGCGAAGAGCAGCGCCACGCCGGCGAGGGCCCGCTCCCCGCCCGACAGCATCGCCAGCCGCTGGAGCCGCTTGCCGGGCGGTCGGACCGCGATCTCGATCCCGCCCGGGGCCTCGACCCCGGTCGGCGCTTCGCCATCGGCCTCGTGGGTCAGCTCCAGCGAGGCACTGCCACCGGCGAACAGGAGGCGGCAGTACTCGTCGAACTTCTCCCCGATGGCGGCAAAGGCGGTCTGGAACTGCTCCGCGATCTCCTCATCCAGGCGCGCGATCAGGGTCTGGGTGGAGTCGGTCGCCTCCGACAGGTCTGCCTCCTGGACGCTCAGCTCTCCGAGGCGGGTTGAGAGCTCACGGTGCTCCTCGATGGCGAACGGGTTGACCGATCCGATCTGGTGCAGGGTTCGCCGGGTCCGGCGCATCTCCTCCGCCAGCTCGTCCTCGGGCAGGGCGGCTGGATCGGTCTCTTCGGCAGCCGCCGCATCCGCGTCGGTCTGCGTGGCTTCGGTAGCTTCCGTTGCCTGGGCGGCCTCCGGGAGGCCCTCGAGGGCAAGCTCGCGCTCCCGTTCGAGTCCCGCCAACGCCTCCTCGAGGCGTGACAGGTCGGCGACGACCTGCTGCTGCGACCCGTCGAGCTCGGCGACTCGACCGGCGCCGCCACTCAGCCGTCGTTCCGCCTCGAGCAACGCCTGTCGCGCGGCCTCGCGTCCCTCGTCAGCCGTCGTCCG
Organism: uncultured Chloroflexia bacterium; assembly: GCA_963699235.1. Classification (GTDB taxonomy): domain Bacteria; phylum Chloroflexota; class Limnocylindria; order QHBO01; family QHBO01; genus DASTEQ01. Next base: position 1,277,122 of record OY969424.1, on the reverse strand, counting down.
GCCGTCTTGCGCCGCCGTCTCCGCCGTCGTGGCCTCGGCCAACGCGGCGGCGGCCTCGCGGATGGACTCCCCGAGCACGGTTCGCTCGGTCGCGACTCGTGCCAAGGCCCGTTCCAGGCTGTCTCCGCGTTCGGCATGCCGCGCCGCACTCGCTCGCCGGTCGCCCGCCATCGCGTCGCGTTCGTCGGCCACCAGAACGGCTGCCTGCCACGCCTGGCGGGCCTCGTCCCGGGCCGTATCGGCGGCATCGCGGCGATCACGAGCGTCGGCTGCCTCAGCTTCGAGACGTGTCAGCTCAACGCGGAGCTTGGCCGGCTGATCCGGAGCGCGGTCGAGCGGCGGCAGGGCCACGAGCTCGGCGCTCAACCGCTGCTGCTCCGCGACCAGGTGGCCGTGCGACGTCTCGGCCGCGATGCCGTCCTCCTCGGCCCGCCGCCGGGAGACGCGGGCCGCCTCCAATGCTGCGGTCGCGGCATCAGCCTCGACCACCGCCTGGTCGCGCGCCGCCTCGGAAGACTGCTGCTCCCGCCGGGCGTCCTCTGTCTCCGCCTCGAGTCGCGTGGCGAGCTCGGCCAAGGCGGCCAGGCGAGCACGCCGTCCCTGGACCAGCGACTCGTCGCCGGCCCGTCCGCGGACGGTGACAACACCGCGCGCATCGGCCACGTCGCCGGCCAGGGTCACCGCCGCCCAGCCGTCAGGGAGCTGGTGCCAGCCGGCGAGGAGAGCGGCCAGGTCCGGGGCAACCGCCGTGCGATGGAGGACCTCGGGCGCCGAGCCGGTATCGATCAGCTCGGCCAACGTCTGGGCGGCACCGACCGCGGCCAGGGCCTCGGTCCGGCCGCGTGGCTTCCCGTTGGCCGGGGCGAGGAGCCGCGCCTCGCCGGCGGCATCGGTCACCAGGGCATCCGCTCCCGGCTTCCATGTCAGCGCGCGTTCGACATCCCCGAGCACCGCCGCCACGGCGACACCGGCCTCGACGGGGACGGCACCGAGGGCCTCCGGCATGACCCATCCCCCGGAACGAAGGCGATCCACGAGGTCGGTGGTCGAGTCCGGCGGTGCGGCCTCGAGCTCGGCCAGCTCAACGGCAATTCGGGACCGGCGCTCGTCGATCTCCACCACCGCCACCGCCGCCCGTCGCGCGGTGTCATCCGTGGCCACGCGGCGTTCGATGGCCGCCGTCGTCGTCGCTTCGGCCCGGCTCAGCTCGTCGGCGGCGCGAGATCGGTCCGTGGTCGCCTGGGCGACGACCGCCCTGGCCTCCACGAGCCGGGCCTCCACGGCCGCGAGGTCACGGTCGAGGGTGTCCCGTCGGACGCTCGCCGCGGCCTGCTGCTCCGCCCAGCGACCGGCATCGGACAGGCGGTCGGCCTCGCGCAGCCGAAGCGCCGTCAGGGCCTCTTCAGCGGCGAGAACGGCTTCGGCTGCCGTTCTGGCCTGGTCCGCGGCAGCTCGCCAGATGGCTTCGGCTGCGCTGGCTGCGGCTCGACTGGCCGCGGCATCGTCAACCAGCGATGGCGAGTCTCGACCCGCCGCCTGGTCCCCGGCCGAGGCCTGGCTTGCGAGCTCGGTCACCTCCCGAGCCGTCCGTTCGGCTTCGGAGGCGAGATCGAGATCGCGCTCGATCAGCCCCCCATGGCGGCTCTCGGCGCGGATGACCGCCTCGCGCGCTGCTTCCCACGTGGCCGCTGCCTGGCGCGCCGCCTGCTCCGCGTTCCAGTACGCCTCCTCGGCATCGGCCACGGCCTGACGGCCAGCCGCCTGCGACGCCCGTTCGGCCTCGAGATCCGCGTCCAGCGCCGCCGCGCGCCGGCGCGCCTCCCCGAGGCCGGTTTGCAGGGACTGGGCCCGGCGCCCATGGTGGTCCAGGATGAGGGCCCGGGCCCGCCGTCCGAGGCGGTCGTGCGCTTCCTGGTGCTCGGCCTGCAGGGCGAGCCGCTTAACCTGAGGCTTCAGCTCACGGACGAGATCGGACACCCGGGTGAGGTTGTCGCGCGCCCGACCGAGCTTGGCCTGGGCCTCGTTGCGGCGCACCTGGAGACCCTTGACCCCGGCCGCCTCCTCGAAGAGCTGCCGTCGCTCCTCAGGGCGGAGGGAGAGAGCGGCATCCACGGTGCCCTGCCCCACGACCACCAGCTCGTTCGCACCCAGCCGCCCACCGGCGAGCAGCTCGACCACGTCCCGGAGCCGCGCCCGGCTGCCGTTGATGAGGTACTCCGGGTCGCCGGACCGATAGGCGCGCCGCGCGATCGTGACCTCCTCGAAGTCGATCGGCAGCCACCCGTCGTGGTTGTCGAAGGTCAGGATGACCTCGGCCATCCCGATCGGCTTGCGGCTTTCCGAGCCGGCGAAGATCACGTCGTCCGAGCGGCGGGTCCGGAGGGACCGGTTCGACTGCTCGCCCAGCACCCAGCGGATGGCATCGGCCATGTTGCTCTTGCCGCTGCCATTGGGCCCGATGACGGCGGTCACCCCGGGCTGGAAGACGAACCGGGTCGGCTCGGCGAAGCTTTTGAAGCCGTGGAGCTTGAGCTCCTTCAGCCGGCTCACGCGTTCACCTGGGCGAGATGGTCGAGCGCGGCCTGGGCGGCGTGCTCCTCGGCGCGCTGCCGGCTGCTTCCCGACCCGCTCGCCAGGAGGTCGGTGCCGACGACGACGTTGACCGTGAAGCGCTGGGCATGGGCCGGGCCTTCCGAGGCCACGAGCTCGTATACCGGGCGCAGTCCGCGACGCTGCTGGCTCCACTCCTGGAGACGGCTCTTGGCCGACTTCGGCGCGCCAACCTGGTCGCCGGCCGGCAGCCGCGCGGCGAGGAGCGGCTCGAAGGCCGCCGTCGCGGCGTCGATCCCATGACCGAGGTACACCGCTCCTACCAGGGCCTCGAAGACGCCGGCCAGCAGGGACGGCCGCCGGGATCCGCCGCTCTCCAGCTCGCCCCGACCCAGCATCATGTGGCGGTCAAGCCCGATCTCGGTGGCAATGGCGGCCAGCGCCGTCCGGTTCACGATCGAGGCCCGGTACGCGGTCAGCCCGCCCTCGTCGGCCTCGGGATAGCGCTCGTACAGGAGCCGGCTGACGATCACGCCCAGGACGGCGTCGCCGAGGAACTCGAGGCGCTCGTTGTTGCCCGCGACAAGGTCGGGATTCTCGTTGGCGTACGAGGCATGGACGAACGCCTGGCCGATGGCGTCGGGGTCGTGGAAGTCGAGGCCGAGTCGCTCACCCAGGTCAGAAATGGTGGGTGAGGTCACCAGGAACCTACTGCTGGCGTTCCTCGATGTACTCGACGGCGTCCGAGACCTTCTGGATCTTCTCGGCGTCTTCATCCGAGATCTCCATGCCGAACTCCTCCTCGAGGCTCATGATGAGCTCCACGAGGTCGAGCGAGTCGGCGTTCAGGTCCTCGACAAATGCCGCCTCTGGCGTGACGTCGTCGGGTTCGACCCCGAGCTGCTCAACGATGATCTTCTTGAGCCGCTCGAACGTGGTGCCGTCGGTCACCCTTCGTCTCCCTCAGATTCGGGTCTGGCCACGCCTCGGAGCACGCCACCAATGAGTCGGGCGGCCGATTCCCCAGCGTAGGTTCGAGCGAGAGAGACCGCATCGCGGATCGTCCCGGCGCTCGGAATCGCGGCGGAGTATAGCACCTCAAATAGGGCACTCCGGAGGATCGTCCGTTCGATCCGACCGAGCTCCGCGACCGGGATCCGCGGGGCGCGGGCGCCGATCTCGGCGTCGAGCTCGGACCGATGGCGCCGAACGCCACTCACGATTTCCCGGGCATGGGCCGCGACCTCGGGCTCGGCGCCCCATTCCGCGGCCAGGCGCTCGAGTGCGGCGTCGGCCTGCTGCGGCGGGAACTCGGCTTCGAACAGGGCCACCATGGCCAGCTTGCGCGCCCGCCGGGCCGGCCGCTCGCGGGCGGCCACCTACGGCGCGGGCTCGATCGGGATGGGTGTCGCCTCGCCGGGCTCTGCCTCCAGGGTGTCCGCGTCGCCGTTGTCCGACGGGCGACCGCCATCCGGGGTGCCATAGAGAGCCGGATGTCGGCGGCTCCAGTCGGCGATGACGGCCGGGATGTCCGCCGCCGCCGCCTCCGAGCCAACCCGGATCGCGTTCTCGACCATCCGGGCCTTGGCCCGACCGTGGGTCACGATGCTCACCCCGCGGACGCCGAGGAGCGGCGACCCCCCGAACTGCTCGTAGTCGAACCGATGCCGGAGGCGATCGATGCCCGGGCGGAGGGCCAGGACCGCCAGCGGAGCGACCGGGCCGCGGAGGAGGTCCTCGCGGATAGAGCGGAAGATGTACGAGGTCAGGCCCTCCGTCAGCTTGATCATGACGTTGCCGACGAACCCGTCGCACACAACAACGTCGGCGGGGTGGCCGGCCAGCTCGTGCGGCTCGACGTTGCCGACGAAGTTCAGGTCCGAGCCCTGGATCCGGCCGAACGCCTCACGGGTCAGGGCGTCGCCCTTCTCCGCTTCCTCGCCGATGTTGAGCAGCGCGACCCGCGGCTTCTCGACGTGGAGGACCCGTTCGGCGTAGAGCGACCCCATCGCCGCGAACTGGAGCAGGTTATGCGGCTCGGAATCCACGTTGGCGCCCACGTCGAGCAGGACGAGTGGTCCGGACGGGGTCAGGAAGTAGGCCGGCAAGGCGGGACGGTCGATGCCCTCCACCCGTCCGAGGCGGAAGATGGCGGCGGCCATCGTGGCACCCGTCGAGCCGGCGCTGACGACCGCATCGGCACCGCCATCGCGCACCAGGTCGGTGGCGACCCGGATCGAGGAGCGGCGGCGACGGACGCCGGCCGCTGGGGACTCCCCCATCTGGACGACCTCGGGGGCATCGACGAACGAGACGCTGGCCGGACGGCCACGCCCGTACTCGTCGACCTCGCGTTCGAGGCGTGGCACATCGCCGACGAGGAGGACCTCGTCGGCATGGGTGGCGGCGTAGTTGATTGCCCCCCGGACGATCTCGCGCGGGGCGAGATCCCCGCCCATCGCGTCAACCGCGATGCGCATCGGGCGGACCGTCAGCGGCCGGACTCGGTCGGAGTCGGCGCCGGGGGCGGCACCACCTCGCGGCCGTTGTGCCAGCCGCAGGTCGGGCACACGGTGTGCGCCCGCTTCAGCTCATGGCAGTGGTCGCACTCGACCAGGGTCGGGGCTCGCAGAGCGAGATGGGCGCGGCGTTCGCCCTTCCGGGATTTCGAGACCTTGCGCTTGGGGACGCCCACGCGGCTCTCCTGTGCAGAATCGGGGTGAGGAGGCCGCAGTATAGCCGCGGTCCGCGGAGGGGACCACAGTCGTTACTCCGAGGGTGGCTTCCACTCCGCCAGCTTGGCCAGGCGCGGATCCACCTCGATGGCGACGTGATCCTCGTGGCCACCGTCGTCCATCCGACCCCCGCAGGCGGGGCACAGCCCGCCGCAGTCGGGCCGGCACAGCGGGTGCATCGGCTCCGCCAGGAGGAGCTCGTCGTGCACCAGTGCCGCCAGGTCGATCTCGTGGTGGTCGTCGATGCGGGCGACCTGGGTATCGGCCGCGTCGAGGGCCACGACCGCACCGGTGGCCGGGTCAAGGGTGGGCAGGAACTCCTCGTTGAGCTCGATGTCGGCGGGCTCGTCGAACTCGTCCAGGCAGCGGATGCACGTTCGCCGGGCCAGGGTCCGGGCGCGTCCGGAGGCCACGATCCCGCGGTTGGTGCGCTGGAGGCGCACCGTGCCCAGGACGCGCCGCGGCTGCGGTCCGGTGGTGGCGAGGTCGAGGTCGCTGAGCTCGACCGTGCGGGACGTTCCCGCCGGTTCCCGGAGCAGGCCCGCCACGTTCAGGCGGGTCACCCCGATACGGGCGTTCCGATCGCTCGGTCTGGCTCGGGCTCGACCGGGACGGCCTCGACCATCGTCGGTCCGCTGCGCTGGTCGAGCATCTCGATCCCGTGCTTGATGCTGGTCAGGGCCTTGGTCACCTCGCCCTCGAGGCGAATCAGGACCCCGGCCGCGTACTCGTCCGCGCCGTGACGCACGTCGCCGGCTTCGCGGTTGGCCTGCTCCAGGATCTCGCCGGCCCGCTGCTGGGCCAGCCGAACGAGCTCACGCTCCTCGAGCATGTGCGCGGCCTGCTCCTGGGCGCGGGCGATGATCGCGTCGCTCTCCTCGCGAGCATGCTCCACGATGCGCTCCGCTTCCCCGGTGATGCGCTGTGCCTGGCGCACTTCCTCGGGCATGGCGACCCGGATCTGGTCCACCAGCTCGAGGACGGCCCCCTGGTCGACCACGACGTTGTTCGTGAGCGGAACGCGCGTGCCGGTCGCGACCAGCACCTCGAGGCGCTCGACGAGGAACAGGATGTCCGTGGCAATGACCTCCGTCGGTGGTTGTCGGCGATACTACACCGCCAGCACGTTGTCGTACAACGTCATACCGACTCCTGAGCGTGAGTCAGCCCGCCTGGCGCCGCTCCGCGAGCGCCCGGGCCACGCCCGGCGGCACCATGGCCGACACGTCGCCGCCGAAGGTCGCCACCTCCTTGGCCAGGGTCGAGGACACGTAGCCGTACTCGAGCCGGGTCATGAGGAACACGGTGTCGATGGACGGCGCCAGCCGCCGGTTGGTGTGGGCCATCTGGAGCTCGGCCTCGAAGTCGCTGATCGCCCGCAGGCCGCGGATGACGAATCCTGCGTCGTGGCGAGCGGCGAACTCCACGGTCAGGCCGTCGAAGGCCTCGACCGTGACCGATGAGCCCAGGTCGCCGATCTCGGCCCGGATCAGGGCGGCCCGCTCCTCCGCGGTGAAGAGGGGCGCCTTGCGGGGGTTGCCCAGGACGCCGATGACGAGCTGGTCGAACAGGACGGCCCCGCGGCGCATGACGTCGAGATGGGCGTTGGTGATGGGGTCGAACGAGCCCGGAAAGACCGCCACGCGGGTCATCGCTCCTCCTCCAGGAAGGTCAACATCGTTTCGCCGAACCGTCGAGTGCGGACGACCGCCAGGCCGACGGCCTCCGGCATCGGTGTTCGCCAGAAGTGCTTGACCACCACCAGCGCCTCCGGCGCCAGGTGCGGCCGGAGGGCCTCCAGCGGCACGTCGAGTGTACGCTCCGCGTACGGCGGGTCGAGGACCGCGACGTCCCACCCGGCGGCGCCCAGAGGTGGGTCGCCGAGGAAGGCCTCGACCGATCGGGCGTGGACCTGCGCCCGGTCCGCCAGCCCGGTCCGATCCAGGTTCTTCCGGATGACCGTCACTGCCGACCGGGCGCGCTCGACGAATGCCACCTGCGCCGCCCCCCGGCTCAGGGCCTCGATCCCGACCGCCCCACTGCCGGCGTAGAGGTCGAGGACCCGCGCATCGACCACGCGTGGCCCGAGCATCCCGAACAGGGACTCCTTGACCTTGTCGCTGATCGGTCGGGTCTGGTCATCCTTCGGGGCGGCGAGACGAATCCCCCCGGCGGTGCCCGCGATGACCCGCATCAGGCGGCGTCGCCGGCTTCGTCAGGCACCGTGAACGCGGCCTGCTCTCGTGCGAGCTCCGGTCGGCCGGCGAGGGTCGGGTCGTCCGCGACCAGGGAGCGGGCCAGGGTTCGGGCCTGACCCGCGAGCTCGAGATGGCGGGGGTCGAAGAGCGACGCGACGCGGAGCGGAGGAAGCCCAGACTGCCGGGTGCCCAGGACGTTGCCCGATCCACGGAGGACGAGGTCTGACTCGGCGATGTCGAACCCGTCGCTCGAGCCGCGGACCACCTCCAGGCGCCGTCGGGCCAGCTCATCGGTCGAGTCGGAGACGAGGATGCAGAAGGACCGATGGGCTCCGCGGCCCACCCGGCCGCGGAGCTGGTGGAGCTGGGCCAGGCCGAAGCGCTCGGCATCCTCGATGACCATCACCGTCGCGTTCGGCACGTCGATGCCGACCTCGATCACGGTCGTCGCCACCAGGACGTCGCTCCGGCCGCTCGTGAAGCGCTCCATCGCCGCATCCCTGAGCGCGGCCGCCTGCTGGCCATGCACGAGGTCCACCCGGAGGTCGGGCAGCGCGGCCCGCAGCCGCTCGGCTTCCGCCTCGGCCGATGCCGCCGACAGCGCATCGCTCTCGACCACCAGCGGGGCGACGACGAACGTCTGCCGGCCGGCTCGGGCCTCGTCTGCGATGAAGGCCTCGATCCGGAGCATGGCCGAGCGGTCGCGGATCTCGGTCCGGATGGGCAGCCGTCCAGGTGGCGGGTGGCGAAGGGTGCTGATCGCGAGGTCACCGTAGACGGTGAGGGCCAGGGTGCGCGGAATCGGGGTCGCGGTGAGGGCCAGCATGTGCGGCTCCAGCTCCCCGGCCTTGGCCTGCAGCGCGCCCCGCTGGGCAACGCCGAAGCGGTGCTGCTCGTCCACCACCGCCAGGCCAAGCCGCTCGAAAGCGACCGCGTCGCTGATGACCGCATGGGTGCCCACCACGACGTCCACCTCGCCCGCGGCCAGGCGCCTTTGGACGCGCCGCTTGTCGGCGACCTTGAGCGACCCGGACAGGAACTCGACCCGGACGCCGAGCGGGGTCAGCAGCGGCTCGAGCCCCTCGAAATGCTGCCGCGCCAGGATCTCGGTCGGAGCCATCAGCGCGCCCTGCCACCCGGCGCGGCAGGTGACCGCCAGGGCGACCGCGGCCACGGCCGTCTTGCCGCTCCCCACGTCACCCTGGAGCAGCCGGCGCATCGGCTCGTCGCCGTCGAGATCGGCGAGCACCTCGTCCACCGTCCGGGCCTGGTCATCGGTCAGGGTGAAGGGCAGGGCGGCGACGATCTCGTCACGGGTTGTAGCGGGGGCGGCGATGACCGGCGCGCGACGCTCCGAGCGGGCGGCCGCTGCCTGGGCCAGGGTCAGCTGGAGGGTCAGGAGCTCGTCGAACGCCAGGCGGTCGAGCGCCGGGCGCAGGTCCTCCATCGTGTCGGGGAAGTGCGCCGTCCGGATGGCGAGCGGCAGGTCGACGAGGCCCACCCGCTCCCCCGCTCGCAACGGGTCCACGACCGCCGGCAGGGCGCGATCGAGGACGCGCGCCAGGAGCTCGCGGACGCGCCGGAGGGTGACGCCGCCCACCAGGCGGTAGACCGGCACGACCCGGGCGGTGTGGACCGATTCGTGCGTCGCCGGCGAGAACTCGGGGTTCGCGAACTGCATCCGCCAGCCCTGGGCCGCCACCTTGCCGCTGACCACGATCTCATCGCCCGGCGCCAGCCGGCGCTCGATGAAGCGGCGTCCGAACCAGATGGCCTCCGCCGTTCCCGTCGCGTCCGACAGCTGGGCGACCGTCCGCGGCGGACGGCGCCCGAACTTCGGCTCGGATTTGAGATCGTCAACCCGCACCCGGGCTGACTGTTTCTCCCCCGCGACGAGGTCGGCCAGGGAGCGCAGGTTGCTGAAGTCGTCGTACCGGAACGGGAGGTACAGCAGCGCCTCGCGCGGCGTTCGGATGCCGAGCTTGACGAGGGTGGCGAGGCCGCTGCCGAGGTCCGGCATGGCGACCCGGATGGGAAGGTCGAGGCGTTCCGGTGAGACGGCCGCGGTCGGAGCTCCGGCCCGGCGCCCGGCGGCCGCCGCGCGCCGCGGGCCTGATTGCATGCCTCGATCGTAGCGTGCTAGCATCGCCATCGGTCCGGCTGCCCGCAGGTGGGCGCCGGCTTCTTCGTGAATGGAGTCCTGAATGGCCCGCGTCTGCGAGATCTGCGGCAAGCGCCCGATCACCGGCTGGAACGCCCAGTCGATCGGCATGAACCGGAAGCGCGCCGGTCGTCGCTGGATCCCGAACCTTCAGACCCTGACCACCGTCCGCGACGGACGCACGGTCACCGTGCGCGCCTGCGCGCGCTGCCGGCGCACCGCCACCAAGGCCTAGCCGGACAGGGACTCCGCCGAGTCCACGACCAGGGTGAACGGCCCGTCGTTCACCAGCTCGACCTCCATCGCCGCCCCGAACCGACCCGTCTCCACCGCGGCTCCGGCTGCCCGCAGGCTGGCCACGAACCGTTCGACCAGCGGCGCCGCGACGTCGGGCATCGCGGCATCGGTGAACCCCGGCCGCCGGCCGCGCCGGACGTCGGCAAGGAGGGTGAACTGGCTGATGACCAGCAGCGCGCCATCGACGTCGGCCAGCGCCAGGTTCGTCCGGCCATCGGCGTCGTCGAAGTAGCGCAGGCCGATCAGCTTCGCCGCCATCCGGTCGGCGACTCCCGGATCGTCGGTCGGGGCAACGCCGACCAGGACCACGGCTCCACGCCCGATGGTGCCCAGCACCTCGTCCCCCGACCGGACCATGGCGCGGGTCACCCGCTGGACGACGAGGCGCATCGGCCTACGGGGAGGCTGACGGGCTGGACGCTGCTTCGCCGGGCGGATCCGCCTCGGTGACCGGGACAGGGGTCTCGCCTTCGACCGGCGGACCGAGCGCGGCCACGGTGAAGATCGCGCTGGCGTTCCAGATCATCCAGCCCGCGCCGCCGTTGTCCGCCACAGCCTGCTTTTCGGCCTGGACGTCCGCCGCGGTGTAGGCCCGGAACTCGGCGTAGCCGAAGTCCTGGATCCAGGGCCGGATCCGCATCGGGAGGCCTTCAGCCTGGGCGTTCATGATCTCGAGTGTCCGATCGATCATGACGTAGGGCTCCTCGTTCGGAACCGGCACGTCGAACACGCCGGGGTAGTAGTGGCTGGGGTAGACCATCGGGCTGAAGTAGTCGACGTACGGCATGATCACCTCCGGCCGCTGGCCGATGCCCTGGTCGTCGGTCGCGATGAAGCTGATCGGGAAGACGTCCGCGCCGAGGAAGGTCCGGGTCCAGGCCAGCTCGTCGGAGATGACCCGCATGACCCGCTGGATGGTCGGCAGCCGGAATGACTGGGTGTGGGGCAGGTTGGTCTCGGCCAGCTCGTACGGGCCGTCGCTGAAGAAGCGGATGTAGTCCAGCTGGACCTCGTCGAAGCCCTTGGCCGCCAGGTCGCCGGCGATGGCCGCGACGTACTCCGCCACGCCCGGGTTCCCCGGGTCGAGCCAGGTCCCGCCACCCCAGTCGGTCCATGGCGCATCGGTCGCCGTGTTCCGGACCGCCAGCTCGGGCCGGGACTGGCCCAGGGTGTTGTCCTTCATGACGACCACCCGGGCGATGGTGTAGACCCCCCGCTCCTTGAGCGCCGGCAGGAGCTCCTCGAGGTCGAACACCGGGGTGGACATGAGCGAGCCGGCCTCGACCGCCTCGGGCAGGTCGGTGGAGTAGTACAGCCAGCCGCCGGTCTCCTTGACGTCGATGACCATGGCGTTGACCTCGCTCTGGTCGATGACCGCCAGCATCGCGTCCAGCCGGCCGGAAGCCTCGAACACCGCCGAGGGCGCGTACAGCGCTCGGGCGGTGAACGGCGGCAGGGTCACGTCCTTGGTCATCACCTCGTCGATCGGGATGACCCCGAGCTGGTACCCCGCCGCCTTGAAGATGAGCGTCCCCTCCTCCGGGACGCCCTGCAGCGCGTAGGTGCCGTCCTCGGCGGTGCGGACGCCGGTTCCGGCTCCTTCGACGAACACCCGGGCGCCGGCGATGGGGGCGCCGGCCGAGTCCCGGACGGTGCCCAGGACGGTGTTGTTGCGGAGGCCGATCGCCAGCCGGTCGTCGCCGGGGACGGTCCCCTCGCCCGGATCGAAGCCATCGATCGTGACCGTGACCGTCCGGCCCTCGAGAGCGGTCACCACCGCGGTGCCATCCTCCCCGGTCGTGGCCGCCCCGTCGTCCGACTCGACCAGGGCGCCGGTCACCGGATCCCCGCTCACCTCATCGGTCACCGTCACGGTCACCGGTCCGGGGGTGGGGTCCGGCAGGATGGGCAGCTCGCCGGAGCAGGCGGCCAGGGCTCCCGTACCGATGAGCAGGGCCGTCGCGAGGACCGACGTGCGGTGGCGGCCGAGCCGATGGGCGGCGGCGCGAGGGGAGATCACGCGGGCCGCCCGGTTGCCTCGGCTCGGAAGGCAGTCACGGCCGGACCGAGATCGCCGTCGTGGGCGTACAGCGCCGAGCCGACCACCATGACCTCGCCGCCCGCGGCGTAGGCCGGAGCGATCGTGTGGGCGTTCACGCCCCCGTCGACCGCGATGGGGAGCTCCAGGCCGCGGCGGTCCACTTCGTCGGCCAGGGCGCTCAGCTTGGGCAGGACGTCGGCGAGGAACGCCTGCCCACCGAAGCCGGGATGGACGGTCATGACCAGGAGCAGGTCGATCCGGTCGAGATACCGATGGACGGCGTCGGCCGGCGTCTCCGGGTTGAGCGCCAGGCCGGGCTTCCTACCGGTGGCCCGAATGGCCTCGATGACGGCGTCGGGATCGTCCGAGGCCTCGACATGGAACACGATGAGGTCGCTCCCCGCCGTCGCGAAGTCGGCCACGTAGCGCAGCGGCTCGTCGATCATGAGGTGGGCGTGGAACGGAAGGCTGGCGTGGGATCGGACGGCGGCCACGACCGGCGCTCCGAACGAGATGTTGCCCACGAAGTGGCCGTCCATCACGTCGAGGTGGATCGAGTCCACGCCGCCGGTGGCCGCTCGTGCCACCTCCTCTCCGAGGCGCGAGAAGTCGGCGTTCAGGAGGCTGGCGGAGACGTGCGGCGGCCGGCGCGCCATCGGTCAGGCGTCCGCCAGGACGAGCTCGGGGCCGGACGGCCGCGCGCCCAGGGCACGACGCGTCAGCTGGGCGTGGAGCTGGCCGCAGGCGGCCTCGATCGATCGACCGCGGGTGTCCCGGACGGTCGTCGCCACGCCGCGATCACGGAGGATGGTGGCGAACTGGTCGATGCCCTCGCGGGGAGTGCCCCGCCACGGGGCGGCCGGCGTCGGATTGAGCGGGATGAGGTTCACGTGACACAGCCAGCCACGGGCGAGATCGGCCAGCCGGTGTGCCTCGTCGGGAGCGTCGTTGATGCCATCGATCATGACGTACTCGAGGCTGACCCGGCGCCGTGTCCGGTCCGCGAATCGCATCCCCGCGCCGAGGACCGCGTCGATCGGCCATTTCCGGTTGATCGGCACCAGCTCGTCGCGCAGCTCGTCGTGCGCGGCGTGGAGGCTGATCGCGAGGTTGACCTGCGGCAGCTCGTCGGCCATCCGGTCCATGGCCGGGACCACGCCCGAGGTGCTGACCGTCAGGTGCCGGGCCCCGATGCCGAGCCGGCCGGGGTCGTTCATGAGCCGCACCGACTCGAAAACCGGGTCCGCGTTGTGGAGCGGCTCGCCCATTCCCATGAACACCACGTTGAGATGATGGTCGGGGTCCAGGACGTCCGCCCGGGAGCGGCGCCACCACAGGACCTGGTCCACGATTTCGGCCGCGGTCAGGTGCCGTCCGAAGCCGCCCTGCCCGGTGGCGCAGAACGGGCAGCCGACGGCGCACCCGGCCTGCGACGAGATGCAGATCGTCGTGCGGGGTGCGGAGGCGCCGCGGCCGGGGTAGCGCATGAAGACGGACTCGATCCGTTGGCCATCGGCCAGCTCGTGGAGGGCCTTCTCGGTCAGGGACTGGTCCGTCCGCGTGACCTGGGTATCGCCGATGCTCGAGAAGCGGAAGGCTTCGGCCAGTGTCGCCCGCAGGCGCTTCGGCAGGTCGGTCAGCTCCTCGAACGAGTGAGCGCGGCCAGCAGCCACTCCAGCCAGGACCTGGCGGGCTCGGTAGGCAGGTTCCCCGTGGTCGCCAAACCAGGCGACCAGCTGATCGGTCGCGACCTCGCTGATGGCCGGCATCGGCCCAGCGGGGCTGGGGTCAGTCACGGCGACCCATGACGAGGCTGAAGTAGTACAGGAAGCTCAGCAGCGCCGTCAGGGCGGCGGCCACGTAGGTCCACGCCGCGGCCTTCAGGACCGCTCGCGCGCCATCCTGCCGCTCCCCCACCATGCCCAGTCCCTCGACGAACGCCAGCGCCTTGCCACTGGCGCCGATTTCGACCGGCAGGGTGACGAGGGTGAAGACGAAGGCCAGTCCAAACCCGATGAGCCCGACCACCGCCAGGCCGGTCAGGTTCAGGATCAGGCCGCCGATGATGAGCCACGGCGCGATCTGCGAGCCGAAGCTCGCAGCCGGGACGATGACGGAGCGGGCGGACAGCCACGGGTCGCGCTGGCGATCCTGGAGCGCGTGGCCCACCTCGTGGGCGATGACCGCGGCGGCGGCCACCGACAGCTGCGGGCCGCCACCGGGCCCGATGGCGGCAACAGTCTGGCTGACGCGCAGGGTCTTCGAGCGCGGGTCGTAGTGGTCGGTCAGGGCGCCCGGGGTCGGCTCGATCTGGACGTTGGTCAGGTCCTGCCGATCGAGCAGGCGACGAGCGAAGTCATACGGGCTGAGATCGATGCCCGAGTCCACCTTCGACCAGCGGGCGTAGGTTGATTTGACGCGCCACGCGGCAAAGCCGGTGATGGCGATCATCACGACGAAGAGAACGATGTACACCGGGTCGAGGAACATGGTCAGGTGCCACCTCCAGGCACCGCCGCCGAGTATAGGCGAAGCCGCCTCGAGCCCCGAAACCCGGGCCAATTCACCCCGGCCGTGCGTCCTCGCCGAGCAGAACGTGCTCTCGACTGAGCCCATGGCGCCAGGCCTCCGCGGGCATCGGCGGCCGGCCCTCGGGCTGGACCGATTCCAGGGCCAGGGCGCCCAGCCCGCAGGCCACGACCGGGGGCGTGCCGGGCAGGAGTGAACCGATGGGTAGGCCGGGCAGGCCGGGGATGGGGTGCGCCCGGCGGATGTGCAGCCGCCGCCCGTCGAGCGTCGTCCACGCTCCGGGCCAGGGCTGGAGCGCGCGGACCTGCCGGTCGATGTGCTCGGCGCTGCCGGGCCACTCGATCCAGCCGTCGGCGCGGGTGAACGAGGGGCGGTACGACGCCTCGCCCTCGTCCTGGGGCCGGGGGTCGAGGCGGTCGGCGGCCCAGTCCTCGAGGACGGGCGGCACCACATCGGCGGCGAGGCCGCCCAGCTGTGCCTCCAGCTCGGGGGCCGCCTCGCGGCCGGAGAGCGGCACCGACCACTGGCCGACAATAGGCCCGGCGTCGAGACGAGGCACCATGACCATGAGGCTCACCCCGCCCTCCTCGTCGCCGGCGAGGATGGTGGCCGCGACCGGCGCCGCGCCACGGTGGCGGGGCAGGAGCGAGGGGTGGACGTTCAGTGGCGGACGGGGCGCCGCGGCCAGGATGTCGGCCGGGACGAGCTCCCCGTACGCGGCCAGGAGCAGGCCGTCGGGGCTGAACTGGGCGAGACCCTGGCGGGCTTCGTCCGATCGGAGGCCGGCGGGCGTCAGCAGCCTGAGCCCGCCGGAGCGGGCCGTCTCGGCGATCGGCGAGGCCCGTTCACGGAGGCCACGACCCGCTGGCCGATCGGGCCGGCTGATGACCAGCAGGTCGTCCGCCAGGGCCGGGAGCCGCTCGAGCAGCGGGACGCCGAATGCGCCGCTGCCCAGGAAGGCGACCCGTCCGAGCACTAGATCCCGGCCGCGGCCTCTTCCCGCACCTCGTCTGAGGCCTCGCTGACCCGGACGAGCTCCTCGAGGGACTCGAGGTAGTCGATGTAGAGGACCCCGTTGAGGTGGTCGATCTCGTGCTGGAGCGCCCGCGCGAACAGCTCGTCGCCCTTGACCCGGAACTCCTTCCCGTGGCGGTCGCGGGCCTGGACCGTGACCTTCTCCGACCGCTCCACCTCGGCCACGAAGCCGGGGATGGAGAGGCAGCCTTCCCAGTCCACGGTGCTGCCCGATCGGCGGACGATCTTGGGGTTCACGAGCTCGGTGATCGTGCCCTCGATCTCGATCACCGCCACCTGGAGCGGGACGCCGACCTGGTTGGCCGCGAGGCCAATGCCGGGGGCGTCGCGCATCGTCTCCAGCAGATCGTCGAGCAGCCGATGGAGGGACGCGTCGAAGTCGGTGACCTTCTTCGTCTTCTCGCGGAGGATCGGCTCATCGGCGGTGAGGATGCGGCGGATGACCATGGCCCCGCATTGTAGAGGAGCCGATTCGGCCGCTCTCCGGACCATTTCGGGCCGGTCAGAGGAGGGTTCCGGGGTCCACGTCGATGCCGATCCCGGGCGGGACGCGCTCCACGGCAGCCGCTCGATCGGCCTCGGTGGCGGTCCGGATGACGAGTTGCCAGCGCCACCGGCCGGCCCGCCGTGGGACCCAGGCCGGCACCGGCCCCAGCACCTCGACGCCCTCGCCGGCAGCCGCCGCGCCGGCCTCGGTGGCCCGCGCCTCACCGCGGACGCGGTCGGGATCGGCGACCAGGAGGCGGGCGAGGAACCCGAACGGCGGGTAGCCGAAGGCGCGCCGCCGCTCGAGCTCGCCATCGGCGAAGCCATCGACGTCCAGCTGTGCGGCCGCGACCACCGCCGGATGGTCCGGCGCGTAGGTCTGGATCAGGACCTGCCCGGGGTGCGGGCCGCGGCCGGCGCGTCCGGCCACCTGGGCCAGGAGCTGGAACGTTCGCTCCGCGGCCTGGTACTCGGGGAGGTGGAGGGTGACGTCAGCCGCCACCACCGCGGCGAGGGTCACCGACGGCAGGTCGAGGCCCTTGGCCGCGAGCTGGGTCCCGACCAGCACATCGGTTCGCCCGGCGGCGAAGTCGTCGTAGATGGACTCGAACCGGCGCCGCGCGGCCACCGCATCGGAGTCGAGACGCCCGACCCGCAGCCGCGGGTGCTGGGCGCGAACCTCTGCCTCGACGCGCTGGGTCCCCGCCCCGAAGTACCGGATCCGCGGGCTGGCGCAGTTCGGGCAGCGGGTCGGGATCCGCGCCGTCCGGCCGTCGTGGTGGCAGCGGAGCTCCGAGGTGGCCAGGTGATGGACCAGCGGCAGCTGGCAGTCCGGGCAGCGGATGGGCTCGCCGCAGTCGCGGCACATGACGAAGGTGGCCGCGCCCCGGCGATTGATGAGCAGGATCGCCTGCTGGTCGGCGGGCAGGCCGGACAGCGCATCGGTCAGCGCTCGGGAGAGGACCGAGCGGTTTCCGTCGGCCAGCTCGGCCCGCATGTCCACCACCTGCACCAGCGGCCGCGTCCCGACTCGCCGTTCGGCGAGGCGCGCGCGGCGTGCGGCTCCGGTCCGAACCTGGTGGATGCTCACGACGTCCGGGGTCGCGGTCGCCAGCACCAGGCGGGCACCGGTCAGCTCGGCCCGCCGAGCCGCCACCCAGCGACTGTCGTAGCGCGGGGTCCGGTCCGCCTTGTATCCCCCGTCGTGGGCCTCGTCGAGCACGACCAGGCCCAGATCGCGCACCGGTGCGAACAGCGCGCTCCGGGTGCCGACCACGACGGTCGCCTCACCCGCCGCCACGCGCTGCCACTCGTCATGCCGCTCACCGGCGGACAGGCCCGAGTGGAGCACGGACAGCCGGTCCCCCACCTCGGCCCGGATCCGGTCGGCCAGCTGCGGGACGAGGGTCAGCTCCGGGACGAGGACGATCGCTCCGTGATTGGCCATCAGCGTGGCGCTGACCGCGGCCAGGACGACATCGGTCTTGCCCGAGGCGGCCACGCCCTCGAGCAGGATCTCGCCGCCCGGTGGCAGGTCGGCAATAGCGGCCAGCGCCGCCGTCTGCTCCGGGGCGAGCTCGTCCGCCGCCATCCGGCCCGGTCCGCGATGGGCGAGGGGGTCGCGCCGGACGTCGGCCCAGCCGAGCTCGACCCAACCCGCGGTTTCGAGCCGGCGGGCGACTTCGAGGAGCGATGCCGGCGGCCGCCCAAGGCGAGCGGCAAGCTCCGCAAGCGCGATCGTCCCGGTCCCAACGGCCTCGAGAGCGGCGAGCTGGATCTTGCCAGTGACCGGCCGACCGGGCGCCTCCTGGCGCCGGATGGTCCGCTCCCGCCGAGGGCCCGCGGACGGCGGTCGCAGTCGCCAGGCGGCTCGCAGGGCTCCGGCCCGGCGACGGGACTCGATCCAGCGCGGCGATGCCTTCGGCGCTGCTCGCCGAAGCTGGGTCTCGGTCAGGACCGAGCCGGCTTCCACCTCGCCGATGGGCTCGAGGACCTCCCAGCGACGCTCGAGCCGGGACTCGATGCCGGGCGGCATCATGGCTGCCAGGGTGGTGCCAATCGGAGCCCGGTAACGAATCGCGATCGCCTCGGCGAGCTCGATCAGGTCGGGCGTCAGGAGCGGCTGGGAGACGACCGCTTCCACCGGTGCCGCCTCGGGCATCGGCGCTGCGTCGGCGCCCAGCAGGTATCCCAGCGCCAGGCGCCCGCCGTACGGCACCAGGACCAGGGATCCCGGCTCGGGGGCGGTCTCCGCCAGGGCGTCCGGCCATTGGTAGGTGAACGTCCGCTCCGGCCGATCGACCTGGGCATCCACCGCCACCCGGACGAAGCGTCCCTCGGCGGGCAGCCCGTTCGCGCCGGGCATCAGGCAGGCGTCAGAGGCGGACGCGGCGCGGCGGCTCTCGACGCGCCTCGGCCTGGATGACCTCCCAGATCCGTTCCGCAGCCTCTCCGGCGTGACCGGTCTCGTTGATGACCGTCTCGTCGTAGTCGGCGGCCGCCGCGATCTCGTCCACCGCGTTATGCCGGCGCAGGGCCTGCGACTCCGCATCCTCGGAGCCCCGCTGCGACAGCCGGGCATCGAGGGCTTCCATCGACGGTGGCATGACGAAGATGAGGAGCGCATCGGGCACCGCCTTGCGCACCGCCCGGGCACCCTGCGGATCGATGGTCAGGACCGCGTCCCGGCCGGCGCGGAGGATGCCGCGCACCTGGTCCAGCGGGGTCCCGTACCACTGGCCGTGGACCTCGGCCCACTCCAGCAGGCCGCCCTCGTCGCGAAGTCGGGTGAACGCGTCGGGGGTCATGAAGTGGTAGTGAACACCGTCGATCTCGCCGGGCCGCCGCTCGCGGGTGGTGGCGGTGACGATGGGGACGGCCTGGGGATGGAGGCGGGCCATCTCGGCCACGATCGTGCTCTTGCCCACGCCCGAAGGACCGCTGACCACGACCAGCATCGGGTTCGGGTAGGCCATCCGCTTGCTCACGACAACGGCCCCGCATCGGTCGGACCGGGCTCGACCGTGAAGCCGGCCGTCGGCGGCAGCTCGACCCCGGTCATCCCGCTCGCCTCAAGCGACGCGACAAGGTCGTCGGGCAGCTCGCTCCAGGTTCGGACCCGCGCGCCATCCGAGGGGCGGTCGAAGGCCAGGCCGGCGGCATGGAGGAACTGGCGCGGGAGCCCACCCGGTCCGGCGCCACCGCCGTAGCGCAGATCGCCGGCGATCGGCAGCCCGAGATACGCGAGGTGGGCTCGCAGCTGGTGAGTGCGACCGGTCCGGGGGTGAAGGCGCAGGAGGGTGTAGCCACCGCCCGAGCCCAGCGCGTCGTACTCGGTCACCGCCTCGCGGCCGTCGGCCACGACTGCCATCCGCTGCCGGTCGCGCGGGTCGCGTCCGACCGGAGCCTCGATCCGGCCCTGGGCCGCCGGCGCTCGGCCGCGGACGAGGGCGAGGTACTCCTTGTCCACCGATCGTCCCCCGAACTGGGTCATGAGCGACGCCTGGGCCGCATCGGTCTTGGCCACGACGAGCAGCCCGGACGTGTCCCGGTCGAGGCGGTGCACGATCCCCGGCCGGCCGACGCCCGCGATCGAGCCGAGCGACTCCCCGCGAGCCTCGGATCGCCCGAGCAGGGCGTGGACCAGCGTCCCGGTCTGGTGGCCGGCCGACGGATGGACGACCATCCCGGCGGACTTGTCAACGACCAGCAGGTCGCTGTCCTCGTACACGACCCGGAGCGGGATGGCCTCCGGAACGAGGGTCGGATCAGGCGGAGCGGAGAGGACGACTCGCAGGGCCTCGCCACCCACCAGCCGGTCGCTGGCCCGCCGCGGATGGCCGTCGACGAGGGCCCGGCCGTCACCCAGCAGGCGCTGGGCGTGGGCGCGGGAGATGCCGGCCATGGTGGCGACGGCCACGTCAACGCGTCCGGCGGGAGCGGGGCCCTCCAGGATCCGGTCCCCGCTCACGATCACGCCGCGTCGGTCGCGGCGCGGTGGTCGAGGACGGAGAGCAGCAGGACGAGGCCGAGGATGCCGACCACGACCGATGAGTCGGCGACGTTGAATGTCGGCCAGCGGAGGCTGCCGATGCCCACCGAGATCCAGTCCGTCACGCTGCCGTCGATGAGCCGGTCGGTGAGGTTGCCGAGGGTTCCGCCCAGAATCATGCCAAGCAGGACGGCGGCCGCGCCGCCACGAACCCGTCCGGTGAAGTGGACCCAGACGATGGCGGCCAGGGTGACGAAACCGACGATCAGGAACACGAATCCACCGCCGGGCAGGAGGCCGAAGGCGGCGCCCGAGTTCTCGGTATGCCACACCTGGACGAGGTCGCCAATAACCGGCACCTGCTCCCCGAGCTCCACGTTGGCGACCACCCACGCCTTGGTCAGTCGATCGGCCAGGTAGACCACCAGGGCGACTCCGATCAGCAGCCCGCTCTCGGCCCAGACGTTGCGAAGCGGCAGCCGGCTCATGTCCCCCGAGCGTACGCGATCACCCGGCCCGGCGCAGGGCGAGGCGGAGGGTGGATCCGTCGAGGTCAACGTCCTCGTGCGCCAGGGCATCGGACAGGTTCGCGTCAGGACCGATGAGCGCCGAGGTGGCAAGCGTCTCGGCGGCAAGCCAGTCGCGGTGCGGCGCCAGCCGTTCGGCCTGTTCGGCTGGTGCGCCGATGGCGATCTCGATCCGGTCGCTGATCTCGAGCCCGGCCGCCTTGCGCAGGTTCTGGAACCGATGGGCAACCTCCCGGGCCAGGCCTTCGGCCGCCAGCTCGTCGTCCACGGCGGTGTCCAGGGCGACGAGGGTATCGGCCTCATCGGCGATCTCGTGGCCCGGGCGTGCCCGCGCCGACATCGTGAAGGCGTCGGGCGCCAGGGTCACGCCGCCGGCGACGGCGCCACCGTCTTCGGTCAGGCTCCAGTCTCCCGATCGGACGGCGGCCATGATCCGACCCACGTCCGCGCCGTGACGTGGGCCGATCACCGGCAGGAGGGCGTAGAGCGTGCGCTCGAGGAGCTCCGAGTCGTCGGTGATGAGGTTCACCTCCTTGACGTTCAGCTCCTCCCGGACCTGGGCCTCGAGGTCGGCGGCGACCCCGGGATCGGAGGCGAAGGCCGCCATCCCATCCGGGAGGCGGACGCGGACCCGTCTGAGCGGCTGCCGGGTGCGGATCTCGCTCCCCGCCCGGGCCGTGCGTCCAAGTCCCACCACCCGACGGGCGAGGGCGACCGCCCGGTCGGTGTCGGCGTTGGCCCGGCCGCGGGCCTCCGGAAAGTCGGCGAGGTGGACCGAATCGGGGGCGGTGGGGTTCACCGAGACGACGAGGTTGTGCCACATCGCGTCGGTCAGGTGCGGGACGAACGGCGCCATGACCCGCAGGGTGGTGGTCAGGACCTCGTACAGGGTCGCGTACGCGGCGCGCTTGTCGTCGTCCAGCTCGCCCTTCCAGAACCGTCGCCGGTTCCGGCGGACGTACCAGTTCGACAGGTCATCGACGAAGGCCTCGACCTGGCGGGTGGCTCGCGCCGCGTCATATGCGTCCAGCGCGGCCCGGACATCGGTCACGAGCCCGTCGAGACGCGAGAGGATCCATCGGTCAAGGAGGGTCGTCCCCTCGCCACCCGCCGTCTCGTCCGGGACCCAGCCGTCGAGCCGGGCGTAGGTGACAAGGAAGCTGTACGTGTTCCACAGCGGCAGGAAGAAGCGCCGGACGACCTCCGCCCCGGGCTCGGAGCCGAAGTTCACATTCACCGCCGGGTTGGCCGAGGCGTAGAGCCAGCGCATGACGTCGGCCCCGATCTCCTCCGCCGCGTCGTCGAACCAGATCGCGTTTCCCTTGCTCTTGTGCATCTCCTCGCCGTGCTCGTCGCGGACGAGGGCGTGGCCGAGGAGGGTCCTGGTCGGCGCTCGACCGGTGAGAACGGTGGACATCGTGAGCAGGGCGTAGAACCAGTTCCGGAACTGGCCTGGGAACGACTCGGTCAGGAAGTCGGCCGGGAACCACTGCTCCCAGTAGTCCGGATCCGTGTCCCAGTTGAGCGTCGAGTAGGCGACGATGCCGGCGTCGAGCCACGGATTGCCGACGTCGGTGATCCGGTGCGAGCGGCCGCCGCACGCGGTGCACGCGATCTCGACCGCGTCGATCCAGGGCCGGTGCGGGCTGTGGCCCTCGAACGCCTCCCAGCCGGCCACGGCGCGCTCGCGGAGCTCGTCCTTCGAGCCGACGACCTCCCATTCGCCGCAGTCGTCGCAGACCCAGAACGGCAGCGCAAGCCCGTAGTAGCGCTTCTTGCTGATCATCCAGTCGCGCATGTTGCGGAGCCAGTCGAGCTCCCGCTCCTCGAGGCCGATCCCGTCCGGGACCCAGTCCACGGCGCGGGTCACATCGCTGATCTCCCCACGCAGCGGATCCATGGCGATGAACCACTCGTCCACCAGCCGGAACAGGAGCTGGGTGCTGCAGCGCCAGCACACCGGGTAGTGATGGCGGTAGGTCTCGCGGGCGACGAGCAGGCCCTTGGCCTCGAGGTCGGCGGCCACCGCCGGCGCCAGGTCATCGGCGGCATCCGGGGTCGCGCCGGCGAAGCGTCCGGTCTGCCACCCGTAGCCCTCGCGGAAAACGCCGAACTCGTCGATCGGATCGAGGACGGCCAGCCCGTCGCGCTGGGAGAGGGCGAAGTCCTCCTCCCCGCAGCCGGGGGCGATGTGGACGATCCCGGTGCCCTCGTCATCGGTCACCTCGTCCCACGCGATGACCGTGTGCTGGACGCCCTCCTGGATCGGCAGCTCGTCGAACGGGCCGCGGTAGGCCAGGCCCAGGAGGTCCGAACCCGGTGCCTCGCGCACGACCGGGGCGCCCGGCGCGACCCGGTGCTTCGAGCCACGGCTGACCCACCAGCGGTCGCCATCGGTCCCCTGCACGAGCTCGTAGACCAGGTCCGGATGCACGGCGGCCGCCACATTGCTCGACAGGGTCCACGGCGTCGTGGTCCACACCAGGAGCGATTCGTTCTCGTGTCCGGGGCTGGTGATCGGCAGCCGGATCGTAAGTGACAGGTGGCTCAGCTCGCGGTAGCCCTCGGTCGCGATCTCCATGTTCGACAGGCCCGTGCCGCAGCGTGGGCACCAGGGCATGACGTCGTGGCCGCGGTACAGGAGGCCCCGCTCCCGGCAGCGCTGGAGGAAGCGCCAGATCGTGTAATTGTTCTCGTCGGAGTTCGTGAAGTACGAGTGCTCCCAGTCCATCCAGTAGCCCAGGCGCTGGCTCTGCTCGGTGATCCGGTCGGCGAACTGCTGGACCCGGGCGAAGCACGCCTCCACGAAGCGGTCTATGCCGTAGGCCTCGATGTCGCGCTTGTTCGTGAAGCCGAGCTCCCGTTCGACTTCGACTTCGATCCACAGTCCCTGGCAGTCGAAGCCGTTCTGGTAGCGCTGCCGCTCACCGAGCATGGTGTGGTAGCGCTGGTACAGATCCTTGTAGGTCCGTCCCCAGGCGTGGTGGACGCCCATCGGGTTGTTGGCGGTGATCGGGCCGTCCAGGAAGCTGTACCGCCGCTCGGCGTCCTGGTTGCGCACGAGGTAGCGCTCGGCGGTCCGCTCAGCGCGCCAGCGCTCGGCGACCTCGCGCTCGACGGCAGGCACGTCCAGCCCGGGACTCACTGGCTGAAACACGCGCTCGTTCACCTCCCAGACAGACAGAAATCCCGCCCCGATGCCGGGACGGGATGCACTCCCGCGGTACCACCCGCGCTTGGGCGCCGAACTCGGCGCTCCGCTCGATGCGCCAGGCGGTCGCGGAAGGACCGATGGCGCCGCCGGGGCTAACGGGTGGCGGGCCCGGAAGGCGTTACCCACGACGGCGAGAGCCTCGCTTGGCGCCTCCGGCTCGGAAGTGATCGCGACTGGCTGGTGACCGCCCGCTCCCACCATCCGGGCTCGCTCCTGGTCCCGATGACCAGCCGCACTGGCTTCGTCTCTGCCGGTGTTCGATTGAGCCGATCGTGGCAGCCGCCGGCGCGCCTTGTCAACAAATCCGACGCGGGCGACGGCCGTCGTCCGGCGCTGCGGTCAGCCGATGACGGCTCGGGCGACGAGGGCCAGGGCCAGGACGGCCGAGAGCGAGCTGAGCGCGGCGAGGCGCGGCCACCGACCTCGCGCCAGGAAGATGGCGAGCACTGCGATCGGGCCGCAGAGCAGGAGGGCGAAGTTCAGCGGATCGAGCCCGCCGCCCTCCGTGGACGCGCCGGTCAGGGCGGCCACGAACCAGACGACGCCGGCGGTCACGAGTGGGATAGAGAGGAGCGCGATCTCCCGACCGAGCGTCGGACGGGTGGCCCGCCACGCCATGGGCCGTGGCGGGCGACGGCGAGGCAGTCCCCGCGGGACCGAGAGCGGGAAGGACCGTGTCCGCGCCGGGCGGGCGACCGCGGTCGCGATGGCGGTCGTGGTGGCCGCGCTGATCGGTGCGGCCGGCGCCGGCATCGCGGCTGGTGGAGTGCTCGGGGCGACGACGACGGGCGGCTGGAAGAACGGCGTGGGGCCTGCGGGCGGTGGTGCCACGTCGGCCGCGGGAGCAGCCGCAACCGCCCCTGGTTGGTAGGCAGCCGGTGCTTGATCGCTTCGGATGCCGGTGATGGACGCCTGGTGCTGCTGCGCCATCTGCTCTTCGAGCGCCATGCGCTCGATCCCGGTCAGGGGCCGGCGCTGGGCGACGGGCTCGGGAGGCCTCGGCGGTGGAGTGACGGCCGCGACCATCGCGGCTCCGGCAACCGTCACCGCGGGAGCTGATGTCTCACCCGGCGCCGTCGGCTGAGCGGCCGCGGTGGCGGGCATCGTCGCAGTGGCGGGCATGGTCGTGGTGGCAGCGCCGGCCGGGCCACGCTCCGCTCTGGTCTGCGCCGCACCCATCAGGACCTCGATGAGCTCGGCCTCGACAGCGGGCGCCACGGCGACACGGCCCTTTTCGGTGGGCACCACGATGACCGATGGCGTCGCCCCCAGTCGGATGACCCAGATCACCTCCCCGGAGCCGAGCACGGTGCGTCCGACGCCCCAGCCGAGGGACGATGGCCGCGTCGAGAGGCTCGCTCCCTGGGGTCCGCTGGTCGCGATGCGCGACAGCTGGCCCTTGGCGAGGTGGTAGCGACGATCGACCCGGATGCCTGTGAGGTGGAGGTAGTCGACCTCGACCGCAAGCTTCAGCGAGCGGACTCGAATCGCGATCCAGATGCCCATCGCGGCCACCACCGCACCCGCTGCTCCGGCCACGACGGCGAGCGGGGTGACCCCCAGAGCGAGCCCGAGACCGGCACCCACGGCGGCAACGAGGATCCCGGCCAGGATGAGGATGGCCGGCCACCCGAGCGCATGGCGCGCGTCGCGGGCGAGGGCGATCCGGGCGAGCGGCGCAGGAGCGGCCGTCACCGAAGCGGCTCCCCGCGCCCGGCCATGACGACGATCAGTAGACCGGCGTCAGCCACCCGCGGTAGGTGTCGGACCGGCCTCGAACGGCGTCGAAGTAGATCGTGTGGAGCCGGCGCGTGATCGGACCCGGCGTCCCAGTGCCAACCGGCCGGTTGTCGATCTCGACCACCGGTGCCAGCTGTGCCCCCGTCCCGCACAGGAAGACCTCGTCGGCCTGGTAGAGCTCGGTCCGACCGATGGTCCGCTCCAGCGAGCCGATGCCGAGATCGCCGGCGACCTCCAGGATGTGGCGGCGGGTGATGCCCTCGAGGATGTTGTCGCTCACCGCCGGCGTGATGAGGACCCCGTCCCGCACGATGAACAGGTTCTCGGCGCTGCCCTCGCTGACATGGCCCTCGTGGGTGAGCATGATCGCCTCGTCGAAGCCGTTCACCTGCGCTTCGGACTTCGCAAACGCGCCGTTCACGTAGCCGCCGGTGATCTTGGCCCGCGCGGGAATGGCGTTGTCGTCGTTCCGGCGCCAGCTGCTGACCTGGGCCCGGATTCCGCCCTCGGTGTCGATGTACTTCCCGAAGGGCAAGGTGAAGATGACGAGGTCCGACTCGAGGTTGTGGAGCCGAACGCCGACCGCCTCGGTGGACTTGTAGAGGATCGGCCGGACGTATGCGTCCTCCCGGATCTGGCTCCGGCGAAGGATCTCGCAGGTGATGTCCACCAGCTCCTCGGCGGTCTGCCTGAGCTCGAGCTGGAGGATAGGGCCCGACCGATGGAGCCGCCGATAGTGGGCCAGCAGGTCGAGCCCGTAGAGCTGCTCCTGCTCCGGGTTCCAGTACGCCCGGATGCCCTCGAAGACGGCGGTCCCGTAGTTGAAGGCGTGGGTCGTCACGCTGATCTTGGCCTCGCTCAGCGGGACCAGCTCTCCGTGGAAGAAGGCCCACAGGCCTTCGGTCGTCCGCGGCACGGGATGCACTCCAGTCGAGGTCTCCTGCTTCAACACCGCATTCTCCTCACCGGCCGGGCCGCGTGGTTGGTACGAGGACTCGGCAACGGCGGGAAGTATACGCCCGGCCTCACCGATCAACCCCCTGGCGGAAGGAGGATGACGGCCAGGATGTAGAGCACGTAGATGGGCCCCCCGATGAGGAGCATCACGGCCCGCAGGCGGTGGGTTCGCAGCATGGGGCCGAGGATCAGGAGCGTGGCCAGGATGGCCGCCCCGGCCGAGGCAAACGACAGCGCGTTTTCGGCGGTGAAGACCCAGGACGTGAACAGGATGCCGATGGCGGTTGGGAAGCACGCCTGGAAGACCATGGCGCCGGTGATGTTGCCCATCGCCAGGGTGTCCTTCCCGGTGCGCACCCACAGCACGCTATTGAACTTCTCGGGGAGCTCGGTCGCGATCGGCGCGACGATCAGGGCGAACAGGCGCGGGTCGAAGCCGATGCTGAGAGAGACCTCCTCGAGGGCGGTCACGAAGACCCGGGCCCCGATGACGATGAGGGCCAGGGCGAACAGGGTCTGGCCGATGATGATCCACATCCGCGGCAGCCCATGACGTTCGACGGGTGTCGCCTCGTGAGGAGGATGGATCCCCAGGTTCCCGCCCATGCCCGGCACCCGCGTGAGGTGCAGTCGGGCAAGCTCGGCGGCTTCGGTCTCGCTGTCATCGCGGAAATGGGCGCGGACGTAGATGATGTAGATCGCGGTCAGGAAGATGACGACGGCATAGTCCGCCCAGCGCCAGTCTTCGGGGAGGAACGCGGCGCCGATCGCCACGCCGTAGGCAATCAAGAAGAAGATGACGTCCTGGCGCATGATGTCGACCTTGACGCTCATGTCCGACGAGCGGCCGCCACGCCGGGCATAGATCAGGACCGCCAGGCCGGTGATGAACATCGCCAGCGTGGCGAGGGTGAACGGCGCTCCCAGGATCGCCCCCACGCCGACCTCTTCGGCGCCTGTCGTCGGCTCGCCGCCGGCCAGGATCGGTCCGACGATGGCGATGACAGGGATGAGCGTCTCGGGCAGGGCCGTGGCCACGGCGGCCAGCACGCTGCCGACCGCGCCCTCACCCAGGTTCAGCCGATGACCGAACCACTCGATGCCGTTCGTGAAGAGCTCGGCGCCGAGGAGGATGACGGCCAGGGCAACGACGAAGATGACGACTTCCATGCCAGAGCGATCCGGTGTGCGGAGGTCAGGGCGTCCGGCTCAGGGCCGGACGTGCTGGGGCGCGATGGGCAGGAGCGCCACGTGGCGGGCGCGCTTGAGGGCCACCGTCAGCATCCGCTGATGCCTGGCGCAGGTCCCAGTCTTGCGGCGCGGCTCGATCTTCGCCCGCTCGGACAGGTATCGGCGGAGGCGGTTGACCTCCTTGTAGTCGATGGCCTCGACCTTGTCGACGCAGAAGTTGCAGACCTTCCGACGCCTGCGGTCACGGTAGTAGTCGGCCGTCTCACGACGGCGGGGACGTGCGTTGCTTGGTGGCATATGCGATCGAATCCTCGCTGTCAGAAGGGAATGTCGTCGAGGTCAACGGTCTCGGTTGCCGGGCCATCGGACGGAGCCGCCTGGGCGGCACCGCGCGGCACCGCTGCCGGAGGCGCGTCGCTCGCGGCATCGCCGATCCCGAACGCATCCCCACGATCCTTGCGCTCGAGCGAGACGACTCGCGCGAAGCGGATTTCGACCGCCGTCCGCTTCTGTCCGTCGTTGCCCTCGTACTCGCGAACCCGGAGCTGGCCCTCGGCGAAGACCTTGTTGCCCTTGCGGAACTGCTCGGCGGCGCGTTCGGCGGCCTGTTCCCAGAGGTCCACACCGAACCACTGCGTCTCCTCGACCCACTCGCCGTCAGGTCCCTTATGGGAGTTGTTGACGGCGACTCTCAGTTGGGTGACGGCCTTGCCGCTCTGCGTGTAGCGCAGCTCCGGATCGGCTCCCAGGTTGCCGATGATCATCATCTTGTTGAGGGTCATCCCGCGGCCTCCTCCGGTGCGTTCACGTCCGTGTCGGCGGCAACCGCCTCGGCGGACTCGTCGTCAGGCGCGGCAGCAGCCTCACGCCCGTCATCGGTCTCCGGTGTGTCGTCGGCTGCGTTGGCAGCCACTGGTGCCTCGTCCACGGCGACAGGGGCCTCGTCGGGGGAGGAATCGGGCGCCGGTGCAATCACGACCTCGCCCGTCGCTTCGGCATCCTCGACGCCGTCGTCGCCATCTCGCCGCTGGCGGGGCTCGAGGACGACCACCAGGTGGCGGAGGATCTCCTCGCTGATGAGGAGCCCGCGCTCGATCTCGCGCACGGCGGCCGGCTCGATATCGAAATGGATGAGGAAGTAGGACGCGTCACGGTGGTGCTGGATGGGGTACGCCAGGCGGCGCTTTCCCCACGGCGAGATCTTCGACAGGCTCCCGCCGGCGTTGACGACGGCACGGGTGACGCGTTCGACCGCGGACTGGAGCTGGTCATCCTCCAGGTCGGGTCGGAACAGCAGCATGAGTTCGTATCGGCGCACGGGCCGGACGCTCCTCTCTCTGGGTTTGCGGCACTCACCGGGGCGGTGCGGCAGAAAGGGTGGACATGACCGCCTCCGGGTGGGAGGCGCCGGCCGAGTATAGCCGAGGCCGGCGGGACCGCGGTTGGCGGTCAGGGACGACCTTCGGGTGGTTGGCGCCACACGCGAGCGGCGACTATCCTGCGTTCCTTCCCTGTCCCTCGTGAGGCTGCCTGTGGCTCGACGCCCAACGATCCTGATCTGTGCGCCAGATGAGGCGCTCCGCGCTGCGCTCCGTGGCGCACTGACGGCGGCAGAGCAGGAAGTCCAGGAGGTCGCCACCACGGAGGAGGCGGTGACCGCGCTGGGCAGCGGGGAGGTGGACCTCGTCATTGCCGAGGGTCTGACCGCATCCGGCGCCATCGGCTCCCTGCGAGCGGCACGGTCCGACGAGAGCATTCCCATCCTGGTCGTGGCTCCAGCCGACGACGTCGAGGCCCGGATCGCGTTCCTCGAAGCCGGCGCCGACGACGTCATCGAGGGCGGCTTTGCCCGCCGCGAGCTCGAGGCCCGAGTCCACGCCCTCCTCATCCGGGCCGGAACGATCGCCCCCGGACCGTCGACCACCGGTGCCGGACAGATGGTCGCGTTCTTCTCCCCCAAAGGCGGAGTGGGAACCACCGCCCTCGCGGTGAACTGCGCCGTGCTGCTGGCCAGTGGCGGGTCCGGCACGGAGGTGGTCGGATCGCGGGTGGTGCTGGTGGACCTCGACCTCCAGTTCGGCCAGGTCGCCACCCACCTGAACCTCTCCCCCAAGCTCGACTTTGCGCGGTTGGCGGTGGATGACATCGCTCGGACCGATCCGGAGGCGCTGGGCGGCTACCTCACCCCGCACGGCTCCGGGCTAGCCGTCCTCGCCTCCCCCACCAGCCCAGACAGCGGGGCGCGGATCAGCGTGGAGGAGGTCGAGCAGGTGCTCACCACCCTGCGCACGATGTACGACTTCGTGGTGGTGGACTGCGGGACGCGACTCGACCCGCGGACCATCTGGGTCATCGAGCAGGCCCAGGAGAACGTCTTCGTCGTGTTCCCCGAGCTGGGCTCACTCCGCGCCACGAGCGACCTCATCCACTTCCTGGCCGAGGCCGCACTGGTCCAGGGCAGGACGCACTTCGTGGTAAACCACATCTCCGCCCGCGAGCTCCTGAAGACGCGAGACGTCGAGAACCTGCTTCGGGCCCGGCCAACGGCCGAGATCCCGTTCGCCGACCTGGAAATGATCCGGTCCGTCAACGAGGGCTCCCCCATCGTGCTGTCCAAGCCCAGCTCACCGGTGGGAATGGCGATCCAGCGGCTGACGGCGGCGCTGGTGGGGGCCGAGCTGCGATCAGCATCCCGACCGGCGAAGGAGCGGCCGCGCCGAGCGCTCTTCAGCCGAGGCTAGGCGGACGGCTCCACCCGCAGGGGGACCTCGCAGACGGTCATCTCTTCGTTCTGGATGGAGTAGATCCGCACCCTGGTCACGCCGATCGGTTCCCGGTCCGGCCCGAAGGCCACGGCGGCGATCTCCACGCACATCGGGAAGGCGAGCTCCTGGTGCTCCGCGGTAAAGGAGGACTGCACGAAGGCCGTCCCGTTCTCGACCACGATCTCCTCGAAGGCGCCGAACCACTCGGGGCGAGGCACGGGGGCGTACTCGGCCTGGATGGCGTCGCGGATGAGAGAAGCCTGATCATCCTCGGAGTACACCGGCGGGCCGCATGCTGCCGCCGGGGCGAGCGCGAGGACAGCAGCCAGGAACGGGACCCGGTTCATCGCATCCTCACGACAGGGTGCTGCGGAGCATAGACCGATGGCCGTGTGCCCCGGCGTGACCGGAGTGGGAACACAACCCGCCGCCTAGTGACGGCCGTCGGGATCTGTCCGCACTCCGAGCAAATGATCTTCCAGCGGGTTCACGCTGGCGAGGAGCTCCTCGATGACCCCTTCGAACGGCTCGAGGGCCATCCAGAGGGCGCCGATCACGCTGACCCCCCAGCCGAGCGTGGGTCCATAGGGTGTGTCCGCGGACGCGATCCAGCGCCCATTGAATTCCCGTACCCGGACGTCGAGATAGAAGAGCGAACAGTAGAGCCGGATCTGGTGCAACGGGGACCCTCCCGGGGCGACGGTCGGAGCGTAAGCGGAGCGTACTGCGGCGGTTCGCGGGAGTGAAGGGCTCGCGGACCGAAAGCGTCGCCGGCACGCACCGCCCCGTACGACCGGACTGATAATCCTTGCGATGACGAGCCCGCTCTTCGTCTCCAGGTTCGGCCGCGGTGCGCCATTGCTGTGCCTGCATGGGATCGAGTCCTACGGCCTCCGATTCATGGGCCTGGCCGGGCGCCTGGACGGCGTCGAGATCGTTGCTCCCGATCTGCGCGGCCATGGCCGCTCGCCGCGTGGGGGTCCGTTCACGCCCGATCAGCACGTTCGAGACCTCCTTCCCATCCTGGACGAGTTGGGGCCCGACACGACGCTCCTCGGCCATTCCTATGGCGGATTCCTCGCGTGGGAGCTGGTACGTGCAGCGCCCGGCGCCGTTTCGCGCCTCGTCCTCGTGGACCCGGCGATCGAGGTCACGCCGGAGTTCGCACGCCAGAGCCTGGAGTCGGCGACGATGCATCTCCGGTGGCCTGACCGGACTGCGGCCTTCGAGGCGCTCTCAGCCGACCGACAGCCCGCCGCGCTCTGGGCCGTCGCCCTCGACGTGGCGGCTGGACTGGAGGAGACCGATGGTGGCTCGCTGCGGGCTGCTGTCACCGACGACGCCGTCACCGCGTGCTGGGATCAGCTGGTCCAGGTCCTCAGCGAGAGCTCGTTCCGGGGGCCGACTCTCCTGCTCGAGGCAGGACAGGAGAACGGTGACTTCTGCTCGCTGTCAACAGTGGCGAACCTTAAGCGCCAGCTCGGCGATCAGCTCCACCACGCCGTCCTCGACCTGCCGCACACCATTCCATCGGATGGCCCGGACGTCCTGGCCGCCTACCTTCGGTCGTTCGTGCCCGATTGACAGGTCTGGTGCCTGCGGAGGGATTCGAACCCCCACGCCCCCAGGGGCAGCGGAGTTTAAGTCTCGGCCGGACGGTCCGCCGGAGTGCGCGGTTGTTCAGCCGGATCGAGAATGTGATGCGGCAGGCCGCAATCAGTGCACGGAGCTGTTCGGCCTTGATGCTGCACCTACTGCTGCATTGACAGTGCACGTGATCAGCGCGGTGGAGTCACGCCCGCGCAAAGCGAGGCCCCGGTGGGTCCCTCCGGGGCCTCAGGTCGCTTCGTAACCCCGCCTCGCTTCGGCGGTAGGGGGGTTGTCGACGCCTAGCGGGCGAGGACCCCTGCTGCCTCGTCAGCCTCGCGCCTCGCAAGGAGGGCCTGGAGGACCGCGTAGTCGGCCTCCTCGATGGCGGCGTAGGCAAGCGAGATCGCCAGGTCCGCATCAGCCTCGGCCCAGTCAGCCCGAATCGTGGCATTCGAGGACCCAACCTCGGCCTTCTTCCGGTCGATGTCGGCACGCACGCTGTCGATGTGGGTCTTCCACGCTCGCTGCATGTCGTCCCATGTCGCCGCGGCGTCGGTCTTGGCTGCCTCGGCCTTGACCCGGAGCTCGGTGGCTGCAGTCTCTGCCGAAGACTTCACCTCGCTCATGCGCTGCTCGACATTGGCTCGTGCCTCCGCTTTGGCAGCTGCGGCGTGGTCTTCCGCCGCCTTGGCTCGTTCGGACAGCTTCCTGAGATCTTGGGATAGCGCCATGACCTGCTCCTTTCAACGATTCCCCGTGGTTCATCTCGTCCGGCGGTTGCCGGATTCAGGCGGAAGTGATGGTCGCCATCTCGGAGGCGGGTTGCGAACCCCAACTCCAGACCCTAATCAGAGCCCCATCGGACGCGCCCACCACAGCGCCGTCTCGCAGCGTCGCGCCTCGTTCGACCAGTCGTCTAGGGCCTAAAGTCACAAAGCGCGACCTGGTAGGCCACCGAAGGGGCAGCGACGTGGACCTCCGCAGGTCATCGCCCCGACCTCGCGAGATCCCTGACCGACGCCCGCTTGCTTCAGCTCGAGGACTCTGCCGGAACCATGTCGCGGCTCCCGAGCAGATCCCCCCAGTGGCCCCGCCGCATGACAAGGAGAAGCACCCACCCGATCGGGATCGGAACGAGCCACTGGGCGATCCGGTACAGCATCACGGCCGCGGTGAGCTGCTCAGTCATCCCCGAACCGGCCACGCTTGACAGGACGCCGATGTACGCGATCTCGGTAACACCGACGGCCCCCGGAGTGATTGGCACAAGCGTCACGATCCAGACAACCGCCATGGCCGCAAGCACGTCCCACGGCGGGAGCACGTCCGGGCCGACACCGACGCACCAGAGCGCGACCTCGAGGACCACGAACCAGGCGAGCTTGGCGACCACGGCAGCGGCGAACCCCAGCAGGCCGCGCGTCGTGAGCATGGTCTTGGAGCGCTCGCGTAGGTCCAGCATGCCCTCGACGATGCCCGATGGCGGCGTCTTCCGGAACAGGTTCCAGAGGCGCCGCGCCATCCGGTCGAGCCAGCCAGCCAGTTTCCGAGCAACGCTCTCCGACCGGACGGACGCGACCAGCAGAACCGCGGCTGCGACCAGCGCGATGAGGACGACGAAGGCGAGCAGGAGCACACGCGACCAGATCGGGTCGCCGGCAAAGAGCACCCCGGCGGCGGCGATCAACGGCAGCGCAGCGTACGAGAACACCTCGGACAGCGACGCCAGGGCGATCCCGGCGCTCGCGACCGGGGTCGGGATCGACCACTGACGGTAGAGGACAAACCGGGTGGCGACGTCGGTCGGTCCGGGCACGGTGCTGACGATCGCGCGCGCGGCCAGGTCCGAGCCGACCGCGCGCGGCCACGAAAGCTTGGACACGAGGACGCGGTAGGGACCGGCCCGGGCGACGTACGCCACCGCGCTGGCGGCGCCGAGGAGCGCGAGCTGCCCGGGGCTCAGCGCCGCGAGCGCGGCGCGAACGGCGTCGTAGTCAACCAGTCGGGGGAGCACGACCCCGAACACGAGCACGAGGAGACCGACAAGCACGAGCGCACGACGCACGATCGCTCCACGACTCAGCGTCGGCTGGGCTGGTTCCGTGACCGGCGCGCCCGTGATCCTCGCTGCTCCGTCCGGCATCACCCGGTGGTCTCGGGGGTTGGCTCCACCTTGTTGCGGAGCAGGCCCGCCACCCCCCGCGAGGACGGAAACGCCTCGAGGATCATGACCAGCCCGAGCGTCAGCGGGACGGCGAGGAGCGCACCAGGCGCGCCGAGGATCCATACCCACACGATGACCGCGATAAAGACAGCCAGCGGGCTCAGGTTGAGCTCGCTGCCCATGACCACCGGCTGGAGGAACTGGTCCTGGGCGAAGTTGATGAGCGCATAGCCGATGATCACCGCCACCGCCACCCCCAGCCCGCCGTCGAGGTACGCGAGGATGGTCGGAGGGATGACGGCGATGAAGGTGCCGATGTTCGGGATGAAACTGGCGACGAACACGAGGACCGCCCACAAGACGGGGAGCGGCACGTCCAGCACAATCAACAGCACGAGCGACAGTGCCGCAGCGAACAGCCCGAGCGCGGTGCGCACGACGAGGTAGCGTCGCAGGTCAGCGCCGAATCCCTCCATGCCGAGCAGGAGCTGGTGGCGCTCGCCGAGCGCCGCGGCCGCCCGGGCCCGAACGGACTTCCCGTCTGCCAACGCATAGATCATCGTGAACGCGAGGACGAACATCGCCCCACCGGCCCCCGAAACCGCCGACGCCACCGGTCCGACCAAGGCGAGGATCTTCTCCGGCGAGATGATCGCGGCCACGGCGTCGGGATCGGCGCTGATCCCGAACTGGGCCAGTTGATCTCGAAGTGTCGCGAGTGCCGCGCTCAGGCGGTTCTCGTAGTTGGGGATCTGGACCACGAGCTCCCCGACTGAGAGCGCGATGACGCCGGCCGTAGACAGTACGACAGCGAGGACGACCGCAATCGTGCCCGCGAGGGAGAGGCCATGCCGAATGCCACGGCGTTCAAGCGAGCCGACCATCGGCCAGGCGATGAGCGCGATGAAGAGGCCGAAGATCACCGGGAGGACGAGTGAAGCCACTTCCCGGAGGGCGAGCACCCCGACTAGCACAAGCACGAAGACGCCGAGCGCCATGAGCGAACCGGCGGGCCGATTCAGCCCGTCCGCGCTGGTCACACCCACGCCGCGGTTCCCGCCGGCGTCGGGCCCAAGCCCCTCTTCGCGGGGATCTCCCATCCTCACCTCCCGGTCTCGGTCGGCTCAACAGATCAGTCGTGGCGGGGTTGGCCAGCGGCGCGTCGATCACATGAACCGACACGCGAGGCCGAGGCTTGAACACCCCGAGCGCGCCCGATCAGATCACGACGAGCCATGCGAGCGACGTCAGCCCCTCGCCCGGAAAGAGGATAAGCAGCACGCAACGGAGGAGCACGGTCTTCCCGCTGCCAGACGCCGTCGAGACGAGCGTTACCCGAAACTGACCAGTGGTCCGAGTTCGCCAGACTCGTGCCTGGAAAGTGGTGCCGGAGGAGGGATTCGAACCCCCACGCCCCCGAAGGGGCAGCGGAGTTTAAGTCCGCCGCGTCTGCCATTTCGCCACACCGGCCGAGATCTGGAGGCGACGACGGGATTCGAACCCGTGTACGCGGTTTTGCAGACCGCTCCCTGGCCACTCGGGCACGTCGCCACCGATGCGCCTGGCTGCCCCGCGAGGATTCGAACCTCGGTTCACGGATCCAAAGTCCGCTGTCCTGCCAGCTAGACGACGGGGCACCCGATCGGGCCCGAGGCTAGCAGAGGCCGCGAGGCAAAGAAATGGAGCGGAAGACGGGACTCGAACCCGCGACCCTCACCTTGGCAAGGTGATGCTCTACCAACTGAGCCACTTCCGCCCGGATCACCCTCGGCGTTGGTGCCGAGGGTCAGATTCGAACTGACGACACCCGCCTCTTCAGGGCGGTGCTCTACCAACTGAGCTACCTCGGCCCGACGGGCGCGGGCTCAGGATAGCGATCGCCTTCGAGGCGGGTCAACTCCGGGCGGGTCGGCTCCGGCTACTCGTCAGCCCCTTCGAGCGGGCCAGCCCCGGTTGGTTTGGCGCTGAAGGGCAATTGGACAGGCCCCACATCAACCGCCGCGCCGTCCTCGCCCTGGAGGAACCCGCGATCCGCGGGGCGCCCGGTGGCCGGGTCGATGATCGAAGAGGCCCCGGTCGTGGCAGCGGCAGCGGCGGCCGCCGAGCCCGTCGAGATCGCCGGGGCGGGGTCAACGCCTTCCAGCATCCCGTGTCCCGCTGGCCGTTCGTAGACTGGCGTCTGGGCCTGGGTGGCAGGTATGGCGGGCGCGCCCGGCTGGCTGCTGATGACGATCGCCCCGGCCGAACTGAGCACAATCGAACCGGCAAGCGCGCCGGTCAGAAGCAGGTTGCGGCGGATTCGTGCGGCGTCGGCGGCGGTCGGAAAGTGGACGTTGATCGCATGACCCTCTGTGTCGTCGTCACCGAGATACAGGGTCAACGCCACGGACGGACTCTGCGAATGGCCCTCGACGTCCGCATCGGCGTCCGACGAGATGGCGAGCGTGATCGGGTGGGCCTGCTCACTGCGACCCTCCAGCAGCTCGCGGAATGATGCGGCGTCATTGGCCGCGACGAATTCGAGCGTACCGGTCGGTCCGCCGTCGAATGCGAACAGTGAGCTGCTCGCTGATGCGCTGGTCATGGCTGTCGATCTCCTCGGTTGAGACGCTGTCCCCGCGCCAGATTCGGGCCACTTCGGGGTGCCCGTCGAGCATATCCCCGACAGGCCACCTGTCGGGCACGCGACGCGCCGGCTCAGGCCTCCGGGACGGCTGGCTCCAGCAGGGACCCGGTGCCGGCGCCGGCGAGCGACTCGAGGACCTCGATCCGCTCCGCGAGCGGCGGATGGGTGTCCCACATCGAGCTCGAGCGCTTCTCGAAGGCCTTGATCGGGTTGACGATGTACAGGTGCTGGGTCGCCTTGTTGGCGACCTCGAGGACCTCCGGATCGTCCGCGATCTTGCGCAGGGCGCCGGCCAGGCCGAGTGGGTTCCGGGTCAGCTCCACCGCGCTGACATCGGCCAGGCCCTCCCGCCGCCGGCTGGCGGCGAGCATGACCAGGCGGCCGATGATGGGGCTGAGGACCGAGAGCAGGAGCGCGGCGATGGCCACCACCGCCATGATGCCGCCGCCACCGTCGCCGCTCCCTCTCCGGCGGCCGCCGCCGACGCTGCTCCAGAACGAGATCCGCAGGAACCAGTCGGCGATGAGGGCGATGGTCCCAACCATGACCCCGATGAGGAGCATGAACCGGATGTCGAAGTTCCGGACGTGGCTCATCTCGTGCGCGATCACGCCCTGGAGCTCCTCGCGGTCGAGCTTCTCGAGGAGGCCGGTGGTGACGGCGACCGATGCGTGTCTTCGGGTCGCGTCCGGTGGCGAAGGCGTTCGGCGCGGTGTCCGGGATGACGTGGACCCGGGGCATCGGCTGCCCGCTCGCCAGCCGCATCTCCTCGACCACGTTCATGAGCTGGCGGTAGTCGTCCGGCGGGTCGGCACGGTCGATCTCCCGCGCGTCGCTGGCGGCCAGGACCAGGCGGTCACCGCCGAAGTACGAGGTGCTGGCCAGGATCGCGGCCAGGACGAGCGCGAACGGGATCCCGTACCACTCGAGGCCGAGCGCGTAGCCCGCGGTCCCGGCCAAGGCGACCAGGAGCAGGGTCACGATGAGCATGAGCCCCCAGCTCGCGCGCCGGTTGGCGGCGATCTGTGCGTGGAAGGTCGGCGCGGATTCGCTCACCGCGAGCGTCGGTCCGGCACCGCGGTCAAACCTGGAGGTTCACCTCCGGCACCACGGCGTCCGCCTCCTCGATCTGGAAGTACTCGCGCTCCTTGAAGCCGAGGGCGCCGGCGAACAGCACGTTCGGGAAGGTCTGGACCGCGGTGTTCATCTCCCGCACCGTGGCGTTGTAGTGCTGGCGGGAGAAGCCGATCTGGTTCTCGGTCGTGGTCAGCTCTTCCTGGAGCTGCATGACGTTCTGGTTCGCCTTCAGATCGGGGTAGTTCTCGACCAGGGCGAAGAGCTGGCGGAGGGCGCCGGTCAGGAAGTTCTCCGCTCCCCCGGCGGCGCCGGCGTTGGCCGGTCCCCCGGCCGAAGCCTGGACGGCGGCGTTGCGGGCCTCGACGACCCGGGTCAGGGTCTCCTGCTCGAACTCCATGTAGCCGCGCACGGCGTTCACGAGGTTCGGGATCAGGTCGTGTCGGCGCTTCAGCTGGACGCTGATCTGGTTCCAGGCCTCGTCAACCTGGTTGCGGAGGCGAACCAGCCCGTTGTAGATGAGGATGCCGCCGATCACGAGGACGGCGACGACGATCAGCAGGATCCATGGCAGGAAGTCCATCGGGGCGACGTCTCCTAGGGCACGGGTGTGTGCCGGTCATGGTACTCGTGCGGCTCAGTGGGCGGTGAGGGGCTCGAACCCCCGACCTTCTCGGTGTAAACGAGACGCTCTGACCAGCTGAGCTAACCGCCCGCGGTGGAGCCTACGCGAAACGCCGCTCGCGAGCGAGCGGCGTCATCGGTCAGTGATGTGGTGCCCAGGCCGGGACTTGAACCCGGATGAGTTGCCTCATACGCCCCTCAAACGTACGCGTATACCAATTCCGCCACCTGGGCCGGGTCTGGTACCGAGGGAGGGACTTGAACCCACACGACCGTAATGGTCACTAGGTCCTGAACCTAGCGCGTCTGCCTATTCCGCCACCTCGGCGCCGAGCCCGGATTCTACACGCGGAGGTCGAGCGCGACGACCGGGACCATTTGGCAGCCGGGTCCGGACCCGGGGCGACGGCGGCGAGCCGGCCAGCTCGGGCCGAGCGGGTCAGACCGCCTGGAGGTAGAGCGCCAGGACGGAGAAGACGACCCACAGGGTTGCGAGCACGATCGTCAGCCGGAACAGGGTCCGCTCGATGCCCCGCCGGCTGCGGTAGGCGGTGATCTCACCACCGAATGCTCCGCCGACTCCCGCGCCCCGCTGCTGGAGCAGGATGGCGACGGTCAGGGCCACGGCGAGGATGGACTGGACGAGGGTCAGGGCGTTCATGCGGCCGGCAGTATAGGGCAGGTCACGGCGAGCCGGTCACGGCGAGGAGGCTGCTCCCGGTCATGCCTGGGCCGATCGGTATCTCGAGCAGGGCGCAGATGGTGGGCGCCACGTCGGCGAGGGTGCCGTCCCGAAGCTGGACGCCCTCGTCGCCACGGTGGACGAGGACGAGCGGGACGTCGGCGGTGGTGTGCGCGGTGTGTGGTCCGCCCGCCGCGTCCCGCATCCGCTCCACGTTGCCGTGGTCCGCGGTCACGATGAGCGCGGCGTCGGCGACGAGGACCGCCTCCACCACTCGGCCGAGACAGCCGTCGATGACCTCCAGCGCGGCGACCGCGGCGTCCCAGTCGCCGGTGTGGCCGACCATGTCCGGGTTGGCGTAGTTGGCGACGATGAACGGGAAGGTTCCGGCAGAGATGGCGGCGACGAGGTGGTCGGTGATCGGCTCGGCGCTCATCGCCGGCGCCTGGTCATAGGTCGGGACGTCGCGCCGGGACGGGACGAGGATGCGCTCCTCGCCGGCGAATGGCGCCTCCACGCCACCGTTGAAGAAGTACGTGACGTGGGCATACTTCTCCGTCTCGGCGATGTGCAGCTGTCGTATGCCCAGCTGGGAGAGGTGCGCCGACAGCCCATCGGCGATCGTCGGAGGGAAGGCGACCGCGACCGGCAGCTCGGTCGGATCCTGGTACTCGGTGAGGGTTGTGACCGGCACATCGGGCTCTTGGTCGCCCCGTTCGAACTCGGTGAAGTCGGCCCGCGCCAGGGCCCGGGTCAGCTGGCGGGCGCGATCGGCTCGGAAGTTCAGGTGGACGATCGCGTCTCCCGCCACCATGCCGGCCGCGACGCCCTGGGCCGAAGTGATGACGGTGGGTTCGATGAACTCGTCGCCGATGTCTGCGGCGTACGCCCATGCGATGGCCTCCTCGCCGGAGGCCGCCGCTTGACCCGACCCGTGGACGATGGCGCCGTACGCGCGCCGGGTACGATCCCAGCGCCCGTCGCGGTCCATCGCCCAGTAGCGGCCCGAGACGGTGGCCAGCGTCGCCCGACCGTCGATCCGCGACAGGAGTGCGGGCAGGAGCCTGCCGGCCGACCGGGGCGGCGTGTCCCGGCCGTCGGTGAAGGCGTGGAGGCGAACCCGATCCGGAGGCAGGCCCTGGGCGTGCGCGAGGTCAACCATCGCCACCAGGTGGTCATCATGCGCGTGTATGCCTCCCGGACCGATGAGTCCCAGCAGGTGTATCCGTCGGCCTCGGTCGAGCGCGTGGCGGCAGGCCGCGATCAGAGCCGGGTTGGTGGCAAGTGTCCCGTCCGCGATGGCCCGATTGATGCGCGGCAGGTCCTGGAGGACCGGGAACCCGGCACCCAGGTTGAGGTGGCCCACCTCGCTGTTGCCCATCTGCCCCGCAGGCAGGCCGACGGCCTCGCCGGCGGCCGCGAGCCGACAGTCCGGCCACTCGGCAAGGAGCCGGCGCCAGTTCGGCATGCGGGCCGCGGCCGAGGCGTCGACCGCGGGATCATCCCCGAGGCCGAACCCATCGAGGACGCAGAGGACGACGGATCGAGCGCCGGCCACGTACGAGGTGCGGCCGCTCAGCCGGCTGCGGCGCGGACGATCGCCGCGAACGCAGTCGCGTCGAGGGATGCGCCGCCGACCAGGGCGCCATCCACGTCGGGCTGGGCGAAGTACCCGGCGGCGAGGTCGGGAGCGACGCTGCCGCCGTACAGGATGCGCACCGCGGTGGCGCCGTCCGGATCCGACTCGGCCAGGAGGCGGCGGATGAACGCGGCTCCGGCCTGGGCGTCATCCGTGGACGCGGCGTCGCCGGTTCCGATGGCCCACACCGGCTCGTAGGCCACGACCAGGCCGCTGCCGGCGAGCCTGTCGAGGCCCGAAACCGCGGCTCGGACCTGTCGTTCGAGCGTGCGCTCGGTCTCCCCCGCTCGTCGCTCATCGGCCGACTCCCCCACCGCCGCGATGGGGATGAGCCCGTGGCGGACGGCGGCCACCACTTTGGCGGCGACATCGGCATCGGTCTCGCCAAAGAGCCGGCGGCGTTCGGAATGACCGACGATGACGTGGCCTGCGACGCCGCCCACCATCACGGGCGAGATCTCGCCGGTGAACGCGCCGCCATCCTGGGCGTGCATCGTCTGGGCGCCGACCCCGATCCCGCTGCCCTGGACCACGGCCGCCACCTCGTCCAGCCAGATCGCGGGCGGGCAGAGCACGACCTCGACGTCCGAGGCAAGGGCGCGGACTGCCTCGACGACGTCCGTCGCCAAGACCGTCGCGTCCCGCCGGTGTGCGGGGTTCATCTTCCAGTTGCCGGCGACCAGCGGCCGCCGCCCGGGGGCCATCATCCGGCGAGCTGCTCGATCCGGCGGAGACGGTGATGCACCGCCGAGCGGCCGAGCTGGAGCTCGGTGGCGAGGGCTTCGAGGTCGGCCTCGGGATGGGCCCGACGCGCATCCGCGACCAGGCGGAGGGCGGGCGAGAGCTCATCCAGGCGGCCCGACGCCTCGAGCCGCTCGATGGCCCGCACCTGGCGCTCGGCGGCGTGAACGGTCCGGTTGACGTTGGCCGCTTCGGCGTTCAGCAGGCGGTTCAGCCGGTTCTGGACGTCGTGTCCGACCTGCTCCGCCTCGAGCTCGAGGAGCGCGCCGTGGGCGCCGGTGAGGTGCAGCAGCGCTGCCACGTTCTCGCGTCCCTTGACGTAGACGACGGCCCGGCCGCGCCGCTCGTACAGGGCGGCGCGGATCTCGCTCGTCACCAGCCGCCGCCGCAGGGTCCGGGCCCGCATGCCGTCACGAAACACGAACTCGACGTGTGGGCCGGTCCGGGAGAACGACAGCGATCCGCTGGCCAGGACGACGCCGCGGAGGAACGCGCGCCGGTCGCACGCGGCGGCTGCCGACCAGCTCCACGGATCACGTCCGCTGCTCGAGACAAGCTCGAGATGGTGCCGGGTCCCCGATCCACGCTCCGCGGACTGCGGAACGGCCCGGCCGGCTCCAAGTCGAACCGCGATCCGGGCGGTCGAGGGGTCGAGGGTCCGGATCGCGTCATCGGCGAATCGCAGACCCGCCACCTCGGCCTCGCGGCAGCAGTCTCGGGCCGGCTCGATGCGAGCCAGCTCCCCCTTCACGTCCCGGGCGGGCCTCATCCGCCGCTCAGCTGGCCGTCGCCACCGGCCGTCGGATGCGCTGACGCTGGCGGGCGGGTCGGTCCTCCTGGAGCAGGCGGAGCAGGATCGCCGCCAGCTTGTCCGGGTCGTGGTGGTGCGCGTTCTGGTCGTCGATGATGTCGTCCTCGACGACGACGACCGGGAGCTCCTCGAGCTGTCGGGTGTCGAGCTGGACCGGCTGGCCCTGCCATCCCGACGGGCGGCGGGCCGTCCGGTTCCGGTTCAGCAGGACCATGTCCACGAACTCGTCGCCGGCGTGCTCGAACAGGGTGGTCAGGTGCTGCGAGGCGGTGTAGCCGCCGGTCTCGCCCGGCTGGGTGGCCACGT
Source organism: uncultured Chloroflexia bacterium (assembly GCA_963699235.1). Taxonomy (GTDB): domain Bacteria; phylum Chloroflexota; class Limnocylindria; order QHBO01; family QHBO01; genus DASTEQ01. Next base: position 1,234,448 of record OY969424.1, on the reverse strand, counting down.
TGCAGACGTAGACTCGCAGGCCCTCGGCCGCGGTCAGGGCATCGTGGATGTCGCTGATGAGCAGGTTGGGCAGGACGCTCGAGTACAGGCTGCCCGGACCGATGACCACGAGGTCCGCCTCGAGGATCCGTTCAATGGCCTCCGGGTTGGCCCGCACGTCGGAGGGGTCGATCTGGACGTGGGCGATCGGCTCCGTCGCCTGGCTGACCGCCGCCTGCCCGCTCACGAACCGGCCGGACGCCAGCCGGGCGGTGAGGTTGAGCGGGACGCTCGTCGCCGGCAGGACCTGGCCGCGGACGGCCAGAACCCGGTTCGACTCGCGCACCGCCTCGTCGAAGTCGCCGGTAACCGCGGTCATGGCCGCGATGAACAGGTTGCCGAAGGCGTGGTCGTCCAGGCCCGAGCCCGGCGGGAATCGGTACTGCATGAGCTGGGTCATCAGCGGCTCGGCATCGGCCAGGGCGGCGATGCAGTTGCGGATGTCCCCCGGCGGCACGATCCCGAGCTGTTGGCGGAGCCGACCGCTGCTGCCGCCGTCGTCGGCGACGGCCACCACCGCGGTGATGTTGGCCGAGTATGCCTTCAGCCCGCGAAGAAGGGTCGAGAGGCCGGTTCCCCCGCCGAGGGCCACGATCCGCGGCCCGCGAGCCAGGTAGCGCTTGGTGTAGAGGACCTCCATCACCGAGTCGCCGGTGGCCACGAACGGTGACACCACGCTGCGCATGAGCTTCCACATCCCGAACACGGTGAGGAAGATGCCGACCGTGATCACGATCGCGCCCCGGATCTCGCGCTCGAGATCCGCCCCGAGCAGGAGCGCGAGCTGCGGGATGTCGAGGATGACCTCCCGATAGAACTCGATGATGAGGATGGCCGCGCCAAGGGCGAGGATGGTCAGGCCCACCAGCACCGCGCCGAGCCAGCGCTTGATGTGCATGCCGGGGTACAGCCAGCGCGGCAGCCTGCGGACGGTCATCGGCGGAGCTCCCGGTGGATGACGGTGACCGATGCGTCCTCGAGCCCACCGAGGCGGCCGGCCAGCTCCTCCGCCAGGGCGATGGAGCGGTGGTAGCCGCCGGTGCAGCCGAGGGCCACCACCAGGCGGTCGCGGCCCGCGGCCCGGTAGGCGGGCACGGTCAGCTCAAGGAGCTGGACGACGAGGTCAAGGAAGCGACCGGCCTGGGGCTGGTCGAGGACGAACTGCCGGACCGGGGCCGACAGCCCGGACAGCGGCTGGAGATCCGGAACCCAGAACGGGTTGGTCAGGAACCGCACGTCGAACACGAGGTCGGCCTTCTGAGGAAGGCCGTACTTGAAGCCGAAGGTCACGATCTCGACCGCGAGCGGCGGTGCCGGGGGTGCCTTTCGAGTACGAGCCGATGGGCTGGCGGGCACGGCGCTCGAGCGGCGCGACGGGGAGCGGCGCGCCGGGCGATCTGCAGGAGCCACGGGAGCTCGTCGGGACGACACCGAACCGAGTATAGCCCTCAGATTCCCGACTTCCCGATCGGGGAGCCGGTCAGGCCGCCGATCAGCCCGGTGACCGTGGCGGCGGCGGATGCCTCGAGGGCGTCCAGGTCATAGCCACCTTCCAGGGTCAGGGCCACGCCGCCGAGGCCAAGCCGACGGGCCGCTTCGCCGATGGCCGCCCCCACCTCGCCGAACCCGGCCTCGGTGACCTCCAGCCACGCCAGGGGGTCGTCGCGATGGGCGTCGAAGCCAGCCGAGACGAGGATGGCGTCCGGTTCGAACGCCTCCATCCTCGGCAGGATCGTCTCCCGCCAGGCCGCGACGAAGCCCTCGTCCCCCGTCTCGGCCGAGAGCGGCACCGTGACCGACCGCTCCCCCGTCTCGGCGACGGAGCCCGTGCCCGGATACCACGGCGACTGGTGGCTCGAGGCATAGAACACGTGCGGCTCGGCGTGGAACAGCTCGGCCGATCCGTCGCCGTGGTGGACGTCCCAGTCCAGGACGGCGACCCGTCGTGCGCTGCCGTTCGACTGCAGGGCGGCCACGGCCAGGGCCACGTTGTTCAGGAGGCAGAAGCCCTTGCCCTGGTAGCGACCCGCGTGGTGGCCGGGCGGCCGCACGACGGCGAACGCGACCATGGCTTCCCCCGCCGTCACGGCCTGGGCGGCGGCGACCGTCAGTCCCGCGGCCGTGCGGGCGGCCAGCCACGAGCCGGGGGCCACGAAGGTGTCGAGATCGATCCAGCCACCGTCATCGTCGCGGGCCTCGAGCCACGCGACGTAGGAGTCGATCGTGGACGGCGGCTGCCATCTCGGCCGTGATCGGCTCCGCGCTGTGCTCGTCGAGGTCTGCCCCGGCCGCGCCTGCGCCCGCACGGACGCCGCGGGCCACGGGCTCGAGCCGCTCCGGGCGCTCCGGGTGGCCAGGTGAGGCGTGTGCCGCCATGACCGGATCGGTCAGGAGGAGGACCCGAGGCGGCCTGTTGGCGGGTTCGCGGCCGGCCAGACGGCTATTCGGGCTTGCCTGGTCCGTCGTCATCAGTGCTGCCGGCGTCGGGCTTGGCCTCGTCATCGGTCCCGATGGCAGCGACCCCGGCCGGGCCGGGACCGGCTATCTCGGCCACGGCGGCGGGCTCGGCCGACTTGCCAGGCTGCATGGTCCGCACCACGACCAGGGTTGCCTCGAACAGACCGTACATGAACAGGCCCAGCACGACCATCGAGAACGGGTCGCCGCCCGGCGTGGCGAGGGCGGACACGACCGCGATGAGCAGAATCGCCCACCGGCGCTTGGAGGCCAGCCACTTCGGCGTGACGATCCCGAGCCGGGCAAGGACGTAGATCACGACCGGGAACTGGAGCATGAGCCCGAAGACGAGCATCAGGGTGGTGACGAAGCCGATGTACTCGTCGATCGTCAGCAGCGGCTCCACCCCCTCCCGGGCGAAGCCGAGCAGGAACTGCAGCGCGAACGGGATGATCACGAAGCCGATGGCGACGCCGAGGGCGAAGAGCAGGATGCCGACAAGGAGGAACGGCCAGACCAGCCGCCGCTCGCCGGGCATGAGCCCCGGCGTCACGAACCGCCAGACCTGGTAGAGGATCACCGGCATGGCGAGCGCGATACCGATGAAGCCGGCGATCTTCAGCTGGGCGACGAAGGCGCCGGCCGGGCTGTTGAAGTAGAGAGTGGAGTACTCCTCCGGAAGCGGCTGGCGGAGGAGGTCCAGGACCGGGCCGGAGATGATGAAGCCGAGGACCGCGGCGATCGCGATGGCCGCGATCACGATCATGAGGCGACGGCGCAGTTCCTCGAGGTGCTCGACCATGGTCATGGTCGAGCCGTCCTGGCTCATCGGCTCAAGCCTGCCGGGGCGCCGTCAGGCGGGTGGTCAGCTCTTCGGCGTGGTGTCGGGCGACTTGGGCTCGCCCCGGATCGAATCCTCGATCTCGGTTGAGGCCTTCCGGAACTCGCGGAGGCCCTTTCCGATGGCGTTGCCGATGTCGGGCAGCCGGCCAGGCCCAAAGATGATGAGGATGATCACCAGGACGATGATCAGCTCCATGGGACCGATTTGTGGCATGTTGCGCCAGTCGCTCCTCAGCTGGTGGCGCCGAGTGTAGCACCCGCTCTTCGGAGATCGTCCAGCCACCGCTGGGCCGCCGCCGCGGCGGCATCGCGCCAATCCGGCCCGGTCGCGGCCCCGGCGATCCCGCGCGACACGTTGACGAGACCCGGGGCGAGCGATCCGTCGCAGCATCGCACCGCGGCCGCCAGGTCACCGCCCTGGGCGCCGACGCCGGGGACGAGGAAGCCGAGGGTCGGCACCTCGGCCCGGAGCCGCTCGAGCTCGGCCGGCTCGGTGGCGCCGACGACGATGCCGGCCCGGCCGTCCGGCCACTGCTCCGCGACCCAGCGGGCGACGGCGGTCGATAGCGAACCGCCGTCGATGGCGAGAGCCTGGAGGCGGCCGGCACTCGGGTTCGAGGTCCGCGCCAGGACGTAGACGAGCCGGCCGGGATAGGCGAGGAACGGCTCGATGGCATCCTCGCCGAGGTAGGGCTGGAGGGTGACCGCATCGGCCGCCAGGTTGCCCATCAGCGCCTCGGCGTACCGCTCCGCGGACGGACCGATGTCGCCGCGCTTCGCATCGATGACGACGATCGGCCCTGCCGGGATGGCGGCCCGGACCCGCTCGAGGGCGGCCCAACCTGCGGCGCCGAGGGCCTCGAAGTACGCGGTGTTGAGCTTCACGGCCAGGACGGCGTCTGCGGCGGCCTCGACCAGGCCGCGGGCGAAGGTCTCGATGCCCTGCGCATTTGCGGCCAGGCCCTCCGGAAGGGCGCCGGGTCGCGGGTCGATCCCGAGGCAGAGCGACGCGCCGAGCTCCGCGCGTCGAGCACGCAGCCGTTCCAGCGGGGTCCGCTCCGGGCTCATCACGGGACGCTAACCGGCCTGACCTCGGGGAGGGGTCGGACCCGGCGGCGGCCGAGGAGCGGCGACGCGTCGGCCGTGGCGTAGTCCACGACCCGGAGCTGCAGTCGGGGCTCCCCATCGAACGTCCGCGACTCGAGTGTGGCCACCACGTCGAGCGCCGTGCCGGGCTCGGGGGTCTCGCGCTCGTCCTCGACCCCGAAGGCGATGGCGTCAACCGTTTCCGATCCGCGCTTCAGGCGCAGAGAGACGTGGTTGGCGCCGGCTCCCACCCGACGCGCATCACCTACCGTCAGCCCGGTCACCGCGAGGAGCGGCTCCGGATGGCCGGGCCCGAAGGGGAGGAGCCGCCCAAACTCCCGGAGTAGCGACCAGCCGACATAGCGAGCCGGCAGGACGAGGTCCACCCGGAGCTCGCCCGGTCTGGAGAGCGGCTCGTCGGCGTCCACCGGGCGCTCCGGGAACGGGCGAGGCAGGGCCTCGAAGGCGGCGACGAACGCGTCCCACGCGTCCGGTCTCGCGCTGAAGCCGCCGGCGGCGGCGTGCCCGCCCCGCTTGGTGAGGTGCCGCCCGCTGGCCTCGAGCCCGCGGGCGACGTCGAAGTCGGGCGTGGCGCGGACCGAGCCTCGGACCTCCGTCTCGACCAGCGCGGCGGCCGCCACCGGGCGCGCGAGCTCGTCTGCCAGGCGGCCCGCGACCAGGCCCAGCAAGCCGGCGGGCCACGTGTCGTCGCGGATGACCACGGGGCCGGTGCCCGCCAGATCGGCGACGAGCGCCCGCCCGCCGGCGATGGCCACCGTCGTCAGCTCGCGGCGTCGCACGTGCACCGCCTCCAGCTCGGCGAGGAGCCGATCGGCTTCGGCCGCGTCGGTGGCGACCAGGAGGTCGAGGGCCAGCTCGGCGTCGGCGATCCGGCCTGCGGCGTTGAGCCGCGGCACGATGCCGAACCCCACGTCGCGGGCGGTGGGATGAGCCGGATCGTCCGCAGCACGCGCGACGAGGCCGCGAAGCCCGGGATGCGCGGTCACCGCCAGCTCGGCCAGGCCGAGCCGGACGATGGCCCGGCTCTCCCCGTTCATCGGGGCCATGTCCGCGATCGTGCCCATCATGCCGAGCGCGGCCAGGTCCGGGACGGTCAGCCCGCGCCGGGCGAGCAGCGCGGTGGCGAGGCGGAACGCGAGCCCGGCGCCGGTCAGGTCCGGGTTGGGGTAGGTGCAGTCGGGCCGGTGCGGATCCACGACGGCCACGGCGGCCGGCAAGGGTCCAAGCGGCACGTGATGGTCGGTCACGACCACGTCCATGCCCATCGCGGCAGCGGCGGCCACCTCATCGACGTTGCCCACCCCGCAGTCGCAGGTCACCACCAGGCGCGTACCGCGCGCCGCGAGCGAGCGGAGGCCTTCGATGGACAGACCGTATCCCTCGGCCAGGCGGGACGGTACGTAGCGGATGGGCTCGACGCCCAGCGCACGGAGGGCCACGACCCAGACCGCGACCGCGGTCATCCCGTCCGCGTCGTAGTCGCCCCAGATGGCGATCGTCTCCCCGGTCTCGACGGCGCGCTCGATCCGGTCCAGCGCCGCACCGGCATCGGTCATGAGGTCCACCGACGGAAGGTCCTGGACACCCGCGTTCAGGAATCGCGCGGCCTGGTCATCGGTCTGGATCCCGCGCCGAGCGAGCAGGGTGGCGACCGGCGCCGAGAACCCGGTCAGACTCGGTGGCGGGTCAATCGGAGGCGGCAGGAGCCACTCGAACCGGGGTCGGATCATGCAGGCCCATGGTAGAGGCGGCCGATGGCCCCTGGATTAGCGCGGCGGCGTGGGCCAGCCGGGCATCGGTCAGCCCGGTGCTCAGGAAGAGATCAGCGGGTCGCCTTCCGAGCCTTGCGCTTCGCCGCCCACTCGTCCCAGGTGACGAGGATCTGGCTGGCGTTGAAGATCGAGGAGTAGGTCCCGCTGATGATCCCGATCAGCAGGGCGAGGGTGAAGGTCTGGATGGAGACCGGTCCGAGCAGGAGCAGGGCCGCGGTGGTCGCCACCACGGTCAGCGAGGTGTTGATCGACCGCCCCATCGTCTGCAGGATCGAGTGGTTCACGATCGCGCCGAAGGGCTCCCCGGCATGGCGGAGGCGGTTCTCCCGAATCCGGTCGAAGACGACGATCGAGTCGTGGACCGAGAAGCCGATGACCGTCAGCAGCGCGGTCACGAACAGGGCATCGAACTCCACGCCGAAGAAGTAGCCGAGGATGGCGAACGCGCCGACGACCACGACCACGTCGTGGAGGAGGGCGATGATCGCGGCCGTCCCGAAGCGGATGCTCCGGAATCGATACCACAGGTACAGGAGGATGAAGGCCTCGCCGACGGCCAGGATGATGATCGAGCTCCGGACCAGCTCGGAGCCGATGATCGGTCCGACCGTGTCCAGCGATCGCGTCTCGGAGAAGCCGAACTGGGCCTGGAGGTCGTCAACCAGCTCCTCGATGGGCGTGCCCTCCACCGTCGGCGGGGGCGGTGGCGTGGGTGATGGTGTCGGGCTGGGTGAAGACGTGGGGGTGGGGCTCGGCGTGGGTGACGGCGTTGCCGTCGGGCTGGGCGCGGGCGACGCGGTCCCGCTCTGCGATCCGGATGGGCTGCCCGAGGCTGATGGCGAGGCGGCGGGCGTCCCCGTCGGGCTGGCGGTCGGCGAGCCCGATTGGTTCGGGGTCGGAGTCGGGATGCCGCCGACGATCGGGAACTCGATGGGATCGAGCCGGACTTCGAGGAATCCCGAGTCCACCGCTTCGACCACGGCCTCCGGATGGCCCAGCTCGACCAGGGCTGCCTGGACCTCTGCCGCGCTCGGGTCGTCGAGGAACCGGACCTGCCAGACCGTCCCGCCGGTGAAGTCGATGGAGGGCTTCAGGCCGCCGAGGGCGACGAAGATGAGCCCCGGGACGGTGATCAGCAGGCTGAAGAGGTAGTACCAGCGCCGCTTGCCGACAATGTCGTACATCGGTCAGCGCTCCACGTGGTAGAGCTCGATCCGCCGTCCCCACTCGCGGTGGATGACCATACGGAGCAGGGTCCGGGTCACGACCACGGCGCTGAACATGGAGACGAGGACACCGATGGCCAGGACGAGGGCGAATCCGCGGACGACGCTGGTGCCCTGCCAGAAGAGCCAGCCGGCGATGAGCAGCGAGCTGACGTTCGAGTCGAGGATGCTCGACCACGCGCGGTTGAAGCCGGCCTCGATGGCCGGGCCGAGCGTCTTGCCGGCCCGGATCTCCTCCTTCATCCGCTCGAAGATGAGGATGTTGGCGTCCACCGCCATGCCGATGCTCAGGATGAAGGCGGCGACCCCGGCCAGAGTCAAGGTGACCGGCACGATCCGGAAGATGGCGTACACCACGAGCGTGTAGAAGAGCAGCGCCAGCGCGGCCAGGACGCCCGGTAGCCGGTAGTTCGCGATCATGAAGAACAGGACGAGGAAGAGGCCCACCGCGCCGGCGACGAGGGCCTGGTTCAGGAAGTCCCGGCCCAGCGTCGGCTGGATGGCGGTGACCTCCTCGACCGTCAAGGAGACCGGCAGGGCACCGAACCGGAGCTGGTTGTAGAGGCTCGTCTGCTCGACGGTGGCCTCGGCGCCGGCGCCAACGGTGATGATCGTTCGACCGCCGCAGATGGCGGCCTGGATGGTGGGCGTCGTGATGATCTCGCCGTCCAACGCGATCGGGCCGGGCTGGTTGACGTGCCCGGTGGTGTAGTTGCACCAGATCTCCTGGGCCTCCGGGGTGAGGGTGAAGCTGACCCCGATCTGCCCGCCCTGGCTCGTGTCGGGGACGACGCTCCCCTGCTGGATCTCGCCGCCGTCGAACAGGATGTTGATCGTTCCCGCGGCGATGAGGTCCACCACGTTCTGGCCGACCGTCAGCTGCTGCCCGGCCGGGTCGATGAAGAACAGCTGGCCGGTCGAGCCGACGAGGTCGAGGACCTGGTTGCGGTCGCTCACGCCCGGGACCTCGACCACGATGCGAGCCTGTCCCGAAGCGCCGACCTCGGTCCGGACCTGCGGCTCGGTGACGCCGATGCCCGCCACCCGGCGCTCGATGATCGTCCGGGTCAACTCGACTCGCTCGGGCGTCGGCTCCTCGCCGCTGATGGCCTGGACCTCGAGGGTGACGCTGATCCCCCCCTGCAGGTCGAGGCCGAGGACGGTGCGGATACCGTCGGGGAGGGGCAGGAACTGGGTCCCGGTGGTCTTGCGCGGAATGGTGACGTAGAGGGCCAGCAGGGTGATCGCGAGGATCACCCATGGGGCGATGCGGCGCCAGGTCATGCTCGGTGGAGTGTCCTCCGGCCCTCAGACGAATAAGCACGCAGACAACAAACACGCCGCCATCCGGCGGCCGCGGTGAGTATAGGGGTGGCCCCGGAGGCGGGCAAGAATGGCACGGGGGCGCCGAATCGGCCGGCCAGGTGCAGTCGGCCGCGGCTATCATTCGAGGCGCGTTGACTCCGCGGCCTGTGCCCCGCAGGAGTTCAGGTGATCTCACGGTCGGTCAGATCCTTTCGCGCGCTGCGCCGTGCCTTCGTTGGCGGCGGCCTCCTCGCCATCGCCATCGCCTTTGGGCCATGGGCGGGCAACGGTGCCGCCCTCGAAGTGCCGCCTATCGGCGGGTTCTACATCCAGACCTCGGGCCCGAATGCCGGCGTCGGCATCGGCGACTGGTACAGCTCGACCACCGCCGGGGCGGGATCCGGCTACAACTACGTCGAGATCACCGTCCCATGTGGCTGGCCGAGCAGCACCCCGTTGCACCTGGACCTGTACAGCCCCGAGATCAACCAGACCGCCGGTGGCCTCGGTGACGAGATCCGCGGCGCTGCCTTCGACTCGACCCAGTTCGAGCTGTACGGCCCGGGCGCCGCGGTCGGGCCGGGGTTCGCGAACCCGGCCCCCGGAACGGGCATTGCGGGCTCGCAGATTACCTATCCGACCCTCGCAACCCCGCAGACATGGGTCCGTTACCGGACCCTGAGCCCGGTCGCCTGTGGCCGCTACCTGCTCAGATCGGCGGTCCTCGCCCCCGAAGGAGACGACGACAACGGCTGGCGGCTGCGCGTCGGCCTCGACGACGACGCGAACGCCACCACCGCGCCGCCGGCCAACACCGATAACCCCGACGGCGTGCCGGGAACCAATGACGAGGTGATCATCGGACAGGTCCAGATCACCTACCAGCACGACACCGGCGGCGTCAGCTGCCTCACCCTGTACGAGTACATCGCGCCCGGCCTGCCGAGCGTGACGTTCCACAACTTCGACATGGATGGCAACACGCGGGTCCGCTACTACGCCCCATCGGACGCCTTCGATCCGTTGGGCCTGACCGGCGGCACGGCCGGCAGCCTGTCCGTCAACGCGCAGTGGAACCTCGGCTCCATCACCCGCGGAGGCGACGTCATTGCGAACCCGGAGGCCGGCTGGTGGCGGGTCGTGAGCTGCCTGAGCTCGACGAACCAGTTCATCCAGGAGGCGCAGGCCGGCATCGGCGCCTACTTCGTTCAGCCGCCCATCCCGTCACTCGCCATCGCCAAGTCCGACGGCGCGACCCAGACGACGCCCGGAGCGACCCTGACCTACACCATCACCGTGCTGAACACCGCGACCGGAGCCACGGCCGGTGCCGCCCACGAGGTCGTGGTGACGGACACGCTGCCCGCGGCCGCCACCTTCCAGGGCTGCGCGATCGTGGCCCCCGCCACCGGCAGCTGTTCGGCCAGCGCCGGGGTCGTGACCGCCACCCTGAACGGCTGGATCAACGCGGGCGCGACCGCCGCGGTGGAGGTGACCGTCACCGTCAACAGCACGGCCAACGGGACGCTGGAGGACATCGCGGCGGCGACATATGCAGACGGGTTGGGCAACGACTTCCCGGGGGTCAACGCCAGCGACGTCAACACCGTCGTCCCGGCCCCGCCCGGCCTCCCGAACACCGGAACCGACGTTCCGGGTGCCCTGGACCCCGTCCGCGCAGCGTGGCTCGGCCTCGGCCTGGCCGCCCTGCTGGTCGCCGGCTTCCTCCCCTTCGTCGAGGCCCGACGGCGGGCCAGGGCCTAGGCAAGCCGACCCTCGCGGGCCAGGGCGCTCTTCAGCCGCTCGGCCAGGACCTCGCTCATGAGGGGAGCGGCCGCGATCTCCTCCACCGACGCGTCGCGCAGGGCGCGGACGCTTCCGAAGCGGCGCAGCAGGGCCTCCCGGCGGGCCGGACCGATGCCCGGCACGTCGTCGAACAGGCTCCTCAGCGCGCCCCGTCCCCGAACCTGGCGGTGATAGGTGATCGCGAACCGATGCGCCTCGTCGCGGATGCGCTGGACGAGGTAGAGGGCTGGCGCCCGGGCGGGCAGGACGATCGGGTCGGACCGATCCGGCACGTACAGCTCTTCGAACCGCTTTGCGAGCCCCGCGACGCGGAGATGGGAGAGGCCAAGGTCGTCCAGGACGCGCGTCGCGGCCGAGAGCTGCCCCTTGCCGCCGTCCACGATGACGAGGTCGGGCAGCGCCCACTCCTCGCCGTCCACCGCGTCCTCGTCCACCCCCACCGACGACGGCTCCACGGCGCCCGTCTCCCGCCGCAGGCGGGCCGCCCGGCCGAACCGACGGCGCAGGACCTCGGCCATCATGCGGAAGTCGTCCGGCGTGTCGCCGCTCCGGATCCGGAAGCGCCGGTACTGGCGGTTGTCGGGGGCGCCGTCGGTGAAGACGACCATGCTCCCGACCGCGCTCGTTCCCTGGATGTTGCTCATGTCGTAGCACTCGATGCGGTGCGGCGGCTCGGGGAGGTCGAGGGCCCGAGCCAGGCCAACGAGCGCCTCGGCCCGGGCACCGCGGTCGGCCAGCCACTCGGCGCGGTCCTTGGCCAGGGCCTCGGCCGCGTTCTCCGAGGCGAGGGCCACCAGCCGCCGCTTCGGACCGCGGGTCGGGACGTGGATCCGGACGCCGCTCCCCCGCTGCCGGGCCAGCACCGCACCCAGGGTCTCGGCATCCGCCGGAAGAAGCGGCAGCAGGATCGAGCGGGGCGGCCGTTCGGTGGCCGGGTAGTACTGCTGCAGGAACGAGGCCAGCACCTCGTCATCGGCCTGCTCGGCCGCACCCTCGGCGATGAAGTGCTCGCGTCCGATCATCTTCCCGTTGCGGATGACGAAGACCTGGAGGCACGCCTCGTTCTGGTCCCGCGCCAGGCCGATGATGTCGTGCTCCTCCCGGCTGAAGGCGGCCACCTTCTGCTGTTCGATCGTCCACTCCACGGCCTTCAGCTTGTCGCGGGTGACGGCCGCCGCCTCGTAGCGAAGCGCATCGGACTGCGCCGTCATCTCCGTCCGAAGCTGGTCGGCGATCCCTTCCTGCCGGCCCTCGAGGAAGTCCACGACCTGCCCGATCGTCTCGCGGTACGGCTCGGGCTCGACCGCGCCGATGCACGGCCCCTGGCAACGCTTGATGTGGAACAGGAGGCAGGGTCGCTCGAGGACCCGCTTTCCCGCCGGGATGTCGAGGTCGCAGGTGCGGAACGGGAAGATCTTGCTCAGGAGGCGGAGGGTCTCGTCCACCGACGACGCCGAGGCATACGGCCCGAAGTAACGGCTTCCGTCCCGCGACGAGTTTCCGGGTGCGGACGATCCGGGGGAAGTCCTCGGCCATCGTGATCCGAACGAACGGGTAGCTCTTGTCGTCGCGGAGGCGGATGTTGAAGCGGGGCCGATGCTCCTTGATGAGGTTGCCCTCGAGGATGTAGGCCTCGCCGATGGTGTCGGTGACGATGTACTCGATGTCCGCCGTGTCGGCGACCATCTTGGCGTGGCGGGCCTCCCCCTGGCTGCCGGCTCCAAAGTGGTTGCGGACGCGGCTCCGCAGTGCGTTCGCCTTGCCCACGTACAGGACGCGGCGGTCGGCGGCCCGGAACAGGTACACGCCGGGCGCGTTCGGCATGTGCCGCAGGATGGCCCGGACGTGAGCCGACGGCGTGATCGAGGGGGCCACGGAACCGATTCTAGGGGGACCGATCGGCCCGGTCAGGGAGCGCCGCTCGAACCGGTGCTCGGCGTCGGCACCGGGGTGGGCATCGGCTCGGCCAGCGCCGCGTCGATGTAGGCGTGGAGCGGCGTGTAGTCCGCGCCGTGCGCTCGCCCGATCACGACCAGCACGTAGCGACCGTCGTCGGTCGGTCGTCGCCTCGAGGATGACGCCCTCGGCCAGCTCCACCCGGCGGTCCGGCGACAGGTGGCCGCTCAGCAGGGCGAGGTCGATCGCGGACAGATCGGTCGCGAGGTGGGTGGACAGGACGTCCATGAGGGCCAGGCCCGGACCGATGGAGCCCGGCAGGCCGTCACCCAGCTTGGCGCGGAGCCCGGCCAGGACCCGCTGCTGGCGGATCGAGCGGGCGAAGTCCCCGACCTCGGCCGGGTCGGAGGTGTACCGGGCCCGGGCGTAGGCCAGGGCTTCGGCCCCGCTCAGCTCGAGCCGGCCGGCGGCGAACTCGCCGCCGTCGAAGAAGCCGTTCAGGTAGTCCACCTCGTTCAGCGTGTAGGCGAAGGCCCGGGGGTTGTCGACGGTGATGCCGCCGACGGCGTCCACCACGCCCGCCAGGCCGTCAAAGTCGAGCGCGATCCAGTGGTCGATGTCGAGGCCAGTGACGTAGGCGAGGACATCGGTCTGGGCCTCCCCCGCCTCCTGGATCCCGCCCGCGTCCCAGCCGACGGCGAAGGCCTCGTTGACCTTTGCGTTGTCCGGGAAGAGCGGGTGGCCCTCGACCCACAGGTCACGTGGGACCGCGATGAGGGTCGTCGCCCCGGTCGAGGGGTCGATCGACAGGATGTTCAGCGAGTCCGCCAGGTACCGGCCACCGTGCCCTTCGCGACCGGCGTAGCCGATGAAGGCGATGTTCACCGGCGGTCCGCCGGCCAGCGGGCCGAGGAGCGCCGAAGACAGGCTCGGGGCGCTGCTCACGGCCCGGTTGAACGCGTCGGCCCGCTGCCAGAGGAGCACGGCGCCGATGAGCAGGCCGCCCACCACGAGGAGCACGCCGACCCCGAGCACGCGCCTGACGGGGACCGCCCCGCCGGACGTCGCGACCCCGCGCTCCTCGTCGGCCCGCATCGACGCGTCGCGGGCGGCGGCGAGCTCCTCGCGCCAGGTGCCGGTGTCGATCCCCTTCTTGCGGAGGCGCTCCTCGCGGGCGATGGCGGCCTGGAGACGACGGGTGCGCGGGGATTGGCGCGCCTGGGCGCGGTCTCCGAAGAGTCGGGGCATCAGTGGCCGGTCAACCTGCGGCAGCAGCTCCCTGCGAATGGCGGCGGAAGGATAGCGGCTGGACCGGGCGGACGCCGAAAGCGGCTGCTCACCGTCCGGTAAGGTCCCGACGTCATCGTCGGGCGACGGTGCCCACCCCGATCGCTGATCTCCTGGCCAGGCTCGACGAGGCGCAGCGCCGTGCGGCGACCCTGGGACCAGGGCCGGCCCAGATCATCGCGCCGGCCGGAAGCGGGAAGACGGCAACCCTCGTGGCCCGCATCGGTGTGCTCCTCGACGGCGCAGTGCCCGGTCCGCAGATCCTGGCCGTGACGTTCAACCGGGACGCCGCCACCGAGCTTAGCGAGCGGATCGCCACGGCCCTCGGAGTGACGCCGGGCGTGGCCGGCCCGGAGGTCCGGACCCTCCATGCCCTCGCCCGGCAGGTCGTGCTGGACGGCCCGCGCCCGCCCCGTCTCGTGGCCGATCGGCTGCCGCTCCTGCGCCATGCCCGACGGCAGGTCCTGGCCGGGCTGCCCGCCGGCGAGACCCTGCCCCGGGCCGAGGAGCTGGATGCGGTTGTCTCGGCCGCCATCCTCGAGGGACGGGACGCGCCCGGAGCGCAGGCCGATGTGGTGGAAGCCTACCGGCGGCTCCTCGCCATCCGCGGCGTGATCGATTTCGACGGCTTGCTGGCCGAGGCGCTGGGTCGCCTCCGGCGGGATCCGGCGCTGCGGGAGCGCTGGCAGGCTCGGTACACCCACGTCCTCGTGGACGAGTTCCAGGACGTGGACGCCACGCAGCTGGAGCTCGTGGCCCTCCTGGCCGAGCCCGAGCGGAACCTGTTCGTGGTCGGTGACGACGACCAGACGATCTACGCCTGGCGCCTGGCGGACGTGCGGCGAATCCTGGAGTTTCCGACGCGCTACCCCGACGCGACCCGGATCGTGCTCGAGACGAACTACCGATGCCCGCCCGCGGTCGTGGCCGCCGCCGACCGGCTGATCTCGACCAACCGGGAGCGCGTTCCCAAGCGCCTTCGGGCCGAGCCACGAGCCGGTCGGGACCGCGTCCGCCCCCTGCAGACCTGGCCGCTGCGCGGACCAGACGGCCCGGATCGCCTCGCCGCGGCGCTGCCCGGCTTCGCCGCGGAGGGCGGACGGGTCGCCGTTTTGGCCCGCACCCGCGCCGAGTTGGGCCCGGTCATCCTCGCCCTCCTCCGTGCGGGCGTCCCCCATGCGACCAACGTCCCCGCCCCCCTGGAGGCCGAGCCGGTCCTCGCGCTCCTCGAGGATCTCCGCACCGCAGACCCCTCGCGTGCGCCGTTCCCGGCCCTCGTCCGGGCGCGTGCCGCCCGCGGCTGGGCCCGCGGCGATCCGTCGGACGCGCTCGGGGAGGACGCGCAGCTGGCGCTCGACGCAGCCCTTGGCTGGGCGATCGACCAGCCACGCACCGCCGGGTACCTGTCGGCGTTCGAAGCGGCTCGTGCCCGCCTCGCGTCGCTCCGCGACCCGGCCGCGCCGATCGAGCTCGCCACCGTCCACGGCACCAAGGGACGGGAGTGGCCGACCGTCGTCATCCTCGGGATGGAGGTCGATCGCTTCCCGAACCGCCGGTCACTGACCGATGCCCTCGATCCGGCGCGGGCGCTGGAGGAGGAGCGCCGCCTGGCCTACGTGGCGGTCACCCGTTGCCGCGATCGGCTGATCCTCGCCTTCGACCCCGACCGGCCGTCATCGTTCGTGGCGGAGCTGATGGGTCGGCCGGCCGACGACCCGGTCGCTGCCTACAGGCCCACCTCGTCGGCCACGGCCTCGAGGTAACGGACCATGTTCTCGACGTGGTCGTCGAACGGGATCCCGATCTCGTCCGCGCCGGCGAGGAGCATCTCGCGCGGCACGGCCCGGGCGAAGGCCTTGTCCTTCATCCGCTTGCGGACGTTGGCCGGCTCGACGTCCGCCAGCTTGCGGCTCGGTCGCATGAGGGCGACCGCCACCAGGAAGCCGGCGAGCTCGTCGCAGGCATAGACGAGATGGTCGAGGCGGGTCGTGCGGGGAATGCCGAGCATGTCGTTGTGGGCCCGGACGGCATGGACGATGTCATCGGGGTATCCCCGGGTCGCCATCTCGTCGGCTCCCAGCGCGCCATGGGTCGCCGGATCGGGGAAGCGCTCGTAGTCCAGGTCGTGGAGGAGCCCGGCGATCCCCCACTGCTCGACCGTCTCCGGATCGAGCCCGTCATCGGTCGCGTAGCCGCGCACCCCGGCTTCGACCAGGATCCCGTGCTTGCGGAGAGATGGGTTTTCGTTCCACTCGTGGAGAAGGGCGAGGGCGTCGGCGCGGGTGGGCATCGGTACAGCCGATCTTACCGAGGCGTCAAGCCGATACGGCCGCCGGACGGCGCGCGCCGCGGGTCCGGCGAACCGGCCGTGGCTCGACCGGCAGGCCGAGCACGCGGCGGAGGTACTGGCCGGTGAACGAGGTGGGATCGTCCGCCACCGCCTCCGGCGTCCCCGCCGCGATGAGGGCTCCGCCCCCGTCGCCGCCCTCCGGCCCGAGGTCGATGACCCAGTCCGCGGTCTTGATGACGTCGAGGTTGTGCTCGATGACGATGACCGTGTTGCCGGCGTCCGCCAGGCGGCCAAGGACCTTCAGCAGGCGGGCGACGTCGTCGAAATGGAGGCCGGTAGTGGGCTCGTCGAGGATGTAGGCCGTCTTGCCCGTCGCTCGTCGCGCGAGCTCGGTCGCGAGCTTCACCCGCTGCGCCTCGCCGCCGGAGAGGGTGGTCGCCGGCTGGCCGAGGTGGATGTAGCCCATGCCCACGTCGTGAAGGGTCTCGAGCCGGGACCTGATGGCGGGAATCGGCCCGAAGAACTCGAGGGCCTCGTCCACGGTCATCTCAAGGATCTCGGCCACGTTCTTGCCCTTGTAGTGGATCTCGAGCGTCTCGCGGTTGTAGCGCTGCCCCTTGCACACCTCGCAGGCGACGTAGACGTCGGGCAGGAAGTGCATCTCGATCTGGACGATGCCGGCGCCCTCGCAGGCCTCGCAGCGGCCGCCCTTCACGTTGAAGCTGAAGCGCCCCGGCTTGTAGCCCCGCAGACGGGCCTCGGGGACGGCGGCCAGCAGCTCGCGAAGCGGCGTCCACAGCCCGGTGTAGGTGGCCGGGTTCGAGCGCGGGGTGCGCCCGATCGGGCTCTGGTCGATGTCGATCACCTTGTCCACCAGGTCCACGCCGTCCAGC
The DNA here is from genome assembly GCA_963699235.1 of uncultured Chloroflexia bacterium. Lineage (GTDB taxonomy): Bacteria > Chloroflexota > Limnocylindria > QHBO01 > QHBO01 > DASTEQ01. Next base: position 1,217,527 of record OY969424.1, on the reverse strand, counting down.
CCGGCGTGGCGGCCGGCCCGCTCCCGCGCACCGTGGAGCCGCTGGGCGAGTGCCGGGTACAGGATCTGGGTCACCAGGCTGGACTTGCCCGAGCCGCTGACCCCGGTCACCGCCACCATCCGTCCGAGCGGGAACCCAACATCGATCCCGCGCAGGTTGTTCTCGGCCGCTCCCCGGACGGTCAGCCACTCCCCGCTCCCCGTCCGCCGCCGCCTCGGGACCGGGATAGAGCGATCGCCCCGGAGGTAGTCGGCCGTGATGGAGCGCTCGTTGCGGAGCAGCTCGTCGAGCGGCCCGGAGTGGATGAGCCGGCCGCCGTGCTCGCCGGCCTTGGGACCGATGTCGATGACCCAGTCCGCGGCCCGGATGGTCTCCTCGTCGTGCTCGACCACGATCAGGGTGTTGCCCAGGTCCCGGAGCCGGACGAGGGTCGCAATGAGCCGCGCGTTGTCCCGCTGGTGGAGACCGATGGACGGCTCGTCGAGGATGTACAGGACGCCCATCAGGCTCGAGCCGATCTGGGTCGCCAGCCGGATCCGCTGCGCCTCGCCGCCGCTCAGCGTGCCCGAGGCGCGGTCGAGGGTCAGGTAATCGAGGCCCACGTCCACCAGGAATCCGAGCCGGGCCCGGATCTCTTTCAGGACCTGGCGCGCGATCGTGTTCTCGCGGTCGGTCAGCCGGTTCGGGAGCGATCGGTACCACTCCAGGGCCTCGGTCACCGACAGGCGGGTGGTCTCGATGATGTTCCGCCCGCCGACGGTGACCGCGATGGACTCCGGCCGGAGCCGCATCCCACCGCAGGTCAGGCAGGGTCGGGTCGCCATGTAGCGCTCGATCTCCTGCTTGCTGGCCTCCGAGCTGGTCTCCCGGTAACGGCGCTCGAGGTTCGGGATCACGCCCTCGAAGGTCGTCGAGAAGTCGTGGGTCGCCCCGGAGCGGGACTGGTACTGGACCACGACTCGCTCACCGCCATTTCCGTGGAGGAGGATCCGTCGCGCCTCCTCGCTCAGCTCGCTCACCGGATCCTCGGTCGAGAAGTCGTACTTCCCGGCGACGGCGTTCAGGATCTTCGCGAACCACGAATCGGTGGTCGCCATCCGCCGCCAGGGCACGATCGCGCCCTCCTCGATCGAGCGGCTCGGGTCGGTCAGGACCAGGTCCGGGTCGATCTCGAGCCGGCTCCCCAGCCCGGTGCACGCCGGGCAGGCCCCGTGCGGGGAGTTGAACGAGAAGTTCCGCGGCGCCGGCTCCTCGAACGAGCCGCCGTGCTCGGGGCAGGCATACCGCTCGGAGTAGAGCCGGTCGGCGCCATCGGTCCCCTCGTCCGGCAGGTTGACGAGGACCGTGCCCTCCGAGAGGCGGAGCGCGGTCTCGATCGAGTCCGCCAGGCGGGAGGCATCCGGCCGCTCGCCGTCCTCTGCCGAGGCGCTGCCGTGACGGATCACCAGCCGGTCGACGACGACCTCGATCCGGTGCCGGAACTTCTTGTCGAGGCTGATCTCCTCGTCCAGGTCGCGGATCTCGCCGTTGATCCGGACCCGGGCGAAGCCGGCCTGCCGCGCGCCGGCGAGGACCTTCTCGTGCTCGCCCTTCCGGTCGTGGACGACGGGTGCCAGGACGAGGACCCGGGTGCCCTCGTCGAGGGCGTAGAGCTGGTCCACGATCTGCTCGACCGTCTGCCGCTCGATCTCGCGGCCGCAGACCGGGCAGTGCATCCGACCGATGCGGGCGAAGAGGAGCCGGAGGTAGTCGTAGATCTCGGTAACCGTCCCCACCGTGGACCGCGGGTTCCGGCTTGCGCCCTTCTGGTCGATGCTGATCGCCGGCGACAGCCCGTCGATCTGGTCGACGTCGGGCTTCTCCATCTGCCCCAGGAACTGCCGCGCGTAGGCCGAGAGCGACTCGACGTAGCGGCGCTGGCCCTCGGCGTAGATCGTGTCGAAGGCCAGGCTGGACTTCCCCGACCCGGAGAGGCCGGTGATCACGATCAGGCGGTCACGCGGCATCTCCACGTCGATGTTCCGGAGGTTGTGCTCGCGCGCGCCGCGTACGACGATCCGATCCGAGGGCATCGGGCCGGATGATAGCAAACCGATATGAACACCTGTTCTGTTTCGCGTTCCATCGCCGTAGCGGGACGTGGAAAGGCCCGGTCGCGGGACCGGGCCCTTCGGACGGGAGCCTGAATTGCGTCAGACGCGAGACGCGGGCGGCTCCAGTACGTAGTCCCCGATCGTTTTCAGCTGGAAGACGATGGAGACGACCGCCAGGCCGAGGGCAAGGAGCCACCAGCCGACGTTGGTCTGGATGATCGCGGTTGCCATGCCCGATCCGAGTGCCGAGACGTCCATGGTCCCGATCAGGACCAGGATCCCGGCGATCAAGGCGTGCGCACCACCCACCGCCATGATCACCACCAGGGCGGCCAGTGGCACGCCGGTGACGAACGCGGCGACCGCGAAGACGGCACCGACCAGCAGCCCCACGCCGACGGCCAGGATGCCGCCCTCCTGGAAGCCCAGGAGCTCCATGAAGCCATATCCCAGCCAGTAGCCGACTGACGCGAAGAGGATGACGACCGCGATGTACCAGAAGAGGTACGACAGGACGGCGAACAGCAGGCCCAGGACCACGCCCACCACCCAGCTGGCGGTGGTTGCGAGGAAGCCGTCCCCGAAGAACTCCTGGAGAAGCTGGGCGCCCAGCAGGAAGCCGGCGAAGAATCCCCAGATCGGCAGGAGAATCAGGGCAAGGCGATAGCCCAGAAGCATGATCGCCGCTCCGAGGGCGATCCCGATGATGCCCACGAGAAGCGCCTGAAAGTCCATGAGTACCCTCCACAGCAGGTCCAGCCCCCCGGATCTGGTGGGCCGCGGGCTATCTTGCGCCATCCGCCCGGCACGGGGAAGCCCTCAATGCACGAGGCCGTCAACCTCGCTGACCACGAAGGTGGCGCGGCACCGGGCCGCCCGTGGCGGCGCGCAGCCGGCCGCGGCGGGATCGTCGAAGTGGCCGGTCACGATCAGCGGCTCGAGCATGAGGTGCCAGCCGCCGGGCTCGGGCCGCGGCGGGAAGGGCTCCCCGGTGGGTGCCGCCAGGCGGAGACCGATGGCCTCGAGCGCCTCCTGGGAGGCGCCGATCGCCGGCTGCTCTTCGAGGAGCAGCCGGAGCGGGCAGGTTCGGTCCAGCCACATGACCGCTGTCGGCTCGTCCGGAGGCGCGACGCAGTCCTCGTCGAGGTTCGCGTACCAGCCCACGATCTCGATCTCGGCATCACCGTAGATGACGACCGGGTCGGCCACGGCCAGCACGTCGGCCACGTCGATGCGCTCCATCTCTGAGCGCCGATCGCCAAGGCTGCCGATGGTGAAGAAGACGAGCAGGATGACGACGAGGAGGATCGGGACCGCGATCCAGGCGCCCCGCTCGGAACGCGGGATCAGCCGCGTCATCGGTCGCGGATGCGCTCCGTCATGCGCAGGTCGTCGGCAATGGCCAGCCGGAGAACCCGACGGGTGGCGCCGTCCGGGCCGGAGGCGAGGAGGGCGTCCATGAGGGCGTCGCGGGCGGCATAGAGGCGGTCAAGCGAGGAAAGTCCACTGGGGAGCGTCGCTGTCGCACCCAGGTCCCCAGCGAGCGCCAGGTCCTGGTCGGCGAGCCACACCGCATCGGTCGCCGCGTCGGGGTGGGCGTCGAGGGCTTCCGCCAGGTCTTCCCGGGCGAGATCGGCCCAGTGGATCCAGGTCGCCATCTCGGCCGGCGACGGCGGCAGCTCATCCAGCGAGAACGTCGCCCGCCGTACGCCAGCGTCGCCGGCGGCGGCCGCGGCCCGCCTCCACCTCGTACCAGTTGCCGACTGGCTCGACCAGCGACTCCCCGTGGCCGCGGAGCCACATCACGAAGGCGGTCACCCGGGCCGGAACGGCCGCCACCGCGGCGACCGGGTCGGATGCGACGGCTGCACAGCCGGGCAGCTCCCCGGCGAACGCGGCCGCGGAGCCCGTCCTGTCCAGATCGGTCTCGACGAAGACCGCATGCGGCAGCGTGCCGGCCATGGCCCGGGTCCTAGCGCCGGCGGGGCGGGCGACGCCGCGTCCCGGCCGGGATGATGTTCGGCTTGGCGGCGGTGCTGAAGACCTCGCGGCGTGGCCGCCCACCCGCGCCCCAACCGTCCTCCCCCGCCTCAGCGGCCGCGGCGTAAACGTCCGCCGGGATCTCGCCCGGCGCCGCGTTCAGCTCCTCGCGAAGCCGGCGCAGGGCCACCAGCTCGTCCCGCAGCGCGGCGGCTCGCTCGAACTCGAGGTTCCGGGCGGCCTCCTTCATCTGGGCCTCGAGCCGCTGCGCCAGCTCGGCGATCTCCTCGCTCCCCCGCCCTTCGAGGTCCATCGTCTGGCGTTCCTCGGCCACCCGCCGCAGGCCCTCGTGGATGTCACGGATGGCCTTCGTGATCGTCTCCGGCTTGATGCCGTGCTCGAGGTTGTAGGCCTCCTGCGTGGCTCGGCGCCGGTTGGTCTCCTCGATCGCGGCCTTCATCGCCGCGGTCTCCCGGTCGGCATACATGATCACCCGGCCGCCCACGTTCCGGGCGGCCCGACCGATGACCTGGATGAGCGAGCCACCGCTCCGGAGGAAGCCTTCCTTGTCGGCGTCGAGGATGGCGACCAGTGTCACCTCCGGCAGGTCCAGCCCCTCGCGGAGGAGGTTGATCCCGACCAGGACGTCGTACACCCCGAGCCGGAGGTCGCGCAGGATCTCGACCCGCTCGAGAGTGTCCACCTCGCTGTGGAGCCACTGGACCTTGATCCCGAGCTCGGCCAGGTAGTCGGCGAGGTCCTCGGCCATCTTCTTGGTCAGGGTCGTGACCAGCACCCGCTCCTTGCGGGCCACCGTGTCGCGGATCTCGGCGAGGAGGTCGTCCACCTGGTGGGCAGTGGGGCGGATGGTGATGACCGGGTCCACCACGCCGGTCGGGCGGATGAACTGCTCGACCACCCGCTCGGCCCGCTCCATCTCGTACGGGCCGGGCGTTGCGCTCATCGAGACGACCTGGTTGAGGTGGGCCTCCCACTCGTCGAAGGTCAGCGGCCGGTTGTCGAGGGCGGACTCGAGTCGGAACCCGAACTCGACGAGCACCTCCTTCCGGGTTCGGTCGTTCTTGTACATCCCGTGGACCTGCGGAATGGTGATGTGGCTCTCGTCCACGATCAGCAGGAAGTCGGTTGGGAAGTAGTCGATCAGGGTCCACGGCCGGCTTCCGGCCTCGCGTCGCGAGAGATGGCGCGAGTAGTTCTCGATGCCCGGGCAGAAACCCACTTCGCGGAGCATCTCGAGGTCGAACATCGTCCGCTGCCTGAGCCGTGCCGCCTCCAGCGCCTGGCCTCGGCTCTCCAGCTCGCGGACCCGGATCTCCATCTCGGCCTCGATGTCGCCGATGGCGACCAGGAGCTTGTCGCGCGGCGTGACGTAGTGGGTAGCCGGGTAGAAGTTGACCTCCTGCCGCTCGGCCAGCACCTCCCCGGTCAGGCCATCCACCTCCACGATCCGCTCGACCTGGTCGCCGAAGAAGTCGATCCGGACCACCTCCTCGCCGTGCGGCGGCTGGACCTCGAGGACGTCGCCCCGGACCCGGAACCGCGATCGCTGGAGCGCCGCATCGTTGCGCTGGTACTGGAGGTCCACCAGGTGGCGAAGGACGCCGTCGCGCCGGTAGTGGCCGCCGACCTTGAGGTTGATGACGGTCGCCCCGTAGTCGATCGGAGCGCCGAGGCCGTAGATGCAGGACACCGAGGCCACGATCAGCACGTCACGACGCTCGAACAGGGCGCGAGTCGCGTTGTGCCGAAGGCGGTCGATCTCGTCGTTCCGGCTCGAGTCCTTCTCGATGTAGGTGTCCGACCGCGGGAGGTACGCCTCGGGCTGGAAGTAGTCGTAGTAGCTGACGAAGTACTCGACCGCGTTGTCCGGGAAGAACTCGCGGAACTCCTGGTACAGCTGCGCGGCGAGGGTCTTGTTATGGGCCATCACCAGCGTCGGCCGCTGGACGGCCTCGACCACCTTGGCCGCGGTGAAGGTCTTGCCGGTCCCCGTTGCCCCGAGCAGGACCTGGTGGCGCATCCCCTTCTTCAGGCCCTCGACCAGCCCGGCGATGGCCACCGGCTGGTCGCCGGTCGGCTCGAACGGGGCGTGGAGGGTGAAGTCGGGCATGTCGGGACCGGGCGACCTCGTAGGGGGAAGACCGATTCTAGCCGCCGATGGCGTCCGGCTCCGAAGCGCGCATCAGCCGGGCCAGGGCCGCCTCGACCTGGGCCGCGGTCTCCTCCAGCGAGGCCGATCCGTCCAGCACGACATCGGCCGCGGCGACCATCTCCGCCTCGGGCGCCTGGTTGGCGAGACGTCGCTCCGCCTCGTCGGCGCTCATGCCCCGTTCCACCGCGCGCTGGAGGGCGTCCTCGGGGCGGCATGTCACGACCCAGATCTCGTCGCAGCGCTCCCGCAGCGGAGACTCGAGGAGCTTGATGGCCTCCACTGCCGCCAGCCTCGTACCGGCTGCGGTCAGGGCATCGAGCCGGTCGCGAACCCGGTCGCGGACGGCGGGATGGATGATCGCCTCGAGGTCGGCCAGGGCCGTGGGATCGCGGAACACGGCTTCAGCCAGGGCCGCCGCCTCATCGGTCCCGAAGCGGGCCAGGATCGCGGCGCGGGCATTCGGGTCCGACTCGCGGACCTCGCGCGCCACGGCATCGGCATCAATGGTCGCGACCCCGCGGTCGGTGAGCATGCCGGCAACCGTGCTCTTTCCGCAGCCGATGCGGCCGGTCAGGCCGATGACCTGCATCAGGCCGCCACCATCGGCGGCGCAGGCTGGCAGCGCGGGCAGTAGTGGGTGGCTCGGGTGTTGACCACGATCCGCTCGATGCGGCGCCCGCATCGGAAGCACGGCTCACCGGTCCGCTGGTAGACGCGCATCCGCTCCGCGGCCAGCCCTGGCTCGCCGTCCGGATCCACGAAGTCGCGATAGGTCGCTCCTCCACCGGCCAGCCCCTCGCGGAGGGCGGCACGGATGGCGCGGTGAAGCCGCGCGATCTCCTCCTCGCTCAGGGTGTCCGCATGGCGGAGCGGGTGGAGGCGAGCCCGCCACAGGGCCTCATCGGCGTAGATGTTGCCCACCCCGGCGATGAACGACTGGTCGAGGAGGAGGGTCTTGAGCCGAGCGCTGCGACGCTGGAGCCGTGCCGCCAGCCGGGCGGCGGTGAACGACGGGGCGAGCGGCTCCGGCCCGTGCCGGGAGAACACGTCCGCCACGCGGCGCCGGCCCCGGCCGGGGTACAGGCCGATCCGCCCGAACTTCCGGGCGTCCCGGAACCGGAGCTGGCGCCCATCGGCCAGGTCGAAGACGACCCGGGCGTGCGGATCCGGCGCCGCCCCGGGCGCGGCCACGATCAACGCACCGGTCATCCGCAGGGCCACAGTCAGGACCCGCCCATCATCGAGGTACAGGACGACGGACTTCGCCCGGCGGCCGACCCGTTCCACCACGCCGCCGGCCACCTCGGCCTCGAACCGGTCGGGGGGCTGGGGGAAGGCGACGGAGCGAGGCCACAGGACCTCGGCCCGCAGGATGGCCGACCCGGGCAGGCGCGTCTGGAGGCGCCGGGCGACGGTCTCGACCTCGGGCAGCTCGGGCATCGGTCAGGGTGAACTCAGCTGGCTCAGGCGTCGGCGAGGACCACCGCCGGGTCCTCCTCGGGCACCTCGTCGTGGTCCACCGCCACGATCCGGTACTCGTCGCCGTCGGCCACCAGGCGGTCCATCCGGTCCCAGTCGGTCCCGACCTTGAGGTCCACGGTGAGCGGCACGTCGAGCGGCAGCGCGGCTTCCATGGTGGTCGCGGCCAGGGTGGCGAGCTCGTCGCGCTCCTCGTCATCGGTCTCGAAGACGAGCTCGTCGTGGACCTGGAGCAGCATCCGGGACGTCAGGTCGCGCTCCCGCATCGCCGCGTCCAGCCGGACCATGGCGATCTTGATGCCGTCGGCCGCTGTGCCCTGGATCGGCATGTTGATGGCCATCCGCTCCCCCGCCGCGCGGAGCGCGCTGTTGCGGGCTGACAGCTCGGGCAGGTAGCGCCGCCGTCCGAGGAGCGTCGTGACGTAGCCCTGGTCGCGGGCCATGATCCGGATCTCGATCGTGTAGCGGCGGATGCCCTCGTACGCCGCGAAGTAGTCCTTGATGAACTGCCCTGCCGTTTCGCGGTCGATGTGGAGCCGCTCCGCGAGCCCGTAGTCGCTCATCCCGTATGCCACCCCGAAGTTCACCATCTTGGCCATCGACCGCTGCTCGGCGGTCACCGCCTCGGGCGCGATGCCCAGCACCCGTGCCGCGGTGGACCGATGGATGTCCTCGCCCGCCGCGAACGCGGCCTTCAGCCCGGCGTCGCCCGAGACGTGGGCCAGGATCCGGAGCTCGACCTGGGAGTAGTCCGCGGCCAGCAGGAGCTTCCCGGGCGGGGCCACGAAGACGCGCCGGATTCGCCGGCCGAGGGCCGTCCGGATCGGGATGTTCTGGAGGTTCGGATCGGTGCTCGACAGCCGGCCGGTTGACGCCACCGCCTGGCCGTAGGTGGTGTGGAGCCGTCCGTCGGGGTCCACCAGGCCCGGCAGGGCATCGGCGTAGGTGGACTTCAGCTTCGCGATCTGGCGGTGCTCGAGGATGAGCCCGACCACGTCGTGCTTGTCGCGCAGCTCCTCGAGGACCGACGCATCGGTCGAGCGCGCGGTCTTCGTCCGCTTGGTGGACGGCAGTGCCAGCTCGTCGAACAGGATCGTCTCCAGCTGGCGGGGCGAGCCGATGTTGAAGTCGTGCCCAACCGCCGCAAAGATCCGTGCCTCGAGGTCGCCGAGCTGCTCGGCGAACTGCTCGGACATGGCCCGCAGCGCGTCCCGGTCGATGAGCACGCCCGCCACCTCCATCCTGGCCAGGACCGGCAGGAGCGGCATCTCCACCTCGCGGAAGAGACCCGTCAGGCCGACCTCCGCCAGCTCCGTCTCGAGTGTTGGCAGGGCGAGGAGGGCGGTCAGGGCCTCGCCGGCCGCCCGACGGGCGACGATCGGCTCCTCGCCCCCCGATTCGGGGGTCACGGCGCGTGGCGGGAGGTCAGCCGCGAGGCGCTGGGCAGCGAGGTCGTCGATCGACTGGGCCCGGAGCGCAGGGTTGACCATGTACGACGCGACGAGCGTGTCGCGGTTTTCACCGGCGACCACGTGGCCCCGCTGGAGGAGCTTGGTGTGGAGTGGCTTGAGGTCATGACCGATGAGCGGGCGGTCGTCGCGGAAGAACCAGCGCGGCAGTGGATCGTCGCCGCCGGCCCGCAGGTACCAGCTGGTCCCGTCCGTCCCCGCCAGCGCGATGCCCAGCATCGGCCGGTCCACGAGGCGTCCGCTGCCCAGCGCCACCGACACGCCCACCTCGTCGCCGTGGGCAGCGAGCCACGCCTCGAGCTCGAGCCGATCAGCATCGTCCGCTACCAGCCGGGGGTCCACGTTCTCGATGGCGCCCTTGGGGTCGGACTTCGGGTCGGGGGTGCGGCGAACGTCGGATGCGGCGGTCGGCAGCGGGATCGGGGCCGGGCCGGTGGGCACGGTTCCACCTCCGGCGCCGCCGAGCAGGTCGAGGGAGAGCTGGAGTCCGCGGCCGTCATCGACCTCCGGCTCATCGGGGTCCGACCCGCCGATGGAGGGCGGCAGCCGGTCGATCAGGGAGCGGAACTCGAGCTCGCGCAGTCGCTGCGCCATCGCTCGACGGTCGTAGTGCCCGGTGCGGGCGGTCTCGAGCTCGAGGCCGATGGGCAGGTCGGTCACGATCCGCCCCACCTCGCGGCTGGTCATCGCGTCCTCGCGGTGGGTCGCCAGCCGCTCGCGGAGCTTGCCCTTGACCTCGTCAAGCCGCTCGTAGAGTGCGTCGAGCGTGCCGAACTCCTGGAGGAGTGATACCGCAGTTTTCTCCCCCACCCCCGGGACGCCGGGCAGGTTGTCCGATGTGTCGCCCTTCAGGGCCTTGTAGTCGAGCATCTGCTCCGGGCTGAGGCCATACCGCTCGGCCACCCTGGCCCGGTCGTAGATGACGGTGTTGGCCACGCCCATCCGGGTCGTGAACAGGCGGATGTGGTCGTCCACCAACTGGAGCCCGTCGAGGTCGCCGGACACGATGTAGGTGTCGATCCCGTTCGCCGAAGCCTGCAGGGCGAGGGTGCCGATGACGTCATCGGCCTCGTACCCCTCCAGCTCCCGGATGGGCATCCCCATCATCGTCACCAGCTCGCGGACGATCGGGAACTGGGCTCGGAGGTCGTCCGGCATCGACGGTCGGCCCGCCTTGTAGTCCGGATAGGCGGCGAATCGGAAGGCCGGTTTGCCGAGGTCGAAGCTGACGATCGCGTAGTCCGGCTTCAGGTCCTGCATCCCGCGCAGGACGATGTTGAAGAAGCCGAAGATGCCGGTCACGAGCATGCCGTCGGAGGTCGTGAGCGGGGTCTGCATCATCGCGAAATAGGCCCGGTACACGATGCTGGGCCCATCGATGAGCATCAGGACTGGAGGGCGATCCCGCATGGCCTGAGTCTAGTCCGCGAGGGGCACCGAGCGGCCGCAGGCTGGCGGCTAGAATCCACGGATGCCCAGCGGGACCGTGCGCGACCCCTATGCGGTGCTCGGCGTCGCCCGCGAGGCCACCACCAGGCAGATCGCGGCCGCCCATCGTCGGCTGGCGAAGTCCCACCACCCGGACCTGAACGACGGCGGTCCGGAGGCTGCAACCCGGATGCGGGAGATCAACGAGGCCTGGGAGGTGCTCTCGTCGCCGGAGCGGCGCGCGGCGTGGGACATGGAGCATCCGTGGAGCGGCTCCGCTGCCTCCGGCAGCCACTGGAGCGGCAGCCGCCAGCCGATCCCGACCGGCCCCGCGGTCCGAGCGCAGGTCTCGACTCCCTGGCGGACGGCGGCCAACGATCCGCGCAGCGCGCGCCGCGGCAGGATCCGGGTCAGCCCCCGCCCACCGAAAGTTGAGCCGGCACCGAAGACGTTCCTCGAGGGTCCGTGGGCCGCCGTCATCGCCGGTGGAGTGGCGCTCGTCATCCTGACCGCGGCCATCGTGGCTGGGCGCCTGATCGGCGCCTAGAGACTCGACCCTCCGGCAAAGCCGGGGCTCTAGCGAGCGGCGGAGCTCCGCCTGGGGGCAGCGATCCGCAGGACGAACGCCAGCGCCAGCAGCCCGAGGCCGATGACGGCCAGGAGCACCCAGCCGGTGACGGTCATGGTCGCGTCCAGATCCTCGCTGGCCGGCGGCTCCGGCGCGGCCTCGCCTCGAATGGTGGGGGTGTCCTCGCCACCCGCCGGCGCTTCGGCCGGATTCGGGGAGGAACCGTCTTCGCCCACGACGCCGTTGTCCACGCCGCGAGTGGCGGGAGCAGTCGCCAATGGAGCCAGGCCCCCGCCGCTCGAGGTGACGCCGGGTGCGGCTTCCTCGTTGGCGGGGCGCTCAGGTGATTCGCTATCTCCAGATGCGGCCTGCGACATGACGAAGAGGCGCTGGGCATCGGCGGGGCCGAGAGCGCCCGTGGCGCCGATGCCGCCAATGAGGAGGAGGACCATGCCGGCCACCGCAACTGGAGCGAAGGCCCGTCGGAAGGCGACGCGCCACCCCTTCGGTTCTGCCGGCGCGGCGACCGGGGGCACGAGCTGGAGCGGTCGGGACGGAGTGAGGTCCGGCAGCTCGGCCAGCGCGGCGCGGAGGCTGGTCATATCCTGCGCCTGGCCAGCGCACTCGAGACAGCCGGCAACATGATCGGTCAGAGCGAGGTCGGCAATGGCATCCGGGTCCCCGCCAGCCAGGGCGGCCAGGCGCTCGGGATCGGGGTGGGCAGGCGGCATCATGGTCATCGGTCAGACGCCCTCACTGGTCGAACAGTTCCCGCTGGTCGGCCAGCAGAACACGCAGGCGCAGCCGCCCGCGGTGAATGCGCGACTTCACCGTGCCCACCGGTACGGAGGTCGTCAAGGACACCTCGTCGTAGTCCATCCCATACACGTCGCAGAGGATGACGGCCGTCCGCTGGTCCTCGGGGAGGAGCCGCAGCGCCGCGTCCAGGGCGCGGTAAAGCTCGGAGCGGGCCGACTCGGCGACCGGGTTGACCGCCACCGGATCGGGGATGTCCGCTTCGCCCTCGCTGGGGTCAGGGAGTGTCGTCGTTGGCCTCCGCTGGGAGCGGCGGAGGATGTCGTACGAGGCGTTGGCCGTGATCCGAAGCAGCCACGAGCGGAAGGCGCCGCCGCGATATGACCCGAGATGGTCGTAGGCGTGGATGAAGGCATCCTGGGTGGCGTCGGCGGCCTGGTCGCGATCCCCGAGGAGGCGCCACGCGAGGCCGTAGCAGGCACCCTGGTAGTGCTCCATCAGGCGGGCGAAGGCGGACCGATCACCAGCCACGGCGGCAGCCACGACATCGGACTCATCGGCCAGCGGGCCGGTCCGCGTGACGGGGCGGCTCGGGTCGAGGTCCGACATCGGCTTCCTATAATCACACCCCTACTTGGCCGGAGTGGCGGAATCGGCAGACGCGTCGGTCTCAAACACCGATGAGCGCAAGCTCGTGTGAGTTCAAATCTCACCTCCGGCACCACAACTGCTCGCTGATGAAGAGGTCTCCCGTGGGCCATGTGAGCCCATATGCTTCCCGCGGATGACAGAACGCTGGATCTGTCGGCGATGCTTCACATCGGCGGTGCCGGCGGCCGTAACGTGCTCGAACTGCGGCCTACCCAGGGGAGCTGAACCGCCCTCGGCTGGCGAGCTGACCAGAACGGGCGATCCCGCGCCGAAGCGGCGATTCGAGAGACTGTCTGTCGATGAGGTGAGGCGGCGACGCCGACTTCGTCAGCAGGCGATTCAGGACGAGCGGGCAGCTCGCGGCGACACGGGGATGGTCACTCATTGGAGCGGCTGCGTCATCTACCTCGTCATAGTGGTCGGCGCAGTCGTTGGAATCATCGCACTCGCGTACCTCTTGATCACGACGGTCTTCTAACTTCTCGGGACCCGCGGTAGCCGAGGTGGGCGTCGGGAGCCGGCTGCTGGCCCCCGGCGGGCGGCGTACCCCGCCGCCAACCGGACCCTTCTCAATCGTCAGAGGCGGGTGTAGCGTCGTCGAATGGTCCGCCGGTTGATCGCGACTAGAGCAATCGTCGCCCTCGAGCACACGCCGTCGAACTGAAGCGGGCGGACTTGAGCCGATATCATCTCGCGGTGGCAGGACTCACGATCGCGCCGCTCGGCTGGGCGCAGGGCGACGATTCCCGGTGGCATCGGATCTACGCCGTGGCCGGCTTCCTGAAGAGCGGCGACCTCTGGGTCGCCAACTGCTCGACGAGCGTCACGCCGGCCGAGTCGGCCCTCCTCCAGGAAATCCCGACCGGTGGCGTCTGCCCCAGCTGCCGCAATGCCGACAACGAGGTCGCCCTGGCGATCGACCATCTGCTCCAGTGAGGTAGGGAATGGGCTACCTGGAGAGCATGCCCACCGAGGTCCCGCGGGACCGGGTGCTCGTCCACAACAACCTCAACCCCACCCGGCACCTGGGCGCTCGCGGGTTCCGAGCTTGGTTCCAGATATCGGTCGCGGGGTTGGAGCTCTGCCCTTGTGACTGGTCGGGCCTCAAGCACTACCGGGTCGCGCCGACGGAGAGCTAGCTCTTCCTCCGGCTCGGGCCGCCTCTAGTCGGCGCCGACAGGGCCTATCCCCGGACTCCCGGCGCTCCGACTCTGGGGGAGCCTAGGGCGCCGGTTCGGCCTCGGGAGCCGGTTCGGCGGCGCGAGCTCGGCGAGCGCGGATTGCCATCACTGCCCCGACTCCGACGAGAGCGAATCCGAGGACGGAAATGAGAATGGTGGCATTCCACGTGGCCCCGCCCAGCACGAGGCCAAGAACGATCAGGACGACGCCAACCGTCACCATCACCCATCCCATCGCGCCAAATTGACCCATCGGATTTCTCCTCCTTCTTGCCTCCCGCGTGGGACGTCCCGCGGCAGGGAGGGGTCGCATACTGCGATGAGGGCGGCAGTCCTGAAAATAGGACCTTGCGGTACCTCGACTCGCAGCCCTTCCCACACCATCACGCTCAACCTGGCAACCGTCGCCGGTACCATGCGTTCACGTGGGAACACCAACGTGGGCAACCAATCTGACCGGTGAGGTGTGCGCTGATGCAGGCGTCGCGGCGCCCCAGCTCGCGTGGCGGCGGCGGTCGTGTGAGATGTCGACGGGGCTCACCCGGCGAGACGCCGGTACCATCGCCGTCCGCGCCGGCTCGGACCCGACCGATCAGCGCCTGACGCTTCTGCATGAGCTGGCCCACTGGCTTGCGCCCACGGTGCGTCGGGGGCGTCGGGGGCGGACGGTCCACCACGGTCGCGACTTCTACGGCGTCGCGTTCGCGCTCTACCGGCGACATGGCATTCCCGACGCCGAGGCGCTGCGCCTCGAAGCGGCGCGCTATCGGAGCTCCCTGCGCCATGCCGCCGCGATCGGCGTCCCGGGCGCCGCCGAGGCCCTGGCCGAGCACCGCGCACGCCTGCGAGCGCGGCCGCGCCGGAGCTGGACGGTCCTCGTCGCCGAGCATGCGGTGCAGCTCCAGCGACGTGGGCGCTGGCACGTATGCGCGACCTGCGGTCAGCGAGTGGTGGGCCTCAACCTCGCGCGCATCCGGCGCAGCCGGCGGCCGGTGCGCCACGTCCTCATGGCCCGCGCCTGAAGCGGTCCCGTCAGGTCGCGGCGGTCGCGACTCCCAGTCGCTCGCGAGCCAGCGCGGCGGCCTCGCCGAAGCGGGCCACGGCCTCAGGGGTGGGTGGAAAGACACGGGCGATCAGGTGCGAGATCCCGAGACGTTCATAGCCGGCGAGGGCATCGGCGATCTCCGAGGGGGTGCCACGGATCGCGCGCTCCGGCGTGTCGT
Organism: uncultured Chloroflexia bacterium; assembly: GCA_963699235.1. Taxonomy (GTDB): domain Bacteria; phylum Chloroflexota; class Limnocylindria; order QHBO01; family QHBO01; genus DASTEQ01. The sequence goes on along the minus strand of OY969424.1, from coordinate 1,202,526 downwards.
CATCGGCGCCCTCGAACGCGACGAAGATGCCGGCCGTCAGGACCACGGTGGACGGATCGCGGTGGGCCGCATCGAGCGCGCGATCAAGGTTGGTCAGCCGGGTCCGGAGCTCATCGGCCTTGTCCGGGAACCCGTACCAGGCGGCGTTCCACTGGGCGGCATGCTCCGCCACCAGCCCCAGCATTCGCGGCTGCTTTCCGGCGATGAGGATGGGTGGGCCACCGGCGCGCACCGGTCGCGGAATGAGCTCGGCGTTGACCGCTCGGTGCCACCGACCCTCGAAGGTGACCGACTCGCCGCGGAGGAGTGGCGCCAGGATCGTCATCGCCTCCTCGAACCGTCCGACGCGGTGGTCGAACGGGTAGTCGAACGCCTCGAACTCGGGTTCGTGCCAGCCGCATCCCACGCCCAGGATGAGGCGGCCGCCGCTCACCTCGTCCAGCTCGGCAGCCATCTTGGCGGTGAGGGCCGGGTTCCGGAACGGGAGGGCGAGAACCATGGGACCGATCTCGACCCGCGACGTGACGGCAGCGACCGCGGTCAGGACCGTCCAGCATTCATGAATCCCCTCGGTCTCCTCACCGTCGCGGAAGATGAGGTGATCGGCGCCCCACACCGAGTCCAGTCCGGCGTTCTCGGCAGTCACCGCCATCTCGCGCAGGACGGTGAACCCGGCGGTCTCGTCAGCGCCCATGGGCAGCATCAGGCCGATCTTCATGAGCCCATCGTAGCGATGGATCGGTCCGGGCACGGAAAGCCGCCGGCCGGAGGTACTCCGGGGTCGCGACGAAGTGGCTAGGTTGCGGCACAACGCGCAGGAGTAGCGTCACGCCATGCGCACAGCGGTGGCGCCCGTCGTGGACGCCTCCGATGCGCGGGACCTGCAGCCAATTCGCCTCTACCTGTCTGAGATGGTCCTGGTCGCATCGGTCAGTCCAGGCGACGAGCGGATGACGGACATCCTCAATCACGGTGGCGACCTGCGTGTCCTGCCGGCCGGCGCGGAGCCGTGGGACCTCGACAGCTGGGTCAACGTCCCGATCGATGAGCTCCAGCTCGTCGTCCCGCCGCGGCACGTCAGCCCGCCCCACAAGCGCGTCGAGCGCGACCGGCACGAGGTCCATCTCAAGGTCGGCGACTGGGATCTCACCGGCACCGCGACGATGAAGCCTGGCGCGGAGCAGGACGCGGTCATGCTCTCCATCCAGCCGTTCCTGCCGCTGACCGAGGTCACGATGTCCGGCACCGACCATCCGTGGCCTGAGACCTACGAGGTCGTGATCGTGAACCTCAAGCACGCGGAGTTCGTCCGGGACTGACCCTCCCCGGCGAGGTTGCGAGACCTCAACCGTTCCTTCGCCGCGCCTTGGTTGCGCGCGTCGCCGCACGTAGATAGCCTATCCGCCCGACTCCACTGTGCTTGTGGACCTTCGAGGAGATTGCGTGTCGACCCGTATCACCCTGCGACGCGTTGCCGCCCTGCCGGCCGCGATCCTGCTGCTCGTCATGGCCCTGGCCCCGGCAACGGCCGGCGGTGCCCTGAGCCTCAACACCTCGTTCCCGGCCGTGGCCGTGGCCCCCGGGAGCGACGTCAGCTTCCCGATCACCGTCTCGGCCGCTCCGAACACCCGGGTGTCCCTGTCCGTAGCCGGTGTTCCGGACGGCTGGACGGCCGCTCTCCGCGGTGGCGGGTTCGCGGTTGACGCTGTCCAGACCGACGCCGAAGGCACCGCCAGCGTCGAGCTGGACGTCGAGGTTCCGGCGGAGGCCAAATCGGGGACGTTCCGGATCACGGTAAACGGATCCGGCGGTGGCTCGGCCAGCCTTCCGCTCGACATCCGGGTCAGCGAAGAGGCGGCCGGAGCCGTGACTCTGGACTCCGACTTCCCGTCCCTCCAGGGCACCGCCGGCACGACATTCACCTTCAACCTGACCCTCAGCAACGACACCGCCGAGGACCAGACATTTGCGGTCAACGCCGCCGGGCCCGAGGGCTGGAGCACCGAGGCCACGTTGACCGGGCAGGAGCAGGCCGCGAGCGCCGTGGTCGAGGCCGGAAGCACGTCCGGGATCACGGTCACCACCATCGCCCCGGAAACCGTCGAGGCGGGCACCTACCCGATCCAGGTCACGGCCACCGTGGGTGGCGACACGATCAATGGAGAGCTCTCCGTGGTCATCACCGGATCGAACCTGATGACCCTGACCACGCCGGATGGTGCGCTCAGCAACCGCGGCTCGGCCGGCGGCACGATAGCCCAGCAGCTGGTCATCGTGAATGACGGCACGGCGGATCTCACCGGCGTGCAGATCACGGCAACCGCGCCGCGCGACTGGACGGTCACCTACGACCCGTCGGACACGCTCGAGACGGTCCTTCCCGGCGAATCGGTCACCGTCACGGCCAACATCGTGCCGTCGAACGACGCCATCGCCGGTGACTACGTCGTGACCTTCTCGGCCGCCGGCGGCGACGTGAGCGACGCGGTGGAGATCCGGATCACGATCGAGACGTCGCCCCTCTGGGGCTTCGTCGGCATCGGTCTCATCGTGGCTGTCCTGGCCGGCCTGTGGTGGGTCTTCCGGACGTACGGCCGCCGGTGACCGCCGGCGACGAATCCCCCGCCCCGATCGTCACGCGGGGGCTGACCAAGCAGTACGGGGAGCTGACCGCGGTGGACAGCCTCGACCTCGAGGTGCGTCGCGGCGAGATCTTCGGGCTCCTGGGCCAGAACGGGGCCGGCAAGACGACCACGATCCTCATGCTCCTGGGCTTGAGCGAGCCGACCGACGGCACCGCCCGGGTCCTGGGCCTTGATCCAGCGCACGATGCGCTGCAGGTCAAGCGCCGGGTCGGGTACCTGCCCGACAGCGTCGGGTTCTACGACGACCTGACGGGGCGCGAGAACCTGCGCTACACGGCTCGCCTGAATGGGCTGCGCGGGGCGGATGCCGAGGAGCAGATCCAGCAGGTCACCGACGCCGTCGAGATGACGGACCGGATCGACACGCCGACCGGGACCTACTCGCGAGGCATGCTCCAGCGGCTGGGCATTGCCGACGCGCTGGTGAAGGACCCCGAGATCCTGATCCTCGACGAGCCGACGACCGCCATCGACCCCATCGGCGTGGTCGGGATCCTGGATCTCCTCCGCAACCTCGTCAACGAGCGCGGCGTCACGATCCTTCTCTCCAGCCACCTCCTGGTCCAGGTCCAGTCCGTCTGCGACCGGGTCGGGATCTTTGCCGCCGGTCGCCTCATCGGGCTGGGCACAGTGTCCGAGCTGGCGGCCGAGTTCGGGACCGATCAGGCCCGGGTGGAGGTCAGCTTCGAGGGATCCGATGGACCGGCCGCGGACCGCATTCGCACGACCCTTTCGGCCATCCCGCACGTGACCGGCGTCCAGGCGGCCGCAACGCCCGTGGAGCCGTGGTCGCTCACCGTCGAGCCGGCCTCGGCCGATCGACCGGTGCGGGAGGCGGTGCTCGCGCGCGGCCGCCCGTGAGCAGCTGGGCCTGACTGCCATCCGATCCATCAGCTCCTCGCTGGACGAGATCTACCGCAGCGCGCTCCACGGCGCGGGGCTGGCCGCATGACCGCCGCCGACCCTGTCGCCCCGGTCGCCTCTCCGGCGACGAGGCCCGTCGCCGCCCCGCCGTCGTCGGGTTGGCTGGTGGTGGCCGCCAAGGAGTTCGCCGACCAGCTGCTGAGCCTGCGCTTCATCATCCTGTTCATCGTCCTGGGCCTGGCGGCGGCGGTGCCGCTGTTCATCGCCGCGGAGCAGATCCGGACCCTCGCCGAGGACGCCAGCGGCGCCCAGGCGGTGTTCATCGCGATGTTCATCATCGGTCCGCCCGACTTCGCGATCTTCGGGCTCGACTTCACGGTCGCGGCCTTCGTGGGCCTGACCGCTCCCCTGCTCGGGATCGCGTTCGCCTTCGACTCGGTGAATGGTGAGCGGGCCCAGGGCACCCTCCCGCGGCTCGTCTCCCAGCCCATCCACCGCGACGCCGTCATCAACGGCAAGTTCGGCGCCGCGCTGGTGACGATCTCGCTCGTCCTCGTCTCGGTGGTCGTGATGATCGCCGGCTTCGGCATGCTCCGCCTCGGCGTCGTCCCGACCGGCTCCGAGGTGCTCCGCCTGATCATCTGGGTGGCGGTCACGATCGTCTATGTCGCGATGTGGCTCGCCTTCGGGACGCTGCTGTCGGTCGTCTTCAAACGTGCGGCCACGGCGGCGCTGGTCGGGTTCGGGGTCTGGCTGCTGGTCGCCCTGTTCGGCCGATTCCTCCTGAGCCTGCTCCTGGCCATCGTCGCGCCGGTGGACACGGCGCTTCCCGCCGCCGAGCAGCTGGCCGGCTACCAATGGCACGCGCTGCTCAACCGCCTCCTGCCGCCGACCCTCTATACCGAGGCGTCATCGGTCATCCTGAACCCGTCGGTGACCCAGACCTCGGTGCCCGCAACCCTGGGTCAGCTGGACCAGGCGCAGCAGCAGATTCCGACCCTCCTCTCGCTCGACCAGAGCCTCCTGCTCGTCTGGCCCCACGTCGTGGCCATGGTCGCGATCACCGTTCTCTGCTTTGCCTACGCCTACATCCGGTTCATGCGCGAGGAGGTCCGGGCCTAGCCAGTCGCCGTGCTAGGCTCCCCGCCGATGGCCGAGGGAACCGTGGAGTGCGCCAACTGCGGCCGCGCCAACCCGGCGTGGGCCCAGGTGTGCCGCTCGTGCGGGACGCCGATGGCCGGCGCCACCGGGGCCCAGGCCTCGACCCAGGCCAGCCCGCTGCCGGGCGTGGACCAGGGCTCCCTGCTCGCCATCGGCGGTGCGCTGGGCACGATCGCGGCGGCCATCATCATCGGCGTGCTCATCGCCGGGATCCTGCCGCCGGCACCGGCCGTCGTGGTCCCCACCGCCACGCCGGACCCATCGGCCAGCGCCGAGCCGACCCCCGCGCCGTCGGTTGACCCGAGCGCCGGCACCCCCGACCCGTCGGCAAGCATCCCGCCGACCCTGCCGGGCACCCTCACCTTCGGCCTGGGCCTGAATCCGGAGACGCAGCGGGTCACGAGCCCGACCGACACCTTCACCCCGGGCACGATCTTCGCCCACTCGATAGAGCTGACCGCGCCGTTCGGCGTGACCGAGATCGCCGAGGGGGTGTGGCAGATCGCGGAGGACGGGTCAGAGACGCAGGTCATCAACCCGGAGGAGAACCCATTGGGCGTGGACCCGGAAGCCATGGTCGACGGCTTCACGGTGCCGACCAACGCCCTCCTCGACCCCCTCGGGGCCGGGACGTTCGTGATGCGGGTCTACCGCGGTTCGGAGCTCCTGGCGCAGGGCACGTTCATCCTCGCCGAATAGGCGGCCCCGCAGCTCCCTCTCCGGGGGCCGAGTCTCCCGCGCGCTCCGCGTCGGCCGCCACCTCGTTCCAGGCCTCGCCGTACAGCCGCGCCCAGATGGGCAGGTAGCCGGGGTACGCCACCCGGGCATCCGAGATCGCCGCCCGATCGAGGTTCACCAGCGCCATCCGATCGGTGGTCTCGATGATGGTGTGCCCGCTCGGGTCCACCGCCACCGACGGGCCACCGATGAGGACACCGCCCTCTGGGTCGGGGCGGTTGACGGAGAGCACGTACGCGGCCGACGTCAGGGCGTTGGCCCGCCAGACGACCTTCCAGCGCTGGTACGTCTTCTCCTCCGACGCCCGCGGGTTGAGGATGGCCTCCGCGCCGAGGGCGCCAAGGAGGTGCGACCCCTCCGGGCGGTTGTTGTCGGAGCAGATCTGGATGCCGATGGGCATCCCGAACGCATCCGTGGGGCGGGCGATGGCCGTCCCCGGCTGGTAGTGGCTCGTCTCCCAGAAGCCGTCTTCCTCGGGGAGGTGGAGCTTTTCGAAGGTGGAGACGACCTCCCCGGTGGAGTCAAAGACGAGGCCCCGGCTCGTCCTGCGGCCGGACTCGTCGCGATGGATGATCCCGCCCACCAGGCCGATCCGGGCCGTGCGCGCCGCCTCCGCCTGGATCGTCATCCGGCGGCCGCCCATCGGCTCGGCATCCTCGTCCACCGCCTCTTTGGTGGCCGGGCGCCAGGGGTGGAGCGGGAGCTCCGGCAGGAGGGCGATGTCCGCTCCCCGCCGAGCGGCCTCGTCCAGGCGCTGGCCCAGGCGCACTGCGCCGTCCGGCTGCCAGAAGACCTCGCTGACGAGGGCCACCGTCAGCTTGCCATCGGTCCGTTTCACGGCGCTCACGCGGATTCCTCCTGCGCGGCCTTGAGCAGGCCGATGAGGTACGAGGCGTTGCGGCTGACATCGGCATAGTCCTTGGGCTGCAGGCTGCCGATCTCGTTGAAACGCTCGACGAAGCGCTGGTGACCCTTTCGGCCTTCGGTCTGGCCCCACGCACTCGAGGCCGGGGTGAAGAAAATTTCGCCGGTGCGCGAGATGCCGACGGTGAACGCCTTGCCCGTGATGGTCTCCAGCGGCTTGCCTTCGAAGCTGCGTGCCAGGGCTTCCAGGCCGTCGTACGTCAGCGGAGCCGCGCGGCCCGCGCTCATCGGCCTTCGTCCTCGCCCAGGAACTCGCGGACCAGGTTCTGGAAATGGTAGACGCCGTTCTCGCGCAGGGCGCTGAACCGGCCGCTGTCGTAGGCCCGCGAACGGAGCCCGCGCTGGACCTGCTCGCAGAGGACGATGTCCTCCTGCTGGATCTGGTCAGAGAACGCGATCCCCTGCTGCATGGACTCCCATCCCGGTCCGGTGCCCGGCTCGGCGAAGAACCACTCGAAGACGGTCAGCGTCCGCTCGTGGCCGAGCGGTAGGACGAGGTTCGAGGACAGGTTGTCGGGGTAGATGTTGAACATCGTGTTGGGGAAGACCCAGTAATACAGCGCGCTGTCCTCGCCACCGTCCGCGCTCCGCATGAAGCGACGGTCGCGACCGATCTCCTCGCCCGGCTTCAGGTCGCGGATGGGGGCGTACTGCTTGGAGTAGTAGCGGTGCTCCTCGACCCGGTAGGCGTCGTAGTCCACCTCCCGGAACAGGTCCGGGTGGGCGATGGGCAGGTGGTAGCCCTCGAGGTAGTTATCAACGTAGACCTTCCAGTTGCAGTCGATGACGTACTCGCGGCGCTCGACGAGGCGCATGTGGGACAGGTCGAAACCGGCTGCCTCGACCTCTGCCGGGATGTCGCCCAGCACCTCGCCCAGCGGCGGCGCCTCGGCGTCCAGGTTGGCGAACACGAACGGGCCCCAGGCCTCGACCCGGATCGGCACCAGGCCGAAGTCCTCCTTCCGGAAGTCCTCGGTGGCGTCCATCTCGGGACACGCGCGGAGCGTGCCGTCCAGCCCGTAGGTCCAGCCGTGGTACCGGCACTGGAGGCTCTTTCGGTTGCCGCGGGCGAGGGCGACCTGTCCGGCCCGGTGCCGGCAGACGTTGTAGAAACCGCGCAGCTCCCCGTCGAGGCCGTGGGTGATGACGATCGGCTCGTCCACGATTGTGGCCGGCACGAAGTCCCCGACTCGGGCGAGGTCTTCCGACCGCGCGACGAGCTGCCAGGTCCGGCTGAAGATCCGGTCCTTCTCCGCCTCGAGGACGGCGGGATCCAGGTAGTAGCGGGATGGGATGGTCGCCGCCCGCGAGAGCGGGACCGGTGCTGGCATCACCGACGACGGCGGGATGGGTGGCGCTCACGGCAGCTCCCCGGAGGCGGACCGATCGCCGTCAGCGCTGCGCTCGTAGGTCAGCCCGTCGCCGGCTTCGGCTTCGGACCCGCAGGCGAAGCTGCCCTCCTCGTCGTCGATGATCGCCTCGCCAGTCAGGGCCAGTCCCCGACTGTAGGCGCAGTCGTCGATCTCGACCTCGTAGCTCGTTGCTCGATGGCGACGTAGATCACGTAGCCACCGTACAGGCAACCGACACGTCAGCGGCTCGACGCCGTCCCAATACCCGAAGTCCGGTGGAGTAGTTGATCTCGTCGTCGACCGCGCTGAGCGCGTCCAGGGTCGAGTCGTAGTCGTTCACGTCGGCGGCCGGGATGGGGACATAGGGGTCCACACCGGCGAACTCGCACTCGGTGTACTCCTCGGGCGGGAGCGTGCCCTCGCAGCAGGAAGGCGTTGAGGTAGTCGTCCGGGCACGCCTCCCCGCGGAGGCCGATGACGTGCGGGCCGCCTGGCTGGGTGATGGCGTAGGAGTTCCCCAGGTTCGCCGCCAGGCGCTCGGCGTTCGGGTACGGCGTGTACGGGATCCCACGTCGCCCCCAGGATCAGGATCGGGAACTCGGTGTCGCCCAGGTACGGCGGGCGCCCGTCGGGGGGATGGGCGGGCCAGTAGGCGCAGGGGTAGTCGATGAAGTACCCGGTTCCGAGGCGCATCTCGCTGACCCCGGCCGCCTCGCCCGCGGCGAAGTAGGCATCGGACCGCTCCTCCGCGCTGCCAGTGCCGAAGGCGTAGTCCGCGCAGTCGACGGCGTAGTACAGCGCGTCTGACCAGGTGTCGTCCGGGATCGGCTCGAGGGTCTCCGGATCCTGGGCCAGGGCCGAGTACAGGATGCGGGCCAGCGGCAGGAGCTCGCCGCGACCGGCCTGGGCCAGGGCGCGCTGCAGGAGCATCCGGTCGGCCTGGGGGGTCAGAAGGTAGCTCCCCACCGTCTCGAGGTCGTTGAACGTGAGCTCGCGTTCCTCCACCTCTCCGGTCAGCGGTCACGAAGTCGAAGGTCATCGGTCCGTCTCGAAGGTCGGCAGCCAGCTCGTCGTACACCTCCAGGGCGTCGCGGCCACCCATGTCCGCCTCGCAGGCGGAGTCATCGGTGCAGGCCTCGAGGATGAGCGACAGCACCTCGTCACCGGCCTCGGTCGCCTCGATGTAGTAGTCGTACCCGGACAGGGTCAGGTCGATCGGGCCGTCGATGATCAGGGCCTCGACCTGCTCCGGGTGGGCAGCGGCGTAGACCTGGGCGTACTGGGTGCCGTAGCTCTCGCCGATGACGATGAGCTGCTCGGCGCCATGCCACCGCCGGAAGACCTCGAGGTCCTCGACCGCCTGGCGGGTGGCGTAGAGGGGGAGGTCTTCGGGGGACGCGCCGGCTTCGGCGAGGCAGTCGGTGACGTACTGCTCGGTGGCATCGGAGAAGGCCTCCGCCTCGGCCTCCGAGCCGGTCGGGATGGCTGGCGTTGTGAACCAGGCCAGTGACGCATCCATGCATTGGAGCGGCTGCGAGCCGCCGATCCCCCGCTGGTCGAAGAACACAAGGTCGTAGCGCTCCGGAACATCCGGATGGAAGTACGAGGCGTAGTCGTCGGCGACCGCGATGCCCGAAGCGCCCGGCCCGCCGACCGCGTACACGATGACGCCCTCGCTGTCCCCGCTCAGCGCCCGCTGGATGGCGAACGTGATCTCCCACGTCTCCGAATCAGGGTCGGTATGGTCTCGCGGCACGTTCAGGGTCACGCAGTTGAAGCCGCTCTCGTCGGAACAGGCCTTCTCGCTCACGAACACCGGGTTCGGCTGGATGATGACGGTCGCCACGGCCCACACCCCGATGCCGATGGCCACCACCAGGCCGAACACGAGCAGGGGGCGGCTGGACAGGGCCGACATCCGCGGCATGCTAGCAGCCGTTCGAACGCTCTCGATACCTTGCGGCGGGTAGGCCCCCGTGGTACACCACGCCCTACAATGAGCGCACCGTCCTGCTCGACGAGAGGCGCACTGAAGGAGGGTCCATGAGCACGATTCGCCGCGGGGCGGCCCTGCTGGCCAGTCTCCTCATTCTCGCCGCGTGCCAGTCAGCCGGCGACGTCCCGGCCGCGGTTTGTGTCGGTGAAGCAACGACGTACTTTGCCTACCTGACAGGGTCCGACGATCAGCCAGATGCCCAAGATCCGATCGAGGAAGCGGACGCAGCCGGTGACCTCCTGGAGACCATCGAGGAAGCGGGCGTGCTCCGGATCTCTACCGATGCCAACTACGAGCCCCAGTCCTTCCGTGAGGCGGACGGCTCGTGGGTCGGCTTCGACATCGACGTCGGGACCGAGATCGCCGAGCGGCTGGGTGTCGAGGCGGAGTTCCAGCATCAGGACTGGGACATCATCACCGCCGGCAGCTGGGCCGAGCGCTGGGACATCAGCGTCGGGTCCATGACGATCACGACAGGCCGCAAGGACCTGTTCAGCTTTACGCAGCCGTACTACTACACCCCGGCCTTCCTGGCCGCCAGTGAGCGCTCCGGCGCCACGAGCCTGGATGACCTGGAGTTCACCATCCCCGACGACGTCGAGGCGATCACCCGACCGACCGATGCCAACTGCATCGAGGACATCGAGGCCGGCCGAACCGAGTTCGACCTGCTGATGACTTCGGGCACCGTCATCGACGGCGCCATCGACTCCGGGCAGCCAATCGTGAAGATCGGGGAGCCGGTCTTCAACGAGCCGTTGTCGGTCGCGATCGACAAGGCCGGACCGGAGCATGCCGCGCTTCTCTTCGAGATCGACCGGATCATCGGCGAGATGCACGACGATGGAACCCTGACCTCGCTTAGCGAGGAGTGGTTCGAGCACGACTTCAGCCAGGAAGCAGCCGCCGCCGAGTAACGGTTCGCAATCGGCAACAACCAGGGCGGGGACTCGCAAGGGTCCCCGCCCTGCTATTTGGAGGTATGACTCGTGACCGTCGCGGAGGTCCCGCAGCCGGGCTCGCTGCTCGCTCAGATCGAGGCCAGCCAGGCGCGATATCGGACGGTCTTCCGTCTGAAGTTCTTTGCCACCTGGGCAGCTCTCATCGGTCTGCTCCTGGTCGGCCTGTACGCGACCGGAAACATCGACACGGCGTTCATTGCCGAGTGGGGCCCGTTCATCATCGGCGGGGCGGCACTCACGGTCCTCCTCTCGGTGGTGTCGATCGTGTTCGCGACCATCCTCGCCCTGATCGGGGCCATCGGGCGCATGTCGCGAAACCCGTACATCAACGGCGTGGCGTCCCTCTACGTGTCCCTCGTCCGGGGCACGCCGCTCATCGTCCAGATCTACTTCATCTACCTCGCCCTGCCGCAGCTCGGCATCGTGCTGGCGGCCATTCCCTCGGGGATCATCGCCCTGAGCTTCAACTACGGCGCGTACATGACCGAGGTGTTCCGGGCCGGCATCCAGGCCGTACCGCGCGGTCAGCGCGAGGCAGCCCAGTCGCTGGGCCTGACCGAGCGGCTGGTGATGTGGCGGATCGTCATGCCCCAGGCATTTCGGATCGTCATCCCGGCCATCGGCAACGACTTCGTGGCCATGCTCAAGGACTCCTCGCTGGTCTCGATCCTCGCCGTCGAGGAGCTCCTCTTCCGGTCCCAGCTGGTCGGGCGCCAGAACTTCCGGAGTCTTGAGGCCCTCGTCATCGCGGCCGCGGTCTACTGGGTCCTCACCATCATCTTCAGCTACTTCCAGCAGCGGCTCGAGCTGCGCATGGCGCGGGGCGACCGATGACCGAATCGACCCCGGTGGCTCCGAGCCACGGGCATACCCACCACGAGGTCGTGGCTCCACACCTCGGCGATCCCATCGTTCGCGCCGAAGCCATCGAGAAGTATTACGGCCGGAACCACGTCCTCCGCGGTATGGACATGGTCGTCCGCACGGGCGAGGCGGTCATGCTCATCGGGCGCTCCGGCAGCGGGAAGACGACGTTCCTCCGCTGCGTGAACTTCCTCGAAGAGCCATCGGCGGGCACCGTCGAGATCGATGGCGTCAGGGTCGAGGCCGATCCGCTCCATGCCCGCAGCAAGGCCCACCTGGAGCAGATTCGCCAGATCCGGATCCGCGCCGGGATGGTCTTCCAGGAGTTCAACCTGTTCCCGCACATGAGCGTGCTCCAGAACCTCATCGAAGCGCCTACCCGCGTCCTCGGCATCTCGAAAGACGAGGCCGTGGCGCGGGCGGAGGCCTTCCTCGCCAAGGTCGGCCTGGCGGAGAAACGTGACGAGTACCCGCCGCGCCTGTCAGGCGGCCAGAAGCAGCGGGTTGCGATCGCCCGCGCCCTCTGCATGGAACCCAAGGTCCTCCTCTTCGATGAGCCCACCAGTGCCCTCGATCCCGACCTCATCGGCGAGGTGCTGCACGTCATGGAGGAACTGGCGCACGAAGGCTCGACGATGATCGTCGTCACCCACGAGCTCCATTTCGCTCGGGAGGCCGCCGACCGGGTTGTCTTCCTGGAGGAGGGACGGATCCTCGAGGAGGGGCCGCCGGAGAAGGTTCTCAACGACCCCGATGACGACCGGACCCGCCAGTTCCTGCGGCGGTTCCTGGCGGGCTAGCCCTCCGGTGCGGCGGACGTGGGCAGCGGCGCGGGCGGCCCCGGTGTGCCCTTCGCCGCCTGCAGCGGGAAGACGATGCCGGTCAACACCACGTCGATGAGGGCCACGATCGGGATGGCCAGCATGCCGCCGACGAAGCCGGCCACCGCGAAACCAGCCAACACCCCGAACAGGACGGCCAACGGCGAGATCCGGACTGCCTTGCTCTGGATGAGGGGGGTGACGACCAAGCCCTCGATCTGCTCGAGAATGAGCACCCAGGCGACGATCAGGACCGCCGTCGTGGGCGAGACGCTCAGGCCCAGGATGAAGGTGGGAACCAGCATGATCACCGAGCCGAGGTACGGGATGGCGGCGCTGATGAACGTGATGCCGCCCAGGGCCAGCGGCATCGGCATCCCCAGCACGAACGCCCCGATGGCGACGCCGATTCCCTCGAAGGCCATGGTCCCGAGCAACCCACGGACATAGCCCCCGAGCCGCGACATCGCCTCGCCGCCGAGCACCGTGGCCCGGCCGCGGTACCGAGCGGGCAGGAAGTTCGCCAGCCAGCCCCCGGTTTGCTCGCGGGTGAGCAGCAGCAACGCGGCGAAGATCAGGATCGTGACAACCGCGAGCAGCACGTTGATCAGGTCCATGCCGAGGGCCACGATGGAGCTGAGGGTCGGCGGCTCGATGGGAGCGCCACCGGTCCAGGAATCCACCACCTCCTGGCCGACGATATCGGCCAGCCAGGCTTCGAGGCGGACGACCAGCTCCGGAAGCTGCTCGTTGAACTGGGAGATCTGGGCGGCCAGGGGCGGCACCACCAGGACGAGCAGCAGGACGACCGCCGCCACCACCGCGACCAACGTGATCGTGACCGCCAGCCAGCGCGGCATCCGCCGTTCAAGGGCAAGGACGGGTGCGAGGAGCCCCGCCGCCAGGATCAGTCCAAGGAACAGCTGGACCAGGAGCCCGCGGATCAGCCACGTCACGACGACCGCCACCGCCAGGCCGATGACGACCAGGCCCACCTGGAGCGTCACGCTCGCCGGGCTCCGGCCGCGGGCCATCACCGCCGCACGCCGTACACCTGCGCGCGCGGGAGCCGGGCCGCTTCGTCCTCGGCGCGGACCCGCTTGCGGGCCGGCTGGAAGGCGACCGGCTTGTCGCGCGGTGTTCCACCCTCCCGCACGATCAACCAGCGAAGTCCGACCGCAGTCAGCTTCGCACCGCCGGCGCGGCCGGGCTCGACGAACGGGGCGATGAGGAATCGCCGGCGATGGAGCCGCTCAACGGTCAGCTGCAGCGTCTCGGGCTCGATGCCCAGCTCCCCGGCCAGCCCATCGAGCGGGACCTCCTGGTTCGGGAACCGCCGCAGGTAACGGAGGACGCTCGCGGTCAGCGCGTCCCCCTGCGGAGCGGACGATGGGCTGGTCACGCGTCGGATGATACCGATGCGGTGCGAGCCGGCGGAAGCCCTCGCGGGCCTACGCCGGGTCCGCGGCCGAGGCCGAGGCTGACGGGGTCGCTGCCGCGGCCGCCTGCCGGGAGGCGATGTAGGCCGCCCGCCGAGCCTGCTCACGGGCCTCGGCCCGTCGCCGCATGGGGATGATCACGCCCCGCAGCCCGACTCCGATCAGGGCCGCGATCGGGATGGCGATGATTCCGCCGACCAGGCCGCCCAGGGTGATGCCGGCCGTCACGCCGAGCATGACGACCAGCGGCGAGACGTTGATCGCCTTCCCCTGGACGGTGGGGGTGATGACCGACCCTTCGATCTGCTGGATCACGATCTGCCATCCGATCATCAGCAGCACCGCCACCGGGCCGACCTCGGCCGCGGCGATGATCAGGATGGGCACGAGGGCGAACAGTCCGCCGATGTACGGGATCGCGGCCGTGAAGAAGGCGACGATGCCCATCGGGATGGCGAAGGGGATCCCGATCAGCCACATGCCCACCGCGGTGGCGAGGCCGATGAAGGTCATCGAGATGAACAGCCCCCGCAGGTACTTTCCAAGGCTGTCGATGCCAGTGGTGAGGATGTAGCGAGTCGCCGGGCGGTCCTCGGTGTCCATGAACTCGAGCACCCCGTTCAACAGCTGACGACGCTCGATGAGCAGGAAGATCTCGATGATCACGATGATCACCACGTTGGCGATGACCGCGACCGTGGTCACGGTGAGATCGAGGAGGCCACCGAGGAGGAACGTGGTGTCCACCCCCTCCGGGAAGAGCTGGTCGTACGCCGTGCTGCCGATCAGGCCCTCGATCCACGCTCCGAGCGACTCGAGCAGGCCCGGAATGGCCTGAACGAACGCGCCGATCGCGGCCATCGCCGGGCCGGCCGCGATCAGGAAGATGCCAACGACCGCCCCGATCGCGACGAGGTTGACCGTGATGGCTGCCGCCGGCCGGGACATTCGCTGCTCGAACCGACGCGCGGCTCCGAGCAGGCCGGCGGCGAAAAGGAGCGCCAGGAAGACGTTCAGGACGAGGCCGCGGAGCAGCCACAGGAGTGCGAGGGTGAGGACGATGGTGACCACCACCCCCACGACCCGGATCGTGACTGCGATCGGGCCCATGGGCTCGGGCGGGACGTCCAGCTCCTCGGGGGGCAGGGCCTGCGACATCTCGGCCACGATGTCCGCCGACGGGCCTTCCACCGTGAATCGCTCGCGGATGCCGGTCACGGCGCGGCGAATCTGTCGGGTCATGGCGAGCTGGTCGCCGTCACGCTCCCGATGATACTGACGGGCTGGCGGGCTCGGGCCGGCGTTCCACGCTCAGGTCTGCGGTCACCTCGCGGCGCAGGACGGCCTCGATCGCCTCATCCCAGCCCGTGGCCTGCGGCAGGCGCACCTGGCGCGTGGCGCCGGCCACCGGGACGGCCAGGACCACCGGCAGGTCGCCGGGACGCTGGCGGACGATGGTCGTGACCGACTCGATGGCGTCGAGCAGGGCATCCGACGAGAGATCGGGCGCGAATGAGATCCACAGCGAGCCGGCCGCTCCCTCGGCGATGGCCGGGATGGGCACCGCTTCGCGGGGCTGCGGCGACTCCTCCGCCGGCGCAATCGGGGGCTCGGGCGCGATGGCCACGGCAGCCGGTGTGGGATCGCCCCCCGGCATCGTGGAGGCGGCCAGGTCGCCGGTGACCGCCGGTTCGGCACCCCGAGGCCGCGCGACCGGGACGTCCGGGGGCAGACCGATGGCCGGCCGCAGGGGATCGACCGGGGGGGCAGCGGCCCGCCCGCCGCGGCCACGACTCAGCCGGTCACGCTCCGTCCCGAATGCGGCGGGGCCCATTCGCTGGGCGTCGTCCCAGGCATGGACCGTGTCGCACAGGAGCTTCGCCTCCTCGTCGCGGTGGTCCACCCGGCCACTGACGAGCACGACCGCGTCCTCGACCCATGCGTTCGCGGTCTCGGCGTAGACCTTGGGGAAGACGACGACCTCGACGCTTCCCTGGAGGTCCTCGAGCTGGACGACGAGCATCGTCGAGCCGGCCCGGGTGATCACCCTCCGGGTGCCCTGGATGATCCCGCCCAGCGTGACGCGGGACTGATCCGACTCCTCCGCCAGGTCGCCGGTGTAGGCGGTCACGAATGACGGCAGCTCGTCCGCGATGTCACCCAGCGGGTGCTCGGTCAGGTAGAGGCCGAGCAGCTCCTTCTCCCACCGCAGCCGTTCGCGGCGCGAGATCTCGCCCCGGCCGTCGCCGGCCGCCTCGCCGGTCCCGGCTTCCCCCGTCAGCTCTCCGTTGCCGGTGGCCATCGGTACTGCGAACAGCTCCCCACCGAACATCGTCTCCTGGCCGACGGCCACGTCGCGGTGATGGCGCGTGGCAGTGTCGAGCGCGCCGTCCAGGCGGTCCAGGAGGACCGGCATCGGCCCCAGGCTGGCCAGGGCATTGACCTTGATGAGCGACTCGAACACCCGCTTGTTGACCCGTTGCTGGTCCACCCGCCGGCAGAGGTCGTCGAGTGAGGTGAACGGCCCGCCATCGGCCTCCGCCTCGCGGGCAGCGACGATGCTCTCGACCGCGCCTTCGCCCACGTTCTTCACGGCGGCCATCCCGAAGCGGATGGCACGGGTGCCGTCGGCATCGGTCTCCACCTCGAACAGGGCGTGGGAGCGCTGGACGTCCGGCGGGCGAACCTCGATCCCCAGCCGCCGGCACTCAGCGACCACCGCGGCCACCTTCTCGGCGCGCTCCCGGAAGCCGTTGAAGACGGCGGTCATGAACTCGACGGGGTAGTTCGCCTTGAGGTAGGCGGTCTGGTAGGCGATCAGGCCGTAGCAGGTGGCGTGGGCCTTGTTGAACCCGTAGCGCGCGAACGGCTCGAAGGCGGCGAAGACCTGGTCCACCACGCCGGGCGGGATCCCCTTCTTCTTGGCCCCGGCCTTGAACTTGGCCTCGTGCTCGCGGAGGACCTGGGCGTTCTTCTTCCGGATGGCGTAGCACAGGTTGTCGGCCTCGGGACCGGTGTAGTCGGCCATCGCGATGGCCGCGGTCATGATGTCCTCCTGGTACACGAAAATCCCATACGTGTCGCGGAGGGCCGGCTCCAGGGCGGGATGGAGGTAGGTCACCGGCTCCTCGCCGTGCTTGCGGCGGATGTAGGCCGGGATGTTGGCCATCGGGCCGGGACGGAAGAGGGCCACCATGGCGGCGATGTCGCGCAGCTCGGTTGGGCGCAGGTCCTTCACGTAGCGGCGCATCCCCGACCCCTCGAGCTGGAAGATGCCGGTCGTTTCCCCGGTCGAGAGGAGCGCAAAGGTCTTGGCGTCGTCCAGCGGCAGGTTGTCGACGTCGATCTCGACCCCACGGTGGCGACCGATGAGCTCGACCGCATCGGCCAGGATGGTGAGGTTGATGAGCCCCAGGAAGTCGAACTTGAGGAGACCCAGCGCCTCGCAGGCGTGCATCTCGAACTGGGTCATCGTCGTCTCGCCGTCCGTCGCCCGCTGGAGCGGCATGATGTCGGTCAGTGGCTCGCGGCTGATGACGATCCCGGCCGCATGGGTCGATGCATGGCGAGCGATCCCCTCCAGCTGCCGCGCGGCGCCGATCAGCTTGTCCACGCGCTCGTCGGCGGCCATCTGCTCCCGCAGCTGGGGGGACGTCTCGATGGCCCGTTCCAGGCTGATGTTCAGCTCGTTGGGCACCGCCTTTGCCACCCGGTCCGCCTCGGCGTAGGTCAGGCCCATCGCCCGCCCAGTGTCCCTGATGGCGGCCTTCGCGCCCAGAGTCCCGAAGGTGATGATCTGGGCCACCCGGTCGGCGCCGTACTTGCGAGTGACGTAGTCGATCACCTCGCCCCGGCGGCTGTCCTGGAAGTCGATGTCGATGTCCGGCATCGTGACCCGGTCCGGGTTCAGGAACCGCTCGAAGGGAAGGCCGTAGGCCAGGGGGTCCACCGGCGTGATGCCCAGCGAGTAGGTCACGATGCTCCCCGGCGCCGATCCGCGGCAGGTGGTCATGATCCCCTGCTCCCGGGCGAAGCGGGTGAAGTCCGCCACAATCAAGAAGTAGGCCGAGTACCCCATTCGGTCGATGATCCCGAGCTCGTACTCCAGGCGTGACCTGATGGCTTGTGTGACGTCGCCGTAGCGCTCAGCCAGCCCCCGCTCGCACTCGCGCCGGAGCCACGTCGCGGCTGTCTCGCCCTCCGGGACCGGGAAGTCGGGCAGTCGGAGCCGGTCGAACTCGAGCTTGAGGTCCACCATCTCCGCCACCCGCAGGGTGTTGTCGAAGGCCTCCGGCAGCTCCCCGTTGAACAGGCGCCGCATCTCGTCGGGGGCCTTCACCGCGAACTCGGTCGTGTCGAACTTCAGGCGGTTCGGGGTCGCCAGGTTGGACCCGGTCTGGATACAGAGCAGCAGGTCGTGCGCCTCCGCCTGCTCCGGCAGGGTGTAGTGGGTGTCGTTCGTGGCGAGGAGCGGCAGGTTGAGGTTGCGGGCGAGGTCCACCAGCTTGGGATGGAGCATCCGCTGCTCGGGCAGACCGTGGTCCTGGACCTCGATGAAGAAGTTCCCCTCACCCAGGATGGACCGATAGTCGTCGGCCGCCTGCCGTGCGCCCTGCTCATTACCTTCCCCCAGGTTCTTCAGTACTTCCCCACCGAGGCAAGCCGATGTCCCGATCAGCCCCTCCGCGTGCTCGGCCAGCAGCGCCTTGTCGATCCGCGGCTTGTAGTAGTAGCCGTCGAGGTGCGCCTTCGTGATGAGGGCCAGCAGGTTCCGGTAGCCGGCCGCGTTCCGCGCCAGGAGGATGAGGTGGCTGGGGTTGGCGTCGAGGCGCGGGTCGCGGTCAGTGTGTCCGCGCGGCGCGACGTAGGTTTCGACCCCGATGATCGGCTTGACGCCTGCGTTGGTTGCTGCTCGGTGGAAGGCAACGGCCCCATACAAGGCCCCGTGGTCGGTCAGGCCGATCGCCGGCATACCCAGCTCGGCAGCCCGATTCGTGAGCTCCGAGAGCCGGGACATCCCATCCAGGAGGCTGAACTCGGAGTGGACGTGGAGGTGGACGAACGAGTCGGAGCTGGGGTTCTGGGTTCGCAGGGTCACCGGCCGATGGTAGTCGGCGGCGGAGTCCGGCGGGCCGAAGCGCGGCTAGTCGCCTCGTGGCTCGAGGACGACAACCGCGGTCTTGCCGGCCCGGTGGTAGGTGAATGCCTCGAAGTCGCCGTAGCCGGTGTACCCGCGAAGGGCCGCCCAGAGCCGATGTCGCTCCGCTCCCTCAGCGGCACGGGCACGAACCGCCTGGGTCGCCCCACCCTTCAGCTCCACGATGGCCTCGGGTCGGGCCTGGAGGTTGAGCCACCACGCGGGATCCGCGTCGGCCCAGCCATTCATTGCCAGAGTCACGTAGTTCGGCCCGTCCTCTACATAACCGAGGATGGCGATCCGCTCAGCGCCGGAGCGGCGGCCGATCGTCCTTAGGCGCAGGTGCCCGAACGAGGCGCCCTGGGTCGGGTGCGAGAGTCCCCGCCGTCCACCGGTCAGCCGATAGATGGATCGATGAGCCACCCAAGCGCCCCGAATGAACCAGCGTGGCGGAAGCTTCGGTCGGGTCGGAGAGTCCTCCTCGGGGGTGACAACGCGGTCGGTCAATGTCGTCTCCTCGTACTGCCGTTTTCGCTATCCTTATGATGTAAGGATAGTCATTACGTCGTAAGGTATAGTGCGGGCGACATGATGTCAATCCCCAGCCACAGAAGAGGTTGTGTTTGAAGATCGAAGCGTTGCCACCGAAGGGTGGCGTCCCCCGCCCCCGGGTGACGAGGCGGCGTGTGCTCGAAGCCGCTATCGACCTCGGCGATCGGGAAGGGATCGAGTCCCTCAGCATGCGGCGCCTTGGCCAGGAGCTCGGGATCGAGGCGATGTCGCTCTATACCCACGTTCGGAGCAAGGACGACCTGCTGGCCGGAATGGTGGACGCGGTCATAGAGCAGATCCCGAGACGCACGGCTCGGCGCGGTTGGCAGCGGACGCTTCGCCGCACCGTGCTCGACGCCCGTCGGGTCATGCTCCGCCATCCGTGGGCGCCGGCCATCATCGAGACCCTGGACGACCCCGGCCCGGCGGGGCTGCGGCACTTCGATACCGTGATCGGGATCATGCGGGAGGGCGGCCTGTCGCTAGAACTGACCCACCACGCCCTCCACCTGATGGGCAGTCGCATCCTGGGCTTCACCCAGGACCTGTTCGACGACTCCTCGGACGTGGACCCGAAGGTGGCCGCGCTCCTGGCCGAGCAGATCGGTGCCACCCACCCTCACGTGGCGGAGCTGGCCTTGGCGGTGACCCACGAGGGCGGGCTGGGCGGGTGCGATACCGATGCGGAGTTCGAGTTCGCGCTTGACGTGATCCTGGACAGTCTCGAGCAGCTGAGGAACGCCGCCTGATTGACTGCCCGACGGGGAAACAACGGGTGGCTTGACACGGCCCTCATACAACCGTATGGTTGTATCGATGCAGCTCATCCCTCCCGACTTCGACCGCATGTTCGGCGCCCTGGCCGATGCGACCCGGCGTGACATCGTGCGCCGCGCGATCGACGGCGGGGAGGGAGTCGCCGAGCTCGCCGGCCACTACCCGATGAGCTTCGCCGCGGTGCAGAAGCACGTGGCGATCCTCGAGCGGGCTGGGCTGGTCACCAAGGAGCGCATCGGCCGCCGCAAGGTGGTCCGAACCAACCTCACCGGGCTGGTCGTGGCACGTCGCCTGCTCGACCAGTACGAGGAGCTGTGGCGCGGTCGCGTCGATCGCATGACCGCGCTCGTAACCGAGTCCTCAAAGGAGTAACCCCATGCCCGTGACCGCCGTCCGCAAGGACCCCGATTCCCTGACCCTGACCCTCGATGCCGAGTTCGACGCCTCGCCGGAGCGCGTCTGGCAGCTGTGGGCCGACCCCCGCCAGCTCGAGCGGTGGTGGGGACCGCCGACCTACCCCGCCACGTTCACGAAGCATGAGCTCTCCCCCGGCAGCCGGATCGAGTACCACATGACCGGGCCGGAGGGCGATCAGCCGCGGGGGTTCTGGGATGTTCTCGAGGTGGAGCCGCCCCGCCGCCTCCTGGTGCGAGACGGATTCGCCAACGACGACGGCACGCCGAACACCGAGATGCCGACGGGACTGCAGGAGGTGACGATCGAGGAGATCGGCAATGGGCGGACTCGGATGTCGATCAATTCCGTGTTCCCGAGCACCGAGGTGATGGAGCAGCTGATCGCCATGGGCCAGGAGGAAGGCCTCACGCAGGCCGCCGGGCAGATCGACGCCATCCTGGCCGAGGACGCGGTCGCGGCCGGTCGCAGTCAGTGACGCCGTCCACCTCCTCGCCGGCCAGTCGGCGAGCTCTCCACGCGTAGGGGACATCCACATGTCGGAGCTGGTCATTGACTTCATCACCTCGCTCGACGGCTACGCGTCGGCGGAGGGCTGGCCGGGTTGGTGGGGCCTCGAGGGGCCCGAGTATCTCGCCTGGCTCGGCGAGCGGCCGGACCGTGACTACACGCTCTTGATGGGCGCAAACACGTACCGGCTGATGTACGCGTTCGCCGCCGAGCCCGAGTCATCGAACCCAAACGCGACCGCCGAGGAGAGCGCCGCCACGTCTGAGCTCACCAGGATGCAGAAGGTCGTGTTCTCCTCGACGCTGGAGGCTCCCCTGCCGTGGGCCAACACCGTGTTGGTCACCGAGGACGCCGTCGAGGCGGTCGCCGCCATGAAGCGAGACGGGACGAGCATGAGCACGATCGGCAGCCTCAGCCTGTGCCGGTCGCTGCTCAAGGCGGATCTCGTCGATCGGTATCGCGTGGTGGTGTTCCCCGTGATCACGGGCGGCACCGGACGTGAACGCATCTACGACGGCTACCCCGATGTCGCCCTCGACATGGTCGACAGCCGGACCTTCGACGGCCGGATCCAGCTGCTCGAGTACGTACCCACCCTCTTGTAGGAGTTACCCGTGACCATCACCGAGTCCATCACCCAGACGATCGAAGCACCCGGCGCGACGCTGGCCTACGACGTCCGGCGCAACGACACCACCACTGAGCCGCCGCTGGTCCTGATCGGCTCGCCGATGGGGGCCGCCGGATTCGTGAGCCTCGCAAGCCACTTCCCGGATCGCACCATCGTCACCTACGACCCGCGCGGGGCGGACCGCAGCGCCAAGGCGGATCCCGACGACCGAGTCGACGCCCGACGCAGCACGCCGACGACCTCCACCGGGTCATCGAGGCGCTCGGCGGCGGACCCGTGGACCTCTTCGCCAGCAGCGGCGGCGCGGTGAACGCGCTGGCCCTGGTCGCCGCCCATCCGGAGGACGTCCGTATCCTCGTCGCCCATGAGCCGCCGATCGGCGGCATCCTGCCCGACAGCGAGAACGCGCTGGCCGCGGCGCGGGCCGTGGGTGAGACCTACCAGCGGAGCGGCTGGGGCGCCGGGATGGCGCACTTCATCGCCGTCGTCGGCCACAAGGGACCATTCCCGGACGACTTCGCCCAGCAGCCGCCGCCGGACCCGGCGATGTTCGGGATGCCCACCGAGGACAACGGCGACCGGACCGACGTGATGCTGGCCCAGAACATCGTCACCTGCACCCACTACCAGCCCGACTTCGACACGTTGCGCGCGGCCTCGACCCGTATTGTGCTCGCCGCCGGGGAGGGATCCGAGGGCGAGATGGCGAACCGCGGCGCGCATGCCGTGGCCGAACGCCTGGGCACGACCGCGGTCAGCTTCCCCAGCGACCACGGCGGCTTCATGGGCGGCGAGTACGGCCAGACCGGTGACCCGGACGCGTTCGCGGCGAAGCTGCGCGAGGTGCTCTCCGTCGAGGGCTGACGCTCAGTCCGATCGCCAGAGGTCGATCTGGGGGAGGCCGTGGATCCCGAGGGTCTGCGACAGCTCCCCGCAGTGGTAGGCCTCGTGGCTGAAGATCCGCTGGAGGACCGAGGTCCGCGTGTGCGTCGACACCACGCCGCCGTACTCGCGCGTGAACGCCACGGCGAGCATTTCCGGGGTCCATCGGTCCAGGCATCCCTCCACGATCCGGAACGTCGTCTCCAGCGCGGTCACCAGCTCATCCGCCGAGCGCGGCACGCTCTCGTCGTCCTCCCAGCCAACGCCATCCGCAGCCGGGAAGGGCGTCGCCTCGGCCCCGGGCTCGCCGAGCACGCCGCACAGCCAGTACACCCGCATGCCGGCGGTGTGACCCACCACCGCCCAGATCGGCATCCGGTCCGGCGCCGACCGGATCGCGAGCTGATCGGCCGTCATCGGTCGGACAAGCTCGATCAGACGTCGGTTGTACTGCGGCCAGTGGTCGTAGGCCAGCCTCACGAGCCCGAGTTCGCTCATGCGGCCGATGGTAGCGATCCAGGGGCGGGCTGGACGACATGAAGGCTGGGTCCTGTCGGAGCTCGCCTGAGTCCTAGTACTCGTCGGGTTCGAATGCCACCGAACACGGTTCGTCGAATCGAGGACGTGACCCGATGGCTCCAACGGGTCATGGTCCGTTGGCCCATTCGTCCGTAGCCTCCGCGCAGATGACCGCGCGTCCGGGGGTGCTGCGACCCGACCGGGTGGCGGCGGCCCCTGTGCAGGAGGCACCCGCCCCGGCTGTGCCGTCGCGTCCGAGCGTCGTCCTCCGCCGCGCCCTGCTCTCCGGTGGTCTCGTCGCCATGTTCGCGGTCGCCGGCGCGGCGGGAATGGCCGAGGCGATTTCGTGGTGGAACCAGGCTTCGATGACGCTGGCCTCGGTGCTCGTCGTTCTCATCGTCCTCGAAGGGCGCCGGGCAGCGGCCGAGGACGATCTCCCGTTCCACAACGCCCTCGTCCCGGTCGTCGCCCTGTGGTTCGCGATCCAGGCCCTCGGCCTCCTCGAGGAGATCACCGGCGCCCAGATCGGCTCCCTCATCCGCTTCCCGCTGGTCCTTACCTTCGCGGTCGCCTGTGCGCCGATCTGGCGCGCCGCGTCCCGCGGCCGTCTGACCGGGATCGAGGCGTCGGCCGTCTACCTCGACTCGGCAATCGTGTTCGCCGCCGTCGCCGCGGCGGCCCTGCTGGCGCTGGGCGGATCGGTCATCGATGGTGCGCAGGCCGTCTACAGCCTCCTCTTCGCCGCGCTGTTCTTCGGGATGATCGGCGCGACGGCCGTCCTGAACCTGGCCCTCGCCTCCGAGCGCAGCCTCGGCGGCTGGATGGCGGCCGTGCTCGGCCTCCTGATCATGGGCCTGGGCCTATCGGTCTGGCTCGGGAACACGACCCCGGAAGGCTGGCGTCCCGGCATAGCGGTCGTCACCGCCGGCCTGATCGTGACCGCCTACGGCGGCGCCACGTGGACCCGCCGGCCGGACGCGAGCGAGGCCTACCGCCATCGCGCGCTCCAGGTCCGCGAGGCCCTCCCCCTGATGGCCGCCGCCCTGTCGCCGCTCCTGTGGGTGCTGGGCGAGGTGCTGCGCGACCAGATCCAGCGCGAGGTGAGCGCCGCGGTTGCCGGCTCTGTGGCCGCCGTCCTCATCCTGTGCGTGCTGCGCCAGACGATCCTCCTCCGTGAGCGCGACCGGATCGTGGGGCTGGCGACGTCCGCGGCGAACCGGGAGCGGGTGCTCCACGCCGAGCTGGAGTCGAGCGAGAAGCGGTTCCGGACGCTGGTCACGAACTCGACCGACGTGGTCATGATCGTGGGCCGTGACGGGCGGATCGCCTACCAGAGCCCCTCGGTCGAGCGGGTGCTGGGCCACTCCCCGAGCTCTCGCCTCGGACACCCGGTCGGCGTGCTCGCCCACCCGCACGACGCGGAGTACTTCCGCTCGACACTGACGGAGCTGGCCGTCCTGCCCGGGGCAGAGCGGACCCTCGAGCTGCGGACGCGACACGCGGACGGCTCGTGGCGCATCCTGGAGGCCACCGCCAAGAACCTGCTCGACGACCCGGCCGTGGCCGGCATCGTCATCAACTGCCGCGACGTCACCGAGCGACGGGCGCTCGAGGACCAGCTCAAGCACGAGGCCCTCCACGACCCGCTGACCACCCTCGCCAACCGGGCCCTCTTCGTGGACCGGGTGGGCCATGCTCTCTCCCGCCGTGATAAGCCGGACGCCACCGGTGTCCTGTTCATGGACCTGGATGACTTCAAGACGATCAACGACTCGCTCGGCCACGCGGCTGGCGACGAGCTGCTGCAGGCGGTCGCCCAGCGCCTCCGTGGCAACCTCCGCCTCGAGGACACTGTCGCCCGGCTGGGCGGCGACGAGTTCGCGGTGCTGGTCGAGGACGGTGACATCGAGCTGGTCGAGCAGGTCGGCAGCCGCCTGCTGGGCGCCCTCCGGGCCCCGTTCGAGATCGCCGGCAAGCAGGTCCACATCGGCGCCAGCGTCGGCGCAGCCATGAGCAGCGCGGATAACCGCGAGGGCGAGGTCCTGCTCCGCAACGCCGACGTCGCGATGTACACCGCCAAGTCGCGGGGCAAGGGCCGGCTCGAGATCTTCGAGGCAAGCATGCACACCGCCGCGGTCACCCGCCTCGAGCTGAAGGCCGACCTCGAGCGGGCGCTCGAGCGCGGGGAGCTCCGGGTCCGCTACCAGCCCATCTTCTTCCTCTCCGACGGCGCCCTCGACGGCTTCGAGACGCTGGTCCGCTGGCGGCACCCGGATCGCGGCGAGGTGGGCCCCGGCGACTTCATTCCGCTGGCCGAGGAGACGGGACTGATCGTGCCCATCGGCAAATGGGTGCTCGTCCAGGCCTGCCGACAGGCCCAGGCCTGGCGCAAGGCCGGAGGCGACTCGGTCAAGGTCAGCGTGAACCTGGCAGCGCGCCAGCTGCGCGACCCCGACATCGTGGCCATGGTCGCCGGCGTCCTGGCCGAGACCGGTCTCGAGCCCGACGCGCTCACCCTCGAGCTCACCGAGTCGAGCATCATGCAGGACGACGAAGGCCGGCTCCAGGAGCTCCGCAGCCTGGGCATCCACCTCGGCCTCGACGACTTCGGGACCGGCTACTCGTCCCTCAGCTACCTCTCCCGCTTCCCGATCGAGACCCTGAAGATCGACCGCTCGTTCACCTCCCGCCTCGGCGGCCCGGAGGAAGAGACCGCGCTCGTGCGCTCGGTCATCCAGCTGGCCGCGTCGATGGGGATGGAAACCGTGGGGGAGGGCATCGAGCGCCCGGAGCAGCTGGAGCGGCTCCGTGAGCTGGGGTGCACCTACGGGCAGGGCTACCTCCTGGCGCGGCCGATGGACGCCATTCGGGCCACGACCCTGGCCACCACCGGCCAGTTCGGGACCGAGACCGCCGAGGCCTCGCCCGGGGCGTGATCCGGAGCCCGAGCCGGGTTCGGTCGGCCCGGGTTTTCGGAGGCCGATTTGCCGGGTACCATCCCGGCGTGGGGTACGACTACACCGCGGTGACAGTTGAATCGGTCAGGGCCGAGACCGATGCCGGCCTGGCCGATGCCGACGCCCTGGTCGCCCAAGCGGTGACCTCGGACGAAGCCACCTTCGAGGCCCGGGTTGCCCCCCTCGAGCATGCCGGCGCCCGTCTGTTCGTGGCCTACGGCCGGGGTGCGTTCCTGGGTCACGCGGCGGTTGTCGCCGAGGTCCGGGACGCGGGGAACGAGGCGGACGAGCGGCTCACGAAGTGGCGGACCGGGCTCCCGTTCCGCGAGGACCTGTACCGCGCCGTCCGGGAGGTCGCCGAGTCGCCGGCCGCCGCCGACCTCACCCCGGAGCAGACCCGCGTCCTGGAGCTGTGGATGCGCGACTTTCGCCGAGCCGGGCACGCCCTGGAGCCGGCCGCCCGCGCCGAGCTGGAGGGAATCCGCGCCCGCCTCGTCGAGCTGGAGGTCGCCTTCAACCGGAACATCGCCGAGCACCAGGATGCGATCGAGGTCACCCGGGACGAGCTGGCGGGGATGCCGGACGACTTCGTCGAGCGCCTCTCCCCGGGGAGCAAGGACGGAACGTTCCGGGTCAGCCTCGACTACCCCGAGCTCTACCCGTTCCTCTCGTACGCCTCGAACCGCGCGCGCCGCGAGGAGTTGTACCGCAAGCACTGGCGCCGGGCGGTCGAGGCCAACCGGCCGCTCCTCGAGGAGGCGCTCCGCCTCCGCCAGCAGGCCGCCGCCCTCCTGGGTTTCCCGACGTGGGCCCACTACGCCATCGAGGTGAAGATGGCCGAGACGCCGGAGGCGGTCGCCGCGTTCTACGACGACCTCGTCCCGCGGCTCACCACGGTGCGCGACCGCGAGCTGGCGGTTCTCGCCGAGCGGATGCACGGCGACGGCTACGACGGCGCGATCACGGCCTGGGACTGGGCCTACTACGACGAGCAACTCAAGCGCGACGAGTTCGGGGTGGACGCCAACCTCGTCGCCGAGTACCTGCCGATGGCGGCCTGCCTGGAGGGCATGTTCGCCCTGACCGGGGATGTCCTGGGCCTGGACTACCGCCGCGTCCCGGACGACACGGTCTGGCATCCATCGGTCGAGCATTACGAGATCACCGACCGCGCCAGTGGCGAGGTCATCGCCGAGTTCTACGCCGACTGGTTCCCGCGCGAGGGGAAGTTCGGGCACGCCGCCGCCTTCCCGCTGGTCGTGGGCCACCGCAACGCGGACGGGACGTATGAGCGGCCGGTGAGCGCGATCCTGGCCAACTTCACCCCGCCTTCCGGCGAGCGGCCGGCCCTCATCCAGCACAACGAGCTGGAGACCCTGTTCCACGAGTTCGGCCACATCCTCCATATGTCGCTGACCCGGGCCGAGTACGCGCGGACGAGCGGGTCGGAGACCGAGATCGACTTCGTCGAGGCGCCGTCCCAGATCATGGAGCACTGGACCTACCAGCCCGAGGTCCTGGGCCGGTTCGCCCGCCATTTCAAGACCGGCGAGCCGATGCCGGCCGAGCTGCTCAGGCAGCTGGTCGCGGCCCGCTACGTGGACATCGGCCTGAAGACGATGTTCCAGGTCTTCTACGGCCAGGTCGACCTGGGGATCCACGACGGCCAGGGGGAGACGGATCTCGACGAGGCGCTGCGGATGGCCTACCACCACACCGGCATGCCCTACCCGGAGGGCACGTTCCTCCTGTCGGGGTTCGGGCACCCGATGGGCGGCTACGACGCGGGCTACTACGGCTACCTGTGGTCGGAGGTCATCGGTGACGACCTGTTCGGCCGGTTCGCGCGCGAGGGTGTGACCTCACCCGCAGTGGGAGCCGACTACCGCCGCGAGATCCTGGAGCCAAACGGCAGCCGCCCGGCCTCGGAGCTGGTGCGGAGTTTCCTCGGCCGCGACCCGACCTCCGACGCCTGGCTCCAGCTGCGGGACATGGCCTAGCCGTCGACCAGCTTCAGCGCCGAGCCAGGACCTCGACCAGCTCGGCATGGAGGGAGCCGTTGGTGGCCAGGGCCGACGGGCCGGCTCGATTGTCCGCGCCGTCCAGGTCCGTGAAACGGCCGCCCGCCTCCACGACCACCAGCGCCGGTGCGGCGAGGTCCCAGGGCTTCACCCCCAGCTCGAACATGGCGTCGGCCGAGCCCTGGGCGACGAGCATGTAGCCCCAGAAGTCCCCGATCCCCCGGTCGCGCTCCGACCGCCGCAGCACGGTGGCCGCGCCCTCTCCCCGGCTGTCCTCCCAGAAGGCGCCCAGTCCGGCATGGACGACATGGGCGTCCTCCAGGCGGCTGACCGATGACACGCCGATCGACCGCTCGATGCCGCTGCCGGCAGCCGAGGTGGACGAGGTGGTCGATCCCCCGCCCCTGAACGCGGACCACCGCTGGCCGAGGGCCGGCGCAGACACCACCGAGGCCAGCAGCTCCCCCTCGCGCTCCACGGCGATCAGGGTGGCCCACACCTGGATGCCGCGGGCGAAGTTCACGGTCCCGTCGATGGGATCCACCACCCAGCGGGTGCCGTCGGCGCCCCCCGGGCCGGGTTGCTCCCCGAACTCCTCCCCCAGCATCGCGTGCGTCGGGTAGCGCTGGCCGATCCGGGTCCGGATCAGGGCCTCGACCGCGGTGTCGGCCTCGGTGACCGGCGTGCCGTCCGCCTTCGCCGTGGCGGTGGCGCCGGACAGGAAGGCAGGCAGGGTGATGGCATCGGCCGCGTCGGCCAAGTCCAGGGCGAAGGCGCGCAGCTCCTCGGCGTCAGCCATCGGACGCCGGGTCAGCCACCGGACTCCGGGTCCACGCTGGCGTCCAGCCGGCGCCGGAGCTCGGCGTTCACGAGCTTGGCATCGGCCTTGCCCTCCAGCTGGGCCATGACCTTGCCGACCAGGTAGCCGTAGACCTGCTGCTTCCCGGACCGATACTCCCCAACCGCCGCCGCCTCCCCGGCAAGGACGGCATCCACCGCCTCGCCGATGACGACCCCGTCGCTGACCTGGGCCAGGCCCTCGGCCACGATCACGACCCGGGGCATCTCGCCGCTCTCGAAGCAGCGGGCCAGGACCTGCTTGGCGCTGGTCGGCGACACGCGACCGGCCTCGACCTCGGAGACGAGCTCCGCCAGGCCGTCCGGCCGGAGGGCGACGTCGCGGGCCCGCAACCCCTCGGCCGCGTGCTGGTTCAGGAGGCGGCTGAACTCGCCGCTCACCCAGTTCGCGGCCGCCTTGGGCGACACGCCGGCTGCCACCACCTCGTCGAAGTAGTCGCCCAGGCTGACCTCCGCGCTCAGGACGCCGGCGTCGTACGGGGAGAGGCTCAGCTCGGACACGTAGCGCGCGCGCCGCGCCGCGGGCAGCTCGGGAAGCCGCGCCCGGATCTCCGCCACCCATTCCGCCGGGGGGCGGAGCGGCGGGAGGTCCGGCTCGGGGAAGTAGCGGTAGTCGTTGGCCTCTTCCTTCGAGCGCTGGGGGATCGTCTTTCCCCCGCTCTCGTCCCAGCCGCGGGTCTCCTGGGTCAGCGGCACGCCGGCGGCCAGCGACTCCCGCATCCGCTCGATCTCGAACTCCATCGCCCGCTCCAGGGAGCGGAACGAGTTCAGGTTCTTGACCTCGACCTTGGTCCCGAACACGTCGCTCCCCTCCTCGCGGATGGAGACGTTGCCCTCGATCCGCATTGAGCCCGCCTCCATGTCCGCGTCCGACGCGCCGATGAAGCGGAGCAGGTCGCGAAGCGTCTCGCCGTAGGCCCGGGCCTGGGCCGGCGAGCGGAGATCCGGCTCGGTCACGACCTCCATGAGCGGCACGCCGGCCCGGTTGAAGTCCACCAGCGAGTGGTCGCGCCCCCCGTGGAGCAGCCGCGCCGTGTCTTCCTCGAGGTGGGCGCGGGTGATTCCGACCGTGATCTCGGCGTCTTCCGCCGCCACGGGCACGACCAGCCGCCCGTTGGCCGTCAGGGGCAGGGCGTACTGGCTGATCTGGTAGCCCTTGGGCAGGTCGGGGTAGAAGTAGTTCTTCCGCTCGAAGCGAACCGCATCGGTCTGGACCTCCGCCTCCAGGGCCAGGCCGGTGAGCATCACCAGCTCCACCGCACGGCGGTTGATGACCGGCAGGGTGCCGGGCAGGCCCATGCAGACGGGGCAAACCCGGGTGTTCGGCGCGTCCTCCTCGCCCGGATCGGGCGCCGTGCGGCAGCCGCAGAACATCTTCGAGGCCGTGCGCAGCTGAGCGTGGACCTCGATCCCGATGATCGTCTCGTAGGCGGTGAGTGCGGAAACGGCAACCACGGCCGGATTGTATGCTCCGGCCCGATGCGCATCGGTGAGTGGGAAAACATCGGTCGGTCGCGCGGCCTCGTCGCACGTGAGCTGGGTGAGCTGGGAGCCATCGAGTTGGCCGCCCACGTCACGATCCATGCCGACGGGGAGCGGCAGCGGATCCTGATCGCGACCGACATCGGACTGCTGGACTACAACTTCGCGCCCTCGTCGCCCGGCAGCGCCACCTACGACCTGCGGGGCACGCTCCACCGCTGGCCCTCGATGCGCGGGATGCGCCTCCAGAGCGACGCCCAGTGGGACGACAACTCGAAGACCGCCCGCTCGGTCTGGCGGCTGATCTCGGAGGAGCCCCGGATCGAGCTCATGGCCGAGTCCACCGAGTCGGACCGGGCCGAGGTCAGCGCCCTGCTGGACTTCGCCCGCGCCGCCTTCGCCTCCCTCGACAAGTAGCCGGCGAGGCCCATGCGAACCGGACCGGTGCGCGGGGCTGCCCTCGTCCTGGGCCTGCTCCTGCTGGCGGCCTGCCAGCCCTCGGCATCCTCGTCGCCTTCCGTCGCGCCCTCCCACGGGGAGCATTCCGACCACCCCGAACCGTCCGAGCACGCCGAACCATCCGGGTCGCCAGCCGCCCTCTGCGATCCAGGTGTCATCTGCGACGGCCCGCTGGCGGCCGGCGACTACGTGTCCGAGACGACCGGGGCGCGAGTCGAGTTCGCGCTCGACGACCACGACTGGTTCGGCCAGGCGGACACCGAGGGCGACGGATTCAGCCTCTTCCTGGCCGATGTGCCGGAGGGCGCCATCAGCGTCGTCGCCTACACCGGCGAGATCTTCACCGATCCGTGCGACCCGGACGGCGGGACCGAGACCATCCAGACCAGCACGGCCGCATTCATGGACATGCTGACGACCCGGCACGGGATCACGGCCACGGCTCCCGAGGAGGCCGAGGCGGGCGGCCAGCCGGCGCTCCAGACCGACCTGACCACGAACATCGACGCTGCCTGCGCCGCCACCGCCGACGGCCGGCTCCTGCTCTGGACCCTGCCGGTGCACGGCGACTTCCACTTCAATGACGAGGAGCAGGCCCGGGTCATCGCCGTTGATGCCGAGGGGACGACCGTGATCCTGGTCGTCGAGGCCCTGCCCGGGATCGAGGACTACGACCATCTCATCGAGCACTTCGAGGAAGTGGTCGAGACGATGACGATCTCGCCCCTCTGAGGACGGAGCAGGGCTCCGGGGCTCAGGCGGCTCGGTGGCTCCCGACGAAGCGCTCGATGCGGTCCATGGCCTCTACGATCTGCTCGTAGGCAGTCGCGTAGCAGGCCCTGACGTGGCCCGCGCCCGACGGTCCAAAGGCCTCGCCGGGGACCACCGCGACGTGCTCCTCGGCCAGGAGCTGCTGGGCGAAGTCCTCGGCTGACAGCCCGGTCGCGGCGGTGACTTCCGGAAAGGCGTAGAAGGCGCCCTTTGGCTCGAAGCAGAGCAGGCCGATCTCGTTCAGCCGGCGGACCATGAGCTGCCGGCGGCGGTCGTACTCAGCCAGCATGTCCTGGACGAACGGCTCCCCCACCCGCAGCGCGGCGATGGCCGCGTGCTGGGCGGCGGTCGGGGCGCACATGATCCCGTACTGGTGGACCTTGGCGATGCCCTCCATCAGGCCGGCCGTGGCGGCCACGTAGCCGATCCGCCAGCCGGTCATGGCGTACGCCTTGCTGAAGCCGCCGATGAGCACCGTCCGCTCCCGCATTCCCGGCAGCGCGCTGAAGGCGGTGTGGCGGTGGTCGCCGTACACCAGCCGGTCATAGATCTCGTCGCTGATGACCAGCAGATCGTGGCGCTCCGCCACCTCGCCGATCGCAGCCAGCTCGTCCTCGTCCAGAACCGCCCCGGTCGGGTTGTTGGGATAGCCCAGGAAGATGGCCTTGGTGCGGGGCGTGACCGCGGCCTCGATCTGTTCCGCGGTGACCCGGAACGCGGTCGCGTCGGACGTGGCCAGCGGCACCGGCACCCCGCCGGCCAGGGTGATGCACGGGCCGTAGGCCACGAAGCACGGCTCGTGGTAGATGACCTCGTCGCCGGGGTTGATGACCGCCCGCAGGGTGGCGTCCAGGGCCTCCGACGCGCCCACGGTGACGACCAGCTCTCCGCGGGGCTCGTAGCGGACCCCGTACCGATCCGCGAGGTTGGCGGCCACCAGCTCGCGGAGTTCAATCATCCCGCCGTTGGCCGAGTAATGCGTCTCCCCTGCCTCGAGGGCGGCGATTGCCGCCCGGGTCAGCGGCTCGGGGGTCGTGAAGTCCGGCTCGCCGATGGTCAGGCTGATGACATCCTTCATCTCGGCCAGCATGTCGAAGAAGCGGCGGATGCCCGAGGGCTGGATGTTCCGAACGGTGTCGTTCAGGAACTCGGCGGGAGCCCGGACGGTGCCGGTCACATCGGTCGTCATCGGTGTGGAGTCTAGTCGGCCGACCGAGAGGCCGATGGCGCCGGCTTCGCCGGCTGGCCCGGAACGTCGGGCAGCCGCTCCCCTGCCCGGATCGGGACCGGAAGCTGGTTCGCGGGCCACGGCAGCGGACAGGTGGCAAACGGGCTGAAGACGCATGGCGGGTTGTAGGCCAGGTTGAAGTCCACCACGACCGATCCGTCCTCGGCCACGGGGCCGGTTACGAGGAAGCGGCCGCCGGAATAGGTCTCGGTCCCATTCGTCGCGTCGCCGAAGATGAGCCACAGCTTGCCGTCGTCTTCCGGCAGGGCGTCGAGGTGCAGGTGCTCCCCGCCCAGGTCGAAGTGGACAACACCGGGCGACTCGTCGGAGCTCACGTCACCCAGGATGTCAGGCACATCCACCATCCGGACGCCCGGCGGCCGCTCAAGGTGGCCGGTCACCCGCCAAGCAGGATCGACCGGGAAGCGCGGGATCCCCGGAAAGCCCCGGAGGACGGCAGCCTCGGTATCGCGGACCCGCAGACCGATGCGTTCGCCGTGGGCGCCACGACGGACGAGGTGGAAGCGCAGTCCTCCAACGTCAACGAGGGTGGGTGGACCAGGGTTGTCATCGGTCAGGGCCAGCTGACCGTCCACGGCCGCTCCATCCACCGACACCCCGACCCCCGGCTCCGGGTGCAGGACGACCCGGTCATCGGCCACGACCAGGGTGCCGGCCCTGGGCGGGACGTCGCGACCGGTGAGCTGGATGGCGTTGTCCGATCCAGCGCCCAGGGTGTGACCCCCATCGGTCAGCCAATGGAGGGCCACCAGGGCGAGCCAGCCGTTCGGGGAGCGAAGCCGGGTGTCCCGCTCCGCGTCCCAGGCCGCGATCTCCGCGGCATAGTCGCCCGGAACGGAGTCCGCGGCCACGTCCCCCATCAGGCGCTGGCCGGCAGGAAGATGAGGGTCGGGGCGTCGGCCTCGCCCAGGCGCACGTAGCGGGCGGGGCCGTCGCTCACCGGGTTGGACTCCACCGGCCGGCCCACGGTCGTGGTCCCGTCGAGGGCCACCGCGATCGGCCCCTCTCCGAAGCGGGCCAGGCAGGCGGCCACGTAGCCCTCTCCCGATGGCTCGGCCAGGACGAGCACGCTCCGCCCCAGGGTGGTCCGCCGGCAGGTGGCCTGCAGGAGCGGGTCCTCCCCCGTCTCCCACCAGGTCGCCTCCGAGCCGACGACCGGCTTCAGGTCGTCCACCGCGCGGGAGGCATCGACCGTGGCCAGGATCACACCGCGAGGCGGCTCGGTCCAGTCGTCCACCGGCCGGGGCCACAGGCCTGCTCGGGCAGGGTCATCGGGTGGCCTGGTGTTGATCATCAGCACACCCTGGATGCCGTACCACTCGATCCGGGCACGCTCCCCGAAATCGGTCGAGAGCCACTGCGGGAATGACTGCGCCCCGCCCTCGCGGATGATGCGGTTCAGGGTCGTCAGGTCGGGCACGGCGAGGTGGACGTGGCTGATCTCGGGCATCGGTTTCGCAGTCTAGCGGTAGCATCGGGCCATGGAGAAGAGCGGTTTCATCCCGGTCAACGGCGGTAGGCTGTACTACGAGGAGGAGGGCGACGGCCCGCCGTTCGTGATGCTCCACGCCGGCGTGGCGAACCTGCGGCAATGGGACCCGCACGTGCCGACCTTTGCGGACCACTACCGGGTCATCCGCTTCGACAGCCGCGGTTACGGCCGCTCCGAAAGTGAGCACGTCGAGTTCTCGAACCACGGCGACCTGGAGCAGGTGCTCGACCACCTGGGCATCCAGCAGACCCACCTGTTGGGCACCTCGCGCTCGGCCTCCATCGCCCTGAACTTCACGGTGACCAATCCCGGGCGGGTCACCAGCCTGATCGAGGTGGCCGGAGGCGGCGTGGGCGAGCCGGATCTCACCGAAGCCGAGGCCGCCGTGGGCGACGCCATGGACAGGGCGAGCGAGGAGGCGCTGGAGGCCAAGGACTGGAAGCGCCTGTCCGAGCTCGAGACGGCCTTCTGGGGCGACGGGCCGGGGCAGCCGTTTGGCCGCCTCGCGGCGCCGATCCGGGCGCAGCTGTACGACTGGATCTACACGACCTACGCCGCCGAGAAGGAGGAGGGCATTCCCCAGCCGCTCGACCCGCCGGCCGACGAGCGGGTGGACCAGGTGACCATGCCGCTCCTCGTCATCATCGGCTCGATCGACGAGGCCTACACCAACGCCACCTGCCGGCTCCTGGCCGAGACCGTGCCCGGCGCCCGGCTCGAGGTCTTCGAAGGCGCGGCCCACATGGTCAACCTCGAGCTGCCGGAGCGCTTCACCACGCTGGTGCTGGAGTTCCTGGCCGGGGCTGGTTGAGCTTCGGTAGAGCTCTAGTCTCCCCGCGACCTCCCCGCGGCTCGGGTCAGGCGCGTTGCCAGCGTTTGTGGTAACGCGGTAACTGTGCTCATCCGTGCTCGATACCGCAAATCGTGGCAACGGTTGGGCGTCGGCAAGGGAGACGGAGCCGAGGGAATGGTCGGACGACGGTGAGGTCCCGCGGACGCGGCGACCCAAAGGCCGGTGGGTCAGTCGTGAGCCGTGGGAGGGCGGAGCTGGCTGAAGCCGGCCAAGCGCTCGTAGGCATCGGCCACCCGCAGCACCGTCCCCTCGTCGAAGGCCTTGCCGATGACCTGGAAGCCCACCGGCAACCCGTCGGACAGCCCGCACGGAACCGAGATTCCCGGCAGCCCGGCGATGTTCACCGGCAGGGTGCAGGCGTCGTTGAGGTACATCAGGAGCGGGTCGTCGGTCTTGGCGCCGATCTTGAAGGCGACCGATGGCGAGGTGGGCGCGAGCAGGGCGTCCACCGACGACAGGACCTCGTCGAACTCGGCCTTGATCAGGGTCCGGACCTGCTGGGCCTTGAGGTAGTAGGCGTCGTAGTAACCCGCCGATAAGGCGTAGGTGCCCAGGATGATCCGCCGCTTGACCTCCGGCCCGAACCCCGCGCCGCGGGTCAGGCGGTAGTTCTCCAGCAGGTCATCCACGCCGGCCGAGGCGCCGTACCGGATCCCGTCGTAGCGGGCCAGGTTCGCGCTCGCCTCGGCGGGGGTGATGATGTAGTAGGTCGCGAGGCCCTTGTCGGTGGAGGGCAGGGACACGTCCACGATGTCGGCGCCCGCGGCGGCCAGGGTGTCGATCGCCCCCCGCACAGCGGTTTCGACGCCGGGCTCGAGCCCCTCCACGAAGAACTCGCGCGGGACGCCCAGGCGCAGGCCACGCACCTCCCCATCGAGCTCGGCGAGGTAGTCCGGGACCGGCGCCTCCACGCTGGTCGAGTCCCGCGGGTCGTACCCCGCCAGCGCGCCCAGGACGAGGGCCACGTCCCGCACCGAGCGGCCGAACGGACCGCACTGGTCGAGCGACGAGGCGAAGGCCACCATCCCATATCGGCTCACGCGGCCATAGGTCGGTTTCATGCCCACCACCCCCGACAGGGCGGCCGGCTGGCGGATGGAGCCCCCGGTGTCGGTGCC
This sequence comes from uncultured Chloroflexia bacterium, assembly GCA_963699235.1. Classification (GTDB taxonomy): domain Bacteria; phylum Chloroflexota; class Limnocylindria; order QHBO01; family QHBO01; genus DASTEQ01. The sequence goes on along the minus strand of OY969424.1, from coordinate 1,166,078 downwards.
GGTGGCGAAGAACGCCTGGCCCGCGGCGACCGCCACGCTCGAGCCGCCGCTCGACCCGCCCGGAACGAGGGTCTCGTCCCACGGGTTGTGGACCGGCCCGTAGGCGCTGTTCTCGTTCGATGAGCCCATCGCGAACTCGTCGCAGTTCGTCTTGCCCAGGAGCACCGCCCCGGCGGCGGCCAGCCGGTCCTCGGCGTCACTGGCATACGGCGAGAGGTACCCGGCCAGGATCTGCGACCCGGCGGTGGTGGGAAGTCCGCCGGTGGGCTGGCCATCATCGGTCAGGGCCCGAGTGACGAAGATGTCCTTCAGGGCGTACGGGATGCCCAGCAGCGGGGCCCTGAACGCCATCGGCCCGTGCGCCGTCCGCGATGTCTGCGGCCTGGAGCGCCTGCTCGGCGCCGACTGCCAGGAAGGTGTTCAGCCGCTCGGCGTCGCGCTCGATTCGCGCGAGGCAGGCCTCGACCAGGTCGCGGCTGGAGATCTCTCCGGCCTCCAGCAGCGGGGCGACCTCGCTGATGGTGCGGTCAGCGAGTGGCAGCTCGGGCATCGGCAGCTCGGGCACTGGCCCGCTAGCGGCCTTCCTTGAGCACGAGCGGGACCCGCAGGTGGTCACCCTCGCGCAGGGGCGCGTTGGCCAGCGCCGCCTCGCGGCTCATGCCGTCGGTCGTCACGTCCTCGCGCATGACGTTCTCGAGAGCCAGGACGCTGGCGGTGGGGCCGACATGGCTGGTGTCCACGTCGCTGATGGCGGCGATCGCCTCCAGGATCCGCGACAGCTGGCCCTCCATCAGGTCGAGCTCGTCATCGGTCAGGTGGAGGCGAGCCAGCGCGGCGACGTGCTCGACGTCGGCCCGACTGATCATGGGCCGATGCTAGCAGGCGAGAATGGACCGATGACGGAGGAGACCCGGACGGCGGGCGCACAGCCGGTGGTCGAGTCGCTGCCGGTGCCCGGCGGCCGAATCGAGCGGCTGGTCCTGCCCGGCGGCCCCGGCGTCCCGCTCCTCGTCGTGGGCGGCGTGGAGACCGGGCTGCGGCTCCTGGCCGGCACCGAGGCCCTCCTCGCCAGGCGCTGGGAGGGGCGGCGAGCGGCCCGTACCGTGATCGTGGTCGGCCGCACCGTCCCGGACGACCCGGCGGATGCGAACGCACTCCTCCATCCACGGGTCAGCGCCGCCGCGATCACGGTGGCCATCACCGCGCCCGGCGCCCCGTATGGGCGGGTCGCGATCGAGGCCGAGTCCGGCGGCGGCCGGATCTCGCTGTGGCTCACCGTGGACCACCCGGCGATCGTGTCGCGCCTGGTGCTGGCCGCGTCGGCGGCCGAGACGCCCAGGGGCTCCGGGATGGCGCCGCGTATGCAGGAGTGGATCGACCTGGGCGAGCGAGGTGAGTGGGCCGAGTTCTTCCGGCGGATGGCGCTCCAGATGCGCCCCGGTGGCGAGGCCGGCGACGCCCCGCCGGCGGGATCGTTCGCCGCGGCTGCCAGCCTCCAGCCGGTTCCCGCCACGCCGGAGCGGTTCCTGGCCGAGCTGCGCGGGACGCTGGACCCCAGCTCGTTCGTGACCAACCGGCTGGGCGAGATCCGCGCCCCCACCCTCGTCCTCGCCGGCGGCCAGGACCAGGTCGTGCCACTCCCCTCCTCGCGGCTCGTGGCCGAGCACATCGCCGGGGCGCGGCTGGAGGTGGACCCGGACGTGCGGGCACACGGTCCGATCCTCGTTCCGTGGCTACGACGACCTGGTCGAGGCCTTCCTGGCCGAAGGCGACGTCGCGGGCGACTAGACCCGGGTCGGGTCCACCACCTCCACCTCGACCGCCTCCGCGACCGTGGGCACGGGCCGCCGATACAGGCTGAGCACGAGGAGCCCCAGGCCCGCGATGAAGGCCGAGACGAGGAACGTGAGCGGGTAGCCCGACGCGGTCGCGACCAGCCCCAGGGTGATGGGCGCCACGCCGAAACCCAGGTCGATGAACGCGCTGGTCGGTCCCGATCAGCGTCCCGCGCTCCAGGGCGGGCACGCCCGCCTGGGCCATGGTCAGGATGGCGGGCGGGAAGAACGCGACGCCGAGGGCCATGACCGCGGTCCCCGCGTAGAGGCCGATGGGGCTGCCGACGACTCCCATCATCACCAGCCCGCCGACGATGAAGACCAGCGCCGCTCCGGCCAGCCGCCGGCCTCCGAATCGGTCTGGCGCCCACGGCATGAGCCCGCGGATGGCGATCACGATCCCGGCATAGAGGAGGAACAGGCGGGGCCACGCCCTCGAGTCCGAGCTCCTCCCCGTACGGCTTCGCGAACACGAAAAAGCCGGCCATCCCCCAGGTCCCCGTCAGCACGATGATCCCCGGCACGAACCCACCGGGATGGAACAGCCGATACCGGCTCGGCTCGCCCTGGCCGGTGCCCTCCGCCGGGCGCGTTTCGGGCACGCGCAGCCCGATGATCACGGCCACCACGGCCAGCAAGGCGGCCGCGGCCCAGGCCAGGGCGAATCGGTCTTCTCCGAGCACCAGTTCACCGATGATCGGGCCGATCGCGATGCCGGCGTACAGCGACAGCGAGATGAGACTGATCGCCTCGCCGCGGCGGTCCTCCGGGGTCAGATCGCGGCCATCGTGAACGCGGCCACGAAGAAGGCGGCCTCGGCCGCGCCCAGGAGCAGGCGCATGACGATGAGCAGCTCCACGGTCGAGGCCACGATGTGGCCGAGCATGGAGACGGCCAGCAGGACCGCTCCCCCGATGAGCAGCGGACGACGGCCGCGTCGGTCCGCGAACACGCCGAGATCGGCCGCAGCAGGAGGGCGGTCACGCTGAAGCGCTCCGAACACGAGCCCGAGCGCCGCGGCGTCGCCGCCCAGCGGCCCGGTCACGAAGACGGGGTAGATGGGCAAGGTCAGGCCGTCGGCAATGAAGAAGAGCAGGCTGGCCGCGGCCACGGCCAGGAATGGCCCGGTCATCAGCCGTGGGCGTGCGGTGGATCGGGTCTCGGCTGCCACGGGTCGGCGCAGTCTAGACTCCGGACCCATGTCCAGCCCGAACGGTGAGCCCTGCGCCTGCCCGCCCGATCGGCCCCAGACCGATGCCGACCGGATCGGTGCCCAATTCGACGAGCGCTTCCAGGATTGGCAGCCGGTGGGACCCGAGGCCACGGACATGCTGTTCTCGTGGCTTCGAGAGGAGGGACTGGCTGGCTCCACGATCATGGACGTCGGGTGCGGCACCGGCGAGCTCCTGCTCCGGGCGCTGGAGGCGGGAGCAGTGGGCGGCACCGGTGCCGACCTGTCATCGGAGGCGATCGCCATGTCATCCGATCTGCTGCAGGAAGCCGGCCTGCGCGACCGGGTGGACCTCTGGGTCGGCGACGCGGCGGTCGAGGTGCTCGAACCCCATGACGTGGTGGTCCTGGACAAGGTCATCTGCTGCTACCCCGACGCGGACACGCTCATTGCCCGTTCCACGTCCGCGGCGCAGCGGATCTACGCCTTCGCCCTCCCCGAGTCACGAGGCTTCTGGGGCCTGGTGGCCCGCCTTCGATGGTGGGCCTTCGGCATCCTGGACTGGATCCAGGGTGATCGGATGCCCCGCTTCATCCACGATCGGACCGATGTCGAAGCCAAGGTCATGGCCGCCGGATTCCGACCGCTCCACACCGGCCGCCAGTACGTCTGGTTCGTCGGGGTCTACGCCCGGAACTGACGACGCGACGGCGCCGCGGTCCCTAGGTCTCGCCGCGCTGGAGGAGACGCCGGAAGTCGTCCTCGTCGAGGATCGGGACGCCCAGTGACTCGGCCTTGGCCAGCTTCGAGCCGGCTTTCTCGCCCGCGACCAGGTAGGCGGTTCTGGCGCTGACCGATCCGGCGGCCTTGCCGCCGGCGGCCCGAATGGCTGCTTCGGCGTCTTCGCGGCTCAAGGTCGGAAGGGTGCCGGTCACGACCACCGTCTTGCCGGCGAGCGGACCTTCCTCCGCGATGACCGCGCCCGGTTCGGGCCGCTCAGCCGTGACGCCGGCCTCGACCAGGTGGCGGAGCACCTCCCCGGTGTGCTCGTCACGGAAGTAGAGGGCGATGCTGTCCGCGACCACCTTCCCCACCCCGAATACGGCCGTCAGCTCCTCGGCCGAGGCATTCGTCAGCCGATCCGCGACCCGCGCGGTCCAGGCCGCATCCGACTCTCCATCCGTCGGCGGCACGTCCTGCGCCAGCCACGTCGCGAGGTCGATAGCCGTCTGCTCCCCAACGTGGCGGATGCCGAGCCCGTTGATGATCCGGTACAGCGGCCGCTGCCTCGCGCGCTGGATCGACTCGTGGAGGTTCTCTGCGCTCTTGCGTGCGAATCGGTCCAGCCCTTCGATCTGTTCCAGCGTGAGCCGGAACAGGTCCGCCGGTTCGCGTACCAGGGCCTTATCGACCAGCTGGACGACGACCTTGTACCCGGCGCCCTCGATGTCCATCCCGCCGCGCCCCGTGAAGTGGATCAGTCCGCCGAGTCGCTGGGCCGGACAGAACGGGTTCGGGCAGCGAGCGATGACCTCGCCCTCGTCCCGCACGACCTCTGTTCCGCACGCCGGGCAGGTGGTGGGCATCTTCCAGACCTGCTCCTTGCCGGTCCGGGCCTCGACCACCGGCCCCAGCACCTCCGGGATGACGTCTCCCGCCCGCTGCAGACGAACCGTGTCGCCGACCCGCAGGTCCTTGCGCCGGATCTCGTCGATGTTGTGCAGCGTCGCGTTCCGCACCGTCGTACCGCCGACGAACACCGGCGCGACGTGGGCGACCGGGGTCAGCGCCCCCTTCCGGCCCACGTACACCTCGATCGACTCGAGCTTCGTCGTGACCTGCTCGGCCGGGAACTTGTAGGCCACCGCCCACCGCGGCGAGCGGGACACGAACCCCAGCTGCTCCTGCTGGGCCACGCTGTCGACCTTCACGACAACGCCATCGGTCTCGTACTCCAGGTCGTGGCGCTTGTCCTGCCATTCCTCGATGAACGCGAGCACCCCGTCCACGCCCTGCGCCTGGCGGACGTGGGGGTTCACCGCGAAGCCGAGCTCGCGCAGGAGTGCGAGCGAGGCCGACTGGCTCTCCAGCCCGGGCACCCCCACCAGCGAGTACATCCAGACCGATAGGCGACGGCTGGCCGTCGCCTTCGGGTCCTTCTGCCGCACCGACCCGGCGGCCGTATTGCGGGCGTTGGCGTACTTCGGCTTCCCGTCCACCTCGAGCTGGGCGTTCAGGGCCTCGAACGCCGTGCGTGGCATGAACACCTCGCCCCGCACCTCGAGCGCCTCCCCCGGCGGGTCGGCCCGCAGCGTCAGCGGGATGGTTCGCACCGTCCGCAGGTTCGCCGTCACGTCCTCGCCGGTGAAGCCGTCCCCACGGGTCGCGCCGCGGACGAAGGTGCGGCCCTCGTACCGCAGGCTGATCGCCAGCCCGTCGATCTTCAGCTCGCAGACGTAGGCCACGCCCGGATCGTCATCGGTCAGTCCCAGACCCTTGCGCACCCGGGCGTCAAACTCGCGGAGCTCGTCGGCGCCGAAGGCGTTGGACAGCGACAGCATCGGTACCGCGTGACGGACCTCGGCAAAGCCGGCCGATGGAGCGGCGCCGACCCGCTGGGTGGGCGAGTCCGGCGTCCGGAGCTCGGGGTGGGCCGCCTCCAGCTCATCCAGCTCGCGGAGGAGGGCGTCGTACTGCGCGTCGTCGATGGTCGGCGCGTCGAGGACGTGGTAGCGGTAGTTCGCGTCCTCCAGGGCCTCGCGCAGCTCCGCGGCGCGCGTCGCGGCCACCTTCCCGGCGCCTCGCCCGGCGCCTCGCCCGCGCCCGCCCCCGCCTCAGTCATCCACCGATTCGAGTTCACCTCCCGCGGCGAACCAGGCCCGTATGTCGTTCGTGTGCTCGCGGAAGTGGTCCACCCCGTCGTAGCGGATGATCTCCTCCAGCGAGTCGTCGTCCGCGTCCCGCTCGCCGAGCCACTCGGGATCCACGGTCAGGATCCGCTTGCGGAATGCCTCGAAGGCCAGCTCTTCGCGCGACTGGACGGTCTTCATGTCCGTCTCGGCCGCCACCCGGGCGACGACCGCGTTGCGCTCGTCGACGGACGGTACCTCGGCCTCGAACTCGTCCAGGCGGCCCTGTTCGGCGAGATGGATGGCCTCCGCTGCATGCCCCGCCCAGTACCCCATGTGGGCCACCAGCTCCCGGGCCGACCACACCCCCACCAGGCCGGGCGTGGTCAGGAGGGCGGGATCCATGTCCGCCAGCGCCTGGTGGAACGCCGCGCGCGCCTCCACCAATTCATCCGCCAGGGCCTGGATCTTGGGGTCCACGTCTGCCATCGACTCCGATGGTAGCGCGTGTGGCCCGCGCTTCTGCAGGGCTTATCAGTGGCTCACCGGCCCGGTCGCATGGCCACCACCGTTGCGTTGCCACCGTTTGTGGTAGCGAGCACGATCACGCTGCCTACCGCGTTACCACAATTGCCGGCAACGCGAGGAGGATCAGCCTCCTTGGCCCAACCGGAACTCATCCGCACGCGGCGCCCCGCGCTTCAGTCCCATCCGGCGCGATGGCGTCGCATGGCCTCGCGCTGGATCGAACGAGGTGACGGTGGACGCGGAATCCGGCGGCGGCGTGGCGCTGCGGGAACGCCCGCGAACGTCGCCAGGTACTCCTCCATCACGGCGTTGACCGAGGTTCCCTGCTTCAACGCCTCCCACCGGGCGTAGTGCAAGACGTACTCATCGACCTGGATTGTGATGTTGACGAACTTCGGCGGAACCTTCCGGGGCAGCAATGGCATGGCATGCGAGGGTACCGGGCGGGCACGTACGAGCCGCTTACGCCTGGCCCGCCTCAGAGGGCCGGCGCGGGCTCGTCACCGAAGCTGATGCCAATGGCCCGGGCGGACTGCACCAGCTCTCCATCCACCGGGACGGTGCGGATCCTGCCCACGCCCTGGGACAGCGGGACGGGCAGGATCGACCCTCCCCGGAGGGCGATCATCGTCCCGAGATCGCCATTGGCCACCGCCTCGACGGCGGCGACCCCGTATCGAGTGCAGAGCTGCCGGTCCCAGGCGTTCGGCGCACCGCCACGCTGGAGATGGCCGAGTGTCAGGGCCCGTGCCTCCAGCCCGATACGGTTCTGGACCTCGGCCGCGACGCGCGGACCGATGCCGCCCAGCCGCCGTTCGCCGGGCGGCCCGCCACGGCCCGATCGCATCACGTACCGCCCGCCGGCCGCCCGCGCGCCCTCCGCCGCCACGACCAGGGTGTGGGTCAGGCCCGAATCCCAGCGGGCCCGGATGCAGTCGCCGATGACGTTCCAGTCGAACCGGATCTCGGGGATGAGGATCATGTTCGCGCCGCCGGCGACACCGGAGTGGGCCGCGATCCAGCCGGCGTGCCGTCCCATGACCTCGAGCACCATCACCCGGCGGTGGCTCTCCGCGGTGCTGGCCAGCCGATCCAGCGCATCCACCGCCACGGCGACGGCCGACTGGAAGCCGAAGGTGCTGTCGGTGCCCGGCAGGTCGTTGTCGATCGTCTTGGGCACCCCGACCACCGGGACACCAGCGAGTGACAGCGCCTGGGCGATGCGCAGCGAGCCATCCCCGCCGATGCAGATCAGCGCCTCGATGCCCAGCTGGCTCGCGCCCTCGGCCGCCTTGGCGACGACATCCGGCGGGATCCGTGGTCGCCCTCCGGTCGGCGATCGGTCTGTGAACCGACCCCGGCTGGAGGTCCCCAGGATGGTGCCGCCCCGGAACAGCAACGCGTCCGTGTCCCGCACGGCGAGGGGCCGGTGCGCCAGGGGTGGCAAGAGGCCCTCAAAGCCGCCGGTGATGCCGATCGCCTCCCAGCCCCGTGCGGCCGCCGCCATGACAGAGGCCCGGATGACGGTGTTCAGGCCGGGTGCGTCTCCCCCCCCGGTGACGATCCCGATCCGTCGCGCTGACCGTCGGCGCCTCGTCATCGGCTGGACTCCTGGCGCTCCAGGCCGGCATAGGAGCCGATGAGGCGGCGGACGCCCTGGCCGGCGAAGGCCACGGTGATCTCCTCGTCGCCGCTGACCCATTGAGAGCTGACCACGATCCCCTCCCCGAAGCGGCGGTGGCGGACCTTGTCGCCGGCATGCCAGGCCAGCTCCGCCGGCTGGCCATCGCCGTCGGCACGGTCATCGTGCGAATCGTCGACCTGCGAGTCCTCGCCGGACCCTACCCCCGATCCGCTGCCCGAACTCGCGACCCGGCCGAACGTGCCGCTGCCGAGGTCGACCTCGGGCAGGGCCGAGCGCTCGGGCACCACCAAGTCGGGCAGGCGCTCGGGGCGGAGTGGCTCGAGTCCAGGGCGGGCCCGGCCCCAGACGGTCGTGGACTCGCTCGCCTCGTCGTCGAGCCCGCCGCCGCGCCACGACGGCGCGCCGGTCCAGGTGGCGCCGGTGCCGCGCGGTTCCCGCCGGCCGCGGCCGCCAGTCTCCTCGCGAACCCAGCCGAAGCCGGTGGGACCGCGCCGCCCGCTGCCCACCTCGAGCAGGTCTTCCGGGAGGTCCGCCAGGAAGCGCGAGGGCTCGACCTCGACCCCGCCACTCCCCCACGCGGACCGATGCCGGGCGTGGACCAGGTACAGCCGATCCTTGGCCCGAGTCATGCCCACGTACGCCAGGCGGCGCTCCTCCTCGAGCTCCCGCTCGTCGTCGAGGGCGCGGGCATAAGGCAGGAGCCCCTCCTCGAGGCCGACCATGAACACGACGGGGAACTCGAGGCCCTTCGCCGCGTGGAGGGTGATGAGGGTCACCCGCTCCGGCCGCTCCTCGAGCGTGTCCTGGTCGGAGACGAGCGCCACCTCCTCGAGGAAGCGGGCCAGTCCCTCGGGCGGCTCCAGCTCGTCGAACTCGGCCGCGTGGTTCCGGAGCTCGACGAGGTTCGCCCAGCGCTCGGTCCCTTCCTCGCTCCCATCGTCCAGCACCGCGCGCAGGCCGCTCCGCTCGAGGCTCGCCTCGACCACGGCCGATGCTGGCTCGCTGGCCGCCACCGCGGCGAGCCCGCGCACCATCTCCGCGAAGCCGGCCAGGGCGGCTCGAGAGCGGGTTGCGAGGTTCGGGTTGCTTTCGGCGGCCTCCACCGCCGCCCACACGGTGGTCCCGCGCGCATCGGCCCACGCCTTGAGCTCGCTCACCGTCTTGTCGCCGATCCCCCGGGCCGGGACGTTGATCACCCGCTCCAGCGCCACCCGGTCGCCCAGGTTGCGGGCGAGGCGGGCGTAGGCCAGCGCGTCCTTCACCTCGCGCCGCTCATAGAACCGGACCCCGCCGACCAGCTGGTACGGAATGCCGAACCGCATGAACGCCTCTTCGAGGACCCGGCTCTGGGCGTTCGTCCGGTATGCGACCGCGATGTCCCCGAATTGCATCGGTCCGGACGCCCCATCGGCGGCATCGGCTCCGTCCTCGTTGTCCCCGCCGGCACCGGCTCCGGCGCCCGTCCCGCCGCCGGGCCCGTCATCCGCCCGGGTGGTCAGCAGCGACGCCCACCCCCGCCGCCGGTCCGCGGAGGAAGCCAGCCGCTCGACCTGGCGGGCGACGAACTCGGCCTCCTCGTACTCGTTGTAGGCGTCGAACACCTGGATCGCCCCGCCGGAACCCCGATCGGTCCAGAGCTTCTTGTCCTTCCGCCCCTCGACCCGCGACACGACCGCGTGAGCGGCATCCAGGATGGTCTGGGTGGATCGGTAGTTCTGCTCGAGCTTGACGACCTTGGCCGTGGGCCAGTCGCGCTCGAAGTCGAGGATGTTGCGCAGGTCTGCCCCGCGCCAGGAGTAGATGCTCTGGTCGTCGTCCCCGACCACGGCCAGGTTGCGGTGGACCGCGGCCAGCAGGGCGCAGAGGCGGTACTGGGCCCGGTTGGTGTCCTGGTACTCGTCGACGAGGATGTACTGCCAGCGGCGCTGGTATCGGGCCAGGACGTCGGGGTGCTGCTCGAACAGGAACACGACCCGCAGCAGGAGGTCGTCGAAGTCGGCTGCGTCGCTCTCGGCCAGGTCGCGCTGGTAGGCCTCGTACACCCGGGCGGCCTGCTCCTCCCAGAAGTTGTCCGCCTGGCGTGCGGCGGTGGCGGGATCGGCCAGCTCGTCCTTCCGCTGGCCGATGAACGACAGGAGCGCCGGGGGCGCGAACCGCTTGTCGTCCATGTCGAGGCGACGGAGCACCTCCTTGATGACCGCCAGCTGGTCGGCGCGGTCGTAGATCGTGAATCCCGAGGTCAGACCGATCCGATCGCCCTCGCGTCGCAGGACTCGCGCGCAGATCGAGTGAAAGGTGCCGATCGTCGCCTCGCGCGTCGCCTCCGGACCGATGAGCCCCGCAATCCGGTCGCGCATCTCCCCGGCCGCCTTGTTGGTGAAGGTGACGGCCACGATCCGGTACGGAGGCACGCCGCTGGCGACCAGGTGCGCGACGCGGTGGGCGAGGACCCGGGTCTTGCCGCTCCCCGCACCGGCCAGGATCAGGAGGGGCCCATCCACGTGCTCCACCGCTTCCCGCTGCGGCGGGTTGAGCGGCGCGACGATGGCCCGGGTCGTCGGAATCGGGCCTTCCGAGGCGGGTCTGGGGGGCTTCGGCGGCTGGTCGGGAACCGTGGCCGCGGGTTTGCGGGGCATCGCCCCGATTCTAGCGGCGGCTGCCGCCGGAACCGTTACCCGGTCAGTTCACGAGCTCGGCGCAGGCGGTGTAGGTCTCCCAGTCGTTCGACGATGCGTGCAGGTTCAGCGCGAAGCCACCCGAGAACAGCTCGTCGATGCTGGCCACGATCTCCGTCTCCGACGTTCCGTCCACCACGTTCGCGAGCGGATAGGTGGGCTGCGGGACGAGATCGGTGCAGGTGCCGGGGTGGATATGCGCCGGCATGTCCGGGTACTCCCCCGGATCCACCTCGACCACGACCAGGGTCAGGCCGCCGTCCACCTCGGTCAGGACCGCGGTGCCGGTGACGCCCGAGTCGTTGAGCGTCTCGAGGGTGAGCGTCCGAGCGTTCTCGTCCGCCGGCGAGCTGCAGGCGGCCACCAGGATGATCGTGGCGGCGAGCGCCAGGCGAGCGGGCCGGGCGCGCCGCACCGGAGCGACGGAACGGAGCGTCACGGCTTGAGGGTAGTCGATGGATCCGGTGCGAGATGGGTGTGGGCGCCCAGGCTGGCGCGGCCGGAGAAGACGGCGTCGCCCTCCGCCAGGCGGCGGCGCATGGCGGTGACGAAGGCTGTGGCCAGCTCCGGGTCGAGCTGGGTTCCCGCCGCTTCCATCAGCCGGCCGAGGGCTTCCTTCGGAGTCATCGCCTTGCGATAGGGCCGGGTGGTGGTCATCGCCGAATAGGCGTCGGCCACGGCCAGGATCCGGGCCAGGCGGGGGATGGCCGGGCCGCGGAGCCCGTCCAGGTAGCCGCTGCCGTCCCAGCGTTCGTGGTGGTGACGGACGCCGGCCCGGACCTCGGCCAACTGCGGGACGGCGCCCACGATCGCATCGCCCAGGGCCACGTGCTGCTTGACGATGTCGTACTCCTCGCCGGTGAGCGGCGCGGGCTTGCGGAGGATACCGTCGGGAATGCCGATCTTGCCGATATCGTGGAGCAGGCCGGCGAGGCGCAGCACGCGGCGCTCCTCATCGGTCAGGCGCAGCTCATCGGCCAGGAAGAGGGCGTAGCCGGTGACGTCCTCCGAGTGCGATCGGGTGTAGTGGTCCTTGGTGTCGACCGAGACGAGGAGCCCCTCGAACACGCCAAAGACCGTGTTCTGGGCCGCCAGCGAGCCGATGGTGGACTGGTCCGCGACCTTGGTGACCTGCCCACCGGCCGTCTTCGCCTCGCGGAGCGCGGCATCGGCCACGGCCAGGAGGTCGAGCGCGTTCCGCCCGTCCTCGGGGACGCGGGCCACGCCCACCGACGCCGTCAGCGGCAGCCGCTCGGAGTCACCGAACCGGAGGTCCACCGCCGCGAGGGCGGCCGTCAGCGCGGTCAGGGTGCGCATGAGCCGGTTCGGGTCGTCACCGAAATCCGCGAGCAGGAAGTCGTCGGGCCCGAAGCGCCCGTACAGCTGCCCCGGCTGGGCGAGGCCTGCCAGGACAGCGGCTGTGCGGCGGAGGGCCTCGTCGCCGGCGCGGTGGCCGTGCCCGGCGTTCAGGAGCCGGAAGTTGTCGATATCGAGGAGGGCGACGGCGCCGATGGGGTCGGCATGGTCGAGATGGCGATTGAGCTCCTCGAGGAGAAAGCCATGGTTGGCCAGTCCGGTCAGCCCGTCGCGCACGGCCTGCTCGCGGAGGAGCCGGTTCTGGCGCGCCAAGAGGCGCGAGGCGCCGGCGAACGAGAGCCACAGGACAGCGAACAGGATGCCGGCTGCGGCCAGGGCGAGGACGAGGACGTCGCCCCGGGTCTCGACCACCAGCAACTCGATAGAGCGGGCGTCCTGGTACACCTCGTAGACGCCGATGGGGGCGCCGTCGACCGTTCCCCGGATGGGCACGTACAGCTCGAGGAACGGGACGGGCAGAGCGGCCGCGCCGGGGAGGCCGCCGGCTTCGTCGTCGGCCTCGGTGCCGTACTCGGCCACGGAGCTTCCAGCGAACGCCTCGGCCAGGTGCTCGCCGATCGAGAAGCGCTCACCGCGGAGCGCCGGGTCGGAGGAGTAGACGGCGCGACCGTCGCGGGACCAGACCACGATCCGGCTCATCTCGCCGCCCTGGACGAGGCGGGCGAGCTGGTCGTCGAGCTCGGGGTCGAGCTGGGCGCCCATGTCGAGCGCGGAGCCATTGACGACCGGGTCGAGATTGGTCCGGACGATGGCTTCCGCATGCTGAAGGGCGGCGTCCACCGCCAGCTGGCGGAGCCGCTCGGCGAAGAGGTTGGCGGAGATGACGGCGGTGGCGACCACGATGGCCACCCCGCCGAGCGTGACCCAGATCCGCAGCCCGGGGCGCCAGACCGATGCGGCGGCCCGAAGCTGGCGTGCGTAGGGCAGCTCCGCCGCATCGGGGAGCACGGGGTCGCCAGCCGTTCCGGCCGGGCGAGGATCCTCACGGATGGCCATCGGACCGACCCTAACCAGACCTATCCATGACCTCCATAGCCCCTTGGTACCGCACGCGCTGAGCGTGGGCTGAGCGTGAATCGAGCCTGAAGCGGCTCAAACACGGCGACTTGGCGTCGCCGGCACGTAATTCGCCAGTAATCGGGAGAGGATCGCGACACCAGAGGTGTCATGGACCAACCCCATCCTCGGGCCATGAACAAGAACATCTCCTCCCTCCCGGCTCCGGATCGGCCCGCCCTGAGCGTTGTCGAGGACCGGATCATCATTTCCAACCTCGAATTGGCCGATGCCGGCCTCGCCGGCTTCGTCGCGGGCGTGCCCGAGCCCGAGCGTCCCGGCCTTGGCGCGAATGCGCTGCGCATCGGCCTCCAGGCGCTCGCCAACGCCGGCACGACCGCGAACGTGGACCTCGTCCGCGCCGAGTTCGGCCGGATGGTCGAGCAGATGGCCGCGACCCAGACCCGCGCGGCGGAAACCCTGGACGCGACGCTGCGCGCGACCTTCGCCGACGGTGACGGCCGCCTGCCCCGAACCCTGGAGGACTTCCTCGGTGACTCGGGCAAGCTCCAGCGGCTGACCGGCGCTCTGTTCGACCCGAACCGGCGGGACAGCGCCATCGGCCAGTTCAACGAGCTGCTGGGCAAGTACTTCGACGGCGACAGCTCCCGCCTGGCCCAGCTCCTGGACCCGACCCGGGAGGCGAGTCCGCTCTACCAGTTCCGCAACGAGGTCAGCGGGGAGTTCCGTTCCCTCGGGGAGCGGATTGCGGCCCTCGAGGCGGCGAGCCGGGCCCGGGCCGATGAGCGGTCACGCGGCACGGCCAAGGGCCTCGAGTTCGAGGACGCGGTCGAGGTCGCCCTGGCCGAACTGGCGCGGGGCGTCGGCGACTACCTCGAGCGGACTGGAACCGAGGCCGGCGACGAGCTGCGGTCCAAGAAGGGCGACTTCGTCCTGACCGTGGATCCCAGCCGGACCAACGGACGCGAGCTGCGGGTCGTCATCGAGGCAAAGGACCGACCGATGAGCCGACGCGCCATGGCGGAGGAGCTCACCTCGGCCCGCGGCAACCGTGGAGCGGCGATCGCGCTGGCGGTCTTCACTCCCGAACATGCGCCGACCGGCATATCCCCATTTGCCCTGGTCGGCTCGGACGTGTACGCGGTCTACGATCCGGAAGCGGATGGGGGCGTCGGCCTCGAAGCCGCCTTCCGGGTCGCCCGCGTCATGGCCCTCCTCTCGCTGCGGGAGACGGGCGGCCAGGTGGACGTCGCCGCCATCTCGGAGTCGCTCCAGGACGTCCAGTTCGCCGTCGAAAACGTGCGGAAGATGAAGACCCGCCTGACGAGCATCGGCTCGGCCGCGCAGGAGGTGTCCAGCCTCCTCGACGACCTGCGGGAGCGCGTTCTGGCCTCGGTCCGCGACATCGACGACCTGGTCCGGGCCGTCGAGCCGCCGGCCGCCACCGAGCCGCTGCCGCTCTCGGCGTAGCCCCCTGACACAGCTCGGCGTCCTCTCCCGCCGGGCAAGTCAAGAGCCCCGGCCCATTGCGGGTCGGGGCTCTTCCCCTTGGATCCCGATCGGTCAGGCGACCGCAACGGGTGCCACCAGCTCCGCGGCGATCTGCCGCGCCCAGGCCTCGATTTCGTCCCATTCGCGGAAGTCGCCAGCCGGGAGGATCTTCTTCGACGCTGGCACCAGTCGGAAGAAGCGCTCCGGCATCGACCTTGGGGGGTCGTCCGGGTCCCAGGCCCCCATGAACACCCGGTGGTCACGAGGGCGGATCGCGCTCATGATCGCCGCGATCTTCTTGTGGCCGCCGCTCCCCGGCCCGTCCTCGGGGCCAAAGGCAGCCGCAATGCGGTCCTCTTCCACGGGCACCGAGGGGATCGGCAGCGGCCCGCTGCTGAACAGCCAGACCGGTCTCAGGGCGAGAGCCGATTCGTGTCGCTCCACGAACGCGGTCGCCTCCTTCAGCCAGCTCCCCATGTACACCCCGCTCCCGATCACATAGGCGTCGAAGCCGCCGGGGTCGGGCTCGCTGTTCGCGTCGGCGACGACGACATCGGCGCCTTCAGTGCGGAGCACCTCGGCAATTCGATCGGCAATCCCGGCCGTGCTGCCATGACGGCTCGCGACGACAACCTGTACTCGTGGCATCTCAATCCTCCTCGGCTCCCACCGGCATCGGTTCCAGGTTATGGATACCTGGGGCGGCGCCTGCTTCGCGAGAGCCGAAGGAACCGATTTGCAGGGACTCAGGGCATGGCGGAAGTCTCAATGCTGTCGGCGAAGAGGATCAGACCCGGGCCACAGAACCCGTTGCCCCGAGCGAGCTCACCGCTGACTTCGAATGTGTCTGACGGACCCACTTCCTCACCATCGGGTCCAAGGAGGCTCGGGGTGGTGGTGGCTGCCCATCCAGGCGGCAGGTACAACTCGTAGACCTCGCCGTCGGCGGTCATCGCGGCCAGACACTCGGCCTCGTCGTCATTGAGCCGGAGGGTGAGGTCCACGGTCGCTTCCGGCTGGACCAGGAACGGGTCGCCGAAATTTCCGCTGACTTCGATCCTCTGGAGCGTGGTCCCGAGCTCTCCACCGACTGCCGGGTAGTCGATGTGCCAGTCGAGCATGCCGACGCCTGCGCCGGAGCCCGGCAGCAGATCGGCCCAGGAGCCGCGCACGGTGAAGTCCGACGCGATGGTGCCGAAATAGGAGTTCACCCAGACGGTGTTGGCGAGGGCTCCGGTAGCTCCGGTGTCGTCGCTGAGCCCGACGAACCAGACGCACGAGCCTACCTGGCGCAGGTAGAACGTCCCGCCACTCGGGCCTCGCCAGCGGCCGTCGAGGTTCACGAGAATGCCCGATGGCGTTCTCAGGTCGTCACTCGCGCACGTGCCCGGGGCCGGCGGCTCGCTGCCTGTAGCTGTGGGTGATGGTTCGGGGCTTTGGCCGACGCAGCCGACGAGACAGGCGAAGCCGAGGAAGGCCAGCACGACGGAGCGGACTCGCACTGGTCGCCTCCGTCCCTTCATCCGGCCGACGATACGCCCATCGGTCAGCCGGCTGGAGGTCGCCGACGCGGGGAGTTGTGCCTCTGCTGCCACCATTTCGACGATTTGATGAGAAGAGCCCCGGCCGCGAGGCCGGGGCTCTTCCCGTGGATCAGGAGCTGGACTAGTAGTCCATGCCACCGGGGCCCATGCCGGGCATCGGTGCCTTCTCCTTCTCGGGGATGTCGGTCACGACGGTCTCGGTCTCCAGCAGGAGGCCGGCAACCGAGGCCGCATTCTGCAGGGCAGATCGCGTCACCTTGGCCGGGTCGATGATCCCGGCGGCGAACAGGTCGGTGTACTCGCCCTTGTCGGCGTCGAACCCGCTGCCCACCTTCATCTTGCGGACCGCCTCCACGACGACCGAGCCCTCGAGCCCGGCGTTGGTCGCGATCTGGCGGAGCGGCTCCTCCAGTGCGCGGCGAAGGATGGCGACACCCACCGCCTCGTCACCGAGGACCTCGAGCTTGTCGAGCGCCGGAGCGGCGTGGATGAGGACCGAGCCGCCACCGGCGACCATGCCCTCCTCGACCCCGGCCCGGGCCGCCGACAGGGCGTCCTCGATCCGGTGCTTCTTCTCCTTGAGCTCGACCTCGGTCGCCGCGCCCACCTTGAGCACGGCCACGCCACCGGACAGCTTGGCGAGGCGCTCCTGGAGCTTCTCGCGGTCGAAGTCCGAGGTCGTGTCCTCGATCTGGAGCTTGATCTGACTCATCCGGGCCTTGATGGCCGCGGCGTCGCCCTTGCCGTCCACGATCGTGGTGGTGTCCTTGTTGGCGGTCACCCGACGCGCCTGGCCAAGGTCCTCCAGCTGGACGCTTTCGAGCTTGCGGCCGATCTCCTCGCTGATCACCTGCGCCCCGGTCAGGGTCGCGATGTCCTCGAGCATGGCCTTGCGGCGATCACCGAAGCCCGGCGCCTTGACGGCGAGGACGTTGATGATCCCCTTGAGCTTGTTGACGATGATCGTGGCCAGCGCTTCGCCGTCCACGTCCTCGGCGATGATCAGGAGCGGGCGGCCGACCTGGACCACCTTCTCGAGCGCCGGCAGCATGTCGGCCACGGCGCTGATCTTCTTGTCGGTGACCAGGATGTACGGCGAGTCGAGGGTGGCCTCGAGCTTGCCGCTGTCGCTGCTGGTCGCCATGTAGAGGCTGATGTAGCCGCGATCGAGCTGCATCCCGTCGACGTACTCGACCTCGGTCTTCAGGCCCTGGGACTCCTCGACGGTGACGACGCCGTCCTTGCCGACCTTGCCCATGACTTCGCTGATGAGCTGGCCGATCTCGTTGTCGCGGGCGCTGATGGCCGCGATGTGGGCGGTGTCCTCGGCGGTGGCCACCGGCTTGGACAGCCGCTGGATCTCCTCGACGATGGCGACGACGCCCTTCTCGATGCCGTGCTTGATGCCCATCGGGCTGGCACCGGCGGTGACGTTCTTCATCCCCTCGGTGATGATGGCCTGGGCCAGCACGATCGAGGTGGTGGTGCCGTCGCCGGCGATGTCGTTGGTCTTGGTCGCGACCTCCTCGAGCAGCTGGGCACCCATGTTCTCGTACGGGTCCTCGAGCTCGATGTCGCGGGCGATGGTGACGCCGTCATTGGTGATGGTCGGCGCGCCGAACTTCTTGTCGAGGACGGCGTAGCGGCCCTTGGGACCGAGCGTCACCTTGACCGCGTCGGACATCTTGTCGATGCCGCGCTTCAGGGAGCGCCGAGCCTCTTCGCTGAACTGAAGTTGCTTGGGCATGGTGGTGGGTTTTCCTCCGGAACTGAACTGGATGAAGCGAACTGAATCGGGCTATTCGATGACGGCGAGGATGTCCTTCTGCGACAGGATCAGCAGCTCGTCCTCGTCCAGCTTGAACTCGGTGCCCGCGTACTTCTGGAACAGGATCTTCTGGCCCACGCTGAGCTCCATCGGCTCGCGGGTGCCGTCGTCGAGCGTGCGACCCGGCCCGACGGCGAGGACCGTCCCCTCCTGGGGGCGCTCCTTGGCGGTGTCGGGCAGGACGATCCCGCTCTTGGTCATCTCCTCGCGGGGAGTGGGCTTGACGACCAGGCGATCCCCGAGGGGCTTCAGCTGGGTCTTCGTGGCAGTAGCCGTCTTGGCCATGGAAGCGGTGTCCCTCCAGATGTCTGCGCAGACCGATACCGGGGCGGCATCGACTGGGATGGTGTTTTCATGCACTGGCGCTGGGATTGCCGGATGGACCGATACGATCCGTTTCCCCGTTGGGGGTTCTGGCACTCAACCAGCGAGAGTGCTAATGCAAGGTATCAGGCTTGCGCGGCCCCTGTCAAGGCGAACCGTGCCTCAGACGCCCCGCAATAGGCGCTGGTACGCGCTCCGGGCAGCGGCGCCGACGACCTCGGGATCCTCGTCGCGGAGACGGGCGAGGACGGCCGCGGTGCGGAGGACGGTGGTCGGCTCGTTGCGAACTTCCTTCGAGACGCCGAGGTACGGCGAGTCGGTCTCGACCAGGAGGTTGGTGGCCGGGATGGCCGCCGCGGCGTCACGGGGACCGATGTTCTTCGGGAAGCTGACCGTCAGGGCGAACGAGATGAGGTAGCCGGCTTCGACCAGAGCGGCGGCCATCGTGGCGTCGCCGGAGAAGGCATGGAGGATTCCGGGCACGCCGGCACCGTGGGGTGCGTGGGCGACGAGCGCCGCGGTCACCTCGTCGTGGGCCTCGCGGTCGTGGACGACCACCGGCTTGCGAACCCGTGCCGCGAGGTCCAGCTGGCGGGCCAACGCCTCGCGCTGGACGTCCGGCGGAGAGAGATTGCGGTAGAAGTCGAGCCCGATCTCGCCCACGGCCATCACGCTGGCCTCGGCGACGAGCGCCTCGATGGCCACCCAATCAGCCTCCGACGCGACCGCCACGTAGTGGGGATGAATGCCCGCCGCCGCGTCGAGGAGGTCCGGGTGCCGGGCGGCGAGCGCCACAGCCGCCTCCGACGACTCGCGGTCCCAGCCCGGGACGAGGATCCGATGCAACCCACCTGCCCTGGCCCGGTCGAGCACGGCATCGAGGTCGTGGTCGAAGACCTCGTGCTGGAGATGGGCGTGGCTGTCGACGATCCTCGGCAGCCGCTCGGGAACGACGAGGCGGCTCAGGACGCGGTGGCCTCGCCCGTGGCAGCCGTGGCAGTCGCCCCGTCGGCGGGCTCGTCCTCGATCCGCGGGAACAACGGCGCCGGCGTCCCGGCGTGCCGCTCCCCCGCCTCAGCGCCCCAGGCCAGGAGCACGTCCAGCCCCGGGCCACCCAGTCCACGTGCGTCGTACGCGGGAGGTGTGCCGATCTGGGCCAGCAGGTTGGAGGACGCGGCCGGGCAGAACGGGGCGAGGAGGTGACCGAGGATCCGGCACGCCTCCCCCATCGTGGCCAGCACCGCGCCAACGCGCGCCGTTTCGCCCGCCTTGTGGAGGGCCCACGGCGCCTGGGACTCGGCGTACCCGTTCGCGGCCCGGGTCAGCGACGAGAGCGCGACGAGCGCCTCGTCGAAGTGCAGCCGCTCGATGGCGGCGCGGTAACCGGCCACCGCGCCGGCCGCGACCCGCTGGAGCTCGGCATCGGCATCGGTCCGGTCCAACCCGGCCAGGTCGGGCAATGCGCTATCGAGGTATCGGCCGGCCATCGAGACCGTCCGGTTCACGAGGTTGCCCAGGTCATTGGCCAGGTCGGCGTTGTACCGGCGGATCATGCCGTCGGCTGATACGTCGCCGTCGCGGTCGAACGGGATCTCGCGCAGGACGAGGTAGCGGACCCCGTCCACCCCGAACGTGGCCAGCGCCTGGTCAGGGTCAAGGACATTGCCCCGGGTTTTCGACATCTTTTCGCCGCGCATGAGCATGAAGCCATGGGCGAAGACCTGTTTCGGGAGCGGCAGGCCTGCGCTCATGAGCATCGCCGGCCAGTACAGGCAGTGGAAGCGGGTGATGTTCTTGCCGATGACGTGGACGTCGGCCGGCCACCACTTCGCGAACGCCGCCTCATCGCCAGGGAAGCCGGCGCCGGTCACGTAGTTGGTGAGGGCGTCGAACCAGACGTAGATTCGGTGGTCCTCGTCGCCGGGGAACGGGATCCCCCAACCGGTCCCGGATCGGCTCACCGAGAAGTCCTGGAGCCCGTCGGCCAGCCAGCCGAGGACCTCGTTTCGGAAGTGCTCCGGCTCGCAGAAGGACGGATTGGACCGATAGAGCTCCTCCAGCTTCTCCTGGTACTTGCTCAGGGCGAAGAACCAGTTCTCCTCCTCCAGCCACTGGAGCTCGAGGGTCGGATGCTCAGGGCAGCGGCCGTCCACGATCTGCTGATCGGTCTTGAACTCGTTGTCACCGGTGCAGTACCAGCCGGCATACGTGCCCTTGTAGATGTCGCCGGCGGCCTGGGCGCGGCGGACCATCTCGATCGAGGCCTCGCGGTGGTCGGCATCGGTGGTCCGGATGAACCGGTCGTAGCTGACGTCGAACCGATCAAACCCGGCCTGCCAGTTCGCAGCCCACTCGTCTACGAGCGCGCGAGGCTCGGTGTTGCGCTCGGTCGCCAGGCGCTCGACGTTGGCCGAGTGCTCGTCCATCCCGGTCAGGAAGCGGACGTCCTTGCCGGTCAGCCGGTGGTACCGGACGAGTGCATCGGCGCCGATGGCCTCGAACAGCGAATGGAGGGCCGGCCCGGGGCTCGGGTAGAAGATGGCGGTGGTCAGGTAGAACGTCTCGGTCACGGCTCGGGCTCCGGCTCGACGGCTGTGCTGGCCGTCGCCGGACCGTGGGGACGGGCCTTGGGCCAGTACAGCTCTTTCCTGATCTGCTCAGGCGGAAAGCCGCGCTCGGTGGCGATCTCATCCACTGCCGTGATCATCTCGGGGTTGCCGCAGAGGTAGATCGTCGTGTTGTCGGCGGTCAGGCCGCGGCGGTCCAGCTCATCGGCGACCACGGTCTCGACCCGCCCCGTCAGCCCGGTCCAGTCCGGGTTCTCCTTCGGTCGCGAGACCGTGCCGGCGTAGCGGAGCGGCAGCCGTTGGTCGCGCTCGATCTCGGTCAGCCATTCGCGCCAGGCAAGGTCGTGCGCGTGGCTCACCCCGTGGAGGAGGTGGATCTCGCGGGATTCACCGGTCGCCAGCAGGGTCTCGATCATGCTCATGAACGGGGCGAGGCCGGTTCCCGACGCGATGAACAGGCACGTCTTCCCGTCGTCCTGGAGTACGAACTTGCCCTTCGCGCCCTTCATGAACATTGGGTCGCCGAGTTTCAGCTGCCACAGGAGCGGGGTGAACTCGCCCTCGGGGACGTGGCGGATGAAGAACTCGTACTCGCTCAGGTCGGTGGACGGTGAGGAGATGGACATGGGGCGGAGGATCGTCTTCCCGTCGGGAGGGTCCAGGCCCAGGGTGTTGTACTGGCCCGGAATGAAGTCGAACGGCTCCCCGTCCAGGGCGACGGCACAGATGACGAGGCCGTCGGACACGACGTCCCATCGACTCAGCCGCGCGTTGTAGGGGTATCGCTCGCTCATCGCGGTCCTGGATCGTCACGGCGCGTGGGGCGAGCCGCCGGAGGGCGGACCGATGGCCGCGGGCGGCCAGTATATCGGCGCGCAACTGCGGTTCCGGCCGGTCACGGGAAGGATTCGGCTCGAGGTGAGCAGTTTCGGAGAAGCCGTGGCGGGATCGGCTCCCTACCATGATCCTCGAACCCATCAAGAAATCACCGGGAGTACCTGACATGGCTGCCACGAATAAGGCCGCGAAGCCGAAACCCTCCTCCGAGCGGGGATCTGGGTCCCAGGGATGGACCGCCGAAGAGCTCGCCGCGATAAAGGAGCACAACCGGGAAGTCAAGGCGGCGGCCCGCGCGGGCGCCAAGGCCGCGGATGGGGAGAATGAGGTGCTTGCGAAGATCGCCGAGATGCCGGAGCCGGATCGCACGATGGCCGAGCGGCTCCATGCGGTCGTCCTGGCCAATGGGCCGGGCCTCACACCGAGGACGTACTACGGGATGCCGGCGTATGCCAAGGACGGCAAGGTTGTCTGCTTCTTCCAGCCCGCCGCCAAGTTCAAGGCGCGCTACGCGTCGTTCGGCTTCAACGACATAGCGAAGCTCGACGACGGCGCCATGTGGCCGGTGGCCTGGGCTCTGACGAGGCTGACCGCCGCCGATGAGGCCACGATCGCCGCGCTCGTGAAGAAAGCCGTGAGCTGAGGACCTGACCCCGCCCTGGGTCAGCGTGTTGCCTCACCCTGCGGCGGCTGGCACCCTAACGACTCGTCTATTGCGTTGCCGACCCAGGAGGTCAGATGTCGCAGTTCACCGATGCCCTCAACGAGCAGATCGCGCCACGAGTTCGCCGCCAGCCAGCAGTACATCGCCATCGCTGTCTGGTATGACGGCGCAGACGCTGCCGCAGCTCGCCCGCCATTTCTACCGGCAGGCGGTCGAAGAGCGCAACCACGCGCCTGATGATCGTCCAGCACCTGCTGGCGGCCCGGAAGCCGGTGACGATCCCGGCGGTCGCGGAGCCAGTGAACGAGTTCGAGGACCCGGTGACGCCGGTGCGCCTGGCGCTGGAGCAGGAGGAGCGAGTCACGGAGATGATCGAGCGCCTCGCCAGGCGAGCGCGCAAGGAAGGCGACCTGGTGGGCGAGCAGTTCCTCGCCTGGTTCCTCAAGGAGCAGCTGGAAGAGATGAGCTCAATGGCCGATCTGCTGACGACGGTGGAGCGGGCGGCGACGACGAATATCCTCCTGGCCGAGGACTATCTGGCCCGCGTGGCGATCGGTGACCCGGGCGAAAGCAACGATGCACCGGCAGCTGCCGGAGGTTCGCTCTGATCGGCAGCGCGCGATGAGCGAGCAGGGCTGGCGCGAGTTCCTCGCCGCCGAGGGCGTCGACGACTGGGTCGTGCTCCACGGCGGGGCAACGGCAGTGTTCCGCGTCGGATCGGTCCGTTGAGGCGGCACGGCTGGCCGAAGGCGATCGCCGAGGTCCCGGGTCTCGAGGGCTCGGGGACGCTGCTCACGATCGCGGAGGGCGGCCTCACGGTGCGCCTGAGCCGCGACCTGTGGGCGCTCGAGCAGCGGCACGTCGAGCTCGCGCGGGCCGTCTCGGCGGTCGCCCGGGAGCACGGCGCGGTCGCCGATCGCGCGGCCGTGCAGGAGGTGCAGTTCGCGATCGCCTCGAAGCCGGACGCGATCGACGTCGGCTTCTGGCGCGCCGTGCTCGGCTACGCGCGGACGCCGGCGGCCGACGACAACGGCGTCGACCCGCTGGGCCACGGATCGACCGTCTGGATGCAGAGCCTCGACGAGGCGCAAGCCGCTGCGGCACGCGATGCACATCGACGTGTCGGTCGCGCGCGAGCAGGCCGAGGACCGTCTCGCCGCGGCGCTCGCGGCCGGCGGTCGGATCGTGGACGACTCCGCGGCGCCGAAGGCCTGGATCCTCGCCGACCGCGCCGGCAACAAGGTGTGCATCGCGGCCTGGCCCGACGGAGCGACCGGTCCACCTGCCGATGAGCCGGCCTTGACGGGTGACGTGTAGGGCTCGCCGGATGGCGGTGTCGCTCCCGGCCCCGATGGTCGAGGTGAACTCGTTCGGGACCGATGGCATCGCGGAAGGCGACGACCGGCTCTGGACCTCTCCTTTGTCCGCGGCGGACGATCGATCTGGCGTCGAAGGCCGTCATCGGTGCTCGGCGCCAGGGAAGGACGGAATGACGATGCTGCGAACACGTGCACTCGCCCTCGTAGCGGGTGTGATTCTGATGCTCGGCCTGTCGGTCCCGAGCGTCTCCGCCGGGACGTGGACCGAACTCGTGATCGCCAATGACGGCGAGGTTGGTCAGGGTTGGATATCCGATGACGGTGGTCCGACCTGGAGCCTTCCGTCGGGCCCGACGATCTCGGGATGCGGTGCGGGCTACAGCGAGCTGTCTCCCGGAGTCCCGGACACCGAATTCCGGTCCGCCGTGGAGTTTCCGCTCGGTGCGCTGCCGGACGGTGCCGTGATCGAGTACGTTGAGCTCCGACTCGGTGGGGCCCAGCTCTCCTCCGCGACCTTCGCCATCTACACCTACCCAGGAGATGGGTCGATCAGCCCCGAGGACCTCGAGGTCACGGGAACGCCGTACCCCTCGGTGCTCACCACCGCCGGAGAGCACGAGATGGTGTACTTCGCCGAGGACATCCCGGCGCCGATCCTGGCGGCCGGGTGGCTCGGGTTCTCGATGCGCCTCGACCCGCTCACGCCGGCTTCAGTCTATTGGCTCTGCCCAGAGACCGGCGGCCAAGGCCCGTGGCTCGCGATCGGCTACACGCTGCCGGTGGGATCCCAGGTGCCGGATGCCGCGATGTCTGCTCCGGCTACAGGCAGTCCGCTGGTGGTGATCGGATTCACCGTCCTGCTCGTGGCTGGCCTCGTGGCCGTGGCCACCGTCAGGGGACGCCGAACGGCCAGCTGAACCGGCCTGGTCGGCGAGCACGCAAAGGTCCCGGTCCTATTGGGCCGGGGCCCAACGTATCGGAGCGGGCCGAGACTGCGGTCACTCCCCCATCTCGACGAACGGAGCCCGCCACTCGGGGGCGTCGAACGTCGGCGCGTAGTAGTCCACCTGTCGCCAGATCTTCCCGTCCCGCATGGTGAACACGGACGCGTAGTGCCAGATGTCGCCGTTCGGGTAGGTGATCGTTCCCGTGGCAAACAGGTCGTCGCCGGAGCCCTTCAGATGGATCATGTTCCACATCGGACCCGCGGGCGGCGCCGCGATGAACTTGTCGTCGGTGCCGACGATCCGACTCGTGTCCGGCCGGATACCGCCGTCGGCGTCGGGGTAGTTCTCGATGATCGCTCGTCGGTTGGCTCGGCCCCGGATCACTTCGCCGGACTGCGGCCACACCTGGACGTAGTCGTCGTGGATCAGGGCGTCCTGGGCATCAAGGTCGTTGGCCGCCAGTGCCTCCGCGAGGCGTTCGATGACCTGCCGATTGCCCATCGGCGCAGTGTAGACCGGAGCTAACCTCGGTGGCCGGAGGAGAGGGTGAGACGGAGTGGTCGCGGATCGACAACCGACGTCGCGCGGCCAGCGCGCGTACCCTCATCGGCGAAGCACCGCCCATGCCAGCGCCCGACGCCGACCAGCCAGCCCTGGGATTGCCACCACCACAGGTGGCCATGGCAGAACAGACAGCGGTTCATGAGGGCACGCTACCGGGGCGCCCGGTTGCCGGTCATCTGCCGAGTAGTCCAGTCCTCGTGGGCCGAACGGCACATCCGAGCCTGGCGGCGTCGGTGCGCAGTTGATCGCTGCTAGCTCGTCACCTGGTCGGCGGGCAACGGAGCGGAAACCGGATAGCGGGTCAGCCAGATCAGGGCGATGGCCGTGATCACGCCAACGACCGCGGCGCCCAGCGAGCCAACCACGTAGGTCATGGCCATGGAGTCCACGGAGCCGCTGGCCAGGCCGATGACGGTCCAACCCGCGGCCCAGCCCACCGTGCTGGCGGCAATCCACCACCAGGCCCGGGAGAACCGATTCCTGAGGACGACCGCCTGCGTGAGTCCCACCAGCAGTCCGATGATCGCCCCACCGAGGGCGAGAGCGACGAAGCCCGACATCGCCTGCTCGACCGTATCGGCGAAGAACTTGCCGGCGCCGAAGCCAATGATGCTCACCACGACCCACGGTATGGCTGGCGCGATGCGCTTCCGCACGACGAGGGCCTGGGCGATGCCAATCGCCGTGCCGATGACCAGCCCATCGACGAAGAAGGTCGAGATGAAGTCCTCGATCACTCCACAGAGGAAGAAGCCGATGATCCACCCGGCCACCACTGCGGCGATCCATTGGAGCCCGAGATTTCGGTCCGCCGCCGTCACGCGAGGGATCGCACCGCCGTCATCGTCGTCGCGCCTCCTGAAGGTAGTGTGGGGCTTCGCTGTCTTGGCGTAACGTCGATGGTGCCAACGGCAAACCGCTGTGCGCCGGCGCGCCAGACCGGTCGTCTAGCATTCGACAATGACGCGCAGGGAGCACTGACGGTGAAGCTGATCGCAACAGAAATGCTGAGCGTGGACGGGGTGTACCAGGGTCCCGGAGGCCCTGACGAGGACCGACGTGGCGAGTTCGCCCGCGGCGGTTGGACCGCGCCGTACGGCGACGAGGAGACATGGCGCTTCCTCACGTCCCTGTTCGAGCGCGCCGACGCCCTGCTGCTCGGGCGCCGGACGTGGGAGATCTTCCAGGGGTACTGGCCGCATCACGACGCGGGCGATCCGGTATCTCACGGCATCAACGTCCTGCCCAAGTACGTGCCCTCGACCACGCTCAGGGATCCGGGCTGGAACACCCACGTCATCGACGGCGACGTCGAAGAGGCGATGCGGGAGCTCAAGGCGAAGCCCGGGCGCGAGCTCCAGGTCCATGGCAGCGGCGTCCTGCTCCGCTGGCTGCTCGAGCGCGACCTCGTGGATGAGCTCAACCTGCGAATCGCCCCGGTCGTGGTAGGCGACGGGAATCGGCTCTTCCCGGAGCGTGGCCCGTCACACAACCTGGAATTGGTCGAAACGCTCTCGACACCATCCGGCGTCATGCTCCAGACGTATCGACCGGCCGGCCGGCCGACCTTCGGAACCGCCAGCTGAGTGCTGACCGCGGCCGGGATCGGCAGTTTGGCCCAGTCAACCAGCAGTATCGAGACCCATCGGAGGTGTAGGGAGTGCGAAAGGTCGTCGTGGGTATGCTGGTGTCCCTCGACGGGGTAGCCGAGGCCCCGGACAGCTTCTTCGGCTGGGACGACGCGGTGGACGCCAGCATCCCCAGGCTGATCGCCACCCAGGATGCGGTCATCCTGGGTCGTCACAGCTACGACGAGTGGGCCCAATTCTGGCCGAGCAGCCAGATCGAGCCATTCGCGCCATTCATCAACAGCGTCCCGAAGTACGTCGCGACATCGACGCCCCTGGACCGAGAGTGGGCCAATACGACGGTGATCGACGGCGGGCTGGTCGAGTTCGTTCGGGATCTAAAGCAGCTGCCCGGCGACGACATCGGCGTGCACGGGAGTATCTCGGTCGCGCAGGCGTTGTTCGCCGCGGACCTTATCGACGAGCTCAGTCTCGTGATCGGGCCGATGATCGTCGGCCGCGGGCGACGGCTCCTCGACGGCTTGCCACTGATTCAGCTCGAATTGATCCGAAGCGAGATCTCGCCGACCGGCTATCTGCTCGTCGACTATCACGTGACTCGCTAGGTCGTCGTTGGCCTCTACTCTGTGGATCCTCACATTGCGACCACGGCCTCCAGCGGCTCTTCCGAGGCTCCATTGACCGGAGTCGCCGACTCGTCTTGAGCGGCCTGGGCCTCCTTGGCGTACTCCTTCTTGCCGCGGCCGGAGAGCATCTCGAGCTGGCTGACCACGACCTCGGTCTTCCAGTGGCGCTTTCCGGCGTCGTCATCCCATTGGCGGGTCTGGAGCCGCCCCTCGACGTCGACGAGCTGCCCCTTCCCGAGGAACTGGCCGCAGATCTCGGCCAGGCGGTCCCACGCGACCAGGGAGTGGTACTCCGTCCGCTCACCGGCGTTCGCGCCGCGGTACTCATTCGTCGCGAGGCTGAACGTCGTGACGTGCTTTCCGCTCGGGAGCGTGCGCAGCTCGGGGTCGCGGGTCAGCCGTCCAACCAGCATCACCTTGTTCATCGGTCCATCTCCTCCGCCCGTTCCGGGCTTCATGCGCCGAGGCGAGGCGGCAGGAGGCAAGGATCGGGCGGCGGCGTTACCCCGGAGTTACGCCGGGATTCAGGTCGGGCGCAGCTCGCGGCCGTCGCGCACGAGGCGCTCGAACGAGCGTGATTCGCGCGTGACGTGCATCCCGGCCCGCTCGTACAGGCGGGTCGCGCCGGTCGCGTTCTGCGAGTCCACCCCCAGGCCGACCTGGCGCTTCCCGATCCGGTGGAGCTCGGCAAACGCGTGCCGCAGGAGGGCGAGGCCAAGACCGCGGCCGCGCCACTCGGGGTGAACGCCGAGGGTGGCCACCCAACCCACCTCCGGACGGCCCAGGGCCTCGGACAGACAAAGAGCCATGCCCGCCAGGCGGTCGGCGGCCAGGTCCTCGGCGAGGAACCACAGCTCGGGGTGATAGGGATAGAGCTGGGTCGTGCCCTGCAGCCAGTCTTCGTAGGAGCGCGGGAGATAGCCGAAATGACCGGAGAACGCCTCTCCCTCCAGGCGGTGCACGGCGGGCTCGTCCTGGCCGGCCAGCGCGGAGCGGACCCGGATACCGTCCGGGAACGGCGGGGCCGAGGGTGGCTCCTCGTCGAGCGCGATCTCCATCGTCCAAAACACGCGCTCGAACGTCCAACCGGCATGCTCGAGGATGGCCTGCGCGGCGGGGTTGGTCGCCACGACGCTCGAGTGCAATGCGACTCGCAGATCGGGCGCCGCCAGCGGGATCGTCTGCTCCGCCCGTCTATCGGCCCACGCCAGGAGCGCCTCGGCCAGGCCCGCGTCGATCAGGTGAGGCCGGACCCGGACGTAGACGTAGGGCGCCACGAACTGTGGCCCGTTCTCGTAGTACTCGACCAGGGCCGCCGGCCGACCGGCGGTATCGAGGACGAGGCGCGAGTCCCGATCAGGTACGAAGCCGGGGGTGTTGTAGCTCTCGCGCACGATCTCGGGCGAGACGTCCGGGGTGCCGTACTCGGCCATGGCCGCCTCGGCGCACAGCTCGAAGATGGCGACAGCATCGGGATCGGGGTCCACCGGGCGGGCGGTGTAGCCGGCCGGCAGCGACACGTCCGGGGTGGTGGTCCACGTCGTCCCGGTCCTCTGGGTGGTGTCGGCCATCTGATCGTAGCGCTCCCTGGGCGGTTCTGGACCAGAGCATAGGCTTCCCGCGCCGGAGGGTAAGGTGGCCTGGTGATCCCCGCACCTCGACCGCGCACCGAAGGCATGGCCACGAGCGCAGATGGGGCACGCATCGCCTGGTCACGCTACGGCGGCGACGACCAGGCCATCCTGTTCGTCCCCACCTGGAATATCGTCGACGCCCGCGTCGTCGGGCACCAGGTAGCGGCGCTCGAGCCCCACGCAACTGTCGTGACCTATTCGCCCCGCGGAGCGGGGGCCAGTGACCGGCCAAGAACCGGGTATGACTTTCCCCTGCACGCTGCCGACGGCCTGGCCGTCCTAGATGCCACCGGCGTACTGCGCGCATCGCTTGTGACCGCATCCCGCGGGTTGAACGCCGCGCTGCTGCTGATCGCCCAGAACCCGGGCCGTTTCGATCGCCTCGCGGTGATCGCGCCATACATGGAGCTTGAGCCCGAACCGGCACCACCCGACGCCGGGTGGCTCGACTCCCTGCTGACCGATTGGCCTGGATTCATCACCTCATTCATGCACGAGGTCTTCAGCGAGCCAGGCTCGGACAAGGTGATCGCGGACATGATTGCGATTGGACTGGAGGCAAGCCCTGAGGTCGTCGTAGCCCAGGAGCTCGAACAGGATTGGAGACCGCCAGCTCGTCTCCTCGGGCAGACCACGATCCCGACGCTCGTCGTCCACGGCGACGCCGACCTCCCGGTTCCCCTCGCCCTCGCCGAGGACATTGGCGCAGCCATGCCCAACGCGCGGCTCACGATCATCCCCGGCGGCGGACACCGACCCGACATCCGGACCCCGGAGCGTGTCAACCCGCTCCTGCTCGAGTTCCTGGTGGACCGGTAAGTCAGTTGCCTTCCGGGGGCCGCTCTTGAGAAAGCCGATAGGCATCGCGGCGGGCCACGCCGGCGGCCCGCAGGATCTCGACCACCGATCGATCGGACAGGCCGGCCGCACGCCCGGCCGCGACCAGGGCCTCGGGATCCACCGCGCCACCTGACTCCCGCGGCGATGCGAGCCCGGAGACGACGAAGGTGAACTCCCCGCGTGGCGTGGGCAGCGCGGCGGCGACTTCGGATGGCGTACCGGACACCACCTCCTCGTGGACCTTGGTCAGCTCACGCCCGGCCATCACCCGCAGGTCGGGGTGCTCTCCGAACAGCGCGCCCAGATCATCCAGCAGCCGACCAACGCGGTGCGGGGCCTCGAACAGGACCAGCGGCAGCCCCAGGCCGCCGGCAGCCGCCACGAGCCGCCCGAGCTCGGCCCGGCGCGCCGAAACCGGTCGCGCAGGCAGGAACCCGCCGAACACGAACCCCGACCCGCCCGCTCCCGCCAGACCCAGGGCCGTGGTCACGGCCGACGGCCCGGGCACGACCGTCACCGCGTGGCCCGCGGCACGGGCGGCGGCCACCAGCTCCGCACCGGGATCGGAGACAGCCGGCATGCCGGCGTCGGTCGTCAACGCGAGGGTGTCCCCCGCCTCGAGCCGCGCCAGCAGGCCGGGCAGCCGCTCGGTGGCGTTGTGCTCGGTGAACGACTGGGTCGGCCGCCGGGCGCCGATGAAGCGGAGCAGCTTGGCGGCCACCCGGGTGTCCTCGGCGACGACGAGATCCGCCTCGCGCAGGGCCTCGGCCGCCCGGGGCGAGAGATCGCCCAGGTTCCCGATCGGCGTCCCCACCACCACCAGACGGCCCGCCATGACCCGCGAGCTCAGTCGCCGGACGGGGCTGATCGACCGGCAGAGGGCCGCGTCGCGCGGCGCGAGCCAGGGCGACGGCGCGGGTAGAGGTGGTCGATCCCCGGGGTGCGGAGGCTGACCTTGGCCACGGGCGGCATCTGCCGCTTGAACTCCATCTGGGCCACCCGGGACTCGACCCAGCGGACGAGCCGCTCGTCCATACCGGCCCGTACGCATCGGTCCACCGTCCAGCGGCGGTCCACGAGGGCGAACAGGATGCGGTCCAGGTCGTCGTACGAGGCGCCCAGCTCGCCTTCATCGGTCTGTCCCGGCCAGAGGTCGGCCGAAGGCGGCTTGGCGATGATCTCCGCTGGCACGCCCAGCTCGGTCGCCACCTCCCGCAGCTGGCTCTTGTACAGGTCGCCGATGGGCTGAAGTGCCGCGGCCGTATCCCCGTACAGGGTGCCGTAGCCGAGCAGGGTTTCGGTCTTGTTCGAGGTCCCGCACACCAGCCCGTCAAAGGCGGCCGATCGGTCGTAGAGGACGATCATCCGGAGGCGGGCCAGCACATTCCCGCGGCGCACGAGGGTGGCGGCCTCCGCGCCGTCACCGATGAGCGCCAGCAACGGTTCGGCCATGGGGGTGATGTCCACCGTTTGCGCGTCGCAGCCAAGGGCATCGATCACCGTCTGCCCATCGGCCAACGAGGCGGGATCAGAGGTCCGGTATGGCATGAGGACCCCGAGCACGTTCTCGGCACCGACCGCACGGGCCGCCAGGAAGGCCACCGTGGCGCTATCCACCCCGCCCGACACCCCGAGGACCAGCCGCTCGAAGCCGGCCTGCTCCATCTGGCTGCGGAGGAAGGCGACGATGACGGCCACCAACTGCCCGGCATCGATTTGAGGCAGCGGCGCCGCCTCGGCGGCCAGGGTCGAGCTGCTTGAGCCGGCGCGGCTCATCGGTCTCCTGCCGCTTCCTCGCCCAGCTCGGCCTCCAGGCCCGCCCGCTCGGCGATGATCCGGTCCAGCTCGCGGCGGGTCAGCTCCAGGCGCTCATCGGCCAGGATTGGAAGCTGGTAGCGCTGCATGCGGAGGTCGTCGGTGTCGAGCGTGCTCACCAGCAGGGCCTCCTCGTACAGCGGCGCCTCGGCGATGACCGCCCCGTTGGCCCCGATCAGCCGCGACCCGCCCCAGAAGGTGAGCCCCTCTTCGTTCCCGACCCGGTTGCAGAACGCGATCGCCACCGTCCCCAGCAGGGCGTAGGTCTCCTGCATCTTGTGCCACCCCGCGATGGCGGCCAGCCCCGCGCTGCTGCCCGGCGCTCGGGCCGGGCCGGCCGCGATGTTCACCAGCAGCGACGCCCCGTCCTGCGACTGGATCATGGCCACCGAGGGGTGCCAGAAGTCCTCGCACACGCTCAGACCGATCCGCCCGAGCGGCTCCCCCACCGCCGTCGTCCGGATCCGATCACCGGTCCGCGTGAAGCGGCCCTCGTCGAACATGCCGTAGGTCGGGAGGTAGACCTTCTGGTGGTGGCCGACGACCGCACCGTCGCGCAGCAGGACGGCGCTGTTGGTGTACCGATGGTCATCGGTCTCCTCGACGAAGCCGATCGCGACCAGGACTCCGGGGGCGGTGCGCGAGAGCTCCGCCAGGCGCGGATCCGAGACGGCCATGGCCACGTCCGGGACGAGGTCGCCAAGGAGGTAGCCCGTCAGCGCCAGCTCGGGGAAAACGACGAGGTGCGCGCCGTCGGCGGCCGCCTCCCGAAGCCGGGTGGCGGCCAGATCGAGGTTCGCCGCCACGTCCCCCAGGTGGGGCGCGACCTGGGCCAGCGCGACGCGGACCTCCACGTCGCGAAGCCTAACTGAGGACCGGGTCCGTCGCGACCGTCGTCGGGGGCGGCGGGGCCGACTCGTCCACGGATTCGGCCGAATCCAGGCCCGAGCTGCCGGCGGCCGCCGCCGCGATCCGGCGCTGGCGGTCAGTGGGGTCGAGCAGCTCCTCGGCAAAGTGGCAGGCGACCTCGTGGTCGGCAGTCGTGGTCGCGCCAGGCCCGCTCACCGTGCGCAGCTCCGGGCGCTCGGTGGCGCATCGTTCGGGGTTGCCCAGCTGGGTCCGGAGCCAGCAGCGGGTGTGGAACCGGCAGCCCGCCGGCGGGTTCACCGGAGACGGGACGTCGCCGCGGAGGATGATCCGGCGCCGCGACGCTCGTTCGGTGGGCTTGGCCACGGGGACCGCCGAGAGGAGGGCGATGGTGTACGGGTGGATCGGGAGGCGGTAGATCTCCTTCGACCCGGCGACCTCGACCAGCGCCCCGAGGTACATGACCGCCACCCGGTCGCTGATGTGCTCGACCACGCCCATGTTGTGGGCAATGAACAGGTAGGTCAGGCCCAGCCGCCGCTGGAGGTCGCGGAGCAGGTTCAGGACCTGGGCCTGGATGCTGACGTCGAGGGCGCTGACCGGCTCGTCGCACACGAGGAGATCCGGCTCGAGGACGAGGGCGCGCGCGATCCCGATCCGCTGCCGCTGGCCGCCGGAGAACTCGTGCGGATAGCGGCGGGCGTGGTACGACTGGAGCCCGACCAGGTCCATCATCTTCTCGACCCGGTCGGCCCGCTCCTGTCCCGTCCCGAGGCCATGGATGCGGAGCCCCTCCCCGATGGCGGTGGCAATCGGCGAGCGCGGGTCGAGCGACGCGTACGGGTCCTGGAACACGATCTGCATCCGCCGCCGGTACTTCTTCAGGTCGTTGCCCTTGAGGTGGGTGATGTCATCGCCGTCGAACAGGATCCGGCCGCCGGTGGGCTCGATGAGGCGGAGGAGGGTCCGTCCGACGGTCGTCTTGCCGCAGCCGGACTCCCCGACCAGGCCCAGCGTCTCGCCACGCCGGATCTCGAAGCTGACGTCGTCCACCGCCTTGACGTCGCCGACCTTGCGCTGGAGGAGGCCGCCGCGGAGCGGGAAGTACTCGGCCAGGTTCTCGACCTTGACCAGGGCGCTGCCGGGGCTCGCGCTCGGTGTTGGGGGCGCGTCTGCGGCCGAGACCGCTCCCTCCTCCGCGGGCACCTCTGGCATGGCGGCGGTCATGTGATGCCCGCGCCCGGAATCGGGTTGCCGTCGAGCTCGTGGTAGATCCAGCAGCGCACGTCGTGCCCCGCCGCGCCGGCGCCGACCGGCCGGAGCTCGGGATGGTCGGTCTCGCTGTAGGGCACGTCCTGGTCCACCCGCGCCAGGCAGCGCGGCGCGAAGCGGCAGGCCGGCGGCAGGTCGATGAGGTTCGGCACCGAGCCCGGGATGGTGGTCAGCTCGTCCTTCAGAACACCGAGGGTCGGGCACCGAGCCGATCAGGCCGCGGGTGTAGGGGTGCTTCGGGTCGGCGAAGAGGGTGTGGGTGTCCGCCTGCTCCACGATCTCGCCGGCGTACATGACCGCCACCCGGTCGCACATCTCGGCCACCACCCCGAGGTCGTGGGTGATGAGGATGATCGCGGTCCCGGTGTCCGCCTGGAGGGCCCGCATCAGGTCGAGGATCTGGGCCTGGATGGTCACGTCCAGTGCCGTCGTCGGTTCGTCGGCGATCAGGAGCTCGGGCTCGCAGGCGAGGGCCATCGCGATCATCACCCGCTGCGCCATGCCACCCGACAGGGCGTGGGGGAAGGACTCCAGCCGGCGCTCGGGGTCGGGAATGCCCACCATCCGGAGCAGCTCGGCCGCCCGCATCCGGGCGCTCTTGCGGGACATCCCGCGGTGGATCTCGAGCACCTCGGCGATCTGACGGCCCACGTCGTAGACCGGGTTCAGGCTGCTCTGGCGGCTGCTGGAAGATCATGCTGATCCGCGCGCCGCGAAGGCCGCGCAGCTTCTCCGAGCTGAGGGTCAGGAGGTCCACCCCGTCGAACATGATCTCGCCGGCCTCGACCCGACCCGGCGGCGCGATCAGGCCGAGGATGGACAGGGCGCTGACCGTCTTGCCGCAGCCGGACTCGCCGACGAGGCCCAGGATCTCGCCGCGGTCCACGTGGAAGTCCACCCCGGTCACGGCCCGGACCACCCCGTCACGGGTGTGGAACGAGGTCTGCAGGCCGCGGACGTCGAGCAGGCGCTGCCCGGCGGGCCCCACCCGGTGCGGGACCTCGGTGATGTCGGCGATCTCGGCCACGCTCACCGGTTGAGGCGGGGATCCAGCGCGTCGCGGAGGCCGTCGCCGAACAGGTTGAAGGCGAGCACGCTGATGGTGAGGGCGATGCCCGGGGCCAGGATGAGCCACGGCGCGTTGAACAGCTGGTTGCGGTCGAGCGCGATCATCGAGCCCCACTCGGCCAGCGGCGGCTGAGCCCCGAGACCGAGGAACGACAGGGCGGCCACCTCCAGGATGGCGCCGGCGATGCCGAGCGTGCCGGCCACGATGAGCGGGGTCATGGCGTTCGGGAAGATGCGCCGGAAGAGGATTCCCCGCCGTGACTCGCCCAGCGCCCGGGACGCGGTGACGAAGTCGCGCTCGCGGACGGACAGGACCGATGCGCGCATGATCCGGGCGTAGATCGGGATGGCCACGATGCCGATCGCCAGCTGCGCATTGATCAACCCCGCTCCCAGCACGGTCACGATCGCGATGGCCAGCACCAGGGCCGGGAACACGAGGAGCACGTCCATGATCCGCATCAGGATGTTGTCGGTGGCCCCGCCGATGAAGGCCGCCATGGAGCCGATGATCGAGCCGATGACGATGGCAAAGCCCACGGTCGAGGACGCCGACCCGGAGCGAGACCTGCGCCCCGAACACGACCCGGCTGAACACGTCGCGTCCGTTCCGATCGAGGCCGAAGATGTGCTGCGGCCGCTCCTCCGGGCATCCGAACAGGTGAACGCACGGCGCGAACTCGCCGTCGGCCTGTGACAGGCCCTCCTCGATCCCAACGGCCAGGTTGGGGTCGTAGGGAGCGATGACCGGCGCCAGAATGGCGGTCGCCGAGCAGAATGACCAGGAACAGGAGGCCGACCTGGGCCGAGCGCTGGCGGAGGATGCCCTTGGTCGTGTCCCGCCACAGGTTGCCCGGGCGCGCGGCCAGTCGCTCGGGCTCGATGACCGACATCCCGGCATCGGCGGCTCCCGACGTCCGGGCCGCGACCTGGGTGTCGCCGCTGTCGGGGAGGAACGTCATTCGAGGCGAATCCGCGGGTCCAGGAAGGCGTAGGACACGTCCACCACCAGGTTCACGATGAGGTACAGGACAGCCGTGATCAGGGTCACGGCCTGGATGACCGGGTAGTCCCGGCCGAGGATGGACTGGGTGATGGTCAACCCGATTCCGGTCAGCCCGAAGATCGTCTCGGTGAGGACCGCGCCGCTGAGCAGGGCGCCCAGGGTCAGACCGATGACGGTGACGACCGGCAGGATCGCGTTCCGCAGCCCATGCCGGAGCACGACCCGGCGCTCCAGGACGCCCTTGGCCCGGGCCGTCCGGATGTAGTCCTGACCCAGCACCTCGAGCAGGCTGGAGCGGGTCATGCGGGCGATGAGGGCCAGCGGGATGGTTGCGAGCGCGATCGCCGGCAGGATGAGGTGGACGACGGCATCGCCGAAGGCAGCCCATTGGCCGGTGATGAGGGTGCTGACGACGTACATGTTGCCGACGAAGTCGACCACCACCCGCAGCGGCCCGTCCAGATCCTGGAGGCCCCACGCCTCGGCCAGCGGGATGATGATCACCCCGGCCGACAGCCGGCCGCTTGGTGGCAGGGCGAACGGCGTGTCCTTCAGGACGACGGCGAAGAAGAAGATGAGGATCAGGCCCAGGACGAAGACCGGGATCGAGACCCCAAGGTTGGCGAACATCATGGTGCCCACGTCCACGCCCGAGTTGCGTCGGGCGGCGGAGGCAACGCCCATCGCGATGCCGAGGAAGGTCGCGATAGTCAGCGCGAAGAGGGTCAGCTCGATGGTGACCGGCATCCGCTCGATCAGGATCTCGGAGATCGGCCGCCCGTAGGCGATGGAGGTCCCGAGGTCACCGGAGAACAGGTCCTGGACGAAGATCGCGAACTGGACCGGGATCGGCTCGTTCAGGCCGTATCGCTCGTCGAAGGCTTCGCAGGCCTCGGCCGTCGCCCGCTGGCCGAGAGCCTGGAAGCACGGGTCGCCGGGCAGGATGCGGGCGATGGCGAACACGACGAAGACGATCCCGATCAGGACGGGAACCGTCAGGAGCAGGCGACGGGCGATGAACTGGAGCATCTAGGCCGCGAGTGTAGTGTGCCTCTGGGTTGGCGGGAATAGGGACGGGCGCCACCCGAAGGTGGCGCCCGTCGTGATGTCCGCCGGCGGGCTGGCGCCCGCCGATCGGTCTGGGCCGGTTACTCCTCCGGCGGCGGAACGTTCAGGAACTGGCCGAAGAATCCGGCGAAGTACTCGAACGATCCGGTTCGCCCGATGTGGAGCGGATGCTCGATATCCCACTGGACGGCGTACGACATGACGACGTCATTGGCGTCGAACGCGGCGCCATCGTGGTACGTCACACCCTCGCGGAGGGTGCAGGTGAACTCCGTCGCATCATCGTTGCCGAGGCACTCCGTGGCCAGAGCCGGGATCGCTGCCGTGCCGCCTGTCTCATAGGCGTACAGGGCCTCGGTCACCTGCTCGCAGACGCGGAGGGTCTCACCGTCGGTCTCGTCGGCGCAGTACAGAGCGATCGGCTCCGCGTTCTGCATCCAGACGAGCTGTCCGTCCGCCGGTGTGACCGCAGCCATCCACTCGTTGCCGAGCGGCGAGCTGTGTGCCCCGACGACGTCAGCCAGCCACGCGGTCGCGGACGCCCCATGGGCCACAGGCACCATCGGAACGGTCTCCTTGATCGCGTTGTTGGCCTCGACGTACGCAGCGCGGCGAGCTTCCACGTCGAGGGTCGAGGCGCCCGTGCTGAGCGGCTCGGTCACCGACGGGTCGATATCACCGAACTGGAGGTTGGCCGGGTTGTTGAAGTGGTAGTCCAGGAAGTTGGTCGGATCGGGGTAGTCGGCGCCCCAGCCGAGGAGGTACAGACCCTCCAGTGCACCGGCGGTGGCGTTGTCGAGGAACGTCCCCGACTCCTGGACCTCGATCGTGATGTCGATCCCAAGGTTCTCGGACAGCTGAGCCTGGATGTCCTGGGCCACGACGTTCGGGTCGGGCAGGTAGCCACGCACGACGTCACGGTAGTTCATCACGGTGGAGAAGCCGTTGGCCAGGCCCGCCTGGGCCATGAGGTCCTGGGCTGCTGCCACGTCAAACTCGTACCACTCATCGCCCTCGCAGCCGAGGTCAATGTTGCACGGCGTGAAGTGCGACGCGGTCTCCGACCCCTCGGGGTAGAAGTTGTCGATGATCCGCTGCCGGTCGATGGCCAGGGCGATCGCCTGGCGGACGCGGACGTCATCGAACGGCTCGAAGTTCTCGTTGAAGCCGACGTACATCGTGTTCAGCGCCTCGCGGTTGAGGAGCTGGAGGTTGGCGTCGCCCTCGATGGTGGCGAAGTCGTTCGGCGCCGGATTGTCGAGACCATCGACGGTGCCCGCCTGGAGCTCCAGGAGGCGCGCCGCGGACTCAACCGTCCAGCGGAAGACGAGCTCGTCGCCGCCTACGTTCTCACCCCAGTAATCGGGGTTCTTCTCGAAGACGAGCTGGATGCCACGCTGCCAGTCGGTCAGCCGGTAGGGACCAGTCCCGTTCGGCTCGGCCAGGATCAGGTGGTTCACCATGTTGTTCTCGAGGGTGGCCGTGTCGTGGATCGCAAACGACGTGAACGCGATCTTCGACAGGAACGCCGGATCCGGGTAGCACAGGGTGAAGACGACGGTGTGCTCGTCTTCGGCTCGGATCTCGGAGAACTCGCCACCGTACTCACAATCGGCGGGCCCATCCTCGGGCCAGGCCGTCGGGGAGAACGGGCCGGAACTCTGGGCCGGCTCCTCGCTTCCCGAGGCCGCCGGCGACTCGGTGCCCGATGGGGACGGCTGACAGGCAGCCAACACCAGGCCGGCGACTACAAACAGGGGGAAGACTTTACGCATGCAGGTGACCCTCCGCTTCCTCGTTGGTCATGGGCTTGGGCGTACTGAACCGGCTCTCCGGGCCGGCGGTGTGGCATCAGCATATCAGCGCCGCCATACGCGCGGCTATTCGTGACTGCCCTCCTTCATGTCGCGGCGGCCGCAGCGCCGCCGCCCGCTGGCTGGGGAATGGAATCGATATGGGCCACGCCGACGTCGCTCCGGAGCGAGTCCTCGGCGAAGTGGCAGGCCGCCTGGTGCTCGGGCTGGACGACGCGCAGAAGCGGCTCCTCGGTCCGGCAGACCTCGGGCCGGCCCAGCTGCTCGTAGAGCCAGCAGCGGGTGTGGAACCGACAGCCGGGCGGCGGGTTGACCGGCGACGGCACGTCGCCGGTCAGGATGACGCGCTTCCGCTTGCGCTCGGTCTTCGGATCCGGGATCGGCACCGCCGAGAGGAGCGCGCGGGTGTACGGGTGGCCCGGTCCGGCGTAGAGCAGGTCCGGCGGCCCGACCTCGACCAGCTTGCCCAGGTACATGACCCCCACCCGGTCGCTGATGTGGCGCACGACCGACAGGTCGTGGGCGATGAACAGGTAGGTCAGCCCGAACTTCTCGCGCAGCTCGACGAGGAGGTTGAGGACCTGGGCCTGGATGGAGACGTCCAGGGCGCTGATCGGCTCATCGCAGACGATGAACTCCGGCTCCACCGCCAGGGCGCGCGCGACGCCGATGCGCTGCCGCTGGCCGCCGGAGAACTCGTGCGGGTAGCGGTTGCGGTAGTTCGGGTTCAGGCCCACCAGCTGGAGCAGCTCGGCGACGCGGTCCTGGCGCGTGCCCTTGCTCCCCAGGTTATGGGTCTCCAGCGGCTCGCCGATGATGGAGGCCACCGTCATCCGCGGGTTGAGCGACGAGTACGGGTCCTGGAAGATGATCTGCATCCGCCGTCTCGCCTTGCGCAGCTCCTCGCGGGACAGGCTCATCAGGTCGCGGCCGTCGAACAGGACCTTGCCGCTCGTCGGGTTGCGGAGCCGAATGACGGCGCGGCCGGTCGTGCTCTTCCCGCAGCCGGACTCGCCGACGAGCCCGAAGGTCTCGCCCCGCCGGATCGCGAAGCTGACGTCGTCCACCGCCCGGACGTCGCCGCTTCGGCGCTGGAGCAGGCCGGAGTAGATCGGGAAGTAGACGCGCAGGTCCTCGGCCTCGACCAGTGCGGTGGCCGTGCTCTGTGCGAAGGCGCGATCGGCCCGCGCCGAGCGATTGGCCTCCTCCGGCGTCCGGGTGTCGACCGGCGGGGCGGTCTCGGGCGCGGTCGGCTCCGGGGTCACGGACTCGGCGGTCACGGGATCCAGCCCCCGGGCTCCGTCCCGAAGCAGCGGGCCATGTGCCCCTCCCCCGGCCGAGCGGTGAGCTCCGGCTCGGCGGTCCGGCACTGGTCCTGGGCAAAGCGGCAGCGCGGCGAGAAGCGGCACTCCGGCCCCGGATCGATGAGGTCGGGCGGGAGGCCCTCGATCGTCCGCAGCCGCATCGCGCGCTCCTCGGTCAGGCGCGGCAGCGAGTCGAGGAGGCCCCAGGCGTATGGGTGGCGGGCGATCTCGAAGACGTCGTCCACGATCCCGGTCTCGACGATCCGCCCGGCATACATGACGTTGACCCGGTGGCACATCCCGGCCGCGATGCCAAGGTCGTGGGTGATCAGGATGACGGCGGTTCCGAACTCCTCCGACAGGGACCGGATGAGATCGAGGATCTGGGCCTGGATGGTGACGTCGAGGGCAGTCGTCGGCTCGTCGGCGAGGAGGAGCATGGGGTCGCAGGCAAGGGCGATGGCGATCATCACCCGCTGCCGCATGCCGCCCGAGAACTGGTGGGGGTAGTCCCCCATCCGGTCCCGGGCCCTCGGGATGCCGACCTTGGACAGCAGCTCGACGGCCCGGTCCCCGGCCGCGCTGCGCGAGAGGCCCAGGTGGGTCCGGGCCGACTCGGAGATCTGGAAGCCCACCGGCAGGGTCGGGTTCAGGCTGGTCATCGGGTCCTGGAAGATGAAGCCGATCTTCCGGCCCCGGAGCCGGCGCATCTCGCTCGCGCGACAGCTTCAGGATGTCGATCCCGTCGAAGATGATCTGCCCATCGGTGATCTGCCCCGGCGGGTCGGGCACGAGACGGACGAGGGAGAGGGCCGTGACGCTCTTCCCGCAGCCGGACTCCCCGACCAGCCCCAGCGTCTCGCCGTAGTCCACGTCGAAGCTGACCTCGTCCACGGCATGGACCACCCCGTCACGGGTGAAGAACTGGGTCGAGAGGTTCCGGACCTCGAGCAGCTTGCGGGCGTGCGGCCGGTTGTCCGCCAGTCGCTCGGCCAGCCGACGTCCCTCCTCGGTCGCGATATCGACCGAGTCGTCCAGCTCGGTGACGACAGCGCCGTCGGGCGGTGCCTTGGGGTCGCTGACCGTCAACCTACTGCTTCCCCTTCAGCTTGGGATCGAGCGCGTCACGAAGGCCGTCTCCCAGGAAGGTGAAGCTGATGAGGGCCACGGCGATCGCGATGGCCGGGAAGATCACAAGATGCGGGAAGGATCGGACGTAGGCGTTGCCGTCGGCCACCAGGGAGCCCCAGCTGGCGCGGGGGGCCTGGACGCCGATGCCGATGAACGCCAGGGTGGCCTCGGCCAGGATGGCGGCCGGGATGCCCAGGGTGACGGCGACGATGATCGGGCCGGTGGCGTTGGGCAGGAGGTGGCGGGTCACGATCTTCCGGTCGGCCACACCGATGGCCTTGGCCGCCTCGACGAACTCGGTCTCCTTGAGGCTCAGCAGCTGGCCGCGCACGAGGCGGGCCATCGTCACCCAGCTGGTGAGGCCGATGGCCACGAAGACGAGGAGTAACCCGTCCATCGCCCTGCCAAAGAAGGTCTCCTTGAACGCCACGCCGAGCAGGATGATGAACAGGAGGTCGGGGTAGGCGTACACGACGTCGGTGATTCGCATCAGGATGCTGTCCATCCGCCCGCCGAACCAGGCCGCTGCCGCGCCGACCGGGATGCCGATGACCAGGACCACGAACTGGACGACGAGGGCGACCGTGAGGCTGATCCGCGCCCCGTCCATGAGCCGGCTCAGGAGGTCGCGGCCGAGCTCGTCGGTGCCGAGGTAGTGGACGTGGTCCACGCCCTCCATCTGCTGCATGGGGGCGAGGGGCCGGTTGCGGTTCTGCGATGATCTCGTCGGTGTGCTGCTCGTAGTAGGTCCACGGAGTGATCATCGGCCCCACCAGCGCAATGAACATCAGGAACACGACCAGGATGCCGCCGACGATTGCCAGCCGGTTGCGGAGCAGCCGGCGGAAGGCATCTCCCCACAGGCCGCTGCTGCGTCGCTGGTCGGCAGCGACCGGAGCTTCGAGGGCGCCCGTCTGCTCGGTCATGTGATGTCCGCCTAGCTGTAACGAATCCGAGGATCGATGTAGGCGTAGAGGACGTCGACCACCAGGTTCATGAACACGATCGCCACCGCGTAGAACATGGTCATGGCCATGATCATGCCGTAATCGCGACGGCTGATGCTGGTCACGTACTCGCGGCCGATGCCGGGCACGCTGAAGATGAACTCGATGATGAACGACCCGGTGATGAGGAAGGCCAGGATCGGGCCAAGGATGGTCACGACCGGGATCAGGGCGTTCCGGATCATGTGGACGATGACCACCGTCCGTCGGCCGAGGCCCTTGCTGTGGGCCGTCCGCACGTAGTCACGCCTGGTGACCTCGAGCATCGACGCCCTGGTGTAGCGCGCGATCTGGGCGATCGGGAACAGCGACAGGGCGATGATCGGCAGGATCCAGGTCGTCGGATCGGTCTCCCACTTGAGGGAGTTCGTCGGCAGCCAACCCAGCGTCACGCTGAAGATCACGATCAGCAGGATCGACGAGACGAACGTCGGCGTCGAGATGCCGATGACCGAGATGAAGGTGGCCGAGTAGTCCGGCGCCCGGTTGTGGCCGAGGGCGGCGATGATGCCGAGCGGGAGACCGACCGCCACCGACAGCAGGAAGGCCATGACCCCCAGCTGCAGGGTGACCAGGATGCCGTTGCCGATGATCTCGTTCACCGAGCGGTCCACGTACTTGTACGACGGGCCGAGGTCGCCTGCGAGGATGCCGCCGCAGCATGAGACGTTGCCGTCCTCGAAGTGGAGGGGGCCGATCCAGTTCAGGTACTGGACGACGACCGGCTCGTCCAGCCCGTACTTGTCGTTCAACAGCTCCTGGGTGGAGGCCGGGATTTCCTTCTCCCGGGCCCAAGGGCCGCCCGGGACGGTGTGCATCAGGGCAAAGGTGATGACCGATACGAAGAACAGGACGGGGATGATCCACAGCACCCGCCGCAGGATGTAGGTCAGCACGTTGTTCGCCTCTCCACGTCTGTCATGCCGTCGAACGACGGCCACGACCTCCGAAGGGTAACCCCTCGGCCGCCGTGGCCGTCGGGCGGGCCGGTTGTCCGGCCCGCCCGACGAAACTCAGGTCAGTCCATCAATCCCCGATCAGTGGGGAGCGATGGTTGCCCAGCTGTAGAACAGTTCGCCGGTGCTGCTGTCCTGCGACGTGGCGACCAAGTCGGTCACCCACGGCTTGACGAGCGTGAACCGAGAGCTGAAGCGGATCATCAACATTGGCGAGTCCGCCATGATCAGCTCCTGCGCCTGGTTATACAGCGGGACCTGGTCTTCCAGAGCCGGCGTCACAGCCGCCTGGGCCATGAGGGCATCAGCTTC
Organism: uncultured Chloroflexia bacterium; assembly: GCA_963699235.1. Classification (GTDB taxonomy): domain Bacteria; phylum Chloroflexota; class Limnocylindria; order QHBO01; family QHBO01; genus DASTEQ01. The sequence goes on along the minus strand of OY969424.1, from coordinate 1,122,587 downwards.
CTCGTTGCAGTACCCGGTGTTGTTGTTGCCGCTTGCGCAGCCAGCCAGGTCATAGAGGAAGTTGTGCGGGTGCGGGAAGTCCGCGCCCCACCCAAGGCGGAAGATGTCGAACGGATCGTTCGCCAGCCGGTCGAGATAGGCGCCCCACTCGAGACCAACGGCCTCGACTTCAACGCCGAACGCGTCGCGCCACTGCTGCTGCAGGAACTCGACCTTGTTCTCGTGGTTGGCATCCGTGTTGTACCCGATCTGCAGGTGCAGGTCGGCTGCCGATGCGATGCCGAGGTCGCTCAGGGCCGTCTCAAAGTCGGCCTGGGCCTGCTCGACGTCGAACGGGATGAAGACGTCTTCCTGGTACCCCGGCATGCCAGGCGGGACGATGCTGTTCGCAACCGTTCCGATGCCACCGAAGGCAACCTGGATCATGGTCTCCTTGTCGACCGCCGCCTGGAACGCCTTCCGCAGAAGCGGCGAGCGGGCAAACGGACCGGTCTCGTCGACCATGTCGTAGCCGAAGTAGTAGTTGGCCAGAATGTCGCCGCGGAGCACTTCCTGACTCAGGTCAGGGTCGTCCTCGATGCGTGCGACTTCCTGTGAAGGCACGCCGCCGATGTCGAGCTCGTCGGCCTCGTAGGCCGCCAGAGACGCGGTCGGGTCGGCGATCATCGCCATCTCGATCCGCTCAAGGTTGACCGGCTCGCCGGCCCAGCTCTTGTTCGGCTCAAGGATGATCGATGCGTTGTGCTCCCACGAGGTGAGGCTCATCGGACCGGAGGAGATGTACCCCTCGGCCTCAGTGAACTCCATGTCCTCGCGCAGCGGCACGGTCACCCACAGGGTGGCAACGTACGGGAAGAACGCGGCCGGCTCGGCCAGGCTGACCACGAAGGTCGAGTCGTCAGGCGCCGCAACGCCGAAGGCGTCGAGCATGGCGTCGACATCGTCGACTTTCGGATCCGCACCGAGCAGCTCGGCGCCACCCTCCACGTAGGAGAGGACGTACGAGTAACCGGCGGCGTTCCGCGGGTCAATGAGGCGCTTCCAGCTATAGACGAAGTCGCCGGCCACGATGGGCTGGCCGTCGCTATAGGCAATGCCTTCCTTCAAGGTGAAGGTCACGGTCTTGCCGTCGGCGCTGATCTCCCAATCCGCGAGGCCCGGCACGATGTTGAGGTCAGCATCGAAGTAGGCAAGCGGGTGGGTAATCGACCGCAGCACCTGAATCGACTGGCTGTCGGTCGCTTGAGTCGGATCTAGCGTCGGCGGCTCCCCGCCAAGGTCGACCCGCAGAACCTGGGGCGGCAGATCCACGCTGGCACCGGCGCCTTCGCTTTCGCTGGGCGACTCACCGGACGCGGACGGCTGACACGCCGCCAGGAGAAGCATGAGCGCCACCATGACGCCCATCGTCTTCTTAAACCACATACACCTTTCCTTTCACCTGATGAAGGTACGGAACATTGGAGGTACGGAACATCGCCGCGGGAAAATCGGCGATCAGATCGCCACGCGCTCGAGACGCTCGAGCCATGGCGACGTAAAGCGATCGTCGCTCGGCTGGCCCTCCTCTCCTAACCGTGCGTAGCAAAAGCCGGGGCGCACCAGCATGACGCCGTTGGACGGCGCCCGCGACAAGCCCGGCAATCATGGCCCGTGGCCTCCGTGGTCGTCAAGAATCGGTCAAACGCGCACCGCGACGACCGGGAGCCCGGTTCCACACCCTGACTACAGCCTGCGTGAGCACGAGGTTCATCCGCCTCTCGAATTGTCAGGCGGAATTCAGGGAATGACGGCCCAGGCGGTGGCGTGGTCGATCTGGTCGGTGCTCACCCCGCCGCCGGTGGCGGTGAAGGCCCGCGCCTCGCCCGGGGCGAGCGGGTCGCCGGCGGCCGCGTTCACGACCGAGCCGACGAACGTGCCGTCGGCGGCGAAGAAGGCGATCCCCACCATCGGCGGGTGGTTGCGCTCGGCGTCCTGCTCTTCGGTCAGCATGCCGGAGACGGTCACCTCACCACCGTCCTCCACCTCCCACGCGAGGTCGCTGACGGCGAGCGGGATGCCCGGGGTGTCGTCCATGCCGCGGGTCGGGCAGTACTTGATGTGAGCGATGAGGTCGGCCGGGGTCCCGTCTCCCTGGATGGGCTGACCGCCCATGAGGTAGGCCGCGGTCGCTCCGGCAGGGACGATGGACGGGCTCGGGAAGAATCGGCCGGCGCGGGAGTAGACGACGTTGCCGCCCTCCTTCCACTCGAGCCGGACGACCGGGGTGTAGAGCTGCTGGGGCTCGTAGTCGTAGAGGGTGTTGATGAAGGTGACCGGGTCCTCGCCCGTGTTCCGCAGCTCGAAGTACATCGACACCTGGCCGTGGGCGAGGTGGACGTGCTGCACCATCTCGCCCCGGAACGGCTGGACCGGCCCGGGTCGCGGACCGACGGTGTAGGTCAGGGTCTGGGCCGCCGGATCGGACGAGCCGCCCGACGGGCCGGCGCTGGTGGTCGGACCCGGAGCCTGTGAGCCGCCATCCGAGGGCGAGCAGGCGGCGACGAGCAGGGAGAGGGCAAGGAAGAGCGCGGCGAGTGCGCCGCCCCTCCGGGCCCGGCGCCGGGAGGTCACTCGGCGGGGCCGCTCACCGGTTGCGCGGCGCGGGCCAGTCGCGCGCCCGGATCGACCGCGGCCAGCTCGCGGGTGGCCGGCGGCGAGGGCGGGGGCGGCGTGGCGTACCGGAGCCAGGCGCGCCCCTCGTACGGATCGACCGGGTCGTCAACGGTGATCTCCTGGTACCGCTGGAGCAGCGGGATCGCGGTCGACCCGGGCGCCACGCCGGAACGGAGAGAAGGCACCGGCCGGGGCCAGCAGGGCGATGGCGAGGACCACGGCGGCCCCCACCGGGGCGAGGCGGAAGACCGGGAGGAACCGGCTGCGCCAGGTCGGGGCGTCGGGCTGGAGCGCGCGGCGCCGAATCTCGAGCCACGTGCCGGGCGAGGCGGCGTGGCCCTCGACCCGGGCCAGGAGCGACTTCTGCAGCTGGAGGACGAGCTCGCGATCGAGACCCACCTCCTCGCGGCAGTCGACGCAGGTCGCGAGGTGGTCGAGATGCGGGGCGGACCGGGCGTCAAGGTCGCCGAAGCGGAAGAAGTCGATGACCTCGCGAGCGACCCGGGCGCAGCTCATCGGTCAGGCCCGCCGCTCGTCCGCGAGCTTGGCACCGCCGATCACCGGTCCCCGCCGCGCGACTGGCAGGCTGACCCGAAGGGTTCGGAGGGCGTAGTGGATCCGCGACTTCATGGTCCCGACGTGGCAGCCCGCGATCTCCGCCGCCTCCGCCAGGCTGTAGCCGTGGAGGTAGTACAGGATGATCGCGGTCTGCTGCTTGGGCGGCAGCGCGTCGATCCCCTGCTGGAGGACGGCGACGATCTCGCGCGACTCGACCACCGCGTCCGGACGCGCGGACAGATCCGGCGCAAGGTTGCCGATGAGGTCGGTCAGCGGCTCGAGCGGCGCCCGCCGGCGCGAGAGGCGGCTGTAGCACAGGTTGGTGCACACCCGCTGTAACCAGGGGAGCGGTGAGACATCGGTCCGCAGCCGGGCCCGCACCTTGTACGCCTTGACGAAGACGTCCTGCAGGATCTCCTCGGCGAGGAAGGGATCGCGGGTGATGGCCAGCGCCGTCAGGTAGACGGGGCGCTGGTAGGTCTGGAAGAACTCCTCGAACGCCTGCAGGTCACCCGACTGCATCCGCTCGACGAGCCCCGGAACTGGTTCCGCCACGCTCTGTTGTTCTGCCTCCTGGCCGATGGGTGCAGATACTACCCGCTGCTCGACGAGGGGGTTCGAACGGCCTCGGGGAACGACCAGCGGAGATCCGGCTGGCGGGCGGCGGTGGCCTCGTCCAGGCGGCCGACCGGCGTGGACGTGGGAGCGGCCCGCACGGCGTCCGGATCGGCCGATGCCCGCTCGGCGATCCGCCGCATGACCTCCACGAAGCGGTCGAGCGTCTCGCGGGTCTCGGTCTCGGTGGGCTCGATCATGAGCGCCTCCTCGACGATGAGCGGGAAGTAGATGGTGGGCGGGTGGATGCCCTCGTCGAGGATGGCCTTGGCGATGTCCAGCGCCGACACGCCGTGCTCGCGCTTCTGGCGCCGGGCGCTGAGCACGACCTCGTGCTTGCAGACCCGGTCGAAGGGCAGGTCGTAGGCACCCGCCAGGAGGACGCGCAGGTAGTTCGCCGCCAGCACCGCGTCGTCGGTGACGGTGCGCAGCCCCTGGTTGCCGTTGGCCCGGATGTAGGCGTAGGCCCGGACGTGCATCCCGAAGTTTCCGCCGAAGGTGCGAACCTGGCCGATGGCCGTCGGTCTCTCCCCGACCGCCTCGAGCGCGAACCGGGCCTCCGGCGTGGACCGGCCGGCCCAGGCGTTGGTCAGCACCGTGGATCGATCCCCCGCCACCAATCGCGGCAGGGGCGCCGGCAGGAAGGGCGCCATCCGCTCGCTGACCCCGATCGGCCCCGCCCCTGGCCCGCCACCGCCGTGCGGGGTGCTGAAGGTCTTGTGCAGGTTGAAATGCATGATGTCGAAGCCGGCCTCGCCCGCCCGGAAGCGTCCGAGGATGGCGTTCAGGTTCGCCCCATCCATGTACGCCACCGCACCGGCCTGGTGGACGGCGGCCAGGACGTCATCGATCTGGTCCTCGAAGATGCCCAGGGTGCTCGGGTTGGTGAGCATCAGTGCCGCCGTGTCGGGTCCGAGGGCGGCGCGCAGGGCGTCGAGGTCGATGCCGCCGTGGGTGTTGGAGGGGACGGTCCGGGTCGCGAAGCCGACCATGCTGGCGGTGGCCGGGTTCGTGCCGTGGGCGCTGTCCGGGACGATGACCACCCGGCGCTGGTCACCTTCCCCGCGCGAGCGGTGGAAGGCGCGCGCCATGAGCATGCCGGTCAGCTCGCCGTGGGCGCCGGCCGCCGGCTGGAGGCTGACCGCTGCAAAGCCCCCGATCTCGGCCAGCAGCTCGGCCAGGAGCCACTGGAGCTCGAGGCTGCCCTGGCTCAGCTCGGGCGGGTCGAGGGGATGCGAGCCGGCAAGGCCGGGCAGGCGGGCGGCCCACTCGTTCAGCTTCGGGTTGTACTTCATCGTGCACGAGCCGAGCGGGTAGAAGTCGATGTCGATGGCGTGGTTCAGCCGGCTCAGGCGGTTGAAGTGGCGGACCAGCTCCAGCTCATTCATCTCGGGCAGGCGTGGCGCCTCCATGCGGCGGGCGGCGTCGGGGATCGGCGGCTGGGTTGCGGCCGAGGCGCGCGCAGCATCCGAGGGCGGCGGGAAGCGGACCGCGCGGCGGCCGGGCCGGGAGCGCTCGAACAGGGTGGGCTCCACCACGACGAGCTCCCTGCCCGACGACGGGGACGAGAAGGCCCTGCCGCGTCCCGAGGCGTCCGCGACCGTCCGCTCCTCGACCGCGCTCATGCCGTGCCGCCCAGGGCAGTGGCCAGGCGATCGATGTCCGCATCGGTCGTCAGCTCGGTGGCGGCCAGCAGGAGCGTGTCCGGCAGCTCGGGGTACTCGGTCTCGAGGACCAGGCCGGCCACGATTCCCTGCTCAGCCAGGGCCGAGTGGCGGCGCGCGGCGGCCGGGACATGGAGGGCCACCTCGTTGAGGTAGGGCGCCGTGAAGCGGCGGGTTGCGAGTCCGGCCGCTTCCAGGGTGGCGACCAGGTGGCGGGCCTGGGTCGCGGATCGCTGTGCAACCTCGCGCAGCCCCTCGGGGCCGACCGCGGCCAGGTAGGCCGTGGCCGCCAGGGCGCAGAGGGCCTGGTTGGTGCAGATGTTGCTGGCCGCTTTCTCGCGGCGGATGTGCTGCTCCCGGGCCTGGAGGGTCAGGACATACCCCCGCCGTCCGTCGGCGTCGCGGGTGGCGCCCGCCAGGCGGCCGGGCATCTGCCGAACGGCGCTCATCCGGGCGGCCATCAGCCCCAGATACGGACCGCCGAACGACAGCGGGATGCCGAGCTGCTGGCCCTCGGCGGTCACGATGTCCGCGCCGTACCGACCGGGGGCCTCGAGCATGGCAAGGCTGACCGGGTCCACCAGGGTCACGAACAGGCCGCCGTGGGCATGGGCCGCCTCGGCCAGGGCAGGCATGGGCTCGAGGTTGCCGAACAGGTTCGGGTGCTGGACGACGAGGCAGGCCACATCGTCGCCGGCGAGGCGCTTCGCGGCATCGACATCGGTCAGTCCGGAGCCACCCTCGTCGAGGTCGGCCGGCACCTCGACGACCTCGATGCCCGGCCCCGAGCAGTACGTCTCCAGCACCCGTCGGACCTGGGGGTGGACCGCGCGCGAGACGGCCACCGTGTCCCGACCAGTCAGGCGGCAGGCCATCAGCGCGGCCTCGGCGGTGGCGGTCGCCCCGTCGTAGTGGCTTGCGCTGGCGACCTCCATCCCGGTCAGCTCGCAGATGAGGGTCTGGAACTCGTAGATCGCCTGCAGCGTTCCCTGGCTGACCTCGGGCTGGTACGGGGTGTAGGCGGTCGCGAACTCGGCCCGGCCGATGACCTCGTCTACGACGGCGGGGATGAGCCGCCGGTAGGCACCGGCCCCGAGGAACGACACCTCTGCCAACCGGTTTCGCCCGGCCAGGCGGGTCAGCTCGGCACGCACCTCCTGCTCGGTGAGGCCGGGCGGGACTTCGAACCGCGTGGCGCGGACGGCGGCCGGGATGTCCTCGAACAGCTCATCGACGGTCGCGACCCCGATCGCGGACAGCATCGCCGCCCGATCGGCGTCGGTGTGCGGGGAGTAGCTCATTCGAGCCCGATCAGGTTCCCGTAGCCGGCCGCGTCGAGCAGGGCATCCAGCTCGCCGGCGTTGGCGAGGGTGATGCGGCAGATCCACCCCTCGCCGTGCGGATCGCCGTTCATCAGCTCCGGCTGGGTCCGCAGCGCCTCGTTGACCGCGACCACGGTTCCGCCGGCGGGGGCGAACAGGTCGCTCACGGCCTTCACCGACTCGACCACCCCGAAGCTCCCGAACTGGGTCAACTGAGCGCCGACGGCCGGCAGCTCGACGTACACGATGTCCCCCAGCTCGGACACGGCGAAGGTCGTCAGGCCGATGACGCCCTCCCCGCCCTCGGGGCGGACCCACTCGTGCTCGCGCGAGTATCGGCGGTCGTCCGGCAGCATCACGTCGTCGGTTCCTCGGCAGGGCGGGGGCGTCGGTAGAACGGCAACTGTACCTGCTCGGCCCGGCAGCGTCGGTCGCGGATCATCACCGAAAGCGGACGCTCATCCGCGGCGACCTCGGCCCGGACGAAGGCCATCGCAATCCGGTCGCCGAGTGTCGGCGAGAAGCTGCCGCTGGTGACCTCCCCGACCGGTGCGACATCCTCTTCGGAGACATCGGTGACCGGGTAGCCATGGCGGGCGATGCCCTGGTCGCGCATGACGAGGCCGACGAGCCGCCGCCGAGGGCCAGCGGCGTTGATCGCGGCCAGCGCTTCGCGGCCGACGAACTCGCCCTTCTCCAGCTTCACGACCCGTCCCAGGTTGGCCTCGTACGGGTTCACGTCGCGGCCGAGCTCGTTGCCATACAGCGGCATGCCGGCCTCCAGCCGCAGCGTGTCGCGGCTGGCCAGCCCACAGGGCAGGATCCCGTGCGGCTGCCCGGCGTCCATCACCGCGCCCCACACCCGCTCGGCATCGGACGCGGCGCAGAACAGCTCGAATCCGTCCTCCCCGGTGTACCCGGTGCGCGCGACCACGCACCGAACACCGGCGACCTCGGCGGGCAGCGAGCGGTAGTTCCGCAGCGCCCCGAGATCGGCATCGGTCAGGGTCGCCAGCAGGGCGGCGGCGGCGGGACCCTGTGGCGCAACCAGGGCGGTCGCATCGGACTCGTCCTCGATGGCCAGCTCGTCCCAGCCGGAGGCCAGCTGGCGCAGGTGCTCGACGACGGCGTCGCGGTTGGCCGCGTTGCAGACGATGAGGTAGCGGTCCTCGAGGCGGTACAGGATGAGGTCATCGATCACGCCGCCATCCGGCGCGCAGAGCAGGGAGTACTGCGCCTGCCCCAGCTCGAGCCGGGTGGGGTCGCTGACCAGGGCTCGACCGGCGAAGTCCAGGGCGCCGGCCCCGCGAAGGGCGACCTCGCCCATGTGCGACAGATCGAACAGGCCCACGCTGCCCCGGACGGCCCGGTGCTCGTCGAGCTCCGAGGTGTAGCGAACCGGCATCTCGTAGCCGGCGAAGGGGACCATCCGAGCACCGAGGGCCCGGTGGATGGCGTCGAGCGGCGTCCGTCGCGGAGCGGCGCCGCTGGTCACAGGGACTGATCGGCGGTGGCTTCCGCACCAGTGGTGGCTTCGGCGCCGATCGCGAGCATGCCCTCCACCTGCTCGACGACGCTCCGCTCGGTCGGGTAGCTCATGAGGCTGAGCGCCTCCGCCAGCGGCACCCAGCGCACGTCGTCGAACTCGTGGTCGTGGTCCGCCAGGTCGCCCCCGACCGGGCGCATCAGGAAGAAGTGGACGGTCTTGAAGTAGCGGGTCTGGCCGCGGACGAACGCGTAGCTGATCGGCCCGATCGGCGCTTCGATCTCGACGGCCAGCCCGGTCTCCTCCGACGTCTCGCGGAGGGCGGTCTCATCGATGGACTCGGCGCCGTCCGGCGTGCCCTTCGGCAGGGCCCACAGGGGAGGACTCCGGCGATGGGCGAGCGCGATCTCGAGGCCTTGGGGTGTTCGCCGGTAGACGACGCCACCGGCGGAGGTGGCGCGGGCGTTCCGCTTGACGGCCACGCCGCTCGGACTAGCGGTCGGCGCGGGGAAGACCGAGCGGGAGCGAGGACCGGCTGGCCCGATGCGAGGCGAGACGGCCGAGGTCCGGGAACCGGAAACGGCTGGTCTGGCAGCGGAGGGCTCGGACGCTGGCCGTGGCGCGTCGGTCGCGGAGTGGATGGTGGTAGACGGTGGTCGACCGGGCGAGACCGAGCCGATTGCGCCGCGCCGCCACGCGGTGGTAGGAGAGGAGGTCGGTGGCGACAGGGCGGGCGCGCATGTCACGGCATTGTAGTCGGCGGCCGATTGCCCGCAACCCTCTGGATTCGGCCCGCGATGACCTCGAGGTAGAGATCGGTCAGACGGCCGATCCACGCGCTCGCGTCGAACCGGGAGGCACCGTCGAGCGCGTTCGCCGCCAACCGCTGACGGCGTCGCCGGTCGCCGAGGAGGGTGCCGGCCGCCTCGCCCAGCCGGATACCTCGCGTTTCCTCCGGCTCGGCGGGAACGACGATGCCGTCCACGTTCGCGCGGACGGTCTCTGCCACGCCCGGCCCATCCACCGCGACGATGGGGAGGCCGGCTGCGAGCGCCTCGGCCAGGACGAGGCCCTGGGTCTCGGTCTGCGACGCGAACAGGAACAGGTCGCATGCCTTGACCAGGGCGAGGGCCTCGTCGCGAGGCAGGCCGCCGGTGACGTGGACCCGGTCCCCGACGCCGGCTGCCGCCGCGCGCGCGGCCACCTCCCCCTCGGCCGGTCCCCCACCCACCAGGAGGAGCCGCAGGCGCGGTCGTCGCCGGGCCGCGACCACGAACGCGTCAACGAGGACGTCCACCGACTTCTCGTGAGCCACCCGTCCCAGGCTGACGAGGACCACGTCCTCGTCCGGACGCCAGCCAGCCCGCCGTCGCGGGTGGCCCTCCTCGAGCGCGACGATGGCGGCCACTTCGATGCCGGTGGGGATGGCCCGGACGAGGGGCACGCGGCGCGGTCCGACGGCCGTGCGGATCTCGGTGGCGAGCGCCTCGGACGGGGCCACGACCGCGGCGCAGCCGGCCCACCAGGCGGCGAGCCACGCGTCGGTCGCGCGGTCGGAGATCGGGGCGAGCGGTCCGAGGTAGTGGCCGTACTCCGCGAACCGGGTGTGATGGGTGAACACGAGGGGCGCCCCGGCCCGCCGCGCGACCGCTCGCGCCATGAGCCCCGAGGTGAACGGAGAGTTGGCATGGACCACGTCCGGGGCGAAGGTGGCCGCGCGACGGAGGGTCCGCGACCAGGTGGGAATCGGGGTCCGATAGCCGGGTGGCGCGGACGGGAGGTGGACCGATGGCAGCCACGCGATCTCCGGCTTCGCGAGTGCGGGCTCCGGACCGCGGGCGCCGGCGGTCCCGGGCTCGGCGCCTCGAGCCGGGCGGGGCACGACGAGCAGGACCTCGTGGCCGAGGGCGGCGAGTCCGCGGGCGAGTGCCTCGGTCGAGACGGTGACTCCCGAGACATAGGGGAGGTACGACTCGCCGAAGACCGCCACCCGGAGGGGTCGAGATGGCTCGGTCACGGGTCCAATTCTGACCCGGACCCCCTCTGGCCGGTATTGAGCGGCGGGATTACACTCCGGGCTCGAATTGCGAGGGAATCCCGCCCATGCCCATCCAACCCGCCAGCCAGCGCCTGACCGATGAGCAGCTGCGCGACGTCCTCCGCCTGACCAAGGGTGCGGACAGCGTCGAGCTGAAGCTCACGGTCCCGGCATCCGGCCAGCGATCAGCGCTCCGGGCACTCGGCGTCGATGCGCTCGACGCCCAGATCCGCCAGGTCTACTTCTTCGATACGCCCGACCTGACCCTCTACGACTCGGGCCTCAATCTCCGTGCCCGCCGCATCCAGGGCAAGGGCGAGGACTCGGTGGTGAAGATCAGGCCGGTCGAGCCGGACCAGCTCGAGGCCGAATGGCGTCTCTCACCAAGCATGAAGGTCGAGGTGGACGCCATGCCCGGTGGCTACGTCTGCTCGGCGTCGCTGAAGGGCAAGCCGGCGACCGGTGACACCCGCAAGGTCGGGCTCGGTGAAGAGCGAATCCGCAGGCTGTTCTCGAAGGACCAGCGAGCGTTCTTCAAGGCCCACGCACCTGACGGGCTCACGATGGACGACCTGTCGGTGCTCGGCCCAATCTTCGTCCTCAAGGTCAACTTCACGCCGGATGGGTTCCACCGCCAGCTCACCGGGGAGATGTGGCTGTACCCCGACGGGCGACGGCTGGTCGAGCTGTCCACGAAGTGCGCGCCGGACGAGATGCTCCTGGCGGCCACCGAGGCGCGGCTCTTCTTCGAGGAGAAGGGCATCGACCTGAGCGGCACCCAGGAGACGAAGACGAAGAGCGCGCTCCAGTTCTTCGCCAAGGAGGTCCGAGCCGCCCAGAAGGCCGCGCCAGCCGGCGCGGCGACCACCGAGTCGAACGGCTCCACCCCGGCCGCGGACGGGGACGGGCCGAACGCGGACGATCGGGTGGACATGGTCGCGTCCGGAAGCGGCGACTCAGCAGAGGTCGCCGAGCCGGAGTGAGCGGATGGTGGGCGATACTGGACTCGAACCAGTGACCTCACGGATGTGAACCGTGCACTCTAACCAGCTGAGCTAATCGCCCCGCGCGAGCGGCCAGTATATCCACGGCGCCCAACGGCGCCGTGGTTTGGTTTCAGGGTCCCGCCGCGGTTGAGGGCGTGCCCGCGTCCTCGTTGTCGGCCCCGGCACCCGGCAGCGGCTCTCGTTCGGGGTCACGGACGCCGCGCACGAACAGGAGGGAGATCATCATCAGCGAGCCGATGATCCCGCCCACCAGGAGCGTCGTCTCCGGGCCGATCAGCCCGGCCACCGGTCCGGTCAGGGCGAACGACAGGGGCACGAGACCGATCGACACCAGCCAGTCGAGGCTCGACACCCGACCGAGCAGGTCGCGGGGGACGAGCTGCTGGAGCAGGGTGAACCAGATGATGGCGCCCAACTCGAACAGGGCGGCGCTGGCCGCGGACAGGACCAGGGCGTGCCACAGCTCGGTCATGAGCCCGAAGCCGCCGATCATGAGCACCCCTACCGTCCACGACACGAACATGACCGTGATCGTTCGGCGGGGAAGGCCGACTTGGCCGACCACGACGGCCATCACGATGGCCCCGATTCCACCGACCGCGAAGATCGCGCCCAGGGCGTCGGCCTCGAGCTCGAGCCGGTTCTTGACGAGGAACGGGAGGAGGACCTCCTCGGGGCCGACGAAGACCATCAGGCTCAGCATCGAGCTGACCAGGGTGGCCCAGATCCACGGCTTGGACCGGACGTAGGCGAGGCCCTCGCCCACCTCGTGGAGGGCCTGCCGGACGCCGTGCTCGACATCCCGCGCAACGGGCCGGTGGCGGATGGCCGCGACCGCCACCGCCGACAGCAGGAAGCTCGCCGCATCCACCACGAACGCGGCCCCCGACCCCACCGCGGCGACCGTGAACCCACCGATCGCCGGCCCGATCAGGCGCCCGGTCAGGGGCCGAACCAGGCTCCCGAGCGCGTTGGCCTGCGGCAGCAGCTCCTCGTCCACCAGGTCAGGCACGATCGCGGTGGAGGCGGGGTTGAAGAACGCGTCACCGATGCCGACGAAGGCGATCAGCACGATGACGTGCCAGATCTCGAGGCTTCCGCTGATCGAGAGGATGCCGAGGATGCCGATGGCGGCCGCCCGCAGGAGGTCGGCTCCGACCATCAGCCAGCGCCGGTCGTATCGGTCGCTGAAGACGCCGCCGATGAGCACGAACACGATGAGGGGAAGGGTCCAGGCCAGCCCGACCAGGGACATCGCGGTCGGCACGTTGCTGATCTCGTAGACCTGCCAGGCGAGGGCCACGAAGAAGAAGCCGTCGCCCAGCTGGGAGACGAAGGAGCCGGCGGTCAGGAACGCGAAGTCGCGTTCGGCCAGCGGCTTGAGGACGCCGACGCGGAAGAGTCGCTTCACGGGCGACGAGCCCCGGGCCGCACGCGGGTCCGGGTCAGAGCGCGTACACCACGCGCGTGACGGCGCCCAGGATGAGCATCGCGATCAGGGGCGACCAGTCGATCCCGGAGGTGGGCGGGATAAGGCGACGGATCGGCGCGAGGATGGGCTCGGTGACCTGGTAGATGAAGGCCACGATCGTTCCGCCCCCGCGCGGGTTGGTCCAGCTGACGAGCACCCGGGCGAGGATGAGGAGCCAGAGCAGCGTGCTCAGCATCTTGATGAAGGTGATGAAGACAACCGGCACGGCGGCAGCATAGCAGCGGCCGAATGGGGGGCCGCCGGGCTCGTCAGTGGGGTTCTGGGCGCTCCCCGAAGAGGGCGCTGCCGACCCGGACGAGGGTGGCTCCCTCCGTGACCGCGGCCTCCAGGTCGGCGCTCATCCCCATCGACAGCTCGGGCAGCGGACGTCCGCCGTCCTGCTCCAGCTCGTCCCGCAGGCGGCGCACGGTGGCGAAGGCCGACTGCGCGATGGCGCGATCGTCGGTGAACGGCGCGATGGCCATCAGTCCCACGACGTCGACCGCCGACGTCGCGCCGAGGCCGGCGACCAGCGCCGCCCGCTCGGCCGGATCGACCAGCGCGGAGAGCGCGATCCCGTGCTGCGTGGCGGCCTCGGCCACGTTCACCTGGAGCATGACCTTCGGCCGCTGGTCGAGGCCCCCTGCGGCCGCGTCCACCCGGCGGAGGAGGTCGAGCGAGTCCACGCCGTGGATCCAGGAGAAGGCGGCCACCGCCCGACGCGCCTTGTTCCCCTGGAGATGGCCGATGAGGTGCCACTCCGCGTCGGGCGCGATGGGGACCTTGGTCTCCCCCTCCTGGACCCGGTTCTCGCCGAACCGGTTCAGGCCGGCGGTCGTGGCGGCTCGGACCACGTCCGGGCCGAAGCCCTTGGTGACTGCCACCACCCGCACGTCGCTCGGGTCCCGCCCGGCGGCCGCGGCCGCCTCCTCGATCCGGCGCCGGACGGCGACCCAGCGGGCGCCGATGTCGGCGGCCAGGATCGGGTCGTCGATCATGGCCGTGACGCCAACGAGCCCCGGCCGGGGCCGGGGCTCATCGGTCGGTGGATGGTCCGCGGCTCAGTCGTGCTCGCGGTTCGGCTGGCGCAGGAAGCTGGGGATGTCGAGGTCGGTCTCGCCGTACGCCGGACGCTCCAGGCTGGTGGGGCGGACCGAGACCGGCTCGCGCTCCACGCCGTGGGTCACCTCGGTGGCCTCCGCCTCCGCATCGGTCTCGACCGGCTCGGGGGCCGGGGTCACGGTGAAGGCCGTGCGTTCGATCCGCTCGCGCTCGATCTCGGCCAGCAGCTCGCGGCTCTTCTCGTCCAGCGACGTCTCGATCCCGGGCGCGGCTTCGGCGGACGCCGGCCGGACGGCCGGCTTGGGCCGGCTGCGGGCCGCGTCGAAGCCGGTGGCGATGACGGTGACCTTCACCTCGTCGCGCATCCGGTCGTCGATGACGGTGCCGAAGATGATGTTGGCCTCCGGGTCGGCGGCCTCCTTGATGACCTCGGCGGCCTCGTTGACCTCGAACAGGCCAAGATCGCTGCCACCGGTCACGTTGAACAGGATTCCGCGGGCGCCCTGGATGTTGATCTCCAGCAGCGGGCTCATGACCGCGGCCCGGGCGGCTTCCACGGCACGGTTCTCGCCGGTCCCGATCCCGATCCCCATCATGCTGCTGCCGGCCTCGCGCATGATCGTCTTGACGTCGGCGAAGTCGAGGTTGATGAGGCCCGGGACGGTGATCAGGTCGCTGATGCCCTGCACGCCCTGGCGCAGGACGTCGTCAACAACCCGGAAGGCGTCCAGGATGGACGTCTTCTTGTCCACCACCTCGCGCAGGCGGTCGTTCGGGATGGTGATGAGGGTGTCGACCTTGTCCTTCAGGGTCTCGGTGTACTGCTCCGCCACGAGCTTGCGGCGCGCGCCCTCGAAGCCGAACGGCTTGGTCACGACGGCGACGGTCAGGGCGCCCAGGTCCTTGGCGATCTCGGCAACCACCGGGGCAGCGCCCGAACCGGTGCCACCGCCCATTCCGGCGGTGATGAAGATCATGTCGGCGTCCTTCAGCGCCTCGTAGATCTTCTCGGAGTCCTCCTCCGCGGCCCGCTGGCCGGTCCCCGGGTCGGCGCCCGCGCCGAGGCCACGGGTGATCTTGTCGCCGATGCGGATCTTGTGCGGCGCGTCGCTCTGGAGGAGCGCCTGGGCATCGGTGTTCACGGAGATGAACTCGACACCCATCATCTCGGCCCGGATCATGCGGTTGACGGCATTGCTGCCTCCACCACCGATTCCAATGACCTTGATCAGGGCGAAGTTCTCTGCGTCGGACCGGAGCGGCATGGGACATCTCCTGGGTGCGTTGGCGTATGGCCGGGCGCGGGAAGGGTCCGAACCCAGAGTGAATGGGCCTGCCGCTAGTCTACCGATGGAGCCTCCGGACCGAAAACCAATCTGTCCACAACCTCGGTCGGAGTTGTCCACAACCTCCTGATCGATGGTGGATGCGCGCGGCCGCGCTCCACACTCCGAGGATCGTTCAGCCGGGGAACAGATTCCGGATGAAGGTCCGGGCCCGGCCCACGCCGTCGCTCACCGGCGAACGAGTGACATAGCCGATGGGCTCCGCGCCGACATGGCGGGCACCCCACAGCAGGAGGCCGAGCGAGGTCGAGAAGGCGGGGTTGGCGAGCTGGTCCATGAGCCCCCCGACGCCCTGCGGGGTGGCGACCCGGACCGGCAGCTCGAGGACGTCGCGGGCCAGCTCGGCCACGCCCGCCAGGCGCGCCCCACCCCCGGTCAGGACGAGGCCCGCCGGCAGCGGGCTGCCGTGACCGGAGCGCGCGACCTCCTCGCGGATGAGCTCGTACAACTCGCGCATCCGGGCCTCGATGATCTCGCTCAGCTTCCGCCGCTGGATCGCCTGCCCGCCACCCTCGCCCATGACCGCCACGTTGATGAGCTCCTCCGGCTGGACCTCGGCCACGTTGCTGGTGCCGTGGCGGATCTTCACGTCCTCTGCCAGGTTCAGGCTCGTCCGCAGCCCGATGGCCACGTCGTTGGTGACGTGGATGCCACCGACCGGGATGACCGCCGAGTGGTGGACCGCGCCGTCGACGAAGACGGCCATGTCGGTCGTGCCGCCGCCGATGTCGGCCACGATCACGCCGAGCTCCTTCTCCGTGTCGGTCAGGGTCGCCTCGGCTGCGGCCAGGGAGGCGATCACCAGCTCGTCGATCTGGACACCGGCCGAGCTGACGCACTTGCTCAGGTTCTGGAGCGAGGTGCTGGCCCCGGCCACGATGTGGGTCTCGACCTCGAGCCGGACCGCGCTCATGCCCAGCGGATCCTTGATCCCCTCCTGGCCGTCCACGATGTAGCCCCGCGGGATGACGTGGAGGATCTCGCGGTTGGAGGGGACCTGGACCGCCCGGGCGGCCTCTGTGGCGCGGGCGATGTCCTCCTTGGAGACCTCGCGCCGGTGGCCGCTGACCGCCACCACGCCGCGGCTGTTCTGGGACGAGATGTGGCCACCGCCGACGGCCACGAACGCGGAGCCGATCTTGTAGCCCGACAGGCGCTCCGCCTTCTCGATGCTCGTCGCGATCGACTGCACCGTCTGCTCGATGTTGGCGACCATCCCCTTCTTGATCCCCATCGAGGGTGCGATCCCGTAGCCGACCACGTTCACGTCGCCGGCGGGGGTGACCTCGCCGATGAGGGTGGTGACCTTGGTGCTGCCGGGGTCGATCCCGACCAGAACCGTCTCTCTATCCAAACTCAGCCTCCGTGAAGCGCGGCCGACCTTACAGGAAGTGGCGCCGGATCAGGGCCACGTTCTGGAAGATGCGCAGGCCGAATGCGATGAGGGCGACGAGGTAGAGGTCGATCCCGAGCCGGTCGCCGACGAAGGTGAGGACCACCGCCACCGCGGTGTTCGCCACGAACCCGCTGAGGAAGATGCGGTTGTCGTACTGGCCGTCCAGCTCCGCCCGCACCGCGCCGAGGACCGAGTCGAGGCCGGCCAGGATGGCGACCGCGGTGTAGCGGGCCAGCTCCGGGCTGACGCTCACGTTCAGCAGCAGGCCCAGCAGGATGCCGAGCCCGAGGCCGACGAGAGGAAGCCACATCCGGAGGTTCGAGGACACCGCGCCTGGTCGCGAGCCGGGGGTCGCCGCCGACTGGCGAGCGGTCTCAGCCCCGGGCACGGAAATATACCCTTCCCGGATTCCGGGCATCGATCCACGCCACGCCGGCTTCGGGGTGGGCGGCGAACAGGGTCCGGACGCCACCGGCCTGGGTCGCCAGCCGGGTGGCCATCACCTCCGGCGTGTCGCCCGGATCGACGCCGTAGTAGCCGAAGGCTGCCTGCCAGCCGGCCTGCGGGGCGGACAGGACGAAGCCGTAGGTCGGATCGATGGACAGGGCGATGACCGCCACGCCGGAGCCCAGCTCGTCCGGGGTCAGGCCGGCCAGCAGGAGCGTGGCGTCCACCTCGTGTTGTGGGAGCTGGTCCCCGACCGACAGGTCGTGGGAGCCCTCCCGCCGATCATCGACAACGGCCAGCGAGGCGAGGGCACTGCCCGGCGTCGCTCCGAGGGCCAGGGCCCCGACCACGGTTCCGTCCTCGGCGACGAGGAGCTGGGCCGCATCGGTGCGCCAGATCGCGATGGCGTCGCTCTCGACGAGCGACACCTGCACGTCCCCGAACAGTCCGATGTCCAACTCGGCATCCTGCACCCCGGGCAGCGTGCCCAGCTCGGCCGCGGTCGCCTCGGTGTCGATGAGCAGGCCGCTCCTGCCGCGGATCGGATCGGTCACCGTGTCGAGCGCCTCGCGCCCGGTCCAGTCCGCGCCGGCGTAGGTGACCGCCCGGATGCGGAGCCAGGGTCCGCCGACCAGCCAGGCGGTCCCCGCCACGAGGGCCAGGCACAGGAAGCCAGCCGTGATTCGCGTCCAGTTGATCCGGCGCCGGCGACGGCGCGACGACGGCTGGGCCGGCGGCGGCGTGGCGCCGCGTGCCGGACGACCGCGCCCACGGGCGCGGGTCGGGGTCGTGCGCCGGGTCGGGTCGACGGACGAGGCGCCCTTCCGCGAAGAGCCCGCGGTCCGGGTCCGCTCGAACAGCGGCCGATCGCTCATGGCGGCGGCTCCTCCTCGGCCAGCTCGATGAGCCGGGCAACGAGATCGGCGAACGAGATGCCGGCCAGCTCCGCCTGCTTGGGGAACATCGATGTGGCGGTAAACCCGGGAATGGTGTTCATCTCGGAGATGTAGACCGCCTCGTCCGCGACCAGGAAGTCGACCCGGGCCATGCCCCGCGCATCGACGGCGAGGTACGACGCCCGGGCCAGGTCGCGCAGCCGGTCGGCCAGGTCGCGGCCGACATCGGCCCGGACCACCACATCGGCCAGGCCGGGGACGTACTTGGCCTCGTAGTCGTACAGCTCGTGATGGCTGACGACCTCACCCGGGTCGAAGACGATCGGCTCGACGTTGCCGAGGACGCCGCACTCGAACTCGCGGGCGTCGGGCAGGTAGACCTCGACGATGACCTTCGTGTCCCAGGCGAACGCCGTCTCGATGGCGCCGGACAGCTCCCCGGCGTCGTGGGCCAGGGTCATCCCGACGCTGCTTCCGAGCCGTGCCGGCTTCACCACCGAGCGCGCCCCGATCCGAGCCAGGACGTCGTCCACGATCCGCTCCGGGGCATCGCGCCATGCGCGGCGACCGTACGAGGCGTAGTCGAGGACCGGCAGATCGTGAGCCCGCATGAGGTCCTTGAAGACGACCTTGTCCATGGCGACCGCGCTGGCCATGACCCCCGCCCCGGTGTACGGGATCCCGGCCAGCTCGAGGAAGCCCTGCAGCGTGCCGTCTTCGCCGAACGGGCCATGGACGGCGAGGAAGGCGACGTCGATCACGTCGGCCAGGGTCCGGACCGCGGCCTGTGCCCTGAGGGCCGATCCGCCGGCGGCGGTCGGGAGGGTTGCCGCTCCGGCGTCGAGGCGAGCGCTGTGCTCGCCGATCGTCTCGGCGCCCAGCTGCCGGGCGAGGCTCTCGTCCGGGCCCAGGAGCGGCGCCGGGCCGGCGGGCAGGTGCCATCCCCCGGCCGCATCGATGTAGATGAGGTACGGCTCGAACCGGTCCCGGTCGATGGCGCGAAGGATGGCCTCGGCCGAGGCGATGCTGACCTCGTGCTCCGCCGATCGGCCGCCGGCGAAGACGCCGACCCGCTTCCGGCTCATGCCGTCGCCTCCGCCGGCCAGTCGCCGACGAACTCGATCTCGTAGTCGAGCTCGATGCCGCTCGCGTCTCGCACCGCGGCCCGGACCTCGTCCGCAAGGCGGCGGACATCCCCCGCCCGTCCATCGCGGTCGGTGACGATGAAGTTGGCGTGGCGGGAGCTGACCGATGCCGTCCCCATCCGGCGCCCCTTCAACCCCGCGGCCTCGATCAGGCGCCCGGCATGGTCGTCGGCGGGATTGCGGAAGACGCTTCCGGCGTTCTGATCGGCCAGCGGCTGGGTGGCCGCCCGCTGGGCCTGGAAGGCCGCGACCCGGGCCGCGACCGCGGCGGGCTCGTCCGGAGCGAGGTCCAGGGTGGCGCCCACGATGACCAGCGGGTCGTGCTTGAACCGCGACTCGCGGTAGCCGAAGGCGCAGTCGGCTGGGAGGAACGTGGCGAGCGCCCCGCTGTCTGGGGCCCAGGTCTCGACAATGGCCACCCGCTCGCGCATCTCCCCGCCGTGGGCGCCGGCGTTGGCCCAGACGGCCCCACCGAGCGTGCCGGGCACGGCGATCCCCCATTCGATTCCCGTCAGCCCGGAGGCGGTCGCCCGCTTGACGAGCATGGCCATCGGGGCGCCGGCGTCCGCGGTCAGGGACGAGTCGGCAATCGCCACCACACGGGCCCGGTTGCGGATGACGAGTCCCCGGAATCCGGCGTCGGCAACCACGATGTCGCTGCCGTTGCCGATCACCATCCACGGCAGGCCGGCTGCGCGCGCTACCTCGAGCACGGCCAGGAGCTCGGTCCGGGTCCGGGGCTCGGCCAGGCGGTCGGCAGGGCCGCCGACCCGCAGGGTGGTCATCGGCCCGAGGGGAACCTCGCGGCGGATCCCGAGCCCGCGCTCATCGGCCAGGCGGTCGAATGCGGCCAGCCCGGCTGCCAGGTCCTGGTCCAGGTGGGGCGTGGCCATCGTCACGCGGCCGCCTCGGCCAGGTCGATCAGCGCGGTGGCCACGTCGCGCGCCGCGTCCGGCCGGCCGAGGGCGCGCGCTGCGGCGGCGAGCGTCTCGCGCCGGACGTCGTCGCGGAGTGCCTCGACCTCGATCCGCAGCCGCTCTCCGCTCAGCTCCGCGTCCGGGACGGCCACGGCGGCGCCCTGCTCGGCGAGCCACGCCGCGTTGGCCGCCTGGTGGCCGTGGGCATACGGGTATGGAACGAGGATGGAGGCCACACCCACCGCCGCCACCTCGGCGCAGGTCGAGGAGCCGGCACGGCCGAGGACGAGGTCGGCCGCGACGAGGGTCTCGGCCATCCGCTCGGTCAGGAACGGCTCGGGCCGATATCGGTCCCGGTCGGCAGCGGGCAGGCGTTGGCGGGTGGCCTCCGCGGCCGCCATCCCGGCCTCGCCAGCGAGGTGGACGACGACCCAGTCCCGCACGAGCGTGGGGAGCGCTTCCTTGAGGGCGGCGGTGATGCGAGCCACGGCCTGGGACCCGCCGAAGACGAGGAGGAGGCGGTCATCCGACGCGAGTCCCCACCCCCGCCGGGCGTCCGCGCGGTCCACGCCGGCGAAGCTGCGGATGGGGGTGCCGGAGACGAAGCCGAGGTCGCCGAACGCCTCCACCGTCGGCGGGAACGCCACCGCGACCCGGGTGGCCCAGCGACCGATGGCCCGTGTGGCGCGCCCGGGCACGACATTGCCCTCCCACACCATGCTCGGGATCCCGCGTGGACGCGCGGCGGCCACCAGCGGAACCGCGAGGTAGCCCCCGGTCGAGAAGATGGCGTCCGGCTCGAGGCGACGGAGCAGGCGCCACGCCTGCGGCGTGGCCGCGGCCAGGCGAAGGGGGTCGAGGACGGTGTGCGCACTCCGACCGGCGGACCGCAGGGAGCGGACAGTCAGCTGGTGGTACGGCATGTCGCCGGCCTCTCCCACCAGCCGGCGCTCGAAGCCGCGGACACCGCCCACATAGGCGAGCTCAACCCCGGGTCGCAGCTCGCGCAGGGCGCGAGCGACGGCCAGGGCGGGGTAGATGTGCCCGCCGGTCCCGCCGCCTGAGATCACCAAGCGCATCGAACACCGATCCTGTCTGGGCCTCGCGACTGATCGAGAGCAGGACTCCGACCGCTACGAGGTTGATGATGAGGGCCGTCCCGCCATAGCTGATGAACGGCAGTGGGATGCCGGTGACCGGCCACAGCGCGGTCACCACCATCATGTTGATGGCCGCCTGGACGACGAGCCAGGTCGTGATTCCGGCCGCCAGCAGGCCGGAGAACGTATCGGGTGCGTGGACGGCGATGCGATAGCCCTGCCAGGCCACCGCCAGGAACAGGAGGAGGACGATCATCGTCCCGATCAGGCCCCATTCCTCGCCGATGATGGCGTAGATGAAGTCCGTGGAGGGGGCCGGGAGGTACATGTACTTCTGGCGGCTGGCCCCAAGGCCCACCCCGGCCAGCCCGCCCATGGCCAGCGCCATGAGGGCCTGCATCGCGTTGTAGCCGGTGCCGAGGGGGTCCTTCTCCGGGTCGAGGAAGCTGGTGATCCGCTGCAGCTGGTACGGGTTGCGGCTGATGACCACCATCCCGGCCGCGGCGATCGCGCCGGCGACGGCCAGCATCCCGGTCACGCTGGCGCCGGACATGAAGAAGACCGATGCCGCCGCCACGACGTAGATCCCGGCCGTGCCCAGGTCCGGCTCGAGGGCGATGAGGATGAAGCCGGGGGCCACGAGCATGGCGAACGGGATGAGCCCGCCGCGGAAACCGTGCGCCGCGCGGCCCCGCCGGTCGAGCCAGTGGGCGAGGTACAGGATGATCGCCAGCTTCGCGACCTCGGCCGGCTGGAAGCCGCCGATGATGGGGAGGTCCAGCCAGCGCCGCGAGCCGCCGGCCTCGTGGCCGATGGACGGGACGAGGACGATGGCGAGCAGGATCCAGGACCCGATCAGAGCCGGGATCGCGAAGTACCGATAGATGCGGAAGTCGATCCGGCTTACGACGACCATTGCCGCCAGGCCGACCGCGGCGAAGATGCCCTGGGCGATACCGTAGCGGGCCGGGTCGTCGCTGTTCAGCAGGGCGTTGATGCTCGACGCGGAGTAGACCATCACCACCCCGATAGCGACGAGGGCCATGACCGCCACCAGGAGCGGCATCGAGACCCGCTTCCGCTCGCGCTGGACGCCCCGCGTCCGCGCTCGACGGCGCGCGCCGGTGGCGGTGGCGGCAATCGCGGTCACGCGCGCACCTCGCCGTCCGGCAGCTGCTCGACCGCGGCCCGGAAGGCGTCGCCGCGCGCCGCGTAGTCCACGAACATGTCGAAGCTGGCGGCGGCCGGCACGAGGAGGACGATGTCTCCGGCCCGGGCAGCCGCCGCGGCGGCCCGTACCGCCTCCTCCATCGAGGCCGAGCGGACGACCGACAGCCGACCGCCGAGCAGCCGTTCCAGCTCCCCCGCTGTCTCTCCGATCAGCACCGCCGACCGGCAGCGGGCGGCCACCGCGTCGGTGAAGTCGCCGTAGTCCAGTCCCTTGCCCTGCCCACCGGCGATGACGACCAACCCGCGGTCGCCGAACGCCTCGAGGGCCGCAATGGCCGCCACCGGGATCGTGGCCTGGGAGTCGTTCACGAACTCGATGCCGCCCCGCACGCCGACCGACTCGAGCCGGTGTGGCACGCCGGCGAAGGCCCGCACGCCGGTGGCCACGGCCGTCGTGTCCACACCGGCCAGACGGGTGGCCACCGCCGCGGCCAGGACGTCGCGCAGCAGATGGTCGCCGCGGACCGGCACCTCGTTCCTGGGCAGGACCCGCTCACCACCGACCACCACCCAGCCTCCCTCCACCCAGGCGTCCAGGCCGGGACGGGCCTCGAGCGCGTACCAGTGGATCCGGGCGTCGGGCAGGGCCGCGGCCATCTCCTCCGATCCGGGATCGTCCCGGCTCAGGACCAGCGCCCCGTCGGCCGCGGACAGCTCGGCCAGCCGCCGCTTCACGGCGCGGTACGCCTCCACGCTGCCGTGGCGGTCGAGGTGGTCGGCCAGGATGTTGGTGTACACCGCGATGTCCGCCCCGCGGCTGATCGTGGGCAGCTGGAGCTCCGACAGCTCGAGCACCGCCCAGGTGGACGGGCCGAGCGAATCGGCTTCCTCGATCAACGGCGTGCCGATGTTGCCGCCCAGGACGTGCGGGACCTTGCCGGCCGCCAGGATGCCCGCTGCCAGCGATGCCGTGGTCGTCTTGCCCTTGGTGCCGGTCACGGCCAGGATCCGGGCTCGGGTCAGGCGGAGGAAGAGGTCAACCTCGCTGACCAACGGCGTCCCTGCCGCCTCGGCATCGGCCAGGGCCTCCCGCAGCCAGGCATCGGTCGTCGGGAAGCGGGGCGAGATCGACGGCGAGGTGACGACCAGGTCCGCATCGGCCAGGAGCTCGCGGACCCGCTCGGGAGCCGCATCCAGCGCGAGGTCCACTGGCCGGCCGCCGAGGGCCTCGATCGCGTCGGCCAGCTCACCGGCCGGCCGCCGGTCGTAGGCCACGACGGTTGCCCCGGCGTCCACCAGGTAGCGAGCAGCGGCAACCCCGGACCGCGCCAGGCCCATGACCAGCGCCCGGCGGCCGGCGATGTCGGCGCGGCTGGTGGGGATGGTTCGTGGCGTGGACGGTGACATCGGCATCACGACAGCCCGGTCGAGGCGAGGAACAGGCTGAAGCCCATCAGGGCGGCGAGGGCCGCGACGATCCAGAAGCGGAGGGTGATCTTCTCCTCGGCCCAGCCGAGCAGCTCGAAGTGGTGCTGGAGGGGGGCCATCCGGAAGATCCGCTTGCCGCGGAGCTTGTAGGACCCGACCTGGAGGATGAGGGACAGGGTCACGGCCACGAAGACGATGCCGATGATCACCAGCAGCAGCAGCTGGCCGGTGATCGTCGCGACCACCGCCAGGGTGGCCCCCAGCGAGAGGGAGCCGGCGTCGCCCATGAAGATCTGCGCCGGGTGGACGTTGAACCACAGGAAGCCCATCAGGGCGCCGATCAGCAGCGCGCAGAAGACGGCGAGGTTCGGCTGCGACAGCTTCAGGCCGGGGACCTCGACGAGGGCGATGAGCAGGTAGGCGACGAAGCTGAAGACCAGCAGCCCTGACGCCAGCCCGTCGAGGCCATCGGTCAGGTTGACTGCGTTCGACATGGCGACGATGGCGAAGGCCACGAAGGCGATGACCACCACGGCCCCGACCGCCAGCTCGCCGAGGAGCGGGACGTTGATGGCGGTGATGTCGAAGTGGCGCTGGATGTAGATCGCGGCCAGGATCGCGACCGCGGTCTGCCACACGAGCTTGTAGCGGCCCCGGACCCCGAAGCCGGTCCGGATGTTCACGTAGTCGTCGATCGCGCCCAGGATGCCCACGCCGACGAGGGTCAGCATCGGGGTCAGGGTGCTGACGTCCTCGAGGCGGAGGGCCATGGCCAGGAACATGACCACCACGATGATCAGCATCCCGCCCAGGGTCGGGGTTCCCGCCTTCGTCAGGTGTGCTGCGGGTCCCTCGGACCGAATCGACTTCCCGAACCCGAGGCGCTGCATGAGCCGGATGTACATCGGTCCCAACAGGACCATGCCGCCGAAGGCGAGGAGCAGGCCGAGCAGCAGCGGCAGCATGGTCAGGACGGGTCCGCCGCAGGCCGACCGGTGAGCGCAGCCACCAGGCGGTCGAGTTCGATCCCGCGCGAGGCCTTGACCAGGATCACGTCGCCGGCCGATGGGCTGAGGACCTGGTCCACGACCGCCAGAGCCGCGTCCGCATCCGGGGCGGTGGCGACCCGCTCCAGTCCGGCCGCGCGGGCCGCAGCGGCGATCCATCGCCCGCGCTCCCCCACCGCCACCAGCCCGCCAAGGACCGCCGCCGCCTCGGTGCCGATGCGCTCATGGAGCGCCTGCTCGTTGGGACCAAGCTCGAGCATGTCGCCCAGGACCGCCAGCCGCCGGCCGCTGCCGACCGGGGTCTCGGCCACGAACGCCAGCGCGGCGGAGACCGACACCGGCGAGGCGTTGTACGTGTCATCGACCAGCGTCGCCCCGCCGGGGAGCGTCTCGATCACCATCCGGTGCGGGGCGTGGCTGCCGGCCTCGAGGGCGGCCGCGACCTCGGTGAGCGGCACGGCGAAGTGCTCCGCGACGGCGACCGCGGCCAGGGCGTGAGGGACGAGGTGCCGGCCCGGGGAGGCGCTCCGGACCCGTCGCTCCCCCGACGGGGCGTGGATCGTGAAGCGCATCCCGGCGAGGCCCTCCGACTCGAGGTCGGTGGCCCGCACGTCGGCGCCCTCCGTCAGGCCGAAGGTGCGCACCGTGGCCGGAGTCGTGGCGGCCATCGCCGCGACCAGCGGGTCGTCCGCGTTCAGGACGGCCAGGCCGGCGGCCGGCAGCCCGCGCGGCAGCTCGGACTTTGCCTCGGCGATGCGGGCCAGGCTGCCGGCCCGCTCCAGGTGGGTGGCATGGACGGCCAGCACGACCCCGACCTCGGGACGGCTGATCTCGACCAGCCGGCTGATCTCGCCGACGGTGTACATCCCCATCTCGAGGACCGCCACCTGGTGGCCGGGCTCGAGGTGAAGGAGGGTCATCGGTAGGCCGGTCTCGGAGTTCAGGTTGCCCTCGTTGCGGAGGACCTCGAGCGTGCGGCCGAGGACGTCGGCGGTGACCTCCTTGGCCAGTGTCTTGCCCGTCGAGCCGGTGATGCCGACCACCCGGACCGCGAACCGGTCCCGCCACCAGGCGGCCAGGTCCTGGAGGGCGCGGAGGCTGTCGGCGACCCGGACCACGGCCGCATCGGTCCCGGCCGGCAGGGTGACCTCACGCTCGACGAGAGTGGCGGAGGCACCGGCGGCGAGGGCTTCGGCGACGAAGCGGTGACCGTCGGTCCGCTCCCCGGGGAGGGCCACGAACAGGCATCCGGGCGTGATACGACGGGAGTCGACGGCAGCAAGGCGGAATGACCGGACGGCGGTCGGAGCCTGCAGCCGACCGCCGGTGGCGGCCAGCAGGTCGTCGATGCGGATCGGCGCGGGCACGCGGTTCCCTGCGGCGTTCGGCGGCGAGTCTACCAGCCTCATGGCTGGGCAACCCCCGGCGCGGGCCGATCGGGCGGGATGCCGACGTAGTCGAACACGAGCGGCGCGAGCTGGGCGAAGGCGACCTCCGGCCGCTCACCGATTCCCGAGCGCCCAACCACCGGGCGATGGATGAGGACCATCATCACGAACCGCGGGTTGGACGCCGGCGCGATTCCGATGAAGCTGGAGTCCACCCAGCCCTCGATGTACTCCTGGCGGGTGCTGTCGACGTAGACCGGCTGTCCGTTCTCGTCCCACCCGGTCTGGACCCGGACGGCCACCGGGCCGGCGACCTGGGCCGTGCCGGTCTTGCCGGCGATCGAGTAGCCCGCGACGGTCGCCCCGTTGGCGATGCCGTCGTCGATCGCGCCGGTGAGCATCTTCAGGACCGTGGCGGACGTCTCCGGCTCCAGGATCTGCGGCGTCTCATCGGCCGGTCGCGGCAAGAACGTCCCGTCCTCCGCGGTCCAGCCGGCGACCACGTGGGGCGTGACCAGCCGTCCGCCGTTGGCGATGGCGGCGTAGGCGGCGGCCATCTGGACGACGGTGACGGTGATGCCCTGGCCGAACGCGTTCTGTGCGGTGGTCAGCTCCTTCGATGCCCCTTCCGCGTCCGGGTGGAGGACGACGCCCGGGGCCTCGCCCGCCAGGTCCACCCCGGTCGGCGACCCGAAGCCGAACCGCTTGAGGCCGTCGTACAGGCGCTGGCCGCCGAGGGTCAGGCCGATGGTCGCCGCGCCGACGTTGTTCGACAGGGCCAGGACCTGGGCCGGGGTGATGAGCCCGTGGCCGCTCGGGAACCACTCCCGGTCGGCGTTGCTGATCGTCGCGTCGTAGACCTGCAGGTTGTTGTCGTCGAGGAACAGGTCGGTCGGGCTGATGGCGCCGGCGTCGAGGGCGGCGGCCACGGTCATCGCCTTGAGCACCGAGCCGGGCTCGTACTGGCGGCTGACGGCAGGGCTCGAGAAGAGCGCCGGATCGGTCGTGGGGTAGCTGTTGGCGTCGAAGGTCGGCACCGAGGCGAGGGCCATGATCGCGCCGGTGTTGACGTCCATGATCAGGCCGGTGACCCCCTTCGCCCGGTTTCGGGTGAAGGTGTCGAGCATCTGCTCCTCGAGGATGTGCTGGAGGCCGGCGTCGATGGTCAGGGTCAGGTCCGCGCCGTTGACCGGCGCCTCGAGCTCGTGGACCGATCCGGCGATCAGCCGCCCCGCCACGTCCTCCTGGGCGATGACCTGGCCCGGGGTGCCGGCCAGGACCGCGTCCTCCGCCCCCTCGACGCCGTACTGGCCCGCGCCGTCCACGTTCACGAACCCGAGGACCTGTGCCGCGAGGCTCGTTCCCGGGACGGCCCCGCCCATGGTGTAGACCCGCCTCGACTCCGGCACGAGGCCGACGCCCGGCAGGGCGAGGGCCCGGACCCGGGTCGCCGTCTCGTCATCCACCCGCCGCGCCAGCCAGGTCCAGGCCTCGCCGCTGGAGAGGGTGGCCTCCAGCTCCGCCGGCTCGAGGCCGAGGATGCCGCCGAGCAGCAGCGATGCGCGGGCCGGATCGTCGATGGTCGGCGGGGTGGCGAAGACCGACTCGGTGGCGGTCGAGGTGGCGAGGATGAGCCCTGACTGGTCGAGGATCAGGCCGCGAGCCGCCGGGATCGCCTGCGCGTGCGAGACCTGGGCCAGGCCCATCTCGGCCAGGCGTTCGCGGTCCACCACCTGCCACCACACCAGTCGGTAGCCGATGAGGCCGACCACCAGGGTGGTGACGACCAGCATGACCACGGCCCGGGATCGACTGTCGGTTCTGGCAAGCATTGGCAGCTCCGGGTCGCGCGCCGGGCGAGCGACGGTTACGGGAGGTGGTCAGACAATGGGGCGGCGAACTGGACCGATGCGTCGGTGAGCGGCGTCAGCCCGAGCTCGGCCGCTCGAGCCTCGACGGAGGCCGGTGACTGGGCCTGGCCGATCTGGAGCAGGAGCGCCTGCCGATCGGCCTCGAGCTGGTCCAGCTGGGCTTCGAGACGCTCGATCTCGTAGCCGGTGCTGGCGATCCGGCTCGACTGGGTCAGGTACAGCGACGCGAGCAGCGCCGAAACGAGGATCACGACCAGCGCCAGCGACACGCTCGCGGCACGCCGGCGACGCGACGAGGCGCGCCGGAGGCGATAGCCGCGATCCGCGACCGCGCGCCGGGTGCGGAGCGGACGGCGGATGCCCCAGTCGAGGTCCCCGAGGACCCCGGCGGTACGGGCGCCGATGACGGCCATGACGGGCGCGACCGCTCAGGCGGCCGCGGGCCGGCCCTGCAGCGGCAGGGTCCACGCCACGGTCGGCTCGTCGGCGGCGGGCGCGACGTCGCTCGACACGTCGTCGAACGACGGCGGCGTCTCCTCCCGCGCGGTACGGACGTGCCGCTCGCGGACCTCGCGCTGGCGGACGTTGTATGCCTTGCGGCGGCTGCCACGATGCCGTGGGCGGCCTCGACTCATGTGCCCATTCCTCCTGTGCCTACGCGCTCGCGAGTGCGAGCGTCTCCGCGACCCGCATCCGGGCGCTCCGCGCCCGCCGGTTTCGTGCCACCTCTGCCTCGGACGGCCGCACGACCCGTCGGGTGACCAATCGAACGGTTGCCACGTGACCGCAGGTGCAGGCCGGCGGCAACGGAACCTCCAGGCAGTCGCGCGACTCCCGTGCCAGGAATCGCTTCACCACCCGGTCCTCGAGGGAGTGGTAGCTGATGACCACCAGCCGGCCCCCAGGGCGCAGGACGCGGAGCGTCGCGGCGAGGGCTGCTTCGAGGACGTCGAGCTCCCGGTTGACCGCCATCCGGAGGGCCTGAAAGGTCCTGGTGGCCGGGTGGATGCGCCCCGAATCGGCCCCCCCGGCCGGGACTGCAGCTGCCACCACGGCCGCCAGGTCGGCCGCCGTCACGAGACGGCCCGACGCACGCGCCGCCAGGATCGCCTTCGCGATGCGGCCTGCACGGCGTTCTTCACCAAGCGTCGCGAGGATTCCGGCGAGCTCTCGCTCCGAGGAGCGGTCGATGAGCTCGAGAGCCGAAACACCACTCGTTTCATCGAATCTCATGTCCGGCGACGCGTCCGCCGTGAAGGCGAAACCGCGCCGCGCATCGGCGAGCTGGTAGCTCGAGAGGCCCAGGTCGAAGAGGACGCCGTCGAGGGGGACCATCCCCTCGGCCCGCGCCACGTCCTCGAGGGCGCTGAAGTTGGCGTGACGGATGACCGCCCGGTCGCCGAAGCGGGCCAGGGCGCGAGACGCCTCGCGAACGGCCGCCCCGTCGGCATCGAGGCCGAGGAGGCGACCGTTCGGAGACACGGCCTCCAGAAGTCGCTCGGCGTGCCCACCGCCACCGACCGTGCAGTCCGCGATGGAGCTGCCGGTACGGAGGGCCAACGAGGTGAGAACCTCGTCGACGAGAACCGGCAGATGCCCTTCTCCCATGCGTGGCTGTCCCTCAAGGGTCCGGTGGCGGGCCGAGCGGCCCGGAGACGCATGAATGGGGCGGTCGTGACGTGCGTCATGGCGTCACGGGCCCTAGATGCCCAGGTCCTGCAGCTGCTCCGCCAGGGCCTCTGGCTCGTTCTCCATCCGGCCGCGGTACGGCTCCCAGGCCGCCGGGTTCCAGATCTCGAGCCGGTTCAGGGCGCCGACCACGACGACCTCCCCCGTCTCCAGGCCGGCGTAGGTCCGCAGGTACTGCGGCACGAGGAGGCGACCCTGCTTGTCGAGCTCCGCGTCCACTGCGCCCGAGGCCATGAAGCGGGCGAACTCCCGCGCCTGCGGGTTGGTCAACGGGAGGGCGCGCAGCTTCTCGGCCAGCTCCTCCCACGCGTCGCGGGGATAGACGGCGATACAGGTGTCGAGCCAGCGAGTGATGGTGGTGCCGGCCGACAGGCGTGAGCGGAAGCGCGCAGGGACCGCGACCCGGCCGCGATCATCGAGCGCGTGCCGGTACTCGCCGGTCAGAAACGGAGTCCTCTCCACTCGCTTCCCCTACCACTGTTCCCCATTCGGCCCCACTTTGAGCCACAGGGCGCCATCATACAGGGCAGCAGGACCCCGTCAAGGCGTTTTCAGCATGTCCCCGGGGGGTCAATGGTCCGGGCCGGCGGGGGTACACCCCGGCTACCGATCGGCGGGGCGGAGAGCGGCGGTCAGGTCTCCGACAGGGGCAGGACGGTGTAGCGCAGCGAGCCGTCAGGCCCGCGGTAGACCTCGCGGATGAAGAAGTTGCCGGACTCGCCGCGGATGTACGACCAGCCGGCAACCTCGCCCTCGGTCACCTGCCAGTGGAGGAGGTCGTTCGTCCCCACCAGCCGATCGACCGGGGCGCGACTGAAGGCGTTGAAGAAGACATGGTTGGACTCGACGATGTCCCCCGCGTCGTCCACCCGGAAGATGTCGTTGGTCCCCGGGATGACCGTCACCTCGTAGCCGATGAACTCGTCGCCGGGCTCCGGGGTCGGGTCCGGGGTGGGCTCGACGAACGAGGGCACCTCCGACGGCGTGGCCGCCTGGGTCGCGCTGGCCGCCACCGAGGGCTCGGGGGTGGGAGTCGGCACGACGGCCACCGGCTCGCCGCCGAAGATGAGGAAGGCGCCCAGCCCGCCGACCACCAGGAGGAGCAGGAGCAGGAGGACGACCCACTTCCGCTGCCCGCCGCCTTCATCGGCGACCGGGCGCGGCGGTGGCGGCGGTGGCGGCGGCGCGGCCTTCTGCGGTCCCCGGCGCAGCGCCTCCAGCTCTTCGGTGGGGATGACGAGCACGCCCCGCAGGTAGCGCGGGCAGTTGGCGTAGCCGAGCTGGAGGCAGACGTTCCGCTGCTGCTCACCGGAGAGCGGCTCGGGCTCGCCGAAGGCATAGCAGCGGTGCTCGTCGGTCGTCTGCGGCTCGTACTCCGCGCGCGCAGCCGCCAGCCCGAGGAACGGGCACACCGACTCGGGTCGCTGGGCGAGCTTTTCGAACAGCGCCTGGCGATCGGCATCCCCTGCCGACTGCGCCGGCTTGCTGCCGCGCCTGAACATGAATCGAGGATACCGCTCCGAGCGCGTCTGCTCGACGGGCCGAGCGAGGTGTTGGGCCATGGTACGAACGCGCCATTGAGGATCCCCCTATCGGCGGCGCAGTCTGCCCAGCATGGCGGTCGAACGCAGCGACGCGCCGCAGCGGACTCCGATTCCTCGCGCCGGACAGATCCGTCGATGCAGCGTGCGACACGTGGCCATCACGCCGGTCTCCGGCGGACGAGAGGTGCAGGTCACCTGCCTCCTCGGCGGTCGCGATCATCCGTTGTCGCTCGGAACCTTCGTCGAGGCCCGCCCCATCTGCAACGCCTGCACCGCTACGGGCATCTGGCGGGCCGACGAGGACTGATCCCTGGAGAGCGGCCGGTAAGCCGAGTTCTGTCCCGGACCGAGGTCCGGTGACGGCCATCCATCTGGGCGACCTACCCGAGGGCTCGGCGAGCCACCTGTCGCGGCCCGAAGGCCGCATCGCCCTCCTATTCGGTCTTGCTCCGGCTCGAGCTTGCCCGTTTCACTCCCGCTTGCGCGGGCATCGTCACTGTGGCGCTGGTCCTCGCCTCGCGGCGGACGGGTGTTACCCGCGAACCTGCTCTGTGGAGCTCGGACTTTCCTCGAACGCCGCCTTTCGGCGATCGCGTCCGCGGCCGTCTGGCCGCCTCCAGGGAAATCGAGTCTAGTCCGATCCGGAGGGCCCGTCGATGGCGACGTTGCTGAGCCGGTCCGCCTCGACGTTCCGCTCCCGGGGGACGTGGCCCACGGTGTACGCCGTGAAACCGTTGAGGAGGGTCATGACCCGGGCATGGATCGGTTTGAGGTCGGGATGCTTGACCCGGTAGCGGCCGGAGATCTGGCGGGCGACGAGCTCCGAGTCGGTGCGGAGGTCGACCGCGTCCGCGCCGAGCTCCTGGGCCCGGAGGAGCGCCGCCTCGACCGCGGTCCACTCCGCGTAGTTGTTCGTCCGGACCCCGAGGTAGTCCGCGATCTCGGCCACCGTCTCCCCCGTCTCAGCGTCCTGCAGCCAGGCCCCCGCCCCGGCGGGACCGGGGTTGCCCCGGGCCGCGCCATCGGTATGGATCAGGAGGCGGGTCACGCCGAGCGGTCCTGGATGGCCTGGGTCACCTCCAGGATGGCGCGGGTGACGTTGATCCCCTTGGGACAGGCTTCGACACAGTTGAAGACCGTCCGGCAGCGCCAGACGCCATCGGCATCGGCCATCAGCTCGAGGCGCTCCGCGTGGGCGGCATCCCGGCTGTCGAAGATGAACCGATGGGCGTTGACGATGGCCGCCGGGCCGACGTAGTCGGGGTTCGTCCAGAACACCGGGCAGGCGGTGGTGCAGGCGGCGCACATGATGCAGCGGCTGGTGTCCTCGTACTTCGCCCGGTCGAAGGGCGACTGGCGAAACTCCAGTCCGTCCTCCGGGATCTCGTCGTTCACGAGATACGGCATCGCGTTGCGGTACTTGGCCCAGAACTCCTCCTGGTCGACGAGGAGGTCCTTCACCACCGGCAGGCCGCGGAGGGCCTCGACCGATATCGTCTCGCCCGCGTCGCGGACGAGAGTCGCGCAGGCCAGGCGGTTGCGTCCGTTGATCAGCATCGCGTCCGAGCCGCAGACGCCGTGGGCGCACGACCGACGGAAGGTCAGCGTCCCGTCCTGGAACCACTTCACCTGGTGCAGGAGGTCGAGGACGCGATCGGTCGGGTCCGCATCGAGGTCGTACGACTCCCAGTGCGACTCCTGGTCCGTCTCGGGGTTGAAGCGGCGGATCCGCAGCTCGACCTGCATCGCTCAATACACCCGTGGCGCCGGCTGGAACTCGGTCACCGTCACCGGCTTGTAGGTCAGGGCGACCCCGCCGTCCGCCCCGCGAGTGGCGAAGGTGTGGCGCATCCAGCGGTCGTCGTCGCGCTCGGGGTGGTCCTCCCGCGCGTGCCCGCCGCGGCTCTCGGTCCGGGCGGAGGCGGAGATGACCATCGCCTCCGCGCAGTCGAGGAGGTAGCCCAGCTCGATGGCATCGGTCAGGTCGGTGTTGTACCGGCTGCCGTGGTCGTCCAGGCGGAGGTGGCGGGCCCGGTCGCGAAGGGCGGCCACGCCGGTCGTCGCGTTCGCCAGGCCCGCTGCCGATCGGTACACCCCGCAGTCGCGAAACATGAGCTCGCGCAGCTCGGTCCGGATGGTGGCCGGCCGCTCCCCGCTCGGGCTGCCGAGCACGTCGGCGAGCTGGGCGGCGGCGCGCGCCTCGGCCTCGAGGTCGCGAGTCGGGGGCGGAGCGTCGGCGGCCTGGGCGGTCATGGCCATCCCGGCCCGCCGCCCGAAGACGAGGATGTCGAGCAGGGAGTTGGTCCCGAGCCGGTTGGCACCGTGGACGCTGACGCAGGCGCACTCCCCGGCCGCGTAGAAGCCCTCGACCACCCGACCCCGGACGTCGCGAAGGACGCGACCATCGACATCGGTCGGGATGCCGCCCATGGCGTAGTGGGCGGTGGGCTGGATCGGAACGAGGTCGGTCAGCGGCTCGAGGCCGAAATAGGTCCGAATGAAGCCCGCCATGTCGGGAAGCTTGCGGTCGAGGATCTCCGCCCCCAGGTGGCGGACGTCGAGGTGGACGAAGTCCTGCCCGTTCACGCCGCGGCCGGCGGCCACCTCGAGGTAGATGCTGCGGCTCACGACGTCGCGGCTGGCGAGGTCCTTCATGGTCGGGGCGTAGCGCTCCATGAAGCGCTCCCCGTCCCCGTTCAGGAGGATGCCGCCCTCCCCCCGCATGGCCTCCGACAGGAGGAAGCCGAGCTTGTACATGCCGGTCGGGTGGAACTGGAAGAACTCCATGTCCTCGAGCGGCAGCCCGCGACGGTAGGCGATGGCCACCCCATCCCCGGTCAGGGTGTGGGCGTTGGATGTGACCTTGAACACCATCCCGAAGCCACCGGTCGCGAACAGGACCGCGGGGGCGAGGAAGACGGTCAGCTCACCGGTCGCCAGCTGGATGGCGAGGACGCCGCTCACCCGCCCACCGGGACCCTCGGGCATGACCAGGTCCAGGACCTGGTACTCGTCGAAGAAGGTGACCTCGTGGCGGATGCACTGCTGGTAGAGGGTCTGGAGGATGGCGTGGCCGGTCCGGTCCGCCGAGTAGCAGGATCGGCGCACGGGAGCCTCGCCGTGGTTGCGCGAGTGGCCCCCGAAGCGCCGCTGGTCGATCAGCCCCTCGGGGGTGCGGTCGAAGGGAAGGCCCAGGTGCTCGAGGTCGCGGATGGTCTGGACCGCATCGCGGCACATGACCTCGGCCGCGTCCTGGTCGACGAGGTAGTCCCCGCCCTTGACCGTGTCCCACCAGTGCCACTCCCAGTGGTCCTCCTCTGTGTTGCCCAGCGCGGCGCACACCCCGCCCTGCGCCGCGCCGGTGTGGGAGCGGGTGGGGTACAGCTTGGAGACGACGCCGATGCGCGCCGCCTCCCCGAGCCCGCGCTTCAGCTCGAGGGCGGCGTACAGGCCCGCTCCCCCGGCCCCGACCACGATCGCGTCCAGGGTGTGGATGCGCGGCACCGCCGAGAGGCCGCGCCCGACCATGGGGACGCTCATGGGCGCCGGCTCATGAGAAGGGGCCGACGGGGGGCGCCGTGTCGGGGTTGAAGAACACGATCACCATCAGGCCCAGCACCAGCAGCGCCCCGGCCATCAGCGCCAGGCCGATGGTGAGGACCATCCGGATCCCGCCCCGCGGCACGAGGTCGGCGATGACCACCCGCGCGCCGTTCACGCCGTGGACGAGGGCCAGGACCAGGAGCAGGCCGTCATAGATCCGCCAGAACGGCGTCCCCCACCGGCTGGTCACGAACGCCCAGTCCACCTCCTGGCCGGAGACCTGGACGAGGACGTGCATGATCAGCATGTGGCCCAGGGCCAGGATGACGAGGGCCAGGCCGCTGAGGCGCATGAACCACCACCAGAACCGCTCGCGACCCGCGCCCTCGGGCGGTCGGGAGCGGCGCGTGGCGGGGTTGCCGAGGTAGACCGTCCGCCCGACGCTCATCGGCTCACCACGGCGCGAAGGGGGCGAACATGATGATCGACATCGGGACCATGGCCACCACCGTCGCCCCGATCACGCCCCAGGTCAGCGGCCGGTACCACGCCGTGGCCGACGGCACGAAGTCGATGAGGATGATCTTCAACCCGTTCAGGGAGTGGTAGACGAGGGCCGCCATGAGGAGGATCTCGCCGGCCCGGATGACCGGGTTCTTGAAGAAGCCCAGGGTCGTGTTGTAGACCTCCGGACCGAGGACCACGGTCGAGGTCTCGACGATGTGCATGAACAGGTAGAGCAGAACGCCGATCCCCGACAACCGATGCCCGAACCAGGCCAGCTGCGCCCAGCTGACGCGGTAGCTCACCACCCGGGCCTGGGCCTGGGCCAGCCAGGCGCCGACGGTCATGCCGCGGCCCGGAGCTGCTGCACCCGCGCCGCGACGACGCGACCGTAGGCCTTCGTCCCGGCCGAGCCGCCGAGATCGGCGGTGACCGTCTCCTGCTCGCCGATGACCGCCTTGACCGCCTCTTCGACCGCGGCGCCGGCATCGGTCTCGCCGATATGGCGGAGGAGGAGGGCGCCGGAGAGGATGAGCGCGGTTGGGTTGGCGCGGTCCTGCCCGGCGTACTTGGGCGCCGAGCCGTGGACGGCCTCGAAGACCGCAGCATCCTCCCCGATGTTGGCGCCGGGGGCGATGCCGAGGCCGCCCACGAGCCCAGCCGCGAGGTCGCTGATGATGTCGCCGTACAGGTTGGGCGCCACCAGGACGTCATACGTTTCGGGCTTCTGCACCAGCTGCATGCACATGTTGTCCACGATCCGATCCTGGAACCCGACCCGCCCCTCGTAGCCCGCCGCCACCGTCCGGCAGCTGTCGAGGAACAGGCCGTCGGTCAGCTTCATGATGTTCGCCTTGTGGACGGCGGTGACCATCTCTCGCCCGTTCGCCACGGCGTACTCGAACGCGTAGCGGGCGATCCGCTCCGAGGCGTGGCGGGTGACGACCTTGATGCTCTCCGCCTCGTCGTCGCTCACGACCCGCTCGATGCCGGCGTACAGGTCCTCGGTGTTCTCGCGGACGATGACGAGGTCCACGTCCTCGTAGCGCGACGCGATGCCGCGGATGCTCCGCGCCGGGCGGACATTGGCGTACAGGGTCAGTGCCTGGCGGAGCGCGACGTTCACGCTCCGGAACCCCGTCCCGACGGGCGTGGTGATCGGTCCCTTGAGGGCCACCCGGGTGCGACGGATGCTGTCCACCACCCGGTCCGGGAGCGGCGTCCCCTCGCTCGCGAGCGTCGCCTCGCCGGCGGTCTGCTCATCCCACGCGAACGCCACGCCGGTGGCCTCCAGCACCTCGCGCGCGGCCGCGGCGATCTCCGGCCCGATCCCGTCCCCGGGGATGAGGGTCACCTCGTAGGTCACGGCCCAAGTGTAGGCAGGCCGAGCCGGAGCCGGTGGCCGGTCGCCACCGCGGCCGGTCGGGTACGCTCGCGGGCGTGAAGCTCCAGGAGTTCCGCAGCAAGGAGATCCTCGCCCGCCACGGGATCCCGACCCTCCCCGGCGAAGTGGCGACCACCCCGGCGGACGCCCGGGCTGCCGCCGAGCGGCTTGCCGTCCCGGTCGTGGTCAAGGCCCAGGTCCTGGCCGGCGGCCGGGGCAAGGCCGGCGGCGTGAAGCTGGCCGCCACCCCGGATGAGGCCGAGGCGCGAGCGACGGAGATCCTCGCCCTCGAGATCGCCGGTGGACGGGTGCGGACGGTGCTTGTCACCCCGGCGGTGGACATCGGGCACGAGTACTACCTCGCCGTCATCCTCGATCGGGCGGCGAAGGCGGTCACCGTCATCGCCAGCGCGGAGGGCGGGATCGAGATCGAGGAGGTCGCGCACACCAATCCCGACGCGGTCCTCCGTCATCGGCTGGACCCGCTGGCGGGGCTGCGACCGGACGACGTCACGGCGGTCACCACCTTCCTGGCCATCCCCGGCATCCATCGGCCCACCTTCGCCTCCCTCCTCGAGGGTCTCGTCGCCGCCTTCTTCGACTCGGACGCGGAGCTGGCCGAGATCAACCCCCTGGCCGTGACCGGTGACGGCCGGATGCTGGCGCTCGACGCGAAGATGGTGATCGACGACTCGGCGCTCCCCCGCCACCCGGACATCGAGGCCATGCGCGACCTGGCGGAGGAGGAGCCGGCCGAGATCGCCGCCCGCGCGGCGGGCATCAGCTACATCAAGCTGGAGGGCACGATCGGCTGCATGGTCAACGGCGCCGGCCTGGCGATGACCACCATGGACCTGGTCAAGCTCGCCGGCGGCGAGCCCGCCAACTTCCTCGACATCGGTGGCGGGGCCCGGCACGAGCGGGTGGCGGCGGCCTTCGGCATCATCCTGGCCGATCCGAACGTCAAGGCGGTGCTTATCAACATCTTCGGCGGGATCACCCGCGGCGACGAGGTGGCCCAGGGCATCGTCGAGGCCCGGGCCGGGCTGGACCGCGAGGTCCCGATGGTGGTCCGGATCGTGGGCACCAATGCCGACGAGGCAGCCCTCATCCTCGAGCAGGCAAACCTCCAGACGGCGTACAGCCTGGACGAGGCGGCCGACCTCGCCGTGGCCGCGGCCGGCGGATGAGCATCCTCGTCAACCAGGAGACCCGCCTCCTCATCCAGGGCATCACCGGCCGCGAGGGACAGTTCCACGGGCAGGCGATGCTGGACTACGGCACGCCAGTCGTCTCCGGCGTCACGCCCGGCAAGGGCGGCCAGCGGACGTTCAACGACCGGGTCCCGGTCTTCAACACCGTCGAGGAGGCGATCCGCGAGACGGGCGCCAACGCGAGCGTCATCTACGTCCCGGCGGCCTTCGCGCCCGATGCGATGCTCGAGGCGGCGAGTGCCGGGATCGGCCTCATCTTCTGCATCACCGAGGGCATCCCGGCGCTCGACATGCTCCGCGTCTACCACACGCTTCGCGGCCAGGGGGTGCGACTGATCGGCCCGAACTGTCCCGGCGCGACATCGGTCGGCCAGGCCAAGGTCGGGATCATCCCGGGCAACATCCATCGGCGTGGGACGGTCGGCGTCGTCAGCCGCTCGGGGACCCTGACCTACGAGGTGGTCCAGGCCCTGACCGATGAGGGCATCGGCCAGTCGACCTGCGTCGGGATCGGCGGCGACCCGATCATCGGCACGAACTTCATCGAGGTCCTCGACCTGTTCCAGGCCGATCCCGAGACCGAGGCGGTGGTCCTCATCGGCGAGATCGGCGGCGACGAGGAGGAGCGGGCGGCCGCCTACATCGCGAGGTCGATGACCAAGCCGGTCACCGCCTTCATCGCCGGCCGGACCGCGCCGCCGGGGCGTCGGATGGGCCATGCCGGGGCGATCATCTCGGGCGGGGCGGGCACGGCGGAGTCGAAGCGCCAGGCGCTCCGCGATGCCGGCGTCCGGGTCGCGGATTCGCCCCTCCAGATTCCCGCCCTGCTGCGCGGCCCGGTCGGCTAGCGGTCCCTGCGCGGACCACCCATCTCGAGCAGCTCCCACAGCACCCCGTTCAGGGTCCGTGGGTGGACGAAGGCGACTGGTCCCTCGGCCCCCGGCCGGGGAACGCGGTCGATGAGCTCGGCCCCGGCCGCCTCGAGGCGCGCCAGCTCGCCCACGAGGTCGGTGGCGCCGAAGCAGACATGGTGCAGACCTTCGCCGCGCGCGGCGAGGAAGCGAGCCACGCCACTCTCGTCGTCGGTGGGCTGGATGAGCTCGATGCGCGCCGCCGGGGCGGGACCGGTGGGCAGGAAGCAGAGGCGGACGGCCTGGGCGGTGACGGCCTGGATCCCGTCCGGGGCGGTCAGCCCGAACAGCTGGCGGTAGCGGGGCAGCGCCTCGTCGATGTCGCGCACCACGATTGCGACGTGGTCGATGGGGCCGAGGCCGGGCTCGTCGCTCACGGCCGGTGCTCCCCCCAGGCGGCCCGCAGCCCGTCGGCGATCTCGCCCAGGGTGACGTCGGCCTCGACGCAGGCGCGGATGCGGGGCAGGAGGTTCTCCGTCCCGCGAGCGGCGGATCCGAGGGCGTCCAGCGCGGAGGCGGCCGCCGTCGCATCCCGAGCGGCGCGCACCGCCGCCGTGCGCTCGGCCTGGCGGCGTTCGGCGGCGGGGTCAATGACCTGCGGCTGCGGTCGTCCGGTCTCGGACCCATCCTCCGCGACGATATCGGTGAAGGCGTTCACGCCCACCACCACTGCCTCCCCCGATTCGAATGCTCGCTGGTCCGCGTATGCCGCGTCCGCGATGGCGTTGGCCTGGTAGCCCGACTCGAGCGCGGCGAGAGGGCCGCCCTGCTCGTCGAGGCGGGCCAGCTCGGCCGAGGCCCGCTCGTCGAGCGCATCGGTCAGGGCTTCGACGTACCACGAACCGCCGAGCGGGTCGATCGGCGCGGTCACGCCCGACTCGTAGGCCAGCACCTGCTGGGTCCGCAGCGCGAGCCGGGCCGCTTGCGGGCTGGGCAGGCCGAGGGCCTCGTCGAGGGCGTTGGTGTGGAGCGACTGGGCACCGCCCAGGACCGCGGACAGAGCCTGGACCGTGGTCCGCACCGTGTTCGTCTCCGGCTGCTGGGCGGTGAGCGTGGAGCCGGCGGTCTGGACGTGGAAGCGGAGGGTCATGCTCCTCGGATCGGTCGCGCCGTACCGGTCGCGGGCGACGCGGGCCCACAGCCGACGAGCGGCCCGGAACTTGGCCACCTCCTCGAACAGGTCGTTGTGGGCGGCAAAGAAGAAGGACAGGCGCGGGGCAAACTCGTCGAACGCCAGGCCGGCGGCCACGGCGGCATCGGCGTAGCTGATGGCGTTGCCCACCGTGAAAGCCAGCTCCTGGACGGCGGTGGCCCCCGCTTCGCGCATGTGGTAACCGCTGATGCTGATCGGGTTGAACTGCGGCAGCTCGGCCCGGCAATAGGCGATGAGGTCGGTCGCCAACCGGAGCGAGGGCTGCGGCGGGAAGATATAGGTCCCGCGCGCGACGTACTCCTTGAGGATGTCGTTCTGGACGGTGCCCCGCAGGCGAGCCGGCTCCACGCCCTGCCGCCGCCCGACGGCCTCGTACAGGGCCAGCAGGATGGCGGCAGTGGCGTTGATCGTCATCGAGGTGCTGACCGTGCCGAGGTCAATGCCGTCCAGGAGCCGCTCCATGTCGTGGACCGAGTCGATCGGCACCCCCACCCGGCCCACCTCGCCGGCGACGCGTGGGTCGTCGCTGTCGTAGCCCATCTGGGTCGGCAGGTCGAAGGCGACCGAGAGGCCGGTCTGGCCCCCGGCCAGCAAGTCGCGGTAGCGCCGGTTGGACTCCTCGGCCGAGGTGAAGCCCGCGTACTGGCGCATGGTCCACGGCCGTCCCCGGTAACCCGACGCGTGGATGCCCCGGGTGTACGGGTAGGCGCCTGGCTCGCCGAGGCGGTCGATGAGACCGGGCGTGACGTCGTCGGGCCGATAGACGTCGCCGATGGAGATGCCCGAGGTGGTCCGATCGCGCCGCGGGGTGCGGCTGGCAGGGTCGGCCGGATCGTCGCCCCTCGTCACCCGGCGATTCTACGGGTCGGCATCGACCAGCTGGACGAGCAGGGCGCCGGTGGCGATCGTCTGGCCGACGCTGACGGCGACCGATGCGACCTGCCCCGCGCGTGGGGCCCGGATCTCGTTCTCCATCTTCATGGCCTCGATCGTGACCAGCGGGTCGCCGGCGGCGACGAGCTGCCCCGGCTCGACCAGGACGTGGAGGACGAGCCCCGGGAGCGTGGCGCGGACGTCAGCCGGGCCGCGGTAGGTGGCCGCCTGCTCCCCGCTTTCGGCCAGCAGCCGATCCCGGTGGCTGCGAGCGGTGACCGCGATCCGCCGCCCGGCGAGGGTGACGAACCAGTCGGTCGGTCCGCCCTCGACCACGACCAACTCCCGCCGACCGGCGCGGTGGAGGAGCGCGAGGCCGCGGACGGGCTCCACCCAGGAGAGTTGCCAGCCTTCGGCCGGCTCGACCGGTCCGACCAGTCCGCCCTCGACGAGGAGCTCGATACGGTCGCGACCGTGGCTCACGACTCGTCCGCCTCGCCGCGGTTGACGGCTTCACTGCGCGCGAGGCGGCTCCACGGCCGGTCACCGTCCGATGAGCTTGCGGGGCCGCCGGGAGCGACAGTGACGGTCTGGCCGGAGGTCGCTGCTGGGCGAGCCGGCGGTGCCCCGGCGGCCGCCACGGCCAGCACGACCGAGGCCGCAGCCGCCGCCTCTCCATCTGAGAGGGCGGGACCGTCGCCCCAGTCCTCCGCCACGAACGCGGTGTCGGTGCTCCCGTCGACGAATCGGCTCTGCTCGACCAGCCACCGATGGAAGCCCAGGGTGGTGGCCAGCCCGCCGATGGCCGTCTCCTGCAGCGCGCGACGGAGGCGGGCAACCGCCGCCTCGCGAGTCGCGGCGTGGACCATGAGCTTGGCCAGCAGCGCGTCATAGGCGGTCGGCAGCTCATACCCGGCCTCCACCCCGGCATCCACTCGGACCCCCGGCCCGCCAGCCATGTGCCAGGCGCCGATCCTGCCGGCCGTCGGCGCGAAGCCGCTCCACGGGTCCTCGGCATAGAGGCGGACCTGGATGGCGTGGCCGCGAAGGCTCGCTTCCAGCACCTCGGCGGGCAGGCGCTCCCCGGCGGCCACGCGGAGCTGCCACGCCACCAGGTCGAGGCCGGCGACCAGCTCGGTGACCCCGTGCTCGACCTGGAGACGGGTGTTCATCTCAAGGAACCAGCGGTGGCCCTCGCCATCGACCAGGAACTCCGCAGTGGCTGCCCCGTGGAAGTCAACGGCCTGCGCGATCCGCCGGGCGTCCTCGGCCAGCGCGGCATGATGCTCCGCGGTCAGGCCGGGGGCCGGAGCCTCCTCGACCAGCTTCTGGTGCCGGCGCTGGATGGAGCAGTCCCGGTCGCCGAGCACCGCCAATCCACCATGGCGATCACCGAGCAGCTGGACCTCGACGTGCCGCGCACCGGTGATGAGCTGCTCGACGTAGACCGTTCCGTCCCCGAATGCGGCGTCGGCCTCGCGCCGCGCATCGGCCAGGGCAGCGTCCAGCGCCTCTCGCGAGTCCACGCGGCGCATGCCACGGCCTCCCCCGCCGGCAGCAGCCTTGACGAGTAACGGGAACGCCAGGTCGTCGAGGTCGGTCAGGCCGGCGCCGTGGGCGCGGACGTCCAGATGAAGTCCCGGGGCGACGGAGACGCCGGCCCGCGTCGCGACGTCGCGCGCCGCGATCTTGTTTCCCAGCCCCTCCATCGTCGCGGCCGGTGGACCGACCCAGGTCAGTTCCGCGTCCTCCACGGCGCGGGCGAACGCGGCGCTCTCGCTCAAGAACCCGTAGCCGGGGTGGATGGCCTCGGCGCCGGTCCGCCGGGCGGCGTCGAGGATCGCCGCGACCGACAGGTACGACTCCGCCGGCGCGGCGCCCCCGATGCGCTCCGCAAAGTCGGCGGCCCGCACATGCGGCGCGTCACGGTCGGCATCCGAGTAGACCGCGACCGATTCCACGCCCAGCTCGCGACAGGTCCGAGCGATGCGGATGGCGATCTCGCCGCGGTTCGCGATGAGGATTCGACGAAAGGGCGGCGTCACTGTCTTTGCGGAAAGACGCGGCCGCGTCAGAGCGGGATGTTGCCG
Source organism: uncultured Chloroflexia bacterium (assembly GCA_963699235.1). GTDB lineage: Bacteria > Chloroflexota > Limnocylindria > QHBO01 > QHBO01 > DASTEQ01. The sequence goes on along the minus strand of OY969424.1, from coordinate 1,079,693 downwards.
TGCTTGCGGCGCGGCCCTGGCTGCCGCTTGCCGTCCAGGACGGCGAACGCCCCCGCGACCCGACCCCGCGTCTCCGACGGACGGATGACCTCGTCGATGTATCCGCGACCCGCGGCGATGTACGGGTTGGCAAAGCGTGCCTCGTACTCCGCCACCAGCGCCGTGCGTTCCGCGTCCAGATCTTCTGCGGCGGCGATGCGGTCCTTGAAGACGATGTTCACCGCGCCCTCGACGCCCATCACCGCGATCTCGGCCGTCGGCCATGCAAAGTTCAGGTCGCCGCGGATGTGCTTGCTGCTCATGACGTCGTACGCGCCGCCATACGCCTTGCGGGTGATGACGGTGACTTTCGGGACGGTGGCCTCGGCGTAGGCGTAGAGGAGTTTCGCGCCGTGCCGAATGATGCCGCGATGTTCCTGGTCAACGCCCGGCAGGAAACCGGGCACGTCAACCAGGGTCAGCAATGGGACGTTGAAGCAGTCACAGGTCCGGACGAACCGCGCCGCCTTGTCCGACGCGTCGATGTCCAGGACGCCGGCGAGCACATCGGGTTGCTGGGCGACAATGCCGACCGAGCGCCCCTCGATCCGCGCAAACCCGCAGATGATGTTGCGCGCAAACCCGGCGTGCACTTCCAGGAACGAATCGCCATCCACCACCCCATCGATGACGCGATGCATGTCATAGGACTGGCTCGCGGAATCGGGCACAACCATGTCGAGGTCGTCTCCGCTGACCGACGGGGGCGCCCATTCGTCCAGCCGGTCCACCGGATCGACATTGTTCTGCGGCAGGTATCCGAGCAGCCGCCGCGTCAGCAACAGCGCATCCGCCTCCGACGCAGCGATGAACTGCGCGACACCGCTCACCTCGTTATGAATCCGCGCACCACCCAGTCCTTCGAAGTCCACCTCTTCGTGGGTCACCGTCTTCACGACGTTGGGACCGGTGACGAACATGTAGCTCGAGCCATCGACCATGACCGTGAAGTCGGTGATTGCCGGCGAGTACACCGCGCCACCGGCACAGGGTCCGAGAATCACGGACAGCTGCGGGACGACACCGGACACCTGCGTATTGCGGAGAAAGATGTCGGCGTATCCGCCGAGCGACGCCACGCCTTCCTGGATGCGCGCGCCGCCGGAGTCGGCCAGACCGATGATCGGTGCGCCGCTTGCCACCGCGAGGTCCATCACCTTGCAGATCTTCTCGGCATGGGCCTCCGACAGCGATCCGCCGAACACGGTGAAGTCCTGGGCATAGACGAAGACCGTCCGGCCGTCGATCGTCCCCCACCCCGTCACCACCCCATCGCCGAGATACTGCTCGTCCTCGAGTCCGAACTCGGTCGTTCGATGGATGACGAACGCATCCAGCTCGTGGAGCGAGTCCTCGTCGAGCAGGATCACCAGCCGCTCCCGGGCGGTCAGCTTGCCACGGGCATGCTGTTGAGCAATGCGCTCCTCGCCACCGCCGAGCAGCGCCGCCGCTCGCAGTTCCTCGAGGTGCTGGAGCTTGTCTGATGTCGACACCAATCCTCCGAATCGGGATGTGGGCCCAGCAGGGATCGAACCTGCGACCAGCCGGTTATGAGCCGGATGCTCTGACCACTGAGCTATGGGCCCGAGGGGGCTGGCGGTGGACAAGTCCGAGTATATGGCCTCGTCTTTGCACAAAGACATCGACAGTCGGGGACGTTGTGGATAACCCGGGTGACCCCGGGCACCGACCCTGCCATCATCATCAACGGGTCGCTATCCGCGATTCACCAGCCCGAAACGCATCCGCGGAAGGTGTTTGCCTTGACCAAAGTCATCTCACTGGCGAATCAGAAAGGCGGCGTCGGGAAGACGACCTGCACCATCAACCTGGGGGGTGCGCTCGCCGAGCTCGGCTATCGCGTCCTGTGCATCGACATGGATCCACAGGCCAACCTCACGGTTGGCCTCGGCATCTCGCTCGCCGACGTCCATCGGTCGATGGCCGATGTGCTGAGCGAGGATCGGCTCGGGTTGGACGAGGTGATCATGGAGACCCGCGTCGCCGGGATGTCCGTCGCGCCCGCAACCCTGGAGCTGGCATCGACCGAAGTGGAGCTGTTCACCGCCATCGGCCGCGAGATGGTGCTCCGCGACGCAATCTCGGGATCGGCAGATCGGCGCTACGACGTGGTGCTGATCGACTGCCCGCCCACGCTGGGCCTCCTGACCATCAACTCCCTGGTCGCGTCATCCCGGGTGATCATCCCGGTCCAGACCCAGTTCTACGCGATCAAGGGCCTGACCGCCCTGATCAAAGTTATCAACACCATCCGCGTCAAGCTGAACCACGACCTCGAGATCCTCGGCCTCCTGCCGACGTTCTATGACGGTCGCACGATCCTGGCCCGCGAGATGCTCGAGAACCTTCGGGAGCTCGGGGACCATCGGGTCTTCAACACCATGATCAAGAACACCGTGAAGCTCGGCGAGGCGCCCCTCACCGGCCGACCGGTGACCGAATACGCGCCCAGCTCGGCTGCCGCCCATGCATTCCGTGACCTGGCCCGGGAGGTAATCGAACTTGGCTAGAACACCAGTCTTCAAAGACAACATCGCCCGCCTCTTCGACGAGGCGGCCGCCACCGAGCTGACGCCCGGCATCGTCTCGCTCATCGAGTCGAAGGCGACGCCGGCCCAGATCCGGGAGATCCCCGTCGGGAAGATCCTCCCCAACCCCGCTCAGCCGCGCCTGTCGTACGAGGAGGACTCGCTGACCGAGCTGGCGGAGTCCATCCGCGAGCACGGCGTCCTGCAGGCCATCCTCGTTCGACCCGCCGGCTCGCAGTTCGAGCTCATCGCCGGCGAGCGCCGATGGCGCGCGTCACGTCTCGCCGGGCTGGCCACCATCCCGGCCGTCGTCCTCGAGTTCGACGAGGAGACCGCCCTCGAGGTCTCGATCATCGAGAACCTCCAGCGAGAGGATGTGTCCCCGCTCGAAGAGGCGGCCATGTACCGCAAGATGCTCGCCCTCGGCTACTCGGTCCGCCAACTGGCGGCCAAGATCGGCAAGGACAAGGGCTACGTCGAGAACCGGCTTCGCCTGACCGATGCTCCGCCGGAGGTCCGCGAGCTGGTCGCCGGCCGGAAGGACACCATCAGCCACGCCTACGAGCTGATGAAGGTGACCGACGAGAAGACCCGGCGCAAGCTGGCGAAGCGGGTGGCTGCCGGCGAGCTGACCCTGGCCAAGCTCCGTCGCCTGACCGGCACCCGCGAGCCGAAGGCCAAGGAGCCGGTCGAGCGTCCGAAGCGCCGCGCCAAGACCGCGGCCGGCGTGGCCGTCGCGGCGCGGAACACGGACGACGCGCTGATGGACCTCAAGGGCCGGCTGGCGACCGTCGTCGACGAGCTGGGCGACCTGCTTCGCCAGCACGAGGTCATCGACCAGATCCCGTCCACCAACCGGGACAACCTGGCCAAGTACCTGGTCATCACCAAGCTCAAGCTGGAGAACGCCATCGCCATCGTCCGCGCCACGCGCGACGAGTAGGCTCGCCCGGACCGTCGCCCGGGACGGACCGGGCTGTCTGCCCGGCGGTCCGGGTCAGGGGGTGTAGGACATCACCTCGCGGTGCTCGACGAGGAAGTTCACCAGCTTGGCCCGCGCGTCCGGGTCGGTCCGGCGCAGACCGGCGACGGCCTTCGGCAGCTCGAAGATCGGCGCCGCCAGAGCCCCGGCGGTGTCGATCCCGACCACGTGATCCGGTCCACCGCCGACGAGGAAAACCCGTTGGAAGCCTCGCGCGTCGAGGCCGGCCGCGTCGCTGAAGGCGGCAACCGCGGTGCCCACCCCGAGCCGCTTGGCGAAGTCCACGAACAGGTCGGCGGCCCAGGTGTCGATCTGGTCATCGGCCTGAGCGGAGACCATCTCGCGGTAGGGCGTCTCCTCGATCAGTTCCACGGAGCCTCCTCGGTCAGTGCGGGCGGATTCTAGCCGGACCGCGCTGCTATCCTCGGCCCGTGCTGTCCCGCCACAGCGATCCGCGCACCGAGGACGTCATCACCTTCGACCTCGTCCGCACGGGGCCTGAGGGTGAGGTGGTCGTCGGGTCGGCGACCTTCCAGGCCGGTCGGACCCGGGTCGACGGTCCGGAGAACGTGACGGCCGCCCTCGAGGAGCTGCTGGCCCAGCCCTTCGTCGACCGCGTCAAGGCCGACGAGCGGCCGCGGGGCTACCGGCGCTCCGGCCAGGGCCAGGTGGACCTCCTCGTCCCGGGCATGGCCGAGCACTTCGTTGCGCGGATGCGGGGCCTCTGGCTTGCGTTCCCCGACCAGACCACGGTCACGGCCCGCGAAGGGCGGGTGCGGGCGGCCGATGCTTCGGCCTCGACCCTGCCCGACGCCGGCGAGGCCGGGCCGCCGGTCGTGGACCCCGCCGTACGGCGCTCCACGCTGGAGCGTGCCGACAACGCGGTCAGCGCCCGGGCCCTGGTCCGTGCCGCGGACCCGGACGCCGGCACCCGGCCGGCGGGATCGGTCGCCGTGCGACGGACCGACTGTGGCTGGATCGTCTAGGCGCGGGCCCGCGGCTATCATGAGTCGACCATGAAGCGCCTCCTCGCCTACCTCCTGTTCCCGGCCCTGATCGTGGTGACCGCGGTGTTCTACGCATGGTTCGGCGAGGAGCCGGCGGGCGCGGTCATGCTCATCTTCTTCGCCGCCGCGGCGACCTTCTTCATGTGGATCCTCGTGCCTACCTTCACAAACGAGGGCACGACCGCCCCGATCGACCCGGACTTCGAGCTCCCCGAAGACTGAGCGGTCAGCGGATCCCGGTGTCGTAGGCCACGACCAGCTCCGGGATCAGCATCCCCCACTCCACCGAGAACTCGATCGGTGGGGCGGTGCCCATCAGCCCCTCCACCGGCTGCGGCTCGAGGCGGTAGGCCCCGGGCGCGAGTGACGCTGTGAAGGCTCCTTCGGCATCGCTGGTCGCTCTCGCGACTGCGGTGCCGTCCAGGGTCGTGATCACCAGCTCGGCATCCGCCACCGGCCGGTCGGCGCAGCCCGGCGTGGGCGGCTCTGTCACGACGGGACAGGTCGGACCCGCGACGACCGTGCCACGGACACCGGCATCCGTGGGGATCGGGACGCCGGACTCTTCCACCAGGATCACCTCGCCGTTGGGAGCCACCGCGTACGTCCACCGGTGCTCGCTGATACAGCCGGACGGGCAGTCGCCCCAGCCGATCCGGATGACGACTTCCCACCCGTCATCGGTCTCGGTCTGTTCGAACCAGCTGCCTGACCGATCGCTCGGGATCGTGGGGCGTGACCCCGTGAACAGGTGGTCCTCGGCACGCACCGCCTCGAGCGCCTCGCGGCGGTAATCGAGGTCCGGGCTGGTGTCGTCGAGCACGCCGCGGTCAGGCAGCCCGACGAGCGCGAGGGCGATGCCCACTGATCGACGTCACACCCGCAGGACGTGCGCGAGGAGCATGCGGTTCCTCATCCGTCACCAGGGCAGCATCTGGCGCATGGCGAACCACAGGTTCGCCGGCCGCTCGGCGAGGCGCCGCACATACCACGGATACCAGAAGTCGCCGTAGGCGATGAGGACCCGGACCCGGTAGCCCGCGTCGTCGCAGCCGACGCTGCTGGTCGGCCCGGATCCCGTACAGCATCTGGACCTCGAACGCGGTGCGGTCATGTCCCGACCGCGGCGCCGATGGCCGCGATCTCCTCGACCAGCTCCACGTCGTGGGTGCCCAGGCCCAGGGTCATCCGACCCGCGGCGGCGTCGCCCAGCATCCCGACCGAGAGGTCGCGGTAGGCCGCGCTGACCTCCGCCTTGGACCGATACGCCCGCTCGGCTGGCTCGTTGTAGGCGCCCTTGACCAGGCGGACCGATGCCCCCAGCGGTCGGAGCCGCTCGATATCGGCAGGCGTCCGGCGGAGGTAGGCCTGGATGCAGATCCCGATCCCCGGCTGCGCCGCGAGGAGGCGCTCGTAGAGGTCCAGCGTCCGATCGACGTAGGACGAGTCCTCCATGTCGATCCAGAACCGCCCGCCGGCCTGGCCGGTGTGCCGGGCGACGCCCAACGCGTGCTGGAAGGCGGCATCGGGATCGAGGTCGAGTCCCAGCTGGGTCAGCTTGGGCGACACGTCGGGGCGGAGGCCCCAGCGGGCAAACCGATGGATGAGCTCGTGATAGTGGGCGGCGACCTCGTCGGCCTGGCTGAGATCGGTCAGGTTCTCGCCCAGGTGGGTGAAGATCGAGGGAATGCCCTTCGCCTGCAGGGCGCCGGCGGCCCTGAGCGCGTCGTCCATGTCCTCGCCGGGCATGAAGCGCCGGACCGCGCGCTGGGCGCCCGGGAGCCGCGGGATGTGGGTTCGGAGCCACTCGTTTCGGGCGCACCACAGCAGGAATTGGCGCACGCGTCAGCCTTTGCAGCGGGAGGTGCCGCGAGTGTAGCGCTCGTCCCGTGCCTGCACTGTCACTGCCGTCGGATGTCTTCGGCGCCGGCACCTTCGACCGGCCGTGCTGGCGCCGGCGCGGAGCCATGCCGGCGGCCGCGACAGCGTCGCCGCGTTCGAGTTCCTCGCCAACTGGGCGTCCCGTTCTTCTGCTTCCATGATCGCGACGTGGCGCCCGAGGGCCGGACCTTCTCGGAGACCGCGGCCAACCTGGACGCGATGGTTGCCGAGATCGAGTCTCAGATGGCCGCCACCGGCACCCGGCTCCTGTGGGGCACGGCCAACCTGTTCAGCCATCCACGGTACGCGAGCGGCGCGGCCACCAACCCGGACCCCGAGGTCTTCGCCTACGCCGCGGCGCAGGTCAAGCACATGCTGGAGGCAACCCATCGCTCGGCGGCGCGAACTACGGCTGGGCGGCCGGGAGGGTACGAGACCCTCTCACCCGACCTCGCCGCCCCGTTCCCCGGTTCCCTGTCATCACGCAGCGGCTTTGTCCGACGCTGCTGATCGAGCAAGCCGCAGGAGCCGACAAGCACCAGTCGACTCCTGCGCCCAGGAGTCCTTTACGCCATCGCTCAGGTATGCCTTACTCCCTCCCCGCGCGGGCAACATGCTACGCGGGCCATGAGCGCTGCCTCCACGGTCGGGCCAATGAGCGCCGTCCCGTCGAGCGGTCAACCCGCCGCCCGCCGGCCGACCCGCGTACCGCTCGCGGTGGCCATCTTGTGCGCGCCAGTGCGGACCGACATCCATCCTCCAACCGAATGTCGCTTGCATCCTCTCTACGACCGGCCGCTCGGGCCGGTTCACGGACGGGTCGCACTGTGGCTTGCGCCATCCCCTCAGCCCGAGACTCTACAGGTTTGGCGCACGGGCGACCAGACCCTGCGTCGCGGATTCGCGCGGTACTCTCTCCATCCTGGCAGCCCTTCATCCGCGCCCGCGGCTGAAGCGAGTCAGGCTGCAGAAGCTCGGAGGGACTGGATCGATGGACAGGCTTGACGGCAAAGTCGCGCTGGTCACCGGCGCGAGCCGCGGCATCGGAGCCGCGGTCGCCCGCTCGCTGGCGGCCGCCGGTGCGCGACTGGGCGTGGGCTCCCGCAGCGGGGATGACCCGGGCATCGAGGGAGCGGTTGCGATGCCGGCCGACGTCCGCGACCCGGCAGCACTCGAGGCCCTCGTCGCCGCCACCGTCGACCGCTTCGGCGGCCTCGTCCTCCTCGTCGTGGCCGCCGGGTCGGCGCCTACGGCCCGTTCCTCGATCTCCCGCAGGAGCACCTGGAGGAGATGATCGACGTCAACGTGAAAGGAGCCATATACGCCGTCCGGGCCGCCCTCCCCGCCCTGCTGAAGAGCGACGCCCCGGACATCGTCACCATCGCCAGCGAGGCCGGTCGTCGCGGCCTCCCCTACGAGGCAGTCTACTGCGCCTCGAAATTCGCCCAAGTCGGGCTGACCGCGGCCCTCGACCACGAGCTCCGCGAGCACGGCGTGCGCTGCACGAACGTCTGCCCCGGCGGCGTGGCCACGGACTTCGCCATGGGTCGCGGACGGACGCCGGATATGCCGCAGCTGGGCGGGATGATGAAGCCGGAAGATGTTGCGGACGCCGTGCTGTTCGTCGTGACCCGGCCTCGAACCCATCGGATCCTCGAGGTCGCGTTCCGGCCCGTGACCGAAACCTCCTGGGGCTGAGCCGGTGACGAGCCTCCGCTGGGGGATCCTGTCCACCGCCGATATCGGCCTGACGAAGGTCATTCCGGCCATCCAGCGCGCCGACCGATGCGACGTCGTGGCCATCGCGTCCCGTGACCAGGCGCGCGCCGGCGAGGCGGCCAGCGTCCTGGGCATCCCCCGCGCCCACGGCTCGTACGAGGGCCTCCTGGCCGATCCGGACGTGGACGCGGTGTACATCCCGCTCCCCAATCGCCTCCACCCCGAGTGGACGATGGCTGCCGCCCGTGCCGGCAAGCACGTTCTGTGCGAGAAGCCATTGGCCATGACCGCGACCGAGGCGGAGGCGATGATCGAGGTCTGCCGGGCCGAGGGCGTGAAGGTGATGGAGGCGTTCATGTACCGCCTCCACCCGTCATGGGTTGCCGTACGGGAGCTGGTGGCGTCGGGTCGGATCGGTCGGCTGACAGCCATCCAGAGCTGGTTCTCGTACTTCAACGACGACCCCGCCAACATCCGCAACATCCGGCGAGGTCGGCGGGGGCGCCCTGTACGACGTGGGGTGCTACTGCGTGGACCTGTCCCGGATGCTGTTCGACGGTGAGCCCACCCGGGTCCAGGCGTCGCTGACCCGGGACCCGGTCGGGCGGGACCGATGTCCTGGCCAGCGCCCTGCTCGAGTTCGGCGACGGCGTGGCCAGCTTCACCTGCTCCACGCGGGCCGAGGACGACCAGCGGGTCCACATTTACGGCACCGAGGGCCGGATCTCGATCGGGATTCCGTTCAACATCCCACCCGACCGCCCGACCGAGATATTCGTCTCCGCCGGCGGCGACCCGCCCGTTGCCCCAAACACCGAGGTCCTCGGCTTTGACGCGGCCGACCCGTACTCGGTGGAGGCGGCCGCCTTCGCGGCGTCCGTCCTCGACGACCTGCCGGTTCCGGTGCCGCCCGCGGATGCGGTCGCGAACCTCCGCGTCATCGAGCAGATCTTCCAGGTGGCGGCACGGGCCTGATCCCGTCCCATGAGGCGAGGCTGGCTACTCATTGCCGTGGTGATCGCCGTCGTGGTCATGCGCCCGACGGCCGGCCCGTCTGCGGTCGCTCTCCCCCCGCCCACCCTTCGTCGATGACAGCGTCACCGCGGGCGTCGATCATCGGTACACCGGCGAGGCCGACTTCTTCGTTGGCGGCGGGGTGGCCGTCTTCGACTGCGACGGCGACCGGCGGCCGGACCTCTACATCGCCGGCGGCAGTGGACCGGCCAGGCTGCTACCGCAACGCGAGCGATCCCGGCGGATCGCTGCGCTTCGTCCGGGTGGAGAGCCCCGCAACCGATCTCGAGCGGGTGACGGGCGCCTACCCCCTCGACATCGACGGCGACGCCATGATGGACCTCGCGGTCCTCCGCCACGGCGAGAACGTCCTCCTCCGGGGCACGGGGTCGTGCGCGTTCGAGCCCGCGAACGAGGCCTGGGGCTTCGACGGCGGCGAGGCGTGGACAGCCGCCTTCAGCGCCAGCTGGGAGGCGGGCGACAGCGGATGGCCGACCCTGGCCTTCGGCAACTACCTCGACCGGTCGAGCGAGGATCGCGAGCGCCAGTGCTTCGACAACGAGCTCATCCGGCCGAATGCCGATCAGACGCGGGTTCGACTCCCCTATCGCGCTCTCGCCGGGCTGGTGCTCGCTGTCGATGCTCTTCAGCGACTGGGACCGCTCCGGCCGGCGCGACCTGCGGGTCTCGAACGACCGCCACTACTACACGACGACCGGTGACGGGCAGGAGCAGCTGTGGCGCATCGACAGGGGCGAGCCGCCGCACCTGTACACCGAGTCGGAGGGATGGCAGACGGTCAAGGTGTGGGGGATGGGGATCGCCAGCTACGACCTGACCGATGACGGTTACCCCGAGTACTTCCTCACCAGCCAGGCCGACAACAAGCTCCAGACCCTGGCCGACGGCCCGGCAGAGCCGAACTTCGAGGACATGGCCCTCGAGACCGGAGTCACGGCCACCCGTCCTTACGTCGGCGACACGGAACTGCCGTCCACCGCGTGGCACGCCGAGTTCCAGGACGTGAACAACGACTCCTTCGTGGACCTGTTCGTGGGGAAGGGAAACGTGGAGGCGATGCCGGAGTACGCCGCCGAGGATCCGAGCAACCTGCTCATCGGCCAAGCGGACGGGACGTTCGTCGAGGGTGCCGAGGCGGCCGGCATCGTCAGCTACGACCGGGCGCGAGGCGCGTCGCTCGCCGACTTCAACCTGGACGGGATGGTCGACCTCGTGGTCGTTAACCGCCGCGAGCCGGTGCGCGTGTGGCGAAATGCGGGGCTGCCGGACGGCAGCGGAGCGGTCGAGGCGACCCCGGTCCATTGGCTCGCGGTCCAGCTCCAGGGTGCCGGATCGAACACGTCGGCCATCGGGTCCTGGATCGAGGTCCAAATGGGCGACCGGATCATCCAGCGGGAGGTGACCGTCGGCGGGGGCCACGCCGGTGGGCAGCTGGGCTGGACCCACTTCGGCCTCGGAACGGCCACCGAGGTCGAGATCCGCGTGCAGTGGCCGGACGGCGAGACCGGGCCATGGCTCCCGGTGAACGCCGCACCAGTTCCTCGTCATCGAGCGCCAAGGGGACGGCCCGCAGACCTGGACCCCGGGGGCCGACTGATCGCATGGCGCCAGTCCGCGCGACGCCCCGCCTCGCACCCCTTGACCTGCCCGAATTCGGCAGCTCCGATGAGGCGCCGCAGATTCCTGCCGCGACGTATCAAGCACGCATGGCGCGCCTCCGGGAGCGGGCGTCCGAGGGGCGGTACGACCGGCTGGTGGTGTACGCCGACCGCGAGCACAGCGCGAACCTGGCTTACCTGACCGGGTTCGATCCCCGCTTCGAAGAGGCCATCCTCGTCCTCGGGCCGGACGACCCGCCGACCATCCTCGCCGGAAACGAGTGCTTCGGGCTCGCCGGCGCGGCGCCGCTCCCGATGCGCCCGCGGCTGCTCCAGGACCTCAGCCTGCCGTCCCAGCCACGCGACCGATCGGATCCGCTGTCGACCATCCTTGCCGACGCGGGCGTCGGAACCGGCTCCCGCGTGGGGGTCATCGGCTGGAAGACGTGGGTCGATCGAGCATCGATCGAGGCACCCGCGGTCCTCGTCGATGCCCTCCGGAGCCTGACGCCGGTTCCGAGCCGTGGAGAACGCGACCGGACTGCTCATCGACCCGGCGGATGGCCTGCGGGTCGTCAACGAGAACGATCAGCTCGCCGCGTTCGAGCACGCGGCATGCCGGACTTCCGACGGGGTACGGAGGCTCCTGTTCGGCCTGCGGCCGGGGCTGCGAGAGCGCGAGGCCGTTCGGCTGCTCGAGTGGGATGGCTCGCCGCTCTCGTGCCACCTCATGCTGACCGCCGGTCCGCGCGCGTCCTTCGGGCTCCTGAGCCCGGGTGATCGCCCCATCGAGCGCGGCGACCGGTTCACGGTTGCGTTCGGGATCTGGGGTGCGCTGAACTGCCGTGCCGGCTTCGTGGTGTCCGACGCACCCGAGCTGCCGAGCCAGATCGGCGACTACGTCGAGAAGCTGGTGGCGCCCTACTTCGGCGCGGTGGTGGAGTGGTACGAAGCGCTGCACATCGGTCAGACCGGTGGCGCCCTCCAGGCGATCATCGATCGACGGCTCGGTGATCCGTTCTTCGGGATCGCGCTCAACCCCGGTCACCAGATCCACCTCGACGAATGGGTGAACTCGCCGGTGTGGCGCGGATCGGAGGTCGAAGCTCCGCTCCGGGATGGCGCTCCAGGTGGACATCATCCCGGCCACCGGGACCAACTACTTCACGACGAACATCGAGGATGGCATCGCGCTGGCCGATGGGTCCATGCGCGCCGATTTCGCGACCGCCCACCCGGAAGCCTGGGACCGGATCCAGGCCCGGCGCCGGTTCATGCGCGACGCGCTCGGGATCGACCTCCACCCAGACGTCCTGCCCTTCTCGAACCTGCCGACGCCGCTGCGGCCTGTCCCCTCCAGCCGACGCCCGCGACCTCGCGCCCCTGATCCGGACCTCTAGGCCGGCTCTTCGACCCGAATCGGATCCGACGATGCGTGCTCGGCGCCGCGCCAGGAACGTGAACGGGATGACCGCGGCGCTGATGATCCCTGCGATCACGTACGAGGTGGCGTAGCCGAACACATCGGCCGACCGGCCGAGGACGGGCTGTGCCACCACCCCGCCGGCCGATCCCATCAGGGCGTCGAACGACAGGACCGTCGCACGCTGCTCCGATGGGATGACGCCATTGATGAACGACTGCCGCAAGGGTGAGGCGAGGGCCGCCGCGACGCACCACGCAGCCAGCAGGACCAGCGCGACGACGAACGAGCTGACCAGGCCGATGAGGACCAGCAGGCCCGATCCCGCGATGGCGCACAGGATCAGGGCGTCGGTGCGACGCCCGAACAGGCGGCGGAACCACGGAACGAGCGTTCCGCCCAGGATCTGGGCGCCGGCGACCATGGCGGCCGCCAGTCCGGCAACGCCGTACGCGGTCGGATCGCCGAACAGCTCCAGCAGGTAGGGCTGCATGGCATAGAAGGCGTAGATGCCGACGCCGGCGCTGAACGGCGCGGCCAGCATCAGCCAGCGGACCGGCGGGTTTCGGAGTCCCCCATCCACCGCCCCGGCGACCACCGTCTTGACCGCCGCGATCGGGCTGGCCCCCCGCTGCGGCGTGAAGCCGATGTCGCGCATGAACCACCACGCGACGACGAGCGTGACGCCCAGCATCAGAGCGCGGATGATGTACGGCACGCCGAGGTTCGTCAGCTGCGCGACGAAGCCGCCAAGCACGGACCCGCTGAGCATGGCCACGCCGCCCACGATCTGGGCGCGGGCGAAGACCGACTCCAGGTTGCCGGTGAAGCTGGAGGCGTGGAGCGCGTCCACCAGCCAGGCCTCGACGGCGCCGGAGAAGAAGGTGAATCCCAGTCCGAGCAGGGCGGAGGCGATTGCCCATCCCCAGAACGGGGCCTCGATGTTCCACATGAACAGGTAGAGGAGCGTGGAGACGAGGAGCGTGCCCGCTCCGAGCAGGAACGAGAACCGCCGACCGCGGGTGTCGGCGACCACGCCGGTCGGCACCTCGAAGATGACCTGGCCCAGCGTGAAGAACGCGTTGGCGGTGAACGCCTCGGTGTTGCTCAGGCCTGCGTCGAGCAGGAACAGGGTGTTGATGCCCCAGATGAACGACGCCGCGAGGGTCGTCAGGAGGGTCAGCAGCAGGTAGGTGCGCTGGACGACGGCGGCCTGATCGGTCACGGCCTCACGGTACCCGGTTGGGCCGATGGATGCCCCTGGGAGCCTGGATCGTGGTCGATCCGCGACGCGGTTTGAGCAGTCGCGCCCTGATGGCTTAGCGTTGCCGCATGAGCCGGGAAGCCGAGGATCTGAACCGACGCCTTCTGCGCGCACGCGATGCCATGGACCGTTCCTTCGCCGAGCCGCTCGACGTCCGGGCCGTTGCCGCCGTTGCCCACGTTTCGGAGGCGCACTTCATCCGCAGCTTCCGCGCCGTCTTCGGGGAGACGCCCCACCGCTACCTGCAGCGGCGGAGGGTGGAGCGCTCGATGTTCCTCCTCCGCGAGACCGACCGCAGCATCACCGACGTCTGCTTCGACGTGGGCTTCAACAGCCTGGGGACCTTCAGCCGCACGTTCCGCCTGATCGTCGGCGAGTCGCCTTCGGCCTACCGTCAGGGACATGGCCCGATGGTGGCGCCCAACTGCTTCCAGATGGCCGCCACCAGGCCGTGGGCGGCGCCCCGCCCCGCGCCGCCGGCAGAGGTTCAGCCGAGCAGTTTTGGAGAAGCCATCGCGGCGGCGGCACCCTAGGATCAGGAGCGGTCACACCGATGGCAACGAACCCGGAACCTCGAGGAGCAGCACATGACCACCAAGCTCGCCGTCACCACCGTCAAGGTCCTCGACCAGGAGGAGGCGCTCGACTTCTACGTCAACAAGCTCGGACTCGAGAAAGCCCAGGACATCAGGCAGGGTCCGTTCCGCTGGCTGACCGTTCGCTTCCCCGCCAATCCCGACGTCGAGATCTTCCTGGAGGAGCCCGGTCCTCCGGTCCACGACGAGGACACGGCCGCGCAGCTGCGCGAGCTCATCTCCAAGGGGGCCATGGGCTCCCTCGTCTTCTACACCGACGATGCTCGCGGCCTGTACGACACCCTCAGGGAGCGAGGCGTCACCGACTTCGTGCAGGAGCCGATCGAGCACGGCTACGGAGTTGACCTCGGGATCCGCGACCCCTTTGGCAACGAGATCCGGATCCTCCAGCCCGCCAAGCCCGGCCGGTCGGCGAAAGCCACCCAGGAGGCGACGGCTTGACCCGCGTGCACGCCGGGCACTGGGCATGACGGAGACAGCCGACAGCCATGACCTGATCCGGGTCCGAGGCGCGCGGGAGAACAACCTCCGCGACGTCAGCGTCGACCTCCCGAAGCGGCGGCTGACGGTGTTCACCGGCGTATCGGGGTCGGGCAAGAGCTCGCTGGTCTTCGACACCATCGCGGCCGAGTCGCAGCGGATGATCAACGAGACGTACAGCGCCTTCGTGCAGGCCTTCATGCCCACCCTGGCGCGGCCGGACGTGGACACCCTGGACGGGCTGACGACGGCGATCATCGTGGACCAGGAGCGGATGGGCGCCAACGTCCGATCCACGGTGGGCACCGCCACCGATGCCAGCGCCATGCTGCGCATCCTCTTCAGCCGGCTCGGCCAGCCGCACATCGGCTCGCCGAATGCGTTCTCCTTCAACGTCCCGTCGGTCCGGGGAGCCGGCGCGATCAAGGTCGAGCGCGGTTCGGGGAGAACCGAGAGCCGCAGCTTCAGCGTCGCCGGCGGGATGTGCCCGCGCTGCGAGGGGATGGGCAGCGTGACGGACATGGACCTGACCCAGCTCTATGACGAGACGAAGTCGCTCGCGGAGGGCGCGATCACCGTTCCGGGCTACACCGCCGACGGCTGGTCGGTGCGGATCTACTCCGAGTCGGGCTTCCTGGACCCCCACAAGCCGATTCGCGAGTACGGCAAGAAGGAGCTGCACGATTTCCTCTACCGCGAGCCGACCAAGGTCAAGCTAAACGGCATCAACCTCACCTACGAGGGGCTCGTCCTCCGGGTGCAGAAGTCGTTCCTTTCCAAGGACCGCGACGCGATGCAGCCGCACATCGGTGCATTCGTTGACCGAGCGGTCACCTTCAGCGCCTGTCCCGAATGCGGCGGCACCCGTCTCAACGAGGCGGCCCGCTCGTCGAAGGTCAATGGCATCAACATCGCGGACGCCAGCGCGATGCAGATCAGCGACCTGGCCGAGTGGGTTCGTGGCCTGGACGAGCCCACGGTCAAGCCGCTGCTGGGATCGCTGCAGCAGGTCCTCGACTCGTTCGTCACCATCGGGCTCGGCTATCTCAGCCTTGATCGCCCGTCGGGCACGCTCTCGGGTGGCGAGGCGCAGCGGACCAGGATGATCCGCCACCTCGAGTCCTCCCTGACCGACATGACCTACGTCTTCGATGAGCCGACCATCGGTCTGCACGCCCACGACGTGGAGAAGACGAACGCGCTGCTCCAGCGCCTGCGCGACAAGGGCAACACCGTCCTCGTCGTCGAGCACGATCCGGAGGTCATCCGGCTCGCCGACCACGTGGTGGACATGGGCCCGGGCGCCGGCCCCCACGGCGGGACGATCGTGTACGAGGGGAGCATCAGTGGCCTCATCGCGTCGGGGACGGCCACCGGCCGCTACCTCGACGTCCGGCAGGCGCTGAAGCCGGAGCCGCGGGCGCCGCGCAGCTCGATCCCGATCCGCAACGCGCAGCTCCACAACCTCCAGGACGTGTCGGTCGACGTCCCGCTCGGCGTCCTGGTGGCGGTGACCGGGGTGGCCGGATCCGGGAAGAGCTCGCTCATCCATGGCTGCCTGCCCCGAACCGATCCATCGGTGACGGTCATCGACCAGTCCGGGATCCGCGGTTCGCGCCGCTCGAATCCCGCGACGTACACCGGCATCCTCGACCCCATCCGCAAGGCGTTCGCGACCGCGAACAAGGTCAAGCCGGCGCTGTTCAGCGCGAACTCGGAGGGCGCATGCCCGGCCTGCAACGGCCTGGGCATGATCTACACCGAGATCGGGTTCATGGCCACCGTCGCGAGCGTGTGCGAGGTCTGCGAGGGCCGTCGCTTCACCGATGAGGTCCTCGGCTACCGGCTGCGGGAGCGGAACATCGTCGAGGTCCTGGCCATGCCGGTCGAGGAGGCGCGCGACTTCTTCACCGAGCGGCCGGTCCGGATCGTGCTCGACCGCCTGGCCGATGTGGGGCTCGGCTACCTGTCGCTGGGCCAGTCGCTCGACACGCTGTCGGGCGGCGAGCGCCAGCGGCTGAAGCTGGCGATCGAGATGGCCGGGGATACCGAGGTCTACGTCCTCGACGAGCCGACCACCGGCCTCCACATGCAGGACGTCGACAACCTCATCGGCCTCCTGGACCGATTGGTGGAGTCGGGACGGACCGTGATCGTCATCGAGCACAACCTCGACGTCGTCGCGCGGGCCGACTGGGTCATCGACCTGGGTCCGGGCGCCGGCCACGACGGCGGACAGGTGGTCTTCGAGGGCTCACCCGCCGAGCTCGTGCGGGCTGGGGGGTCGCTGACCGCCGAGCACCTTCGGCGGCGGGTCGAGGAGCCGGTCGCCACGGGCTGACGCGGGCGAATCGGTCGGCGTCCGGGTTGGGGTGGCTCCGGCGGTAGGATTCGAACCTACGACCAAGCGGTTAACAGCCGCCCGCTCTACCACTGAGCTACGCCGGAACGCCGGCGGATTATAGGCCTCCGGCCCTGCAGACCCGCAGACGACAGTCCGGGCGCCGGCCTAGGCGGTTTCGTACTCCTCTGGATGATCGCCGCGGTCTATGGCCTTCGTCCGCTCCATGATGTCGAGCGTCTCGGCCACCGAGTTCCCGTTCTCCTTCGCCGCGGCCTCGATGTCCTCGTAGCGGATGTTGTGCTCCCCCATCTCCAGGTGAGCCTGCATGCAGCCACAGGTCAGGCACATGGTCATCGCCCTCCGATGCGTTGGGTAAGCCGACACGATGCGCCGGCCCGAGGTGGCCGAAGTTACGGCCTGCGGCGAAAGGCTTGCAGACGCCTCACAGCACGGTTGGGCAGGGCACCGGCTCAGGCAGGTTCCACGTTCCCGGTGGCGCCATCCACGGTCACCCGCATGCCGGTCCGGAGACGGGCCGTGGCGTCGCCGCAACCGACCACCGCGGGGATCCCGTACTCGCGGGCGATGATCGAGGCATGGGAGGCGGCGCTGCCGACGTCGGTCACGACCGCAGCCGCACGGGTGAAGAGGGGTGTCCACGCGGGCGCGGTCAATGGCGCAACCAGGATCTCGCCTGGTTGGAGCTGATCGAACTCGTCGGGCCGCCGGATCACGCGGACGGTGCCGCTGGCGCGCCCCGGAGACGCCGGCGAGCCGGACACGATCGCTCGCTCCGATGGCTCTGCCCCGACCATTCGCGCGAAGGCGGCGGGCATCGAACGAAAGGCCCGATTCACCTGGCCGACCCAGTTCGGCGGTACGAGCTTTCCCTGTTCCTCTCTTGTGGCCCGCCGCTGGGCGACATCGACCAGGGGTGACAGCGGCTGGCCGGCAAGCGCAGACAGGGCTTCGCCGCGGGTGAGGAAGAAGACGTCCTCGGGATCCGAGATGACCCCTCGCTCCGCGAGCGCCTGACCGATGCGGACCACCGCCCGCCGCATGACCGGCCAGGGGAGGGTCCACTCCCGGGTCTGCTCCTCGCGGATGGGGATCAGGCGCTGGGCTTCGCCGAGCAATTCCCGAAACGTCTGAAGCCGTTTGGGTGAGGACGCGAGGACCTCGAAGGCCTCCTTCTCTGCCTCTTGGCGGGCCTCCACCACCCGCGCGTGATCGGGCCGCGGCCCGGACGCCCAGGCCAGCGGAGCTGGCTGGCGCCACCAGTCGAGGGAGACCACCGCGTGGCGATCGGGTTCCGACGGCGCCTCGATGCCGGCCAGGAGCGGGAGGTGGCTGCCTCCCAGGGTGGCGGCGAGGTGGCGACGGTAGAAGCGGGCGAGGTTGATCTCCATCTTGTAGGCCGCACCGCCCAGGGCGGCAACCCACATGAAGTACTCGCCGGCCAGGTCGGCCAGGCGGTCGATGACCGCCGGCAGCTCGGCCACTAGAACGGTCTCCACCCGGGCATTCGCCTCGGCCACCTCGGCTCGGTAGCGCGGCTGAACCTCCGCCCGCCATTCGCGCTCCAGGGGCGGAACGGCGTAGCGGACCGTGGGCGGAAAGATGCCGGCCGCCTTGCGGGGCTCACGAATGAGGCGCGTCAGCATGCCCGGCAGGCTCCGGAGGAGCGAAGACGGCGAGAACCAGTTCAGCGAGTAGAAGTACCACCCGTTCACGATGACGTGGTGGGGCAGCGGTGCCCGTTGACCGATCTCCGCCTGCAGCTTGGCGTGGAGCCCCTCCTCCAATCGGGGGAGCAGCCAGGACTCGAACAGCGGTGTCACGGGCTCCCCGATCCACTCTCCGAATCGCAGCTGGCGCGTGTAGGCGCCGCGTGCCGGGGATTCCCACGACACCTCCGGTGGCAGAGCGGTCATCGGTCGGGCCTGGAGGATCCACAGCTTGCCATCCGTGTCGATCGCCCACTCAATGTCCTGCGGGACGCCGCGGTCGGCCGCGATTCGACTGGCCTCCCGGGCGACCTGCACCGCCTGTGCCCTATTGATGGCGTCCTCGGGATGGCGGCGAACGGTCGCCGTGCCGTTGCGCACCGACCACTCGTCGCCGATGGCGTCGCCCGAGACGAGTCGATCCCCCGCCCCCCGAACCGCGCTCACCACCGATAGCGAACGATCCCCGCTGATCGGATCGGCGGTCAGGGCGACCCCGGCGGCCGCCGGTTGGATCATGCGCTGGACGATGACGGCCAGTCGCTCGAGGCCGTTTCGGCTCGCGCCATACGCAGCCGCCCGGGCGTCTCGGGCGCTTGCCACGACGCGGTCGGTGGCAGCCAGCAGCTCGTCGGCATCGACATTGAGGATCGATTCGTAGATCCCTGCGTACGAGTGGTCGGCACCGTCTTCGGCGATGCCACTCGAGCGAACGGCAAAGGGACCGGCCCCCAAGCCGGCCACGCTGTTCCGCAGGAGCGACGACCGATCGCCCGCCGTCAGGTCTGCGGCTGCGGCAGTCAGGACCACGCCGGCCGGGACCTGGACGCCGCTCGCCAGGAGCTCGCCCAGGCTGGCCGCCTTGCCGCCGACCTCGGGTGCATCGGTGAGCCGGATGTCCTCGAGTCGTCGCGCGGTAGCCGGCATCGGGGGCGCAGCTGTGGTGGTCATCGGTTCTTCCCTTCACCAGTCGAGGCCACAATGGTGCGAATCACCCAGTCGATGTCATCGGCCGCCTCGTCCACCGACGACCCAATCTGGTCGCGCCACATCCGCATCGCCGACGAGCTGGCCAGGACAAGGAGCACCCGGGTCATTCGGTCCCGCTCGGTCGGGGTGGCATCCGGCATGACGCCCGCGACAAACCGCCGGCTCAGGGCCATCCGTTCGGGCATCTGCATCCGTCGCGGTTCGTCGGAGGCGTAGCTGGTCATCGCGGCTCGCGCCACTTCGCCGAGGGTCTCCAGGCGCCCAAACATGGTGCGCACCATTTCCCGGAACTCCGGGACCGTCTCGGGGACGATCAGATCCCGCAGCCCGGCACGCATCGACAAATACGGGTAGACCGCTGCCAGGAGATCCCGCTTCGTGCCGAAGTGGCGATACACGGTTGGGACCGACACCCCGGCTTCTCGGGCAACGGCCGGAATCGAGACGGTGGCGGTGCCGCCGGCCATGACCCGGAGCGTGGCGTCCAGGATGCGGGACCGGGTTTCTTCGGCCTGCTCTTCGCGGAGCGCGCTGCGGTATTCGCGAGCCGACTTATTCGCGATACGAGTCATATTGTGAATATACGACTCGTGTCAAGTCTACCGGGCGGCCGGCCGGCCGGCCGGCCATCGGTCTACTCCAGGTAGTCCTTCAACTTGCGGCTGCGGCTCGGGTGCCGGAGCTTGCGCAGGGCCTTGGCCTCGATCTGCCGGATCCGCTCGCGGGTGACGTTGAAGTCCCGGCCCACCTCTTCGAGGGTCCGCGACCGTCCGTCCTCCAGCCCGAAGCGGAGCTGCAGCACGCGGCGCTCGCGCGGGGTGAGCGAGTCGAGCACGCCCTCCACCTGCTCCTTGAGCAGCTGGTGGGACGCCGCATCGGCCGGCGCCACGGATGCCAGGTCCGGGATGAAGTCGCCCAGGTGAGAGTCCTCCTCCTCGCCGATCGGCGTCTCGAGGCTGACCGGCTCCTGGGAGACCTTCATGATCTCGCGGACCTTCTCGGGTGACACGGTCTGCGGTCCGGCGGCCTCCCGCTTGTCGACCTCGGCCTCGGTCGGCTCGCGCTCGAGCTTGTCGCGCAGCTCGCGGACGATCTCGTCGCGGCTCATCCGCCGCGCGATCTCCTCCACCGTCGGCTCGCGGCCCAGCTCCTGGAGCAGGGTCCGGCTGACCCGGATCAGGCGGTTGATGGTCTCCACCATGTGGACCGGGATCCGGATCGTGCGGGCCTGGTCGGCGATGGCCCGGGTGATGGCCTGCCGGATCCACCACGTGGCGTAGGTCGAGAACTTGAAGCCCTTCTCGTACTCGAACTTCTCGACCGCCCGGATGAGGCCGATGTTCCCCTCCTGGATGAGGTCGAGGAAGCTCATCCCCCGCCCGATGTACTTCTTCGCGATGCTGACCACCAGCCGCAGGTTGGCCTCGGTCAGGCGGCGGCGGCCATCGGTGCTCTGCTCGACCAGGCGACCGGAGCGCCGCTCAAGCGGGATCTCCGGCGGGATCGCCGGGTCGTAGCCCATCGACTTCATGTACTCGGCGTCGTTGCCGGCCTCGATGTAGGCCCGGGTGATGGCCTGAGCGGTCTCGCGCGCCCAGCGCTCGAGCCCGTACAGCTCCTCCTTGCCCGGCTGCTCCAGCACCTTGAAGCGGTAGGTGTGCCCGAACAGGACCGCGTCCTTGAGCGCCTGGCCGGGATCGGTCGCCACCGACTTCAGGAGGGACTCCGCCTCGAGGATCCGGCCCCGGCCCTCGTCGTCGAGCTCTGGGTCGCGTCGTGCCTTGGTGAAGCGGATGCTCGGCCGCTCGATCGGGTTCTTCTTCTTCACCCACCAGTCGATCGCGTCCAGCGTGACGTGGGGCGAGTCCTGGGGCAGGTCGAACGCCCGCATGGCGGCCATCGCCCGCGCCTTCGGCTCCGAGTTCAGGGTGACCCAGGTGTAGAGGTTGGTCATCGCCCGGCCGGGGTCCTCGATCGCCAGCTCGCCGAGCTCGATGGCCTTGGCCAGGACGACCTCCTCCTCGGCGGTGAGGAGCGCGACCTTCCCGATCTCCTTGAGGTACATCCGGACCGGGTCGTCGATGCCGATGAGGTCGGCGGCGAGCGCCTCGAGGTCCTCCTCCGGCTCCTTCTCGCCCTTGCCGTCGGCAGCGTCGTCCGGGATGGCCACTGCGAGCTCGTCGGACTGGTCGCTGAAGGTGGGCTGGTTCTCGGAATCGAAGACCTCGACGCCCTGCTCCTCAGCCCCGGCGAACAGCTCCTCGACGGCCTCCAGGTTGGTCTCCGGACTTGGGACGGCGGCCAGGATCTGGTCGTGGGTGATGTACCCGTCTTCGCGTCCGTGCGACAGCAGGTCATCGACGGCCGCGGCGGCTTCGGCGGAGGCACCGGCCTGAACCGCGGCAGCCTCGATCGAGACCTTGCCCCGTGACTTCGAGGGCTTCGGCGACTTGGCCGATCCAGCGGCGGCCTGCGCCACGGCGACGGCCTCGGCTGCGGTGACCTTGGGCTTCGAGGTGGCCGTTGCGGCCGGGGTTGAGGCCTTGCCTGATGGCTTGGCAGCGGCAGCCGTGGCGGCCGAGACCTTGGTCGGCGCCGGCTTCGCGGCGGCGGTGGCTTTCGGCGCAGCCTTGGTGGGCGCCGGCTTCGCGGCGGCGGTGGCTTTCGGCGCAGCCTTGGTGGCCGCCGCCTTGGCCGGCGCAGCCTTGGTCGCAGCGACCTTCGGGACTGGCCTCGTCGCGGCGGTGGCCTTCGGCGGTGAGCCCTTCGCCGCGGGCGTCTTCCCGGCGGCCGACTTCGCGGCAGGGGCCTTGGCTGGTGCTGCCTTGGCAGCGGTCACCTTCGCCGGCGTCCCCTTGGCTGATGGCTTCGCGCCGGAGACCTTGGGCGCCACAGCCTTGGCAGGCGTGGCGGCCTTGGCGGCAGACGGTGACTTGGCCGTGGTCTTGCAGCAGGAGCCTTGGCGGACGTCTTCGACGTCGCCTTGGCTGGTTCACGGGTTGGGGTCTTCAACGCCACGTTCAGGATCCTCCTCGCACCGGCGCGGCCGGTGTCGTCAGCAGCTTGGTGACCTCGGCCTTCTCCCGGCCGAGCTTGGAGATGTGCGTTTCAATCTGTTCCAGCAGCTCGCGATCGCCGTCTCGCTCTGCGTCCTCGAGCAGGTATCGGCCGTCGCCGATGGCCTCCTCGATCCGCGCCCGGCGAAGGCGCAGGCGGCACACCCGAAGGGCTTCGGCCGCCTTCGCCGACTCGAGCGAGGGCCCCGAGCCCGCCGCATGAATCACTACCCTCGCAAGGTCCTTGGAGATTGGATCGAGGGTGGCGACGAAGCCCTCGACGTCCACCGGCGTGGTGGTGGACGCGGCGACCCAGGCAGCCCACGTCTCGGCCAGGGATGACGCCTCGGGGCGTCCGAACGGAAGCGGGTTGGCCGCGATGTCCACGGTCAGCCCCGGATGCCGGATCAGCAGAGCCAGCGTTTCGGTCTCGACTGCGTCGAGCACGACATCTCCTGGGCCGACCGGCTCGGTCCGCGTGGGCTCGGCGCGTCGGACGCGCGGACGCCGCAGCGCATCGCGCAGCACGCGCTCGTCCACCTGCACGGTGCGAGACAGCTGCTGGACGTACAGGTCCTGCTCCACCGGGTCGCCGACGCGCTGCAGGATGGCCAGCACCCGACCGGCCATCTCGCGCCGACCGGCGACAGTCGAGGTGTCCACCTCGGCGGCGACCCGATCCATGAAGTACTCGACGACTGGCTTGGCGCCGTCCACGGCCTGCCGCCACCCATCGGGATCGGTCTGGAAGAGCTCGGCCGGGTCCTTGCCGGCGGGGATCCGGATGACGCGCACCCGGGTCACGCTCTGGCTGGGCCCCAGCTCCTCCAGCAGCCCACGCTGGGTGGCGGCCTCGCCGGCGAGGTCAACGTCGTAGGCGAGTGCGATCGCATCGGCATAGCGGGTGGCGATATCCACCTGGCCCCGGGTCAGGGCAGTGCCCATGGATGCCACCACGTTCGTGAACCCCGCCTGGTGGGCGGCCATCACATCGGTGTAGCCCTCCACGATCACAGCCAGCTTCTCCCGGCGAATCGCCTGGCGGGCCAGATCGATCCCATACAGGGTTCGGCCTTTGTCGAACAGAGCCGTGGCCGGCGAGTTGAGGTACTTGGGTCCCTCGCCATCGGGCATGACCCGCGCACCGAGACCGGTCGCCTTACCCGACGCGTCGCGGATCGGGATGATGATCCGACGGCGGAACCGATCGACGGGCCGGCCTCGCTGGCCCATGCTCGCCAGCCCGGCCGCGACCATCTCCTCCGACGAGAAGCCGCGAGCCGCGAGCCGCTTGACCAGCGCGTCCCAGCTGTCGGGCGCGTAGCCGACCCCGAACATGTCGAGCGTCTCCTCGGTGAACCCGCGCTCGGCCAGGTAGCGGCGGGCGGGCTCGGCCTGGTTCGCCTGGCGGAGCACTTCGCGGTACCACGAAATGGCGGCGTCCAGCGCATCCCGGAGCCGCTTGCGGCGCCGATCCTCACGCGCCCCGGCGGCCGACAGCTCCACGCCGGCACGGTCGGCCAGGCGGCCGAGCGCCTCGCGGAAGTCGATGCCGTCTCGCTTCATGACGAAGGTGAAGATGTCGCCGTGCTCACCGCACCCGAAGCAGTGCCACGACTCGCGCTCCGGGCTCACGGTGAAGGAGGGTGTCTTCTCCCCGTGGAATGGGCACAGGCCCTTCCAGGTCGATCCTGCCTTCTTGAGGTTGACGGTCTCACCGACGATCTCGGCGACGGGCAGCCGCGACTTGATCTCGGCGACGGAGCCGGTTGCGTTCATTGGGGGGTCCCCCACGCCTGAAAGGCGCTTGTCAAGGGGTTTGTCAAGAGTTCTGTCAAGTGTCCAGAGCCATTCTATTCGATTGTCAAGCACTAGCACCGACATTGGTACCCGGAAGGACCTGACGGAGGTTCAATCGATCCTGGGCTACCATTGCCTGTCTTGGACGCCCATGCCCTGACCGAGGACTTCATCGAGCTCCACGGCGACCGACTGCTCGGCTTCGCCATGCTCGTAACCCTTGGCGACGCCACGCTCGCGAGCCGACTGGCCGCCGAGGCGCTGGCGAGCGGGGTCGAACGGATGGATCAGCTGCGCCACCCGGTGCGGGCAGCGGCCTGGCTCCGCGCCAGGGTCACGCGCTCGGCCAGGCTCCCGGCCTGGGGACATCAACGACCGAACGAGGCCGAGCGCCGAGACGAGCTCAAGGCCCTGGGTGTCGATCCTGCAACCTTCGACGGACTGTCGGCGCTCGACGTCCGGAGTCGGGCGGCTGTCGTGGCCACCTCGGTCGAGGGGTTCGCCGCCGCGGACGTGCACGAGATCATCGGCAGTGACGACCGCGTTCGGCGGGCTCGACGTGACTACCTGCAGGCCTACCTCGCAGCCGCCGAAGCCCGACACACGCCTCCGCCGGGCGGGGATCTCGCGGCCCGATTCCATGCCGCGGCGGCACCGATCTTCCCGGGCCCCGATCGATGACCGATTCCCACCAGCTCATCGAGGCCTGGCTGGCCGAGGGCGCGATCGGCGACCCGCCGCGCGAGCTCGCGGTCCATGCCACCGTTTGCGCCTCGTGCGCCCGGCGAATCGGCGCCTTCGACTCGCTCGCCGCGGTCAATGTCGCTGCGGCCGGCTCCCCTCCCCCGCTGACCGCCCCCAGTCCGATCTGGCTGCTGCTGGCCCGGGGGCGCGCCGCGACCACGATCGCCGCCACCGTCGCGGCAGGGATCCTCGTCGTCTTCGGCGCGTCGCAGCTCATCGGCTCCATCGGACCCCCCGAAGTACCCGGGCCCTCGCAGGTCGCAGTCGCGATGACGCCAGGTCCGGACGGCAAGCCAGTTGACGGCCACGGACCCCAACCCGCGGAGGTGCCGGCCAGCGAACCGCCTTCCGATCCGATCGCGTCCTTCGTGCCCCTGCCGTCCGCCTCACCGAACGAGCCGCCACTGGCAGCGCCAAACGCCCCCTTCCTGGCCTCGAACGGGGTCGGGTACTACACCGTCGGGATTCGGTGGACGGAGCGAGCTGTCGGCGGGCCCGCCCAGAAATGGGAGCTCTGGCGCCAGACCGGATCTGGATCATGGGTCAAGCTCGGGGAGCTCCCCGCTCCCGTGCGGTCCTTCACCAACGGTGGTCTCGCGCCCGGGACGACGTACAGCTACCGCGTTCGCGCGGTGAACCTGACCGGCGCGAGCGGGTTCTCCAACACCGCCAGCGCAACGACCCTGGTCCCACCGACGGCCGCACCGACACCGACGGCCTCGCCGACCGCGTCACCGACCCCGGAGCCACCAACTCCCGAACCAACCCCCGCCCCAACGCCAACTCCGACGCCGGACTGCAGCGACAACATCGACAACGACGGAGATAACCTCGTTGACTGGCCGGCCGATCCAGGCTGCAGCTCGACGAACGATCCGTTTGAAAGCCCGTTCAACGGGCAGTGCAACGACGGTGCGGACAACGATGGCGATGGCTTCGTCGATCTCGGAGATCCGGCCTGCAGCTCGGGGACCGATCCGTCGGAGGCCCCGTTCAACGGGCAGTGCAACGACGGTGCGGACAACGATGGCGATGGCTTCGTCGATCTCGGAGATCCGGCCTGCAGCTCGGGGACCGATCCGTCGGAGTTCCCCTTCAACTCGCCGCCAACCCCGGACCCCACGCCTGTGCCACCTACGCCCGAGCCACCTACGCCCGAGCCACCTACGCCTGAGCCACCTACGCCCGAGCCCCCGAGCGTGCCACCAAGCCCATAGCCGACGCCGATCGGGTGTGCGAGCAAGGGGGCTGGTCGTGTAGAACGGGGCTTCCGTATCGGTCTGTTCGCTGGAGGAACGCATGGCTTTCGACATGTCCCTGGTCTCGCGCGGAGCGCGACTGCGCCGGTCCCCGTTCTACGAGGCCGAGCAGGCCTACGGGCCACAGGGCTACACGGTCTACAACCACATGCTGTTCCCGACCAACTACGACGACTTCGAGGCCGAGTACTGGCATCTCCTCAACCATGTGACCCTGTGGGACGTCGCGGTCGAGCGCAATCTCGAGGTCCAGGGCAAGTGACGGGTTCCGCTTCGCCCAGCTCCTGACCCCCCGCGACCTGTCGAAGTGCGCGGTGGGCCAGGGCAAGTACGTGCTCATCACCGGCCCCGACGGCGGGATCGTCAACGACCCGGTCATGCTCCGCCTCGGCGAGAACCACTTCTGGTTCGCGCTCGCCAGCTCGGATGCGCTCCTGTACGCCATCGGCCTGGCGGCCAACCTGGGCTGGGACGTCCAGCTGGGCGAGCCCGACGTGTCCCCGCTCCAGATCCAGGGACCGCACTCGAAGGACGTCGTTGCGGCGCTGTTCGGCGAGGAGATCCTGGCGCTCAAGTACTACTGGTTCCTCGAGCTGTCGCTGGACGGGATCCCGGTGGTGGTGACCCGCACCGGCTGGACAGCCGAGGTGGGGTACGAGATCTACCTCCGTGACGGCCAATACGGGACCGCCCTTTGGGAGCGGATCATGGAGGCCGGCAAGCCGTACGACATCCGGCCGACCGGGCCATCCGACATTCGCCGGGTTGAGGGCGGCATCCTGAACTGGGGCGCGGACATGGGACTCGAGCACAACCCGTTCGAGGTGGGCCTGGAGCGCCTCTGCGCCCTGGACGGCGGACTTCGAGTTCATGGGCAAGGAGCCGCTCCGCCGGGTCCGCGAGGCCGGGATCAGCCGCAAGCTGGTCGGCGTCGAGATCAGCGGCGAGCCGCTCGGGATGAACTTCACGAAATGGCCGGTCATGGCCGAAGGCGCGCTGGTCGGCCAGGTCACGACCGCGCTGTGGTCGCCGCGGCTTGAGAAGAACATCGGGTACGCGTGGATGCCGATCGAGCGAGCAACCGATGGAAACCGGGCCTCGGTGGCCACGCCGGACGGCGAGCGGGAGGCAACGGTCGTCCCGATGCCGTTCATCGACCCCGACAAGGCCATCCCCAAGTCGTGACCGCCGCCCCGGGGATCGATGCCGACCTCGGTCCCCTGGCCGCGGCCATCG
The DNA here is from genome assembly GCA_963699235.1 of uncultured Chloroflexia bacterium. Taxonomy (GTDB): domain Bacteria; phylum Chloroflexota; class Limnocylindria; order QHBO01; family QHBO01; genus DASTEQ01. The sequence goes on along the minus strand of OY969424.1, from coordinate 1,051,964 downwards.
CCGGTGGCCGCTTCGTCGTCACCACCGAGCTGCGGACCATCGACTCAGCCGATCCGGCCGCCGTCTCCGCGGCGGTCGAGCCCCTGCGGGGCCTGGTCGATGCGATCGCCTGCACCGACAACAGCGGCGCGAATCCGCACCTCTCGCCGCTGGCCGCTGCCCGGCTGGTGGCAGACGCCGGCCTGGAACCGATGCTCCAGCTCTCCTGCCGCGACCGGAACCGGCTCGCGCTGCAGGCCGACCTGGTCGGAGCCGGGGCGCTCGGCATCCGGACCGTCCTCCTGATGGGCGGTGACCTGGTCACCGCCGGCGATCACCCCGACGCGAAGCCGGTCTTCGACCTGGACGCCGGTGGGCTGCTGGAGGCGGCGCGAACCCTGCGGGATCGTGGCACCTACCTCAGCGGTCGGAAGGTCGATCCCGCCACCGCGCTGGCTGATCGGCGCGGTCGAGAACCCATTCATGCCGCCCGTCGAGGAGCGTCCCGCACGGGTGGCGTCCAAGGTCAAGGCCGGGGCCGAGTTCATCGTCACCCAAGTCGGGTTTGACCTCGAGGTACTGCGCCGGTTCTGCGAGACGGTCGCCTCGCGCGACGTGGCGCTTCGGGCGCCGTTCCTGGTCTCGGTCTTTATTCCGCGCTCGGTGCGGAATCTCGAGTGGCTCAGGGACAAGGTGGCCGGCGTGGGCGTGCCTGACGCGGTCATGGAGCGTGTTGCGGCCAGGCCCGCTGACGAGCAGGCAGCCGAGGGTCAGCGAATGGCGGCGGAGTTCGCCGAAGCAGTTCAGGGGCTGCCGGGCGTGGCCGGTGTCCACCTCATCCCGTTGAATGATGCCTCGGCCGCCGCGGCCGTGGCCCGGGAGATCAGGCCCCCGGCTTGAAGACCATCAGGCCGACGATCACGAAGAAGCTGACCAGCTCGAGGCGCGAGACAAGGAACAGCCGGTCGAGAAGACTCCGCGCATTGGCGGAGGTTGGTCCCTCGGTCTCGAACAGCGTCCCCACCTTGCCGACGCGCGGACCGACGTAGATCGCGCCGAGCGCCGCCGACAGCACCCACAGGGCGACGGCAAGTGCGATCCAGAGCTGACCGAAGCTCCAGGCCTGGATCGTCATCACGGCGCCGGAGATGATGATCAGGAGCGAGGCCGGGAGGAACACACGGAGGCCGAGCCACGCCGTGTGGCGGGCGATGATGGGCAGCTCGGCGGGATCGGTGGCCCGGCTGACCCGGACGGCGAGCAGCTGGGCGTATATCGCGCCGCCGACCCAGACCATGGCGCTCAGGATGTGGACGTAGAGCAGCAGCTGGTACACGGTGGGTGAAGCGTAGCGGCGATGAGCGCCGCCGCGCCACGCCGATCCTCACGTACCATCGGCGGCCATGTGGCGTCGCGTGAGCCTTGACGTGACCATCGACCACCCGCCGGAGCGAGTATTCCCCTGGTTGGCCGATCCGGCCCGCTGGCCCGCGTGGGCCCCCGCCGTGGTCGAGCGACGGCGGATTGGTGACGGGCCGCTGGTCGCCGGCAGCGAATGGACGGCGGTGGATGCCATCGGTCCATTCCGCATCCGCTTCATCGACACCCTCGTCCGCCTGGAGCCGGACAAGCGGATGGTATGCGACTCGAGCACGCCGTGGAACTCACGGGTCGAGTACCGCCTGCTCCCTCATCCCGACGGGACGCGGATCCTCGCCCGCTACGAGGGCGACGTCTCGGGATGGCTGCGGCTGGTGGCGCTGCTTCCCACGGTCGTCCTGGCCCGCATTCTGATGCGCGACTTCCACTGCCTGCGGCGGCTGCTCGCGGCGGACATGGTTAACCAGTCCGAAGAGCGACTGGAGGCCCCGACCGCAACCTGACGTCCGGCCGCCGCCGACGCTACTTCGCCGACGCCGAGCGGATGATGATTGGCCCGCGGCCGGTGGGTGCAAACGGCACCCGATTGCGGGCCAGGGCCTCGTCGATCAGAGTCTCGACTGCCGGACGAGCGACCGTTGACGCGCGTTCCACGAGAATCCAGCGGGCCTGGGCGGTCCCCTGCAACAACCTTTGAGGATCTGGCAGGTCCTTGCCCTTGTTGAAATACAGCTTCACGCCGTTCGCCTCCGCGCGGATCGCAAGCACGCCCTCGTACCCGCGCTCACTCGGCGAATAGCTTATGACGACCCAGTCGCGATACTCATACACAATTTCATGGGCCGTGGGCAGACGCTTGTGAAGTGACCTTCGCATGGCGCCCACGAGCCGCTCATGAGCAGGCGAGACCTTGGCGACAAGAGTCCGCATCTCGGCTTCCGCCGCTCGTCGCTCCGCCGAAGACTGGGCGCTGGCCCGGCGCTCTCCTGACATTCCGGGTGCCTCAGCGAGGCGAATCGGCAGGCGGGATGTTCTGGTTCAGGTGGAACAGGTTGTCGGGGTCGTACTGGGCCTTGATGGCGCGGAGCCGGTCCCAGGTTTTCCCCGGATACGCTGCCCGAATCCGCTCCGGGCCCTCGTCCACCAGGAAGTTTACGTACGCGCCCTCGTCCGACTGGCGGAGGGCATCCACGAAGTCGGCGACCCAGGCGGCACGGATCGGGCGATCGGCATCACCCTCGTAGAAGGAGGCCACGTTGACCATGATCCGGCTCTGCCGATGGGCGAATGCGGTCGCACCGTCCGGGACGCGGGCCATCGCACCGCCAAGGGGCCGGATCTGGGCCACCCGCATGGAGGCGTCCGACGCGTTCAGCCGGTCCAGGATCAGCTCCGCGGTGGGCCGATCGAGGTGGTCAATGAACATCGTCCGTGCCTCGGCCAGGGGCCGGTAGTCCGGATCGTCGGGGAAGTAGATCTCCGGGTAGGTCATGGGACGGACCATGTCGGCGATCGGCTCGGCGAGGGCCCGGAATGGGGCAATCGCACGCTCCCCGGCCTCCGCGTCGCCGGCGTAGCACAGGATCGCCATCCCGACGATCTGGCCGATCGCCGATTCGGGGATCCCCGGCATCGGCGGAGCAGGCATGACGTTCAGGATCGAGGACAGCTCCTCGGGCGCGGCCTCGGACAGCGTCAGGTAACCCGTGAGGACCTCAGGGTTGGCCGGCAGGATGAGGATGCCGCCGACCGCGCTCGGGACCTCGTGGAGGCGAAACTGGAACTGGGTCGCGACCCCGAAGTTCCCTCCGCCCCCGCGGATGGCCCAGAACAGGTCCGGCTCGGACTCGGCGCTCACCCGGCGCAGCTTCCCGTCGGCAGTGACGACATCGGCCGCGAGCAGGGAATCCACCGTCAGGCCGAGCTTCCGGACCAGGTAACCGATGCCGCCACCCAGGACGAGGCCACCGAGCCCGACCGAGCCGGTGTCGCCGAAGCCGACGGCCAGGCCGTGGGTGCCGGCCGCCTCGGTGAAGGCGGCTGCGGTGACCCCGGACTCGGCCCAGGCGAGACGGGCCGGGGCGTCGATCTCGATCGACTGCAGGTCACGCAGGTCGATGACGACGCCGCCCTCGGTCGTGCCGTGCCCCGCTCCGCTGTGGCCGCCGCTTCGGACAGCCAGCTCGATGCCGCGCTCGGCGGCGAGGGTGACGACCCGGGAGACGTCCTCCGCGTTCGCGACGCGGACGATGAGCCCCGGGTGGCGGTCGATGTGGCCGGCGACGACGGTGCGCAACGCGTCGTAGTCGGGGTCATCGGGTGAGACGACCCGGCCGCTGACCAGGCCGCGCAGCTCGGCGGCGGTGACGGGCAGGGACGTGGTTACGGACATGGAGTGACCTCCGTGGGCGATTCAGCGGTCGCGCTCGGAGGCCTCGGCCAGCGCGGCCTGCGCGGCCGCGAGACGAGCGACGGGCACCCGGAACGGGGAGCACGACACGTAGTCGAGACCGATATCGTGACAGAAGGCGATGGATTGCGGGTCGCCACCGTGTTCGCCGCAGATTCCTACCTTCAGGCCCGGGCGCGCGGCCCGGCCGCGCTCGGTGGCGATCTTGACCAGCTCCCCGACCCCCTCGCGGTCGAGGACCTGGAACGGGTTCTCGGGCAGGATCTTGCGTTCGACGTAGCGCATCAGGAACTTGCCCTCGGCGTCGTCGCGGGAGTAGCCGAACGCCATCTGGGTCAGGTCGTTGGTGCCAAAGCTGAAGAACTCGGCGTCCTCCGCGATCTGGCCGGCGGTCAGCGCTCCCCGCGGGACCTCGATCATGGTCCCGAACTTGTATTCGACCGACTGGCCCGAGGCCGCGGCCACGGCCGATGCCTCGGCCTCCAGGGTGGCCCGCGTCTCGCGCAGCTCGTTGGCATGGCCGACGAGCGGGATCATGATCTCCGGGAGCGCCTTCACGCCCTCGGCCGCAACCCGGGAGGCGGCGGTCAGGATGGCGCGGGTCTGCATCCGGACGATGTCCGGGATCATCAGCCCCAGCCGCACGCCGCGCATGCCCAACATCGGGTTCTGCTCCCGCATCGACTCGACCGCAGCCAGGGTCTCCTCCTTCTCGGTCAGCTCGGCCTGGAACGCCGCGGCCGCGGCGCCATCGGCCAGCGACAGGCGCTCACGGAGGAGGGTGACCTCGACCAGCAGCTCGTCGTGGGGAGGTAGGAACTCGTGGAGCGGCGGGTCGATGAGGCGAATCACGACCGGCAGCCCGTCCATGGCCCGGAAGAGACCGGCGAAGTCATCGGTCTGGATGACCTCGAGCTCGGCCAGGGCCGATTCGAAGGTGGCGATCGCCTCCTGGTCGTCGGCGGACAGCTCCTCTCCCTCTGCCGCGCGCCGCTTGGCGTCGGTGGCGCTGACCGCGACCAGGATCATGCGGCGGACGGTGGGCAGCCGGGCGGCCTCGAAGAACATGTGCTCGGTGCGGCACAGGCCGATCCCCTGCGCGCCGTAGCCCCGCGCCCGCTCGGCGTCCCGCGGGTAGTCGGCGTTGGCCCACACCTGGAGCCGGCGGACCTCGTCCGCCCAGCCCAGGAGGACGGGGAGGTCCTTCTCCTCGGCGAAGTTGGGGTCGATGGTGGCCAGCGCGCCGGCGTACAGCTCACCGGTGGTGCCGTCGATGCTGATCGTGTCGCCCTCGGCCACCGTCGCCGACCCGACCTGCATCGACCGCGTCCCGTAGTCGATGTCGAGCGTCTCGGCACCGGCCACGCACGGGAGGCCCAGCGAGCGGGCCACGACCGCGGCGTGGGAGGTGGCGCCGCCGCGGGCGGTGAGCACGCCCTTGGCGACCAGCATGCCGTGGACGTCGTCGGGGCTCGTCTCGGTCCGGACCAGGATGACCGGATCACCGGTCTTTGCCATCTCGACCGCGCGATCGGGATCGAACACGGCGCGCCCGGTGGCCGCGCCGGGCGAGGCGTTGAGCCCGGTGCACAGCCGCCGATCGGCCGCCGTCCCCTTGGCCGCCTCGTCGAAGCGCGGCAGGAGGAGCTGGACCACCTGGCCGGGCTCGACCCGCTGGAGCGCCTCGTCGCGGGAGATGATCCCCTCCCCCACCATCTCGACCGCGATCCGAACCGCGGCCGGCGCCGTCCGCTTCGCCGAACGGGTCTGGAGCATGAACAGCCGGCCCCGCTCGATCGTGAACTCGAGGTCCTGGACGTCACGGTAGTGCGCCTCCAGCCGCTCCCCGATGCGCTGGAACTCGGCGTAGACCTCCGGCATCTCGTCGCGCAGGGCCGAGATGGGTGACGGGGTCCGAACGCCGGCGACGACGTCCTCGCCCTGGGCGTTGGTCAGGTACTCCCCGTACAGGGCCTTCTCTCCGGTGTTCGGGTTCCGGGTGAACGCCACCCCCGTGCCGGAGTCCGAGCCGAGGTTGCCGTACACCATGGCGACGACGTTCACCGCGGTACCCAGGTCGTGCGGGATCTTGTTGAACTCGCGGTAATCGTGTGCGCGACGGCCGTACCACGAGGCGAACACCGCCTTGGTGGCGAGGTCGAGCTGCTCGAGGGGATCGGTCGGGAACTCGCGCCCGGTCCGGGCCCGAACCAGCTCGAGGAACGCGTTCGCCACCTCCTCCAGGGCGGCGGCGTCCAGTTCGCTGTCCGCCTCCACGCCGCGCCGGTGCTTGGCCTCCTCGAGCACCGGCTCGAACAGGGTCCCGTCCACGTCCAGCACGATGCGGCCGAACATCTGGATGAACCGCCGATAGGCATCCCACCCGAACCGCGCGTCGCCGGTGAGCGCGATGAGCCCGTCGCGGGTCTCGGGGTTGAGCCCGAGGTTGAGGACGGTGTCCATCATCCCCGGCATCGAGAACTTGGCGCCGGAGCGGACCGATACCAGGAGCGGGCTGGCCGGGTCGCCGAACCGCTTGCCGGCCTGGCGCTCGAGGTCACCGACGGCGGACAGGATGTCGTCCCACAGCCCGTCCGGCAGCTGCTCGCCGGCCGCGAAGTAGTCGGTGCAGGCGACGGTCGTGATCGTGAAGCCGGGCGGGACCGGCAAGCCGGCGTTCGTCATCTCGGCCAGGCCGGCGCCCTTGCCGCCGAGGAGGTCGCGCATCGTCGCGTCTCCCTCCGCGCGGCCGTCGCCCCAGGCATAGATGTAGCGCTTGGCGGCGCGGTGGGCGCGTTCGACAGCAGGGGTCATAGCTTCAGCCACGGGACGCAGGCTCCGATAGGGGTCGCGCCACCGATTCTAGCCGGGTAGGCTCCGGCCGATGGCCACCCTGCTCTGGCTCGCGATTGGCGTCCTCCTCGCCCTCCTTGGTTGGCTGTTGCCGGCCGGCGTGATCATCCTGTCGCTGGTCGCACTGGCGCTGACGCTGATCGCGATCCTGCTGCCGCGGGACGTCACCGCGGCCGGAGCCAAGGTAGGGATCGGATTCGGTGCCTTCTACGCGGTGATGTTCGGTCGTCTGCTCATCCCCGATCCGCTGCAGGCCAGCGGAGAGACGTACCTCATTGTGATGGGTGCCACGTTGATCCTGGGGGCCGGGGTAGTGGCCGTGGTCCGCAACCGCCGTCACCAGAAGCGCCAGGCGCGGATCAAGGCAGCCGAAGCCGTTCTCTCCTGAGCCCCCACGCGAAAAGCGGCCGCACCGCGGCCAGCAGGCGGCCGCCGAGGCCGGCCCGCGACCGATAGAGCGTGCGGGCCTTGTCCACTGCCGGTCCGGAGGCCGGCCCGCTGCCCCGGGCCAGAGCGGCGTAGCCCGCCAGCGCACCTACCTCGTCCCCGGTCAGCCAGCGCGCATCGGCCAGGGCCTCGAGGGCGTGATCGTCGCCCGGCGCGAGGGCGACGGAGCGTTCGGCCGCCTCGAGGGCCAGCGTCGCCTGCCCCGCGCGGAGGAGGCCGCGGGTCATGGTCAGCTGCGCAGTTGCGTCGCCGGGGTCGAGCCGGAGGGCGCGCCGGGCTGCCTCCACCGCTTCATCGGCTTCGGCTGCCGCAAGGCGCTCCCGGGCCTCCGCGAGGTCCCAGGTCGTCTGCCGCGGGTCAAGGCGGGCGAGCCGGGCGTACTCGTCGGCGGCCTCGCGATGGGCGCCGGCGGTGGAGAGGACCTCGGCCAGCAGCTCGCGGTAGCGGACCTCGTCGGGGTCCAGCCGGACGGCGGCCTGGGCGTCCGCCTCGGCCTCCGCCACCCGCCCCAGGGCGAGCAGCGAGCGTGCGCGGAGCTCGTGAGCGGCATCCTGCCCCGGGTTCTGGGCCAGGATCGCCGCCGCCAAGCGGATGACGGCCTGGTGGTCGCCCGCGTCCGCCGCCGCCGACAGGTCGGCGAAGGCGGGGCCGCCGGTCATTCGGCCGTCGGCGCCGGGGCGCTCCCGGTCCACGACGCCCGGCCCGCGACCAGCTCCACGATCCGCGCGGGAATCGCATCGAGCGACACCCGTTCCTGGGTCATCGTGTCGCGGTCCCGGATGGTCGCCGCGCCATCGGTCAGCGACTCGACGTCCACCGTCACGCAGAACGGCGTCCCGATCTCGTCCTGGCGCCGGTACAGCTTCCCGATCGAGGCCGTGTCGTCATACATGGCGGCCACGTCCTGCTTGAGGTCGGTCGCCAGCTTCCGCGCCAGCTCGACCAGCTCCGGCCGGTTGCGGAGGAGCGGCATGACGGCGGCCTTGACCGGGGCCAGCGGCGGGCGGATGTGGAGCACGACCCGCTTCTCGCCGGCGACCTCCTCTTCGTCGTAGCCGTCCACCAGGACCGTCAGCGTCGCCCGATCCACGCCCATCGCCGGCTCGATGACGTACGGCACGACGTGCTCGCCGCTGGCGTCGTCGAAGACGGTCAGGCTCTTGCCGGACGCGGCTGCGTGCGCCTTGAGGTCGAAGTCCGTCCGGTCGGCGACGCCCTCCAGCTCGGACCAGCCCATCGGGAACTCGTACTCGATATCGGTGGTCTGCCGGCTGTAGTGGCTCAGCTCATCAGGGTCGTGGGGTCGGAGGCGCAGGTGCTCGGCGTTGATCCCGATCTCGTCGGTCCACCAGCGGAGGCGCTCCTCGACCCAGTAGGCGAACCAGCGCTCCTCGTCGGCCGGCGGGACGAAGAACTCCATCTCCATCTGCTCGAACTCGCGGAGGCGGAAGATGAAGTTGCCGGGCGTGATCTCGTTCCGGAAGCTCTTCCCGATCTGGGCGATGCCGAACGGCGGCTTGCGGCGCATGGCGGTGGCCACGTTCGCGAAGTTCACGAAGATGCCCTGCGCTGTCTCGGGTCGGAGGTACGCCACGCTGGCACCCTCCTCCGTCGGACCGACATGGGTCTTGAACATGAGGTTGAACTGCCGCGCCTCGGTCAGCGTGCCGCGCTGCCCGCAATCGGGGCACGCGATCTCGGACGGAGGGCCCTTGAGATCGCTCTCCCGGAACCGATGGTTGCAGTTTCGGCAGTCCACCATCGGATCCGAGAAGCCGGCGACGTGACCGGAGGCCTCCCATACCCGAGGGTTCATGATGATCGCCGCGTCGAGGCCCTCGATGTCGTCCCGGAGGCGGACCATGGACCGCCACCAGGCGGCCTTGATGTTTGTCCGCAGCTCGACGCCGAGGGGCCCGTAGTCCCAGAACCCCTGGAGGCCGCCGTAGATCTCGCTCCCGCCGAACACGAAGCCCCGCCGCTTGGCGAGGCTGGCGAGAACGTCGAGGCTGCGAGCAGGCACGGCAGGCGAGTCTAGCGCAGGACCGGTGCGGCGCCATCCGCGACCGCCCTGCCGCGACCCTCCAGCCGCTCGACCTCGTCGAGGAAGTCCCGGCTGCGGAGCTCCCGCTCGAGCACGGCCGAGACGGTGGCGTGGAGGTGGCGCTCCAGCTCCCGTCCGACCGGCGCGCTGAGGCCCAGCTGCGCGGCGTCGGGCAGGGCCGATCGCTGGAGATGGCGCATCGCCTTGAGGGCCGGATTCGAGATGGCGACCGCGCCGAGCGCTTCGTGGGCGCACTCCGGCCCGAGGACGCCGCCGGCGACCGCGGCATAGCGGTTCTGGCCCGGACCGATCTCCTCCCCGCACTCGATGCACGAACCGAGCTGCGGCCGGTAGCCCATCGCGTCCAGCAGGTGGAGCTCGAAGGCCCGGGCGATCGCGTCACGGGAGGCAATGGTGGGGGCCGTGTCGAGCGCGGTCAGGCCGGCGCCCAGGAGGGCGAACGCCGCCGCGCTCTCCGCCCGCTCCTCGCAGAAGCGGTCGGCCAACTCGCCGAGGTACCAGGCCGCGGCCGTGGCGTGGAGATCGCCCCGAAGGCCGAGGTGCGGCTCGATCAGCTGGGACTGGGTGACGACGTCGAACGTGCGCCCCACCGCCAGGACGAGGTCCACCTGGCCCAGGGGCTCGAGCCCGCCACCGATCCGTGAGCGCGGCCGGCGCACCCCCTTGGCAATCACCCGCAGCTTGCCGAGATGCGGGGTGAGCACGGTCAGCACCCGATCGGCCTCGCCCAGGTCCAGGCCGCGGAGGACGATGCCCTCCGTCTTGTACAGGCGTGAGCGCGGGCTCACCGGGAGCCGGTCGGGTACGCTTCGACGGTGGACATCCGGGTCGAGTTTAGCCAGATGGTCGCCGACGTCGAAGCCGAGATGCAATCCATCCTCGACGAGCATCGCGGCCCGGCGCAGCCGATGTACGACATGCTCGCCTACCACCTCGGCCTCGACGGGAGCGACGGGGCGGCCGGCAAGCGGATCCGGCCCCTGCTCGGCCTGCTCGTCATCCGCGCCCTCGGCGGGGATTACCGGCGGGCGCTCTCGGGCGCGGCGGCGGTGGAGCTGGGCCACAACTTCAGCCTCGTCCACGACGACATCCAGGACGGCGACCGCGAGCGGCGGCATCGGGCCACGCTGTGGGCGGTGTGGGGCGTGCCCCAGGCCATCAACGCCGGCGACGCGCTGTTCGCCCTGTCCCGCCTCGCCCTGTTCCGCCTCGCGGCTGACGAGAGCGACCCGGACGCGCCCACCGCGCGCCAGGTACTCGACCTGATGAAGATCTACGACCAGACGTGCCTCGCGCTGTGCGAGGGCCAGTTCCTGGACATCAGCTTCGAGGGGCGGCTCGATGTGACCGTCGCGGAGTACCTCCAGATGATCGAGCTGAAGACCGCCTCGCTCATGGCTGCGGGTGTGGAGGCGGCCGCGACCCTGACCTCCCACGATCCGAAGGTCATCGCCGGCTTCCGGCGCTTCGGCGACCGGCTGGGCCTGGCCTTCCAGATGGCCGATGACGTGAAGGGCGCGTTCTGGCAGGAGGCGGCATCGGGCAAGGCCGAGGCTGGCGACCTCCGGCGGCGGAAGAAGACGATGCCCGTCATCTGGGCCCTGAACCATGCCGGGGAGGCCGACCAGGCCCGGCTCCGCGAGCTGTTCGCGCCCTCGGCCGACGGCGCTCAGCTGACCGATGCCGAGGTCGTCGAGGGGCTCGCCATCCTCGACCGGTCCGGGGCGCGGGAGACGACCCTGGGCGAGGCGCGGCGCTACCGGGACGAAGCCCTGAGCGAGCTGGAAACGCTGGACCTCGAGCCATCGGCGCGGGCCGAGCTCGAGCTGTTCGTGGATGCGGTGATCGCGGCCTAGCGCCGCTCCTCGGCGGCTATCGGCCGCTCAGCGATGGTTTTCGGCGGCCTCGCTCCCGTTCTCGACCTGGACCGCCAGCACCTTGGACACACGCCGTGAGTCGGCGGCCAGGACGCGGAGGGTGAGGTCCCGGAAGTCCACCTCGGTGCCGACCAGCGGGATTCGGCCCACGCGGTGGATGATCAGCCCGCCGATCGTGTCGAACGACTCCTCGTCGGGCTCCTCCGCATCCCCGAGTTCGAACAGGTCGCGCAGGTCGTCCATCGTGACCCGGCCGTCCAGCCGGAAGGCGCGGCTGGCGCCGTCGGTCTCCACCGCCTCGATGAGGCTCTCCTCGATGTCGTACTCGTCCTGGATCTCGCCCACGATCTCCTCGACCAGGTCCTCGATGGTGACCAGCCCAGCGGTCCCGCCGTACTCGTCCACCACGATCGCGATATGGCGCCGGGCCGAGCGCATCTCGGTCAGCATCTCGTCCACGCGCTTCGTTTCGGGCACGTACGCGGCGGGCCGTGCGAGGGAGCGGATCTCGAGCGGCTCACGCTCCTCGACCGCCGGGAGCAGGTACGGCAGCATGTCCTTGGCGTAGAGGATGCCAACGATGTTGTCGAGGTTCTCGCGGTAGACCGGCACCCGCGAGTGGCCGGCACGGACGATGAGGTCCAGCACCTCTTCGATCGGATCCTCCACCTCGACCGCCTTGATCCCGATCCGCGGAATCATGACCTCGTGGATCTGCTTGTCCCCGAGCTCGATCACGCCGTGGATCATCTCCTTCTCGGCTTCCTCGATCTGGCCCTGGGCTGACCCGGTCTCGACCAGGAGCTTGAGCTCCTCCACCGACAGGAGACCGGTCTGCGGTCGTTCGCGACCGCCAAAGAGGCGGACGAGGAAGCCGCTGATCGTGGTCGTGAGCCAGACCAGTGGGGCCAGGACGCGCTCCATGACGCTGAGCGGGCGCGCGGCGACGAGGGAGAACCGCTCCGGGAAGTTCAGGGCCAGGGTCTTCGGCACCAGCTCGCCGGCGATGATCGAGGTGAGCGCGATCAGGAGCGTGACGAGGATGAACGCGATCGTCTCCGCCGCGTCCTGCACGGGCTCGAGGGGGATGGTCGCGATCGCGTCGGCGATGACCGCACTGAACGCGACCGCCCCGATGGCGGACGCCAGGAACCCGAGGAACGTGATGACGACCTGGATCGTGGCCAGGAAGCGCTGCGGGTCCTCCACCAGCCGGCGCGCGGTCTGGGCCCCGCGCTTGCCTTCGTCGGCGAGCTGCTCGAGGCGTGTGCGGCGCACGGTGAGGAGCGCGATCTCGGCCGCGGCGAACACCCCGCCGATGAGGATCAGGACAAAGACGATGAGGAGGTCGATTGCCGGGTTGCCCGTCCCGGCCGCGCCTTCAGGCATCCGGGGGGTCATCCTTGCGGCCGCGTCGCAGCTCGATGGGCCGCGCCGGCATGCCGACCACCGTCTTGCCCGGTGCCACATCGCGGGTCACCACGCTGCCGGCCCCGGTCTTCGCGCCGGCGCCGATGGTCACCGGCGCCCGGAGCATGGTGTCCACGCCGATGAACGCGCCGTCGCCGATGACGGTCTCGTGCTTGGCCGAGCCGTCGAAGTTGGCGGTCACGGTCCCGGCCCCGATGTTCACGTCGTCGCCGACCTGGGCATCGCCGAGGTAGCTGAAGTGGTGCTGCCGGACCCGGGCCCCGAGCCGGCTCTTCTTGATCTCGGCGTAGTTGCCGATCTCGGAATCCGGCCCGACGACGCTCCCCGGCCGCAGGTGGCTCATCGGGCCGACGTGAGCCCCCTCCCCGACCTCCGACTCTTCGACCCAGGAGCCGTAAACGTGGGCCCGGGCCTCGATCCGACTGTCCCGCACCCGGCTACCCGGGCCGATGACGGCCTCGGCACCGATGACCGTCCGACCCGAGAGGACCGTCCACGGTTCGATCCGGGCGTCGGCGCCGATCTCGACCGTGGCGTCGATGAAGGTGCTGTCGGGATCGACGATCGTGACGCCCGCTCGCATGTGGTCCTCGGCGATCCGGGCGCGGAGGATCCGCTCGGCGGCGGCCAGCTGCACCCGGTCATTGATCCCCATCGCCAGCTCGGGGTTCGGCGCTGCAACCACCCGGACCGGATGGCCGTCACCGCTCGCCAGCGCCACGAGATCGGTCAGGTAGTGCTCTCCCGATGCGCTCCGCGGGACACGTTCGATGTTTGCGCGCAGCCACGGCCCGTCGAAGCAGTACGTGCCGGCGTTGACCTCGGTCATGGCGCGGGTCGCGTCGTCCGCGTCCGCCTCCTCGACGATGGCGCGGCAGATGCCGTCCGCCGCGCGGACGATCCGCCCATAGCCCGTCGCGTCGGAGAGGTCCGCGGAGAGCAGCACGACCGGCGCGCCACTCGCCGCCTGCTCGGCGACCAGGGCCAGGACGACCTCGCGGGGGAGGAGCGGGACGTCGCCCATCGTCACGATCACCTGGGGCGTGGCCTCGGGGATGCTCGGGAGCGCGACCCGCACGGCGTCGGCCGTGCCGAGCTGGGGCTCCTGGCGGACGGTGGTGATCCCGTCGTCGAGCGCTGCCTCGACGGCATCGGCTCCATGCCCGGTGACGACCACGACCGGGTCGGCCTCGACGGCTGCCAGCAGGCGGAGGACGTGATCGACCATCGGCCGCCCCGCCAGGGGGTGGACGACCTTGGGGAGGCGTGATCGCATCCGGGTGCCCTGGCCGGCGGCCAGCACGATCGCCGCGAGGCTGCTCACGCGAGGGGGCGCTCGGAAGGGCGCATCACAGGTGCCGATGGTAGGAGCGGGTTCGAAACAGCGTCAACTTGCCCGCGTCAGTCTCCCGCCACCGCGACGGCCTCGATCTCGACGTTCGCACCGGCGGGTAGGGCGGTGACCACCACCGTCGTCCGCGCCGGAAAGGGCTCCGGGAACGCCGCTCGGTACGCCTCGTTCATGGTCGCGTAGTCGGCCATGTCCACCAGGAAGACAGTCGTCTTCAGGACCCGATCCATGCTCGAGCCGGCGGCATCGAGGATGGCTGAGACATTCCGGAGGGCCTGGGGCGCCTCGGCCGCGACGCCACCGTCCACCAGCGAGCCGCTCGCCGGATCGAGCCCGATCTGGCCCGAGGTGTAGACCAGCCCGGCGCCGGCCATCCCCTGGCTGTACGGGGCCAGTGCCCCGGGCGCGCCGCTGGTGTGGATGTGCTGGCGGTCGCTCATCGCTCGATGCTAGCCGGTTCGGTCCTGAGCCGGGTCCGGGTTGCCGCCAGGCCGGCCCGCTCGACGCGCTCCGCGATGGCCTCGGCGCGCTCCGGGTCGTCGGTCAGGACGAAGACGGTCGGCCCCGAGCCGGTGAGATGCGGTTCGCCACCGGAGGCCGAGACGGTCCGGAACACGTGGTCGAGCTCCGGGCGGAGGCGGCGGGCAGGGGCCAACAGGTCGTTCGACCACTGGCCGGAGAGCCGGTCCACCGGCTCCTGGTCGCCTGTGGTCCAGTCCGAGGCGCGCAGCTCGGCAAAGACCGCCGCGGTGGACAGGGTGAACGGCGGGAGGACGAGGACCACCTCGGCGGGGATCTCCTGCCCGGGCAGCGGTTCGACGCGCTCACCGATGCCGCCGACGTGCGCGACCGCGACCTGGGCCGCGAAGAACGGGACGTCGGCGCCGATGCTCGCCAGGGCGGCGACATCGGCCGTCTCAGGCGGGTCGGCGGTGCCGGCCCGGGACGCTTGAGCCCGCGCCAGGCGCCACGCCGCGGCAGCATCGGACGATCCTCCACCGAGGCCTGAGGCCGCCGGGACGTGCTTTTCGAGGTGGAGGCCGATGGGCGGGGGATCCGTGCCCCAACCGGTCTGCCAGCCACGCCAGGCCAGGTTGTCGTGATCTCGCGGAACGCCGGTCGCCGCCGGGCCGTCCACCGTCAGGTCCGGGCGTGCCGGATCCACGCTCAGAACATCGGCCAGCTCGAGGAGGACCAGCGTGGACTCGAGCTCGTGGTAACCATCCGGGCGTCGCCCGACCACGCGTAGACCGAGGTTCAGCTTGGCCGGCGCCTCGAGCCGCCTGCGGTCGCGCTCCTCAGCCATCCGGAGCCTCCCCCGCCCCCGCCATAGCCCCCAGCGATGGACCCAGCGCCGTCGTGAGACAGCCCCACTCAGGCACCGAGAGGGTCTGCGGTCGGCGGTCCGGGGTCACCGCACAGGTCGCCAGGGCGGCATCCACCGTCGCTCGGTCGACCTTGAGCTCGCGGACGAGGCTGTTGTGGATCTGCTTTCGGCGCTGACGGAACGCGGCCTGGGCGATGCGGTGGAACGTGTCCCGCTCTCCGGGCGGCACCACCGGCTCCGGTCGCCGAACGAGTCGAAGCACGGCCGAGTCAACCTCCGGCTCCGGCTCGAACGCCGACGCGGGCACGCGAGCGACGATCTCGGCCTCGGCCAGGTCCTGGACGAACACCGAGAGGTAGCTCAGCCCACCCGGCGGCGAGGCGATCCGCTCGGCGACCTCGGCCTGGACGAGGAGCACGGCGCGATCGGGCGGGTGGTCCGCGCCCAGGAAGCGGTGCAGGAGCGGGCTGGTGATGTGGTACGGGATGTTGGCGACGAGGCGGTAGGGCTTGCCGGGGAACAGCTCGCCTGGGTCGACGTCGAGCGCGTCGGCGTGGATCAGGCTCAGGCCGGTCGCGTCGTCCAGCTCGCGGCGGAGATAGCCGAGCAGGTGCGGGTCGAGCTCGATGGCGACGACCTCGCAGCCGGCGGCCAGCAGCCGTCGGGTGAGGACGCCGAGGCCGGGGCCCACCTCCA
The DNA here is from genome assembly GCA_963699235.1 of uncultured Chloroflexia bacterium. Lineage (GTDB taxonomy): Bacteria > Chloroflexota > Limnocylindria > QHBO01 > QHBO01 > DASTEQ01. The sequence goes on along the minus strand of OY969424.1, from coordinate 1,036,148 downwards.
CCACCCGGTCGCCGGCCGCCAGGCCGGCCGCGTCCACGATGGCGTCGAGCGCCTCGCCATCGGTCAGGAAGTTCTGGCTGAGCCCCCGACGGGGCCGGAGCCCCTCGGCCCGGAGGAGACGACGGAGCTCGCCCGGCGTCGGCGGTCGGAGTGGATCGTCGTCGGCCGCGGCCATCAGGCCGCCGTCTGCCAGGGCAGGAGGAGCGATGGAACCGCCTCGAGCGAGAGATCGGCCCGCTCGCCGGCAGTGAAGTGGTGCGCCGCCGCGGCCCCGATCATGGCCCCGTTGTCGGTGCACCACGCCGGCGGCGGGACGAGCAGGGGCAGCCCTCCCAGCTGCTCACCGAGGGCTAGCCGCAGCGCCCGGTTTGCCGCCACGCCTCCGCCCAGGGCGACGGCCGCGACCTCGTGCTCCGCGGCCGCGGTCCTGGTTCGGCGCACGAGCTGGTCCACCACCGCCCGCTCGAAGGCGGCGGCGATGCCATCGACCGGGATCGGCTCGCCACGGGCGCGGTAGCCCTCGACCTCCCGCAGGACGGCGGTCTTCAGCCCGGAGAACGAGAAGTCGTAGCGACCCGGGGCGCGCGCCAGCGGGAATCGGGTGGACGGCGCCACCCCGTCTGCCGCCGCCGAGATGGCCGGCCCACCGGGGTACGGCAGGCCAAGGAGGCGGCCGACCTTGTCGAACGCCTCCCCCGCGGCGTCGTCCACGGTCTGGCCCAGGAGCCGATAGCGACCGTGATCCTCCATCAGCACCAGCTGTGTGTGGCCGCCCGACACGACCAGGCACAGGAGTGGGAACGGTGGCTCGCTCGGCTCGACGGCATCAGTGAAGCCGGCACCAACATCCGGCCCAGGAAGCGGTTCGGCGAGCCAGTTGGCGTAGATGTGGCCCTCGATGTGGTTGACCGCCACCAGCGGCAGCCCGTGGCTGACGGCCAGGCCCTTGGCTACGTTGATGCCGACCAGGAGGGAGCCGATGAGTCCCGGGCCGTAGGTGACGGCCACGGCGTCGATATCGGCCCAATCCACGGCGGCCTCGCGCAGGGCGGCCTCGATGCCAGGCACGATCCAGCGGAGCTGTTGGCGGGCAGCCACCTCCGGCACGATGCCGCCCGTCGCGGCGTGGATCGCAACCTGGCTGGCGACGACATTGGACTCGATCCATCGGCCACCGGACACGATGGCGATCCCGGTCTCGTCGCAGCTGGTCTCGATGGCGAGGATCCGCGGTCCGCCGGTCATGGCGCCGTCCCGTCCGAACGAGCGTCCTCGGCCGCCGCCAGCCGCGCGGCCTCGACCGCCTCCCGCATGGCGGCCGACGCCAGGGGCGGGGTGGTCATGATGTAGGCGTCCTCGCCGTCATCGGTGTAGTAGCGCTCGCGCCGTCCGGCGATCGCGAAGCCGTGGCCCGCGTACAGAGCCTGGGCGGCCTCGTTCGAGACCCGGACCTCGAGCGTCATGTGCGCCGCTCCCAGCTCCTGGGCCAGGGCGATGGAGGCCAGCAAGAGGCGCCGGCCGACGCCCTGCCGTCGCCACTCGGGGTGGACGGCAAAGGTCGTGATGTGGCCCTCGTCCACCATGAGCCACAGCCCGGCGTAGCCCACCACCACCGACCCCTGGCGCGCGACCACGTAGCGGGCCAGCCGGTTGTGGCGGACCTCCTGCTGGAACGCCTCGGGCGGCCACGGGGTGGTGAAGCTGGCGCGCTCGATCTCGAGCACGGCGGCGATGTCGTCCACGGTCATGGCCGCGACCCGCACGGCCGCGGTCAGAGCCATGTCACCGGAGCCGAGGCCGTCTCTGCCAGGCCACGGGGTGGGCGCAGGTACACCGGCTCGAGCGCGGCCAGGTCATCCACCTCTCCACGGGCCATCCGGGCGCCGGCCTGCCGGGCCAGGGTGGCGGCGGCCCCCATCGGGGCGACTGCCCGGGTCAGGCCGAGGGCAATGATGAGGTCGCTGGACGCGACAAGCTCGGCGTCCCGGGCGGCAGCCAGTGCGCTGAAGGGCACGAGCTCCGGAGCCGGAGTCGCGCCGTCGCGGGATCGGACCCACGCCTCGGCTGCCCCGGCCCGCACCAGGGCCGCCACCGCGTCCGGGCGGGTGGCCAGCCAGGTCTCCAGGCTCGGGACACCGATGATCGGCACGGTCAGCCCCACGGCCAGGCCCTTCGCCAGCGACAGGCCGACGCGGAGCCCGGTGAACGACCCCGGTCCGAGGCCGACGGCCACCGCGCTCACATCGTCGAGGCGCGCCCGATGGTCCTCCAGCAGACCGAGAAGTCGGGGCAGCAGCTCGCTCCCCTGCCCACGCTCCGCAGTCCAGGCGGCGTCGCCCAGCACTGAGCCGGTCGAATCGGCGACAGCGACCGACTGGTCGGGTGAGGCGCTCTCGATGGCGATGATCACTGGGGCTCGTCTCCGATTACGCGCGCCAGGCCCGCATGCCGAGGCCCGGTCGCCTCCCAGCGCAGGACCCGCCAGTCCGGCTGCTCAGGATGAGCCTCGAGCTCGATCCACAGCCGATCGGTCGGCAGCCAGCCATCGAGCCGATCGGCCCACTCGATCACGGTCACCCCCGTCGCCTGGCGCTCGTCGAAGACCCCGGCCTGTCGGGCCTCGTCGGCATCGGTCAGGCGGTAGGCGTCGGCGTGGAACAGGGGAAGGCGACCCGGATGCTCGTTGACGATGATGAAGGTGGGGCTGTTCACCACCCCGGCGACGCCCAGGCCGACGGCGACACCCTTGGCCAGCTGGGTCTTGCCGGCCCCGAGCGGCCCGACGAGCGCCAGGCAGGTCCCTGGAGTGGCGGCGCGACCCAGGCGACGACCGATCTGCCGTGTCGCGGCGGCAGACCGCGACACGAGCTGACCGCCGGTTGCCGCCTCGAGATTCCGCGCCGTCACGCGGCCGAGTATCTCAGGACAGCGGTGGGCTGGCCTCGAGGTTGGCCAGCGCGACGGCGACGGTCCGGCCCGCGTCCAGCCGGACGAGTCCGCACAGGGCACTGATGCCCGAGCCGATGGCGCGCGGCTGTCCCGGGATCTCGGTCAGCGTCCCGGCCTGGCCGCGGCCCGGTCCGGAGGCGATCACGACCCGCTCTCCGACCGCCGCCCGCGCCACGCGGGACGGAGCCGGTGTCGCGTCGTATACCAGCAGGCGGCGCTGGTCGCCGAGGATGGTGGCTGGTTGGTCGGCATGGGCCTGGAGCCAGGCAAATCGGGCCGGGTCCATCCCGGATCGGCCGAACCCATCCAGGCCCAGCACGGCGAACGGCGGCGCGGCCGTGCCCAGCAGGCTGCGGCGGTGCTGGAGGCCGGTGAACTCGGCGAGCTCGCGGGCATGGAGACCGCCGACGATGATGCCGGCCACCCCGACGGCCCGGGCGCGGGTGATGACCTCGGCCGAGGCCCACGACCCGCCGACCATGATCCGGCCGGCGGCATCGGCGTCGATCATGGCGGGCTCGAGGGGTGCCTCCGCGTGGCTGACGGCGATGGTGAGCGGCCCGTGGACGGCCGCACCGGTTCCCGCCACGCCGACCAGCATGACGGCGGGGACGGCCACCGTCACCGCTTCGCGGTCGACCTCCATGACGACGCCCCGGACGTCGCTGAGGATCGGATCGGCCGGCTCGAGCGCCAGGAGGTGGGCGTTTCCGGTCGCGCTGTCGTACGCCAGCAGGATGCCGTCCACCGGGGAGCGCACATCGCGATCCGGCGTCCGGGCCAGCGGCTGGTCGACCCGCACCCGCGTTCCCGGCGTGGCTGAGAGCAGGTCCAGGACCTCGCCCCGTCCGCGGTGGAGGGGCCGGGCGAGGGGGACGGTCACGCTCGCGGCAGGACGAACCGACGATGCGACCGTGTCACCGGCCTGGACCTCGTCGCCGACGGCGACGGTGGGCTCAGCGCCCGACGGCAGCCTGATCCGATGGCGGTACGGGCTCTCGACGGTCATCCGGTGCTTCCGGCACGCGGCTCGCGGCGGAGGGTGTCACGCCAGGACTCGACCATCGCCCGGGCGTCGCCGGGTCGGGCGGGCAGCTGGATTGGGTCGCCCCTGGCGTCGAGGATGATGCCGACCGCCCCACCGGTCACCGCCGCCCGGAGCCGGTTTCGGCGCGCCAGCGGGCCGACATGGACACCCCGTTCGAGCTCGATCTCGAGATCCCCTGCAGCGCCGCGCTCGAGGGGCAGGATCGCCATGGATCCGGCGCGGACCTCGACCGTGGGCGAGTCGGGCCAGCCAGGCCGATGCAGGCGAGCCCGGAAGGCCACGTGGCCGGGCTGGCCGCCGGTGGACAGGACCGCGGTCCCGAGCGGCACCAGGAGATCGTCCCGGAGCGTTTCGAGCCCCTCGTCGACGTCCTCGTCGGGCAGCCCCCCGAGGGGACCCGTGATGCCCCACGGGTCGATGGCCAGCTGGGTCATGCCGGACGGCCGAAGCCCGTCGAGCAGGATCATGGCCGCATCGGCGGGATGGGCGGAACCGGCGAGCAGCCGGCCGCCCCCGACCACGAGATCGACGGCCGGACAGCCGCCAAGCCACCGGCGTGCCGCCGCGAGACGGTCAATGCCGATCGCCTGGGCGATGCCCACCTCCACCGGCGAGGCGGGGATGGCCGAGCGCCTCGCGGCGAGGCTTGCCATGGCATCAGTCGTTGTGAACTCGTCCATGTCCGCGGGCAGGATCTCGGCCGCCGCCCGCGAGCCGGCGGGAAGTGCCTGATCGGGCGTCGCGGCCAGGACCGCGGTGCGGCCGATGGCGTGGGGGCCAGCGTGGCGCCACGTGAGCCACGAGGCGCCGACGTCCACGCCCAGCACCTCGATGCCCAGTCCCCTGGCCAGCGCGTCCATCGCCCGCCCGAAGGCGACCGGCGTCGCGGTCCGTGCCTGGCCGAGCCCGTTCAGCGAAGTCAGGAGCTCGAACAGGGAATCCGAGAGGGCATCACCCAAGCCTGTGGCCGCGATCCGCGCCCCGGCTCCGAACAGGGCGGTGAAGGGCGCGGCGTCCTCGTCGGAAGCCGCGACCAGGACCGGCACGGTGGAGCTGCCGCGGGCGCCGGCCATGAGACCCCAGATCCGGCCCGGTCGCCCGCCGGCGGTGGGCACCGCCAACCAGGCATCGACCTCGGTCCCGCGGAGGATGGTGAAGCGCTCGGCTTCTGATCGGCGGTCGTCGCCCGACACCGCGGCGTCCACGGTCCATCCGCTCCGGGTGGCCAGGGCGGTTGCCGCCTCCATGTCCGGTCCCCGGTCCGCCACCACCGCCAGGCGGCCGGCGCGACGAGGCGATCGACAGGTGATCCGCGGCGCCTCGCCCACGAGATCGACCAGCCGACGCGAGAGCCGGGCATCAGCGTGCGGGGCAAGGTGTCCCACGAGGTCCTCGACCAGGACCGACTCTCCCCATGCGGTGGGCTGGGTGGTCCCGCTCACGATCCGCCACCGCCCGCCGGCTCGGCCGACAAGGGCCGCCTTGGTCCACGCACTGCCGACGTCGAGGAGAAGTGTCAGCTCGGTCTCCGGCGTGACCTTGACCGGCGCGGGCGCCAGTCGCGGACGGGCGTCACTCGACGCGGGGGCGGGAGCGGGAGCGGTGGCCTGACGCGTATTGCGCACGGAGGTCACCGCCGGCGATGGTGGCGCGGCAGACGCCGACGGAGCATGGTCGTCACTTCGTAGCCGATCGTCCCACGCTGCTCGGCCACGTCGTCGGTCGAGATCTCGTCGTCCCCCTGTCGGCCGATGAGCACGAACTCATCGTCCAGGCCAACCCCCTCGACATCGGTCACGTCCACCACCAGGCCGTCCATGCTGATCGCACCGACCATCGGGCAACGCTGCCCGCGAACGAGCGCCCAGCCGTTGTTCTGGTGAGCCCGTGGCCAGCCATCGCCGTAGCCGATTGGCAGCGTTGCCAGGCGCGAGCGGCGGTCGCAGGTCCATCGCATCCCATAGCCGACCGTCGTCCCGGCTGGCACGTCGAACAGGCGCAGGGGGAGGGCGCGGAGGCTCAGCACCGGCACGAGCCCGGCCGCGCGAACGTCGGCTGAGCCCGGACGCAGCCCGTAGAGACCGATTCCCGGACGGATCGCATCGGCGAAGGTGCCCACGTCGGCAAGGATGGCGCCCGTCCCACCGACGTGCACGAGTCCTGCGTCAATTCCGGCCTCACGGAGCGCGTCCAGCGCGGATTCGATCCGCTCCAGCTGGGTGGCGGTGAAGGCGCCGTCCTCGGCCGCCGCGAGGTGGGTCATCGTGCCGGCCAGGAGCAGGTCCGGGTTCGAGACGATCGGTCGCGCCAGCTCGACGGCGCGCTCCGGTTCGACGCCCTGCCGTCCCAGCCCGGTGTCGAGCTTGAGGTGCACGGCGACCCGACGTCTCGCGGCGGCCCCGGCCGCCGCGAGCGCGTCCGCGACGGCGCGGTTGTCCACCACCGGTTCGACGTCGAGGGCCACGGCTTCGGCCGCATCCTCGGTTCCGATGCCCCACAGCAGGACGATGGGAGCCTCGAGGCCGCTCTGCCGCAGCTGCGGCGGCCTCGGACAGGGTGGCCACCGCCAGCCGCTCGACGCCCAGCCCGACCAGGGTCGTGGCGATCTCCACCGCGCCATGTCCGTAGGCGTTGGCCTTGACGACCGCGAATACCTGCTTGTCCACCCCGGCCCGTTCGCGGAGCACGGCCAGGTTGGTGGCGAGGGCGGCGTGGTCGATGTCGAGCCACGCCCGGTGCCGCGATCCGACCGCCGCGACAGTCATCCGTCCGGCCTCCCGCGACGCAGCGCCTCGGCGGCTTCGGGCAGGAGGCCGGCGAGATCCGACGCCAGGACGCCTGACGAGCCGATCCGCTGCTCGGCGAGGACTCCCGCCGCGGCATGGACGGCGACGCCGACGCCCGCCGCGTGGAGCGGGGTGAGGCCCGCGGCCAGCATGGCGCCCATCACCCCGGCCAGGACGTCACCACTGCCGGCGGTCGCCAGGGCCGGCGTGGCGACCGAGGAGCGCAGCATCTCCCCGTCGGGCGCGGCGACCACCGTGTTCGCGCCCTTCAGGACGAGGACGTGCTCCCATAGCCGTGCGGCCTGCCGCGCGGCATCCTCGCGGGCGGCATCGTCATCCGATGGAGGAGCGGTGCCGCCGCGCAGGAGGCGGGCGAACTCGCCGGGGTGCGGGCTCAGGACGGCCGGGGCGGTCACCGTCCGCCACCAGCGCTCACGGGCCGCCAGCGCCGTCAACCCATCGGCGTCGATCACGACCGGCCGCCGGATCTCGCCGAGCAGATGCGCGGTGCGGCGGAGAGTGGCCGCATGGCGCCCGAGGCCGGGCCCGACGACGACCGCGTCGTACTGGTTGGCCGCCGCGGTGAGCTGCCGCCATCCGGCCGGGGCGACGAGGCCGGCTGCCTCCTCGGGCAGCAGCAGCCCGGTCAGCTCCGGGACGATGCCGAGCAGCCGAAGCCCGACCGACTCGGGCGTGGCCAGGCAGACGAGCCCGGCGCCGGCCCGCGCGGCTCCCAGCCCGGTGAGGAGGGCCGCGCCGGCGTACTCCAGCGAGCCGGCGACCACCAGAACCCGGCCGAAGGTTCCCTTGTGGCTGATCGGTGGTCGCGGTGGCAGGTGGGACGCCACCCATCGCTGGGTCAGGGTGGTGGCGGCGTCGGCCATCGGACGCTCAGCCGTCGGTCAGGCGGTCCGCGATCGCTACGGCGACCGCCATACGACGCTCGTGGGAGATCGAGACGGTCACCTCACCGAGGCGCAGGCGCTCCGCGCGGGCGGCGGCCCGGTCGTGGAGTGTGACCTGCGGCTGCCCCGCGAAGTTCGGCAGGACCTCGATCTCGCGCCAGCCGACGCCCCGGACGCCGAGGCCCAGGACCTTGCTCACCGCCTCCTTGGCCGCCCATCGACCGGCGACCCGCTCGATCTTGGTGCCGCAGTACCGATCCTCGCGCTCGGTGAGCACCCGGCGCCGGAACCGATCGCCGTGGCGCTCGAGGGTGCGCGCGATGCGGTCGATGTCGACGAGGTCGACGCCGATCTCGTGGCGGCTCATCGGGCGTCGCCCACCCGCCGGCTACTCGACGGTGACCGACTTGGCGAGGTTGCGCGGCTGGTCGACATCGGTCCCGCGGGACACCGCCACCTCGTAGGCGAGCAGCTGGAGCGGCAGGATGCTGATCACCGGCGAGAGCTCTTCGAGCGTCTCGGGCACGATGAGGACGTCCTCGGCATGGGCCTCGATCTGCTCGTCACCGGCTGTCGCGACCGCGACGATCGGGGCTTCCCGGGCGCGGGCCTCGGAGACGTTGGACAGGACCTTCTCGTAGACGGAACCCCGAGTGACGATCGCCACCAGCGGCGTGTCGGCGTCGAGCAGCGCAATCGGGCCGTGTTTCAGCTCGCCCGCGGCGTACCCCTCGGCATGGACGTAGGACAGCTCTTTGAGCTTGAGCGCGCCCTCCATCGCGATCGGGAAGCCGACGCCACGACCGATGTACATGACGTCCTGGACGTTGGCCCTGGCCCAGCGCTTCGCGATATCCCGAACCTGCGGCGCGCAGTCGAGCGCAGCCACGGCCGCCCGGGGCAGGGCGCGGAGGCCGAGACCGTAGGTCGCCAGCTGGGTCGGGGTCAGCGTGTCGCGCAGGCGGGCGAAATGGAGCGCGATCATCTGCAGCACGAGCACCTGGGTCACGAAGGCCTTGGTCGAGGCCACCCCGATTTCGGGGCCGGCCTGCAGGTAGACGGTGGCGTCCCCATCCCGGGTCAGCGCGCTGCCGACGACGTTGGTCACGACCACGATCGTGGCTCCGCGCTCGCGGGCGAGGCGGGTGGGGGCGATGGTGTCCGCCGTCTCGCCCGACTGGCTGACGGCGATGACCACGGTTTTCTCGGTGATCGGGGGTGGGGCGTAGCGCATCTCTGAGCCGATGACCGAGACGGCCGGGAGGCCGGTCCACTGCTGGAACAGGTAGGCGCCGACATTCGAGGCGTAGTGGGCCGTGCCGCAAGCCACGAGGTAGATGCGGTCGGCTGCGCGCAGCTTGGCCTCGAGATCGTCCAGCTCGGCGAGATGGATGGCGCCGCGGCCGTCCACCCGTGCGCGGATCGCCTCCTGGATGGCATGCGGCTGCTCGTAGATCTCCTTGAGGGTGAAATGCGCGAAGCCGCCCTTCTCGGCAGCCTCGAGGTTCCAGGTAATCTCGGTCACGTCGCGATCCAGCTCGTCGCCGTCCAGGCCCACGACGGTGGTCCCCTCCGGCGTCACCGCGGCGATGTCGCCTTCGTGGAGGATCACGACCCGCCGGGTGTGCTCCAGGATGGCCGGCACGTCACTCGCCAGGAAGCCCTCGCCATCGCCCAGGCCGACGATGAGCGGGACGTTCATCCTGGCGCCCACGATCAGGTCGGGATGATCGGTGTGCATGACCCCGATGGCGTACGCGCCCTGCACCTGGCGCAGCGCCTGCCGCACGGCCTCGACCAGGTCGCCGTCATAGCGCTCCTCGATCAGGTGGGCGAGGACCTCGGTGTCGGTCTCCGAGGTGAAGGCGTGGCCGCCGGCCGCCAGCCGATCGCGCAGCTCGACGTAGTTCTCGATGATCCCGTTGTGGATGAGTGCCAGCTTCCCGGTGCAGTCGGCATGGGGATGGGCGTTCAGGTCGGTCGGGGCGCCGTGGGTCGCCCAGCGGGTATGGGCGATGCCCGGATGGCCGTGGGGCGTGGTCCCGTTCAGCTGGTCGGTGAGGTTGTGGAGCTTGCCCGCCTTCTTCTCGACGAAGACGGTCCCGTTGTCGGTCCGGATCGCGATCCCGGCCGAGTCGTAGCCGCGGTACTCGAGGCGACGCAGGCCCTCGAGGAGGATGGGCGCCGCGTCACGCGGCCCGACGTACCCAACGATCCCGCACATGGTTCCCTCTGGCTCCGCTAGTTCAGCCGTGCGGTCGCCAGGTCGGCGAGTTCTCGGGCAATGGTGGCGATCTCTTCGGGCTCCTCACCTTCGACCATGATCCGCAGCTTCGGCTCGGTGCCCGAGGCTCGGACGAGAATCCGTCCCCGGCTGCCCAGTCGAGCTGTCGCCCGCGCCACCGCATCGGCGAACAGCGGGTCAACCTGCCACTGGTCCTTGTGGCGGACGCCGGAGTTTATCACCACCTGCGGAAGCCTCGGAATCTGGGCGGCCAGGTCGCCGAGGGTGGCCCCATCGGCGGCGCGGAGGGCGGCGACCAGCTGGATGGCGGTCAGGAGGCCGTCGCCGGTGGAGGCCAGGTCGCGGAAGATGACGTGGCCCGACTGCTCCCCGCCGAGCATGGCCCCGGACCGCTCCATGGCCTCCACGATGTGGCGGTCGCCGACCGGGGCCCGGATGACGCGGCCGCCGGCGCCCTGAACGGCTCGCACCAGCCCGTCGTTGCTCATGACCGATACGACGAGGGTCTGCTCCGCCAGCGTGCCGGCGGCCAGGCGCTGGATGGCGCAGATGCCCATCACCCCGTCGCCGTCGACGACGTCCCCGGCCTCGCTGACCGCGATCAGCCGATCGGCGTCGCCGTCGAACGCGAAGCCCAGGTCCAGGCCCCTGGCCCGCACCAGGTCGGCGAGGGCGGTGGGGTCGGTCGCGCCGCCGCCGACGTTGATGTTCGTGCCGTCGGGGTCGGCATGGATCGCGGTGATCTCCGCTCCCATGGTGGCCATCAGCTCCGGCGCGAACGCGGACGCGGCCCCGTTGGCGGCGTCCACCCCGATCCGGAGGCCGGCCAGGCGGTCGCCCGCGATCTCGGCCAGGTGCGATCGGTAGATGTCGGTCGCGGCCGGGTCGCGCCTGATCCGTCCCAGCCCGGCGTTGGTGGGTCCGGGGAGCGCCTCGGCCTGGAAGATGAGGTGCTCGAGCCGCTCCTCGGCCTCGTCGTCCATCTTCCGACCGCCGGACACGACCTTCAGCCCGTTGTCGTCCGGGGGGTTGTGCGAGGCCGAGACCATGACCCCGGCCACGTGCTCGCCATGCTCGGCGACGTACGCCAGGCATGGGGTGGGCACGACCCCGATGTCCAGGACGTCGGTGCCGACCGAGGTCAGGCCGGCGGCGAGGGCCGACGCCAGCATCTCGCCCGAGCGACGGGTGTCGCGGCCGACGACCACGCTCCGCCCGGCGCCGTCCACGTAGTGGCCCAGCGCGCGACCGAGGTCATAGGCGAGGGTCGGGGTCAGGTCGACATTCGCGACACCGCGAATGCCGTCGGTGCCGAAGAGGCGGCCCACAGTCGGTTCGAGAGCCGGTCAGGGACCGGCGGCGGCCAGGACGACCGCCACCGGGGTCAGGGGTTGGACGAGGGTGATGCCGCTCGGCAGGGTGACCGTGGGCGTCACCTGGTGGGTCCCCTCGGCCAGCCCGGCCATGTTCAGGATCGGCGTCACCTGGGCCGGCGTGAGGGCCGCGACCGCGGATCGGGTCCCGCTGACCGTCACCGGCACCTGGCTCGCCTGGGGCTGGCAGGTGAGCCCTGCCGCCACGTTCTGGCAGACCGGCCCGGCGAGGATCGTCCGACTGGCGAACTCGAGCTCCACGTTGAGCGTGACCTGGACCGATGGCTCGGCGCTGCTCGCCAGCTGCGTGCCCTCCGGCAGGATGAGCGCGACGTCGATGACGTCGTCCGACGAGACGGTGGCCAGCGGAATGGGCGCGGTAGCGACGCTCGTGACGTCGGCGAGGACGTCGGGAGCACCGAAGAGGGTGACCGATGCCGGCTCGGCGCTGATCGATGTCAGGGTCAGGCCGGCGGGCACGCTCCCGACCAGGTCCGGCGCGACGGGCACCGTCTTGGACGTCTCGGCGGTGCTGACCTCGATCGCGACCGTCACGGTGGCCGGCGACAGCTCCACCGCTGAAACCGGCTGACCGTCCACGTCCACCGGAACGAGGTCCACCTGCTCCTCGATGTTGATCCCCGACGGGTCGATGCGAACCCGGGCCAGGGCGGCCGTCACGAGGCGGAGGCGGCTCTCCGGGCCCTGGGCCTGGACGGTGGACGGCACCACGTTCGACGCGCCGACCTCGAGCCCCGGTGGCACCTCGCCGCGATCCACGACGACCCGGACGGTACGGACGGCCAGGCGGTCCACGATGACCGAGACCTCGACCGGGGCGACATCGAGGACGGTGACCTCGTCGTCGAGCGAGCGCACGTCAACCGGGAGGAGCTGCGGCTCGCCGGCCTGGGTCATGTCGTAGGCCTCGAGATCGACCGATGCGCTGAACGTCGCGATCGTGACGCTGCCCGCGGCGGCGGCCGCGGCGCGGTATCCCACGTCCACGGTCCCCAGCTCACCGGTGAGGAGGTAGGTGTTCAGAGGCTGGTTGGTGGCCCGGATCGGGACGCCGGCGACCTGCTGCTCGGTGAACGAGCCGGAATAGACCAGGCCGGCGTACAGGAGGATGGACAGGAGAAGGGCCCCGAGCTTGAGGGGCCAGTTCCGCAGCAGGCGTGCCATCAGGCGCGGCGATCTCCGCTCACGACCGGCTGGGTGACCTCGGCCGGGTCAGGCGCCTTCTCCGGCGCCTTCGCCTGAGTCTTCGTCGCTGCCTTCGCCGGCGCCTTCTCGGGAGCCTTGGTGGGCGCCGGCTCGCCGGCCGCGGCAGCGACCGCGACCGACGGGACCACCCGATCCTCGGGGTCGATCGGCGGTTCAGCCGGCTCCTCCTCCGGCATCCCCCACCGACCCTCGAGCGTGCGGCGCAGGAGCGGCGCCGCCTCGCGCGGCGCCTGGGGCCGGATGAGGCTGAAGATCCGGCGTCGGAGGCGGTCCTCGCTCAGGTTGCGCTCGATCCGGCCACGGACGACGAGGGAGATCGACCCGGTCTCCTCGCTGACGACCACGATGAGGGCGTCGGTCTGCTCGCTGATCCCGATCGCGGCCCGGTGACGGGTGCCGTACCGCTCGCTGTCGAGGACGTTCTGGCTGAGCGGAAGGAGCACGCCGGCGGCCACGATCTTGTTGCCGGAGACGACCACCGCCCCGTCGTGGAGCGCGGTCCCGTGGTAGAAGATCGTGGCCAGCAGCTCGGCTCGCAGGTCGGCGTTGATCGGGACGCCCGACTCGGCGGTGAGGTCATGGAGCCCGGTCTCGCGCTCGATCACGATCAGGGCCCCGTGGCGGGAGCCGGCCAGCAGGCGCGCCGCACGCGATGTCTCCCGAGCCACCGTGTCGGCAGCGGAGACCTCAGGTGACACGAACAGGCGGTTGAGCGAGCCCATCCGGCCGATCTGCTCCAGGCCGCGCCGCAGCTCGGGCTGGAAGACGACCACCACCGCGAACAGGCCGACGACCGCGCCGGCCTGCAGGAGGGTCGAGAGGAGCACGAGGTCGAGCGCCTGGGCCGCCAGGTAGACGAGGGCCACGATGGACAGGCCGATGAGGATCCGGACCGCGCGGGTGCCCCGAATGAGCACGAACAGCCAGTAGATCAGGACGGCGACGACGACGATGTCGACGATCGAGAGCCACGAACCGCGCAGGAAGGTGTTCAGGAATTCGCTGATGCTCTCCGGCACGATCAGACAGGAGCTCCCCTGCGGTCTGCGGACGATGTTACCAAAGGCCCTTTCGGGCGCCCCCGGATGAGCCGGGGAGTCATTGGGTCAGCGCTTCGTGTACTGCGGGGCCTTGCGGGCGCGCTTCAGGCCGTACTTCTTGCGTTCCTTGGCCCGCGGGTCGCGGGTGAGGAAGCCGGCCTCGCGCAGAATGGGGCGGAAGTCGGGGTGACCGGCCAGCAGGGCACGGGCGATGCCGTGGCGGATCGCCCCGGCCTGGCCGGAGGTCCCGCCGCCGGCGACCAGGACGCTGGCCGCGTACCGGCCCTCGGTGTCGGTCACCCGGAACGGCGCGCGGATGGGGGACACCTGGGTCTCGCCGCCGAAGTACTCCTCGGCCGGCTTGCCGTTGACGGTCATGCTGCCGTCGCCCGGAAGGAGACGGACGCGGGCCACCGACGTCTTGCGGCGTCCCGTTCCGTACAGGTAGTTGACGCTCACGACGCCTCCTCGTGGTCATTCGGCCCCTGGGGGCTCTGGGCCTTGTGGGGATGATCGGCTCCCGGGTAGACCTTCAGCTTGCGAAACATCGCGTTGCCGAGTCGGTTGCTCGGGAGCATGCCCTTGACCGCGAACTCGATGACCCGCTCCGGCTTGCGGGCGAGCAGATCGCCGAGCGTCTCCTCGCGCAGGCCGCCGGGGTAGTTCGAGTGGCGGTAGTAGCGCTTCTGGGCAAGCTTGTTTCCGGTCACCCGCACCCGGGCGGCGTTCACGACCACGACGTGGTCACCGGTGTCGAGGTGGGGCGACCAGGTGGGCTTGTGCTTGCCGGACAGCAGCGTGGCGATGCGCGTGGCCAACCGCCCGAGCGGCTGGTCCGTGGCATCGATGAGCCACCAGCCTCGGTCGATCTCGCTGGCCTTGACCGCGTAGGTCTTCACGTTCGCTTCACGTCTCCTGTTCGTTCGAAACTGATCCGCTCGAGGGTCAGCCCGCCGGCCGGTGCCGCTCGCCCATGGAGGGCGCGCGTCCTGGCCTCGAGCACCCGCTCCACCTCGGCCGGGGCCAGCTGGCCACGTCCGACGGCGAGCAGCACCGCCACCAGGCTACGCACCATCCGGCGGAGGAACGCGTTTCCGGTGACCGTCACCTCGACGAGGGATCCCTGCCGCCGGACCGTCACCGCCATCAGGTGGCGACCGGTCTGACCGCGAGGATCGCTGCCGAGGGCGGCGAAGTCGCGTTCCCCCACCATCCGGGCCGCGGCATCGCGCATGGCGGCCACGTCCAGGTGATCGGGGATCTCGAGCGTCCGATGCCGGTCGGTCGGGCGGCGGTCGCCGTCCTCCCGGATCCGATAGCGATAGGTCCGTGTCACGGCCGCCCGCCTCGGGTCGAACCCGGGGCGCGCGCTCCGCAGCGAGCGGACCACCACGTCCGGCGCGAGCGCCGCGTTGAGGCGTCGCCGCAGCTCCGTCCACCCGACCCACTCCCCGGGGGAGTGGTTCGGCAGGCAGAAGGCAATCACCTGGCCCGTGGCATGCACGCCGGCATCGGTGCGCCCGGCGAATCGGACCGTGATCCGTTCGCCGGTCAGTTTGTTAAGCGCGTCCTCCAGCTCGCCCTGCACCGTCCGCTGTCGCGGCTGGCGCTGCGAGCCGGCGAACGCCGTCCCGTCGTACTCGATCACCGCCCGGGCGCATCGAGGCGCCTCGGGTGGCATCGGTCTTCGGTTGTCCCGGTCGATCGAGCGCGCGTCAGACGAGCTCGATCTGGACCATCGGCGCCGAGTCACCGGCCCGGGGTCCGAGGCGCGTGATGCGCGTGAACCCCGACCCCCGGTCGGAATACTTGGCGGCCAGTTCGCCCATCAGCTTTTCGATGATGAGCGGCTCATTGGGCAGCTGGGCGACCAGCTGTCGTCGGGCCGGCAGATCGCCCCGCTTGGCGGTGACGATGAGCCGATCCACCATGCCCCGGACCTCCTTGGCCTTGGCCTCGGTGGTCTTCAGGCGCTCGTAGCGCAGCACGGCCACCGCCAGGTTGGCGAGCATGTGCTCGCGGTGGGCGGTGGGACGGCTGAGCTTGCGCCCGGCGATGCGGTGGGGCATGGGTGGTGCTGCCTACGCCTCGCGGGTCAGCTCGGCGGCGACGGCCTCGTCGAGCTCGGCGGCGGCCGGAAGATCGGCCTCGTCGGCCGCGGGGGCCCCATCCTCGGGAACGATGAACCCGCGCAGCGCGAGTCGCTCCTTCATGTCGTCGAGGCTCTTCTTGCCGAAGTTGCGCATGCGCAGCAGCTCGTCATCGCCGAGGGCGAGGAGCTGGCCGATCTTCGTGATGTTGTTCCGCTTCAGGCTGTTGTAGGCCCGCATCGGGAGGTCCAGCTCCTCGATCGGCGCGTCGAGCAGGCTGGCCGACAGCGTGGCGGGAACCTCGTCCCCGGTGGCCATCGACGGCCGGCCGATCTCGGCGAAGCGGCTGAACTCGCGGACCAGGATGCTGGCGGCCTGGGCCAGCGCCGCCTGCGGCGTCGTCGTCCCGTCGGTCTCGATCTCGAGCATCAGCTTGTCGAAGTTCGTCATCTGCCCGACGCGGGTGTTCTCGACCGAGAAGTTCACCCGACGGACCGGGGAGAAGATGGCATCGACCGGGATGACGCCGATCGGCATCTCCTCGGTGTGCTCCGCGGCGCGGTAGCCGACGCCGGTCTCGATGGTGATGTCCATGTCGATGGATCCGGCGTCGGAGTCCACGGTCAGGATCTCGAGCTCGGGGTTGACGATCTCGACGTCGGCCGACTCCGAGATGTCACCGGCGGTCACCTGCCCGGCGCCGTGCTTGGTGAGCTTGAGGGTCACCGGGTGCGGCGCGAACGAGCGGAGGCGGATCTTCTTCATGTTCAGGACGATCTGGGTCACGTCTTCCTTGACGGCGTTGATCGTGCTGAACTCGTGGGAGACGTTCGCGACCTGGATCGAGGTCACGGCCGCGCCCTCGAGCGACGAGAGCAGGACGCGGCGCAGGGCGTTCCCCAGCGTCACGCCGTAGCCGGCGGCCAGTGGCTGGATCTCGAATCGGCCCGCAGCGCCGTGCGCCTCGACCTCTTCAATACGCGGGGTGGACTCGGGTTCGATCATCAGCAAGGGGAACTCCTAGCGCGAGTAGTACTCGACGACGAGCTGCTCGTTGAACTCCATGGGCATCTGCTCACGGGTGGGGGCGGTGATAACGGTTCCGGAGAGCTTGGACGGGTCGGCACTGACCCATTCCGGGACCTGGGCCGCGCGCATGGTCTCGGACGCGGTCTGGAAGTAGGTGCGGCTGCGGCGGGTGTCCCGAACCTCGACCCGGTCACCGACCGCGATCTGGCGGCTCGGCGAGTTCGTCGCCCGGCCGTTCACGTTGAAGTGGCCGTGGGTCACGAGCTGGCGCGCCTGCGCCCGGGAGGTCGCGAAGCCCATCCGGTAGACGACGTTGTCCATGCGCATCTCGAGCATCCGGAGCAGGTTCTCGCCGGTCATCCCCTTCTGGCGAGCCGCGTCACGGAAGTAGTTGCGGAACTGGCGCTCGACGACCGAGTAGCTGCGGCGCACGCGCTGCTTCTCTCGCATCTGAAGCCCGTACTCGCTCACCTTGCGACGCCGGGTGGGGTTCATCCCGGGCGGCGTGCTCCGACGCTCGAACGAGCACTTCTTGGAGTAGCAGCGGCTGCCCTTCAGGAAGAGCTTGAGCCCCTCGCGGCGGCAGATGCGGCAGACCGGATCGGTATAGCGGGACATGGCTCAGACCCGCCGCCGCTTCGGTGGGCGGCAGCCGTTGTGCGGGATGGGGGTGACGTCGGTGATGGCGGTGACCTCCAGGCCGGCAGCCTGCAGCGAGCGGATGGCCTGCTCGCGACCGGCGCCGGGTCCCTTGACGAAGACCTCCACCGAGCGAACGCCGTGTTCCATCGCCTTGCGAGCGGCGAGGTCGGCGGTCTGGGCGGCCGCGTACGGCGTGCTCTTCCGCGAGCCCTTGAAGCCGACCAGGCCGGCACTGCCCCACGCGATCACGCCACCGCTCGGGTCGGTGATGGTCACGATCGTGTTGTTGAAGGTGGCCTGGATATGGACGTGCCCCGCCGGGACGTTCTTCTTCTCGCGTTTCTTCGTGCGCGTGGCGCGCTTTCGTTCAGCCATGGGTCTCGCTTGTTGCTTCGGTTACTTCTTGCGCCGCACGCCGACCGTTCGGCGCGAGCCGCGGCGCTGCCGGGCGTTGGTCTTCGTCCGCTGGCCGCGTGAGGGGAGGTTTCGCCGATGGCGGACGCCGCGGTAGGCGCCGATCTCCATCAGCCGCTTGATGTTCATGCTCACTTCGCGCCGGACGTCGCCTTCGACCCGGTAGCGCTTGTCGATGATCTCGCGGATGCGGGTGACCTCGTCCTCGGTCAGGTCACGGACGCGCGCGTCGGGAGAGACGTTGGCGGCGGTCACGACCTTGGCCGCCGTGGCGGGGCCAATGCCGTGGATGTAGGTCAGCGAAATGATCACCCGCTTCTCGCGGGGAATGTCCACGCCGGCGATGCGCGCCACGATCCGCTCCCCCTAGCCCTGCCGCTGGCGGTGCTTGGGGATTCGGCAGATGACCAGCACCACACCCGAGCGCCGAATGACCTTGCAGCGCTCGCAGCGGGGCTTGACCGAGGCAGAAACCTTCATCGCATCCTGTACGTGATCCGACCTCGAGTGAGGTCGTAGGGACTGAGCTCGACGCGGACGGTGTCACCGGGCAGGATGCGGATGAAGTTCTTTCGGAGCTTTCCCGAGATGTGGGCCAGGACTTCGTGGCCGTTCTCAAGTCGCACCTTGAACATCGCGTTCGGCAAGGGGAGGATCACCTCGCCCTCGACCTCAATGGCATCCTTCTTCGGCAAGCGCTAACGCACCCTCGTTCGCGGTCTGAGCTATCTCAATGGGGGGAACACACCAAAAGGCCGCCGCACGCGGCGACCACGGAACGAGCAGTATATATCAGCACGCTCACAGTGAGCAACGGGGGCCCCGGATCGACAGCACGCCCAGGAGTGAGCCCGTGACCGGTGATCAAATCGACCTGGCCGCCTTCGCCGACCAGCTGCGGGTGGAGCCCGGACGCACGCTCGATCTGGCCGCGGTGGATGCCGCCGCGACACCCGGATTCGACGGCGAACGCGAGGCTGGAGAGCGGGAGCTGGCAGAGCTGCACGGGGCGCTGTTCGCGTTCCAGGAGCGCCTGTGGGCCGAGCGGCGCCAGTCGCTGCTCGTGGTCCTGCAGGCGATGGATGGCGGCGGCAAGGATGGCGTCATCCGGAAGGTGTTCACCGCCTTCAACCCGCAGGGCACGACCGTGACCTCCTTCGGAGTTCCCACCGACGAGGAGCGGGCGCACGACTTCCTGTGGCGGATCCATCCCCACGCCCCGGGTGCCGGCCGGGTGGCCATCTTCAACCGCAGCCACTACGAGGACGTGCTCGTCGTCCGCGTCGCCCGACTGGCGCCGGAGTCCGTCTGGCGCCCGCGCTACGAGCAGATCAACGCATTCGAGCGGACGCTCGCTGAATCGGGAACACGGATCCTGAAGCTCTTGCTCCACATCAGCCGGGACGAGCAACGGGAGCGCTTCCAGGCCCGCCTGCACGACCCGGAGAAACGGTGGAAGTTCCGCCTCGGCGACCTCGACGTCCGGGCGGCGTGGGGGGACTACATGGACGCCTATACCGAAGCGCTCGCCACCTGCTCGACCACGCACGCGCCCTGGTTCGTGGTCCCGGCCGATCGAAAGTGGTACCGCGACCTCGCAGTCGCCCGCATCGTCGCCGCCGCGGCGCTCGACATGGACCCAACGTTCCCAGAGCCGAAGGAGGACCTGTCTGGAGTGGTGATCCCGGTCTAGGGCATGCTCAGCGGCGCGGGCCGAGGGCCTTGAGGATGGACCGCAGGATGGTGTTGACCGTCCCGCTGCGGGCCAGCCGCGACCCCTCCTGGGCAACCTCGCCCCAGTCCACACCGCGCTCCGGCGCGCGGGTCGGGACCTTCCGGCTCCCGCCGGACGGTGCGTTGGCCGGGTCGCGGACGTCCACGGTGGGCTTCGGCCGGTCGAGGATCTCCTCGGCGGACCGGGGCTGCTCGTCGGTGGCATAGCGCGGCACGAGGGTGGACGCCGCGACAAGCGTGGCCATGGCCGCGGGGTCGAGCTGGGCCATGAGCGACATCGGAGGGCGCATGAGGGTGCGGACGGTCGGGGTCGGTACGCCCTTCGGGCTGAGCGCGGTCACGAGCGCCTCCCCGATCCCCAGCTGGGTCAGCTCGCGCTCGACGTCGTAGAACTCGGTCAGCGGGAACGTCTCGGCGGTGGCCTTGACCACCTCGAGGTCGTCGGGGGTGAAGGCGCGAAGGGCATGCTGGACCCGGTTCCCGAGCTGGCCCAGCACCTCGGCCGGGACGTCCTGCGGCGCATGGGTCACGAAGAAGACGCCGACGCCCTTGGATCGGATCAGGCGGGCCACCAGCTCGATCTGCTGGAGGAAGGCGCGGTTCGCGTCGCGGAACAGGAGGTGGGCCTCGTCGAAGAAGAAGACGAGCTTCGGGCGCTCGAGGTCGCCGACCTCGGGCAGGACCTGGTACAGCCGCGCCAGCAGCCACAGGACGAAGGTCGAGAAGAGGACCGGCCGATCCTGCATGTCGGCCAGCTCCAGGACCGAGACGATCCCCAACCCGCTGGCGTCCACCCGCAGGAAGTCGTGGATGTCGAACTCGGGATGCCCGAAGAACGCATCGGCGTCCTGCTGCTCCAGGCCGACGATCTTCCGGATGATGACGCCGACGGTCGCGGTGGCCACCCCGCCGTACTCCTTCATCTCGGCCTTGCCCTCGTCGCTGTCGAGATGGTTGAGGAGGGCGCGCAGGTCGCCGAGATCGACGAGGGCCATCCCCTTGTCCTCGGCGTACTTGAAGGCGAGGGACAGGACGCTCTCCTGGGTCTCGTTCAGCTCGAGCACCTTTGCGAAGAGGATCGGTCCGAACGACTGGACCGATGCCCGGAGTCGCACGCCGGGCGTGCCCCGAACGAGGGTGTAGAACTCGACCGGGAAGGCGCGTGGGGTGTAGTCGGTCAGCCCGAGCTGGGTCACCCGTGCCGTGACGCGCTCATTGGCCGGCCCGGGCGCTCCCAGCCCCGAGATGTCGCCCTTGATGTCACTGATGAACACCGGCACGCCGGCCGTCGAGAGCTGCTCGGCCATGACCTGGAGCGTCTTCGTCTTGCCCGTGCCGGTGGCGCCGGCCACCAGCCCATGGCGGTTGAACATGCCCAGCGGCACGCGGACGCGCGCCTCGGGAACGGTCGTCTCCCCCTGCATGCCCGCGCCGAGCTCGACCGCCGGGCCCTCGAACGTATACCCGGCGCGGATCGTCTCCGCGAACACGTCGGGCACCGGAACCGCGCCTACCGGCGGGATTCGATGATCGAGGGAGCGGTCAGGCGCTCGGGTCCGGCGAGACCGATGACGATCGTGTCCTCGAAGTGGGCCGACCGAGAGCCGTCGGCGGTGACCACCGTCCAGCCGTCGGCCAGGAGCCGGACATCGTCCCCGCCCAGGTTGAACATCGGCTCGATGGCCAGGCACATCCCCGGCTCGAGGCGCATCCCGGTACCCGCCCGACCGTAGTTCGGGACGTTGGGCTCCTCGTGCATGCTGGAGCCGATCCCATGGCCGACGAAGGGCCGGACGATGCCGTACCCGTGCTCGTGGGCGACGGCCTCGATGGCGGCGCCGATGTCGCCCAGCCGGTTGCCGGGCATGGCGGCCTGGATCCCGGCCGTCAGCGCCGACCGGGTGTGCTCGATCAGGGCCGCCTCGGCCGGCTCCACCGGACCGATGGCATAGGTCCGGGCGCAGTCGGCATGCCAGCCTTCCCAGATGCAGCCGACGTCGATGCCCACCAGGTCGCCGTCCTCGATCCGCCGCCGGGGCGACGGGATGCCGTGGACGACCTCCTCGTTGATCGAGGCGCAGATCGTTCCCGAGAACGGCGGGTTGGACCCGTAGCCCTTGAACGACGACACCGCCCCGGCATCCCGGATGTGGTCCACCGCGATGGCGTCCAGCTCGGCGGTTGTGACGCCCGGGCCGATGGCAGCCTCCAGGCGATCGAGCAGCCCGACGAGGATCCGGCCCGCATGCCGCATCCGGGCCACCTCCTCCGGTCGCTTGATCGTGGCCGAAGCGTGGCGGAGAGGAATGCCCACGGTCAGCTCGGGTCGGGCGCGGCCAGGGCGTCGCGGATGGCGCCGCTCACCGCCTCGATCGACTGCTGCCCGTTCACCGTCGTGAGCAGGCCCAGGTCTTCGTAGTAGCGGGCCACGTCCTCCATCGGCGGGATCTGCTCGCGGAGCCGGGCTCGAAAGACCTCGGGCCGATCGTCGTCGCGCTGCGTGAGCGTTGCACCCTCGCGGTCGCAGATCCCCGGCTGACGTGGCGGATCCTCCGTGGCGTGGTACGGGGTCCCGCATTCGGGGCAGACCCAGCGGCCGGCGACGCGCTCGACGAGCACGTCCTCCGGGACGTCGATGAGGATCGCGCGCGAGATCCGGCTCCCCTGCTCGGTCAGCAGGGCATCGAGGGCCTTAGCCTGCTCGAGCGTTCGCGGAAAGCCGTCGAACACGACGCCCGCAGCCGCCGAGGGCTCGGCCAGGGCCTCGCCCACCATCGCGACCGTGATCTCGTCGGGGACGAGCTCGCCCCGGCGCATGTACCCCTGGGCCACCTCGCCCAGCGGGGTGCCTTCGCGGATGGCTCGTCGGAACAGGTCACCAGTCGAGAGATGGAGCAGCCCGTGCTCGTCCGCGGCGGTCGACGCCTGCGTGCCCTTGCCGGCCGCCACGGGCCCAAGCAGCACGATCATCACCGGATGAAGCCCTCGTAGTTCCGCATCATCATCTGTGCCTCCAGCTGCTTCATGGTCTCCACCACCACCGACACGACGATCAGGATGCTCGTCCCTCCCAGTTGAATGGCCTCTGTGCCGGGAATGAAGGCCGAAATGATGAGCGGGGTAACCGCGATGATGCCGAGGAACGTGGCACCGCCCAGCGTGATCCGGTTCGCGATGCGAGCAAGGAACTCCTCGGTCGGCTTCCCGGGCCGGATGCCGGGAATGAAGCCGCCGTTCTTGCGCAGGAAGTCCGCCGTCTGGTCCGGCTTGAACTGGAACGCGGTGTAGAAGTAGGTGAAGAACACGACCAGGACGAAGTAGAGCACGCCGTACACGATCGGTGTCTGCGGGCTGAGGACGGTGCTGATCCAGGTCGCGACCTCGCGCACGATCTCGTTCGAGCTGGTCGTGAAGTACTGGGCAATCTGGGCCGGGAACAGCAGGATGCTGACCGCGAAGATGATCGGGATAACGCCGGCCATCGTCACCTTCATGGGCAGGTACTGGGTCTGGCCCTGGTACATCCGCCGGCCGCGGACCCGGGAGGCGTACTGGACCGGGACCCGGCGCTGGCCCTCGTTCACGAACACGACCGCGGCGATGATCAGGACCGCCACGATGATGAACGGCGCGATCCGGAGCAGGCCGTCGGGGGCGCCAATGATCGGTCCGGCCTGGTCCGGCAGCCGGCCGACGATGCCGGCGAAGATGATGAAGCTGATGCCGTTGCCCAGGCCGCGCTCGCTGATCAGCTCGCCGAGCCACATCAGGAGGATCGTGCCTGACGTCCACGCAATGAGGAGGGAGATCGTCTCGAAGCTGAAGAACGGCGAGACCGGGATGACGCCCGCGTTCTGGAGGAGGACCGAGAAGCCGAAGCCCTGGGCGAAGGCGAGCGGGACGGTCAGGTAGCGGGTGTACTGCTGGAGCTTGTTCCGGCCGTACTCGCCCTCACGCTGCAGCTCGCCGAGGCGCGGGATCACCCCCTGCATCAGCTGCATGATGATGCTGGCGTTGATGTAGGGGTTCAGGCCAAGACCGATGATGGAGGCCGTCGCCAGGCCGCCCCCGGAGAAGATGTCGAGCAGGGCGAGGAGCTGGTTGGTCGCGAACAGCTCGGCGAGTCGGGCCTGGTCGACATTGGGGACCGGGACCGCGGTCAGGACCCTGAAGATCAGGAGGATGAACGCGGTGAAGAGGATCTTGCGCCGGATGTCCGGCGCCTGGAGTGCGGTGACGACCGACTGAATCACTCGGTCGCGCCCTCGCCGTCAGCCTCCTCCACCTCGTTCGTCACCTCGGCCGCCGGTTCGTCACCTCCGGCCGTGGCGGGCGCACCGTCATCGGCGGGCGCTGACTCGTTGTCAGCCTTGGCGGCGCCACCCTTGGACTTCTTCCTGGCCCTCGCTCGCTTTCGCTTCTCCGCCACCGCCTTGGCGTCGGCTGCGGCCTTGGCCTCGGCCTCCTCGTCGATCGGGTCGCCGTCCGGCCAGCTGATGCGCTGCGCGGTGGAACCGGCCGCGGCCAGCTTGTCGAGCGCGGAGCGAGAGAAGGCGTGGGCATGGATCGTCACGCCCTTCGGCGCGTCGCCGTTGCCCAGGATCTTGACCGGCAGGGCCTTCGTCTTGGAGCGGCGCAGCAGCCCGTCGTGGAGCAGGACGTCGGGGGTGATCAGGATCCCCGCCTCGGCGTCGCTCAGCTTGGCCAGGTTCACCGCGGCGTACTCGACCCGTCCCCGGTTTCGGAAGCCGTGGAGCTTGGGCGTGCGCACGTGGAGCGGCGTCTGGCCGCCCTCGAACCAGGCCGGGATCGAGGACCCGGCGCGGGACTTCTGGCCCTTCGTGCCACGGCCCGCGGTCTTGCCCTTGCCCGAGCCATGGCCCCGTCCAACCCGGCGGGCGGGCGTATGCGCGCCGGGAGCCGGGCGGAGGTCATGGAGCTTCACGAGGACGTCTCCTTCGCCGCCTCGCCGGGCTCGACGACCTCGATGAGGAAGGCGACGCGGCGCAGCATGCCGCGGATCTGGGGCGTATCCGCGACCTCGACGGTGTGATGGAGCCGGCGCAGCCCGAGCGCGCGGATCGTGCCCCGCGCGGCCGCCTTGTGGCCGATCTCGGAGCGGACCCAGGTCACCTTGATGGTGCGCGCGTTGGTCGAGGCGCGCTTAGCGGCCACGGTTGGGGCCTCCCGGGAAGTTCATCGGCTCGGGCCGCTCGACGTAGACATGGGGCTCGCGGGCTGCCGCGGCGCCACGCTTGCCGAGCAGCTGCTCGGCGGTCTTGCCCCGCCGTCCGGCGATCTCATCGGCTGACTTGAGATGAGCCAGGCCGTCGAGCGTGGCGCGGACGACGTTCACCGGGTTGGTGCTGCCCATCGTCTTGGACAGCAGGTCGCGAATGCCGGCCACCTCGACCACGGCCCGGACGGAACCGCCGGCGATGACGCCGGTGCCGGCGGTGGCCGGGCGAAGCAGGACGCGCGAGGCACCGAACTCGCGCTGGACGACGTGCGGGATGGTGCTGCCGACGAGCGGAACCCGGATGAGGTGCTTCTTGGCGTCCTCGACGCCCTTCCGGATGGCCTCCGGCACCTCGCCGGCCTTGCCCAGCCCGGCGCCGACCACGCCGCGGCCGTCACCGACCACGACGAGGGCGCTGAAGCTGAATCGGCGGCCGCCCTTGACGACCTTCGCGACTCGGTTGATCTGGACGACCTTCTCTTCGAGGGTCAGCTTGGTGGGATCGATGCGTGGCATGGGTACTCCGCTCTACAGGTCGAGGCCGCCCTGGCGGGCGCCCTCGGCGAGCGAGCGAACCCGCCCGTGATATCGATAGCCGCCGCGGTCGAGGACGACCTGGGTCACCCCTGCGGCGCGGGCACGCTCGGCCAAGGCCTTGCCCACGGCTTCGGCAGCGGCCACCTTGCCGGACTCCCCGGCCAGCGATGGCTCCCGGCTGGACGCCGAGGCGATCGTCCGCCCGGTGCTGTCGTCGATGACCTGGGCGTAGATGAACCGCGTGCTGCGGAACACGCTCAGCCGGGGCCGATCTCGCGTTGCCGGACAGCCGGAGGCGGAGGCGGGCATGCCGCTTGCGGCGCAGGGCGTCGCGCGAGGTCTTCTTGATCATGGCTATGCCGCTCCCCCGACCTTGCCGGCCTTGCCGGCCTTGCGCCGGATCTGCTCCCCGGCGTAGCGGATGCCCTTGCCCTTGTACGGCTCGGGCTTGCGCCGGGCACGGATGGCCGCGGCCACCTGCCCGACGAGCTCGCGATCCGGACCGGTCACCGCCAGCTTGGTCGGCGTCTCCACGCTGAACGTGATGCCCTCCGGTGGCTTGACCTCGACCGGATGCGAAAAGCCGAGGGCCAGGACCAGCATGTCGCCCTGGAGCTGGGCGCGGTAGCCGACGCCGCTGATCTCGAGCGTCTTGGTGAAGCCGTCCGTGACACCGGTGACCATGTTCGCCACCAGCGACCGGGTCAGCCCGTGCAGGGCGCGATGGCGCGGCGCGTCCGACGGCCGCTCGATGCGCAGCTCGCCGTCCTCGTGGACCACCGTCATCTCCGGGTGCACGTCGCGCTCGAGGGTCCCGAGCGGTCCCGTGACGACCACGTGCTGACCGTCGAGGGAGACCTCGACGCCGGCGGGGATGGGGATGGGCAGACGCCCGATACGAGACATTCGGTCCTTACCAGACGTAGCAGAGCACTTCGCCGCCGAGATTCAGCTTCCGCGCCTGCTGGCCGGTCATGATCCCGTGGGAGGTGGAGAGGATGGCCACGCCCAGGCCGCCGAGGACGCGGGGAATCTCGGTCTTGCGGGCGTAGACCCGCAGGCCTGGCTTGCTGATCCGCTTCAGGCCGGTGACGACGGGGGTCTTGCCCTCGACGTACTTCAGGGTCAGCACGAGATGGTCGTGGCCGTCCTCGACGCGGTTCTCGAACGAGGCGATGAAGCCCTCATCGACGAGGATGCGGGCGATCTCGGTCTTCACCCGCGATCCGGGCATCACGACCTCGGTATGCCGCGCCAGGCTCGCGTTTCGGACGCGGGTCAGCATGTCGGCAATGGGATCAGTGACGTTCATGGCTTACCAGCTCGACTTCGTGACGCCGGGCAGCATTCCCTCGAGGGCACGCTCCCGGAAGCAGATGCGGCACAGCGCGAATCGCCGCATGTAGGCGCGCGGGCGTCCACACACCGTGCAGCGGTTGTACCCGCGAACCGCGAACTTCGGGGTCCGCTGGGCTTTGGCGATCATCGATTTCTTGGCCACAGTTCGGTCCTCAGCTCAGTTGGCGGCAAACGGCATGCCCAGCAGGGCGAGGAGGCGGCGGCCTTCCTCGTCGGTGCGGGCGGTGGTGACGATGCTGATCTCGAAGCCGCGAAGGCGGTCGATCTTGTCGTAGTCGATCTCGGGGTACATCAGCTGCTCGCGCAGGCCGAGGCTGAAGTTGCCGCGGCCGTCGAACGACCGGGGCGAGACCCCACGGAAGTCGCGGATGCGCGGCAGGGCGAGCCGCATCGTCCGCTCCAGGAAGTCGTACATCCGCTGGCCGCGGAGGGTGACCTTGGCGCCGACCGGCATGCCGGTGCGGAGCCGGAACTGGGCAATGGAGCGGGTGGCGCGGGTCACGATCGGCTTCTGGCCGGTGATGATGGCCAGGTCGCCGACCGCGGCGTCGATCGCCTTCGCGTTCTGGATCGCCTCCCCCAGGCCGATGTTGATGACGACCTTCTCGAGGCGCGGCACCTCCATCGCGTTCTGATAGCTGAACTCCCGCAGGAGGGCGGGCACGGCCTCGTCCCGGTAGCGCAGCCGCAGGCCGATGGGCTCCGGTCGGGCAGCAGCGGTCTTCCGCGTCGCCTTGGCCGGCGCTTCCGTGGTCGGCGTCTCCACGGCCTTTGACGTGGCCGCGTTCGCCTTCGCCGTGGTCGCCTTGGCGGCCCTGGTCGAAGTTGGCTTGGCCGCAGCCGGTTTCGCCGCAGCCCCCTTGGCCGCAGCCGGTTTCGCTGTGGCGGTCCGCTTGGCGGCGGGCTTGCGCGGTGCCCTGGTCGGCTCGTCGGTCACTTGCCCACCTCCAGCTGCTCCGCGCAGTGCTTGCAGACTCGGACCCGGGTCTTGTGCTGGTCGTCGAGTCGCGCGTGACCGATACGGGTCGGCTTGTCGCAGTTGGGGCAGACCACCATCACGTTGCTGATCTGGACCGGCACCGGCATGTCGATGATGCCGGCGGTCTGCTGCCGCCCACCGCGCGAGCGCTGATGGCGCTTGGCCATGTTGATGCCCGGGATGATCACCGCCAGGCCACGGCGCGTGCGCTCGACGCGCTCGACCTTGCCCCGCTTGCCTCGGTCCTTGCCGGCGAGGATGAGCACGGTGTCGCCCTTCCGAACGGCCACTACAGCACCTCCGGGGCGAGCGAGATGATCTTCATGTAGTTGCGCTCCCGGAGCTCCCGGGCGACCGGTCCGAAGATGCGCGTGCCGCGCGGGTTGCCCTGCGGTGTGATGAGCACGGCCGCGTTCTCGTCGAAGCGGATGTGGCTGCCGTCGGGTCGGCCGTAGCCTTTCGTCGTGCGCACGATCACGGCGCGCACGACCTCGCCTTTCTTCACACCCGAGTTCGGCAGGGCCTGCTTGACGCTGGCGACGATGACATCACCGACTGAGGCGGTCTCGCTCGTGGAGCGGCCCACCACCGTGATGCACATCAGCTCACGGGCTCCGGTGTTGTCGGCGACCCGCAGCCGGGTCTGGCGGCGAATCACGCGGACTCTCCCTCCACCGCGACCGGCTCGGCCTCGGCCTCCGCCTCGGCGGCCGGCTCCCGGATGAGGATGGCCTCGTCGGCCATCGGTTCGGTGGCCGTCTCGACCGTGCTGTGGCCCAGGATCTCGACCATCCGCCAGCGCTTGTCGCGTGACAGGGGTCGGCTCTCCTCGATGCGCACGGTGTCGCCGACGCGGGCCGCATTCTCCTGGTCGTGAGCCTTGAACTTGGTCGAGCGGCGGATGACCCGCTTGTAGATCGGGTGCCGCTGGAGGCGCTCGACGCTGACGACGATCGTCTTGTCCATCTTGTCGGACACCACCCGTCCGACCTTGGTCCGTCGCTTGCCGGCCATCACGCGGACTCCTGGCCGGCGGACGCGGCAGTGGTCGCCGCCCGCTGGCGCTCGGTCATGACGGTGAGGATCCGGGCGATCCGCTGGCGGGTCGCCGGCAGACGGCTGTAGTTCTTCTCCTGGCGGGTGGCCAGGTCGAAGCGGACCTTCCACAGCTCCTGCTTGGCATCGGCCAGGGCGATTTCGAGGTCGGCGTCGCTCAGGGCGCGAATTTCGTTGATGTCCATGCTCACGCGCCTTCCTTGACGACGAACTTGGTGGAGATCGGGAGCTTGTGGCTGGCCAGCCGCATCGCCTCCCGGGCGATTGGTTCCGGCACGCCGGACATCTCGAACATCACCCGACCCGGCTTGACGACCGCCACCCAGTGGTCAGGGGCACCCTTGCCCGATCCCATGCGGACCTCGGCGGGCTTCTTGGTGACCGGCTTGTCGGGGAACACCCGGATCCAGACGCGCCCGCCACGCTTGATGTGGTGGGTCATCGCCCGTCGCGCAGCCTCGATCTGGCGGCTGGTCAACCAGCACACCTCCATGGCCACGAGGCCGAACTCCCCGAACGACACCGTGGTGCCGCCCTTCGCCAACCCGGCCCG
This sequence comes from uncultured Chloroflexia bacterium, assembly GCA_963699235.1. Classification (GTDB taxonomy): domain Bacteria; phylum Chloroflexota; class Limnocylindria; order QHBO01; family QHBO01; genus DASTEQ01. The sequence goes on along the minus strand of OY969424.1, from coordinate 1,006,943 downwards.
ACGGCCCCGTTGGACCTTGCGGTGCTTGACGCGCTTCGGCAGCAGCATGTCAGTCCTCCACCTTGGCGTCGGCCTCGGCCTCTGCCGCCGGCTCGGTCTCCGGCTCGGCGACGGTTTCGGCTTCAGCCACAGGAGGTTCGTCAGTCACGGCCTCGGTGGCGGGCTCGGTGGCCACGACCTCCTCGATCGGCTCAGCGACTTCGGTGACATCCGCCTGGACCGCGGCCGGTGCGTCCTCGACGGCAACCGCCGACTCACCGTCCGCGTCCGCAGTGGTCGCGGCTCGGCTGCGGGTCTTCGCCCGGCCACGACCCGCCGTCCGCGCCTCGCGGGGCTCGGTGCGGGCCGAGCCCGGCAGGTCGGCCAGGGTTTCGCCCCGGTAGATCCAGACCTTGACCCCGATCCGGCCGTAGGTCGTCAGGGCGTGGACCACGCCATAGCTGATGTCGGCGCGCAGGGTGCCGAGCGGGATGCGGCCTTCCTTGTCCCACTCTCGCCGGGACATCTCCGTCCCGCCGAGGCGGCCGCTGACCTGGATCTTCACGCCCTTGGCGCCGGCCTTGATGCTGCGCTGGACGCCCTGCTTGACCGCCTTTCGGAACGCGATCCGGCGCTCGAGCTGGCCGGCGATGCTCTGGGCCACCAGGACGGCATCCAGCTCCGGCTGGAGGACCTCCTTGATCTCGAGCTTGACCTTCTTGTCGGTCAGCTTGCCGATCGAGTTCCGGAGCAGCTCGACGTTCGCGCCGCCCTTGCCGATGACGATGCCCGGCTTGGCGGTGTGGACGGTGACGGTGACGTGGTTGATGCCGCGCTCGATCTCGACCTGGCTGACGCTGGCGTTCGAGAGCTGCTTCGCGACCAGGCTCCGGATCTTCATGTCCTCCTGGAGGAGGGTCGCGTAGTCGCGGTCGGCGTACCACTTCGCCAGCCACGGCTTGTTGATGCCGATGCGGAAGCCGTATGGGTGCACCTTGTGGCCCATCAGGCGTCTCCTCCATCGGTCACCGAGACGGTGATGTGGCTCGTGCGCTTCAGGATCTGGAAGGCGCGCCCCTGGGCGCGCGGTCGAATGCGTTTCAGGGTCGGGCCCTCGTTCGCGACTGCGGACTCCACGCGGAGCTCGTCGGCCGTCAGGTTGAAGTTGTTCTCGGCATTGGCGGTGGCGCTGCGCAGGACCTTGGCCACGTCGCGGGCGGCCGCGTTCGGCAGGAAGCGGAGGATGGCCGCTGCTTCTTCCACCGGGCGGCCGACGATGAGGTCGGTCACGAGGCGGACCTTGCGGGGGCTGATCCGGACGTACTTGGCGGTCGCCGTCACGCGCATCAATCGATTCCTACTTCAGCGCCGAGCTGCGCTCGGTGTGGCGGCCATGCCCACGGAAGTGGCGTGTGGGGGCGAACTCGCCCAGGCGGTGGCCGACCATGTTCTCGGTCATGAAGACCGGGACGTGGCGGCGTCCGTCGTGGACGGCAATGGTGTGACCGATCATGGCCGGGAAGATGACCGAGGCCCGTGACCAGGTCTTCAGCACCTTGCGCTCATTGCGCTTGTTCATGTCCTCGATGCGGCCCAGCAGTCGCGGGTCGACGAAGGGTCCCTTCTTGACGGAACGGCTCATGGCGTCTCCTTACCCGCGTCCGTAGCGGCGGCGGACGATCAGCCGATCGCTCGCCTGGTGGCGACGGGTGCGCAGGCCCATGGCGGGCTTGCCCCACGGCGTCTTGGGCGGCATGCCGATGGGCGACTTGCCCTCGCCACCACCGTGGGGGTGGTCGTTCGGGTTCATCACCACGCCGCGCACCGTCGGCCGCTTGCCGAGGTGCCGGTTGCGGCCGGCCTTGCCGATCTTCTGGTTCTCGTGGTCGAGGTTGCTCACCTGGCCGATGGTCGCCACGCAGGCCGCGCGGACCCGGCGCACTTCGCCGGACGGGAGACGGATGGTCGCCATCTCGCCCTCCTTGGCGAGGAGCTGCGCGGCGGTGCCCGCGCTGCGGACGATCTGCCCGCCGCGGCCGGCCACCAGCTCGATGTTGTGGATCTGGGTTCCGAGCGGGATGCGGGACAGCGGAAGGGCGTTGCCGACCCGGGCCTCGACGTCGGGGCCGGAGGCGACCTGGTCCCCGACCGACAGGCCGTGGGGCAGCAGCATGTAGCGCTTCGCGCCGTCGGCGTAGTGCAGCAGCGCGATCCGTGCCGAGCGGTTGGGGTCGTACTCGATGGTCGCGATCCGCGCCGGGACGCCGTGCTTGTCGCGCTTCCAGTCGATGATCCGGTACTGCCGCTTGTGGCCGCCGCCCTGGTGACGGACGGTGAGCCTGCCCTGGGAGTTCCGGCCGGCCTTCGAGTTCAGGTTCTCGGTGAGCGGCTTGTGTGGCTGATCGGTCGTGATCTCCTCGAAGGTCGACCGCGTCATCTGCCGCTGGGACGGAGTGTTGGGCTTGTAGCTTCGCAGGGGCATCTCAGACCGCCTCGAACAGTTCGATCTTGTCGCCGTCGGCGATTGTCACGATCGCCTTCCGCCAGCCGCTGACCATCCCCTTGGTCCGCCGACCACGGCTCTTCTGCTTGGGGTGGACGGTGAGGACCCGGACCCCGAGCACGGTGACCTTGAACTCGGCCTCCACGGCCGCCCGGATCTGGAACTTGTTGGCGTCCGGGCGGACGGCGAACGTGTAGTTGTTGCGCTCGATCTCGGCCACCGACTTCTCGCTGACGATCGGTCGAAGCAGGACGTCGTGAATGGTGCGCGCCGTCATGCGAACACCTCTTCCGCCCGGGCGACCGCGTCGCGGGTGAAGACGATGGTGTCCGCCTCGAGCACGTCCACCACGTTCAGGCTGTCAGCGAGGATGATCCGCACCTGGCGCAGGTTGGCGGCGGACTTCTCCACCACCTCGTCGCGGGCGGCGAGGACGAGCAGGACTCGCCCGCCGGCTTCCCAGGCGCTCAAGCGCTCGACCATGCCCTTGGTCTGGATCTCGTCCAGGCCGAAGCCCTCGACCACCTTGATCGCGCCATCGGCCGTCTTCGCGCTCAGCGTGCCGCGCAGGGCAGCCCGGCGGACCTTGGCGTTGACCTTGGCCGTGTAGAGCCGCGGGTGCGGGCCGAAGACCACGCCACCGCCGCGCCACTGGGGCGAGTTTTTGCTGCCCTGGCGGGCGCGGCCCGTGCCTTTCTGGCGCCACGGCTTCTTCCCGCCGCCGCGGACCTCGCCGCGGGTCTTCGTGTCGGCCGTGCCCACCCGCCGTCCGGCAAGCTGGGCCATCGCGGCCTGGTGGATGAGCGGGGTGCGGACCGGAGCCGCGAACAGCGAGTCGGCGAGCTCGATCGAGCCCTTCTTCGTGCCCGTGGCGGTCAGGACCGGGGTGGACGGCATCAGGAGGCCGCCTTCCGAATGACGACCAGGCTGTTGCGGGCGCCCGGCACCGCGCCGCGGACGAGGAGGAGCGCCCGCTCGGCGTCCACCTTGACGACCTCGAGCTTCTGGACGGTCACCCGCTCGTTGCCCATGTGGCCGGACATCTTGGTGTTCTTGAAGACCCGACCCGGCGTCGTGCCCGCTCCGATCGAGCCCGGCTGGCGGGTGTTGGTCGAGCCGTGGGTCACGGGTCCCCGGTGGAAGTGATGGCGCTTGACGGTCCCCGCGAAGCCGCGGCCCTTGCTGGTGCCGGTCACGTCGACCAGGTCGCCGGCCTCGAACAGGGTCACGTCCAGGGCCTGGCCACGCTCGTAGCCATCGGTCGAGTCCACCCGGAACTCGCGCATGACCTCCGGCCTGGGGGCGTCCTTGTCCATCTTCGGCAGCTGGCCGGCGACCGGCTTGGTGAGACGGCGCGCGGATCCGGCGCCGACCTGCACGGCGGCATAGCCATCGCGCTCGACGCTGCGGATGTTCGTCACCGTGTTCGGGGCAGCGGCAATGACGCTCACCGGGACGACACTGCCGTCCTCGGCGAAGAGCCGCGTCATGCCGAGCTTGCGCCCGATCAACCCAACCGTCACTCCACCCTCACATCTTGATCTCGATGTCGACGCCCGCTGCCAGCGAGAGCCGCATCAGCGCATCCACGGTCTTGGACGACGGATCGATGATGTCGATCAGCCGCTTGTGGGTTCGGATCTCGAACTGCTCCCGTCCGTCCTTGTGGATGAACGGACCGCGGATGACCGTGAACTTCTCGATCCGCGTCGGCAGCGGAACGGGGCCGACGATCTCGGCGCCGGTCCGCTGGGCCGTCTCCACGATCTGCTCGGCCGACTGGTCGAGCAGCTTGTGGTCGTAGGCCCGAAGCCGAATGCGAATGCGTTGCTTGGCCATGAACCTGCCTACGCGGTGAGCGCCGTGATCACGCCCGCACCGACAGTGTGGCCGCCCTCGCGAATCGCGAAGCGCTGCCCCTGCTCGATGGCGATGGGCGTGATCAGCTCGACGTCGATATTGACGTTGTCACCGGGCATGATCATCTCGACCCCGTCCGGCAGCTGGATGGCGCCGGTGACGTCGGTCGTCCGCAGGTAGAACTGCGGCCGGTAGCCGGTGTAGAACGGCGTGTGGCGCCCGCCCTCCTCCTTGGAGAGGACGTACACCTCGGCCTTGAACTTCGTGCCCGGATGGATGGAGCCCGGCTTGGCCAGGACCTGGCCGCGCTCGATGTCCTCGCGCTCGATACCGCGGAGCAAAAGCCCCACGTTGTCGCCGGCCTGGCCCTCGTCAAGGGTCTTGTTGAACATCTCGACGCCGGTCACGACCAGCTGCTTGGCCTTGGCGTGGACGCCGACCTGCTCGATCGTCTCGCCGGTCTTCACCATCCCGCGCTCGATGCGCCCGGTGGCCACCGTGCCGCGGCCCTTGATCCCGAACACGTCCTCGACCGGCATCAGGAACGGCTTGTCCGTCTCGCGGGTCGGGGTCGGGATGTAGGTGTCGACGGCGTCCATCAGCTCCTTGATCGGCTTGTACTCGTCCGCCTCGGTGTCCTCGCTGGTGGACTGGAGGGCCTTGAGGGCCGAGCCGCGGATGACCGGGATGTCATCGCCGGGGAACTGCTGCTTGGAGAGGAGCTCGCGGACCTCCATCTCGACCAGGTCGATGAGCATCTCGTCATCCACCGCGTCCACCTTGTTGAGGAACACGACGATGGACGGGACCTCGACCTGGCGGGCGAGGAGGATGTGCTCGCGGGTCTGCGGCATGGGGCCGTCGGCGGCGGACACGACCAGGATGGCGCCGTCCATCTGGGCGGCACCGGTGATCATGTTCTTGATGTAGTCCGCGTGGCCAGGGCAGTCGACGTGCGCGTAGTGGCGCGCATCGGTCTGGTACTCGACGTGGGCGATCGCGATCGTGATGCCGCGGGCCCGCTCCTCCGGCGCGTTGTCGATCGAGTCGAACGCGCGGAAGCTGGCCCCGCCCTTCAGGGCGAGGTACTTCGTGATGGCCGCGGTCAGCGTCGTCTTGCCATGGTCGACGTGACCGATGGTGCCGACGTTGATGTGCGGCTTGGTGCGGTCGAACTTCTGCTTGGCCATGGTGCTTGCTCTTCGCTCCTCCTTGGTGGGTGTCAGCTCTTGGACTTGGCGATCAGCTCGGTGGCAATGGACTGCGGGACTTCGTTGTAGCGGGAGAACTCCATGGAGTAGGTGGCCCGGCCCTGGGTCATGGACCGCAGGTCGGTGGCATAGCCGAACATCTCGGCCAGCGGAACATGGGAGCCGATGACGCGGGACGTGGCCCGCTCCTCGATCCCGTCCACCGAACCGCGTCGGGCGTTCAGGTTGCCGATGACGTCGCCCATGAAGTCCTCCGGGGTAACGACCTCGACCTTCATGACCGGCTCGAGGATGGCCGGGTCGGCCTTCGCGACGGCGGCCTTGGCCGCCATCGAGCCGGCGATCCGGAAGGCCATCTCGGACGAGTCCACCTCGTGGAACGATCCGTCGATGAGGGTGGCCTTGGCGTCGATCAGCGGATAGCCCGCCAGCACGCCGCCGGCCAGGGCGTCGCGGATGCCCTCCTCGACCGCCTTCCAGTACTCGCGCGGAATGGCCCCGCCAACGATCTTCGACTCGAAGACGTAGCCGCTCCCCCGCTCCAGCGGCTCGAGGGTGATGACGGCGTGGCCGTACTGGCCCTTGCCACCGGTCTGGCGCACGAGGCGGCCCTCGGCCTTGGCGGCCTGGCGGATCGCCTCGCGGTACGAGACCTGCGGCCGGCCGACATTGGCCTGGACCTTGAACTCGCGCAGCATGCGGTCGACGATCACCTCCAGGTGGAGCTCGCCCATGCCCGCGATGCGCGTCTGGGAGGATTCCTGGTCGGTGCTGACCCGGAAGGTCGGGTCCTCCTCGGCCAGCCGCTGGAGGGCGATCGCCATCTTGTCCTGGTCGGCCTTGGTCTTGGGCTCGACCGCCAGCTCGATGACCGGCTCGGGGAAGGTGATGGCCTCCAGCACGATCGGATGGGCTTCATCGGTCAGGGTGTCGCCGGTGAAGGTGCCCTTCAGGCCGACCGCGGCGGCGATATCGCCGGCGCTGACCGAGTCAACCTCTTCGCGGTGGTTGGCGTGGAGCTGGACGAGGCGCCCGATGCGCTCCTTGACGTCCTTGGTCGAGTTGTAGACGTACGACCCGCTCTTCAGCGTCCCGCTGTAGACCCGGAAGAAGGCCAGCTTGCCGACGAACGGGTCGGCGGCGATCTTGAAGGCGAGGGCCGCAAACGGCTCGGTCGGATCGGTGTGGCGGGTGACCTGCTCGTGGGTCCGCGGATCGGTGCCGGTCACCGGCGGGACGTCGAGCGGGCTGGGCAGGAACTCGATGACCGAGTCGAGCATGGGCTGGATGCCCTTGTTCTTGAGGGCGGAGCCACACAGGACCGGGACGATCTTGTAGGCGAGCGTGCCGGCGCGGAGCGCGCGGCGGAGGTCCGCCACCGGGACGGCCTGGCCCTCGAGGAAGGCATGGGCGATGTCGTCGTCGAGATCCGCCAGGGCCTCAACCATCTTGTCGTGCCAGGTGGCCGCTTCCTCCGCCATCTCGGCCGGGATCGGCCCCGTCTCGATCTGGTCGCCGAGGTCGCCGCCGTAAGTGATGGCCTGCATCTCGACCAGGTCGATCACGCCACGGAAGCCCGCCTCGGAGCCGATGGGGATCTGGACCGGGACCGCGGTGGCGCCCAGGCGGTCCTTGATCATGTCCACCACCCGCCAGTAGTCGGCGCCGGTGCGGTCGAGCTTGTTGACGAAGCAGAAGCGCGGCACGCCGTACCGATCCGCCTGGCGCCAGACGGTCTCGGACTGGGGCTCGACACCCGCCACGCCATCGAAGACGACGACCGCGCCATCAAGGACGCGCAGGCTGCGCTCGACCTCGACGGTGAAATCCACGTGGCCGGGCGTGTCAATAAGGTTGATTCGATGATCCGCCCAGAAGCAGGTCGTGGCCGCGGCGGTGATGGTGATCCCGCGCTCCTGCTCCTGCTCCATCCAGTCCATGGTGGCCGCGCCCTCATGGACCTCCCCGATCTTGTAGATCTTCTTGGTGTAGAACAGGATCCGCTCGGAAACGGTGGTCTTGCCCGCGTCGATGTGGGCGATGATCCCGATGTTCCGGGTTCGCTCGAGGGGGTACTCGGTCGCCATCTCGCTGCCCTTGGATCGCGGGGCGGTTGCGACTACCACCGGAAGTGGCTGAAGGCCTTGTTGGCCTCCGCCATTCGGTGCGTGTCTTCGCGACGCTTCACGGCTGCGCCCAGGCCGTTCGAGGCGTCGATCAGCTCGGCGGCCAGCTTCTCGCTCATGGACCGGCCGTTTCGCTTGCGGGCGGCCTCGATGATCCAGCGCATGCCAAGCGAAACGCGCCGATCGGCGCGCACTTCGACGGGGATCTGGTAGGTCGAGCCGCCGACCCGCTTGGGCTTGACCTCGATGAGCGGCATCGCGTTGCGCATCGCGCCCTCGAGGACCTCGATCCCGGACCGGCCCGCCTGCGACTCGGCCTTGGTGAGCGCGTCCTGCAGGATGCGCGAGGCAAGCTGCCGCTTCCCGCCGCGCATGAGCTTGTTCGTGAACTGGTCCATGGTCAGCGCCGTGCCGGACAGCGTCTCTTCGTACTTCGACTTGCGGGCAACGGTGGGGCGGCGAGGCATGGCTCTAGCTCTTCCCTGCCGACTTGGCGCCGTACTTGCTCCGTCCCTGCTGCCGATCGCGGACGCCGGCGGCGTCGAGCGGACCGCGGATGATGTGGTACTTCACCGCCGGCAGGTCCGGCACCCGACCGCCTCGGACCAGGACCACGGAGTGCTCCTGGAGGTTGTGGCCGATGCCGGGGATGTAGGCGGTGACCTCCATCCCGTTCGTGAGGCGGACGCGGGCCACCTTGCGGAGGGCCGAGTTCGGCTTCTTGGGCGTGCGCGTCATGACCTGCAGGCAGACACCGCGTCGCTGAGGCGCGCCGCGCCCCTCCGAGGCGGTCTGGGTCAGGTTGTTGAACGTCCGCCGCAGGGCGGGCGCCTTGACCTTCTTCCGAACCGGCTTGCGGCCCTTGCGGACCAGCTGGTTGATGGTCGGCAACCGATACCTCTGATGACTCTGCAGGATGGTGGTGGACGGGTTCCGCATCGCTCCGACGAACCCCGGTGGGGGCACGGACCGAGAGGGTCAGACCCTCTGGGCGGAACACACACGAACGGCGCCCCGTGGCGCGGGACACCGATCTCGGAGTATAGGTTCAGCCCGCTCGGGGTGTCAATTCGCGGGCCTGGTCGCCGGCCCGATCCGGCCCGTGCTGCCGCCGTGCTCAGCCGGTCAGCGAGCCGTCGCGGATGAGCTGGGCGTCCAGGCGGAAGACGAACGCCTTGGCCAGGGCGATCTCGATGCAGACTTCGGCGCTCGGAATGTGGCCCTCGCTGACGCTGACCACCCACGGCCTGGCCTCGGTCTCGACCGATGCGCTGGCCACGCCGTAGCACTCGGGAACGCCGCCCCAGAACTGGACGGTGAGGGTCGCGCCGTCACCGCCCAGGTGGTAGCCGGTGATGGCCACCGGGATCGGGTTCTCCACGTCGGCAACGATGTCCACCACCTCGGCGTCCGGCACGAGCTCGGGCTCGCCGGCCGCGGCGTCGGGCTGGGCCGGATCCACGACGATCGGCTCGTCCAGGGTCACGACCGTGGATTTCAGGAGCGCCATCATGTCGCAGGCTTGGCCGACGGCATCGGGCAGGGTGCCCTCGAAGACGGTGATGACCGGCGTGCCGTCCGGATCGGTGCTGACGTCCACCCGCTGGAGGCCGAAGCAGGCCTGGCTGCCGCCCCAGAAGTAGACGACCACGGTCCGCCCGTCGGGACCGATGGCGTAGTGGTCGACCGCGGTCTGGTGCGGATCGACGACGGCGGGATTCGGGGTTTCGCGTACCGCGGGGACGCCACTGGGGAGCGGCGCCTGGCTGCCGGGCTCGGTGGCGACCGGCGAGTCCCGGTCGACGCTGGGCTGAGCGCTCGGGTCTCCGCCGACGAACGGCTGGTAGGAGCAGGCGGCCAGCAGCGCGCCAACGATCAGGAGCAGGGTCGCGGAACGTCGCATGTCGCTAGGACGCCGCGTCTCCCCCATCGGTTCCCCGATCAGTCGGACTTGTTTCCGCTCTCGCCCGCCGGCACCTCGCTGAGGGCCTCGAAGACCTCTTCCTCGACCACGGCCTCGATGGCCGGATCGTCGCCCGCGCCCATGAGCTCGGCGACGGTCTCCCCTGCCTCCTCGGCAGCGGCTTCGGCCTCGCCCGGCTCGATCGTCCCGTCGCCATCGGCGTCGGCGTCCCCGGTCAGGAAGGTCATAGCCGCCTCGCGCTCGCGCAGGGCCTCGACCTCCTCCGGCGACAGCTCCTTGGCCTTCGCGGCTTCCGCGCGAGCCAGGGCCCCGGTGCCGGCCGGGATGAGCTTGCCGATGATGACGTTTTCCTTGAGACCGATGAGGTGGTCCTTGGCGCCCTGGATGGCCGCCTCGGTGAGCACCCGGGTGGTCTCCTGGAACGACGCGGCGGCCAGGAACGAGCTCGTGTTGAGCGACGCCTTGGTCACGCCCAGCAGGACGGTCTGGGCCGTTGCCGGCTCCCCGCCCTCGGCCAGGATCTTGTTGTTCGTCTCCTCGAACTCGAAGCGATCGAGCATCTCGGACGGCAGCAGCTCGGTGTCACCCGCGCTGTCGACCATCACCTTGCGCAGCATCTGGCGAACGATGATCTCGACGTGCTTGTCGTTGATCGACACGCCCTGTGAGCGGTACACCTTCTGGACCTCGGTCACCAGGAAGCGCTGGACCGCGTCCACGCCCTTGATCGACAGCAGGTCCTTCGGGTTCAGCGCGCCCTCGGTCAGCGGCTGGCCGGCGATGACCTCGTCCCCGGTGTCGGCCCGCAGTCGGGCCGAGTGCGGGACCTGGTACTCGCGGCGGTCGACCTCTTCCGAGCGGATGGTCAGGTTGCGGGCCTTGCGGGCCACGACCCCGGCGGTCGGGGTGCGGACCTCGTGGACCTCCTCCCCATCCTCGAGGCGGGCGATGAGCTGGTCCTCGATGACCTCGTCGCCGTCGTCGACCAGGATCTCGTACTTGGCCGAGACCTTGATCGGGGTGTCGAACACCTCGCGGTGCTCGACCACGACGATGATCGGCGCGTCGGCCCCGCCCCGCTGGACCTCCACTCGGCCGTCGATCTCGCTGACGATGGCCTGGCCCTTCGGGATCCGAGCCTCGAACAGCTCCTCCACCCGCGGCAGACCCTGGGTGATGTCCTCGCCGGCGACACCGCCGGTGTGGAACGTCCGCATCGTGAGCTGGGTGCCCGGCTCGCCGATCGACTGAGCGGCGATGATGCCGACCGCCTGGCCCAGGTCAACGAGGTTGCCCGAGGCAAGGTTCCGGCCGTAGCACATGCGGCACACGCCATGGCGCGCGGCGCAGGTCAGCGGCGAGCGGACGTTGACCCGCTCGAGCTTGTCGAGCGGCTCGATCGCGGCCACGGCGGCCTCGTCGATCTCCTCGTTGCGGGCGACGATGACCTTGTCGGTGGTTGGGTCGATGACGTCCAGCGCGGCCATCCGGCCGATGAGCCGGTCAACGAACGGCTCGGGGATGTCGATCGACTCCTCGCGGGTGATCCACGTCCCGATATCAGTCTCGCAGTCGTCCTCCCGGGTGATGACGTCCTGGGCCACGTCAACCAGGCGGCGGGTCAGGTAGCCCGAGTCCGCCGTTCGCAGCGCGGTGTCGGCCAGGCCCTTCCGGGCGCCGTGGCTCGAGATGAAGTACTCGAGGACGGTCATCCCCTCGCGGAGGTTGGAGCGAATGGGCAGGTCGATGATCCGGCCCGACGGGTCGGCCATGAGGCCGCGCATGCCGGCCAGCTGGTGGACCTGGGTCACGTTCCCTCGCGCGCCGGAGTGGGTGATCATCCAGACCGAGCCCTTCCGGTCCAGGCCGTCGAGCATCTTGCGGGTGACCTCGTCGGTCGTGTCACGCCAGACCTCGACGGTCTGGGTGTAGCGCTCGTCATCGGTGATGAAGCCGCGCCGGAACTCGCGCTCGATGTCGGAGACCTTCGTGTCCGCCTCGGACAGGAGGCCCACCTTCTCGATCGGGACCCGGATGTCGTCGATGCCGATCGTGATGCCGGCGACGGTGGCGTAGTGGAAGCCGATGCCTTTGATCCCGTCCACCAGGGTGGCCGTGGCGGCCGGGCCCAGGTCGCGGTAGCAGCGGGCGATGAGTTCTTTCAGCCCCTTCCGGTCCATGATCTGGTTCACGAAACCCAGCTCCGCGGGCAGGACCGAGTTGAAGATCAGCCGGCCGACGGTGGTCACGATTCGCGCCCCGTCGTGGTCGACGTCGATCGGCGCCTGGAGGTGGATGATCCCCGCGTCGAGGGCCATCCGGGCCTCGTCGAACGAGGAGAAGATCTTCCCGGCGCCTGCCGCCTTCTCGTCCTCGATGGTCAGGTAGTAGCAGCCCAGGACCATGTCATGGGTGGGCGACACCACCGGCGAGCCGTCCGCCGCGCTCAGGAGGTTCTGGGTCGAGAGCATGAGCTCCCGCGCCTCCTTCTGGGCGGCGGTGGACAGCGGCACGTGGACCGCCATCTGGTCCCCGTCGAAGTCCGCGTTGAACGCGAAGCAGACGAGCGGGTGGATCTGGATGGCCGAGCCCTCGACCAGGACCGGGATGAAGGCCTGGATGCCGAGGCGATGCAGGGTCGGGGCGCGGTTCAGGAGGACCGGGTGGTCCCGGATGACCTCCTCGAGGACGTCCCACACCTCGGGACGCACCCGCTCCACGATCCGCTTCGCGCTCTTGATGTTGTGAGCGAAGCCCTTCTCCACCAGCTGGCGCATGACAAACGGCTTGAACAGCTCGAGCGCCATCTTCTTGGGCAGGCCGCACTGGTGCAGCTTCAGCTCCGGTCCGACCACGATGACCGATCGGCCCGAGTAGTCCACGCGCTTGCCGAGCAGGTTCTGGCGGAACCGGCCCTGCTTTCCCTTGAGCATGTCCGACAGGCTCTTGAGCCGATGGTTGCCGGTGCCGCTGATGGCCCGGCCACGCCGACCGTTGTCGATCAGCGCGTCGCAGGCCTCCTGCAGCATCCGCTTCTCGTTGCGGATGATGATCTCCGGGGCCTCGAGGTCCAGCAGCCGGCTCAGCCGGTTGTTTCGGTTGATGACCCGCCGATAGAGGTCGTTCAGGTCGCTCGTCGCGAACCGGCCGCCGTCGAGCTGGACCATCGGTCGCAGGTCGGGCGGAATGACCGGCAGAGTGGTCAGGATCATCCACTCGGGACGGGCGCCGCTCTTGCGGAAGGCCTCGATCAGGCGCAGTCGCTTGATCGCCTTCTTCCGGCGCTGGCCGGAGGTCTGGCGCATCTCGAGATTCAGCTTCTCGGCCAGCTCGTCGAGGTCCAGGGTCTCGATCACGCGCTTGATCGCCTCGGCCCCCATCGACGCGTCGAACATCCGGCCGTGCTGCTCGGACAGGTTGCGGTGCTCCGACTCGGTCAGGGTCTGCATGACCTTGACGTCGTTGATCTGGGCCCGGGCCAGGCGCGCCGCGAGGCGCGCGTCATCGGTCTCGCGGGCGAGATGCTCCTTGGACTCGGCCAGGGCGCTGTCGAAGCCCCCGGTCAGGTCCGCGATCTGGAGGTCGTGGCGCTCCTGGGCCTTGGTGCGGGCTACCCCGGTGTCGGCGGCGACCGAGGCCACCTCCGCCTTGACCGCGGCCTTGATCGCGGCCACAGCGTCCTTCGCGGCGTCGCCTTCGTTGGCAACGACCTCGCCGGTGGCCGCGAACACGACGTTTTCGGTGACGACCTTGCCGGCCGCCTTCAGCTGAGCTTCCAGCTCCTTGCCGGCTGCGGTCAGCTCCTCGGCACGACCCTTCTGGCGCTCGTCGAGCATCTTCTGCTCGGCAGCCAGCTCACCGTCGATCGCCATCCGGCGCTCGGAGACCTGGCCCTCGAGCTCGGCCTGCTTGTCGTCCACCACGGCCTTGGCAGCGCCGATCCGCGAGGCGAGCTCCTCGTCCACTGCAGCGATCGCCTTCTCGCGCTCGGTCTCGTCCACGCGGGTGACGACGGACAGGGCGAAGTACAGGATCCGTTCCAGGTTGCGCGGGCTGATGTCGAGCAGGATCCCGAGCCGCGACGGCGTGCCCTTGAAGTACCAGATGTGGCTGACCGGCGAGGCGAGCTTGATGTGCCCCATCCGCTCACGGCGGACCTTGCTGCGGGTGACCTCCACGCCACACTTGTCGCAGATGATCCCCTTGTACCGGATCCGCTTGTACTTACCGCAGTAGCACTCCCAGTCCTTGGTGGGACCGAAGATGCGCTCGTCGAACAGGCCGTCCTTCTCCGGCTTGAGGGTCCGGTAGTTGATCGTCTCGGGCTTGGTGACCTCGCCCGAGGACCACGACTTGATCTCGTCCGGCGAAGCCAGCCCGATCCGGATGGCGTCGAAGTTATTGACTTCCAGCATGCCCGCCCCTACTCCTCAAAGCCCTGGAGGTTGATGCCGCCCAAGTCGGGCAGCGGGTACGACCCGGTGTCCTCGACGAACCGGATCTCCTCCTCGTTCTCATTCAGGATCTCGACCGACAGCCCGAGCGCCTGGAGCTCCTTGATGAGCACCTTGAACGACTCCGGCACACCGGGCGCCTGGATCTCCTCGCCCTTGACGATGGCCTCGTAGGTCTGGACCCGACCGAGGACGTCGTCGGACTTCACGGTCAGCAGCTCCTGGAGGATGTTGGCCGCGCCATAGGCCTCCAGGGCCCAGACCTCCATCTCACCGAAGCGCTGGCCGCCGAACTGCGCCTTGCCACCGAGCGGCTGCTGGGTGATGAGCGAGTAGGGGCCCGTGCTCCGGGCGTGGATCTTGTCCTCCACCAGGTGGTGGAGCTTCAGCATGTAGATGTGGCCGACGGTGACCGGCTGGTCGAACGCGTCGCCCGTCCGCCCGTCATAGAGGATGGACTTGCCATCGGTCGGCAGGCCGGCCTGCTCAAGGCGCTGTCGGATGTGCTCCTCGGTGGCGCCGTCGAAGACCGGGGTGGCGGCCTTCAGGCCGAGCACGGTCATGGCCCAGCCCAGGTGGGTCTCCAGGATCTGGCCGATGTTCATCCGGCTCGGGACACCGAGCGGGTTCAGGACGATGTCAACCGGGGTCCCGTCGGGCATGAACGGCATGTCCTCGGCGGGGAGGATCTTGGCGATGACGCCCTTGTTGCCGTGGCGTCCGGCCATCTTGTCCCCGACCGCGATCTTGCGCTTCTGGGCAACCGAGACGCGGACCAGGCGGTTCACGCCCGGGGCCAGCTCGTCGCCCTGTTCGCGCGAGAACTCGCGGACCTCGACCACGATCCCCCGCTCCCCGTGGGGCAGGCGGAGGGACGAGTCCTTCACTTCCCGGGCCTTCTCCCCGAAGATCGCCCGCAGCAGGCGCTCCTCGGCGGTCAGCTCGGTCTCGCCCTTGGGCGTGATCTTGCCGACCAGGATGTCGCCGGGCTGGACCTCTGCACCCTCGTAGATGATCCCGTCCTCGTTGAGGTCGCGGAGCGACTCGTCACCGACGTTGGGGATGTCGCGGGTGATCTCCTCCGGCCCGAGCTTCGTGTCGCGGGCCTCGACCTCGTGCTTCTCGATGTGGATCGAGGTGAACAGGTCGTCACGGACAAGCCGCTCGCTGATGACGATGGCGTCCTCGTAGTTGCCCCCCTCCCACGGGAGGAACGCGACGAGGATGTTCTGGCCCAGGGCCAGCTCGCCCTTGTCGGTCGAGGACGAATCGGCCAGGACCTGGCCTTCGACCACCCGGGTGCCGACGTCCACGATCGGTCGCTGGTGGATGCAGGTGCCCTGGTTGGAGCGGACGAACTTCTTGAGGGTGTACGTGTCGCGCTGGTCTCCCTCATCACGCTCGACCACGATCTCGTCGGCGGTGACGCCCATGACCGTCCCCGGAGCCGCGGCGGTGACCAGCGACTGCGAGTCGAGGGCGGCGCGGTACTCCACGCCGGTGCCCACGACCGGAGCCTCGGGCACGATGAGCGGCACGGACTGCCGCATCATGTTCGAGCCCATCAGCGCCCGGTTGGCGTCGTCATGCTCGAGGAACGGGATGAGGGCGGTGGCCACACTGACGATCTGCTTGGGACTGACGTCCATGTAGTCGACGTCGATGGCCGGCTCGATGAGGAACTTGTCGCGGTAGCGGACCATGACCCGCTCCTCGGTGAAGTGCTGGCCATCGTCCAGCGGCGCATTGGCCTGGGCGATGTAGAACTTCTCCTCCTCGTCGGCGGCAAGGTAGTCGATCTGGTCGGTCACCACCGGGTTGATGCGGATGGTGGCGAGCTTCTGGTCCTTGATCGTGGCCCAGAGCTTGTCGGTGATCGTGGCGCCGGCCTTGGCCAGGACCTTTCGGCCATCGGTCAGGTCCTCGGCGAGCGACTCCCCGACCACGTCGGCCGGCTTGTCCTTGTGCGAGATCGTCCGCCGCACGCGGCGGTAGGGAGTCTCGATGAAGCCATGCTTGTTGATCTTGCCGTAGGTGGCCAGCGAGCCGATGAGGCCGATGTTCGGCCCTTCGGGCGTCTCGATGGGGCACATCCGTCCGTAGTGCGACGGATGGACGTCGCGGACGTCGAAGCCGGCGCGCTCGCGCGACAGGCCACCCGGCCCGAGGGCCGACAGGCGGCGCTTGTTCGTGAGCTCGGCGAGCGGGTTGGTCTGGTCCATGAACTGGCTCAGCTGGCTGCCGCCGAAGAACTCCTTCATGGCGGCCACCACGGGGCGGATGTTGATCAGGGAGTTCGGCGTCGCCTGCTCCGGATCGGTGATCGTCATCCGCTCCTTCACGACCCGCTCCATCCGGAGCAGACCGATGCGGAACTGGTTCTGGATCAGCTCACCATTGGCGCGGATCCGGCGGTTACCGAGGTGGTCGATGTCGTCCGGATCGCCGCGGCCGTTGTTCAGGTCGATGAGCTTGGCCACGATGGCGACGACGTCCGCCTGGCTGATCACCCGCGACTCGCGGGGGGTGTCCGGCTCCTCCGTGGGCAGCTCGAGGTGGAGCTTGGTGGCCATCTCGCGAAGGGCCTTGTTCAGCTTGTAGCGACCGACGCGACCGAGGTCGTAGCGGCGGAAGTTGAAGAACAGGCTGTTGACCAGCGTCCGCGCGTTCTCAACGGTGGGCGGATCGCCGGGGCGCAGCTTCTTGTAGACCTCGACCAGTGCCTCTTCCTGGGTGGTGGTCGGGTCCTTCTCGAGGGTCAGCGCGATGTACGGGTGCTCGGGGTTGTCGTCAACCGGGGCGAAGACCTTCAGCATCTCCTGGTTGTCGACCAGGCCTACCGCGCGGAGCAGGGTGGTAACTGGGATCTTCCGCTTGCGATCGACCTTCACCGACAGGATGTTCCGGTTCGAGGTCTCGAACTCGAGCCACGCCCCGCGGTTCGGGATCAGCTTGGCGGTGTAGAGCATGCGGCCGGTGGCCGGGTCTTCATCGCGGTCGTAGTAGGCGCCTGGCGACCGGACGAGCTGACTGACCACCACTCGCTCGGCACCGTTGATGATGAACGTGCCCTGTTCCGTCATCCACGGGAAGTCGCCCATGAACACGGTCTGGGACTTGACCTCGTCGGTCTCCTTGACCCGGAGGTCGACCTCGGCCCGCAGCGGGCGCGAGTAGGTCAGGTCACGAGTGCGGCAGTCGTCCTCGTTGAACTTCGGATCCTCGAAGTAGTAGTCGCGGAAGTGGAGGTCGAAGTTCTTGTTGGTGAAGTCGCTGATCGGGGTGATCTCGTCGAGGAGCTCGCGGAGCCCCGTCTCGACGAACCAGTGGAACGACTCGATCTGGGTCTGGATCAGGTTGGGGAGGGGAAGAACCTCCGGGATGTGGGAGAAATTTTCACGGCTCGGAGCGAGCGCCGAGCGGCCGGCAGACTCGGCCAGGGGCATGCAGAACTCCTCGAAGAGGCAGGGTGAATCATTGAAGACGCAGCGTGGGTCGCGGACACGCGAAAGAGGAGTATAGCAGCCGGGGCCGCTTCGTCAACCGAAGCGATCGCTCATCAGGCGCTCTCCCCCAGCACCGCTCGCGCTCTGGCCAGCGGCTCGTCCATGGATACGTCCCTCCTTGCATGCTCGATGCGGAACTTCAGCCACGGCTGTTCCTCGTCAGCCCACGTGGCTTCGAGCCGGCTCGGGAAGAACAGCGACCCGAAGTCACGCCACTCCCCCACCGTTGCGGTCCACGGCACCTTCGGGAGGTCGGGGGCCTTGAACCGATTGGTTCGGTAGCTGGCCGGCAGGCCGGTGGCTGGATCGAACCCCACCACGGCCATCTCGTGACCGCCCGCGAACCGGGTGACCACCCGGGCCGAGTCGGCGTCGATCGGCTCCCACCGGATGTCGGTCGGCCAGGCGCCCGGCACCAGCATCGTCTCGAGGAACATGACGTGGAACGCGCCCTGGTCCACAGTCGGCCCGCGGCTCAGCTCCGAACCGACCCGGGTGAGTCCGCGTCCGTCAACGAATGCGTCGAACCCGCGCATGATCGTCATCCCCGCGATCCGGACCTCGAGCTCGCTGACGCGGTCGAAGCCCAGCCGGGTCCAGACCTTGATATCAAGTGGAAGGTACGGCAGTCGGCCTCGCTTGAAGCTCGCCGACCCGTCGAGGTAGATGCTCCGGGGCGGCAGGCCGGGCTCGGGCGGCGTCCGTGCGAGCCAGCGCTGCACGGGCTCGGGTCGGGGCAGCGCGGCCAGCGGGAACGGCGGCGAAACGGCGATCGCCATGTGGTGTCCTCCCGTCAGCGGTTGCGATGGGAGGATGGCGCTGCGGGATGGCCCGCGACGAGTGCCGAATGGCACCCGGGCGCGGGCCTATCGGCTGGGCTACTTGACCTCGACGGTCGCGCCGGCTTCGGCCAGCTTCTCCTTGACGGCGTCCGCCTCGTCGCGCGCGACGCCCTCCTTTACCGCCTTGGGAGCGGCGTCGACCAGGTCCTTTGCCTCCTTGAGACCGAGGCCGGTCAGCTCGCGAACGGCCTTGATGACGAGGATCTTGTTCGCACCGACATCGGTCAGGATCGCGTCGAACTCGGTCTGCTCCTCGGACGCGGCCGGGGCGGCGCCGTCGCCGCCGGCCGCCGGGGCTGCCGCTACCGCGACGGGGGCAGCGGCGGTCACGCCGTAGCGCTCCTCGAAGGCCTTCACCAGCTCGCTCAGCTCGAGGACGGTCATGCCGTCGATCGCTTCGAGGATCTGGTCCTTGCTCATTGTCTTGGTCGCCATGGTGGTATCGGTTCTCCTTCTTCGGTCAGCTCAGGCGCTGGTCAGTCGGTGGTTGGATCGGTCTCAGTGGTGGACGTGTCGTCGGTGGCTTCGGCCTCGTCGGCCGGGGCCGGGTCCTCGGTCGCTGCCGCCTCGACGGGCGGAGCCGCGTCCTCGGGAGCCGCAGCGTCGTCCGCCGGGGCTGCCTCATCGGTTGCATCCACCTGGGCGATCGCGCCTCCGTTCTCGGTGGAGGCCTCGGGCGCCGGGGCTGCCTCTGCCGCGCCGGGATCGGACTGTCGTTTCTGGTCGGCGACCGCGTTGAGGACGCCAACCAGGTTGCGGAGGTTGCCGGCCAGGACCCCGGCCATGGCGCTCAGTGGCGCGACCATGCCGCCGGCCAGACGGCCAAGCAGGACCTCGCGACCGGGCAGGCTGGCCAGCCGCTGGAGGTCCGCCGCGCTCACCGGCTGTCCCGCGAGCAGGCCGCCGCGAACGGTCACGATCTTGTACGGGCGGAATGCGTCCTGGAGGGCGCGTGCGAGGCTCACCTCGTCACCCTCGGTGGTGGCGATGGCGGTCGGGCCATCGAGCAGTGGCTTCAGCTCGTCCAGGCCCGCCTCGTCGGCGGCGATCTTCAGGAGCCGGTTCTTCGCGATCTTGAGGCTCACCCCGTTCGAGCGGAGCGACTTGCGGACGGTGTGCATCTCGGAGACGGTCAGTCCCCGGTAGTCGGCCACGGCCAGGGCCGAGCTCCCGCGAAGCATCTCCGTGAGCTCGGTCACCGCCTGGCGCTTGGCATCGGTTGGCATCGGCGTGCTGTGCTCCACCTACGAAAAAGTCCTCGCCGCGGCGAGGACAGACCCACAGCGTGGGTGGAGCGTCCTGCCTCGGCGTGCCCCGGTCGGTGCTGCCACCGGCCGGTGATTAGTCCGGGCCGAAGCCCGGATCACATCGCTGTCTTGGGCTGTTTGATTGTCGTTCCGGGCGTGTCCGCTCCCTTCGCGGTCAGGCCTGGGCGGCGGCGAGTGCCGACGGAATGTCGACGGCGACGCCAGGGCCCATGGTGGGGGCTAGCGTCAAAGTCCGCAAGTACGTCCCCTTCGCTCCCGACGGCTTGGCCCGGTTGATGGCGTCCACGAGTGCCGCCACGTTGGCCCGCAGCTGGTCCGGCGAGAACGAGGCGCGGCCCACCGGGGCGTGGACGATCCCCGCCCGGTCGACCTTGAACTCGATCCGGCCCGACTTCACCTCGCCCACGGCCCGCTCGATGTCGAACGTCACCGTCCCGGCCTTCGGGTTGGGCATGAGCCCGCGAGGGCCGAGCTTCTTCCCGAGCCGGCCGACGACACCCATCATGTCCGGCGTCGCAACGGCGACCTCGAAGTCGAACCAGCCGTCGTCGATCTTCTTGACCAGCTCCTCGCCGCCGACTTCGTCCGCGCCGGCACGGAGGGCGTCCTGCGCCTTCTCGCCCTGGGCGAAGACGATGACCCGCGTCGAGCGGCCGGTGCCGTGGGGCAGGACGACCGTGCCACGGACCAGCTGGTCGGCGTGGCGCGGGTCGATCCCGAGCCGGAGGTGCGCCTCGACGGTGGCGTCGAATTTCGCGGTTGACACCCGCGGCAGCAGCTCGCAGGCCTCGTCGATCGGGTATCGGCGACCTTCCTCAAGGAGGGCAGCGGCCGCGCGGTACTTCTTGCCGTGCGCTGGCATCAGCCCACCACCTCGATGCCCATGCTGCGGGCCGTGCCGGCGATGATCTTCATCGCCTGCTCGATGCTGCCGGCGTTGAGGTCAACCATCTTCGTCTCGGCGATCTCACGCAGCTGGGCCGACGTGATCGAGCCCACCTTCTCGCGGTTCGGCTGCGCCGAGCCCGCCTCCACCCCGGCCGCGCGCTTCAGGAGCGCCGCCGCGAGGGGGGCCATCAGCGTGAACGTGAACGAGCGATCCTCGTACACGATGAGGTCGGCGGCGACGGTGTAGCCGGCCAGGTGGGCCGTCTTCTCGTTGAACGCCTTCAGGAACTCGAGGATGTTGACGCCCTGGGCGCCAAGGGCCGGGCCGATGGTGCCGGCGGCGGACGCCTTGCCGGCAGGGGCCTGAACCCTGATGAGTGCGCGGATCTTCTTGGCCACTGAGTACCTCCGAGGTGCGAGCGGGGCGGGTCACGCCCCTCCCTCTACAACTTCTCGATCTGCAGGAAGTCGAGCTCCACGGGCGTCTCGCGCCCGAAGATGCTGACCAGGACCCGGACCTTGTTCCGCTCCGGGTGCACTTCGTCCACGGTTCCGATGAACTCGGCGAACGGCCCGTCGGTGACGCGCACGCTCTGGCCCTTCTGGAACTGGACC
Organism: uncultured Chloroflexia bacterium; assembly: GCA_963699235.1. Taxonomy (GTDB): domain Bacteria; phylum Chloroflexota; class Limnocylindria; order QHBO01; family QHBO01; genus DASTEQ01. The sequence goes on along the minus strand of OY969424.1, from coordinate 985,767 downwards.
TTGAACTTAGGCGCTTCGACGCCCATCTGCTTGAGGATGGCCTTGACCTCGCTCTCGCGGAGGGCCGTGGGCCGGTTGCCGGAACCGACGAAGCTGGTCACGCCCGGGGTGTTCCGGACGACGTACCACGACTCGTCGGTCATGATCATCTCGACCAGCACGTAGCCGGGGAAGACCTTCTTGTTGACGGTCTGCCGCTGGCCGTTGCGGATCTCGATCTCCTCTTCCATCGGCACGAGGACCTGGTAGATCTGGTCCTCGACACCCATCGACTCGATGCGGTGCTCGAGGTTGGTCTTCACCTTGTTCTCGTACCCGGAGTAGGTGTGGATGACGTACCACTGCTTTGTGGTCCGCTCCGCTGCGTCGGGGTCCTCCGGCTGGGGCGCCTCGCGCGACAGGCGGGCGGCCTGGCGGGCCTCCTCGATCTCGAGCGATGCAGCAGTGGGCTCAGCCCGTTTTTCGGCCGGCGCGGCGGGCTCGGAATCGGGATCGGGATCGGGATCCAGGGTCGCAACCGCTTCCGCCACGGCGGGCTCGGTCGTCTCTTCCTCTGGCGCCGCTGCCTCGGTGGGCTCGGTCGCTTCGCTGGGATCGGTCTTGTCGGCGGTCATCGGTCGGTCTCGGTTATCACTGGGTGAGGAGCTGATCCATGCCGAACAGCAGGAGCAGGTCGAGGATCGCGATGTAGGCCCCGACGATGGCCGAGACGACGATGACGATCACTGTCAGGTTGACCACCGTGCGCCGGGTGGGCCAGACCACCTTGCGCAGCTCGGCCCAGCTCTCGGTGACGTAGTTTCGGGTTCTCGCGATCACGATTGCTGTCTGCGTGCTCCTGGGTGGATGGTGAAGGGGCTGGCAGGGGCGGCGGGACTCGAACCCACAACCGCTGGTTTTGGAGACCAGTGCTCTACCAGTTGAGCTACACCCCTCCGGCTACTTGGTTTCACGATGCAGGGTGTGGTGACGGCAGCGCGGGCAGAACTTGTTCAGCTCCATCCGCCCGGGGTCGTTCTTCTTGTTCTTCCGCGTGCTGTACGAGCGCTCTTTGCACTCGGTGCACGCCAGGGTGATGACCGGTCGGTTCTCGGCCTTGGCCACGGATTTGTGTCCTTAGAGGCGTCCCCGACAGACACGCCGAAACAGGGCCGGTCACCAGGGGAACGACCGTGATTCTAGGCTTGGGGTACCCCGGTGTCAACGACGTCGGCCGGCGGCCGGCGGACGAGGATGATCCGGGTGAACGGCACGCGGAGGTCGCTGAAGACCTCGAGGCTGATGACGAACCCGGCGAGGATCAGCGCGACGCCGATCAGCTCCCCGAGATAGTGCCCCCAGGTGATCCCGAACCGGGTCAAGCCGCTCGTGAAGCTGGGAAAGATGCCGCCCAGGGCGATGAGCAGGGTGGCCGGGACCCGCGAGTGGAGCTCACCTCGTTGGCCGGCCCGGATGGCCCCCGGGATGGAGGCCACGAAGTTGACGACGACGGCCAGGGCGCGACCGATCGCCCCGATGACCGGGGTCGTGTTCGTGACCCGGAGGACGCGGGTCTTGGGCATGAAGATGTAGGCGGAATAGAGAGCGCCGGCAACGAGCGCCACCGCACCGGGGATGTTGAACAGCGGGCTCAGGACCCGGACCTGCTCGGGGAATGCGGCGCCGATCGGGACGCTGGTCACCGGATCCACGGCGTAGCCGGGCGCGGACAGCGGAGCCGTCAGGACCAAATAGGCGACCGCGATCGAGCCGCCGATCAGCAAAAGCGCCGCCATCGGAGCGACGCGATCCCGCTGCCGCCAGGTGGCGAGGGCCAGGGCCAGCGCGCCGACGGCGGCCACCAGGAACGGGATCCGGCTCTCCCCCGCCAGGGTGATGAGACCGCTGAGGAGGAGGGCGGCCGCGACGGCGTACCCGAAGCGCGTCCGACGAAGCAGGAAGACGGTGCCCAGGCCGAGCCAGGAGGCCACCCCGAAGGCGCCGAACAGGTACCAGGCGCGGTAGATCGGCTCGCTCCAGCCGCGTGCGCCTCCCAGAGCCTCGGCCCCGGCGGCGACCATGTACCACGTCAGCCCCAGGGCCCAGACGAGCTGATACGCCCGGCGCTTTCGGAGCCACTGGTCGAACACGGCCAGCGCCGTGATAGCTGCCAGGAGGGCCGTCAGCAGGGGAAGGACAACGTGGGGTTGCACCGCGCGGTCTGCCTCCTGAAGTTGCATGGAGCCCACGTCCGGGCTCGAACCGGAGACCTCATCCTTACCAAGGATGTGCTCTGCCAACTGAGCTACGTGGGCCCGGGCGGCGACAGTCTAGCGCGAACCGGGCGGACAGCCGCCACTGCGGATGGAGCGGCCGGTGAATGGTGGGCAGGGAGGGAATCGAACCCCCACAGTCGAAGACGGCTGATCTACAGTCAGCGGAGCTCACCACCTGCTCAACCTACCCACGGTGGGAGGCGGAGTATACCGATGGTCCGCCGGTGCGCTCAACCGGCCGTTTCCCCTTCGCCACCGGGCATGGATGGAGCCGACGGGGGGAATCGAACCCACAACCGGCGGTTTACAAAACCGCTGCTCTGCCATTGAGCTACGTCGGCCTCAGGTCGGCGATTCTAGCCCGCGCTGACGGACGACCTCGAACAGGAGGAGCGCCCCGGCCGCCGCGGCGTTGAGGCTGGCCACGTGGCCGGCCATCGGGAAGCGGACCAGGAGGTCGCACCGCCGACGTGTCGCACCGCTCAGGCCCGCTCCCTCACCGCCGACCACGACGGCCATCGGTCCGCGGAGATCGGCATCCCAGGCCAGCAGCGGCGCGCCCTCGTCGGCGGCCACCAGCCAGACGTCGCGGGACTGGAGGTCGGCCAGGGCGGCGCCCAGGCTGCTGACGGGGGCGAGTCGGAGGTGCTCGCTGGCCCCCGCCGAGGATTTCACCGCCGCCGCACTGAGTGGGGCCGATCCGCGCTCGGGGAAAATCACCCCGTCCACGCCGGCAGCTTCCGCGGTGCGCAGGATGGCCCCCAGATTGACCGGGTCCTGGAGATGCTCGAGGACGAGGACGAACGGGGGCCGATGGGCGGCCGCGGCGCCGGCCAGGATCTCCATCGGGTCGGACCAGCGCCGGTCCTCAACCTCCAACAGCACGCCCTGGTGGCCGTCAAAGCCGGCGAGGCGAGCCAGCCGGTCCCGCTCGACCTCTTCAATCGGGACCGACGCCTGGTCGGCGGCCGCCCGGAGTGCCCGGAGCTCGGGGCTCGTGCCGGAGCCGCGGGCAATGAGCAGGCGATGCGCGGGTCTCCCGGCAGCGAGGGCCTCGGCCACCGGGCGGCGACCGCCGATCCACTCGGTCACGCGGTGCGCTCGACGGTGACCACGGCCCACGCGGCGACCCCCTCGGAGCCGGCGAAGCCGAGCCCGTCGCTCGTGGTCCCTCGCACGGTGACCGAGTCGGTCGGCAGTTCGATGCGTTCGGCGATCCGCGCAGCCATCTCGTCACGTCGGGGGGCGATCGCTGGGCGAGCGGCCGCGATCGCGAGATCCACGCCGCGTGGTGCCCAGCCGGCAGTCCGCACCTGCTCGGCAGCGAGGCGGAGGAGGTCCGCCGAGTCGGCGCCGTCCCAGGCGGGGTCACCGGGCGGGTAGAGCGTCCCGATGTCACCGAGGGCGGCCGCCCCGAGGAGCGCATCGATCACGGCGTGGAGAGCGGCGTCCCCGTCCGAATGGCCGACCAGGCCCCTGGGCTCGTCCGGAAAGGCGAGACCACCGAGATGGAGGGCGCGGCCGGCCTCGAGCCGGTGGGCGTCGAAGCCCACGCCAGCACGGACCTGCCCGACCTCGGCAACCAGCGCCGCGGCCGATGGGGCGTGGGCCGGCGCGGCACGGGCGCGGAGCAGGGCCTTGATAAGCGGCAGGTCATCGGGGTCGGTCAGCTTGCGGTTCGCCGGGTCGCCCGCCAGGGCGTGGACAGGCACGCTTAGGGCGGCGAGCGCGGCGGCTTCGTCGGTCGGCTCCATGCCCTGGGCGCGGGCCGCATCGAGCGCCGCGCGGAGGATGCCCAGGGTCGCCGCCTGCGGAGTCTGGGCGCCGGCGGTATCGGTCCGGTCCACGGTCTCGACCACCATCCCGTCGCGGACCCGCTTCAGCGTGTCGTGGACGGCGACGACCGGGATGGCTCCGGCACCCGTACCCGCGGCGTCGGCGACCGCCGTCATGAGGGCAACCGTCGCCGCCGGGCGTGCCGCGTCGTGGACGAGGACCACGGTGGCATCCCCAACCCCAGCATCGGTCAGCGCGGCCAGGCCGGCTCGCACCGAGTCCGCGCGGGCCTCACCGCCGGAGACCAGCCGGCATCGGTCGAGCACCGCTGGCGGGACGGCGGCTGCCCATCGGTCCAGCGCGTCCGCGGGGACGACCACCGCCACCATGGACATGCCGGGGACGGACAGCAGCGCATCCAGGCTCCAGCGCCAGACCGGGCGCCCGAGGATCTCGAGCCAGAGCTTCTCGCGGTCGCTCCCCATCCGGCGGCCTCGGCCGGCCGCGACCAGGACACCGGCCCGCTCTGGTCGGGCCTCGGTCACGTGTCGGTGCGGGGCTGGGCGAAGATCATCCGGCCCGCGACCGTCTGGAGGACGCGGGTCACGGTGATCGGAATATCGGTGTCAATGAACCGGCTGCCGCCCTCGACCACGATCATCGTCCCGTCCTCGAGGTAGCCAACGCCCTGCCCGGGCTCCTTCCCCTCCTGGATGATCCGCACGCTCAGCTCCTCGCCCGGGTGGACCACGGCCTTCACCGCGTTCGCCAGCTCGTTGATGTTCAGGACCCGAATCCCCTGCAGCTCGGCCACCCGGTTGAGGTTGTAGTCGTTGGTCAGGATCGCGGCCCCAGTGTCGCGCGCGAGAGCCACCAGCTTGGCATCCACCTCCTCGAGCTCGGGGTACGACGCCTCGCTGATCTCGACCGGGGTGATCGAGTCCTTCTGGAGGGCGGAGAGCATTTCGAGCCCGCGGCGACCGCGGTTGCGGCGGAGGGCGTCGGGCGAGTCGGCGATCCGCTGGAGCTCGTCCAGGACGAACCGCGGTGCGACGAGCGCGCCGAGGATGAACCCGGTCTTGGCGATGTCCACGATCCGGCCATCGATGACGGCGCTGGTGTCCACCGCCACCCGGTTCGGGATCCCGCGCCGGCCACCCGGCAGGATGCTGGACACCGCCTTGAGGATGGACTCGCGCTTGTACATGAATGCCCCGGCCATGATCGCCGCCAGGGAGAGCGACACGACGACCGGGATCCAGCTCCCGAGATCGCCCTCGAGGCCCGACAGGGGAATCCCGATCAGCGCCCCCATGAGGAGGCCGATGAGGATCCCGAGCACCCCGAGGACGAACTCGGCAGCGCCGGCTTCGGACAGGCGGCCGACCGCCCAGCGCGTCGGGTACAGCGTCACATAGGGGATCGCGAGGTAGCCGAACAGCAGTGCGGCGACCACGATCGCGACGAGGAAGGCAGGACGGTTTGCCGGGTCGATGGAATCACCCAGGCGGTCAAGGATGAGCAGCCCCAGCCCAAACCCGAGGATGATGCCGAGCAGCGCGCCCGACAGTCGGACGATGGTCTGCATGTGGTGATGAGTCCGTGGTGTGGCCGTCGCGCGGAGCGGTCACGAAGATTTTCGATGAATGGATGAAATCGGATGAATGCCGCGCGAACCCGCCGAAACGGGCGGCCACACTAGCACCCCAATCCGCACCAGTCCAGACCGGATGATCCCGGTCCGAAGAGCGGTCAGCCGGCGACTTTGACCGGCTGCTTGCGCTGCGTCTTCTTGGTGATGACCAGGCCGCCCTGGCCGTCGGCGTCCACCAGGATCTTGTCCCCGGGCCCGAACTCGGCCTGGAGCAGGCGCTCGGCCAGCGGGTCCTCGATCAGGTTCTGGATCTCGCGCCGCATGGGTCGGGCCCCGAAGGCCTGGTCGAAGCCCTTCTCGATGATCGCGTCCTTGGCCGCATCGGTCACGGTCAGCTCCATCTGCTGGGCGGCGACCTGGTCGAGGACGCGCGCCAGCTGGAGATCGACGATGGATCGGATCTCTTCCCGGGTCAGGCTGCGGAAGACGACCGAGGCGTCGATCCGGTTGAGGAACTCGGGTCGGAACAGGTTCCTCAGCTCGCCCAGGACCTTGTCCTTCATCCGGTCGTACTCGGCGATGGCGACCGTGGCCTCGTCGCCGCCGGCTCGGAAGCCGATGGACGAGTCGCGCTGGAGCACCTGGGCGCCGACGTTGCTGGTCATGATCACGATCGTGTTCCGGAAGTCCACGCGCCGGCCCTTGGCGTCGGTCAGCTGGCCGTCCTCGAGGATCTGGAGCAGGATGTTGAAGACCTCGGGGTGCGCCTTCTCGATCTCGTCGAGGAGCACCACGCTGTAGCTCTTGCGCCGCACGGCCTCGGTCAGCTGGCCGCCCTCGTCGTACCCGACATAGCCCGGCGGGGCCCCGACCAGTCGCGAGACGTTGTGGCGCTCCATGAACTCGCTCATGTCGAGCTTCACGAGGGCCTCTTCGGAGCCGAACATGAACTCGGCCAGGGCCCGCGCCAGCTCGGTTTTGCCCACGCCGGTCGGCCCGAGGAAGACGAACGAGCCGATGGGCCGCTTGGGGTCCTTCAGGCCGGCGCGCGCGCGGCGGACGGCCGAGCTGATGGTCTTGATCGCCTCGTCCTGGCCGATGACCCGCTTGTGGAGCGCATCCTCCATCTGGAGCAGGCGGTCCTTCTCCTCCTGGCTGATGCGGACCACCGGGATGCCGGTCCACATGCTGACGACCTGGGCGATCTCCTCGTCGTCGACCTCCGGTGTCTCCTTGGCCGCTTCCTCGTGCCACGCCTTGCGCAGCTCGTCGATCCGCTCGCGGCCGGCGGCCTCTTCATCACGCAGGCGGGCCGCGCCCTCGTACTCCTGGGCGGCGATGGCCTCGTCCTTGCGCTTGATGATCTCCTCGAGGTCCTGCTGCGCCTCCTTGACGCTGGGTGGCGCGGACGCGTGGCGCAGGCGAACCCGCGACCCGGCCTCGTCGATGAGGTCGATGGCCTTGTCGGGCAGGGAGCGGTCCGCCACGTAACGGACCGAAAGGTCGACCGCGGCGCGCAGCGCCTCGTCGGTGTACTTCACGTGGTGATGCTCTTCGTACCGCGCCCGGATCCCGAGCAGGATCTCGTTGGCCTGGTCAACGGTCGGCTCATCGACCATGACCGGCTGGAAGCGTCGTTCGAGGGCGGCGTCCTTCTCGATGTACTTGCGGTACTCGTCGAGGGTCGTGGCCCCGATGCACTGGAGCTCGCCGCGGGACAGCGGGGGCTTGAGGATGTTGGCGGCGTCGATGGCGCCCTCGGCAGCTCCCGCCCCGACCAGAGTGTGGAGCTCGTCGATGAACAGGACCGAGTCGTCGCTCGATCGCAGTTCCTCGATGATCTTCTTCAGCCGCTCCTCGAACTCGCCGCGGTACTTCGTGCCGGCCACCAGGGAGCCGATGTCCAGGGTCAGCACCCGCTTGTCGAGCAGGGTGTCGGGCACGTCGCCGGACACGATCCGATGGGCGAGCGCCTCGGCGATGGCGGTCTTCCCCACGCCCGGCTCGCCGATGAGGGCGGGGTTGTTCTTCGTCTTCCGACCGAGGATCTGGATGACCCGCTCGATCTCCTTCTCCCGGCCGATGACCGGGTCGAGCTTGCCCGACCGCGCGAGCTCGGTGAGGTTGATGCCCAGCTGGTCGAGGGTCGGGGTCTTCGACGAGCGCTTCGGCTCCTGGGCCGGAGCATTGGCGCTGCTCTGTGACAGGACGTGGATGACCTGATGGCGGACCTTGTCGAGGTTGACACCCAGGCTCTCGAGGACGCCGGCGGCGATCCCCTCGCCCTCCCGGACCAGCCCAAGCAGGAGGTGCTCGGTACCGATGTAGTTGTGGCCGAGGCGCCGGGCCTCGTCGATGGCCAGCTCGATGACCCGCTTGGCGCGGGGCGTGAGGCCGACCTCGCCAACGACCGGACGCTCACCCCGCCCGATGATGAACTCGACGGCCTGGCGGACCTTCGAGAGCTCGACGTTCATGTTCTCGAGGACGCGCGCGGCGACTCCCTCGCCCTCGCGGACGAGTCCAAGCAGCAGATGCTCGGTCCCGATGTAGTTGTGGTTGAAGCGCTGCGCTTCATCCTGGGCCAGTGTCAGGACCTTGCGTGCCCGGTCGGTGAACTTGTCGAAACGGTCCATAAGCCTCGTCCTTGAGTGTACGGCACCGCCACGGTGCGGTTTCGCATGCCGCTCGAAGGGGGTCAATAGGTGATACGGGCCATCGGGCCCGTTGGATCACCTCTGCGCAGGTGGCGCGATGACGCGGGTGCCGGCCCGAGGCCGGCTCAGCCCTCGGCGGGCTCGCTCGATGCGTCTCCCTCGGTGGGGGCGGCGTCCGCGGCCGGCTCATCGGCCGGGGCGGCGGCCTTGGTCGACTTCTTGCGCGGCTTGGCGGCGGGCTTCTTCGCTGCTTCCGTCGGGGCGGCCTCGGCGGCCGGCTCCTCAGGGGACGGCTCCTCTGCCGCGGGGGCGGCTGCTTCGATCACCGGCGCTGCCTCAGCCTCTGCGCTCGGGCCTTCTGCCTCGGCGGCCGGGGTCGCTGCCTCGGCTACTGGCACCTCTACCTCGGCCTCTGCCGCGGGCGCCTCGGCCTCAGCCTCCGCTGCAGGAGCCTCGGCGTCGGTGGTGGCAACGGGCTCGGCCGTGGCCTCGGTCGCGGGCGCATCGTCGCGGAACTGGTCCAGGAGGCCCGACTCGGCGAAGGCCGCGGCCATCGTGTTGTCGATCCCTTCCTCGGGCTCGGCAGTCGCGTCCTCCGGTCGGTAGTCGCGGTCGCGGCGGTCGCGTCCGCGATTGCTCCCCCGGTCGCGGCTCGGGCGCTCGGTCCGCTCCGGACGATCGGCGCGCGGCGCGCGGTCGCCGGCCTCTCGACCGTCTCCCTCTGCCGGTGCCATCTCGGTCATCTCGTACGACGGCTGCACCATCGGCGTCGACCGGTCTTCGGTCTGCTTGAGGCTCAGGCCCAGCCGGTGGCGCTCGGAGTCGAGGCTGATGATCTTCAGCTTCAGCTGCTGGCCCTCCTGGACGACGTCACCCGGATGGGCGACCCGGCTGTTCGACAGCTCGCTGATGTGGATGAGGCCCTCGAGCCCTTCCTCGATCCGGACGAAGGCGCCGAAGTTCACGAGCTTGGTGACGGTGCCGTCGATGACGTCGCCGATCTTGTACTTCGCCACCGACTCCTGCCACGGGTCGGGCTGGAGGCGACGGATCGAGAGGCTGATGCGGCCCCGCTCGTGGTTGATGTCGATGACCTCGGCCTCGACCTGCTCACCGATCTCGTACGCCGTCTCGGGGTTGTTGACCTTGTTCCAGGACAGCTCGCTCTTGTGGACCAGGCCGTCGATCCCGCCGAGGTCCACGAACACGCCGAACGGGGCGATGCTCCGAACGGTGCCCTGGACCCGCTGGCCGACGTTCAGCGAGCTGAAGAGCTCGTCGCGCTTCTCGCGCCGTTCCTCGTAGACCGCCACCTTCTCGGACAGGATGAGGCGATTGGCCTTGCGGTTGACCTCAAGGATCTTCAGGCGGAGCGTCCGGCCGACGAACGGCTGGAGCTTCTCCGCGATCTCCTGGGCGGCGTCGCGCGGCTGCTCGTCGCGCGGCCGTCGCGGGAAGTCGACGATCTGGGAGATCGGGACGAACCCGCGGACGCCAAGGTCGACGATGAGGCCGCCCTTGTTGTGATCGATGACGCGCGCTTCCACGATCTCGCCCGCCTCGAACCGCTCCTGCATCGCGCGCCACTTGCGCTCGAGGCCGGCACGGCGGACGGAGAGGACGGCGTGACCCTCGGGCGACTCCGGCTGGAGCACGTAGACGAGCACCTGGTCTCCGACCTTCAGCTCCTGGCGGGGCTCGTCACCCTCGCGCGGACCGCCGCGGCGGCCGAGCAGCTCGCGGTTGGAGACGACGCCCTCGGACTTCCCGCCGAAGTCGACGAGGAGCTCGTCGGGGTCGATGCGGACCACGGTCCCCTCTACCACGTCGCCGTGGCGGAGGTTCTTGACCTCGTGGTCGGGATGGTCCATGAACTCGGCCATGGTCGTCGGCTCGGGCCGATCATCCACGGGAGCCACTTCGGGAGCCGCCGGCTCCGGCGATTCGGCCGATGCCTCAGCCGGGCTGGGCGCCTCGGCCACGGGCTCGCCGGCCGTTGCCTCGTCGAGCGCAACCGCCTCGACCGTATCTGCAACCTCGGCCATCTCCTCGGCAACGGCGACCGCCTCGATCGCTTCCGCGACTTCGACAGCGGCCACGGCCTCGGCGACATCGGCCGCTTCTCGCGCCTCGACGGCGATCTCCTCGAGCGCCTCCGAGGTGGGATCGGGCTCGGGATCCGCGACCATCGTCGCGGCCTCCGTAGGCAAGGAGGTCGTCTCCTCCGACAGGTTCATCGGCGTATCTGATCCGGCTGACGATGGCTCGTCAGTCGGGGCCGCGGGCTGCGGGTCTTCGTCCAAGTGAATATGGCTCCAATCGGTCGCGGTCTCCCTGAAAACAAAACAACCCTCCGCATGCGGAGGGCGTCAAGCCCGGATTCTGAACGGTCCTGGTCCTCGTGAAGACGACTCGGTGCTCTCCTCCTGGGCGATGTGACGGGCGTCCCGCACGCTATCTGGTTGTCCTGCTCAGAGGCCGGCGTAGCATACCATCCGGGTCAATGGAGGCCGAGCGTGCCTGAACTCCCGGACCTCACCGTCGTGGCCGAGGAGCTCGAGCGTCGGGCGACCGGTCGGGAGATCGCTGATGCGACGGCGCCGACCCCCATCCTCCTGCGGGCGACTACCGCCGATCTCGCCGCCCTGCCGGGCATGAAGCTGGGTCGGGCATCGCGGCGCGGGAAGTTCCTCCTCCTGCCCCTCCTGCACGACGGTACCGAAGAGCGGATCCTGCTCGCCAACCCGATGCTGGCGGGTCGGTTCTGGCTCCTCGACGAGCCGGGCCAGAAGGTCCGCGCCCGGACCGGGCTGCGCCTGGTGTTTGCCGACCGCAGCGAGCTGCGCTACGTGGACCGCGAAATGCTGGGCAAGCTCTATCTCGTCGAGCGCGAGCGCCTCGACGAGGTTCCCGGCTGGGCCGACATGGGGCCCGATGCCGATGACCCCGAGCTCACGCTCGAGGCCTTCCGCGCCCGCATCCGGCGCCACCCCGGCGAGCTGAAGTCCCTGCTCCGCAACCAGCGCTTCGTGGCCGGGATCGGGAATGCCTACAGCGACGAGATCCTGTGGGTCGCCCAGCTGGCGCCGCTGCGCAAGCGTCGGACCCTCTCGCCGGACGAGATCGACCGGCTGTACGAGGCCATGCGCTCGGTGCTGACCGATGCGACAACGCGGCTCCGCGACCTCGTGCCGCCGAACATCGAGACCCAGCACCGCGAGTTCCTCCAGGTCCACCTGCGCGGCGGCGAGCCCTGCCCGCGCTGCGGGCGGGAGCTGCGCCAAGTCGGCGGCAGCGAGGCGACGACGTTCTGCCGGACCTGCCAGCCGCAGTTTTACGCGAGTCGGGGCGAGGCGGTCAGATCGGAATGATGAGCACCTGGCCGACCTGGATGATGTCGCTGGTCAGCCCGTTGGCGCTCATGATCGCCTGCGCCGTGGTCCCGAATCGAGTCGCGATCTCGTTCAGGGTGTCACCTGACTGGACGATGTAGGTCAGCGGCGTGGGGGCAGGGGTCGGCGTCGGCCCCGCGGTGGGCGCCGGCGTGGGGGCAGGGGTCGGAGACAGGCTCGGCTCGGGGCTCGGGCTGGGTTCGGCCGTGGCTGACGCCGATGCTGACGCGGAGGGGCTGGGACTGGGCGAGCTGTCGCCGGGACCGAGGATCGTCCCCAGGCCGCCGAGCGCGAGCCAGCCGACGATGACGCCGACCAGGACGAGACCGATGACCAACAGGGCCGCCCGTCCAAGCCGGCGCGGGTTGCGCCGGATGACCGATCGAGGGGCGGACTCCAGCACCAGCCGCGTTGACTCGTACGAGGTGTCGGCCGATGCCGTCCGCCAGGTTCCTCCCACCGCGCCAACCTCGGCCAGGTGGGCGACATACCGTTCGCACGTTTCATGCTGCGACGTGAGGCAGAACCGCGCCTGGTAGTCGCGCTCGATGGTGGCGGGAGTTGCTCCGGCCAGGCAGCGGTGCGCCGCGTCGGGGGTGGCCGACACCACGCGCGCATCGCCGCCGAGGCTCAGCAGCGGGCATATGGGGTCCACGACCGAAGGATACGAGGCCGGCCGGCCTGTCGGCGGCGAGAGACGCGGAGCGTCCGGTGAATGGCCCGGAAATAGAAATTATCCCGGCGACGACCTATTTTCCCAGGGAGTTGCCCCCCGAGTATCTTCGGCGCTGAAGAGCTTAACTTCCGTGTTCGGTATGGGAACGGGTGGACCCTCTTCGCTAGCGTCACCGGGATAATCTTCAATTGCGACCCACGCCGAATCCGGCGTGTCAACCGTGCCTGGAAGCATTGATTCGTTTCATCGAGGAAGAATCCGCGTCCAGCTCCGTGCTGGGCGCGTGAAATAGGTCAAGCCCTCGACCATTAGTACGGCTTAGCTGAACGCATTACTGCGCGTACACCTGCCGCCTATCAAACGGGTAGTCTGCCCGTGGTCTTACCCGGTTAACCCGGTGGGAAATCTCATCTTGAGGTGGGCTTCGCACTTAGATGCTTTCAGCGCTTATCCCTTCCGGACATGGCTACCCGGCAATGCTCCTGGCGGAACAACCGGCACACCAGAGGTCCGTCCACCCCGGTCCTCTCGTACTAGGGGCAGCTCCTCTCAAATTTCCTACGCCCACGGCGGATAGAGACCGAACTGTCTCACGACGTTCTGAACCCAGCTCGCGTACCGCTTTAATCGGCGAACAGCCGAACCCTTGGGACCTACTCCAGCCCCAGGATGCGACGAGCCGACATCGAGGTGCCAAACCTTGCCGTCGCTGTGAACGCTTGGGCAAGATAAGCCTGTTATCCCCGGGGTAGCTTTTATCCGTTAAGCCACGGCCCTTCCACTCGGAGACCGTAGGATCACTTTGACCGACTTTCGTCCCTGCTCGACTTGTAGGTCTCGCAGTCAAGCTCCCTTATGCCAATGCACTCGACGGGTGATTTCCATCCACCCTGAGGGAACCTTTGGGCGCCTCCGTTACTCTTTAGGAGGCGACCGCCCCAGTCAAACTGCCCACCAGACACTGTCCGGCTGCTGGATCACGGGTCGCAGTTAGAGCAGACATCCGAAAAGAGTGGTATTTCAACGTTGGCTCCACCGAGGCCAGCGCCCCAGCTTCAAAGCCTCCCACCTATCCTACGCATCCTGAACCCAGTCCAATGTCAAGCTGCAGTAAAGCTCCACGGGGTCTTTTTGTCCTGCCGCGGGTAACCCGCATCTTCACGGGTACTTCAATTTCGCCGGGTCCCTCGTTGAGACAGCGCCCAGATCGTTACGCCATTCGTGCGGGTCGGAACTTACCCGACAAGGAATTTCGCTACCTTAGGACCGTTATAGTTACGGCCGCCGTTCACTGGGGCTTCGGTTCAGAGCGTGCACCCCTCCCCTTAACCTTCCGGCACTGGGCAGGCGTCAGCCCCTATACATCCGCTTTCGCGTTAGCAGAGACCTGTGTTTTTGGTAAACAGTCGCCTGGGCCGGTTCACTGCGGCCCCGTCAGCGGCTCACCGAAATGAGCGACTGCGAGGCGCTCCTTCTCCCGAAGTTACGGAGTCATCTTGCCGAGTTCCTTAACGAGGGTTCTCTCGATCACCTTGGTATCTTACCCCGCCTACCAGTGTCGGTTTGCGGTACGGGCACCGCTGATCTCGCAACGAGGCTTTTCTTGCCGGCATGGGCTCAGCCGAATCGCTTTCGCCTTTCATTCGCTGCTCCGAGTTAATGAGACGGCGGATTTGCCTGCCGTCTCCCCCTACCGGCTTAGACGCACATGTCCAAAGTGCGCTCCACCTACCTTCCCGGTCACCCCTTGCTCTCAGGACCGCTTCTCACCGGCTGCCTCGACGACTTGCGTCGCCTCAGCGCACCGGCATCCACGGACCAGGCACCTTGCGGTGCAAACGATCGTTGGTGGTGCTGGAATACTAACCAGCTGTCCATCGCCTACGGCTTTCGCCCTCGGCTTAGGCCCGACTAACCCTACGCGGATTAACCTTCCGTAGGAAACCTTAGGTATACGGTGTGCACGTTTCTCACGTGCATTACGCTACTCATGCCGACATTCTCACTTCCGCACGCTCCAGCCGTCCTCACGGTCGACCTTCACTGCTGAGCGGAACGCTCCCCTACCACTGCGCGGCCCGAAGGCTGCGCCAATCCACAGCTTCGGTACCAGGCTTGAGCCCCGTTACATTGTCGGCGCAGAATCACTCGACCAGTGAGCTATTACGCACTCTTTAAATGGTGGCTGCTTCTAAGCCAACATCCTGGTTGTCTGTGCGACTCAACATCCTTTCACACTTAGCCTGGATTTGGGGACCTTAGCTGGTGGTCTGGGTTGTTTCCCTCTCGACCACGAAGCTTAGCCCCCGCAGTCTCACTCCCGGGGTGTGCAGTCGCGGGCATTCGCAGTTTGATTGGGTTTGGTAAGCGATAAGCCCCCTAGCCCATTCAGAGCCCTACCTCCACGACTTAACACCCGAGGCTGCCCTAAATGCATTTCGGGGAGAACCAGCTATCTCCGGGTTCGATTGGCATTTCACCGCTACCCACAGCTCATCCAATAACTTTGCAACGTTAACGAGTTCGGGCCTCCACGGAGCATTACTTCCGCTTCACCCTGCCCATGGGTAGATCACCCGGTTTCGGGTCTACTCCCGGCGACTCTGACGCCCTATTCAGACTCGCTTTCGCTCCGGCTCCGTCCTTCACGGCTTAACCTTGCCACCTGAAGTAACTCGTCGGCTCATTCTTCAATAGGCACGCCGTCATCCCGACGCAAGCGCCGGGCAACACCCTCCGACTGCTTGTAGGCACACGGTTTCAGGTACTATTTCACTCCCCTCCCGGGGTGCTTTTCACCTTTCCCTCACGGTACTGGTTCACTATCGGTCATCAGGGGTATTTAGCCTTGGACAGTGGTCTCCCCAGCTTCCCACGGGATTTCACGTGTCCCGTGGTACTCAGGGACACGGCCGAGAGGCGCATCGTTTTCGCCTACGGGGCTGTCACCCTCTGTGGCTGGCCGTTCCAGGCCGCTTCGGCTAACGATGCCGATTTGTAACTCTCTGCGAGCCTCACAGGGCACGCAGGCCGGCCCTACAACCCCACGACCGCATAGGCTGCGACCTATCACGCGGCCATGGTTTGGGCTTCTCCCCGTTCGCTCGCCGCTACTAAGGGAATATTTTCTTTTCCTCGAGGTACTGAGATGTTTCAGTTCCCCCGGTTCCCTCCACCGGATCTATGTGTTCGAGTCGGCGGTACCCGGGCATGACCCCGGGTGGGTTGCCCCATTCGGAAATCCCCGGCTAACGCTTGCTAGACAGCTCACCGAGGCTTATCGCAGTCTTGCCACGTCCTTCATCGGCCCCTGATGCCAAGGCATCCACCGCGCGCCCTTAGTAGCTTGACCTACATATTCTCACGCGTCCAGCACGGGGCTGGATCTCACGTGAGCGTGACGTCGGATTTTCCTCGACGAAATCAATGCTTCCAGATCTTCGGTTGATAAGTCGCGCCCGTTGCGGCGGCGCCCGCCTCGACCAGGTCGGAGCGGCAGCGCGGTCATCCGCTGACCGTCGTCCACGACACAGCGTCGCGCACGGTGGTCAGGCGGATGGATTCGTTCTTGGGCCTGTTCAACATGAGCGCGGGGACCGCTGAAAGGCGGGTCACCCGCGTAGCCGACGAATGTTATCACCGGCCCGCCTCGAGGCGTCAAGCGTGGTGGAGCCGAGGAGACTCGAACTCCTGACCTCCTCCTTGCAAAGGAGGTGCTCTCCCAACTGAGCTACGGCCCCGACGCCGATCGGATGCTACCGCGATCGAGGGGGTGGTGGGCCTTCTGGACTCGAACCAGGGACCTCAGTCTTATCAGGACTGCGCTCTAACCAGCTGAGCTAATGGCCCTGACCGGATCTCATCGGCTGAAGAGTGACAGGAACCCGCCGTGGTCAACGGGCAGGTCTGATGGGTTTCCGAGGCAACTCAGGTTGCCGCTTGCGCGGCAGACGATCCCTCGGAGATCGTCCGTTTACAAGACCTGGTTGATCGACCTGAGAGTGGCCGGCACCGGCGAAGCCGATGACCGCTGAGCTCCCTAGAAAGGAGGTGATCCAGCCGCAGCTTCCGCTACGGCTACCTTGTTACGACTTCGTCCCAGTTACCAGTCCCACCCTCGACGCCTGCCTCCTTGCGGTTGGCCCACCGACTTCAGGTGTTACCGGCTTCCATGACGTGACGGGCGGTGTGTACAAGGCCCGGGAACGTATTCACCGCAGTGTGCTGACCTGCGGTTACTAGCAACTCCGCCTTCATGCAGGCGAGTTTCAGCCTGCAATCCGAACTGAGGCCGGTTTTGTGGGATTAGCTCCACCTCGCGGTTTGGCAACCCGTTGTACCGGCCATTGTAGCGTGTGTGTAGCCCAGGACGTAAGGGCCATGCTGACTTGACGTCATCCCCGCCTTCCTCCGAGTTTCTCTCGGCAGTCTCGCCAGAGAGATACAACTGGCGACAGGGGTTGCGCTCGTTGCGGGACTTAACCCAACACCTCACGGCACGAGCTGACGACAGCCATGCAACACCTGCATAGCTCCCCGACGGGTCCCTCACCTTTCCGCCGGTTACCACTAGCATGTCAAGCCCTGGTAAGGTTCTTCGCGTTGCGTCGAATTAAACCACACGCTCCGCTGCTTGTGCGGGCCCCCGTCAATTCCTTTGAGTTTTAGCCTTGCGGCCGTACTCCCCAGGCGGAACACTTATTGCGTTAGCTTCGGCACGGAGGGGGTCGATACCCCCAACACCTAGTGTTCATCGTTTACGGCGTGGACTACCCGGGTATCTAATCCGGTTCGCTCCCCACGCTTTCGCGCCTCAGCGTCAGAGTGGGCCAGGTAGCCGCCTTCGCCACTGGTGTTCCTCCCGATATCTACGCATTTCACCACTACACCGGGAATTCCACTCCCCTCTCCCTCCTTCAAGCCGCCAGTATCCGATGACCTCTCCCAGTTGAGCCGGGAGATTTCACCTCGGACTTGAACAGCCGCCTGCGCGCGCTTTACGCCCAGTAAATCCGGACAACGCTTGCCACCTACGTATTACCGCGGCTGCTGGCACGTAGTTAGCCGTGGCTTATTCGCCAGGTACCGTCATGTATCTTCCCCGGCAAAAGGGGTTTACGACCCGAAGGCCTTCATCCCCCACGCGGCGTTGCTGCGTCAGGCTTTCGCCCATTGCGCAAAATTCCCGGCTGCTGCCTCCCGTAGGAGTCTGGGCCGTGTCTCAGTCCCAGTGTGGCTGATCATCCTCTCAGACCAGCTACCGATCGTCGCCTTGGTAGGCCATTACCCCACCAACTAGCTAATCGGCCGCAGGCCCCTCCGGAAGCGCCTTGCGGCTTTGGACGGCGATCTGATTCGCCGACCACATGCGGTATTAGCCACCCTTTCGGGGAGTTATTCCCCACTTCCGGGCAGGTCACCTACGTGTTACTCACCCGTCCGCCACTAGGTTGATCGAGCAAGCCCGATCAACCCCGTTCGACTTGCATGCCTAAGGCACGCCGCCAGCGTTTATCCTGAGCCAGGATCAAACTCTCCGAACAAAAAACCAGTGGTCTCGCCTTGCGGCTTCACCACCGGTTCAAAGGTCCAGACGTTTGTCCCGCTGACTCGTGTGGGTTCCTGTCACTCTTCAGCTGATAAGGCAACGCCACCGATTGGATCGGCTTCGTTCGATTCCAGGCCTCCTTGGGAGAAAGCCGGTGACCGTGCATCTCGACAGCAGTCTGTCGCCGTTCACGGCGCACCCGTCGGTGGTCTACCGACGCGACTGATGAGTCTAGGGAGCGCGCCCCGGACTGTCAACCGCGGCGAGATCACGCTCCCGCGAATGGAACCGGCGGGAGCCCGCGAACCCCAGGATCGAGCCGGAAGACGGCGCCGGCCAGCGGCTGGGCCGCGCGCTCGGCATCCGACAGCCCTTCCCAAGCCGATGTCACGAACAGCTCGTCCAGATCATCGCCCCCGAACGTACAGCTCGTGGGCCGGCTGACCGGCAGATCGATGACACGGTCCAGGCGCCCGTCGAGGTACCGATGCACCGCTGAGCCGTCCCATATGGCCACCCAGAGCCCACCCTTGATATCGATGGTCATGCCGTCGGGCGTGCCCACCTCCGGGGGGATGGCGACCGCCAGGTGCCGATCGCCGATGACACCGGTCGCCGGTGCATACGAGAAGGCGTCGATCCGGTGCGTCGGACTGTCGATGAAGTACATCGTCGAGCCATCGGCGCTCCAGGCAAGGCCATTGGAAATGGTCACCCCATCCAGGACGCGGGTCGCCACGGCCTCCGAGTCGAGGCGATAGAGGGCTCCGGCACCCGGCGACTCGTCGTAGGCCATCGTCCCCGCCCAGAACCGTCCTGCCGGGTCGCATTTGCCGTCATTGAACCGCAGCCCGGGCGCGGTCTCGGGGACCCGGGCCAGCTGTCGGGGCGGTCCGTCACCGAGCACCCAGAAGCCGTCCTGGAGGGCGGCAACGAAGCCGCCGGCTGCCCGCGGAGCGATCGAACCGACGTGGAGCGGGACCGGGATCACGTCGGTGGCTCCGGTCCGCGTGTCGGTGAGGTGGATGCGGCTGGCGAACACGTCGACCCAGGCCAGACGCCCTGACCGGACGTCCCAGACCGGGCCCTCGCCGAGCCGTGCCCCTGCGGCGACGACCACCTCGACGCGATCGCTGCCGTTCATCGTCGCCCCTTCGTGGCGGCGATCAGCTGATCAGCTCGGCCATCTCCTTCGCGGAGACCTGCTCGGGCGGCTTTCCCATGATGATCATGGCGAGGACCTCGTCCTTGCTCACCTTGTCCTTGTCGACGGTGCCGACCAGGTCGCCGGTGTGCATGACGCTGATCCGGTCCGCGAGGTCAAAGACGTCGTGGATGTCGTGGCTGATCAGGAAGATTCCGATCCCCTGCGCCCTCAGCTGGCTGACCAGATCCCGGACCTGCTCCGTTTCGGCTGGCCCGAGGGCGGCCGTCGGCTCGTCCATGATCAGGATGCGGGCGTTGAAGTGCACCGCCCTGGCGATCGCAACGGACTGACGCTGACCGCCCGACAGCGATGCCACCGGGACCTTGAAGTTCCTGAACTTGGGGTTCAGCCGGCCCATGACCTCACGGGTGGCGGACTCCATGGCAGCATCGTCCAGCGAGCCAAGCCGCGTGGTCAGCTCGCGGCCGAGGAAGAGGTTGGCCGCTGCGTCAACGTTGTCGGCGAGGGCGAGGGTCTGGTAAATGGTTTCGATCCCGTACTTGCGGGCATCGTGCGGGTTGGCGATGGAGGCCTTATCTCCGTTGATGTAGATCTCGCCGCCATCCGGGGGATGGGCCCCGGACAGGGCGCGGATGAGAGTGGACTTGCCCGCCCCATTGCCACCCACCAGACCCACGACTTCGCCGGCATGGAGGTCGACGGTGACGTCGTTCACGGCGCGAACGCCGCCGTACGACACGCGGATGTTCCGCATCTCGACGAGTGGCGGAACAGGATCGGCCGCGGATCCGGCTGTTGTTTCGGTTGTCATCGCCTCTTCTCCACTACCCTCGGCGACGCCGGAGCCAGGCGTCGAACCCGACCGCGACGATCAGGACCATGCCGGCGACGATGTCCTGCGACGAGGACTCGACGCCGATCAACGTCATGCCCGTCGACAGCGACTGCATGATGACCGCCCCGAGCACGCCGCCCGCGATGGTCCCGATGCCTCCGGCGAACGACGTCCCGCCGATCACCGCGGCGGCGATCACCTGGAGCTCGGCGCCCGTCCCAAGGGCGGACACCCCGGCATTCAGTCGGGCGGTGACGATGACGGCGGCGACGGCGGACAGGGCGCCCATCACGATGAATGTCTTCATGATCGTCCACCGGGTGTTGATGCCGGCCAGCACCGCGGCCTCCGGGTTGCCGCCGATGGAGTACACGTACCGCCCGAATCGGCGCCGCGCCGCGATGAAGGCCATGAGGACGGCGATGCCGATGGCGATGAGGACCGGGATCGCGATCCCGGTCGGGATGATCAGGCCACCCGGCGGGATCGGAATGCCGTTCTCAATGGCGTACGCCTCCGCCAGGGCTGCCGGCCAGGGATAGCTGTTGGCGACCCAGACCGCGACGGCCACCAGGAGACTGCCGATGACACCGATCGCCGCGTCGGCCCAGACCGGACGGACCGGGAATCCGTATCGCCGGCGCCGGCGGCGATTGGCGACGAGGCCGAACCCGATGGCGATGATCGCGATTGCGGCGACGACCCAGCTCAACGTCTCACCCAGCGAGCCCTTGGGCCCGCCACCGAGAAGTTGAAAGGTGGTGTCGAGTGGGGCGATCGTCCGGCCGCTTGCGAGCTGGAACGCGGCTCCGCGCCAGATGAGCAGGCCACCTAGCGTCACGACGAACGAGGGGACGCCAATGAACGCGATCACAAATCCCTGGAGGGCCCCGATCGCCGCGCCGAGGGCGATGCCCAGGACGACGACCGCGATCCAGGTCGCCGGGTGATTCAGGCCGAGGCCGAGGCCGTTCGGGATCCATTCGGTCTGTGCCAATGCCATGACCATTGCCGTGAAGCCGAGGACCGACCCAATCGACAGGTCGATGTTGCGGGACACGATGATCAGCACCATGCCCGTCGTCATCACCGCCACCGCGGCCGACTGGACCGAGAGGTTCCAGAGGTTGCGCGGTGAGAGGAACACGCCATCCGAGAGGACGTTGAACGAGATCCACAGGACGGCGACGGCGGCCACCATGCCAAACAGCCGGAAATCCACCTCCAGGCTCGACATGGACGAGCGCACGGCTCGCCGGACCCCGCTCCCCCGTCCATCGCTGAGCGGGGCCTGCGTCTGGCCGGCCTCGGTCGTCATGGCGCTCCGCTCATGGAAAGGTACGCATCGAGCGCCCTGCCCCGGGGGGCAGGGCGCTCGGTTGAAAACCGACTAGCGGTCTATGGGCAGACGTCCACCGTTCCCGACGCAACGCCTTGGCACAGCTCCTCCTCGGTGAGCCAGGCCAGGTCAAGGGCGTCCTGCAGGTTGTCCTGGGTGATCGGCAGCGGATCGAGGAGCACCGAGTAGGTGTCCAGGCCGCCGGTCGACGTGCCCTGCACGGCACCGGCCACGTGCGAGATGTCCGGGTCGGCGCAGAGCGCGACGGCCGCCGCGCCGGCGGCTGCTCCGAGCACTTCCGCATCCTTCAGAACACTGACCACCTGGGTGCCGAGCGCTACACGGTTGATGGCGGCGACGTCGCCGTCCTGACCGCCAACGGCCACCGTGCCAGCCAGACCCTGATCATCCAGGGCCTCGATAGCGCCACCCGCCATCCCGTCGTTCTGTGCGAGCACGCCCTGGATGTCGTTCTGGACATCCGGGCTGGACAGGATGTTCTCCATGTTGGTCTTCGCGTTGTCCGGAAGCCACTCGTCGGTGTACACCTCGCCCACGATGGTGATGTCACCGGCCTCGATCAGCGGGTCGATGATCTCCGCCATGCCTGTGCGAAGGAACTCCGGGTTGGTCTGGCCTTCCTGGCCCTTGATGATGGCGTAGTTGCCGGTCGGCGCAGCCGCGGTCACGGCCTCGGCGATCATCCGGCCAACGCCAACGTTGTCGTGCGTCATGAACAGCGCCTCTTCGAGCTCGAGCTCGCGGTCATAGGCGATGACCGGGATCCCCTCGTCGACGGCCTGCTGGACAGCCGGCAGGATCGCCTCGGGGTCGACCGAGTTCATGATGAGGACGTCGATACCCGCGGCGAGGAGGGCCTCGACGTTGGATACCTGGGTCTCATTCGAGTTGGCTGCGTCGTTGTCCGTCAGCGTCGCACCTACGGCCTCAAGCGCGCCCTCGATGCCGGGCTTGTCACGGAGTCCGTAGCGCTCTTCCTGGAAGGTCGCCCATGCCACGCCGACATGGCACTCCCCTGCCGCGCCACCACTGGCGGCGGGCTCGCTGGCGCCGGCAGATTCCTCGGCGCTTCCGCTGGCCGATGGCTGACATGCGGCCAGAATCATGGTTAGAGCCGTCAGGGCAACGGCAGTCCTTCGAATGGACAAAGTCCTCTCCTCCTCGGTGGGTTCCCTAGTGGTGGGAGTCCGTTACCCGCAACTGTAGCGGGTTGGCCGCTCTTCGCCAACCGTGATTGGGCGTCCGGTGGCCGGTGGTCTCAGCCGAGGATGGCCTGGTAAAGAGCTTGCTGACGGGCTCGCGCCTCCCGGTATCGGCCCACGTCCTCCGGCTTCGGTCGAACGACCCGGGCACGCGGCAGAGTCACCGCGTGGACGTCGCCGAGCAGCCCGGTTCCCTGGAGGGCGAGGAGCGCGGCCCCACGACGTGATGCCTCAAGCCTGGGAGCGACGCCGATCTCACGCCCCAGCGAGTCGGCGAGCACCTGCCCGAGCAGTGGCGAGCGCGCCAGGGCCCCACCCGACGCGACGACCGCGGGAACCTGGCCCAGGACCTCCGACAGCCGCTCATCGACCGCGGCAAAGCCAAAGGCGATCGACTCGACGATCGCCCGATACATGGCCGCTGGATCGGTGTCCGCATCGAGCCCAGCCAGCACTGCGCGCGCGTCATCGTGATAGCCGGGTCCGCGCTCTCCGAAGGGGTAGGGCAGGACCGTGAGCCCGTGTCCGTCGGCCTTGATCTCGGTAGCCGCTCGCTCCAGTGACCTGCGGGACTGCCCGAGCAGCCGGCTCGCCCAGTCGAGGACTCCGCCCCCCTCGCTGAGCTGGCCTCCGGCCACCGTCCCCGCATCGAGCCGATACCCGAAGAGGCCCGCCGGAAGCGACGGCGCAGGATCGAGGATGAAAGAGCGCATCGCGCCGGAGGTGCCGATGGTGATGCCCGCCCGGCCGGGGCCCGTGGCGCCCATGCCCACGTTGGCGCAGCTGCCATCGCCCCAGGGCGCAAACCAGGACAGGTGCGCCAGCCGAGGCCAGCGCCGGGCGGCGGCTTCGGAAAGCCGTCCGAGCGACTCGTCGTCGGCCACGATCGGGGATAGGTCGCCAGGGTCCAGATCCAGGCGGTCGAGGAGCACGCCCGACCAGGTTCCCCCGGCCCGGTCGAGGAGACCGGTCCCCGACGCCATCGACTGGCTGGTAGCTGGACGCCCGGTCAGGGCCTCGGCGAGGATCTCCGGGAAACCTGCCCATCGCCTGATCTGCGGCTCTTCTTGTCGGAGCCGAAGGACGCGTGCCGGCCAGTAGCTGGCGTGGATCGGGACCCCTGAGATCTGGTGGGCCCGGGCGGGATCGACCTGTTCCCGGAGCGCCGCGGCCTCGGCGCGGCTCGTCGAATCGGCCCACGAGAGGACCGGCGTCACCGGCTGGCCAGCCGCGTCCAGCCCGGTGATGCTGTGCAGGAAGCAGGAGATGCCCCCGGCCACGATGTCTGGCGCGATGGGCTCAGCGGCCGCCACGACCCGATCCAGGACCTGGCTGACCACGTCGAGGAGGACCTCGTGGGGAAGCCGGACCGAGTCGTCGGATGCCAGGTTCCAGTTGTAGGGCACCTGAACCGCTGTCCCCGGAACCATCCGACCGCGGCGATCGTGGATGGCGGCGCGGACTGACGATGACCCCACGTCCATGGCCAGGACGAGGGGCGGATCGGCTCGGCGGGCGACAGTCACTCCCGGCGCACCGGCGTCAGGAACGCTCGACCTGGCGACGACCCTGGAGGGAACGGATGAGGGTCACGTCATCGGCATACTCGAGGTCGCCGCCCACCGGCAGGCCGCGCGCGATGCGGGTGACGGTCGGCACGGAGGTGCCCAGCACGTCGGCGAGGTACATCGCCGTGGCCTCGCCTTCGAGGGTCGGGTTGGTGGCCAGGATGATCTCCTCGAGGCCGCCGTTCGCGGCACGAGCGACGAGCTCGCGAGCCCGGATCCGCTCCGGACCGATGCCGTCCATGGGGCTGATCGCACCGTGAAGGACGTGGTAGCGGCCGCGGAACTCGCGGGTCCGTTCGATGGCCAGGACGTCGAGTGGCTCCTCGACCACGCAGATGCGGGTGGCGTCCCGCTGGGGATCGGCGCAGATCACGCAGGGGTCCACGTCGATCTCGGTGATGTTCCAGCAGGTCGAGCAGTAGCCGACCTGCTCCTTGGCCGCGATGAGCGCCTCGGCCAGCGCCCGGGCTTCATCGGTCGGACTGCGGAGGACGTGGTACGTCAGCCGTTGGGCGGTCTTGGGCCCGACTCCGGGGAGGCGGTTGAAGGCCTCGATGAGCCGGGCGACGGGCGCGATCAGGCCAGCCATGGACCGATGCCGGCGGTGGTCAGCGCAGGCCGGGCAGGCCGCCGAGGCCCGGCAGCCCCATGCCGCCGGTCACCGCCCCCATCTTCTCGGCGGCCAGGCGCTTGCTCTGGGCGAGCGCATCGGTCACCGCGGCGAAGACGAGGTCCTGGAGGATCTCGACGTCCTCCGGGTCAACGGTGGCGGGATCGATCTCGATGGTCCGGAGCTCCTGGGTCCCGGTCATAACGACCTTCACCGCTCCCCCGCCGACGGTGGCCTCGACGGTCGCCTCCGCCAGCTCGGCCTGGACGCGGGCCATGTTGGCCTGCATCTCCTGGGCCATCTTCGTGAGCTGACCGATGTTCATCGTCAGCGGACCTCCGGCGCGTCCACCAGCTGGCCGCCGGTGATCTCGAGGGTTCGCTGCAGGAGGGCGTTGGCGTCCGGAGCATCCACGGGGGCAATGGCCTGCTCGACGGTGAGGGGCTCGAGATCGACCGATGCCGCTACGCACTCGATGGACCAGGCGCCTCCGAACATCTGGCCCAGCTGGTCCTCGATCTGCCCCTGCCGGTTGGCGATGAGCCCGCGGAGAAACTCGCGGCCCTCCGGGAAGGCGAGGGTCAGCCGGGCCCCGTTCAGCTCGTAGGGACGGCACTCCTTGATGAGCGGCTTCACGACCGGGCTGGCGCGCTCGACGACGTCTCCCCAGCGGGATCGAATGATCTCGAGGGACGGACGCTCCCCCGCCGGAATCAACGGCTCGGCTGGTGGCGCGGGAGCAGCGTCGGGGGCCGGAGTGGTCGGCGAGGAAGCGGCGGCCACCGGCTTGGTGGTCGGGGAATCGGCAGGAGGCGGCTCGGGCGTGACGCGCTTGGCGGTCGGGGCCGGAGTGGCCGGCAGCGTCGTCACACCAGCGGGAGCCGGGGCCGGGCGAGCCGGTGTCGGCGGCGCGGCCGGCTGGACCGCTTGGCGCGGCGCGGAGCTGGCGTCGATGGCCAGGAGCTCGAGGTGGAGTCGCGCCCGACCGTCGCGGGCGCCCGTCGTGCCGGCCTCGGCGGTGGCACGAAGAACAGTGGCGAGGCGTCGAGCGAGATCCGGGTCAACGGGAGCGGCGAGCAGGCGGCGCCGGCCCTCCGCCTCGAGCTGCTGGGCCACCTGTCCGAGGTCGCGGCCAGAATCAGACAGGTCCGCGATGCGCTGGAGGGCATCGGTCGCTTCGCCGGCGACGTAGGCATCGAGCAGCCCGCCGATCGCCTCCTCATCGGCCAGCCCGACCGCCTCGCGGACGGACGCCTCGACGACGTGGTCGCCGGCGTAGGCCATGACCTGGTCGAGGAGCGACTCGGCGTCACGCATCCCCCCATCGGCCAGGCGGGCGATCAGCTCGAGGGCCGCTGGATCGGCCTCGACCCCCTCGGCGGTCGTGATGCGAGTGAGCTTGGCGGCGATGACCTCGGTTGCGAGGCGGCGGAAGTCATATCGCTGGGTCCGGCTGATGATGGTGGGCGGGACGCGATGGGTGTCGGTCGTGGCCAGGATGAAGACGACATGGTCCGGCGGCTCCTCGATGAGCTTCAGCAGCGCGTTGAACGCGTGCGGGCTGAGCATGTGAACCTCGTCGATGATGTAGACCCGGCGCCGGAGGTCGGCCGGGGCGGTGAGGGCCCGCATGACGAGGTCGCGGGCGTCGTCCACCAGGCCGTGCGACGCGGCGTCGATCTCGATCACATCCATGGCCCGGCCCTCGCGGATGGCCACGCACGCCGCGCAGGTGTCGCACGGCTCGCCATCGTCCCCACGGTTCAGGCAGTTGATGGCCTTGGCCAGGATGCGGGCCGTGGACGTCTTGCCCGTTCCCCGCGGTCCGACGAGGAGGTAGGCATGGACGATGCGGTCGGTGGCGACTGCCCGGCGCAGGGTGTTGACGATCGCGTCCTGGCCAACCACCTCGGCGAAGGTCTGGGCTCGCCACTTGCGGTACAGGGCCCGGCGCGGGCCGGTGGGTGTGGAGGCCTCCACGAGGTTGGCGGGATCGGTCAACTCAGGCACATCGGCGGTCGGAGGCCCCTTCGGCATGTCGGTCTAACCCTACACCGCACCTGCGGGCAGGGAGGTTTGGCCGTGCGCCCGGCATCGGGCATCGGTCCGCTCGCCTTCGCGCCGGAGCCCGGCTCCAGCCAGGTACTCCCACGGCACTCGACGGATGACCGCTTACCGCTGCTTCCTTCCGGATCTGACGGGGTTCGCGGGTCGTCGCTGCGTGGGACCCGACTCTCAACGTCGGACGCCGTCACGGGAGGCGAAGGTCGATGACCTCAGCCGGGATGTCAGCCCCGCTAGAGCGGATTGCGGGTAACAGGGCACCGCTAACTCCCCGCCTGAGCACGGCCGCGGCGGATGGTACCCGAAGGTGGCGGAGAGGGGGGGATTCGAACCCCCGACGGGTTGCCCCGAACCGCATTTCCAATGCGGCGCCATAGGCCTCTAGGCGACCTCTCCACGAGGCGCGGGAGACGGGTTCAGGTGGCGGAGAGGGTGGGATTCGAACCCACGGTGCTATTCGCACACCGCTTTTCGAGAGCGGCACCTTCAACCACTCGGACACCTCTCCGGCGGCCGAGTCTAGCAGAGGGGTGGCCTCAGGCCGGAAGGGCGGCCTCGTCCCTCAGGCGGCGCGCTTCGGCCTCGCGGACGCCCGAAATGACCGAGATCTGGTGGCCGAGCTTGGGGTTCCGCGCGAGATCGAGTACCGAACCGGCGCAGCCGCGCTCGAGGTCCGGGGCGGCGTACACGAGGACCTCGACCCGGGACTCGACCAGGGCCCCGACGCACATGGCGCACGGCTCGCAGGTGGCGAAGATGGTCACCTCCGACAGGCGATGACCTTCCAGCTTGCGGGCAGCGGCCTGCACGGTGAGGAGGACGGCGTGGGCGGTGGGATCGCTGTTCTGGCGGCGACGGTCGTGGTCGCGTCCGATCATGGCGTCATCGAGGACGGCCACGGCACCGATGGGAGTTCCACCCTCGTCGGCGCCTCGGCGGGCCTCGGCGATCGCCTCGGCCATGAACAGCTCGTAGTTCACCGGACGCCGAGTCTACCAGAGGGTCCGCCACAGCCTGCCGTATCCTGACTGACCGATGCCGGCCTGGACCCGCCTCGACACGGTGCTGCTGGTGGCGGTCAGCACGGTGGCTGCCGGCATCCGTCTGCTGGGCCTCGACCATCCCGGGGCGCTGGTCTTCGACGAGATCTTCTACGCCCAGAACGCGTGCCTGCTGGTCGCCGGCCCGGACTTCTGCGGCGTGGCCGAGCCACTTTCTAACGCCCACCCGCCCCTCGGCCAGTGGTTGATCGCGGTCGGGATCGTCGTCGCGGGCTACGACCCGTTCGGGTGGCGAATCGCCTCGGTGGTCGCGGGGACGGTGACCGTGGCCCTCACCTATCTCTTGGCCCGGCTCGTCATCCGTTCGGAGTCCGGGCGGCTGGCGGCAATCGGCGCCACGGTGGCCGCCGGGCTCCTGGCGCTGGACGTCCTTCACCTTGTTCAGTCGCGGATCGCGATGCTGGACGTATTCCTGGCGATGTTCGTGGTCGCGGCCTTCGTGGCGGTCGTGCTCGACCTGCGGTCGGCGCCGCGCGCCGGCCGGGGTGGCATCGGTCTGTGGCTCTTCGGTCGGCCGTGGCGGCTGGCGGCCGGGGTGCTGGTCGGCTGCGCCGTCGCGGTGAAGTGGAGCGGCGTGTACTCCGCCCTCGGGGTCGTGGCGCTCGTCGTTGCCGCGGAAATCGTCGCCCGGCGAACCGATGACGGCGGTGCTCGGCGTGGCTGGACCGCGGCCTTCGGCGCAGCATTCCGGGCCGAGGGACTGCGAACGGTCGCCTGGCTGGGCGTGGTCCCGGTGCTCGTCTACCTGGTGACCTATGTCGGCGTGGCTGAGGGTTCCCTGCTCGCGGTCCCTTGGCGCGAGGGAAGCTGGTTCTACGACGTTGGCCACCACCAGCTGGCCATGGCCCGCTTCCATGCCGGGCTCGAAGGACACCACCCGTACGAGTCGTCGTCCTGGTCATGGTTCCTGTTGAAACGACCGGTCGCGTTCTGGTTCACCGAAGGTGAGACGTTCCAGCACATCCTGTCGGTGGGCAGCCCGCTGGCCTGGTGGCCGGCGCTGGCGGCTTTTGCCTGGCTGGGCGTCACATGGTTCCGCCGAAATCGGTGGCTGGGCGCATCGGTCATCCTGGTCGGCGCCCTCTCGGCCTACCTGCCGTGGCTGATCCTCGGGTTCGCCCGGACCCAGATCTTCCTGTGGTACGTCCTGCCGACCCTGCCGTTCATCTACGCCGGGGTGGGGATCGCCGTCGTCCGGTGGCGCGGCTGGGCGCGGGGAGCCCTGGTCATCGGTCTGGCGGCAGCGCTGGCGGGGTTCCTGTTCTTCTGGCCCATCGCCACCGCCTCACCGCTCAGCCCGGATGAATGGCGGCTCCGGATGTGGTTCACCAGCTGCGAGCGACCTGATGGGTTCCCCACCATCGAGCTCCCAGACGACACGATCAACATCGGTCCTCCGCCCGAAGGTTGGTGCTGGGTCTAGTCAGTCCGGTGCACTCCGGTGATGCAAGAGGACCCCCCAGCCGTAGCCCCTCTAGACGGCCGCGCACATCTCCACCGGCGGCCCCATTTCGGAGGGACTCGATCCCATGCGAACGGCAATCCTCAACCGCTCGGTCACCATCCTGGTCCTGGCCATGCTCGGCCTGGCCATGGTGATCGGGTCGGCCGCGGTCCGTGTCGGCGCGGCTGACCACCTCGACGCTCCATCACTCGGGTCACTGAGCGTCGGCTCCCTCAAGGGAGACCGGGACATCAACGACGTATACGTCTTCCCCGTCTCCGGCAACCGGACGGTGCTCGCCATGACGACCAACCCGGCCGTCAACGTCCCGTCCATCGACCCCTTTGGCACGTTCGGGACGAACGTCCAGTACCGGATTCACATCGACCGAACCGGTGACTTCGTCCAGGACGTCTCGTACGTGACGACCTTCGGGCCGGCTGGCTCGGCGGGCGTCCAGAACTTTGTCATCAAGCGCTACCGCGACGGCGCCGCGATCCATACCTCTGGCACGGGTCAGTGGACGGCGTCCGGCTTCACGGACAACGCCCGTGGCAACCCGAACGTGGCCGCCGGCGTCCGCGCCTTCGCGGGCGAGCGGTCCGATCCGTTCTTCTTCGACCTGATCGGCTTCCGCGGAACCCTGGGCCTGGATACGGCCACCAACCAGCGGCTGTGCAGCACGAGCCCGGACCCGGATCCCGATGGGAACGGCACGGACTTCTTCGCGCCGCTCAACACGAACGCGATCGTGATCCAGGTTCCGGACTCGGTCCTGGGCAAGAAGATCGCGGTCTGGGCTGACACCCGTCAGCTGATCAACGGCCGCTGGGTCATCGTCGACCAGATGGGTCGACCGGCCATCAACACCGTGTTCAACTCCGGCGCGGACAAGGAGTCATTCAACGTGACTCCGCCCTCGGCGCAGGACAACGCGGGCAAGCCGTACCGGACCAACGTCGCGAACGTGCTCAAGGCATTGGGCGGGTACAGCCAGTCGGCCGCCAACGGCCTGGCTGCGGCGCTCATTCCCGACGCCATCACCTATGACACGAGCTCGATGGGGACGAACATCCTCAACGGCCGAGCCCTGAGCGATGACGTCATCGACGCCGAGCTGCAGATCGTCCTGCAGAACCCGGCGGCGAGCGACTGCGTGCCATGGGATGGGGACTCGCTGTCGAGCTTCCCGTACCTGGACAACCCGCAGTAAGCAGACCGATGTCGGGCGGGCGGCTCCGGCCGCCCGCCCGATGCGGACCTCCATCCCAGCCACCTCACCCTCCTGCAGTTGAGTGACTGATCCCATGACAACGCTCGTCCACCCCTTCGGCGTCCGGCTCCCGCTCCTCCTGGGCGCCGGCGCGGTCCTCGTCGCGGCGACCTACCTGGGCGGCGCACTGACCGCGACGCCCCCACCTCCGGCCGCTCCACCGGCCGCGGCCATCGAGCCCGAGCTGGCGCCGGTGGCTCCCGCCGCGGGCCCGATCGAGGGGCTCCTCGACCGCTACGACCGGGCGATCCGCGCCTGGTCAGCGAGCGTCGAGGCCAACGGCGCGAACTACCTGGCAGCGACGAACCTGGGCCTGACCTACGCCGGCCGCGCTCGCCTTACGGGCGACCTGGCCGATTTCCAGCGGG
Organism: uncultured Chloroflexia bacterium; assembly: GCA_963699235.1. Lineage (GTDB taxonomy): Bacteria > Chloroflexota > Limnocylindria > QHBO01 > QHBO01 > DASTEQ01. The sequence goes on along the minus strand of OY969424.1, from coordinate 954,916 downwards.
CACTCGAGGCGGCCGACATGGCGCTGGTAGGGAGCCCCACCCATCTCCCGGCTCGGGAGCTGCGGGCCACCGTCCTCTTCGCGCTCCATGACTTCGCGGCAGCGCGGGACGAGGCGCAGGCCGTGTGGGAGGCCGAACCGGGAGCGCTGCAGGCGCTGGCGGTCGTGGGCGACGCGAGCCTCGAGCTCGGCGACCTCGACCGCGCCCGGTCGGCTTTCGCGACTTTGGGTGAGCAGGAGCCCTCCCCTCCGGTATGGAGCCGTCTCGCCCACCTCGCGTTCGTCGAGGGCGACCTGGCGCGGGCCACCGAGCTGGCCGAGACGGCCGTCGCCGGAACCCAGGGTGAGGTCGGCCTCGAGGAAGCGGCGTTCTACTCGTTCCAGCTTGGCGAGCTGTACCGTGCCGCGGGTCGGACGACGGACGCGGCGGCGGCATATGAACAGGCGCTGGAGATCCTGCCCGACCACGTTCCCGCGACCGCGGGACTGGCTCGGGTCCGCGAGGCCCAGGGCCGGCGCGCCGAGGCCATCACCATGCTCGAGTCTGCCACTGCGCGACTCCCGCAGCCGGAGCTGGTGGCGGCGCTCGGCGACCTTCACGCCCTGGCCGGCGACGACGCCGCAGCCGAGGCCCAGTACGCCCTCGTCGATCGGATCGGAGAGGTTGCCGCCGCGACTGGATCGGTCTACGACCGTCAGCTGATCCTGTTCGCCGCCGACCACGATCGCGACGTTGCGTCCGCGGTCAGCCGCGCGGAGGCGGCGCTGAGCGAGCGCCACGACATCTACGCCTACGACACGCTGGCATGGGCCCTGTTCCGCGCCGGTCGGCTGGATGAGGCGGCCGTCGCTGCCGAGTCCGCGCTTGCCCTCGGCACCCCGGACCCACGCCTGGCGTACCACGCCGGGATGATCGCGGCTGGGCGCGGTGAGACGGCGGTGGCCCGCGAGCTACTGTCCGCGGCGGTCGCCGGCGCCGCCTACCTGCCTCCGCTCCAGGTACCGGTCGCGGAAGGAGCCCTCGCCGCGCTCGACGAGACGGACCGATGATCCGCCGCTCCCTGGCGGTCGTGGCTAGCGCAGCCGCGCTGCTGGTACTCATCGCCGGGCCGGCAGCGGCGCACCCGCTCGGCAACGCCACCGTCAGCCGGGCCACGGCGGTGACGATCAGCCCGGACGTGATCGAAGTCGTGGCCGTCGTCGACATGGCGGAGATCTCGGCCTATGCCGCGATTCTCGAGATCGACACCGACGGCGACGAGGACCTGACCGCGACGGAGATGAGGGCCTGGGCGCAGTCGGCGTGCGCCGACATCCACGCCACCCTGTCTGTCCACGTGGATGTCGAAGCCGTGCACACGGCCGCGTCGGCGGCGCCCGAGCTGACCTTCCCGCCCGGGGTCGGTGGCCTCGAGACGCTGCGCCTCGAGTGCGCTTTTGCTGCCGATGCGCCCGAGGCGTTTGAGACCGGGACCCACGAGGTGGTCGTATCCGATGGCGTGCCTGATGGTCAGCGCGGCTGGCGCGAGGTGACCATCGAAGCCGAAGCCGGCGTCACGATCATCAATGCCGACGTTCCGGCCGTAAGCCCATCGGCCTTCCTGACCGCCTACCCGGAAGACCTCCTCCAGGCACCGATCGTCATCGGCTCCGGCACGGCGAGTTACCGGACCGCGGTCTCGTCAGCAATCGCTCCCCCACCGGCGACGACCGGCAGCGGGACACCGTCCGGGGTGTTCGCAACGGGCGGGACCGATGCCCTGGTCGACCTGCTGGACGGTGGAGCGGCTCCCTGGTCCTGGCTCCTCGCGGTCGCGATCGCGGCCGGGTTGGGCGCCGCGCACGCGGTGTCGCCGGGTCACGGCAAGGCCCTCATCGCGGCCTATGTCATCGGCTCGAGGGGTTCCATGCGCCGCGCCGCCGGGTTGGGCCTGACGGTCGCCGGATCGCACACCATAGGCGTCTTCGTGCTCGGCGCGATCTTACTGTCGGCCACCGAGCTGCTGGTCCCCGATCGGGTCGTCGCCTGGCTGTCGGTCGCGTCCGGTGTCCTTGTGGTTGGGCTGGGCGCGTCGGTCGCACGGCGAGCCTGGAGGACACGGAACCACGGCGCCCGTGAGCGCGACCACGGTCACGAGCATCCGCATCCGCATTCGCATCCGGATTCGCATCCGCATGGGAGTGGACACGGGCATGCCCACCCACATCCCCCGCATTTCGACCCGGGCTCGCCGGGTGTCGTGCCCGACGCCCGGCCGCCCGCAACCCGCGAGTTCCTGACCCTTGGCCTGGTGGGCGGCATGGTGCCCAGCACCTCGGCGCTGCTCGTCCTCCTGGTGGCCGTGGCCACCGGCCGGCTGGTCGAGGGCCTCCTGCTCATCGTCGCCTTCGGGGCCGGGATGGCGATCGTCCTTGGCGGGCTGGCCGCGGTGACCGCCCTGGCACGGAACGGGCTTGCGGATGCAGCCACCAAACCCGGCGCGTCGGGCATCCGCCGCCTGGTCGGGGCCGCTCCACTGGCGTCGGCCGTGGTCATCATCGTGATGGGGGTGGCGACGACCGTCGGCGCCCTCAGCAGCCTGTAGGTGACGGCCTACGCGCCGCCGTCCATCGGCGGCTGGCTGGCGTTGGCCGTCGGACCGGCAATCGAAAGTCGGTATCCTGCGGTCGTGGACGACGCGGGGCTCGCAGGCCGCATCCGCGGCGGCGACCGAGAGGCGCTCGGCGAGCTGTATGACCGCCACGCGGCCCAGGCCCTCGCGGTCGCGTTCCGGGTCGTCGGGGATCGGTCGGCCGCGGAGGACATCCTCCACGACTCGTTCGTCACCGTCTGGGAGCGGATGGAGCAGTTCGATCCCTCACGCGGGACGCTCAGGGCCTGGCTGCTGACGGTCGTCCGCAACCGGGCCGTGGACCGCCTGCGCGGGACCCGACCGACCATGACGGTCGGTGACGCCGATGAGCAGTCGCTCCTCCGAACCGGCCCGAACCCAACATGGGAGCAGGCCTCGGCCCGACTGTCCGCGATCGAGGTGCGCGGGGTGCTCGAGACCCTGCCCGCCGAGCAGCGGGAAGCCATCGAACTCGCATACTTCGGCGGCCGGACCTACCGCGAGATCGCGCGGCTGACCGGCGTCCCGGAAGGCACGGCCAGCGGCCGCCTCCGCCTGGGGCTTGCCAAGCTGAGGAGCGGATTGCAGGACAACATGGAGCAGGACCGATGACCGACCGTCCCGACAGGCAGCTGGACTGCGCGCGCGTGGACGAGCTTGCGGGTGCCCTGGCGCTGGCGGCCCTCGATCCAGACGAGCAGTCGGCGGTGGACGAGCATCTGACAACCTGCCCCGAGCCACACGACGAGGTCCGAGCCCTGCTCGGAGCGCCCATCGGGCTGGCGTCCACGCTGGAGCCGATGGAGCCACACCCGGCGGTACGCGCCCGCCTCATGCGGACCATCGCGGCTGAGCCACAGAGCGAGCAGTCGGTCACTCCCGCCACCACGACCACGGACCGGGAGCGGCCAGCATGGTCAGGGTGGCGCTCCCTCACCCTCTGGCGCGGACTCGCGGCGGTGGCCGCCGTCGGCGTCCTGGCGATCGGCATCTGGAACGTCTCGCTCCGGGCACAGCTCGAGACCCGTGACGCGGCGCTGGCCGCGGTGGCTGAAGCCATCGCCGGTGGCTATCCGGCCTACCCGGTGAGCGGTCCGGCGGGAACGGGCTATGTGATCGACACCGCCGGGCCGGGCTCGACCTTCCTCGTCGCTGGCCTCGAGTCACTGCCGGGTAGTGAGCTGTACGAGATGTGGCTCATCGACGCGGACGGGACCCCGCTCGCGGTCGGGAGCATCGAAGAATCGAACGCCGACTTGGTGGTGGCCACCATCGAGCAGGACCTGGCCGGATTCGCGGTGTTCGCGGTCACGGTCGAGCCGGAGGTGGTCACCGCTCCGACCAGCGACCCGGTCATGGCAGGCCCAGTCACAAACTGAGCCCCACGTCAGACGAGGACTACGGCTCGGGCGTCGGAGCTGGGAGGATGACTCTTGAGCTGACGGGAGTCCACACGGTCGTCTGGAGCGTCCCTTCTCCCGCGGGACAGGGTGCCGTGCCCTCCCCAGCATCGCACCCGGCTGTCTTGCGGAGGGTCATAGCGCCGTCGGCGTCGAGGAACTCAATGGACAGGACCGCATGCCCGTAGTGGGCGGCGGAGGCGCCATCAGCGTACGGCGAGTAGGCGTACTCGACGGAGATCGTGAAGTCGTGGGCAAGCGTGCCACGCAAGTAGATCTGCCAATAGGTAAATGACCCATCGGAAGGGCCGTACTGGTCCGTCGCCGTGGCCCAGACACAGTCATCCAATTGGGTGAACGTCCAGTAGGAGGCGTCGTCGCCAAGCCACGTACCGGTCAGGTCCAGGGGATCTCCATTCGAGAGCCGCAGATCGATTTCCCGACAGGTCGATGTCCCCGGCGGACCCAATGGGCCGGGCGCGATGCTGCCGGGCACCGTGGCCGAAGGAGCTGCCGTGGTCTCCCCGCAGCCAGCCAGCAGGATCGCGATGGCGGTCACGGCGACGAGCCTCAACTCGATTCTCCCCGACGCGGATTCCACCGCCACTCTATCCCCCGGACAGCCGCTCGAGGAGCTGCTGGAAGAAGTCGCTGCGATCGACGTTGGCGACGTGGGTGAAGTACTCGTCCTGGAGCTTGTAGATCACGATCAGGATGCCGATCGGCCACCGATAGCGGCGCAGGACGGCGAACGCGGCCTCCCTCCAATCGGGGTTATGGCGGACGACCCGCTGCCAGGCCAGGATCGTCGCGGTCACCAGGAACAGCGGCTCGAGGAAGTTCGGGAAGAATGCGAGGAAGAGCTCCTCATCGGTCAGCAGGAACGCGACCTGGCCGACCGTGCGGAACAGGAACAGACCGAGCATTAGCCGCCGGATGGGCCACTGGTTCCGATACCCGACGACGACGATCGCCACGTACGTGACCCAGTCCGAGATCTTGTCCACCGGCTGGTAGACGTCGTTCGACAGGCCCAGGGGGATAAGGAGGTCGCCGTCGATGCCGTCGAGGGCGAAGTTGGCCCAGCCCGCCGCAAACGGGAAGCGGATGATGAGCAGCGGGAGCGCGAACTTCAGCGCGACGATCAGGACGACCGCCACCGTTTCGAGCGGAGTGCTACGCATCTCGAGCCACGGCGCCAGTGTGACCGCTGGCGATTCGTGTGGCGTGCCCGAGAGGACTCGAACCTCCGACCTTTAGGTCCGCAACCTAACGCTCTATCCGCTGAGCTACGGGCACCCGAGACATTCTGGCGGAGAGGGAGGGATTCGAACCCTCGGAAGAGGAAATCCCCTTCAACGGTTTAGCAAACCGCCGCACTAGGCCACTATGCGACCTCTCCGGAAGCGGCGCCGATGATAGCATCTGCCCCTCTGGAACCGGCCTTCCCCGGTTGGCTCGATGTGCCCTGCTGACGGCTTCCGGGACACTGCTTCTGAACGAGAAACCGACCTTTGACGCGCCTACTCATCATCGGCTCCCCTGTTGCCCCCGGCCCCGCGGAAGCGGTTCAACGGGCGGCGCTGGCGGCTGCCGGGCGCGAGGTCGAGATCGAGCGCTGGGAGCGCCGCGCCCACCAGGTGAGCGAGGCCCTGGGCGAGCTCGTGAACGCCGACGTGCTGGGCGCGATGATCGGATCCCCGCACAAGGAAAAGGCGGCCTCGCTCATCGGCCTGCTGGCCGATGAGGCCCGTGCCAGCGGCGCGGTGAACGTCGTCGTCAACCGGGACGGACGCCTGCACGGCTACAACACCGATGCGGCCGGCGTGCGCGCCGGCCTGGAGTCGATCCTGCCGGAGAGCGCGTCGCGCTGGCCCAGCCAGGCGGTGGTGCTGGGAGCGGGGGGAGGCGCCCGGGCGGTCGTATCGGTCCTGCTGGAGGCCGGCCTGGGCCGGATCGCAGTGTTCAACCGCCACCTCCATCGCGCCGAGGCAGTCGTCGCCCACTTCGACCGGGCCGCGCGCCAGACCGACCTCCGCGCCCTGCCATGGCACGAGACGATCATCGAGTCCGAGCTGTCGAAGGCGCCACTCCTGGTGAACGCGTCGGGGATCGGGGCCGAGACCGAGGAGTCGCCGGTGCCCGGGGACCTGCTGGCGCACGATCTCTTCGTCCTCGACCTGGTGCTGAACCGGGCCGAGACGCCGCTCATGCGCGAGGCTGCCGCCCGTGGCGGGACGGTGGCCAACGGGCAGGGCTCGTTCCTGGTGGCCCAGGCAGCCGCGTTCCAGCTCTGGACCGGGGAAGAAGCCTCGACGGAGGTCATGCGGACTGCACTCGCCACTCACCTCGGGCTGCCTGAAGAGGGACTCGCCGTCGTCGGCGACTGAGCCGGGGGCACGCGGGCGGTGATGTTCTACACGTCGGGCTGGGTCCACGTCATCTGCGGCTGCATGTTCTGCGGCAAGACCGACGAGATGCTCCGCCTCCTCCGCCGCTTCGCCATCGCCGGGCGCCAGGTGGTGCTTGTCAAGCCGCGGGTGGACACCCGGACCGCCGAGGAGGCGGTCGTTTCACGGTCGGGGGCCCAGCACCAGGCGGTGACGGTGGACGGATCCGGAGACATCGAGGCGGTGGTCGGCACGGCCGACATCGTGGCCATCGAGGAGGGCCAGTTCTGGGACGAGGGCCTGGCGGCAGTCGTCGAGCGGCTGGCGGACAGCGGCAAGCAGGTCGTCGTCACCGGGCTGGACCAGGACTACCGGGGAGGTCCCTTCGGGCCGATGCCGGCGCTCATGGCGCTGGCCGATCAGGTCACCAAGCTGACCGCCATCTGCATGGTCTGCGGCGAGCCCGCCACCCGGACCCAGCGGCTGATCGACGGTCAGCCGGCCCCGGCCGACTCTCCCCTGATCATGGTCGGCGGGATGGGTGACGAGAAGTACGAGGCGCGCTGCCGCCTCCACCACGAGGTTCCGGCGGCGTCCCTGGTCTAGTTCGGGGTGGCGATCGTGATCCAGTCGATGAGGACGTGGCCCGAGGCCGGAGCCGGCAGGTCCTGCCCCGCGAGATAGGTCTCCATCTGCACCACGTAGTGCATCGGCCCGTCGGGAACCGGCGCCCCGGTTGACCGTCCGATGAGCTGGCCGTCCAGGTAGAAGGCGCAGACGTCATCCGACTGGCTGGACGGGCTGCCAGGGTCCCACTCGATGGTGTACACGTGCCAGTCCGCGGTGGAAACGCCCGTGTCCCAGCCGTCCTGGTTCGGGTCGCCCGCCGGCTTGGGGTCGTAGTGCATGAAGGCGTGCGCGGTGCCGCTCGGGTCGAGCTTCCCCTCCGGGAAGTCGATCTCGCCCCGGCTGTTGCCGTCTCCATCGCCGGGCCACAAGAGGAACGCGAGCTTGTAGCCCGGGATCCGGTCGGCCCGCATGCAGATCGTGATCCGCTGGCCCACGGTGTCGCCGATGGCGGCCACCAGCGCGGCGACGTACCGGGCGTTGCCCTCCGAGTGGATAAAGACGTCAACCACGCCGTCGTGCTCGGTCACGGTCCGATTGGCGTCGTAGGTGCCGCGGCCGCTCGAGTCATTGGCGCCGGCCTGGCGGGCGAACCAGGCTTGGGCCGCGACTGGTCCCGGCCAGGCGCCGAGCGGGGTGGTCTCGTCGAAGGTGGAGGTCACGCGGCGGGTCCATCCGGCCGGCTCGCCGGGAACCGCCGCGCAGCTCGCGTTCATGACGGTCGGGGGCGGGGGCTCCGGTTGGGCGGCGACCTCCGGCGGCGACTCCGGGGTCGCACCTTCCGATTCGGTCGGGGCCGGCGACTCGCCGGCGGGGGGCATCTCGGCGCGGGTGGGCCAGTCCTCGAAGGAGGGCTCTGGCGTCGGTGGCGCGGTTGCATCGTCGAGCGATTCCTCGAGCCACGGCCCGATCTGGGTCCGGACCGGTGAGCTACCGCGCGTCGGAGCATGTGACGGTGAGCCCGCCATGTCGCGTCCGTACTCTGGCGGCATCGGCGGGGCCTCGGGCAGCAGACTGCCGGCCTGGTGGGCGGCGGGTCCGACCGGGACGTCGTCGGCAACCGCATACGTCGCCGCCGCCACCGTCAGCAGGGTGCCCGCCAGCGCGGCGTTGAGCAGACGTCGGGGCCGAAGGTCCTGCATAGGCGAGAACGGGTTCCTTCGCGTTGAGCCCGGTCAGCGCGTGGGCTGCGCCGAGGTTTCGGTCTGGGGCACGCTGCCGGAGAGGGGAAGTCCGAGGGGACGCGAGGAACCCTCGCACGGTGGGCAGCACCGCGGAGTCACCACCCATCCTACCGGGCCAGGCCACTGAGCGCGAACGGGCGTGGCGGAGGGGGTGGGATTCGAACCCACGGAAGCTTGCGCTTCAACGGTTTTCAAGACCGCCGCATTCGTCCGCTCTGCCACCCCTCCGGGCGACGATTATCGGCGGCCGCGCCATCGTTCGGCCAGCCGGGCGGGCGGTCCGGCTAGTTCGGGGTGCTGATCGTGATCCAGTCCACCAGGACGTGGCCCGAGGCCGGGGGCGGGAGCGGCTGGCTGCCCACGTAGGTCTCCATCTGGAGGAGGTAGTGCATCGGCCCGTCGGGAACCTTGGCGCCGTCGGACCGACCGATCAGCCGACCATCGACGTAGAACGAGGCGAAGTCGTCCGACTGGGCCGATGAGCCGGGGTCCCACTCGATGGTGTAGACGTGCCAGTCCTGGGTCCACATCCCGGTGTTGTAGGCGTCCTGCTTTGGATCCGACGCCGGCTTGGGCGAATAGTGCATAAAGGCGTTGGCCACGCCGTCCGGCGTCAGCTTGCCCTCGGGATAGTCGATCTCTCCCAGCTGGTTGCCCTGTCCGCTTCCGGGCCACAGCATGAACACGAGCTTGTAGCCCGGGATTCGGTCGGCCCGCATGCAGACATTGATCCGCTGGCCGTAGGTGTCACCCAGGTTGGCGACGATCGCCGCCACGTAGCGGGTGCTGCCCTCGGAGTGAATGAAGACGTCCATCACCCCGTTGTGCTCGCTCACGGTCTTGCCGCTGTGGTACACGCCGCGGCCGCTCGAGTCGGTGGCGCCGGCCTGCCGGTTGCGCCAGTCGCGTGCCGCGACCGGGCCCGGCCAGCTGCCGACCGCCGTCGTCTCGTTGAAGTTCGAGGTGACCCGGCGCGTCCATCCCGCCGGCTCGCCGGGCGGTCCGGAGGCGCAGTTGGTGGCGATCGGTGGCGGCGGAGGCGGGGGTGGAGGTGCCGGGGGTGGCGGCGGAGGCGGGGGTGGCTTGGCGGTGGGGGCCGGGGTTGGGACCGGCGTGGGCTTCGGGGTGGACCCCGGCGTGGACCCTGTGGATCCCGGGTCGTCACTCGGTTCGGTCGGATCGGCGGATTCGATCGGTCCCTGGGGGTCGTTGGTTGGGGTCTTCGACGGCGGAGCCGATGGCGACGCGGGATCGGTGCCGCCGGGACCGGTGGAGGCGTCAGGCGCCGACCCGGTGGCCGAGCCCGGAGGCTGGCTGGAGCCCGCTGGATCAGCCGATGCGGAGGCGGCCTCGCTCGGCACCTGGCCGACGCCCATGTCCTCGGCGGCCGCGGCAAACGTGAAGGCCGCCAAGACCTCGACCATCAGGGCCCCGGCCAGGATCGCGATCAGCAGGCGTTGCCATGGAACTCGGCGCACGGTACGGCCTCGTTGCGGTTGACCCCGTCCCGCGCGCCCGGCGCATCAGTCAACGTGGACGCCAACCAGGCGAGCCAGGGCCTTCTCGGGACAGCGCCGACCCTACGGGCGCCAACGGGCCGCGAACATAGGCCAGGGGTACTGAACCGATCGGGCCCGCGGGCGGTGCACCGACGCACCATGTTCAGGAGATGGCGTCGGCTCCGAAATGGGAACGGAGGGCCTCGGGCAGGCGGATGGAGCCGTCGGGCTGGAGGTGGGTCTCGAGGAGAGCGGCCACAGTCCGGGCGAGGGCCACGCCCGACCCGTTGAGCGTGTGGACCAGCTCGGGCTTGCCGTCGGCGGCGGGGCGGTAGCGGACGTTCATCCGCCGGGCCTGGAAGTCGGTGTAGTTCGAGCACGAGCTGATCTCGAGCCAGCGGCCGACGCCCGGTGCCCAACCCTCGATGTCGTACCCGCGGGCCTGGGAGAAGCCGACATCGCCGGTGCAACGCTCGACGGTGCGGTACGGCAGCTCCAGCGCCTGGAGGACAGCCTCGGCGTCCGCCGTGAGGGTCTCCAGCTCCGCGTCGGAGGTCTCGGGGGTCACGAACTTCACGAGCTCGACCTTGTCGAACTGGTGGACGCGGAGGAGGCCGCGGGTGTCCTTGCCGGCGGCACCCGCTTCCCGGCGGAAGCACGGCGTGAACGCGGCGTAGCGGATAGGCAGCGCGGTCGGGGCCAGGATCTCGTCGCGATGGATGTTGGTGACCGGCACCTCGGCCGTGGGCGCCAGGTACAGACCGTCGGCCTCGACGACGTACATCTGGCTCTCCTTGTCCGGCAACTGTCCGGTGCCCCGTGCCGAGTCCGCGTTGACGAGGACCGGCGGCCAGACTTCGGTGTAGCCACGCTCGGTCGCCATGTCCAGGAACAGACCGATGAGCGCGCGCTGGAGGCGCGCACCGGCGCCGGTGTACAGGACGAAGCCCGAGCCGGAGATCTTGGCCCCGCGCTCTAGGTCGAACAGCCCAAGTCGCTCCCCGATCTCCCAGTGTGGCGGCCGCTCCCCGGCAGGCGCGGGGGCTCCCCAGCTGCGAACCACCGGGTTGTCCTCGGGACCGGCCCCGTCCGGGACCGCGTCGCGGGGCGGATTCGGGACGAGCAGCAGGTCGGCCTCGATGGAGGCCTCGACGAAGGCGAGCTGCGCGTCCAGGGCGCTGATCCGGTCGCCGAGCTGCCCGAGGGACGCCTTCCGGGCCTCGGCCTCGGCCGTCTTGCCGGCGCGCACGTACTCCCCCACCTCGCGGCTGCCGGCGTTGCGCTCGTGCTTGACGGCGTCGGCATCGGCCAGCAGCTCGCGACGACGCGCGTCGGCCTCGAGGAGGCGGTCGATGACCTCGGGACCCTCGCCCTTGCGCGCGATCGCGCGCTTGACGGCGTCCGGGTCGTCGCGAATGGCCTGGATCGAGATCACGCGGTGGCCCTTCTCACGCTGGAGGATTCGCGCCGGCAGCCTGAAGGCGCTCGATCACGAACGGTCGGTCCAGGGATGCCAGGAGCCAGCCGGCCCGTGGACCGGAGGACCGCCCGAGGAAGGCAGCGTACAGGGCGGCGAAGCCGGCCCCGGCCCCGATCCCGCGCTCCTTGGCCGTGGTGAACACCGCCGACTGCAGCGCCTCGCCGGCCCACTCGGCAGCGGGCAGCTCGACCAGCATCGCAGCGAGACCGCCAAGGAAGGCACGCTGCTCGTCGTTCAGCCCCTCCACTTCGGCCGGCACCCCGTCGCGCCGAACCTCGATCCGGGCGGACTCCGGCGCGTACGTGGCCAGCCAGGCGTGGGCCGCTCGGGTGCGGTCGTCCAGGATGACGGCCTCTCGATCGGTCAGTGCCGAACCCTTCTCCGCCGCCACCCGTTCTCCCACGTCCACCCCCGGCAGCTGGACGAGGAGGGCGAGGTGGGCGAAGGCCGGCCGATGGAGGGCGGCCTCCACGTCCGGGTCGGCGTCGGGATTCACGAGCGCGGCGGCGAAGATGCGCTCCGCGTCGGCCGGCAGCTCGCCGCGGATCGGGCGACCGGCGGTCGCCGCCGCCAGGCGGTCGAACTCGTCCACCTGGCGCGGGATGGCATCGGTCTGGTTCGGGTCGAACTCGAATGCGACATTGGGTCGGTGGCGGACGAAGAGCATCCGCAGCTCGTCCGGCGGCATGACGGCCGTGATCTCGTGGGCCGGTACGCCGCTTCCGCGCGAGGTGCTCATCTTCCGGCCGCCGATGTTGATGAACTCGTACGGGACGTTGATCGGTGGCTCGCGCTCGAAGACCTGTCGCGCGATGGCTTCCGACCGATCGCGCGACCCGCCGGCTGTGGCGAGATCCTTGCCGCAGCCCTCGAGGGTGATGTCGAACAGGGACCACTTGGCCGCCCAGTCGACATTGAACGGCAGCTTGGCCATCCCGCCGAAGGGCGACGCCCGGCCCGAGGCCCCGCAGCCGGTCGCCCAGGTGACCAGGTCGGGCCGGCATTCGAAGGCCACCGTCTCGCCGTCCCAGTCGGTGGCGATGGTCGTCCCGACCCGGCCGCAGGTGGTGCAGATCACCGACAGGGGGAGCCAGCCCGCCTCCTTGTCGACATGGCTCACCTCGCGGTAGATGGTCCGGATCACCTCGGCTGCGTCGAGGGCGGCGCGGATGTATCGGTCCATGTCGCCGGCGGCATAGACCTCGCTCATCCAGTAGACCTGCGGGTGGAGGCCGAGCGGCTCGAAGGTGCCGAGGAACAGCTCACCGACGAAGTGGCGCGCGTAGCTCGGCGACGCCGACCCCTCCGGCGCCGGGACGTGGGCCAGCGGGACGCCCATGTATCGGTCCACCGCGTCGGGGGTCAGGAGGGCCTGCGAGTCCATTGGATCGAGGTCGTCCACCCCGTAGCGGAAGACCGCGTCGTGGCCGGCGCGGCGAAGCGCGCGCCAGATCTCGTCGTGGATGACCGGGCCCCGCAGGCTGCCGACGTGGACGGTGCCTGAGGGGGTCTTGGAGTCGTTGATGACGAACGGGGCGCCCGCCCCGGACGACTCGGCTGCCGCAGCCGCTCTGGCCGCGATTTCGTCGGCCCAGAACATGCGGCGAACGCTAGCGGATGCTGACCAGCGTGTAGGTCACCGGGCCGGCCGGTGCCTGGACGGTGACCTCTTCCCCCTTCTTGTGGCCCATCAGCGCGACGCCGACCGGCGACTCGTTGCTGATCCGTCCCTCACGGGGAGCGGCTTCGGCCGAGCCCACGATCGTGAACGTCTCCTTGCCGTCGGGCCCGGAGATGACCACCGTGGATCCGATCTTCACCTTGTCCCCGTTCGGGTGCTCGATGACCTCGGCGTTCTTGAGCTGCGCCTCGATGGTCGCGATCCGTCCCTCCAGGAACGACTGCTCCTGCTTCGCGTCCTCGTACTCGGCGTTCTCGGTGATGTCGCCGTCGAGCTTGGCGTCGTGAATGCGTGCCGCAACCCGTGGCCGCTCCTCGGTGATGAGGTGGCGGAGCTCGGTGCGCAGGCGCTCGACGCCCTCGGGGGTCAGGTAGACCGGCTTGTTGTTCATGTCGTCGGGGTCACTCGTAACGGTTGGAGTCTCAGGCGGCCCTGATAACAAAAAAGGCCCAGCTCCCGCGGTTTTCGGGATGCTGGCACAGGTGCTGGCGTCGGCGGATTGTAGGCGTGAGGTGGGCCGGTGTCAAAGCGCGACGACCGGTTTCGAGCCCGTCCCGAGGCGCTCAGTGGCCGACGGCGAGGAGGACGACGACGAGGGCCGCCAGCAGCACCCGCTCGAGGCTGAATACGGCCATCGATCGGGTCCGGAGCCAGCGCAGGAGGAAGCCGATGGCCAGGGCTCCGGACACCGCGGCCGCCACGAACCCGGCGGCGATGGCCACCCACTCGGTGGAGGTGTGGCTCGCGGTCAGGAGGTGCCGCGAGCCGTAGAGCCCCGCCCCGAGGGTGATGGGCGTCGCCAGCAGGAAGCTGAAGCGGGCCGCCGTCTCGCGGGTGAGCCCGAAGGCCAGGCCGGTGGACATCGTCGCGCCCGAGCGGCTGATGCCCGGCAGCAGGGCGGCAGCCTGCGACAGGCCGATGGTCAGCGCCCGTCCGGTCCCGACGTGGTCGAGGTCCCGCTGCCGCGACCCGTATCGGTCCGCGACGTACAGGACGGCGGCCCCGATCACCAGGAAGCCGCAGATCGCGAGCCGCGACAGGTCGTCATCCCCGTGGAAGGCGGCCTCGATGGCGTCCTCGAAGGCGAAGCCGATGAGCGCCGCGGGGATGGACGCCAGGACGAGGAGCCAGCCGAGCCTCCGGTCGCGGTCGTCGCCGATGCGCCGCTCGGCGATGGACCGCCACATCGCCCGGAGCAGCCGGACCCAGTCGCGCCAGACGTTGACCAGCAGCGCGATCAGGGTTCCGAGGTGGAGGAAGACGTTGAACGAGAGGCTGCCGATCAGCGCGTCCTGCTCCCAACCGAGGATCCACGGGACGAGCTCGAGATGGGCCGATGAGCTGACCGGGATGAACTCGGTCAGGCCCTGGACGAGGCCCATGACGATGGCCTGGAAGATCTCCTCCACCGGGCCGCTCCGCGGCTACCGAATGAACAGCGGGGCGAGGACGAGGGTGATGGTCGCGAGAAGCTTGACGAGGACGTGGAGCGACGGGCCGGCGGTGTCCTTGAACGGATCGCCGACCGTGTCGCCGACCACCGCCGCGGCGTGGGCCGGCGACTTCTTGCCGAGCACGTTGCCGTCGTCGTCGGTCAGCTGGCCGGACTCGATGTACTTCTTCGCGTTGTCCCACGCCCCACCGCCGTTGTTCAGGACGGTGGCCAGCATCACGCCCACGATGGTCCCGACCATGAGCATGCCGGCCACGGCCTGGTGGCCGAGCAGGAGCCCGACCAGGATCGGGGTGGCCACGGCGACCATCCCGGGCAGGATCATCTGTCGAAGCGCTGCCGCGGTGGTGATGTCCACCACCCGCGCGTAGTCGGGTCGCTGGGTATAGTCCATGATCCCCGGCATCTCGCGGAACTGGCGGCGCACCTCGACGATGATCGACTGCGCGGTCGTGCCCACCGCCCGGATGGCGAGCGAGCTGAAGAAGAACATCAGCATCGCGCCGATGAGGGCGGCGATGAACACGCTCACCTCGGCCAGGTCGACCGACTCCATGAGCGGCTGGCCCTGCCGGGCGAGGATGAGGTTCACCTTGTCGATGTAGGCGCTGAACAAGAGGAACGCGGCCAGCGCCGCGCTGGCGATGGCATAGCCCTTGGTCAGGGCCTTGGTCGTGTTCCCCACCGCGTCGAGCCGATCGGTGATCTCCCGGGCACCACCCTCGGCCTTGGCGAACTCGGCGATGCCGCCGGCGTTGTCGGTGATCGGTCCGAAGGTGTCCATGGCCAGGATGTAGGCCGTGGTCATGAGCATGCCCATGGTGGCGACCGCGGTCCCGAAGATGCCGCCCACGTCGTGGCCAGCCTCGTTCACGAGCCCGGTCTGCGATCCCAGCCAGTGGCTGGCGAACAGCGCGATGCCGATCGTGATGGCGGTGACGCCGGTCGTCTCGAAGCCCACCGCGGTGCCGCTGATGATGTTGGTGGCCGGGCCGGTCTTGCTCGCCTCCGCGATCTCCTTGACCGGGCGCCAGGCGCCGGCGGTGTAGTACTGGGTGATGTACACGAACGCCACGCTGGTGGCGAGGCCGACCACGCCGGCGAAGAAGAACCAGACCCAGACCGGGATCCCGTAGGCGCCCGGCTCGCCACCGGTGTTCATCATCACGTTGGTGACGAACGCGAGGGCGACGACCGACAACGCGGTCGTCACCCAGTAGCCGCGGTTCAGCATCCTCATCGGGTCCTCGGTCTCCTTCCCGCGGACGAAGAAGATGGCGATGATCGTCGCGAACAGGCCGAAGGCGCGGATGACGAGCGGGAAGAAGATCCACGACTCGGGGTTCGGCCAACCGGCCCCGAGGGCGATGACGTAGACCCCGACGCCCAGGATCATGGCGCCGATGTTCTCGGCCGCGGTGGACTCGAACAGGTCCGCCCCACGACCGGCGCAGTCGCCGACGTTGTCGCCGACCAGGTCGGCGATGACGCCCGCGTTGCGTGGGTCATCCTCCGGGATGCCGGCCTCGACCTTGCCGACCAGGTCCGAGCCGACGTCCGCGGCCTTGGTGTAGATCCCGCCGCCGAGCTGGGCGAACAGCGCCACGAAGCTGGCGCCGAACCCGAAGCCGACGATGAGGAACGGTGCCACCGCCGGGTTCGTGAATCCGCCGTACGCCACGAAGATGCCCCACACCCCGAGCAGGGAGAGGGCGACGACCAGGAAGCCCGAGACCGCGCCACCGCGCATGGCGACCTGGACCGCCTCCACCAGGCTGTGCTGGGCCGCCGCCGCGGTGCGGAGGTTGGACTTGACCGAGATGTACATCCCGATCACGCCCGAGGCCATCGAGCACAGCGCGCCGACGAAGAAGGCCACCGCCGTCATCACCCCGAGCTGGATGCCGAACACGTCGGTGTCGGCCGCTTCCTGGGTCTCCACCAGGCCGATGACGACGCCGATGATCAGGGCTCCCACCACCGCGAGGACGAGGATGGTCACGTACTGGCGTCGGATGAACGCCACCGCGCCCTCGAGGATGGTGCCGGCCACGTCCTGCATGGCGACCGTCCCGGTGTCGCGGCTGAGCACGTCGCGGGCGAGATAGATGGCGAACAGGACGGCTGTCAGTCCGGCGACCGGAATCACCCAGGTGATGGGCTGAATCTCCATGGAACCTCCGAGGGAACTTGGGCGACGGCGCCGAGGGCGCAACGGATCAGGGGGGACACACACGAAACGCCGGCGAGGTCACCCAATTCGGGTTCCGCCAGCGAAGCGGCGCCATGGTAGCGCGCGGCCGCGAGCAGGGTCAACCGCGCGGGCCAGGCGCCGTTCCGGGTTATGCTTCCGCCCGTTTTGACCTACGTGCAGCCGACCGCGGAACCACCCGCCGACGACCGTTCCGCGGCTCGTCGAGGCGCCGGCTGCCTGCTCGAGATCGTCGAGACGATCGTCCTCACCCTGGTCATCTACCTCGTCATCCACAACTTCGTGGCGCAGCCGTTCGAGGTCGAGCAGAACTCGATGGTGTCCACCATCCAGCCCAGCGACTACGTCCTCATCGACAAGCTCACGCCCCGTTGGAACGACTACGTCCGTGGCGACATCGTCGTGTTCCAGCCGCCGGATGGGTTCGAGCAGGGTGGCGTGCCGTTCATCAAGCGGGTCATCGGCCTGCCCGGCGAAACCGTGCGCCTCGAGAACGGCGCCGTGTTCGTCACCCCGCCCGGCGGGGTGGAGGTTCGGCTGACGGAGGACTACGTCGTGATCGGGACCGACGGCCAGCCCGCCCCGACCCTGCCGCGAGACGCCCAGGGAACGACGCAGTGGGTCGTCCCCGAGGGCAAGTACTTCGTCATGGGCGACAACCGGCCCGAGAGCCAGGACTCGCGCTTCTTCGGGCCCATCGAGCGCGACCTCATCGTGGGTCGGGCGTTCGTTCGCTACTTCCCGCTCGATCGGATCACGATCTTCGAGGTTCCGGTCTATCCCGGGTCTGGACGAGACCTCGGCTCGGGACGGGTGGTCGGCGGGGCTCCCTCAGCCGGCCGGTGGCTCCTCGGCGACGATCCAGGCGTCCACCGCCCGCTCGTAGTCCACGAGCGTCCCCGGCTCGAACCAGAGGGCCAGCTCCGCCTCGGCGGTGTCCACCGCGTCCGAGGCGTGGATCAGGTTCCGCAGCCCGCTCACCCCCAGGTCGCCCCGGATCGTGCCCGGCTCTGCCTCGTTCGGCATCGTCTTGCCCACCAGCCGTCGAACGGTGGCCACCGCGTCAGGACCGGCCACCGCGACCGCGGCCACCGGACCCGATGTGATGAACTCGACCAGGCCGGCGTAGAAGTGCTTGCCGGCATGGACGGCGTAGTGGTGCTCGGCGAGCTCGCGGGAAACCCACAGCAGTCGAAGGCCGATGACCTTGAGCCCCTTCCGCTCCAGCCGGCCCACGATCTCGCCCACCAGGCCGCGCTGGACGCCGTCGGGTTTGACGAGAACGAGGGTGCGCTCCATGGCGAGGTCTCCTGGCTGGGGATCAGGTGCGCGCGGCGCGATCGTAGGCAGCGGCGGCGTCGTGCTCGCGACCGGCGGCCCGGAGGAGGTCGCCGTACAGTACCAGACGCTCCGCGCTCGGCTGGGCACCGAGATCGGGCTCGATGAGGGCGATGCCGGCGGCCGCGATGCGCGGGTCCCGGCGGAGGGCGAGGGCCAGCTCCCGATCCCCGGTGGCCAGGTCTCCGGCCCCGTAGGCCACAGCCGCCGCGCCGAGGCGGTCCTCGGCCGGAGAGTCGTCGGTCGGGCTCGAGCCGGGACCGGCCCACGACGGTGACGGCCATTCCAGGCGGCTCGGCGCTCCCCGTCTGAGGCGCCACGCCTCGTCGGCCCCGACAGCGGTGACGACCCGTTCCTGAAGCCCCTCGGCCTGTCGCTGCTCGCCGATCGCCGCCAGGCCCTCGGCCTCGACCATCATCGTGATCGTCCGCCGCCGCTCGACGCCCCGTGCCCGGACGGAGGTGACGACGTCGTACGCGGCAGCCGGGCGTCCGGAGCGCCACAGGGCCTCCGCCAGGAGGGCGCGGGCGGCGTCCAGCTCCTCGGCGTTGCGCCCGGTGGCCTCGAGGGTCGCGATGCGCCGGCGGAGCGTGCCCTCGACGATGCCGTACTGCGCCGCGTCCATCTGGGCCCGGGCGAGGGCCAGCTGGTCGGGGACCAGGTCGATCCCGTTGTCGACGGTCATGCGGCGATCAAGGCCTCCACCTGGCGGCGCCCGCGGAACGGCCCCAGCATGGCGATTCGGGCGAGGTTGGGCCGGAGGTAGGTGCGCGCGGCGCGGAGCATGTCCTCGGCCGTCACCGCCTCGAACTGCTCGAGGACCTCGTCCACGGTGAGGATCCGCGGCAGGAGGCTCTCCCCCGTCCCGAGCCACGCCGCCACGGCGCTCGACTCCTCGAGCCGCAGCTCGATCCGACCGCGGGTGTACGCCTTGGCCCGCTCGATCTCGACGTCCGGGATCGGCTCCTGGACGACGCGTTCGAGCTGCTCGAGCGCGGCGCGGATGACGGCGGTCGCCTGGGTCGGCTCGAATCCGGCATGGATGCCCACCGTTCCGCAGTCGGCGTACGAGGTCGCGAAGGTGCCGACGTCGTACGCCAGCGACCGCCTCTCGCGGAGCTCGAGGAAGAGCCGGCTGCTCATCCCGTCACCGAGGACCGCGGTCAGGAGGTCGAGCGCCCAGCGGTCGGGATGAGTCCGTGACACGCCCGGCATGCCGAGGCACAGGTTGCCCTGCGCCAGCCGCCGGTAGCCAACCCGGACCGAGCCCGCCGCCGAGGCCGAGGGTTTCGTCAGTCGCATCGGGCGGCGCGCCCGGGTGGCCCGGTCTGACGGTGAGAACCAGGTTCGCGCCGCCCGGCGGACGGTCGCGTGGTCGATCGCGCCGGCCACGGCCAGCACCATGTGCTCGGCGGCGTACCAGCGGCCCCAGTGCCGTTCCACCGCGCCATGGGTCGTGCGGCGCACGCCACGCGGCGTGCCGGCGATCTCGCGGCCGAGCGGGTGCGACCCGAAGAGGAGCTCGTCGAACAGCGAGAAGACGTGGTCCGACGGCGAGTCAACGTAGGCCCGGATCTCGTCCACCACGACCGGCTTCTCGGCGACGAGGTCCGCGGGTCGGAGGAGCGGGTGGAGCACCAGCTCGGCCACGACCTCGAAGGCCCGATCGGCGCGACTCTTCGGGACCCGGGCCGAGTACACCGTCAGCTCGCGGTCGGTCGAGGCATTCACCGACCCCCCGCAGGCCTCGATCGCCTCGGACAGGGCGCCGGCCTCGGGGTAGCCGCGCGTTCCCTTGAAGGCGAGGTGCTCGACCAGGTGCGAGAGGCCGGCCTCCCCGTCCGCCTCGTGGCGGGAGCCGACGCCCACGAAGAGCGCGACGGAGACCGATCGGGCGTGGGGCATGGACTGGCTCACCACGCGAAGGCCGTTGGGAAGGGTGCTGCGCTCGTGGGCGCGAGCGCGCCGTCTAGCCGTCCTCGTCCTCGTCGGGGGCGTCGGGCGACTTGAGGAGCTCCATCTGGATGAAGTCGGGGTCGAACGCGATCTCGTCCACGGCGGTCGGCGCGCGCATCGGAGCCTCGTCCTCGATCCCGATCTCGGTGGCGGTCTGGGCGAACTCGATCACGACCTTCTCGGACCCGATGACCAGGGTGTAGGTCAGGAGCTGGTCGGAGGTCGTGTCGAACTGGAGGTAGTCGAACGAGTCCAGGTTGAGGCAGATGGAGAGCGGCGTGAAGTACGACGCGATCTCGGGATGGTCCACGACGAGGCGCTCGACCCAGCCCGTCCCGTAGCTGGCAACCTGGTTTCCGCGGAAGTAGGTATAGGTCACCGTCTGCTTGAGCAGCGGACGAAGGATGTTGTAGACGTCACTCTTGTCGGTGACCAGACCGGTGTTGATGTAGAGCTTGGCGCGCGGTTCGGGCGTGGGCTCCATCGGTCACTCCTGCGGGATCCCGGGGAGTCTAGCACCGCCAGAATCGGTCCCGTTGGCTGTTACGATGCTTCGCGGATGCGACTCCTGGCCGCCGATATCGGCAATTCGAACACCGGCATCGGCCTCTTCGAGGACGACGTCATGGTCGGCTCGTGGTCGGCCGAGACCGATGCCCGGGCGACCGACGACGAGCTCGCCGCGATGGTGACCGGGCTCCTGGCCCTCGACGGGCACCGGCTGGACGACATCGACGAGGCGGCAATCGCCTGTGTCGTCCCGCCGCTCATCGCGCGGTGGACCCGGATGCTCGCCCGCCGGGCTCGGGTTCGCCCCGTCGTGGTGGACGCGGCGGCCCTCGAGGGCATTCTCGACATCGACATCGACCGGCCGGCCGAAGCGGGCGCGGACCGGCTGGCGAACGCCCTTGCCGCGCGGGAGGAGTTCGGCGGGCCGGCCATCGTGATCGACCTCGGCACGAGCACGAACTTCGACGTGGTCAGCGCGGAGGGCGCGTACATCGGCGGCGCCATCGCCCCGGGCCTGGGCATCTCGGTTGACGCCCTGGTGGGGCGGACCTCGAAGCTGCCACGGATCGAGCTGACCCGGCCACCGGAGGCGATCGGTTCCAATACCATCGCGGCCATGCAGAGTGGAACCGTGAACGGGTACATCGGCCTGCTCAGCGGCCTGCTCGCCGCCATCAGGGGCGAGCTGGTGGAGCGGTCGCCGAACGACGCGCGGGTCACGGTCATCGCGACCGGGGGCTTCGCCCTCCAGCCGTGGCTCGCCGACGTCCCCGGCATCGACCGCGTGGAGCCGGAGCTGACCCTGCGCGGCGTCCGCTATGCCTACGAGCTGATCGCGGCCCGGACCGAAGCCCGCCTGTGACCGAGACGACGGACGGCACCCTTGTCGGCCGCCGGGTGGTGGTCGGCGTCAGCGGCAGCATCGCCGCCTACAAGGCCGCGGTCCTCGTCCGCCAGCTCATGAGTGCCGGCGCCATCGTGGACGTGGCCATGACCCCGGCCGCGACGGCCTTCGTCACCCCGCTGACCTTCGCATCCCTGACCCACCGACCGGTCCTCACCGACGTCATGGCCCTTGACCCGGACCAGCACATCGCCCACATCGAGCTGGCGGAGGCGGCCGACGCCATCGTCCTCGCGCCGGCCACGGCCAACCTGCTCGGCGAGCTGGCCGCCGGCCTGGTGGACGACGCGGTGACCGCCATCGTCGCCGCCAGCCGGGCTCGGGTGGTCGTCGCGCCCGCAATGGACGCCGGGATGTGGACCCACCCCGCGACCCAGCGCAACGTCGAGACGATTCGCGGCTTTGGCTACCTCGTCGTGGATCCGGAGGTCGGCGCCCTGGCGTCCGGCCTCACCGGGATCGGCCGCCTGGCAGAGCCGGAGACGGTGGTCGCGGCCGTCGAGCGGCTGTTCGCCCGTGCCGGCGACCTCGACGGCCTGCGGGTCGCGATCAGCGCCGGCGGCACCCGCGAGCCCATCGACCCGGTCCGCTTCATCGGCAACCGCTCAAGCGGCAAGATGGGGGTGGCCCTTGCGGAAGCCGCCCGCGATCGCGGCGCGGCGGTAACCCTCGTCGCTGGCGCGATGTCGGTGACCCCGCCGCGGGGCGTGAACGTGGTGGACGCGACGACCGCCTCGGACATGCGCGAGGCCGTGCTCCGCATCGCCCCCGGGGCGGACATCCTGGTCATGGCCGCCGCCGTCGCCGACTACGCCCCGGCCAAGGCGAGCGGGCGAAAGATCAAGCGCGGCTCAGACGCCCTGCGCCTGGAGCTCGTCCCCAACCCGGACATCATTGCCGAGGTCGGCGAGATGCCCGACACCATCCGCCCCTTCCTCATCGGCTTCGCGGCCGAGTCGGACGACCTCGAGGCCAACGCCACCGGAAAGCTGCGCGACAAGGGGCTGGACCTCATCGTCGCCAACAAGGTGGGCGGGCCGTTCGACGCGATCGGCTCCGAGGAGAACAAGGTCGTGGTGTTCGGGGCCGAGGGCACCCTGACCGACTGGCCGATGCTCCCCAAGCGGCAGGTCGCCGAGCGCCTGTGGGACCTCATCGCCGATCGGTACCGCGCCAGCCGCGGCACCCCGTCCGAGCCGGCCCGCACCTCGAGGTCCGGCCGCTCGCGCGCGCCGCGCCGCACCCGCCAGCAGGACACGTAGGCGTGGAGGTCGTCCGCGGCGTGGACGAGCTGCGGGAAGCGATCCTCGAACTCCGCCGAGCCGGCCACGGCATCGGCTTCGTGCCCACCACCGGGCTCGTCCACTCCGGCCAGCTGTCACTCGTCGAACGGGCGCGCCAGGCCGATGGCGGGGTGGTGGTCAGCAACCAGGCCGATCCGGGTGGAGCCGCCGAGGAGGAACGGCTCCTCGTCCTGCTCGAGCAGGCGGGGGTGGACGTCGCGTTCCTGCCGGGCCACGGCACGGTGGATCCGCCGCATGTCACCCGGATCACCGTGGACGGCCTGACCGGACGGCTGGAGGGTGCCTCGCGGCCCGGCTACCTGGACGAGGTCGCGACGACCACGATGAAGCTCCTCCACCTGGTCGGGCCGGCCCACCTCTACCTGGGCCAGAAGGACGCCCAGCGGGTCGTCGTCATCCGCCGCATGCTGGCCGACCTCTTCGCCAACGTGGAGCTGGTCGTGTGCCCCGTCGTGCGCGACCCGGACGGCCTGGCGGTCTCGGCCGCCAATCGCGGGCTGTCGATCGAGGAGCGCCACGCAGCGACCTGTCTCTTCGCCGCCATCGCGGCCGCGGAGACGGCCTACGACGGCGGGGAGCGGTCGGCCGAGGTGCTGCGGGCCCGGATGACGGAGCGGATCAGTGCCGAGTCGCTGGCCCGGATCGACTACCTCAGCGTGGCCGACAACGAGTCCCTGGCGGAGCTCTCGCGGCTCGATCGACCGGCCCTCGCGATGGCCGCGGTGTGGATCGGTCGGACCCGTCTCACGGACAGCGTCCAGCTGGGCTGAAAGTACTACTGACCGCGCCTACCCGATGGGTAGGATGGCTGGGGAGGCCGGCGAGTGCCCACGTCCGGCCTCCTTTCTCTATGCCCGGGTGCCCTTGGCCGCCTCGGCCGCCCGGAGTGAGGCCTTGTACGCTCGCTTCGTCGCCTGGTACGCCTCGAGGGCCTCGGGGCTGTCCACGTCACCGAGCGTGGGCCAGGTCGGCAGCTCCTCCTCGAGTCCCGGCAGGCGCAGGCCGAAGCGCCGGTACAGGATGGATAGAAGGCCCGAGACCTTCATCTCGCCGATGGACGGGAGGGCCAGCAGCCGTGCGCGGAGGTCGGCGCCGTCGCGAGCCTCGGTCCAGATCCGGCTCGCGTCTCCGTCGTAGGTGTCGACCACGATCCGGCACAGGTCACCGACGCGCCGTGCCATCGCCGCCGGGTAGCGGTGGAGGGCCGGCCGGTCGCGGAAGACGCGCTCCAGGTCGTCCGGGTCCATGGTCGCGATTCGGATGGGGTCGAGGTGGCCGATCCGTCGTCGCAGCTCCCACGGTCCGCTGAACGCATGCTGGACGGTGACCTGCTGATCCAGGGCGTAGCCGATGAGCAGGGCCAGCGGTTCCGCGCCGAGGAGCTTGTTCGCCTCGGGGTTGTCGGTGAACGGCAGGATCGGCGCGGCGGCGGTGGCCATCGGTCAGTCCTCGGTCATGGGGCTCGGCGGGGCCGGGGCGCCGGCTCGGCGCTCGATCCGCTCGACCGCCTCGCGCAGCCGCGCCACGAGCTCCGTGTCCACCATCTCCGGCTCGAGATGCTCGCCGAGCTGCTCCATGAGATCGGCCGCGATGTGGAGCAGGATGTCCGCGTCGGCGATGAAGAACTGGGGCTCGTTGTTGTAGCGGACCAGGGTCAGCCGGCCCTGGAGGGTCGAGCCGCCGTCGCCATGGATGACCTGGGTCCCGAGGTTGTGGCCCTGGATGCCGTCGGGGTTGTTCAGGAAGTTCAGGGCGTTGTCGATCGCCAGCCCGAAGCGCGCTCGCCAGCCGACGATCCGTTCCAGGATCTCCGGCGGCAGCCCGATCTGGCCGACCTCCTCGAACACCTCGCGGGTGACCGTCAGCAGACCGATGAGGGTGGACCCGGGGCGGTTGCCGAGCATGACCTGGAGCGATCGCTCCAGGGTGAAGACGTCCGCGTCGAACCGCGGGCTGGTGGTCACGTCCGCCAGCAGGTCCTCGACGTTGTCCAGCTGCCCCGGCTCGGACAACGCCGTGCCCAGGGTGAGGATCTCCTCACGGAAGAGGAACCGCTCTTCGTGGTCGAGCATGGGCTCTATGGGTAGAGACCCCGGAGCGTCGTCGCCTCGGCGACGCGCGCCACGGCGACCATGTAGGCCGCGGTCCGCATGTTCACCTCGTGCAGGTCGCTCATCTGGTGCACGGCCTCGAAGGCGCGATCCATGATCTCCTTCAGGCTCTCGTTGATCCGCGACTCGGTCCAGAAGAACGACTGCATGTCCTGGACCCACTCGAAGTAGCTCACCGTGACCCCGCCCGCATTGCACAGGATGTCCGGGATCAGGAAGATGCCGCGGTCGTAGAGGACGTCGTCCGCCTCGGGCGTGGTCGGACCGTTGGCGGCCTCGGCCACGACCTTGGCCTGGATCCGCTCCGCAATCGAGCCGGTGATCTGGTTCTCGAGCGCGGCCGGGATGAGGATGTCGCACGGCAGGGTCAAGAGCTCATCGGTGCCGACCGTGTCCGTGCCGGGGAAGCCGACGACGGTGCCGTGCTCCTGCTTCCAGGAGCTCAGGTTGGTCGGGTCGAGGCCGCTCGGGTTGTAGATGCCACCGGTCGAGTCGCTGACCGCGACGACCGTGGCTCCCTCCGCGCATGCCAGCTGGCAGGCGATGGACCCGGCGTTTCCGTAGCCCTGGATGACGACCTTAGCGCCCTGGAGCGGCAGGTCGAGGACCTTCGACGCCTGCAGCAGCGTGAAGATCGTGCCCCGGGCGGTGGCCTCGTTTCGGCCCAGCGAGCCGCCGACCGCGATCGGCTTGCCAGTCACCACGCCCGAGATGGTGTACCCGTTGTGCATCGAGTAGGTGTCCATGATCCAGGCCATGGTCTGGGCGTTGGTGTTCACGTCCGGCGCGGGGATGTCGCGGTCCGGACCGATGAGCGGGCTGATCTCCGTGGCGAACCGACGGGTCAGGCCCTCCAGCTCGCGGTTGGAGAGCAGCTTGGGATCGACGATGACCCCGCCCTTGCCGCCGCCGTACGGGATGTTCACGACCGAGCACTTCCATGTCATCCACATCGCCAGGGCCCGGACCTCGTCCAGGGTCACGTCCTGGTGGTAGCGGATGCCGCCCTTGGCCGGTCCGCGCGAGAGGTTGTGCTGGACCCGGTACCCGGTGAAGACCTCGACGTGCCCGTCGTCCATGGTCACCGGGAAGTGGACGGTCAGCTCGCGCTTGGGCACGCGGAGGACGTTGCGAAGACCGGCGTCGAGGTCGAGCTTGTCGGCGGCCTGGTCGAACTGCTGCTGGGCGACGGCCCAGATGTTCGGGGCTTCGGCGACGGACTGCTGTTCGGTCATGGGGGGCGGATGCTCTCCTTGGCAATCAGAACGAATGACAGGCGGGCGGCGCGTGCCCGACGGGCGCCCAGCGAAAAGGCGCGCCGATTATACGGGCGGCTCGGCGATTAGCCCACACCCCGGATGGGCCTAGGTCAGCTCCACCGCGAGGGCCACCGCTCCCCCGCCGCCGAGGCACAGCGTCGCGAGGCCGCGCGCTCCGCCACGGTGTCGGAGGGCGTACAGGAGGGTGGTCAGGACGCGGGCGCCGGATGCGCCAATGGGGTGGCCGAGTGCCACTGCTCCCCCGTTGACGTTGACCTTGTCCCAGTCGAAACCCAGGGCGTTGCCGTCGGCCAGGACCTGGGCCGCGAAGGCCTCGTTGATCTCGATCAGGTCGAAGTCGGCCAGCGGGATGCCGACCTTGTCCACCAGCCGCTGGACGCCCTCGATCGGAGCCTCGAACAGCCACTCGGGGGCGACGTCGGCCTGGGCATAGCCGGTGATGCGGGCCATCGGCGTCAGCCCGTCGCGCTCCACGGCCTCGGACGAGGCGAGGACCAGGGCTGCGGCGCCATCGGTGATGCCCGGAGCGTTGCCGGCGGTTACGGTGCCGTCGCCTTCGGTCTGGAAGGCGGGCTTCAGCTTGGCCAGTGCCTCGGCGGAGGTGTCGGCCCGTGGGCCTTCATCGGTGTCCACCACCGTCGGGCCTTTCTTGCCGGGCACCTCGACCGGGACGATCTCGTCCGCGAAGGCGCCCGATGCCTGGGCGGCCAGCGCCCGCTCGTGGGACCGAAGTGCGAACGCGTCCTGCGCCTCGCGGCTGACGTTGTGCTTGGCGGCGACGCGCTCAGCGTGCATGCCCATGTGGACGTCGCAGGCGGAGCACCACAGGCCGTCGAACACGGTGGCGTCCACCAGCTCCTGGTTGCCGAGCCGATAGCCGGCCCGCGCGCCGGGGAGGAGGTACGGCCCCAGGTTCATGTTCTCCATCCCGCCGGCCACGATCACGTCCGCGTCGCCCGCACGGATGGACGCCGCCCCCAGCATCACGGCCTTCAGGCCAGAGCCGCAGACCTTGTTGATGGTCGTCGCGCTGACCCCGTCCGGCAGCCCGGCCTTTCGGGCCGCCTGGCGGGCGGGCGCCTGGCCGGCGCCGGCCTGGATGACCTGGCCCATAAAGACCTCGTCGACAGATGCCGGGTCCACCCCGGAGCGCTCAACGGCCGCCCGGATGGCGACCGCCCCAAGGTCCGTGGCCGGAACCGTGGAAAGTCCGCCGCCGAACTTGCCGATGGGCGTCCGGGCGGCGGACAGGATGAGAACGTCGCTCACGTCCACATGGTACCCGGCGTGCTCAGGCCAGCGAGATCGCGACCTCCTCGAGCAGGTCATACGCGTCCTGCATCCCGGCTTCCATGCCGGTCGCGATGATCATGTCCCGGACCTCAGCGCTGTACGTCTCTGTCAGGGAGGTCATGAGTGTTCGACCGTCCTGCTCGGTGAGGGTGACCGTGTTGAGGGGCGCGTCGTCATCGGTCCCGCCCGGCATCTCGAACATCTCGGTGTAGACCAGGCGCTCGCCGGGGACGATCTCGCGGTACTCCCCGTGGAAGGCCACCTCGGTGGTCCCGTGGGCGAGCATCACCCACCGCCACTTCCCGCCGACCCGGAGGTCCACATCGGCGACGGTCACCTCGCCGCGCCTGGCGTTCCACCAGCGCTTGATCAGCTCCGGCTCGGTCCACGCCCGGTAGACCAGGTGCGCCGGCGCGGCGAACTCGCGGGTAACCAGGATCTGGGTGTCGGTCGGGAGGGTCACTACCGCCGACTGGCTAGTCGTCATGGCCACCATTGTCGTGCTCCTCTGTCTTCAGCTCATCCAGGACCTCGTCCAGCACCTCGAACCGCTCGTTCCACGACTGCTCGTAGGCCTTTACCCAGTCGTGGATGGGCTTGAGCGACTGGCCATTCAGCCGATACATCCGCTGCCGTCCTTCGTCTCGGACCGCCACCAGGTCCACTTCCCGCAGCACCCGAAGGTGCTTGGACACCTGGGGCTGGCCAAGGCCGAGCAACAGCACCAGATCGTTCACCGGGCGCTCGCCCTCCGCCAGCGCATCGAGGATCTGACGTCGACGGGGCTCGGCCACGGCGTTGAACGCGTCGGTCGTCGTAGCTGCTCGGGCCATATCGGACGGTTATATATACCGATATCGGTATGTTTGTCAAATCCGCGACCCGAGGCAGGAAGATCGATACGGAAGCCGTTGCCCGGCATCTCTACAGTGAGCGGACCTGCCTGAGAGGTCCGCAGCGAGGCAAGCGCGTGGAGCGTGACCTGGTGATCCGAGCCCAGCATGGCGATGAAGACGCCTTCTCCGCCATCTCGATCGCGCTGGGCGACCGATGGCTGAACCTCGCCCACAGGATCGTGCGCGACGTCGACCTGGCCGAGGACGCGACCCAGCAGGCGATCGTTGCCATGTGGCAGCAGCTCCCCCGTCTCCGCGACCCGGACCGTTTCGAGGGCTGGGCCTACCGCATCCTGCTCAACGAGTGCCGGTCTGAGCTGCGCCGTGAGCGCCGGGCGATCCCGACCCGGAGCCTGCTGCCCGACGATGGACCCGTTCACCAAGCCGGAACCGACCTCGCCGACCGGGACCAGCTCGAGCAGGCCTTCCTCCGCCTCTCGGTCGAGCATCGGGCCATCCTCGTCCTTCAGCACTACTTGGGCCTGACCCTGGACCAGTGTGCCGAGCGGCTCGACATCCCGGTCGGGACAGCGCGGTCCCGCAGCCATGCGGCGAAGCGCCAGCTCCGGGCCGCCATGGAAGCGGATGAGCGCGCGCTCGCCCGTGAGGTGCAGTCGGCATGAGCGAGATGGCGAAGCGCCCGATTGACCTGGACGGCCTCCTTGATGGCTGGTTCCGCGACGGGCCTCGGCTTTCGGCTGATCGGGTCGTCGCCTCCGCCCTGACCGATCTGCAAGCGACCCGCCAAGTTCGGCCGAGCCTGTTCGCCATCGACGTGACCACCCTCCGCCTCGGGTTGGTGGCAGCCACCGTGGCGGCGCTGCTCATCGGCCTCGGGCTGGGCCTGGGGCCCGGGCTGGTCGGGACCGACCCGTCGGCCTCGCCTGGCCCGGAGGATTCAAACGTCCCCGCGCCGTCATTAGAGCCGAGTGGGCAGCTCTACCAGAACACGGTCGACGGGTACGAGCTGACTATGCCCGCCACCTGGGATGAGGTGGGACTGGATCGCATCTATGACCTACCCCTGGAATGGACGAACCACCTAGGGACAGTCTGGCTGCGACCGGACGTATTGGACGGAGGGCTGCCGCGAGGGTTGAGCATCAGTGTCGGCAGCCCTGCTGGCGAGGTGGACCTCTGTTACACCGTCGTATGCCGTCAGGTCACCGCGGATACGCTCGAGGAGCTCGAGGACGCGATCAAGGCCACGTGGCCGAATCGCTTCAACCTGATGGGTCGGGAGCTGGTCGAGCACATCGCTGATGTCGAGCTTGACGGAGAACCTGCCCGTCTCCGCTATCCCGCTACTGACCATCCGGGCGGATTGGGCTTCGGGGGGGGCGGTTGGGCCATCGGCTCCATCTACGCCATTCACGACGGGCGGCCGGTTGTGATGACCTTCGAGATCGAGTCCTGGGTCGGCGGTCAGCCGGAGGTCTTGTCGACGTACACCGCGATCTTGCGCAGCTTCCGCTTCCTTGATTCGACGGCGTCACCGGAAACTCCGGAGTCAGGACTTGTCGTCTACGCGGTGGACGAAGGTGGGTACGAGGTCAGTGTGCCCTCCTCCTGGGAGCCGCGAAGCGACCTGTTTGGAGAAGGCGCCTTCTTCGGACCTGTCGATCCAGCACTACCCATCGCCGGATGGGGTGAGGGCTACGAGCGTCCGTACACCGCTCTCATGACGATTTCGGTTGGTGATTCCCGAGGCCGAATCCGCCTGTGTCAGGCCGGCGGGTGCCTCCACACGTACGAAGTGGGCACCACGATCGAGGAAATGGACGAGGCCATTGACTCGTTGACGGAAGGCCTAGGGGGGGTCCCCGGGATGTCCGAGGTCCGTCAGGACGTAACCCTGGACGGCGAACCTGCCCTCTATGTAGGCATTACCTCGCCCAACGGCTGGACCGCCACGCCGCAATTCCAGCACCTTTTCGCCGTGCACAACGCGCGTCCCCTAGTGATCGCCTTCGAGCATTGGGCATTGAGGAATGGCGCGGGTGACCATCAATCGGCGTTTCGGCTGATCGACGCCTTCCGGTTCCTCGATTGAGGCGATCAGACGCGGCACCGAGCGCATAATCGAACCGCGACCACCACTCCCTCACTCCTCCCATTGAGCGGACCTGCCCAAGAGGGCCGCATCGAGGTCGACGAGTGGACCCGCGGATCGTGGAACAGGCACAGCGAGGCGACCAGGAGGCTTTCGCCGAGTTGGCCCACGCACTGGGATCGCGGCTCTACGCGATCGCCTACCGCATCCTCCGCGACCACGACCGAGCCGACGACGCCGCGCAGCACGCGATCGTCGCCATCTGGCGCGACCTTCCCAGCCTTCGCGACCAGTCGCGGTTCGAGGCCTGGGCGTATCGGATCCTGGTTCACGCCTGCTATGCGGAGGCGCGCCAGGGTCGGCGCGACGACCATCCGGCCGACGGTCATCCCGGACGGCGTAACGCCGGACGACGCCCTGTCCGTCGCCGACCGGGACGAGCTCGACCGGGCCTTCCGACGCGTCCCGGCCGACCAGCGGGCGATCCTCGTCCTCCAGCACTACCTGGACCTGGGCCTCCCGGAGATCGCCGAGCTCCTGCAAGTCCCGCTCGGCACCGTCAAGTCGCGGAGCCATGCCGGACGCCAGGCCCTCCGGGCCGCCCTGGAAGCCGATGCCCGCCCAGCCTCAGGAGCGCAACCAGCATGAGCACCTTCGGCCGCCCACTGACCGATGACGGACATCACCCGCGTCCTCGACCACTGGCTCGACGACGGGCCGGTCGTCGCACCCGACCTCATGGTCGAGTCTGCCCTGCGAACCGCGGCACGGACCCCGCAGCGCCGCTGGCGGGGTCGCCTGCTGCGCTTCACCGGCGGATCGCCGCTTGTCCCTGTTGGTCTGACGCTGGCTGCCGTAGCGGCGGTCGTGGCACTGGGCGCCGGCCTTGGACAGGTGCTGCCGCCGCCTGGCACGGAGGCGACGCCGACGCCTGGGTACACCGACACGCCGACCCCGGACGCCTCCGACCCGCCGTCAAGAATGGTCGTCTTCACGAACGAGGAGGATGGGTACGAGCTGACGCTGCCCGCACGCTGGACCCCCGCCGAGTTCTTCTCCGATCCGCCCGGGACGATGAGATTTGGCGACGCCCACCCCGGCGAAGCGGGGTTCTTCTTTCGGCGCCCTGACAGTGAGCATCGGCGCCGCCGACGGGACCGTCTACGACTGCGCTCCTGGCCTATGCCGTCCGATCGTCGCGACCACGATCGACGAGCTGGACGCCGCCATCGCAAATACCGTACCAGAGGCCGGAGTATCACGACCAACGATGTCGATGTGACTCTGGACGGCGAGCCGGCGCGGCTCGAGTACGTGACCTTTGCCGGCGGACTGATCGAAGCCGGGCCACAGTTCCACCATCTGTTCGCGATCCACAACGGCCGCCCCATCGTCCTGTCGTTCGACAAGTACGCCTACGGCGTGGGGCGTCAGTCGAATGACATCGGCTGGGTCCGGGCGCTCATCCAGGGCTTCCGGTTCCTGGATCTCCACGAAAGCCCCATCCCGAGCCCCGACGACTCCGACCTAACGACGTGGAAGACGGTCGAACTCGCCAACGCCGGTGTCGCTGTTGACATTCCGTCGGACTGGGTGGTTGACGCCGGTGCTGACCCGGCGGTGGTCACCATTCGTGGCACGAGTGGAAGCGTCCAGGTTCGAGCCGGCGATCAGAGTGGTCACATCTCGACGTGTCTCGTCTTGGCGCCCTGCCAACTGGTCGAGGCTCGCTCCATGGACGATCTCATCGGCGTCGCTCGAGGGGAGTACCGCGTCCGTTGGGGGCTCGAGCCGACCATGAGTCCAACCGTGAGGGATCAACGGGTCATCCTCGACGGTGTCGCCGCGGCCCGGGTCACCATAAGCCCCCCAGGACCCATGACCGGCCCCGGTACGGAGCGATACCTCGTATTCATCCGAAATGAGCGAGCCGTAATCCTCCAGTGGGGCCCCGTCTTCTCCGGGCCGGGACTTTGGGACGAGATCAGCTCGAGCATCCGCTTCATCGATTGAGCCCGATGCGGTTCGGCCAGATCCGATAATCGAACCGAACCGCGGGCTCGGGCATCAAACGCGCTGAGCGGGCCCGCCCAATCGGGCCGCACCGAGGTATGTCTGTGGAGCGGAGGCTCGTGGAGCTGGCCCAGCGAGGAGACCAGGGGGCGTTCTCCGAACTCGCCTTTGCCATTAGCCCGCGCCTGTTCACCGTCGCCCAGCGCATCCTCCGCGACTACCACCGGGCCGAGGACGCGACCCAGCAGGCCCTCGTCCAGATCTGGCGCAAGCTGCCCAAGCTGTCGGATCCGGAGAAGTTCGAAGGCTGGGCGTATCGGATCCTGGTCAACACCTGCTACGCCGAGACCCGTCGGGGGAAGCGCAACCCCGACGGGCTCCACCTCCTCGACACCGATGCCGCCGCGGGCGACTCCCAGGTCAGCGTCGCCGACCGCGACATGCTGGAGCGGGCCTTCGCCCGCCTACCGGCCGAGCAGCGGGCGGTCCTCGTCCTCCAGTACTACCTCGACCTCGGTCACCCCCAGATTGCGGAGATGCTCGGCATCCCGCTCGGGACGGTGAAGTCGCGATCGGCGGCCGGTCGGACGGCGCTCCGGGGGGCACTCGAGGCTGACGCCCGACCCGGCGCCGGAAGGTGGACGGCATGACCGGACGCGATCGACCGATGAACGACGCCGAGCTCGACGCCCTCTTGGGGACCTGGATGCACGAGGGTCCGGACACCGGGCCGGATCGGATCGCCGAGCGGGCGATGCTCGAGGTCGCCACCACGCCGCAGGAGAGCGGCCGCATCACTGCCATGTGGTCATGGATGGTCGAGTCGCCGGTGGCGTGGGCGGCGGTGATCCTCGTCCTGGCCATCGGTCTAGGTGTGGTGCTTGGCCCGGTCCTCGTCGGCGACGAAACGCCGACGCCCACCCCGAGCCAGAGTCCGTCGCCCGCCGCGGACGCGCTCGTCCCGTACATCTCCGAGGAGGCCGGATATCAGCTCCTGATTCCGGCCAACTGGCTGGAGGTCGACTCCGGGTTCCCCGATGCGAAGCTGTTCTCCGGTCCGAGTGGCGAGCTCATGATCAGCTACGGGACCTCGATCTTCGACGGCGGCGAAGTCTCGATCTGCGCGCCGCCACTCCCTGACTACAACACCTGCCTGACGATCGATTACGGCTACTCGGTGCCCGTCGTGCCTTCGGACTACACCGGGCCGATCTCCCAGGAGGGTTGGCTCGACCGCTGTGACGGCGCCTGCCCGGTGGAATACACGGAAACGACCCTCGACCGGGAGCCCGCAGGCCAGGACCGGGCAGTGATCACCGACCTTCAGCTCACCTACGTGTCGACGTTCCACAACTACCGCCCGATCATCCTGTACTGGGCCGAGCCCATGGGGACTGCCGATCTCGCTCGGGTCGAAGCGATGCGAGACAGCTTCCAGTTCCTCGACCCCGGAGCGGGAGGCAGTCCACCGCCCTTTGTCGATCCCACCGAGCTGATCCTGTACTCGAACCCCGACGACGGATACGAGATGCTCATGCCGCGCTTCTGGCAGGAGAGCGCCGCTGATCTTTCGGATCCGAACGGCGACCCGTACCCAGGCGTGCAGGCATTCGGCCAGGGCACCGGGTTTGGGTCGGAGCAGGCTCCGGGTCTGGCGATCAGCGTCGGTTTACCCGACGGATCGGTGTTCGCCAACTGCATCCCCGAGCCGCTCGACGGCTCCACGACCGCAGAGATCGTTTGCCAGCCGCTGACCGCGCCAACGCTGGGGGACATGGATCTGGGGCTTGTCGCCATGCCGACCTACTTCGTGGAGGTCGGCGGAGACGGAATGCCCGAAGGAGACTCGGCAGCAGACTACGTGCTGTCCGGTGGTGATGCCCGTGTGAACTGGCCGGACTACCCGCTGCTTCCCGGCCCGTACGCGGACATCGGAATCGCCGAGTCGGCCGGAGGTAACTGTCTAGGCTGCCCGGGCGTGCTCTACCAGGTCTTCACCGTGCGCGAAGGCCAGCCCGTCGTGCTGGCCTTCGACTGGTGGCTCGTCACCTTCGGCGAGATCGACGACGAGTACCTCGTCCAGATGCTGGAGAGCTTCACCTTCCTCGACTGAGCCGTGCCGCGGACAACCGCCGACGGCGCCGATTACTGAACCGATCGGGGTCTACACGGCCTCTATCCCAGTACAGGCCCTGCGCAGGTGCCTCATCCGCAAACCGCAACTGGATGAGGAACACACCATGGGACCCAGCGTCACGAATCGGCGACATGCCCGCCTCGCGGCGGCCGCCACGGCGGCCCTCGTGCTGGTGGCGACGCTCGTCGGCACCGTCGCCGGCGGGTCGTTCTCCAGCTGGGCCGCGCCCCAGAAGGTGGACACCATTGCCGGCAACCATGCCGACATCAACTCTCCGTCGGTGGACGGCTGCCCGATCCAGTCGCCCGACGGCAAGAGCCTCTACTTCGCCTCCAACCGGCCACGGTACGTGGGCGATCCACGGACCGACCTCGACATCTGGGTCGCCCACCGGGCGAGCCCGAGTGCACCGTTCGGTGCCCCGGTGAACCTGGGTGATGCGATCAACAGCACCGCGGACGACTTCTGTCCCACGCCCGTTATCGGCAAGATCCTGTTCTTCGTCAGTGCCCGTCTGGGCGGCTGTGGGGCCGGCGACATCTACGTCGCCCGGCAGCGGTTGTTCGGCGGCGGCTGGACGACTCCGGAAAACCTCGGCTGCCAGGTGAATGGCGGTCCCAACACCGCCCTCGGCGAAGCAGGCCCTTCGGTGTTCCTGGGCGGTGGCCGGCTGCACCTGTACTTCTCGAGCGGCCCGGACATCGTGGATAGCACCATGCAGTCGAACGGATCCTTCGGACCCGCCGTCCCCGTGGCCGCGCTGAACACGACATCAAACGACCTGCGGCCGAACGTTCGGGCCGACGGTCTCGAGATCGTCTTTGACTCCGACCGCACCGGCGGAGCCGGCGGGTTCGACATCTACGTCGCGACCCGTTCCGGAACTTCGGATCCCTGGTCGGCGCCGATGGCCGTGACCGAGCTGAACACCAGCGCGAACGAGACGCGGGCATCGTTCTCCCTCGATGGGAAGACCCTGTACTTCGGACGAGCACCCGGCCCGGAAGGAATGACGGACATCTACGTCACCACCCGAAGCCGGACCCACGGCGGCCACTGATCGCCTCCGTACTCCAGCGGGCGGTGGACTGAGACCCAGCCTGCCGCCCGCATCGGTCTGTTCACGATGGTCCGGATACAGTCGTTCTGCTGGGGGGCTGAAGATCCTCCTGGACGGTTCCGGCACAGATCTCAAGACCTCTGGCACCTGATGCGAAGCACGCATGGCTGTGTGAAGCGTCTTTTCGAACCGCAGAGCGTCTTCCGGCATCCATCTCGACATGACAGGTCGAATGGACCCGCGCCTCGGATACCTTGCGGTCGTCGTCGTGCTCGGGACGGTGCTGCTTGGTGGATTCTCCCTAGTTCCTCAGGCGGACTCCGCCGCGAGCGCCGCGGACCCACCGCAGCCCTCCACCCCGGCGGCCCAGAGCAATCTGGATGAGTTCGTGGGCGAAACGCTGGTGTTCGCCGAGGCTGGCTACCGGATACGGATTCCGCGCTTCTGGACCATGAACGAGCAAGGCTCGAATGTCGAGATGAGGGGATTCGGCACCAGCCTGACGATCCGGGTCGGTCAGCCCGACGGCCAGCTGATCACCTGCGAGGCCCCTGACAGGCCATGGGAGCGATGTCGCGACGCCCGGATCGCGAACCTCGACGAATTCCGTGACGCGGTCGCGACAGGCCCGCCCGCTGGCTGCGGCTGGTGCATCCCCGGTGCGAAAAGGAGTGTGTCGACGATGGCCGGAGAAGAAGCGGTGTTCATCCGCTTCCATGGCTACGAGTACCCTGCTCAGGGCGCCGAGAGCGCACTGTACGTGCTGACGATCCACGAGGATCGCCCGTACTTCATCCGGTTCCACACCTCGGCCGAACGTAGGTCCCCACCACACCTCTGGGACGAGATCCTCGCCTCGTTCCAGTTCGTCGACCCCTCAGGCGCCACCCCGGATGTGCGGGCATTCCGTGAGGCAGGCTTTCAGATGACCCTGCCGGCGGGATGGTCGGTCCTCGCGGAAGGTGCGAGCGCCGTGCGGATCAGTGGACCAGGGCAGGCTATCGAGCTCGCGGTGCGGGTTGGCGATGCCGACGGCCGCCTCGAAGGAGCCTGCCAAACGCAAGAGCGACGGTGGGAGCGATGTGAGGCCGTCACTATCAAAACACTCGACGATGTCGCCGAGCCATTCCAGCAAGAGGAGTTCTTCGCCGGCCCAGTCTTTGATACGGGCGCGGAGTGCCTGAATCCCTGCCCGACCTCGGTCCGAGTTCGACCTGTTTCCCTTGGCGGAGAAGAGGCGAGGCAATTCCGGATCCGGGGTCATGAGTACGCCTTCGCGCTGCACGAGGGACGGCCCTATCTCATTCGGTACCGGAACGGCTTCGCGTTTCAGCCCTCAGCCCCGCGAATCGCGACCATCGACATGCTCCTCGATACCTTCCAGTTCATCGACGAAGGGGCAGTGGAGACGCCGTCCGCCACACCGCCTGAGCCGTCGCAGCCAACCTTCCAGACGATCTCGTGGGAGGAGGCCGATATCGAGTTTGACGCTCCGGCCTCGTGGGAGCTGCGCTCCGACACTGACCCCCTCGTCCTGTCGGTGGCTGGGCGTGGCGGGCGGCTCACGCTCCGGATTGGCGATGGTGCAGGGAGGATCCTCAATTGCGGCGCTGCGACAGGATCCCCGTGCGCGTTGGTCAGCATCCCATCGCTGGAGGAGCTGACCGACCTGGTGGCCCCGGAGCAATCGACGTTCTGGGCACCGAACTCGACGAAGGTCTCGACACGGACCATTGCTCTCGGTGGGGAGATGGCTAACCGCCTCGTCGTCGAGCAGTGGCCGGGTCGACAGTACGGCGGCCGCGTTCGCTATTACGTAGTCGCGTTCCGCGAAGGCCGTCCCCTGATCATGGCGTGGGCTCCCACCGGTGGCGGCGGACCAATCTTCCGCCGAATCCTGGATTCGTTCCGCTTCGTGGACTGAACGCCGCCAGGCGGCATCGGTCTGGAGCTAGGACGGGACGCCGTCGTCCTCGAAGAGGCGGTTGATCTGGGCCGGCCAGTTCTCCTGGACCACCCGGACTTTCGTCTTCAGCGTCGGCGTGAGCTCCCCGTTCTCCTCGGTCAATGCGCGGGGCAGGAGCGCGATCCGGCGCGGCCGTTCGAAGACGGCGAAGTCGTCCAGGAGGTCGCGCACGTCGCCCTCGATGAGCTGGCGGACGGCCTTCTCCTCGACGAGCTTCTCAAGGGGCATGCCACCCAGCCCGTTGGCCTCGGCCCACGGCTTGAGCTCGTCGAAGTTGGGCGCGATCAAGGCCCCGGTGTAGGGGTGTCGGTCGCCCAGGATCACCGCCTGGGCGATGTACTTCGACGCTGAGAGCGCGGCCTCCATCGGTCCGGGCGACACGTTCTTGCCGTTGGCCAGGACGATGATGTTCTTCAGCCGGTCGGTGATCGTGATCCGGCCGACGGGATCCAGCTCCCCGATGTCACCGGTGTGGAACCAGCCGTCGGGATCGATGGCCTTGGCCGTCTCGGCGGGGTTGTTCAGGTAGCCGAGCATGATCTGCGGGCCGCGGACCTGGATCTCGCCGGTCTCCGGGTCGATCCGAACCTCGGTCGCGGGCGCGGGTCGCCCGACCGTCCCGAACTTGAAATCCGTTGGGCCGGTTGATGGACACCAGCGGGCTCGTCTCGGACAGCCCGTAGCCCTCGAGGATGAGGATGCCCAGCGCGTAGAAGAACTCCCCCACCTCCCGCGAGAGGGGCGCCGAGCCGGAGACGAAGTAGCGGACCTGCCCGCCGGTCCGGGCCTTGACCTTGTGGTAGACGAGGCGGTCCGCGATCGCGTGCTGGACCTTCAGGCCGATGCCGTCGCCCTTGCCGGCGACGTGGTTCTCGTACCGCTTCCGGCCGACCCCGATCCCCCAGTGGAAGATCCGCTGCCGGAGCGGCGGCGAGGCCTCGACCGAGGCGAGCACCCGGCCATAGACCCGCTCGTAAAAGCGGGGCACCGCCGCCATGACCGTCGGCCTGACCTCGACCATGTTGTCCGCCAGTCGCTCGATGAGGGACTCCGCGTAGACGACGGTTGACCCGTGGGCCAGCGGGATGATCTCGCCGGTCAGCCGCTCGAAGATGTGGGACAGCGGCAGCCAGGACAAGAAGACATCGGTCTCGTAGAAGTCCACGATCTGGACCGCGGCTTCGTAGTTGTAGAGCAGGTTGCCGTGGCGAATCATCGCCCCCTTGGGATTGGCCGTCGTTCCCGAGGTGTGGATTACGGTGGCCAGGTGCTCGCGGTCGATCGCGCGCCAGCCGGCCTCCCACGTCTTTCGCTGCGCGTCGTCGAGGTCCAGGCTGGCGAGGTCCTCGAGGGTCATCGTGCCCGCCGGGAACTTGCCCGCCTTGTCGAAGGTGATGACGTGGCGCAGGGTCGGCACCTGGTCCCGGATGGACTCGATCTTGGACGCCAGCTGGGCGTTCTCGACGAATAGCACCACCGCGCCCACGTTGTTGAGGATGAAGGCCGCCTGGCCGGCCTCGGTCTGGGGATAGATGGGGCACGACACCGCGCCCAGCGCCCAGCTGCCGATGTCCGCCACCAGCCACTCGGGCCGGGTCCGCGACATGATGCAGACCCCGTCGCCGTCCTTGAGGCCCAGGCCCTTGAGGCCCAGCGAGGTCCGAGTGACCCAGTCCCAGAACTCGGCGTAGCTCCGGCTCACCCAGCCGGCGCCCTGGTCCTTGGGCAACTTCCAGCGGAGCGCTTCCTTGTCCGGAATCCGCTCGACCGACCGATGGATCAGCTCCACCACGTTCCGGGCCTTCTCGGACTCCGGCATGAGGAGGGTCTCGACCTCGTTCCACATCCGGCGAGAGCCCGGCGATGTCGAGATGCGGTCGGTGGCGGCCGCGGAGGGGGCGGGTGCCGCGGTGGTCATCGATAACTCCTCATGTCCAGGGCTGGGCGGGCCGATGGGTGGGCTAGCCGATCTTATTCCCCTGCTCGTCGTACGAATAGAACCCGCGACCCGTCTTTCGGCCCAGGTGGCCGGCGGCCACCATCTGGCGGAGGAGCGGCGAGGCACGGAACTTCGGGTCGCCGAACCCGCGGTACAGGACGTCCATGACGTTGAGCATGACGTCTACCCCGACGAAGTCCGCCAGCTCGAGCGGGCCCATGGGGTGGTTCAGGCCCAGCCGGGCGCCGGTGTCGATCTCCTCGGCGGTGCCGGTGCCTTCGGCCAGGGCGAACACCGCCTCGTTGATGAACGGGCCGAGCATCCGGTTGACGAGGAAGCCCGGGTAGTCCTTCGAGGTGATGACCGTCTTTCCCAGGGCGGCGGCGAAGTCGCGGCACGCCTGCTCGGTCTCGTCCGACGTCTCCAGGCCGCGGATGATCTCGATCAGCTTCATGACCGGGACCGGGCTGAAGAAGTGGAGACCGATGAACCGATCCGGCCGGTCGGTGGCGGTGGCCAGGGCGGTGATGCTGATCGACGAGGTGTTCGAGGCGAAGATCGCGCCCGGGTCGGCAGCGTGGGTCACCGCCGTCCAGGTCTCGCGCTTGACAGCCTCGTCCTCGAACACGGCCTCAACGACGATGTCGTGGCCGGCGGCGGCTTCCGCGCCGGTAGCGATGGTGATCCGATCGAGGGTGGCCTCGGAGTCGGCCTGGCCCAGCTTGCCCTTGTCCACCTGCCTGGCCGAGGTTGCCGGCGATCCGCTTGCGGCCGGCAGTCGGCCAGCTCCTCGGTCCGATCGGCGAGGGTGACCTGCTTGCCGGCGGCGGCGCTGACCTGGGCGATGCCGTGACCCATCAAGCCCGCGCCGACGACGTAGACCCGCTCCAGGCTCATCGATCGAAGCCTAGCAGCCGGTCTGCGGCGGCAAAGGGGTCCTCCCGGCGCTCGGCCACGGCCGCGACGGCGTCGTCCCACGCGGGTGACCGCAGCGCCTGCTCGTGGGCGCGGTTGGCCAGGGCGCGGCGCAGGAGCTCGCCGGCGCGGGTCCTGATCTGCTCCGCCGTGCGCCGTGCGCGGTGCGCGTCAACCGCCTCGCGGAGGGCCTCCACCCCCTCGCCGGTCGTGGCGGCCGTGAGCAGCACAAGAGGAGCGGGCCGGGCCACGCGGCCGCCGGCGGTGGACAGCATGGCCTTCAGCTGCCGGGCGGCGCGGTCGGCGCCGGGGCGGTCGCTCTTGTTCACGACGATGACGTCCGCGATCTCGAGCAGGCCGGCCTTGATGGCCTGCACCTCGTCCCCCATCTCCGGTACCTCGACCACGACCGTCGTCTCGGCCAGCGTCGCGATCTCGACCTCGGACTGCCCGGCACCGACGGTCTCGATGAGCACCGGGTCGTAGCCCGCGGCGTCGAGGGCGGCCGCGGTCAGCCAGGTGGTGGACGCCAGCCCACCCAGCGCGCCGCGCGAGGCCATGGAACGGACGAAGACGCCCTCGTCGCCGAAGTGGTCCATCATCCGGATCCGGTCGCCCATGATCGCGCCGCCGGTCAGCGGGGAGCTGGGATCGACCGCGATCACGCCCACCCGCCGGCCCTGGCCGCGCCACTGCCGAATGAGGGCGTCCACCAGGGTGGACTTGCCGCTCCCCGGGGGACCGGTGATCCCCACCAGGTGCGCGTCGTGACCGGCGGCGAACAGGGCGCCGCGCTCGGTCGCGTCCAGGGCCCCGTCCTCGAGATCGGTGAGCAGCCGCGCCAGCGCGAGCCGGTTGCCGCCCTGCGCCTCCCGCAGCCGATCCGCCAGGTCAGGCACGCCGGCGGGCATGCTCCCGGAAGAAGGTCGCCACCTGGCCGATGGTCGTTCCCGGCCCGAAGACCTCGGCCACGCCCGCGGCCTTGAGCTTGGACACGTCCGCGTCGGGAATGATCCCGCCGGCGGCCACCAGGACGTCGTCCATGCCCTTGGCCCGCACCAGCTCCACGATCCGCGGCAGGAGAGTCATGTGCGCCCCGGACAGGATGGACAGGCCGACGACGTCCACGTCCTCCTGCTCCGCGGCGTCCGCGACCATCTCCGGCGTCTGGCGCAGGCCGGTGTAGATGACCTCGAAACCTTCGTCCCGGAGGCCGCGGGCCAGGACCTTCGCTCCCCGGTCGTGACCGTCCAGGCCGGGCTTGGCCAGCAGGACGCGAATCGGTCTCTCGGATGCTGGAGGGGTCGCGGCGGCGTCGGCAGTCATGAGCGCGGCGATTCTAGTCCGGCGGTCCCGCGCTCCAACAGGGTCCCGGGCGACATCGGTCAGGTCTCGAACGAGGAGCCGATGAAGGCCAGGAACTCGGAGCGGGTCTTCGGGTCGCGGCGGAAGGTGCCCAGCATGGCCGAGGTGACCATCGTCGCCCCCGGGCGGCGCACCCCGCGCATGGCGGTGCAGAGGTGGGTGGTCTGGAGCACGACGCCCACCCCCTTGGGCTCGAGATGGGTCATCAAGAACTCGGCGATCTCCGAGGTCATCCGCTCCTGGACCTGGAGCCGATGGGCGAACAGGTCCACCACCCGCGGGATCTTCGACAGGCCGATGACCCTGCCCCGCGGCAGGTACCCGACGTGCGCATGGCCGAAGAACGGGACGAGGTGGTGCTCGCACAGCGAGTACAGCTCGATGTCGCGGACGACGACCATCTCGTCGTAGTCCACGTCGAACTGGGCGCCCTCCAGGATCGAGTCGGGATCGACCCGGTAGCCATCGGTGATCTGTTCGAACATGCGGCGAACGCGGTCAGGCGTCCCCTGCAGGCCCTGGCGCTCGGGGTCCTCGCCGATCTCGGTCAGGATCGTGCGAACCGCGTCCTCGAAGGTCATGGATCGCCGATGCTAGCAGCCCGCTATCGTCCGCCCGTGAACTGGCTCGCGGCCCTCGGCGCCACGGCGGTCATCGGCCTGGGGCTGGTGGCTGCCTGGGTCTGGCCGCCTCTCGCGATCGTCACCGTCTGGCCGCTGTTCCTGGTCGTTCCTGGCTGGGCCCTGGTGGCGTGGGGAACGCGTGGCGGGGCGCGGCTGGCGTCCACCGGGCGGTTGGGACTGGCGATCGTGCTGTCGGTCGCGGTGTCGGCCCATGTCGTCTGGTGGCTCTCCACCCTGACGGGGGGCTACGGGCGGGAGATCGTGTTCGTGACCGCTGCCCTGCTGGGACTGCCGATCCCCCTCGCCGCAGGGCGGCTCACCGGGGAGTGGCGTACGGCTCTGCGCGGCGCCGTGTCAGGCGCGGTCCGGGCGTTCCGCCGCCGGCCTGGCGCGTACGGCCTCGCCCTTCTCGCAACCGGCTTCGTGGGCTTGGTCCTCGCCCGAGGGCTGTGGCAGGTAGAGCCGGGCGGGGTCTATGTCGGCGGCTCGAACTGGAGTGACCTGGGCGTGCACCTGTCGATCGCCCAATCCGTCAACGCCGGGAACTTCCCGCCGGACGTGCCGTTCTTCGCGGGCGAGCCGCTCGTCTACCACTGGTTCGCGGATTTCCATGCGGCGATCCTGGCCGAAGCGGCGGAGCTCTTCGCCATCCCGGTCTTCGTCGCGCAGTCGGCCATCCTGGCCGGCGCTTTGGCGCTCGTGGTCCACGGGCTGGCGACGACCCTGCTCCGCGGCCGCTGGTCGGCGCGTGCGGCGTGGATCGCCGTCTTCCTCGTCATCTTCGGCGGTGGGCTGGGGTGGATCCGTCTCGTCGGCGACCTGGGCAATGGGATGGGCGAGGCGTGGGACCTGCTGATGACGCACGCCTACGACAACGAGTGGCTCTCGGAGTGGCCGTTCTTCTCCATCCCCTCGGTCATGACCACCGGGCTGCTGGTCCATCGCGCCACGACCATCGGCCTGCCGCTGCTGGTTGGCGCGGTCCTCCTGGTGGTGGTCGGGATCCCAACCGCCAGGCGGCGGGCTGCCGGATTCGTGGATCGGCCCCGGCTCGTCCTCCTCGGCGGGCTGGCGGGAGCCCTGCTGGCGCCATTCCATTTCTTCTTCTTCCCCGTCGTTCCGCTCCTCGTCCTGGTTTGGGTTCTCCTTGGGCGGCGGCTGGTCGACCGGTCCGCCCCTCGGTTGGCGCTCACCTTCGGCGCGCCGTACCTGCTCGCCATTCCCTTCGCCCTGGGCGCCGTGTCCCAGGCGACCGGCTCGGGCTGGGCCGAGATCGTCATCGGCTGGAGAACCGCTCCCCTCGACGATGGGCCGCTGGCGGTCCTGTTCTTCTACCTCACCAACCTGGGCATCCCATTCGCGCTGGCCCTGGTTGCCGTGGCCCTGCGGCGGACCCCGTCCCGCGCCTTCCTCGCGGTGTGGATCGGCCTCCTGTTCCTCATCCCCAACGTCGTCCAGGTCAGCTACGTGTCGTTCGACATGAACAAGTACTT
Source organism: uncultured Chloroflexia bacterium (assembly GCA_963699235.1). Lineage (GTDB taxonomy): Bacteria > Chloroflexota > Limnocylindria > QHBO01 > QHBO01 > DASTEQ01. Next base: position 911,223 of record OY969424.1, on the reverse strand, counting down.
CCAGGCGATGTGGATCGGGATCGCGGTCGCAGCCGGCTCGCTCGTGGCCCGCTGGCCGGTTCCCGTCATCGCCGCCGTCCTGGCGTTGAGCGCCATCTCGCCGATGCTCTCGTCCGTCCATCACGCGTTCTCGCGGAACTACCTGATGAGCCCCGACGACCTCGCCGCCGCGGGATGGATCGCGGACAACACCCCCGAGGGCTCGGTGTTCGTGACAGACAGCTGGATCATCTCGCCCACCGATCCCGCCGGGCGGCTCCGGCTCACGACCTTCGGACCCTACGTCTCGAACCTGGGCTATGACCCCGGCGAGCGCGAGGCGCTGATCAAGGAGATCCGCTGCGCCGGCGACCCCGAGCGCGCCGCTGGCCTGATGGCCGACCTGGGCGCGACGTACGTCTTCCCGACCGGCGGTCCGGACTGCGCCACTCCGACCGACTTCGCCGGCAGCCCGCTCTTCGAGGAGGCCTACTCCGGCGGGAGCGTCACGATCTACCGCCTATCATCGGATCCATGACCGATCCGTCGCCCGGGACGGTGCCGGCCGCGAGCGGTTCGGTGGTGGCCTTCGAGCACGTGACCAAGCGCTACGGCGACGGCCCGCCGGCGGTGACCGACCTGTCCCTCGAGATCGGGGCGGGCGAGATCTGCGTCCTCGTCGGACCGTCGGGATGCGGCAAGACGACCACCATGAAGATGGTCAACCGCCTGGTGGAGCCGACCTCGGGGCGGATCACGATCGACGGCGAGGACGTTGCGTCCCTGCCGGCCGTGGAGCTGCGACGCCGGATCGGGTACGTCATCCAGCACGTCGGCCTCTTCCCGCACATGACGGTGGGCGACAACGTCGCGGTGGTGCCCAATCTCCTGGGCTGGACCAGCACGCGGACCCGGGAGCGGGTCGAGGAGCTGCTCGAGCTGGTCGGCCTCGACGCGGACACGTACCGCGATCGCTATCCGGCTGCCCTGTCCGGTGGGGAGCGACAGCGGGTGGGCGTGGCGCGGGCGATGGCCGCCGATCCCACCGTCCTGCTCATGGACGAGCCGTTCGGCGCGGTGGACCCGATCCGTCGGGAACGGCTCCAGAACGAGTTCCTCCGCCTCCAGGCGCGGCTGCGGAAGACGATCGTGTTCGTCACCCACGACGTGGACGAAGCGATCAAGATGGCCGACCGGATCGTGATCCTCCAGGTGGGCGGGATCGTGGCCCAGTACGACACCCCGGATCGCCTCCTCGCCGCGCCGGCCAGCGACTTCGTCGAGCACTTCGTGGGAGCCGACCGCGGCCTGAAACGGCTGTCGCTGGCCCGCGTCCGCGACCTGCCGCTGGACACGCCGATGACGGTGACCGTGGGTGAGTCCCGGGCGGCGGCGCGATCCCGGCTGGCAGACGACGCCGGATGGATCCTCGTGACCGATGCCCGCGAGCATCCCCTGGGCTGGATCGACCCCTCGGACCTGGCCGGCGATGGGACGGTGGACGAGGCCATGGCCATCCCCGGCTCCACCCTGCTCCAGCCGGAGTCCACGCTCCGTGACGCCCTCTCGGCCATGCTCGCCTCGTCGGCCCAGGTGGGCGTGGTGGTGGACGAGCACGAGGCCCTGCTGGGGGTCCTCAGCGTGGGTGCCATCTCGGCCACCCTCCAGGACGGCATCGGCCCGGCTCCGGAGGTCGAGCCGTGACCGAGGAGCAGCCGTTCTTCCGCATCGACTGGGTGGTGGACAACGCCGACGTGCTCGCCCAGGCGACGCTGGAGCACGTCGCGCTCACCCTGATCGCGATGGCCGGCGGGATCCTCATCGCCTTCCCGGTCACGATCTTCATCCAGCGCCGGCGGCGGCTCATCGGTCCGGTGCTCGGCTTCACCGGCATCCTGTACGCCATCCCCAGCCTCGCCCTGTTCGCGGTCCTCGTCCCGTACTTCGGCCTCAGCCTCCTGACCGCCGAGATCGCGCTCATCAGCTACACCCTGCTGATCCTCATCCGCAACGGGGTGGCGGGCCTCGACGGAGTCGAGCCCGACGTCCTCGAGGCGGCCACCGGGCTGGGCCACAGCCGCCGCCAGCGCCTGTGGCGGGTGGAGCTGCCGCTGGCCGTCCCGGTCATCATGGCCGGGGTCCGGGTCGCGACCGTCACGACCATCGGGCTGGTGGCCGTGACCGCGCTGATCGGCCAGGGCGGGCTGGGCTTCGTGATCATCACCCTGGGCATCCGGCGCGCGTTCGAGACGGCCATCGTGGTTGGCGTCGTGCTCTCGGTCCTGCTGGCCTTCCTGGCCGACCGCGGTCTGGTGCTCGTCGAGCGGGCACTCACCCCGTGGGCCCGGCAGCGGGCGGGGACGAGCTAGGCCATGGAGCTCATCGGCGAGGTCATCGCCTGGCTCACCGACCCGGCCCACTGGACCGGCCGCTCCTCCATCCCGCTCCGGATGGAGGAGCACATCCTGATGTCGGGGTTCTCGCTCCTGGTGGGCCTGGCCATCGCCCTCCCGTTGGGGCTCGCCATCGGGCACACCGGTCGCGGTGCCGGCGCGGTGGTGGCCATCACCAACGTCGGCCGCGCCGTCCCCTCGGTCGGGATCCTGGGCATCGCCTTCACCCTCACCCTGCCGCTGGTCGCGGCCCTCGACCTGCGGAACATCGGCACCCCGGCCGCGATCATCGCCCTCATCGCGCTGGCCATCCCGCCGATCGTGGTCAACGCCTACACCGGGATCCGCGACGTGGACCCGGACACGGTCGAGGCAGCGCGCGGGATGGGCATGCGGGAGAAACAGGTCCTGGCCCGGGTGGAGGTGCCGCTGGCCCTGCCCGTCATCCTGGCCGGCGTCCGGACGGCGTCGATCCAGGTCATCGCCACCGCGACCCTGGGCGCCATCATCTCCACCGGCGGTCTGGGTCGCTACATCGTGGACGGCTTCGCCCGGGTGGACTACCCGATGATGGTCAGCGGCGCGATCCTGGTCATGGTCCTGGCCCTGACCAGCGAGGCGCTGTTCGCCCTCGCCCAACGCCGGGCCGTCTCGCCGGGACTCCGGACGGATCGGTCCGACCCGGCAGCGCGAGCCGCCGAACCGGCGCCGGGGCTCGGTCTCTAACCACCGTACTCGGTACGCTGGTAACTGGTAGACTGCCCCTTCGGTCCGCGTCGGGCGGCCCGGGTCGGCGCGAGCCGATGCATCAGTCCAGAGGAGGACCCAATGCGGAAGACCCGCATGCTTGCTGCTGGGGCGGCTCTGGCACTGCTCGTCAGTGCCTGTCAGCCGGGTGGCAGCGATAGCCCAAGCCCGTCGTCCCCGAGTTCCGGATCGCCCTCGACCCAGGCGGAACTCCCTACCGTCATCATCGGCTCGGCGAACTTTGACGAGGCCGCCGTCGTCGGCGAGATCTACGCCCAGGCACTGGAGGCAGCTGGCTTCACCGTCGAGCGGAACCTCTACACCGGACCGCGCGAGACGACCTTCCCGGCGCTCGAGAGCGGCGAGCTGAACCTCATGCCGGAGTACATCGGCAGCCTCCTCAACGTCAGCCTGGGCGGTGAGGCCACCGGTGACGCCGAGGCGACCTTCGCCGACCTGCTCGAGGGGCTCGCCGAGCACGGGCTGACCGCGTTCGACTTCGCTCCCGGAGCGGACCAGGACGCCTTCGCCGTGACCTCCGAGACCGCCGAGACGAACGACCTCGCCACGGTCACCGACCTGGCGGCCATCGCCGGCGACCTCACCTGGGGCCTGCCGCCCGAGTGCGAGACCCGACCGACGTGCGGGATCGGCCTGAACGAGCTCTACGGCATTGACGTGGCCGCCATCCCGGTCGAGACCATCGACCCGTGTGGCCCGGCCATGGCCGAGGCGCTGGACACCGGTGCGATCGACGTCGGGCGCCTGTGCTCGACGCAGCCGGAGATCGTCACCTACAACCTGGTGGTCCTCGAGGACGACCAGGGCCTGGTGGGTGCCGAGAACATGGCGCCGGTTCTCACCCAGGAGCTCGCCGACGCCGGCGGGGACCTGCTCGAGACGACGCTGAACGACATCTCGGCCGCGTTGACCACCGACGATCTGACCAACCTGTACTTCGCCGTGGCGGTCGATGCCGAAGACATCGCCGACGTGGCGCAGACCTGGCTCGAGGACAACGGCCTGCTGTAAGGGCGTTGCTCGAGACCCCAGACCGATGGTGGCCGGCCGCGAGGCCGGCCACCTCTATGCTTCGAACGATGAGCGAGCACCTGGACCTGGCGGACTGGCGGCGGCAGATCGCGGCCTTGTACGAGGCCGTCCGGGCGGTCCCCGATCCGGGAGCGGACGAGTTGGCGCGCCTTCCGGACCGCGAAGGACCGGTTGTTCGGGGGGCATTCGCAGTCCCCCATTCCCAGCGCCGAGCGGGCCACGTTCAGCGGTCTCGCGTACTGGCCGCATGACCCGTCCTGGCGCCTCCGCGCCCGGCTCGAGCCCGATCCGGAGGACGCGTCAGCGCTCCCCGTCTCGACCGGCAACCCGTTCGCGTTCAGCCGCATCGGCTGGGTGACGGTCGCCGCTCCGGGCGGCGAGGCTCGGTTGGCGGTGTACTGGCTGTCCGGCTACGGCGGCGGCATCTTCATCCCGTTCCGGGATGCGACCAGCGGAACCGAGACCTACGGCGGCGGCCGCTACCTGTGGGACTCGGTCAAGGGCGCGGACCTCGGGTCCACCGGTGACGAGCTGGTCCTCGACTTCAACTATGCCTACCACCCGTCCTGCACGTATGACCCCCGATGGAGCTGCCCGCTCGCGCCCCGGGACAACTGGCTCGCGCTGCGGGTCCCGGCCGGGGAGCGCCTGGCCGAGGGCCACGGGTCATGAGCGAGGCACCCGACAGCCTGCCCGCCTTCGGCACCGCCGGACGCTGCCTGAAGTGCGGGCGGCCGATCGACCCGGCGGACACGATGTGCGAGATCTGCAACCGGGCCGGCATGACCTCGCCGGCCGCCACCCAGATGCACGGGACCCTCGCGGTCGCCATCATTGGCTCCGTGGTCGCCCTCGGCATCGCCGCCTCGATCCTGGTCGGTGGCGTCGGGCCCTTCACCGCATCGGTCGGCGGCGTGGCCCCGGTCGAGGAGGCATCGGTCCTGGTGACGGTCGAGGTCACCAACGACGGCACCCGGTCGGGGCGGGCCCGATGCGAGGTGACCGCGCTCGATGACGTCGGCAGCCCGGTCGCCCGCACCGTCGCCCTCTCGCCTCCGATCGCAGCCGGCGAGACCCTGACCTTCGACGCCCAGGTTCCCGGCCTGACCGAGGATCCGGCCCGCGCCGTGGTGCTCTGCCAATGATCGGCCGCATCTGGCTCGTCGTCGTCGTCGGGGTCATCGTCGTCGCCGTGCTGGCGGGCGCGCTAACCGACCAGACAGGTACCCCGCAGTTCCCGCCGCCGGTCATCGACCAGGCGGTGTACGACGAGGCCGAGGTCCTGACCGGTGCCGAGATCGCCGAGCTCGAATCCCGGATCGACGCGCTCGAAGCGCGAAGCGGCGCCGAGGTCGCGATCTACCTCCAGGTCGATCCGAGCCAGGACTTCGATTCGAACCTCGCCCTCGCCGAGAGCCTCATGAACGAATGGGGCGTCGGGCGGGCCGGCTACGACGACGGGTTTGTGATCCTGGTCAGCTTCGAGGAGGACCGCATCCACGGCGTCCTCAGCACGTACGCGGGCGGCGGGTTCAAGGTCGCCTACCTGTCGGAGGATGAGCAGACCGCGCTGCGCGACGACGTCATGGTTCCGTACTTCCAGGCGGAGCAGGTGGGCGCCGGTCTGTTGGCCGCCATGGACGTCATCGACGAGAACGTGACACCCGAAGCCACGGCGTCCCTGAACCTCTACCGCCAGGCGAATGCGGTCATCGGCATTCCCGGGGGCCTCCTCGTCGTGGCCCTGACCCTGGGCACGGCGTTCGTGGCGTGGAAGCGTCACGGTGACGACCCGGACCTGGTGGACTCGCCCTCCGTCCTGATGGCCGGTCCACCGGCCGATATGACTCCGCCATTGGCCACCGTCCTGACCGAGGGTCGAGCCACCGGCAACGCGATCCGCACCCTGATGGTCCAGCTCGCCGGGACCGGGCTCATCCGGTTCCACAACCTCGATCGGGTCAAGGAGGTCAAGCGCGAGGATGATCCCGATCCAGAGACCGATCCGGCCATCGAGGTCCTCGGCGTATCCGGCGACCGCGAGCAGCCGACGGGCGTCCTGGCTGAGGCGTTCCGCGAGCTCGTCATCCTGGGCGGCTCGGACACCATGCTTCGCCGCGAGTCGCTATGGGCGGTGAACGAGACGCTCGAGCCGCTCAAGCGCCGCCTCGAGGAGGAGGGCGTCCGGCTCGGGTGGCTGACCCGCCGGCCGACGCCCGAGATCACGAAGTGGGTGGCCATCGGCGTGGTGGAAGCGGTCCTCGGTGGTGGCGCGATCTTCCTCGGCTTCACGATTCCGATGAGCGGCCTGACCCTGGTCGGCGGCGCCCTGATCGTCGGTGGGCTGGCGACCGCCGCTTTCGGGACCCAGATGTCAAAGCGCACGGAGAACGGCGCCTACGTGGACGCCATGCTCAAGGCGTTCCGGCGAACACTTGAAAAGACGCTCCAGCAGTCGCGCTCCATGGCCGAGGTGGCCCAGGAGCCAACCGTTCGACTGCTCGCCGACACGCCGGACAAGGCCGTGGTGTGGGGCGTGGCCCTCGGCCTCCACAAGCAGGTTGGCGAGGTCCTCGCCCGAGAGATGGCGGACCCCCAGATGGCGGCGGCCGCCCAGTCGTCGGGCTCCTACTACCCGATGTGGCTCGGCTCGTCATTCGGTGGCGATTCCGGTAGCGGTGGAGGCGGGAGCCTCTTCTCGGGCTCGGGCGTCCCGGACGTGGGCGGAATGCTGGGCACCATCGGCAGCGTGGGCTCGGCGCCGGCCTCGTCGTCCAGCGGCGGCGGCTTCGGGGGAGGGGGCGGCGGAGGCGGGGGTGGCGGGAGCAGCGGCTTCTAGCTCATTACAAACTTTGCGCGTTTTTCAAAACTTGGGTAAGGTGGCGCCATGGCATATGACCGTGACCGACGACCTCCACGCCCTCGCCGACCGGACGACCGGCGACCCGGACCCGACCGCTACCGCCCCTCCGACCGAGGACCCGATCGGGGTCCCGATCGCGGCCCGGACCGGGGCGGAGACCGACCGTATCGCCCTCGTCCGCCGTATCCCTCGGGTCCGCGGCCACCGCGGAGCGCTCCGGACGAGGGCGGCATGTCCCTCCGCCTGGACCCGCGACACCTCTCCACCCTTCGCGCCCTCGCCTCGGAGGCAGGCGTCCGACCCGGCGAGCTGGTCAACCTGTGGGTCACCGAGCGCCTCGACGCGGAACGGAGCTGGCGCTCCGTCGCCGACCGCAGTCGGCCCGGTCCTCGAGTCCCTGAACGAACGGATCGAGGCCCTGTCGCGGCGACTCGACGCGACTCGCGGCGACTGGACGCGCTCGAGGGCGGTTCGTCACCCGCGCCCGCGGCCAAGGCAGACGCGCCTGAGACGGCCGCCGCCGAGCCGACAGCCGCGGAACCCGCACCGGCCAAGCGCCGCGGACGGCCACCCAAGGCGGCCACTACCTCATCGTCGGACGGGAATGGCACGACCATGGACACCGCGCCGTCGAAGACGCGAGCCCGGAAGACCGCCGCGGCCAAGCCGAAGCGGGCGCGGAGCAAGAGCAAGGGCAAGAACCCGGCCGTGCCGCTCCACGAGGAGATCGCTGCGGTGCTCGGCGAGCGCGGCCCGATGACCGCCGCCGACCTGGCGACCGCCGTGACCGAGCGCGGCATCTACGCGCCCCCGCGCAGCAGCAAGCCGCTCGATGCGACCGCGGTCAGCGTTCGGGTTTCGAACCCGCGCTACCGCTCGCGCTTCACGCGGGCCGAGGGGAAGATCGGCCTGGCCTAGTCCTCGAGGACGAACGTCACCAGGATGTTGGCCTGGAACTCGACCGCCCCATCGTCGCGGACGTTCACGCGCTGTTCCTTGACCCACGCGCCCTTCACGCCGCGGAGCGTGCGCTGGGCGCGCTCGACACCCTGGCGAACGGCGTCCTCGAAGCTCTCGGTTGACGTGCAGCTCAGCTCGGTGACCCTGGCGACCGACATCGGGTAGTCCTCCAACGAGACGGGTGGATCGCCAGTCTACGGGAGGGTCAGGATCCGTCGCGGGTTCTCGACCATGATCCGCTCGAGCTCGCCCTCTCCCACCGCTGCGGTGCGAAGCGCCGGCAGGAAATGCTGCTGGAGGAACGTGTAGCCGAAGCCGCCATTCACCTTGAGCTGCATGTCGTGGCAGACGTCCTGGCTGAGGAGGATCTGGGCTCCGTATCCCCGGTCGAGGAGGTCCACCAGCAGCTCGACGATCCGCGGTTCACGCGCCTCGTCCACCGGATCGAAGCGGTGCCCGAGGAAGTCGAACTGGAGGTTCGCGCCGCGGTCCAGGATTGCGAGGTAGTGGTCGAGGTCCGGCCACGAGTCGGCATGACCGATGACGATCCGGGCAGGATCGACGCCCTCCGACAGGAACAGGTCCAGCTGGGCCTCGCCCACCGCCGACTGGACGCCGTGGGTGGTCACCGCCATCCCGGTGCGGAGCGCGGCACGGGCCGCAGCCCGGTGCACCCGCTCTTCGAGGGCATTGATCCACGGCTTGTCGGTGCCGATCTCGCCGATGATCCCGGGCTTGATGCCCGTCTCCCCCACCCCGTGCTCGAACTCGGCCACCAGCTCGTCGGCCAGGCTGTCCACCGAGCGGCGATCGATGAGCGCCTCGGCGGGGTAGTACGGCCCGCGGTACCAGCCGCAGCCCATCACGATCTGGACGTTGGACCGGCTGGCCAGGCGACGAAGACGCTCAGGATCACGGCCGATCCCGGGAACGGTGAGATCGACCAGGGTCCGGCCGCCGCGGCGGCGGAAGTCGCGCAGCTCATCGGCGACGGTCAGCTCATCGGCGGCCAGCTCCCAGTAGTCAAACCGGCCGGTGATGTGCCACAGGGCGATCCTGGTGTGCTCGTGGAGGAGGGCAAATCCAACCTGGTCGGGCGCGATCGGCCCGGAAACGGTCATCACCCGGGGAGCCATGGCGGTACCTCGGTCGGGGCGCCGGTCGGGAACAGCGAGCCGCCGGCGTCGCGGGATTGATTGGACCGGCCCATGGTGCCACCCCGGTACCCGCTCGCGCAAAAGAACTGTTGCGGTCGGGCGTCAAAGTGCTACAACACCCCGGACGGCCGCCCGATTTCGACGGCCAAGACCAAGTTGGGAGGTCATTGGACGATGAATCAGCGACCTATGGGCGTGACCATTCTCTCGATCCTCGCCTTTATCAATGGCGTGGTCGGGATTCTTTTCGGCGGCCTCGGGGCCCTGTTCGGAGGAGCCCTGGGAGCGATCGGCGCACCGGCCGCGGGCGGTCTCGTCGCGGTGTGGGGCCTTCTCAGCCTCGTCGTGGGCGTCGCCTGGGTCTACGTCGGATGGGGATTCTGGCGGCTCGTGAAGTCGAGCTGGCGCTTCGGCATCTTCGTCGCGGCGGCGAGCATCATGGTGTCGATCCTGGTGGCCCTCTTCAGCGGGGTCGGGATTGGCATCGGCACGATCGTGGGCATCGCCATCACCATCGCGATCATCTACTACCTCCTCACGCCTGAGGTGAAGGCGGCCTTTGGCATCGAAGGCGACCTCCAGACGGCGGTCCTCGGCGGAATGGGCTCGGCGAGCGCAGGCTCGACCGCGGCGACCCCCGCCGCGACTCCGCCGGCAGCAACGCCTCCGGCTGCTCCGCCTCCGGCTGCTCCGCCCCCGGCAGCACCGCCGGCGGCAGAGCCCAACACGTGGAGCGGCGAGTCAACGGGCGGCACCGCCCCGAGCACCGGCACGGACGACAGCGACCCCAACGCGTAGTCGTCGAACCAGCGCGTCGCGCCGGATGCGCGACCCGCATCGTGGGCGCCTGGCGGGCAACCGTCGAGGCGCCCACACTGGTCTCTTGAGCACGTTGCGATGAATGAACCGGAGCCCTCGTACAGCGGCACCCAGGAATGGGTCGCGGCCCAGGCCGAGCTTGACGACGTCGCCGAGCGCCTGGAGCTCGATGACGGCATGCATCGCGTCCTGCGCGTCCCGAAGCGCGAGCTGGAGGTCCACTTCCCCGTTCGTTTCGACGACGGCCACGTGGAGGCGATGACCGGCTGGCGGGTGCACCACAACATCAACCGCGGACCATCTACCGGCGGCATCCGCTACACGGCCGATCTCACCCTCGACTTGGTTCGCGCCAACGCGATGTGGAACACGTGGAAGGCGGCGATCGTTCAGATCCCCTACGGCGGAGCCTTCGGGGGCGTGGTGGTCAACCCCAAGCGATTGTCAGCCCACGAGCGGGAGGGCCTGACCCGGCGCTTCACGACCGAGATTGGCCTCCTCATCGGTCCGACCCAGGACATCCCGATGCCCGACGTGAACACCGACGAGCAGACGATGGCTTGGATGATGGACACCTTCTCGATGCACCGCGGGTACACCATCCGCGGCGTCGTCACCGGAAAGCCGGAGGCCATCGGCGGCACGCGCGGCCAGCGGGAGGCCGTGAGCCTCGGTGCCCTGCGCGCCATCCAGGCCGTGGCCAAGACCCGGGGGCTCGCACTCGACGGGGCCCGGGTCGTGGTCCAGGGCTTCGGGCGGGTGGGCACCATCCTGGCCGAGATGCTGGCCGGCAGCGGTGCGAGCATCATCGCCATCGCCGACGACCGGCACGCCATCCGCAACCCGGCCGGGATCGACGTCGGGCCGGCGGTGGCCCACATGACCGAGCACGACAGCGCCAAGGGCCTGCCCGGCGGTGAGCCGATGGACCGCGCGGACGTGTTCGGCGAGCCGTGCGAGATCCTCGTCTCGGCCGGCCTGCAGGGCCAGATCTCCGCCGCGAACGCTCCGCAGATCCAGGCCAGGATCGTGGCCGAGGCCGCCAACGGCGCGACGTCGCCGGAGGCGGACCAGGTCCTGCACGACAACGGCGTCACCGTCATCCCGGACCTGCTCTGCACCGCCGGCGGACTCGTGGTGGGGTACTTCGAGTGGGTGCAGGACCTCCAGTCGTTCTTCTGGAGCGATGCAGAGGTGACCGCGGAGCTCGAGCGGGTGATGGACGAGGCCTCGGCCGCCGTCATGGCCGCCGCCGATAAGCACGCGGTGGACCTCCGGACCGCCGCCCTGATGGTCGGCATCGGGCGCGCCGCAGAGGCAACCACGCTGCGTGGCCTATACCCTTAGGTCCGGGTGACCGACCAGCAGGACTCGACCACGTCGCACGACCAGCCCGAGCGCTACGGGGGAGACGGGCTTGACCTCGACCGCGACCGCCTGACCCTCCGATTCGAAAGCCTCGATCTGGAGCGGGCGTTCCAGGTGGACCTCGGACGCAACCTCATCCTCCAGCACCGGGTGGGACTCCTGCTCGCGGTCGGGTTGTGGGTCACCGCCGGGCTGATGCTGATCGTGATCTACGGGATCGACCCGGTGACGGTCGCGTTCGCCGTCTCGATTCCCATTGCCTTCGTCGTGGGCGGGCTGGCGATCATCGGCCGCTTCGAAAGCTGGGATGCGCAGCAGGTCGTCAATGCCATCGTCAACCTCTCCGGCGGGCTGTCGATGGTGGTTATTGCGACCGAGGTCGCCGATGTGCCCGAGATCCTGGGCACGGTCCTCATCCTGAACGCGATCTTCGCCTTCAGCGTGGTGCGGATGGGCTTCGTCATCGGCCTCGCCGCCGAGCTGCCGGTCCTCATCTGGGTCGGTGCCCTGGCCTGGATCGGCACCTATCCCGAGATCGGCTGGTTCACCGTCTTCCTCCTGGCCAGCGGCCTGGGCGTTGCGGCCTACGGGGCCTACATGCTCGAGTCGTCGAGCCGGGCCCGATTCCTCCAGCGCCACGACCTGGCGACGCAGGGCGAAGCGCTGGCCCGGGAGAAGGCGAAGTCAGATCGCCTCCTCCACACCATGCTGCCGGCATCGATCGCCGACCGGCTGCGCGATGATCCCCGCGTCATCGCCGACGCCTTTCCCGACGCGACAGTCGTGTTCTCCGACATCGTGGGGTTCACGCCCATCGGCATGGACATGGCGCCCGCCGACCTGGTCTCGGTCCTGAACGAGCTCTTCAACCGGTTCGATGAGCTCGCCGCACGGCACGGCCTGGAGAAGATCAAGACCATCGGGGATGGCTACATGGCCGTCGCCGGGGTGCCGCAGCAGGTGAAAGACCACGCCGACCGGGCGGTGCGCTTTGGCCTCGACATCCACCGCGCGACGACCGACCTCGCGACCGAGCGCGGTATGCCCCTCGTGCTGCGGGTGGGCATCCACACCGGTCCGCTGGTGGCCGGGGTCATCGGCCGCGACAAGCTGGCCTACGACCTGTGGGGCGACACGGTCAACATCGCCAGCCGGATGGAGTCGCAGGGCCTCCCGGGTCGGGTCCAGGTCACCGAGACGACCGCCCAGCGGCTGACGACCGGGGTGGGGCTCGAGCCGCGCGGCACGATCGAGGTCCGCGGGCGCGGACCGATGAAGGTCCTGCTCGTGAACGAGCCGGAAACCGAGACCGCCGCACCGCCGGGCGCAGCATCGCAGGGCGCGGAGCAGGTCGAGGTGGTCCGGTGAGCGGGAACGAGCGCAAGCCGCGGTTCACGACCCAGTCAGGGGTCGACATCAACCGCCTCTACACCCCGACCGACCTGGCCGAATGGAACGCGGAGCGGCGACCTCGGGGAGCCCGGCGCGCCGCCGTTCACGCGCGGCATCCATGCCACCGGCCACCGCGGTCGGCTGTGGACGATGCGGATGTTCGCCGGCTTCGGGGCGGCGGAGGACACCAACGCCCGCTTCCGCCGCCTCATCGCCGAGGGCGGGACCGGGCTGTCGATCGCCTACGACATGCCCACCCTGTACGGCTACGACCACGACGATCCCGAGGCGGCCGGCGAATTCGGGACCTGCGGGGTCGCGGTCAGCAGCCTGGCCGACATGGAGATCCTGCTGTCGGGCCTGCCGATCGGCGAGATCAGCACCTCGATGACCATCAACTCGCCGGCGGCCATGATCTGGGCCATGTACATCGTGGCCGCCGAGAAGGCCGGCGTGCCGCGCGCCCAGCTCACCGGCACCCTCCAGAACGACATCCTCAAGGAGTTCATCGCCCAGAAGGAGTACATCTTCCCGCCGGCGCCGTCGCTGCGGCTGGTGACCGACACGGTCGAGTTCGGAACCCGTGAGCTGCCGCGCTGGAACACGATCAGCATCAGCGGCTACCACATCCGGGAGGCCGGCTCGACCGCGGTCCAGGAGCTGGCGTTCACCATCGCCGACGGCATCGCCTACGTCGAAGACGCGCTGGCCCGCGGGATGCGCTTCGACGACTTCGCCCCGCGCCTGTCGTTCTTCTTCAACAGCCACAACGACTTCTTCGAGGAGATCGCCAAGTTCCGCGCGGCGCGCCGGATCTGGTACCGCCTCTGCGCCGAGCGCTTCGGGGCCGAGAACGAGCGCTCCACCTGGATGCGCTTCCACACCCAGACCGCGGGCGTGTCGCTGACCGCCCAGCAGCCGCTGAACAACCTGACCCGGGTCGCGATCCAGGCCCTGGCGGCCATCCTGGGCGGCACCCAGTCGCTCCACACCGATGCGTACGACGAGGCGTGGGCCGTTCCCAGCGAGGCGGCCGCCCTGCTCGCCCTGCGCCAGCAGCAGATCCTGGCCGAGGAGTCCGGGCGTGGCCAACACGGTGGACCCGCTCGGCGGGTCGTACTTCGTCGAGGCGCTCACCAACCAGACCGAGGCGGCGGCCTGGGACTACATCCGGCGCATCGACGACATGGGCGGGATGCTGCGCGCGGTGGAGGCCGGCTACCCGCAGGCCGAGGTGGCGGACGCGGCCTACGCCCAGTCCCGTGCCCTGGAATCCGGGGAGCACCAGATCGTGGGGGTCACGAAGTACGCCGATCCGGACGAGGAGCTGGGGATTCCCCTCCTCGAGATCACCGAGGACATGGAACGGCGCCACCTCGACCGCCTGGTAAGGGTCCGCGCCGAGCGGGACGCAGACGCCCACGCGCAGGCCATCACCCGCCTCCGCGAGGACTCGCTCCGCGACGGGGTGAACCTCATGCCGGCGATCGTGGCCGCGGTCGAGGCCTACGCCACAATCGGCGAGATGTGTGGCGTCCTGCGCGAGGTGTTCGGGGAGTACCGCGAGCCGCTCGCCGTCTGAGGTACCGCGCAGCGCGGGCCACCGGCGAACGCGATGAACGCCGACGGCGGCAGGGCACGCACGCCACGCCGCACGGTCGCCGACCGTGATCGTCGCAGGGCGGTCACTACCGTCCGCCTATCGGCCGTAGGATCACTTCGTGCAGGTTCACCTCGTCGACGCCACCTTCGAGCTGTTCCGCGCCTACCACTCGCGTCCGGCGGAGACCGGACCGGACGGGCGTGCGGTGAACGCGGTCCGCGGCCTGGTGGACTCGCTGCTGAGCCTGCTGCGCGAGCCGGATGTCACCCACGTGGGGGCGGCCACCGATCATGTCATCGAGAGCTGGCGCAACGACGTGTTCCGCGGCTACAAGTCGAGTGCGGGTTTGCCATGGGACCTGCTGAGCCAGTTCGATCTCGCGGAGCAGGCGATCCAGACCCTGGGCATTACCTGCTGGGCCATGGTCGAGGACGAGGCCGACGACGCCCTGGCCACGGTCACCGCCCGCGTGGCCGCGGACCCGCGGGTCGACCAGGTCGTCATCTGCACGGTGGACAAGGACCTCGCCCAGTGCGTCGTCGGCGAACGGATCGTCCAGCGGGATCGGATGCGCAACATCACCTACGACGAGGCGGGGGTGATGGCCAAGTTCGGCGTCCGCCCGACCAGCATCCCGGACTACCTGGCCCTCGTGGGCGACAGCTCGGACGGCTATCCCGGCCTGCCGGGATGGGGGTCGAAAAGCGCGGCGGCGGTACTCGCTCGCTGGGAGCACCTTGAGGCCATCCCCGACGACCCGCTGGCCTGGGACGTGGACGTCCGGGGCGCGGGCCGCCTGGCGGTCGTGCTCCGCCAGGCGCGGGACGAGGCGTACCTCTATCGCCGTCTTGCGATCCTCAACCGGGACGCCGACGCTCCGGGCACGGTGGACGACCTCGCCTGGCAGGGGGTGCCGCGGGCACCGTTCGAGGCGCTCTGCGCCGAGCTCGGGTTCGAGTCCATTCCAGCCCGGGTCCACCGCTGGGCCTGACCCCGAAGCGGTACTCCCGACCCCGGCCCGGACCGGACCATCGGCCCGGCTGACCCCCGGAGAGGCGGCCGATACGGTGGGGGCCGATGCCGCGCCATGCCCGTGCGGCGTCACTGTTGGCCGTGGTCGCCCTGCTTGGCAGCGGGCTTCCCGGGACTGCCCTCCCGGCGAGTGCCTCTTCCTGCAGCGGCTGGGCCAGTGAGACGTCGCCTCCACCCACCATCCGCGTCTTCCGCGTCGCCACCGGCGCGGTCGAGACCGTGGATTTCCGCGTCTACACAAGGAACGTCCTGTCACGGGAGTGGATCGGCTCGTGGACGACCGAGTCGCTGCGCTCGGGTGCGGTCGCGGTGAAGATGTACGCCTGGTACCAAGTCCTCCACTGGCGGGGTCTGACGAACGCCTCCGGCCAGTGCTTCGACGTCTACGACGACACCCGAGACCAGGTCTACAACCCAGCCCAGCCGACGTGGCCCGGCGCCGCCGCGGCGGTGGACGCCACCTGGGCCACCCGCGCCCTGAAGAACGGGGCGATCGCCCCGACTTACTACAACGCCGGATCGGCGAACGAGCCGTGCGGGGCGAATGCCAACGGCTGGCGGATGTACCAATGGGGCACCCAGGCCTGCGGCCTGGCGGGCCGGACCGCGGCTCAGATCCTGCTCACCTACTACTACCCCGGCTGGACCGTCACCGGCGCACCGCCCGGGCCTCCCCCACCGACTCCGGTTCCGACTCCAGTCCCAACCCCGATGCCGACGCCGCCGCCCACGCCACCGCCGGGCCCAACTCCACCGCCGCCGACGCCCGTGCCCACCCCGGCACCGCCTCCCCCGACCCCGGCGCCCACCCCACCGCCTCCGTCTGGCGGGACGCCGGGCGGAGGACAGTCCGGGATCATCGGCCAGTCCGCCCCGCCGCCTCCGCCGCCGACCTCGCCCGATCCGGTTCGCGTGGGGTCCGCTCCCGCGGAGAGCCCCGAGGCGCCGCCGGACGATCCCGCGCCGTGGCTCCGTCGGCCGGCCGCCAGCGACCGGGTGCTCGAGGGCGACGTCCGGGTCAGCACCGCGCACGACCCGCCGTCCGTGCCGCCACCGGCCTGGACCTTTCGGGCGGTCGCGGCGTCCGTCATCCAGGACCTGGCAGCCCAGCTGGCCGTGCCCCTCTTCGTCGGACGCCCCGACCCGGGCATGCGCCCACCACCCGTCGAGCTGCCGGTGGTCAACGGCCGCTGACCGCGGCCGGGTCCTCGCTCCGGCCGGCGACTAGGCCGGCCCGGCCCCCGCGCGAAGGGCCGCCACCGCCAGGTCGGCCGTGGCGAGGTCCTGGATGGGCAGCCCCACGCTCTTGAAGATCGTGATCGCCGCCGGATCCCGGCTCGCTGCCCAATCCGGCGCCACGGATCCGATCTCGACCATCTCGTCCGCGGCCAGGGATCCAGCTGCGACTGCGGCCGCCACGTCGCCGGCCTCGTGGCCGACGGCCTCGCGGGAGTCCACGGCCACCAGCGACGCTCGCCCAAAGGCCTCGAACGGGATCTCCACCATCCCCATCCGGAAGCTGCCGATGGCATTGACGTGGGTCCCGGGAGCGAGCCACCCCGCCTCGAAGACCGGCTTCTCCGACGGCGTCACGCAGCAGACGACGTCCGCGCCGCTCACCGCTTCCTCCGCTGTTTCCACCGCTCGAACGCTGGTGGGCAGAGCCTCGTCCATCGCCGCCGCGAACGCCTCGCGCGGCTCGCGGGTCCGGGCGTAGACCCGCACCTCGCGAATCGGGCGGGCGGCGAGGACCGCCCGGATCTGGGACTCGGCCTGGACGCCGGCGCCGATGAGGGCCATGACCGAGGCATCGGGCCGGGCCAGGAGGCGGGAACCAACCCCCGAGGCGGCCCCCGTCCGCAGGGCGGTGACGGTCGGACCGTCGAACTGGTAGGCCGCTTCGCCGGTGACCGCGTCGAACCATGTGACCGTGCCCTGGATGGTCGGTAGGCCACGCTCCGGGTTGCCGGGGACCCAGGTGATCAGCTTGACCGCCGCCCCCGCACCGCCTTCCCGGACCGCGGGCATGAGGACCAGCAGGCCGCCGCCCTGGAGCTCGAGGTGCTGGCGGAGCGGCGACCGATCGCGGCCGGCGGCGACGTCGCGGTAGGCGGCCTCCACCGCATCGAGGAGTCGGTCCATCGGGACCAGGGCCGTGAGGGTCGCGGCGTCGATCAGCTCCATCGGCGATCGGGGTTCGGCATGATGCCGTGCGCTAGCATCGGTCCCGCCCAAGTGGAGCAGGTCACAGCCGTGGTCAGTCGGATCAGAACAGGGTGTCGATGGGGTTCGGTGTCCCGAGGACGAACGACGCCCCGATGATGATGACGAGCAACGCGGCCGCGAAGACGGCGAGCCACTTCAAGACTTCCCACATGGCCCACGGATTCTAGGGCCACGACGCAAGTGTCCACCCCCCGGACTCCCGTACTGCGCCTGTATGACACTCGGCGGGACGGGATCTTCCCGGTCGAGCCGCTCGGACCGGGTCCGATCGGGCTGTACGTCTGCGGCATCACGCCGTACGACACCACCCACCTGGGCCACGCGTTCACCTATCTCGCCTTCGACGTCATCCATCGGTACCTCGAGTACGCGGGGCACGAGGTCCGGTACGTCCAGAACCTGACCGATGTCGACGACGACATGCTGGCCCGGGCCCGAGACCGGGGCGAGGACTACCTCGCCCTCGGCAACCGGCAGGCCGAGGCCTTCCTCGCCGACATGGCGGCCCTCAACTGGCTGCCGCCCGACGTCTACGCCCGGGCGACCGAGCACGTGGAGCCGATGGTCGGCCATGATCGAGCGCCTGCAGGCCGCGGGCCTGGCCTACCGCGGGGACGGGCACGTCTACCTGTCGGTCGCCGCCGACCCCGGCTGGGGATCGCTGTCCCACGTTCCCCGCCGCGACCAGCTGGCGCTGGCCAACGAGCGGGGCAACCGGCCGGAGCTGCCGGGCAAGCGCGACCCGCTGGACCCGGTGCTCTGGCAGCGTTCGCTCCCCGACGAGCCGGCGTGGCCCTCGCCGTGGGGCGAGGGCCGTCCGGGGTGGCACATCGAGTGCTCGGCCATGAGCGTGACCCACCTCGGCACCTCGTTCGAGATCCACGGCGGCGGCCGGGATCTCGCGTTCCCCCACCACGAGGCAGAGCGCGTCCAGTCCGAGGGCGCCACCGGGGTCCGGCCGGTCGTCCACCACTGGGTCCACACCGGGATGGTCCACTACGAGCAGGAGAAGATGAGCAAGTCGCTGGGCAACCTGGTCATGGTCCGCGACCTGCTCGGGCAGTGGCCGGCCGACGTCGTCCGGCTCGCCCTGGTCGACTGGCCGTACCGCGAGGACCTGATCTGGACCGATGCGCGGCTGGCCGATGCGGCCGGGCTGGTGCGCCGATGGACGGAGGCCGCTGGGCAGCGGAGCGCCGAGGACGAGCTCGCGCTCACCGATGCGGTCGCCGGGCGAGCGGGAGGACGTGCTGGCCGCGTTCGCCAACGACCTCGACGCGCCCGGCGCCATCCGCAGGCTCGACGCGCTGGCCGGCGTGGCGCTGGGCCGGCAGCCGGTGCCGAGCGCGCCGATCAGCGGCGACCCACCTCCACGACCTGGCCGACCCGGATCCTGGGCCTGCGGCTGGACGGCCCCCGATGATCGACGACAACCGGCCGCCCAGCGTCCGGCTGGGCGAGGTCGTCCCGCCCGAGGACCCGGAGGACTGGGGTCAGCCGCTGACCTGGGTCGTGGCCGGGGGCATGCTCATCGGGCCCATCGTCGGGGCCGCCTGGTTCCTCGCTGGCCGCGCCCGCCGATCCGGCCCAGGCGGTGGCGGGCACCTCGGCCCTCGCCGCCACCCTGGCCGCGGGAGCGGCGATCACCGGCGCCACCCAGCGCGGCTCATGGCGGGCGCTGGTGACGACCATCGGGGCCGGCCTGTTCGGCGCCCTGGGGCTGGTGGTGGTGGGAACCGTGCTCGCCGACGGCGTCGCCCTCGGGACGGCCACGGTCGCGGCCGTGGCCGGCGTCGTGGCGGCCGTCCCCACCGGCATGCTCGCCTCGCTGCTCGCCGATCGGGCGAGCCGCATCCGTCGGATCGTGAGCCCCGCCCTCGCCGGCGGGGTCACGGCCCTGCTCATCGTTCGGCTGCTGACGAACCAGTAGCGATCGGTCCGCTGCCGACGAGGATGCAGGCCGCCTCGTGGTCGGCGCCGAGGGACACCAGGGCGGGGTCGATCGTCTTGCAGGCCTCGATGGCCACCGGGCAGCGCGGGTGGAAGCGGCAGCCTGACGGGATCCGCGACGGGTCCGGCGTCTCGCCGGCCAGGACCTGGGGCCGCTGGCGGGCGGCCGGATCGGTGGTCGGGACCACGGACAGGAGGGCCCGGGTGTACGGGTGCTGTGGATCGGCCAGGATCGTCTTCGTGTCCCCCACCTCCACGATCCGGCCGAGGTACATGACCGCCAGCCGATCGGCGTAGGCCGAGACGGTCGCCAGGTCGTGGGTGATCATCACGATCGCGATCCGCGACTCGGTGGCCAGGCGCGCGGAGCAGGTTGAGGATGTCGGCCCGGATCGAGACGTCGAGCATGGAGACCGGCTCGTCGGCGATGAGCAGCCGCGGCTCGAGGGTCAGGGCGGCGGCGATGACGACCCGCTGGCGCTGCCCGCCGGACAGCTCGAACGGGTAACGATTCTCGTACACCTCCGGCGGGGCGAGGCCGGCCTGGGCCAGCGCCGTGCCGGACGCGGGCCCGCTCGTCCTCCTTGTCGGTGGCCACGTGGTGGACGCGGAGCGGCTCGGCGATGATGTCCCGGATCCGCATCCGCGGGTTCAGCGACTCGTACGGGTCCTGGAAGATCATCTGGCCCGCCCGGCGGAGGGCGGCCATCTGGCGGCGGTCCATCTCGGCCAGCGTCCGCCCCTCGTAGCGCACCGAGCCGCCGCTCAGCGGGAGCAGCCCGAGGAGCAGGTTGCCGGTCGTCGTCTTCCCGCACCCCGACTCCCCGACCAGGGCCAGCACCTCCCCGGGAGCCACGGAGAACGAGACGCCGTCCACCGCCCGGACCGAGGGCGGCGGTCGCCGGCGGAGCGTGTCGGCGAAGGACCGATTCCCGATGAACCGGACCTGGAGGTCGTCGGCGACGATGAGCGGCTCAGGCATCGGTCGTGGCCGTCTCGGGCGGCGGATGGGCCGGGTCGAGGAGGTAGCACGAGGCCGCCCAGCCATCGGTGATCGGGTACAGCGGCGGCTTGGCCGCGTCGCATCGGTCGAAGGCGTGGGCGCAGCGGGGGGCGAACGGGACAGCCGGGTGGCATCTGGTCCAGCCGCGGCGGGGTGCCACCGATGGCGTGCAGCTCGCGATCGGGCCGCGCGACGTCGGGGAAGGCTTCGAGCAGGGCCTGGGTGTACGGATGCCGCGGCTCGGAGAACAGGCCGTGGGCCGGGGCATCCTCCGCCACCCGCCCGCCGTACAGGACCACGACCCGGTCGCAGACCTGGGCCACGACCCCAAGGTCGTGGGTCACGATGATCGTGCTCATCCCCAGGTCGCGGCTCAGGCCGGCCAGGAGCTCGAGGATCTGGGCCTGGATCATGACGTCAAGGGCGGTCGTCGGCTCGTCGGCGACGATGACGTCCGGCCGGCAGGCGAGGGCGAGAGCGATCATGGCCCGCTGGCGCATGCCGCCGGAGTAGGTGTGCGGATGCTCATTCGCCCGTCGCGCCCCGATCCCCACCCGGTCGAGGAGCTCGCCGGTCTGCTGCTTGGCCGTTTCCCTCGTGCAGGCGGGATCGTGGAGGCGGATCGCCTCGGCCACCTGCTCGCCGACCGTCTTGACCGGGTTGAGGGCGTTCATCGCCCCCTGGAACACCATCGACAGCCGGGTCCAGCGGAAGGCTCGCAGCTCGTCCGGTGGTAGCGACAGGAGGTCCTCGCCGTCGAACAGGGCCTGGCCGGCGACCACCGTCCCGCCCGGCGGCAGGAGCCGGAGGAGGCCGAGCATGGCCGTCGTCTTGCCGCTGCCAGACTCCCCGACCAGGCCAATCGTCTCACCCTTGGCCAGGTCGAAGCTGACGTCGTCCACGGCGCGTACCGGGCCGTCCGGCGTCTCGAACTCGACGCTCAGGCCGCGAATCGAGAGGAGCGGCGCCGCGGCCGAGGGGGCCGGCAGCGGGAGCGGCGGCTCCGTTCCCCGCACGACGTCGTCGCGGTCGGCCTCGAGGTGGTGCCGCTTCAGCCTGGGGTTGAGGATGTCCTCCAGCGCAGTACCCAGCAGAGTGGTCGCGAGGACCACGAAGACGATCGCCAGGCCGGGTGGGAAGAAGGCCCACCACGCGCCGGCCGAGACCGCGCCGCGGCTGAACGCGAAGTTCAGCATCTTCCCCCAGCTGATGACGGTCGGATCGCCCAAGCCGATGAAGGCCAGGGTCGACTCCGACAGGATGGCCAGGCTGACCACCAGGACGGCGTTGGCCATCATCAGGGGCAGGACGAGCGGGACGATGTGGCGGCGGATGATGTGGGCGTCCGAGGCACCGATGGCGCGGGCCCGACCGACGAACTTCCGCTCCCGGACGGTCAGCGACTGGGACCGCACGAGGCGGGCCGTCGTCGTCCAGCCCAGGATGCCGATGACGATGATGATCGTGGTCAGGCTCGGCCCCAGGACGGCGACGAGCACGATCTGGAGTGCCAGGTCGGGGATGACCAGGAAGAAGTCGGTGAAGCGCATGAGCCCACCGCCGATCCGACCACCCTTGTAGCCGGCCACGATCCCGATCGTGCCGCCGATGACGATCGCGATGGCCGCCGCCGTGAAGCCGACGATGAGCGAGACCCGCGAGCCGTACAGGAGCTGGGAGAGGACGTCCTGGCCGCCGTCATCGGTCCCCAGCGGGTGCTCGGCCGATGGCGGCTGGTAGATGTCCGAGATGTCGACATCGGTCACGGGCGCGTACGGGTCGTACGGCGCCAGGACCGGCGCGAAGACGGCGATGAAGAAGGTGAAGCCCAGCATGATCGAGGCCGGTCATGCCGACCGGGTGGTGGAGGAGGCTCCGCAGCGCCCCGCGAGGAGGGGCGATCCCGGTCGGGCGGGTGGTGACCTCGGCGACGGCGGTCATCGGTCAGGCATCCGTCACCCGGGGGTCGAGCCAGCCGTAGAGCAGGTCCGCGGCCAGGTTCGCGAACACGACGGCCACCGCCAGCAGCAGGAACGCGCCCTGCAGGACCGGGTAGTCACGTTCGCTGACCGCCTCCACGGTCAGGTGCCCGAGGCCCGGCCACGAGAAGACCTCCTCGACCTGGATCGCGCCGGACACCGTGAAGGCGAGGTTGATGGCGATCAGCGTGACCATGGGCAGCATCGCGTTGCGCAGGGCGTGGTCGCGGATGATCCGGTAGGTGGAGAGACCCTTCGCCTTGGCGGTGAGGATGTAGTCCTCGCTGAAGACGTCGAGCACGCTCGACCGCATGATCAGCATGTACTCGCCGAGCAGGACGAGGGTGAGGGTCAGGGTTGGCAGGAGGAGGTGGCGGAGCAGATCGACGGCCGCCTCGAACGGGATTCGCGTACTCGGCCCCGATCGTCTGCTTGCCGCCGATCGGGAGGTCGAAGTACTGGGCCCCGATGAACAGCAGGATGATCCCCAGGAAGAACGTCGGCAGTGACCACATGAACAGCGAGAACGAGAGGGCCCCGACATCGGTCGCCTTTCCCCGCCGCCAGGCAGCGACCAGCCCGAGCAGGATGCCCAGGATGATGGACAGGAACTGGGACGGGATGACCAGCCACAGGGTGTTGCCGAGGGCCGTCACGAGGAGCTCGTTGACCTCCTTGTCGGGGCTGGCATAGGAAGTCCCCAGGTCGCCCTGGAGCAGGGCGCCGATGTAGATGAAGTACTGCGAGTCGAACGAGCTCGCCGCTGCCGAGGTTGAGGAACAGCGGCTTGTCCAGGCCGAACCGCTCGGTGAGCGCGGCCTGGGTCTCGGGGTTCAGCCGCGGGTCCTTGGCTCCCTGCTTGGCCGGGTCACCGGGCAGCACCCGGAACAGGACGAAGTTGAAGGTGATGACCACCAGGATGGTGACCAGCGCCCAGCCGATCCGGCGCGCCAGGAAGCGCGGGCGGCCCGACATCGCTCACCCTCGCTCGACCGCGGGGTCGCTCCCTATTCGACCGGCCGGATGAAGCCCAGGGAGGAGATATCGTCCAGTCCCCAGCCGGTCTCGCCCTCATGCCAGCCGGTGAACCGCGTCCGAGCGGATGGCCTCGACCGCAGCGGGGTAGTACGGAACGATGTACGGCACGTCCTCGATCAGGATCTCCTGCATCTGCTGGACAAGGTCAACTCGCGCATCGCGATCGGTCTCGACCGCCTGCTGTGCGTAGAGATCGTCGTACTCCGCGTTGCAGTAGCCGGTCTCGCTGAACCCGTTCGAGATGTTCTCGCACAGCGCCACGCCGAGCAGGAACTGCGGATCCGGGTCCGAGCCCCAGCCCCAGAGGATGACGTCGTAGTCGAAGGCCGGGCAGCAGACGCTGGTGAGGGTGTCCGCGTCGAGCGAAGTGATTTCGAGGGCGACCCCGACCTCGCCCCACATCGCATCAATCAGCTCGGCCTCGCGGGGTGCCGAGTCGATATCGTCGGGATACGCTGAACCGGAAGGTCAGGTCATCGCAGTCCTGGTCCGGCAGGCACTCGCGGATACCGTCGCCGTTCGTGTCCTCGTAGCCCGCGTCGTCGAGCTGCGCGTTGGCAGCATCGACGTCGAAGGGCATCGGCCGCGTCCTCGCCGATGAAGAAGTCGCGGGAGCCCGTTCGTGACGATGGTCACGCCCAGTGCCGCCGTCCCCAGCGTCGCCACGTCGATGATCTGCTGCTTGTCGGTGGCCTTCGCCAGCGCCTGGCGCACCTCGACGTCCTGCAGAGCCGGGTGGCCGGAGCAGATGCCGCTGTCGTCGACCGTGGTCTCGGGATCAGTCCTCCGGGCAGTTGGCCGGGTCGATCATGTTGAAGAACACGTCGCGCAGCTCGCCGCCGATCGCGCTCGTCTCGACCAGCGAAACGTTCTCCGTATTCTGGAGGGTGGGCAGCGCTGTGAGCGGGAACTCCGACAGGGCGTCGATGTCCCCGTTCGTGAGCGCGGCGACTCGAGCGTCCGGGTTGCTGATGGTCTGGAAAATGAGCTCGTCGATGATCGGTGAGATGTTCCAGTGGTCCTTGACCGCCTCCAACCGGGTGAACTCGTTCTGGACGTTCTCCGTGAGCTTGAAGGATCCGGTGCCGATCATCTCCGCGTTGTCGAAGGTCAGCGGGTCCTCGTTCTCCCAGATGTGCTTGGGCAGGACGTATATGAAGACCATCCGGTACTCGAAGTTGCCCGACCGGCTCCTCGGTGGTGCAGCACGACCGTCGTCGGGTCCGGCGCCTCGATGGTGGTGAACACGTCCGGATACGAGGACTGGTACGGGAAATCGACGTTGTCGCGGTAGGTCTCGAGGGTGAACTTCACGTCCTCGCTGGTCATCGGGGTCCCGTCGTGAAAGACCGCGTTGTCGACCAGGTGCAGGGTGTAGGTGAGTCCGTCGTCGGAGATCTCCCAGTCTGTCGCCAGTTCCGGCACGAAGGTGCCGTCGGGGTCGATCGAGATCGGCGTGTCGTACACCAGCTCGAACAGGGTGAACGCCTCGGTAAACAGGGCGAGGCCCGGGTTCAGGCTGTCCGGCGAGCCGGCGATCCCGTATCGGAAGGTGCCACCGGTGGCGTCGCTCGAGGGCTGAGGCTGTCCCGAACCCCCGGGGCTCTCGCTGGCTGATCCCTGGCAGGCGGACAGGACCAGGACGATGGTGAACAGGAGAGCGGCCGGGCGAAGCGGGCGACGCACGAGGGAGGCACCTCTTTACGGGAGGCTGATGATGGCACACGCTCCTTCGGCGCGGCAATGCCGGCACCGGACCGCCCCGCGGCATACTCCGCAGGCCATGCCGCCCCGCTCGAGCCGCCCACCGCTGACCGCTGCGGCGCTGGTCCGCGCCCAGGCCGTGATCGAGTCCTTCGACGTGAGCCCGGACGGGTCCCGGCTCGTCTTCGGCCGGCGCGTGGTGCAGGGCAACACCTACCGATCCCACCTGTGGGCCGGCTCCACCGTCGGCGGCCGGCCCCGCCGCCTGACGACCGGGACGGTCCGAGACACCGGTCCGAAGGTGTCGCCCGATGGGACGACCGTCGCCTTCGTCCGCGCCCCCGCTCCCCAGCCGGGCGCCGAGGGAAAGGCCGACCGCGCCGAGGCGTGGATCGTCCCCCTCGCCGGCGGACGGGCCAGGCGAGTCGCGCGGTTGAAGGACGACGTGGAAGCGGTTTCGTGGAGCCCGGACGGCCGGTCGCTCGCCCTCCCCGCAGCCGCCGGAGAGCGACGGTTCGTCGTGGGCCGGGCGCGGCGTGGCGTGGAGCCCGTGGCGCGTCACATCACCCGCACCGACTGGCGCGACGACGCCAGCGGCCACTGGGAGCGGCGGGTCCACCTGTGGGTCACCGGCATCGAGCGCGGCGCCGTCCCGAAACAGCTGACGGAGGGCGACTTCGACGTCGCCAATCCGGCCTGGTCACCGGACGGGCGGTGGATCGCCTTCGACGCCGACATGGAGCCGGACTGGAACATCCACTACCGCTACCGCATCTTCCGGGTTCCGGCCGGCGGCGGCCCGGTATCGGAGCTCGTGAGCCTCAAGGGCGACGCCCGGGCGCCGTCCTATTCGCCGGACGGGGAGTGGCTGGCCTTCCTGGGCACGAACATCGCGGAGCCGACCGTGGCCGACCCTGAGCGAATCTGGCTCGCCACCGCGGCTGGTGGGCAGCCACGCTGCCTGACGCCCGACCTCGATGATGGAATCGGCGCCTGGGCGTGGGCCGACCTGGCGATGGCCGAGGACATGGAGGCTCCTTCCTGGGAGGACGCGGACCACCTCCTGACCATCGTCGGTCGCCGGGGCCGCGTCGTGCCCTACCGAGTCCCCCGCACCGGCGGCGCCCTGCACCCCCTCCTCGACGAGGACGCCCGGGTCGTGACCGGCTTCGTTGCCGCCCGTCACGGCCGCACGTTCGTCAGCGCCGCCGTCGATGGGCGTGCGTCGGAGCTCTACGAGCTGGCCGGAGGACAGCTGAGGCGGTTGACTCGGCTGGGCTCGGGCTGGGAGGACCGCCATCGCCAGTTCTCGCTCGAGGAGCTCGAGATTCCCGGCGCGGGCGGACCGATCCAGGTCTGGCTGGCATCGCCCCCGGACGCCGGGAACCGCGCTCTCCCGACCATCCTCCACTTCCATGGTGGACCGAATGGCTGCTGGGCGCCGGGCGGGACGATGGACTCGCTCCTCCTGACGGCGCACGGCTATCGGGTCGCGATGCCCAACATCCGTGGCTCCACCACCCACGGATCGGACTGGATGCGTTCCCACATGGGGGGCTGGGGGAGGGTTGACGACGCCGACGTGGTCGCGGTGGCAGACGCGCTCGTCCACCGCGGCCTGGCGGATCGGAGCCGGATGGGGCTGATGGGCCTCTCCTATGGCGGCTTCCTGACCCAGTGGATGGCCGGCTCCACCGATCGATTCGCTGCCGCGGTGGCCGAGAACGGGGTCGGGAACGTGCTCACCGCCTGGGGGGAGTCGTACTTCGGCGTGCACTACGGTCGGATGTACGGCCAGGGCGACCCGCTCACGGCCGAGGGCGCCGCGGAGCTCTGGCGCCAGTCCCCGATGGCGCGGGTCGCGGAGCTGCGGACCCCGCTCCTCATCCTGCAGGCGGAGGAGGACCGCAACTGCCCGCCCGGGGCCAACGAGCAGCTGTTCGTCGCGCTGAAGGCCCTCGGCCGCGAAACGGAGTACGTCCTCTACCCCGAGGAGCACCACGAGATGAAGAACTACGGGCGGCCCGACCGGCGGATCGACCGGATGGAGCGCCACCTGGCGTGGTTCGACCGCCACCTCCGCCGGCGGCGGCCGGCGGCATCGGTCAGGCCGAAGGCGAAGGTGGGACCGGCGGCACCGAAGGTGGCGGCGACTTCCGGGCCAGCCGCTGGGCGAGCCCGCCCATCGTGAGCGCCAGCCCCAGGGCGATGATCCCCAGCGCGCCGATGAGCCGGAACGCCTCGCCACCGAACGCGGTGGCCAGCGCCAGGTAGGCGATCACCCCGGCACCGGCCAAGCCGGCGCCGATCCACTTGAATGCGGGGGCATCGGCCAGCCAGCCGGCGGCGTACAGCCCCAGGCCCAGGCTGAACGGGACGACCGTCCATAGCGTCGCCCACTCGTCCCACTGGTTGGTGAGGCTGGTGTAGAGCAGCGCCCCGCCGATCAGCAGCAGCATGATCCCGGGGATGACCATCCCGGCTCGCAGCCGGCGCGAGAGACGCGAGAAGAAGATGGGGACGAGGAAGAACAGCGAGAGGACGACGAGGAGCAGCGGCCACCAGGTCAGGAGGTCGGTGTCGAACCCGTACTGGGCGAACCAGTCGCCGATCCAGGTCGAGCTGAGCACGACGACGCCGATGAGCAGCAGCATCAGCCCGATGGTCAGCTCCAGGGTGCGGCTCACGGGGCCGAGTATAGAGGCGGGTTAGGCCTCGCCCTCCCATGCCGGCTGGGCCATCCGCAGCGGCTTGTCGGTGCGGTAGCCGAGCAGGTAGTCGGCCTGCATGACGGTGTGGATCTGGCTCGTTCCCTCGTAGATGACCGAGCCCTTCGAGTTGCGCAGGTAGCGCTCGACCGGGTACTCGTTCGAGTAGCCGTACGCCCCGTGGATCTGGATGGCGTCCATCGCGCACTGGACCGCATGGTCGGTGCAGAACCACTTCGCGAGGCCGGTCTCTCGGGTGCTCCTTTCCCCGGCGTTCTTCACCCAGCCGGCCTTCCACACGAGCAGCCGCCCGGCCTGGATGCCGGCCTCCATCTTGGACAGCATCTGCTTCACGAGCTGGTGGCGGCCGATTTCCTCCCCGAACGTCTTCCGCTCGTGGGCGTACTTGACCGATGCGTCCAGGCAGGCAACCGCCAGGCCCACGCTGCCGGCGGCCACCGTGTATCGGCCCTGGTCGATGGCGCTCATCGCGATCGTGAATCCCTCCCCCTCTTCCCCGACCCGGTTGGCGGCCGGGACCTCGCAGTCGGAGAAGTACAGGACCCCGGTATTGCCGGCCCGGACGCCGAGCTTGCCGTGGAGCGAATCGGAGCTGAAGCCGGGGAAGGTCCGCTCGACGATGAAGGCGGTGATCCCCTTGTGCCCCTGGTCCTTGTCCACGGTGGCGAAGACGAGGAACTGGTCGGCGGTGTCCGCCAGGCTGATCCACATCTTGCTGCCGTTCAGGATGTATCGGTCCCCGTCCCGACGAGCGGTGGTGGAGAGGTTGGCGGCATCGCTGCCCACTCCCGGCTCGGTGAGCCCGAACGAGGCGAGCTTCTCGCCGCGGGCCTGGGGGACGAGGTATTGCTGCTTCTGCTCCTCGCTCCCCCACTGGAACAGGGTCAGCGAGTTCAGCCCGGTGTGGACGCTGAGGATGACCCGGAACGCCGTGTCGGCGCGCTCCATCTCCTCGCACAGCTGGGAAAACGCGATGTAGTCCATCCCCGACCCGCCGTAGCGCTCCGGGATGGGAAGGCCCAGGAAGCCGACCGCCCCCATCTTCTCGTAGAGGGTCCGGTCGTAGGTCGAAGTCGCATCCAGCTCGTGGATGCGGGGCAGGATCTCGCGCTCGGCGAAGGCGCGTGCCGTGCGCGCGACGTCGCGCTGCGCATCGGTCAGGGAGAAGTCGACCATCGGTCCGCGATTCTAGCGGCCGGGTCGGTCGGT
This sequence comes from uncultured Chloroflexia bacterium, assembly GCA_963699235.1. Taxonomy (GTDB): domain Bacteria; phylum Chloroflexota; class Limnocylindria; order QHBO01; family QHBO01; genus DASTEQ01. The sequence continues at coordinate 882,019 of OY969424.1, read as the reverse complement.
CCGGCCGATCAGGACGGCAGCGGGACGCCGACGAAGGTCAGCACCCGGCGCCAGGCGTCCTGCGCGGCGTCGGCATGCTCGGCCGCCGCGCGGTCGAAGAACGAGTGGGGCGCGCCGGGGTAGATGACGAGGTCATGGTCGATGCCGGCCTTGGTCAGGGCGGCGTCGAAGGTCGCGATCGAGTCGGCCGTGATGCCCTCGTCGGCGCCGCCGAACAGGCCGAGGACCGGACATTCGAACGAGGTGACGAGGTCAACCGGGGTCGGGATGCCGGCGCGACCCGGTCCGGCCACCGAACCGTAGAACCCGATCACCCCATCCAGGCCGTGGGCCTGCGCCGCCTGGGCAAACGAGGCGCGACCGCCGAAGCAGAAGCCCAGGGTGTAGACCCGGGTGGCGCCGCCCAGGTCCGCCGTCCGGATCGCATCCGCACCGGCCCGGACGTCGGCGGTGATCGAGGCGTGCTCGGTCCGGTCCACGTGCGGCATGAACTCGAAGTCGCTTCCCCGCCGGCCGGGGCCCGCGGTCCGGGCGTAGAGGTCGAGCGCGAGGGCGTGGACGCCAGCCTCCGCGAGGCGGTTGGCGAGGTCCTCGTAGAACGGGTGGAGGCCGCGGACGTCGGGCAGGATCACGATCCCCGGTCCTCCGGGAGCGGCGGCGACGGCGGCGTGGGCCGCGAACCGGGTTCCGTCGGCGGAGGTCAGCTCCACCTCACGGGCGTCAACCGCGCCGCCGCGAATTGGCGGCAGCGGGGGCCGAGCATCGGTCTCGTGGCACATCGGTCAGTCCTCCGTGCGGATGAGCGCGGTCAGGCGGTGAAGCTACCCATCACGTACAGCGTGCCGACCACCAGCAGGGCGGCCACCCCGAGATACACGACCGCCCGGAGGTACACCGAGGTGCCCTCGATGACCGCCCCGCTGGCTGCCTGCCATTGGCCGGCGGTCGTGAACGCCGGAGACGGCGGGAGAAGCCAGCCGAGGACGAGGCCGACCGCCAGGCCACCGAGGTGGCCGGTGATGCTGATGCCGGGCACGAAGAACGTGAAGGCGAGGTTGATGACGAGCAGGGAACCGATCTGGCCGAGCACGGCGCGGGTCTGGTGCGGCAGGGCCAGGTGGCGCCGCCGCGAGACGGCGAAGGCCAGGCCGAGGAGGCCGAAGATCGCCCCGCTGGCACCCACCGCCGCCTGGTCCGGTGCGACGAGGATGGTCAGGACCGATCCGCCCGCGGCGCACAGGAGGTAGATGACCAGGTACTCGACGTGGCCGTAGAGCTGCTCGAGGAGTGGCCCGAACAGGTAGAGCGCCCACATGTTGAGGACCAGGTGAAGGATGCCGAAGTGGAGGAACGCGCTGGTCAGGATCCGCCACCACTCGCCGCCGGCCACCGCGTCGGCGCTGACGTAGCCGAAGTCGAGGAGCGGCCCGCCGCCGGACATCAGGCCAAGGCCGGCCATGCCACCCAGGAAGGCGTCGATGGCGAAGACCCCGACGTTGGCGCCGATGAGGATCCACGACACGATCGGGACGTACGTGGCATAAGCCGCCCGCGAGCGGTTGAACTCGCGGCGGGCGGTGAAGTCATGCCCCGTCTCCTTCGCCAGCCATGCCAGGCGGCTCGCGATCTTGGGCCGCTCCTCCGGCGGCGATCGGCGATCGGCTTCCTTGTACGACTCCATGGCGGCTTCCAGGTCGCCGTCGCGGACCTGCTGCTCGGCCACCGAGCGCCAGCCGATCCACGATGCCGCTCCCTCGGACTGGGCGGCGGCCATCCAGGCCTGGAGCGCGCCGGCTTCGTCGTCGATCCGGTATCGGGCCGTCCCGGTCACCATCCACGCCGCACCAGCCAGCTCGGGATCGCGGGAGGTGGTCAGGTCGGCAACGGACGCCAGCGCCTGCTCCGGATACCCGGTGTCGAGGAGCCGGCGCGCCTCGGCAAGGACGGCGAGCGGGTCGGACATGCCGGCGTAGTATGCCGCGCCATACAAACGACCGCCGGACGGGTGTCCGGCGGTCGTATGCGCCCCCCTGGGGGGAGCCAGCCCGCCCGTCGCCCCGGGCGGTGCGCTATCGGGCTACTTGGCCCGGTGGAGGAACTCGACCACGTCCTCGTATCGGAAGCGACGGTCGCCGCGCTTCACGACACGGAAGAACGGCAGCTCGCCGCGGTCGCCGAGTCGCTTTACGGTGTTGACGTGGAGGTGCAGCATCTCGGCCACCTCGGTGGCCGTGAGGAGCCTGCCGCCTTCGTTCTGGATCATCGTGTTGTGCTGTTCTCCCACGCACTTAGGTGAGGTATGAGCCGCGCCGGCTCGGAGGGTGCTGGTCGGCGCGGCTCGTGTTCGGATAGTAGGGTTCCGGTGACCTGCGGACCCCCGGTACATTCGGTGAAATCGGCCAGTACATTCGGAGACCCATGATCGAGAGCGACGCACTGGAGCACGATCAGCCGATCTACGAGCGCCACGTGTTCGTGTGCACGGCCGGCGAATGGTGCCCGCTCATCGACGGTGACGGCTTGGCGGTCCACGCGGCGCTGAAAGCCGAGGCGCAGGCGGCCGGGCTCACCGCACAGGTCCGGGTCAACCAATCCGGGTGCTTCTCCCAGTGCGGGAACGGACCGATGGTCGTCGTCTACCCGGAGGGCGTGTGGTACGCGGCCGTCTCCCCCGCGGACGCGGCAGAGATCGTCCAGCGCCACCTGGTCGGCGGCGAGCCGGTCGAGCGGCTCCGGTTCAGGCCCGGCAGCCCGGGCGCGCACAAGCTCGAGCGCGATGCCGATGGGCGGCCCATCGGTCGGACCGCTCCCTGGCCCACGCCGGGGCGTGAGGCGCGCTGAAGGTCAGACGCGGGCCCCGGCTGCCTCGTCCGCTCCGCTGATCCGTTGCGCGATGTAGACCGGGATCACGCTGACCAGGATCAGGACCAGGGCGACGACGTTGACCACGGGGAGCGCCGTCGGTCGCTGCATGGCGGCCAGGACGAACAGCGGAATCGTCTGCGTCCCGGCACCCGCCGTGAACAGGGTGACGATGACCTCGTCGAACGACAGGGCGAAGGCCAGCAGGGCGCCCGACAGGAGCGCCGTCCGCATGCCGGGCATGGTGATTCGTCGGAACGTGATCCATGAGTCGGCACCGAGGTCGGCGGACGCCTCCTCGGGCGACTTTGGGAGCCGCCTCAGTCGAGCCACGACGTTGTTGTAGGCGATGACGACGCAGAACGTGGCGTGGCCGATGATGATCGTCACCAGCCCGAAATCGATTCCCAGTGTCTGGTAGGTCGAGCTGAGCGCGATGCCGGTGACCACGCCGGGGAGCGCGATGGGCAGGACCAGCAGGAAGTTGATCGAGTTCCGCCCGAACCAGTCGTAGCGTTGCACCGCCATCGCCGCCAGGGTGCCGAGGACGAGGGCGATCGAGACGGCGCCCAGGGCCGCCAGCACCGAGTTCATGAAGGCCTCGGGGATCTGGGGGTTGGCGAGGGCCTGCTCGAACCACCGGAGGGTGAACCCGGTCGGCGGCCAGGCCATGAAGCTGCTCTCGTTGAAGGCGTTGATGCCGATGAGGGCGAGCGGCAGGTACAGGAAGGCGAGGATGAGCCAGGTCATGAACCGCGTCCCGACGCGCACCCAGCGTGACTCAGCCATGGCCCACCGCCCTCACAGGGACTCGAAGGCGCCCAGGCGCCGGGCAATGACCAGGTAGGCAATCACGATCACGATCGGGACGAGCGAGTAGGCCGCCGCGACGGGCAGGTTCCCGAGCGCCGAATTGTCGTAGATGACATTGCCGATGAAGTCCGTGTCGCTGACCAGGGACGGGACGATGTAGTCGCCCAGGGTCAGTGAAAAGGTGAAGATCGAGCCCGCGATCAGGGCGGGGAAGACCAGGGGCAGGACCACTCGGCGGAAGGTCGTCCCGGCCCTGGCCCCGAGGTCCGCTGATGCCTCGATGAGCGAGCCCGGCACCCGTTCCAGGCCGGCAAAGATGGGGAGGATCATGTACGGAAGCCAGAGATAGCTGAACACGATCCAGGAGTTGGCGATCTCGTCGGTGCCCGGACCCTGGATGCCGAACGGTGCCAGCAGCCAGGACACGAGGCCATTTCCCAGGAAGACGGTGCGCCAGGCGAAGATCTTCACCAGGTAGGACGCCCACAGGGGTAACAGGACTGCCACCACGAGGAGTCTCCGAACACGCGGACTGGCCACCCGGGCCATGTAGTAGGCAATGGGGAAGGCGAGGAGGGCATCGGTCACCGTGACGAGCACGGCCATGCCCAGGGTCCGCAGGGCGATGGTCCGGTACACCTCGTTGCTGGCGATCTGCTCGAAGGCGGCCAGGGACCAGTCGAAGGGGTTGACCTTGCCCGTGAACGAATCGCTGGTCCAGAACGCGTTCAGGAGCAGGATGAAGAGCGAGCCGAGGTAGACCACCACCAGCCAGAAGAGGGGCAGCGCCAGCAAGAGCCAGAGCCGCGTTCGGGGTCGGGCATGGAGCCAGGCCGCAAGGCGCCGGCTGCGGCTCGGAGTCGGGGCCGAGGTGATGGCCGGGGCGTCGGTGGTCATCGGTCAGATGATGAGGCTCCCCGGGGGCGGACCCCCGGGGAGCATCGGTGTCAGAGTCGGTCCAGGGCCCGCGCGGGGCTCAGGATCCGGTGACCGTCTGCCAGCCCTCGACCCAGGCGTCGTAGTCGACGCAGGTCGTGGAGTCGTCCTCGTCCGCGCAGTCCTCGCGGGCGGTGCTCCAGTACCAGATGTCCTCCCAGTACGCCTCATCGGTCGCGTGGGTCTGCTCGCAGTGTCCCGGCGAGATCGTCTCGGCGTAGTCGCAGGCTTCCTGGCTGGTCGGTGCCTCCCCGAAGTACACCGTGGCCTGTCCATTGGCCTCGGCCGATGCCATGTGGTTCATCCACATGTACATGCAGTTCGGGTGCGCGGCCTCGGTGGCGATCATCCAGGTGTCGGACCAGCCGGTCGCCCCCTCGGCAGGCTTGATGGCCTCGACGGGTGCGCCTTCCAGGGCCAGGCTGTTGACCTGGTACTGCCAGGTCGTGCCGATCACGATGTCACCGGCAGCGAACTGCGTGATCTGGTCGGCAAAGGTGCCGCCATCCCACAGCTGCGGGTTGTGGCTGAACTGCTCCTGGAGCAGCGCAATCGCGGCGTCGAACTGCTCCTGGGTCAGCTGGTAGGGATTGGTGATGCCCATGTCGTCGTCTGACGCCATGATGTGGAGCGCGGCATCGGCGATGAAGTCCGGCGAGTCGAAGATGCTGAACTGACCCTCGTAGTTGGCGGCGTCCTCCCACAGGCCGTTCTGGGTCGTCTGCGCCTCCACCTCCTCGGTGTTCCAGGCCAGGAGGTTCGGGCCGCGTCCGTGGGGCATCCCGTAGGGAACCCCGTCGAGCGAGTTGTGAGCCTGGAGCTTGAGGCCCTCGAACACGTTCGCGTAGTTCGGGAGCAGCTCCACGTTCACCGGCGCCACATCGCCGGCCGCCATGAGCCGATCGGTGGCGTTTCCGGAGAACGAGCCGCCGTCGTACTCGCCCGACTGGATCAGCTGGACCCCGGTGGCGGAGTCGGCCATGACCGTCGAGTTGACGATGCAGCCGGTCTCTTCCTCGAACGGGGTAACCCAGTCGAACTCGGGATAGGCCGATCCGTCCTCGGCGTAGCCGGCCCAGATGACGAGGTTCAGCTCGCCCTCGCCTTCGCCGAGCTCTTCCAGCATGCCGCTGGGTGCCGGCGAGCTGCAGGCGGCCACGAGCAGCCCGGTCACGATGACCAGGGCAGGTATGCGCAATTGCCTCACTTGGCTTCCACTCCCTCTTGATCCCCCGATGCTTCCTGGCTGACCGCCAGGCTCAACACGTGGTGCCGCTTCCAGATGAGCCGAACGGGCCGGCCCTGTGCGGCGAGTGCCTCCATGGACGACGTCTGCAGGTTCTGCTGGGTGACGACAAGCTCGCCACCGGCGTCCAGGGAAACGATATATCGAGTGTCGGAGCCGAGGTAGACCACTTCCCGCACGGCGCCGAGGGCGGAATGCTCGTCGGCGACCGGGTTTTCGGAAGGCTCCGCGATCCGAATCTTCTCGGGTCGGATGGTGAAGATGCCGTCCTTCCCGACGACCGCCTTGGCGGCATCCCCCTGGAGCAGGTTCGATGTCCCGACGAACCCGGCGACGAACGTCGTGGCTGGATGCTCGTAGACATCGGCCGGCGTGCCGACCTGTTCGATCAGGCCCCGGTTGAAGACGGCCAGGCGGTCGCTCATGGTCAGCGCCTCGTCCTGATCGTGGGTGACGTAGATGAAGGTGATCCCGACCTCCTTCTGGATCTCCTTCAGCTCGATCTGCATCTCCTCCCGGAGCTTGAGGTCCAGCGCGCCGAGCGGCTCGTCCAGCAGGAGGACGCGCGGCCGGTTCACGAGCGCCCGGGCAAGGGCCACCCGCTGGCGCTGGCCGCCCGAGAGCTGTCCCGGCTTGCGCTTCTCGAAGCCTTCGAGCCGCACCATCTGCATCGCCTCCGCGACTCGGGTCTCGCGTTCGGCCTTCCCAACCTTGCGCACGACGAGGCCGTAGGCAACGTTCTCAGCGACGGTCATGTGCGGGAAGAGGGCGTAGTCCTGGAAGACCGTGTTCACGTCCCGTTCGAACGGCGGGACCCCGGTGACGTCCTTGCCGTGGAGCAGGATGCGCCCCGCCGTCGGTAGCTCGAACCCGGCGATCAGGCGGAGGGTCGTCGTCTTCCCCGACCCTGAGGGTCCCAACATGGAGAAGAACTCGCCGTCGGCGATCTCGAGGCTGATCCCCCCGACCGCGACCACGTCCCCATACGTCCGTTCGAGCTCCTCGAGGACGATCGCTGGGACCGGGTTGCCCGGCGCGGATCTGGTATCGGCAGATGAGGTCTGGGAGGCAGCAGAGTCGATCGCCACGGATACCTCGGGACGGGCTGGCGCCGGGGTCCGGCGCGGAGGATTGGCGCACTCTGCGGCGCGCGGCGGCGCGGTGTCAAGGTCGATCGCGCTGATAGAGTCCGGAACCGTGTTCGGAGCCACTTCGTGAATCCCGGCATCCTCTGGGGCCTCGCCGCCGCCGTCGCGTGGGGCACTGCCGACTTCACCGGCGGGCTTGCCTCGCGCCGCGTGGCGGCCATGGCGGTGACCGCCGGCTGCGCAGCTGATAGGGCCTGGTCGCGCTCCTGGTCGGCGTGCTGGTGGTGGCCTGCCCCGGTCCCGGCCCCGGAGACCCTGCTCCTCGGCGCGGTGGCCGGCATCGGTGGCGGACTCGGCCTCGCCTTCCTGTACGAGGGCCTCGCCCGGGGATCGATGGGGATCGTCTCCTCCCTCTCCGGTGCCGGAGCGGCGGTGATCCCCCTCCTCGCGACGTTGCTGCTGGGCACTGCCCTTGCCCCGCTCGCCCTGGTCGGGGTGGGACTCGTCGTCGGCGGCCGGTCTGGCGGCGACCGATGTCTCGCGCGACGCGGCGAGCCGGTCGGCCCTGCTCCTGGCCCTCGGGGCCGCGATCGGGTTCAGCGCGTGGTACCTGATCATCGACCAGGCAGCCGCGGACGGCGGGATCTGGGCCCTCGTCGCCAGCCGAACGGCCTCGGTCGATCCTGATCGGGGTCCTGGCCCTCGTCACCAGTGCCCGCTCGGACATCCCCGCCCTGCGATCGGTGGCGCTCCTGGTGATCCTCGCCGGCGTTCCTCGACGTGGGAGCCAACGTGTTCTTCGTCATCGCGCGTGGCGAGATCAACGTCGCGCTGGCCGCAACCCTGTCCGGGCTCTACCCGCTGGTCACCATGATCCTGGCGCGAATCGTGCTGAGCGAGCGGCTCCCACGCCTGGGCCTGGTCAGCGTCGTACTCGCCGTGAGCGGAACCATCCTCATCTCGGTCGCGCGCTGATGTCAGATCGCGTCTTCGACCTCATCGAGACGGGCGACGACGCCGGACTCCGCGAGCTCCTCGCGGCCGATCCCGCCGCGGCGAACGCCCGACGGCCGGATGGCACCTCGGCCGTTCGCTGGGCGCGCTACCAGTTCGAGCTCGACGCGGTCGAAGCCCTGCTCGAGGCCGGGGCGACGCTGGACGTCTTCGACGCCGCCGCCACCGGACAGACCGATGTCGTCCGCTCTGAGCTGGCCCGCGATCCCCGCCTGGCCCATGCCTACTCGACGGACGGGTTCACCGCCCTGGGCCTGGCGAGCTTCTTCGGCCATCGGGAGTCGGCCGAGGTGCTTCTCGCGGCCGGAGCGCGGGTCAATGACGCCTCGCGAAACCCAATGCGGGTCGCTCCCCTCCACAGCGCCCTCGCCGGCGGGCATATCGAGGTCGTGGAGCTTCTCCTCGATGCCGGAGCCGATGTCAACGTCGTCCAGGCCGACGGCTACACACCCCTCCACGAGGCCGCGCAGAACGGCGACCGGGCGACGGCCGAGCGGCTCGCAAACGCTGGGGCGGACCCGCACGCGCGTCTCGACGACGGGTCCACGCCGGCGGACTCGGCACGGAAGGCCGGGCACGTCCCCCTCGCGGACTGGCTCGACAGCCTTCCATCCTCGGGGTCGAGCCGGTAAGTCCGTCGTAACGGCGGGGTAACCCCGCGCGGAGTCTCATCGGTTGCGCGCGACGATCGTCCGGCGCAGCCGGGCGCATCGGTCTCGTCGGCACTCAAGGAGCAGACCGATGTCGACCCCGAGCCGGGCGACCACCGGTGGCGGCTGGCCCGCCTGACCGCCTGCCACGCGGCCGCTGGATGGCCCATCGGGGGACCGCGGCTATCATGACCGCGACCCATTTGCCCGAGAGGTCGCTGCCGCATGACCTTCGATCGGGTCGCCGTCGTCGAGGATGCGCTTGATGCGCTGCTCGCCGGCCTGGCGCCCGCCGCGAACGTGCTCGAGCCGGACGATCCCGTCCGATCCGGCTCGGATCTGACTGCCCGTCGGGCGATCGAGCTGTTCGAGGACCAGGTCGTCAGCCGCCAGGTCGACCGGGCCGCGCGGGAGCTGAAGAAGACGAACCGCAGCTTCCACACCATCGGTGGGGCGGGGCACGAGAACAACGCCGTCCTCGGGGCGCAGCTGCGGATCACCGACCCGGGATTCCTCCACTACCGGTCGGGCGGGTTCATGATGGCCCGCGCCCGGCAGCTGAACGGTTCGACCCCGGCGTTCGATGCCCTCCTCGGAGTCGTGGCCTCCCGCGAGGATCCGATCGCCCAGGGTCGCCACAAGGTCTGGGGGAGCCGGCCGCTGTGGATCCCGCCGCAGACCTCGACGATCGCGTCGCACCTGCCGAAGGCGGTGGGGATGGCCTACGCCCTCGCCCGAGCGCGGCGCCTGGGACTGGCCGATGCGCTGCCTGCGGACGCGATCGTGCTGTGCTCGTTCGGGGACGCGTCCGCGAACCATGCCACCGCGCTGGCGGCGTTCAACACCGCGCGCTACGGCGCGCGCATCGGCCTGCCCATGCCCATCCTGTTCGTCTGCGAGGACAACCAGACCGGGATCAGCGTGCCCACCCCCGAGGGCTGGATCGAGTCCACCTTCTCGAACCAGCCGCATCTCCACTACCGCCATGCCACGGGTGAGCTGGATGAGGTGTGGGACGCGGTGGCGGAGGCGATCCATGTCGTACGCGCGGCCCGCGAGCCGCTCTTCCTCCACCTTGACGTCGTCCGGCTGTGGGGCCACGCCGGGTCCGACGCGGAGCACGGGTACCGCACCGCCGACGAGATCGCGGCCACCGAGCGCGCCGATCCGCTGCTGCGGAACGCACGCCGCCTGGTCGAGCTGGGAGTGGCCACCCCCGACACCCTGCGCGACCTGGTGGCCGACGCCCGCGAGCGGGTCTGGGCCGCCGCCGAGGAGGCGACCCGTCGGCCTCGGCTGAGCACGACCGAAGAGGTCGTGGCCCCGCTGGCTCCGCACCACCCGGACCGCATCAGCGCGCGGATCGCGGAGCCGGCTCCCGACCCGGATGTCCGCGCCGTGGCCTTCGGCGGCACCCTCCCCGAGGACGCCACCCAGCCAACCGCCCGAACCCTGGCCGGTCATATCAACGCTGCCCTGACCGATGAGCTGGCGCGGCGGCCGGAAATCGTCGTCTTCGGCGAGGACGTCGGGAAGAAGGGCGGGGTCTACAACGTGACCCACGACCTCCAGAAGCGGTTCGGTGCGGGGCGCGTCTTCGACACCCTGCTGGACGAGACCTCGATCCTGGGCATCGCCCAGGGCGCAGCCCACGCCGGCCTGCTGCCCATCCCCGAGATCCAGTACCTGGCCTACATCCACAACGCCCTCGACCAGATCCGTGGCGAGGCGGCCACGCTCCAGTTCTTCAGCAGCGGCCAGTTCCGCAACCCGATGGTCGTCCGGGTCCCGGGCCTCGCCTACCAGAAGGGGTTCGGCGGCCACTTCCACAACGACAACTCGGTCGGCGCCCTGCGCGACATTCCCGGCGTGGTCCTCGCCGTCCCGTCGAACGGCCCTGATGCCGCCCGCATGCTCCGCGGCTGCATCGGGATGGCGCTGGAGGACGGGCGGGTCGTGATCTTCCTCGAGCCCATTGCCCTCTACCACGAGCGAGACCTCCACGCCGATGGCGACGGCGGATGGCTGGCCGACTACCCGGTCCCGCCCGAGGCGCTGCTCCCCGGCGAGGTGGGCACGTACGGCGACGGGACGGACCTGCTGATCGTCAGCTACGCGAACGGCCTCCGGATGTCGCTCCAGGCCCAGGCCATCCTCGAGCGGGACCACGGGGTCCACGCCCGCGTCCTCGACCTCCGCTGGCTGAACCCGCTCCCCGTCGAGGCGGTGCGCACGCACGCGGCGGAGATAGGTCGCGTCCTCGTCGTGGACGAATGTCGCGCCACCGGCGGCGGGGTGGCCGACGCGCTCATCGCGGACCTCGCCGAGCGTGGGTTCGGCGGCAGGCTGGCCAGCGTTCGGGCGGTGGACTCGTTCGTGCCCCTCGGCACGGCCACGGCCGCGGTGCTCGTTGGCCTCGACCAGATCGTGGCTGCGGCCGTCGATACGGCGGGTCAGTCAGCGGGCGGCCCGAAGCGGTCCGCGGCGCGCAAGCCCGCGGCGGAGGCCACCAGCCGATGACCGCCGAGCGGCCGCGTGCGGTCCTTGTCCTCCCCGGTCGCGGCTCTTACGCGGCGTCGTCCCTCGGCACCCTCCCGGCCGACCATCCGATGATCGATCGAGCGGAGTCCATTCGTGCCGAGCTGGGCCTGGACAGCCTCCTCGCGCTGGACGCGGCCGACGCCTTCGAGCCATCGGTCCATCTCCGACCGATCAATGCCTCGCCGCTCACCTTCCTCGCCTCGCTCCTCGACGCGGAGCGCGCGGCGACAGACCACCGGATCGTGGCCGTCATCGGCAACTCGCTGGGCTGGTACACGGCGCTGACCGTGGCCGATGCGCTCGACTTCGACGACGGGTTCCGCCTGGTCCAGGGCGTCGCCCTGCTCCAGGAGGACGCCGTGGACGCGGGGGTCAGCGGCGGCCAGCTCATCTACCCCCGGGTGGACGCTGACTGGCAGCCGGTCGCGGACTACGCCGATGCCCTGGACGCGGCCCTGGACGGGGACGCCGGGGAGGACCGGGCCTTCACCAGCGTGGATCTCGGCGCCTACGTAGTGCTGGCGGGTTCGGACGCGGGAATCGCCCGCCTTCTCAAGGTCTTACCGCCAGTCCGCGTCGGCGAGCGCCAGTATCCGCTCCGCCTCGCCTACCACGGTCCGTACCACACCCCGCTGCTGGCAAGCGTCGCCGAAGAGGCCTCCGCCCTGTTCGCCGGCCTGGACTGGCGGGCGCCGCGAGTGACCCTCATCGACGGCCGCGGGGCCCGGTTCACGCCCTGGGCCACCGACCCGGCCGAACTGGCACGCTACACGCTGGGCGAGCAGATCGTGAGCCCGTATGACTTCTCCGCAGGCGCCCGGGTCGCGCTCCGCGAGTACGCGCCGGATGTCCTCGTCCTGACCGGGCCGGGCAACACCCTCGGCGGGGTGGCGGGGCAGATCATCGTCAGCGACGGGTTCCACGGCATTCGGACGCGCGCCGACTTCGAGGCCGTGCAGGCCGGAGCGGAGCCTCCCGTCCTCTCGATGGGCCGATAGCCCGAGGAGGCCTGCTCTCCCGGCCTGCGCGCAGGGACGACGCCACGACCCCTTCCAGATCGGCGATCGATCTGCTCTAATCCAGCGGCGATATGGCCCAGATCGCACCCCTGCTGCTGTCCCTGCTCCTGCTGGTCGGCTTTGTGTCCGCTGCCAGCCTGCTGGTCTATGCCCTGCTCCCCGGCCAGGTCGGGTGGCGCTGGTGGCGGGTGACCATCGTGCCGGCCGCGGCGGGGGCCGCCCTCCTTGCGATCCTGCTCATCGCCCTGCGCGGACCGTCGGCCGATCTGCTCGTGGAGCTCGGTCGTGGCGGCCTGCCGGCCGGTCAGTTCCAGGTCTCGGGCTGGACCGCGCGCGCCATCGTGGCCCTGACGGTCCTGGCCGCGCTGCTGGGCGTCTACCTCGCCGCCCATGCCCTGCCCCATGCCGCGGCTCGCTGGCGCGCCTGGCGTCGCCGCGCCCGCCGATCGGTCATCGTCGATGTCGTCCGGGCCGGACTCCTGGCCGGCCTTCTCGTCGTCCTGGCCAGCGCCACTGTCTCCGTCAGCGCCTTCGTTGCCGCGGGGCACCAGATTTCGACGTCGTCGCGGGTGCTGGCCATGCACCAGCTGCCAGGGACGCCGACCGGAATCGCGGTTGAAGGCGATACCGGCTACCTCACCTTCGGGGAGGGCCAGATCGCCCGCTACTCGCTGAGCGCCGACGACCAGATCCTGGCCGTCGAGGTCGTGGCCGACGGGCTCAACTCGCCCCGAGGACCGCTCGTCCTCGACAGCGAGCTGCTCGTCGTGGACCTCGGCCCGCCGCCCTGCCCGGAACCATTCCCCCAGTGCATGACCGTCGAGCCCGACGAAGAGCTCCGGCGCATCAACGCCAGCTCGGGACGGGTGCTGAGCTATCCCATCGCCGATGACGGCTCCCTCGGTGAGCCGCGCGAGCTGTTCACCGGGCTCCCGGTCGTCAACACCTACCACGCCCCCAGCTCGCTCACGCTGGGGCCTGACGGCGCGGTGTACCTGCCGATCGGCGGGTTGGACTACCTCTTCCTCGAGCCCGAGCTCCTCGACGACATCGACCACCCGCGGGCCGACCTGCTGGGAACCCTGGTCAGATTCCGCCCGGGTGATGCCGACGTCGAGATCGTGGCGACCGGGCTGCGCAACGTCTACGCCGTCACGTTCGACCCCGCGGGACACATCCTGGGCGTGGACAACGACGGGCCCACCGCCCGCGGATGGCATCACGAGCAGCTGGTCGAGATCGTCGACGGCCAGGACTATGGCTATCCGGCGGTCGGATCGTTCGACGAAGGCGTTCCCCCGCCGCTGTGGGTCCTCAGCGCGACGGGCAGCGCGGGAATTGCCTGGTTCGATTCCACCGTCCGCCCCGGCGTCCTGACCGGCTCATCGGGCCAGGTCCAGTTCGTGCCACTCGAGGGCGACGGCGGTGGCCTCTACGTCCCCAACCGCCACGAGGTCCGGGCCGCGATCTCCGGTCTCACCGGATTCGTGTCAGCTGTCGCCCCGCTCGGCGGGGATCGGTACGCGGTCACGACCTTCGATCCCAGCGGACTGGGCAACGCGATGGTCATCCTCGAGGTCACCACCCCGAACGGGGGCTAGCCGACGGAGACCGGCACCGGTCGGCTGCCGTGGCCGTTGCGGGCATAGTGCTCGTCGAGCATGTCCCGATCCTTCGGAACGTCCATGCACTGCCAGAACCCGCGGTGACGGTAGACCTTGATCTCACCCTCCTCCGCCAGCTTCTCGAGCGGACGCCGTTCGAGGATGCAGTCCGCGGACTCGTCGAGGTAGTCGAAGATCCGCCGCGAGAAAACGAAGAAGCCCCCGTTCACGTAGCCGGTTCCTGCCCGAGGCCCGAGCTTGGGCTTCTCCTCGAAACGCGAAACCTCGTGGTCCTCGCCCAGGACGAGCTCGCCCCACCGAGCCGGGGGGAGGACGCCGGTCACCGTCGCGACGCGGCCATGCTCCAGGTGGAACGCGATGAGCGCGCTGATGTCGATGTCGGACACCCCATCGCCGTAGGTGCACAGGAAGTAGTCGGAGTCGATGTAGCGCTCGATGCGGGCCACCCGGGCACCGGTCTGGGCGTCGAGGCCAGTATCGGCGCAGGTCACCTCCCAGTCGAGGACGTCGCGGTCCTGGATGTCAACGGAGGGCCTGTCCTGGCCCATCCGCAGCGTGAAGTCGTTGTGGTGGACCTGATAGTCAAGGAAGTAGTCGCGGATCATGTCGCCGCGATAGCCGAGGCACAGGACGAACCGTTTGAAGTCGTACTGGGCGTAATGGGACATGATGTGCCACAGGATCGGCCGTCCACCAACCTGGACCAGCGGCTTGGGCAGGACTTCGGTCTCCGCCCCCAGGCGGGTTCCGCGTCCTCCGCACAGGATGACGACGTTCGGGGTAACGTCCATCTCGGATGTACCTCGTCTCGGGACGGGAGATTCGGGCTCCCCGAGCCTAGGGGGGTGGCCAGCAGGCGTCAACCCGAGGGGTTCCGGGAGGCTCAGTCCTCCTCGTCGTCCTAGACGTCCGGCCAGGCCGCGATGTCGATGCCGTGGTTGTCTGGAGAAGCCAGGGTCCACCAGTCGGGCACGTGCGTATCGTCTGCGAGCCGCCCACCGGCTGCGAGTGCCGCCGCGAGTTTGGCGTCCCCGGCAGGATTCGAACCTGCGACCCGCTGCTTAGAAGGCAGCCGCTCTGGTCCACTGAGCTACGGGGACCCGCCAAAGGATAGATTGGCTAGACTGATCGGACCATGCCCGACGAGCCGGTCGCCCCGCCGCCGACCCAGCTGCAGCCCACCCAGCTCGAGATCGACAAGGGACTGCTCCGTGACGAGGACCTGCTGAACCCGGAGCACCTGCGGCGGATGGACCAGACCCTGCTCCGGCGGAACCTCGACCATGCCCGCATCACGTCACGGAAGCTCTCGCTCCAGCTCCAGCAGTACGTGCACCTCTATACCCCCGAGGCGAACGAGCTGCGGCGTCGCATCGAGAAGTACCTCCTCATGGAGCAGCTGATCGAGCGGGAGATGGCGCGCCGCCACACGTACTGAGAACGACCGCGCGAGCCCCGAATTGTGGATATCTACGCACCCCGGACGGGGCATCGTGGATAACTCGGTACCCTCCCCGGACGATCGTTCAGGGCCCCAGCGGCCCGACCAGGACGGGCTCGGGGGCATCCGGTAACTCGGCGAGCACCTCGCGGACCCAGCCCGCCAGGCGCGGCATCTCGAACAGGGAGAACGTCACGCCGTAGGCCTCCAGCTGCTCGAAGCCCCAGCCGTTGAACTCGCGTCGGGCGGCCACCACCCACATCTCGTCGTACAGATCAGGCCACGCACGAGGTCGGCGCTTGTGGCAGAACCGAATGAACTCCGCGACCTCGGGCGGTGGAGCGGCCACGGGATCGGCTTCCACGCGACGCTCGTCGATGGCGTCGGGGACGGGATGGGAGCTGTCGGAGGGCTGCACGGCGGGGAGGCGACTCGATAAGAACGCGAGACCGATGGAGTTGACTGGGGCGGATGCTAGGCGTCGGCGCGGAATGGTAGGAGCCGATAGCGACCGCCGGAAGGGGGTATGTCCACCAACTTGTCCACATTCCTTTCCACCGAGGCCCGCCGGGTGGACAGGTGGCCGTCAGGCGGTGGATAGACGCCGAAATCGCACGATTCGGTCGGTTCGGTCAGGCTCGAGAAATGCCAGGAGGCGCTCGCCTTCGGCGCCGACAGCATCGGTTCCGGCGGGGCCGAGATCCTCCAGGAAGGCAATGTCAATGGTCGCCGACTCTCCCTCATGGGCGACGCGCCAGATGGCTCGCGCGAACCCGTCGACGAGGATCGAGCCGAAGTTGATCATGTCCAGGGTGAGCACCGCCCGGCGGTGCCGTTCGTCGATGATCCGTCCGCGATCGGCGTGGGACAGGGTGGCGTTGTCGTACACCGGCAGGAAGCGCACGGGCGCCGGGGTCTCGGCATCCGGTCGCGGCGCGTCGGGCAGGTCGAGCATCTCGCGTCCGCCCTCGTCACGAAACGACACCAGCGACGGTCGAAGTCGCTCCAGGATCTCGGCGGCGCCGGTGAGGCCGGACCAGGCCCGCACGTCGGCCGGAGACGCAGGACCGAATGCCGCGAGGTAGCGGAGGACAAGCGCGTCCGGGGATTCGTCCGCTGACAACGGCTGGCCAAGCCAGGACTCGACCGTCGCCCAGCGCGCCTGCCCGGACTGACGCCACAGGGCACGCGGCGGGACCTGGACGACGGGCACGATGAACGTGACCGCCTGGGCGAGGGCCGTCGGGTCGGCCGTCGGGAACGCGGGCGCGAGGGCATCGCGCAGCTCGGCCCGGGTCCGTGGTCGTTCCTCGAGCAGCTGGCGGCCGGCCTCGGCGACGGCCGCGGCATCCACCCCGGCCCGAACCAGGCTCCGACCGAACGGGCTGCCGGACGACAGCATCCGCTCGAGCACCGGCCGGAGAACCGGCCGCATGGTGAGCACGTCGCGGGCGGTGACGAGGTGGATGGTGGCCCGTTGCAGCTGGGCTCGGACCGCCTCACGGTTCGCGATGTGGGCGGACAGGTGCATCGGGTCGAAGCCGTTGATCCGTGACCACAGCGCGATGTACGGGTCGATCGGCTCCTGCGCCTGGAGCGCGACGAGGTGCTCGATGACCTCGGTCGGAGATCGGTCCACCCGATCGAGGAGCAGCTGGCGGGCGAGGAGGGCCCGGTTGAGCGCTGGCGTGGAAAGCGCGGGCTCGCGCGCGGTCACTGGCCAGTGATCGAGGCGTTCAGGTCGCGATCGATGACCGATGCGAGGCGTGCGACCTCGGCTCGGAGGGCACGCATCGGCGGACGACCGGCCTCGTTGAACCAGCTGATGCGGACCTGGTCGCCGTCCAGCTCCCAGGTCCCGCTGGCCCGTCCCCCGGCCAGGACCACGGGCGAGATCCAGCCCGATTGCCGGCTAACGGCGGCCCGTCGCGCGGCCGGGACGACGTGGCCGTCCTTCGTGCCGGGTCCGAGCACGTACTGGTCGAATCCCGCGAGCAACCGCACGGCGGTGGACGGCCGAGCCCGGGCGAGGTCGTCGAGGTCTTCGTTCCTGACCAGACCCGCCTCTCCGTCGACCACGACCTCGGTCATCTGCCCGCGCATTGCCTCGAACCAGGTGCGAATCTCCCGCTTCGAGGCCGAGCTCGCGAGCCATCGGCTGAGCGCATCGACCGTCACCGGTCCGTAGGCGCCGGCATACGCCGCGAGCGCGATCGGCCTCGCTGAATCGATGTCGACCTTGCCAGGCCACTGTTTGCTGGCGCGCTCGGGAGAGGTAAAGGTCACTCGAGTCCCCCGGCTCGGACCGTGGCACAGTTCGCCGGCCCAGGCGAGCGCCATGAGGAGGCCGCCCCAGCTCGAGCCGAGTGCGTCGACAGCCGGACCGGGCCCGAGCTCCGCGGCAACGGCATCGGCTATCTCGGGCTTGGTGGCTGGACCGTCCTGGAGTGCCCCGAGGATCGCCACACGGAGCGAGTCCATCTGGGCGTCGGACATCTTGAGGTAGCGCTGCCATTCGCCCCAGAGCGGACCAGCCGCCAGGAGCGAGAGAAAGGTCGGGGCGTCGTCCGCCGCCAACAGGTGCAGGGTGCCGCGCATGGCCCAGGTCTTGATCAGCCGCCCATCGGCCAGGGCCTGGCTGACCTCATCAACCCCGGTCTGCCGACACCGGAGCCGGATGGCGAGCTCGGCCGAGGAAGCGACCTGTGCCTGGACGCCGCATAGGCGTCGGACGACATCGACCACGGGCACGTCGCCCACCGGGTCGAGGAGGTGCCGCTTCATCCGCCAGGCCAGTACCTGGTCCCACGTGATCTGGACCGTCATCGATTCAGTCGACCGTCCCGAAGACCAGCGCGGCGTTCAGCCCGCCGAAGCCGAACGATGTCGAGAGCACGCGGCGGTACGTCCCGTCGAGACCGGCCGGGTCGCGGATGAGTCCGCCGAGCAGCGGCTCGATCTCGGGATCGGGCTCGACGAGGTTGACCGATGCGGGCGCCCAGCCGTCGCGGATGGCGAGGGCCGCCATGGCCGCCTCGATGGCCGCCGTTGCTCCGAGCGGATGCCCGGTCAGTGCCTTCGTGCCCGAGAGGGGCACGCTCGCCGCCCGATCGCCGAGCGATGCCTGCAGGGCGCGGGCCTCGGCCACGTCGCCCAGCGGCGTGGAGCTGGCGTGGGCGTTGACGTAGTCCATCGTCTCGGCCGCGTCGCCCGCATCCTCGAGTGCCGCGCGGACCGCTCGGGCGGCGTCGCGCCCATCGGGGCGGGGCTGGACCATGTGATACGCATCGGACGAGGCGGCGTAGCCGCGGATCTCGGCATAGGGGACCGCCCCGCGCCGGCTGGCCGTCTCCGCTTCCTCGAGGACGAGGAGGGCTGCCCCTTCCCCCAGGACGAAGCCGCTCCGCTGCGCGTCGAACGGGCGACAGGCCTGGTCCGGCTGGTCGTTGTGAGCGTTGGCCAGGGCCCGGATGAGATCGAACGCCCCGAACGACAGCGGCGAAAGCGGGCACTCCACGCCTCCGGCGAGGGCGGCATCCACTTCGCCGTCGCGGATCGCGGCCAGGGCCTCCCCCAGGGCGACCGCCCCCGAGGCACAGGAGTTGGCGGTGGACAGGATCGGCCCGCGGATGCCGAGCGAGATCCCGAGGTTGGCCGGCGCCGCGCCGCCGAACACGGCGAGCGCGAGAGTCGGCGCCACGCGGCGGATGCCGCCCTCCATGTATCGCTCGTGCTGCTCCTCGGCGAACGCGATGCCGCCGAGCGCGCTGCCCAGGAAGATGCCCACCCGCTCCGGATCGGCGTGGCGGGCCTCGCCGGGGCGGAACGCGGCGTCGGCGAGGGCCAGCCGGCCGGCCGCGACCGCGAACTGGCTGAATCGATCCAGGCCCCTCACCGATCGGGCGTCCATGTGGTCGGCCGGCTCGAAGTCGTCGATCTGCGCCGCGACCTGCGACCGGAAGGCGGAGGCGTCGAAACGGTCGATGGCCCGGATGGGCGAGGTTGCCCGTCGGAGGCCGGCGCGAAATGCCTCCACCCCGGTCCCAACGGCAGTGACGATCCCGAGGCCGGTGATCCAGACGCGACGGCGATCGGTCATCGGTCAGCTGCTCCGCCCGCTGCATCTCCGTTTGCCAGCGCTTCGGCGATGCCCTTGAAGCTGCGGAGCGTCCGACCGGCGATGGGCTGGGTGAAGAACCGATCGACGACGACCGCCCAGGCGCCGACTCGCGGCCGGAAGTCGTGCTCGATGGTGATCCGCGTGCCGGTCGCGTCGCCCTCGATCCGCCAGGTCACGTCCATGCCCCGGGTGGCGCCGGCGACGTGCTGGAACCGGATCCGGAGCGTCGCGGGCTCCGCCCAGGTCCGCGAGCGCCAGACGACCGGCAGGCCGATACCGAGCACCGGGAGGAGCGGGCGACGGGCCACGAAGTCGGCGATCACGACATCTCCACGCCGTGCGACCTCGCGGGCAGACACGTAATGCGGGAGAAGGGCCGGCCAGCGCAGCGGGTTGGACGCGAGGCGGAACACGAGCTCCGGCGGCGCGGCGACCGAGATGCCGATGGTCGATCGCACCGCGGATCCGTTACGGGCGGAGGAGGGCGGCGAGGAACCTCGGGTCGAGGGCGCGGGTCGCCGGAACGAGGTCGCCGATCACGAGGCCCATGGTCTCACGGACCGGCCCCCGGCTCTCGAGGCGTCGCACGGCGTGCCCGAACAGGGCGGGCCGGGCGAGGAACGACTGGATGAGGAGCGTGACGACGTCCTTGGCACGGAAGCGGCGAGCCATCGATCGCTCGTACCCCGCCAGCGCATTCTTCGTCCCGTCCAGGTGGACGTCCACCGCCCGGGCCGCGAGGGCTGCCGAGAGGAGCGCGCGGTGCATTCCCTCCCCGGTGAGCGGATCGAGGAACCCGGCCGCGTCGCCGACCAGCAACCAGTCGCGACCGGCCCGGTGGGAAACCCGATGGCCGAGCGGCGAAGCGCCTTCGATCGAGTCCAGCCGCTCGGCCTTCGCCCAGACGACCGGATCGTCGGGAGAGACCGGGACTTCAGCCAGCACCGCATCGACCACCGCGGCCGCCCCCTCGGCCGCCAGCCGCTGTCGCCAGGCGTCGCCGGCGAGCACGATCCCGACGTTCAGCCGGCCGCCGGGCACCGGGGCCAGGCCGCAGTACGCGTCGGGCAGGATGACCATCCGGGCCTCGAGCGGGTCCTCGGCCGGGCGTGGGTCGGCTACGTGGAAGGTCAGACCGATGCGCGGGCCGAGGTGCGCGGGTCGAACCACGCCGGCCGCACGAGCCACCATCGACCGGACGCCATCGGCGCCGATTACGACCTTGGCCGCGACCTCTTCGCTCCTGGACCCACTGCGGGTCGCGACCCGCGCCTGCGGCCCGCCGAGCTCCACATCGGTGACGGCGACGCCAGTCCGCACATCCACGCCCGCTCCTCGCGCCAGGTCGAGGAGTGCCTCGTCGAGCTCCTGCCGGTCGAAGCCGACGGCGGGCGTTGCGAGGCTGCCGTCGTCGCCGTAAGTCAGGCGCACCGTCGATCCATCGGCTTCCAGGCGCATGGCGGGAATGGGTCGCGCCGCTGCCGCCTGCACCTCCTGTGACAGTCCGATGTGGCCGAGAGCCGTCATCGCGGCTGGTGAGCTGAACACGCCGCAGGCGCGCCACCGCCACCGTGGCGAACGTTCGACGAGGATCACCCGTCGCCCGCGCCGGGCGAGGAGGGTGGCGACGGTGGCTCCCGACGGTCCCCCGCCCACCACCACGACGTCAGCCACCGCTCAGGCGTCCGCCCGTACCGCGGCTATGGCCCATCGATGACCCGCGATCCCGCGGGTGAGGAACACCGGCTCCAGTCCGGCCATGTCCAGCAACCGATACGCCTCGTTCACGGTGTAGGCCCGACGGGCGGAGATGGTCGCGTCGTTTCGCGAGTACCGGTTCATGGTGAGCAGGTGGGACAGGAGCCAGGCTCCGAGGACGGTGACCGGTCGGCGCGACAGGTCGTTGACCACCACCCCGCGCCGTGAGACGCGCGCCAGCTCGCTGAGGAAGGCCACCGCATCCGCAGGGTCGAGGTGGTGGAGGACGAGCGAGGCATGGGCGACGTCAAAAGACCGATCCGAGTACGGCAGCCGCCGCCCGTCCGCGACGGCCAGCACCACCTCCGGGTTGTCGCCCAGGTCGGGGTTCACGGCGCGGGCAGCCTCGATCACCTCGGCCTGGCTGTCGACGGCCGTGACCTGGACCTGCTGATCCCGTCGCCGGCCTTCGGCCACGAGGGCAACCGGGATGTCTGCAGCGCCGGTCCCGACATCCAGGACGGTGAGCGACTTGGGGGGCGGGACCAGGGCATCGATCGCGCGCCGGGAGAGGTCTGCACCGCCGGTGAACCGGTTCGATCGGCGCAGGTCCTGGAGGTTGCCGGCAAGGGACGATTCGTCGTGCTGGTGGCCGTCGAGGAGCTCGGGGGTGCCGATCAAGCGCTTCATGGGTGGTCCCGCGTACCGGAATTGGGCCGCTGGAGTATGGCGCAGACCGCCGGCAGGGGGTTTCCTGGCTTCGGCTGCGTGACATGGATCAGGGCCCGGTTTCCCGGGCCCTGATGCCGCTGCGTTGGACGTCCGCTACGGGACGAAGGTGATCCGGTTCTGCGGTCCCGGGTTGATCGGGGTGAAGGTCTGGATGTACCGACGGAACGCCTCGAGGTCGATTTCTCCGACGTGTCGGTTGAACCCGTTGGCGAACTCGGTGAAGTTGTCCTGCCCGCCGGGACCGGCCAGGAAGTTGTTCACCGTCACCCGGTACGTGACGAGCGGATTGATCGGTAGCCCGTTCACCCTGACGTCACTCAGGAGGTCGCCGGCCTGGCCGGTGGCGCCAGCCGCGGTCCGGGTGTACGTCAGCGAGGCCGAGATCTGGAGAATCCCATTGCCCAGCGGAGTCCCGGTGAACTGCTGCTGGAGCACGTCAATGATGTCCTGCCCGGTCATGTCCATGGTCACCAGGACGTTCGCGAACGGCTGGACCTCGAAGGCCTCGCCAAACGTGATCTCCCCGGCGTTGATGTCCCGTCGGATGCCGCCCGCGTTCATGAACGCGATGACGGCCGGACCGCCCGGGAGGGTCGGCGCTGATGTCGCCCACAGCTGGGCGTCGGCGATGATGTCGCCGAGCGACGACTCGCCAGCCGCAGTGCCGGTGCGAGTCAGCGCTGCGTTGGCGAAGCCGATGATCTCGTTCTCGATCGGTGCGGCGATCGTCCCGTACTTGTTGACCAGGGCCGTCAGGTCGGGGGCCGCCGGCAGCTGGGGGGTGGGACAGGTGACGACTCCCACATTGTTCGGCAATCCGTTGCAAACGATCACGTTGTTGATCGTCGCCGAAACGACGTCCTTGGTGGACTTGTCGATCACGAGATCGACATCGGTCACGACCCGGCCTGCGGACGCGGCGCCGGTGACCCGGATCCCGGTTCCGGCGAAGTTCGGGCAGTTCACCGCCCAGTTCGTATGACCGGTCACGACCAGGTCAATCTCGGGGTCCATCCGGGTGATGACGCCCACGATGTCGCCCGTCGGGTTGTTGCACTGGTTGACGGTGGTTTCGTTGAGGGCACCCGCGGACCCGCCCTCATGGAGGAGGACGATGAACGTCTCGATGTTCTGCCCCTTCAGCTTGGTGACGAGCGCATTGACGGTGTCCGCTTCGTCATGGAAGTTGACGTCGGCCACCGCAGAGCCGGTGACGACACTCGGCGTTCCCTCGAGAGTCATGCCGATGATCGCGACCTTCACCCCCTGGAAATGGTGGATGGCGTACGGCGGGAAGATCGTCTTCCCGTTGCTCTTGTACGTCACGTTGGCGGCGAGGTACTGGAAGTCGGCCCCGCCAAATCCGTCGCCGGCGAAGCAGCCCTCGAGCGGATGGCAGCCGCCGTTCTGCATCCGCAGCAGCTCGGGGATGCCCTCGTCGAACTCGTGATTGCCGACGCCGGCGTAGTCCATGCCGATGAGGTTCAGGGCCTCGATCGTGGGCTCGTCATGGAAGATGCCCGAGATGAGCGGCGTCGCGCCGATGTTGTCGCCCGCGGCCACCACGAGGGTGTTCGGGTTGGTCGCCTCCAGGGCGCGAACGGTGGAGGCGAGGTACTCGGAACCGCCCGCAGAGGTGGCGCCGATCCGGCCGCCGGAGCTCGTGACGCCATCGGGCGGCCGGAGCTGCCCATGGAAGTCATTGATCCCGAGGATCTGGATGGGGGTCGTGGGACCCGCGTGTGGCGGCTTCTTGGCGCTGGCGACGGGCACCGCCGCCAGGCTGAAGAGCAGGAGTAGGACTGCCGCAATGGCGAAACGAGAGGACCTGGTCACAACTTCCTCCACGTGATGCGGATATCGCTCGCAAGCGGTCCGGCGAGGTGGTTGGGCGGGCAGTCCACCAGGCGGGACAAGGCCGGCCCATCCTACCGCCGGGGCACAGGTCAGATCGCCGATTGCCGACGACGGGCAGTCCGCCTCGGCGTCAGGTCTCCAGGGCTTGCAACTGGACTGAGCAGTTGCTACAGTTAACCATCATGTTAAGTGTCACCCCGGAACGGACGAGCGCGGTCCTCGACCTGCTCTTCGCTGCGCTCGCCGACGCCACCCGCCGCGGTATCGTCGAGCGACTCGCCCTCGGTGAGGCGACGGTCACCGAGCTCGCGGCCCCCTACTCCATCAGCCTTCCGGCGATCTCCCGACACCTCAAGGTGCTTGAACGCGCGTCGCTCATCACCCGAAGCCAGCACGGCAGGTGGCGGCACGCGCGACTCTCCCCGACCTCGCTCGCAGGCGCGGCAACGTGGCTCTCGCAGTACGAGCGGCTCTGGTCCGAGAGCCTCGACCGGCTCGACGACCACCTCGCTCGGCTTGCCTCAGAGGAGCCGACGACACGGACCAAGACAACGACCCAGACCAGGAGAGGTAAGCCATGACCACGACGACGACCCCGCAGCTCGCCCTGACTCGCATCTTCGACGCACCACGCGCGCTCGTGTACCAGGCATTCACCGATCCCGACCACCTGGCCGCATGGTGGGGCCCGATCGGCAATGCGCTCCTCCGCGAGGAGATGGAGTTCGACGTCCGCCCCGGCGGCTATCAGCGATGGACGGAAGTCTTTCCGGCCGAGCCCGGCATTCGGGTCCACATCCAGTTCGATCTCACCGACGTCGCCGACGGCGAGCTGCTCGAGGGCGTCATGCACGCCAGGGGCCAACTGCCCGGTGGGTACGAGCCATTCGAGACGCGCCTCCGGATCGAGTTCCACGACGAGGCCGACGGACGGACGCGACTTGAGGTCCGGCAGTGGCTCCCCGACCACCTCGTATCGCCCAGTGAGAACGGCTGGGGCGAGGCGTTCAGCAAGCTCGACGCGGTGCTTGCCGCCTGAGCGTGGTGGGAGTGGTACCGCATACCGGATTCGAACCGGTGATCTCCGCCTTGAGAGGGCGGTGTCCTAGGCCTCTAGACGAATGCGGCACGGCGTCTCTGGCGTCCGGGCTGGACCGGGCGGGAGTATAGCAAGGGCGCGCATCGGTCCAGAAGTCAGGCCCCTTCGGCCTCCGTGGGCGGCAGCTCCACAGGTGCCAGCTCCGTGCGCCGGCGCTCTGCCCGGAGGGCGGGGATGTAGAGCGGTGCGGCGACCGCGCAGGCGACGCCGGCGACCAGCATCGCGGTGGACAGCGACGTCTCCGCCGCGATCGCGGTCAGGACGATCGCCCCGATGGCGGCGGAGGGGTGGAACACCATCGAGTTCAGAGACAGGACGGTCGTCCGATGGCTGGCATCCACTTCCCGGTGGAGGAGCGTCGAATGGAGCGGGTTCGACGCCCCGTGGGTGAGATAGCAGGCGAGGTAGGCGGTGATCAGCCCCACCGCCCCGGCCACGAGGCCCATGGCGACGATCGTCAGGCCCTGGAGGATGCGCATCGCGATCGCGGCCCGTGCCACGCCGGTCCGCCGGCTCACGAGCGCGATGAGCGCCGCGCCCACGGCTGACGCAAACCATGCCGCCGAGCTGGCGGGTCCCATCAGCGCAGCAGCCTCGGTCGTGCCGCCGACCACCTCGGCCAGGCGAATGGGAAAGAGGGTCTCGAACGCCACGATCGCGAAGCCCCAGAACAGCTCGACCGCGACGACCGCGGCCAGCACCCGCGAGTCGCGCAGCAGGCCCATTCCTTCGCGGACGACGGAGGGCACGGCGCGGACCGACGCCGTCACCGCACCAAGGCCCGAAGCGCGACCGGTCTCGGTCAGGAGCACGAATGCCGCGACCAGGTTGACCACCGCCAGCCCGACGGCGAGCAGGACCGGCAGTGCGAGGGTCTCGACCGCCGGCAGCGGGTCGAGGGCGACGAGGGCGCCGGCAAGAAGGGCACCAGCCGCGATGCCCAGGCTCAGGATCGAGCTGCCGGCGGCCAGGCCGGACTCGATCCTGGCCGCCGGGTCGGCGGCGTGGGTCGCGTCCACGTACCACGCCTCGAGCGGCCCGCTGTCGAGGGCACGGAAGATGGCGGTCAGGATGGTGGCCAGGATGAATCCCCCGACCGAACCGGCGAGGTACAGGACGACCAGGCCGGCCAGGGCGAAGAGGTACGCCAGGAGCAGGGTCGGCCGGCGGCCCAGCGCATCGGACAGCCCGCCGGTCGGCAGCTCCAGGACCAGGATGACGATGCCCGCGACTGATCCCACCAAGCCGATCTCGACCAGCGTCAGGCCGCGCGAGACCATGAGGAGGGTGATGACCGGGATCAGCAGCCCGGTCTGGAACCAGCGCAAACCGATGAGCGCCAGGTAGCGGCGTCGTACGGAGGGTCCGTCGAGGGGAGTCGTCATCGCGAAACATCATGTGCCAACACGCACCGAACGTGCCCGCATCGTCTTGACCGGTTCCCGAAGGTGAGCCACGCTAGGGCTTGAATCCTGCCCTGGATGTCGCCCCATGGCTGTAACCGAACCAATCGCCTCCCCGGCCGATCCAGCGCCTGTCGCGGAACGGGATGCGGAAACGCGGGCCCTCGAGGCGGAGATCTCGATCGTCAGCCAGTGGATGGACGGCGACCGATTCTCGGAGACGACCCGCCTCCACACCGCGCGCCAGGTCGCCGAGCAGCGCGGCAGGATCACCGCCGACTACCCGATCGCTCGCGCGGCAGCCGACGGCATGTACGCGAAGCTGCGGGCGCTGTTCGCGGAGCGGCGATCGATCACCACCTTCGGGCCGTACACGCCGGGGCACGCGGTGGCGATGAAACGCGCCGGCATCGAGGCCATCTACCTCGGTGGCTGGGCGACCTCGGCGAAGGGATCGGCCGATGAGGATCCCGGCCCGGATCTCGCGAGCTATCCGTTGGGCCAGGTGCCCGATGAGGCCGCCGGCCTGGTCCGCGCCCTCCTGACCGCCGACCGGAACCAGCGGTTCGCCCGATCGCGCATGGCCGAAAAGGAACGCCAGGCCGTTCCGGAGGTCGACTTCAGCCCGTGGATCATTGCCGACGCTGACACCGGTCACGGTGGCGACGCGCACGTCCGCAACCTCATTCGACGCTTCGTCGAGGCCGGTGTCCCCGGCTACCACATCGAGGACCAGAAGCCGGGCGCCAAGAAATGCGGCCACCAGGGCGGGAAGGTGCTCGTTCCCAGCGACGAGCAGATCAAGCGGCTGAACGCGGCCCGCTTCCAGCTCGACGTGATGGGCGTCGCCGGCATCCTCGTGGCCCGCACCGATGCCGAGGCGGCGAACCTGCTCGACGGCATCGGCGACGAGCGTGACCAGCCGTTCCTCCTCGGCGTCACCAACCGCGAGGTGCCCTCGTACAAGGTCGGCTACCTGGCGCTGCTCCGGCGGCTCCATCGGGCCGGCGCGACGGACATCAACGGCCACCTCCTGTACGCCGTCCCCGAGGACGACTACGCCGAGGCCGAGGCCTGGCTCGAGCGGGTTGGCCTGCTCGCCGAGGTCGACGAGGCCGGCCGAGCCCACGCGGCGGATCCGGGCGCCAATCCAGAGGACACGATCGATACCGTCGCTGACCGGTTCCTCACGGAGTGGCAATCGCGGGCCAACCTGAAGACATACGGCCAGGCCGTCGCCGACGCCATGGCGTTCCGAGCCGATGAGGGCGTCCAGCTCGACATGAGCGTCGATGGCTGGCTGGCCTTCGCGGCGACCGCCTCGGGGCACGCAGCCCGAGCCCGCGCGCGGGCCATGGGCCTGGACGTCGTGTGGGATGCGGAGCTGGCGCTGACGCCGGAGGGCTATTACCAGGTGGACGGGGGCATCTCGTACGCGATCGCGAAGTCACTCGCCGCCGCGCCGTTTGCCGACCTGCTCTGGATGGAGACCAAGACGGCCGACCTCGCCGATGCGCGTAGGTTCGCGGAGGCAATCCACGCCGTGCATCCGGACAAGATGCTGGCCTACAACCTGTCGCCGTCGTTCAACTGGGACACGACCGGGATGACCGATGAGGAGATGCGCGCCTTCCCGGAGGAGCTTGGCCGGATGGGCTTCGTCTTCAACTTCATCACCTACGGCGGCCACCAGATCGACGGCCTGGCAGCCGAAGAGTTCACCACCGCCCTGCTCGAAGACGGAATGCTGGCTCTGGCCCGCCTCCAACGGAGGTTCCGCCTCCTTGAGTCGCCGTATCGGACCCCCCAGACGCTCGTCGGAGGCCCCCGTGCCGACGCCGCCCTGCTGGCGGCCTCCGGCCAGACGGCGACGACCAAGGCGATGGGCTTCGGCTCGACCCAGGGACAACATCTCGTCCAGACCGAGGTGCCTCCGAAGCTCCTCGCCGGCTGGCTGAAGAGCTGGGCGGAGCACCACGCCCCCGGCACCGACCTTGCCGTGTCGCTCCGGCCCCACACCGCCGGCTCCGACGTGCTCGAGCTGAGCGTCGCCGATGCGGCCGGCGAGAAGCTGGCCAACATCGTCTTCACCACCATCGCGGATCGGCGCGGGCGCACGATCCTTTCCATCCGTGATCAGAACATCTTCGATCCGGCCCTGCGGCGGAAGCGGCTCTCGACGCTCCTCCACATCTTCCTCATCCACCGCTACCGGGCCGAGTCGATCCATTACCTCGTGCCGACCGAGGACAACCGGCGCCAGTGCGAGCGGATGCTCGAGATGGGCATCCTGCGGGCGGTGGCCGATGAGGTGGGCGACATTATCGTGGCGGAGGTCGGGACGTCGGTGGTCCAGGCGCTCGTCCAACCGGAGAGCGAGGAGCGCGCTCGGCTCATCACCGGAGCCTGAGTTCGCCGCCGCTCCAACGAGCGGCTCGTGTCCCTCGGCCTAGTAGGTGATCGACTGGCCGTCGGTGGCGGCCGAGGCGCGGATCACCTCGTCGATGACCTCGAGATCGACGTCGGACACTCGCTTGAAGCGGATGCAGCCTCGGCCCAGGTTGGCCTTGGGTAGCCTCGCGGCGTACGGCTCCAGGCCGATGGGACCGGCGTACAGCGAGATGTACTGCTTGTTCGAGGCCAGGGCGATGCACATCCAGTCGCCGCTGCGGCCAGATCTGCCCCGGTACGAGTACTCGCCGTAGCTCAGAAATCCGCGGTTGACGTACCGGCGCAGTCCCGGTGCCACCTTCCGGATCCGGGCGTCCAGCTCTTCCAGCTGCGGGCGGCGAACGTCATCAAGTGCCGCCAGCCAGGCGTCGGGCTCGGTCGGCCCGGTCGGTTTCTGGCCGTACATCCCCTTCTGCTCGGCCATGGTCAGCGGCCCGTGCCGGGCATCAGCGGCGACCAGCTCCCACCAGGTCCGCCTGGGCGGCCATCATCGAGTGGCGACGCTCCTCGAGCCAGCCCAGGATCGAGCCCGCGACCAGCGGCCACGTCTCCGAACCCATGACCAGCCCGAAATGGCTGGCGCCGGGGATGTACTCGTAGGTCGCACCCAGCAGGTCGGCCGTGCGGCGGGCCTCGGAGGGATGGATGACGTCGTCCAGCCCGGCACCGATGACCAGGGTCGGGACCTGGATCCGTCTGGGGTCGATGTCCACACCCAGCATCCGCTCCTGGCGGGCGCGGCCGGACTCCCGGGCCCCGACCAGCAGCTCCTGCATCTTCGACAGCTCCTCGACCGACATGTCCGGCATCCACGCCTGGAGCTCTTCCTGCGGCGCCCGCCACCCCCACCACTCGGCGTCGTACACCGGAGGGACCGACTTCAGCTCATGGTCAGCGGGGCGTCGGGGGAGGGCCGCGGCCGGCGGTGACGGGGCGAGCAGGACGAGGCCCAGGACCGAGTGGGTCTCGGCGTACAGGAGGGCGGCCAGCGCCCCCATCCCCCACCCGATGACGACGGGCGGCCGGCCCAGCTGGCGGACGGCGACGCCGACGTCATCGGCGTAGTCCCGCATCCGGGTGTCCTCCAGCTCGGTGAGGTCGGAGGTGAAGTGGCCCCGCAGGTTGAGCGCGTGGGCCTCCCAGCCGCGCTCGGCGAAGTAGGCCGCGAAGCTGGCCCACAGCCACGACCCGGTCAGGACGCCGTGGACGAGGAGGAGTGGCGGCTTGCGGCTGCGCCGCTCCGGTTGGTGGGTCTCGACATGGATGCCCTCGGGCTCGATGAAGACCTCGTCACGCTTGATGGCCTGGACCACGGATGCCTAACCCTCCAACGGATAGAAGACCATGCCGGTCAGCAGCTTCGGATAGAAGTACGTCGATTTCTGCGGCATCACGTCCCCGGCGGCAGCCACAGCGGTCAGCTCCTCCAACCGGGTCGGGCGCACCAGGATCGCAGCCGCCGCCTCGCCCCGGGCCACACGACCTCGGGCATCGGCCTCGCTCCTAGTGTAGATGAGCGTCTCCCCGGCGGCCACGTCCGCGGCGGTGATGCCCAGCCGGTCGCCAAGGACGGCCGTGTGGAGCAACGCGAGGTCCAGCTTCCGGGCCGGCACCGACCCGGGCTCGCGCCGCATCCGGTCGGCCGCGGCATCCACGTCGCCGATGACCAGCCACCCTTCCCCGTCGGGCAGGATCAGGCCAAAGACCGCCTCCTCGGCGTCCTGGAGGTCCACCATCCGGTCGCCCAGCGCCTCCGGCGCCACCGGGACAGCCTGGAACACCGGGTCGGGACCCTGGACCAGGGCCCGCAGTCGCTCCCCATCCACCCGCTTCAGGAGCCGATGGGTGGGCCGGATCTCGAGCTGCTCGATTGCGGCGTTGACGAGAACGGCCATGACCCAGTCCGCGGCCAGCGAGCCCGGAGCGGCATCGCGGGCGGCGCCGGAGGATCGGATATCGGCCTGGTAGGCCAGCGCCGTCTCGTACCGATGGTGCCCGTCGGCGATGACCAGCTTCCGCCGCGAGAGGTAGGCGGCCAGGCCGTCATCGGCATCGATCACGCCGGCCCGGTGGAGGAGCCCGTCCCCATCCCGGGCTCGCCATTCCTCGAAGACCGGCCGCTCGATGAGGCTTTCGTATCGGTCCGACCGATCGGTGTAGAGGATGAGGATCGGGCTGAGCTGGGTCTGGGTGGCGTGGAGGAGCCCCAGCCGATCAGCCTTGGGACCGGGCATCGTGTGCTCGTGGGGCCGGATGCTCGGGCCCCACGGCTCGAGGCGGACGCGGGCCAGGATGCCGCGCACCTCGACGTCCTCCGTGGCGGAGGCGTCGGTCGCGCCGTAGCGATAGGCGTAGAACGCCGCCCGCGAGCGCGCGGCCAGGGTCCCATCCCCCCGCCACGCCGCCAGGGCCGTGGCCGCCGCCCGATGCGGCGCGGCCTCGGCGCTCAGCTCAAGGCGCACCGCGTTGTGCGGGTCACGGCCCAGCAGCGCTGTCCGCTGCGAGTCGCTGATGACGTCGTAGGGCGGACTCACCAGGTCGGTCAGGTCGGCGACGTGGCCGGGATAGCGCCGCCGCTTCGCCCGGACGGCGGACCCGGGGCGGAATCTCGGTCGCGCCGTAGCGATCCAGGGCGTAGCCGAGCCCGCGGAGCGGGCGCACCAGGGGCATGGCCCGATGTTAGCCGCCGATCTCCTCGAACGTGGCTCCGTCGTCGGGCCGGCCGCGCCCGGGTCGCGCGTCGGGCTTGCGGAGGAACAGGAATGCCCCGGCCGACCACCGTCAGCAGGACGGCGATCGGGACGAAGGGCAGCTGACGGTAGTCCAGCGGCCACACGCGGCTCACCACCCGCTCGGTGCGGTTGCCGACCGCGTCCGTCACCACGACGTGCAGGTCGGTGGGGACGATGCCCACCTCGACCGGGATGGCGAACGACCCGTCCGCCGCGATCTCCTGCTCCACCCCGTTGATGGTCAGCGTCGAGCCCGGCAGCGTCTGGCCGGTGAGGGTGGGGTCGAAGTCCACCAGGCTCGGCTCGTCGCGGATGCCCAGGTCAGGGGGCTGGCGGTAGACGTTGATCCGCCAGAGCCCCCAGTACGCATGACCGCCAGGCGTCACCACCCGGATGCCGACGTTGGCGCCCGAGCCATCCGGGGCGTCGGGGCCGGCCGGCTCCATCAGGCGGATCCGCGCGACGCCGTCGGGCGTCACGGTCGCGGTGTCCCGAACCGAACGGATCTCCCAGGTCACGGTCGTGCCCGGCGGTGCCTCGATCTCCACGTCTACGGCCTCGTTCCCGACGAGGAGGATGGGCGGGTGCTCCGGATCGGGTGCGACGCCGATGAGGGTCGGTGACAGCCGACCGAGATCGGCTTCAACCTCCGTCAGGGTGGCGGCCGAGGTCAGGTGCAGCGCTCCTGCCGGCGTGGCAGCCAGCAAGTCTTCGGCGGCGTCGGCCCGCCCGAAGCCAAACGCAAAGATGTCGGGCGTCTGGGACGAGACGGCCGACCAGCCGCCATCCGGCCCCACTCTGGCCATGGGGACCCTGTCCGGGAGGAGGGCCATCGGCGCGGCGGTGACCAGGGCCTCCGGGTCGGCGTCGGGCGCGACGCGCGTGCCGCCGAAGACGAACACGTCCGGCGACCCGGGCAGCCCGTCGGGCAGGACGCCGAAAAAGGGGGTGGGAGGCACGGAATCACCCAGGTTGGGAATGGCGCCGCCGAACGACGAGGCGCGGCGGTCCCGGCTCACGGTGGCCGTCGGCCCGGCGCCGCCTCCGAGGTCGCCGGGCACGACCAGGATCGACCCGGACGTCGGGTCGGCGGCGATGACGATCCGGGTCTCGTCGCCCGTGCCGAGGATCGCGGCGATCTGCCCCCCCGTCGTGCGGTGGGCGATCTCCTGGAGACGGCCGCCGGTCGGCCACGACCACACGGTCAGGGCCTGCGACGAAACGTCCGCCGTCACGATCGCCGGGCCGGATGCCAGGGTCAGGGCCCGTGCATCTGTCATCTCGCCCAGCTGGGCG
This sequence comes from uncultured Chloroflexia bacterium, assembly GCA_963699235.1. Lineage (GTDB taxonomy): Bacteria > Chloroflexota > Limnocylindria > QHBO01 > QHBO01 > DASTEQ01. Next base: position 849,396 of record OY969424.1, on the reverse strand, counting down.
CGGGGGGCGGTCTCGAGGGTGACCGTCGTCCCGTCCACGGTGAGCCGATGGAGGCTCGACCCGACGCCATCCACGAAGCCGAACAGGAGCACCTCCTCTCCGGGCAGCCCGTCGGTGTCCGCGACGTCCAACATGGACGGGCAGCAGCCGGACCCCGTCATCACGAAGGCGGTCCGCGCGAATCGGTCGCTGGCCCAGCGCAGCAGGCTGGCGTCGGCCTCTTCGTCCTCCGGCGTCGAGAACTGACCTTCGGTCACGAGCAGCTCGTCGGTGCCATCTCCTTCGAAGTCCACCGCGGCAACTTCAACCGCGGACCGCTGGGTGTCGGCGACCAGCTCCAGGTCGAGCCCATCGGCGTCATCCGGGACGACCTCCCAGATCGTCAGGCAGCACGGGACCTCGACGTCAGTCTCGGTCCCCATCGCGGCGACCAGCAGGACGTCGCGTCCGTCTCGCTGGACGACGAGGAACTTGGCGGGCTCGCCGATGCGCATCGCGATCATGTCATCGCGATCGATACCGAGCCGGCCCCGGCCGCTCAGGAGCTCGTCCACGCTGGCCGAGCGACGGAGGTCCACCCGGCTCGGTTGGTGTCACCGTGCCGTCAGCCTCGACCGACCATGCCTGGATCGCCGCCAACCCCCTCGCACCGTCACGGGCCACGACGGCCACCAGCTCCTCGACGCCGTCGCCGTCCAGGTCGAAGGACGTCGCCTCGGTGGACACCTCGGCGAGCTCTCGCGCAGGCGGCTCCTCCGGCAGCGGCGTCCCGATGATCGGATCCACCGCCGCGACCCGTGCGGGGAAGGCGGACATGAGCGCGACCGCCACGGAGCCGATGAGCAGGCGGATACGGCGAGCGCTCACGGCACGATCACCGATGGGCCGCACGAATGGGCTCGAGGGTCGTCGGATCCTCGAGGGCGGAGACGTCGCCGGGATCGAGATCGAGGTATGCCGCGCGGGCCACGCGGCGCAGGATCTTCCCATTCCGCGTTTTGGGCAACGCCGGCACGAGGTGGACCGCGGCCGGCTTGAACGACTTGCCCAGGCCCTCCACCACCGCCTGGCCGATGTCTGCGGCCAGACCCCCCTCGTCTTCGGCCCCTGCCTGGGCCACAGCGAAGAGGACGATGGACTCCCCCTTCACCTCGTCAGGGACGCCCACCGCCAGGGCTTCGACCACTGCCGGATGGGCTACCGCGGCGGACTCCACCTCGGCCGGGCCGATCCGCTTTCCCGCCACCTTGATCGTGTCGTCGGAGCGGCCGCTGATGTACCAGAAGCCGTCGGCGTCGATCCGGGCCCAGTCGCCGTGGACCCAGGTACCCGGAAGCCGCGACCAGTACGCTTCGAGGTACCGATCAGGGTCGCGCCAGAAGCCCTGGGTCATCCCCGGCCACGGCTGGCGAATGGCCAGCTCCCCCACTTCCCCTCGGACCGGGTTGCCCTCGGCGTCCACCACGTCGGCTGCCATGCCAGGGCATGGGCCGGCGAACGAGCAGGGAGCGATGGGCGTGATCGTGGTGCAGCCCACGATCCCGCCGCTGATCTCGGTCCCGCCCGAGTAGTTGATGATCGGCACCCGTTCCTCGCCGACCTCGCGGAAGAGCCACCACCACGGGTCGGGGTTCCACGGCTCCCCGGTTGACCCCAGGACGCGCAGGGAGGATCGGTCGTGTGCCTGCACCGGCTCCGATCCATGGGTCATCAGCGCCCGGACGGCGGTGGGGCTGATCCCGAGATGCGTGATCCGGTGCCGCTCGACGAGGTCCCAGAGTCGGTCTGGGCCGGGGAAGTCGGGCGTGCCCTCGTAGATGACCAGCGAAGCACCCAGCAGCAGGGCGCCGGCCACCGCCCACGGACCCATCATCCAGCCCATGTCCGTGAACCAGAACAGGACGTCGCCGCGCTGGAGGTCAAAGCAGTGGGCGAGGTCCACCGCGCTCTTCAGCGGGAAGCCGCCGTGGACATGGACCGCGCCCTTCGGCCGGCCGGTCGTGCCACTGGTGTAGATCAGCATGTAGGGGTCGTTCGCGTCGGTCTTGACCGATGCCAGCGGCTCGTTCCCCGCCGCCTCGAGCGCCGGCCCCCACTCCACGTCACGCCCTGAAGACCACGGCACGTCCCGCGAGGCCATCCCGAAGCGGCGGACGACCAGACATCTCTCCACGGTCGGCGCCTCCGCCAGCGCCGCGTCGGCCACGGCCTTCATGTCCACAACCTTCCCGCGACGCCAGAACCCGTCGGCGGTGACGAGGAGCTTCGCATCGCAGTCGGCCAGCCGGCTGGCCACCGCCGGCGCGCCGTAGCCGGAGAAGATCGGGGTGTAGACGGCCCCCAGCTTCGCGACCGCCAGGATCGCGACCACTGTCTCGGGAATCATCGGCATGAAGATCCCCACCCGGTCTCCGCGGCCCACTCCCAGCGCAGCCATCGCCCGCGCCGCCCGATCCACCTCCGCCCGCAGCCGCGCCCGTGAGAAGCGGCGGACCGCGCCGTCCTCGCCCTCCCAGACCAGCGCCTCGTCGGCGGGCGCGACGTCGGCCGGCAGGTCCACGCCAGTTGCGACGTAGTTGAACCCGGCCCCGACCCACCAGCGGGCCCACTCCGGCCCCCGCGACACATCCAGCACCGTCTCCGGCTCGTTATCGAATCGGACCCCGAGATCTGCCACCGCCGCCGACCAGAACCAGGCCGGATCGGCCTCCGCCCGCGCCTGGAGCGCCTCCAGGTCGGCGCAGCCGACATCGGTCAGAAACCGGCGCAGCCGGCTCCGCTCGAGGTAGTCCGCCGATGGTCGCCAGGCCGCCGCGGCCGAGTCGGTCCCGAACATCGGGCCTCGCGCGCGAACCGCCATGTGTCTGGTCCCGCCCTCGTCGATCGCCGACGACCTACATCGCCCGGATGCCGAGCAGGTTGCGGGCGATCACCAGGCGCTGGATCTCGCTCGTCCCCTCCCCGATCTCGGTCAGCTTCGCGTCGCGCAGGTAGCGCTCGACCTTGTACTCGCGCACGTATCCGTACCCGCCGTGGACCTGGATCGCTGCGTTCGTGGCCCGCGCCGCGACCTCGGAGGCGTAGAGCTTGGCCATCGCCGCCTCGGTGGTGAACGGCTTGCCCTGGTCCTTGAGCCATGCCGCGCGGTAGACGAGGAGACGCGCGGCGTCGATCTCGGTCGCCATGTCCGCGATCTGGAAGGCCACCCCCTGGAACGACGCAATCGCCCGCCCGAACTGCTTGCGCTCCTTCGCATAGGCCGATGCCGCCTCGTAGGCGGCCTGGGCCAGCCCGAGGGCCATGGCGCCGATTCCGACCCGGCCGCCGTCCAGGGTGCGGAGGAACAGCTTGTCGCCCTCTCCCTCGTCGCCCAGCAGGTTGGCTGCCGGGACCCGGCAGCCGCTGAACAGCAGCTCCCCGGTGGCCGAGGCGTGGAGCCCCATCTTCTCCTCGAGCCGCCCGAACGTGAACCCGGGCGTCCCCTTCTCGACGATGAAGGCCGTGATCTGGGAGTCGTCCTCCGCCTCGCCGGTCCGGGCCACCACGATGTAGATGTCCGCCACCCCGGCGTTGGTGATGAACTGTTTGGCGCCGTCGATGACCCACTCGTCCCCGTCGCGCCTCGCCCGCGTCTTCGTCCCCCGCGAGTCGCTCCCCGCTCCGGGCTCGGTCAGGCCGTAGGCACCGAGCTTCTCCCCGCTGGCCAGCGGACGAAGGAACCGCTCCTGCTGCTCCGGGGTGCCGGCCAGGTAGAGCGGGCCCGCGCCCAACGAGGTGTGGGCGGAGACAATGATCCCCATCGAGCCCGAGACCCGCGACAGCTCCTCGACCGTGATGGCGTAGGCCAGGTTGTCCAGCCCGGTGCCGCCCAGCTCGGTCGGATAGGGCACCCCCAGCAGGCCCAGGGAGGCCGCCTCGCGGACGAGATCGTGGGGGAACTCGCCCCGGACCTCCATCTCATCGGCCTCCGGCGCGATGCGCCGATCGGCGAAGTCGCGGACCGTGCGGCGGATGTCCTCGTGGGCAGACGAGAGGGCAAAATCCATCGGTCCGCCGAGTCTATCAGCGGCTTGTCCCCGGACCTATACTGCCGGGACGCTGGGAGGGTGCGCGGTTGCCCGACGTCGACGTCCGCCTGGAACACGTCACGAAATCATTCGGCGAGATGGTCGCGGTGGACGACCTGTCGCTTGATGTCTGGCGCGGGGAGTTCTTCTCCCTGCTCGGCCCGTCCGGCTGTGGCAAGACCACGACCCTGCGCATGATCGGCGGCTTCGAGGCCACCACCAGCGGGACGGTCTACCTCGGCGACCAGGACGTGACCGGCCTTCCCCCGTTCAAGCGCAACGTCAACACCGTCTTCCAGAACTACGCCCTCTTCCCGCACCTGACGATCTTCGAGAACGTCGCGTTCGGCCTCCGCCGCCGCAAGGTCTCGAACGCCCAGGTCAAGAGCCAGGTCGAGGCCATGCTCAAGCTCGTCGAGCTGCCCGGCTACGAGGAGCGCAAGCCGACGATGCTGTCCGGCGGCCAGCAGCAGCGGATCGCCCTCGCCCGGGCCCTGATCAACCATCCCCAGGTCCTCCTCCTGGACGAGCCACTCGGCGCCCTGGACCTGAAGCTCCGCAAGCAGATGCAGATCGAGCTGAAGAGCATCCAGACCGAGGTCGGGATCACGTTCATCTACGTGACCCATGACCAGGAAGAGGCCATGACCATGTCAGACCGGATCGCCGTCATGCGGGCCGGCAAGATCGAGCAGCTGGGTGATCCCGAGAGCCTGTACGAGCGGCCGGAGACGGCATTCGTGGCCGGCTTCCTGGGCGTCTCGAACCTGCTCGAGGGAGAGGTCGCCGGCCACGAGGGCGGGATGATCGCCATCCGCCTCAAGGACGGCACCGTGATCAAGGCTCCGGCCGGCAAGAACGGCCAGAAATCGGTCCGGCTGGGCGTCCGCCCCGAGAAGCTCCGGGTCGTGACCGGTGCCGACGGCCAGGCCGGCAACGAGCTGAACGCCCTCGAAGGAACCGTCCTGGACGCCAGCTACCTGGGGGTCAGCACCCAGTACCTGGTCGAGACGCGCGACGGTCACCGGATGACCGCCTATTCACAGAACCTGGAAACCGCGGGCGCGGCCGAGGCCATCGCCCGTGGCGAGACCGTGCGGCTGACGTGGCAGCCGCGTCACACCTTTGTCGTTGCCGGATCGGCCGACGAGCATGTCGCCGCCGATCCCCATGCCCCGGAGGAAGAAGGAGACCTCGATGTCTGACCCGCGCCCCCCGCTGTCCCGGATCGAGCTGGCCATTCAGCAGGCCATGCGACAGGACCGGATCAACCGACGAGCCTTCCTGGGGCGAGCCGGACGGGGCGGGATTGCGCTGGGCGCCATGATGTCGCTGCCCGCGCTGATCGCGGCGTGCATGCCCAGTGAGAGCGGCGGGGGGAGCGGAACCACCATCGAGTGGGCCAACTGGCCGGCGTACATCGACATCGACGAGACGATCGAGGCCAACCCGACCCAGTACCCGACCATCAACGCCTTCATCGAGCAGACCGGCTTCAACGTCAACTACGTCGAGGCCATCAACGACAACGAGGAGTTCTTCGGGACCATCCAGCCGGATCTTGCTGCCGGCAACGCGACCGGCTGGGACATCGTCTCCCCCAGCGACTGGATGGTCGAGAAGATGATCCGCCTCGGCTATGTCGAGGAGCTCGACCACAGCCTCCTTCCGAACTGGGCCGACAACTGTGCCGACTACGCCAAGGGCCTGTACTTCGACCCGGACAATACGCACAGCGTGTGGTGGCAGGGCGGGATCACCGGCATCGGCTACGACCCGAACCTGACCGGCCGCGAGATCACGACCTTCGACGACCTGCTCGACCCGGCGTTCGAGGGACAGGTCGGCCTGTACTCGGACATGCGAGACACGTTCAGCCTGTCCCTGCTGTCGATGGGCATCGTGCCCGAAAACGCCACCATCGACGACGTGACCGCCGCCCAGCAGAAGCTGCTGGAGGCCGCCGAGCGCGGCCAGTTCCGCGGCTTTTACGGCAACGAGTACTACGACGAGCTGGCCGCCGGGAACCTGGTGGCCACCATGGCCTGGTCCGGCGACGTGACCCAGATGCAGCTGTACGACAACGACCAGGTCCGATTCGTCGTGCCGGAGTCCGGCGCCATGCGCTGGAACGACAACCTCCTCATTCCCAAGGGGGCGGCCAACATCGAGGCGGCCCATGCCCTGATCAACTACTGGTACGACCCGACCCCGGCGACGCTGCTGTCGGAGTACATCGGCTACTTCACCCCGGTGACGGGTGTGGGCGAGCTCATCCAGGCCGATGCGGATGCCGCTCGCGAGGACGGCGACACCGAGACCGCCGACCTCTACGAGGCGATCGTGCCCACGGTGTCGCCAACCGAGGACCAGCTGGCGAACACGTACCCCTACAAGCAGCTGGACGAGGAGGAAGAGGCCCAGTGGAACGACCTCTTCCTGGAGCTGCTCGGCGGCTGAGCCGGATCGACGGGGTTGCGTGACGGCGGATGGCTGAGCCTTCTCGCCGCGGGCTGGGGCCTCCGAGCCGGATCGAGGCGGCCATCGAGCGCGCCATGCGCCGGGAGCAGGTCAGTCGCCGCGCCTTCCTGGGCCGGGCGGGCCGAGGCGGTGTGGCGCTGGGGGCGATGATGACCCTGCCCGGGCTGATTGCCGCCTGTTCCCCCAGCGGGGCCGAAGGCGGCACGGTGGAATGGGCCAACTGGCCGGCGTACATCGACATCGACGACGAGACCGGGGAGTACCCGACGATCCTGGCCTTCACCGAGCAGACCGGCATCACGGTCAATTACCAGGAGGCCATCAACGACAACGAGGAGTTCTTCGGCACCATTCAGCCCGATCTGGCCAACGGGACGCCGACCGGCTGGGACCTGATCACGCCGAGCGACTGGATGGTCGCGCGCATGACCAGCCTCGAGTATCTCGAGCCCCTGGAGCTGGACCTGATTCCGAACCTCGAGGCCAACGCGGCGGACTACGCGCGGGGTCTCTCGTTCGACCCGGACAATGCCCATAGCGTGTGGTGGCAGGGCGGTATCACCGGGATCGCCTACGACCCGAACCTGACCGGGCGGGAGCTGACCAGCTTCGACGACCTCCTCGACCCTGAGTTCGCGGGCCAGGTTGGGATGTTCTCCGAGATGCGGGACACGTTCCCGCTCGCACTGCTTTCGATGGGCGTCATCCCGGCAGAGGCCACGATCGAGGACGTGACCGCGGCCCAGCAAAAGCTCCTGGCGCCGGCGGAGGCCGGGCAGTTCCGCGGGTTCTACGGCAACGAGTACTACGACGAGCTGGCCGCCGGCAACCTGGCGGCGTCCATGGCCTGGTCCGGCGACATCAGCCAGATGCAGCTCTACGACAACGACGCCATCCAGTTCGCGATCCCCGACACCGGCGGCATCCGTTGGAACGACAACCTCGTCATTCCGAACATGGCGGCGAACACGACCGGCGCCCACGCCCTGATGAACTACTGGTACGACCCGGTTCCCGCCACCGTCCTGTCGGAGTACATCGGCTACTTCACGCCGGTGGCCGGGGTGCCCGACCGCATCCGGGACGACGCGGCCGCGGCCCGCGACGCGGGAGATACGGAGACGGCCGACATCCTGGACGCCATTGCGCCGACGGTCGCCCCCACCGACGAGCAGCTGGCCACGACGTACGAGGACAAGCCCCTCGACGAGGAGGAAGAGGCGCAATGGAACGACCTCTTCCTTGAGCTGCTGGGCGCCTGATGACGGGACTAGACCGATGACCACCGATCGCCGCTGGTGGGTCCCCTACGCCCTGCTCGGGCCGGGTGTGATCTGGCTCCTGATCTTCTTCGCCATCCCCATGGCCTTCATGTTCGTCGTCTCGCTGCAGGAAGGGTCGCTGAGCCAGGGTTTTGAGCTCACCTGGAACTTCGCGATCTACCCCGAGGTTATCGGCGAGTACTGGGAGCTCATTCGTTCGGTCGATCGTCTTCGCCCTCCTGACGACGATCATCACCCTGCTCATCGGCTACCCGATGGCCTACACCATCGCCTTCCGCGGGGGGCGCTTCAAGAACGCGTTGCTGCTCATCGTGGTCATGCCGTTCTTCGTGAGCTTCATCATCCGGACCCTGAACTGGAAGATGATCCTGGCCGACAACGGGATCCTGTTCGGGACGCTCAAGGACATCGGCCTGCTGGATCCCTCGTTCCAGTTCCTCGCCACCCCCGCATCGGTCATCTTCGGGCTGACGTACAACTTCCTGCCGTTCATGATCCTGCCGCTGTACGTGGCCCTCGAGAAGATCGACCGGCGGCTGATCGAGGCGGCGAACGACCTGTATGCCAGCCGCATGCAGGCGTTCTGGCGGATCACGTTCGTCCTGTCCCTGCCCGGCGTCATCGCCGGGTCATTGCTGACCTTCATCCCGGTCATCGGCGACTTCATCAACGCCGAGGTCATCGGAGGCGGCAACCGGGACGTGATCATGATCGGCAACGTCATCCAGTTCCAGTTCCTGAACGCGAACAACTACCCCACCGCCGCAGCCCTCGGGTTCGTCCTCGTGATCGGGGTCATGGTCCTCGTCGGGTTCTACATCCGGGCCGTCGGGTCCGAGCGGCTGACCGAGGGCTGAGCCGATGCGCAGAGGATTGGACCAATGACCGGAGGCCGCTTCTCCCGCGTCGCCCTGCCGGTGTTCACCGCGCTGGTCGTGATCTTCCTCTTCGCGCCGATCGCGGTGATGATCATCTTCAGCTTCAACGATCCCGCCGGCCGGCAGAACATCACCTGGCAGGGATTCACGCTCCAGAACTACATCACCGTCTGGTCACGGCCCGACATCACCGGTCCGCTGCTCTTGAGCCTCGTCATCGCCATCGTCTCGACCATCGTGGCGACGACGGTGGGCACGATGATGGGGTTGGCCCTGACCCGCTACGACTTCCGCGGCGAAGGTCCGAGCAACATCCTGATCTTCATCCCGATGACGGCGCCCGAGATCATCCTGGGCGCCTCGCTCCTCACCCTCTGGGTGTCGATGGGGCTGGAACGTGGGGCGCCGACGATCCTGATCAGCCACATCATGTTCAACATCTCGTTCGTGGTGGTCACGGTCCGCGCCCGGCTCGCAGGGTTCAACCGCTCGCTCGAAGAAGCCGGCCAGGACCTCTACGCGGACGGCTGGACGACCTTCCGCAAGGTGACCTTCCCGATCATCTTTCCCGGCATCCTGGCCGCCGCCCTGCTGGCCTTTGCCCTCTCGATCGACGACTACGTCATCACCCTGTTCAACGCCGGCCGGACGGTCACCTTCCCGCTCTGGGTGTTCGGCGTCAGCCGGCTCGGCATCCCGCCGGAGGTCAACGTCCTGGGCACGCTGATCTTCATGGTCGCGTTCGTCTTCCTCGCGGTCCAGGCGTGGGCCGGGCGGCGGGCTGGGAAGCGCGGCGAGGCGGGCCCGGTCACCGTCCACGGGCGCTAGCGCGTCGCAGAACGGCCCCCTTCCTCCACGGCCGTTCGGGGTCTACCCTTGAACCCATGACCACCCAGCTCGAGACCGAACCCATCGTCGATCCCCGCGCCGACGACTCGGCCGTATGGCTCGCGCGCCGTGCCGGCGTTCCTGCCGTATGGGCCCGCTACACGGACCTCGTCGTGGACCACGGGGAGGGATCCTGGATCGTCACCCAGGACGGCGACCGATACCTCGACTACACCTGCGGCATCGGGGTCACGAATACCGGCCACGCCCATCCGCGGGTGGCCGCGGCCATCGCCGAGCAGGCGGCCAAAATCATCCACGCCCAGCAGAACATCCTCTATCACAAGCCCGGTCTCGAGCTCCACGAACGGCTTCCCCGCTACTTCCCCAATGCCGCCGAGGGCGAGGAGATCGGCCTGTTCCTGTCGAACTCCGGTGCGGAGGCGATCGAGGCCGCCGTCAAGCTGGCCAAGATCGCGACCCATCGGCCGGCGATCGTCGCGTTCCGCGGTGGGTTCCACGGCCGGACCCACGGGACGATGTCCCTCACCTCGTCCGCGATCAAGAACCGCGGTCACTACGAGCCGCTCCTCGCATCGGTCTACTTCGCGCCGTTCCCGTACACGCTGCGCACCCCGACCGCGACGAGCGCCGAGTCGCGAACGCCCGAAGCCGCCCTCGAGTGGACGATGTCGCAGCTCGACGAGCTGTTCGCGACGCTCGTGTTCCCCGAGGACGTGGCCGCGTTCCTGGTCGAGCCGGTGCTCGGCGAGGGCGGGTACGTCGTGCCGCCGGACGGGTTCCTCCCCGCGCTGCGGGAAGTGGCCGACCGCCACGGGATCCTCCTCATCGCCGACGAGGTGCAGTCCGGCTACGGGCGCACCGGCCGCTTCTTCGCGTCCGAATGGAGTGGCGCCCGGCCCGACATCGTGGTCATGGCCAAGGGCATCGCCTCGGGCATGCCGCTCTCGGGCATCCTCGCCTCGCGCGAGCTGCTGGCGAAGTTCCCGCCCGGCGGCCACGGCGGCACGTACGGCGGCAACGCGGTGTCGTGCGCGGCCGGCCTCGCGACCCTCGACGTGTTCGAGGAGGAGGGTCTGACCGCCCGGGCCGAGACCCTCGGCACGCGGCTCCTCGACGGCCTTCGTCGGGCCGCGGCGGGCAACCCGTACGTGGCCGAGGTCCGCGGTCGCGGCCTCATGGTCGGCATCGAGTTCGCGGACCCCGAGACCCTGACCCCGCGCCCGGACCTCGCCAAGGCGGTCATCACCGACGCCCTCATGCATCGGCTCCTGCTCCTGTCCTGCGGGACCTGGGGCCAGGTCGTCCGCGTCATCCCGCCACTCGTGACCACCGAAGCGGAGGTGGACCAGGCGGTCACGATCATCGCCGCCGCCATCGACACCGCCCGCCCCTGAGCTCCGCGGCTCGGCGAGTCGCAACTGACCTAGCGGTACCGTTCGAGGCGCTCGAGTATGGCGTTGGCCGATGCCCAGTCGGCGTCGGTCGGCTGCTCCCCGGGGTGCAGGTGGAGGAGCGGCACCACGTTCCAGGCGGGCCCGTCGCGGCGCGGGATGTGGATTGAGAGGTCGCCGCGATCGAGCAGCGCCACCAGGGTCGCCCCGCCTCCGAGCGTTCCGCCGTCGATCACGGCCCGCACCAGGCTGTCCACGAACGCCTCGGCTCCACCGAACTCCAGGCCGATCCGGCTGGGCAGCAGTCCGACATCGGGCACCGACAGGCGCTGGTCGGTGGGCTCGCTGGGCTCGACCGGAACGCTCGGATCCTCCGGACCGATGGTCACGCCCCCACCGTGTCGAGGATCCATGAGAACACGGCTGCCCCGCCGACGACCGTGAGCACCACCACGAGAATGATCAGCACGAACCCGAATGCGCTGGCCCAGGCCGGCACCCGGGCATCGGTCTTCTCGAAGGCTGTATCCAGGGGAGCGGCGATCCAGGTGGCCAGGGCGTCCCCATCGACCCGCGTTTCGACGTCGGCGTCGAAGGGCACCACGATGACCCGCTCCCGGCCGGTCTCGGCCACCGATCCGGGCTCGGACAACAGAAGGACCCGTGGCGTTTCAGCCTGGCGGAGGAGCAGGGCGTGGTCGCCGGTGGTGTTGGTGAGTGGCTCGGCTTCGAGCGTGCCACGCCCGACCGGGAGTGGCGTGCCGGGCTCGGACTTCACGGTGTCGAGCATAGCGGCCCGCGGGATGGGCTCCAGCCCATGGATCACCACGCGTTGGCGCCCGCCGGTGACGGATCGGTCGAACCGTCCTTCACAGTACCTGTCCCGACCAGACCGTTCTGAACCGCCTCCCGGCTCAGCGAATTGCGGTGACCGGCGACACCGAAAGTACTGACTTTGCCATGGACCTTTGGCGGTTGGCCACCGCAGGATGAGCCTGTCCTTATCCGCACTGGGGGGCTACCCATGCCCGGCCATTCCCACTCCCGACCTCACCGCGCACTGCTCGCCTGGCTTGCCGCCGCGATGCTGCTGACCGCGGCCATGCCCGTCGTTGCCGCGGGCCCGAACGGCAACAACGGGACGGTGAAGATCCACTCCGGCGACGCGTTCGCCGGCGAGGAGCCATCGCCCGAGATCAAGAACGAGCCGCACGTCAGCTGCCCGTTCCACGCCCACTTCTTCTTCGCCGACACCTACCAGTCCGGCGACTGGTGGATCCTTGGCCATGCGCCGACCAAGGACAACTTCGGCGAGTCGGGCTCGTATGACACGGGCGCCGACACGAGCTTCACCACGGCGACCATCCAGCTCGAAGCCGGCCACTACAAGCTGTACTGGCAGGGCCGGAACGACAAGAACGTCAAGCACAAGACGTTCTGGGTCGAGTCCGGCTGCGGTGGCGAAGGCGACGAAGGTGGCGACGGGGGCGAGGGGGGCGGCAACGAGGGCTGACCTCGCACGACGCCTGACCCGTTGGACCCCCGCCCTCGCCCGGCGGGGGTCCTTCCTTTGCGCCCGAAATTTCCACGCCCTGCTACTGTCGAACTCCTGCCATCCCGTTCGTCGTAGAGACAGCAGCAGGAATGTCACGCTGCTCCATCCATCACAGGAGGAACCCATGCGCTACGTCATCCTGATCTACGACGAGGAGACCGCCAACCCGTCGCCCAACCCGCCCGATCCGGCCGAGTGGGGCCAGGTCATGGAGGAGTACAACAAGTTCACCTCCATGCTGCGCGACACCGGCGTGTACCTCGGCGGCGAGGCGCTCCAGCCGAACCCGACCGCGACCACCATCCGGATTCGCGACGGCCAGACCCTGACCACCGACGGCCCGTTCGCCGAGACCAAGGAAGCCCTCGGTGGCTTCTACCTGGTCGAGGCCCGCGACCTGGACCACGCCCTCCAGCTGGGCGCGGCCTGCCCCGGCGCGAAGTGGGGCTCGATCGAGGTCCGTCCGGTCATCGACTTCCCCGCGCCGGATGCGGACGCGGTGCCGGTCGGCGAGGGCGCGGCCGCGGCATCGGCCTGACCAACGGGTCGGCCATGACCATCGGTACCTGATCGGCGGTGTCGATCGGGACCACCCCCAGCCAGGTCGTCGACCGCCTGTTCCGCGATGAGCACGGACGGGCGGTCGCGACCCTCATCCGCGTCCTCGGCGATTTCGACCTGGCCGAGGAGTCCATCCAGGACGCCTACGTCGTCGCGCTCGAGAAGTGGCCGGTCCAGGGTCTGCCCGCCAACCCGGCGGCCTGGATCATCACCACCGCTCGCAACCGGGCCATCGACCGGCTCCGGCGAACGAAGCGCCACGCCGAAAAGGTCGCCCTCCTCCAGCAGGAGGCTGAGCTGACGGACAGCCTGACGGGTGGTCTGACCGATGCAACCGGCTCCCCACAGACCGATGCCGACGGCAACCAGATGGCCATACCAGACGATCGGCTCCGGCTGATCTTCACCTGCTGCCACCCGGCGCTCGCGCCCGAGGCGCGCGTGGCGCTGACCCTCCGCACCCTGGGCGGCCTCACCACCGCCGAGATCGCTCGGGCGTTCCTCGTGCCGGAGCCCACGCTCGCCCAGCGTCTCGTCCGCGCCAAACGGAAGATCCGCGATGCCGGGATCCCGTATCGCGTGCCACCCACCGAGGTGCTGCCCGAGCGGCTCGACGGCGTGCTCGCCGTGCTCTACCTCATCTTCAACGAGGGCTACGACGCCTCGTCGGGCGAGGCCCTGATCCGCCGCGAGCTGTGTGCCGAGGCGATCCGTCTCGCGCGCGTCCTGGCCGCCCTGATGCCCGACGAGCCCGAAGCCATCGGTCTCCTTGCCCTCATGCTGCTCCACGACGCGCGGCGCCCGGCACGGGTCCAGGCCGATGGGACCCTCGTCCTGCTCGCCGCCCAGGATCGGACGAAGTGGGATCGCCTCAAGATCGGGGAGGGGCAGGACCTCGTGGACCAAGCAGGCCGCGCCGGAGCCCCGGGGCCGTACCTCCTCCAGGCAGGGATCGCCGCCACCCACGACGCCGCGACGGAGCCCGAAGCCACCGACTGGCCCCACATCCTCGAGCTGTACGACGAGCTGGCGGCCGTCCACCCGACGCCGGTGGTCGCCCTCAACCGGGCGGTTGCGGTGGCCATGGTGGCCGGGCCTGCGGCTGGTCTGTCCATCATGGATGAGCTTGCACAGGAGGGCTCATTGGCCGATTACTCCTACCTTCACTCCGCCCGCGCCGATCTCCTCCGCCGGCTCGACCGCCGCGAGGAGGCGCGCGAGGCGTACCTCCGGGCCGCAGCCCTGACCTCGAACGAGGCCGAACGGGCGTTCCTCGACCGACGCTCGGCGGAGCTGGCGGCCCTCTAGCCCCACTCCGCCCCGAATAGACTGGCGAAGCCGATGACGACCGCGTTCGTGACGTCCGCCGATGGCTCCGAGATCGCCTACGCCGCGCGCAGCCATGGCCCACCCCTCGTCTTCCTCCCCGGCGTTCCCTTCAGCAACCTCGAAGCGGAGTGGCGCATCCCCGTCCTCCGACACGCCTACGAGACGCTGGCGGCCGAGCTCCACCTGGTCCAGTACGACGGCCGCGGTACCGGGGGCTCGGAGCGCGAGGTGAAGGACTTGTCGCTGGACGCCATGGTCGCCGACCTCGACGCGGTCCTGCGGACGACCGTCGGACAGCGGCCGGCCACTCTGCTCGGCTTCTACAACTCGTGCACGCACGCCATCGCCTTCGCAGCCGCAAACCCCAAGCGCGTCGCGCGCCTCGTCCTGTTCGGTGGCTCGACCCGCGGCTGGAATCCCATGAGCGACCCGGCGACCCAGGCCCTCCTGTCGCTCATCGAGCGCGACTGGGACACGTTCGCCGACGCCATCGCCCACGCCTGGCTGGGGTGGACCGCCGGCGAGGAAGGCCGCCTCGCGGCGGACTGGGTCCGCACCGCCACGACGCCGGCCATCGCCCGGGCCACCCTGGACGCGGCGAGCGTGATCGACGTGACCGATGCGGCCGCCCGGATCGCCTGTCCGACCCTGGTCCTCCACCGAGCCGAAGGATCGGTCATCCCGCTGGCCATGTCCGAGGAGCTGGCGGCAGCCGTGCCCGGCGCCGTGCTCCGGATCCTGCCCGGGCCATCGGCGGGTCTGCTTTTCACCGATACCGATGTGGTCGTGGACCTTTTGGCTGCCTACGCCAGGGACGGGACGGTCCGCGACCCGGTCACCGATCGGCCGGCTGCCAGACCCCTCACCGCCCGACAGCTCGACGTCCTCCGCCTGATCGCCGCGGGCGAGACGAACGACGAGATCGCCGAGCACCTCGGGATCACGATCAACACCGTCGAGCGTCACGTCGCCGACGTCTACCGACGGATCGATGCCCGCGGCCGAGCCGATGCCACGGCGTGGGCCGTTCGCCGGGGACTGGCCTGAGCCGCACGCGAGGCCGAATGACCGCCTCTCACGGTATCCCGTGAGGTCAGGCCGATCAGGCGTCCCTACGCTGCCGACCGTGAACGATCTTCTCCGAACCCTTGCCCGCATCACTCGGCCGTTCAGCAGACCGATGGCCGGCCACCGCTGGTTCGCGCTGTGGGCGATCGTCAACTACACCGGGCGGAAGTCCGGTCGCACGTACCAGGTGCCCATCGTTGTCCGGACGACAGACGACGGATTTATCGTCCCGCTACCGTTTGACGGCTCGCAGTGGGTCCACAACGTGCTCGCTGCCGGGGGCGCGACGCTGCGCTGGCGCGGCGGCGACGTCTCGGTCACGACGCCTCGGATCGTCGGTCCAGAGGAAGGTCTGCTGGCGTTCAACCGGGTACAGCGCCGGTTGCTCCGGCTCGGCGGCGTGGACCGCTTTCTCAGCTTGAACCGGGCGGGCTGACCCCCGACGGCACGCGGTACACGGCCATCGCATAGCCACTGAGCCACGACGCGTTCATTCGGCGCAGCGGCCGGGCGTGGGTGCTCAGCGCGCGGCTGAGCCCCTTGGCGACGGCGTACGGCACGCGGTTCGCCGGCGTCTCATCCTCGCGCCGCAGGAAGATGCTCGGCTCGAACCCCCCGACATAGCCCTTGAACAGGGTCGTGAACCCGAACCGGCGCTCGAGCGGCTCCCAGTTCTCCAGCTTCATCGTCTCCATCTGGTGCTGGGCGTAGACGCGGGGGCCGAGCCGCCTCAGGAACCAGCCGTTGATGCCCAGGAAGTCCGGCACGCCAAGGAGCAGCCACCCGCCCGGCTTGACCAGGCGCACGTGCCGCTCGACGACGCCGGCCAGGTCGGTGAAGTGCTCGATCAGCCCGAGCGAGTAGACGAGGTCGAACCTCGGCAGCTCGAGGTGGTCGGCGAACAGGTCCGCGTGACGGACGACACCGGGAATGCCCAGCAGGGCGAAGTTCTCGCGGGTGGCGGCGCATCCACGCTCGGAATAGTCGAGGCAGGTGACGTGGTAGCCGAAGGTGCGGTGCACGTACGAGAGGTACGCGCCGGGAGTTCCGCCAATCTCGATGGCGGTCATCGTGGGATCGCGGGGCAGGTACCGATCGAAGACGTCGAGGATCTCGTTGATGTACAGCTGCCCGGGCCGATGCTCCCGCGCCAGCGGCAGCTGAACGTGGTCCCAGTAGTCGTCCCAGTAGTGCCGCTCGGTGAGCCGATCGGCCGAATCTACGGCGGGCGCTTCGGGGGCGACGCCGTCAGCCATGGCTGCGGTCGAGGAGGGCGAGGGCCGGGGCCAGGGCGCGGATGCCGTCGGCGGTGATCGGGTCGATGACCAGCTGGATGTGGCCCACCCCCTCGGCCGCGAATCCGCGGAGAGCGGCGGCCAGCACCTCCGGGTCGCCGGATATGGGCTCGACCGGGTCACGGTCGTGGCTCCCCTGCGGACGGCCTTCGCCGCCGGGCAGGGTCACGAGCACGGCCAGCGTCCGCTCCAGGGTGGCGGGGTCGCGACCAGCGGCCCGGCAGGCGGCGTCGATCTGGTCACGGAGCGCCGGGTACCCCTCGGGCGAGTTCCCGAACCAGGTGAACCACGCGTTCCACGACTGCACATGGGGGAGGGTGATCGAGAGCATCCGCTCCCCCATCGAGCCCACCATCAGCGGCGGGCCGTTCGGCTGCGGCCCTCGGGGGATGAGCTCCGCATTGGTAAGGCGGTAGTAATCGCCCGCAAAGTCGATCCGGCCATCATGGAGGAGGGTCCGAATGATGGTGAATGCCTCCTCGAATCGGCTGACGCGGTGATCGAATGGATAGCCGTAGGCGGTGTATTCGGTCTCATTCCAGCCCGCACCCAGGCCCAGGATGAGGCGGCCGCCGCTGATCTCGTCCAGCGTCGCGGCCTTCTTGGCCAACATCGCCGGGTTGTGGAAAGACGTTGCCGCGACCAGCGGCCCGAGCTGGATTCGCTCGGTCACCGCCGCCACCGCGGCCAGGGTGGTCCACGCCTCCCACGGGCCCCGAGCGGGCTCTGTCTCGGTGCCGGCGTCGTCGAGGTACCGATACAGGAGGTGGTCGCCCACCCAGATCGAGTCGAGTCCGATCTCCTCCGCCGCGAGGGCCATCTCCCGGATGTCCGTCCAGCGCGGCACCCACTCCACCTCGGGGAGCTGCACGCCCACCTTCATCGGTCGTTTCACGGGGCGATTGTCCGCGATCAGCGGTCGAGGCATGCCACCGTCGACTGCAAACGCCTAGGCTATAGCATCTACGCTATAGACATGCTAGACTGCAGCCCGATGCGAACGGCGAACCTTCTCCGACACGCGCGACGCCGCGCCGGCCTGACCCAGGTCGAGCTGGCGGCACTCGCCGGTGTCCCGCAGTCCACCGTCGGCCGAATCGAGACGGACCGGATCAACCCGACCATGGGTACGCTGCGCCTCCTCCTCAATGCCGCCGGGCAGGAGCTCGAGCTCTCACCGCTGGCCGGACGGGAGGAGGACCGGAGCCTCATCCGCGATCGTCTGGAGCTGACCCCGGCAGCGCGGGCCCGACTCGCCATCCAGGAAGCGCGGTTCGAGGCTCGGCTCCGGGCGCCTCGCGCATGACCACCGACCGCCAGTTCGACCCGATTCGCTCATTCCAGACCCTGAACCGGCATGGCGTCCAGTACGTCGTCATCGGCGGCTTCGCCGGGAAGCTGCTGGGGTCGACGATCCTGACCGTCGACATCGACGTCTGCTACTCCCGCGATCCGAAGAACCTCGAGCGGCTCGCGGCCGCCCTGCGCGAGCTGCATGCCAAGCTCCGCGGCGCCGATGAGGGCCTCCCGTTTCGACTCGACGCGCGCACCCTCCGCAAGGGCGACACGTTCACCTTCGTGACCGATGCCGGCGATCTCGACATCCTCGGGATGCCGTCCGGATCCGGTGGCTACGAGGCCCTGCGCCGCAACGCGACCGAGCTCGATCTCGGCGAGGTCAGGGTGTGGGTGGCCGGCATCGAGGACCTCATCGCCATGAAGCGCGCCTCGGGCCGGCTGCGCGACCTCGCCCACCTCGAGGTCCTGTCCGCGCTGCGCGACGAGCTCGAGCGCAGCTGACCTCACACGGCCACGCCCCGCGGCGTTTCACTGACATGGACGACACCGAGATGTACCGATTGATGGCGGACCGGGACCCAGGTGCCGAGGGCGTGTTCGTGGTCGCGGTGCGGACGACCGGCATCTTCTGCCGACCGACGTGCCCGTCGCGAACGCCACTCCCCCAGAACGTAGAGTTCCACGCCACGACCTGGGACGGGCTGGTCGCCGGCTTCCGGCCTTGCAAGCGTTGTCGACCGATGCACCCACCCGGCGCGCCCCGACCGTCACGCGACCCGGCTCCCGAGCGCCAGCTGCTGGTCACCCGGATCGAGACCCCGATCGGGGCCATGGTCGCGGCCGCGGTGGACGAGGGCATCGCCGTCCTCGACTTCGCCGACCGGCGGGCGACTCGCACGGCGCTGCGAAACGCCTCGCAGCGGCTCCGCGCCACGCCGACCATCGGCCGCAACGATCACCTGGACGAGCTCGAGACCCAGCTCACCGACTACTTCGCCGGCAGCCGCAGGACGACGTTCGATCTGCCGCTCGCTCGCCGCGGCACCGCGTTCGAGGAATCGGTCTGGTCCTGGCTCCAGACCATCCCGTCCGGCGAGACCCGCACCTATGCCGAGGGCGCCGCCGAAGTGGGGCGGCCGCGCGCGGTCCGGGCCATCGGTCGAGCCAACGGCCGCAACCCGGTCGCCATCGTCGTGCCCTGTCACCGCGTCATCGGCTCCGACGGCGACCTCACCGGCTACGGCGGTGGTCTCTGGCGCAAGCGTGCCCTCCTCGACCTCGAAGCCTCGGCGCCGCTCCACGCTTCAGCTGGCTGACGCGCGGCGGTAGACCACGACCCGCCAGTACCACGGCCCGCCGTCGTGGATGACCTCGTACCCAGCCCCGGCCATCAGTCGGTCGAGGGTGGCGTTTCGGTGGGTGTACCAGCGATCCGGGCGGCGTGAGAGGGCCCACAGCCCGTTCATCACATGCATGCCGGTGCGCATCCACCATCGGTCCTGGACGTAGGTGAGGCCCACCACCCGGGGCTGCGGCGACACGACAGCCGCCACCAGGCGGTCGAGGAACGGATAGCAGCAGACCACCGAGTCGGCCACCACCACCTCCGCCGGTGGCAGGTCCGCCGCCAGCTCCACGACGTCCCCGTATCGGTACTCGACCCGGTCCGCGAGGCCGCGCCTGCCGGCCTCGGCTCGGGCGGCGGCGAGGTAGTCCTTCGACGCGTCCACGTCCACCGCCCGAGCGGCACCCGCCTCCAGCAGGGCGAGGTGCACGACTCCGATCCCGGCCCCGACGTCGATCACGGTCACGCCGGACATGTCCTCGCGAAGCACGGTCCTGAGGAGCTCGGCGGTCTCATCGCGCGGTCCCCGCTCGCGGAACCTCGCCAGGTCCGATTCCCAGCCGAGCCCGTCACACCCGATCTGGTCGAGATCCTCGACGCAGCAGAATCCGCCGCGCGGGCCGGTCGGGTCGCCGGGGGCCATGGACCGATGGTCAGCCGCGTGTCAAGCGCGGTGTCGAAGGCGCCCACGAGGGCACTCTGCGGGGCAAAGCGGCGGCTCGGCGAAAAGCGTAGACTCCCCCGGTCCGATCCGGGCGACCACTGACCGTCCACGGACGACTCACGGGAGAACCCACCGCACATGACCGCTGCCTCCGCGCACTCGACCGCCAACCACGCCCCCGCCGATTGGGACAAGGCGCCCATCGAGCTGCCGCATCGCGAGCGGATGGAGATCCTGCTCGTCGTCCTGCTCGGGATCTTCCTGTCGGCGCTCGACAACACGATCGTCGGCACCGCGATGCCCACGATCATCACCGACCTCAACGGCAACGACATCTACATCTGGCCCATCACCGCCTACCTGCTGACGGCCACCGTCAGCGGCCCGATCTACGGCAAGCTCTCCGACATGTTCGGCCGCCGCCCGATCTTCCTGTTCGGCGTCAGCATCTTCCTGATCGGCTCCCTGCTGTGCGGTCTGTCCCAGGAGATGTGGCAGCTGATCCTGTTCCGTGGCCTCCAGGGTCTCGGCGCCGGTGCCCTGTTCCCGGTCTCGCTCGCCATCATCGGCGACATCTTCGCGCCGTCGGAGCGCGGCAAGTACCAGGGATTCTTCGGGGCCGTGTTCGGGATCGCGTTCCTCATCGGTCCGGCTATCGGTGGGCTGATCACCGACAACTTCGGATGGCACTGGATCTTCTTCGTGAACATCCCGCTCGGGCTCATCGTGCTGGTCGTCATCTGGCGCACGCTCCCGACCCGGCGCCTCGAGAACGCCACCAGCAACATCGACTACCTGGGCGCTGCGCTGCTGGTGGCCGCTTTGGTGCCGATCCTCATCGGTCTGACCCAGAAGCAGTTCGGCGAATGGACCGATCCGGACGTTGGGGGTCTCATCCTGGTCGGGGTGGTCATGACACTGGTCTTCCTGTGGGCCGAGTCGCGGGCGAAGGAGCCCATCCTGCCGCTCCACCTGTTCCGGATCCGGGCCTTCACCGCCAGCGTGCTCGCCATGTTCCTGTCCGCGATGGGCTTCTTCGCGGCGGTCATCTTCATGCCGCGCTGGTTCCAGGTGGTGCAGGGCTCGTCAGCCACCGAGTCCGGCTACCAGATCCTGCCACTGGTCGGCGGGCTCATCGTGGCGGCCATCACCTCGGGCCAGATCGTGTCCCGCACCGGCCGCTACAAGCCGATCATTTTCGGCGCCATGCTGGTCATGGCCGGCGGCCTGTTCCTCATGACCCAGATCACGCCCGAGACCCCCATCGCCCTGCTCGCGCTCTGGATGTTCATCACCGGCCTGGGCATCGGTCCGGCGTTCGCCATCTTCACGCTCGTTGTCCAGAACAACGTTCCCGTCCAGGAGCTGGGAACCGGCACGTCGAGCGTGACCCTGTTCCAGCAGGTGGGCGGGTCGATGGGCCTGGCCATCACCGGGTCCGATCTTCGGCTCCGTGCTGCTGGAGGAGGTCCCGAAGCAGCTCGAAGCGGCCGGCGTCCCGCCCGAGTTCACTGGGGCGCTGGCAGGCGGCGACGCCCTGAACAACCTGGGTGGCGTCGGTGACCTCGGGGCCGCCATCCTGGCCCAGGTCCCGCCCGAGTTCCAGGCGATGGTCGAACCGCTCATCCCGGGCATCGTGAGCGCCATCCACAACGCGTTCTCGATCGCGACCGCCGCGACGTTCACCGTGGGCATCTTCACCGCGCTTGCCGCCGCGGCCGTCATCCTGTTCGTCATGCCGGGCGGCCGGATGGGCCAGCGCGCCGAATCCGCCGAGCCTGGTGCCGAGGTGGTCCCCTCCATCAGCATGTAGCCTCGGCGGGATGAACCATCCCGGGGCGAAGAGGGGTAGGTTGAGTGTGAGGATGCGGGGGGCGGCCGCGACCCTGGTCGCGGTGTCGCTCCTCGCGGGTTGTACGAACCCGGCTGGCGAGGAGTCCGCCAGCCCGTCAACCCCCGGCTCCCAGCGAGGAGGCGAGTCCCGCCATGTCGAGCAGACCCTCCACCGAGCCGGCCGTCGCGGACCCCGCTCGCTTTGCCTTCGCGCCCGAAGCACCCACCGTGACCGTGGTCAGTAGCGAAACGATCAACGGCGTGACCACCACCGACTTGACCTTCGAGGCCGATGGCGTCGAGACCACCGAGGCCTACCTGGTCGCCGCGGAGTCCAGCTCCCCGAACGCGCCCACGGCCCAGGCGCCGGGTCCAGCCGTCATCTGGTTCCACTGGGTGGAGTACGGCAACCCAACCTCCAACCGCACCGAGTTCCTCCCCGAGGCCAGCTCCCTCGCCGCCCTGGGCGTGACCTCGCTCCTGGTCCAGGGCAACCTGCCGTGGAACGACTCCCCGACCTCCATCGCCCATGACGTTCCCGCGGTTGAGGCCGATGTCCGCATGCTCCGCAGCGGCCTGGACCTGCTGGCAGCCCGGCCGGAAGTGGACCCGGCGCGGCTGGCGGCAGTGGGCCACGACTTCGGCGGCATGTACTCGTCGCTCCTGTTCGGGGCCGATGAGCGGCTCCAGGCACTCGTCGTTATGGCGGCCACCGCCCGCTGGGCGGACTGGTTCTATCGGTACTGGGAGATCAAGGATCCCGAGGCTGAATACACCGCCGCCCTGGCCGGCCTTGATCCGGTGACCTGGCTCCCGCTCGCTGCTCCCCGGCCGGTCCTGCTCCAGTTCGCCTCGAACGACGAGTACGTCCCTCAAGAAGTGGCTGACGAGATCAGCGCCGCGGCCGGCACGTCAGCCGAGACCCGCACGTACGACACCGGCCACGCGATGAACGACGACGCCCGCGTCGAGCGCGACCTCTGGCTGGCGGAGCACCTGGGGACCCCCAACCCGAATTAGTCCGTCGGGCTGTCGTCCGGTGGGTTGTTGAACGGCCAGCTCACGCTCTGGACGTAGTTCATCCGTTCCAGCCAGATCGGATCGCCCATCCGTCGCCCCATCTCGTCCTCGTCCACCACCTCGACCCGGGCCTGGATCCACCACAGGTTGCCCAGCGGGTCTCGCACCCGACCCACCCGGTCGCCCCAGAACAGATGGGTCACATCGGTGACGGCGGTCCCGCCGGCCTCCAGGGCACGGGCGAATGTCGCATCGGCACTCTCGACGTACAGGCGGAGGAACGCCGGGGTGTCGGGCCAGTGCGGCTTGGCATCAAAGGCCAGCACGACCGAATCGCCGATGCGAAACTCAGCATGGCCGATGACCCCGTTCTCATCGGCCAACCGTGAGATCTCCTCGGCGCCGAAGGCGGCCGTCGCGAAGCGGATGAGCGCATCGGTATCGCGGGAGATGACCCAGGGGCTGACCGAGCTGTAGCCCTCGGGAACGACGGGAAGCGGGTCGGTTTCCATCGATATGCCTCCGCGGTCAGCGCGAGACCCGGTTGAAGGCCCACAGGGTGCCCGCCTGCAGGATGGCTCCCATGATCGCGATCGAGAGCAGCGCCTGGCCGATCACGTCCCAGTCGTACCCGGTGATCATGAGCGCCCGGATGGCCTCGATGACGTAGCTGATCGGGTTGAAGGTGTTGACCACCTGCATCCACTCCGGCATGAGGTCCACCGGCACGAACGCGGTGGAGGCGAACACCAGCGGGAACAGGAGCAGCGAGAACGTGCTCGTCGCCTGCTCGCTCTTGGTCACCAGGGCCGGGATGAAGCTCGCCCCCGAGATGGCGAGCCCGAACAGGCCGGCCAGCGACAGGATGAGGATCACGCCGGGGATGCCGGTCACGATCGGGGTTCCGAGGACGACGCAGATGATCAGGATGATCGCGCCCATGCCGGCCGCCTGGAAGAAGAGCGGCACCATCTCGCCGAGCAGGATCGACCAGCGACGGATGGGGCTCGCCCGCAGCTTGTCGATGTAGCCGCTGCGGATCTCCATCAGCAGCCCGAAGCCGGCCCATGCCACCGCGAAGAAGGCGGTCGACACGATCTGCCCCGGCGCCAGGTAGGCGAGGTAGCTCACGTCGCCGCCGAACCCCGGCAGCTGGATGATGTCCTCGTACAGCTGGCTGAACACCAGCAGCTGGACGAGCGGGAAGAAGAGGATGCTGATGAAGTTGGCGGGCACCCGGATGAACCGTCGGGTGGTCCGGACGCCCAGGTAGTAGGTCTCGTAGGCAAGTGCGGTCATCGGTCAGACCCCCATGATCGGCAGCGGCTCGTCGGCTGCTTCCTCGCGGATGTGGCGACCGGTGTACTTCAGGAACACGGTGTCCAGGCTGGGCTGGCTCATCTGGAGCCCTTCGATGGGGATTCCCTCGCTGTCCAGCCGACGGAGCATGGCCGGCATCGCCGCGCTGGCATTCGGGACCGATAGCTCCACGCCCTTGGGATGGGGATTGACCCCATCGGCCTGGACCATGTCCTCCAGCAGGCGGCGGACCGATGCCCGCAGGCTCTCGAGGTCACCATTCGTCGAGGCCAGCTCGAGGACGACGGTGTCGGCGCCGATGGAGGCCTTGAGCTCGGCCGGCGAGCCGTCGACCACGATCTTGCCGTCGTCGATGATCGCGAGCCGGGAGCAGAGCCGATCGGCCTCCTCCATGTAGTGGGTGGTCAGCAGCATGGTCGTTCCCGACTGGCTGATCCGTTCCAGCTCCTCCCAGAGCGCGGTTCGGCTCTGGGGATCGAGCCCTTCCGTCGGCTCGTCGAGGATGAGCACCGGTGGCTTGTGCATGAGCGCGCTGGCGAGGTCCAGCCGCCGCTTCATACCGCCGGAGTACTGACCGGTGAGCTTCTTGCCCACCTCGGCGAGACCCATCAGCTCGAGCAGCTCGTCGGCGCGGCGCTTGATCTCGGCCCGTGGCATGCGCTGCAGGATGCCGGCCAGCTCGAGCGTCTCGCGACCGGTGGAGAACGGGTCCAGCGCCGGCGTCTGCAGGGCGAGACCCAGGCGCTTGCGCACCTCGGCGGAGTCCTTCGTGACGTCGAAACCAGCCACCGTCGCCGTCCCCTCGGTCGGCTCGAGCAGGGTGGCCAGGATGCGGATGGTCGTCGTCTTGCCGGCGCCGTTGGGTCCCAGGAAGCCGAACAGCTCGCCGGGCGCGACGCCGAAGGTGATGCCGTCCACCGCGCGGGTGTCCTTGCCGTAGACCTTGACCAGGTCACGGACTTCGATGATGGGCGAGTCGGTCTGTGCGGTCACCATGCGCTCCCTGACGTGTCTCCCCTAGCCTACCCAACAAGGCGCTCCGCGGCGATCCTTGACATGAAGAGTAGGAATCCCTACCGTGTCGGTATGAAAGCGATCGTCTCGGAGAAGGGGCAGGTCACCATTCCCAAGCCGCTCCGTGCGCGGCTGGGTCTGAATCCCGGCGTCGTGCTGGAGTTCGAGGCGGAAGCCGGCCGTCTCGTGGCCCGCAAGGCGCAGATCACCGACCCCGTCGATGCCGCATGGGGCGTCCTCAAGCTTGGTGAACCGGTTGACCGCTACCTGGAGCGGACACGCGGGCGGTGATCACGGCCGTCGACACCAGCGTCCTGCTCGACCTGTTCACGGCCGATCCCACCTTTGGTGCACGGTCCCGAGACGCACTGCGCCGATGTCGAGCCGAGGGAAGCCTGATCGCGTGCGAGATCGTCTGGGCGGAGGTAAGTGGCGCGTTTGGCGGCGCGGCTGCGGCGGTCAACGCCCTCGACGGGCTCGAGATCGCGTTCGATGCGATCGACCGGGACATCTCCCTGGCGGCCGGCCGAGCGTGGCGCGCGTACCGCTCGGGTGGCGGCACCCGGCGCCGGATCCTGCCGGACTTCCTGGTTGGCGCCCACGCGGCGGCTCGGGCCGAACGGCTGCTCACCCGGGACCGCGGCTTCTACCGCTCCTCGTTCGCTTCCATCCCCGTCCTCGACCCGTAGGGGTCAAGGACCAGCGCGAGCGTCACCGGCGTGAGGGGTGTATGAACAGACCGATGTCAGCGCGACAGCGGACACGGTTCGAGTTCATGCGTCCGTTCACGACGCGCGTCTTCAACCGCTTCTCGCGGCTGTTCGTCCGCTGGCTGCCAGGGTTCGCGATCATCCGCTACCGGGGTCGGAAATCCGGCAAGGCATACCGCACACCGATGAACGTGTTCCGCGACGGGGAGTCGTACGTCTTCGCCCTGACCTATGGCTCGGACGTCCAGTGGGTGAAGAACGTCCTGGCCGCGGGTGAGGCTGAGCTCGAGGTGCGACGTCGCGTCGTCCGTCTCGTCGAGCCCGCACTGTTCATCGACCCGACCCGCCACCTCATGCCACAGCCGGTTCGATTCTTCCTCGGCTTCGCCCGGGTCACCGAGTTCCTCCGCATGCGCCCAGCTTCCAGCGCGGCGTCGTCGCCGAGAGCCGGAGATTCGACACCGGCTACGAGATGAGCGACATGGCTCGCGTCAAGAACCACCTCAGGACCGGCCGGGACCCTTGGCTCGCCGCGCCGAAACTGAACGCGGGCATGGGGTTGCCGGTCAGGAACCGATCAGCAGCAATGCGCCTTGAGCTGATCGATCACCTGATTGGAGACGAGGGAAGGGACATGCTCAGGCTGACCTGCTACGCTGCCGCTGTAGTGCTTGAGCGCCGCAACACCACCACCTGCATCTGTCGCTAGACGGGAGGGCCTGAGCCCTTCCGTCCGCTCCCGCGCTCGCACCCGCCGACCCGCCCGGCACCCTCCGCGCCTCACCGGCGCCCCATTGCAGGTGGATTCATGGCTCAGCCCTCCTCGGTCGCTCATCCCGCTCTTCTCCGGACCGCCGATCCCTACTGCGACCTCGACGTCGTCGACGCCCGCGCTCCCCGCTTCCTCCAGGCCACCGTCGGCATCGGCGCCGTGCTGGCCGTCGTGACCGGCATCTGGCCGATCCTCGCCCTGCTGGCCGCCCAGCTGGGCATCGGTCTCCGTTTCGGGCGACGCTACTGCCTGCCGTGCTACGCGTACTTCGAGTGGGTCCAGCCCCGGATCGGTGAAGGCCCGATCGAGGACTCGCGTCCGCCGCGCTTCGCGAACTGGATCGGCCTGACCGTCCTGACCACCGCCTCGGTGGCGTACGCCGTCGGCTGGACCGGGTTGGGCGTGGCGCTCGGGGTGCTGGTCGCATTCCTGGCGCTGCTCGCCGCAGTCACCGGCTTCTGCGCCGGCTGCCAGCTGTACCGGATCGGCGCCCGCCTCCGCGGCATCCGGAGCCACCAGCTGGAACGGATCGACCTGCTGACCTGGAACCGATGGACGTCGCGGGCCACGCGAGCCCGAGCGGGAGCAGCGGCGACGGCACCGCCAACCTGGTGGTCGCCTTCAGCCACCCGCTCTGCACCGAGTGCCGTGAGCTCGAGTCCACCCTCCGGGCGGAGCATCGGCCGTTCGTCCGGATCGACGTCCGCGAGCGCCCCGACCTGGCGCGCAAGTACGGGATCGCGCTGGTGCCGACCCTGGTCGAGGTCACCCCGAACGGTGCGGTCGTCCGACCGGCGACCGCGGGCTGAGGCCGGGTCAGACCGGGAGCAGCACCGCGACGACGGCCACCGCCAGGCCGATGAGCCCCGACGCCAGGCCGATCTGGTTGGCCTTCCGTCGGTCCGCGGCCCGCGCGGCGTCATCGGCGATCTTGGTCGTCGTCCCCAGTCGACCGAAGTTGTACACGCCCAGCCGCCGAACCCGGCGCAGAACTTCAGGTACGCCTGGAGGTAGCCCGACGCCGCCACCGCCGCGGGAATGAACAGGACCAGACGGAAGAGCGGCGGCGCTCCGAGGAGCACCAGGCCGATGAACATGCCGACCGTGACCGCGGCCCCGAAGTGGCCGGCTCGTCGCCGGCTGGCGATCTCGTCGGGACCAATGTTGCAGACGCCGGCCTCGTACTCGGCCGGGAACCGTGTCAGTCGCGGCTGGCCTGGGCTGGTGGCGGCGAAGTGGTGGCGACTCGTGGACGTCACGTGACGGCTCCCGCTGGATGATCGCGGACGTTCGGTGCGGCGCAGTCTAGGACCGATCGCCGGAGGCGCCTGCAGGGCCTCCGGCTCCGTCCGCCACAGCGGGAACATCCAGCCCCAGGTGATGGGCCAGCGCGTGGCGCACCTGTCGCCGCGCAGCGGCATCGGTCAAGTGGCCCAGCGGAGGAAGGCGCACCCGCTCCGCGGAAATGGTTCGGACTTGGCTACAGACGATCACCCCGTCCCGGGTCTGACCCGCGTGGCCGGCGGGGATGGCGACGTCGCCCGGGTAGCGCGGCTCGGCTCGGGCTGCGGTGACGGGGCAGACGAACGGTGATGACCACCTTGCCGCGGGCATGGCCGTCGTCCGCGTAGCGGAGCGCATCGGGGACCTCCGCCAACGAGTACCGCTTGTCGATGACCGGCTTGATCGTCCCGTCCTCCAGCATCTTCGACAGGTCCGCCACGTCCTCGGCGCGGAACGGCTTCCACAGCGGAAGCCCGGCCCGCTGCTTGCCCGCCAGCCGCATCGGCACCCCCACGATCATGGCCCCGAAAACGTTCGTCAGGGGCCCGCCGATGGCGGTGTAGCCCCCGGTCGGAGTCAGGGCGTGGCGGATGTCGGCGATGGAGTGGAACGCCGCCATGTCCAGAATCCGGTCGTATCGCGTGCCCAGCTCGGTGTAGTCGTCGCGGGTGTAGTCCAGGACGTGGTCGGCGCCCAGCGAGCGGACGAACTCCAGCTTTCCGGTGCTGGCCACACCGGTCACCTCCGCCCCGCGTGACTTCGCGATCTGGATCGCGAACGGGCCCACACTGCCCGACGCGCCATTGATCAGGACCTTGTCGCCTGCCTTGATCCCGCCCTGGGCGTTCAGGCCCTGGATGGCCAGGATGGCGGCCTGCGGGGTTGAGGCGGCGTCTTCCAGCGAGACGCTGGCCGGAACCGGGGCGAAGGCGAGGGCCGGGGCCGTGACCAGCTCGGCGTAGGCGCTGTGCCTGAACTCGGTCATGTCCCCGAACACCTCGTCGCCGGGCTTGAAGGTGGTGACGTCGGGGCCGACCGCATCGACCACCCCAGCCACGTCCAGCCCGACCCCCGGAATGCTGGGCCGGCGCAACCCGGTCGCGATGCGCGTCATCCACGGCTTGCCATACAGGTAGTCGAGATCGGCCTGGTTGACCGATGAGAACGCGACCCGGACCCGGACGTCGCCGGCGCCCAGCTCCGGCGGCTCGACCTCGGTCAACTCGAGGACGTCCGGCGGTCCGTATCGGTCTCGAGTCCAAGCTTGCATGGTGCGCCCGACACTAGACCATTGGCCGCGACTGGTGGGAAGGTTCGTGAGCCGATGAGCGACGACCGATGACCGAACGCACGATTCCCATCCTGCCCACCCGATCCATCGATGACACGCTCGCCTTCTACGAGGCGCTCGGGTTCGAGGTCACGTACCGCCAGGAGCGGCCGAACACGTTTGCCATCGTCGTGCGGGGCGGCATCGAGCTCCAGTTCTTCGTCCTCAAGGGCCTCGATCCGGCGAACTCGTACAGCACCTGCTACGTCCTTGTGTCCGACGTCGACGCACTGTACGAGGCCTTCTCGACCGGACTCCGGACCGCGCTCGGCCGGGTGCCGATGCGTGGGATCCCGCGCCTCGGCGCCCTGCGCGACATGACCTATGGCGTCCGGCAGTTCATCGTCGTCGACCCCGGTGGCAACTACATCCGCATCGGTCAGCCCATCGCTGAGCAGCCCGCGCCACGAGCCAGCGATGCCGGCCGGCTCGAGCGCGCGGTCGTGGCAGCCACCACCCTCGCCGACTCCCGCGACGACGCCCAGGCGGCTGCCCAGGTGCTCGACTCGGCGTTCGCTGCCGACCCGCCCATCGCTGGACCGGTCGCGGCTCGCGGTCTGATCCTCCGCGCCGACCTGGCCATGCGCCTGGGTGACCGCGACGACGCTCGCAGACGGCTCGCCGGAGGCATCGGGTATCCCGTTGGCGACGGCCGAACGGCGTGCCATCAGCGACGAGCTGCGCCGGGCAGCGGAGATCGCCGGCGACCTGGAGGTCTAGGCGGTCAGGGCCTGGCCTGGAGCTTGCGCCAGCCACCGGCCCGGTTGTGGGCCGACGATCTCGCGGAACATGGCGAGGAGCGCCGGGCGGTTGATGGGCTCGCCCTCGTAGATCTTGATCTGGCGCCCGGTCGTGGCCTCGAAGCCGCGGGTGATGATCCCCTCCGGGTCGGTGACGAGCGGGTCGTAGAGGAAGACATTGACGTGGTCCTTCGTCGCCTGCAGGGCGCAGATATTGCCCTCCAGCACGAAGTACGGCTGGACCGTGCGCTTGATGGTCTCGACCACCTCCGGATCGGCCTCGTGGACCAGGTCGCGGACCTCCTGGCAGATCGCCTGCTGCCACGGCGGGAGCGGGTCGATGTAGGCGTCCACCCGCGGGTCTTTCTCGTAGGTCATCGGTGCTCAGCCTCGATCCGGTCGCGCTGGCGATCGGTGAGGTCGCGAGCGTCGTCCAGCCAGGCCGCCATCCGCTCGATCTCGGCGGCCGAGACGCCTTCCAGCAGCTTCGCCCCCGCGGCCACGAGCGGCCCGTAGAAGGGGGCCACCCGCCGGCCACCATCGGCCGTCATCCGGACCAGGACCCGCCGCCGGTCCGACGGATCCGGCACCCGCTCCACGAAGCCCTTGGCCACGAGCCGGTCGATCA
This sequence comes from uncultured Chloroflexia bacterium, assembly GCA_963699235.1. GTDB lineage: Bacteria > Chloroflexota > Limnocylindria > QHBO01 > QHBO01 > DASTEQ01. Next base: position 818,677 of record OY969424.1, on the reverse strand, counting down.
GGGTCGTCGTCGCCGCGGTCGAAAGGCCGGTGCCCGCACTCAGCTCCCCCGCCGACTTGGGTCCATCGGCCAGCCAGTCCAGGCCGCGCAGGTCGGTCGGGTTCAGACCCAGCGCCCGACCCACCGCGTCGTCGAACGCCTGGGTGCTGCGCTGGTACGCCTGCATGGCGTTGCCCGCTCGGGTGATGGCCGCTTGACGCCCGCGTGGCATGCCTCTATCCTCTCGATATACGAGATATACCGAAATCACGATAGCAGAGGTTCGAAGAAAGGATACCGCCATGGAGGTGCTCATTGCCGGGGGTGGCGTCGCCGGATCAGTGACGGCGCTGGCCCTGCGCCAGGCCGGGATCGAGTCAACGATCTTCGAGGGCCACGGACAGACCGATGCCGACATCGGCTCCTACCTCACCCTTTCCCCCAACGGGCTCGATGCGCTCGATGCGGTAGGAGTCCTGCCGGCGGTGAAGGCGATCGGCCTCCCCACCAACCGCAACTACCTGTGGAGCGCCGAGGGCGCTCGCCTGGGAGTGCCCGGGCTGGGCGCGCCGCTGTCGGACGGCACCGTGGCCCAGACCCTGAAGCGCGCCCGCCTGAGCCGGCTGCTGCTCGACGAGGCCATCCAGCGCGGGATCCGGGTCGAGTTCGACCGGCGGCTGACCGATGCCACCGTGAACCCGGACGGCCGGGTGACGGCCACGTTCGGCGATGGCAGCTGGGCGACGGGCGACCTGCTGGTGGGCGCCGATGGCATCCACTCGGTGGTGCGTCGCCTGATCGACCCTGGTGCGCCCGAGGGCCGGTACGTGGGACTCACGAACTTCGGCGGCTTCAGCCGTGGCGCGGGGCTCGACGCGGAGCCGGAGGCGTGGCACATGATCTTCGGACGGCGGGCCTTCTTCGGCTACTACCCCGCCGTGAACGGCGACGTGGTGTGGTTCGTCAACTGGCCGCGCCACCGGATCACCGCCGCCGAGCGGGCCGCGACCACCGAGGCCGGCTGGAAGGAGCAGCTGACTGGGCTGTTCACGGATGACCGCGGCCCCGCCGTGGACCTCATCACGGGCGGCGTGCTCGAGCTGGCGGGCGACAACACCCTCGACCTGGGGCACGTCCCGGTGTGGTCCCGCGGCCCGATGGTGATCATCGGCGACGCGGCCCACGCCCCGGCGCCCACCTCCGGCCAGGGCGCGGCGATGGCCGCCGAGGACGGGGTGATCCTGGCCAAGGCCCTCCGCGACCGCTCATCGATCCCCGAGGCGCTCGCCGCCTACGAGGCCCTGCGCCGCGAGCGGGTCGAGAAGATCGTCGCCTACGGCGCGCGAGGGAGCAGCGCCAAGATCCCCGGCGGCATCGGCCGGACCATCCGTGACCTCATGCTGCGCCTGGTCTTCCGGTACCTCGTCACCGAGCGATCGACGGCCTGGATGTACGACCACCGGGTGGCCTGGGACGAGCCTCTATCGGCGGACCCGAAAGCGGCGAGGGTCAGCCTCGGCGCGCGACGTGGAGCTGGGTCGGCCCCTGGACGCCCTTGAGCTCCACCGGACCGATCTCGGTGAATGCAGGCCGGCGCATCCGTCGCGGCCTCGACCACCGCCTGGCTGACGAGCACCTCGCCGGGCCGGGCGTAGTCCGCGATCCGGGCCGCCAGGTTGACCGTCTGGCCGTAGTAGTCGCCCTCCTGGAACAGGACCGGGCCGGCGTGGAGCCCCACGTGGGCTGGCGGTAGCCCCGCCTCGGCGGCGCCTTCCATCATGTCCAGCGCGGCCACCACTCCCGGGCCGGGATCGGCGAAGTAGAACATCACCCCGTCGCCCAGCCATTTCACGGCCCGCCCGTCGTACTGCGACGAGGTGCGCTGCACCATCCGCGAGAACGAGGTCGCCAGGGCGGCGGCTGCCTGGTCGCCGCGCTCCTGGGTCAGGCGGGTGTAGCCGGTGATGTCGAAGAAGCACATCGCCGGCGGCCGATCCTGGCGGGCGTAGAGCCCGGCCTGGGTCATGCTCCACTCGATCTGGGCGAGAATGTTCCCCGTCCAGGTTCGCGCCTCCTGGGCATGCTGGATGGCGAGGAACGCGCGCTGGTACCGCTCGTTGAGCTCGAGACCGAAGGCCGCGGTCGCGTCACCGATGGCGCCGGCATTCAGCCCGTCCCGGACGAGCGGCAGGACGATCTGGGTTTGCCACCACTCGGCCTGCGACTCCGCCACCCGGCGGAGGTTGTCGCCCAGGACCCGGAGCAGCCGCTCGGTGGCCTGCGCGTCCATGCCCCGGGCGACGTGTGCCTCGAGGAGCGGGACGACGTCGAGCTCGTCCTCGCGGACCAGGTCGTCCGACTGCGGCGTGGGGGCGCCGGTCGCCTCGCGGATGGTCATGAGCATGTCGACCGGGATCCCGGTCTTCTCGCTCAGCTGCGCGAAGGTGATCGGGCTGAGCGTCGCGAAGCGCTCGAACAGCGGGCTGTCCATGAAGTCCAGCGACACGTCCCGGCTGCGCATGAGCGTGCCCAGCCCGTCCACCGGCATCCCGGCCCGCTCGAGGGTCTGGACGAGGCCGATGCGCCGGGCGTCGCCCGCCGTGAACCGGTCGCCCTCGGTCGGGGCCAGGATCCCGAGGTCCACCAGGCGGGTGACCTCGTCGAGCGGCACCCCGGCCCGATCGGCGGTCTCCTGGCGCGAGAAGTCAGTCATGCCGCAAGCCTACCCGCTTACCGATACGCCCTCGCACGTACCGATACGCCCTCCCGCACGTACCGCAGAGCCGACCTAGCTCGGCGCGACGACGGGCAGACCCGCGTCCTCCGCCGCCTCCGCGAGGCGCCGGTCATAGGTGACGAGGGCGGCCAGGTCGGGCCGCAGCCGAAGCGCGGTGGCCAGGTGGATGGCGTCCAGCGTTCGCAGCGTGGTCGGCGCAAGCCGCGCAGCCTCATCGAGAATCTCGTCGCTGATGTCGACCAGGTGCAGGTCGGGCAACAGCCTCCCGAGCGCATCCTCGGCGCCGACTTCCAGGCGAGCGAGAGCACGGGCGACCTCGACCCCAGCCAGGCGGCTCGACGCTCGACGCGGATGACCGCGGAGGAACCCTCGCAGCGCCGGCGTCTCAGCCTCGGTGATCACCAGCTTCACCAGCGCCGAGGCGTCGAGGTAGCAGACTGCGCCGTTCACCACGGCTCTTCGTCGCGCATCTCCTGCAGGATCTCCGACAGCTGCTTGCCGGGCAGGGCGGGCAGCGGTTCGAGATCCAATAGGTCACCCGTGGCGGGGGTGACCTTGCCGTCGGCGATCAGCCGGTCCAGCACGGACATGGGTTCATCGGTCAGCGGGGTCAGGCGGGCGACGGGGCGACCATGCTCGGTCACCTCGTACGAGCGGCCTTCCTCCCGGATGCGCTTGATGTAGACCGATAGGTTCTGGCGCAGCTCGCGGATCCCCACCCTGGGCAGGTCTGCCATGACGCACATGGTAGCACATTCGACGCGCGGGCCCCGCGTCGCTTCGGGACGCCTAGACTCGGGCCATGCGCGAGACGCCGGAGGAGATCGCGGAGCTCCAGCGGCTGATCGACGCGACGATGGCGAACATCAACCCCCACTTCGCGGCCATCGTCACGCCCAAGCGGCGGCTGACCGCGCAGCAGGTCGTCACCCATCTCCAGGGCACCCGGATCGTGGCCTTCTCCACGGTCAACGCCAGGGGCGAGCCCCGCGTCTCGCCGCTCGACTCGCTCTTCATTCACGGCCGATTCACCCTGTCGACCGATGAGACGGCCACCCGCATCGGTCACCTCCGGGCCAACCCGGCCTGCTCGGTGGTCTACATGGAGACCGATCAGATGGCGGTCGTCGCCAACGGCACGGTCGAGTGGATCACCCGCGACCACCCCGACCACGACGAGATCCACGGCGCCTGGGTGGCCCAGTACGGCTCGGACCCCTACAGCTGGGGCAACGTCATCTTCTTCCGCGTGGCGCCGACCTCGATGTGGTCGTACGCCTTCAAGCCGAAGGACTTCCCGAAGTAACTCGCGGCAGTCAGGCTCTTCCCGTGAACCGTCGAGGCCTTCAGCCTTGAGTGACCGCTATCAACGATTCCTCGGTGGCCCGCGCATCGTTACTCGACCTCATCGGGTTCAACCTGCGCGAAACTCGCAGGTAGAAGTCCGGCTCCATGTTCTTCGATCCAGTCGTTTCGGGCAGTGGTAGCCGAGCAAGTGCTCGATGTATCGCACTTCGGAGTGCTTTCCAGTGGATCCGACGTACAGGCTGTACTCGCCGGGGTCCTTGGGCACGTTATGAAGCAGGGCAACGTAGACGGCGTAACTCCCCCGCGGGTCAGTGTTCGAGGGGACGGACCGGACACCGCGTCGGAGTCTGGCGCGGAAGTCCGAGTCGAGGCGCACCTCTGAAGCCACCGGGAAGAACGTCAGGACGATCTCTCGAAATGCTGGGAGGTTTCGCGACTTTCCGAGGCGCCGCTCGAAGATGGCGAGCAGGCTTCTGGTAGTACCACTCCTGGTCCTCGATCCCAACATTGAACCGCTCCCAGACCGCCCTCACCGACAGATCGGATCCGCAAGGTCTGTCTCGATCGATCGCGCGTTGTGCAGCTTGTCGGCGAGGGACACGCGCAGGACCGATCTTGGACTCCGCATCGAGACGCTCGGGTAGCGCTGCGCGCGTCTTCCTTCGACTCGTAGGGCCGCGAGGTCTTCGAAGAGGTCGAACCGAATCGCGCGAAAGTGCTTTCGTACCTTGCTGCTCCCGATCATCGAGTCAGTCAGATGAGCGCCGCAGTCGCTCGAGGACTGTCCGTCGCAGTCTGCGCCCACGTAGAGATTCGGCTTGTCCGGCAGCCTCCCCGGACCGTGCAGCATCCTCGAGTTCAAGTACGTAGACCCGCCACTGCCTCTTCATTGGTCAATCGAGCCGAACAGTCGATGAACCAGATGACTCGAACTCCGGCAGATTCCTTGATTCCGGAATCCGCTTCTTGAAGGTGCGCGAGAAGTTCGCCGAAGTACCACGCCTGATCTTCATGACCGACGTGGAACCGATCCCAGAGGGACTCGCCCCATGCGTCGCGTCATCCACTGCCATCGATCGAGCGTTGTGGATCTTGTCAGCCAGGGCCACGCGGAGGACCGATTCAGGTTCCGAAGCGAGCCGCTCGAGGTAGCGCTCCTTCCGCGGTCGCCAGGGCTCTTTGTCCTCGCCCACGGCCTTCAGCGAGTCGCTCAAGCCTTCGACCATCGCCGCTACGTCTTCGCCGAATCGCGTCTGGATTTCGGCCAGGATCGGCTCGCCGCCCTGGTCCTCGGGACCGTCGTGGAGGAGGGCAGCGATTGCCTCGTCCTCGGTCCCGCCATCCTCGAGCACGAGGCTGCAGACGGCGAGCAGGTGGGTCAGATACGGGAAGGTCGTGCCCTTCCGCGCCTGTTTGGCGTGCAGCTCCACCGCGTACGCGACGGCGTCGATGAAGCGCTCCCCGAGGACGGGCTTGGGTTGACCTGGCATGCGATGTCCAGAGTACGGAATCGCGCCGGACAAAGGCGACACGCTAGGTGTCACGACGCCCATCGACGATGCCGGCATGAGCGTCGACTACCACCAGTTCATCAACCGAAACCTGCCCCGCATCGAGCGCAGCTGCACCTCGAAGACGATGTTCGTCAGCCGCGGCGAAGCGAAGTCCATGCTTCGCCACGGGCGACGCCAAGACGGCAGTCTCAAACCATACCGATGCGAGTTCTGCCCCGGCTGGCACGTGGGCCACCGCCGTCGCCGTCACTGATCTCCCAAGTCGCTGGTGAGCGCAGCGGAATCGACCGGCCGCAGGCCCGGAGAGCTTCGGATTGGTTCACGACTGGCTCTTCGGCGCGTACTGGTCGGCCGTCAGACCGAAGGTCCAGGCGACTCCTTCACGAGCTGTCTTGACCGTTGGCGGCACCCAGAGGAAGTAGCGGTGCGTAGGGGCGGTTGACGGCACTGGATGGCTCCTCCGACGCGCGAACGCGTCCACGTCGTGGCGCGCGACCTGCAGCATGTGCATCGCCGCGCCGTAATTCGGGATCGCGGGAGCGGGCCGCGTTCGGCGCGGCCGATAGCGCCCAGGTCGGCGGCAACAGGCCCTAGCGCAGCCGCTTCTTCGACCTGCGCTTTGGATTCACTCCGGCTGGTGCCTCCTCATCGGCGAGTCGCTCGACGCCGTCCAGGATGAGGTCCAGGCCGAACTCGAAGTCGCCCTCGTCCAGGGTCCCCTTCTCCAGGTGCTGACCGATGTGCTCGGCCAGGTGCGGGTAGTCCTCGGTCGAGAGGGTCCGCAGGAATGCCTGGCCCGCCGCGGCGAGGTCCTCGTCTTCGAGGGGGAAGGCCTCGGCCTGAAGGGTGTAGCCGATGATGTGGTTCTCCACCGCGTGAAACACCCGCTCGGTGATCTCCGGCGACAGGCCGGCCTCCCGGTACGTGCGCAGGGCGGAGTCCATGTAGCCGATGCGCCTGGGACCCACCCGCAACCGGATCCACAGGGCGACGACCCACGGATGGCGGACGAAGACCTCACGGGCGGCGAGGGCCCGCCGCCGGGTGGCGCGCTTCCAGTCCCCTCCCCCATCGGGCAGCTCCACCTCGCCCGCGACGAGGTCCACCATCCCGTCCAGCATCTCGTCCTTGTTCGCGACGTAGTGGTACAGGGTCATGGCCTCCACGCCCAGCTCCTGCGCCAGGCGGCGCATGGTCAGGGCGCCGATCCCCTCCGTGTCGGCCAGACCGATGGCCGTGCGCAGCACGCGGTCACGGCTCATGGGCTCGCGCTGTTTCGACTGGACCGGCCTGGCCACGGGCTGCCTCCTTTCACGGGTTCTACGAACGCATCGGATTCCCGACAATTCGGGCTTGACAATCTTACAGCGTAAGAGCAATCTATCTTACGACGTAAGACTACTCCAAGCCGATGAACGGCTGGAGGCAAGGAGAGGACAATGACCGCCGACGCCCTGACCCAGGAGAAGACCCAGATCTCGGAGAGGACGATGCAGGCCGTGGCCCAGCATCGGTATGGCTCCCCCGCCGTCCTGGAGCTGACCGACATCCCCAAGCCGGAGATCGGCGAGGACGGGATCCTCGTTCGCGTCCGGGCGGCTTCAGCCAACTCGCTGGACTGGCGGGGGATGCGGGGCGAGCCGATCCTCTTCCTGCGCCCGTCGTCGGGGTGGCGCCGTCCGAAGCAGGCCGTTCGCGGTGTAGACCTGGCCGGCGTGGTGGAGGCGGTCGGAACGAGCGTCACCACCTTCCAGCCGGGGGACGAGGTCTTCGGCACGCGCCCCGCGACGTTCGCCGAGTACGTGGCCGGGCGCGAGACGGACTTCGCCCCGATGCCGGCGGGCCTGAACTTCGAGGAGGCCGCCGCCATCCCGACCGCGGGCGTGACCGCGCTCCAGGGGCTGCGGGACCACGGCCAGGTGCAGGCCGGGCAGACGGTTCTCGTGTTCGGAGCCGGTGGTGGGGTCGGGTCATTCGCGGTGCAGATCGCCAAGGCGTTCGGAGCGAAGGTGACGGCGGTCACCCGGACCGAGAACGTGGAGTTCGTGCGATCGCTGGGCGCCGACCGGGTCATCGACTACTCCCGGGAGGACTTCACCACCGGCGCGGATCGCTATGACATGGTCTTCGACATCGGCGGGGCCAGCCGCTCCATCTCCGACCTGAGGCGGATCCTTCGCCCGGGAGGGACGCTGGTCCTGTGCGGCGCGACGCGTGGGCGGTGGATCGCCCCGCTATTCCACCCCATGGCGGGCGCGCTCCGCTCGAAGTTGCTGGGCCAGAGGATCCGGGTGTACGTCGCGGAGGACCGCAAGGAGGACTTCCTGGCGCTGAAGGAGCTCATCGAGGCCGGCAAGATCCGGCCGGCCGTCGATCGGACGTACCCGCTGGCGCAGGCTGCCGAGGCCATGGGCTACCTGGAATCCGGGAAGGCGCAGGGCAAGGTCGTCATCACCGTCTGAGCGGCGTAGGCTTGGCGTCCCCGTCCCAACACTGAGGAGAAGCTCATGGCAGACCATCCGAACGCGGCGCTCGTGCGCCAGTACCTCGAAACCTTCACCTCGAACGACCCCGAAGCCGCCGGGAATTTCCTGGCCGATGACGTCGAGTGGCACGAGATCGGCCGCGAGCGAGCCCATCCACGGCAAGGCCGCCCTGCGGGAGCGGATGATGGGATCCGGCAAGCCCGAGTGGGAGATCACCGGCGGCGAGACCCACGACATCGTCGGTGGCGACGACCACGCGGTGGCCCTGCTCAGCGCGCATGCGGTCTGGGGCGACAAGACGATCGACTACAAGGTCGCCGAGGTCTATCACATCAAGGACGGCAAGATCACCGGCCGATGGGCGATGTCCGACGACACCGAGGCCATCAACAGAGTTCTTCGCCGGGACCTGATCACGGCCGCGTAGGGCCTGAGAACTGGGTCCGAGGCGTACGATGGCCGTCCACCCATCGCCCAGAGGATCCACATCCATGTCCCACCACGAAGGCGACCACGACAATCGAGCGTCTGATGCATCGCTCAAGGTGCTTCGTCAGCTGCCTGGATGCATTCAACGCGCTGGACACCGAGGCCGCGGCGGCCCTGATCGCCGACGACGTCGAATGGCACGAGATCGGTCGCGACGAGCCGATCCGAGGGAAAGCTGCGCTGGCGGAGCGATTCGCCGGGGCCTACCCGACTGGCAGATCACGACCGATCTTCATGACATGCTGGCCAACGAGGAGCACGCCATCGCCCTGGTGACCGCCACCGCCACGATGGGCGGCAAGTCGCTTACGTACCGCACAGCCGAGATCTATCACGTGAAGGACGGCAAGGTCACCGCGCGCTGGGCCTTCTCGAATGACACCGGCGCCATCAACGAGTTCTTCGCCGGGACCTGATCCTTCGGGGCCGCTAGAGCTTCGCGCCTGACGTGTCGGGGGGCTCGGGGCGGTCCAGCGGTTCGGTCGGCAGGTCATCGATCAACAGGCCGCTGGTCTCGACCGACTCGCCGCGCCCTTCCTGTTCGACCACGACCACCGCCGGCGGCCGGTTGTGGAGGATCTTCTGCTCGAGGCCGGCCATGAACTGGCCGACGGACAGGTTCACGTCGTCGAACGACGGCAGTCGCCCGCTCCCAGGGTCGCCGTCAGCCTCGTGCCCAGCACCAGGGTCCTCAGCCGCGTCCTCGATTGGTCGCTCTTCGGGATCGGTCACCGGCTGATCCTACCCGAGGCGCCGATCGGGGCTTGAGCTCAGGCTCGGCGGGTGCGCATGCTCCAGCGCATGGCGGCGGCCAGGCCGATGGATGCCAGGCCCAGGAGGGCGAAGGCCAGGGCCGCTCCCCCACCGGTCGAGGTCGAAGCCGGGATCATGGCGGCGTCCGGCAGGCCCGCCGGAGTGGGGGCCGGCGTGGCGACCGCCGCGAGCACGACCGTGAAGGTCACCGTGTCGCTGCAGATCTGGCCATCGGCCGCGGTCAGGGTCCAGGCGCCAACCTGCTCCTCCAGCAGCTGACCCTGCAGGACGAAGTTGCCGGAGCCATCGGTCATCTGCGGGAAGGTGGCCTGCGGCACGCCGTTGAAGACGACCGTGATCGCCAGCTCGGTGTCGGGCGTGAAGCCGGTGCCATCGACCTGGACATCTTCCAGGGCGATGATCGTGGCCGTCTCGGCCGGGACCGGCGACGAGGTGGAGCTGATGAGGATGGAGCAGGCCACCGGGGTTCCGGCGCGGACCGACATGGCGCTGGTGGCGAGCAGCAGCGCGGTCGCGGCCAGAAAGCCGGCGGCGAGGATGGTGACCGAGGCGGGGCGAACGACGTGGGTGGTCATGAAGTCTCCTGCGGGACGCGATGGATCGCGGGGATCAGTGGACCCGAGAGTGGCGGCCGCGCGGCCCTGCCAGCAATAGGAGATTCGGGGGTACCTGGGTACGGTCCGGTGCAGTTGACGCGACTGTATGGAGGCCAGCGCCCGGCGGTAGGCTTCGCTCATGCCGAGTCCTTCCGCTGCCCACACGCCACTCCCCGGACGGCCGACCGCGGAGCAGCGCGCGGCGGCGGTCGCAGCGGCCCTCGCCCAGGCGCCGATTGACAGCCAGCGGGACTTCCAGCCGGCCCCGGATCGCGATCCCATCGGTCTGCTGTTGGGGCAGTCAGAGTCCCGGATTCCGGAGCTCGTCCCGGTCCGCCATGGGCGAATGCTCGTCTCGCCGTTCGCGTTCTACCGAGGTGCCGCGCTGCCCATGGCCGCGGACCTCGCCGCCATGCCCAACTCGGGCCTCTGGGTCCAGCTCGGCGGCGACGCCCACATCGCGAACTTCGGGGCCTTTGCCTCCCCCGAGCGGCACCTGTTGTTCGGGATGAACGACTTCGACGAAACCCACCCGGGACCGTTCGACTGGGACGTAAAGCGGTTGGCCGCCAGCCTGGTGGTCGCTTCCCGGGAGAACGGCTTCTCGGCCCAGGAGCAGCGGCAGGTGGTCCTGACCGCCATCGCCCGGTATCGGTCTGCCATGACCGAGTTCACAGCCATGCCCATCCTCGACGTCTGGTACGCCCGCCTGGACCTGGAGACGCTGTTCGCCCAATTCCAGGCCGAGATCACAAAGAAGGGCGCCAAGCGGATCAGGGCAGCCATGGCCAAAGCCAGGACGCGTGACAGCCTCCAGGTATCCAAGAAGATGACCCGGGTGGTGAACGGCGTGCGGCAGATCATTCCGAACCCACCGCTCGTGGTCCCCGTCGAGGACATGGACGAACAGGACAGCGAGGGGCGGTTCCTCCAGGGCGAGGAGCGGAAGTATCGGCAGAGCCTGCGGGAGGATCGGCGGGTCCTGCTCGATCGCTACCAGCTCGTCCATGTCGCGCGGAAGGTGGTCGGCGTGGGGAGCGTGGGGACGCGGACCTGGATCTTGCTCTTCCAGAGCGACGATGACAGCGTCCTCTTTCTCCAGTACAAGGAGGCGCAGTCATCGGTGCTCTCCCCGTACCTGGGCGAGAGCAAATTCGGCAACCATGGACGCCGGGTGGTGGAGGGTCAGCTCCTCATCCAGGCTGTGAGCGACATCTTCCTCGGGTGGCAACGGACCGGGGAGACCGACTACTACGTCCGTCAGCTGCGCGACTGGAAGTTATCGGCGGCGATCGAGTCGCTGAATCCGACGAACATGACGATCTATGGCCTGCTCTGCGCCTGGACCCTGGCGCGGGCCCATGCGCGGACCGGGGACCGGTTCGCGATCGCCGCGTACCTGGGGTCGTCGAACCGATTCGAGAATGCGATTGCGGACTACGCCGCGGCCTATGCGGACCAGACCGAGCTCGACTACTTCGCGTTTGGAGCAGCCGTGGAGTCCGGTCGGGTAGAGGCGATTCGCGGGTTGTAACGGCCGGACAATCCGGTGTCGCCGGGAGCCTCCCATCACGGGGTTGCTGCTGCGTTGCCACCGTTTGCGGTAACGCGGTAACACGCTCAGTCACGCTCACTACCACAAATGCAGGCAACGCAGGCACGAGTCGGCAGGGCCGCGGAAAGGGCGTCGAGCGCCGGCCGACCGACCCTAGGCCGGTGCCAGGGAGATCAGCAGGGTGGTGCCATCGGTGCCGGTCTGCTCGACCGAGATGACGCCGCCGCTGGGAGCCAACAGCTCGCGGGCAATGGTCAGACCGATGCCGGCGCCACCGGCGCCGGGGGTGCCCGTTCCGGTGCTTGCCCCACTGGTCCGGGCGGGGTCCGATCGGTAGAAGCGCTCGAAGATGTGGGGCAGGTCCCCGGGTGGGATGCCAGGACCCTCATCGGTCACCCGAATCTGCACGCGGTGGCTTGGTGCTGCCTCGATCATCTGGGTGGCCTGGGTGGCGGTGACGCGGACCGATTTCCCGCTCGGGGTGTGCTGGGCGGCGTTGGTCATGACGTTGCGCAGCGCCCGGCCCAGGTGCGCGGGATCGGCCCACGCCGCGAGCTCCGGCGCCGCGGGCTGGACCTCAAGCGTCACGCCCCGCTCGCGGTAGAGGCCGTCCAGCGCGGCCGCGGCCTCGGCCAGGAGGCCGGCGATCTCCACCCGTTCGGGGCGGGCCTGGAGGGGAGCGGCCTCGGCGCTCGCCAGCTCCCCCATCTGCACGATCACTGAGCCGAGCGCCGCCGCGGACGCCGCCGCGACCTCGAGGTTGGGCTTCGACTTGGGGACGACGCCGTCGATCATGGCCTGGAGCTGGGTCTGGAGGACCGTGGCCGGGGTGGCCAGGTCGTGGGCCATGTCGGTGGCCGCTCGGCGCCGCAGCATCTCGGACTGCTCCAGCCGTCCGGCCATGGTGTTGAACGCGCCGGCCAGCTCCTGCGACTCGCGGTCTCCCCCACCGGTGGCCCGCGCCGAGAGGTCGCCAGCGCCCAGGCGGTTTGCGGCCGCGGTCACGTCCTGCAGCGGCCGGGTCTGGCGTCGCGCCATCCAGACCGATACGCCGGCGATGACCGCCACCGAGGCCAGCCCGGCGACGAGCAGCGCCACGTTGAACAGGCGCAGGAACGGCCGGTCATCGGTCCCGACCGGGACGACGACCGCGATGGTCGCCACCTGCTGGTCATTCACGATCACGTCGGCGGTGACCGCGGTCGTTTCGCCGCTCGGCAGTTCGCGCGGCCCGAACTGGGCGATCTCAGTTCCCTCCGGTCCGAGCACCGTCACCGGACCACCGAGGCTCCGGCCCAGGCGTTCCAGGACACCGCGCGCCTCACGCAGGTTCCCGCCCTGGGTGATCAGTCCGCTCAGCGCCTCCGCGGCCGCTTCGACCTGCTCCTGCTGCTGGGTGGTGACCACGTCCTCGAAGGACCGGGTGACGACCCGGTTCACGACGGCACCGGCCAGTAACAGGACGATAAGGACGGCCGCGGACAATACGAGCGCCAATCGAAGAGCCAGCGGCATGCCGCCGGCGGCAGCTGCGGCGGCCGGAGGCGCGGGCTGCTCGGTTGTCATGCCGAGTCGCGCTCGGCAACGAGCCGATAGCCGGCCTGCGGCACCGTCTCGATGAGCCACGGGTCGGCGGCGGAGTCGCCGAGCTTCCGGCGGAGGTTCGCGACGTGGACGTCCACGACCCGCTCGAAGACGTCGTCGGGTCGCCGCGCCACGGTGTCGAGCAGCTGCTCGCGGGTCATGACCATCCCCGGTCGGCGGGCCAGGGCCAGGAGGAGCCGAGCCTCGCCGGGCGTGAGGCGGCCGGTCTGCTCGCCGCTGCCGGCGGTGGCCAGGGTGAACCGGCGGGTGGCCGGGTCGAGCGTCAGCCGTCCGCCGTTCAGCGACAGGATCGGCTCCTGGGTGAGGTCCACCCCGCTTACGGCGCCGTTGCCGGGCGGCTGGCCGGCCCGGCGGAGGATGGCCGCCACCCGGGCGGTGACCTCGTGCGGGTTGAACGGCTTGCCCAGGTAGTCATCGGCGCCCAGGCGGAGGCCGGCGATGCGGTCCGCATCGGTCCGCTTGGCCGAGGTGATGAGGATGGGCACCGACCCGCGGTCGCGGAGCTCCTCGAGCACCGTCTCGCCCTGCATCCGCGGCAGCATGAGGTCGAGGATCACGAGGTCCGGCGACTCGGCGTCGTACGCGGCCAGGGCCGCGGCGCCGTCCCCGGCCTCCACCACGGCGTACCCGTCACGCTCAAGGTAGAGCCGGAGGAGGGCGCGGAGCTGCGGCTCGTCCTCGACGACGAGGATCCGCGGCCGGGCGAGGCCGTTCGTTCGTCCCATCGGGGCAGATGCTATCGGTCCGCCCATTCAGGAGTGATGAAGGGGCCGGAAAAGCCGAACGCCCGGTCGATGACCGGGCGTCCAGTGGCTTGAATGCTACCGACTAGGCGGCGGCGTTCACCTTCACGGCGCGAGGCCCCTTGGGGCTGTTCTCGACCTCGAAGGATACGGCCTCGCCGCCTACCAGGCGGTCGAAGTCCAGGGAGCCGGCGAGCTCATTGCGATGGAAGAAGTACTCCTTGCCATCCTCGCCGCCGATGAACCCGAAGCCACGCTCCGAGATCACACGCTTAACAGTTCCGTTGGCCACAGTTGGACCTCACTCGAATCGGATGTCACACAGCCGATTCGAAGACGAACGACTACGCGGACCATCGGAACTGCCCGATGGACGTCAACACGGTACTCCTGATCGGGCGTGAGCGCGAGGGGGGATAGCGGTCTGGGGGCCCGGCGAAGACCGCTGGAGCCGTCAGGCCTCCGCCTCCTCCGTCGGGTAGCGGTGCTTCGTGAGCTCCAGCGCAGCGAGCACATCCTTGCGCGCCGCCTCGAGCTGGACGCCCATCCGCTTGGCATGAGCGTGGTCCCCGTCCGGCATCTCAAGCTCGGCAGAGACCGATGCGCGGGCCCGGTGATACGCCTGGATCGCGTCGTTCGCAGTCCGCGTGATCTGGTTCGTCGTCTCGCGGAGCATGCGGGTCCGCTCGGACGGGCGCTGCTCGTCGGCGAGACGCCGGTCCAGGATCCGGGTGTACTCGGCGATCCTTTCTGGCGCCTGCTGGAGCAGCAGGACATCCGGCTCGCGCCGGCCGAGGCGGGTATTGGGCGGCCGAATCGGCACCGAAGTTCGACTCCTTGAACGGGCGGCTGCGCGCTCAGCCGTCATGTGTTCGGCATCGGTTCGGCGTCAGCCAGAAATGACCTCAAGATTACCACCGAGGCTCCCCCGCCCGCCCGAGCGAGGGTCGCCGATGGGCCGCCACGGGCGCGCGGATGACGAGCCGATGCGCCGAACGAGAAGCTCCCCGGTCCGCCCCGTGAAGGGCTCGCCGGGGAGCTGCGGCGGGGCTGCGGGTCCCCGCGGCTCAGTGCTGGACGTCGATCACGATCCGTCCAGGCTCGGTCAGGTAGAAGGCGCGGAGGCAGTCACTGCCGTTCGTCCCGAGGTACCAGCTATGGCTCGCCTCGAAGTCGCCGGCCTCGACGAACTGTGCGATCTGCGGATAGCCGGGTTCGAAGTCCACGGGCCCGCTGTACGGCTGCTCGCCGGTCTCGCTGTCGTACTTCGCGGCCCCGCCGAAGATGAGGCGGAAATGCGGGTCGCCGGCCACCTCCAACGGCAGGCCGCTGGGATCCTTGACGAACGGCGGCTCGTCGGCCTCGATGTCGAGGTAGGGCGAGCCCTCGTCCACGTACTCGAACACGATCCGGTCGTAGCCGTCATGGGTGCCGAGCCGGATGTCCGCCACGATCAGCGGATGGAAGTCGCTCCCCACCGCGTCGAGGTGGATGGGCTGGCCGCAGGTGAAGGCCGGCTCGGGACCGGACGGCTCCGCGGATGGCTTGGCCGAGGGCTCGGCCGGGCCGGTCGGCTTGGGCGTCGGCTTGTCCGATGCCGACGGTTCGGCGGACGGCGACGGGGAGACGGACGGGTCACCGCCGATGAGCGGACCGCCGCCGGCCAGCTGCAGGCCGACGATGACGGCGATCACCATCACCACCGCCACGGCGACGACGGATGCGAAACGATTCATGAATGACGTCCTCCAGGGACCGATACCGGTGCGTTGGCTGGTGTGATCGATCTCGGCCCGCACCTCGTCGTACACCTGGTCGGGAAGATCGGCCTGGCCCTCGGCCAGGAAGGCAGAGATGAGTCGGTCGGCGTCGCGTGGAGCGGACCCGCCGGGAGTGGAATCGCGTGGCGTGGTCATGCCGATCGCTCCTGTGAGGGCGTCCGGGCATCGGCTTCAACGCTGGCCCGGAGCGCGGTGGTGGCGTGGTGGATCCGCGACTTGGCGGTCCCGAGCGGGATGCCCAGTCGATCGGCGACTTCCGGGACCGGAAGACCGATGTAGTGGTGGAGGACCATCACCGCCCGCTGCTCAACGGTGAGGCGGCGGAAGGCCCGTTCCAGCTGGTCACGGTCGTTGACGGTGAGGATGTCATTCGCGTTCGAGGCCACGTCCACGGGGAGCATCCGGATGGATGACGTCCACCGCCGACGGCGTTTGGCCTCGGCGTAGCAGGCGTTGACCAGGATCCGATGGAGCCACGGCTCGAACCGATTCGGGTCGCGGAGTGACGGGAGGTCCCGCCACGCGGTGATCAGGGTGGCCTGGACGGCGTCCTGGGCGACATCGGTATCCCGGAGGATCCGGGTGGCAATGGCCATGCATCGGTCTCCTGCCGTGCGAGCCAGGGCGTCGAACGCATCACGATCCCCCTCCTGGGCACGCTCGACGAGCGCTGCCCGCGTTCGGTCCTGGTTGCCAGCCTGCATGTGTTCCTCAAGTCTGACGACTGATCGGCCGATTTGACGCGATCACCACTACAGGTAGTTGGCGGTGGCCCAATCGTTCAATCTGGCCCCGAGCGATGGGGCCCGGAATTGCCGAAAAGGTGACGTGCACGGTGAACGCCCGGCGATTGCTCGCCGGGCGTCCGGGAGTTCTGCGACGGCGGGCGACCCGCCTATCGGTCTACTCGAAGGTCATCGACTCGAGGATGCCGCGCATCTCATCGACGTGATCGGCCGAGGTCTCCGGGTAGTAGTAGCCAGCCATGATCAGGACCTCACCATCGAAGTCACCGATCCACAGGTCACTGATGGCGCCGGGGGCAGGGTTGTGAATCTCGCAACCCGCTTCGGACACCACGGTGCAGAAGTTGCCCTGGTCGCAGTCGAATTCGCCGGCGTTGTATCCGACGTCCTCGGGCACGTGGAGCGTGATCGTCTGCCCGGCATGCCCGTCCACCGTGACGTCCATCGGCTCCGAGGCATCGCGCGAGGCCTGGCTGGTCAAAGCAGCCACGATCTCATCGACCGTGTTGGCCGGGGTATCGGACATCGCCGACGACCACTCGCACGGGTCCGCCGGGACGGAGAACTCGCCGACCCACGGCCCGAACACGAATAGCCCATCTGGAGACTCGATGTTTTCGTCCTTGACGAGGGCTCCGTCGTCATTCACGGACCAGCCGGGGGCCGCGATCGTCACCGTGATCGGGACCTCGTCTGAGAACAGGTACGGACCCTCGGGAAGGTCCGCCGCGGCAGCGGCCGACGGCTCGGTCGCGACGGACTCGACCGGCGATGGTGTCTCGACCGGCGCCGGGCCGCCGGGCGCAGGCCCGCCGAGGAGCTGGACTCCAATGTAGCCCGCGAGCACGACGGCGGCGACGCCGAGGCCCACGGCCAGGAACTTGTTCATGTCGGGTACTCCCATCGAGCCGATGACGGCTCGCTGTCGTGTCTGTTCAATGCGATCGCGGACCGTGTCGAACGACGGATCGGGCAGGTCGGTCGGACCTTCTCGCAGGAAGGCCGACAGCTGCTGGTCGAGGTCGTGTCGCTCGGTCATACGATTCGCTCCTGGGGTGTCGAGGACGCCCGGGCATCGGCCTCGAGGGCCGCGCGGAGCGCCTGCTTGGCGTGGTGCATCCGGGACTTCACCGTCCCGAGTGGGATTCCGATTCGTTGAGCTACCTCGGGCAACGGCAGCCCGAGGTAGTGGTGGAAGACGAGAACAGCGCGCTGCTCGACGGTGAGCCTTCTGAAAGGCGCGTTCGAGCTGGTCGCGATCATCAACATTGCGGTACGGGTCGGACCCGTGCACGGGCTCGACCGGGAGGAGCCGGATCCCCTCTGACCATCGCCGGCGCCGCCTGGCCTCGGCGAAGCAGGCGTGGGTCAGGATCCGGTGGAGCCACGGCTCGAAGAGGTCGGGATCCCGCAGGGCGCGAATCTCGCGCCAGGCGGTCAGCAGCGCGGCCTGGACGGCGTCGTCGGCAAGGTCGAAATCGCGCAGGATCCTGAACGCGATCGCCATGCATCGGTCGCCGGTCAGGCGAGCCAAAGCGTCGAAGGCCTCTCGATCGCCTCGCTTCGCCTGGTTGACCAGCTCTGCCTGCACCCATCCCTCCGTGTCGGGGCCGTGTCACGCCCGGTCTGGGCGCGATCGGACTGAAGAGCGCCCGAGGCAGCCTATCGGTTCAATCTGGGCAGTAGGCCGGGTCCGCGCAGAAGGCGGTCCTGCCGCCGACGATGGTGGCGATGACCTCCGTCGAGCGAATCTCGTCCGGCGTGCCGGTCGTCACGTCGCGGCTGAGGATGATGACGTCGCCATAGGTCCCGACCGCCAGGCGGCCGCGGTTCGCCTCGTCGCCCAGGGCCCAGGCCGCATCGAGGGTCACCGACCGCAGGCCCTGCTCGGCGGTCAGCAGCTGGTCGAGCATCCACTCCGGGGTCTCCGGGACCTCGCGACCTCGGCCGTCCATCCCGCCCGCGATCTCGTCCACCGGTCGGCCGATGTCATCGGTCATCGGGACCTCGGGGAGGAACCAGGGCATGTCGGATGACCCGGCCACGTGGAGCCCGGCGTCCACCAGGTCGCGCCAGCGGGCGACCCATTCGGGGTTCTCGCCCAGGTAGTCGCGACCGTCTTCTCCGGGGAGGGTCGCCGTCCAGTCCACCCAGTCGTAGGCGGCGCCGTCGAGCTGGATGACCGTGGCCAGGTCCATGGCGACCATGCGGGCCAGCTGGGCATCGGTCACCTGAAGGGCATGCTCGATCCGGTGATGGAGCGGGTTGGGACCGGTCGGGCCGATCGCGGCCTCGAACGCGTCGAGGACCATCTCCTGCGCCTCGGTGCTGACAGCGTGGACCGAGAGCTGCCAACCCGCCGCGTTGGCGTCCTCGATGGTCTGGTCCAGGGTGGCGGCGTCCCAGTACAGGATGGCGCCGCTGCCGCTATCGAGGTGGATCTTCAGCCCCCGGACACGGAGGAAGTCGTCCACCGGCCCTGGCTCGCGATCGGCATACCAGTCGCCGTAGTAGCCGCCGGGCTCCAGCGCGTTCAGGGCCAGGTAGGCGTCCACCCGGAGCGGGAGGGCGTGGTCCGCGGCCAGGGCCTCCAGCTCGTCGAGCCGTTCGTCGTTGACCCACTGCTCGGAGATCGAGGTCCAGCCGCGGGTGATGGCCGCGTCCATCGCCGCCGCCGGCGAATCGATGTCGTAGATCTGGCGGTCACCGATCCAGTGCGCGTGGGCGTCGATGAAGCCGGGGTAGGCGACGTTGGGACCGATGTCGATGACCGGGGTCTGGTCGTCGGCGAGTGCCAGCACCTCGTCCCGGGTCCCGACCGCGGCCACGCGGCCGTCCTCGATGAGGAGGGCCTCGGCGATGGCGGGGTGGTCCATGGTCACGATCTGGCCGACGAGGATCATGCGCCCGGACTCCGGGGCTGAGTCTGCCGGCGGGGAGGGCGAAGCCGTTTCAGTCGGGGCGCAGGCCACCAACCAAAGGACGGCGACCAGGATCAGGGCTCGTTTGGTCATGCCCAGTTCACTCCCAACGCTCGCGAACTCACGAGGCTCCGCCTGAGAGGGGCGGGAACGGCGCCAGGCGGTTCAATCTGGCTGGCGAGGAAAACGTGGGCGGCCCCGTGCAGGCCGCCCACGTTCGGGCTCCGGCCCTCAGTCCACGGCGTCCTCGGGATGCACTTGCACCGTGGCCAGGAACTCCTCGAACCACGCCCTGTCGTAGGGAGCCACGGCATCTGGGTCGTCGCCACCCGTGTAGAGCTGGATCCAGTAGCCGCGGCCATCGGCGGTGATGACTGCAACCGTGCAGTTTCCGGGCCCGGTCAGTCCGGTGCCGCCGTCGAAGGCGATCGGCTCGGTTGTCGTGCCACAGCCCTCGTCGCTGGCCAGCTGCTCGGCGGCCCAGTCCTCGGGCGTGGAATCGCCGATCGGCTGCGAGGCGATGGCCAGGAACAGATCAGCCTCAAGGACGGGGTCGGACAGCCAATCGGCATGAGGCCCACCAAAGAACAGGGGGAACGTGCTTTCCGTCCAGGGCTCGGTCGCCACTTGAGCGGTCCATCCCTCGGGGTACGACAGTGAAATCCCGTGCCGCGTCGAGGTGAAGCTTTGGGTCAGCGGCGGGGCGGATGGGGCCGACGACGGGGCTGCCTCGGAGGGCTCCACCGATGGTTCCACCGATGCCGGTGGTGCGCCGCCGGGCGCTTGGCTCGACGGACCCATGAGGTTCGAACCGATGAGGAGAGCCACGACCACGGCTGCCGCGCCGAGACCGATGGCAAGGAACTTGTTCATTTCAGGCGTCCTCCGCGCCGGCCACCAGGTGGTGGTCCGACGCTGTGGGGTCGCGCCCAGCTCGTCCAGCACGGCTCCCGCGATGCGGGAGACGTCCTCCTGCCGGTCCTCGTGGAGCCACGACCGGATGGCGCGGTTGACGTCCCGATCGGAGGGATGGAACTGGGTCATTGCGCTGCCTCCCGGGAAGTCGGCTGCGCGTCGGCAACAAGCGCCGAGCGCAGGGTCCGCGTTGCGTAATGCAGTCTCGAGCCCACCGTCCCGACTGGCGCGCCGACAATTTCGGCCACCCGGTCGAGCGGCAGGTCCAGGTAGTGGTGCAGGACCACCACCGTGCGATGGTTCAGGGAGAGTCGCCGGAAGGCGCGTTCGAGCTGGTCGCGATCGACGACCGAGCCCAGACCATCGACCACCATCGGTTCGTCAACCGACAGCAGCCGCATGTTCGGCGCCCAACGGCGGGATTTCCGACCCTCGGCGTAGCTAGCACGGACGAGAGCCCGATACGACCAGGCCTCGAAGCGGGCCGGGTCGCGGAGCTGAGGAAGGTTCTGCCAGACGTTGAGCAGCGCTTGCTGCGTGGCGTCCTCGGCAAGGTCGATGTCGCCCAGGATTCGATGCGACACGGCCAGGAACCGACCCGCGATGGCATCGACCAGGTCGGCAAACGCCTCCTGGTCTCCACCCTGTGCACGTCTCACGGTCTCGGTGTCCATGCCCCTCCCCGGGGTATCGGCGTCAGGTTGGGTCCCGACGCTACATCCGGTATGAGCATGCCGAGCGCCCGTTTTTTCAAAATGCGAGTAGAAGCACGCGGGCAGCCCGGTTGGGCCGCCCGCGCATCGGTCTGTGGCCGCGCTCGTTCGAGCGCCGTGTCTACTCGAAGGTTGCCGACTCGACGATGGCCTGTTCCTCCGCGACGTCTTCGGCCGGGGTGGCGGGGTAGTACGTCCAGTCGATGACCGTCAAGGCGCCGTCCACGTCCACCGCCCAGATCTCGTCGATCTGGCCCGAGCCCTGGTTGTACCGATACGGTGCCTGGCCGGGGGCGCCGTCGATGCTGTCCGTCCACACGCCGAAGGTGTCCTGGTCGCAATCGGGGAAATCTTCTCCGCTGACCACGGCGTCGTCCGGCACATGGAGGGTGATCGCCTTTCCGGCGTGCCCGTCGAGCGTGATGTCTATCGGCTCCGAGGCATCACGCAGCGCCTGGGCCGACAGTGCGGCCACGAGCTCCTCGGGGGTGGTGGCAGGAGAATCCGGCTCGGTCCCCTCCCACTGGCAGGGATCGCCGTACACGAACAGATCGCCCGTGTACACGATCATCCCTGCGAAGTCCGGCGAGTCGGCATCCTCGTCCTTGACCAACATGCCACCGTCCACTTCGCCGTCCCAGCCAGGGGCCGCGATGGTGACCGTGATCGAAGGTGGTCCTGCCCAGAGGGAGAAGGGACCGTCCGGCAGGCCGGCGCCGGCCGGGCTCGACGGTTCGGGCGCGGCGGAATCGACCGGTTGTGGTGTCTCGACCGGCGCCGGGCCGCCGGGCGCCGGGCCACCGAGAAGCTGGACGCCGATGTAGCCCGCGAGCACGACGGCGGCGACGCCGAGGCCCACGGCCAGGAACTTGTTCATGACGGGTACTCCCATGGAGCCGATGACGGCCCGCTGACGTGTCTGTTCGATCCCGTCGCGGATGGCGTTGAAGAGATGCTCGGGAACCTCGTGGTACTCGTTGGCCTGGTCCTCCTGGAGGTAGGTCCGAATGAGTCGATCGGGGTTTCGCGGCGTCTTCATGCCAATCGCTCCTGGGATGTGGATGGCGTCCGAGCGTCAGCCTCGAGGCTGGCTCTCAGCGCACTGGTGGCGTGGTGGAGGCGGGACTTCGCGGTCCCGACGGGGATTCCGATCCGTTCGGCCACTTCCGCGATGGAGAGGCCGAGGTAGTGGTGGAAGACGAGGACGGCGCGCTGCTCGACGGTGAGCCTCCGGAGGCCTCGTTCGAGCTGGTCGCGATCGTCCACGGTCAGGTAGTCGTTCGAGCCATACGAGGGCTCGACGGGTACGAGATGGATGCCTTCCGACCATCGCGTGCGACGCCTGGCCTCGGCGTAGCAGGCATGGGTCAGGATCCGGTGGAGCCAGGGCTCGAAGAGCCGGTTGTCACGCAGGGTGCGGAGCTCGCGCCAGGCCGTGATGAACGCGGCCTGGAATGCGTCCTCCGCCAGGTCGGCGTCGCGCAGGATCCGAATCGCGATCGCCAGGCATCGGTCCCCGACCAGGCGAGCGAGGGCTTCGAAGGCTTCTTCATCACCCTGCTTCGCTCGGTCGACCAGTGCTTCCTGCACCTGACCTCCGGGTCTTCGAACGTCGGTCCGATCTGGACTCGATCACAAGGGAGAGCCCTGGGAGCACCCCAACTGTTCAATCTGCGTCGCAGGGCGGTTCCCTTCGGGTCGTCTGGTGTTCGGCCTAGACTAGGCTCGATGGAAACGTGGAAGGCGATCAACACCGTGCGAGTGATTCGAGAGTTCACCGATCGGCCGCTGGAACCCGAGCACCTGGAGCGCATCCTCAACGCGGGGCGGCGTACCGGCAGCAGCAAGAACGAGCAGGTCTGGACGTTCGTCGTGGTGACCGATCGCGAGCGCCTTCGGCAGCTGACCGCCGTGGGGCGGTATGCCGATCACCTGGCGGGGGCCGCGGTGGCGGTGGCGCTCGTCGCGCCGGACCAGGACACACCGCACGGCCGCTCCATCCTCTGGGACCTGGGGCGCGCCGCCCAGAGCATGGTGCTCGCCGCCTGGGAGCTGGGCATCGGGAGTGCCCCGGCCACCGCGCACAACCATCGGGTGGCCGGTGAGCTCCTGGGACTCCCCGTCGGCCAACGCTGCGACTGGCTCCTCTCGTTCGGCTACCCGGCGGACCCGTCGAAGCTCACCGCCCCGAACAAGCGCGGCGGCCGCAAGTCCCTGGCCGACGTCGTCCACAGCGAGACCTGGTAGACATGACGTGGGCGGCCCGGTGGGGCCGCCCACGCATCGGTCTACTGGCTGAACGTCATGGAGCCGAGGATGGCCTGGACTTCATCGACATCTTCGGCCGGGGTCTCCGGCAGGTAGTTTCCGGTCACGATCACGAACTGTCCGTCCACGTCCACGATCCACAGCTCGCTGAACTCGTCCGGCCCGTGGTACCACATGTGGCACAGCGCCGGGTCCTCGAGGGCAAAGGTGCAGAACTTGGGGCCGACATTTTGACCCGGCCCCGGGTCGCCCACGTCACAGCCGGTGAACTCACCGCCGTCGTAGGCAATGTCAGCCGGCACATGGAGCGTGATCGAGATGCCGGGATGCCCGTCCAGGGTGACGTCCACCGGCTCCGAGGCATCTCGCGTCGCCTGGCTGGCAAGCGCGGCGCCGATCTCCTCGAGCGTGGTGGCCGGGGTGTCGGGCATGGTGGTCGCCCAGTGGCACGGGTCGCTCGGGACGATCGGATCGCCCGCCCACGCCCCGAGAATGCTGGCTCCATCCGGCGCGCAGCAGTTCCCGTCCTTGACGAGGAAGCTGGAGTCCTCTGCGGACCAGCCGGGGGCCGGGATCGTCACAGCGATCGGTAGTTCGTCCTCCGAGAGCGTATATGAGCTGCCCACGGGGAGGCCAGCCGCCGCCGACTCCGAGGGTTCGGTGACGGACGGTTCCGGCGTCGCGCTCGGCTCACCGCCCGGAGCCTGCGATCCCGGCAGAAGATTGAAGGCGATCACCGCGATGATCGCGACCGCGGCGGCCACCAGGCCGACGCGGACGACGTTGTTGTCCATGAAGAAGATCCCTCCACGCCGACCACCGAGTGGATCGGCGCTGTGGGGTCGTGTCCACCGTGTTCAGGGCCGTCACCAGGACGCGGTCGGCATCCTCGTGTCGGTCCTCGCGCAGCCACGACCGGACGACGCGGTTGACGTCGCCGGAAAGGTCTCGCTCGTCACTCATTGCGCGGCCTCCCGGGGCGTCGTGCCAGCGTCGGCGTCGATCGCCGCGCGCATGGCCCGCATCGCGTAATGCAGTCTTGATCCCACCGTCCCGACCGGGGCACCGACAAGCTCGGCGACCTGATCGAGCGGCAGGTCCAGGTAGTGGTGCAGCACCACCACCGTTCGATGGTTCAGAGAGAGTCGCCGAAAGGCGCGTTCGAGCTGGTCGCGATCGACAACCGCGCTCATACCGTCGGCAGCCATCGGTTCGTCAACCGTCAGCAGCCTCAGGTTTGGCGCCCAGCGGCGGGATTTCCGGCCCTCGGCGTAGCAGGCGCGCACGAGAAGCCGATACGACCAGGCCTCGAAGCGGGCCGGGTCGCGGAGCTGCGGAAGGTCCTGCCAGACGCTGACCAGCGCCTGCTGGGTGGCGTCCTCGGCAAGGTCGATGTCGCTCAGGATCCTGTGCGACGTCGCCAGGAACCGATCTGCGATCGTGGCAGCGAGATCCGCGAATGCCTCTCGGTCTCCGCGTTGCGCCCGTATCACGAGATCGGTATCCATGCCCCTTCCAACGTTTGTTGCGTCAGTTCAGCCCGACGCTACATCCGGTATGGGCGTGGAACGGGCTGCTTTCTTCAAAGCGTCGGCCAGGGAGGTCGCCGTTCTTGATGCGATCTTCACCGCGCCGGTCGAAGATCGGCGGCGTTGGAGGGCACCCACGACCACGCGAGCCCACACACGAGGTAGTCACGGAATCATGTCGCAGCCACTGAAGATCCTCGGCGCTGCAGCCGTCCTCATCACCGCCGCCCTGGTGGGCGGAACACTGATCGGTTCGGTCCTGGCCGCTCCGGGCGGGAGTGGGTCCAGCGAGCCATCCGCCGTCTTCGGGGACGAGGAGACGACCGGGGACGCCAGCGCGTACTGCCAGACCTTCCTCGACACCTTCGCCTCGGAGCTGGGCGTCTCGACCGATGAGCTGGCGCCCGCGGCGAAGGCCGCGGCCATCGCCGCCATCAACGCTGCGGTCGAGGCCGGTGACCTGACCCAGGCCGCGGCCGACCGAATGATCGAGCGCGTCAACGAGTGGGACGGCGACGGTTGCCGATGGATCGGCTTCAAGCTGGGCCACTGGGGCCAACACGCCGCCCGGGTGGACTTCCTGACAGGGATGTGGGAGGCCGCCGCGACCTCGCTGGACATGACGACGGCCGAGCTCCGCGAGGCGCTGACCGACAGCACGCTCGAGGAGGTCGCCACGGCTGAGGGTGTCCCCTACGCCGATGTCGTCGCCGCCGCCCTGGCATCGGCCCAGGCCGATGTAGATGCCGCTGTCGAGGCCGGCACCATCACACAGGAGAAGGCCGATGCCATCATCGAGCGGGTGGAGGCCACGCTGAACGACGGGAACATCGGGGACTGGGGTTCGCGACGTGGTTGGTTCCACGGTCCCTCCACCAATCCGGATACGTCCCCCGAGCCTTCGGCGAGCTAGCCGTCCACCGCGCTGCAACGCGATGTGATGCAGAGAACCTGAATCGCAGGAACCCCGGCGCCATCGGCGCCGTCTAGTTAGGCGAAAGGGCCGCCCAGGCTGTGGGGCGGCCTTTTTCGTTGCCCGGTGAATGCCGCGGGTACCTTTGGGGGATCGGCTCGGGCGGAGGGTCTGCCTAGCATCCGTCCATGGCTGTCAGCCAATCCCGAAGGGCTTCCGACCGGTCGGCGATCCGCGAGCGCATCCGCTCCGTGCGTGCGCATCCCCGATGGGTGCTGCGCCGGTTCATGGCGCGCCCGGTGACGGCGCTCTTCCTCGTCGTCCCGCTGCTGGGCGCCGTCCTCGGGATGGGCACGCCGTCCCTGCTCTTCACGCTCGCCGGCGCGGCCTCGCTGTACCTCGCGGTGGACCTGTTCCTTGCCTGGCTGCGCCGTCCGGTGTCCGCGGAGCTCGGCTCCAACCTGAACCTCGTGGCGTGGACCGGTGGGATCGGCGTGTTGGCGGCCGCGGGGTGGACGGTCGGCGCGTGGCAGTTCCACGGTGAGCTGGTGGCGCTGGTGGGGATGGGCGCCGGGTTCGCGGTCGGTTTGGGGAGCCCGCGAGCGGTTGCCTTCTTCTGGACCGTGGCGGCCGGAGCCGCTGTCGCCCTGGGCGCGTCGCTGACCGGGCCACTGACGGCCGAACCGGCAATGGCCGTGGCGGCGATCGCCATTGGGACCTGGCTGGGCGCCGTCGTCGGGCTGGTCGTGGACCACATCACCGCCCCGCACCGCATCCGAGTCCTGGGCGGTGCAGCGGCGATGGCCTCGCCCCCGCCGTCGCGATCGCGAGCCAAGCGGGCTCGGGCGCGAGGCACGACCCAGACCAAGGAAACTCCTCCGGCCTAGGGCAGTCCGGTCTTAGGCAGAGTTCGCGAGCACGCTCCCAGGTGAGGCGGCCGGCACGTCGCGGTGCTGGCGAAGGTGGAACGCGAGGTCGAGCGCCGTCTTCAGGACGACCAGCACCAGGAGCGATCCGAAAGGCGTGCCGATCGAGATGCTGACGAATGCGCCGACCAGGATGGTCAGGTGCATGATCACCAGCCGCCCGTACGGCTGCATCATCACCACCGCCGGCGAGAGGATCCGGTACTCGCCCCGCCCCAGGTAGTTCATCCAGAACGACACCGCGTGGCTGATGGCCAGCCCCACCACCCCGAACGCGAAGACCGATGCGTCCACTCCCGGCAGACCGGGCGGGCCAACGGGACCGGTGATGAACACGAAGCCGGGGCCAAAGCCGCCCGACATGGTCATCCCGGTCATGACCGGGATGAAGGTGAACACGAACACGCCGTGGACGACCCAGAAGATGCCGTAATGAAGGGCGAAGAATCCGGCCATCCCGAGCCGCGAAACCTGGTCGATCGGCTTCCCGTTCATTCGCCAGCGAACGGTCGCGGTCGAGTTTTCGCCCCGAGCGGTCATGATCTTCAGGACGTTGATCACGCCCACCACGCCGTTCTCGGCCCAGTACAGGGCCAAAATGAGCAGCAGGCTCCAGCCCAGCCACAGGACGCCCACCAGCGGGATCAGGTTGGTGATGATCAGCAGGGCGACGGCAATCGCCGATGAGTTGACCCGATAGGCAGCGGCGACCCGGCCGATGACCCCCTGCGGCACCGGCGCTGCCGGCCGGGCGGTCATGGACGGTTGGCCCGATCCGCCGCGGGCAGGATCGCGACCGCGGCAATGCCGGCGACGGCGACCGCGGCAAGGACCGGAACCGCGGCCTTGGCCGCCCTCGGCGGAAGGACGAGCTCGAAGAGCGGGACCGGGTCACCGAGCCGTGCCTGGAACGGACCGAGCGGGCAGTTCCCGCGGCCGATGACGAGGGCTATACCCTCGAGGCCGAGGAAGCCGACCGCCGCGCCCAGGGGGCGGTCACGGCGTCCGCTCAAGACACAGCCCCACACGTAGGCCAGGCTC
Organism: uncultured Chloroflexia bacterium; assembly: GCA_963699235.1. GTDB lineage: Bacteria > Chloroflexota > Limnocylindria > QHBO01 > QHBO01 > DASTEQ01. The sequence continues at coordinate 791,138 of OY969424.1, read as the reverse complement.
GTCAGCTGGGCCAGCGCGAACGCCGCATGCGCCGCCCGGTACGCGACCGCGGCGGGGCTCAGGCCGTCAGGGGCGGGTTGGTCAGCCACCCCAGGTCGGCGGGCGGTCGTGCATCGGCTCGGAGGCATTCCAGGTGTCCCACTCCTCGACCACCAAGCCGTCCGCGTTGAAGCGGAGGAGGGAGATGCCGGCCAGGGTCACCGGCTTGTCGTCCTCGATCTGGGTCGCCCACCAGGGGATGGCAGCGCGGTCGCCATCAACCACCGGCTCCCCAAACCAGGCCGTGACGGTGTGCTCGGAGGCAAACGACTGGCTCACGTACTCGCGCGCGCCGGCAAGCCCGCGGTACGGCTCACGGAAAGGCTCGGTCCAGTACTCGATCTCCGGGGCGTAGAGGGTGAGCACCCGCTCCACGTCCCGGGCCTCCCACGCCGCCTGCCAGGTCCGGGCCCAGTTCTGGGCCGCCGCTCGGGTATCCGTCATGCCTGCAGTCTGACGCAGCGGATCAACGAAAGGCGACCGCGGATTGCTCCACGGCCGCCAAGGGCCACCGATCAGGTGATCAGCGTGGGGCTACCGGATCTGGATGGAGACAACGATCTCCTCGAGCTCGGCCAGGTCCGCGGCGCTCGTGCCTGCCCAATGGGTTGCGACGACCACGAGCCGGGTGCCGTCCGCGTCAACGATGTAGACGTCGTCGATCTGGCCCGGGCCGGCGGGCCAGCCGCTGTTCAGATCACCGTTCAAGGCCGGCCATGTTCGGAGCCTTCCTCCACAACTGGTGAGGTCGGCCGGGGCGGTCAGTTCGACGAGCTGGCCGGTATACCCATCGACTTCGATCTCCGCCGGAGCGGACGACTCCCGTCCTGCCTGGTTGGCGAGTGCGGTGGCCAGCGATGCGACGGCGTCGTCGATGGGTTCTTCCGTTCCATCGCCCTCGCAGGCGTCGGCGAAAACGTGATCCACCTGCCATGCGGAGAACATCACCCCGGTCGTGATCTCGACGAGCTGGTCGGCGTCCGTGTTCTTCTGGACGAAGAGGTCCGAATCAGTCGTCCAACCGGCGGGCACCGTGAAGTCGAACGCCGCGCCCCCCACACTTGCTGGCGAGACGTAGGTTCCCGGATCCATGGGTCCCTGGACCATTGCCGCCGGTGTCGGCGCCGGTGTCGACGAGGGAGCCGGCGTCGTGCTGGGCTCTCCCCCTGGCGGTGGCCCGGAACCCGGACCGAGATTCAGGCCGATGAGGGCCACGACCAGGATGGCCGCCGCGGTCACGAGCCCAATGGCAAGTGGCTTGTTCATTTCGATGTACCTCTGCACCCGCCACCAGGTGGCGCGGCGCTGTGGGGTCGCGGGGAGCTGGTCGAGCACGGCATCCAGGATGTGATCCGGGAGCGCCGTCACGCCCTCCTCCATCCACGACCGGACGATGCGGTTGACGTCGCGTTCGGTGCTCACTTCGCAGCCTCCCGCGGCGTGGGTCGCGCATCGGCATCGAGTGCCGCCCGCAGCCCGCGCATCGCGTAATGAAGTCGAGATCGGACCGTCCCGATCGGAACGCCGAGCGTGTCGGCGATCTGGTCGAGCGGCATGTCGAGGTAGTGGTGCAGGACCACCACCGCACGGTGATCGATGGAAAGCCGTCGGAAGCCGCGCTCGAGCTGGTCGCGGTCAGCGACCGAGCCCGTGCCGTCCACCGACATCGGTTCATCTCGTTCGTGCAGCACCAGGCGCAGGCCAGGCGACCAGCGTCCGGATCGGCGTCCCTCGGCGTAGCAGGCGCGCACGAGGAGCCGATACGACCAGGCATCAAAGCGTGCCGGGTCGCGCAGCTGCGGAAGGTCTCGCCAGATGGTCAGCAGCGCCTGCTGCGTGGCGTCCTCGGCGAGGTGCGTGTCGCGCAGGATCCTGTGCGCCACGGCATGGAGGCGGTCGCCGGCGGACACGGCAAGGCTCGCGAATGCCTCTTCGTCTCCGTCCTGCGCCCGTTTCACCAGATCGATGTCCATGCGTCTTCCGCTGTGGAGCACCGGTGGATCCGGCGCACTCATCTGGTACGGGCGGGCATGGGGTCGCTGTGACTCAATCTTTGCCGGTGGTGCAGAGTCGAGGGCACTGGGGGCGGGGGTTCAGAGCGTTGCACGCATTTGTGGTATCGCGGTAACGAGCTCAATCACGCTTGTTACCACAAACGCGTGCAATACCGATGGATGCCGCCTGGATGGGCCTGCCGGCGGATTTTCGCCGGCGCCACGGTCTAGCCGCCGATGCGGGACATATTGCGCGGCGGGGGCCGGAAGCCCGGGTCGCCGATGTGGTGCTTCAGCTCCTTGTTCCATGCCGCCTCACGAATGAGCTCGGCCAGGTCGGGGTCGGAGGCACCGGCGCGCATCGGTCCGCGGAGGTCCGTCTCGTCGATGCTGAACAGGCAGGTGCGCAGCGTCCCCTCGGCGGTGAGCCGAAGCCGGTCGCAGGCGTCGCAGAACGGCTCGCTGACCGGGTTGATGAAGCCGATCTCCCCCACCCCATCGGCGAACCGATACACGCGCGAGGTCTGGGCCGGGTCGGCCATCGGCATTGGCTCCAGCGGCAGCCAGCCCGATGGGACGGCGTTCTCGAGGGCGGCCTTCAGCTCGGCGCCGGTCAGGACCTCGTCCGCCGTCCAGCGACCGCCGCCGTCGAGCGGCATGAACTCGATGAAGCGGACGACGTAGCCGCGCTGGCGCGCGAGGTCGGCGAATGCCCGGATCTCGCGGTCGGTGATGTCACGGAGGGCGACGGCGTTGACCTTGATCGGGCGGAGCTGGGGGTAGGCCTCGGCGGCCTTGAGGCCGTCGAGCACCTGGTTCAACGCGTCGCGGCGAGTGATCTCACGGAACGTCTCGGCGACGAGGGAGTCCACGCTGACGTTCAGCCGCTGGAGCCCCGCGGCGGCCAGGGCGGGAAGATGCCGCTCAAGGAGGAAGCCGTTTGTCGTGAGCGACAGATCTGAGAGGCCGTCCGGTTCCATCGCGGAAAGGCGGGCGACGATGTCCGGCAGCTCGCGGCGGACGAGCGGCTCGCCACCGGTGAGGCGGACGTTCGTGATCCCCATCCCGACCATGAGCCCGACCAGGCGCTCGATTTCGTCGGGAGTGAGTAGCTCCCCGTGGGGCAGGAACGTCATGTCCTCGCTGGGCATGCAGTACAGGCACCGGAACTGGCATGCGTCGGTGACCGAGACGCGGAGCGCGCGCAGGGTGCGACCGAAGCCGTCGACCAGCGGCCCTTCCCCATGCCGGTGCGCCGTCCCGACACCTGCTCCCCGGGACTCGTCCGGCAGCTCGGTGATCTGGGTCAGGACCTGCGCCATCGGTACAGCCTGCCAGATTCCGTCAGGCGTGGAAATCGATGCGCAAGGCGTCGGTAACGGGGCGGTACCCGATTGCCTGGTAGATCTTGTTCGACGTCGGGTTGGCCAGGTCCGCGTAGAGGAAGCAGAACCGTCGGCCGGCGTCGAGCTGGGCCTGGCTGACCGCCGCCACCAGGGCGGATGCGTATCCCCGTCCGCGTTCGGCGGGCGGGGTATAGACCGGACCGATACGGGTGCCGTTCGGCGTCTCGCCACCGACCGCGGTAAGCGATCTCGGCCCGTCGTCGTCCCACAGCCACACCCGCTTCCCCTTCCCGGCAAGCCAATGCTCGACCGATGCGGCGACTCGCACCGCGTCATCGGCATCATCGTCGCCGAGCGCTTCGCGCTCGAACGCAAGGATCCACTCGATGAGGAGCGGCCGCTCAGGGACGGTGGGTGCTCGCATGCCGCCCCGGACCGACTGTGGGGGAATGACGGTGGTGAGCTGGTACACCCGCTCTTCCATTCCGATCTCCCACCGGCCGCCCTGGGCGGCCACCCATCGGTTCGAGAACCCGGTTGCGACGTCCGGTGCTCCCACGACGCCCGACAGGGCGTCACCGGCGAGGTTGGCCACGAGGAGGTCCAATGCCCCCTCGTCGTCCACCTCGGACAGGACGAGCTTCCAGGGTGGGGTGCGGAGGGCCGCCGCCACGGGCACACCGTCGTCGACCACGGCGGCGAGGAACGGCGGCTCGGGATAGAGCTCGGGATGGTCGCGCAACGTAGATGCGATGCCCAGGATGAGGTTGTGCTCCCCTTCGCGTTCTACGAGCCACGGACCGGCGGCGACGAGGAACTCGGCGGCGCTCCCGTATCGGTCCAGGTGCATGAACCAGAGGGTAGGCTACGAGCGTGACCAAGATCGGCTACGCGGCCATGCTCGAACAGTTCCATCCGAACGACCTGCTGGGCTGGGCCCAGGAGGCGGAGGCCGCCGGATTTTCAGCCGGTTTCATGGTCAGCGAGCACTTCCACCCGTGGACCCCGGACCAGGGTCAGTCCGCGTTCGCGTGGGCATTCATGGGCGCCCTGGGGCAGCGGACGACTCTCCCCTTCGGGACGGCGGTGACGACGCCGGGCTTCCGCTACCACCCCGCGGTCATCGCCCACGCGGCGGCGACCCTTGGCGCCATGTACCCCGGCCGCTTCTACCTGGGCCTGGGTGCCGGGGAAGCGCTGAACGAGCACATCATCGGCGGGGAATGGCCGGAGATCGGCGTCCGGAGCAGCATGCTGTTCGAGGCCATCGAGGTCATCAGCAAGCTGTTCACCGGGGACGTGGTCAAGCACGACGGGGAGTACTTCACCCTCGAGTCGGCGCGCCTCTACACGCGGCCCGAGCAGCCGGTCCCCATCTATGTCGCCACCGCCGGGCCGTTCAACGCCAAGCGCACCGGCAAGTTCGCGGACGGGATCATCACCGTCGGCGCCGCAGACGAGAAGCTCGAGATGCTGTGGGGCAAGTTCGCCGACGGCGCCCGCGAGTCCGGCAAGGACCCCGACGCCATGCCCAAGCTGCTCCAGATCCACGTCTCGTGGGCCGAGACCCAGGCAGCGGCCGAGGAGCAGGCCGTGAAGGAGTGGCCGAACGGCGGCATGCCCTTCCCGAAGCAGGACATCCGCAACCCCGAGGACTTCGCGAACATGGCCAAGCTGGTCGGCATCGAGAACTTCAAGAACCGAATGCTCATCAGTGCCGACCTGGACGAGCACGCTGCCCACATCCAGCAGTTCGTGGACATGGGCTTCTGGGAGGTCCACGTCCACAACGTCGGGCGCAACCAGTCCGAGTTCATCCGCGCCTACGAGAAGCAGGTCCTGCCCAAGCTCACGCTCGGCTGATGGGATCGCCGCTGGCAACTACCACGGTCCGGGTACGAGATGGGCGGAGCCTGGATGTCTACCTCGACGGGGCGAAGGGCGGGGCCGATGGCGGCGCGCGCGGCACGGTCCTATACCACCACGGCAGCCCGGCCTCCGGAATCCAGGGCCCAACGATGGTTGCTGCCTGCGCCGACCTGGGCCTGCGCCTGGTCAGCTTCAGCCGGGCGGGATACGGCAGCAGCGACCGCCGTCCGGGCCGATCCGTCGCCGACGTGGTAGAAGACGCCACCGACCTCCTCGACGCCCTGGATCTCGATCAGGCCTGGGTCCTTGGCTGGTCAGGCGGCGGTCCTCACGCCCTCGCCTGCGTGGCGCTCGCCCCGGACCGCTTCCCCGGCGCCGCGCTGATCGGCGGCGTGGCGCCGTACCCGGCCGAGGGCATCGACTGGTTCGAGGGGATGGGCCCGGAAAACGTCGAGGAGTTCCGGGCGACCCTCGCCGACCGGGAGAACAGCATCCGCTCCGCGGAACGGGACTGGCCGAAGTGGCGAGACGTCACCGGCCCGGAGGTGGCCGAGGCATTCGGCGGCCTCATCGACGACGTGGATCGGGGCTCGTTGACCGGAGAGTTCGCCGAGTTCGTGGCTGCCGGCAGCCGTGAGGGGCTGCGCGAGGGCTACTGGGGCTGGGTGGATGACGACTGGGCATTCACCAAGGACTGGGGCTTCGACCTGGGCGCGATCACGGTGCCCGTTCACGTCTGGCAGGGCGGGCACGACAAGATGGTGCCCTTCAACCACGGAGCGTGGCTGTGTGATCACATCCCCTCTGCCTGCCGCCACCTCCACCCCGAGCACGGCCACCTGACCCTGGCCGTGGATACGCTAGGCCCCATCTTCGACGAGCTCACGTCGCCGCCGGCCCCCTGACCGATGAGCCGGCTCGGCCGGCGTGTGCGGTCTAGTCGATCGCGAACCAGGCCCGAACCCGGCGAGTGACGGTCAGGTCGCCGGCTGCGACCTCGGTCGGGGCGCCGCTGCCCTCGGACGTGGCCGCCATGGCTCGCATCCGCGGCATGGGCGTGAACCCGGCTCCGTCCTCCTCGATACGCAGCACCGCCCCGAGCGTCGCCCCAGCAGCAGTCGCCAGTGCCTCCGCCTTGGCCCGGGCCGCGGCGAACGCGGCCTCGAGGGCGCGGTGCTCGGCGGCCGACGGATCCGACGCACGCATCTCCGCCCCCTGGATCTCGTTGGCGCCCGCGCCCACCACCCCGTCCAGGACCTTCCCGAGCCCGTTCAGGTCGCGGACCTTGACCGTCATCGGACGGGAAACGCGGTAGCCGGTCAGCTTCTGGCTCTTCTGGAAGTCGTACTGGGGACTGATGGTCACGTCCGGGGCGCTGAGGTCGCCCTCCTCGATCCCGAGCTCGCGCAGGGTGGCCAGCACGACCGATGAGCGGACGGTGACGTCCTCCCGTGTGGGAGCGAGATCCTGCCCCTGGCCGCTGACGGCGAGGCTGACAATCGCGAGATCCGGCGCCACGCTGGCCTCGCCCTCGGCGGTCACGGCGATGGCTCGCCGCATCTGGTCCTTCACGTCACCCTCCTTCACTCGGTGGCTTCCCACACGGTCGCGATCCCCTGCCCCACCCCGATGCACATCGTTGCCAGCCCGTATCGTGCGCCGCGGCGACGCATCTCGTGGGCGAGAGTGGCCACCAGCCGGGCGCCCGAGGCGCCCAGCGGATGACCGATGGCGATGGCCCCACCGTTCACGTTGACCTTCTCTGGATCCAGCCCCAGCTCTCGCATGACGGGGAGCGCCTGCGCGGCAAAGGCCTCGTTCAGCTCGACGAGGTCCAGGTCACCGACCGATAGGCCTGCCCGGTCGAGGGCCAGGCGTGAGGCCGGGATCGGTCCCAGGCCCATCGTCGCCGGGTCCACCCCGGCCACGGCCGATGCGCACATCCGGAGCATCGGCTGCAGGCCGGCGTCGCGGGCCCGCTGCGCGCTCATCACCACCACCGCGGCAGCGCCGTCGTTGATCCCGCTGCTGTTTCCCGCGGTGACCGACCCCAACTCGTCCTTCCGGAAGGCTGGCTTCAGTCCGGCCAGCTGCTCGAGGGTGGTCTCCGGTCGCGGATGCTCGTCCCGATCGACGGTCACCGTTTCGACCTTCTTCGGGCCGGGCACCGATATCGGTATCACCTCGTCCGCGAACCTCCCGGCCTCCTGGGCTGCGGCCCACCGCCGGTGCGACTCCAGGGCGAATCGGTCCTGGTCCTCGCGGCTGACGCCCTTCTGCTCGACCACGTTTTCCGCCGTCTCGCCCATCGAGTAGGGGTAGTGGGCCTCCGCCAGGCGGGGGTTCGTGAAGCGCCAGCCCAGGGTCGTGTCGTAGATCGTCTGCTCGCCGCGCGGGAACGCGGCGGAGGGCTTGGCCATGACCAGGGGCGCGCGGGTCATGGACTCGGTGCCGCCTGCCACGAACGTCGAGCCGTCACCGGCCGCGATGGCGTGCGCTGCGGCGACGATGGCGGACATCCCCGAGCCGCAGAGTCGGTTCACGGTCTGGCCCGGTACCGATATCGGCAGCCCCGCCAGCAGGACGGCCATCCGGCCCACGTTGCGGTTGTCCTCGCCGGCCTGGTTGGCGGCGCCGACGATGACGTCGTCGATGGATGCCGGGTCGATCCCGGTTCGTTCGACGACTGCGCTGATCACGTGCCCCGCGAGGTCGTCGGGACGAGCGCCCGCCAGCGCTCCGCCGTACCGGCCGAAGGGCGTGCGCAGCCCGTCCACCACGACCGCGGTGCGGGCGAGGTCACCGTTGTGCGTCACCCCGACAGTATGCCCGTCTCCGCGACGGACCTAGTAGGCCTCAACCGGAACCGGGGTCAGGCCAAAGTCCCGCTCGTTGCGGGTCAGGATCGTGGCGTCGCATGTCTCGGCCGCAGCCGCGATGAGGGCATCGGTCAAGCTCAGCGTCCATCCGCGGGACCAGGCATCCTGCCGCCACATCCCCGCCCGTTCGGCGGCCTCTGGCCCGGGTTGCACGAAGACGGGCAGGTTCAGGAGATTCCGAACCCACCGAACCTCAGCGGGGCGAGCACCAGACCAAGCCTCGCCGGCCACGATCTCGCTGATGAACATCTCGTCGCCGTCGGCCAGCATTCGCTCCATGACCGCCGTGGCCGCGCGATCGTTGCGGAGGTGGTCGATGACGAAGGTGGTGTCCCACATGTAGCGCACCTAGAACGTCTCCGGTTTCCCCGGCGGCCCGTGCGAGGGCCCGTAGGTCTGCTCGGCACGCCCCTTCCGAACCCACTCGACAACCGCTTCCGACGTCGGGAAGAGTGGGTGGCCCTTCCACATGCCCCGTGTCTCATCGAGCACGGCGCGCATCCGGTCACGACGGACCCGGGCTTCCAGCGCTTCGGCCACGTACCGGCTCCGACCACGGGGGCCAGCGTACTTGTCCGCTTCCTCAACCAGCTCGCGTGGCAGCAGGAGATTTGTGCGCATTGTCATGCGCACAAGTATGCGCACATACCGATGATCGGTCAAGACGGCGAAAACCAGCGGCTAGCATCGGGTCGTGGTGCCCAGCGCATGACGATGGACCGACCCTGGCCGCTGCCGCGGCCCGGGATCAAGCGGGCGTGGTGGCTGCGCGAGGCGCTGGCCGCCGAGCAGATTGGCGGCGGAGCCCTGCCCGCTCCACCGCTCCGCGGCCAGGAGATCGCCGACGTGGCCATCGTCGGTGGCGGGTACACCGGGATGTGGACCGCCTACTTCCTGACCGAGCGGGACCCCGGGATGCGGATCGTGATCCTGGAGCAGGACATCTGCGGCGGCGGGCCGTCGGGCCGGAACGGGGGGTTCGTCCACGGCTGGTGGGAGCAGCTCCCGTACCTCGTGAAGCGGTACGGGCCCGAGGCGGGCCTCGCCATCGCCCGCGAGGCGGACGAGGTGGTGGACGGGATCGGGTCCTTCTGTGACGAGCATGGTGTGGATGCGTGGTACCGGAAGGCCGGCTACCTGGCGGCCCATGCCTTTCCGGGCGCGGACAGTGGCTTTGAGCGCTCTGAGGCTGACGTCGCGCGGCTCGGCGGGCGCGGCCAGCTCGTGACGTGGGACGAGGCACGGGTCCAGGCGGTATGCGCCTCCCCGGCCTTCCGTGACGGGCTGTGGATGCCGAGCGCGGCCTCGATCCAGCCCGCGCGCCTCGCCCGCGGCCTGCGCCGCGTCCTCCTCGAGCGCGGGGTGGTGATCCACGAGAACAGCCGCGTTCGCCGGGTGGTGCAGGACGCCGGGAGCGGCGGGCCGGGCCAGCCGAGCGTGGGCGTCACCACCGACCACGGATCGGTCCTGGCCCACGAGGCGGTGCTTGCGGTCAACGCCTGGGCGGCCGCCTGGCCCGGCCATCGGCTCCGGCTGCTGGCCTGGGGGAGCTACATGGTCGTCACCGAGCCCATCCCTGATCGGCTGGCGGCCCTGGGCTGGACCGGGGAGGAGCTGATCAGCGACACCCGCTTCACGATCAGCTACTTCCGGACCACCCGTGATGGGCGGATCGCGTTCGGGGCCGGGGTCGGGGCGGCGGGCCTGGGCGGGCGGATCGGCGGGACCTTTGACCGCGACCACCGGGCGGTGGCCCGGGTGGTGTCCAACTTCGACCACCTGTTCCCGATGCTCGGCCGCGTCCGCTTCGAGGACGCCTGGGGCGGGCCGATCGACATCACCGCTGACCGCTTCCCGGAGATCGGGTCGCGCGACGGCGGTCGGGTGCACTACGCGTACGGCTTCGCCGGCAACGGGGCGGGACCGGCGCGGCTGGCGGGGCGCATCCTGGCCGCGCTGGTGGACGATCCCCAGGACCCGCTGGCCCGCCTCCCGCTCGTCGGCCGCCGGCAGCGGCTCCTGCCCCCGGAGCCGTTCCGGTTCATCGGGGCGCGCCTCATCCGCGAGGCGCTGATCCGCCGCGACGACGCCCTGGACGCCGGCCACACGCCGGGCCTGGCGGTCCGTGCCATATCCCGTGTTCCGGGCCTCATGGGCTACCGCTTCGAGCACTGAGCGAGCGGCGCGCGAATTCGTTGACCGGCCCGAAAGCCGGGGCGTAGCATCGGCCGATACCGGTCCGGGAGAGCTCCTCGCCGGCCGGACATGAGGAGGTTGGCTGTGCTCGCCCACACCCGTCGAACTCGTCGGACCCGTCGCGCCGTCACCCTGGTCGTCGCCGCAGCCGCCACGCTCATCCTGAGCGCCTGCAACCTTGTCGGCGGAGAGCCGCAGGAGCTGCTCGTGCTCGAATGGTCGGGCTACGAGGCCGAGGACTTCTGGACCGACTTCGCCACGGCGAACCCCGAAGCGGCGGTCGAGTTCGAGTTCGGCGCCACCGACGCCGACATCCTGGCCCAGATGCAGGCCGGCAGCCAGGCCGACGTGTTCCATTTCTACACCGGCTGGCAGCAGTTCTACGTCGACGAGGGGCTGGTCCAGGAGATCGACACCAGCCAGCTCGAGAACTGGGACGCTGTCCCCGCCGACATGCAGGCCCTCGGCCAGATCGATGGGGTGCAGTACTTCCTCCCGTGGGACTGGGGCTTCACCTCCATCCTCTACAACACCGAGCAGGTTCCCGAGGTCACGAGCTGGGACGCCCTCTTCAACGAGGAGTACGCCGGCCACATCTCGATGTGGGATGACGGCCCGGGCGCGGTGACCGTGTCGTCCTACGTCAACGGTTACGACGAGACGGCCATCACCGATGAGCAGCTGGCCGACATCGAGGCCGAGTGGATCGCCCAGAAGCCGCTGAACCTGCTCTACTGGACATCCGAGTACGACGAGCTGTGCCCGGGCATCCAGGGCGGCGACATCTGGGTCGCCTACGCCTGGCAGGGCTGCTACGCCACCGCGCTGTACAACGGTGACCCGGTGGCCTACGCCAACCCGGTGGAAGGCCGGAACAGCTGGGTCGGCCTCTACGGCATCAGCGCCGAGAGCGACAGCCCCGAACTGGCCCTCGAGTTCCTCGATCAGAAGCTGGCGGAGCTGACCTGCAGCAACGCGGTCACGCTCTTCTACTACGGCTGCGCGAACCAGGACGTCATGAACGCGGTCGAGGACCCGGTGCTCATCGAGGCTTTCGGCATCAACGACCCGTCCATCCTCGAGTCCACGAACTTCACGCCGCCGGTCACCGACGAGCAGCGCGAGGCGTGGACCGCGATGTGGGCCCGCGTCAAGGCCGACTGAGGGAAATCGAGATCGGTCTAGCCCGCCCATAGACCGATGCTGGGACGGCGAGGGGCGCTCCGCTTTCTCGCCGTCCCCCCATACCTCTGGCTGGGGCTCTTCTTCGTCCTGCCCCTGGCCCTGATCATCGCCATCTCGCTCCGGCCCGAGAGCGGACCGATCGACTTCGACGATCCGTGGAACTTCACCCTGGTCCAGTACCAGCAGGTCTTCTCGACACCGGCGTTCCTGCGATTGCTCGGGATCTCGATCCTCATGGCGCTGGGCATCGCCGCGGCGGCCACCGTCCTCGCCTACCCGATCGCGTACTTCCTGACCTTCCGGGCGCGGCAGCGGGTCGCCCTCTACCTCGTCCTCCTGCTCATCCCGTTCGCGACCAGCTACCTGCTCCGCGTGATGGCCTGGCGCCTCATGCTCGGCGGGGAGGGGGCGATCAACACGTTCCTCCAGGAGATCGGCCTCACCAGCGAACCGCTGGACCTGCTCCTCTACTCGCGGGCGGCGGTGATGATCACGCTCGTCTACGTCTGGATCCCGTTCGCGGCGCTGCCCATCTATGCCGCGCTGCAGCGAATCGACCGCGGCCACCTCGAGGCGGCGGCGGACCTCGGCGCCGGCCCCTGGACGCGGTTCCGGCGGGTGACGATCCCGCTGAGCCTGCCCGGCGCGCTGGCCGCGTTCTTCATGGTCTTCATCCCGACCGTGGGCGAGTACGTCACCCCATCCCTCGTCGGCGGGACCGAGGGGATCATGTACGGCAACATCATCCAGGACTTCTTCGGCAGCGCCGGGAGCTGGGCCATCGGCTCCGCGTTGTCGGTGATCATGCTGGTCGTCACCTTGCTCCTGGTGGTGGTGGCCCTGCGGGTCGTTGACCTGCGGCGGGTGGCGGGATGACCTCGATCGGGATCGGTCGGACGCGGGTCCCGCTGCGGGCGGGCTACTTCGTGATGCTGGGCCTGCTCTACCTGCCCATCGTCATCCTGTCGATCTTCTCGTTCAGCGAGAACACGACCCTCATCTTCCCGCTGGAAGGGTTCCCGACCCTCGAGTGGTACGAGGCGGTCTTCTCCGACGAGGCCCTCCTCCAGGCGGCGGTGAACTCGCTGGTCGTCGGCGTCCTGGCCGCCACCCTGGCCACCCTGCTGGGGTTCGCGGTCAGCGTGGCGACCATTCGCTTCCGCTTCCGCGGCCGGGTGGGCCTGGCGGGGCTCTCGGCCATGCCGCTGATCGTCCCGTTCATCGTCCTGGGCGTCGCCCTGTTCCTGCTGTTCATCTTCGCGGACATTCCCCGCTCGCTCCTGACCATTGCCATCGGCCACTCGATCGTGGCGCTGCCGTTCGCCCTGCTGATCCTGCTGGCGCGGATGGTCGGCCTCGATCCCAACCTCGAGGACGCGGCCATGGACCTGGGGGCGAGCTACCGCGCCACGCTGCGGCGGGTCGTCGTGCCGCTCATGGGCCCGTCCATCCTGTCGGCGTGGCTGACGTGCTTCATCGTCTCGTTCGACGAGGTGGCCATCGCCCTGTTCCTGGCCGGCGGGGATCCCACTTTCCCGGTGTTCCTCTACGGCCAGCTCCGCTTCGCCGGCCGGCTGCCGGTGCTTATCGCCATGGCCGTGATGCTCATGGTCGGCACCCTGGCCCTCACCCTCGTCGCGTTCCGACTCGGCCGCCGGAACGCCTGAGCTTGTCAGCCTGGCGCCCGGCGCGCGTGCTCAGTTCGAGTGGCGGTGGGCGGCGGGGTGAGTGGAGGCCACGTGGTCCAGGAGATGGCGCGAGGCGAGGGCCACCTCCAGCACCGCCTCGTTGAAGGCGGCCTCGTTGGCGGCGGACGGCTTGCGGTAGCCGCTCACCTTGCGGACGTACTGGAGCGCGGCGGCGGTGATGTCATCGTCGGGAGCGACGTCAGCGCCTTCGCGAAGAACGTGAATGGATCGACACATGGCCCAAGGGTAGCGCGCCGGCCGCGTCGGTTCAGAACTCGGCGAGGAGCTCCTCGAGCGAGTCAATGATCCGATCCGCGGCGGCGACATCGGTCTCGGCGAACTGGGGCACCGCGATGCAGGTCAGGCCCGCCGCCTTGGCCGATGCCACTCCGGACGACGAGTCCTCCAGGGCCAGGACGTCGGCCGGCGCGAAGCCGAGCCGCTCGCAGGCGAGGAGGTAGATGTCGGGAGCGGGCTTGGAGCTGGCCACGTCGTCGGAGGTCACGATCACGTCGAACGCATCGGTCAGGCGAGCCGATCCGATGGCCGCGTCCACCAGCTTCCGTGGTGAGTTCGAGGCGAGGCCCGAGCGGGACGCGGCCGCGAAGACGGGCGACCAGCTCCAGGGCCCCCGGTCGGCCGGCCACGTCCTGGCGAAGGAGGTCGTACATGGCCAGTCACCATCTCCTCGACCAGCGCCGGGCCCTCGTCCGGCGGCTTGCCGAGGCGTTCGGCGAAGTAGCGCGCCGTCCAGGCGAAATCGGTCCCGATCACGGCCAGCTTGTCCTCGCGGGTGAAGACCTCGCCATGGGCGGCGAACAGCCGCTCCTCGGCCTCCTGCCACACGACCTCGGTGTCGAGCAGCAGGCCGTCCATGTCGAAGATGACGGCGTGATACCGATGCGGGGGCGCGGCGCTCAACGGCCTGCCGGCCTCAGACCGCGTCAGTGAAGAAGGACCCGCCACTCCCCGCCAGGGAGCGGAGGAGCGGCACCACCGCGTAGCGGGCATCGGGCGCGGTCGCTGCCAGGGCGTCCAGGGCGGTCACCGTGCGCTCGAGGCCCTGTTCCTCGCCCCAGGTCAGCGGTCCGCGGGGCCAGTTGGTCCCGAGCCGCATGGCGGTGTCGACCGCCTCGGGACGGGCGGTCCGATCCTCGATCGCGGAGGCGGCCTCGTTCACGATTGTGGCGAGCACCCGGTCGGTGACCGCCTCAGCGGTGAGTGGCGCGGTGCCGGTGGGTGGCTGTGCCTCGAGGCCTGACCAGGGCGCGCCACGCTCGCCATCGGTCCCGTAGTCGTAGAAGCCGGCGTTCGTCTTCCGTCCCAGGCGCCCGGCCTGGACGAGCACCCGCTGGAGGGCATGGGGCAGGTACCTCGGGGAGCGGCCGAACCCCTCCCACACCGACTCGCTGACGGCGAGGTTGACGTCCAGGCCGATGGTGTCGATGAGCTCGAACGGCCCCATCCGGAATCCCGCGTCGCGGAGGGCGGCATCGATCGCCGGCGCGTCCGCTGCGCCCTCGCCCAGGATGCGGAGCCCCTCGAGGTAGAACGGGCGGGCCACCCGGTTGACGATGAAACCCGGGGTGTCGGCGGCCTCGACCGCGGTCTTGCCCAGCCGTTCGGCCAAGCGGACCGTGGCCGCGGCGACGGCCGGGTCCGTTTGCGGAGCGGCGATGACCTCGACCAGGGCCATGAGCGGGACCGGGTTGAAGAAGTGCATCCCGACCACTCGTTCGGGGCGTGAGGCGGCGACCGCGATCTCGCGAACCGAGAGGGAGGAGGTGTTCGTGGCCAGGATCGTTCCGTGGCTGGCCGCCGCGTCGAGGCGTCGGAATGCGTCGCGCTTGAGGTCCATGTCTTCGGGGATGGCCTCGACCACGAGCTCGGCGGCAGTGAGGTCGGCGACCGACCCGGCCTCGCGAATGCGCGTCATGGCGGCATCGGCCGCACCGGCGTGGAGCTGGCCCTTGGCCACCTTCCGCTCGAGAAAGCCACCGATCCGGTCCCGGGCCCGGTCATATGCCCCGTCCACCGGGTCGAGCAGCATCACCTCCAGCCCGGCCTCGGCCGCGACCTGGGCGATCCCCGCCCCCATCGTCCCGGCGCCCAGGACGCCGATCTGCGTGATGTCGCTCAAGGCCGCGTGCCGGCGCCCAACGGCCGAGTGACCTGGCGGTTCACCTACCGGTGAACCGCGGGTCGCGCTTCTCGCCGAACGCGGCGAGGCCCTCGGCGTGGTCGGCGGTCCGTCCGGCCGCGTCCTGGAGCGCAGCCTCGTACGCCATGCTGGCGGCCAGGTCGGCATCCTCGGCCTGGTTCATCGCTCGCTTGGCCAGACCGATGGCCGCCGTCGGCGCCGCCGCCAGCTTGCGCGCCACCTCCCGCACCCCGTCCGCGAACTCGGTCGAGGGGAAGACGGCGTTGACCAGCCCGGCGGCCGCTGCCTCGGCGGCCGACATCGGCTCACCGAAGAAGATCAGCTCCGCGGCGCGGTGCCGGCCCACGGTCCGGACCAGGGTCCGGGTCGAGCCGGAGTCCGGCACCAGGCCGATCTTCACGAAGGCCTGGATGAATCTCGCCTCCTCGCTGGCGTACACGAGGTCGCAGGCCAGGGCGATGCTGACCCCGGCCCCCGCCGCGACGCCGTTCACCGCCGCCACCACCGGCTTGGGCAGCTCGCGGAGGGCGGTGATGAGCGGGTTGTACTGCTCGGTCAGGACCTGCCGGAAGTGCCGCTCGCCCTCGCCGCCGCGCAGGTCCGCCCCGGAGCAGAAGCCGCGGCCCTCGCCGGTCAGGACGATGCAACGGACCGCGGGATCGCGGCCGGCGGCCTTCAACGCGGCCAGGAGCTCGCGCCGCATGTCCGCGTTCAGGGCATTCAGGGAGTCGGGCCGGTTGAGGGTGATGGTCCCGACGCCATCGGCCAGCGACCATCGGATCGTCTCGTAGGTGGGGGCGGTGTCGGCGGTGTCGGCCACGGACCGATTCTAGCCAGCCACCTCGTCGCTCTCCGCCTGACGCCGCCGGAAGGCGCGTCCCTTCATCCGGTTGCCGCAGACCGCCATCGTGCACCACGCCCCGGACCGGTTGCGGGAGTGGTCGTAGAACGCCCACTGGCACTCGTCGTTGCTGCAGATCTTCAGGCGGATCCACGTGCCGCTCGACATGGCGTCGTACACCGTGGCCAGCAGGCGACCGATAGCCGGCGCCACCCCCTGTCCGCGGCCGGGCTCGAGACGTGCGGTGCCGTTGATCCGGACGTGCAGCGGGTAGTGCGAGGCGAGATGGTCGAGGGAATGCCGTGCCGTCGGCGCGTCCCCGTGACCGGCGTTCGCGGCGAGGACGCCACGGAGCGCATCGCGGAAGGCCCGAGCGCTGGCCAGGTCGCGGTCCGTCAGCCGCTGGCCGGCAGGCAGGAGTCCACGATCCGCGAGCCAGGTCGAGAGCACCGTTGGATCGGTGAGCTCGTCCGACCCGGGCAGCTCGATGTCATAGGTGTTCACGAACTGGCGGACCAGCTCAAGGGCACCCGGCGCCGGCGGGCGGCGGGTGACTTCGTCGGCCGAAGGAACGTTCAGGGTTGTCGTCAAAGTGCCTCTCCACGTGTCGCCCAAACACCACCAACATGGGTTGACAGGTTAGGGCTAACTGCCATACAGTATACGACGGTTAGCAACAGCGCGAACAGAGAAACGAGGCACGGAATGTTCTGGGTCGAACACACCGACGACTATCTGAACCGCATCGGCGACGAGCGGGAGCGGGCAGAACGGCGCAATCGGCTGCTCCGGGCGCTGCGCGGCTCCACTCCCCCATTCGATTCGGCCACCGAGAAGCAGCTCCGTGCGGTGATGCGTGAGCAGCTGCGAGCGCAGACCGAGCACGGTCGCTAGGCCGTGCCATGTTCGAGCCCGAGGAGGTCCCGATGAACCGAGCCGATGTCGAGCGCTGGATCCAGGACTACCGCAGCGCCTGGTCAACCGACGAGCCGGAGCACATCGCCGCCCTGTTCACCGAGGACGCGGTCTACTCCCCGTTCCCGTGGCCCCGCAACGAGCGGTTCTGGCGCGGGAGGGACATGATCGTCGAGAAGTGGATCGGCCACGGCGACTCCAAGATCGGGTGGCGTTTCGAGCACGAGATCCTCGCGGTGGACGGCGACCGCGCCGTGGTCGAGGGCTGGACCGACTACGACCGCGGCGAAGGCGAGGCGTGGGGCGAGCGGTACGCCAATATCTTCGTCATCGACTTCGCCCCGGACGGTCGCGCCACGTCCTTCCGCGAGTGGTGGATCCAGCGGCCCACGGAGTAACCTCCGGCCATGGACATGAAGCTTGAGCTCGTTGCCGTCCCGGTCACCGATGTCGACCGCGCGAAGGCCTTCTACGTGGACCAGGTGGGCTTCAACCCGGATCACGACTTCCAGGTGACGGACGACCTCCGATTCGTCCAGCTGACGCCCCCCGGGTCGGCCTGCTCGATCGTCATCGGTACGGGCGTCACCCGCATGGCGCCCGGCTCGCAGACCGGCCTCCAGGTGGTCGTCGCCTCGGTGGAGGAGGTCCGCCGGGAGCTCGGGAGCCGCGGCGTGGAAACGACCGAGATCGACCGGCAGCCGTGGGGATGGTTCACGACTTTCACGGACCCAGACGGCAACACCTGGGCCTGCCAGCAGATGGTTCCCCCCGAATCGGCTGACTAGCGGCCCGTGAAGTCGGGCTCCCGCTTCTCGAGGAAGGCGGCCATCCCCTCCTTCTGGTCCTCGGACGAGAACAAAAGATAGAACAGCCGCCGCTCGTGGGCCAGCCCATCGGTCAGGCTCATCTCGTACGCCGCGTTGATCGACTCCTTGGCCAGCCGGACAGCCAAGGGCGCGCGCTTCGCGATCTCGGCCGCGAGGTCGAGGGCATCGGCCTCCAGCACCTCGTCGGGGACGACGCGGGACACCAGGCCAATGCGCTCCGCTTCGGCGGCGGTGATCGGCTCGCCGAGGAGGACCATCTCCATCGCCTTCGACTTGCCGATGGCCCGCGGCAGCCGCTGGCTCCCGCCAGCGCCGGGCATGACCCCGATCTTGATCTCCGGCTGGCCGAACCGGGCGCTCTCGGAGGCAATGATCATGTCGAGGGCCATGGCCAGCTCGCAGCCACCGCCCAGGCACCAGCCGGAGACGGCGGCGATGACCGGCTTGCCGATCCTGCGCACCCGGTCCCACTGGGCGATGCGATTCGTGCGGAGCATGTCCATGGGCGAGGCGTCGGCCATCTCCCCGATGTCCGCGCCGGCGGCGAAGGCCCTGGTGCTTCCTGTCACCACGATGGCGCGGATCGCCTCGTCGCGGTCGAGGGACTCGAGGGCCTCGCAAAGGGCGTTCATGACCTCGCCGTTCAGCGCGTTCAGCTGCTTCGGGCGGTTGAGGCGGACGAGCGCGATCTTCCGCGCATCGTCGCGCTCGATCAGGACGAGCGGCTCGGCCGACGACTCGCCCTGCGGTTCGTCAGCCACGCGTGGGCCTCACGGGATGGACTCGAAGGCCGATGGCATCTGGACCGCGCAGGCGGGGCAGTACTCGGCGTAGGCGGAGATGCCGCTCGCGCCACAGTCGGGACAGGTCCGCCCGGCCCCGGCCTGGAGGGCGCGAAGCTCCTCGTAGCGCGGCGGGCGCTTCTCGTGGAATGCGGCCACCGCCTCGCGGGTCTCGTCCGCGGTGGAGTGGACGGCCAGCCAGTCCCGGGCGTGGGGCACGGTCTGAGCCCAGACCAGGTCGCGCCACCAATTGAGCTGGGTCTTCGTGTAGCGAATTGCCTCCGGCAGCTTGCGACGGAGGTTGGCCGCCATCTCGGCGACGGTGGCGTCCAGCTCGACGCGGGGCACGACCCGGGTGACGAGGCCCCACTCGAGGGCCGTGGCGGCGGGGATCGGCTCGCAGAGCATCACGATCTCGCGCGCCCGGCGGTCGCCCACGATGAGCGGCAGCCACTGGGTCGCGCCGCCGGCGGGCACGGAGCCATGCTCGGGGCCGACGTGGCGGATGTAGGTGTCATCGGCCATGACCGAGAGGTCGGCCGCCATCTGGAGCTCGTTGCCGCCGCCGACGCACGCCCCGTTGATCCGGGCGATGACCGGCTTGCCGATGTGCCGCAGCCGGTCGTGCATCTCGATGAACGCCCCCATCCAGCGCCAATACTGGCCGCTGGTCGAGCCCATCGCCGCCTGCTCGTCGAGATCGGCCCCGGTGCAGAACGCCCGCTCCCCCGCCCCCGTGACCACCACACAGGACACCGTGTCGTCCCACGAGGCCTGCTCGAAGGCGGCGCCCAGCTCGCGCAGGGTCCGGAAGTCGAACGCGTTCATGACCTCCGGCCGGTCGATCGTGACGGTGGCCACGCCGGTGGCGCTGTCGCGCCGGTACCGGATGCGCGCGAACCCGAGGGTGGAGGGATCAGCGGCGATAGGGGCGTCGGGCTCGCTCATCGGTCTCGGTCGGTCATCGGTCAGAAGCCCGACTCGTCGTCCACCACCAGGAGGGTCACCCCGGCGCTGGCAAAGCTGCGCAGGTCCCGCGCACTTTCGACGCCTGGTTCGGAGGCCATGGCAGCGTCGAGATCGGCCCGCGAGGCGAAGGCCATCTCGGCCATGAGGTAGAAGGCCGGCTCGCGGCCGGCGACGCCATCGGCCCGGGTCAGGCGCAGGTCCATGAGCCCCGGGTATTGACGGACGATAGGGGCGTGGACCGAGTGGTAGTGCGCGTCGAAGGCGGCCGGATCCTCGGGGGTCGCGTAGAGGGCGATCAGGCGAACGGCCACGCTCGGTGAACGGCTACTTGGCCGTGAAGTAGTCGGCGTTGATCTGGATGTAGTTCGTCCACTGCTCCGGGGTGGCGTCCTCGGCGAAGATCGCGGTCACCGGGCACTCCGGCTCGCAGGCGCCGCAATCGATGCACTCGTCCGGGTCGATGAAGAACATCGTGTCGTCATCGGTGGTGTGGATGCAGTCCACCGGGCAGACGTCCACGCAGGAACCGTCCTTGACGCCGATGCAGGGCTCGGTGATGACGTACGTCACGGCCGACCGATGGTACACCGATGCGGCCGACGCTTCGGAGGCCGCGACCACGCACGTGTCATCGATTGCCGAGGCTGATCACCAGCAGGGCGATCAGGATGAAGCCCATCGCCATTGCCGCCAGGCCGACCCACTGACGTCCGGTCATCGCTGTTCAGGGTACAGTCGGGCCCATGCCGTTGCCGTGGTCATTCGGCCACCGTCCGCTCATCGTCGCGGCTGCCACGCCGCTGGGCGAGGGCGGGCGCTCGGTGGACCTCGATGCCATCGGACCGATGGTCGCCTTCCTCGAAGGACACGGCGCGGACGGGGTGTTCTGCTGCGGCACGACCGGCGAGGGCATCCTCCTCGAGACCGATGAGCGGCGGGCCGCGGTGCGAGCCTTCCGCGCGGCGACCAGTGGCCGGCTCCTGGTCCACGCCGGCGCCCAGACCACCGCCGAGACGGCGGCACTGGCGGCTGACGCGGTCGAAGCCGGAGCCGATGGCGTCGCGGTCATTCCCCCGCCCTACTTCCCGCTGGACCCCGCCGCCCTGACCGAGCACCTGGTGGCCGCCGCCGACGCCTGCGCCCCGCTGCCGTTCTTCATCTACGTCTTCACCAAGCGGAGCGGCTACCCGCTGCCGGTCTCGGTCATCGCCGCGGTCGCTGACCGCGCGTCCAACCTGATGGGGCTGAAGGTGTCCGAGTCACCGATGACTGACGTCCAGCCCTACCTCGAGCTGGGCCTGCCGGTGCTCGTCGGGTCGGAGCCGCTCATCGTGCCCGCCCTGGCCGCCGGAGCGGACGGCACCGTCAGCGGCCTGGCGGCGGCCTTCCCGGACGAGATCCGCGCCGTCCTCGACGATCCCAGCCCCGAGGGCCATGCGCGTCTCGAGGCGCTGCGGGGCGCCATGGAGCGCCAGCCGTTCGTGGCCTCGGTCAAGCACGTCCTCGGCCGCCGTGGCGTGCCGGTTCGTTCCGAGCTCCGCGCCCCCCTGCGCCCCCTCAACCCGTCCGCGGCGGCCGCCCTGGACGCGAGTCTCGCCTCACTCGGCGTCCTGGAGCCGTCAGCCGTCGGCGGCTGACACCGGTGCGGTCGCGGTCCGTGGGCCGACCACGGACGGCAGGAGGAACGCCGCCAGGCCCAGGGCCACGAGCCCGATCGCCGCGCTCCACGGTCCCGCGACGGCGAATCCGCCCGCGGCCAAGATCGCGCCGGTGATGGCCGGGCCGATCGCGCCGCCCAGGTAGAGGGCGCTGGTATTCGCCGCGAGGGCCGTGCCCCGCCATTCGGGAAGCGTCTCGCTCACGATCGCCTGCTGGGCCGGCAGCCCGAACCAGACGCCGAACACCCACAGCGCCATGTTCAGGAGCGCGAGCGGGAGGAAGACCCGGCTCAGCGGCAGGAGGAAGGCGGCCAGCGCGAAGCAGGCCAGACCGATCATGACCACCCGCTTGGCGCCCAGCCGGCCGATCATCCGGGCCGCGACTCGGGTCGCGAACAGGCCGACGAAACCGATGATGGTCAGGGTCAGCCCCACCTGGAGCGAGCTGAAGCCGAACGACTCGGTGAAGTAGGTGCCCAGGTAGACGAACAGCCCGAACGAGCCGATGAACCAGACGAGGGTCACCGCCACGGCGGACAGGGTCGGTCGGCTCCTCGCGAGGGCCCGCAGCCCGGCCAGGTACGTCTCTGCGGCGGCGGCGCGCGGGGCGTCGCGGGGCAGGCGCCAGACGAGGACCAGGGCGGCGATCGCGACCAGCGCGATGAAGGCGAAGACCGCGCGCCACCCGAACGTGGCCGCGATGAGGCCGCCGAGCGGCAGCCCCAGGATGGTCGAGACCGGGTAGGCCGCCACGATGGTGGCCATCGCCCGCCCGCGCTGGTCCGGCGACGAGAGGTCCGCGGCGTAGGCGAACACAGCCGGGCCGGCAATCGCCGCCCCGAACCCGTTCACGATGCGGGCCACCAGCAGAAGCGGATACGACGGCGCGAGGCCGGAGGCGACAACCGCGCCGAGGAAGATGGCCATCCCCAGCACGATCGAGAACCGCCGGCCGAGGCGGTCGCTGACCGGTCCCAGCGGGATGGCGAGGAGCGCGAGCGGGATGGCGTACACGCTGGCCAGGAGCCCGACGTTCTCGACCGGGGTGCCGAACTCGTCAGCGATCTCCGGCAGGATGGCGACGACGATGTAGTTGTCGACCCCGACGGCGAAGAGGGTCGTGGCCAGGATGACGGCGGGCGTCACTCCTCGGGCGGCCTCAGGCCGGCCTCAGAGGGCGTCACCTGGACGATGTGCTGGGTGCCGTCCGGCAGCTGCCGCAGCGCCGTCCGCAGGAATTCGGGGAGAAGCGGTATGTCCGACAAGGCATCGACCGGGGACCAGCGGAGGACCAGGTCGTGGCCGCGTTCCACCCCGGCGTGGTCGTGCGTCAGGTCGAACAGCGGGCTATTCGCGGGCAGGTCGACGGCGTAGTAGAAACCCATTTCGTGGACCGGTTGACCTCCCATCGGGGTCACATACTCCATCACCCACAGGAGCCGCTGGACTGCCACCTCCTGCCCGATCTCCCAGCGCATGGTCCGAACCAGCGCATCCGCGGTCAGCTCCAGCGGCAGCAGGCGCCCGCCGGGAAGCACCCAGAAGGCGCCGTCAAGCGCCCCCTGGAGCAGGACGTGGTTCTCCCAGACACAGACGGCTGCTACGCGTGGCTGGAAGCGCCACCCGTCGGCGTGGATTTCGAGGTAGTCCGACATGCCGCGAGTTGCCTGCTTGAGGTCAGCCGGTCGCCAGCTCGGCAGCCGCGGCCTCGGCCCGGAGCCGCGCGTAGCCGGGCTTGATCTGCTCGTTGATGATTCGGATCCGGCCGTCGAATGGCAGGAACGCGCTCTTGATGCCGTTCAGGGTCAGCCACTCCATCTCGTCCAGCCCGATGCCGAACGTCCGCGACAGCGCGGCGAACTCATCGGTCAGGGAGATGCCGCTCATGAGGCGGTTGTCGGTGTTGACCGTGACCCGGAACCGGAGCCGGCGGAGGAGGTCGATGGGGTGGTCCGCCAGCGAGCGGACGGCCCCGGTGTGGACGTTCGAGGTCGGGCACATCTCGAGCGGGACGCGCGTGTCGCGAACGTAGGCCGCCAGGCGGCCGAGGGAGACGTGGCCGTCGGGGTGGACGGTGATGTCGTCCACGATCCGGACGCCGTGCCCCAGCCGCTCGGCGCCGCACCACTGGAGCGCCTCCCAGATCGACGGCAGCCCGAAGGCCTCGCCGGCGTGGAGGGTGAAATGAAAGTTCTCGTGGGTGATGAGGTGGAACGCGTCGAGGTAGCGGGTCGGCGGGTAGCCGGCCTCCGGCCCGGCCATGTCGAAGCCCAGCACCCCCCGGTCGCGGTGGCGGATGGCGAGCTCGGCGATCTCGACCGATCGGGCCGCCTGGCGCATGGCGCTGAGCAGCACCCCGACCGTGATGTTCCGCCCTTCGGCGCCACGTCGGACCCCGGCCAGGACCGATTCGACCACGCCGTCGAGGGTCATCCCCTTCTCGAGGTGGAGCTCCGGCGCGAACCGGACCTCGGCGTAGACGACGCCGTCAGCGGCCAGGTCCTCGACGCACTCGGCGGCCACCCGCTCCAGCGCCTCCGGCGTCTGCATGACGCCGACCGTGTGGGCGAAGGCCTCGAGGTACAGCTCCAGGGATGAGTCCGGCTTGCCCTGGTAGAACCAGGTCGCCAGCGCGTCTGGATCGGTGGTGGGCAGGTCGCGGTAGCCCGTATCGGCGGCGAGCTCGATGACGGTCCGAGGTCGGAGTCCACCGTCGAGGTGGTCGTGGAGGAGGACCTTGGGTGCGGAGCGGATGGTCGCGACGTCCAGGGTCATCGGCCTCAGCCGGTCTCGGCCAGCGTGGCGTCGGTGATCGACTCACCCGAGTGGATCCCCGTCCGCTTGTGGAGCGGCGCCGTCGCCGCGTCGTTCATCTCGAACCGCGATGGCGGGGCAGCCGCGGCGAGGCGAGCGATCTCGTCCTCGGTCAGGTCAAAGCCGAAGCGAATGGCCGCGACATTCTCGTCCTGGTAGCGGCGTGGGAGCGAGTCGCGGATGGCCGCCTCGTCGTAGTCGATGGTGGCCAGTCGCAGCAGGCGGCCGAGGGCGATCATGTTGCCGAACAGCTCCTTGCCGAAGTGCTGCGAGCCGAGGGACGCGAACGGGATCTGCTCGTCGCCCTCCAGCCCCAGGCCCAGGTCGGTCACGACTTTGCGGCCACTGATGTGGAGGTGGCCGCGGTCCGCCAGGCGGAGGAGGATGTCGGCCTCTTCGATCACCGGGTTGGTGATCGGGTCGTCGTCGAAGATGACGAAGGCGTCGGACATCGAGCCGCGGACCGACGAGTCGTAGTCGAACAGGACGGTGACTTCCTTCCCCATCCGGGCCAGCAGGCTGCCCAGCACGCCGGCGATGACCCGCACGCCCTGGCCGCCGACTCCGTCGAGCGCGATCCGGGTGGCCATGGCGCCGCGCGTCGCTCCTACGACTCGAGCTCGGTCGGGTCGATCCCGGCCGCGCGGAGGGCGTCGGCCAGGGTCAGCTCGCCCTTGGCGACCTGGAGCTTGACCGCCGGGTCGAGGCGCTGCATGAGGGCCAGCTTCTTCTGCGCCTCGGCTCGCTTGCGGGCCTTCTCGTCATCGGAGACCGATGGGCGCTCGGTCGCCGGCTTCGCCGCCGCCGGCGCCCCGGGAGCGGCGGCATCGGCCTGGGTGGCGGAGCCGTTGGTCGCGGCCGGCGCCGATGCATCGGTCCCGTGCCCGTTCGTCCGCTCCGGGTGGCCCTCCGGGTAGAGGATCCCCAGCTCGAACGGGCCCAGCGCCTCGGCCCCTTTCGGTGCCCGCTTGTAGGTCTTGCGGTAGTGGGTGAGCATCTCGTTGGCGTTGGCGAAGCCGATCCGCCGGCCGTTGTTCTCGATGCACTGCGAAGTGATGTCCACGAACGAGAAGCCGTCGTGCTGGATCGCCTCCCGGATGGCGGTCCGCATCTGGGGCTGGTGGTAGACCGTCGTCCGCGCGTACAGCGCGTGCGGGGAGCTGCGGACGATGCCCTGGAGGTTGATCGGGGTGTTCGGGTTGCCGCCGGGCGAAGACAGGGTCTTCGTCCCGCTGGGGGTGGTCGGGCCGGTCTGGCCGCCGGTCAGGCCGTAGATCTCGTTGTTGTTGCAGAGCACGGTGACCCGGGCGTTGCGCCGGATGGCGTGGATGAGGTGGTTGCCACCGATGGACGCCGTGTCCCCGTCGCCGGCCACCACGATCACGTTCAGCTCCGGCCGCACGGTCTTGATCGCCTCCGCCACCGGCAGTGTGCGGCCATGGAGGGTGTAGACCGCGTCGAACTGCATGTAGGAGCCCATCCGGCCGGTGCAGCCGATGCCGGTCACGATGACGGTGTTGGTCTGGTCCATGCCCAGCTCGTCGAGGACCATGGCCAGCTCGATCATGATCGTCCCGATCCCACATCCCGGGCACCAGATGGTCGGGAACAGGTCCATCTTCAGCTTCGACTTGAAGTCGAGCTCGGCGAAGGCGGCCTCGGGCATGGTCCTGGTGCTCCGCTCGCCTACCCGATGCCCAGCGGGGCGCGGTCGGCCCGCTCGGTGGGTGCCGGGGGAATCGGCGGCTCGGCCGGCCCGCCGCCCAGGACCCGGACCAGTCCCGCGTTGACCGCTTCGAGGCTGATCCGGCCGCCGAGAAGCGGCACCCGCTTCACCTCGCGGCGGAGGGCCAGCTCGGCCATGTCGGCGTACTGTCCGTCGTTGGCCTCGATGGCCACGATCGTCTCGTACCGATCGGCGATGGCGCGCAGCTCATCGGTCAGCATGGGGTGGATCCGGATGGGCCGGAAGAGGGCGTAGTCCTCGGCCAGCGGCGCCGCCACCCGGGACACGATCCCGTAGGCAATGACCAGCGTTTTCGCGTCCGTGTTCCAGCCGTGCTCGAACAGCGGGTACCGATCCGCGATCTCGCGATGGCGGTGCTTGGCGGCGTAGAACTGGCGCAGGTACTCGTCCGCGTCGGCGGTGGCCGGCTCGCCGGCGTTCGGCCCGTGCTCGTACATCAGCACCCCGGCGAAGAAGCGGGGGTCGGTCACGCCCTCGGTGGCCAGCGGCGCGAGCTCCCGGGGAGCGGGAGTGATGCCCTCCGCCAGCTCGTCCAGGTCCACCACCTCGTTCAGGTGGGCGACGAAGGTGTCGGAGAGGAGGACGACCGGTGAGCGGGACTCCTCGGCCGCGTTGAAGGCGGCCACCGCGAGGTTGAAGGCCTCGGGCACCGAGTTCGGGTAGAAGGCGATGGGGGTGTAGTCGCCGCTGCTCCCGTATCGGACCTGCGCGATGTCGCCCTGGCCCGGCATGGTGGGCATCCCGGTCGCCGGCCCGACCCGCTGGACGTCCACGAACACGCACGGCACCCCCACCTTCTGGGCGTAGCCGATGGCTTCCTGCATGAGGCTGAAACCGGGACCGCTGGTGGCGGTGAAGGACTTCGCGCCGGCCAGCGAGGCGCCGATGATCGCGTTCGCGCTGGCGATCTCGTCCTCGGCCTGGAGGAATCCGAACTCGGGATGCTCCGCCGCCCAGCCCGAGGCGACGTTCAGGATCTCGGTCGAGGGGCTGATCGGGTAGCCAGCGTAGTACGAGGCCCCGGCGGCAATCGCCCCCCGGAACACGGCCTCGTTGCCCTGCACCAGCTTGCGGGTCATGGGACCGGGATGATAGCCCTCGGCCGACCCCGCTATCGTGAGGTCGGCCGTTGGCCGGTCCGAGGCAGCCCTGGGCTACGGGAGCTTGATGATCTCGATGCCCTTGACCGAGGTGTTCTCGACACGTCGTGAACCACAGGATGTCGAGCGACGACGTCGGTCATCGTGACCGGGTGCGAGAGCACGCGCCCGACGTCGTGGCCGTAGGTCTCGCAGAGATCGCACGTCGTCGAACTTCAAGACGCCCTTCGACCAAGACGTCGAAGACGCGCGCATCGCCGGCGGTCTGGAAGGTCTCCGCTACGTACAACCGCACCTCGTAGGTCTCCGCCCGACTCGACCGGAATGACCACTGCATCTCATTGGCAGTGGATCGCCCGATGCGCCAGGATCCCACCGCTCGCTCTGGAAGACCGACTTCGGCGTGCCCGCCGGTACCGACGGGTGGAAGCGTGATCGGCGTCGCCCGTCCCGGCAGGGTGTTCGCCACCCTGCACCGCGTACGGCGATCGAGGCCTCTGGTCGGCCATCCATCCAGGGCCCGCCGCGAGGACGATCGACGGGCCACCGGCGTTGACTCGATAGACGACGTCGGCAACCTCAGGAGCCCCGGCAACGACGATCTCGATGCCGTTGATCGGTCGGGTTCTCGACGACGTGGACGAAGTCGAGGTCGATGTTGCCGTCGCTCGTGACGACGAACGACCCCATCACGCCCTTGTCGTCGGCCGACGCTGGCCGATGATGTCGAAGTTGTCAAGGATCCGGCGTGCCGTCCAGAACCACGTCGAACACGCGCTCTCCGGCACTGTCGGTCCCGCCGTAGCCGTTGCGGAAGTAGAGTCTCAGCTCGACCTGCGGTACCGGCGAGGACCGGGAAGTCCCATGCATGTCATCGGCAAGATGTCGCCCGGCGAGCCGAAATCGACCGTCCGGATCGAAGATCGCACTGGGCGTCGTCGACGGCACGCGTGCCGTCGACGCTCGTCTGGGGTGCCCCAGTCGCCTGCGGTGGTTCCGGCGTTGTGCAGAGGACTCGGGCTGCCGTCGGTGTCCACAGCCCAGGCCGGGCCACTGTCCACTGCGGCAACGGTCGGTCCACCGGCGTTGACGCGGTAGAGGATCGTCCCTGCCGCCCACTCCACGTCGATCGTGAACGTGGCCGTATTGGAATCCACGTCCCCGTCGTTAGCCGTGAACGTGAAGGTGTCGGTGCCGACGAAGCCGCCACTCGACGTGTAGGTGAACGTGCCGTCCGTCGTGTTCAGGTTCAGGGTGCCGTTGTCGACGTCGTCGACGACGGCGTAGGTCAGCGTGTCGCCTAGATCGACATCGTCACAGGTGACCGAGTCGATGAGTGGCACGCCATTGGTCGCGGTGGCCGAGTCATCGGTGCAGGTCGGCGCGCTGTTCGTCGGGATAGGAACGTCGCCCGTCCCCGACAGCCCGACGACAACCGGCGATCCGGTTCCGTTGTGGGTCACGTCGAGCTGGGCGACCTTGGCGCCCGCGCTGGTCGGCTCGAAGCGCAACGCGACGGTGGTGCTGTCGCCGGGGAACAGGATGACCGGCGCGAACGGCGTGACCAGCGAGAACTGGTCGGAATCGGTCCCGCTGACGCCGACCGCGCTGATGGTGAGGGCCGGGTCGGTCGGTGCGCCGGCGTGGGTCAGGGTCGCGGTCGCATCGGCGAACGAGCCGGCCGGCACTGAGCCGAAGGCGACCGGTGGCGCTGACAGGGTCGACGGGTTGCCGGAGACGGTCAGGATCTCGATGGCGTTGACCAGCGGGTTCTCCGGGATGCCGTGGAGGAAGTCGATGTCGATCGTGCCGTCGGAGGTACGACGTCTGATCGCTTCCATCGCGCCGACGCGGTGGCCGTACTTCGCCGACAGGTCGAAGTCGTTGAGCACCGTGGCTACCGTCGATCTGGCACGTCGAACGATCCGCTGCCCGGGCGCGCTCGGTGCCGTCGTAGCCGTTGCCGATGTAGAGCCGGACCTCGACCCGTGCCGGCTCGTGACCGGGAAGTCCCACTGCATCTCGGGGCGCCGCCGTCGGCGATCCCAGCGCTCGGTGATCGAAGACCGCGGCCCGGCGCGTGGTGGAGCCGGCACCGTGGTCGCGCCGCCGGTTCATCGGCCGGGAAGCCGCGAGGTACTGTTGCAGCCCGGATCGTGCCAGCGCAGCGTCGGTTTGCCGCAGACGTGTCGGCCGCCCAGTTCGGGCCACCGTCGAGCGCACGCCAGCTCCGGTCCGCCCGGCGTTGACGCGGAACAGCACCGCTGAGGCATCGACGCCCTCGCCGCTCAGCGCGACGGCCAGCGGGCTGCCGGCCCCGTCGTGCGTGACGTTGAGCGAGCCGGTGGCAGGCCCAGCCGTCGTTGGCGAGAAGTCGACACCGACCTGACCGATTCACCCGGGTCAAGGTGTGCGGCAGGAGTCGGGGCCGCTGTCGATCTGCGAAGCCGGCGCCGGTCGTCGCCAGGCCGGTGATCTCGACCGGCCCGCTCGTGCCGAGCGGGTTCGTGATCGTCACGGTCTGGGGCAGCCGAGGTTTGGCCGGTCGTGACCGTGCCGAACGCGAGCGAGGTCGGGTTCGCCACCAGTCCGGCCGGAGCCGGCGTGGTGACGATGATCTCGATGGCCTTCGGGTTCGGGTTCTCGGTCTGGTGGAGGAACTCGAGGTCGATCGAGCCGTCGGACATGATGCCGGTGGCGGTCACGACCGCTCCCTTCGACGCGCCACTCGCCAGCGCGAATGGATCGACGTCGTTGAAGGCAGCCGGCACCGCAGCCGTCGACCTCGATGTCGAAGACGCGGAAGCCATCGGCGAGGGGTGATGCCGCCGCCGTAGATCTCGGCGACGTAGACCTTCACGTCGACGATCGCCCCGAGCGGCCACCGGGAAGCTGTACTGCAGCTCTCCGGGCCCGGTCGTCGTCCCATCGCTCGTCGTCGAAGACGGCGAGCGGCACGCCGGGCGGTCCGGTGGTCACGTCGCCAGTCGATCCGCCGTCAGCGGTGGTGAAGAAGTTCGTTCCACCAGAGACGTAGTACGGCGATGGGCTGGCCGAGGTGTCGGTCCCCCAGTCCGGTCCGCCGTCGATGGCCGCCACGAGCGGGCCACCAGAGTTGACGCGGTAGGCGACCGTGCCGGTTGGAGCCGGGTCCGCCGTCACGCTCAGGAAGTCCCAGGTGGCCGGGAACGGATCGCCGTCGCCGAACGAGGTCGAGATGATCCCGACGGCGAGGACGCCGTCGAGCCACGTCGACGGGATCGGCTCAGGTCCGCCGAGCGCGGTCAGCGGGCCGGTCGTGATGCCCGTCGTGACCTGGTACGCCGGCTGGACGGTGTTGGCGACCGGATCGATGGTCAGGAACAGGTCCACGTAGGCCGGCCCAGGCATCGGTACGGATGGCTGCGGCCGGTTGGTGAAGGCATCGGCCACCTCCTTGGCGAACTCGATGCCGCCCGCACCGCCGTTGGCGGAGGTGACGAGCTTGACGTAGTTGCTCTGGTCGCCGGTCCCGATGAACAGGCCCATCGACTGGAAGTTCGCCGGCGTCAGGCCGGCGAACGGGCCGACGATCCGGGTCTGCGCCGTGAACGGCGCCGTCTGGCTGCCGACGTTGATGCCGACCTGGAAGCCGTACTGCTGCGTGTTCGTGCCTGCGACGGCGTCGCCCTCGGGGACGAGGTCCACGGTCGTCACCCCGCCGGCGCCGCCGGCGGTCATGTTGTCCGGGTCGAAGAGGGTCGCGTAGTCGCGATCCCGTTCGTCATCAGGCCGGTGAAGCCGAGGCCCAGCAGCCCGCCCTCCGGCGGGTCGTCGTTGTCCCAGGTGAAGTTCACCGGAAGCGTGGTCGTGGTGCCGTTGTGCGGGATCGATCGCGAACTTGTCGGTCGTGTCGAGAATGCCGTCGTTGTCGTCGTCCGGATCGTTGAGATCGCTGGTCGTTGTCGCCGTCGACGTCGGGCGGCATGGCTGGCCGCCGAGCACGGGTTCGTGCCGTTGTCGATCTCGTCGGCGTTGTCGAAGAGGTCGCCGTCCTCGTCGAGCGCGGCGTTGTCGGCGCCGGTGCAGCCCGGCGGTGGGGCGTCGTAGTCATCCGGCTCGAAGACGGTGATGTTGCCGGAGCCGTAGTTCGCGCTCCAGACCGTGCCGGGGAAGATGTCGGCATCGCCCTGGGCGGTCACGTCGAGCGGCTCGGATGCGAAGCCGGAGAAGAGCGACTGCGTCGGCGACTGGATGCCGTCCCGTCGGCGGTGAGCTGGATGCGGTAGATGACGCCGTTGAAGCTCGCGGTGAGCAGGTCGCCGATCATCTGGCCGCCGAAGTTGCTGGCGGTGTACTCGGTCAGCCCGTTGGTGGATGCGCGGGAAGGTGTCGAGCGCACCGTCCTCGGTGACCGGGGGTCCTGTAGTCGCACTCGACCGGGTTGGCCGCGGGCTCGACCGGGCTGAGCCGTTGAACGTGTTCGACTTGTTGCCGCGGGTCGGGTTCGGGTGCCCGGCGTAGTAGCCGGGCCCGGTGATGTAGTGCAGGTTGTCCGAGTGCGTGCTGCCCGGCTCGGCGATCGCGTTCGTGCACGTGCCGCCGGGCCCTCGCTGACCGGGACCGCGCCCCAGCCACCGTTCGGGCCGTTGTCGATGGTGTACAGCTGGCCGTCCGCGGTCAGGAGGACGTCGTACGGGTTGCGCCAGCCGGGTGAGTAGACCTGCACCGGTCCGCCGCTGACGAGCTTGGCCTGGTTCAGGCCGTCGTTGCCGCCGAACGGCTGGGTTCGGGCTGGTGCCGATGCGTCGGCAGGTTGTAGGTGGTTGCCGATCGCGTCGAGGTCGATCGAGAGGATGGCCGCCGACAGGGCGTACTCCGGCAGGAACGCGAAGTTGTTCGACGGCGCGCCCTGGTTGGTGTGCCCGCCCTGGGCGACGTAGAGACGTTGTTCGGTCGCGTCGTACTGGAGGCCGTTGGTGGAGTGGTTCTCCTCCGAGCGCGGGAGTCCGCGAACCAGGTGCAGGAGCTCCCACGTCGCGCCGTTCCAGGTGAGGCGGCTGATGACGCC
The DNA here is from genome assembly GCA_963699235.1 of uncultured Chloroflexia bacterium. GTDB lineage: Bacteria > Chloroflexota > Limnocylindria > QHBO01 > QHBO01 > DASTEQ01. Next base: position 759,075 of record OY969424.1, on the reverse strand, counting down.
GGAGTTGGTGTCGAGGTCGAGTTCGGCCACCACCGCCGGCCCCGATGCGGGGATCCGAGCTGGAGACGAAGATGACCGGGTTGGCGGCCGTCCCGGCCACGACGAGTCCGGTGAGCTGCCGGGTGGTCACGCCGGTGTTCACGTTGCCGTCGTCGTTGTGGTTCGGGATCGACTTGATGAGGGTGATCGTCTCGGCGAGGTGACGTCGTAGTCGTTCGGGCCGTTGCGGACGACGTCGTAGACCTTGATCGTGCCGTCCTGCTGGCCGACGTACAGCCGGTCGTCGGGCCCGAACTGCAGGGTCGTCGGATTGTCCGAGGTCTCGCCGCCCAGCTGGCTGAACGAGAACCCGACCGGGGCCCCGCCCGGCGCGAAGGCGTCCGCGCTGAGGGGCACGGTCTTGGGAGTGTTCGTCCCGGAGTGGTTGATCGTGAGGGTGCCGCTCTTCGGACCGACGGTCGTCGGCGTGGCTGAGACCTCGACTGTGGTTGACTGACCGGGGTCGAGGGTCGTATCGACCGGCACTCCCACGCTGAACTCGCCGCTGGCGCTGAGGACGCCGATGGTGATGACCGGATCGCCGGCGCCACCGAGGTTGGTGAGCGTGAGCGTCTGCGGATCGACCGTGCCGGTTTCCACGTTGCCGTAGTTGAGGGCCGTGGGGCTCACGCCCAGCACGTTCGGCTGCGGCTCCGCGGACACGATCTCGATGGCGTTGATGAGCGGGTTCTCGATGCCGTGGACGAAGTCGATGTCGATCGTCCCGTCGGACACGATGGTGAAGGCCTCCATGGCCCCGACCAGGTGGCCGTACGTGGCCGACAGGTCGCGGTTGTTGATCACCGTGACGCCGTCGATCTGGACGTCGAAGATCCGCTGTCCGGGCGCACTGGTGCCGTCGTAGCCGTTGCCCATGTAGAGCCGGACCTGGACGCTGGTCCCGGCCGTGACCGGGAACTCCCACTGCATCTCGGGGGCAGCGGCGTCGTCCCAGCGCTCGGTGTCGAAGACCGCCCCGGGCGTGGTGGAGGGCACGGTCGGGCCCGGCTCGAGAGCCGGGAAGCCGGCCACGCTGTTGCTGCCCGGATCGGCGAGCGCTGCGTGGTTGGCCACGTCAGTGTCGGCCTCCCAGTTCGGGCCGCCGTCGATGGCCGGCACCATCGGCCCGCCGGCGTTGACCCGGAAGAGGACGTCGGGCCGGTGCCGCCGGCTCGAGCTCCAGGTAGAACGGGGTGGCGACCGGTCCGGTCATGCCGCCCGCGCCGGTCGCGGCCGCGAGCAGATAGGTGGCCTCGCCGGGCGTGTCGCTGACCGTGAACGGAATGTTGACCGTCCCGCCGGCGCCGACGACCGCGGCGAGGTAGGTCACCGACACCGCCTTGTTGCGTTCGAGGGGGTCGAGGTCGTTGAAGCCGCCCGGCGGGGCGTCCTCGATGACGGCGTCGACCACGATGAGGGTGACGTTCGTGCCGGCCGGAGCCGAGAGCACGGCCGCCTGGGCCGTAGCGTCAACGATCGCGAGGTCGGCACCGTTGCTGTACGGACCGTCAAAGGGGAGTGGGATCCCACTCACGGCGAGGCCCACCGCGGTGGTCACCGTCGAGGGAACGGTCGCGTCGGAGCCACCCGGCGAGCCGTCACCGAAGGTCTGCGAGGCCTGGGTCCCGTCGGCGAAGGTGATCGTCGCCGTCGCGCCGGCCAGCTCGAGGCCGCTGATCGCGCCTGCGTTGCCGGCGGAGGTGAAGCCCTTGATCGTGGTCGGATCGACGTCAACCGCGAAGTTGAACTCCTCACCGGGCGCAAAGCCCGTGAAGTTCATCGTCAGCGTCGTGTAGCCGTCCGTGGCGCTGCCGCCCGAGAACGGCGTGGTGCACAGGTTGGCCGGGGCGCTGAAGCCGACGTCGTCACTCGACGCGTGAGGCTCCAGGCACATCGCGCTGGCGTCGCCGGCCGTGCCCGACCGGATCGAAGCGGGCATCGGGGAAGAAGGACTTGGACAGGTCGATGACCACCTGGGTGATCGCCGATCCGCCGGTGTTGTCGATCTGGAACGGGTCGCCGCCGAAGGTGGTCGCGCCGATGTCGCCACCCGGGTTGATGGCGACCGTCGCCGCGCCCGGTCCCGGCGGCACGACGACGCCGGGCTTGAGGGCGATGGTGAAGCCGACGAAGCCGTCCGCGGCGTTCGTGGTCTGCAGCATCGTGGACGTGCCGGTGGGTCCGGCCGTAGTGTCCACGAGGAAGGCCATCGACGAGGCGTGGTCAACGCCGGTCACCGTCTGATGGGCGGTGCCGCCGAAGGCGAGGGTGTGGCCGCCGGATGGCGAACCGTGGCTGTTGTCATCCATCGAGGCGTACCAGCGGGTCACCAGCGCGCCGTTGGTGGCGGTGGTGACGCTCGGCGAAGTCATGGTCGCGGAGTTGCCGCTCTGGCTCGCGGCCGCCACGTCGAGCGGGCTGCCGCTGCCGACACCGCCGCGCAGCGCGGTCAGCGAGCAGGACCACCCGTTCGTGCCGGAGGTGTTGGTCACCGTCAGAGGGCTCGGCTCGCTGCCGGTGGCCCACTTGTAGAGGACCTCGGCGCGGAGCCCGGCGACACCGGACGGACCGATGATGCTGGTGTAGCCGGTCGCCGACCAGTTCATCTGGTTGTTGCGTCCCTGGCAGCCGAGCATGAGGAGGTCGCCGGCCTGGACGCCGCTCGGGCAGCGGCACCATGAGGCTCGTCCCCGTCCCGGCGACGAGCGCGCCGGTGCCGACGTGGCTCCATGCACCGCCGCCCGGCGGTGGCCCGCCGGCCAGCTCGAGGTAGATCGGCGCCGTGACCGGGCCGTTGAGGCCGGCCGCACCGGTGGCGGCGGCCATGATGTAGGTCGCCTCGCCCGCGGTGGCGCTGACGGCGAAGGGCACGTTGACCGTGCCGCCGGCGCCGATGGTGGCCGACAGGGTGGTGACGGTGACGGCCTTGTTGCGCTCGATCGGGTCGAGGTCGTTGAAGCCGCCGGGCGGCGCGTCCTCGAGGACGGCATTGCTGACGATGAGCTTGACGGCGGTGCCGGCCGGACCGCTGATGACCGCCGTCTGGCTGGTGGCGGTCACGGTCGCGGTGTCGGCGCTGTTGCTGTAGCCGCCGTCGGTGGCGGTGACGCCCAGCACGGACAGGCCGACGGCCGAGGTGACGGTCGAGGGCACGGTGGCCAGCGAGCCGCCCTGGGAGCCGTCGCCGAAGGTCTGGGTGCTCTGGGTGCCGTCGGTGAAGGTGACGGTGGCGGTCGTGCCGGCCAGCTCGAGGCCGCTGAGGGCGCCGGCGTTGCCGGCGCTGGTGAAGCCCTTGATGCTGGTCGGGTCGACGTCGGCCGAGAAGTTGAAGCCCTCGCCGGGGCCGAAGTTGGTGAAGTTCAGGGTGACGGTGGTGTAGCCGTTGGCTGCCGTGCCGCCCGAGTAGGGCGTGGTGCACGGGTTGGCGGGCACCACGTAGCCGACGCTGTCGCTGGTGCCCGGGACCACGCACATGGCGAGGTTGTCACCGGCCGCGCCGGTGGGGTCGAAGCGCGGCATCGGGATAGAACGCCTTGGACAGGTTGATGACAACCTGGGTGATGTTGTTGGTGCCGGTGTTGTCGATCTGGAACGAGTCGGCGTCAAAGGTCGAGGCGCCCATCCCGCCACCGGGGGTGATGCCGACGGTGGCCTTGCCGGTGCCGGTCGGCGGCGGGGTGTCGAGCTCGAGGTAGATCGGCGCCGTGACCGGGCCGTTGAGGCCGGCCGCACCGGTGGCGGCGGCCATGATGTAGGTCGCCTCGCCCGCGGTGGCGCTGACGGCGAAGGGCACGTTGACCGTGCCGCCGGCGCCGATGGTGGCCGACAGGGTGGTGACCGAGACCGCCTTGTTGCGCTCGATCGGGTCGAGGTCGTTGAAGCCGCCGGGCGGCGCGTCCTCGAGGACGGCATTGCTGACGATGAGCTTGACGGCGGTGCCGGCCGGACCGCTGATGACCGCCGTCTGGCTGGTGGCGGTCACGGTCGCGGTGTCGGCGCTGTTGCTGTAGCCGCCGTCGGTGGCGGTGACGCCCAGCACGGACAGGCCGACGGCCGAGGTGACGGTCGAGGGCACGGTGGCCAGCGAGCCGCCCTGGGAGCCGTCGCCGAAGGTCTGGGTGCTCTGGGTGCCGTCGGTGAAGGTGACGGTGGCGGTCGTGCCGGCCAGCTCGAGGCCGCTGAGGGCGCCGGCGTTGCCGGCGCTGGTGAAGCCCTTGATGCTGGTCGGGTCGACGTCGGCCGAGAAGTTGAAGCCCTCGCCGGGGCCGAAGTTGGTGAAGTTCAGGGTGACGGTGGTGTAGCCGTTGGCTGCCGTGCCGCCCGAGTAGGGCGTGGTGCACGGGTTGGCGGGCACCACGTAGCCGACGCTGTCGCTGGTGCCCGGGACCACGCACATGGCGAGGTTGTCACCGGCCGCGCCGGTGGGGTCGAAGCGGGCATCGGGATAGAACGCCTTGGACAGGTTGATGACAACCTGGGTGATGTTGTTGGTGCCGGTGTTGTCGATCTGGAACGAGTCGGCGTCAAAGGTCGAGGCGCCGAGCCCGCCACCGGGGGTGATGCCGACGGTGGCCTTGCCGGTGCCGGTCGGCGGCGGGGTGCCGTCTCCCGGAGCCAGGGCCAGGGTGATGCCCACCCAGCCATCGGCCGCGTTCGACCCCTGCGTCATGGTGGCGGTCCCGGTGCCACCAATCGTCGGCGTGGCGAGGTACGACATCGATGACGCGTGATCGACGCCGGTGACGGTGTGATGTGCCGTCCCACCAAAGGCCAGCGTCCCGACCGACGGTGAGCCATGGTTGTTGTCGTCCATTGAGGCGTACCAGCGGGTGACGAGGGCATCGGCAACGGCGGTCGTCACGCTTGGCGAGGTCATCGTGGAGCTCGTGCCGGTCTGGCTCGCCGCGCCCGCCGCCAGCGGGCTGCCCGAGGCTATCCCGCCGCGCACGGCGGTGACGGAGCACGACCACCCGTTCGTGCCCGAAGTGTTCGTCACCGTCAGGGGGCTGGGCTCAGAGGCCGCCGCGCGCTTGTATTGAATCTCCGACCGCAGGCCGGCCACGCCGAGCGGGCCGATGAGGCTCGTGTATCCGGCCGCCGCCCAATTCATCTGGTTGTTCCGACCCTGGCACCCGAGGAGCAGGAGGTCACCCGATTGAATGCCCGAGGGCAGGCTGACGCTGACGCTGGTCCCGGTGGCCGAGGCCAGCGGACCGGTTCCGACATGGACCCAATGGGCGGCCTGGACCGGAGTGGCCGCCGGCATGAGCGCGCCAAGGATGGCGAAAGACATGACGAGGGCGGCCGCGCGGCGCAGCGACCGATGCCGATTCAATGGGGAAACAGCGCCTGGAGCACCGGTGGCGGTACCGGCAGCCGAGGGGGTGGGCACAGGCTTTCGCTCCTATTCGATTCCGTCACCGCCGACCAGTGGGCTGGGCCGGAACGGCAGCCGATCGCATCTCAATCGGGACGGGCGTGAGGCACTAAGCCCCCCTCAGTACCGCGGACCCATCTTAACCGGCCGGTCTAGGACCCTTGGGGACTTGTCCCTGGGGACGGAGGTCGCTAGCCTCTTGAGTTCCGGGAGGAATCCATAACGTGACCGGAACGCAGGCCAGACCACGGGGTACGCAGGAACGGGTGCGGCCCCTTGGTGATCGGCCTCCGACCGAGCGACAGCTCGAGGCGCTCCGGGCGTACATCCGCCTCGGGAGTCACACCGAGGCAGCCGCCGCGCTGGAAATCTCCGAGCGGACGTTCAAGAGCCACCTGGCGACCCTGCGCCAGAGGCTCGGCGTGCAGACGACCGCACAGGCGGTGTACGTGCTCTGGCTCGGCTACCGAGATCATCTCGAGGACTGTGACCGGTCGGAGCATGGCGACTGCCTGCCGTCGCTTGGCGAGGTGGCGCTCTACCGCTGAGGCTGGGGTCGCCTGGGTGGCGTGGCGCCTAGGCTCCCTCTCCGTCCGCGCTGACCGCATCGGACTCCGTTTCACCCTTTGCCGCGTGGGCGGCGATGGCAGCCGGGATCATCTCGATGGCGAGGTCCGGACAGTACCGCTCGCACAGGCCGCAGAGGATGCAGTTGTCCTCTTCGAGGATCGCGTCGTCGCGCAGGACCAGCGTTCCCTTGGGGCAGATGTCGACGCAGATGTCGCAGCGCTTGCAGAACACCGGGTTCCAGCTGATGTTCTGGTAGTCGATCCAGCGCACCCCGTCCTGGTGGCCGGTGGAAGTGCCGGTCCCGAAATCGAGGGCGGTGGCGAGCCGGTCGGCGCTCATGGGGACCGATGATAAGCCGCATCACCGTTCTGCGGACAGCGATGAGCCCCGGCCGCGCCGGGGCTCATCAGGACGGGAGGACGGGCTCAGCTCACCGGAACTGGCCGCGCAAGGTCGTACCTCCGTTTCCAGACGGGCTACAGATGGCTACCCCTGCCCGGCGCCGCGGGTTCACCCGCCCGGCGGCACGCTCGAATGCCCCTGTCGCGAAACCCCGTCAGGCGGGCTTCGGCTCCGGCTCGACGGACGGCTCGGCCTCGGAGATGGCGCGGGGCCGGCCGGTGACCATGGCCACCACCGCGCCCATGATGATCACCGCCGCCAGCATCGTCCGCGGCGTCACCGGTTCGCTGAGGACGATGACCCCCAGGGCCACCGCGACGATGGGGTTCACGTACGCGGTCGTCGAGACGACTGTGATGGAGACGTGGTTCAGGAGCCAGATGTAGGCCGTGAACGCCACGAGCGAGCCGAAAAGGATCAGGTAGATCAGCGCGACGAGCGAGTCGGTCGAGAAGCTGGCGGTGTTCACCGCCGCCAGCTCCCCGCGGAGGATTCCGACGAGGAGCATCACCGCACCGCCGGCCAGCATCTCAAGCCCGGCACCCTGGAACGGAGACCTGGGCATGACGGCCTGGCGGGAGTAGACCGAGCCGATCGACCACGAGATGGCGGCTCCGGCGACCAGCGCGAGACCGAGCGGGTTGATCGGCGGGCTGCCCTCGAGGGGGACGACCAGGATGGCGACGCCAATGATCCCGGCAACCAGGCCGGCAACCGCCAGCCGTGTCGGTCGCTGTCCCGCGACGAACGCCTCGAAGACCGCCATCCAGATCGGCGTGGTGGCAACCACCAGGGCGGCGATCCCGGTCGCGATGAGCTGCTCGCCGAGCACCACGCCCCCGTTCCCGCCCAGCAGCAGGAGAGCTCCGATGATGATCGCGGACCGCCAGTGGAGGCGAGTCGGCCGCTCGAGCGGGTTGCCCCGGAGGCGGTGCCACACGGTCAGGAGGGTGAGGAGGATGAGACCCGCCGTGGCGTACCGAATCCCGGCAGCGACGAGTGGCGGGAGGGTCTGGACCATGATCGCGATGCCCAGGTAGGTAGAGCCCCAGACCACGTAGACGATCCCGAGAGCAGCGGCCACCTGCCATCGCGGCGGGGCATGGGCGATCGGAGACATCGGGGCATTGTGCCCGCCCGTGCCGAGCAGCGCCCGGACGCCTCCGGACCGCGCGGCCGCTACCATCGGCGCGATGCAGATGGCTGTGCGGGTCGCGGTTGGCGTGCTGTTCATCGTCGCCGTCGTGCTCGGGGTGCTCCTCGTCGCTCCCCTCCTCGGGGTCTCGCTCCCATTCGGGCCGTTTGCCAGCTCGGCACCAACGCCCAGCGCCTCCGCCTCGGCGTCGGGGTCGGTGGCGCCATCGGCCTCCGCGTCAGCTGCCGCATCCGCGTCCGCGGAGCCGTCAGCTTCCGGGTCAGCACCGGCCACCCCCACGCCCCCCGACCAGGGATGGATCTGTGGGTTGCCGGTGACCCTGGCGGCCAGCGGTCCGGCGGTCGTCCACACCAGCGATGTGAGCGTCAGCGCCCACCCGGACTACGACCGCATCACGTTCACCTACGTCGAAGCCGGCGCCCCGGCGTTCGAGATGCGGACCACCCGTCCGCCGTTCACGCAGGATCCGAGCGGCCTGCCGATGACGGTCGCCGGCTCGAGCTTCATGCGGATCACGCTCAATGGGGCGACCAAGCTCGCCGATGACGGCAGCATCACCTACGACGGACCGACGAACTTCCAGCCGAACTACCCGCAGCTCATCCAGCTCATCGAGCAGGGTGACTTCGAGGCGCAGAACTCCTGGTACGTGGGCCTGGATGGAGGCAACTGCATCCGGGCCGCGGTCCAGACCAATCCCAGCCGAATCGTCATCGACATCCAACACTGAGGTACGACCCATGACCCATTCCCCGCCTTCGGGCGACCTGGATCTGACGAAGAGCTACTCCGCCCGCATCACAACCGAGCGCGGCGCCTTCGACGTCGAGCTGTTCGCCGCCGACGCGCCGCTCACCGTCGAGAACTTCGTGAACCTGTCGCGCGCCGGCTTCTATGACGGCACCACCTTCCACCGCGTCATCCCCGGCTTCATGGCCCAGGGCGGTGACCCGACCGCCAGCGGCCGCGGCGGGCCGGGCTACCAGTTCAAGGACGAGTTCGGCTCCAGCCGCCGCCACGACGCCGCCGGCGTCCTGTCAATGGCCAACGCCGGCCCGAACACGAACGGCAGCCAGTTCTTCATCACCTTCGGGCCGACGCCGCACCTCGACGGCAAGCACACGGTGTTCGGCCGAGTGTCCGACGGCCTGGACGTGGCAATGGGGATCCGAGAGCGCGATCCCAGTGACCCCAACCCGGGCGAACGGATCGAACGGGTCGAGATCACCGAGACGCCACGCGCCTAGGGCCTCAGGCCGCCTCGTACAGCAGGGCGTAGGTCACGGCCGGGTCGGGGGCGAAGTCGAAGCTCGTCCCGCACGCGCTGCACAGCAGCTCGTCGGAGTCGTGGTCGACCTCGAACGCGACCTCGTCGGCGCACCAGGGGCAGATCAAGTGAACAGTCATGCCCGGATCGTGAGCGTGGCTCGTGACATCTAGCGCGTCGCGATTCAGCCGCGTGCGCAGGATGTCGGGGGCGCGATTTCCACGCCAAAAGACTTGCGCATTTGCGCAACTACCGATATGATCGACGAGTGATGGCCGTTGAGACGCCCCCCACCGTTTCCAGCCGCGACCGCTCTGCGGCCGTGGCCCGGGCCCTGTCGGACCCGAAGCGGCTGTGCGTCCTCGAGAACCTCGCCGATGGCGGCGAGCGATCGGTCGGTGACCTGTCCCGCAACGTCGGGTGCCAGGTCCCGAACATGAGCCAGCACCTCGCCGTCCTGCGCGCCGCCGGCATCGTGGCCAGCCGACGCCAGGGCAGCACCGTCCTCTATCGCATCGCTGACCCATCCGTCATGGAGCTGGTCGGCGCGCTCCAGCGAGTCGCCGGATGACTCGCGTCCCGTTCTGAGTTCACGAAAGGAACCATTCCACCCATGTCCTCAAACGTCCCCGAGGTCACCGACGCCACGTTCGATCAGCTGGTGACCCAGGCCGAGAAGCCGGTGATCGTCGACTTCTGGGCTGCCTGGTGCGGTCCGTGTCGCCTGGTGGCCCCCGAGATCGACAAGCTGGCGGAGAAGTACGCCGGCCAGGTCGACGTCTACAAGCTCGACGTCGACGCCAACCCGCACATCGCTTCCCACTTCGGGATCATGAGCATCCCGACGGTGGCTTACTTCCCCCCGGACAAGACCCAGCCACCCAAGGCAGCCGTCGGCTTCCGGCCCATGGCTGCGCTCGAGACCGCGTTCGGGCTCGATACCCTCGCCGCCTCTGCCTGACCCCGCTGAGCACCCGTTCGCGCCTCTTCGCGAGGCGCGTTACGGTGTAGCCGTGTTCCGCCGGTCGCGGCCGGTTGCCCTCCTCGCCCTGGCGTTCGCCGTGGTGTGGATGTTCGCGCCCGCGGCCACCCCGGTGGCCCGCGCCGGCGGCGGACTCGTGACCGTCATGGATGCGACCTACGCCGTCCTGACCGATGAGGCCCGGATCCATGTCACCGTGGACGCCGAGTCGACCTCGCTCGAGCAGGACGCTCCCGAGGGGCCGGTCTACTACGCCGGCCTGAGCATGTCGATCCCGCCCGGCTCGAGCAACATCGAGGCCACCGCCGACGGCGAGCCGCTGCCGATCACCATCACCCCGAGTGCGGACGAGGTCCGCCTCGACATCGGCTTCTCCGAGCAGGTGTTCCTCGACGACACGTACGAGTACCAGCTCACCTTCGACATGGTTGACTCCGGGGGAGCCGCCGATCGGGACTTCCGCATCGGCCACAGCGTCGTGGCCTTCCCGGTATGGGCCTTCGGCAGCCCGGAGGCCGATGGCAGCAGCGTGGTCGTCGTCCTGCCGCCGACCTTCACCCCGGCGGTCTACGGCGGGCCGCTGATCGAGAGCGCGGCGGAGGACGGATCGGTCCTCCTCACCGCCGATGTCTCCGACTCGCCCAGCTGGTTTGCCTACGTCACCGCCGAGCGACCGGGCATCTTCACCGCCGTGCCGTTCACGGTCACCCTGGGCGCAGCCGCCGCCAACGGGCAGATCCACGCCTGGGACGATGATCCGGAGTGGGGCGCCCGGACCCTGGACCTGCTCCTCCAGGGCCTGCCCGCGCTCCATGACCTCATCGGTCTGGACTGGCCGGTGCTCGGGGACCTCAAGGTCGAGGAGTCGGCCAACCGGCTCGGCGACTACGCCGGGATCTACAACCGGCAGACCGAGACGATCAACGTCCGCTACGACGCGGACGCCACGGTCACCCTCCACGAGGCGGCGCACGTCTGGTTCAACACCGACCTGTTCAGCGACCGCTGGATTGGCGAGGCGTGGGCCGAGTACTACGCCGTGCATTCGGCGGAGATGATCGGCGTCCCCGGCGAGACGTTCGCGCTGACCGATGACCTGCTGGCCGCGCAGATCCCGCTCAACGACTGGGAGGGCATCGGCGCGGAGAACCGGGATGTCGAGACCTTCGCCTACGCGGCGTCGTACCACCTCGCGGAGCAGATCGCGGAGCGGACCGATGCGGACGGCCTGCGAGCGGTCTGGCGGGCAGCGGAGGACAGCGAACTGGCCTATCAGCCGATACACGCTGCGGACGGCGAGCCGGAGGCGGGGATCGTGGCCTCGGTCGCCGACTGGCAACGGCTGCTGGACCTGCTCGAGGAACGGACCGGCGCGACCTACGACGACCTGTGGACGACCTGGGTCGTGGACCCGACCGAGGGCGTCCTCGTTGGCGAGCGGACGGCCGCGCGTGAGCAGTACCAGACCGTGGTCGACGAAGCGGGCGGATGGGAGCTTCCGTCGGCGATTCGGACCGACCTTGGCGCGTGGCAGTTCGACGCGGCGACGGCCAAGCTCGAGACGGCGGACCGGGTTCTCGACCTCGCCGCCGACCTCGACACACTGGCCGGCGAGCTTGGGCTCGAGCCACCGGACCAGCTGCAGGCCGACTTCGAGGGGACCGATGGACTGGATACGGCGCTGACCGAGGCCAACAAGGAGCTGTTCGCGCTCGAGCAGATTGCCGATGCGACCCACGGCCTGGCGGCCGAGCGTGAGCCGTTGCAGGAGATCGGCCTCCTCTTCACCGAGCCCGAGGTGGACCTCGAGGCTGCCGAGATCGCATGGGAGGCCGGCGCTCACGGCGAGGCAACCGATCGCGCCGAAGCGGTGCTGACGATCCTCGACGAGGCGGACGAGCGGGGCTCCGAGCGGGTCGCCATCGGTGGCGGGGTGCTGCTCGTGGGCGTCGCGGGACTGGCGATCATCGTGCGCCGGCGGCGCAAGGGTCATGAGATCGTCCACGAGGCCGCGACCCCGGCGCCTGGAGATGGCGGGGATGCCGCGGAGACGATCGACGACGCGCCGGCAGCGCCTCGGCCCCCATTCGAGGGCGAGCCCTAGGCGGCGGACTCGTCGGACTGCATCATCCCGAACGGGTTGCCCTCGGTGTCGGTCGCGTAGGCCAGCCAGCCCACTCCCTGCACCGCGTGCTTCGCGTTCGTGATCGTGCCGCCGGCCGCTTCGACGGCGGCGATCGCCGCGTCGAGATCGGCCACGTCGATCGTGTTCGTGATCTGGTCCTCGGGGCCCTGCCGACGGCCGATGCCGCCGTCGATCCCGACCTCGGGCGCCTCGCCCGTCTCCATCAGCCAGTAGTCGGTCGGGCCACCCCACTTGGTGACCTTCCAGCCGAAGGCATCGGCGTAGAACTTTGCAGCGCGGTCCGGATCATCGGCCGGAAGCTCGAAGTGAACGACGCGAGACGGCATGGCGACCTCCAGGATGCGGTGATGGCTGGTCGATTCTCCTACGCAATCCTCCCGTAGACTCGTTCATCTTCGTGACCGGGTCGATCGCCGCCGTCCTGTTCGGGAACTTCACGCTGCGGTTTTCGACGGGGCTCACCGGGGCGCTGCTTCTCTACTACCTGACCGATCTCCCCAGCTTCGGCGGGCCGGAGGTGTCGGCGGTGACGGCCGGGGTGATGGGGGCGCTCTACTTCGGCGCCGAGCTGATCCTCTCCCCGTTCTTTGGGATGCTGGCCGACCGGTACGGCACCCATCGGCTCATGCAGCCGGGCCCGATCATGGGCGCGGTAGCCGTCATCGCCACGGCCATGACGACGAACGTCCCGCTCCTCGCCGGCACCCGCTTCCTGGAGGGCGCGGCAGCCGCCGCCAGCGTCCCGGCGGCCCTGGGCTATATCGCGATCGCCACCTCGCAGAACCAGGCGATGCGGGGGCGGGTGGTGGCCCGCTTCGAGGTCGCCACCCTGGGCGGGGTCGGCGTGGGCACGGTCGTCGCCGGGTTCCTGTACTCCGCCATGGGACCAACCGCCTTTTTCCTCAACGCGGCCGTCTATGGCGTCACCTTCCTAATCCTGCGCTACGGCGTTGAGCCGTTGCCCGAGCACGCGCCGACCGTGGCCGGCGAAGAGTCCGTCCCGGCTTCCCTGTTCCATCTCGGGCGCTACCGCGAGGTGCTGCGCAGCCGGCCGGTCTGGCTGCTGGCCCCGACCTGGATCGCGCTCAACGCCCTGCTCGGCTCGTGGGGCACGCAGGCCGTGTTCCAGCTGGTGCAGGAGCCGTCGCCGGAGTTCGCCGATCAGGTCCTCATGCAGGGCATCGAGCCATGGCAGGCCAGCCTCGCCTTCGGCATCGGCCTGGTCGTCCTCTTCACCGGCCTCCTGTACTGGGGGAACCGATTCACGAGCTTCCGGCGGACGACGATCATCGGATTCGGGCTCCTCGGCGGCGGCGCCTTCGTGGCCGCCCTCTTCGGCCTGAACCACTCCACCGGTTTCCCGCCCTGGCTCCTCGCCGCGACCCTGGCCGCCGCCGCCATCGGCCTGTTCGTGCTGGCCGGCGCCACGCCGGCGGCGGTCGGCTTCCTCTCGGACGTCAGCGAGGGCTATCCAGGCCGACGCGGGGTGATCATGGGCCTGTACTCCGTGTTCCTGGCCCTGGGCCAGATCATCGGGGCGGTGGTCGCCGGCCTCGCGGCGGAGGGGCGCGGCATCGACGGCCTCCTCCTCGCCAGCGCCGGGCTGCTGGTCGTGGCCCTCATCCCGCTCGGCCAGCTCCGCGCCGCCGAGCACGAGATGCCGGGCCAGGAGATGGCGTCAGCGGCATAGCCGAGCGGGGCGCGGTCGCCGTCCGTTCGGCGCGGCTGGCCGCATCGGTATCCTAGGCGGCCAATGCGCCTGAGCACCCTGTTCTTCACGACCCTCCGCGATGACCCGGCCGATGCCGAGATGGTGTCGCACCGCCTCCTCGTGCGGGCCGGCTACGTCCGGCAGCTGGGATCGGGCATCTACTCGCTCCTGCCCCTGGGCTTCGCCGCCACCCGCCGCGTGGAGCAGGTCATCCGCGAGGAGATGAACGCCATCGGCGGGCAGGAGATGGAGATGCCGGTCGTCCATCCCGCCGAGCTGTGGAAGGAGTCGGGCCGCTACCAGAAGATCGGCCCTGAGATGGTCCGCTTCAAGGACCGGGGCGGACGGGACATGGTCCTGGCCATGACCCACGAGGAGGTCGTCGCCGACCTCGTCCGCGACCTCGTGAAGTCGTACCGCCAGCTGCCGGCCATCGTCTACCACTTCCAGACCAAGTTCCGGGACGAGCCGCGGTCGCGCGGCGGCCTCATCCGGGTCCGCGAGTTCGTCATGAAGGACTCGTACACCCTCGACGCGGATGAGGCGGGCCTGGACCGCGGCTACTGGCTCCACCACGGAGCGTACGAGAAGATCTTCACCCGGCTGGGGACTGAAGACGGTGGCCGTCGGGGCGGACGTCGGGATCATGGGCGGCAGCCTGGCCCACGAGTTCATGGTCCTCAACGAGCACGGCGAGGACACCCTCGTCCTGTGCGAGGGGTGCGACTACGCCGCCAACCAGCAGATCGCGGCGGTCGTGAAGCCCGATCCTCCGGCCGAAGAGCCCAGGCCGACGGAGGAGGTCGCCACCCCCGCGGCCGACACCATCGCCGCGCTGGCGGAGCAGCTGGGGATGGGGACCGACCACACGGCGAAGGCCATCTTCTTCATGACCGGCGACGGGCGGATGGTCACCGCCATCGTCCGCGGCGACTACGAGGTCGAACGAGACCAAGCTCGTCGAACGCGGTGAAGGCGGTGGGCGGGATGCGGCCGGCCCAGGCCGAGGACATCAAGGCCGCCGGCATGGAGCCGGGCTACGCGTCGCCGATCGGCGCCCACGACACGGTGGTCGTGGTGGACGAGCTGGCAGCCCGCTCGCCGAACCTGGTGGCCGGGGCCAACCGTCACGGCTTTCACCTCCTGAACGTGAACCACGGCCGCGACTTCACCGCGGATCTGGTGGTGGACATCACGAACGCCCGCGAGGGGGATCCCTGCCCCCAGTGCGGGAAGCCGCTCGTCCTCCGCCAGGGGATCGAGGTGGGCAACATCTTCAAGCTCGGGACGGACTTCACCAAGGCGCTGGGCGCCACCTTCCTGGCCGAGGACGGCAGCCGCCAGCACGTGATCATGGGCTCGTACGGGATCGGCCTGGGCCGGAACCTGGCCTGCATCGTCGAGGCCCACCATGACGACAAGGGCATCGTCTGGCCCGCCGAGGTGGCGCCCTACCCGGCCCACCTGGTCGCCCTCAGCGCCAGCAAGGACCCGGCGGTCGGCGAGGCGGCGGAGGGCCTCTACCAGCGCCTGGCCGATGCCGGGGTGGACGTGCTGTACGACGACCGTGACGAGTCCCCCGGGGTCAAGCTGACCGATGCCGAGCTGCTCGGGATGCCCACCATCGTGACCATCTCGCCGCGGTCCCTGGCCGCGGGCGGGGCGGAGGTGACCGATCGGGCCAGCGGCGAGCGATTGGTCCGGCCGCTGGACGAGGTGGAGGCCGACCTCCGCCGTACGGCCGGGGTGGCGGCCGGCTAGACCGGTTCTTCGGTCCGGCGGAGCCCCTCGAGGAACGCGCGAGCCGCGAGCAGGCCCAGGATCCCGATGAGGGCTGCCAGCAACGGGAACCACGGCGCGAACGGGTAGTCCGACCCCATGCCCGGGATGACGACCGTCACCAGCAGGATGGCGCCGACAATGGCCGCAATCCCGATCATGACCCCGAGCACGAGGCCCGCCCAGCGGGCCCACCCCTGGTCGGCGAGCAGGCCGATGAGGACCAGGAGGCCGATGGGGAAGGACAGGAGCGCGACGACCAGGCCCCATCCCTTTTCGGCGCCGCTGATCGACGTGGTGTTCGGGTAGCTCATCGGGACGGCTCCACCTCCGGCCGCAGACTACACGCCGCGAAGCTGGGGAAATACCTCGGTCCCCAGCCACTCGAGGCGGCTCGTGTCGTTCACGCCGCGAACGCTGAAGATGATGTGCTGCGCGCCGGCCTCGCCGAGCTCGCCCCAGCGCTCGACGATCTGGTCGGCCGAGTCGCGCTCGGTGTCCACCGACTTCAGGACCGAGCGCTCGATCTCCTCGTACGGCCGGCCGAGCCGCTCGCAGTGCTCCCGCAGGACCGCGTACTTGTGGCGAAGCCCGGCCGGGTCGCCGAAGACGTTGGTCGCATCGGCGTACTGGGCCACCATCCGGAGCGTCTTCCGCTCCCCGCCTCCGCCGATCATGATCGGGACCCGTGGTCGGCTGATCGACTGCGGCGAGTTCAGGAGCCGGGTCGCGGTGTAGTGGCGGCCGTCGTGGCGTCCCTGCGTGCCACTGCCCTCCGACCACATGGCGTGGGCCATCTGGAGCGTCTCCTCGAGCATCTCGAACCGCTCGCCAAGGGGCGGGAACGGCCAGCCCAGGCCCATCGACTCCGCCTCGTTCCAGGCAGCGCCGATGCCGAACCACGCCCGGCCTCCGGACAGGACGTCGAGGGTGGTGGTGGCCTTGATCCAGATGCCGGGCGGGCGGTAGTGGATGCCGCCGACCATGAGGCCCAGCCGGGCGCGGTCGGAGTGGGCGGCCATGAAGGCGAGGGCGGTCTGGCCGTCGAGCATCGGCGCCTCCGGCGGCCCGACGCTGCGGATCTGGAAGAAGTGGTCCATGACCCAGATGGAGTCGAAGCCGACGTCATCCGCGGAGCGGACGACCCGGGCCAGGGTAGGCCCGATGGCCTCGGCTCCGCCCGGCCAGGTGAACGAGCTGATCTGAAGTCCGAACTTCACAGCGCGCGAGCCCCGGGGCATGATGGGAACCGCTCGAAGGAGAAGAGCGTCATTCGCACCGCATGACCATCTCACGAATCGTCCCGTCCGCGCTGCTGGTCGCCCTCGTGACCGGCTGCTCGATGTTCCCCGGCGGAGGCAACCTCGGCGTCGCCGGGCGCGAGTTCCTCTCCACCTCGGTGACCGTGGATGGCGCGGAGCAGCCGCTGGTGGAGGGGACCCGGATCCGGCTCAGCTTCCTGGATGACAGCCAGCTGGCGGCCTACGCCGGCTGCAACCACTTCGGGGCGACCTACTCCATCGATGGCGGCGTCCTGGGCGTGACGCAGGTCGGGACGACCGAAATCGGGTGTGAGCCGGCCCTGGCCGAGCAGGACGCGTGGCTCTTCGAGTTCCTTGCCGCCCAGCCGCTGATCACGGTGAATGCCGATGAGCTCGTCCTCGAGAACGAGGTTACGGTCCTGGTGCTGGTGGACCGCGAGGTCGCCGAGCCTGACCTGGCCCTGGTCGGACCGATCTGGACGGTGACCGGGATCGTGAGCGCCGGGGCGGTGGTGAGCGCGCCCGAAGGCGTGGTCTCGACCCTCGTGTTCACCGAAGACGGACAGGTCATGGTGAACACCGGCTGCAACACGGGGACCGGCCCGGCGGAGGTGCTGGCCGACACGATTCGCTTCGGTGACATCGCCCTGACCCGGGTCGCCTGCGAAGGGCCGGCGGCCGACATGGAGCAGGCCATGACCACGGTCCTGAGCTCGGATGTCGTCCGCTACGAGATCGACGCCAGCGCGCTCGCGCTCAGCATCGGAGACATCGGGCTCCAGCTGTCAGGGACCGCGACGGAGTAGGTCTGCCCGTTGGAGGCGGTCCCGCCGCGGGTCAGCGGCCGGCGGCCGCGTAGGTCACGGTCAGGGTCGAGCAGCCGCTGCATCCGCTCAGGTCGAGGGCGATGGTGGTCCCGGCCACGACGCCGATGGGCGGGCTGATCGCAACGTCCCGCTCACCGGATCCCGCTCCCGGAGTCCCGATGTTCGGGAAGTTGCCGGTGTCGATGGTAAAGACCACTGACGACCCGACGCGCACCACCGCATTCCCCGCTGCCTCGCCGGACATGAACAGGGTCCACATGACCAGGCATGCCCCGGTGGCGACCTGGCGGCTGGGCGTCGAGGCGCTCACCGTGCCGAAGAGGGTCGGGCTCAGGCTGCCCGAGCTGCAGTTGACCGAGGAGGTTGGGGGCGGTGGCGGCGCGGCCGGCGTAGGCGTGGGGGCCGCGGATGCGGCGGCGGAGGCCGATGCGTCAGCCGAGCCGCTGGCCGATGCGTCGGCACTGGCGTCGGCGGACGCCGAGGACTCAGCCGAGGCCGAGCTCGAGGCGGAGGAGGAGGCCGATGCGGAGGGCTGGCAGGCGGCGAGCGCGACGACCAGGGCGACGAGGCAGGACCGGAATCTCACCGCTCAACGGTGACGCCCTTCCAGAACGCGACGAACCCCTCGATAGTCCTCGCCTTCTCGGACGTTTCGGGGTAGTACCACGCTGCGTCGTGGTTCTCGGAGCCGTCCACGATGACGGTGTAGTAGCTCGCCGTGCCCTTCCACCAGCAGACGGTGTGCGTGTCGCTGGGCTTCAGGTACTCGGTACGGACCGCGTCGGGCGGGAAGTACACGTTGCCCTCGACGACCTCCACCGAGTCACTCTCGGCCAGGACGGCGCCGTTCCACGATGCGCGAGCCATGTCGCTAGCGTACCCCGGATCGCCGCGATTCCCCGCACAACAGAGAACGGGGTACGGAATTGAATCCGTACCCCGTCCCTGCCAGGGGGGCTGGCGAAATGCGGCGTTCAGGCCAGATGAGATCCAGACCCGAGCGCTCCTGAATGGTTGTCTTGGTTGGTCAGGCCCCCGGCGTTCCAGGGGCCTGACCAGATTGTTCTAGCGACGCTGGCGAGCTGATCGCACGTTAGCGTACGCCAGGGTTCCAAGCGAGGCCAGGAGGATGAGGCCGAAGGCGAGAGTCGCCACCGGTCCACCGAAGCCAGGCTGGCTGGCCGCCGTGTCGGGCACCGATGCGGCCGGCGTTCCGGTCCCGCCACCAACGCTGCCTTCGGGCGTCGGGGTGACGACCGGGGTCGGCGTGGGCTGCTCAGGAGTCGGGGTCGGCTGCGCCGGGGTTGGTGTTGGCGGTGCGGGGGTCGGTGTGGGCGGTGCGGGCGTCGGCGTCGGGGGAACCGGCGTCGGCGTCGGAGGCACAGGCGTCGGCGTCGGGGGAACCGGCGTCGGCGTTGGCTGGACGACTTCGACGGTCACCTGGGCGCAGGCGCTGTCGCTGCCACCGCCGACGAAGTCACCGTCAGCGCAGGCAATGTTGGTCGTGGTCTCGGAGAGATCCATCGAGCATGTGTAGGTCCAGATCTCCCCCACCTCGAGGAGTGCGTCCTGGTCACCGGGGCCCTTGACGGGACCGGCGATCGGTGAGCACTGGTCGTCGGTGACGTTGATGTTGAACATCGGGGTGTCACCGGTGTTCCAGACCTCGTAGGTGTACTCCACCTCGTCACCCGGGTCGACCGGACCGGCCGGATCGGGCTGCTTGTCGATGTGGATGTCGCCGCAGAGGAGCTCTTCCTCGATCTCGGCGAACAGGTCAGGGAGGCTCGCCGCGTCAACGACGTGGCGGAAGTTGTCCGGATCCGGGTTCGAGATGTCGTGCATCAGGTCCAGGTCCGGCTCGCTCGTCGGCGCGCCCTGGCCATCGGGGCCAATCGCGATGCCCCAGGCCTGGTCGGCCGAAGCGAGGTAGTTGTTGATGTCCGTTGTCGACGGCCGAGACCCGGGGGCCAGGCTATCGGGGTTCGGACGCCCGTCGGACAGGAAGATCAGGACCTGGGTCACGGCCACGCCGTCAACCTCGGTCCGATCGCCCGCGAGCATGTTGGCAGCGCCATCGGCCATGCCGAAGCGGAATGGCGTGTTGCCATCGCCGGCAGAGTCGCTGTAGGCGTTGATCGCGGCATGGACCGCGGTCGCATTGGCGCCACCCAGCTGCAGGTCACGAGTGAACCCGGCCGGGTTGCCGTCGCCGTTGTCGCGGTTCCCGTAGGTCGAGAGGCCGACCTGGTGGAGCCCGCTGCCACCGACGCCGCCGTTGTTGTTGAGGCCGTCAATGAGGTTGTTCGCCGCGTCCTTGGCCCAGCCAAGCCGCGACTGACCGTCGGTCACGAGGTCCATGCTGCCGGAACGGTCGATGACCAGGACCACGTCGAGTGGTCGCTGGCACACTGCCTGGGCGGCACCTGCGAGGCTCACGCTCGGGCGAAGCGCCAGGAGCGTGGAGGCCAGCAGGATGCCGATGGAAACGAGGACAAGGAGTCCGACTCCCCGTCGCTCGGCCGTGGCGCTAGCCGGATTGATCACCGGATCTGTCCCTCCCTGGGAGATAAAGGTGCCGCCATGAGATGGCGGCGGATGATGCAGAGGCGATGCAGATGCCTCATATGAGGCTTCGCAGGCCACGCTAACAGCGGGTACTGGGAGGGGCTAGTACCTCCGGTCCACCTCGTTGGTGGGGTCCGTTTTGCTCCTGTCGGGTCTGGTGAGGTCGGCCTCTGAAATGTGGTGCGCCAAGGCACCAGGAGGTACTGGTTCCGGCGTGCGGGAAAGGTACCGGGAGGGTCCTGAGGGATGCGCCGGGGCCCGAGGGCCGGGGCCCCGGCGCGATGGATCGGCCGCCGGCCTACGCGACGGCCGGCTCGGCCTCCGATTCGGCGTCGATCACAGCCGCCAGCGGCTCGTACTCGACATCGGCCAGCTGGCCGGCCAGGTACTGGTCGTAGGCCGCCATGTCGAAGTAGCCGTGGCCCGAGAGGTTGAACAGGATGACCCGCTCCTCTCCGGCCTCGCGGGCCTCGACGGCCTCGTCGATTGCCGCTCGGATGGCGTGGCTGGACTCCGGCGCGGGGATGATGCCCTCGGTCCGGGCGAACTGCACCGCGGCCTCGAAGCAGGTGTTCTGGGCATAGGCCCTGGCCTCGATGAAGCCCAGCTCGTAGAGGTGCGACACCAGCGGCGCCATGCCGTGGTAGCGCAGCCCTCCGGCATGGATCGGGGCGGGGCGGAACTCGTGTCCCAGGGTGTGCATCTTCAGCAGCGGGGTCATGCCCACCGAGTCGCCGAAGTCATACCGATACTCCCCGCGGGTCAGGGACGGACAGGAGGCCGGCTCCACGGCCAGGAACCGGGTGGACGAGCTCCCCGCCAACCGATCGCGGAGGAACGGGAAGGCGAGACCCGAGAAGTTCGAGCCCCCACCCGCACAGCCGATGACGACGTCGGGCGCGTCGCCCGCCATCTCCATCTGCTTGATCGCCTCCTGGCCGACCACGGTCTGGTGGAGCAGGACGTGGTTCAGCGCGCTGCCGATCGAGTAGTGGGTGTCCTCCCGGGTGGCCGCCTCCTCGATCGCCTCACTGATCGCGATCCCCAGGCTCCCGGTGGAGTTCGGGTCCGTGGCCAGGACCTGGCGTCCGGCGTTGGTCTCGGTTGAGGGCGAAGCGACCACCGTCGCGCCGAACGTTTCGATGAAGCTCCGCCGGAACGGCTTCTGCTCGTAGGAGACCTTGACCATGTAGACCTTGGTCTCGATCCCGAACAGCGACCCGGCAAGGGACAGGGCGCTCCCCCATTGCCCGGCGCCGGTCTCGGTCGTCAGGCGGCGGATGCCCTCGTCTTGGTTGTAGAACGCCTGCGCCAACGCGGTGTTCGGCTTGTGCGAGCCCGCGGGCGAGACGCTCTCATTCTTGTAGTAGATGCGGGCCGGGGTATCGAGCGCCCGCTCCAGGCCGAGTGCCCGGATCAGCGGGGAGGGGCGGTAGATGCGGTACGCCTCCCGGACCGGTTCCGGGATCTCGATGAACCGCTCGGCGCTGACCTCCTGGCGGATGAGCTCCATCGGGAACAGGGGCGCGAAGGCCTCCGGACCGATGGGCTCCCTGGTGCCCGGATGGAGCGGCGGTGGTAGCGGTTCCGGTAAGTCGGCCGCGATGTTGTAGTAGTGCGTCGGCAGCTCGCTCTCGGGGAGCGTGAACCGGCGCGTCGCCTGCGGCACTGCAACGGACATGAGGTGGACCTCCAGAGAACAACACGACCCCTCCGTCCCAAAGGACGAGGGGGTCTCCCGTGGTGCCACCTTTGTTCCCCGGTGTTCTCGACCGGGCTCGTTCGGTCACGGCTGGGGCGCTCGCGCGTCCTGGCGATGACCTCGGCTTTGCTATCGGTGCCTCTCCGCCGGTGGCTACTGTCACCGGACCGATGTCATCGGTCCGGGAGTTCGCTCCCGGAGCTCACGGGTCCATTCCTCGGTCGCGCCGCCGCCGGGGTCTCACTGCTCCCGGCTCCCTGGAGGCTCGCCTGACCGGGTACTCGTCCCGATCAACGCCGTCTTCACCTGTGGCGGCGCACGCTAAGCCCCGTGGTTTTGGCCTGTCAAGAGCGGGTGGCGCCGCGGGTGTCAGCCGCCGGGCAGGACGTCGACGTTGAGCCAGCGGTCGCCGGTCGCCTGGCGCATGACGAAGGTGTGCGCGTAGGGGGCCTCGTCCGTGGCCTGCAGCTCGCCATCCACGTACGTCTCGGTCGTCACCGTCCCGCTCGCCTCCAGGCCCAGGCTCAGCCCGGTCTGCACGCCGAACGGTTCGAGGAGGGTCACGTTCACCTCGTCGAACTGGAAGTGGGCGATGACCGTGGTCCCGGTCGAGGCGGCCTCGGCCAGGCGGGCCTGCATCTCGAGCAACCGGTCCCCGTGGTTGACGGCAGTCAGGACCTCCCCGTCGCCGGTGAGCAGCGCCTGGTTCTCCAGCTCGAGGTTCTCGGCCAGGGTCAGGAGCAGCTCCTGCGCGCCGGCGCCGGCGATGGCGTGGTCCCAGTCCTCGACGTCCTGCTCCACGGTGATAGGCGGGAAGGTGGTGGGGTCAACAGTGCTCGGAAGGCGGTCGAGGATCTCGGACGCGTCGGCGACCACGGTTCCCCGGGCGGGACTGCCGGCGGCGACGATCCCGATACCGACGACCAGAACCGCGAGCCCGGCCAGGGCCCCGCGAGCAACGCGCTGCGAGGGTCGAGCGCCGGCGGGGCCGGTGGCGACGGTCGTCGCGAAGCCGCGGACGTCATCGGCCTCGGTCCGTGGCTCCGGAAGCAGCCGGTCCAGGAGGGGGCGGGCCGCGCAGATGACGACCAGGCTGGCCAGGAGGCCGACCTTGGTCCCGAACTCATCGGTCTGGGGGGCCATGAGCAGGACCCCCGTGACCGCCACCAGCACCCCGAACACGACCCGTCCGACATTCCCGGCGGGGATGGTCTTGGGGTCGGTGATCATGAAGAACAGGAAGATGAGGACTTCCGGCGAGGTCGCGATCACGCGCCAGTAGTCCACCCCGCAGACCGGGGCGAACGACCACTGGGCGGTCATGCAGTGGCCGGAGGCGGCGAGAATCCCGAGCCCAAGGGCGAGGGTGGTCCAATACGTGGCTGCCAGCGGCAGGAGATGGAGGCGCCTGGTGATCAGCAGGCCGCCGACGATGATGATCGCGTAGGCGAGGACCATCCACGTGTCCAGGGGACCCCACCAGAAGTCCAGCGGCTCGACCACGGTGCTGCCCAGGATCACGAAGGCCAGGACCAGGCCGATGTTCGACGGGTTGAAGACGTGCGAGCCGCGGTACTTGATGACGTACTTGGTCAGGAGCGAGACGCCGGCGACCGCGGCGAAGATGTACCAGCCGAACGTGTTCCACGGGTCGTGGGCGGGGGTGCCGACCACCCGCATGATGAGGGCTACGCCGCTGCCGGTCAGCATCGCGCTGGCGGGCCACACGAACGAGCGCGTCTGGCGGAAGGTGAGGGCAACCTCGATCACGGCACAGGTCAGCATGGCCGCGAGGATCTGCGGCACGGTCAGCTGGAAGCCCAGCACCGTCTGGCCCAGGAGGTGGATGGTCAGGATCACGGCGGCGACGTGTAGCCGCGGGTCGCGGGTGCTGGGCAGGACCAGGGGATAAGCGGTCCCGCCGAGGGTGAGGGTCCGGCTGGTCATGGCGTTTCGGGCGCGACGGGACGGGCGATCACGCGCGGAAGCATGCCTCCCGCGGGGGCCGGGGGCAATCCGCGCACCCGCTCAGGCGGCGGACCCGGTCGGGAGCGTCCCCGGCAGGCTGACCTCGAAGCATGTGGCGCCGGGCCGGGAGCTGACCTCGATCTCGCCACCGTGCTGGATGACGATGTTATGGCTCAGGTGAAGCCCGAGGCCCGACCCGACCCCGGGTGGCTTGGTCGTGAAGAAGGGCTCGAACAGCTTGGGTAGGGTTTCGGGCGGGATGCCGGGCCCGTTGTCGCAGATCGAGACGCTGACCCCGCCCTGGTCCCGCGGGTTGACGGTGATTGTGAGCTCGCCGTGGCCGTTCATGGCGTCGATCGCGTTGTCGAGGATGTTGGTCCAGACCTGGTTGAGCTCACTCCCCCACCCCTCGATCTCGGGCAGGTCGGGCGCGTACCCCCGGTGGACGGCGATGTCACCGAGCTTGTGCTCGAGGATGACGAGCGTGTCGTCGATGCCCGTGGTCACCTCGAACCGCTGGACCGGCGCCTGGTCCAGGTAGGCGTAGCCTTTGGCGGCACCGACGATGGAGCTGATCCGGCCGGCCGCCATCCGGATCTCGCTCAAGAGCTCGTCGCCTGAGGCCACGCTGGACAGCCAGCGGACCGCAGCCGGCACCGCGGCCACGTCGAGCCCGGCGAGGGCCCGGGTCAGGTCGTCCGCCGTCCAGCCCGACGCGGTCAGCCGTCCGGCCGCGTCATCCGGTCCCGCGTCTTCCGACAGGCCGGCCGAACGGAGGACGGCGGCGATCTCGTCGGTGCGGTCGGCCCGGTCCAGGGCCCCGAGCTCGCGGCCCGCTTCGGACGGCTTGGCGCCGACCAGCGCCTCGAGCTGCGGGTGCCCCACGGCGATGCCCACCGCGGCCTCGTTGCGCTCCCGCGTCACGTCCGCCAGCTCGTCGGCGGAGCGCCGGATGGCCGCCGCCGGGTTGTTCAGCTCGTGGGCGAGACCCGCGGCCAGGGTGCCGAGGGCCGCCAGCTTGTCGCGCTGGCGGAGCGTCTCCTCGATGCCCCGCATCCGGGATGTGACCGTTCGGAGCAGCGCGGTCGCCACGTCGGGATCGGCGGCGATCATGTCTCGCACCGACTCGAACGGCAGGCGCAGGACCTCCGCGTCGGTCACGGCATAGACCGATGCGACCCGCCGGCTGCGCTCGAAGGTGGCCATCTCGCCCTGGATCGAGCCCGGACCGACCCGGGTGAGGGCCACCTCGGCGTTGCCCGACTGCTTCCGAATCTCCAGCTCGCCGCTGACGACCACGAACAGCTCCTCGGCGGGGTCGCCTTCACGAATGAGCTGGTCGCCGGCGGCGAGAGTCAATCGCTCGGCGGTGGCGGCCAGCTGCTTGAGCGGCTCGACCGGGACCTCCGCGAACAGCGGCGTCGCGCGGAGCTGCTCAAGCAGGGCGTCGCTCGGAGCGCTCACAGGGTCGCCAGGTACTGGTGCACGAACTGGATGGCCATCGAGCCCTCGCCAACGGCGCTCGCGATGCGCTTCACCGATCGGGCGCGAACGTCACCCGCGGCGAAAACGCCGGGGAGGCTGGACTCGAGGAGGTACGGATCGCGATCCGGTGTCCAGCCGGGGGGTCGTTTCCCGTCTTCCAGGACGCCGATCCCGGTGGCGATGAACCCGCTCTCGTCGCGGCTGACTTCCTCGGGGAGCCACTCCGTGCGCGGCTGCTGGCCGATGAAGACGAACATAGCCGACAGCGGCAGGGTCTCGGTCGTGGGCTCGGGTCCGGTGGTGCAGGTCAGGGTCGCGCTGGCCAGGTGGCCCTCCCCGCCGCAGGCGCTGACCTGGGTCTGGTAGCGGACCTCGATGTTCGGGGTGGCGGCGATCTGGTCGATGAGGTACTGGCTCATGGACGACAGCTCCGGGGTGCGAACCATGAGCAGGACGCGCTCGGCGAAGCGGGCCAGGTACACCGCCGCCTGGCCGGCGGAGTTGCCCCCGCCGACGACCCCCACCTGGAGGTCGCGGTAGAGGACTGCCTCGGTCACCGCCGCCCCGTAGTACACGCCGGCCCCCGCAAGCTCCGTGGCGCCGGGGATGTCGAGCTGGCGGTAGCTGACCCCGCTGGCGATGACGACGGCGTGGCAGCTGATCTCCGACCCGTCGTCGAGGGTGACGTACCGATACGGGTCGCCGCTGCGGATGGCGGTCACGTCCCGGGGGGACAGGATCTCGGCCCCGAGCCGGCGGGCCTGGGCCAGCGCCCGGCGGGCCAGGTCGCCGCCCGAGAGGCCGGCGGGGAAGCCGAGGTAGTTCTCGATCCGGCTTGTCGTGCCCGCCTGCCCGCCGGGCGCCTCGCGCTCGACGAGCACGGTCTTCAGCCCCTCCGACGCCCCGTAGACGGCGGCCGCCAGACCGGATGGTCCTCCGCCCACGATGACCAGGTCGTAGAAGGGCAGCGCAGCGGTGGTCTGGATGCCGACCTTCTCCGCGATCTGGCGCGCTGTCGGGTCGCGGAGGACCGTCCCGTCCTCGAGGACGACGATCGGGACAGTCGGGTCGATGTCCGCTTCGCCCAGCCCGGCCCCGGCCGCGACCCGCAGGGCCTCGGCGTCGGTGGTGGGGTCGAGCCAGTGGTATGGCACCTGGTTTCGGGTCAGGTAGTCGCGGATATCGTGGCCCCGGGCCGCCCATCGACCGGCGATGAGCCGGAGGCCGACGAACTCCGGCCGGTAGCCTGCGGTCCAGTCGGCCAGGAGGTCGTCGAGAACGGGATACAGCCGCTCCTCCGGCGGGTCCCACGGCTTGAGGAGGTACTGGTCGAGCCGGATCTCGTTGATCGCCCGGATGGCGACATCGGTATCGGCGTAGGCGGTGAGGAGGACCCGGCGGGCATCCGGCTGGAGGTCGATCGCCTCGGTCAGGAACTCGATCCCGGTCATCGTCGCCATCCGCTGGTCCACGACGAACAGCGCGACCGGGTCGCCGCGGAGGGTCAGCTCGCGGAGCGCATCGAGGGCCTCGGGTCCGCTCGTGGCGGCCACGATCCGGTAGTCCTTCGCGTAGCGGGTCCGGAGGTCGCGTTCGATGGCGCGGAGGACGGGCAGATCGTCATCGACGGTGAGGATGGTGGGACGGCTGGCCACGGGATGAGAGTCTAGCCTTGGAGGGTCAGGCTAGGATTCGACCGATGAGTCCCGCCTCGCAGCGCGCCGACGTGGTCATCGTGGGCGGCGCCGCCGTCGGATCGGCGGTGGCCTACTTCCTCGCCCGCGACCCCGACTTCTGGGGATCGGTCATGGTCATCGAGCGCGATCCGAGTTATGCGACCGCCTCGACCACCCTCTCGGCGGCATCGGTCCGTCAGCAGTTCTCGACCCCGGTCAACATCCAGATGAGCCAGTTCGCGGTCCAGGTCCTCAAGCACCCGGAATGGTGGTTCCCGCTCCTCGAGACCCGGCCCGAGTTCGACTTCGTGGAGGGGGGCTACCTGTTCCTCGCCACGGAGGCCGGGGCGCCGACCCTGTGGTCGAACCACGCCATCCAGCTCGAGCACCAGGTCGCCGTCGAGATCCTGTCGCCCGACGAGCTGTCCCATCGGTTCCCGTGGATCACGACCGACGACCTGGCCGGTGGCTCATTGGGCACCGCCGGCGAGGGCTGGTTCGACGCCTCGGCCCTGATGCAGGCCTTCCAGCAGTCGGCCCGGGCTTCGGGCGTCACCTACGTCACCGGCGAGGTGACCGGCATCCTGTCCTTCGGCGGACGGGTGGACGCGGTCATGCTGGCCGACGGCCGGCTCATCGAGTGCGGGACCCTGGTCAACGCGGCGGGGCCGCGGGCCGGCGCCCTGGCAAGGTTCGCGGGCGTGGACCTGCCGGTCGTCCCCCGCAAGCGGAACGTCTACTCCTTCTCGTGCCAGACCGAGATCAACGGCGCCCCGCTCGTGATCGACCCGACCGGCGTCTACTTCCGGCCGGACGCCCCGAACTTCATCGGCGGTTTCTCCCCGCGCCACGGCGAGGAGGACCCCGACACCCTGGACCTCACGGCGGACGTCGCCGCCTGGGAGGAACGGGTCTGGCCGGCCATCGCCCACCGCGTGCCGGCCTTCGAGGCGGTGAAGATGCGACGCGCCTGGGCAGGCCATTACGAGGTCAACACCGTGGACCACAACGCGATCATCGGCCCTCACACCGAGATTCCGAACCTCGTGTTCGCGAACGGGTTCTCGGGCCACGGCCTCCAGCAGGCGCCGGCGGTGGGACGCGGCCTGGCCGAGCTGATCATCCACGGCGCGTATCGGACCATCGACCTGTCCCCGCTTGGCTACGAGCGGATCGCGGCCAACCGCCCGCTCCGCGAAGTGAACGTGGTGTAGCGGTAGGCT
The DNA here is from genome assembly GCA_963699235.1 of uncultured Chloroflexia bacterium. Classification (GTDB taxonomy): domain Bacteria; phylum Chloroflexota; class Limnocylindria; order QHBO01; family QHBO01; genus DASTEQ01. Next base: position 730,935 of record OY969424.1, on the reverse strand, counting down.
TCTCCCATGCCTCCCGACACGACGAACGCTGACCCCGAGCGCCGGCACGACTCCGCCCCCGCGGCCCCACCCGAGCCGGTCGCCGAGTGGGAGTCCGAGGGTGGCGCCGTCCTCCCGCCCGGCGTGGCCCTGACCCTCCACGGCCCGGACGGCGCCGGCCCCAATGAGCTCGATGCCGCCCTGGAGGCGGCCCGCGCGGCGCTCCCCACGGGCTACCGCCTGGAGCGAGACTGAGCTCGTGTGCGGCCGCTTCGCCCAGCCCCACTCGAGCGAGGAGCTGGCCCGCATCTTCCGTGCCCGGCCGACGGTGGACCTCCCGGGCGAGCGGTTCAACGTCGCCCCCACCGACGAGGTGGCCGGCGTCGTCGAGCACCACGGCGAGCGGCTGGTCGAGCCGTTCCGCTGGGGCCTGGTGCCGTGGTACGCCGACGACCGGAAGAGCGCGGCCAAGCTCATCAACGCTCGGGCCGAGACGGTCGAGCGCTCGCCGGCCTTTCGCACGTCATTCGCCAAGCGGCGACTCATCGTCCCGGCCGCCGCCTTCTACGAGTGGCACCGCGCCGACGGCCGGCGCGACCCGTTCGCCGTCCGTCGCCGGGATGGCGACCCGCTGGCCCTGGCCGGGGTGTGGGCCGTGTGGCGCGACCCCGACACCGGGGAGCGGGTCTACACCTGCTCCATCCTGACCACCGTCCCGAACGAGCTGGTCGCCCCAATCCATAACCGGATGCCGGTCATCCTCGACCCGTCGGACTGGGACCTGTGGCTGTCGGAGGAGGCCGCCATCAAAGAGATCCGGGAGCTGCTCTTCCCCTTCCCCGCCGAATCGCTGGACGCGTTCCCCGTCTCATCGGCCGTCAACAACGTTAGAAACGAGGGATCGGAGCTGCTGGAACCGGTCGGGTGACCGACCTCGACCTTCCGGCCGATGCGCTCGTCCTCCTGATCGGGGCCGCGGGGAGCGGCAAGTCCACCCTGGCGGCGCAGTGGTTCGACCCGGCGGACGTCCTCTCCTCCGACGCCTATCGCGCGGCCATCTCGGGCAGCGCGAGCGACCAGTCGGCCACGGAGGAGGCGTTCGCCCGGCTGGATGCCGACCTCGACCGGCGGCTGGCGGCCGGGCAGCTCAGCGTGGTGGACGCCACCAACGTCCTTGGATGGGCTCGCCATGGGCTGCTGGAGATCGCTGCCCGGCACGGGCGCCCGGCGGTGGCGGTCGTCCTCGCCCTCCCGGTCGAGGCCGTCCTCGAGCGGAATGCCGCGCGTGTGGAGGGGCGCGTGCCGGCCAGCGTGGTGCGGCGCCATGACCGACAGCTCCGGGCGTCGCTGCCACGGCTCCGCGAGGAGGGGTTTGCGACGGTGGTGGTGCTCACGGAGCCGGGCCAGGTGGAGGCGCTCCGGATCCGGAGGCAACGAAATGTCCCGAAGGAACGGCACCCGACCCTTTGATGCAATCTCCGGAGCCGTCACCGCGTCCTTGATGCAATCTCAGACCCGGATCGTGCTGCCCCTTCGGGACAAGACGCATCATAGGTTGCCCCTGACATCCCCACAATAGGGGTTATCCACCAGATTCTCGGTTGCTTGAGCACCCATCCACACGTTCTCCACATGTGGACATCCCCGGCTTGATGGAATCGCAACAGGTGACTCCCTAGCCCAACGACCGCCACCAAGGGTGGTCGCACGCTCACGGCCGGTCCATACTTAGTTCCATGACCACCCGGGCAGCGGTTGTCGACTGGCTCGATCGGTACGAGCAGGCGTGGCGCACCAACGACCCGGATCGGATCCGCGACCTGTTCACCGATGACGCGGTCTACCTCTGGCATCCGTGGGAGGAGCCCGCAGACGGGGCGGATGGGCTGGACGAGATCGTCGAGGCCTGGCTCGAGCAGCCGGACGAACCCGACGACTGGACCCTCGAGTGCGAGCCGATCGCGGTCGATGGCGACGTCGCCGTCGCCCGCTGCGAGACCCGCTATCGCGCCACGGCCCGGGGACCCGAGCGGATGTACCACAACATCTGGGTCATGACCATGGCCGACGACGGCCGATGCTCGGACTTCGTCGAGTATTTCATGAAGGAGCCGACGGAAGAATCGGCCTGATCGGCTAGCCTTCGGGCATGGCCGCCACGTTTCACGTCCTCCACGAGGGCTACGTCGATGACCGCGGCGTATGTGGCACGGTCAGCCTGGTCGAGGACGGCGACGTCCGAATCGTGGTGGACCCCGGGATGGTTGCCGACCGCGAGGAGATCCTGGCCCCGCTCGTCAGCCTGGGCCTCGCCCCGGGGGACGTGACCCACGTCTTCCTGACCCACCACCATCCCGATCACACGGTCAACGCCGCCCTCTTCCCGAACGCGACGGTCGTGGACTTCTGGGCCGCCTACCACGGCACCGAGTGGACCGATCACGACGGCGACGGACACCGCATCTCCCCGCACGTGTCGCTGATCTTGACCCCGGGCCACACCCACGAGGACGCGACGCTGCTGATCGAGACCGATGACGGCATCGTGGCCTGCACCCATCTCTGGTGGCGCGCCGACCGCACCCCCGAGATCGACCCCCTGGCCGATGACCAGGCCGCCCTCGAGACGAGCCGGGCTCGCGTCCTGGAGCTGGCCACCGTGGTCGTGCCGGGCCACGGCCCCCCGTTCCGCGTCAACCAATAGGCCGCATCCAGACCGATGAACTGGCGCCCGCGGGCGGGCGCATCGGTATCCTCACCGGCGTGAGCACCGACGCCAGCGTGGATCGGCTCGAGTACAGCGAGCAGTGGCGGGTCCGAACCTTCGAGCTCGACTCGAACGGCCACGTCAACAACGCGGTGTACCTGAACTACGCCGAGGTCGTCGCCACCGAGCACGCGGAGGTCCTGGGCTACGGCCGGGCCTGGACCGAGAAGCACCAGATCGGGTGGGCGGTCCGCGAGCATCGGGTGATCTACCACCGCCCGGCCGAGTACCGCGACGTCATCCGGGTCACGACCCGGGTCGGCGCCATGGGCGGGGTTCGTGCCCTGCGGCACACCGAGATCCGCCGCGAGCCCGACGGGGAGCTGCTGGCCGAGGTGGAGACCACCTGGGTCTGCGTCCGCCGCTCCGACCAGCGCCCAACCCGGATCCCTTCGGATCTGCTCGACCGATACGCCGACCGCCTCGCCGCCGGGACCGATGACCCGGGCGCGTGACCTCGGCATCCGCCTCGGCCAAGGGCGGCCAGGGCCGCACAACGCCATCACCGACGTGGCCGGGGTGCGGGTGGGCCACACGACCCTCGTCTCCGGCGACGGCCCGCTGGTGGTTGGCTCCGGGCCGATCCGCACCGGGGTGACGGCGGTCATTCCCCACGACGGCGACGTCTGGCGCGAGCCGGTCTTCGCCGGCAGCTTCTCGCTGAACGGCAACGGAGAGATGACCGGCCTGCTGTGGATCGAGGAGAGCGGGCTCCTGAGCAGCATCATCGGCCTGAGCAACACCCATGCCATCGGCGTCGTGCACGACGCGCTGGTCCGCGCCGCGGTGGCGACCACCGGGACGCACCTGCCCTGGACCCTGCCGGTGGCCGCCGAGACGTGGGACGGGATGCTGAACGACATCGACGGCATGCACGTCCGGACCGAGCACGTGACGGCCGCCATCGAGGCCGCAAGTGGCGGGCCGGTGGCCGAGGGCAACGTCGGTGGCGGGACCGGGATGATCACCCACGAGTTCAAGGGCGGGATCGGCACCGCCTCGCGGGTGCTTCCGCCAGATGGCGGCGGCTGGACGGTTGGTGCCCTGGTGCAGTCGAACTACGGTGATCGCGACCAGCTCCGGATCGACGGCGTGCCGGTGGGCGCGGAGATCGGCCTGGACGAGCTCAGCAGCCCGTACGGGGTCGAGCACACCCCGGTTGCCTGGCCCGAAGTCGGTGCCGGCTCCATCATCGGAATCGTAGCCACCGACGCCCCGCTGCTCCCCCACCAATGCGCGGCGCTGGCCAGGCGGGCGGCGCTCGGTGCGGCACGGGTCGGCTGCTACGCCTCGCTCGGGTCCGGCGATATCTTCCTGGCCTTTGCCACCGGCAACCGCGGGCTGGCCAGCGAAGAGCTCACCGTCCCTCCCGGCGCGACGGTGCCGTCCGAGATGGTCGCCGGCGCGGCCCTCACGCCCCTGCTCCTCGCCACGGTCGAGGCCGTCGAGGAGGCAATCGTGAACTGCCTGGTCGCGGCCGAGACGATGGTCGGGCGGGACGGGATCACGGCCCACGCCCTGCCCCATGACCGGCTCCGCGAGGTCATGGCCCGCTATGGCAGGAACCCGGAGCCGCCTCCTGGCGTCTGACCGGCACATGCCAGACCCCGCGGGCAGCCGACCCTCCGTGCCCGGCAACCGCTTCGAGGCGCTCTTCGAGGCTCATCACCGCGCCCTGCTGGCCTACGCCGCTCGCCGCCTCCCCTCCCTGTCCGATGCCGAGGACGTGGTGGCCGACGTCTTCCTCGTCGCCTGGCGGCGGCTCGAGGACGTTCCGGCCGGCGACGCCGCCCTTCCGTGGCTCTACGGCGTGGCCCGCAAGACGATCGGCAACCAGCGTCGCGGCATCGCCCGACGGGCGAACCTGCGCGACCGGCTGGAGCAGACCGCCGAGCGACCGGCCGCGGTCACGGCGCCTGCCGAGGAGCCGGCGCTCGAGGCCCTCGCCCGCCTGTCCGCCGATGACCAGGAGCTCCTCCGCCTCGTCGCCTGGGAGGAGCTGAGCCATGCCGAGATCGCCGCGGTGCTGGGGATCTCCGTCAACGCGGTCGCGATCCGCCTCCACCGCGCGCGTGGCCGATTCGAGCAGGCAATGGTGAAAGGTCCGAGCCGATGGCGGACATGGCTATCGGTGAAGGGCAGTCCGAGCCGCCGACCATCGCGGGAGAAACCATGAGCCACGACCCAACACGCGATCCGATCGACGAGCTTCACGCAGCGAACCCGCTCCGCGACGACCAGCTGCCCCCGAACAGCCGGGACCGCCTGTGGTCCCGGATCCAGGAGGCACGCATGTCCGACAACCTTCCACAGACCGATCCCGGTCAGACCCGTCTCGCTCGATGGACGATCGCCGCCTCCGGGGCGACGCTCATCGCCGTCATGGCGCTGGCGGTGACCCTGGGCGGGACCGCTACCACAACACCTCCGCCAACCGGCACCGATGGCGGAGGCGGCGGCGGGATCATGATGTGCCTGGCCTTCACGATGGAGGACCTCCAGGCCCGTGACTTCGCGTTCGACGGCACCGTCACCGCGGTCAGCGGCAACCTCGCCACCTTCACCGTGAACGACGGCTTCTGGGGCGCTGAGGATGGGGCGTCCGTCACGCTCCAGGCCGATCTGATGGTCGGCGAGCCGGAAGTGGTTGCCCTCGAGGGCGGTCCGCTCCTGGTCGTGGGTGATCGGTACCTCGTCTCCGGCGACGAGGACATCGCGTGGTCCTGCGGCTACACCCAGGTCTACGACGAGGCCGCCGCCGCCGAGTGGGCCGCCGCGGCACCCTGACGGCGAGCCGGGAAGAAACCGTCGAACCCTGAGCGCCGGCGGCGGAGCGGGATCGGGAAAGCCGCTTCAGCCGCCGGCGCGTTCCACGTACGTCGCCAGGACGGGGTCCCAGCCCACCGTGTAGCCCTGGAACCGCTCCGCGGTCTCCTCGGCGTGGATCTCCCACCCGCGGTGCTCGAGCTCGACTCGGGTCGTGCTTGGGCCTTCGGCCACGAACCGCACGGTCAGCTGGGTGGCCAGCTCCGCGCCATAGCCGGGATGCCACGTCGAGGAAAAGCCCTCCGGCGCATCCCAGGTGGTGATCGTTCCCCACGTCACCCGGCCGTCCGCGGACTGCTCGTAGATCTCGCCGCCCACTCGGTCATCCATGGCGGCCACCGCCTGCTCGCCGGCCACCGAGTGGGTGAGCGTCGGCCACCAGGTCCCCATCCCTGCCGTGAACAGCTTGAATGCCTCCCGCTGGGAGAGAGGAACGGTCACGGTCTTCCGAATGACCAGGTCGCCTTCGCGATCGGTGCCGTCCATTGCAAAGATCTCCGCCGCCATCGGTCAATTCTCCTTCGTTGCGTGCTGCTCAGCCGCGGCTCGAAAGCCGTCGAGGGCGCGACTCCAGTACTCGTCCATCCAGCCCCGTACCGCCTCGATCCCCTCCGGGCTGACCGCGTACAGCCGACGCGTGCCCTGCGAGCGGACCGTCACCAGCTGCGCATCGACGAGGACACGGAGGTGTTGCGACACGGCCGGGCGGGTGACGGTCATCCCCTCCGCGATCTCGTGCACGGCCAGGGGGCCGGACACCAGTCGCTCGAACACCCGGCGCCGGGTCGGATCGCCAAGCGCCCCGAGGGCATCCAGGGCCGAAGCGGTGGTGCGGCTGGGCGCAGGCCTGGCTGGAGTGTTTTGGTTAGCCATCACTAACCGTTAGTCTATGCTTACCGCTATGGGCTGTCAAGCCTCGCAGGCGCGAACGCGGACGGCCTACGCCCCTATCATCGGCATGCGATGACGCGCTTCGGGCGAAGCCTGCGGGAGAACCTCGGCGCTCTCGAGGAACGGAACTTCCGCCTCCTGTGGCTGGGCCAGACCGGTTCCACGGTCGGCGACGGCCTGTCGTTCCTGGCCATTGCCTTTGCCGTCCTCCAGATCGGAGGCTCGACCACCGAGATCGGGATCGTCTTTGCCGCGTTCTTCCTGCCGAATGTGATCTTCCTCCTGGCCGGGGGGGTGTGGGCCGATCGGCTCCCCCGCAACTACGTGATGATCGCCAGCGACGCGGTCCGGGCCGTGGTCCAGGTCGCCCTCGCCCTCCTCCTCTTCACCGGCTCTGCCCAGGTGTGGCACATCGCCGTCGCGGCCGCCCTGCATGGGACCGCCTCGGCCTTCTTTGTTCCCGCCTCGGTTGGTCTCATGCCCCAGGTGGTCAGCGTGGGCCACCTGCAGCAGGCGAACGCCTTGATGGCCATCTCCCGCAGCGCGGCGTTCGTCATCGGTCCGGCGGTGTCCGGCTTCCTGGTGGCGGCCGGCGGGCCGGGCGTCGTCTTCGCCCTGGACGCGGCCACCTACATCTTCTCGATCGGCACCCTCTCGATGATGCGGCTCAAGCGGACCGTGTCGACGGTCGTCCGCGAGTCGTTCCGGTCGGAGCTTGCACAGGGCTGGCGGGAGGTGCGGTCCCGGGATTGGCTGATCACCTCGCTGCTGGTGTTCGGTGTCTCGAACATGGCCATGGGCGCGTTCATGGTCCTGGGCCCGGTCATCTTCCTTGAGGAGCTTGGCGGGGCCGCGACCTGGGGCCTGGTGATGATGGCAGCGGCGATCGGTTCGCTGCTGGGTGGGGCGATATCCCTCCGCTGGAAGCCATTGCTGCCGCTGGGCGTTGGATTCGCGCTGATGCTGATCGGAGCGAGTCGGGCCCTGGCCCTCATCCCTCCGATGCCAGTCGTCATCGTCGCCGCCTCTGCCCTCGTCACCGCGGTGGCCATCCAGATCTCGAACACGCTGTGGGAGACGGTGCTCCAGCAACGCATCCCGCAGGCGTCGCTGTCGCGGGTGTCCTCCTACGACTGGATGGTCTCGCTCGCCTTCCAGCCGATCGCGTTCGTCATCATCGGTCCGCTGGCGGACACCATCGGCTATGTGCCCACTCTCCTGCTCTCCGCCGCCATCGGGGTCGCCGCCAATCTCGGGGCGCTCATGGTGCCCAGCATCCGGAACATGCGGCGCCTGGACACCGGCGCGGAGGTGAAGCCTCCGGCCGAGCTGTCGCAGCCGGTGACGACGGGCAGCCCGGTCCCCTGATTTCGTGACCTTCGGCCCACGGAAGTGCGAGGCGGCGGCGGTACTATGGCCGCGTCACCATTGACGAGCGGTGTGCCGCTCGAGAAGGAGGAACGGAGATGCAGGTAGTCGATCGCAGGCATCAGCTGGTCGTGGCCGTCCTGCGGGTCGCGGTCGGAATCATCTTCCTGACGGCAGGCCTGGAGAAGATCCTCGGCGCGGAGAACTGGTCCGCCGCCGGATTCCTCCAGTTCGGCACGGGAGGGACCCTCGGGTGGCCGTGGTTCACCGGTGAGCCGGTCGAGGGGCAGATCTTCAACCCGACCCATGACTTCTGGGTCGGCCTGGCCGGCAACGAGACGGCGATGACGATCATCAACTTCCTGGTCCCCTACGGCCAGTTGGCGATCGGCGTCGGGCTCATCCTGGGCCTGTTCACCCGGTTCGCGGCCGCCATGGGCGCGCTGATGATGCTGTTCTTCTTCGTCGCCGCCTGGGACTTCCAGTTCGGCATCGTGAACCAGCACCTGACCTACGCGCTGGTGACGTTCGTGGTCGGATACCTGGGGGCGGGGAACTTCTACGGCCTCGATGGCGTGCTCGCCGAGCGCGTCGGCCGCGGATGGTTCCGCCGGTACATCATGTCCGGCAACCCGTATCCGGTCTATCCCGAGGGTGGGTCGGCGCCCGCACCGGCGCCGCAGACGGCCTGACGTTTGCGCCTTACCCAGGCCCCGATGGCGCCCGGCAACGGGCGCCATCGGTCTTTGGACTCGAGGGGCATCGATCTCGACCGATCCGACCGACCCGGGAGACGCCATGACCTGGGAGCAAGCCGAGCACGTCGCCCAGCCCGTCCTGAAGTGCCCGCTGTGCGGCGGGCTCGAGTTCGACGAGGAGCAGGGCCGGCTGGACTCGCGATGGGGCATCACCAGCCACAAGCTGGTCCTCCGCATCTGCCAGAACTGCGGGCTCGTCCTCCAGTTCTTCGCCGGGCGCGGCATCTTCGACTTCGACTGACCGAAGGCGGCGCCGGCACCCGGCAGCGTCCTGAGTAGACTGAGGCCATGTTCTCGTTCCTGTCCGGTCGCACGTCGACCATGCCCGATCCCGCGAAGGCCCTCCCGGGCCGCGCCACGCCGCTCCCCACCGCCGAGCGCCACCGGATCAACGACCAGCCACTGAAGGGCCCCTACCCCGAGGGATCCGAGATCGCGGACTTCGCGGCCGGCTGCTTCTGGGGGGTGGAGAAGACGTTCTGGAGCGTGCCAGGAGTAATCGTCACCGCCGTCGGCTACCAGGGGGGTTACACACCGAACCCGACCTACGAGGAGGTCCGCTCCGGCGAAACCGGCCACGCTGAGGCGGTCCGGATCGTCTATGACCCGGCGCGGGTCAGCTACGAGCAGCTGCTGAAGACCTTCTGGGAGGAGCACGATCCGACCCAGGGCATGCGCCAGGGGAACGACGTGGGGACCTCCTATCGGTCAGCGATCTACACCCACACCGATGCCCAGCGGGCGGCAGCCGAGGCCTCGCGCGACATGTACGGCGCCGAGCTCCGGAAGGCCGGATACGGACCGATCACGACCGAGATTCTCGAAGCGGGACCGTTCTACTTCGCCGAGGACTACCACCAGCAGTATCTCGAGAAGAACCCGAACGGCTACTGCCCGGTCCATTCCACCGGAGTGCTCCTGCCGATGGAGCGCGTCGAGCAGATGGAGCAGGTCTAGGACCAATTCGGGCCGCCCAGCGCCTAGGTCGCGCGAATCTCCCGGATATTGTCCACCAGGGTCAGGACCGCCAGGCCGACGACGGCCAGGACGACCAATTCGCCGGCGTACGACACGACCAGGATCACGGCCCCGACCAGGGCCAGGGCCAACGCGATGCGGAGGAGCAGGGTGACCAGCTGGCGGCGGAAGGCTGCCTCCAGGATGAGGTAGCCGCCGATCGCCATGAGGATCACCGCCCAGACGGGGAGGTCGGTGAACACGATGAGCGCCATCAGCGCGATGAGGCCAAGACTGACGCTCACGGCCGACCAGATCTCGACGATCCGCCCGTAGTTCAGGTCGGCGGTGGACTGGGGGCGATGGTCGTTGTGCAGATGCGACCGCGGGTCTCCCTGCTCACCGGCCTCGGCCTGCAGCCGCCTCTGGACGAGCGCCTTTCGCTCGTCGTCGAACTCGGCCCGCTGCGCGCGGAGCAGGGCCAGCTGAGCCTCGCGCGCGGCAAGCTCGCGGGACCGGGCCTCGTGGAGCTTCTCCATCGAGCCGTCCGACGCCATGGCGCTCACGGCCTGGTCGCGGCCTGACAGGCCGTCCGCGGCCTGAGCGATCTCGTCATCGAGCCGGCGCCACTCGACTTCGAGCTCCGCCAGGCGCTCGTCGATGACGTCCACCACGCGGTGGGGTGGCGCAACCTTGTCGAGCCCGAGGAATCCGATCGGGTCGTTCCACGACGGACGCACCGCGCCAGTCCGGGTGTACTTCAGCCCTGCAGGGGCCCGCTCCCCGGCGAACCGGTCGCGGGTGTCGAGACCCCACAGCCCCCGGTAGCCGTCAACCCAGGGCACGCCGTCATCGACCGGCACGATCGACCATGCCTCACCCTGCTCAGGGCCGATCGCCTTCCCGTCTCCGCGGGCGTAGTCGACGAACGGGATGCTCAGGGCGGCCTCGACCCGAGCGCCGAGGTCGCCGGGATCGCCCTGGCGAAGCGTGTCGCGCCAGATGTGGCGCACGAAGTCGAAGAGGCCGCGGAGGCCGCGGAACGCCGGCAGGGGCACAGTGGTGATGTACTCACCGGCCTCGAAATACGCCGCATGGGATCCGGCGCCGGCGTAGATCACGGGGTGGTCACCGACTCGCGTGATGAACGGGTCGTCCCACCGGCGGCGGAGCTCGTCGCCCGAGTAATCGTGTGCCGCGCATCCGAACCACACCGGTCGCGGGCCGTCCGGCGCGTCCTCCAGGACGACGAATGCCTGCTCGAGGTCCGCCTCGTGGTCATTCGCCCCGGCGAACGTGGAGCGCCAGTCATTCATGAAATAGAAGTAGAGGTAGTGGAGGACGATCCACCCACCCCGGCGCACGACCCGCCCGTGGTACACGTATCGAGGATCGCTGACGCGGGCGGCGTCGTACTTCATCGCGGCGGCGGCGGCCGTTCCGCCGGGCACCTTTCCTCGGAGGAGGAGGGACCCGTTGAAGCCAGCGTCAACGATTCGGGCGAAGAGCCCAACGCGGGCCAGCCGGCCCGGCGCCCTGAACACCGGCCGTTCCGGCCGACGCGACCATCGGGCGAGCGCGAGCCCACCCAACGGCTCCTGGACCAGGCGGAGGAAGAGGGTGTTCCCGGGCGGAGCCGTCTGCCGTGCCAGGGTCGCTGCATCCAGCTCTCCGTTCGGGACGAGGAGGTTGGTCTGGCCCTCCGTCGATCCGACCAGGAGGTCACATGCGGCCAGGTATGGCTCGACAGCGGCCGGGAAGAAGAGCTCGCCGTGGGTGTATCGAATGATCGGCTCGTACGCCCGCAGCAGCTCGGGGTCGGTGCTCATTCGCCTTCGCTCGCCCGCAGGGTCGGTGCCGGCTTCGGCGGGCCGTTGCGCCCAAAGGCTTCGCGAACGGCCGGCTGGTTGAGGTACAGGACGATGGCCACCAGGAAGAGCAGGCGGAGGTCGTCGGAATGGCCCGCCAGGCGGGAGCCGAGCTCGTTGACCAACGCGAACCCGGCGAGCAGGGTCGTCGCGATCAGGCCGATGGGGAGCAGCCTGATGAGCGCCACCGCCGATGCCACGCCGACGATCGCCAGGCCGGCGATCAGGACGGAGATGAGGCCACCTTGGCCGCCAAGTGTTGCGACGATGCTGGAGCTGCTCGAGGGTCGAATCCCGACGGCGTCGAGGAACAGGATGATGAACAGCACCGCCTCGAGGACCGCCGCGACCCACACCCCGAAGGGCAGCTGCCGAGCTTGCGTCTCCACCGGCCGATGCTACGGCGGCGGGCGGCGGCGAGTCAGCGGTTCCGGACGCGCGCGCGCTGCAGGACGAGGACCGCGCCGAGACCTCCCAGCAGGAGGAGGACCGCGCCGACAGTGACTGCCGGATTCGTTGCGGCGGGCGGGATCGTGGCAGCGTCCGGAACGCTGGGCAGCGGGGTCGACGGCTGGACCACCGAGCCGAAGGCATCCAGCTCGACCACGCGCGGAGCGCCGAACGGACCTCCGCCCTCTTGTGTGAATTCGGCGCGGAACCGATCGGTGACCAGCGCCGGGACCGTGGCGCATCGGTCCAGCAGGTTGTTGAAGATCGTTCCGCCGCCGTAGGTGCCGTCCCCGTACGGGAGGTTCGGGTTGAGCGAGAACCACAGGTCGAACGTGCTCGTGGCGCTGTTCCATCCGTAAATGCTGACCGTGGAGAAGGCGCGTTGGAGCGAGTTGCCGTCGTGGGCAGCGAGCAGATGGAAGTCGGTGACCAGGACCGGATCGACGGTCGACCATTCGACGAACTGCACGAATCCATCGGCCTGCCCATCGTCGAAGAACGCGACTCCCGGCTCGCCGAGGAATGGTCCGGGAGACTGGCCGAACATGTTGGCGATCGTGCCATTGGCCTGGCCGGTGCTGGTCGTGACTGCGGCCCCCTGGCTGATGTCCCACAGGTCGGTGGTCGACTCAGCCGGGCAGGCAGGCGTGCCGGCGACGACCGTTCCGGCGAGGCCGGCGAGCAGCAGCGCGCTGGCCAATATGGCGATCGAGATGCGACGTGACATGCGAATGATGTCCTCGTGTGGGTGCCCGGCCCGAGGCTAGCAGCCGGTCCCAGCCAGGGGACTACGAATTCGTCCTGGCCCGAGTGGGGTGGTTGGCGCCCTTCATGAGAGCGGCCACGCGGGGCGGGGAGGCTGTCGGTCTAGCTTGGGCGGGTGGGAACGGCGGCGCTGTATCCGTGCTCCGCGATCTCCGCCGCGCGCTCCCGATATGCCTCGACGACCGGGGCTGTCTGAGCGCGGAACCCGTCCACCAGCCGGTTGTACATCGAGAACGCGGAAGCGATGAGCACTGCGAGCTGGATGTCGGCGTCGGTGGCCCCGGCCGTTTCAGCGGCCGACACGTCTTCCGCGGTGAGGGTCAGAGGGTCGTGCCTGACCGTGCGGGCGATGTGCAAGAGCGCCTGCATCTTCTCGTCGAACCCTTCGGACGAGCCGACCTTGATGACCTCGATGAGTGGCACGCGCTCGGTGGTGCCGGACTTCTCCAGGAGCGCCGTGGCGAACGCTCCGTGGGAGTCCATGCAGAAGAAGCAGTCGTTGGCGGCGGACACCGCGGTCGCGAGCATCTCTCGCTCCGGCCGAGTGATCGTGGCACCGGGATAGTCGTGGACGAGGACCTCATCGGCGAGGCCACGGAGGTGGACGCCCAGTCCAGGCGTCAGCCGCATCGCGACGCCGATGCCGGGGACGTCGGGCAGTCCACTCACGATGGGCTCTTCTGCTGAGCGGGTCAGCCGCTCGTCGTCGCGGGCCATGGGCTCAGTATGCGACATCCCCCTCGAATGGCGCCAAGCGGCGACCAGGTGGTTAGCGCGGGCGGCCGTACGAGCGACGCCCGCTGCGTGAGCGGCGTGACGTGCGTGAAGGACGGGAAGAGCCGGCGGCCGCGATGGTCCACTCTGGCCGATCGCCGCCGTGCCGGCTCGGGGCCGCCACATGGCGGGGCTGCGGGCGGGCGCCCCGGTGGGGCGGACGTCCCGGTGCGTGTCCCTGCGGGCGTCCCCGTCCCTGGCCGGACCGCAGGCGAAGGGGCTGAGGACGGATGGAGCGGTCGGGCTCGAATCCGGGCACCGTCTCCACCGGGATCGGGTGACCGAGCAACCGTTCGATGTCGCGGAGGAGCGACGACTCGTCCACGCACACCAGCGAGATGGCCGTGCCGTCGATTCCGGCACGTCCGGTGCGACCGATCCGATGGACGTAGTCGGAGGCGACCATCGGGAGCTCGTAGTTGACGACGTGCGGCAGCGCGTCGATGTCCAGGCCGCGGGCGGCGACCTCGGTGGCGATCAGGAGACTGACGCGTCCAGCCTTGAAGTCGGCGAGGGCTCTGACGCGCTGGGGCTGGCTTCGGTTGCCGTGGATGGTCGCAACCTCGATGCCGTCGCGGTCGAGCTGCTCGGCCAGGCGGTTGGCGCCGTGCTTGGTGCGGGTGAAGACGAGGGCCTGGTCGATCTGTCGCGAGAGCACGAGGTGACTCAACAGCTCGCGCTTCCGTTCGCGGTCTACGGGGTGGATGACCTGCTCGACGAGCTCGGGTGGTCGGTTCCGTTCGGCAATCTGGACGTGCGCCGGGCGATCGAGGAGACCGTCGGCCAGGTGCCGGATCTCGCTCGAGTAGGTGGCCGAGAAGAGCAGGTTCTGCCGGTCGGCGGGGAGGTGGTCCAGGATGCGGCGGATGTCGCGGATGAATCCCATGTCGAGCATCCGATCGGCCTCGTCGAGGACGAGGACTTCGACGCCGCGGAGGTCCACCGTGCCCTGGCCGACGTGGTCGAGCAGCCGGCCCGGGGTCGCGACCACGATCTCGGCGCCCGAGCTCAGGGCTCGAGCCTGGGGATGAAACCCGACGCCGCCGTACACGCTGGCCGAGCGGATGGGCCGATGGGCGCCATAGGTGCGGACACTGGCCTCGACCTGCATCGCAAGCTCCCGGGTGGGTACCAGGACGAGGACGCGAACCCGGCGACGGCCCTCCGGGGCTGGCGCATCGTGGAGGCGGTGGAGGATGGGGAGCACGAACGCAGCTGTCTTGCCGGTGCCGGTCTGGGCGCCGGCCAGCAGGTCACGGCCCGAAAGGACGACCGGGATCGCCTCGCGCTGGACGGGGGTTGGATGGGTGTAGCCCGAGTCCGCGACGGCGCGGAGCAGGACGGGCGACAGCCCGAGTTGAGCGAAGGACAAGGTGGTGATTCTCCTGACGAGGCCCTCCCGCAGCGATGCGGGGCCCGGTCAGGGCGTGGGTGATTCGGGTTTCAGCGGCAAGGGGCCGGAACGCAGACCGAGGCGTCCTGGGAAACCCGGGGAGACCCCACCTTATCACACGTCCTCCTTGAGACTGCCACGGGCCTTCCCGATCGGGCCGGCTACGAGACCTTCTCCCTGACGTTCGAGTCCTCGTCCACCTCGATGCCGAACCGCGTGGCCGCGCGGAGGATCTTGCGTCGCGCGGCATCCTTCGCGGTCTTGCTGGGAAAGTTCGTCTGGTTGAAGCGCGCGATCGCGTTTCGCACGTGGGACTCGTCATGGATCGGGAGATGCTCGCCACCGTCCGGGTCCACGTACGCGAACTGGTTCGATCGGAGGTTCTCCCGCTTGGTGGTTGTCAGCTCAGTCATGCCCCCAGCGTGGCCGCGAGACCCTCCCAGGATGGTCAACTCGGAAGCGCGACCGCGTTACAGGACCGCGACAATCTGCCCGTGGCCCGTCAGCCAGGTTCGTCCTCCGGTTGGCGGATGACGATGACCTCGCTCCGCTCCATCAACCGATCCCCCACCCACGACTCGACCACGACCGGCATCCCTGGGTGGCGCTGCGCGAACCAATAACGGGTCTCCTCACCGTCTTCCCGAACCACGTAGAGCCAGCAGGGCTCCATCCCCCACGCCATCTGGCGCGACGTCTCCTCGTAGGCTCGTCCGGTCCGCGGGCTTTGATGCATGGCCCTGGAGGTCGAGCCAGGTCGACTTTCGTGTGTCTCCGGGACCGATGGGCTGGCCGTCGGCATCGGTCGGGCTGAAGATCTGGGTCGCCCCGTCGGCATCGGCCGCCACGTACTCGATCTGGCGGTAGGTCGGCTCCTCGCTGGGCGTCTCGGCGCGAATTCGGATCAGCTTGCCAGGTGGGCTCGCATCCCTGATCTGCTCGGCGCTGAACGGCGTGGGCAGGTGGTCCGGCTGGAGGCGATGGCTGTCAGGAGGGAGCGGCATGGACCGATGAGCGTCGGGGGTCAGTCGTCCCCGACGCTCGTGATCCGGCGGCGGGTGGAGACCTCGACCTGGGAGTCGCGGCCTTCGTGAGCCGGGAACTCGACCAGAGCGATGAGCCGGCTGGCCATGAATCGGCCGGTCCGGACCGGCGTCCCCGATCGAGTCACCTCGCTCACCTCGACCACGCCACGGCTGGTGGAGACCTCAAGCCGGCGTCCGGCGCGGGTCGCCTCGATCACGAACTTCTGGGTGCCGTTCCCGGTGTCCACCACCGCTTCGACGCGATCACCCTTCATGGCGGCCAGAGTAGCCCAGCCGGCAAGCGGGATACCATCGGTCTATGCCCGTCGTCGTGATCTCCGGTCTTCCGCAGGCGCCTGGTGTGACCCTGTCGACCGTGCTGTCACGACTGTGCACCCGCCTGGCGGAAGTGGAAGGGGGCGAGCCAAGGCACTGGTGGGCTGTCTGGCAGCCGCTGGAGGCGGGCGCCTACGTCGAAGGCGCCGTCCCGGGGCCGGCCATCCAGCCGGCAACGACGCACGGGCCGATCGTGGAGATCCGAGCGTTCACCGGCCGGTCACCGGAGGTGATCGAAACACTCATCACGATTGCGGCAGAAACGCTCGTCCAGGATCTGCGTCTCGCGCCGGGAAACGTGTTCGTGACCTGGACCGAGCTTCAGCCGGGGCGCGTGTCAACCGGGGGTGAGATCCGCCGCTGAGCCGGCGTCGCACTAGGGAACAAAGGCGAAGCTGCTGTGCCAGGCCGGGTACCCAAGAGACTGGATGCCATGACGCGTGGAGCGCAGGTATGAGTCCTGACCGGCCATCATGACGATCGTGACATCCCCCCCGTCGGCGAGGGTGATCAGCCCGGCGTGGACGGCCGCCGTGCAGACCGACGAATCATCGGTATACACGTCTGTGCCCCAGATGACATAGGGCTTGCCGCCCGGCGGGCACTGGTATGCGAACTCCACCCCGATGCGGTAGCGGAAGTGATCTGCCTTCAGCACCCAGGGGTCCGTATCCGGTTGCGGGCTGGGGACCGGGCCGACGCTTTCCAAGGGCGGGAACGACACTGGGATGGAGGGAACCTCGCTTGCCCGGGGCGCCGAAGGTGCCGCGGTCGGCGTCGCGGGTGGTTCGCTCGCCAGCGTGGGCGACGGGCTGGGGAGGTTGGCTGTGTCCTCGCCGCCGACGAGGTTCAGGAGCACGATCACGCCGGTCACCAGCGCCGTGCCGGCAAAGAGGCCAACGAGCGCCCGCTCCCCGGGTGAGCGTGGCGTGCGGCTTCCCGGCTCCGTATCGGGCGGGACTTGGGGGGACGGCCCCATAACCTCCGCACTATACGGCCGCCTGTCGAGGGTTCGGACCGCGGCTCCCGCCAAGGTCCGCTGGTACGCTCCGCGGCATGTCTTCGGAGGGCCTTGCCGACCTCGTGTTCGTCGGCGCGACGGTGGAGACCGTGACCCCAGGACGCACCCCGGGCAAGCCCGCGCCGGACGCGGTCGCCGTGACCGATGGTCGAATCGCTGGCGTGGGGACCGCCACGGACCTTGATGGGCTCATCGGTCCGTCCACCCGGGTGATCCGGCTGAACGGGGAGACGCTGCTCCCCGGGTTCCAGGACGCGCACTGCCACGCGGTCTATGGCGGGCTCATGAACCACAGCGCGAACCTGCATGACGCCGTGGACGAGGACCAGTGCCTGGCTGTGATCAAGGCCTGGGCGGACACGCATCCGGAGGCGGAGTGGGTCACCGGCGACGGGTGGCACTACGGCATCTTCGCCGGCCCCATGCCCCATCGAGCCGCGCTCGACCGGGTGGTGCCGGATCGGCCGGCGTACATGACCGCGTATGACGGCCACTCGGGGTGGGTCAACTCGAAGGCCCTCGAGCTGGCCGGCATCGGTCCGGATACGCCCGACCCGGAGCACGGCCGATTCGTCCGGGACCCCGACGGCATGCCGACCGGGGCCCTGCTCGAAGATGCGGTCGTGCCCATCGACCGTCTCATTCCGGAGGAGTCGCAGGACACCCTGGTCGCCGCCCTCCTCGACAGCCAGCGCCAGCTCCATGCCTGGGGCATCACCGGCTGGCATGACCCCGGCGTGGACCCGCCGTGGCTCCCGGCCTACGAGCAGGTGATGGCCGATGGGAAGCTCACCGCGCGGGTCGTGGTCGCCCAGCAGTGGCAGGCCTGGGCCCGGGACCGCGAGCCCGATCCGCTTCCCCGCATCCTCGCCGGCCGCGAGTCATCGAGGCTGGTGGGCCTGCGGTCGGACGTCGTGAAGTTTTTCCTGGACGGGGTGTTCGAGAGCCAGACGGCGTACGTCACCGAGCCCTACCTCGGACCCGGCGGCAGGCCGGGGACGGACCGATCCCACGCGGAGTACGAGCAGGACGAGCTCGACGCGGCCGTCAGCGAGCTGGAGCGGCTCGGGTTCGATTGCCACTTTCACGCCATCGGCGATGCCGCCGTCCGCCAGGCGCTCGATGCGATCGCGGCCGCGCGGGCGACCAACGGGCCGCGGGATGCGCGCCACTCCATCGCCCACATCGAGCTCATTCACCCGGACGACATCCCGCGCTTCGCCAAGCTCGGGGTCGCGGCCAACATGCAGCCGTTCTGGGCCCATGCCGACGACGAGACCCGGGCCCTGATGGTCCCCCACGTCGGGGCGGATCGGTACGACGCCCGCTATGCCTTTGGCGACCTCCATCGCACCGGCGCCCGGCTGGCGATCGGCAGCGATTGGACCGTGACCACCGCGGACCCGACCCAGCTCCTCGAGGTCGCCATCCGCCGGATCTTCCCCTCCCAGCGCGAGGACCCGCCCTGGCGCCCGGATCAGCGCCTCGATCTCGACACCGCGCTCCTCGCCTACACGACCGGGTCGGCGTGGGTCAGCCGGCTGGAAACCGATACGGGCTCGATCGAAGTCGGGAAGTTAGCGGACCTCGTCGTCCTCGATCGCAACCTTCGCGACATCCCGGATGGTCTCATCGCCGACGCATCGGTCCGGCTCACGGTGGTAGGCGGGGTCGCGGTGAACGAGGCGTAACCTACGCCGCGCCGGATCCGGCCTGGGACGGGCGTTGGCCGACGAGGCGAACGGCCACCGTTGAGACGGCGATGGTGAGCGCCACCGCAGCCAGGATGGCGGTGTAGAGCACGGGGTCGATGGCCTCGGCCGCCAGGGCCACCGAGGCCAGCACGAACGAGAACTCGCCGATCTGGGCCAGGCCCACGGCCATCTGGAGCGGGTGGGCGTCCAGCCGGATGATCCTGGACAGCACGTATACCACCGCGGCCTTGGCCACGACCAGGAGAACGAGGATCAGCGCAAGCCAGGGCAGCGCCTCGGGGAATCGTGACGGGTCGATGAGGGTCCCCACCGCCACGAAGAACAGGATGGCGAACAGGTCGCGGAACGGCAGGATCCGGCGTCGGGCCTCAGCTGACTCGTGGCTTTCGCTGATGGCCAGGCCGGCGATGAACGCGGCGAGGGCCATCGGGATCTGGAAGAGGAACCCGCCCAGCCCGGCCAGGGCCAGGCCGGCGCCGATGGTGACGACCAGGAACAGGTCCTTGTCCTCGTGGACGGCTTGGAGGGCCCGGGGCAGCATCCAGGCTGCTACCCAGGCCAGGCCGATGAAGGCGGCGAGCCCCAGGAGCGACAGGAACCAGGGCCGATCTCCGGCGCTCATCGCGGCCAGCAGGAAGCCGAACAGCACCACCCCCGAGACGTCCTGCAGGATGGCCCAACCCACGAGCGACTTTTCGGTCGGGGCGTCGGTCCGGCGCCGCCTGCTGCGGGTGATGTTCAGGACGACGACGCTGGAGGAGAACGCCACGGCCAAACCCAGGACCGCTCCGGCCAGCGGGCCGATGCCGGTGAGGATCCCGACGCCCACGCCCGCGAGAGACGTGATCACCATCTGGGCCGGTGCTGCCCAGACCAGCCCCCGCGACTCCCGGCGGAAGTCGAACAGGTCGATCTCGATCCCGACCTCGAACAGGAGGAGGACAACGCCGATGTCGGCGAGGAGGTGGAGCTGCTCCGGATCGGCCACCCATCCCGGCGTGAAGGGCGAGACGGCGAGCCCCACCGCCAGGTAGCCGACGACGGCGGGGAGGTGCACCCGGCGGGCCAGCCAACCCGCCGCCGCGGCGGCGAGCAGGAGGGCGCCGATCTCGAGGATCGTGGGGGCGGTGATCTCCACGGCGGCCTGCGCCGCCTAGTGCTTGCGGACCAGCGTCAGCCCATCAGCGATGGGCACCATCGCGACCGTCACCCGCCCATCCTCGGCCAGGGCCTGGCTCATGCTTCGAATCGCGCGAGTCGACGTGTCGGTGCTCGACGCGTCGGTGACCTCGCCACCCCAGAACACGTTGTCGATGGCCAGCAGGCCGCCGGGCCGCAGCAAGGCGATGAGGCGGTCGCTGTACTCGGGGTAGGCGTCCTTGTCGGCGTCGAGAAAAGCGAAGTCGAACGTTCCCGTCTGGCCCTCGGTGATCAGCGCGTCCAGGGTGACGAGCGCCGGCCCGAGGTGGAGCTCGATCTGGTCGGCGACGCCGGCCCGCTCCCAGTAGCGGCGGGCGACATCGGTCCATTCGCGGCTGATATCGCAGCAGACCAGGGTGCCACCCGGTGGCATGGCCAACGCGACGCGGGTGGAGGAGTAGCCGGTGAACGTGCCGACCTCCAGGCACCGTCGAGCCCCGATGAGCTCGACGAGGAGCGCCATCAGGGCGCCCTGCTCGGGCGCGATCTGCATGTCGTGCTCGGGCATGGCGGCCGTCTCCTCGCGGAGCTCGCGGAGGAGCTCCGGCTCGCGGACCCCGACGTCCAGCAGGTACGCGTGGAGGTCGGCAGGAAGGCCCAAAGTCGCGTTCGACATCGGTCGCCTCAGATCGCGCTGTCGTCAGGTGGCGGTGACGGAGGCGCAGCCTTCTTGGTCCGCTTGCGCGGCGCGCGCTTCGCGGGCGGCGTGGCCGCGGCGACTTCGGCCGCTGGTGCCGGCGGGCGGCGGCGATGCCGCTGGAGGCGCAGCCGGTGCCGGGGTGCCGGGGCTTCCGGTGCGGGGGCTGCCGCCGCCGCGGGCGCGGTCACGGGAGGAAGCGGCGGGATCGGTGGCGGCCCGGCCGGCGGAACGATCCGCCGCCACAGCGCGCCGAACGCGATCGCCATAGCACCGAGGCCGAGGACGACCACCACCAGCTTGGCGATCGGCCCGATCACCGGGAGGGAGGTCACCAGGACGACCACGAACGCCCCGCCGAGCAGCAGCACAAACTCCTGCCACCGATCCTTCGCCCATCCGCGGGCGACGAGCTGGGCGAGGGCGATGCCGACCACCGCGTCCACGAGGAAGGACGCCGACACGAACAGCAGGAAGCTGGTGACCATCAGGTCGATGACGCCCAGCCACAGCGCGATCCCGGCCAGCGCATCGAGCGCGGCCGCCGCGAAGGCGATGGCCAGCAGGATCATGAGCAGGATGACCGCGATGAACTGGATCAGGTAGCCGACCAGGACACCGATGCCGATGCCGGCCGAGGCGAGCGGACGGGTACGGAGGGCGGTCTCCGAGGCGCGGACCGCGCCGGGAACGAGGAGCAGCGCCAGGCCGCCGAGGATGAGGACGGTCACGAGGTGAGCGAGGCCGTCTCGCACGACCTCGACCGGCTCGGGCTCGTCTGGCTCACCGGGATCGAGGCCCGCCTCGATCCGCACATCCTCGGTGCCGCCCACCGTCCCGCTGCGGGTGTACTCCGACGCGGTCCCCATCACGCTCCCGACGACGGCGCCTTCGACCAGGACCGTGCCGGCCCCGAAGATGAGGTCCTCGCCGATCTCCCCGGTCTCTTCGACGGTGAGGCGACCGGATCCGGCAACCAGATCCTCCCCGATCGTGCCGCCGACGCTGATCTCGCCGGACCCGGACCGAACGTCACCGCTCACCTCGCCGGGAATGAACACGCGGCCGGCCCCAACCGTCAGGTCACCTTCGATAGTTCCGTTGATGACGACCGTTCCCGCGCCAGCGACGAGGTCTCCGGCCACGGTTCCATCCACGACCACATCGCCGGCGAAGACGTACAGGTCGTGGTCCACGGTCTCGCCCGCATCAACCGAGACGGTCTCACCCGTCCGAAGCTTGTCACTCACCGACCCGCCGGCCGCGACCGCCCCGACACCCAGCACGAACAGCATCAGCAGCCCGAGAGTGGCGAAGCGGATACGGCGCGAATGCACGAGGCGGGCTCCTCTCAAGCGGTCGGGCGGTTCAGGACGCCGAGGTTGACCCGCCATGGCCCGACCTCGTCCACGTAGCGGAAGGCCATGGCCTCCTGGGCCTGGCGCAGGTGGTTGAGATCGTGGACGGCCCACGCCGCCAGCAGCTGGCGCATCGTCACCTCGCCGAGGGCCGGGTGGAGGCCACGGCGGTCGAGAGCGGACGCATCGGTCACCAGGGGCCGAACCGCTTCGAGGTTGCGACGCCGAAGATCGGTGAAGCGGTCGAGCACATGCTCGAGTGATTGGCCCGCGTATCGGGCCGACTGATCCCCGTGGTCAACCGGCGGAAACGCCTCGGCCGGACCGACCTCGGCGATCATCCGGGCCCGGACGAGCCAGTCCTCCTCCTCGATGTAGGCGAGGTGGCAGACGACCTGGTAGGCCGTCCAGTTTTCGGCGTCCGGTCGCGACTCGGTCCACGACTCCCCCATCCCGGCCAGCTGGGCCCGGAGGGTCTCCGGCGTGCGCTCGAGCAGGGCAAACGTGTCATCGAGGTGGAAGGTCACGACGGATCGATCGTACCCGACTACCCTCAGCCAGTCATGGACGTGTACCTGGAGACGGGGGCAAAGAAGGTCTTTGCCTGCGCCCTCGACTGGCCTGGTTACTGCCGCAGCGGAAAGACCGATGAGGAGGCACTCGCCGCCCTCGCCGAGTACGGCGACCGGTACCTGGCCGCGGTCGGCACCGAGGCCGGATTCAAGCCACCCCGCAGGGAGGAGCTGGTCGTTCGCGAGCGATTGACGGGCGACAGCGGGACCGATTTCGGCATCCCGTCGGTGGAGTCCGATGCCGATGCGCGGCCGATCGACGCGTCGGAGCTGTCCCGGCTGAAGGCCTTGCTGACGGCGTCGTGGGCGGCGTTCGACGCGGCCGCTGCGGCGGCGAAGGGCCACGAGCTGCAGAAGGGGCCGCGGGGCGGCGGACGTGACCGGGAGAAGATCATCGACCATGTGCGCGGGGCCGAGGAGGCCTACGTGATGGGGATCGGCCGGTCGACCGCCGAGCTGCGCGATGCCTTCCACGACGCGAACGACCGCACGACGGCGGTCCGGCAGCTCGCCATCGAGACGATGACGGACCGCGCACGTGGCGTGCCGGTCCCCGAGAACCCGCGCCGGAAGGCCCGGATCTGGTCAGTCCGCTACTTCACCCGCCGTTCGGCGTGGCACGCCCTGGACCACGCCTGGGAGATCGAGGACAAGGTCATCTAGTCGACCTGGACACCTGGACGCCGATCGCCATGGTGGTGGCGTACCCGTCGCCCTCGACAGTGGGCGTCAGGAGCAGCTGGTCCCCGCCCTCGCGGTAGATGCCGTCCTCGTCGTTCGGCGTGTCCGGGGTCGTCCCATTCGCCGCGTACGGCTCAGCCGCGTAGACAGCCTCGGTCACGGCCGGATCGAAGAACAGCTGCGAGGTGAACTCGAGGCCCTCATCGGCGTCGGCATCGGTCCGGATCTTGAAGTGGATATGCACCGCGCGGCCCTGGTACCAGCCGGGATAGATGGTCGTGAAGCGGACCATCCCGGCGGTATCGGTCACCTGGTAGCCGCGGAGCCACTGCTGACCGCGGGTAGACCCCGCGAACGGATCCTCGACGTCGGAGTAGGCGCCGGCCGCGTCGCAGTGCCAGACGTCCACGAGGGCACCCTCGAATGGGTCGCAGACATCGGCCCGGACCCGCGAGACGGCGAACGCGAGCGCCAGCAGGGTTCCCGGCCGGAGGTCGCCGGTGGACGGATCGGACCGGATGTCGGACCGATTGAGCTTCTCGTCAACGAAGTACGGACCTTCGGTCAGCTCGGGGCGAACGACGCAGGAGGGTACTTCGGAGACGCCGGAGCCGGACGGACTGGCCGATGCGCCGGCTGACGCGCTCGGGCTCACGCTGCTGATCGCACCAGGCAGACAGGCGACCAGGAGCGCACCTCCCGCGGAGGTGCCCAGCACCGCCAGTGCCTGGCGCCGGGTCAGGATCCGGCCGATCGGCTGGTCGTCGTCATCGAGTGGTGGACGGTCGAGTGGTGTGCCCATGGGTCGAATCTTCACACCACGATGTTCAGATGTCATGAACCCCGTCGGCGTCGCCATCAAGCACGGGCAACAGGTGGCGGACGACCCGGGCGCTGTTGGCCGAGGCAGCCACCACGAACCCGCCGAAGACTTCCGGGGAGGGCGCCTGCTCGCCGGCCAGGTCGGAGAGGGCTCGGATGACGAGGTGACGAACGCCGAGCAGCTCCGCGACCTGGGCCAGGGCCGCACCCTCCATCTCGACCGCTGCCGCACCGTGCTCCTCGCGGAGCCGGCGCCGAGCCGCGGGGGAGTCCACGAACACGTCGCCGGTGAGGATGGTGCCGGTCACGATCCGCGGATCCCGCCCCGCGACGGGAAGGAGCGCGAGGCCGGCCAGCGCCCCCTCCACCGTGGCGAGGAGGGCCGGATCGGTCCGGAAGCCCACGTGGTCGGCGGGCCGGAAGAAGGGCAGGTGCCCGGCCTGGTGAACCTCGATCCCGTGGTCGTGGAGGACGCCGGCGTCGTGCTGGACCAGGGTGTCCGCCACCACCACGTCGCCGATGCCGAGCGCCGGGTCGAGCCCGCCGGCGACGCCGGTGAAGACGACCAGACGCGGGGTGGTGGCGCGGATGAGGAGCGCGGCCACCGCGGCCATGGCGACCTTGCCGATGCCAGCCTCGGCGAGCACGACCTCGTGGCCATCCAGGGTCCCCGGCCACGGCCTCGAGATCCGGTGCCAGCGCGAGCGGATCCCGTGGCTCCAGAGCAGCCCGAAGGGCGGCCAGCTCGGGCGCCAGGGCCGAGACGATGGCGATGGGACCGGATCCGTTCACCAGGGCGATGGTGGCAGACGTCCGCCCCAAAGGAACGACGCCGCTTGCCAGCTCGACGTTACGCCGACGGCCCTCCATCGACCAGCACCGTGCCCGGACCTGAGTCGGGCGGCAGGTAGGTGGAGAGCCCCTCCGCCAGCGGCGTGAGCCGTCGGGGCATGCGGGCGAGGAGTGGGGCCACGTCCACCGTGGCGGGCTGGTTGATGAAATCGATCGCGTCTGGCGTCAATGGCGGCTCTGGCAGCAGCGTGAGTGGCGCGGAAGCCACTTTCAGCACGGCGGCAGGTCCGGGGATGACCGCCCTCCGCAGGTCCGATGCCTCGAGCGCGGCGCCGATGATCTCGCGCATCGTCATGTTCTCGGGCCCACCCAGCTCGAACACCTGCCCGGCTGCCGCCCGGTCGGTCAGGCTGTCGGCAGCCAGCGAGGCGACATCGCCGATGAAGACGGGGGCCAGGGGTTGGCGGCCGAGGCTCGTCATGGGCACCGCCAGGAGCTGGCGACCGAAGCGGATGAACCGGTTCAGAGAGACGTCGCGCGGTCCGTAGATCCAGGTGGGACGGATGATCGTCCAGGTGAGACCACTTCCCCGTACCGCCTCTTCGGCCCGCCACTTGGCCCGGAACCAGTGCCGCTCGGCATCGGGTGCGGCACCCGCCCCGGAGAGGTACACGATCCGGGGCACGCCGGCCCCGCGGGCGGCGGCCACCAGCCGCTCGGTGCCCGCGGCATCCACCTCGTCGAACGTGCGGCCGCGTCGCGGGGCCTCGATTGGCGAGTTCGGGAAGGCGAGGGCCACGACCAGCGCCTGGACACCCTGGACGGCCTCGACCAGGCCGCCCTCGCGCGTCACATCCGCGGTGCGGATCTCGATGCTATCGGGCAGCGGTCCGCGGGCCGCCTCGCCCCGGTGCGAAAGCACCACCACCCGGTGCCCTCGCCGAAACAGTTCAGCGGCAATGCCACCTCCCACGAAGCCCGTTCCGCCGGCCACGGCGACCGTCATCGGGCTCGGGTTGACCTCCGGGCGGGCGAAGACAGCGGAGATGGCGCGGGCGCGAGATCGGAACAGGTGCTCGAGCTCGCGACGGATGACCGCGCGATGGGCGAGGCTGCCCAGGGGCCCAAAGGGAAGCTCATAGAGGACCTCGTCGGTGACGACGGTCGCATCACCCTTGGTGTCGAAGGTGTGGGTGTGAACCCAGGATCGGTAGGGTCCGCGAAGCTGGATGTCGACGAACCGATGCGGCGGGTCGTAGGACTCGATCCTGCTCAGCCAGCTGGCTGGCAGGCCCAGCAGCGGCCGGACGCGGTACTCGATCTCGAGTCCAGTCCGCATCACCGTATCGGTCGATCGAAGCTCGAATCCGAGGCTCGACGGCGTCAGGCGGGCCAGGTTCTCCGGTCTGGCGAAGAAGGGAAAAGCCTCGTCGATGGGGCGCTCGATCCGTTGGCTGGCCAGCAGTCGGTGTGTTGTCATGGAACCTGGTGCCTCGCGTACATACTTTGTTAGGGGTTTGTACAGCAATATGGGGCCCGTGATGGCCCTTGTCAAGCCTGTGTCTATGCTCCATACTGCCGCAACCATGTACACCATCAAGCAGGCTGCAGCCCGTGCCGGGGTCTCAGTCGCGGTCCTCCGCGCATGGGAGCGCCGCTACGGCGTGGTGCACCCCGAACGGACACCAGCCGGGTACCGCCTCTATGACGAAGCAGCCATCGCTCGACTGCGAGCCGTGCGGCATCTCGTCGATCAGGGGTGGTCCCCGAGCACCGCTGCACGGTCATTGGCGGACATGGATGAGGCTGCCATTCGGACGTTATCGGACGCAGCTTCCGTGCCCACCGGGCCATCGGCGGCGGAATCCGACGACCTTGCGACGCACTTCGTGGAGGCTGCCGCAGCCCACGACGGCGCTGGGGTCGATGCGACGCTCGATCTGATGTTCTCCCAGGGCAGCTTCGAGTCCGTGGCGGATCGCTACCTCCTGCCTGCCCTCGTTTCGCTTGGCGCTGCGTGGGAGTCGGGAAGCCTCGACATCGCTGCAGAGCACGCGGCCAGTCACGCCATGCTTCGCCGGATGGGGTCGGCCTTCGAGGCCGCGGCTTCCAGTCGGAGGCGCGGGCGGGGGACCGTGGTGGTGGGGCTGCCGGCCGGATCCCGCCATGAGCTGGGCGCCCTTGCCTTCAGCATCGCGGCTCGACGGGCGGGTCTACCCGTGGTCTACGAAGGTCCCGACCTGCCGGCCGAGGACTGGGTCGAGGCGGTGGCCCGGACCCGCGCCCGAGCGGCCGTGATCGGGGTGGTGACTGAGGCCGATCGCCTGGCTGCCGCGGAGGTTGCCCGAGAGCTGCGTGCCGCGCATCCCAACCTCCTCATCGCATTCGGGGGTCGGGCCGCCGCCGGGACCGTTGACGGAGAACGGTCAGTCGTCCTTCCGGACGGTCTCTCGCAGTCGGTCGAGGCCCTGCAGTCCGCCCTGCGCTGACCAGCGCCCTCCAGAGGACGCGTCGCTAACCCAACCGATCAACCGATCGCGGCCGACCACGGAGACGGCGGTTGTCTACCCTTTGTTGGCCCACTAACACTTGACAGACCTTGTTCATAGAGCTAGAGTCGCGGTAGTGAACTCTGGACTAACACTGAACAAGGAGACTCCCCGTGAACCTCCCAACCATCAAGCGCGCGACGGCCCTGGTGCTGGCCACCGGAGCGCTCGTCCTGGCCGCGACCCCGGTCGCGGCTGCGAACGAAGCCATGGTCCGCGTCCTGCATGCCTCCCCCGATGCCGGTCTGGTGGACGTCTACGTCGACTCCACCACAACCCCGGCCATCGCGGACTTCGCGTTCGGGACACTCAGCGGCTACCTCGGCCTCCCGGCCGGCGCCCATGACATCCGCGTCTGCGCCGCCGACAGCGACGCGAGCGTGGATGCGAACTGCCCGGTCATCGCCAACGACGTCGCGCTGGCCGCCAACACGATGTACACCGTCGCGGCGATCGGCTTCGCAGCCGAGCCCGGCATCTCTGACACGGGCAACAGCATCGCCCCCTCCATCCTGGTCGACAGCGCTCCGGACTCGGAGGATGCCGCCTGGGTGCGCGTCGTTCACTTCAGCCCCGACACCCCGGAGGTTGACGTCCTGCTCGAGGACGGCACCCCCACCGGCATCGAGAACCTGGCCTACCCGGCCAACACCGGGTACGTGCCGCTGCCCGGTGGCAGCTACGACCTGAAGGTGTGCGCCTCGGCCGACAACACCTTCTGCCCCGCTCCCGTCAACCCGGGCGCGCTCGATCTGGCCAACGGCACCTCGTACACCGTCTTCGCCATCGGTTCGTCCGGGCTCGGTCTCGAGTCTGGCGAGCCGCAGGGAGACGCCATCACCCTGGTGGTGGGCACCGAGGGCGCCTTCCTGGCCGACACCGCCATGGCGGCGACGCAGCCGATCGGCCAGCAGGCGCTGACGGTCATCGGTCTGCTGAGCCTCGGCATGGCCGGCCTCTTCGTCGGACGCCGGCTGGCGACCCAGCGGGTCAACAGCTAGCGCTCCGTCCTCACCCCCTCTTCCTCACGGGGCCGGCCGCAAGGCCGGCCCCGTTCCTGCTGCCCGCGAAGGTGGGTGCCTACGGGGCCGGGTCGGGGATGCCGGCCAGCTCCACGACCATGTCCCACAGCCGGCGTCGGGCCGCGACGTCGAGGCGAGTGCCGGGCAGTCGGTCGTATGGCCGGGTTCGTCGATCGAGGTACAGCTGGCCGCCGCGGCGGCCGGCGTCGGGGTCGGCAGCCAGCCAGACGATCGTGTCGGCCCCTTGCGACGGCGTCCGCAGGAGCGGACGCATCACGCCAGGAAGCCTGGAATGGATTCCGTCACGCCTGGCGTTTCGGCCCAGCCGGGATGCATGGCGTTGAAGCGGATGGGGGTACGGGGCATGCGGCGGTCCCACTCTCGGACGAGCGCGACCTGGATCCGCTTGGCACGGGCATAGGCCCGCAGGCCGTTGAACGGCGTGGTGCGCAGCTGGAGATCGGCGACGTCGACCTGTTCGAGGTACATCCCGCCGGAAGCAACCGAGATCACCCGGGCGTCAGGTGCTGCGCGGAGGAGCGGCAGCAGCCCGGAGATCATGACAAACGGCCCCACCACCATGGTGGCCAGGGTGGCCTCGATGCCGTCGGGGCTTTCGGTGCGCTCGGAGAAGATCGCACCGGCATTGTCGATCAGCGCATCGAGGCGTTCCTCGGTGCCCATGACCTGGGCGACAGCGCGCCGCACGCTGGCGAGCGAGGCCATGTCGGCGACCACCACCGGGAACCGGTCCACCCCGTGGCGGGCCACCAGCTCATCACGGACGGCCCGGAGCCTGGCCTCGTTGCGGCCGGCCAGGATGGTTCTGGCACCGAGGGCCGCGAACGCGTCGACCGATGCGCGGCCCAGACCGGAGTTGGCGCCGGTCACCAGGACGGTGCGCCCTTCCAGGGCGTGCGGTTGCGGCTCCGACCAGCCGAACAGGCGACGCCGGGTGCCATACCCGAGCCGGGTGAAGCTGCCGATGACGCTGATCTCGAGCGCGTCATCGAGCAGGCCGCGGATGCTCATCGCGCGGCCTGGGCCTCAAGCGCGGCGCGCATCCCGTCGGCCGCTCCGCGCGCGATCTTCGCGAACGCTCTGCCCATGAGCGGCTGGGCCAGGCCCAGGATGCCGTGGAGCTTGATCTCGGCCACGTAGTCAACCCGCGTCCCGCCCGGGATGACGGTGAAGCTGATCTCGTCCGAGGACCACACGCCCGACCCCTCGCCGATGAGGACCACCCTGTGAGGGGGGTCGTACTCGGTGATGCGGTACTCCATCGGCGCACTCCGCCCACCGACGTTCACCTCGAGCGCGAACCGGGCCCCGACGCCCAGCGGTCCTTCGCCGACCCGTCGCGCGGACCGCGTGTTCGGGTCCCATTCGGCCTGGCGAGAGAAATCGGCCACGTAGGCGAACGCCGCCTCCGCGGGAAGCCGGGTGGTCACCTGTTCGACGAGCCTGGTCATCGGTCGATCCCTTCTGTGTTCAGTGTTTGACATATGTTATGAGCCAGACTAGCATACTTTGTACATACCTTACGAGCACACCACGACCATGAATGTCGCGATCATCGGCTCAGGCGTCTCCGGACTGACTGCGGCCCATGCCCTCCGAAACGAACATCGCGTCCGGCTCTTCGAGCAGGACGACGAGCCGGGCGGCCACGTCAAGACCGTTCCGGTCGCCACCGATCTGGGAGAGGTGCCGGTCGACACCGGTTTCATCGTGTTCAACGAGCCCACCTACCCGCGCTTCACCGCCCTCCTGGCTGAGCTGGGGGTCGAGACGCAACCGACTGACATGGCGCTCGGCCACCGCTGTCGGCGCTGCGACCTCGAGTTCAGCTCCCAGGGAGGGCGAGGCATGTTCGCCCAGGCCGATGCGATCGTTCGGCCTTCCCACTGGCGCCTGATCGCCGACATTCGACGGTTCTTCGCCACGGCGCGCGAGCGCTTGGACGGTGGTGCCGCGACCCGCCAGACGCTCGGCGAGTTCCTCGACGAGGGCGGGTACGGGAGCGCCTTCCGCAACCACTTCCTGGTCCCGGTGACGGCAGCAGTCTGGTCGACCGCACCGGCCCTGGTCCTGGACTTCCCCGTCGACTACCTGCTCCGCTTCCTCGACAACCATGGGCTCATCGGCTTTGGCAACAGCCATCCCTGGCGAACCGTGCGCGGCGGCTCGCGCGAGTACGTCCAGCGCATCGTCGAGCGCCTGCCGGCGGGAACCGTCCGATCCGGCGACCGGGTGCGGGACGTGCGACGGGATCCGATGGGGATCACGGTCACGACGGCGTCCGGCAGTGCCGAACGGTTCGACGCCGTGGTCATGGCCGGCCACGCCGATGACATGCTGGCCGTCCTGCACGACGCCGATGTGGCGGAGCGCCACGCGCTGGGCATGTTCGAGTACACGACCAACGAGGTCGTCCTCCATACCGATGACCGCTTGCTCCCCCGCCGCGAGGCGGCCCGGGGCTCGTGGAACGTCGACACCGAGGACTGCCGCCGGCCCGCGGACGAGCTGACGATGACCTACTGGATGAACCGCCTCCAGAACCTGGACGGGGAGACGCCGTACTGCGTGTCGGTGAATCCCGGGGACCGGGTGGCTCCCGAGCGCGTGATCCTGTCTCGATCGTTCAGCCATCCGCTGTACACGTTCCGAACCCTCGATGCCCAGGCGCTCGTCGGCCGGCTCCAGGGCCACCGTCGGACCTTCTACGCGGGTGCCCACCTGGGCTATGGCTTCCACGAGGACGGATGCCGCTCCGGGTACGAGGCCGCTGCCATGCTGACCCGGGCCATGCGCGACATGGCGGAGCCGATGGATGAGGAGGCAGCCGCATGACCCTGTCACCCCGATCCCCTTCCCTCCGCTCGCACCTGCTCCGGGGCACGGTCCGCCACCGACGCTCGCGGCCGGTGGTGTACGAGCTCGAACACAAGGTCTTCTACTTCGCGCTCGACCTGTCCGAGCTCGACGAGGTGAGCCGCCGGCTCCGCCTGGTGAGCCGCAATCGCCGCAATGTCTTCTCGTTCCGCGACGTGGATCACCTGGTCCCACCGGAGATTCGGACGGAACGGAATGTGCAGGCCGAGGTCATCGCCCACCTCCGCGCTCAGGGATTCGAGCCCGACGGCTGGCAGATCACCCTCATCACCAACCTGCGGACACTGGGCTACGTGTTCAACCCGGCCAGCTTCTTCCTGTGCCGTGATGGGGCGGGCGAGCTGCGGGTCGTCCTGGTCGAGGTCCACAACACGTTCGGCGACCGGATCGTCTACACCCTGCAACCAGAGGCCCGCGGCAGCGGCTCTGGGATGGCATGGACAAGGAGATGTACGTCTCGCCCTTCATCGGCATGGATGCGAGCTACCGGGTTCGGGTCCAGGACGACCCGGACGGCGTGCGCATCGCCATCGCCGAGGACGAGCAGGGCGCCCCGGTGTTGACCGCCTCCCTGGTCCTGAGTCGGGTTCCGCTGAGCGACCGATCCCTGCTTCGCATGCTGGTCAGCGTGCCGTTCGTGACCCACAAGACCATCGCGGCCATCCACATCCACG
Source organism: uncultured Chloroflexia bacterium (assembly GCA_963699235.1). Taxonomy (GTDB): domain Bacteria; phylum Chloroflexota; class Limnocylindria; order QHBO01; family QHBO01; genus DASTEQ01. Next base: position 698,837 of record OY969424.1, on the reverse strand, counting down.
CCCTGCGCCTGTGGCTCCGGGGCATGATCTTCCACCGACGATCGGTGGTGACCGAGTGACCACCCGCTACCCTGCTGAACCGGGCCGCGCAGCCGCTCGACCCGATCCTCAGCTCGGTCGCGGGACGAGCGGCGCTGGCCGCCGCATCGCGGGTTCGGGTCGGTCAGCTGACTGCGCTCCTGCCCGACGGGTCACGTCGGGTCTTCGGCGACCCGGCATCCGACCTGCGAGCCGAGATTCATATCCACGACCCGGCGGCCCTGCGACGCCTCTTGCTGGGCGGCGAGGTCGGTGCCGGCGAGGCGTACATGGATGGCCTGTGGTCGAGCCCCGACCTGGTGGCCTTGAGCACCCTCGCGGTGCTCAACCGTCGCCAGCTGGCCCTGTCCAAGGGCCCGTGGCGCGTGCCGGCCCGGATGGGGCGCCTGGTCACGCACCGTCGAAACCGGAACACGAAGGGGGGCGCGCGCCGGAATATCTCCGCCCACTACGACCTCGGCAACGACTTCTACCGGCTCTGGCTGGACGAGACCATGACCTACTCGAGCGCAGTGTTCGAGACCCTCGACCAGCCGCTGGCCGACGCCCAGCGCAACAAGTACCGCATTCATGCCGAGCGGGCCGGCCTCAGGGGCGGCGAGCACGTCCTGGAGATCGGCACCGGATGGGGCGGCTTCGCGCTGTATGCCGCCGGGGAGCTGGGCTGCCGGGTGACGACGGTCACCATCTCGCCCGCCCAGCACGAACTGGCCCGGCAGCGCATCCGCGATGCCGGCCTCGAGGACCGCGTATCGGTCGAGCTGCGCGACTACCGAGACGTAGCCGGGACCTACGACGCGGTCGTCTCGATCGAGATGCTCGAAGCCGTGGGTGCCGAGTACTTCCCCGCGTTCTTCGAGGCCGTGGACCGCGCGCTGCGCCCCGGCGGCAAGGCCAGCATCCAGGTCATCAGCTTCCCGCACGACATGTACGAGTCCCAGCTGCGCGGCGCGAACTGGATCCAGCTCTACATCTTCCCGGGCGGCGTCCTGCCGTCCCTGGCTGCGCTCGAGCACGCACTGGACGGGACAAGCCTCCTCATCACCGATGTCGTGGACATCCGATCCAGCTACGCGCTGACCCTGCGAGCGTGGCGAACGCGGTTCATGGACCAGCTCGACGCGGTGCGCGGCATGGGATTCGACGACCGGTTCATCCGGATGTGGGAGTTCTACCTGTCCATCAGCGAAGCAGGATTCCGGACGGGCCTGACCCAGGACCTCCAGATCGTCTTCGAGAAGTCGCGCCTGACCCCGTAGTCATTCAGCCGGGGGGAGCGGTGATGGTAGGGTCCGCGCCAATGCGTTGGATGACGGTGCCGCTCCCCGACGGCCGCGAGCTGGACGTCCTGGTCGGCGACGGCACCGATGGGCTCGGGCTCCTGTTCCACCACGGGACGCCGGGCAACGCCACGCGCTATGAGACCTGGTTCGCGGCCGCGGAAGCCCGTGGCCTGCGCCCGGTGGCCTACAGCCGGCCGGGGTACGCGAACTCGAGCCGAGATCCCGGGCGGACGGTCGCGTCGGCCATTCCCGATGCCGAGGCCATCCTTGACCAGCTGGGCATCGGCCAGTTCGTGACCCTCGGCGGGTCGGGAGGCGGCCCGCACGCGATCGCCTGCGCCGCGCTGCTCCCGGACCGCTGCATGGCCAGCGCCGCGCTGGTCACGGTGGCGCCGTGGGGCGCCGAAGGCCTGGACTGGTGGACCGGCATGGCCCAGACCAACCTGGACGAGTTCGACGCCGCGCTTAAGGGCGAGCCCGAGCTGCGGGACTGGATGGCGGCCAACGGCGAGGAGTTCCGGGTCATCACCGGGCCGACCATGGTCGAGGCCCTGGGCGACGCCCTGCCGCCCGTGGACCAGGCGGTGGCCACCGGGGAGTGGGCCGATCACGAGGCCGCCGGCATGCGTCGCGCGCTGGAGCACGGGTTCGACGGCTGGGTGGACGACGACATTGCATTCACGGTGCCGTGGGGCTTCGACCTGACGACCATCCGGGTCCCCGTCCAGATCTGGCAGGGCGAGCTCGACCGGCTCGTGCCGTGGTCCCACGGCCGGTGGTTGGCCGAGCAGATCCCCGGCTCCCGCTTCACCCTGGCCAAGGGGCACGGCCACTTCTCGCTTGGGGTGGCCAACCGCGACGAGATTTTCGACGCGCTGCTGGAGGCGGCTCAGCCCAGCTGACGGCCTCCATCGTCAACATCGGAAGACCGTTGACCCTGCTGACCTCACCCCGCAGGATTAGCCACATGGCCACGAAGAGTCGCCCCTTCGTTCGCCTCGCGCTTGCCGTGAGCCTCGTCGTCCTCGCCGGATGTGAGGCCAGCCCATCGCCTAGCCCATCTGGGACGCCGGCTCCATCGGTCAGCAGCGAGCCTTCAGCCGCGCCAACGACTTCCGCCTACGCCGGACTGTGGTCCGACGCCACAGAGGCGGCGATCGGCGTCACGGCGGAATGGACGAACAAGGTCGAGGTCGCGGACCTGAACGGGGACAACGCGCTGGACCTGCTCTTCCCGAACGGTGGCGACTACGAGACGCCGGGCGAGGCCATCGCGACGAGGGTCTTCTTCAACAGCGCGGAGGGCGACGGGCAGTTCACCGAGGTCACCGACGGCCGTGGTCGGCGGCCTGACCGGGTTTGCCCGGGCGGCGAAGGTCGCCGACCTCAACGCCGACGGCAACGTGGACATCGTGCTGGGGACGACCTACCAGACCCAGAGCCAGCTCCTGCTCGGGTCCGGCGGAGGTTTGTTCACGGACGCCACGGCGCAGCTCCCGCAGGTGGCCGCTGAGTGTCGGGGACGTGGACATCGGTGACGTGGATGGCGACGGCGACCTGGACCTGGTGCTGGCTGACTGGGGGCCGGGCTCGCCGATGGCGAACGACGGAGGGTTGCGTCCAGCTCTGGCTGAACGACGGAGCCGGCACCTTCACCGATGCCACCGCGGCCCAGATGCCGGCCACCTCGGTCAACTTCAGCTGGGAGCTGGAGCTGGTGGACGTGGACAACGACTGGGACCTCGACCTCGCCGTGTCGGCAAAGATGTCGCCGAACGAGCTTCCTGTACGAGAACGATGGGTCGGGCACGTTCGCCGACGTGACCGAGGAGCGGCTTCCTCCTTCACGAACAACTACGAGTTCGAGGCCATGGACCTCGACGGCGACGGCTACCTGGACCTGGTCACGATCAACGACGGGGACAACCCCACCGGCGAGGGCGGCCGCGAGCACGTCTTCCGCAATGACGGGAGCGGCGGATTCGAGGACGTCACCGCGGAGTGGTGGCCGAACGAGGCGAACCCGGGCGAGGACGACAACAACATCGCCTTCCTGGACGTGGACTCGGACGGTGACGCGGACTTCCTGGTCGGATCACTGACCGGGCCGGATCGGCTGATGATCAACGACGGAACGGGGCAGCTCAGCATGGAACTGGAAGCCTTCGATGCGGCGCTCAGCCCCGGCACGCTGGGCATGACGGTGGCCGATGTGAACGGCGACGGTCGCCTGGACGTGGTGGAGGCCCAGGGCGAGAACCCGCAGGCGGAGGACGAGCGGGTCTACCTCGCCACCGAGGCCGTGGCGCCGGACACCGCCCCGCCGGTGGTGGCCACCGACCTGACCGCGTCCACCACCGGCTCGGTGACGGTTCATGCGCGCGTCCACGATTCCCAGGTGTATCGAGCGGGCGACCTCGACGCCGTCTACGTCCGGTGGGACGGCGGCTCTGGGGCGCTGATCTGGTACGGCGAGTTCCTGTTCCGGGCTCCGGTGGAGATCCCGGCAGGGGCCACGGGACTCGAGGTGTGTGCCATTGACCGCGCGGGCAACGAAGCCTGCGTAGCAGCGCCCTGATCCCGGGAACAGGCCTCGCGGCCTGATGGCCTAGACTGGCGCCGATGTCAGCTCTCGAGATCGAACAGCCCCCGGTCGTGCAGCGCTCGGTGAAGCCGTACGACGCACAGGCACTGCTCATCGACCTGGAGCCGACGGCGGCGCGCCTGTTGGAGCGCCACCTGAAGATCGCCGTCGAGTGGTTCCCCCACGATTACATCCCCTACAGCCTGGGGCGGGACTTCGACAAGGAGCCCTGGACCCCGGACCAGCCCCGCCTCAGCGGCGTGGCCCGGACCTCGTTCGAGGTCAACCTCCTGACCGAGGACAACCTGCCGTCCTACCACCGCCTCATCCACGGCATGTTCGGCAGCGGTGACGGGGCGTGGATCAACTGGGTCGGTCGCTGGACGGCCGAGGAGGGCCGGCACGCGATCGTGCTCCGGGACTACTTGGTCGTGACCCGCAACCTGGACCCCATCGCCCTGGAGCGATCGCGGATGCACATGCTCCAGGAGGGGTACGACCGACCGACCACCGATCCGCTGCGGGGGCTCGCCTACGTGGCTCTCCAGGAGGTTGCAACCCGGGCCTCGCACCGCAACACCGGGCAATACTCGGACGACCCGGTGGCGGACAAGATCATGCTCCGCATCTCCACCGACGAGAACCTCCACGCCACGTTCTACCGCGACGTCCTGGCCGCGGCCGCGGAAGCGTATCCCTCCGAGACGGTCGAGGCAGTGGTGGCCGAGATCATGGCCTTCGAAATGCCCGGGGCGGGCATCGTCGGCTTCCGCCGCAAGGCAGCCGAGATCGCGATGGCCGGGATCTACGACACCCGCATCCACCACGACGAGGTGGTTATGCCGCTGATCCGCAAGCTGCGGATCTTCGAGCTGCAAGGGCTGACTCCTGAAGCGGAGGCGGCCCGGACCGACTTGGCGGCCTTCATGACGGCCCTCGACGCATCGGCGAAGCGGCTCGAGGAGCGGCGGGCCCGAATGGCCGGAGCGCGCCCCCAGGCCTGAGCCGTCATCGGCAGCCCCGGGCGTTCATCGGTACCCTGAGCCCCGTGATCATCGAGGTCGATGGCCTCGCCAAGTCGTTCGGCGAGCTGGAGGCAGTCAAGGGCGTGACGTTCGGCGTGGAGCCGGGCGAGATCTTCGGCTTCCTCGGCCCGAACGGGGCGGGCAAGACAACGACCATCAACATGCTGTGCACCCTCCTGAACCCGACCGCGGGATCGGCGAAGGTCAACGGCTTCGACGTGCGGCACGAGCGGAGCGAGGTCCGCCGCTCCATCGGTCTCGTCTTCCAGCAGACGACCCTGGACGAGTACCTCAGCGCGGAGCAGAACCTCCGTTTCCACGCCCATGCCTACGGCATCCCGCCCGAGCTGCGCGAGCAGCGGATGACCGAGCTCCTGAACATCGTGGACCTCGCCGACCGACGGAAAGGCAGCGTCAGAACCTTCTCGGGCGGCATGAAACGGCGGCTCGAGATCGCTCGCGGCCTGCTCCACCATCCGAAGGTTCTCTTCCTGGACGAGCCGACTCTGGGCCTGGACCCCCAGACCCGCCGCCTGATCTGGGACTACCTCCTCGCCCTGCGCGAGCAGGAGGGGCTGACCATCTTCCTGACCACCCATTACATGGACGAGGCTGAGCACTCCGACCGGATCGCGGTCATCGACCATGGCCGGATCGTGGGCCTCGACACCCCCGCCGGGCTGAAGCGGTCGGTGGGCGGCGACCTGGTCACGATCGCCACCGGTGACAACCAGGCGGCCGCGGTCGAGATCACGGACCGCTACGGGACCGAGGCCAACGTCCGGGATGGGACGGTGAGCTTCAACGTGGCCGGCGGGGCGGAGTTCCTGCCTGACTTCGTGCGGACCTTCAGCCAGCCGCTGACATCGGTCACCGTCCGCCAGCCAACCCTGGACGACGTGTTCCTCCACCTGACCGGCCGCGAGATTCGCGACTCGGAGCTCGACAGCAAGGAGCAGCTGGTGGCGAACATGTCCCGTCGGTTCGGCCGAGGCTGAGAAGACCGATGAACAGGCGCGCAATCCGATGACCGAGATCTGGCGCGGCACGTGGGTCGTCGGCTACCGCGAGCTGCTCCGCTTCGTGAACGAGCGGTCGCGGATGGTGGGCTCGTTCGCCCAGCCGCTGATCTTCCTCGTCATCTTCGGGGCCGGGTTCGGCAACCTCATCGGTCAGGTCGCCCCCGGCGTGAACTTCATCCAGTTCATGTACCCCGGGATCATCGCCATGGGCGTGCTGACGACCTCGCTCTTTGCCGGCGTCTCCGTCGTATGGGACCGCGAGTTCGGCTTTCTCCGCGAGCTGCTCGTCGCCCCGCTGGGCAGGACGGGGATCGTGCTGGGCAAGGCCCTGGGCGCAGCGGTGGTGGCCCTCCTCCAGGTCGCACTCATGCTGCTCATCACCCCGATCGTGGGCGTGGACGTGGACCTCCAGACGATCCTGCTCCTCGTCCCGATCGTGTTCATCCTGTCCATTGCGCTGTCCGGGCTGGGCCTGATGGTGGCCAGCTACATGCGCTCGCAGCAGGGGTTCCAGCTGCTCATCCAGCTCCTGATCTTCCCGCTCATCTTCCTGGCCGGCGTCTTCTTTCCGATCAACCAGGCGCCCGAGTGGCTCCAGGTCATCAGCAAGTTCAACCCGCTCACCTACGGGGTGGACGCCATCCGCCAGGTGTTCATCGGCTCCGCCGACCCTCGGGTGGGCGTGACGGTCCTCGGCCATACGATGACCCTGGGCGAGGAGGTCGTCCTCATCGCCGTCTTCGCGGTCGTCCTCATCACCGCCGCCGCGTGGTCCTTCAACCGCCAGGAGTAGACCGATGAGCCCGAAAGACTCCGGCCCCACCCCCGATCCGTTCCCGCGCGAGCGCTTCAGCGCCATGGTCCGCCGGATGCCGCGATACGCCCGCCTTGGCTGGAACCTCAGCCGCCACCCAAAGGTGACGGGCACACGCAAGCTCGCGCTGCTCGCGGCCACGACCTACCTCGTGTCGCCCATCGACCTTGTGCCGGGTTTCATTCCCGTGGCCGGCCAGCTCGATGACGCAGCCGCCATCCTGATTGCGATCGGGATCACGCTGCGGAGCCTGCAGCCGCACGAACGGGCGGCCGTGCTCAACGAGGTGGGACTGGTCGCCTCCGACATCGATGACGATCTGCGGACCATCGGTGTCGCCTACAAGTGGATCGGCAAGCGCGGGCTCAAGCTCGGCATCACGGCGACCCGGATGACGGTCCACGGCGCCGAGCGCGCGGTGCGAGCCGTGCGCGGGCGGTTCCGATCCCGGGGCGAGGACTTGGTCTAGCCGATCCCCAGCTCGTCCAGCGACGCGTCCAGCTCCGCCGGGTCGCGGTAGACCCGGAACGCGCCGGCCTGCCCCAGCTCGTCCTCGCCGTAGCCGCCGGTCAGCAGTCCCACCGACAGCATCCCGGCCCGGCGGGCGGCGAGCAGGTCCCAGATCGCGTCGCCCACCACCGTCACGTCGCGGATTTCGACCTCCATCCGCTCCTGGCAGGCGAGGAACAGGTCGGGCTCGGGCTTGGCCCGCATCACGTCGCCGCGATCGACGACGACGATGTCCGGGCCAACGCCCAGGGCGTCGAGCGAGGCGTCGATCTCGGGACGCCGCCCGGAGGTCGCGATCCCGTACGGCACATCCAGCTCGGTGAGATGGCGCAGCAGCTCTACCGCACCGGGGAGCGGCCGCCGCTCGGGAAGCAGCTCGCGGAACAGGTGGCCGTGGCGGTCCTGGATGGCGTTGATCTCGTCGTCACTCAGCGGGCGGCCGAGCTCCCGGGCCAGCGCCCGAGTGAAGAGGCCCCCGCTCATCCCGATTCGCCGATGGATGCGCCAGCCGTCCACTGGCAGCTCCGCCTCCGCCAGGGCCCGCTGCCAGGCGAAGACGTGGGCATAGACCGTGTCAATCAGCGTTCCGTCGAGGTCAAAGATCAGCGCCCGCATCCTGGACTAGGGTAGCGGGCGCTGATCAACGCGGCGATAACACCCGGGCGGCCCCCCGGGTCGCCCGGGCTGAGGGTCAGCGAGTGGTCTTCGGGTACTCGGTGTAGACCTTGCTCTCGTCCTTCTGCGTCCGTCGCTCGAGGTCCTTGGCAAGCTTGTCAACTTCCTCGCGGGCCGTGTCACCGGCGTTGCCCAGGCCGTGGCGAACGTCGTCGCCCAGGTTGCCGAGCTTGTCGGTCATCGACTCATCGCCATCGAGCTTGCGGACAGTTTCCTTGCCCTTGTTCTCGACCTCGCGGGCGCCCTTCTTCAGGTCGTTCATCGTTCGCACCTCCGTGCTGGGTTATGCGATTGCTCGCTGCCAACACGGTACGGAGGATCGCGTTGCGGGCGATCACCTCTGCCCGTCGGGCGGCCTTTCAGGACCCTTGCAGCTGGATCTCGGGCTCAAGGACGGTCACCGCGGCGAAGCCCGAAGAGATCAGGCTCGCCGCGCAGATCCCAATCGAGGTGCCAACCGCGACGCGCTTGCGAACGAGGTTCCGGGTCGTCGGACGGGTCGGGACCGATGTCCAGGACCCGGAGCAGGAACTGCCTCACCCGGCCAAGATAGAGGGCAGATGGCTCACAGCGTCGAACATCTCGCCACGCTCATGGACCGGCTGGTCAGCCTCCTCCGCCGCCACAACGAGGAGCACTGGGCCGACTGGGTCGAAGCCGATGCCCGAGCGGTCCGGGCGCGTGACGGGTGGGGCCTCGAGCACTTCCTGGCGGCGTTCGGCGCCGGGGGCTCTCTGTGGGACCTCGTCTTCCACCCGGTGAACGGCAACGCCGAATCGGACACCGAGGGCCGCGCCGCGACCGAGCAGCTCCACGAGCTGCTGGAGGAGGCCTACCCCATCGCCCAGGACATGGTCCACGAGCTCCATTCCCCGGACGAGGTTGACGACGCAAGCGGCGACTCGAGGGACGACGCGGAGGTTTCCTACTCGTAGCGGATGACGACCAGCCGATCAGCCGCGGACTCCGCGCCCCAGACCTCGCCTTCGCGACCAAGCATCTGGCGCACGGCTGACGGCGTTGACTCCGGCGGGAAGGTCGTGAAAATCTCGGTCTCGGGGTCGAAGCGGAGGATGACGTCGGCGGTGAACTCGGTGAGCCACACGGAATCGAGCTCGTCCACGTACACCGCGTAGGCCTGCGGGGCGGTCCCCGGAAGTGGCCACTCCTCCCACGATCCGTCGGCCGGGTCGTATACCCCCACCTGGCCCGCATTCCATTCCGCGATCCAGATCCGGCCCGTGGAGTCGGACCACGCGCGACGGACCCCGGCCCCAGCGGTCGGTGGATCGAGGACCGTGACCTCCGCCGTCTCGGTGTCCACCGCTCCCAGGTATGAGCCGGCGAGGGAGGCGTAGTAGATGTCGCCGTCGGGTGTCGCCGTGATCCCGTAGGGGCCGGTCCCCCCGGGAGCGGCCCACACCTCGACCGTGCCGCTGGACGGCGTGACCCGCCCGTACCACCCGGCCTGGCCGGTGAACCACAGGATTCCATTGCCGTCGAACGCCGCGGTGTTCAGGTTGGCGTTGGCTGCCACCGAGGGCAGCCGGTAGACGGCTACGGCATCGGTCTCGGTATCCACCCGGACGATGGCATTGAGCCCGCCATCGGTGATCCAGGGGGCGTCGTCCGGACCGACGATGACGCCGTGCGGCGCGGAGCCTGCTCCCAGTGGGATCTCGCGATAGTCGCCGGTCGCCGGGTCCAGCCAGCCCAGGCCGCCGGTGTGCTGAGCTGTGTACCAAACCCCGCCGTCTACGGCCGGGGCGACGTCATGTGGGTGCGTGCCGGGCGGCACAGGGAACGTCTCGGTCGAGTACTCCAGCGTCACCGGCGTGGCGGCGATGCTCGGAGTCGGCTCCTCGGAGACGACGGCTGGCGGCGAGCTCGGAGCGACCGACGGCGAGGGCGACCCTGTTGGGGATGTGGAGCAGGCCGCGAGCACGAGCACGAGAGCGGCCGCGCCAGTGACGTTGCCTCGAGTGGACATCGGTGTCTTGGCTACTCGGCTCGATCGGGAGGCGTTCAATCGTCGGACCTGAAGGCCCTGATCGCGAGCGGCCACACCGCTTCCCGACGCTCTTCGTCCCCCCATGCCTTAGTCACCCGCAGGCCGTACTCGTCGAGCGGGTTCCGTCCTTCGGCCGCGACGGCCTTCCGCAGGGCGGACCAGGTGCCCAGGTAGCCGATCAGGTCCTTGGCCGTCCACGACGAACGCATGGCGAACGACGGAGCCGCGATCTCCGCAAACGGCACCGCCACCGACGCATAGCCGTCCTCGACCGCCCGCCGCTCCAGCTCCCAGTAGGGGTCGAGACTGGCGTACAGCTCGTCCACCACCGCATCCACCTCGGGCGTGATCCGCGACAGGGCGTAGGTGACCAGCGCCAGGGCGCCCCGGGGTCGGAGGACGCGGCGGACCTCGGCGAAAAACGGGTCGGGCTGGAACCAGTGGAACGCCTGGGCGGCCAATAGGAGGTCGGCGGCGCCATCGGTCAGGCCGGTGGCCTCCGCGGTCGCCACCCGATACTCGACGCGGGCGTGCGGTCGCGCGTTTGCCAGCTGCTCGGCGCTGGGCTCGATGCCGATCACGTGCTCGAAGTGCTCGGCCAGTCCGACCGCCGCCTGCCCGTTCCCGGTGCCGAGGTCAACGGCGAGATCGCGTCCGGGGCTGACGTCGGCGAGCCAGGCGAACAGCTCGGGCGGATACGACGGCCGGAAGCGGGCGTAATCCGCCGCGTGGCCCGAGAACAGGTCCTTGAACGCCACCGACAGGCCGTCGGTTCACGCCGGCGGCTTGTCCGCGATGGCAAGCCCCACGTCACGGACCAGGCGGAGCGGGAGCGGTTGCGGCCGCGTGCGGAGACCCGCCGCCGCCTGCCAGCTCGACATCTCGGCGAGGGTCCACGTTCCCGACTCGCTGGTCATCCCGAAGTAGAGGTCGAAGAACGCCCCAAGCTGCCCGCGGTCCCCTGGCCGGGGCCGGAGGGCCTCGAGAATGACCATCCGCCCACCGGGCCGCAGCGCCTCTGCCGCGCGGGCCACGAGGGCCCGGTTGGTGGCCTCGTCGAAATGATGGACCAGGCTGAACATGATGATCAGGTCGTAGGCGGCGTGGCCAAGGTCATCCACCAGCGCGTCCCCGGCCTTGAGGACGACCCGGTCGCCCATCTCCTCCCGAGCGAGGATCGGAGCGGCGCCCTCCACCGCGTCGGGCAGGTCGAGGACCGTCGCCCGCAGCCCGGGGTGGCGGCGACAGAGCAGGACCGACCAGTAGCCGTGGGATCCACCGATGTCGAGCATGTCGCGCGCGCCCGTGGGCACGGGTACGAGCCGGGTGAGTCGAGGGCCCGCCACGTTGGCCTGGGCGCGCATCCCCCGCTGGTACGCATCCCAATCGTCGCTCGACATGGTGCTGTGAACGTCCAGCGGGGTTCCCGACCGAAGGTAAGCCTCCAGGCCGTCGATCCATCGCCACTCGAGCCGCTTCATGAGGACGAGGTCCCGTATCCCGTCCGGCGAGTCCCGCAGCATCCATCGCTGGGTGCCCTTCGTCAGCCGGTAGCCGCCGCCGCGGAACTGGAGGTAGCGCATCGTGACCAGCAGGTTCAGCAGCCGCTCGGTGGCCCGCGGATCGGTCTCGCAGGCGGCCGCCACCTCGGCCGCCGATCGAGTCTCTGCGCCGATGGCGTCGAACATGCCCATCTCCGTGGCCGCGACGATGGCGCGGGCATAGAGCGGGGCGTAGGCCTCGGTCATGGCCGGCGGCGGGAACCCGCTGGCCATTCCAAGGCGGTCGATCAGGCTCTCCGGGATCAGCCCCAGTCGCATGGGACCGATGGTACGCCGTGCCGGGCGCGAATCAGCCCGTGTGCCACCATGATCCGGTGAAGCTGGACCGGGTGATCACCGCGGTGGACGCTCACGCCGGGGGCGAGCCGGGACGGGTGATCATCGGCGGGGTTACCGAAGTGCCGGGCGCCACCATGCTGGAGAAGCGCAACCACGTGGCCGAGCACGGTGATCGGCTCCGGAAGCTCATGCTGCGCGAGCCGCGGGGCTACCCCGCCACCTGCTGCAACCTCGTCCTGCCACCCGCCGATCCGAAAGCCGATGCGGGCTACGTGATCATGGAGCAGGCCGAGTACCCGGCCATGAGCGGCTCGAACACCATCTGCACCGCGACCGTGCTCATCAACGAGGGCCTGGTCCCGGTCACCGAGCCGATGACGACGCTCACCCTGGAGGCTCCGGCCGGTCTGATCCGGGTGACGGCGGACGTCCGCGAGGGAAAGGCCAGATCCGTCACCTTCGAGAACGTGCCCGCCTTCGCCGTCCACCTTGACCATCAGGTGGAGGTGCCGGAGGTCGGGACCGTCACCGTGGATGTCGCGTGGGGCGGGATGTTCTACGCCCTGGTGGAGGCCTCCGCCCTGGGACTCCACCTGACCCCGGACGAGGGCCGCGACCTCGTTCGGCTGGGCGAGATGGTGAAGGCCGCCGCACGCGAGCAGATCCCGGTCGAGCACCCCGAACTGCCGGGGGTCGCGGGGATCAGCATCATCGAGCTCACCGGCCCGCCCACCGCCCCAGGCGCCCACGCCAAGAACACCGTGGTCGTGAGCAGCGGAACGCTGGACTGGTCACGGCCTGCGTCGTTCACCGGCGTCCTCGACCGCTCCCCGTGCGGCACCGGGACCTGCGCTCGAATGGCCGTCCTCCACGCCCGCGGCGAGTTGCCCATCGGCCAAGACTTCGTCCACGAGGGCATCCTGGGCACTACCTGGACCGGTCGGCTCCTGCGTGAAACGACCATCGGTCGGTACCAGGCCGTGGTGCCGCAGCTCACGGGATCGGCCTGGATCACAGGCCGCGCCGAGTACGTCGTCGATGAAGCGGACCCGTTCCAAGAGGGATTCACGGTCGGCGACCTCTGGGGCCTTACCGACTAGCGCTGCCTGTCGCAGGCTGAGCGAAACGCACCCGCGAGCGGAGAGGTCTGATCGGGGTTCAGGCGTCGAACGAGTCCATCGCTTGTCATCGGGTCCGGCGCGGACCCACAATCGGTCATGACCCAGGCCACCCCGGCGACCCTGGAGTCGGCCCGCGACGCGATCGCCCGCCATGCGTGGGAGGAGGCTCGCGACCTGCTGCTTGAGGCCGAGGCCGTCGCCCCGCTGTCCGCAGACGACCTTCAGCGGCTGAGCGACGCCCAGTTCTGGAGCGGTCAGCCGGCCGAGAGCCTGGACGCGCTCGAGCGCTCGTACCACGCGTACGTTGCCGCCAGCGAGCGGACGCCGGCCGCGGCCGTGGCGCTGCGCCTCTTCTTCTCGGCCACGCAGCGGGTAGCGACCCGAGCGGCCGCAGGCTGGCTGAAGCGGGCGCAGCGCATGCTGGAGGGCGAGCCTACCTCCGGGGTGCACGCTTACCTGGCCATGTTCGATGGCTTCCGGCGGCTTGATGCCGGAGACTTCGAGGGGGCCTACGAGGCTGGCGCGGCCGCGGTAGCGCAGGCCCGGCAGTTCGGCGACCGGGATACCGAGGCCATGGCCACCAACCTCATGGGCCAGGCACTGATCCGGCAGGGCAAGGTGGACGAGGGTCTCGCCCTGATCGACGAGTCGACGAGCGCGGCGGCTGGCGGCGAACTCCAGCCATTCACCACCGCCGGCGTCTACTGCGCCACGATGGGCGCCTGCCGCGACCTGTCGGACTGGCAGCGGGCGAGCGAGTGGACCGCCGAGGCCGACCGCGAGATGCGGCGGCAGGGCATCACCGGCTACCCGGGGGTCTGCCGCGTCCACCGCGCCGAGGTGAAGCGGCTCCGCGGCGACTGGGGCACCGCCGAGACAGAGATCCGCCAGGCCTGTCTCGACCTGGAGCGCTACGAGCTCCACTGGGACCTCGGCTGGGCGCTCTACGAGCTGGGCGAGAACCTCCGCCGGCGGGGCGACTTCTCCGGTGCCGCCGATGCCTACCAGCGAGCCCACGAGTTCGGGCGCGACCCGGAGCCCGGCCTCGCCCTCCTGAAGCTGGCGCTCGGTGAGCCAGAGCAGGCGGTGGCCGCCATCCGCCGCGCGCTCTCGGTGGACGCCGAGCCGACAACGGTGGGCTTCCTGCCCTCGGGCGATAGCCCACGCGAGCCCCTGGGCCGGAGCCATCTCCTCCCCGCCCAGGTCGAGATCGCGCTCGCGGTCGGGGATTTGGAGACGGCCGAGGCGGCCGCCACCGAGCTGGAGGCCATCATCCACGACTTCACCTCGACCACCCTCCAGGCCACCGCGGCCTGGGCGCGAGGCGCCGTCCAGCTGGCCCGGGGTGACGCGACGGCCGCCGTCGAGTCACTGCTCCGCGCTCGCCACCTGTGGCAGGTGGTTGGCGCCCCGTACGAGACGGCCCGGGTCCGGGAGCTGCTGGCGACCGCCGACCTGGCCCTCCACGAGGAGGCGAACGCGGGCCTGGAGCTCGAGGCTGCCCGCTCGACGTTCGAGCGACTCGGCGCCGCCCCGGATCTGCGACGGGTCGAGACCGAGCTGGAGCGGCACGGTTCCGCCGCGCAGGCGCCGACGGGGCGCCGGGTGACGCGGACGCTGATGTTCACCGACATCGTCACCTCGACCGAGCTGCTGGAAGCGATGGGCGACGAGGCCTGGGAGAAGATCCTCGCCTGGCACGACGCCACGCTGCGCGCGATCGTCGCCGAGCACAGCGGGGAGGAGGTCGACCACACCGGCGATGGCTTTTTCGTCGCATTCGAGGCGGCGCGCGACGCGGTCGAAGCCGCCGTTGCCATCCAGCGCCGCCTGCTGTCGCACCGCCGCGACAACGGCTTTGCGCCGTGGGTGCGCATCGGCCTCCACACCGCCGAGGTGTCCCGGGTGACGGCCAACTACCGAGGCGTTGGCGTCCACCTCGCCGCCCGGGTCAGCGCCCTCGCCGGCCGAGAGGAGGTCTTCGCTTCAGCGGCGACCCTCGAGGCCGCGGGCTCCCTTCCCTATCCGATCTCGGATCGACGGTCGGCGATGCTGAAGGGCCTCAAGGAGGCGGTCGAGGTCGTCTCCATCGGCTGGCAGTAGGCGCCGGGGTTGAGGGGGCATGTTCGGACCGCTCGACTTCGTCTACATGCCCAGCCGCGACGCGGCAGCCGACGTCCGGTATTTCACCGAAACCCTGGGCGCGACGCTCGTGTTCGCGGTGGAGGGCATGGGCACGCGGGTGGCCATGGTCAAGCTGACCGATGACGGGCCACGGATCCTGCTGGCGGAGCACCTGGAGGGTGACCGGCCGATCCTCGTCTACCGGGTTCCCGACCTGGAGGCCACCGCGGCCGAGCTGCGCGAGCGCGGCTGGACCGGAGGCCATGGGCTGGAGATCCCGTTTGGGCCGGTCCAGGCCTTCGAGACTCCGGGAGGCCATCGGCTCGCCATCTACCAGCGCGACCGGCCCGAGGCCGAGACCTTCTTCGCCGGACGGCGGGACTTCTGAGGGCGCTCCGCACGCCTGACCGATGTCCACCGACATCCAGGTCACGCCGTAGGCGTCTCACCAGGGGGCGTCTCACCGGGCGGCGCCAGCACGGTGCGGTGCGGAGACAGGGCCAGCGCGGAGCGCAGCATCACGCCGTAGATGACCGCGGCGACGACCAGGACCCCGATCCCGAGGAACAGGTCGGTGTAGACCGCCGTGTTGTACGCCGCGTGGAGCACGGCCGCCAGCAGGATCCCGATCAGGAGCCCGGACCGCCGACCGAACCCGAATCGACGGGCGGAGTAGCAGTAGCCGGCGATCCCGGTCCACAGCCCGTGGCCCATGGTCACCGTCAGGGCCCGCACCGGTGCCGTGAACAGGAACGCGGCCTCGAAGGCCGCTGCCTCGCCGACAGGGATGACCTCGGCGTAAGTCCCCAGGATGTAGAGCAGCGTCTCCAGCGCCCCGAAACCAAGCCCGAGGCTGGTGAAGTAGATCATCGGGTCGGCAGGCTCGTCCACGTCCGGCTCCCGTCTCGCGCGGAACGCTGCCAGGCCGCCCTTGATCGCCTCCTCGGGCAGGCCGGCGAGCAGGAACATCAGCACGAAGCTGCCGAGGAAGCCATCCTCCGTGAACCCGAGCCCGTCGACCAGCGGGATGATGAAGAGGCCGACCACGATGGCCAGCGGCACGGCCAGCACCGCGCCCATCGCGAAGAAGACGAGGATGGCCCGCGTCGGCTCTCGCTCATACCGATCACGGGTGTAGAAGAAGAACAGCCACAGCAGGGCCGGAATGAACGCGGCCAGGATCGCCGGCAGGAGCGGGTCGTCCATCGGCGGCGATCATAGGCCGCGCCGCCGGCCCGGAGCCCGGGTTGACCCCACTGGTACGCTGCGCGGCACTGTGCCCACCATGACACCGGAGAGGGGATCGGGCAGCCCGCGCGCCATTTCGGGATGAACCGAACGCCCAGACTGATCATCGCCCTGGTTATCGGCCTGGCGGCATGCACGCCGCCTCCGGCCGCGCCCAGCGCGTCCGCGCCCAGCGCCGTTCCGAGCGGGAGCGCCCCGGGGACGGTCATCCTCATCGGCAAAATCGTCACCCTGAGCGACCCCCCGATCGCGGAGGCCATCGCCTTCGAGGACGGGGAGGTGGTCGCCGTCGGCACCGCCGCCGAGGTCTCAGCCGCGTACGGGGGCGCCACCATCGTCGAGCTGGGCCCGAACGTCGCCTACCCCGGATTCATCGACGCGCACTCCCACTGGGTCGGCGACCGCCCGACGATGGGCATCGAGGATGCCGAGGAGGCCCTCGACGCGGCCGTCTCGCGGGGATGGACCTCGATTGCCGAGCTCTGGAACGACCAGGATCGGCTCGACGAGCTGCTGGATTTGGCGGAGGCCGATGGCCTCCCGGTACGGGTCGACGCCTACCTGGCCCTCAATGAGCCGGGCCCGGACGGGACCCATCTAGGGGACTGGTACGTCGCGTATCGCCCGGGTGAGGTGACGGGCCGGCTCCGGACCCTGGGGGTGAAGATCACCCTCGACAACGGATGGGGGACCCGGTTCTGGTGGGAGCAGGAGGATCTGGACGAGACGGTCGTCCGGGCCTCGAACGCCGGCTGGCAGGTCGCCACCCACGCGGTCAGCATGGAGGCCCACGACATGATCCTCGCCGCGTACAAGGCGGCGATCGGGACCGGTTCGAACCCGCTCCATCACCGCATCGAGCACGCCATCCAGGTGACCGATGACCAGCTGGACCAGATCGTCGCTCTCGACCTGGCGATCGTGGCCCACCTCGACGGCGCGTCGGCTGACTGGGTTCTCGAGAGCGACTACCTCGGCAACCTGGGCGAGAACCCGGCCTGGCTCGCCCGCTGGCGGGACTTCGTCGACGCCGGTCTCCACGTCGCAGGCGCGACCGACGCCCCATGGCTCTTCCCGAACTTCACCCTGACCGACGACGTCGGCCGGCCCATGGACCAGGTCGCGGGCGGGATGGACGCCATCGGACGCTCGAATCCCGAACCACCGACCTGGGCCCTGAATCAGCTTCTGACCGCTGACCAGGCCATCCGTGCCATCACCCTCGATGCGGCCTATGCCATCGACGACGAGGACAACCGCGGCCACCTCGCCCCCGGCACCTACGCCGACATCACCATCCTGAGCGGCGACATGGCCGCGGCGCAGCCCGCCGACATCCGGGAGATGACCGTCATCGCAACCATCGTCGGCGGCATCACCGAGTTCTGCAGCGACGAGGCGTTCTGCCCGTAAGGGCACCCTGGCCGGCTTAGCGGCCGCCTCGAGCGATGAGGTGGTCGATCTCGATCACGAATACCTCGCGCGCGGCGTCGCGCCATCGGTATGGCCCACCGGTGTACCGCTGGGACATCCGGTCGATGAAGGCGTCGCCCGGATCGCGGACACGTGGCCCAGCGCGTTGGTCGTGACCAGGTCGAGCAGGTCGTCCGGAATCGTGTGGGCCATGAGCTACGTCTCCTCGACCGGGTACTGGTCGTTGCGAGCCCAGACCTCGGTCCACTCCTCGGCCGAGAGGGTGCGGCCGGAAGCCGCGATCTCGGCGAGCTCGGTGAAGTAGCGCTCGCGGGGCTCGCCCGGCGCGAACAGGATCAGCATGGAGGCCGGGCCGTCTCCGGCGTTGCGGAAGGCGTGAACGCCGTTGCGCGGGACATAGATGAAGTCCCCCACGGACGCCGAAACCCAGCGGTCGCCGTCGTAGAAATCGACCACCCCGTCGAGGACGTAGAACGACTCCGAGAACGTCCGATGGATATGCGGCTGCGGTCCGCCCGGCCCGGCCGGCATGTCGTACCGGAACAGGCCGAACTCGCCGTTGGTCTCGGAACCGGTGGCATTGAAGCGGATCTTCGCGCTCGACAACTGCAGCGGCGGCACGTCGCTGAGCGGCCGGAACGTCGCGCCGCGGATGAGATCCTCGTGGTCGAAGGACATCGCCTCGAAGGCTACCCCAGCGCGGACAATGGATCGAACCTGTGCCTTGCCCCTGTCGTCAGGTAGGGTGTGAAGGCGGTGGCTGTGGAACACCGGGAGTCGCTCCTGGACGCCGACCTGGCGATGAGGGCCGGGGCGGGTGATGCCGATGCCTTCGCCGCACTCGTCGAGCCCCGTCTGGAGCGGACGCTCCGCACCGCCCGCGCCATCCTCGGCAACGAGGCCGATGCCCGCGACGCTACCCAGGACGCGTTTCTCTCGGCCTGGACCAACCTCTCCCGCCTCCGCGACCCCCAGCGGTTCGATGCGTGGCTGCAGCGAACCCTGGTCAACCGCTGCAAGGACGTCCTGCGAGCCCGGAAGCGGTCCCGCGAGATCGTCCTTGACCCCCAGGACTGGGCCACCGGAGACCAGACCGATGAGGCTCTCGCCCGCGCATCGGTCCTGAAGGCGTTCGACCGCCTGTCGGTCGAACATCGGCACATCCTCGTGCTCCACCACCTCCATGACCTGCCCCTGACCGATGTTGCCGCCGAGATGCGGATCCCGGTGGGCACCGCCAAGTCGCGGCTGTACGCCGCCCGGCACGCGCTCGAGCGCGCCCTGGAGGCCGAGGCATGAGCACCTCGTCGATGGACCTCGATCGCGTCCTGAAGGCCGCCCTGGCCGAGCGCGCGGCAGGTGGGAGCGGGAACCTGCTGGAGGAGATCGTGGGCACGGCCGTGCTGACTCCTCAGCGGCCTTCGGTCTGGAGCCTGCCGGTCCTGCCGCGCCGTCTGGCGCTTGTGGCCGCCGCCACGCTGTTGCTTGCGGCTCTACTCGGAGCAGTGGCAGTGCTCTCGGGGCTGCTGCCTAACCCTGTGCCGGTTCCGGTGCTGCCGGAGAACGGCCCGATCGCAGGACCGCGAGGGGGCCTGGTCGCCATTAATCCGGAGACCCAGAGAGTGGAGATTGAGTTCGTATTGCCGCCTGGAGGATTTGAGCAGGCTGTGATGGCGCCCGACGGCACCGCCGTGGCTTTCGCCCGCGGCAAGGAAGTCTGGGTTCAACGTAGAGGGGAAAAGGCGCCGCGCCATCTCGCGACCTGTCCCGATGGAATTTGCGAAGGATTTGAGTGGTCCTCTGATGGGGCCTTCCTAACCATCGGATGGGGATACCGGGCCATTGATGTCGTCGAAGTCGCGAGTGGCCGGCAGTCCTCCTTGGCCACAGCGGGCGCCGAGGTCGTTGCGGTCAGCTGGGCGCCCGACGCCCGGCGGCTCGCAATCGTCGAATCGACCTTCATGGCCGAGCCCGGTGGGGCACTCCTCCGAATTTACGATCGCAGCGGGTCAGGCAACTACGTGGTTGTCAGCGGTGCGGGACCCTTTGCCGATGTGGCCTGGTCTCCGGATGGGACGACGTTGGCCTTGCTTGGACTTGAGCTGGACGCTGACCGCGCGCTCACCACGTCGGTCATGACGCTCACGCTGAGCGACGGCACACTCCAGACGCTGGCGAATCTGCCGGAAACCGGATGTGCCGGACGATGCCCTGGCTATCCGACAGGCGTGGCCTGGTCGCCGGACCAAACGCAGCTTGCCGTCGCGGCAACTTACGACGACCTGTACTTTGTAAATGCCGATGGGACCGGGATCCGCCGGATCATGGAGCGCGTGGGCGGGAGTCCGGTGTGGATTTCCGGGCCCGCTCATGACTGACCTCAGACGGATGCAGCACGTCCTCGTGGCGATGTCTCTCCTCAGCCTCGTTCTGGCAGCATGCCAGGCTTCGGGCGACGCCTCGGCGACTCCTTCGCCGCGACCGTCTCCCACATCGGAATCAACCCCTTCGGCGGCCGCGGTCGAGGTGCCGGACGGCGTGATCGCGTTCGAGCGCACCGGAGCGGACGGGCTCGAGCACTACTTCACCATGGACACCGATGGCACGGGCGCGGTCGAGCTCTTCACGCGAGAAGGCTGCAGCTGCATCGGGTGGTCGCCGGAGGGCGACCGGATCTGGACGGTGAGCCTGAGCGATCGTGTTGTCTTCACCACGATGCTCCCCGATGGGACCGATGAGCGGGTTCTGACGCCCGCGAGCGAGACTCTCAACCTCGCGCCAGGAGCGGCGACGCAGGACGGGACCCTCGTCGCGTTCAGCGGTTGGGACGAGACGGATTCAGCGGTCACCGGCGTGTATACCGCGACGCCGGAGCTCAACGACCTCCGGCAGGTCACGCCGTCCCCGAAAGGGGCCATCGCGACCGAGCCATTGGGGATCGCTCCCGATGGGTCACGCGTCCTCTTCTTCGCCGAGACCGGCCCCTACGGCTACGTGACGCATGCTGGCGACTTGTACGTGGTGAACGCGGACGGCACGGGTCTGCGGCAGCTCAATGACGATTCGCTGACGCTATCGGTCGTCACGGGTCGTCCGGGATCGATGTCGCCCGACGGCCAGCGTGCCGTCTTCGCCGCATTCGAAGGCCACCCGGATGACGAGCGGAGCGCGGTGTTCGTCGTTGACCTGGCGACCTACGCAGTCGAACGCCTCACTGACTGGACGTATGGCGTCTGGACGGGGACATGGGCTCCCACCGGCGATCGAATCACGTTTGCCACCTGGGGAGATCGGTCGGTCGCGTCAGTGATCAAGGCCGACGGAACGGGTCGCGTCGATCTCAACGAGGGCGCGAGCGACAGCCTTGGGTACGGCGTGTGGGCTCCCGACGCGGAGCATCTCCTCGTCACCCGCGGCCCCGACGGACAACGCGACCTCTGGATCGTCGAGCCGGATGGCAGTTTCGTCGCCCGGGTCACCAACGAGCCGGGTGAATACGCGGTATACGCCTGGGCGCCGCATTAACCAGCAAGGATGGATCCTCTTTCCCGCGCATAACTGACGGCTCCGAACCGCCGGTCGTGGATTCATCGAACCGGCGGCGGTGCGCACTCGTCAAGTGGAGTGTGAAAGGACGACGCACCCTGGAATTGGCGGCCGCCGTTGCACTGCTTGCCGCATGTTCGGCCGAGTCGCCGGCGGCGGAGTCCGCGGAGCCGACCTCGACCTCCGTCGTTTCGCCGTCACCCGAGCCAAGTCTCGCCGGCTGTGCGCCGGCCTGCCTGGAACCGAATCTCACCATTCCCGGCGAGCTCCCTGCCGGCGAGTATGAGACGGTCTACTTCTTCGGCGGGCTCATGACGCTGACGCTCGGCTCACCCATGACGAGTGGCGAGGACAGCACCGGGGAGTTCCACCTGACACCTGACGAGCCCGGACCGGCCGCGAGGGACATTCTCTTCTGGCAGGACGTGTATCCCTGGCAGGAGTCGGACGGGACGCCAGCGGAGATTCCGTCAGCGGCCGAGCTGGTCGAATCGCTGACCACCAATCCGGACTTCGTGACATCGGAACCGGTCGAAGGTGCGATCGGCGCGTTGCCGGCGACGGTTTTCGACCTGACCCTGTCCGACACGGCAAGCGGTGGGGATCCCGAGTGCCCCGAGGCCGTCTGCGTGAACGTCGTCGACTACCCTCAGTGGGACTTCCCGTACGCGATCACCCCCTCGTTCGCGATGCGCTGGTATGTCGCCGATGTCGGTTACGGCGGGCAGACGCACACCCTGGTCGTCGCCCTGGCCGCCATCGGCATTGATGATCTCGAGAGCCTTCTGCCGATTGCCGAGAGCCTCCTGGAATCGGTCCGACTTCCCGCGACCGCAGCCCAGTAGCCTTTCCGGGGCCGAGAGCCCGTTTTCCCGGCTCCGCCCGGGAGACCGTGACAGCGCCCCTACAATGCCGGCATGGCCATGAAGGAGAAGATGCTCGCCAACGAGGAGATCGTGCTCCGGAGCGAGAAGCACTGGATCTCGCCCGTCCGGGACTCGATCGTCCCCGTGCTGCTCATCATCGGCGGCATCATCCTCGGCAACCTCCGAGGCGACGGCGAAGGTCCTCTGAGCTTTTTGGGGGACATCCTGGGCTGGATCCAGATCGGTTTGATCGTGGTCGGGGCGGCGATGATCGTCTACAACCTCGTCGCCTGGCGCACCGCAACATTCGCCGTGAGCAATCTCCGGGTCCTCCGCGAGGAGGGGCTGATCTCGCGCCGCTCGTCGGCGACGCTCCTCCAATCGGTGACCGACGTGAAGACGAAAATCCCGTTCCTTGGTTCGCGTCTGGGATTCGGCGACCTCGAGATCCTGACCCAGGGCGGTGAGAAGGGCATCGATCGCTTCTCCACCATCACTCAGCCCGAGGCCTTCCGCGACAAGATCCTGAACCTCAAGGTGGCCGGGGCCTCAGCGTCACCCGCCACGGCTGCCGCGGCAGCTCTCGCCGCTCCGGCCGCTCCGGCCGCTCCCCCGCCGGCGGCAGTGACGCCTGCGGACGCGCCGGCGCCGGCAACGTCCGCTGCCCCCGATGACATGGCGAAGCTCACTCAGCTGGCCGAGCTCCGCGACAGCGGCGTCATCAGCGCCGAGGAGTACGAGGCCAAGAAGGCGGAGATCCTCTCCCGGATCTAGGCGGCGATCCGGCCCCGCTACGACGGGGCGCGCCAGGCAGCGTACTTCGGCGGCCAGTCGTCGGCGGTGGCCCGTTCGCCCAGGATCGCATGGGCGATGTCCAGCTCGTACAGTGGGTAGTCATCGCCCGGGTTGAACGCCCAGGCCGCAGCCGCCTGGTCGCGGAGCTCGCCTTCGGCCACCAGGAGCGCGCGACCGCGGAGCAGGAACTCGTGGGGCTCCGCCGGATCCTGGAAGGCGTGGAGCGCATAGCGCCCATCGGTTTCGAGGTCCTTCGCCTTGGCGGACCGATCCTGGACGAACACGAGCAGTCGCCCAGCCACGATCCCGACGTTGACCACGTGCATTCGCGGCAGCCCCGCCCCGGGGACCGTGGTCAGGAAGACCTCGCTCGCCGTGCCGCGGAACATTGCCGCGCGGCCGCCGGCTGCCAGCTGGGGCGCCTCCGCCTCGAACTCAGCCCAGTTCGCCATGCCCGGAACCATAGCGCGCGTTCAGCAGTCGGGCGATGAGGTACGCCCAGGCCGATCCCAACACCAGGAACCCCACCCCGCCGAGCCACCTCAAACTGCTGTCCAGACCGTCGACGACCGTCCCGACGGCGAGGACGACGGGTGCCATCCCGGCGATGACACCGAGCCACCGCACGGTGGACAGCCACGGCCCGGCCAGCAGGTCCGCGCCGGCGATCCACAGGCCGATGTACCCGAGAGCCAGGCTCGCGATCACGATTGGACCGGCATCGTCGAAGTCCGGTGTGATGCCGAAGACGCCAGCGACGACCTGCAGCTGGACGACGACGAAGACCCCAACCGACAGCCAGCCCAGGGTCTGCGCCAGCTGCGCCAGGCGGAGCGGTGTCCGCCCGCCAAGCTCGTAGAACGCGAGCATGAGGGGCGCCGTGGCCCCGACCATGATCAGCAGGGCCAGGTCGGTCACCATCCCGAATGGCTCACCCAGCGCCAGGTTCAGGGCAATGCTCGCCAGGCCCACCGTCCCGGCCGCGGCGACGACATATCCGGCCAGGGCGCTGATGCGGGTGATCCGTTCGGTCCGATCGGTCATTCCAAGCGATTATCCCCGCTGCTACGCTCGCTCTCGTGGCGGCCCAGGAGAGCACGCCGGCGACCATGGTCGAGGCCGAAGGTCCGGACGAGATGATCCGCAACGCGCGGCATTTCTTCCTTGCGCTCGGCCTCATCGGCCTCGCCTTTCTCGGCGACCTGGCCATCGCGGCGGTGTGGCAGGTCATCATCGAGGGAGCCACCAGCGAGCCTCCGTCTACCGGGTTGGCATTTGCATTCAATCTTGCGTGTCGAGTGGTGGCGTTCGCGCTCCTCTCGTGGCTGTCCTGGATGGTGTTCCGCGGTCCCCGCCGGCGGGCCGTCGGCGTGGGCATGCTGCTGGTGGGAGGCTTCCTCGCCTCCATCCACCTCTTGAACTCCGTGTTCGTCAACGAGGTGACGGGGCTTCCGTCGTTCCCCCTCCTCGTGGGCGCGGGCGAGCTCACCATGTGGACGAGCGTGGGGGTCGCGGTCCTCGGGGCGATCGAGATCATCTGGCCGTCCCGCCCCGAGACCCCGCCGGAGACGAGCTCGCCTGACTGAGGGCATTCCAGCCGGGCGTTTTGCGACGAGCAGGGCCCGCTGCTAGGCTCATGAGGACACCCGTCCCGCCCAAGCGGGAGACCCATGGCACTGTTTGCCCCAGAGCCACATCGAACGAACCGCCGACCCGTCCGCCGGCTGACGGCGATCGCGTTCGCCCTCGTGCTTGCCCTCGGCTTCGCCGCAAGCCCCGCCCGAGCCGCCGGCACCGTGCAGCTGGCCATGACCGTCTCGCCGACGATCGGTGGCCCCTCGACCCCGGAGCTCAACTGGACCATCACCGTGACCCCGGTCGGTGGTCCGGCCACCGCGTTCACCGTCCACTTCACCACCGACAACAGCCAGGGGCGGGTTGACTGCACGCCGGATTGTCTCGGGCGCTCGGGGAACAGCGCGACCTGGTTCATCCCGGTCATGACCGGACCGGTCAACCTGGTCGCCACCACCGGCTACCGCGGAAGCGGCAACGTGACGAGCACGGTATCCGCGTCCGGGTTCGGGACCTCGTGCTCCAACTGCCCACGGACGGCGACGGTCGTGGGCCCGGCTGGGTCGTTCACCGTCCAGGCCAGCCCTGCCAACCCCCTCCCGGGGTCGAACGTCCACGTCGTGATCTCCACCACGATGAACCAGCCACTCGACATCTTCGTCCTCAGCCGGCTCCCGGCGGGCCTGGGACCGCCGACCAACGCATCGCCCGCGGGTAGCTGGAATTCCGGGAAGAACCAGATGTCATGGGAGATCGGCGAGGTCGCCAGCCAGGTGATCACCTACGACGCCCTGGTCACGGCCGGGCCGGGCTCGGTGCTCACCATCGAGAGCGCGTTCGGGAGCAATGCCCTTCCGACCCAGCAGCAGACCGTGTCGGTCCAGGTGGGCACGCCGCCGGCGACACCCACGCCAGCCCCCACCACGCGGCCGACGCCGGGAGCCACGCCCAACGCGACTGCCACTCCGAACCCGACCGCCGACACCGGCCAGGGATCCGGCCCGTCGCCGAACCCGTCCGGGCCGGGCAAGCTCACGAACCAGAGCCCGGCGCCCAGCCCCGGCTCCTCGGTCGGCGGCATCGCCGGTTCCCCCGGCGGCTCACCGCCGTCGTCCACGGATCCGGCGTCGCCGGAGGCGGCCGCGGCCGGGAGTGTACGGTTCCCGGCGGATCGCGAAGGGACGCCGCTCGGCCTGCTCGCGGTCCTGGCCACCGGGGCCATCGGCCTGCTCGGGTTCGGGGCGTTCATGGTCTACCGCAACCCGGACTCAGGACCCTAGAGAGGGGCGCCTGATGCCCAAGCCGATCCCGGCCGTAGAGCACTACGACAACGGCAACGTCCGCAACCGTGGCTCGCGGCTGGATGGCGAGATGCATGGCGAGTGGGAGTTCCTCCGTAAAGACGGCTCGCTGATGCGGAGCGGGGCATTCGACCGCGGCCGCCAGATCGGTACCTGGCGGACATATGACCGGGACGGCAAGGTGGTCAAGGAGACCGAGTTCCCCGCCGCCTGACGCGCGACGGGTAGACTCGACGCCTGATGGCTGACGCTAACGACAGGGGCCCGCGACTCCCCCCACGCTGGATCATCCGCATGTTCTGGTTGGTCCACCGAATCCTGTACCGGATCACCGGCGGTAGGTTTGGCCTCCGAGCGCCCACGGAGAAGTCGTGGGGGATGATGCGGCTCCATACCGTCGGCCGGCGCTCGGGCAAGGCGCGGGTGGCGATCCTCGGCTATTACGAGGATGGCCCGAATCTCGTCACGATGGCGATGAACGGGTGGGGCGAGCCGGAGCCGGCGTGGTGGCTGAACGCCCAGGCTCAGCCCGAAGCGACGGTGGACCTCGCCGATGGACGGCGCCGTGTGAGGGTCCGAGCGGCGAGCGCCGAGGAGCGGCCCCGCCTGTGGGCCCGCTGGGGCGAGTACGACGGGGAGGCAAACCTGGAAGGGTGGGCGTCCCGCCGACCCGGACAGACGGCGGTCGTGGTTCTCGAGCCACGGTCGGATTGACGCCCGGTGTTCAGGCGGGGACGCCCTCGTAGGCCTCGCGCAGCTCCTCGACGTTCAGCTTCGTCATCTTGAGCATGGCCTCCATCGCGCGCTTGGCGCCCTCGCGATCCGGCCCCTCGTAGTACTCGTACACCTGGCGCGGGACGACCTGCCAGGACAGGCCGTATCGGTCCTTCAGCCAGCCGCAGACGCTGTGCTCCCCACCGCCTTCGACGAGGGCATCCCAGTACCGATCCACCTCGGCCTGGTCGGCGCAGTCGATGCTGAACGACACCGACTCGTTGAACGTGAACGTGTCCCCGCCATTCAGGCCGATGAAGTCCTGGCCCGCGATCGTGAATTCCACGGTCAGGACCATCCCCTCCGGCCCGCTCGGGGTTTCCGCCGGAGAGCGGAAGACCTTCGTGATCTTCTTCACGGTGCGACCTCCGAATCTCGTCGGACGGGCGGACGCCCACCCTAGCACCGAGTTCTCGACGCCTCAAACCCGTCTCGCTGCTAGGCTCCGTCCGTGGCCCTGACCGAAGGCGCCGTGAGTCCTGCGGACCGCGAGAAGATCGTCGCGACGGCCACCGACTACGTCCAGTCGTGGATCGATGGCGACGCCGATCGGATGGCCCGCTGCATGCATCCCGACCTCGCCAAGCGATCGTTCAGGCCGGGCCCTGACTCAGACGGCTGCCTGGTCCGGAACCTCACCCGTGACGACATGGTCGCCGCGACGGGCACCGGTGAGGGCGCGGAGGATGCCGGCCCCTACGAGGTCTCGATCCTGGGCGCCTACGACGGGATCGCCACCGTCGAAGTCCTGTCCGCCTCGTACGTGGACTACCTGCACATTGCCCGCTGCGGCGAGGACTGGCCGATCATCAACGTGCTCTGGCAGCGACGCGCGGAGCACTGACCGATGAGCAGTCGACGACGCCGCGCCCTCGCGCTGCTCGTGGTGCTGCTGGCCCTCGCCGCATGCGCGCCGGAGTCCGGCAGCGGAGAGCCGCCGGCGGTGGTCCTCAACGACAGCTCGTGTGATCGGTCCGGCACCGATTCGCTGGTTGCCGGCGACGTCTCGATCGCGGTGCGCAACGACTCCGGATCGGTGGGCAACTTCGAGCTCCTGGAGCTGGCCGGGTCCTACCTGGATGTCTCGGCCTATGTCGCCCAGGAGCAGGCCCGGATCGCCGCCGGTGAGCTCCCCCAGGGCCTGCCCGAGACGGTGCGCCGGGTGGACCGGATCAGCCTGGGCCCAATGGAGAGCGGGGCGCTCGAGGCGAACGCGCCGCCCGGCCTGTATGCCGTCCTCTGCGCCCGCCTGACCTCATCGCAGGGCTCGGTCCTCAGCATCCACTCGGTCGGCCCGTACGAGGTCAATGAGTAGCCGGCTGGCTACCGGCGGCGGAGGCGGACGACGGGCAACTCGCGGTCGGTCTTGGTGAAGTACTTCGGGTACTCGGGCGCCTCCCGACCGATGCGCTCCCACCCGGCGGCAAGGTCCTCGCCCTCGAGGGTCTCGGCACGGACGTCCACCCGGCGGCCGTCCTTGAACTCGACCACGGCATCAGGCTGGGCGGCCAGGTTGTACAGCCAGGCCGGATGCCACTTGGCGCCGGCCGCCGACGCGATGACCAGCCACGCGTCATCGCCCTCCGCGAGATAGCCCAGGATCGCGAACCGCGGCTGGCCCGACCTCGCCCCGGTGGTCTCGAGCAGAAGCGCCTCGACATTGCCACCCGTCCGAGCCCCGCGGCCATGGAAGCGGCGAACCATCATCCCGTTGCCGAACGTCATCAGGAAGCGCGGTACCCGGACCCCCCGCGTGCCGCTCGGCGGGACCCTGACCGACATGACCACCACAGGGTACCGTGGAGGACCGATGCACGAGCTCAGCCTCCAGGAGGCG
Source organism: uncultured Chloroflexia bacterium (assembly GCA_963699235.1). Taxonomy (GTDB): domain Bacteria; phylum Chloroflexota; class Limnocylindria; order QHBO01; family QHBO01; genus DASTEQ01. The sequence goes on along the minus strand of OY969424.1, from coordinate 670,412 downwards.
CGCCGGATCGCCGTCCAGGCCCAGCTCCTGGACGCGCCTCGCCCCACGGACCTGTTCCAGGTCATCCACCAGCTGACCCTGCTCCAGGTGGACCCCACCGCGGCCGTGGCGCCCAACGCCCACCTGGTGGCCTGGAGCCGGCTGGGATCGGCCTACCAGCCGGACCGACTGCGCCGGGCCCTGGAGGTTGATCGGACCCTGTTCGAGTTCGACGCCATGATCCGGCCGATCGAGGACCTGCCCCTCTTCTACCGGCGCCCGTCGCTCACCTGGCACCGATACGAGCACGCGCGGACCTGGATGGCCGCCAACGACCGGTTCCGGCGCGACGTCCTGCAGCGGTTCCGCGAGACCGGGCCGCTCGTCTCGCGCGAAATCCCCGACACGGCCCAGGTGCCATGGAGGTCAACCGGCTGGACCCACAACCGGAACGTCACCCAGATGCTCGAGTTCCTGATGACGCGGGGCGAGGTGGCCATCGCCGGCCGGCGCGGCTCGGAGCGGGTCTGGGACCTCGCTGAGCGGGTGTACCCCACCGGCCAGTCAACCCTGAGCGAGGAAGACGTCAGGCGCATCCGGGGCGAGCGACGGCTGAAGTCGCTGGGCATCGCCCGGGTCAAGGGCCCGATGCAGCCCCTCGAGCCCACCGACGTCGGAAGCGTCGGCGAGGAGGCGGTGGTCGAGGGCATCCGGGGGACGTGGCGGGTGGACCCCGACGCCGTGGCCCGGGTCAGGAGCGAGCCCTTCACCGGCCGGACGGCGCTCATCTCGCCGTTCGATCGGCTCATCTACGACCGGAAGCGGTCACTTGAGCTGTTCGACTTCGAGTACGTCCTCGAGATGTACAAGCCGGTGGACAAGCGCCGCTGGGGCTTCTTCGCGCTCCCCATCCTCCATCACGACCAGGTCATCGGGAAGGCCGATGTCATTGCCGATCGGAAGGCCGGCATCCTCCGGGTGAACGCCATCCACCAGGACGTGAAGTTCACGAAGGCCATGACCGATGGCATCCGCCGCGAAATCGCGGACCTCGGGAAGTGGCTGGTACTCCCCGTCGAGCGGGTCTGACCCGGGAGCTGCTACCCCAGCTCGATCGACCGCTTGGCGAGGCCGTACCAGAAGCCGTCGATCCGGGTCTCGGGCGGCGCGTCGGCCTTCGTCGCGGCCCCGAGCGCCACGAAGATCGGCGCGAAATGCTCCACCGTCGGGTGGGCGTACGGCATCCCCGGCGCCTTCTGGCGGAATGCCATCAGCTCGTCCACGTCGCCCCGGGCAAGGGCCTCGGCGGCCCACTGGTCGAACTCCATCGACCACGACGGCGCCCCCGGCTTGCCGGTGAAGGCGTACTCGTGGATGAACGGCAGGCCATGGGTCAGGAACCCGGACCCGATGATCAGCACCCCCTCGTCGCGCAACGGCGCCAGCCGTCGGCCCAGCGTCGAACAGGTGCTGCGGGTCGAGGTCGGGCATCGACATCTGGAGGACCGGGATGTCGGCATCGGGGTACATCGCCATCAGCGGCACGAACGCCCCGTGGTCCAGCCCGCGATCGGGCATCTGCATGACCGGCTCGCCATCGGGCATCAGCGAGGCGACCTTGCGGGCCAGGTCCGGAGCGCCGGGGGATTCGTACTGCAGCTCGTAGTAGTGCTTCGGGAAGCCGTAGTAGTCGTAGACCAGCGGCACCGGCGTAGTGGCGGCGAGCGTCACCGGGGCCGACTCCCAGTGGGCGCTGACGATGAGGATCTCCTTCGGCCGCGGCAGCGCATCGGTCCATGCCTTGAACTGCGCCATCCAGTCCGGCTCCTCGAGCAGCGGCGGCGCGCCGTGACCCAGGTACAGAGCGGGCATCGGCTCCGAACCGGGGTTCGTCGAGGTCGCGATCGGTTCCGTGGCTCGCAGTTCGGTCATGCGACTGAGATGGTACCGGGGCTAGACGCGCTCGACCTCGATGCCGATATCCGGCCACCCGCGATCCGTGGTGATCACCAGCTGGGCTTTGAGATGCAGCGCCGTCCCGAGCACCAGCGCATCCGGAAGCCGCAGCCGATTGCCATGCCCGGCGCGCAGCTGCGCAGCCTTCGCGGCGAGCTGCCGGGTGATGGGCTCGACCTCTGCCGGCAGGTCGGTGAGGAACTCGTCGAGTTCCCGCATCGCGGGCTTTCCCCGCCGCGCCGGGCCCACCTGCGCTTCCGCATAGGCCGATGCCGGTACGACCAGGACGTCCCCGCGTGCCACGGCCGCGCCCAGGGCTTCACGACTCCGCACGTGGTGCGGATCGGCCTCGTCGAGGACGCCGATGATTACGCCGGCATCGACGACGGTCAGCGCCATTCGTCGCGCAGTCGCGCCAGCTCACCGGGCTCCCAGACGCCGGTCAGCCGGCCGGCATGACGCGCCACCGGGTCCTCCTCGCGGACCAGGAGCACCCGCCCCTGGCCCTGCGGCTCCGCGCGCAGCCGGTCCCCGGTCCTGAGCCCGGCGGCGGTCATCGCTCCCTTCGGGATGGTGACCTGGTGCTTGGAGCTGATCGTGGTTCCGCCCCGGCGCCGGCCTGTGACCTTTACTTCCTGATCCACTGGTAAAGAATACACGCCTCGCCCGCTTGTGCTCAATTGGCAGGCTGTCGGCCATCGCCAGCCCGCACACTTGGCGGGAGACCCGATGACCGAGTCCGACGCGCGTCCGACCCGGCGACTTACCGCAGGCGTGGCGGAATGACGCTCTCGACTTCGTCCCCTGAGCCGGGCGAGCAGATCGCCGCGACCGCGGAGCGGATCGGCGTCGGTAGGTTCGACCTCGGAGTCCTGCTTGTCCACGGGATGGGCGTCCAGCAGCGGAGCGACGTGCTGACCGCGGCCGGCGACGAGATCATCGGCTGGCTGCGGAAGCAGGTGGAAGCCGGCCCCGGCGGTCCGGGTCGGATCGAGGTGCTGGACGTGGTCGCCCGCCAGCCGTCCGGGGACGGAATACCGGCCGCCCATGCCGCCATCCGGATCACGCCGCCCGGCGACGGACCGTCCGCCACCTGGGTCGTGGCCGAAGCGTGGTGGGCGGAGGTCTTCCGGCCGGCAACGTTCCAGGAGATGCTGGGCTGGGTCCTCACCATCGGTCCCTGGGTCTTCGCCTCCGAAATGATGGACATCAACCGCCGCCTGGAGATCGGCGTCAAGGTCCCCTGGCAGCTTCGCCTGGTGCTCATCCCGATCACGCTGGTGGTGGGCCTGGCGATGATCGTCCTGGCGGCCGTGCTGGGGTTCGCGATCACCGTCCTGGCCGCCGCCGTGTTCATCCTGGCTTCCACCAACATCCCGTTCCTGGCGGAGGCGGCCCAGGGCTTCCAGCGGACTTTGGCCAGTGAGTTCGGTGATGCCTACGTCCTGACCCGGAGCCCGGTCCGGTTCGGCGCCATGGCGTCATCGGTCCGGACCAACCTCCAGAACCTCCGTGAGCAGTGCGACCAGGTCGCGGTCGTCGCCCACTCCCAGGGGACCGCGGTGGCCTGGTTCGCGCTCCTCCACGAGCTATTGGACACGCCACCGCGGTCCGAGGGACCAGAGGCAGAAGCGATCGGCTCGCAGTTTGCGCCGTCCCCGCCTCCGGGCCAGGCGCCCGAGCGGGCGCCCATCGGCCTGTTCGTCACCTACGGCCAGGCGCTGCGGAAGCTGACGTTCGCCCTCCACCTGGCGCGTGACGCGCGGACGATCCGGCAGTCCGTTCTCGGTCTGGCCAGCGCGGTGCTGGTCGGCGCGACGGTCGGTGCGTACCTCGTCTCCGAGAGCCTCCTCGTCGCCGGACTGGTCGTGACCTTCGCCGCGTTGGCGGAGCTGGCCCTGCTCCGTGACGCTCGCGCCGTCTGGACGTCCTCCGGGAAGCACATTGGGGAGGACTGGCGCGAGGTCCTGAAGGTCGCCCCCGACATCGAGTGGCTTGACCTCTGGGCTTCGGCGGACCCGGCCACCGTGGGGCCGCTGAACGTCTCGGGGACCAACATTGACTCGTACAAGGTCCGCAACCTGGCCTCCACCTGGTCCGACCACGACGTGTACTGGAAGAACACGACCGAATTCATGGCCATCCTCGGCGCCAAGCTGTTCAGCCTCGGCGGTCCGGCCGCCTACGCCCGCCATATCAAGGACCCGCCGCTGGTCGTGGCGGCCATGCGCCGTCACGCGCGGGTCATGGTCCTCATGACCATGCGCTTCCTCCTCGCCGCGGCAGTCATCGCCGGGCTTGCGTGGGCGCTCGGCGGGCCGCCGTTCGCCGAGGACCTTATCGATTTCGTGGACGGGCTCGGTCTGCCATTCGTGGACGAGTTCTTCGCCAATCCGCCGGAGTGGCTCCCCTTCGCGGCCGCGGCGATCCCGGTCCTCGTCCTGTGGTTCGTGGCCTGGACCGTGCTCCAGGGCCTCTGGAAGTCGTTCACCGCGGCCGATGACGCCACCTACTTCAGCGGCAGGCGGATCGCGCTCTGGCACCCTCGGTGGTATGCCCTCGGCGCCCTGGCCGCACTGGTCGGAGCCGGTGCCGCCGCCCTCATCTATCTCGCGTCGGGGGTGGAACTGGTCGCCGCCTACCTGATCGGCAGTGCGTTCGTGGTGACGCTGAGCCTGGCCGTCCTTTCCAACGGCGGGCTCACGTTCGCCGGGAGCGAGGCGACCGAGGAAACCGACGTGGCCATCGCCAGGATCCCCGTCCCGCGACGCGTTGGCCTGGCGCTGGCCTACGGGATGGCGGGCATCCTCATCGTCCTCCCGCTCCTCGCGCTCTTCATCGACACCACCCTGCCGCCGTTGGTCATCGCAGGCGAAGCGATCGTGCTCTCGATCGTGCTGGCCATCGAGGGCGTCCGCGAGTACGGCCTGTTCCGCGACCGCTTCCGGGCCCGCAGCGCCCCACTCCCCGAACCGCCCAGACGCAGACGGAAGCGGAGGCGAACGGCCCCCCGCTAGCCCCTCGGGCCATCCACCACGGGAGTCACCTCCACGACCCGGTCGAGCGGAAAACCTGCGCGGTTGGTGGCCCGCACGACGGCTTCGACGTCGGAGGCCTCGAAGACCGATAGGCACGTGTCCTCGGCACGAACGAGGATCGTCCACAGGTGGCGGACCTCGTCCTGGGGCACGTTGATCCGGGCCAGCGCCTCGCGGATCTCCGCAGCCGGCATGGAAGGAACGTACCGCTCGACAAGGTAGAACGCCACGGAGGTCAACCTATTGGACGGCTCGGGCGATGGCATCCGTGGAACCACCGAACCTTGGCCGGTGTCAGTCGGTGGACGATCCCGCTTCGGAAGTCCCAGCGAGGGCAGGAGCCAGCTGGACCCGTGATCGGATGTCGAGCTTGCGGTAGGCCGATGCGAGGTGGCTCTCGACCGTCCGGACCGACAGGACCAACCGGTCGGCGATCTCGCGATTCGAATGGCCGAGCGCGGCCAGCTCGGCCACGGACCGCTCGGAGGGGGTCAGCTCCCAGCGCGATGAGGCCCGACCGCCGAGCCGGGCAAGCTCCGCGTCCGCGCGCCTGGTCCACGCCGCCGCCCCGAGACCCGACGAAGGTCGCCCGCGCCTCATCCAGATCGGCCCGTGCCAATCGTCGCTGACCCGCCCGGAGCCGCGCCTGGCCGCGCCCCAGCACGCTCCGCGCACGCTCGAACGGCATCGGTGTGGCGTCGAGGACGTCCAGGCTCCGGTCGAACCAGTGGATCGCGTCGTCGGTCTCGCCTCGCGCGGCCGCCAGGTGCCCGCGGCCCCGGGCCGAGACGGCGAGGATCCACGGCAGCGGGATACGCGCGGCGGGAGCATCCAGTCGCTCGACGAGGGTGGCCTCGGCGAGCTCGAGGTCGCCTGCCAGGACCGCCGCCTCGACCAGGTCGCCGAGGTAGCGGAACACGGTCGGGAGGCGGACCCGAAGCCGGTCCGCGTGGGTGTTGGCCCGGACCAGGTACCCAAGAGCGGCCGTCGGATCCGGCACCGACAGCTCGATGAACCCCAGCAGCGCGCAGAAGATCGTCGCCTCCCAGGCGTCGCCCGATGCCTCCTCCCTGGCCAATCCGGCCATGCCGATCGATCGAGCGGCAGCCAGGTCGCCGTCCCACGCCAGGATCCGGCCCCGGGCCATCTCCGCGCGCTCGCGCCAGACCTCCTCCCCTTGCTCGACAAGGTCGAGGCACCTCCCGGGCGTGGGCTCGCGCTGCCGGCCAGTCGCCCACGAGCTGTTCGAGCACCGACATCGACTGGACGATCGGGGGCAGAAGGCCGACCTGGCCTCGATCCACGAGACGGCGGTACTCCGCCTCGTCGAGGGCCAGCGCCTCGCGCAGCCGCCCGACGTGATACAGGATCCGCTCGGCGCGCTCCTGGGACGACCGGGTAATGAAGGAGTCGTCGCCGTGACCGAGCATGCCCGTGGCGCGATCGATGTCATCCAGGGCCAGGCGCTCCCCCCGCAGCAGCCAATGGAAGGCTCGCTCCAGCAGAGCCGCGGCGAGCAGGGCGTCGTTGTCGATCCCCGCGCCCTCGAGGATCTCGACCGCGGCCTTTGCGCTCGCCATCCCGGCATCGGGATCCGCGTCGCTGAGCACCGAGATGGTGATGTGGACGGTCGCCGTCAGCTCTTGATCGCTCCTGGCGTGCTCGAGGGCCTCGAGCAGGAGCACCAAAGCATCGGCCGGGCTCTCGAGGTACACGATCTCGCCCAGCGCCAGCAGCACGCCGTGCCCGCTGGGAACCATCCGGCACGCCGGCGAGGGTCTCGCGCAGCAGGTCCGCCGCCCCACGCGCGTCACCCGCGCTCAGGCGGGCTGACGAGGCTTCCATCCGGAGTGGGGTCGCCTCGGCGGGTTCCACCATGCCGGCGGCGCGCTCGAAGAGGTCGGCGGCCACGCCGGGAGCGCCGCGTTGGAGCGAGATCCGGGCCGCAGCCTCCATCTCCCGGGCCATGGCTGGATCGGGTCGGTCGAGGGTCGCCGCGCGATGGATCGCTCGCTCGAGCGGATCCTCGATGGCCTTCGCCAGCGCCCGACGAGCGGCGCGCTTCGCTCCGGGCCGCGCGTCCGCGTACGCGATCGAGGCGTACATCGGGTGTGCCGCTCGCAGCCGGTCCCCGTCGGCGATGACGACCTCCTGCTGAAACGCCTCGTCAACCGCGGCGTCCGCATCCGCGCCGAGGATGCGGCCGCATCAGCTCCACGGTTGGCTGTGACGCCATCGCCACCACGAGCAGCACTTGGCGCGCGGGCGGACTCAGCGCGGCCAGGCGGTCCCGGACCAACGGGCCCACCTCGGGGGAGACCGGGAACGGTTCGCCGGCGGCCGGTTCCGATCCATGACGCACCAGGGAGCGGCTCATCTCGAGCGCGACGAACGGGTTGCCTCGGCTGGCCTCGTGAATCCGGACGAGAAGGGGTCGCGGGTGTACGACTCCGCTGCGCTCCCGGATCAGCCGCCCCAGGGCTCCGATGCTCAGTGGTCCAACTGAGATGCGCTCACGGCGGTCTTCCGGAATCGCTTCCATGACCTCGGATGCCACCGGATCCGGCTCACCGGTGCGGACAGCAAACGCGAGCGTGACCGGCTCGGACCTCAGTCGACGAGCGGCGAACGCGAGGGCGGCCGCGCTCGCTGGATCACACCACTGGGCGTCATCCAGGGCCACCGTGACCGGCGTCCCCGAGGACGCGGCCCGGAGCACGTCGAGCACTGCCAGCCCGACCAGGCTCGGTTCGGGCGCCTCGTCCCCGTCGTCGGTCCGACCCAACGCCCTGGCGAGGGCGCGGCCGCGGGCCGGGGGCACCAGCTCGAGCAACCCGGCCAGGTCGGCCTCGAGGAGTCCCATGAGGGCGCCGAACGCCAGCTCGCGCTCAGCCTGGCTTGCCCGCCACGCGAACACCTGATCGCCCCGGGCGGCGGCGGCGCGATGCGCGAAGAGCCACAGCGTGGTCTTGCCGATCCCGGCCTCGCCGTCGAGAACCAGCGCCGACGGGCGTGGACGGTCGAGGAGCGCTTCGATGACCTCGCGCTCCGGGTCGCGCCCGATGATCTCGAATGACGGTGTGGCCATGGCGCGACCCGATCATAGGCCGCTCGAAGTGCCGATCCGGAACCGTATTTCAGTGGTTCCACGGATGCCCACCGACGAGCCGGAGCCTAGGTTGGTGGGCATGAAACGTGCATCGATCTTCGTCGTGGTCGCCATCCTGGTCGCCGCCTGTGAGGGCTCACCGTCCTCGCAGCCCGACCAGTCCCAGGGCCCGGGCCAGTCACAGGCCCAGGGCCGCATCAACGGCGCCAAGCGCCGGCACCGGTGGAGGGGGCAGTGGGAGTGACGGTGGAGCCGCACTGGTCGAGGCCGCCAACGCGGTCACCGATTGGTGCACGCTGATGCCAGCTGACCTCGCCGCGGAACTCGTTCCCGACGCCTCCGAGCCGCAGAGCCAGGAGTTCCCGCCGCTGAAATGCACGGTCAGCAACGGGGTCTCGGTCCTCGAGATCACCTACCAGAGTTTCGTGGTCGCCGATAAGGGACCCGGGGCGGAGTCGATCTCCGGCATCGCGGAGGACGCCTGGCTCGAACCCGACTATCCCGTCGATGACGCCTACCTGACGGTGATCCTCAGCAGCGATCCCAGCGCCGGCGGGACCATGTACGTCGAGGTCGCCGGCCACGACGGCATCGACCATGGCGACGATGCGATCGCGGTCGCCCAGGCCGTGATCGCGGAGCTCAACTGATATGAAGATCACCCGACTCCGACCTCTGCTGGCGGGTGCCCTCGTACTCGCGGTCCTGGTGGGCTGCACCTCGCCCATCACGCAGTCGGATGGGAGCGGAGGGCCGTCCATTCCAGTGCCCAGCCTCTCGTTCGTCGAGCCCAGCGAGTCCGAGGAGCCCAGCGCTCCAGCGCCGCCGCCCGCGAACGCCGATGTCACCGGCACCTGGGACGGCACCTGGGATATCGACCCTCCGTACGAAACGGTCGCCGGCGGCTTCACCATGCACCTTGTCCAGTCCGGCGACTCCTTCAGCGGTCCGCTCGAGGTCACGAACACCGACTGCACGAACGGGTCCGTCCAAGGCGACGCTCAGCGGATCGAGCGTCACCTTCGGCTGGGCCTTCGCACAGCAACCGGTCCAGTTCGAAGGAACGTTCACCGGCACCTACATGTCCGGCACGTGGTCGGCCCTCGCCTGCAGCGACTCGTCAATCTCGCTGACCGGGACCTGGGAGGCTACGAAGCGGTAGGCAGGCCGCTCCGTACGCCTGTCTCGGCGGGACCCTCCCCGCGCAATTCAAGCCCCTGCTACCCTGCCGCCAGGGGTACCGATGATCGAGACAAGACCACTGGACGCTGCCGCACTGCAGGAGCTGGGGAACGGCTTCCGCGGCGAGCTGGTCCGTCCGGAGGACGCCACCTACGACCAGCACCGCGCCGTCTGGAACGGGTCCATCGACCGCCATCCGGCCCTGATCGCCCGCTGCGCGGGCGTGGCCGACGTCATCGCCGCCATCAACGTCGCCCGCGAGACCAGCGCTCAGGTCGCGGTGCGGAGTGGCGGGCACAGCTTCCCCGGCCTGTCCGTGTGCGACGGTGGCCTCGTCATCGACCTGGAGCTCATGAAGGGCATCCGCGTCGACCCCGACAAGCGGACGGTTCGAGCTCAGGCGGGCGTCCGCCTCGGCGAGCTGGACCGCGAGACGCAGGCCTTCGGAATGGCCGTGCCGGCCGGCATCGTGACCCACACCGGGCTCGCCGGCCTGACCCTTGGCGGCGGCATCGGCTGGCTGATGCGCACCTACGGGCTGACGATCGACAACCTGCTCTCGGCCGACGTGGTGACCCCCTCGGGCGACCTCGTACGCGCCAGCGCCACCGAGAACGCGGACCTCTTCTGGGGCCTGCGCGGCGGCGGCGGCAACTTCGGGATCGTGACCGAGTTCGAGTTCCAGCTGAACCCGGTCGGCCCCATGGTCCTGGCCGGGCCGATCTTCTGGCCGATGGAGGACTCGGCCAAGGTCCTGCGCTTCTACCGCGACTGGATCGCCGATGCGCCCGACGAGCTGAACACGATCGTCATCCACCGCATGGCACCGGCGCTGCCGCTCATCCCGCCCGAGATGCACGGCCGACCGGTCGTCGCCGTCGGTGTCTGCTACGCGGGATCCATCGAAGACGGCGAACGCGTCGTCGCGCCGATGCGGGCCTTCGGTTCGCCACTCCTCGACCTGTGCCGCCCGTCCCGCTTCGTGGACCTCCAGGCTATGTTCGATGCCTCGCTGCCCACCGGCTACTGGTACTACTTCCGCTCCTGCGACGTGGCCGAGCTGAGCGACGGCGTGATCGACACCGTGGCCGAGCACTCGATGCGCATGAAGTCCACGGTGAACACCTTCCCGATCTTCCAGCTCGGAGGCGCGGTCGCCCGGGTCGGCGACGACGAAACCGCGTTCAACGGCCGCCAGGCCGGCCACACGATCAACATCAACGCCACCACCGTCACGGCGGAGGGCTTCGACGAGGAGCGGGCGTGGTCACGCGGCCTGTGGGAGGCACTCGCGCCGTATCACACCGGCGTGTACGTGAACTTCCTCCTGGAGGAGGGCGAGGACCGCGTCCGCGAAGCCTACGGCCCCGCCAAGTACGACCGCCTCAAGGCCCTCAAGCAGAAGTACGACCCGACCAACCTCCTCCACCTGAACCAGAACATCCGCCCCGACTGAGCGGAACCGGTCAGCGGGTCGCGGTGAACTCTCCCTCGATCGTGATCTCGCCGGTCGGCTCCTCGTCCACGCCGAAGTAGAAGAACTCGTTGACCACGCAGCTGAACGTGGCCTCGATCGTGGTGTCGTCGGCGAGCGCGTAGCTGACCTCGCAGTCGTCGGACGAGGCGCTCCAGTCAGGGCCGTCAACGGCAGCGCTGAACACCCCAGTGGCGATGAAGATCGTCACGAAGGCCTCGTCGGTGTTGTACGCCAGGATCGTATCGGCGTCCTCCGTCAACGAGACCCCGGTGTCGATCGGTGCGTCCGTCGTGTAGCTCACCGCCCCGGACGTCGTCGTCTGGCCCTGCCCGCCCGTCCACGGGCCGTCTGAGAAGGCGGTCGCATCGCCATCGCCTCCGCCGCCGCCGCTTTCGTCGGTGCTGGCAGGCTCGCTCGCGGCGGGCGCATCCGACTGGCCGGCCGGGACGGATGGCTCACTGCCGGCCGACTGCCCGGGTGTGCCCGCTGGGCTGCCGCATGCGGCCAGCACAAGCCCGATACCGATGGACAAGGTCAGCACCAGCATGGATCGGCGCATCGGTGAGCCCTCCCTTCGTCGCACACACAACCGTAGGCATCCCGATGGTACGGCCAGAGCCAACCCGTCCACCACCCCTCGGACGGGCCTCAGGATCCGGACGTAGAAACTCCAGCATCCAGTCGTAGATGTCGTTCCCGGCCGTGAGGTCGTACGTGCGGGTCCACGAGTCGTGGTCCACACCGGAGTACACCGTCAGCTCGACGTCCATCCCCACCGGCACGGCGCAGTCCATCAGCCCCGTGATCGGGTCGATATGGGTCGCCGGCTCCACCACGTCGTCCGCGTCGCCGTGGAACGCCCAGATCGGGATGTCCCCCAGGTCGCAGCCCGCCGTCTCCCACGCAGAACGCGCATCGGTGGCAATTGAGACCATGGCGGCGATCTGACTGGCGCCATATGCCGCGGCGTACTCGTAGGCGGCGAACCCGCCGCAGCTGAGACCGGTCAGGTACACGCGATCGGGGTCCACCTCGTAGGCGTCAACGGCGAAGGTGAGGAAGTCGTGGACCTCGGTCGGAGTCATGCAGAACGAGTCAGCGGCTGGATGGCCGGCGTCGTGCTGGATCGCCATGTTGCAGGACCCGATGAACGGGCTCCCGTCACAGGGCGCGTAGATCGCGCCGTCGGCCTCGAAGTCGTGCTGCGGCACGAGCACCACGAACGGTCGTTCCTCGGGCCAGGCGTCGGCCTGGATCATGGCGGGAATGCCCGTCTCGAAGAGGTTGAACAGCTCGGTGGCGCTGCCATCGCCGGAGCCCCCGTAGCCATGCAGCGCGACGAGGAGCGGGCTGTCCTCGCCGTCGGAGTAGCCGGGGGGCAGGTACTCGTAGTAGCCGAGCGGCGCATCGGACTCGCCCACCGGCCGGGCGGTGAGCCCGTCTGACGAGCGCCAGGCCGCAGCCTCGCTGGGTTCGGCGGCCAGGCTCGACGACTCAAGCGCCACGGATGACGACGGCGAGGACGATGCCGCCTGCGGCGAGCACGCCGCCACGGTCACCAGGATCAGGGCCATGACCCCCCAACCCGACGCCTGTCGCCGCATGCATCCCTCCGCTGATCGAACCAACCGTTCCGATGCTACTGCCCCCCGGTTCATCCTCGGGAGGGACTCATCAGTGGTCCGGTGGCGGAGGATAGTCGGCGGGCTGGGACCAGGTGGTGAGGACGATCTCCGCGTCCGCCGGATGCATCCGGTAGCCGTTGGCCGCGGCGTCCCAGATCAGCAGGTCGCGGCGAGCCACACGACGCATGACCTTGTTGGGCCCAGCCACGACTCCAGCGAACGCCGTGCCCGTGCTCTTGCCGTATCGCTGGCGCAGGGTCTCGTCCAGGACGAGGACCTCGTCGCGCAGCGAGAGCTCGGCGACCTCGCGGACCAGCCTTCGGCTGTCCACCCCACGGATGGCCCGCAACACCTCCAGGAGCTGTCGTCGACGCAACTCGGTCTCGTCGCCCTCCGCTTCCCCGGCACCGTCGTCGCGTGCTCGAGGGGGTCCCATCACCCAGCGCCAGGCGAGGCTGACGAGCTCGTCTTCCGTATCGGCTTCGAATTCGACTCGAGGCATAAATCGAGCACCTCTGTAGGTCTGTTACAGGTCCGCTACTAGCCTATCACAGAGATGTGTGGTACCCTACCGAGCAACGGCTGTAAAAGCTGCGAACCGTCTGATCTCCTGGCCTTCGAAAGAAGTCGGTCACGAGCGATTCCGCTTCGTATCGACCGCCGAAACCCAAAAGGAGAACGACGTGAAGCACATTCGACTCGCCATCTACGACCTGAACCAGGGCACCTTCGACGAAGTTGCCAAGCTGACCAAGAGCGGCATGCTGCCCCGCATCTCGAAGGAGCCTGGCTTCCTCGAGTACGGAGTTGCCGACCTGGGCAACCACAAGGTTGCCTCGATCACCGTCTGGGAGACGCGTGAGCAGGCCGAGAAGTCGGTCACCTTTGCCGCGACCTGGGTCAAGGAGAACATCTCCACCCGCGTCAAGCTGATCACCAGCTACGTCGGTGACCTCGCGTTCCTTAGCGGAACGCCTGTCCTCGCCTAACCCTACCCCTGGAGGGCCACGACTCCCCCGAAGCGGGAAACCGCTCCGGCGCCCGGGAGCCGTGGCCTTTCGGCATTCCCCTCCGGCTAGCTCGGTGGTTGCACGAGCCGATAGACGGAGCGTGCGCCGGACAGACCCTTGAACTCGTGGCTGCCGGCATCCTCCAGCTCGAGCCCGGACCCCTCCAGCAGGTCGCGCGTCGTCGAGGAGACCAGCACCTCGTCCGGACCGGCCACGGCCATCACCCGCGCCGCGAGGTGGACCGCCAGGCCGCGAACGTCCGCACCGACGAACTCGACCTCCCCGGTATGCACCCCTACCCGGATCGGCAGGCCCATCTCCCGGGCCGCCATGCGCCATCGCCGCCCCGGCTCGAACGGCTCGCGTCGGACTGTCGAACACGGCCACGAACCCGTCCCCGGTCGTCGTCACCTCGCGCCCGCGGAACGTGTTCAGGGTCTCGCGGAGCTTCACGTTGTGCTGCGAAAGCCGGTCCCGCCACGCCGTATCCCCGGCTTCCTGCACGGTCCGGGTCGAGTCCACGATGTCGGTGAACAGCACGGTCAGGACGACTCGCTCGTCGGTGTGCTCCGCCGGGAGGCCCACCGTCCGCGCGCTCATCCACTCCACGGTCTCCCACGCCTCGTCGCCGACCACCCAGGCGTCGTGGCCGGGCGGGATCTCGTAGACCGATCCGGGCGGGATGTCGAGCGTCTGCCCGTCGTCCATCACCACCCGCGTGACGCCGGAGACCGAGTACCCGAGGTGGTGATACATGCAGCTGTCGGTCCCGGCCAGCGACTTGAGGTCCGTCGACCACCGCCAGCCCGGCTCGAACCGCGCCCGACCAACGGTCGTGTCGCCCAGGTTGACGACGTCGGCGCCGCCCCTGGGCATGGGCCGATGCTCGTCCGGCGAGGCAAAGCTCTTGAACTGCAGCTTTGGCATGTCACGATTGTCCCATCGAAAACCCGTCGCTCACCCAGTTCCAAGTCACCCCGGGCGTTATCGACCTGTCCTGGGGCCATCCCAACCCCACCCTGCTCCCCCTCGAGCAGCTCCGGGCCGCCGCCGCGCGGGCCTTCGACCTATACGGCACCGATGCCCTCGCCTACGGCGCCCCGGCCGGACCGCCACCACTCATCGACTTCATCTGCGACCGCCTGCGCCTGACCGATGCGCGGGCGCCCGCGCCCGCGGAAGTCCTCGTCACCAGCGGCGCCTCCCAGGCCATCGACCTGGCCGCCCATCACCTGCTCCAGCCCGGTGACACCGCCCTCGTCGACGTCCCGACCTACCACCTCGCGATGCGGATCCTCAGCGACCACCCGGTGACCCTGCTCCAGGTGCCCTCCGACCACGAGGGCATCCTCCTCGACGAGCTGGCCGCCACCGTCACCGATCTCCGCAACCGCGGCGAGCGACCCCGACTCCTGTACACCATCCCCACCTTCCGCAACCCCACCGGCTCCACGCTCCCAGCCGACCGCCGAGCCGCCCTCCTCGCCTTCGCCGCCGCCGAGGACCTCGTGATCGTCGAGGACGACACCTACCGCGAGCTGAGCTACGACGGCCCCGCTCCCCCGTCCCTCTGGGCCGCGGACACGGCCAACGTCGTCGTCCGGGCGGGCAGCTTCGCGAAGTCCGTCGCCCCCGGCCTGCGCGTCGGCTACCTGACCGCGAGCGCGGACATCGTCGAGCGGATGACGACCGGCGGCCTCCTCGACTCGGGCGGCGGCACGACCCACTTCGCCGGAACCGTCCTCGCCGAGTACGCGGCCGCCGGCGACTACGTGACCCAGGTCGAGCGCTTCAAGACCGCCTACCGCGCCCAGCGCGACGCGCTCCTGGCCAGCCTCGAGCAGAACCTCCCCGATGGCGCCACCTGGACCCGCCCGGGCGGCGGCTTCTTCACCTGGCTCGACCTCCCGCCCGGCCTCTCCGCCTCAGCCGTCGCCAAGGCCGCGCCCGCCCACGGCGTCGGCTTCATCCCGGCCAGCCCCTTCTACGTCGACCGCGCCACCGCCCCCGAATCCCTCCGCCTCGCCTTCAGCATGTACCCACCCGCCGACCTGACCGAAGCCGGCGCCCGCCTCGCCACCGCCATCCGCAACGCGTACGCGACCTAGGCCGACCACCCCATGTTCGCTTGCCCCCGCTGCTACGCTCCTGCCACTCAACACGCAGACCTATGCGGGGAACCGATGCGCAAAGCACTGAGCCACCTCCCAGCGCTCCTCGTGGTTCTGCTGGCGGCGGTCGCCACCAGCACGAACGGCGGAGATCCCCGATGACCGGCCGCTCCACCACTCGGGCGGACGGGATCCGTCATGTGGAGGCCGAACTGCGAGGCCGAGGCATGAAAGCCGAGCGTCTCGCTAGGCGGGACGGGGCAGACTTCGCGATCTCAGGATCCGGGTCTACAAACCGATGTGTCGTGAAAGTGAGGACCAGGCGACACGCGTCGGCAAACGGATGGCTCATGACCTCAAGAGGCGAGCAGGAAGCCCGTGAGGACCTCATCTTTGTTTTCGTAGACGTGGAGCCAACGAAACCGGTGACCTATGTGATCCCGTCGGCAGAAATTGCCCGCCTGCTCCAGGCCTCGCACGCAGCATGGCTGGCCGAACCAGGCAGAGGTGGGAGACCTCACCGGGATTCTGAAATGCGGCGAGTCCTACCCAACTATGGCTTTCATGTACTTGGCTATCCACCGGGCTGGATCGAGAGATTCCGCGACCGGTGGATCTCATTTCTGAGGCTCCGTAGACCAAGCAGCTGTCAAGTGGCGCACAGGAGCTCCCCATGGACCGAAATGAAGCCTGGCAGGTAGCTCGGCTTATCCCTCTACCGACGGGCTCAGGCGTTGAGGCCAAGGAACGCCATGCCGCATCCGCTACCCTTGCCGTCCTATCGGCGGTCAACGAGTTTGGCCGCGCCCTCCTCAAGCCCCTGGGCGCCCCAGCCGGAAAGATCGAGGCGTTCATCGAGGTCGCCCTTCAAGACGCAGGCAGGAAAGACCGTCCGACCTGACGGACTGATGGGTGTCTCCCGGGCTGGAAGGACGTGGTGGGCGCTAGTGGAATCGCAAGATCGCCGACCAGGAACTGAGCAAGATCAGATGGAGAGCTACCTCGACCTAGCTCGTGAAGTCGGGAATCGATGCGGTCTTCTCCATATCCAACCACTACGCGTCGAAGTCGGCGGACTACCCGATTGCGCTCGATCGGAGGAAGACGCGCAAGGTGGCCATCCATCACTGGTCGTGGGTCCGCGTCCTGACCGAAGCGGAGGTGCAGAAGCAGCATCGAGGCGTCAAGGACCCGGATCAGGCTTACATCTTGGACGAGCTCATCCGGTATCTCGTCCGACTCCGGTCAGGTGTGGTTCAGTTCAACTTCATGGGCAAGAGTTGGGTCCCCGTTCGAGATGGGCGCACGCGTTCGCACGCTCTTCGAAAGGCCGATCCCAGACGTCGGCGGACGTCGCCAACCGGTGGGACGAGCTGCTCCGCTTCCTTAGCCTGGACCTCACGAAGGACCTCGGACTCGATGTACGGGAGAGTCTGCGGCGTCGGGAATCGGAGGGAGCATCTCGTCAGCAGGCGCTCCGGGAATCACTCGCATCAAAGGGACAGCTCTACGGGGTCTGCAGATCCCGAACACGGCCGGTCCGCTCGAGATCGTGGCGGACTTGTCGACGAGGCAGATCATCGTTACAACGCAAATCGATGCACCCCGCGAGGGTTTGTCACGGGGACGAGTCAGCTGGCTCATCCGGCAACTCCAGAAGGCGCCTCGAGGACCTCACAGTCGAAGTGAGACAGTCGCTACACGACACAGACCTTGGCTGGGCAGCTACAGGACATCCGCATCGATTCCTCGTCGATCTTGCCGGCAGGGACGCGGAAGTCCGGGGCTTCCGCTCTGAGCCTCACGCGAGACATGGGCCAGAGTGGGTCCGCCGGCAAGAACTCGTTCATTGACAGCGTCGTGACCTCGACCAAGACCTTTTACCGCGAGGTGCTCCAGAACCTCGTTGCCTGGAAGCCGCAGCGCCCGACTGGCCGGTGCTCCTGAACCTGCGGCCGAGCCGGAGGAAATCCCGACGATTGAACTGCCCGCCGGCCCGGAAGCCGACTGTCGACAACGATTCCGATCCGTGAGGCTCTACGCGGAGTCGACCGAGCTGTTCCGGACCGATGCACGGATGCATCGGATCGCGGAAAAGCTGCGAGGCGAATACACGACGCAGATCGGTCACAAGCCGGTGCGATGAATTCGCGTCCTGGCAGAACAGCCTCACATCGCTCGCTCGATCCTCGTCAACCAAGCCGACGCTGGACGACCACGGCGTGATTCTCGAGTACCAGCTCGGCAACACCAGCCGCCGGCTCGACGCGATGCTGACGGGTCACGCGGCGACGAGCCAGAGAACGCGGTCGTCATCGAGCTGAAGCAGTGGGGCGACGACGGCGACCCGTCCACAGCCGACGGCTGCGTCGAGCTGTACGTCGGCAAGCGGTCCGCCCGGTCCCCATCCGTCAGTCCAGGTCGGGACTACCAGAGTGGCTGCTCGACAACCACGACGGTCTTCTACGAGACCGATCGGTCTCGCTAACCGCGTCGCCTACCTCCACAACCTCCCAGTTCGACTCCGACGGCGAGCTATGGGCCGATCGCCACGCCGAGTACGCTGCAGACGCAACCCGCTCTACACCGGCGACCAGTCGGACGAGCTCGCCGAGTTCCTGGACCGGCGCCTCTCGGCCGGCGATGGCGTGACCGTCATGGCCAGCGTCCTCGAGTCGAAGTACCGGCCGAGCCGCAAGCTCCTCGACCACACCGCGGAGATGATCGCGGCCAGCAGCGACTTCGTCCTCCTCGACGAGCAGCGCGTCGCGTTCGAATCGGTGCTGGCGGAGGCACGCGAGGGCTTCCACGCGCGAAGAAGTCGGTCATGCTCGTCCAGGGCGGGCCGGGCACCGGCAAGTCGGTCATCGCGCTTCACCTCGTTGGCGAGCTCGGCCCAGTGCGGCTACAACGCCCATGCACGCCACCGGCAGCAAGGCGTTCACCGAGAACATGCGCCGCATCGTCGGGCAGCCGCGCCGGCGCCGCAGTTCGCGCTACTTCAACCAGTTCGGCAACGCCGATGCGAACGACATCGACGTCCTCATCCTCGACGAGGCGCACCGGATCCGCGAGACGATCAGCCAGCCGCTTCACGCCGAAGGCGCACCGGACAGATCTGCCCCAGATCGACGAACTCCTCAAGGCCGCCAAGACGACTCGGTCTTCTTCATCGACGACCTCCAGGTCGTGCGCCCGAACGAGAGTCGGCAGCACCCAGCTCATCCGCGAGGCCGCCGCCAAGCGGCGCCGATGATCCACGAGTTCGAGCTCGAGACGCAGTTCCGCTCGCCGGCTCGAAGGCCTTCGTCAGCTGGGTCGACAACACGCTCGGGCTGGCCCGAGACGGCCAATCCTCTGGGAGGCCGACGACGACTTCGACTTCCGCATCGTCGACTCGGTCGAGCAGCTCGACGCGCTGATCCGCTCGCAAGGCAGGGGAGGGCACACCGCCCGCCTCGTCGCCGGCTTCTGCTGGCCATGGTCCAGACCCGAACGACGACGGCACGCTCGTGCCCGACGTCAAGGTGGGGGACTGGCAGATGCCCTGGAACGCCCAAGCCCGACGCCGGCCGCCTCGCGCCCGGCATCCCCCAAGTCCGACTTCTGGGCGTCGCGACCCGACGCGGCATCAACCAGGTCGGCTGCGTCTACACCGCGCAGGGCTTCGAGTTCGACTACGTCGGCGTGATCTTCGGCCGCGACCTCCGCTGGGATCCTGCCACCGAATCCTGGATCGGTGACCTCCGAGTCCCACGACTCAATCGTCAAGCGCTCCGAAGACCTCGATTCACCGACCTCGTCAAACGCACCTACCGAGTCCTTCTCACGCGGGGAATGCGCGGTTGCTACGTGTTTTTCGAGGACCCTGAAACCTCAGCGATCGTCTCCAGCCGAATCAGGATCCCCGGTCAGCTGCAACCGCTGTTGAGCCGCAGTTGAGGCACTTGTAGCAGGAGCCGTTGCGGACCATGATCGAGCCACAGTCCGTGCAGGCCGGGCTATCGGCGGTATCAAAGATCACGGTCGGCTGACCTGCCGAGAGACGCTCTTCTCGCCCCGCGTTCCCGTTCTGGGCCACGATCTTCAACCCATCCATCAACCCGGGGAGCGGCTCCGACGCTGCCTCTGCCTGGACATCGGTATCGGTCTCTGACGCGACCTGCGGGGAACCCTCAACCACGTCCTGTCGCGGAGCCGAGGCGGAACCTGGTTCTGCCGCCTCCGGGGACGACACCGAGCTTGCCTCGGGGGCGTCCGGGGAGGCGTGCTCCCCACTCACCGCCTCAGCCTCACTCAGCGACATCTGCCGATTGATCACCCCCACCACGTCCTGCTCATCCCGACTCAGGAACTTGGTGGCCAGGTACCGGAAGATGTAGTCCACCAGGCTCTTGGCCATGGGCACGTCCGGATTGGTCGTGAACCCCGCCGGCTCGAACCGCAGATGGCTGAACTTGTTGATCAGGTCCGTCAGCGGCACCCCGTACTGGAGCGCGAGCGAGACCGCGGTCGCGAACGCGTCCATCAGCCCGCTGATGGTCGACCCCTCCTTCGCCATCCGAAGGAAGATCTCACCCGGCTGGCCGTCCTCGTAGAGGCCCACGGTGAGGTATCCCTCGTGGCCCGCCACGTTGAACTTGTGGGTGATCGACGCCCGCTCATCGGGCAGGCGCCGTCGATATGGTTTGGGGGGAGCGGCGGCGACAGCTGTGCCCTCAGCTGCCTGTGTGACCGCCGCTCCCTGGGAGCCTTCTTTCTTCACGTTCAGCGGCTGCGAACGCTTGGAGTTGTCGCGATAGATGGCGATGGCCTTCAGGCCCAGCTTCCAGCCATCGATGTAGACCTGGGCGATCTCCTCCGGGGTCGATGCCTCGGGCATGTTCACCGTCTTGGAGATGGCGCCACTGATGAACGGCTGGACGGCGGCCATCATCTTCAGGTGGCCGTTGTAGTGAATGGACCGATGGCCGTTGGCCGGCTTGAAGGCGCAGTCGAAGACGGCGAGGTGCTCGTCCTTCAGGCCCGGTGCGCCCTCGATCGTCTCGTGCTCGTCGATGTAGGCGATGATCTCCTCGGTCTCCTTGGCGGAGTAGCCGAGGCGCTTCAGGGCGTGGGGGACGGTGTTGTTCACGATCTTCAGGTAGCCGCCGCCGACGAGGCGCTTGTACTTGATGAGCGCGATGTCGGGCTCGACCCCGGTCGTGTCGCAGTCCATCAGGAACGCGATCGTGCCGGTCGGGGCCAGGACGGAGACCTGCCCGTTGCGGAAGCCGTGCTGACTCGCCCATGGCCAGGACGTCGTCCCAGGTGGTCAGGGTCGCGTCCAGCAGGTCCGCCGGGATCCGCTGCCGGTCGAGGCGGTACGCCGCGTCGCGGTGCATCTCCATGACCTTGAGGTACGGCTTCTCGTTCGCGGCGTAGCCGGTGAACGGGCCGCCCTGGTCGCGGCTGATCCGCGCTGACTGGAGCTCCGCCTCGCCCTGCATGAGGGCGGTGATGGCGCCGGCGTAGGCGCGGCCCTCGTCGGAGTCGTAGGCCAGGCCCCGGTTCATGAGCAGGGCGCCGAGGTTGGCGTAGCCCAGCCCCAGCGGCCGGTAGTCGTGGCTGTTCTGGCCGATCCGCTCGGTGGGGTAGCTCGCGTTGCTGACGATGATCTCCTGCGCGGTCAGGACGATCCGGACCGCGTGGCGGAAGTCCTCGATGGCGAGATCGCCCTCATCGGTCACGAACTTCATGAGGTTCAGGCTGGCCAGGTTGCAGGCCGAGTCGTCGAGGTACATGTACTCGGAGCACGGGTTGCTGGCGTTGATCGGCGCGGTGTTCGCGCTCGTGTGCCAGCGGTTGACCGTGTCGTGGTACTGGATCCCCGGATCGCCGCAGACCCAGGCCGCCTGGGCCATCTTGTTCAGGATGGAGCGGGCCTTGACGGTGTCCATGTCCCGCCCATCGGTCACCGCGTGGGTGGTCCAGTCCGCGTCGGCCTCGACGGCCTCCATGAACGCATCGGTCACCCGGACGCGAGTTGTTCGAGTTCTGGAAGAAGACCGAGTCGTAGGCCTCGCCGCCGTTGAAGTTGCCGTTGTAGCCGGCATCGATCAGGGCCCAGGCCTTCTTCTCCTCGAGCATCTTGCAGTCGATGAACTCCTCGACGTCGGGGTGGTCCACGTTGAGGATCACCATCTTGGCCGCGCGCCGGGTCTTGCCCCCGGACTTGATCACGCCGGCGAAGGCGTCGAAGCCCTTCATGAAGCTGACCGGGCCGGAGGCCGATCCCCCACCGCGGAGCCCCTCGCGCTTGGAGCGCAGGGTGCTCAGGTTGGAGCCGGTGCCGCTGCCGAACTTGAAGAGCATGCCCTCGGTGTGGGCCAGGGTCAGGATGCTGTCCATCGTGTCGTCAACGCTGTTGATGAAGCAGGCGCTGCACTGCGGATGGGCGTCGATGCCGACGTTGAACCAGACCGGGCTGTTGAACGCCGCCCGCTGCTTGAGGAGGATGTCGGTCAGCTCGTCGTGGAACGCGTCGGCGTCCGCGCTGGTGGCGAAGTAGGCGTCCGCCCGGCCCCAGCCGGTGATGGTGTCGGCCACCCGGCCGATCATCTGGCGGACCGATGTCTCGCGCTCCGGCGTGCCCAGCGTGCCGCGGAAGTACTTGCTGGCGGTCACCTGGGTCGCGAGCTGGCTCCACGCCTTGGGGAACTCGAGGCCCTTCTGCTCGAAGACCGTCTCCCCGTGCTCGTTGGTGATGGTGGCCTCGCGGGCCTCCCACTCGACGGTGTCGTACGGGTCCACGCCCGGGCGCGTGAAGCGACGCTCGATGCTGATTCCGGTCCAGTCCCGCTCTTCGGTCGCGCTCAACTGGTGGTACCCCGTCTTGAGCTGATCTCCATCCGCGCCGACGGCGACGACTCCGACAGCCTGCCCCGCCTTGCCATGACCGTTGCCATGGCCGGTGCCGTTCCCCTTGCCCTTCCCTTCCTTGTCCTTGTGGCCGTTTCCATGGCCGTTGGTGGAGGTCGGGGCCTGGGGGGCTTCGCTGCGTGCCATCGGTCCGGATGCTCCTTGATGTCGCGTTTGTGTGACGGACGGACCTCCCGGAGGAGAGACTGGGAGGCCCGCCGTTCATCGATTCGAGCCTGCGCCGATGGGCGAACCGGGCGGCAGTCTCAGGGATGCTCAGCATACTCCCGCGAAATGGCTCCGTCAACGGAAAATCACAACATGTTGTGGTGTCGCCTACCCGACAACCCCTACATGATGCGCAGTCGCCGTTTGGGGTGGGACAGGCTGTGGATGGCCTGTGGACCGTCTGTGGACGGTTCCTCGGGTCGCCGGCGAATGCCGCGGTCCGAGCTGGCCAGGATGGGAGGTGCCGGGTGAATGTATGACATTCCGCGACGCCGCCGTGAACGGCCGTGAGCACGAATCGGGAATTAGCCGGTAGGGTTCGCCTCACGACCGGACGAGCCACCACCATGGTGGTCCGTTGGTGGCGTCGCCCACGCGTTGCCCTCCCGTTGCGTACCGGTCAAGCATGGAGGCACACGACCCATGAGTCTCGCGAAGCCCGACTTCGGTGATGGCATCCCCAGCCAGATGAAGCGCCGCCTGTCCGCGCTCCTGGCCGTTTCGCTCGTCACCGTGGCCCTCGTCGCCTGCTCGCCGTCCGCCAGCCCGACCGACGGTGGCGAAAGCGCCCCCGAGAGCGCGCCGGCAAGCGAACCAGCCGCCAGCGAGTCCCCGGCGAGCTGACCCCCAGCGGCTGAGTCCAGCCGCTGACCCTTTCGCGATTCAGCCCCTCCGTGAGGGCCGGTTCAGGCTGAGCCGGATCGACTGAACCTTCGGGCTACTCGTCGGGAAGGCCGACGGTGGCGAGGGTCTCGGGGGAGATGGGTGTCAGGCCCAGGCGCTCGACCAGCCACGCGGCGCGGTCCGCGGTGGCGGCGGCGTCCAGGGCATGGCCCGCCTCGTAGGTCGAGACGCGTGGCCTCGGGCAGGGCCTCGATGAGCTCCTGTGCCACCTCGGGCGGGACCACGTCGTCGATCGTGCCGTACTGGAGGTACAGCCGCTCCCCGTTCGAGCTGGTCCGCGACCGCCAGGGCGTCGAAGGGGGCCATGACCTCGAGGTAGACCTCGAACTTCTCGGCCCCGACCAGGGCTCGCGCACCCTCCACCCATGCCTCGTCAGAGGTGGCCAGGAACCCGGTCCACGAAGGCCGCGGCGTGATCAGGATCGAGCGCCGCCGGCCGCGCGTCCACGGCCGCGAGGGTCGCGCCGGCGGACCCGCCCCACGAGTGCCCGACGTACCCGAGCCGATCCGGATCCACGTCCTCGCGCTCGGCCAGCAGGTCGTACGCGCGGCGGACGTCGATGATCGCGTGGGCGTTCATGTCCCGCTCCCGCGCCGGCAGGCCGTAGCTCTGGAGGAACGCCCGCCGATCGGTCCCGAGCCGGCTGAACGGCGCGTCGAGGACGAGCGAGACCGCCCCGCCGGTGGCCATCGCCTCCGCCTCGTCGAGGAAGTCGTCGCGGTCGGTCTCCGAGCCGTGGAGGTAGACGAGCCCGGCAAACGGACCCTCGCCCGGCGGCACGACGAGCCATGCGGTGACCCGCTCCCCGGTGGCGCTGGCCCAGCTGACGTCGGTGACCGTCACGCCGGTGTCGAGCGTCTCGGCGTCTCCCTCCTGGTAGTCGATCGGGGCGGCCGGGTCGTAGGTGGTCGCGGTGGCGGCGTCGATGACCTCGACGGCGGCGCCCGAGGCGGACGCGGCGGCGCTGGGCTCAGCCGATGACGGCACGGATCCTCCCTCCGATGGCGCCGGCTGGCAGGCGGCAACCGCCAGGGCCAGACCGATGAGGAGACGGCGGTGCGGTACCATCTGATCGATGATACCCAACCGATTTAGAAGTGTCCACCAGTAAGCGCCGGACGGGGCCGCCGCCGGAACGCGACGCCACCGCGGCCGAGATGCGGGCCCTTGCCCATCCCCTTCGGCTGCGGATCCTCCGCCTGACCCTGGACCAGGCGTACACCAACAAGGAGCTGGCCGATCGGCTGGGCGAGGACCCGGGCACCGTCCTCCACCACGTCCGGACCCTGGCTCGCAACGGGTTCCTCCGGGCGGAGCCGGTCCGCACCGGGAAGCGCGGGGCGCTGGAGCGGCCGTATCGGTCCACCGGCAAGTCGTGGCGGATCCGGATGGCTCCGGATCCAGGCCACACCGCATCGGTCCTGGAGGCCGTCCGCGACGAGCTGCTGGAAGCCGGTTCGGACGCGACGATCACGACCATCCGGCTCGGCGTGCGCCTGACCGCGCGCGACCAGGCCCGGCTCAGCAAGCGGATCCATGCCCTGGCCGATGACTTCGTCGTCCGCGACGACCCGTCTGGCGACCCGGTCGGGATCCTGGCCCTGGTCCACCGCCGCCGGCCCTAGGCGCCGCGCGTCAGGGGGTACGCGCGACGGCGGAGCTCAGGTCAGGAGGACGAGGGCCCAGATCACGACCACGTTGAGGAGCGCCAGGAAGACCGCCGCGCTGGCGAGGTCCTTGGCCCGCTTGGAGCCGGCATGCAGCTCGGTCGAGATCCGGTCCACGGTGGCCTCGATGCCGGTGTTCAGGAGCTCGACGATCAGCAGGCCGATGACCGAGCCGACGAGCACCGCCCGTTCGACCCCCGACTGGCCGAGGTACAGGCCCAGCGGGATGAGGATCACGGCGAGCAGCAGCTCCTGGCGGAAGGCGGCCTCGTGGCGGATGGCGTCGGCCAGGCCGGCCATGGTGGAACCCGTGGCGCGCACGATGCGGCGTACTCCGGTGGCGGTGTACTCGGGGCTCTTCATCCGGGCTGGCATCGTACCCGGACCGGATTGGGCCGAGGCCCGGTTCGCGCCTCGCGGACCAGAGGCGTAGGCTAGGAACAGCCGGGCGCGCCACCCGCAAGGTGGTCCGGTTGCGTTTGGACACAGGCGCTGCCTCCCCCCGTTGCGCTCGGTCTGAGGTATGGAGGCACGCACCGATGACGGTCACGACGAAGCTGCTCCTCACCAGCTCCGCGTTCGAAGACGGCGGAGTCATCCCTGCCAAGTACACGTGCGATGGCGACAACATCTCGCCTCCGCTGTCCTGGGAGGCGGGTCCGCCCGGCACTGCGGCCTGGGTCCTCATCGCCGAGGATCCCGACGCCCGCAGCTGGGTTCACTGGCTCATCGTCAACCTGCCGGCTGGCGTGACCTCCCTCGACGAGGACGTTTCGGGCGGGCTGCCCGAGCGGCGCGATCGAGGGTGAGACCGATTTCGGACCGGCCCGCTACGGGGGCCCGTGCCCGCCGTCCGGGGAGCATCGGTATGTCTTCTCGCTGTACGCCCTGTCCGAGCCACTGGTGCAGGGCGCCCAGCTCACCGCCACCGGGGTCCGGGCCGACATGTTCGGCAAGGTCCTGGCCGGTGGCGGGCTGACCGGTCGCTACACGCGGTCCGGGTCGCGATAGGAGGTCATGACATGACGCAGGCCACGCCGACCACGACGACGGTTGGGTTCAACGCTGACGAATTGGGGGTCAATGCCGACGTGGCGCTGGCCTTCCTCGAGATGGCCGCCTCCGGGAACGGCCAGGAAGCCCTGGACCGATATGGGGCGTTGGACTTCCGCCACCACAACCCGTTCTTTCCCGGCGATGGGCCCGCCCTGATCGCGGCCATGGACGAGGATGCGCGGGCCAACCCGGGAAAGCGGGTAGTGGTCGTGCGCGCCATTTCGGAGGGTCCGTGGGTCATGCTCCATTCGCGCGTCGCGCAGGGTCCCGGTCGGGGCGAGCTGGCCGCGGTCCACATCTTCCGGGTGGAGGACGGCAAGGTTGTCGAGCTGTGGGACGTCGCACAGGAGCTTCCGGCCAACAGCCCGAACCAGAACGGGGCGTTCTAGGTAGGTGCGGTCGTCGCTGACCGCGCTCGGCCTGCTGGCGGTCCTGGCCGTCCTGGCGGGCTGCCAGCCGTCGAGCTCATCGGTCCCGCCGTCCGCCCCGGCAACGGGCGAGTCCGCGCCCGGCGCGTCCGCGCCGGCATCGGTTGACCAGGCCCCGCCGGGCGCATCGGCCTTCTCGTTGACCAGCGCTGCCTTCGCTGAGGGAGAGGCGATCCCGGCGGTCCACAGCTGCGACGGTGACGAGGTCTCGCCGCCGCTCGAATGGAGCGGGGCGCCGGATGGGACGGTGGCGTTCGCCCTGATCGCGCACGATCCCGACGCCGGTGGCTTCGTCCACTGGGTGGTGGGCAACCTGTCGGGGATCCTCGCCAACCTGCCCGAGGGCGAGTCCGGGGCACTCCCTGGGGAGGCGGCACAGGGCGAGAACGGAGCCGGCGGGATCGGCTGGTTGGGCATGTGTCCGCCCAGCGGGACCCACTCGTACGTGTTCACCCTGTACGCGCTGTCGGAGCCGGCGGGCGTTTCGGAGGGCGTGACCGCCGGCGACCTGCTCACCGCGATGGAGGGCAAAGTCCTCGACCAGGCGGTCCTGACCGGGACGTTCAGCCGCTAGGCGGAAGGCTCACCGAGGGTCGCGGGCTCCGGAGCGGGAAGGTCGTCGCGGCCGGCGGCGAGCAGGAAGATGTGGATCCGGTCGCGGACGCGGTCGCGCGCAGTTCGGAAGGCCGCGAGCCGCTCCTCGGGCGAGCCGGTGACGTGCGCCGGGTCCTCGATGCTCCAATGTGCCACGTTCTCGACGCCGGGTAGCACCGGGCAGTTCTTCTGGGCCTCGTCACAGACGGTGATGAACCAGTGGAATGGCTGGCCGCGGAACTCCTCGACCGACTTGCTCCGGTTGGCCGAGAGGTCGAACCCGATCTCCTGCATGACGGCCACCGTCTCGGGCCGGATGATCGAGGCTTCGGTGCCGGCGCTGAAGGCCTCGAACGTGTCGCCGGCCCAGGCGTTGACCATGGCCTCGGCCATCTGGGATCGAGCGCTGTTGTGGGTGCAGACGAACAGAACGCGCTTCTTCGTCATGGCTCGAGGATACGGATCGAGATCAAGGACGTGTTAGGCAGCCTCTGGTTTGGTGGCGCGGATGATGGCGCTGTACATGCCGGGTGCGGCCTCGTGGGTGGGCGTGACGCTGACATCGGTCAGTCCCGCCTGCGCCAGGCCATCGGTCATCTCGGAGACCGATAGCGCGCCGGCGATGCAGCCGGCGTAGGAGCCGCGCTCCTCGCGTTCGGCAGGGGTGAGGGCGTCATCGGCCACGATGTCAGTGATGCCGATCCGACCACCGCGGCGGAGGACGCGGGCGATCTCGGCGAAGACGGCCGGCTTGTCCGCGGCGAGGTTGACGACGCAGTTGGAGATGACCACGTCGATGGAGTCCGCCGGGAGCGGGATGGCCTCGATGTGGCCCTTCAGGAACTCGACATTGGTGGCGTTGGCCTCCGCCGCGTTGCGGCGGGCGAGGGCCAGCATCTCGTCGGTCATGTCCAGGCCGATGGCGCGGCCGGTGGGCCCGACCCGCTGGGCCGAGAGCAGGACGTCGATCCCGCCGCCGGACCCGAGGTCCAGCACCCGCTCCCCGGGTTTCAGGTCAGCCACCGCGAGCGGGTTGCCGCAGCCAAGCGACGCCAGGCGGGCCGTGTCCGGAAGGGTGGCCAGCTCAGCGTCCGAATAGAAGGTGACCATGGAGTCGGTGGCTGCGTGAGATGGATCGGTGCAGGACGCGCCGTTGCAGCAGCCATCGCCGCAGCAAGCCATGGTCCCGGATTCGATGACCTGGAGCGCGGACTGCGCGTAGTGGTCGCGGACCATGTCGTGAATCTCGTTCGTCATCGGTATCTCCTTGGAATCGGCCGCCCTAGGCGAGCGGAACCAGGCCAGCGAGGCTGGCGCCGATCCCAGCCCAACGGCGTTCGAAATCGGGTGCGAGCTCGTAGTAGATGTAGGTGCCACGTCGTTCGGTGGTGACGACGCCGGCCTCGCGCAGGACGCGCAGGTGGTGGCTGACGGTGGGCTGGCTGACGGTGCAGCACTCGGTGAAGTCGCAGGCACAGACCGATCCGGGGGATGTCGCCAACTGGCGAAGGATGGACAACCGAACCGGGTCGGCGATGGCCTGCAGGAGCTCCATGTCGGGATCGCCGGACTTCACGCGGTTAGTATATAGACGTCTGTCAATATAGGCGGCAACCCCTCTGGACGGCCGCCAGTCGTTCGATGATCGCCGTGCGGCAGGCGGGCTCACCGAGGGCGGTGGGGAGGTCGGATCCAGGGACTCCTAGTCCGGCAGGATTCGCATCGTCGACAGCCAGGTCTCGATGAACGTGAGGCCTCCGCCGTAGCGCTCCATCGCCGGGAAGTCGTCAGGCTGCCAGACCGTCAGCAGGTAGATCCGATCGTCGACGCCGAAGTAGGCGGCCGGATCGGAGGCGTCGACGAGCCAGCCCGCATGTCCGTCCAGGCTCGCGTCAACCGTCGATTCGGTTCCGTCACAGGGCGTCACCTCGACGGTGCAGTAGTCCAGCCACCACTGGTCGGCCGATATGCCCGGCTCCAGCGCCACCGACCAGGCCGAGGCCGCGACAGTTCCCTCGGGCGCGTCGAATTCGAACCAGTCGGTGCGCCCTACCCCGTCGGGCCAGGCGGTGTCCTCGGGGAAGGTCCACTCGCCATCCCCCCGGTGAGCGGTCCAGTCGGGCGGGTAGGCGAGGCTGAGCCCATAACGCTCCGAGTCGAAGGGGAGCCATGCCGAGGTGTCATTCGGGTCCAGGGACGGGTCGGCCTCAGCTGACGAGCTCTGTTCCGTTGTCGACGGAGCGGCACTCGCTGACGGCTCGCCGCTCGGGGTGGCCGAGCCGTTGGACTGGCAGCTGATGAGGAGCAGGGCGACCACCGCCACGGCGCTGGGGCGGATGGCAAGGTTCCGATTCATCACGAGTTTTCCTCCATGAGCCGACGTCGGCCTGCTCTGGTTCGTGGTCAATTTCGGCAGGACCCCCAATCCTCGATTCGCTTTCCCGCGCATCGGTCTACTCGAAGGTTGCCGAGGCGAGCATGGTCCGCAGCTCGTCGACGACGTTCTGTGGGGTATCCGTGGAGTAGCGTCGCCATCGAGGACGACGATCAGGCCGTCGACGTCCAACGGCCCAGACCTCCTCGATCTGGTCCGGGACCCTGGCGGCTGGACCGGGCCAAGTCATCCCCGGGCAGCCCGAATAGGACCAGGGTGCCGTCGTCGCAGTCCTCTGGTGTCTGGACGTGCCCAGGACGATCTTTTTCCCGGCGTAGCCATCAACCGTGATGTCCTCGGGCGAGGTTCCCCCGCGATGCCCCTGCGTCAGCAGAGCGTAGACGAGCTCATCGACCGTCGTGGCGGTGATGGCGGGTCCGCTGGGTCCCAGTGGCAGGCATCCGTGTACACGTGGTACTCGCGACCTTCGAAGGCGAATATTCCCGCGCCGTCCGGCGGGTCAGCGCAGGTATCGGCGGAATTGCCCCAGCACAGGTAGCCTCCGTTCGGCTCACCGTTCCAGAGGGGCGCGGCGATGGTGACGGTGATCGGCACGCCGCTGTCGGTCCCCTCCAAGAGGGGGTGAGGACCCGCTGGAAGGCCCGCCCATGCGGACGGCGACGGGGAAGGCGTTGCGGCGTCCGCCGGTCGGCGACTCCAGGATCTGGATGGGCACGAACGGGCCAGCGTCATAAACCGGATTGACGGCCAGGTCCTGGTCGGTCGACCAGGAATTCCGACGGGCTGCCCGGGACGGCGGGAACCGCGCCGAGGAGAGGATCGATCTCGGACGTCCAGGCGGCGAACACCAGGTACTCGCCATCGGGTGACCATGTGACCCAATACGGTCCACTCAGGGCGCGTTCGGAGCCCATCGGCCGCGCGCTCGACGAGTGGAACGATCTCCTCGCGTGGGGTGCCGTCAGCCGAGAGGTCATCCGGCCACACCAGGACGACGTCGTGATTCTCACCGTTGCACATCCCCAGCGTCGGGCAGCGCTGATAGACGATCGACTCGCCATCCGGCGACCACACCGGGCCGATGCCGTGGAGCACCCCATAGGTCGCATATCGCCCGGTGGACAAGGGGCGCTGCTCTTCGGTGGCAACTTCGATGATGCGGAGGTCACGGAGAGAGTCGCCGGAATCGCGGGCGATTCGCTCGTAGGCGATGCGACCGCCGTCGGGCGACCAGGTGAAGGTCAAGGCGCCCAGAGTGTCTTCCAGGGTGCGGGTCGCACCCGAGGCGAGCTCATACAGGTAGAGCCGGCCATCGTGGAGCTGATTGCCGGTCACCACGGCGTCGGTCCCGGCTGGCGACGGCAAGGAGACTGCTGTCGGGTGAGAACTCGAGGTCGGTCGCGAGCAGGTCGGGCAGCACCGTGATGCCGCGGTCGGCCATCGTCAGGATCCAGACCTGGCTACCCTCGGCCCCTCGCTCGGGATTGATAACGGATGTCAGCGGGACGCCGAACGCGATCCGGTCTCCGTCTGGCGACCAGAGGGGGCACGGTGGTGGCAGTCCGTCCCCGACGTCGATCGTGAACTGATCGATCACACGACCGTCGTCGGAGACCTCGGCGATGACGAGGGTCGCATCCCGATACCCGGTGTCTTGGGCAACGACTCGTCCGTACGCCAGGTGACGCCCATCGGGCGAAAAGGCCGGGCAGAGCTCATCCACACCGTCCGTACCCGAGCCGATGACGCGGCGGGGCTCACCTTCCTGGCTGACGAACCAGATGTCATGGTCACCCAGGGTCACGTAATCCGGTGCCGGACCCTCCTCGGCAAAGCCATAGGCGATCCAGCCGTTGGAGCCAACGGCGGTTGGATCGTCCGACGAGCCGAACAGGAGGGCTGAGCCCACGCCGATGGTGATGAGCGCGGCAATGGCCAGGACGCGCAGCGTCCACCGACTCGGCCGACGCCCTTCTCGCTCGGACACACGGCGCGCCGCCGGCGACTCGTCCCACGCTGGGTCGGGGCCGTGTTCGTGATCGAGCTCCTGGCGCAGGACGCTGCGGAGTCGCCGTTCGAGGTCGCGGTCGCTATCGGTCTGCATCGGTCAGCGCCCCGTTTCGTGCTTGGCGCCCGGAACCGGGTCCAGGGCGACCTTGAGCTGGCCCAGGGCGCGCGAGAGCATGGCGCCCACGTTGGTCGAGGTGGTTCCCAGGATCTGGGCGATCGTCCGGTAGTCGTAGTCGTGGTAGTAGCGGAGGATCACGGCCGCCCGGTGGCGCGGCGACAGGCCGTCGAGCGCATCGAGGAGTGCCAGCCTGCTCGTCGTCCCGGCCGCGTCGTCGGGTGCGATGAACCGCGTCAGGTCGGCGTCCCGCTTGGGCTGCGGCCGGCGGCGCATTGCCGACAGCGCCTCGTTGACCACGATCCGGTGCAGCCAGGCCTGCGAGGGGGCATCTCCGCGGAATCGATCGCGCTGACGAAAGGCGGAGACGTAGGCCTCCTGGGTGACATCGGCGGCGAGCGCCGGGTCACGGACGATGCCCAGCGCCGTCCGATAGGCACGGTCGTACGTCTCCTCGTAAAAGGCACCGAAATCCGCGATCTCGAGGCGAAAGGCCACCGATTCGCTCCTCACGTGGCTGAGGTCAAGGCCCCCGGTCATACCTTAGAGACGCAACTGGGAGCCGAAACATTACGGAGGCATTGCCGCCCGCGTGTCGCCGTGGGTGGTTCGGGTGGGGCTGCTCCGCGGGGGCTAGGGAGCGACGAAGGTCAAGACGTCCGTCTGGCCGGCCACGAAGAGGCCGAGAGCGGTGGACTTGATGGCCTGCACTCGCACGTAGTAGGTCTGGCCACTGACCAGGCCGGAAATCACGGTCGAGCCTTCGCCCTGCCATGACCCGGCATACAGGTACGGGTCGCCGTTCAAGTAGCTGGGGTTCGGGTTCGTGGTGGAGGCCACGACCTTGTACCAGGTGAAGCACGCACCATGGCCGCCGTACGGAGTCCAGGAAAAGAGCGTGCCCCCGGCGTCCGGAGCCGCGCCCAGCGTCCCAAGCGAGGCCATGGGCAAGGCCTGGGCGGAGCCCACGGCGGATGCCCCGATGACCTGGTTCGCCCCGTTGAAGGCCATGGTTCGGTAGTAGTAGGTGGTGAACGGCGCACCGGACGTGTCCACCGCCGAGAGGACGTGGTGGTCGGTCGTGTAAGTGCCACCGAAGTCCACCGCCCCACCCTGCGGCGGGTATGCCAGCGGGACGTTGTTCACGGTGTTGCGCAGGGTCGCGTAGTGGTTGAAGCCGCCGGCCTTGTACTTCGACCAGCTCAGCACCACGCCACCGTCACATGACTTCAGGGACAGGGTCATGGGCACCGGGCCCGGTGGCGGTGGGGGCGGCGGGACGGGCGTCGGCTTGGGGGTGCTGGCCGGCGGCGGCGGAGCCTGGTTCTGGCCGGGTTCCGGCTTCGGCGTCGGGGCGGGGGTCGGCTTGGGGGTAGCCACCGGAACGATGGGCTGGCCATTGCCCGTGGCTTCGGGGCTGGCCGTGGGCTTGGCGGTCGGCTCCTGCTCGTCGGTGACGGCTACCGGGGACTCGCTGGGCGCGGGAGCACCCACGTTGAGCTGGGCGGCGCCGACGGCCGCGGCGGCGAGGAGGAGGGTCAGGACGGCGAGCGGAAGGACGCGCCCGAGGCGCTGGCGGAAGGCGAACAGGACGAAGGGCGCCGGCGCGGTCTCGAGCTGCACGACCAGGCGCTCGCGGAGCTGTGCGGCGTAGATCGGGTTCGGGCTCATCCCGCCGGCGTAGAGGCGGGCCTGTCGGCCGGAGTCGGCCAGCTGCTGCTCGAGCTCGCGGTCCTCGAACTCGCGGTCCGACGCGAACTGGTTGCGATCGCTGAACTCACGGTCCGCGCCGCGGTCGGACGACAGGTTGCGGTCACTGAAATCGCGGTCCGCGCCCCGGTCCGAGAACCCGCGGTCGTCGAAACCGCGGTCGTCGAAGCCGCGGTCGAGGTTGTTGCGGTCGTCAGGCGACATCGGTCTGCTCCGTCACGAGCACGCCCCGGAGAGCGGCGAGCGCCCGATGAAGACGCACCGCGAATGTCCCCGCGGAAACGCCAAGGACCGCGCTGGCCTCGGCCGGGTCGAGGTCGTCGTAGAAGCGGAGGGTGAGCACCTGGCGGTGGCGCTCGGGGAGGCGGGCGAGGGCCCGCTGGAGCTCGTCGCGCTCGAGGGCGGTGGCCCAGGCCTCCTGGGTGCCCGGCTCGTCGGCGCGGTCGGTCCATGCCGGACGGCCGCTGTCCGTGCCGTCGAGGGCCGTCAGCCGGGAGGTGCGCCGGACGTGGTCCACGCAGCCGTTGGCCGCCACGCGGTAGAGCCAGCCGCCGAACGAGTCGTTGCGGAAGGTGCCGCGGCGAAGGGCATCGAGACCCTTCTCGAACGCGCTGGAGGTCAGATCCTCGGCCACGCTGCGCTCTCCGATCCGGCGGTAGATGAAGCCATAGATGCGAGGGAGGTAGAAGTCGTAGAGCTGGACGAAGGCGGCGGTGTCAGGCGGCTTGCCGGCA
Source organism: uncultured Chloroflexia bacterium (assembly GCA_963699235.1). GTDB lineage: Bacteria > Chloroflexota > Limnocylindria > QHBO01 > QHBO01 > DASTEQ01. The sequence continues at coordinate 636,403 of OY969424.1, read as the reverse complement.
GCACGGGCCACGAGCTCGCGTTCGAGCTCGATGGGCATCCGGCTGGGGGCGCGTCGGTCCTGTTCCATGCGTCGCCGCATCGTGGAGGGAAGACCGAAGCGGGACCACTACCCGCGGGTACCGGGTACCGAAGACCCAGTCCCGGGGAATGGCCCCGCTCCGTCGTCATGCTTCCTCCCTACGGAACCGTGATGCTCAGCGCGGGCGTGATGCCCAGGACGAACCCGTCCGAGGCCATGCAGAGCACGCGGTAGAACCAGGTCTGTCCGGTCGTGGGGCTCGCGTCCACCAGCACCGAGTTGTTCGGGTTGGTGATCGTGGCGACCAGCTCCGTGCCGCTGTTCAGCGGGAACATCGGGTCGCTGTTCGTCTGCGAGCGAACCACGCGGTAGGACGCGAATCCTGCCGCCGAGCACGTCTGCCAGTCGGCGTGCACGCCACCGTCAACGCCGGTGAGCATGAAGCCCAGGGTCACGGTCGTCGGCGGTGCGGGGGTCGGTGGCGCCGGCGTGGGCGGAGCCGGAGTCGGGGGTGCGGGCGTCGGCGGCGCCGGGGTGGGCGTCGGCTTCGGCGTCCCGGAGGTGTCGCACTCGGCGGTTCCGGAATCGACGTTGCTGGCGGCCAGCACCTGGTAGCCATCGCTGCCACTGGTGACGGCGAAGACGCGGTAGAAGAACTGGGTGCCGCACGGCGGGTGGTCCTTGAACGAGGTCTCGTACTTGTCGGAGCTCCACTTGATCAGGGTGTCGTTGCCGCCCGTCGGCCAGCTGACCGTGGCGTCCGTGGAGCGGACCACCTTGTAGTAGGCGAAGTCCTCGTGGACGAACTTCGACCAGAAGAGCTTGACCTTGCCGTAGTAGCCCTGGGCGTCGAGGTTCATCGCGGTGCCCTGGGTCGGCGGCACGGGCTGGGGCTTGGGGGTCTTGTCCGGGTAGTTGTTCTTCGGCTTGGGCGTGGCCGCCGGCTGCTCCTGCTTGGCAGGCTTTGGGCTCGGTTCCGGCTTGGGCGTCTTGTCGGGGCGGTTGTGGCTCGGCTGCTGGTTGCTCTCAGGGTTGTCCTTGCCCGGCTTGTGATAGCCGCCCTGACCATTGCCGTAGCCGCCACCCTTGTGGCCCTGGGCGGTCTCGGTGCCGCCATGGCCGGGCTTGGAGGAATCCGCGGCCATGCCCGACCCAAACGTGATCGCCCCGGCGACCAGCAGCGCGCCGATGGCGGCGGGCAGCGAGATGCCGAGGCGGGACGTCAGCGTGGGTCGAGCCCTGTCGGGAACCTTGCTCATGTGTGCTTCCCTGCTCCTGTTCTGTGCCCGTCGGTAGTCGGGTCCCGGTGGATATCCGCCGGGCCTGGCGGATGCCCGCCAGATGGATGAGTGCTGGACGGCTGCGACCGGGTCCTGCATCGGCCGCAGCCGCCCGATGACGAGAACAAAACGCCGGGAAGGGCGTGGGATTACAGGGGCGACGGGCTGATTTCGGTGTTGCCGGGGTCAGACGTCGCGGGCGACGAGGTCCTCGAGGGTCTCCCGACGGCGGGAAAGGCGCAGCTCCCCGTGGTCCACCACCGCCTCCGCGGGACGTGGACGACCGTTGTAGACCGATGCCATCGCGGCACCGTAGGCGCCTGCCTGACCGATACCGATGAGCGCATCCGTTCCCGCCTGCGCGAGATCCGCCGGGGAGAGCCATCGGCCAATGTCACGAGCCACGATGTCGCCGGCCTCGCAGACCGGCCCGGCGAGGTGCACCGTTCCGTGGCCGTCCGCGATCGACGCGCCGGGTTCGAGGAGCGCGACGGGGTGGTCCGCGCCGTACAGGACCGGGCGGATGAGCTCGGCCATGCCCGCGTCGGCGACGAGGTATGTGAGGCTGGCCTCGGGACGGGGCTGGATCCGCACGACCCGGGTCAGAAGCCACCCGACCTCGGCCACCAGGGAGCGGCCGGGCTCGAGGATGAGGCGCGTCGAGTCGGGGAGGTGCGATCGGATCGCCGCCGCGAGGTCGGCGACGGAGAGGCCGGTGCCCGCTCCTCCGCCCAGGTTCATGTGGGGCGCATCCGCGCGGGCGGCCGCCTCGGCCAGGAGCGCCGCCAGGCGGGTGAACGCGGTGAGGTCATCGACCGCCGAGCCGATGTGGGCGCCAACGCTCTCGGCCGGGCGGCCGGCCGCCCGGCATCGGTCCAGCGCGGCGTCGAGATCGGTCCAGGTGATCCCGAACTTGCTGTCCGCGGCGCCTGTGGCGAGATGGGCGTGCGTGTCCGGCGCGAACGCGGGATTCAGCCGGAGACCGATGCGCCATCCGTCGCCCGCGGCGGCCAGGAGGGCGTCGAGCTCCTCGAGGGACTCGGCGTTGATCAGGGCGCCGGTGTCGCGGGCCGCGGAGTGGTCCGCGTCGGTCTTGCCGATGCCGTTCATGACGATTCGATCGCCGGGGAAGCCAGCGTGCCGGGCCAGCGCCAGCTCGATGGCGTTGACGACCTCCGCGCCGGCACCGGCCTCGGCGAATCGGCGCAGGAGCTGCGGGTCGGGGTTGGCCTTCAGCGCGTAGGCAACCAGGGCACCGGGGAACGCGGCCTGGTAGGCCGAGAGCCGGTCAGCGGCGGCATCCAGATCGGTGACGTAGAGCGGCGTGCCCCAGCGCGCCGCTGCCTCGCGGAGCACGCCGGCGCGGGGGTCATCGGTCATAGCGGGCCGAGCGTACCGCCCTAGACTGGGGCCATGGGCCGGAGCCGGGTCAGCGCGGGCATCCTCCTCTACCGATGGCGGGACGGGAGCCTGGAGGTGTTGATCGGCCATCCGGGCGGGCCGTACTTCGCGAACAAGGGCAACGGCCACTGGTCCATTCCCAAGGGTGAGGCCGATCTCGGCGAGACCGGCGAGGAGCTGCGACGGGTGGCGCTTCGCGAGTTCGAGGAGGAGACCGGCAGTCCGGTCCAGACCCCGATCGACGAGCTGCTGCCGCTCGGCGAGATCACCCAGAAGGGCGGGAAGCTGGTCGTGGCGTGGGCTGCGGAGGGCGACCTGGACCCGGCGACGGCGCAGAGCAACCTGTTCACCGTGGAGTGGCCGCCCCGCTCGGGACGGTTCCAGCAGGTCCCCGAGATCGACGAGGTGGCGTGGCTGGCGCCAGCACGAGGCCCGGCGGCGGATCAAGGAGACCCAGATCCCGTTCATCGACCGGTTGGAGGGGGCGCTCCGCGCGGGCGAGCGAGGATCCTAGGCCGGCTGCTCGGCGTCGACCGGGATCGGGCTCCGTGGAGGTGCCGCTGAGCCCTTCGCCGGCGGGGCGGGGGTGCCCTTGAAGGCAGCGCGGTAGCGTTCGACGACGCCCTCGGCGCCTCGCTCGGCCAGCCACGCTTCGGCCTGCTGGCCGCCAGCTCGCGCGTCGTCGAACCGGCCGCCGAGAAAGGCGTCCTGCTCAAGGCCGACGAGCGCGGCTTCGAGGTTTTCACCGCTGATTCGGAAGCCTGCAAGCGTCGCGGCGTACTCGACGTGGGCCTCATCCCAACGACCCGCCACCGAAGCGGCGGCGGCGGCGAGGTAGTGCATCCAGGCATTCTGCACCTCGGATCGCGGCAGCGCCCGGCTCTCGGCCAGGAGGGCCTCGATCGGGCCTGCCTCCCCAAGTGCCGCCGCCGCTCGAGCAGCGTCGCCGATGATGAACATGTCGTTGCCGCCACCGCGTACCCCGGATAGGGTGGAGAAGGCGCTCGCGGGATCGCCAAGCAGGAACTGGGTGATGCCGATCGCCTGTGCCACCCCGGTCACCTGGGGCGCAGTGTCGATCGTCCCGAGCTTCCGCTGCGCGTCCACCACCAGTGGCTCCGCCGCCTCAGGATCGCCACGAAGCGCGAGGAGCTCGGCGCGGAGAATCGAGAGCGCGGCCTGGTGAAACTCGCCGAGCGCCAGCTCTGTCATTTCCTCGGCATCCCGGGCAGCGGCGTCCCAATCGCCAACGGAAACGGCGATCGCTGCATGGATCGTCAGATGCTGCGCCAGCCAGCCGGCCGCGCCGTACCTCCTGGCGAGCTCCAGGGCTTCCTCGATGAGCTCCTGGCCCTCCGGCAGTGGAGCAGACACCATGAGGACCGAGACCAGGTTGTTCCGGGCCCGCAGGCCCGCGGCGACGTGGCCCTCCCGGTCCGCCAGCTCAATGGCCCCCCGGAAAATCGCGATGGCCTCATCGTTCCGATCCAGCGCGGACAAGGCGGAAGCCCTGGTCACGAGGGCCTGGACGACGATCTCGGTATCACCGCCACGTGCGGCGGCTCGCAGGGCGCGCTCGGCCTCGGCAATGGACTCGTCGTTTCGGTCGGTCATCATGTACAGCCGTGCCAGCTGCGAAAGGATGCGGCCGGCCTCGGGATCGCCGTCCTGGAGGGAGGCCGCCGCGGGCTCCAGGATCGCAAGCGCCTCCGTACCGAGGCTGCGGTTCACATAGAGCTCGCCGGCGAGGCCGATCGCCCGGTTCCGAAGTGAGTCGTCACCCAGCTCGGTCGCGAGCGTGATCGCTTCTTGCGCGTAGTCCACCGCGTCGGCGCTGGACAGGTTGTTCGCGACCTCGGCGACGGCGAGCGCGACGGTAGCCCGCTCTGCGGGGTCCGTGGTGATCTCGAGGGCATCCACGAGATGGCGGTGCGCCACGCTCCAGGCGTGGAGGGCGTTCGCCCGATCCGCGGCGCCCCGCAGGGCGATCCGGGCCTGGGCAGCAAGCGCGTCGGCCTCGGGCCCGGGGGTCGTTGCGCGCAGCGCTTCGAGGTAGTGGCTGGCCAGGACGCCCGCCAGCTCGTCGTCGCCAAGGGTTTCGTAGTAGCGGGCCGCGGCCAGGTGCCGGTTCCGTCGATCCGCCTTGGACAGGGTCTCGTAGGCGACCTCCCGGACGACCGCCTGAACGAACCGATACTGACCGCGCTCCGGCGATCGGGGGTCGTCGTCCCGGATCAGGAGCTCGCGCTGGACGAGACGGTCGAGCCCGGGCACCACCGCATCGAGGTCTCGAGCCCCCATGCCCGCGATCGCGGTGGCCGTGAAGCTCTGCCCCAGGACGGCCCCATCGGCCAGGAGTGACCGATCTTCGGGCGCGTTCGCGTCAATCCGCGCCGCCACGAGCGCATGGAGCGTTTCGGGCACCGCCAGCCGGTCAATCGGGCCGTCCAGGGCATACCCGTCGCCCGACGCGGTGAGCTGGCCTCGGTCGATGAGCATCCTGACGGTCTCGACCGCGTAGAGCGGGACGCCCTCGGCACGGGAGACGATCGCGGCCACGGCGTCCTCGGGAAGCCCGGGAACGAGACCTCCCAGCAGCTCCGCCATCGCCGCCTCGGTGAGCGGCTCGAGCGAGACGGTGGTGGCATTCCGCACCCCGCTTCCCCATGCGGGGTGACGCTCGAACAGGTCGGGGCGGGTCATGGCCAAGACGTAGATGGGGTGTGTCTTGGACCAGGACAGGAGGTGCTCGATGAACTCCAGCAGCCCCGCATCGGCCCAGTGGAGGTCCTTGAAGACCAGGATGACGGGGTCCCGATCCGCCATGCGCTGGAAAAACGTCCGCCACGCGGCGAACAGCTCTTCGCGCTGCCCGGCGGGCATCTCGTCGAGGCCGAGGAGCCCGGCGAGGCGCGGCTCGACCCACCGCCGCTCCTCGGCGTCGGGGAGCCACTCGTCCAGGCAGGCCGCGAGCTTGGCAGCCGATTCCTCGACTGAGTCCGACTCCGCGATGCCCGCCCGCTCGCGGACCATCTCGGCCAGGGCCCAGAAGCTGATCCCCTCCCCGTACGACGGGGAGCGGCCCGAGTGCCAGTAAGCGTCGATCGTGACGCCGTCGATGTACTTCTCGAACTCCCAGCCCAGCCGGCTCTTCCCGATGCCGGCCTGGCCCACGATCGTCACCAGGCGCGGCTTCCGCTCGCGGATCGTGGCGTGGAACAGGTCCTTGACGAGACGCAGCTCCTCGTCGCGCCCGACGAACGGCGCCTCGAGAGCGGAACGCCGGCCGGCCCCGCCCCGCAACGCAAGGATGTGGGTCGCGCGCCACGCCGCGATCGGGGCGGACCGGCCCTTGAGATCCAGCTGGCCGGCCTCCTCGTACGCGATGGCGCCCGATGTCGCCCGGTGGGTGGCATCGCCGACGAGCACCGCTCCGGGCGGGGCCAGCGACTGGAGCCGGGACGCGGTGTTGACGAGGTCACCGGCGACCATCCCCTGCCCCTGGGCGCCGATGGTCGCGGCCGCCTCGCCGGTCATGACCGCGCTCCGGAGCTGGAGCGGTTTGCCGGAGGAGGCATCGGTGATGCCGGCCACCGCCGAGACGAGATCGAGGGCGGCCCGGACCGCCCGCTCGGCGTCGTCCTCGTGGGCGACCGGCACACCCCACACCGCCATGACCGCGTCGCCGATGAACTTCTCGATCGTCCCGCCGTAGCGACCGATCAGGTCCGAGGCCGTGTCAAAGAAGCGGGTAAGCAGCTCCCGCGACTCCTCGGGATCACGGTCCTCCGCCAATGTCGTGGAGCCGACCAGGTCCGCGAACAGGACCGAAACCAGCCGCCGCTCGGCGCCAGCACCCGCACGCACAGACTGGCCGGTGCCTGCCGGCGTCGGCGCCTCTACCGCACGTTCCGAACCGGCGCTGGACAGAGCGGTGCCGCACTCGCTGCAGAACTTGGCGCCCGGCGAGTTCAGCGTGCCGCACGACGGACATCCGGAGGCAAGGGGCGCCCCGCATTCGTTGCAGAACTTGGCTCCCAGCGCGTTCTCGGTTCCGCAGCCCGGGCAACTCACCGGGTCTCGACCTCGCTGACGGTGTCGCGCGCGCGTACCGCCGCGGCAGCGCGAGGACCACCCGTCGCCGGTGCCGGCGTGGCCTGGAATGCGGCCCGATAGCGGTCAACCAAGCCGCCTGCCCCTCGCGAGGTGAAGAACTCCACCGCTTCCTCGCCGGCCTGATGGGCCTCGTCCGAAGTTGCGCCGAGAAACGCGTCGAACTCGAGGCCGGTCCATGCGGCCCACGTACTCCCTTCCAGGGCGGAGAACGCGTCAATCGTCTCCGCAAACGCCAGCCGCGCCTCCTCCCACCGGCCGTCCAATGCGGCCCCGGTCGCCGCCAGCTTCCGGCGCAGGCCCTTCGTCCATGAAACCTGCTCGTTGTAGCGGACCACGGAACCGATCGCCGCATGAGCCTCAGCGTCGCCCAGGCTTGCGACGGCCAGGGACCGGAACAGTGCGACCCAGAGGTCGTTGCCGCCGCCTTCGGCGTCGGCGAGGCATTCGACCGCGGCCTGGGGATCACCCAGGGCAAGGAGGGCCTGCGCCTGATAGAGCCTGACCAAGCCGGACTGCCCGACCAGCACTTCCGCTTCCGCGAGCATGGCGATCGACTTCTCGGCAGCCGCGCGATAGCCATCGGCGTCCCCGGCCGCCGCCGCGAAGAACCCCCGAATTATGGTCACCCATGCCGCCATGTCCGGCGCCAACGCAATCTCAGTCGCCTCGGCCACGTCGGCTACGGCTCCGTCCCAGTCTCCCATCTCGAACCGAGCGTCGGCCCTAGAGCCTAGGAACACCCCCAGCCAGCTCGCCAAGCCATAGCGACGAGCCAGGTCGATCCCGTCGTTGGCGACGTCGAGCGCCTCGTGGTGGGGGCGGTCGAACAGCAGATCCGTCAGGAGGTTGTTCCGGGCACGCAGCGCGGACGACACGTGGCCCTCGCGATCGGCCAGCAGGATGGCACCCCGGAAGACCGCCTCGCCCTCATCGGGCCGTGCGTACCACAGCGCCGTGGCCTGCGTGGTGAGCGCCTCGACCACGACCTCGGTATCGCGATCGCGGGCCGCGGCACGCAGCGCACGCTCCGCCATGTCGATCGCCTCGTCATTCCGATCCATCAGCATGTAGAGACGGGCCAGCTCGGCGAACACCCGCGCGGCCTCCGGCTCGTCCTCGGCCAGGGTGGCCACCAGGGGCTCGAGGGCTGCGATCCCGTCCGGCAGTCCGTAGTCGGTCTGGATTCGTGCCGCCAGGGCATGCGCACGGTTCGCTGTGGCGCGGTCACCGGCACCACTGGCCAGCTGGGCGGCCGCCAGGGCATGGTCGACGGCCTCCGGCAGGACCAGCCACGACCCTGTCCGGGCCGCGACTTCGTGGAGCGCGGCCTGCTCACCCGGGTCGGAAGCGATCGTCAGCGCGTCCTCGGCGTGCCGATAGGCGGCCTCGTACGAGTGCAACGACTCCGCACGCTCCGCCGCGGCCCGCAGCGCGATCCGGGCCTGGATGGCCACCGCGTCGGCTTCGGGCCCCGGACCGGTGGCCCGCAAGGCTTCGAGGTAGTGGCTGGCCAGCACACCGGAGATCTCGTCCTCGCCGAGGGTCTCGAAAAAGCGAGCGGCAGCCAGGTGCTTCGCGCGGCGGTCCACCTTCGACATCGTCTCGTAGGCGACCTCGCGAACGACCGCCTGGACGAACCGATGCTGCCCGCGCTCGGGAGATCGCGGGTCGTCGTCGCGGATAAGCAGCTCGCGCCGAACCAGCCGGTCGAGGCTGGGCATGAGGGCGGATTCTTCCTGCCCCGTGATCCCCGCCAGGGCGCCCATGGTGAAGCTCTGCCCGAGCACGGCGGCGTCTGCCAACAGGGTGCGATCCTCCGGCGTGTTGGCGTCGATCCGGGCCGCCACCAGTCCGTGCAGCGTCTCCGGAACGGCCAGGCGGTCGATCGGTGCGTCGAGGACGAACCCATCGTCCCTGGCCTGGAGCTGGCCCCGGTCGATCAGCATCCGGATCGTCTCGACCGCGTACAGCGGCACGCCCTCCGCGCGCTGGACGACCGCATCGACGGCGGCATCGGGAAGGCCGGGAACCAGGCCCCGGAGCAGCTCCTCCATTGGTCCGTCCGGCAGTGGCTCCAGGGCCACCGTGGTTGCGTTGCGCACGCCCGAGCCCCAGTTCGCGCTCCGCTCGAGCAGCTCGGGCCGGGTCATGGCCACCACGAAGATCGGGTGGTTCTTCGACCACGCGAGAATGTGCTCGATGAACTCGAGGAGCCCGGTGTCAGCCCAATGGAGGTCCTTGAAGACGAGGATGACCGGGCCGTGGTCGGCAATCCGCTCGAAGAACGTCCGCCAGGCAGCGAACAGCTCCTCGCGCTGGGTGGCCGGCAGCTCCTCGAGGCCCAGCAGGCCGGCGAGCCGAGGCTCGATCCATTGTCGCTCCTCCGGATCGGTCAGCCACTCGTCGAGGCATGCGCTCAACTTCGTTCGCGCGGTCTGCGGGTCGTCGGTCTCGGCAATGCCTGCCCGCTCGCGGACCATCTCGGCCAGGGCCCAGTAGCTGATGCCTTCACCGTAGGACGGTGACCGGCCGGCGTGCCAATAGATGGTCTGGGTCACGCCATCGATGTACTTCTCGAACTCCCAGCCCAGCCGGCTCTTGCCGATGCCCGCCTGGCCGATGATCGTCACCAGCCGCGGCTTGGACTCACGGATGGTGGCGTGGAACAGCTCCTTGACCAGCCGCAGCTCCTCGTCCCGACCTACGAACGGCGGTTCCAGCGCGGACCTGCGGCGGGCGCCGCCGCGCATGCCGAGCACCTGGACCGCGCGCCACGCCGGCACGGGACTCGACTTGCCTTTCAGCGTTTGCTCGCCGACATCCTCGAAGGCGATGGCGTCTCGGGTCGCGCGATAGGTCGACTCCCCGACCAGGACCGCGCCGGCCGGTGCCATGCCCTGCAGCCGGCTCGCGGTGTTGACCAGGTCACCGGCGACGATGCCCTGTCCGACCGCGCCGATCGAAGCGGCGGCTTCGCCGGTGAGCACCGCGGCGCGCATCTGGAGCGACTGCTCGCCGTCGTGGATGCGCCCGACCTCCGCGACGACCTCGAGAGCCGCCCGCACCGCCCGTTCGGCGTCATCCTCGAAGGCCGTCGGCACGCCCCACACCGCCATCACGGCGTCGCCGATGAACTTCTCGACCATGCCGCCGTATCGGCCGATGATCTCCGAGGCCGTCTCGAAGTACTGGCTCAGGAGGTTCCGGGTCTCCTCCGGGTCGCGGTCTTCGGCCAAGGTGGTCGATCCCACCAGGTCTCCGAAGAGCACGGTCACCAGGCGACGCTCGGTGCCGATCGAGATCGGCGCCGACGGAGTGGCATCGATGGCCTCCGCCGGTGCCGGGGGGGCATCGGTCAAGGCGGTGCCGCATTCGCCGCAGAACTTCGTTCCCGGCGGGTTCGCGGTCCCGCAGGCGGGACATGCGGCGCTCAGGCGGGTACCGCACTCGCCACAGAACTTCCGCCCGGCTTCGTTGGCGGTGCCGCAGGCAGGGCAATTCACGGCAGGAGACCCATCAGGAGCCCAACTGTAGCGGGCCGATCACCCGTCGAACAGGCTCGATTCCACCGTATTCGGCGGTGGCGGCTGACCTCCCCGTTCGACCAGGATGAAGCGCTCCGTGCCGAAGGCCCGGCCGGCCAGGTCGTCGGGAAGGTCGATGGCCCAGCCGAAGTCCTGACGCTGGGTCCGATGACAGGTCATCGCCGTCCGCTTGGCCGCGAGCCAGGGCGACACGTCAAGCTCGGTCGTGACCGCGGGCTCGACCGTCCCCGGGCGCTCATCGGCTTCCTCGCCGCCATCCAGGACCACGTCATATCCCCACGGCAGTGGGATGCCGCGCTCCCGCATGGCGGTCATGAGGTCCAGCCATCTGTTCGAGCCGAAGGCGGTCTCGTAGCGCTTGCCAACCCGGTGCGGCGGACCGGTTTCGGGATACTGGTCCGCATCCGCGGCCGCCTCGAGCGCCGCCACCGCGATCCGATGGGCCTGGATGTGGTCCGGGTGTCCGTAGCCACCGGTCTCGTCGTAGTGGATGGCGACTGCCGGCCGTGCCTCGCGGATTAGCCGGATGAGGGGCTCGGCCGCGGTCGCGAGGTCCGCCTGCCAGAACGCGTCGGGCCGATCGTTCGGCGGCGTGCCCATCATCCCGCTGTCCCGGTGACCGAGGAGGTGGAGGCGGAGCAGGTCCGGCGCCGCGGCACCCGCCGACAGGGCCGCCAACGCGCACTGCAGCTCGGCGGCACGGATCTCCTTCAGCCGCGGCTGGGCTTCCTCGGGGTCGAGCTCAGGGTCGTGGACCTCCCCCTCCTCCCCGCCGGTGCAGACCACGAGGTCCACCCGGCGACCCACGGCCAGGGCCATGGCGATGGTGCCGCCGGTGGAGAAGACCTCGTCGTCGGGGTGGGCGTGGACGAGCAGGAGCCCGCCCGTCTCTCCATTCTCCCCGCTCACGCCAGGGCCACCTCCCGCGGCGCCTCCACGGCGGCCAGGACGCGGCGCGCGGCGTGGTACCCGCGACGGCGCGGCGTCTCCACCTCGGCGAAGTTGACCCAGCTCACGCCCCACAGGTTCGGGGTGATGAGGATGTCGGCGGGGACATGGACCACCGGATCGGTGATACGGGAGGCGAGGAGCGCGGCGAACCGGCGCGCCCCGAGGCGGCCCTGCCGGGGCTGGGTCCCGAGCAGCCGGGCACCTGCCCACATGGACCACGAGAACGGCGGACCGGCGAACCACGACGGCTTGGAGCCGATGACCTGCACCGCGAGGACCGGGTCGAGCGACCAGCGCCGGGCGAGCGAGACGGGCACGGGCTCCCAGATCCCCGCATCGGCCCAGACGACGTCGCCGTCCTCGATGGGCGAGAACACGACCGAGATCGCGCAGCTGCGGGCCAGCGCGTCGGCCACCGGCCCGCTCGTGATCATCTCGTGGCGCCCGGTCACGAGGTCGAAGGAGGCGGCGGCGTAAGGAATGGGCAGGTCCTCGATGCGAGGGTGCCCGACCTCTCGCACCAGCTGCTCCATGAGCGGCCGGTGGTCGAAGACCGCCAGCCGAGCCGGCCGGCGGGCCATCCGCCACGGGTCGTATCGGCCGGCCATCGCCACGATCTGCGCCGGCGTCAGCCCCGCCGCCAGCCCTGCTCCGATCACCGAGCCCATCGACGTCCCGATGATCCGGCTCGGCGCCATGCCACGCTCGGCCAGGGCCTCGGCCACCCCGATGTGAGCGTATCCCCGCGCACCGCCCCCGCCAAGCGCCAGGGTGAACCCCGACGCCAGGCTCACCATCTACAGGTCCGCCTCGAACGTGTTGCAGGCATTCGGATCACCGCTCTCCAGCCCGACCTGGAACCACTCCTGCCGCTGGGCCGACGAGCCGTGCGTCCAGGTCTCGGGATTCACCTGGCCCTGGGTCTGGGCCTGGATGCGATCATCCCCCACCGCCGCCGCGGCGTCGAGCGCCTGGGCCACCTGCTGGGCGGTGGGCGGGAGAAGGTAGCCGGTCTCGACCGCGTTCGCGGCCCACGCCCCGGCGAAGCAGTCCGCCTGGAGCTCGACTCGGACCGCCCCGCTCTCGGCTCCGGTCCCGCCACCCTCCGCCTGGAGGACGCCGATCAGGTTCTGGACGTGGTGGCCGTACTCGTGGGCGATGACGTACGCCTCGGCGAACGGGCCGCCCTCCGCCCCGAACCGCGACTGGAGGACGTCGAAGAAGCCCAGGTCGATATACACCGATGCGTCCGGCGGGCAGTAGAACGGGCCGACCGCGCTGGTCGCCTGGCCGCAGCCGGTGCTGACCGCATCGGTGAAGAAGGTGGTGGGCGCCTGCTCGTACCCCTCGACGGCGCCGCCCCAGTAGGCCTGGATGCTGTTGACGTAGCCGATGATCCGGCAGTCCTCGCGCGCGTTGGCGTCAGCATCGGTCTGGCACTCCTGGCTGAGGTCGTTCTCCTCCTGGGTGCCCACCGTCAGGTCGTTCAGTGCCGTGGTCAGGGTCCCGGCGTCGCCCATCGAGCCGCCGAGGAGCAGGACGACGACCACCAGCACCACCCCACCCAGTCCGCCGCCGATGGCCAGGCCGCCGCGACTGCCGCGCAGGTCGCGGACCTGCCGCGGGTCCAGCCGAATGCCCTTCCGGAAGGTCATGCCCTGGAACTGTGGCGCGCCACGCCTTCAGTCCTCGTTGCCGGCAGACCGATGCTCGTCACAGGCGCATGTCAGCCGGAGCTTGGAGTACGTGAACAGGCCGGTGTCGTGGCCGTCGGCCCAGATGGGGGCGAGGGCGTATCGGCCGATCCACTTCACCCGCTCCAGGGTCACCGCCTGGGGTGGGAACACGGTCTCCAGGGTGACGACGCCGGGCAGCGATCCCTCGCCGGCGCACAGGGCGCAGGGGCACGCCCGGCGCAGCTCGGTCCAGCCCCAGACGCCGAGGTGGCCGTCGTCCCAGCGAATCCGCATCAGGCGCGCGGTCTCGTCCAGCTCGACGCCGATGGGGTTGACGATGTCCTGGATCACAGCCTCCACCGGTCCGGCGATCCGCGGTACTCGCCGCCCATGGAGCGCAGGTCCTGGGTCAGGCGCACGGCGGCGTGGCCGGTAGTGAGGTCCCAGACGTAGAGGTCCTGCGCCACCCCGCCGCCGGAGGCGGCGCGGTTCAGGGTGAACACGATCTGGTTGCTGGCCGCCGACCAGCGGACGTGGCTGACGAAACCGGACACGTTCAGCGCCCCGCGCTCCTCGCCGGCCATCCCGCGGACGCTGAATCGGGACGTGGAGCCGGACTCGGTGACCGCGATCCGGAGCTGGCCGTTCGGCGACCACAGGAGCGGCATGTGGTTGGTGGTGCCCACAGCACCGGTGCTGGTGTTGAAGGTGTACACCTGCGGCGCCCCGAGGATCCAGACCACGATCGTCCCGTCGTCGAGGACGTAGACACGCTCGAACCCGCCGTCATCGGCGAACTGCGCCTCCGACACGACGTCCTCCTGGAACGTGGTCGGATGGGGGTAGGTCCAGGTCGCGAGCGACGTGACCGCGCCGCTGGTGTAGTCCACGCGCAGCAGCTCCGCCCGGTCGTTCGCCCCGGCCAGGGTGGCCCGCACCGCGTAAGCGGTGGTCGAGTCCGAGGCGAAGGTGACTCCGTCGAACCCGTCCCCCAGGTCGCGGGCGGAGTTCCCCGGCGTCAGGGCCAGCGGGTTGCCGTCCACGATCGCGATGCCGTGCGACCCATCCGGCGCCCAGTCGTACGACTGCACCCCGCGGTTGTCACGGGCCTGGGGCACCGGGTTGGCGGATCCTGCGAAGTCATGGCTGAACAGGTGGATCGGGCCGGCCGCCGAGGTGCGCTGCATGAAGACGATCTCGAGCGGCGGGAAGGCCGGAGCGGGCTCGGGGGTGGGCGTGGCCGGGGGCGCCGACAGCGAGGGCTCAGCGCTGGGATCCGGCGTCGGCTCCGGGGTCGGGCGGGGAGTGGGCGACACCGCGGCCTCCGGGGTGAGGCTGGGGCTCGCGCCGTAGGCCGGCAGCAGCCCCTCGTTGCTCGAGAAGACGAGGGCGAGGAGCACGATCAGCATCCCGGCCAGGGCCAGAACGAGCCCGATGAGCCACGGAACGGCCTGCTCGGCGGCCGTCGGTCGACGACGGTTGCCGGAGGCTTTCACGTCCCACGACGGCTCGGTCGTCGGCGGCGTGGCTTCTGTGGGTGGTCCCGTCGCGAAGTCTCGCTCGGGCCAGACAACCCCCTCGTCGGGGGGCTGGGGAGGGGTGGGGGCGCCGTTCGGTGGCTCTTCGATCCCGCTCACCGCCGCGCCACGCGGGTTGCGAGGCTCACGACCGAATCATATCGAAGGCCCACGATCCCGATCCCGAGCACGACGAGGCCGGTCCCGAGCAGGAGTCGCGCGTCGAGCACCTCCCCGAGAAGGGCCACGCCGAGGGTCACCCCCACCACCGGGAAGACGTAGGTGACCATGGTCGAGATGGTGGCACCCGAGGTGGCTGATGAGGAAGAAGTACAGGACGTAGGCGAAGAACGAGCCCAGCAGCCCGAGCCAGATCAGGCCGATGATCGCCCCCGGCTGGGTCGGCAGGACCGGGCCGCCGTCGGCGATGAAGGCGCCGACCCACACGTACAGCGCCGCGAACGCCAGCGTGCCACCGGCGACGACGTACCGGTCGGTGGACTGGATGCGGTACTTGGCGTAGCTGGCGCCGACGGCGTAGCTCGCCGCCCCCACGGTGACCGCCAGCGCGCCACCAAGGGCCGCGGGCCCGGGGTTGAAGGCGAACTCGCGGCTGGCCAGGACCGCCGCGCCGGCGAACCCGAGGAAGATCCCGAAGACCCTGACCGCAGACCAGGTCTCGGTGCGGAGGATCGCCCCGGCAATGATCAGCGAGAAGATCGGGGTCAGCGAGTTCAGCACGGCCGCCGTCCCCGAGTCCACATGGAGCTGGCCCCAGCTGATGAGGAAGATCGGCAGCCCGGCGTTGACCGCGCCGAGAACCGCCAGGTGGCCCACCTGGCCCCGCGTCGGCCGCGGCGGACGGGTGAATAGCAGCAGGATGAGCATGGCGACCGCGCCCAGGGTCAGCCGCTCCGCGACGAGCGTGGCCGGCGGCAGCTCCTCGAGGGTGACCTCGATCCAGGCGAACGACGAGCCCCAGATCAGGCCCAGCAACAGGAAGGCCGCCGGCAGAAGCCAGCGGCGCTCGCTCGCCAGCGAGGGGGTGGGTGAAGAGCTCATGACGGGGCTACACTCGGATCCATGGGACCGCGGGAGCCTAGCAGAGCCTTGGGCCGATGACGATTCGGGTGGCCGCCTGCCAGATCGATCCGAGCCTGGGCGATGTGGACCGCAACCTCGAGCACATCGAACGGGTGGTCGCCGCCGCGGCCGATGACGGCGCGAAGCTCGTCGTCCTGCCGGAGGCGGCCGTGACCGGCTATGTCTTCGAGAGCCTGGACGAGGCGCTGACCGTGGCCCACCGCGCGGCGGCGGTGGCGGAGCAGCGACTGGCGGACCTGGCGGCGGCGCGGGGCGTGGCGCTGATCGTGGGCAGCCTGGAGCCGGAAGGCCACGAGCTCTTCAACACGGCCCTGATCTTCGCCGAGGACGGGCGCCGATATCGGTACCGCAAGGTCCATCTTCCGTTCCTCGGGGTGGACCGCTTCGCGACGCCCGGCCCTGACGCGCCGGAGGTCTACGACCTGGCCGGGATGCGGGTCGGGGTTCTCATCTGCTACGACCTGCGCTTCCCCGAGGCGGCCCGGATCTGCGCCCTCGAGGGAGCGGACCTCATCGCCCTTCCGACCAACTGGCCGGTCGGGGTCACCTTCCACCCCGGCATCTTTGCCCCGGCCCGGGCGGCGGAGAACCACGTCTATCTGCTGGCCTGCGACCGGGTCGGCGAGGAACGCGGGACGACCTTCATCGGCCGATCCATCCTGCTCGACACGAACGGCAAGGAGCTGGCGCGGGCCAGCGACACCGAGGAGGAGACGATCGTGGGCGAGGTGGACTGGGAGCTGGCGCGCCAGACCCACCACCGGCGAATCCCCGGCGAGCACGAGTGGGACACGATCGGCGACCGCCGGCCGGGCCTGTACGGCCGGCTGCTCGAACCGGCGCGAGACCGCCTCCATCCACCGAGCGCGGACCTCTACTCCGGCGACTCCGACTAGCTCGACGCGCCTCCGCGCATACCGGGCATCCATACCCGTGGAACGCGCGACTGCCCCGGCACGTGAGGCGCAACCCGGGTATTCCCCGAGTGGGCCGTCGGATACGATCCACCACCGATGACCGATGAGCAGCGGACCCTGAACGCGGAGGCGCCGGTCGAGGCGCCGTCGAAGCCCCGGCGCAGACGGGCGTGCCGCGCCTCGGGCTCCTGCTGGCGATGGCCATGTTCGTGCTCGTCGTCGACACCTCGCTCATGAACGTGTCGATCTCGGCGGTCGTCCAGGACCTCGGCACCACCGTCAGCGACGTCCAGTCGGCGATCGCCCTCGAGGCGCTGGTCTCGGCGGCCTTCATCCTGATCAGCAGCAAGGTCGGCGACCTCATCGGCCGCAAGAGGCCTACGTCCTCGGCCTGCTGGGCTATGCCGTGGGCGCCACGGCCATGGTCCTGGCCCAGGAGCTCCGTGCCGTCATCATCTTCTGGGCGATCTTCGGCGGGCTGGGTGCGTCACTCCTCCTGCCGGCCATGCAGTCGCTCATCCACGGCAACTTCGAGGGGGCGACCCAGAAGCGGGTCTACGCCCTGGTCGGCGCCGCCGCGGCCATCGCCGCGGCGGTCGGGCCCCTGGTCGGCGGCTTCATCACCACCTTCCTGTCGTGGCGGGTCGGATTCGCGCTGGAGCTGGTCGTGATCGCCGTCGTGCTGCTCAACATCCGGCTGATCAAGGAGGTGCCCTACACCGGGGAGAAGGGCATCGACCTGGTGGGCGCCGCGTTCTCGGTGCGTCGGCATGGGCGGCATCGTGCTGGGCATCCTGGTCTGGCAGGAGGGCGGCGAGGCGGTCGGGGCGCTGATGCTCATCGGCGGCCATCTCGCTCGGGCTGCTGGCCTGGTGGCTGGTCCGGCGCAAGCGGGCCGGCAAGCTCCCGCTCCTGGATCCGGACCTGTTCACGTCGAAGATCTTCCGGCTCGGGATCTCCGGCCAGGGGCTCCAGCAGATCTCCCTGGGTGGCGCGATGATCGCGCTCCCGATCTTCCTGCAGATGGTCCTCGAGTACAACGCGCTGCAGGCGGGCCTGTCCCTGGCGCCGCTGTCGCTGACGATGTTCGCGGTCGCGCTCCTCGCCGGCCGTCGAGCGGGGAACCGACGGCCGGCGGCCATCATCCGGGCCGGGTTCGCGCTCCTGACCCTCGGCATGCTCGTGATGCTGCCCGCTCGTGCCCCGCGCGGACTCCGGGCTGTGGCTGGCGATCCCGCTCACCATCGCCGGCGCGGGGCTGGGCCTGCTCGTGTCCCAGCTGAACAACTACACCCTGGCGCCGATCTCCGAGGAGCGGATCAGCGAGGCCGCCGGCGTGAACTCCGCGGCCGGCTCGTTCGGGCTGTCATTCGGCCTGGCGATGGCCGGCGGCCTGATGCTGGCCGTCGCTCGTCGTTCACCTTCACCAACATGACCCAGGCGAGCACCGTCATCCCGCCCGACCAGAAGGAGCAGGTGGCCCGGTCCTCGACGACGATGCCCAGCTCATGAGCAACACCGCAGCTCGAGGTGCTGCTGGCCGACGAGCCGGAGGCCGTCCAGGACGAGATCATCCGGATCAACACCGAGGCCCGGCCGCTGGCGCTCCAGGCGGCGCTCCTCGTCCCGCTGTTCGCGGCATTGCTGGGACTGGTCACCTCGTTCCGGATGATGCGACAGCCCGACATACGGCCGTCAGTGGACCTCGAGGGCGTGTCTTTCGGCTGAGGTCCCCGTGTGGGTCAGTCCGAGAAGGCCCACATGATGATGCCGGTCACGAAGAAGCCGGTCAGGAGGCCGATGAAGGCGGCGGTGCCGGCCGGGCCCTCACCCTCGATGGTCGGGAACAGGGTGTTGATGACCGCCAGGCCGATGACCATGTAGCCCAGCCACAGGGCGCTGGTCACCACGGCCAGGATCACGCGGCGGGATCGTGGCTGGTTCAGCATTCGATCGGCATCGTATCAGCCAGCCACGGGCGGGGGCCGCAGGCGCTGGGCGACCGCGATGCCGTCGGCCCCGTACGCGATCAGGAGCCGGCGTCGGAGCTCGGATGCGGCCGCGAAGCGGTCCGCGCCCTGAACCCGGCCGATGGCGCGGAGGGTGACGCCGAGGTCGGTGACGCTGGGAATGGCTCCGTAGCGAGGCGCCTCCAGGAGCCGGGTGGACCACTCCGGATCGGCGTACATCTCCGCCCCCACTCGATTGGTGACCGCGATGGCCTGCTCGATGTCAGCCTCGGGCACGAGCGGGATCTCGACCTGGAGGACGGCATACACCCGGGTCAGGTTCGATGACACCCGGACCTCGCCGTTCGAGACCGAATGGACCGTGCCCGACACGTCGCGGAGGATCGTCCGGCGGAGGCCGATCTCCTCCACCGTGCCCGAGACCACCACGTTGTTGGTGGCGATGTTGACCCAGTCGCCGACGTAGAACTGGCCCTCGACCAGGATGAGGATGCCCATCAGGTAGTCCAGGACGATGGACTGGCCGGCGATGGCCAGGCCCGCGAACACAACCCCCATGGCCACGACCACCGACACCAGGTCGAGCAGGGTCAGGAGCACGACCAGGATCACGAACACGACCGCCGCGCGCAGCAGCTTGGCGACGAGGTCCTCGATGGTGGACAGCCGCTTGCGGAGCTCGTTCAGCTCAGCCGGGTCGATGCCCTGGCGTTCGCGCGATGAGATCACGCGCTCGGTGATCCGCCGCACGATCGGCCGGACAAGGCGAAAGACGATGAGCGCTGCGAGGCTCCAGAAGACGAGGGCGAACCAGTTCGCCTCGAGGAAGCCGACGAGCTCGTCGGGGTTCATTCCGCGGGAGCCCTCATTCGTCCTCGCCGGCCCCGGACTGCTCGCGGATGGTGGCCACGATCCCGGCGTCGGCCAGGGTGGTCACGTCACCCAGGGCCCGCTGCTCGGCGATGTCGCGGAGCAGGCGGCGCATGATCTTGCCGCTGCGAGTCTTGGGCAGGTCCGGGGTGAACAGCACCTGCTTGGGTCGGGCCAGCTTGCCGATGACGTCGGCGACGTGCTCGCGCAGCTCGTCCCCCAGGGCTTCTGAGGGCTCGTGGCCGGCGCGCAGGATGACGTACGAGAAGATGGCCTGGCCGGTGATCGGGTCGCTGCGCCCCACGACCGCTGCCTCGGCCACCGAGGGGTGGGAGACGAGGGCCGACTCGACCTCGGTGGTGCTGATCCGGTGGCCGCTGACGTTCATGACGTCGTCCACCCGCCCCAGGAGCCAGTAATAGCCGTCGGTGTCGCGCTTGCAGCCGTCGCCGGCGAAGTAGCGTCCCGGGAAGCGGCTCCAGTAGGTCTGCTTATAGCGCTCCGAATCGCCGTAGATGCCTCGGAGCATGGCCGGCCACGGCCGATCGAGGACGAGGTAGCCGCCCCCGCCCAGCGGGACGCTCTCCCCGTGCTCGTTCACGACGTCGGCCCTGATGCCGGGGAACGGCCTGGTGGCGCTGCCCGGCTTGAGGGTCGTGATGCCGGGGAGTGGCGTGATCAGGATCATCCCTGTCTCGGTCTGCCACCAGGTGTCCACCACCGGGCAGCGTCCGCCGCCGATGTGCTGCCAGTACCAGGCCCAGGCCTCGGGGTTGATCGGCTCACCGACGCTGCCCAGGAGGCGAAGCGTCGAGAGGTCGTCGGCCGCGAAGACATCGGCGCCGTACTTCATGAGCGCCCGGATGGCGGTCGGGGCGGTGTACAGGATCGTGACGCCCAGCCGGGCCGCGATCTTGGCCCATCGGTCCTTGTCCGGGAAGTCGATGGCGCCCTCGTAGATGACGCCAGTCGTCCCGTTGGCGAGCGGGCCGTAGACGATGTACGAGTGGCCGGTCACCCAGCCGATGTCTGCCATGCACCAGTAGGTGTCGTCGGGCTGGATGTCGAAGATGTACCGATGGGTGGTGGCGGTGCCGACCAGGTAGCCCCCGGTGGTGTGCATGATCCCCTTGGGTTTGGCCGTCGTGCCGCTGGTGTAGAGCAGGTAGAGGAGGTCCTCCGAGTCCATGACCTCCGGCTCGGCGGTCGTTTCCTGGCGGGTGACGATGTCGTGGTACCAGTGGTCGCGACCTTCCTGCCAGGCCACCTCCTGACCAGTCCGACGCACGACGATGCAGTGCTGGACCGATGGTGACCGGCCCATCGCGTCGTCCGCGTTGTCCTTGAGGGCCACGGTCGCGCCCTTGCGGTAGCCGCCGTCGGCGGTGATCACCGTCGTGCACTGGGCGTCGTCGATCCGCCCGGCCAGGGCGTCGGCGCTGAATCCACCGAACACGACGCTGTGGGGGGCGCCGATCCGGGCGCAGGCCAGCATCGCAACGGGGAGCTCGGGGATCATCGGCATGTAGATGGCCACCCGGTCGCCCTTCTGCACCCCCAGCTCGCGGAGGGCGTTGGCCAGCTGGCAGGTCTCGGCGAGCAGATGGGCATAGGTGATCGTCCGCGTGTCGCCGGGCTCGCCCTCCCAGTGGTATGCGACCTTGTCCCCCAGCCCGTTGGCCACGTGGCGGTCGAGGCAGTTGACGCTGATGTTCAGCTTGCCGCCGACGAACCACTCGGCGAAGGGCGGGTCCCACTTCAGGAGCTCGGTCCAGGGCTCGATCCAGTCGATCCGCTGCGCCTCCTCGGCCCAGAACTGCCGGAATCCCTCGTCGGTGGCGGTGCGCTCGTAGATGTCGGGGTCGTTGGCGATGGCCTCGGCGGCGAAGGTAGGCGGCGGGGGGAAGGTGCGGTCCTCGCGGAGGAGGTTCTCGATCGTGGCCTCGTCGTGGTGGGCTTCGGTCGTCATCGGAGGGGCGCTCCTGTGCCGGGCGTGATCGCGGGCGGGATCTCGGCCGGATTCTAGCCGTCGGCTACCCTGCCGCTCATGGTCCATGGTCCCCGCGTTCCGCGGCCGCTCGGGGTGCTCTGGGCCCTGCCCGTGACCCTGGTCGGGGTCGGGTGCGTGGTCGCGGGGCTGCTCACCGGGGGGCGGGCGGGGCTCGTGTCGGGCGTGAT
Source organism: uncultured Chloroflexia bacterium (assembly GCA_963699235.1). GTDB lineage: Bacteria > Chloroflexota > Limnocylindria > QHBO01 > QHBO01 > DASTEQ01. The sequence goes on along the minus strand of OY969424.1, from coordinate 614,858 downwards.
CGAGGGGCACGGCGGCGTGGTCCGTCGGGCGCTGGCCCGGGCGCCGGTCGGGCGCGGTGGCGCGGGCGCGGTGACCCTGGGCCACGTCGTCCTCGGGACCGATGCGCGGGCGCTCGACGTGAGCCGCTCCCACGAGCGGGTCCACGTGGCGCAGTACGAGCGCTGGGGCCTGGTCTTCCCGCTGGCCTATGCCGCGTCCAGCCTGCAGGCCCTGCTCCGGGGCCAGAACGCGTACCGCGGCAACCGCTTCGAGAAGGAGGCGAACCGCCTGGCAAAGCCCCGCAGCGGCTAGGCGGGCGTCTCCCCGGCGAGGTCCGGGGGGCGGTCGCGGACGAGCGAGATGAGGACCGCGCCGGCGATGTAGGACAGGGCCATGACCACGAACGCGGTGACGTACCCCGGGCCGGCCACGATGGCGCCGATGATGAGCGCCCACAGCGCCCCGATCCCGAAGGCCGCGGTGAAGTAGATCGAGAATGCGACGTCGCGGATCGGCCCCTGCGCCCGGTCGGCGAGGAAGGCCTGGAGGATCGGGCCCTCGCTGAAGACCGCCGTCCCGAAGGGTAAGAGCAAGGGCGCCAGCAGCAGCAGGTTGCCGCCGGCCAGGACGACCGAGAGGATCCCGACCGACGAGAGGGCGTAGTACCAGATCAGGGTTCGGCGCCGCCCGTATCGGTCCGACAGGATGCCGGCCAGGACCGGGCCGACCACCGCCCCGACCAGGAGGAGGGCGTACAGCCACAGGACGGTGGCATCGTCGATCCCCAGCTCGGAGCGGAAGTAGAGCAGCAGGAACGGCGCCGCGATGTCCAGCCCCCGGCCACCGGCCGAGACGAGGGCCGCGGCCAGGATCTTCATCAGGTCGCTCCGTCGAAGGACGGCGCGGACCTGCCCGCTCCAGCTCCCCGCAGCCCGCGCCTCGCGGCGGTAGGTCGTGGAGTCCTCGCGGACGAACCACAGCACCAGGACGCCGACGAACAGGGCCGGGAGCCCGAACAGGACCAGGGTCATGTTCCAGCCCACCGACGCGAGCAGCGCGCCACCGATGAACGGGACGAGGATGGTCCCCACGTTGCCGCCGGCGATGTGGGTGCTGATTGCGAACCCGCGCCGCTCCGGCGGGAAGGCGTCGGACAGGATCCCGTTGCCCACCGGGTGCTGCGGGCTGGCGCCGATGCGGGCACCGGAGATGGCGGCCAGCAGCTGACCGATGGTCGTGGCCAGCCCGGCGGCCATGAGGCTGAACCCGAAGACGAGCTGCCCGGCGCCGATCAGCACCGGGCGCGCGATGTACCGGGTCAGGAACCCGTACGACAACTGCATGGCGCCCGCCACGGCCGTCGTGACGGCGATGAACAGGCCGATGGAGGCCTCGTTCAGGCCGAACTGGTCGATGACCGCGATGTAGACCAGCGGCATGAGCGCCGACTGCATGTGGATCAGCGAGTGGGCGAGGGCGAGGAGGCCCAGGGTCAGGTTCGGGCGGGTACGGGCGACGATGGCGGGCTCGGTCACGGTCGCGTCAGGTCGGGTCGCGTCAGGCGGGCGTTGGCGCGGCCACGGCCGCGGGCGCCTGTCCGCCGCGACCGAGCTTCCACCAGGTCAGTGCCAGGAAGATGGCCGCCAGCGCCGCACCGATGATGAAGCCGGCGGGCGGGCCGAGGACCTGGGCCACCGCACCGGCAAACAGGCCGCCGAGCGGGCCGGACCCGGCGAAAACGGTGACGTAGAGGGCCATCACCCGGCCACGAAGCTCGTCGGGCACCGAACGCTGGACGGTGGCGTTGATGGTGTTGACCATGAGCATGGACGCCAGCCCGACGAGCGCGATCACCGGGTAGGCGAGGGCCGGGGCCCGGATCAGGCCCAGCATCACCTCGAAGATCAGGAACGCCGCGCCGCCGGCCAGGATCAACCGGAGGCGTGGTCGCCGGTCGCCCATGAATGCCAGGACCAGGGATCCGGCAAGCGAGCCGAGGCCCATCACCGCGAACAGTGCCCCGAACGCGACCCCGTCCATCTCCAGCGTGATCCGGGCAAAGAGCGGCAGCAGGGTCTGGAAGTTCATGGCGAAGATGCTCATCCCGCCCAGGAGGACCAGCAGCCAGAGGACGCTCGGGGTGTGGCGGGCGTATCGGAAGCCCTCCGCCATGCTGGTCCGGATGCTGACGGGCACGGCCGGTCTCGGCACCTTGAGGAGCGTGTCACCGTCGATCAGGAGCAGGCAGCCGATCACCGCGGTGTAGGTCAGGGTGTTCACCCCGAAGCTGAATGCGGCGCCGAACAGGGCGAGCGCGATGCCGGCGATGGCCGGGCCCACGACGCGGGCGAGGTTGAACGAGGCGCTGTTCAGGGCGATCGCCTGCAGCAGGTCCTTGCGCGGGACCACCTCGGCCACGAATGACTGGCGAACGGGCATGTCGAAGGCGCTGCTGATGCCCAGGATCAGGGCGAGGACCTGGATCTGCCAGATTTCGATCCCGCCGCTGATGGTGAGCCCGAACAGGGTGGCGGCCTGCACCATGGCCAGCGCCTGGGTGACGAGCAGCAGGCTCCGCTTGTCGAACCGATCCGCCAGCACGCCGCCGAGTGGCGCGAGGAAGAGCGCGGGAGCGAACTGGAGGGCGATGACGGTTCCGACCTGGAACGCCGACCCGCCGAGGTCGAGGACGAGCCATGGCTGCGAGACGCTCTGCATCCAGGTACCGACCAGGGAGACGACCTGGCCGGACCAGTAAAGGCGGAAGTTGCGGTGGCGGAGGGCCCCGAAGCCGCGGCCCATCCGCTCAGGTCGCCTCGTTGAGGATGTCGCGAATGACCGGCGTCGGCGGCGTGCCGTGGGACAGCACCGATTCGAGGAACGCCCGCCAGCGGAAGGGCGTGCTCGCCTCGGCGGCGCGCTGGCGCGCGGCTCGCTCGAGGTCGGCCATCTCCAGGTATCCGAGGAAGTACTCGCACAGCTGGGTGCTCGACAGGCGGGCTCGGTCCCACTTGGCCGATGCCTCGGACTCCTCCTGGAAGCCCTGCTCGACCATGAGCTTCATCGCCTCCTCGCGCTCCATGGCGCCGGTGTGGATGGCGATGTCCATCATCGTGTTGGTGATGGCCCGCAGGTAGAACTTCCAGTGGACGAGCATGAGGGCCGGGTCCTCGGCCCCGTAGCCCACGTCCATCATCACCTGGGTGACGTAGACCGCCCAGCCCTCGGCGAAGACGCCGGACTGGAAGATGGCCCGCACCAGCGACGGGCAGCGGTTGGAGTACGCGAGCTGGAGGTAGTGGCCCGGCACCGCTTCGTGGATGGTGAGCAGCCGGAGCATCCGGTTGTTGTCCTCGCGCAGGTACGACTCGCGCTGCGCATCGGTCCAGTCGTCCGGCATGGGGGTGATCGCGAAGAAGCTGGACAGTCCCCGGTCGAGCGGCCCGGGCGGGATGAGCATCGCCCCACCGAACGAACGCAGGAACTCGGGGGTCCAGACGATCTCGAGCGGCTCGTCGGCCAGGCCTATGAGACCGACGTCGCGGCAGAAGGTCTCGATCCGTTCGTTCTCCTCGCGGCAGAAGTCCAGGAGGTCGCCGGCCGCCGGATGGTCGTTGGCGATGGCGTCCAGGACGGCGCGGGTCCGCGTGTCCGGCTGGTCCGGCATCGGCTCGTCGCCCATCCATTCGGGCCACAGCTCGGCGGACAGCCGATGCATTTCGGCCCGGACCACCTCGAACGCGCCGAGGGCGCGGGCGCGGAGCTCGGTTGGCTCCATGTCCACCCGGAGGGCGTGGCGGAACTTGTCGCGGTACAGGGTCGGGCCGAGGCGGAAGTCGCCGGTGGCGGTGGGCAGGAGCTCATCGGTGAGCCACGTCCCGAAGGCGGAGAGCGCCCCGCGAGCGGCCGCGGCGGCGGGCTCGAGCTCAGCCCGAAGGGCAGCGGCGGCTTCGGCGTCCTCGACTTTCTCGACCTCGGCCAGCACGGCCTCCACCAGGCCGGGGATGCCGGGCAGGCGCTCGACGGCCTTCTCGGCGTGGAACTGGGACACCGGCCGATCACCGGGGTTCGAAAGGTTCTCGCGGGCCGCGTCCAGCACCGTCGGCAGCCCCCGGAGGCGTGACGCGGCGCTGGCCAGCCGATCCGGCAACGGCGCGTAGGGCCGGGCCAGGAGGGTGAACAGGCCGTTGCCCAGGACATAGACGTAGACCAGCGGGTTCCAGCGATCCTCGCGGAGGGTGGCCTCGCCGAACTCCATGGCTGCCAGCGCATCGGTCAGGATCCGGTGATCGATCGCATCGTCCCGGCCCAGCGATGCCCGATCGATCTCGCCCAGCTGCTTGAGCCCACCCTGGGCGAATGCCAGCCGCGCGGCCGCGCCCGCCTCCGTCATGTCGGGCCAGGCCCCGTCGTGCTCGTGGTTGCCGATCTCGGTGGCGTGCACCGGATCGAGGCGGAAGTACTCGGCCAGGAGCTGATCGACCAGGGCACGGAAATCCATCGGTTCCTCGCATGCACGGAGACGAGTGCCCATGGTAGCCGGGCTATGCTCGGGACATGGCGGACGTGCCGGCCTGGAACGCGCACCTGGCCGATGCGCGCGCCATCCTCGCTCGCCACCCGCTGATCGACGGCCATAACGACCTGCCGTGGGAGATCCGCAAGTACCCCGCCGCCCCGGGCGACCTCGGCGCATACGACCTCCGGCGACGCGCACCCGAGCCGGGCGACACCGACATCCCGCGCCTGCGGGCCGGCGGGGTGGGCGGCCAGTTCTGGAGCGTGTACGTCCCCGGCGAGGGGATCGGCGGCGCGGGCCGTCCTCCAGCTCGAGCAGCTGGACCTTGCGCGGCGGATGGTCGCCCGATACCCGGAGGACCTGGCCCTGTGCCTGACCGCCGACGACGTGGACCGCGCCCTGGCCGAGGGTCGGATCGCGTCGCTGCTGGGGATGGAGGGCGGGCACGTCCTCGAGGGCTCGCTCGGCGCGCTCCGCGCCTTCTGGGAGCTGGGCGCCCGCTACCTGACCCTCACCCACAACACCGCGAACGAGATCGCAGACTCGGCGACCGATGTGCCCCGGCACGGCGGCCTCTCCCCGTTCGGCCGGGAGGTGGTGACGGAGATGAACCGGCTCGGGATGCTGGTGGACCTGTCCCACACCTCGGTCGAGACCATGAGCGACGCCCTGGACGCCTCCCACGCCCCGGTCATCTTCAGCCACTCCTCGGCCCGGGCCCTGTGCGACGTGGCCCGCAACGTGCCGGACGAGATCCTGGGGCGGATGCCCGCCAACGGGGGCCTGGTGATGGTCACCTTCGTGGCGGGGTTCATCGCTCCGGAGGCGGCGGCCGTCCTCATCCCGGCCATGGCCGAGTTCAACGTCCGGGCGCAGGGCATCAAGGACGTGGACGTTCGCGACGCGCTGTCGCGCGAGATCATCGACACCCTGACCGTGCCCAGCCCGCCGCTGGAGATGGTGGCGGACCACGTCGAGCACGTGGCCCGGGTGGCCGGCCATGACCATGTCGGGATCGGTGGCGACTACGACGGCAACGTGTTCTGGCCGGTGGACCTCGAGGACGTCAGCTGCTACCCGAACCTGTTCGCCGAGCTGCTGCGGCGGGGATGGACCGAGGAGGACCTGGCCAGGCTGGCGAACGGCAACATCCGGCGGGTGCTGCGCGACGCGGAAACGGCTGCCGGCTGACCGGTGCCGGCGCGCTGGCGGGCCGACGCCGCCAGGGCGCTCAGGCCGGGCGCCGCTCCAGCAGGAAGAGGGTTCGCAGGCTGTCCGCCACGGGCGCCTCGTCGAGGGTGGTGAACCACGCGTCGAACGAGGCGCGGAAGCCCTCGATGGTGTAGCCGTCGAAGACGTCGCGCCGGTCCGCGAGCAGCTGCTGGACCATGGGATCGGCCTTCGGCACGAACTCGATGATCACGCGCCGACCGCATTGGGCCAGGAGCTCCGCCACGCGCGGCAGGGGCACGTTGTTGCCGATGGCGAGGTGGTGGACTAGGGCCAGGGCCAGGGCCACGTCTGCCGGGCCGCGCTGGAGCATGGACCGGCGCTCGGTGTGGCCCCAGCCGAGGGCCGGGCTGGGGTTGGTCAGGTCGTTCACCAGCGGCAGGATCCGCGTCCGCTGCTCGGCCGAGAGATTGCGCCAGTGGAGCTCCACGACCGCGGGATCCTGGTCGAAGGCGATGACCTGGCGTCCGGGGCCTGCCGCGAGGTCGGAGTACGTGCCGACGTTGGCGCCGAGGTCCCACACCAGCGTGCCGCCGGCAGAGGCCAGCATCCGCTCCACGATCGCCAGCTTGGACGCCGCGGCCGCCTCGGTGTAGCTCGTCTGGCGGGTGTAGGACAGCCAATGGCTCCCCAGCTCGAGCTTGAGCCCCTCGACCGTGCGGCGGAGGCTGTCGAGGAGCGCCTCGTGACGGGTCAGGTTCATCGGTCGGGCGCGCGACCTCTCCGATCCGGGGGCCGCGGCGTCGGTGGCGCTGGTGATCTCCGACTGCTGGACGCGTCGGTCCGCGCCGGCATGGAGATGGAGGTGCGGCAGCAGCCCGCCGAGTCGCGTCCGCCCGGGAAGGAGCCCGGCGGCAAGGTCGAGGGGGAGACCGTCGATGAAGTCGCGGAGCATCAGGCCACACCGTGGATCTCGATGCGCCATGAGCGCCAGCGGGGCGAGGAAATGCTTGCAGAACTGGCGGTAGGCAGGCCACGGTGCCGACAGGTTCGCGACCTCGAACGAGAGACTGTCGATCAGGACCGGGTGTCCACCGTCGAACTGGACGTTGTAGGCAGACGCGTCGCGGAGCCACATGCCGGCCGCCAGTGCGCGTCGTTGCACCTCGAGGGTCAGGAGCGCCGCTTCCCGCAGCTGGGAAAAGGCCCACTCGTATGGGTACGAGATCACCGGCAGCTCGCGGGGCCTGATTACCGCCACCGCTCCCGGACGCGGGGCCAGGTCCACGGACGCGGGCCCGTGTGCGACCAGCAGGCCGGCGCTGATCAGTTCACCCGCGAGCGCGACCTCGAAGGCGTCCCAGTCGTCCGCCGCTGCCGGCTGGATGGCCCGGTACAGGACGCCGTCGCGCCGAAAGACGTACCCATTCGGGTCCCGGAAGGAGGCGGGATCGATCACATCGGATGATGCGTCGGCGGAGGTCAACCCCGGATCAGGTGGGGCGCCGTCAGGCGCCATCGGGGCTCAGCGGCTCGGGGGGTTCGGGCCGTCGGACGAGCGAGCCTCGGCACTGGCCGGATCGTCGGTCGGTGCGTCTCCGCGCAGTCGATGCCAGAATCCGCCGATTGTGCGACGGAAGACGAACGGGATCGCCAGCAACGCGGCCAGCAGCGCCTGCAGCAGCAGGCTGGCTGATCCTGGGTCGACGTATGCGATCGGTGGTGTCAACGGCGGTAGTTCCCGACTGCGGGTAGTGTTGGCCCGATGTTAACCCGGCAGCCGGCCACCGGCACAACCCGCTGGTGGTACTGGCCCTGGCATACCGTTCTGCTCGGCGCCTACCCGGTCCTGTTCCTCTTCAGCCAGAACCTGGCCGACCAGGTCACGCTCGACCCGATGTGGTGGCCGCTCCTGCTGTGCGTGGGCGGCGCTGCGGCGCTCCTCGTCGCGCTCTACGCCCTGCGGCGCGACTGGCTCCGGGCCGGCCTGATGGCCAGCGCGATCCTGGTGGCCTTCTTCACCTTCGGGCACGTCTGGAACCTGGTTGACGACTTCCTGGACCAGCGATGGGTGCTGGTGGCGGTGTGGCTCGTCCTTGGCGTGCTCCTCGTCCGGCTGGCCTGGCGCGGCGGCCCGTGGGTGCGGCCGGCGACCCAGGTCCTCAACGTCGTCGTCCTGGTCCTCGTCCTGTTCAACGCGGTGACCATCGGCGGGTACGTGGCCGCGACCCGGGTCTTCGCCACGATGAGTGGGACCATGCCCGACGTCACCGTGGGAGAGGCCGGGCGGCCGGACGTCTACTACATCGTCTTCGACCGATACGCCGGTGAGGAGACCCTGAGCCGTTTCTACAACTTCGACAACACGCCCTTCCTCGAGGCGCTCGAGGAGCGTGGCTTCGCGGTGGCCCACGACTCGTGGGCCAACTACTTCAAGACCTCGCTCTCGGTCTTCAGCACCATGACGATGGAGCACATCGACGCCGAGCGGTTCAACGGCGACAACCCCGACACCTTCGGGCCGATCCATGCCGCATTCCAGGCCCGGATGGCCGTCCCGGCCACGTTCAAGGAGCTTGGCTACGAGTACGTCCACATCGCCAACTGGTGGGAGCCCACGGCGCGCAACGCGGATGCCGACGTGATCTACCGCTACACCCAGGAGAGCGAGTTCAGCGCCATCCTGTTCGGGACGACCTTGCTGTCCGCGTTCTCGGCAGAGGTGACCTCCGACTCGCAGCCGGAGCAGATCCAGGGGATGGACCTGCAGCGCGCGCACGTCCTGACCGGGTTCGACTCGATCCTCGAAGCCAGCCGGCGCGCGGGGCCGACCTTCACCTTTGCCCATATGACCGTCCCCCACCCGCCATACGCCTTCAATCCGGACGGGTCCAAGCCCACTGAGGAGCAGCGGGAGCAACGGACCACGGAGGAGGAGTACGTGGCCCAGGTCGAGTACACCAACCGACGGGCGCTCGAGATCATCGACGAGATCACCGACGTCGGCCCCGGCGAGCCGGACCCGATCATCATCCTCCAGACCGATGAGGGCCCCTTCCCGCCTCGATTCGCACGGCCGAACAGCGAGAACTTCCAGTGGCTGGAGGCCACCGACGATGAGATCCAATGGAAGTTCAACACCCTGACCGCGTACCGCCTGCCGGGCGTCGATGCCGAAGCCGAGGGGTTCAACGACCGAACCAGCCCGGTCAACGCCTTCCGCATCCTGTTCAACGCCTACTTCGAGGCAGGGCTCGAGCTGCTGCCGGATGTGACCTACCTCTCGCCGGACACCGACCACATGTACGACTTCGTCGAGTACCCGCGCTAGGCCGACGGCGCCCTCAGGTTGGTGAAGCCGATGGCGAGGTGGGCTGGGTGTCGGTGGAGGAGGCTCCCCGGTCGGTCGGAGGAAGTTCTGGCCGCCGGACCCGGCGGCGATGTAGCCGCTCACCTGGTCGCCGCTCTGGGTGACGACGGACTCGATCCGGTACCAGGCCAGTCCCTCCACGACCTGCGCCGGCTCGAGAATCCGGACCACGTCGCCGGTGAAGAGGGCCCCGACGACGGTGGCCTCCAGCGAGGGCTCGACCCTCACCCGGACGCCATCGGCCAAGATCTCGGCGTAGCCGCCTGCCGAGAGGTCGGTCGGCGGAGTCGGGCTCACGGGCTGGGTAAGCTCGACGGTCACCGTCACCTCTTCTGTGCACACCGGCTCCTCGGCCGGGGACGCGCTGGACTGCGGGGTTGGCCCGTCCCAGCCCCGGACCGTCCAGGTCAGGGGCCCGGCCACGACATCGGCGGGATAGGTGACGTCGGGCGACGCGGCGATCGAGGTCTCGAACGTGCCCTCGGCGGTGGTCTGGAGGTCGCGGACCTCGGCCACCGGCGCGAAGTCGATCTGGACCGCGGACGTGGCCGGGAAGCCGGAGCCGGCGAAGAACAGGACGTCATCGGAAGATCCGGAGACCGGGTCAACCCGAATGGTGGTGGGCGTCACGCTCACCTGGCACGTGGGACCCGGCGTGGCGGTGGGCGTCGGCGACGGGGTGGGCTCACCCGATGAGACGGCAAATCCGATGGCAAAGCCGCCGATCAGGACGGCCGCCGCCCCCACGCCGATGACCAGCCACTGGCGGCGGGTCATCGCGGGTCAGGCAGCAGGCAGCCGAATCGGTCTGGATCGAAGACGGCCGCCACCTGGATGGCGTTCAGGGCCGCGCCCTTGCGGAGGTTGTCGCTGGCCACGAACAGGGCGAACCCGCGCTCGCGGCCCGGGATCGCGCGGAGCCGGCCGACCAGCACCGGGTCACGGCCCTCGACGTCGAGTGGCATGGGATGCCGGTCGGATCCGTCCGCGGCGCGGTACTCGACCCCGGGCGCGGCGCGAAGGGCGGCCTCGATGGCTCCCACCGTCGTGGGCCGCACGGTTCGGAAATGGAGCGCCACCGAGTGCCCGGTATGGACCGGAACCCGGACCGTGGTGGCGGCCACGTCGAGGTCCGGCAGACCGAGGATCTTCCGCAGCTCGGCGCTGACCTTCCGCTCCTCGCCGGTCCACCCGTCGTCGAAGAGGCGATCGATCTGGGGCACGACCGAGTCCGCGATCCGACCGTGGAACGGGGTATCGGCCGCGGCCTCCCGGGTGTCGGTCCCACGCTCCGCGACGAAGGCATCCACCCCGGCCCGACCGGCGCCGCTGACCGCCTGGTACGAGGCCACGTCCACCGACTCGAGGCCGGCGAGGTCGCGGATCGGGGCGAGGGCCACCACGGCCGCCGCGGTCGTGCAGTTCGGGTTCGCCACCAGCCGGCCGCCGTACCCGGCCAGGATGTCGCCGTTCGCCTCCGGAACGACGAGCGGCACGGCCGGATCAAGACGGTAGGCACTCGAGTTGTCCACGATGAGCGGGACGGCCCGGGCCGGGCCCTCGACCAGGGAGCGCGAGATGTCGCCGTCGGTGGCGAGGAACAGGACATCCAGCGGACCGGCCGCCGCATCGTCGAGCACCGCCACCGGGACATCGGTCCCGTCGTAGGCGACCGCACCGGCATCCGTCCCGTAGGCGCGGAGCGAGCCGGCCGGCAGGCCGGCATCGGCCAGGATGGAAAGGAAGACGCTGCCCACCATCCCGCGGGCGCCGGCGACGCCGACGAGGGGCCACTCAGGCATGGACGGGCTGCTCCGTGGGGCGCTGGCCGATGATCGGGCGCTCCCCGCGCGTCAGCCGGGCGAGGTCGGCGTACACCGCCCCGGCGGTGGCCGGCCCTCCGGCTCCCGGCCCGCGGACGGTGAGCGGACCAGCCACGTCGCTGTGGATCTCGAGGGCGCATTCGACGCCGAACACGCTCGCCAACGGGTCGCCCGGCTCGAGCACGGTGGGGGCCACGCGGAGCACGCCCGGCCCAGCCTCGGCCAGCAGGCGGACCGTGGCGCCCGGCGGGACCTGGGTGTTCTGGATGCCGGTGGTATCGACGTCGGCCTCGGGGCGCCACTGGCCCCAGGCCACCCAGGCCAGGATGGCCACCTTCTGGGCGGCGTCACGGCCCTGGACGTCGAACGAGGGATCGGCCTCGGCGTAGCCGGCGGCCTGGGCCTCGGCCAGCGCCTCGCGGTACGAGCGTCCCTCGGCCATGCCCGACAGGATGAAGGTGGTGGTCGCGTTTAGCAGGCCGCGAAGCCGGCTCACCCGACCGGACGCGGCGAGGTGCTCGGTCACCTCCAGCATCGGCGTTCCGCCGCCGACCGAGGCGGAGGCCATGAGCGCCGCGTCGTTGAGCATGGCCAGGTCGGCCAGCTCGCCGCCGTGAGCGGCGAGGAGCGCCTTGTTGGCGGTCACGTATGGAAGGCCGGAACCCAAAGCCTCCTCGGCCCAGCGTCGGGGCTCGGTCACGCTGCCGGCGAGCTCGACCAGCGCGTCGATCTCACCCAGCGGACCCGGCTCTCCGGCCACCGGAACGCCCTCGGGGAGCGGCACGCCCCGGTCACGGCGCGGCTCACGGACGGCGACCCACGAGATCGTGATCGGGAGGGGTCCCTGCTCGATGAGCTGGCCCAGGGCAGAGCCCACCGTCCCCCAGCCGACCAGGCCGATGCGGAGCGGCTCCATGCGGGCCACGGTATCCTGCCCGGGCCATGGGCGCCACCGAGACCATCGACCTGTTCCTCGAGCTGATCAATGACGACCAGCGCGAGCGCGCGGTCGACCTGTTCGCCGAGCACGCGATCATGGGCATCTCCACGCCCGGCTCCGACGAGCGGACGAACCTCCGCGGACGGGACCGGGTGGGCGGCTGGTTCGTTCGGGCCGGCGACGGCTTCCGGATGTACGTCAACGACAGCCGCAACATGGGCGCCTCGCTCATCGCCGACGTGACCGTCATCCGCCCCGGCATCGACCCGCTCCACGTGGAGGCCAACTTCCGTGTCGAGGGGGGCGAGATCGTCTCCCTCTTCCTCCAACCCAGCCGCTGAGCCGACCCTCCTAGGAAAACAGGTTGCGGGCGCGGTCCATGATCAGAGGCCGGGCACCAGGGTCATCGCCCTCGGGGCGCGCATACCGATAGCCGCGGACCACGACCACCGGCCGGCCGGACGACTTGCCCGCCGACAGGTCAGCGGCCGATGCCAGCTCGTCCGCGACTGCCACCACCGTGGCGTGGAGCTCGCGACCGTCCGCGTCCGGCGTGCCCCGCAGGTCAGCCAGCACGTCGATCCCGGCAGCGCCGATCGTCACGTCGGTGATCCCGTCCCGCCACGGGCGGCCGAACGAGTCCGTGACCAGGACGGCGGGCCATGTGCCGGACAGCGCGGCGAGCCGATCGCGAATTGCTCTCGCCGACGCGTCCGGATCTTCGGGCAGCAGGGTCGCCCGATCTTCGCCCCCACGCCCCGTGTTGGAGACGTCAACGCCCGCGTTCGCGCAGACGAACCCGTGGCGGGTGCGGCTGATGATCAGCCCCCCATCGGCCCAGCGCACCACGTCGGCCGACTCGCGCAGGACGAGCTCCACCTGCCGCGCATCTCTCCCCCACTGCTCCGCCCAGTCGGTGGCCTGCGGGCGCGGTTCGACCGATGCCAGGTCCACCACCCGGCCCTCCGCCTTGGACACGACCTTCTGGGTCACGACCACGACGTCGTCATCGGCCAGGCCGATACCGGCGGCGACAGCCGCGGCAGCAATGAGTGCGCCCAGGTCGTCGCCCTCGGCGACCTCCGGGATGCCGTCGAGGGGAACGAGCTGGATCACGCCGCGCTGACCGCCGCCAGCCAGGCGGCGAGGTCGTCGGGGGTGTCGATGTCGAAAGCCAGCCCAGGCCGTCGGACGAGGGTGGTCCACGCCTCCGGCGCGCTTGGCCGCCCGACGATGCGACTCCAGGCTGCCCGCGCCAAAGTGGAAGCCGATGAGGTCCGGCGGCGTCATGGCCAGGCCGTTGGTGCCGGTGCCCGCCGTGTCGGGGGCCAACGCCACGAGCAGTCCCTCGCCGCGTGCCCCATCGAGCAAGGCGATGACGTCCGGCGCGGTGAGCGCCGGAAGGTCGCCATGAAGCACGGCCAGGACCTCGACCCCATCGGCGATGGCCTCGTCGCGAGCCTGCGCCAGGCCGGCGTTCAGGCCCAGGCCGTGCTGCACCGAGAGGACCGCACCGGCCGCCTCCACCAGCGAGCGAAGCGCCGGATCCGGGGAGATGACGACGACCTGCGGACCGGCCGACACCGCCTCCTCGAGGACGTGGCGCAGGAGCTTCTCGGCGAGGTCCGCCCGTTGCGCCGGGTCGAGCACACCCGACAGGCGGGTCTTGGCGTGCTCCAGCCCCCGATGGGGAACGATGATCCGGGCGCTCACCGGCGCAGCCTAGCGCGCCACGCTCTCGAGCAGGAAACGGGCGAGGCTGGCGCGGTCGGCATCGGTCTGCATCACCGTTGGTGCCGTGGCCGCCACCATGCCGAGGGCCTCGACCGCCGGCGACAGCTCGGCATCGGCTTCGTCGAGAACGTATCGGTCCAGGAGGCCCTCGTACAGCCGGGCGACTCCGGCGGCGGTGACCTCGTGACCGAGCGAGGCCATCATCCGGTCGGTCGGCCCCTTCAGCGCACGGCCGGCGACGATGGGGCTGACCCCGACCTTCTCCCCCGGCGCGGCGGCGACGGCCTCGCGCATGCCCTCGATGGCCAGGATGGGACCGATGCTCACGATGGGATTGGACGGACCGATTACCACGAGATCCGCCTCGCGGAGGGCGGCGAGCACCGCCTCCGTCGGGCGGGCATCCGCGGCGCCCTCGAAGGCGACGCCGCGGACCTCGTCACGCTGCCCGCGCTCGACGAAGTAGCGCTGGAACTCGACGTCACCGTCGTCGGTCAGGATCCGGGTTCGGAGCCGGTCGTCGGTGGCGGGCATGAGCCGGCTGGCGACCCCCAGGCGCCGCGGCCATGTCGCCGACCACCTGGGTCAGGGTGGCGCCACGCCGGAGCTGCGCCGAGCGCCGCACGAGCGTCCCGAGGTCCGCGTCCCCGATCCAGAACCACGTTTCCTCCCCGTACCGCTTGAGCATGGCCAGGGCGTGATCCGTGTCATCGGCCACGCCCCAGCCGCGGACTGGGTCCACGAGCCCCGAAAGGGTGTAGAGAACACTGTCGAGGTCGGGGCTGACGTGGAGGCCGTACAGCTCGAGGTCGTCGGCCACGTTGACGATGACGCTCAGCGCACCTGGCTCGAGGACCTGCTGGAAGCCGTGGGCCAGCTTGGCCCCGCCGGTGCCGCCGGTGAGCAGCGCGACCCTCACGCCCGGAGGGTACCGCGTCAGGCGGCTTCGACCAGGGTGCGGACTTCGCCGGCCAGGCGCTCCATGGTCTCAGCGTCCACCGGGGCCGGGAAGCCGGCGATCAGGTGGCGGAAGCCGATCCCCGTGAAGCGGCGCATCTCGGCCGCCACCGTCTCCGGGGTCCCGATCAGCTGGTTCGGCCAGGAGCGGGCCCCGCCGTTGTGGGCCGCCAGGGCGGCGAGGGCCGCGGTCGCCTCCTCGGCCGTGTCGCGGATGATGACCACGCCGAGGCTGGCGGTCCGCTCGATCTCGGACGGGTCACGGCCGACGTCGGCGCAGTGCTGGAGCAGGACCCCCTCCTTGTGCTGGACCCGCTCGAAGCCCCCTGCCAGGTTGCAGGCGTCCGCGTGCCGAGCCACGATCCGGAGGGTCTTCCGCTCCCCGCCGCCGCCGACCAGGATGGGCAGGCGGGGCTGAACCGGCGGCGGGTCATTGCGGACCGAAGTCGTCGCGTAGCGTGACGAGCCCGAGGGCTGGGTGCCGTCGAACATGCCACGGAGGATGACGACCGCCTCCTCCAGCCAGCGGAGCCGCTCCCCGACCGACGCGCCGAACTCGAGGCCGAAGTCGTGGTGCTCTTCATCGAACCACGCCGCGCCGATCCCGCACGTCATGCGGCCACCGGTCATGTGGTCCAGCTGGGTGACCATCTTTCCCACCAGGGCCGGGTTCCGGAACGGGTTGGCACCGACCAGCAGGCCCATTCGAATCCGGCTGGTTCCTGCCGCCCAGCCGGCGAGGGTCAGGTAGCCCTCGAACATCGGGCCGTGGCTGCTGCCGACGATGGGATACACGTGGTCCCACGTCCAGAGCGAGTCGTACCCCAGCTCCTCGGCCCTGATCCCGACTCCGCGCAGGGAGGCCCAGTCGGTGTACTGCGGCCAGGGCAACGCGCCGAGGGTGAGGGCCCCGGTCACGGGTGCCAGATCACGCGCTCGATGCGAACTCGAATGTTGATGCGGTCGCCCACCGCGAAGGAGCCCTCGCCCTCCCCATATCGGCGGGCCATGGCCCAGATCCCGGCCATCCCCGGGTCGTCGGACAGCTCGGCTCGACCCTCGATGGTCAGGTAGTGCGTCTCGTCCTCGAAGCAGAGGCTGACCCGCGGATCACGCTGCAGGTGGCGGTGCTTGATCCGGCCGGCGAGCGTGTTCAGGAGGACGACGTCATCGTTCGGATCGAGGTCGAACCACACGACCGACAGGCTGGGCATCCCGTCCTTGCGGATGGTGGCCATCACCGCCCAACGGAGCTTCTCGAGGAGCCAGGCACGGTGCTCGGGCTTGAGGAAGGCCTCGGTGTCGAGACTCGAGGTGGCAGGTGGCGACATGGCCGCCATCCTATCCGGGTTCCCGAGCCTCCGTCCGCGGCCACTCCGCGAACCGGGGTAGTTCTAGTAGCCCGGGACGGAGTACGGCGTCGCGGACGCGTCGGGAGCCGCCGCCTCACTGGAGGCGGGCTCGCTCGCCGGAGGCTCGGACGCGCCTCCGCCGCCGGGGGCCGGCTGACAGGCGGCAATGGCCAGACCGAGCAGGACGGCAGCGGCCAACGATCTGAGTTTCATCTCACGAGGAGTATCGCAGACCGTGTCGGCAGGTTCAGTCAGCCGGCCAGACCGCAGCTGACCGGTCGGCCGCTACGGCAGGGCGGCGATGATCTCCTCGAAGGACGCCGGGTCGGTGGCGGAGACGAAGTACAGGACGTCACCGATGGCGTACAGCGCGATCGGCGTCGGGAAATCGTCGTTCGGCTCGGCCACCTGGACGGACTTGCCGGCCACCGTCTGCGGTTCCCAGACGAGCGGGTCCCCGCCCGCCTCGGCGCTGGCCTTGAACTCGTCCACGAGCTCGTCCGCGTCGGCGCCGTCCACCTGGAAGGCGAAGATGCTGGCGGTGTCGGTCACGTCCCCGTTGGCGCCCAGGGCGAACGCCACCGACACGTCGTCGATGTCCGCACCCAGCGAGTCGATGAAGGTGACGAACTGGTCGTCGATATCGGCTTCCAGGAAGTCCGGTCCGCTCATCGAAAAGGTCTGGTAGAAGCGGATGTCTCCTGCTCGGTCCGGCAGGGTGGCCTCCAGCTCAGGATTGCCGACCATGGACGGCAGCTCACCGCTGGGCAGACCTGCGCCACCCGAGGGCTCGGCCGAAGGCGAGGCAGAGGTCTGGCAGGAGGTGAGGAGCAGCGCCGCGAACGCGGCGAGCATTAGGAAGCGGAGGCGCATCGGTCGGGGCAGGGTACCCGTCAGCGCAGGTACTCGCTCCGAATGCGCTTGAGGAACCTGCCGTCGCCCTTCGCGCCGAGCCATTCCTCGCCATCGACGATGACCTTGCCCCGCGAGAGCACCTGGTCGGACCCGCCGGTGACCTCCCGGCCCTCGTAGCAGGAGTAGTCCACGTCCATGTGGTGTGACTCCGCGCTGATCGTGTGCCGCCGGTTCGGGTCGTAGACCACGAGGTCCGCGTCCGCGCCCACCGCCACCGTCCCCTTCTGCGGCAGGCCGAAGAGGCGGGCCGGGGCGGTCGAGATGAGCTCGACCCAGCGGTTCGCGGTCAGGTGGCCACCGACCACTCCCCCGTCATGCATGAGGTCCACCCGGTTCTCGACCCCGGGCAGGCCGTTGGGCACCTTCCGGAAGTCGCCGCGGCCCATCTCCTTCTGGCCGTGGAAGTCGAACGGGCAGTGATCGGTGCTCACGACCTGGAGGTCGTCGTGGACGAGGCCCTTCCACAGCTCCGGGGCGTGGTCGGCGGGGCGGAGCGGCGGCGAGCAGACGAACTTGGCCCCTTCGAAGCCGTTGCCCATGTCCTCGAGGGTGAGGAACAGGTACTGCGGGCATGTCTCGGCGAAGGCGGGCAGGCCCTCGTCCCGGGCGCGCCGGACCTCCTCGAGGGCCTGGCGGGCGGAGAGGTGGACGATGTAGACCGGGGCGCCCGCCGCCTGTGCCAGGCGAATGACCCGGTTCGAGGCCTCCCCCTCCAGGATGGGCGAGCGCGAGGTGCCGTGGTAGTAGGGATCGGTGTGGCCATCGTTGACGGTCTGCCCGGCCACGACGTCGATGGCGAGGCCGTTCTCGGCGTGCATCATGATCAGCCCGCCGTTCTTGGCGGTCTGCTGCATGGCCCGGAAGATGGCCCCGTCATCGGAGAAGAAGACGCCGGGATAGGCGGTGAACAGCTTGAAGGTGGTTACCCCCTCGTCAACGAGGGTGTCCATCTCCTCCAGGACGTCGTCCCGGACGTCGCTGATGATCATGTGGAAGCCGTAGTCGATGGTCGCGTTGCCGTCGGCCTTGGCATGCCACGCGTCCAGTCCGTCGCGGAGCGCCTGGCCCCGCGGCTGGACGGCGAAGTCGATGATCGTGGTCGTCCCGCCGAACGCCGCGGCCCGGGTCCCGGTCTCGAACGTGTCCTTGGCGAACGTCCCCCCGAACGGCAGCTCCATGTGGGTGTGGACGTCGATGGCGCCCGGGATCACCCACTTGCCGCTGGCATCGATCGTCCGGTCCGGGCTGGCGGACGCGGCCAGGTCGGTACCGATGAGGGCAATGGTCTCGCCGTCGACCAGGACGTCGCCGGTCGTGGTGGCATCGGCGTTGACGATGGTGCCGTTGGTGATCAGCGTCTTCATGAGCCGATGGTAGCGCCGCCGAATCGGCGGGAGCTCTCCCGCTCCGGGATCGTAACGGGTGCTGGTCAGCCGGCGGCGGCCTCCGCCCAGGCGGCTGCGAAGCCGGGGATGCCGCGCTCGACCATCTCGTCGGTGGCGGTAAGGCTGATCCGGAACCAGCCGGGGACCTCGACGATCGTGCCGGGGAGGACGAGCACCCGGTGCCTCGCGAGGATGTCGGTGAAGGCCACGTCGTCGGTGATCGGTGAGCGGGCCATCAGGTAGAAGGTGCCCTCCGGCATCGTGGCCTCGTACCCCATCTCGCGCAGCGCCCCGACGAGGCGGTCACGGCGCCGCTCCATGGCCGGCATGTCGATGATCAGCGGCTCGAGGTCGGGCAAGGCGTGCTGGAGGAGGGCGTTCGGGAAGGCGTAGCCGGTCGCCAGCTGGGCCACGAGCGCCGTCTCCCGGAAGGCCTCGCGACCGGGCATGGTCGGCGGAACGGCCAGGTACCCCACCCGTTGCCCCGGGGCCAGGAGCTGCTTCCCGTAGGAGTAGGTCACGACCGTGTTCGGGTACACCTCGGCCGGGGAGTGGAAGGTGATCCCGTCGAACAGGATCCGGCGGTAAGGCTCATCGCTGATGAGGTAGATCGGGTGGCCGATCCGCTCGGACGCATCGGTCAGGGTCCGGGCCAGCGCGGTCAGCGTCTCCAATGGGTAGACCCGTCCGCTCGGGTTCTGGGGCGAGTTGAAGATCAGGGCCCGGGTGCGCGAGGTGATGGCGGCCGCCAGCTCGTCGAGGTCCGGCTCGAAGGCCGGCGGGGGGAGGTGGACCCGGATCGGGGTCGCGCCAGCGGCCAGGATCATGAACTCGTAGAAGAACCACGGCGGCGAGAAGAAGATGACCTCGTCGCCGGGTTCGACCAGGGCCCGCATGGCCACCGCGAGGGCAGCGAACCCGCCGTTGGTCATCGCCACGTCCTCGGGATCCCAGGCCATGCCGGTGGTCGCGCTCAGGCTCCGGGCCACGGCAATCCGCGCCTTCGGGTCACTGACCTGGTAGGCAAACCAGTTGCGACGCCGCGGTTCGAGGTGGTTGCGGAGCGTGTCCACGTAGGCCGGCATCGGCTTCTCGAGCGGGTTGCCGACGGCGAAGTTGGCGACGTCGGGGTTCTCGTTCAGCTTCGAGAACGGGCCATTGAAGAAGTCCAGGAAGCCCTGGATGCTGTCGCGGAGGCGGTCGATCTGGCGGGCCGTCGTCGTGGTCATTCGGAGACCTTAGCGCTGTGCGGCGGCGATGGCACCCAGCAGCACGGTCTTGGGCGGGAAGTCCTCGCAGTACTGATAGCGGTGCGCCAGCTGGATTCGGCCGTCCACGGCCACCACGAACTCGCCCGGGGAGCTGCCACGGGGAGTCCACGACTGCTCGTTCGGTGCCGCGCCGGGGCTCGCAGAACATCGTCTGGGCGGTGTCCATGTCGTTCGGCCGCCACGGGAAGTCGTGCAGGATCTGGGCCGGCGTCCCCTCCAGCAGTCCGTAGGCGCGGTAGGCCTTCCGCTCGGGGTCGCACAGGAGCGGGAACCGATAGCCGCGGCGGGTCGCGACCGCCGCGGCACGCTCCGGCTCGGCCTGGCAGATGGCCACGACCGTGGCCCCGGCCTCGGTGAAGGCATCCAGCTCGTCCTTCAGCGCCTCCCACCGCTCCATCAGGCACGAGCAGCCGAAGTGGCGCATGAAGATCACGAGCGCCGGCCCGTAGGCCCAGAACTCGGACAGGCGGCGGTTCCCGCCGGACGTGTCCGGGAGCTCCAGGTCCGGAGCCACATCGCCCGGCTGCGTGGGGAGCTCCTTGTACCGCGTCCAGATCGGCCCGGCCAGCCATCCGGCCACCCACCGACCTTCGGCGGCCTCCTGGAGATGGTCCAAGGACTGCGGCGAATCCGGCACGTCCGACAGAGTAGCGCCTCCTCGACGCGCCTCGCCGGTTCGGCGACTACGGGGTCGCGGGGCCGAGGACGCCCTCTCGAGGCTGACCTGTCAGCAGGCTCAGGCCCGCGCCGGACCAGCCAAGCCCGAACAGGATGATCCCCGCGCGGACGACGAGATCGAGCACATCAGCCGAGACGTCGGCTCGTCCAATGGCCAGGCCGATCATGGCCAGCGGCGCACCGATCGTGATCGCGAGGCCAACCGTCAGCGGAAATGCGCCGATGGCCAGCATCGTGGCACCGAGCACGATTGAACCGACCCACAGCGCGAAGCCCGCGACCCAACCGAGCTCGCCGCCGGATGGCGGAAGGACGCCGGTCGTCGCCAGGATGATGGAGGTCGCGCCGACTCCCCATCCGATGAATGCGGCACCAAAACCCAACCAGGCGAGCCCGGGGCGCACCGAGACCTGCCGCAGGTGGATTCCTGTCAGGCCGACCAGGATGAGGGCGTAGACCGCGGCCACGCGGAACGCGCTGAGAGCGGGACCTCCATCCCAGAAGGCACCGATGATGAGCAGTAGACCGGCGACGAAGGCCGCCGCGCCAGCAATGCGAGTGAACATCCGGAATCTCCCTTCGGGTGCTTGGGGGAACAGGTGCGCGTCGACGGCGCCCCACAAGACGTCCACGATCGCGATGCCCCTTGGTGGACGGTCCTCGAGCAGAGCCAGGAATTCATCCGCGTAGCGCTCGCGCCAGGCGGCGGGGTACAGGCCGACCAGCCGTTGTGGGTTCACGCCGCGCCGCCTTCGAGACGGCCCAGCGCGCGCTTGGCGAACGACTGCATCCGCTCCAGGTGGGCCTCCAGCGTGGTCGCGCCGAGTGCAGTCAGGCGATACGGCCGACGACGATCATCGGATGGGACGGCCTCGATGAGACCGCGGCGTTCCAGCCGAGCGAGCGCTGCGTAGAGGGTTCCCGGCCCGAGCGGCTGACCGCTCAGGCGCTCGGCCTCCTGCATGATCACGTAGCCGTGCTTCGGTCCATCGGCCAGGGTGGTGAGGACGAGGAGAGCGGGTGCGGCGAAGGGGCTGAGGTCCTCGGTCGGCGACTGCTTTGGCATGCGGTTGCGCTCCATATCGGCTCTATATCGTCACACGATATATCGCTAAGCGCTATAAGTCAATCCCCCGGCGGATCCTCGAACTCTGCTGTCCGATCCCGCCCGGCGCGGACGCCGTGGCGCAGGCGAACCTGGTCGTAGGCTTCCTGGTTCACGTCCTCGATGGAGCCCAACTCCGAGAACATGCCGTCCAGAGCGGCGGGCCAGATCGCAAGCCAGCGGGCCGGAGCCGAGCCGGTGATCCGCACACCGTGCTCGGTGTCCGGCGGAACGAGGACGAATGTCCCCGGACCGATCGGCGTGCGGCTGGTGGCCCCGAGGAACTCGACCTCGCCCTCGAGGATGAAGAACGCCTCTGACTCGCCGACGTGGATGTGGGTGTGGCCGCCCTCCCCTGGCACGCCCCACACGACCGCCACGCCCCAGTGGCCGCCCGTCTCCGCGGCTTCCACCTTCTGGAGGACGTCGCCCGGGTACGCGGTGCCCTCATTTGGGCCGAGGATGAGGAGCCTGTCCTCAGTGGTCGCCGTGGTCGTGGCCCTCGTGGTCGTGGTCATGCTCGTCGTGGTCGTGGTCATGCTCGCCATGATCGTGCTCATGCTCGCCATGCTCGTGGGGGTGCATCCACGGGGTGTAGGTGATGCCGACCAGCAGTCCCTCTGGGCTGAGGAGGCGGGCGACAGTCTGGCCCCACGGTTCGGTCGTCGGCGGCTTCAGGAGCTCGTTGCCCGCCGCCTCCAACTCCGCTGCGGCCGTGCTGACCGCCTCCGGGGTCTCGACGTCGAGCTCCAACCATGCCTGCGGGGCGGTGACGTGCTCTGGCCAGGTTTTCGAGCCGAAGCACGACTCCGCGGCTTCACCGAGCGGCCACGCCGCGAACGCGTTCACCCCCGGGACGTCATCGGTCCCCCAATAATCCGGCGCGATCTCGGTCATGGGCAGCCCGACGTCGTCGCGCCAGAACTTCAGGCTGGCGGTGCTGTCCGGCGTGATCGGTCCATACCCGGCGATGAACGAGACCTTCATGTCGATGCTCCCTGTCGGTTGGCGGCCACGTCGTGGAGAGCGGGCACGACCTCGCGGCCGTATCGGTCCAGCTGATCCTCCTCGTCGCCGTTCATGAGGTAGACGTTGAGCTGGTCCACGCCCGCGTCGGCCAGCTCGCGGAGCTTGGCGACGTGCTCCTCGGGCTCGCCGAGGATGCAGAAGCGGTCCGTGACCTCGTCGCCCACGAACGCGGCGTTGGTGGAGCCGACCTCGGCGTGGTGGTGGTAGTCGTACCCCTCGCGGTCTGTGATGTAGCCGGTCAGGGCCTCGGGCAGCTGCTCGCGCGGGTACTTGTTCACGAGGTCCACAACGTGGTTGCTGACGAGGGCGGGGAACCAGCGGGTCCGGTCACGACCCTCGTCGCGCGGGCCGACATGCGCGGGTGCCGCTGCCTGGACCTTGATCTCGCCGGGTGAGCGGCCGGCTGCGGTCTCCGCCTCCCGCAGCTGCGCCACGAACCAGCGAATGAGGTCCGGATCGGCGAGCTGGAGGATGAGCCCGTCGGCAACCCGGCCGGTCATGGCCAGGGCCATCGGTCCGTAGCCGGCGACCCACACCGGAAGGCGCCACTTCCCGGTCCAGGTCAGCTGGAGCTCGGTGCCTTCGTAGGTCACCGCTCGACCCTCGACCAGGTCGCGGATGACGGAGATCGCCTCTTCCAGCGTCTTCATCGTCGTCGGCGGCTTGCCCAGCACCCGCCGGGCACTGTCCCCGCGCCCGATGCCCAGGTCCATCCGGCCGCTGCTGATCTCGTTCAGCTCGGCCAGGGTCGAGGCGGTGACCGATGGCTCGCGGGTGGCGGGATTGGTGACGCAGGTCCCCAGCCGCATCCGCTCGGTGACTCCCGCCATCAGCGTCAGGGCAGGGTACGGGTCGCGCCACAGGACGTGGGAGTCGAAGACCCAGCCGTAGGCGAAGCCGGCCGCCTCGGCGCGCCGGGTCAGGTCCAGGGTCCGGCCGGTCTCGTTCTCGAGCTTGAGGGTGAACCCGAAATCCATCGGTAGGCGGTCCGTGCAGCTCGGCGGTGGAGGAGCTGGCGCTACGGCCGGACGAGGTCGTCGTAGGCGTCCGGTCGCCGGTCGCGGAAGAACTGCCAGGTCTGGCGGACCTCGGTGATCTTGTCGAGATCGAGATCACGGACGATGAGCTCCTCGTCGTGCGCGTCGCCCACGTCGCCGACGAACTGTCCGCGGGGGTCCACGAAGTACGACTGACCGTAGAAGTCGTCATCACCCAAGGGCTCGATGCCGACCCGGTTGATGGTGCCCACGAAGTAGCCGTTGGCCAGGGCATGGCTGACCTGCTCCACCCGCCACAGGTACTCGCTCAGCCCCCGGGAGGTGGCCGACGGAATGAACACCAGCTCGGCGCCGTTCAGGCCCAGGGCTCGCGCGCCCTCCGGAAAGTGGCGGTCGTAGCAGATGTAGACCCCGACCTTGCCGACCGCGGTGTCGAACACCGGGTAGCCCAGGTTTCCCGGACGGAAGTAGAACTTCTCCCAGAAGCCCTTGACATGGGGGATGTGGGTCTTGCGGTACTTGCCGAGATACGACCCGTCCGCATCGATGACCGAGGCGGTGTTGTAGTAGATGCCGGCCGTCTCCTCGTCCTCCTCGTACATCGGGACGATGAGGACCATGCCGGTCTCCTTGGCCAGCGCCTGCATCCGTTTGGTCGTGGGCCCGTCGGGGATCTTCTCGGTGTAGCTGTAGTACTGCGGGTCCTGGACCTGGCAGAAGTAGGGCCCGTAGAACAGCTCCTGGAAGCACATGACCTTGGCGCCCTGCTTGGCCGCCTCGCGCGCATAGCGCTCGTGCTTCTCGATCATCGTGTCCTTGTCGCCGGTCCACTCGGCCTGGAGCAGGGCTGCTCGGACGATGCGCGCCATGATTCTGGTCAACCCTCCGTGCGGGGCGGTGCGGTCGAGGAAGAGCCGATTCTATACCCGGCCCCGCGTGCCCCCGATCGGAGCAGAGGTCAGTCGAAGACCTCGCCGGCGCGGGCCAGGACCCACAGGACGTAGCCGTAGGCGGCGGCGACCAGCAGGCTCACGATCACCCCGAACCCGACCCCGGCGGTCATGAGTGAGCGGAACCAGTCCTCGAACCAGCCCGGAACGCGATCGAACTCCGACAGGTCGGGCAGGGTGGCGACCCAGACCAGGGTCCCCAGCATGCTCAGGATCACGACCGTCAGCGCCGCGCCGGCGACGACCATGCCCAGGATCCGGCCCCAGGCCAGTCGCTGAAGGACGGCCCAGCCAGCGGCGAGGTGGCCGCCGGCGATCGCGGCAGCCAGCGCCACGGCGAGGACGCCGAACAGGAATCCGGTCGCGCCGAACCCGCCGCCGAAGCTCCCGCCGCCGTCACCGAACCCGCCGCCGAAGCGGTCGAAGCCCATGCCCATCCGGCCGACGAGAAGGAGCGACCAGAGGATGGCGAGGGCGCTGCCGAGGGCCGACAGGGTGCCGAAGATGAGGAGCACGATCGCCGCCGCGGTCACGTTTCCCGGGAGCGAAGACCGGGGCTCCGCGGGCGTCGCGGGCGAAATATCGTCGGGCGGGAGCGCGGCCTTGGCGGGATGCGGCGCCGATGGCTTGGCGGGAGGCGTTACCGATGCCTCGGTCGGATCTTCATCGGTCATGCGCGGAGGCTACATCGTGGGCCATGAAGGAAATGTTTAGGCTGTGGCGGTGACGTGGGATCCCCCGGCCAAGATTGCGTTCATCGGCTCGCACTCCGTCCGCAAGACGAATGCGGTCCACGCCTTCGCCTCGGCCGTAGGCCGCGCAGGACGCAGCGTTGAGGTGGGGCGGGAGGTCATCCGCTTCAACCCGCTGGGCCGGAATGAGGGTGCATCACCGGAAGCCCAGCTGTGGGTCCTCATGGCCCAGGTCCAGCAGGAGCTGGAGCTGGCGGGCCAGGCGGATATCCTGGTCACCGATCGGTCAGTCGTGGACAACTTCGCCTACTTCCTGCGGGTGACCGATGGCGTCGATCCCTTCGGGGTGGAGCCGCTCATCCGGCGCTGGGCACTCACCTATGACCTCGTTGTCCGGCTGCTCCCCGATGTCGCGCTCCTGCCCGATGGCGTCCGCTCCACGAACGACGCCTTTCGTGACGAGGTCGAGACCATCCTCGACCGGATCGTGCCCACCTATGTGGCCTCGGACCGATGCGTCCGGCTGCCGGCCAGCCAGGTCACCGAGAGCTACGACTGGATGGCGCTGGGGGAACGGCTGGCCAGGATCGTGGGCCAGCCGCTCCGCGACCCCCAGCCGGCCAAGGCATAAGGATGGACGACCGCGAGCGCACTCTCCGCCGGGCGGCCGAGCTGAGCATCGCGTTCCTTGCCGAACTTGCCGAGCGCCACGTCGGCGCGCGGACCGATGGGAATGCCATCGCGGCCGCGCTCGGCGGTTCCCTGCCCGAGGACGGCGAGGATCCGGTCGCCGTCATCGACGACATGGCGCAGCGGCTCGACCCCGGATTGGTGGCGACGGCGGGTCCGCGCTACTTCGGGTTCGTGATCGGTGGGGCCCTCCCGGCCGCGATGGGCGCCGATTGGCTGACCGCCGCCTGGGACCAGAACGCCAACCTGCATGCGCTGTCGCCCGCCGCGGCCGGCGCGGAGCAGGTGGCCGCGGGCTGGATGCTCGAGCTCCTCGGTTTGCCGGCTACGGCCAGCGTGGGCCTGCCGACCGGAGCGGGTCTGGCCAACGCGGTGGGACTGGCGGCGGGTCGACACGCGGTGTTGGCGCGCGAAGGATGGGACGTCGAGGCACGCGGCCTGTACGGGGCGCCGGAGATCACGGTGGTCATTGGCGAGGAGGCCCATGCCACCGTCCTGACCGCGCTCCAGTACCTGGGCCTGGGGCGCGACCGGGTGGTCAAGGTCCCGGCCGACGAGCAGGGCCGGATGCGGGCCGACGCGCTGGCCGAGGTGGTGGCAGACGTCAGCGGTCCGCTCCTCGTCGTGACCCAGGCAGGCAATGTGAACACCGGCGGGTTTGACCCGCTGCCGGCCATCAACGACGCGGTGGCGACCCATGCGAATGCCTGGGTCCACGTCGACGGCGCGTTCGGACTGTGGGCCGCTGCCTCTCCGCGGCTGCGGCACCTCGTCGCAGGTGTCGACCGCGCGGATTCGTGGGCGACCGACGCGCACAAGTGGCTCAACCTGGGCTACGACTGCGGATTCGTCGCAGTTCGGGACAGCGAGGCGCACCGTGCGGCGATGTCGACATACGCCTCCTACCTGATGCAGGACCAGGCGCAGCGCGAGTCGTGGGAGTACGTCATGGACAGCTCGCGACGCGCGCGCGGGTTCGCGCTGTATGCCGCCGTCCGATCGCTGGGGCGGTCGGGGGTGCAGGTGCTCATCGAGCGCTGCTGCGACCTCGCGTCCCGGATGGCTGAGCGCCTCGCCGCAGTGGAAGGTATCGAGGTCCTGAACGATGTGGTGCTCAACCAGGTCCTCGTCCGGTTCTCTCCGCCCGGTGGCGGCGACTCCGAGGCCGCCGATGCCTTCACCCGCGACGTCATCCGCCGCGTCCAGGAGGATGGCGTGGCCTGGATGGGCGGCACCACCTGGCACGGCCTGGCGGCGATGCGGATCAGCGTCAGCAGCTGGGCGACCACGGAGGAAGACGCCGATCGGACCGTGGACGCCATCCTCCGCGCCACCCGCTCACCGGAGAGCTAGGGCTCCGGCGTTCCATCGGTCTGCCCGCTCAGGGCGCGACCGGCCTCGATGGCCTCGTCGTGCGTGAACCCACCCCGGTGGCTGCGGATCCAGGCGCGGTGGCTGCGATAGCGGAAGTACTCGTAGGCGATCAGGGCCACCATGACGGCGGTCACCAGGCCGAGCGACATGAGTGCCGGGATCGCCAGGGCGACAGGGATCAGGGCAACCAGCGCGACCATCGCCACCGGCCGCCCATGACCGAGCCCACCACCGATCCGAAGGCGCGCGGCGATATGGGCCGCGAGGTACAGCGCCAGTCCGCCGCAGAGGCCAATGGCGGGGATGATGGAGAGTGGATCGGTCAGGTGCGCCGTCGTTGTCTTCATGCCCAACGCAAAGAGCACGATGCCGGCAACCATGGGGAGGTGGAGGTATGAGTACAGGTCACGGGCCAACGCCGCTCGCTCCACCCCGGTCGCCTGGGCGAGGCGCGCCTGGGCGATGTACGTGACCCAGTCAAAGTAGGACCACCAGATCGAGCAGGCCACCACCACGCCGAGGACCGAGGCGCCGATCAGGCCCGCGTCAAGCGGGAGGCCCGCCGCGCCGAGGCCAATGGCGACGATGGATTCGCCCAGCGCGATGATCACGATCAAGCCGTGGCGCTCGACGAAATGTTCCGGTGCGACGCGCCATCCCCGGGCTCGCCCGACCAGCGCCCCGCCGAAGTCGAGTGCAAGCGCAACGGCCCAGATGACCAGCTGCGCAGGCCCCTCCAGGAAGCCGGCAAGCACCAGTAGGGCGGGGCCGACGATAGCGGTCGGGATGATGGTGATGACGGCCCGCTGGAGCGCTGGATCGCCGCGACTGGCGATGACGTAGAGCACGAGATGGAGCGCGCGGACCACGAAGTACGCGACGCCGAAGATCACCCCGTCGCTGCCGAAGGCGTTCGGGACGGCCAGCCCGACGATGAGCATCGCAGCCATCGAGCCGAAGACCGCGAGCCGCACGACTCCCTCTTCTGGATCGAGGGTGTTCGTGAGCCACGCGTAGGCGGCCCACGCCCACCACAGGGCGCCGAGCAGGAACAGGCCCTCGAGCAGACCCACCCAGGTCGAGTTGTCGGCCAGATAGCCGGTGACCTGGGTGATGGCGAAGACGAACACCAGGTCGAAGAAGAGCTCCAGAGCCGTGACTCGGTGCCCGAGCTCGACGGCCTCGGCCTCCTCGTCCGACGTGCCCGCCTGATCGCTCAGCGTCGTGCCTGACACGGCGTCATGATCGGTCTTTATCCACCCGGCGGGGGTGCCTCTTCGGGGCGGGGTGTGGTGTAATCGCCGGGCCGCAGCCCCGTTGCCCGAGGTACGCATGACCGTCACTCCCACCCGTCGGCTGACCGCCGATGAAGTCGTCGCCCTGAACCGCCAGTACACGTTCTTCAGCTGGTCGGCCCAGGCCAAGATCAACCCCATCGCCATGGACCACGGGGAGGGGATCTACTTCTGGGATCCCGACGGCAAGCGGTACATCGACTTCAACAGCCAGCTCATGAGCGTGAACATCGGTCACGGCGACCGCCGGGTGGCCGATGCCATCGCCGAGCAGGCCCACCAGCTGGCGTTTGCCGCTCCCCAGTTCGCGACCGAGGTCCGCGGGCGGTTGGGCGAGCTGCTCGCGACCCTGACCCCGGGTAACCTGGACAAGTTCTTCTTCACCCTGGGTGGAGCGGAGGCCAACGAGAACGCCCTCCGCCTGGCGCGGATGGTGACCGGGCGCCAGAAGGTCGTCGCCCACCATCGGTCGTACCACGGCGCCACCGCGGGCAGCATCAGCGTCACCGGCGACCCGCGCCGCTGGGCGAACGAGCCGGGTGTGCCGGGCGTCATCCGGGTGCTCGACCCGTGGCGCTGGGGCCAGACCGAGCCGGAGCCGGTGGACCGTCAGCTCGAGTACCTCGAGGAGGTGATCCAGTACGAGGGCCCGCACACCATCGCGGCGTTCATCCTCGAGACAGTGACCGGCACCAACGGCATCCTCATCCCGCCTGACGGCTACCTCCAGGGCATCCGCGACATCTGCGACCGGCACGGGATCCTCATGATCACCGACGAGGTGATGGCCGGCTTCGGGCGCACCGGCCGGTGGTTCGCGGTGGACCATTGGGACGTCGTGCCTGACCTGCTGACCATGGCCAAGGGCCTGACCAGCTCATACCTGCCGCTGGGTGCGGTGGCCATGACGCCGGAGATCGCGGCCCACTTCGAGGACCGCGTCTACTACGGCGGCCTGACGTACTCCGCCCACCCGGTGAGCTGCGCGGCGGCCATCGCCGCCATCGGCGTTCTCCGCGATGACGACCTCATCGGCAACGCCGCTCGCCTGGGCCCGGTCATGCGCGACCTGCTGACCGATCTCGAGACGCGCCACCCGAGCGTCGGCACGACCCGCAGCATCGGACTGTTCGGCGTCATCGAGCTGGTCCGCGACGCCGCGACAAACGAGCCGATGACCGCGTTCAACGCCAGCTCGCCGGAGATGGCGGCGCTGGACGCCCGCTTCAGGGCCGATGGGCTGTACACCATGCAGCACTGGCACCAGGTCTTCACCAACCCGCCCCTGTGCATCACCGAGGAGCAGCTGCGCGAGGCGTTCGGGATCATCGACCGGGCGCTGGACGACACCGATGCCGCGATCGCCTGAGCGATCGTGATTTCCCCGGGCCGTCCGGCAGCCTCCCGATGATCGATCGATGACGGCCGGCAGCGCACCATCGCGGGCCTCATCCGCCGGCCCCAGACGCGCGGTGCGCATCGCCTTCTTCGCCCTGTTCTTCATCGGACTGGCCCTCCTGTGGGAGGGCGTCAAGGCGCTCGGCGGTGATCCGTTCCGGCTGGATGGTGTTGTGGTCTGGACGCCACCGTTGAACATCGGTCTGGCCAGCGACGTCAACATGCCGCACTTCTGGATCATCTTCACCCGCCTGTTCGAGCCGCTCACGTCCGGGGCGGAGCAGACGCTCTTCGGGTACCTGATCGACCAGACGCTGTACACCCTGCGCTCGGCGTTCATCGGCTTCGCCATCGGCGGCCTCTTGGGGATCGGCCTGGCCGTCGCGTTCGTCCACTTCGGCGTCATCGAGCGGGCGTTCCTGCCCTACGTGGTGGCCAGCCAGACGATCCCGATCATCGCGCTCGCCCCGCTCATCGTGTACCTCGTCGGGCGGGACGTGGGGAGCGTCGTCATCGTCGCCACCTACCTGAGCTTCTTCCCGGTCACGATCGCCATGCTCCGCGGGCTCCGCTCACCCGACCCGCGGGCCCTGGAGCTGATGCGCTCGTACGCGGCTTCCCGGCGTGCGGTGCTGTGGAAGGTGCGCTTCCCGGCGTCGCTCCCCTACCTGTTCACGGCGATGAAGATCACGGCCACCGCCGCCATCGTGGGTGCCATCGTGGGCGAGGGGTCCGGCAGCCTGCAGGCCGGCCTGGGACGGGCCCTCGTCTTCTTCTCGCAGCAGTACACCGTCGCGCCGGAGAAGCTGTGGGGCGCGATCCTGGTCGCCTCGGTGGTGGGCATCCTGTGCTTCGGGCTCGTCCGGCTGGTCGAGATGGGCGTCGTGCGCGGGAGCCCCACCGGAGACATCCTGTGACGGCCGCCGACGCCACCGCCCCGGTCGTCCGGCTCGCCGGCATCGGGAAGACGTTCCGGACCGGCGGCAAGAAGGGCGACGGCGAGACGGTCGCCCTGACCGACATCTCGCTCGACATCGGCCAGGGGGAGTTCGTCTCGCTGATCGGTCCGTCGGGATGCGGCAAGTCCACCCTGCTGCGGGTGATCGGCGACCTCACCCAGCCGACCACCGGGACGGTGGAGGTCAACGGCAAGCCGGCCGGCCAGGCGCGCCTCGATCGCGAGTACGGGATGGTGTTCCAGGCCCCGGTCCTGTTCGACTGGCGGACGATCGAGGACAACGTCCGGCTGCCGCTCGAGCTGTTCGGCTACGACAAGAAGGCGCAGGCGGAGCGGACCCGCGAGATGCTGGCCCTGGTCGGCTTGACCGACTTCGCCGGCCACCGGCCGTACCAGCTCTCGGGCGGCATGCAGCAGCGGGTGGCCATCGCCCGGGCCCTGTCCTTCTCCCCGACGCTGCTCCTCATGGACGAGCCATTCGGCGCCCTCGACGAGATGACCCGGGAGCGAATGAACTCCGAGGTCCTGAGCATCTGGGCCCGAACCGGGATCACGGTCGTGTTCGTCACCCACTCGATCCCGGAGGCGGTCTTCCTCTCCAGCCGAGTGGCGGTCATGAGCGCGCGTCCCGGCCGGATCACCCGGCTGGTGGACGTGGACCTCCCTCGCCCCCGCGGGCTCGACACGCGGGAGAGCCCGGCCTACTTCGCGCACATCACCGAGGTCCGCGAGGCGCTCCGCGCGGGCGAAGGCGCGGAGGCCGACGTCGCATCGGTCGAGCGGACGGCGGCCGAGGGCGTGGTCGGCTAGCCGCATGGACACCGTTCGCCGCTTCCTGCCGGCCGCGTTGATCCTGGTCGGCGTTCTGGTTGCGTGGGAGGTCCTTGTCAACGTATCGGGCGTCCAGGTCTTCACCCTCCCGGCCCCGTCGGCGATCTGGGCGGCGCTCGGCGAGAACTGGACCGAGGGCCATGCGATCTTCGCCGCGGCGCGGGTGACATTCTTCGAGGCCATCGGCGGGCTGGTGATCGGGACGGTGTTGGGGGTGGCCACCGCGTTCGTCGTGTCCCGCTTTCCCGCTTCGCAGGACACGGTCCTGCCGCTGGCGATCGCAGTCAACGCCATCCCGATCATCGCCTTCGCCCCGGTCGCCAACAACTGGTTCGGCATCCTCAGCCCGCTTTCTAAGATGGCGATCGCCGCCACGCTCGTGTATTTCCCGATCATGATCAACACCCTCCGGGGCCTGACCCAGGTGGAGCCCTCGGCCCTCGAGCTCATGCGCTCGTATGCGGCCGCCCCGTTCACGGTCACTCGCGAGCTGCGGATCCCGAACGCGCTTCCCTTCTTCCTCACCGGACTGAAGATCGCGACCACCCTGAGCCTCATCGGGGCGGTCGTGGGCGAGTACTTCGGGGGCCTCACTGCGACCTTGGGGCGGGTGGTGGTGGCCGCGGCGAGCTCGCTGCGGTTCGACGTGACCTGGGCGGCCATCCTGGTGGTCTCGCTCATGGGCATCGCGCTCTACCTCGGGGTCGTTCTGCTCGAGCGGCTCCTGATCCCGTGGCACGCCTCGCTGCGCGGAGATCAGCCCGCCTGAGCGCCTAGAATCAGCAGTCACGGATGGTCCGGCCCGGGTCATCAGATCGAGGAGTGGAGATGAGGGTTACGCGTGTCTTTGGCGTGCTGGCGGTAGCCGGCATGCTCATCCTGGGCGCCTGTCAGTCGAGCGCCAGCGAAAGCCCCGCCGAGAGCGAGGGCGCAAGCGCCGAGCCGAGTGCGGCCGAAAGCCAGGTCACCTACGAGCCGGCTGAGGTGACGCTTCAGCTGCAGTGGCTGGACCAGGCACAGTTCGGCGGCTACTTCGCGGCGGTCGAGCAGGGGTTCTACGAAGACGTCAACCTGACCGTGACGATCCAGCCCGGTGGCGGCACCATCGTCCCGCAGGAGGTGGGCTCTCAGCCCGACGGTCCGGAGTTCACCATTGCCTGGGTGCCGAAGGTGCTGCAGGCCCGCGAGGCCGGGTCTGACCTCGTCCACCTGGCGCAGGTCTTCCAGCGGTCCGCCACCCTGTCGGTGGCGTGGGCCGATGCCGGCATCGAAGAGGTGACGGACTGGGAAGGCAAGCGCATCGGCGCCTGGCCGTTCGGCAACGAGCTGGAGGTTCTTGCCACGGCTGAGATCCTGGGCGGCCTGACCGAGGGTGAAGACTTCACCCGGGTCGAGCAGGACTTCGACATGAACGAGCTCATCGCGGCCCAGGACGGGTGCGCGGCGAGTGATCAGGACTGCGTCGACGTCGCCGAGGCGATGATCTACAACGAGTGGGCGCAGCTCCTGGAAACCGAGAACCCGGAGACCGGGGAGCTGTACCAGCCGGACCAGTTCTTCGTGTTCGACTACAACGACCTCGGCACGGCCATGCTGCAGGACGCCCTGTTCGCCCGGCAGTCATGGCTCGACGAGGGCAACAATGAGGAAGTCGCGATGCGCTTCCTGCAGGCCTCGTTCCGGGGCTGGATGCACTGCCGGGACAACCCCGAAGACTGCGTCCAGTACTCCATCGACCGCGGCAGCATCTGGGGTCGGGGCCACCTGACCTGGATGATGAACGAGATCAACAAGCTGGTCTGGCCGGCCGAAGCCGGCATCGGTCATCTGGACGAGGGGGAGCTGACCCAGACGGTGGACACCGCCAGCGCGGCCGGGATCCTGACCGGACCGCCGGACGACGCGGCGTTCAACAGCGCCATCTGGGAGGCGGCACTGGCCGGGATCGATGGCGACACGACCGGCGATGACTTCGCCGCGCCGGAGGTCCCGATCACACCCGGCGGAGAGTAGGCCCGGGGTGGTCGTGCCACCAACCTGAGACCGATGGAGGCCCCTCGTCCGCGAGGGGCCTCCATCTATTCGGTGACCGGCATCAGACGAGGTAGCGGACCCAGACGTACATCGTGGCCAAGATCATGGTGGCAAGGGTGACCGGGATGCCGTAGCGGGCGAAGGTCCCAAAGTGGATGGGGTGGCCTTCGCGCTCGGCGAGGCTGGCGAGGGTGACGTTGGCCGAGGCCGCGATGATGGTGGCATTCCCGCCGAAGTCGGCTCCGATCGCGAGCGACCACCACAGGACGTCCGCATTGTGTCCCTGGTTGCCGACGAGCTGGTCCACGACCGGAATCATCGTCGCGGTGTACGGGATGTTGTCGATGATGGCCGAGAGCACCGCGGAGAGCCACAGGATCAGCAGCGAGGTGGATGCCAAATCGCCACGGGTCAGCGCCTCGATTTGCTCCGCGATCACGTCGATGAGGCCGACCTCGATGATGCCGCCGACCATGATGAACAGACCGATGAAGAAGAAGAGGGTCGTCCATTCGACCTCCCGCAGCACCTCGTGCGGCTCCAGGCGCGAGAGGAGCAGGAGCAGCGCCGCACCGGCCAGGGCTACGGTCCCCGGCTCGTAACCGAGGGCACCGTGAAGGAGGAAGCCGAGCAGGGTTGCGCCGAGGACGATGAGCGACACGCGAAGGAGCTTCGGATCGGTGACCATCTGCCGCTCGTCCATGTCCAGCAGCTGGTCGCGCAACTCCGGGTCAATCGCGAGCTGCCCGCGGAACAGCCATCGCGCCGCACCCAGGTACCCCACCAGGGCGATCAGCGCGAGCGGGGTCATGTGGACCAGGAAGTCGACGAAATCGAGTCCGGCGGCGCTACCGATGAGGATATTCGGCGGGTCCCCGATGAGGGTCGCCGCGCCACCGATGTTGCTCGCCAGGATCGAGCTCACGATGAAGGGCAGAGGGCTCATCCCCAGCCGAGCGGCCAGGAACAGGGTGATGGGCCCGACCAGAACGACGGTAGTGACGTTGTCGAGGAATGCCGAGGCAATGGCGGTGATCAGGCTGGTGACGACGAGAATGCGATAGCCGTCGCCGCCGGCGAGGCGCGCCGCACGTACCGCCAGCCAGCCGAACGCCCCGGTCCGGCGGATGATGGCTGCCAGCACCATCATCCCTGCCAACAGGAAGATGACGTTGAAGTCGACGGACTCGAACGCCTGATCCTGGGAAACGACGCCGAGCAGGATGACCGCTACGCCACCGAGGAGCGCGGCGACCGTCTTATGGATCCGCTCCGTCGCGATCAGCGCATAGGCCAGGATGAAGACGACAACCGCGACCCAGAACGCGAGGTCTTCGCTCAGAAGGGTGCTCACGCCTCTGGCTCGGGCGCCGGCCGGAGGAGCGGTTCCCGTCCAGTGGATCGCAACCACACCAGGAGGAGCTCCAGCATGTCGAGGTAGCCGATTACTCGTCCGGCGTCATCCACGATCGGAAGGCCATTCATGTGGCTGTTGTGCATCCGCTCGAACGCCGTTCGCACCGTCTCGGTCGGCCGAACGCTGACCGGCGGGACCATGATGTCGCCCGTCGTCCGGGCGGCGATGTGCTGGGCATACTCCAGCGCAGTGTCGAGGTCGACGATATCGCCGAGGAACTCCTCGGGCACGATCTTCAGGAAAATGTCGTTGACGAGCAGCCGGACTGGCACGAGGCCGACCAGCTTCCCGTCATCGTCGACGACGGAAATCACCCGGCAGTTCGGGTTCTGGACGGCGCGCTCGGCGATCGTCTCCAGGCTCGCGGACTTCTGAACCACGATCGGCTGGTTGCTGAGCAGGAGATCTGCCTCGGAAACCAAGGCATGACTCGTGATCGTCTCGCGGGTCGTCATCGGAACTCCTCGATACCAAAGGAGACCGCGCAGCAGCGTGCGCAGTCTCCACCTCGACCGGCGATACAGGCCCGGTCCGGCCCCACCGTCGAGTCTAGACCGATGTCGGCGGCCTGGGCAAGGAACCGAAGGCCGCCTCGAGGTCTCTTGGGAGCTCCGCCAACGAGTCGATGATCAGCGCTGGGGCGGCGCCCTCCGGCAGCTCCTGGATCTTCCCCCAGGGTCCGCGGCGGATCCAGATGGAGCGCATCCCAGCCGTGGCGGCCGGCAGGACATCGTTGTCCACCCGGTCGCCGACGTGGCCCACCGAGCGTGGATCGGGATCGTCCAGCAGCTCCAGGACGCGAGTGAAGTACGCCGGGGCGGGCTTAGCCACGCCCATCTCGTCGGACATGGCGATGACCTCGACCGGCAGGTCCAGGGCCCGAAGATCGGCGGTGCGGCGAGCGGGCTGGTTGCCCACGATCGCGAGGCGATACCCGGCAGCGCGGACTGCCTCGAGGGTGGGTCGCACATCGGGGTAGAGGTCGCCCTCGACGATGGCGCCGTAGGAGTCCTCGAGCTGGTCACGGTGGTGCTCCCAGTGCGGCAGCCCGAGCTCCTCGAACACGCTCTGGTGGCCGCCGCCCCGGGCGATGCGAGCGCCAAGGACGGCCATCAGGGTCAGCCGCGTGACGCCGACCACATCGGCCCAGGCGGACCACACCCGGGTCTCGTCAACGAGGGTCTCGCCTACGTCGAAGACGACCCATCGGCCGTTCCATCGGTCCATGGCGGGGACTCTACCGGCTCGCCGGGGCCGTTGACACGGGGTCGGATAGGAGCGGGTAGCATCGATGGGCCATGAGCCTCGTGGTCGACACGATCAGCAAGCGCTTCGGCGACATCGTCGCCCTTGACGGGGTCAGCTTCACCGCCGAGCCAGGGCGCATTTTCGGACTGCTGGGCGCCAACGGCGCCGGTAAGACGACGGCCATGCGGATCGTGCTGGACATCCTGCGCGCCGATGGCGGGTCGGTGACCTGGCAGGGGCGACCGAACACCGATGTGCCGCGCAAGACATGGGGCTACCTCCCCGAGGAGCGCGGTCTCTACCTCCAGATGACCGTCATCGACGTCCTGCGGTTCTTCGCCGCGCTGTACGGCGTGCCCGGTCGCGAGTCCACGGCCGAGGTGGAGGACTGGCTGGAGCGGTTCCGGATCCCGGACTATCGAGACCGCAAGGTCCAGGAGCTGTCAAAGGGCAACCAGCAGAAGATCCAGTTCATCGCCGCCATCCTCCACGACCCCGACGTCCTGATCATGGACGAGCCGTTCAGCGGCCTGGACCCGGTCAACGTCCAGCTCCTGAAGGAAGCCTTCCTCGAGATGCGGCGCCGCGGCAAGGCGCTCATCTTCTCGACCCACCAGATGGAGACGGTCGAGGAGCTGTGCGAGTCGATCGTCATCGTGGACCGCGGCAAGATCGTGGTCGGCGGCCATGTCCGTGACGTCAAGCGGGCCATGAACCGACAGGTCGTGCGCCTGGCGACCGACCGCCTGAACGGGACCGATGGCCTGGCCTGGATCGAGTCCATGCCCGGCGTCTCCCTGACCCGCCGGGGCGAGGACTACCTCGAGCTGCACGTCCGGTCGGACACCGATCCGGCCTCGCTGCTGACGGCCGCCCTCGACCGGGGTGAGAAGGTGACCCGCTTCGAGATCACCGATCCCTCACTGGAAGAGGTGTTCATCGAGCACGTCGGGCGGCCGGCTGAGCTGGCCGAGGAGCGCCACCTGGCGCCCGGACAGGAGCGCAGCTGATGGGCGACCTGTTCCCGAACGCCTGGACCGTCACCCTGCGCGAGTTCCGGCTCCGGGTCCGAAGTCGGGTGTTCCTGGTGGTCACCATCATCCTGGCGGTGGTCGGCTTCGGCCTCGCCGTGCTGCCCGTGGTGCTCGGCGCCCTGGGCCTGGACGAGCCGTCATCGGTATCGGTCTACGCCGCGACGTCGGATGCCGAGGAGGGTGCCGCCGCGCTGGTGGCCACCATGAACGCGGTGGAGGACTCCGGGGTCGAGGAAGAGCTGGTGGCCTCCGACGCGGATGCCCGGGCGGCAGTCGAGTCGGGGGAGCTGGACGGCCTGGTGACGGTTGATCGTTCGGCGGACGAGGAGCTCACCTTCGACCTCTACACCGATGAGGGGGCGACCAGCAACCTCGTGTTCATGGTCAACAGCGCCGCCAGCCAGGTCTCGGTCGCGGACCGGCTGGTTCGCGCCGGAGTGGACCCTGGCCAGGTGGGCGAGATCTTCGCGCCCACCGCGTTCGTGGTGACGCCGGTCGACCCCGACGCCGCCGGAGAGCCGGACAACCTGGGCCCGCGCTACCTGATCGGGACCGCGCTCGTGGTCCTCATGTTCATGGCCATCATCACCTACGGCCAGTGGGTGGCCACCAGCGTGGCCGAGGAGAAGGCCAGCCGGGTCATGGAGCTGCTCATCACTGCCGCCACGCCGCGTCAGCTGCTCCTGGGCAAGGTCATGGGGGCCGGTGGCGCCGGGCTCGTCCAGTACGTGGCGGTGGTCGGCGCCGCGCTGCTGGGCCTGGTCGCGGCACCGCTGCTCAGCGAGATGCTGAGCCCGGGGGGCTCCGGGTCGGCGGTGGACCTCACCGCGCTGAACCCGGGCGTCCTCCTGGTCGTTGGGCTGTTCTTTGTCGGCGGCTTCGGCCTGTACGCCACGCTGTACGCCGCCCTGGGCTCCACCGCCAGCCGCCAGGAGGAGGTCCAGAACATCACCGGACCGATGATCCTGGTCGGGGTGGCGGGATACCTCATCGCCTTC
This sequence comes from uncultured Chloroflexia bacterium, assembly GCA_963699235.1. GTDB lineage: Bacteria > Chloroflexota > Limnocylindria > QHBO01 > QHBO01 > DASTEQ01. The sequence goes on along the minus strand of OY969424.1, from coordinate 576,713 downwards.
GCCGCCCTGAACGTCCCGAACGCGGACTGGGTCAAAGTCCTGTCCTTCGTCCCGTTCTTCAGCCCCTACCTCATCCCGACCCGGATGGTCCTCGGCGAGATCGCGCCGTGGGAGATTGCCCTGTCATTCGGGCTGCTGGTGGTGGGAGCGTTCATTGCCCTCTGGGTCGCGGCCCGGATCTACTCCGCCGGGGTCCTGCTCTACGGCCAGAAGGCCGGGCTGCGCAACGTGTGGCGGGCGGTCCGTGTCAACCGCTAACCCGCTCCACCGCTAGCCGGCGAGCAACCCCCGGACGCGGTCCGCGACCGCCCTGAGCTTCGACTCGGGGAGAGCCGGGAACTCCAGGCTCGTGACTCGCGTCGCGCCGCTGGGCAGGTGCTCCTCGACGATCTCGCCGCGGATGAGCTGGGTGTTGAGCGCGTCTCCGGCGCGATGCGGGGCGAGGTGGACGTGGAGGTGCGGGATGCCACCGCCGAAGACGTAGATGTAGACCAGCTCGGCGCCGGTTGCCTCCTTCAACGCGGTCGTAACCCGGCCCAGGACGGTGCCGAAGGTGGCGGCCTCGGCCCGGTCAAGGTCGGTGACGTGCGGGATGTGGCGCAGCGGTTCGAGGTAGGAAAAGCCCGGGACCTCGGACTCGATGCTCGTCGTCAGGCGCCACAGGTCGTCGCGCCAGACCTCGACTCGTCCCAGCTCGGGGTCACCGGCCACGCCGCGGCAGAGGGTGCAGTCGGGCGCCGGACCGCTCATCGGTACCGTGAGGCCTAGGCGGCCTTCACCCCGGCGACGAGAGCCTGGACCGTGCTCTTGGCGTCGCCGAACAGCATCGCCGTCTTCGGGTCGCCATAGAGCGGGTTGTCAATGCCCGCGAACCCGGCCGCCATGCTTCGCTTGAGGACGATGACCTGCTGGGCATGGTCCACGTTGAGGATGGGCATGCCATAGATCGGCGAGGTCGTATCGGTCCGGGCCGCCGGGTTGGTGACGTCATTGGCCCCGATGACCAGCGCCACGTCCGCGTTCGTGAAATCGTCGTTGATCTCGTCCATCTCCTTGAGCCGCTCGTACGGGACGTTGGCCTCGGCCAACAGGACGTTCATGTGGCCCGGCATCCGGCCCGCCACCGGGTGGATCGCGAACTGAACGTCCACCCCGCGCGCCAGGAGCAGGTCCATCAGCTCGCGGACGGGGGTCTGCGCCTGGGCCACTGCCATCCCGTAGCCGGGGACGATGATCACGCTCTTGCCGTAGGCCATCAGCACCGCGGCGTCCTCGGCGTTGATGGTGCGGACGTTCTGCTCCCCCGCCGCCCCGGCAACTTGTGCCCCGCCGCCGGTGCCGAAGGCGCCGAAGAGGACGTTTAGCAGCGAGCGGTTCATTGCCCGGCACATGAGCTGGGTGAGGATCGCGCCGGATGCCCCGACCAGGGTCCCCGCGATCAGCAAGGCGTAGTTGCCCAGGACGAAGCCAGTGGCCGCCACCGCGATGCCGGTGTAGGAGTTCAGGAGGCTGATGACGACCGGCATGTCCGCCCCGCCGATGGGCATCACGATCAGGACGCCGGCGACCAGGGCCAGGGCCACGAAGACGAGGAACAGGGTCACGTCGTTGGTGACGAAGGCCAGGGCCACGGCCATGACCAGCAGCGCGGCGAGCAGCAGTCCGGCCACGAAGCGCGACCCGGGATAGGTGACCGGTCGGGCGGCGATGAACCCCTGCAGCTTGCCGAAGGCGATGACCGATCCGGTCAGCGACACCGAGCCGATGACCGCGCCCAGCAGGGTGGCGATCATCGGGATGACCGGCAGCAGCTCGCTGCCGCCTTCGCTCGTCGCGGTCAGGAACTCCGAGACCGCGACCACGGCGGCGGCCCCACCACCGGCGCCGTTGAAGATGGCGACCATCTGGGGCATGGCAGTCATCGGCACCCGGCGGGCGCCGACCACGCCGATGACGGTTCCGATCAGCCCGCCGACGACCAGCACCCACCAGTTGTCGAGCAGGCCCGGCTCGGTGGCGATTGTCCAACCGACGACCAGGGCCATCCCGCCGGCACCGAGCAGGTTGCCGGTGCGTGCTGTCTTCGGCGAGGCGAGGAACTTCAGGGCCAGGATGAAGCTGACCGACGCGATCAGGTAGACCGCGTAGGTGGCCAGGTCCAGGATGCTCATCTCCTCGGTCATGGCTTGGGGTCTTCGTCCCGGCGGCCGCGGAACATCTCGAGCATCCGGTCGGTGACGACGAAGCCGCCGACCACGTTGATCGTGCCCAGGATGACCCCGACCAGCCCCAGGCCCAGCTGGAGCGGCGACTCGGCGGTGGCGGTCACGATGATGGCCCCCACCACGATCACGCCATGGACCGCGTTGGCCCCGGACATGAGCGGGGTGTGGAGCATGGTCGGGACCTTGCTCACGATCTCGTAGCCGACGAACGCGGCCAGGACGAGGATGAACAGGGCGTCGACGAGCGCCTGGGGGTCGAGGGCCTCGGTCATGACTTCGCGTCTCCCGACTGCGCGGCCAGGGCCGCCGCGGTGGCCTCGTGGACGATCTTGCCGTCGTGGGTGATCGTGGCCCCCTTCGTGATCTCGTCCTCGAGGTCCAGGGTCAGCTTCCCCTCGTGGACGAGGTGGTCGACGAGGGTCTGGACGTTCTTGGCGTACATCTGGCTGGCGTGGGTCGGGACCGTGGCCGGCAGGTTCGTGAGACCGATGATCGTCACCCCGTCCACCACGGCCTCGCGGCCCGGCTCGGTCAGCTCACAGTTGCCGCCGGCCTCCGCCGCCATGTCCACGATGACGCTGCCGGGCTGCATGGTCCGCACCATCTCGGCGGTGATGAGCGTCGGCGCGGGGCGGCCCGGAATGAGGGCGGTGGTGATGACGAAGTCCGCGGCCTGCACCCGCTCGGCGATGAGCTCGCGCTGGCGGCGGAGGTAGTCCTCGCTCATCTCGCGGGCATAGCCGCCCGACGTCTGGGCCGAGGCCTTCTCCTCATCGGTCATCGGGACCTCGACGAACGTCGCGCCCAGGCTCTCGACCTGCTCCTTGACCACGGGGCGGACGTCGAATGCCTCGACCACGGCACCCAGCCGCCGCGCGGTGCCGATGGCCATCAGGCCCGCCACCCCGGCGCCCATGATCAGGCCGCGGGCCGGGCGGACCGTGCCCGCCGCGGTGGTGAGGAGCGGGAAGAACTTCGGCAGCCGGTTGGCGGCCATGAGCACCGCCTTGTATCCGCCCACCGTGCTCTGGCTCGACAGCGAGTCCATCGACTGGGCGCGGGTGATGCGCGGGATGGCATCCATGCTGATGGCGGTGATCCCCCGCTCCGCCAGCCGCTCGGCGAGCTTCGGGTTGGACAGCGTCCCTAGCGTGCCGATGAGCACCGCATCCGGACGCAGCATGTCCATCTCCTCGTCGCTCGGCCGCCCGACGCGCAGGACGAGGTCCGCCTGGCCGTACAGGGCCGCGACGTCGGGCACGATCGTGGCGCCGGCCTCGGTGTACGCCGCGTCGGGGAAGTGGGCCGCCTCGCCGGCTCCGGACTGGACCAGCACCTCGTTGCCGGCCGCGACGAGCTGGCCGGCGATCTGCGGGGTGAGGGCGGCGCGAGCCTCGCCTTCGGCGGTCTCGCGCGGGACGGCGATCTTCATGGCGGAGCAGGCCCCAGAAGAGATGGAGGCAGAAGGGACGACCGCGCCCGCACGGGGCCACGGCCGGGCGAGAGTCTACTCCAGCGACGCGGCCACGCGCATGGCGGAGGCCAGGTCCGGGGCTCCCTCGACCCGGAGGGCAACCCCATCCTCGTCCCAGATGAGGGCCGAGCCCACCAGTCGGAGAGTGGTGTCCACGATCCGGCCGCTCGCATCGCGGTAGAAGAACGCATGGGCGCCGCCCTCCACCCACCACCCCGGCTCCCCGTTGACCACGACCGACTGCACGTTCGTTCCCTCCGCGATCAGCTTCTCGAACGTGTCGGGGCCGATGTCCGCCCGGAACTGGGTCAGGACAAGGCCGATCCCGTCCACGCCAGCGGGGTAGCCCGGCCGCTCACCCCAGGCCATGGTCACGGTCCCCCCCTCAGGCACTTCGGCGAGGTACACGCCGTCCGGGACGCCGAGAACCGGGTCCGTCGGGGCAACCACGTCGAACGGAACGGCCGCCTGGGCGCCGGCGAGGGTCGTCGGCTGGCCGAACCCTAGGTTGGGGACCGATGCCAGCGGTGTCGGCAGCGGGGTGCCATCCGCGAACCGGATCTGGATGGCGCCGGTGCCGATCCCGACTGCGCCGGCGATGCCGGCGACGAGCACGGCCGCGAGACCGGCCACGGCCAGCGAGCGACCGAGGGAGCGGCCGCCGAGGATTGGACGGCGGGACCACCAGTGGCCCCCGGGGAGGGCGTCGATCTGACCCATCACGGCGGCAGCGAGGGCCGGCGTCGTCGGGAATCCGACCACCGTCGCCAGGTCGGCGAGGGCCGCCTCGAGCAGCTGGTCCTGGCCCGGCGCGAATCGGTCAGACATCGGTCCCGACCTCCGCCCGCAGGCGGCTCATGGCCCGCGACAGGCGTGACTTCACCGTCCCGCGGGGTACGTCGAGGGCGGCCGCGATGGATGCTTCGTCCAGGTCCACGAACCAGCGCAGACCGATGACCAGGCGATCGTCCGGGCTCAGCCGCCCGATGGCCGCCAGCAGGCCAGCGCGACGCTCATCGGCCAGGACCGCCCCCTCGGGGGATGGGGCTGCACCGCCCGAGAGGGGGTCCTCGGCCAGGCGGAGGCCCAGGGCGGCATGCCGCGACGAGCCCCGCCGGCGGTTGCGGGCGGCGTTGGCCACGATCCGCAGGATCCAGGGACGTGGCTCTGCGCCCTCGCGAAATCGAGGGAGCGCGCGCCAGGCGCGGACGAACCCTTCCTGGGCGGCGTCGCGCGCGTCGTCGGCATCACCGCACACCAGGAAGGCGGTCCGGTAGGCAACGTCCTCGTATCGGCGCACCAGCTCCTCGTAGGCCGCGACGTCACCGCGTCGCGCCAGATCCATCAGCTCACGGTCGGACAGTGGACAGCCCTCCACCTGGCAGAACCAATACACCGCCAGCGCCCGCCCGGTTCCCTGCGGTCATGCCGCCAGTATGGAAGCCAGTCGGCACGGAACCGATGCGCGGACCCGGGTGTATGGGTCATGTCACAAGTCCCCATCCGCGAGGTAGACCGATGTCCGCATCAACCCGAATCCGATTCCTGCTTCCCGCCCTCGCCGCCACCGCCCTGGTCCTTGCCACCGCGGGCGGCGTGCTCGCCAAGTGCGGGACCGATCCCGGGCCCTGCGAAGGGGTGACCGCCACGTTCGATCCGGGTGGAACGCTGTCGTCCGGCGGGTCGGAGACGGTCGGGCTGTGGGTCCTGCAGGACGAGCTGCCATTCCCGGCCGACCGCGTCGAGATCACCTTCCGGAACGTGGCGGACGGAAGCGAGATCCGCGTGGCCGCCAGGCCGGGGCAGCCGGACGGCCGCTGGCAGGCGACGGTGGAGCTGCCGGCCGAGGGAGCGTGGGCCACGGAAGCGCTCGTCCAGGGCCCGGGGTTCGCGGGGACCTTCGAGCTCGACACGATGCAGGTCGGCCCACCGGCCGTAGCCGTCACGACGTCCCCGGCGAGCAGTCCGCTGGCCCCGATCGCGCCGCTCATGCCGTGGCTGCTCATGGGTAGCGCCCTGGCGATCGCCCTGGTGGCGGCGATCACCCTGACCCGGAAAGGAGCGGCGCCCGCCCGCGGATGATCGTCGCGGGCAGACCCGCTCCGCGATGCAGCGGTCTGGTGGATCGATCGTCCCCCGGACCGCTGTTTATTGACCCCTTATCAGCCGCTGCGTACGCTACGGAGCCCAATGGCCACCGTCGCGCGACGCCGGGCGGCTCCGGTGGCGGCACGCCCCACCGCCGCGATCGGCGAGAACCGGTATCTCAACCGGGAGCTCTCCACCCTTCAGTTCAATGAACGGGTCCTGGCTCTCGCCGACGATCCCGCTGCGCCGCTTCTCGAACGAGCGAAGTTCGCCGCCATCTTCGCCGCCAACCTCGACGAGTTCTACCAGGTCCGGGTCGCAGGCCTGAAGCGCCAGGTGGCGGCTGGGACGGTGACCACCTCGCCCGACGGCCTGACCGCCGCCCAGCAGCTGGCGAAGATCGACCGTCGGGTTCGCAAGCTGGCCACCCGCCACGCTCGCCTCTTCGCCGAGGAGATCCGGCCCGGCCTGGCCGCCGCCGACGTCCGGATCGTCCACTGGGCCGATCTCGACGACGAGGCGCGGGCCCAGCTGGGCGAGACGTTCACCGACCAGATCTTCCCCGTCCTCACCCCCCTGGCCGTGGACCCGGGGCACCCGTTCCCGTACATCTCCAACCTGTCGCTGAACCTGGCCGTGCTCGTCCGCGACCAGGCGAGCCGGCGCCGGCTTTTCGCCCGGATCAAGGTCCCGCCCCTCCTCCCGCGCTTCATGTACGTGGAGGGCAACGGCCATGGTCCGGCGTGGGTGCCGCTCGAGGACGTCATCGCCGCCAACCTGGACAGCCTCTTCCCGGGCATGTCGATCGCCGAGTCGTGGGCATTCCGGGTCACCCGCCACTCGGACCTCGAGATCGACGACGACGAGGCCGAGGACCTCCTCGAGACGATCGAGGAGGAGCTGCGACGCCAGCGCTTCTCCCGCGCCGTGCGGCTCGAGGTCGAGGCCGGCATGCCGGACCATGTCATCGCCCTCTTGGGCCGCGAGCTCCAGATCAGCACCGGCGACACGCACGAGCTGGAGGGCCCGCTGGGCCTGGCCGACCTGTGGAGCCTGGTCGGGCTCGATCGGCCCGATCTGAAGCCGCCGCCGTTCCACCCGGTCATCCCCCGACCCCTGGCGCCCACCGCCGAGGGCCCGGCCGACGTGTTCGCAGCGCTCCGGGCCGAGGACATCCTTGTCCATCACCCCTACGACTCCTTCGCCGGCAGCGTCCAGGCCTTCATCGAGCAGGCGGCGGTGGACCCATCGGTCCTGGCCATCAAGCAGACCCTGTACCGGACCTCGGGCGAGAGCCCGATCGTGGACGCCCTGATTCGAGCCGCGGCGGCGGGCAAGCAGGTCGTCGTCCTCGTCGAGCTCAAGGCACGGCTGGACGAGGAGGCAAACATCGCCTGGGCCCGCAAGCTGGAGCAGGCCGGCTGCCACGTGGTGTACGGGCTCATCGGCCTGAAGACCCACTGCAAGGTCTGCCTCGTCGTCCGGCAGGAGGGCAGCCTCGTCCGTCGCTACGTCCACATCGGGACCGGCAACTACCACCCGTCCACGGCCCGGATCTACGAGGACCTGGGTCTCCTGACCTCCGACGAGCGGCTGACGGCGGACGTTACTCACCTGTTCAACATGCTCACCGGGTACTCGCGACGCTCCGAGTACGACGCCTTGATCGTGGCTCCCCTGAACCTCCGCCGTCGGATGGTCGAGATGATCGAGCGAGAGGCAGCACGATCCACGGCGAAGCGGCCCGGTCGCATCTCGATGAAGATGAACGCCCTGGTCGACGTGGGCATCATCGATGCCCTGTACGCGGCTTCCCGGGAAGGGGTCGAGATCGACCTCCTGGTGCGCGGCCCCTGCGTCCTGCGACCGGGCGTGACCGGGCTGTCGGAGACGATCCGGGTCCGCTCCATCGTCGGCCGCTTCCTCGAGCACTCCCGCGTCTACCGCTTCGGGGCCGGTGACGAGTCGGAGTGCTGGATCGGCAGCGCCGACATGATGGATCGCAACCTCGACCGACGGTTCGAGGCGCTGGTCCGGGTGGACGAGCCCGCGCTCCAGGAGCGGATCGACGGCATCCTGGACCTGGCGTGGGCCGACACCACCAATGCCTGGACCCTGCGCGCCGATGGGAAATGGTCCCGCGTGGCTCGCGGTCGCGAGCCGGTCAGCCTCCACGAGGAGCTGATGCGGCAGACCCTGCAGGCGTGAGCACCGAGCTCGAGCTGAAGTTCGCCGTCGGGCGGGCCTTCGCCATGCCCGACCTCATCGGGGCGGGGTCGGTGGCCGAGATGCTTCCCCTCCCGACCCAGGAGCTCCGGGCCACGTACTACGACACCGTGGACCGCCGCCTCGCGCGGTGGGGCATCACCCTCCGCCACCGCACCGGCGAGGGCGACCGGGCGGCGTGGACCCTGAAGCTGCCGACGCCCGCAGCTGACGTGGCGGGCGTCACTCCGGCCTCGCGGGAGGAGATGGAGATCGAGGGCGGTCCCGGGACCATCCCCGAGGTCCTCGTCGACCTCGTGACCGCTCATGTCCGATCCCACCCCCTCGCCCCCGCCGCCGTGTTGGCCACCACCCGCGCCGGCTGGCGGCTGGTGGCGGGCGACGGCCACCCGGTGGCGGAGCTCACCACCGACGACGTCTCGGTGATGGAAGGCCCGGAGATCCGCTCCCGCTTCAGTGAGCTGGAGCTCGAGGCCCGGGAGGCATCACTGGACGACCTGGCCGCCCTCACCCGCCGCCTGCTGGAAGCGGGAGCCGTTGGCGCGGAGCCCATCCCCAAGGCGGTCCGGGCGCTCGGGCCTACCGCCACCGGACCCCCGGACGTGGTGATTCCCGAGTTCGGGCCGGACGATCCTGCCGGCTGGGCGATCCGCGCCTCGCTGGCCGATGGTGTGCTCCGGATCCTCCGCCACGACCCGGGGACGCGGATGGGATCCGAGGAGGACCTCCACCAGTTCCGAGTCGGGGTCCGTCGCCTCCGCAGCGATCTCCGGACCTTCGAGCCGCTCCTGGCCAGCGGCTGGGCACCGGGCCTGGACGCCGATCTCCGACTGCTCGGCGCCCGGCTGGGCGACGTCCGCGACCTGGACGTCCAGCTGGCGCGGATCCGGACGGTCCACGGTGACCTGGCCTTGGCGCTCGAGCCGCTGGCCGCCGACCTCCATCAGCGCCATGGCGCGGCACGGGCCGCGCTCCTCGACGAGCTCCGCTCGGACCGATATGCCCAGCTCCTCGAGCGGCTCGTCGTGCTGGCCCGCGATCCGGAGCTGAGTGCCGACGGGTACGAGCCCTCAGCCCTGATCCTTCCACGCCTGGCAAAGGCCGCCTGGCGTCGCCTCGACCGTCGAGCCGACCCGGTCGTCGGGGCCGCCGACCCGACCGATGCCGAGCTCCACCGGGTTCGGATCGGCACCAAGCGGGCGCGGTATGCGGCCGAGGCGGCAGCGCGCGGCCTGCCGGCCGACCGCGCGGCGAGCGCCCGGCAGTTCGCCGACCAGCTGGGCGAGCTCCAGGATCTGCTCGGGCGCCACCAGGACGCGGTGGTCGCCTCCGCCCAGGCGCACGCCGCGGCAACCGCCCACGAGGACGACCTCGGGCTGGTGTTTGCCGCCGGCCGGGTCATGGAACGCGAGGCGCAGAACGCCCGTCGTGAGCGCCGCCGCCTGGCGCGGGCGTGGGCGTCCCTCCACCGCCCGAGGCGCCGACGCTGGATGAGGCGGTGAGCACCTCGATCATTCGGGCGGCCGGCGGCGTCCTCTGGCGCCCGCTGGAAGACTCATCGGGTGAGTCGGAGCCGGAGCCCGGGGTGGAGGTGGCCATCGTCCATCGGCCTCGATACGACGATTGGAGCCTGCCCAAGGGCAAGCTGGCGCCGGGCGAGCCGGAGGTCGAGGGCGCGGTGCGGGAGGTCCTGGAGGAAACGGGCTACCGGGTCCGCATCGGCCGCCCGCTGGGCGAGACGCGCTACATCAAGGGCGTGGCCGGTGTTGATCGGCTGAAGGTCGTCCACTGGTGGGCGATGCGGGCCGACACCGGCGCGTTCGCGCCCAACGACGAGATCGACGACCTCCGCTGGCTGTCGCTCGACGGTGCAGCGGCGCTCGTGACCCGCGACAGCGACCGGGTGGTCCTCGAGCGGTTCGCCCATGGACCGATGCCGACCCGAACCGTGCTTCTGGTCCGCCATGGCAGCGCCGGATCGGAGTCGGGCTGGAAAGGGGACGATCGGGCACGGCCGCTGGACGACGTGGGCTGGGCACAGGCGGACGGCCTGGCGCGGCTCCTGGCGCGGTTCGACGTGGCCCAGATCGTGTCTGCCGACGTCGATCGGTGCACACAGACCGTCGCCCCGCTGGCGGAGGCGATCGGGCTCGAGATCCATCCCGAGCCGGTCCTGTCCGAGGTTGGCTATCCCGGCCGCGAGGAGGAGGCCGTGGCCCTGATCCGATCACTGGGCGGCGCCGGTCGCGACGGGGTGGCCTGCAGCCAGGGCGCGGTCATCCCGGACCTGCTCCGGCGGGTCATCGGGTTCGACGACCGGGAGGTCCCGGATCCGATGCCGTATCGCAAGGGCAGTGTCTGGGCCCTGACGTACAGCGAGGGACGCCTGCTCGAGATGGACTACATCCCGCCTCCCGACACCCCGGTCGAGGAGGGCGTCCCCGTCACGGCGTGAGCCCCGGACGGATACGCTAGGCTCGGGCCGTGCTGGACAGGCCCGCGGCGACCACTCCCGCCGCACAACCTTCCGCCGCCGCTTCCCCCACCGGCGGCGAGCCAGCCATTCGTACCCAGGGCCTGACCAAGCACTACGGCCGCGCCCGACGCCGGCCGGGCCACGGCTCGGGGCCGATCCGGGCCCTCAACGACGTCAGCCTGGAGGTCGAACCGGGCGAGATCTTCGGCTTCCTCGGCCCGAACGGGGCGGGCAAGTCCACCATGATTCGGACCCTGCTCGGGTTCCTCCACGCGACGAGCGGTTCGGCCACCGTGCTGGGGATGGACGTCGTCGAGGACTCGGTCGCGCTCCGGCGTCGAGTGGGGTACCTCCCCGGTGGGATGGCGGTGTACGGCGCGCTGAGCGGCGCCGACTCGCTGGACTACTACGCCGACCTCCAGCAGCGCGAGCCGGTGCGCCGCGACGAGCTGGCCGAGCGGCTCAAGCTCTCACATGCCGACCTCAAGCGTCGCGTCCGCGACTACAGCCGCGGGATGCGCCAGAAGATCGGCGTCATTCAGGCCCTCCAGCACGACCCCGAGCTGGCCATCCTCGACGAGCCGACCGAGGGCCTCGACCCGATCATGCAGCTGGCCTTCTACGAGATCCTCGAGGACCTGCAGGCCGCGGGCCGCACGATCTTCATGAGCTCGCACTACCTCGGCGAGGTCGAGCGGATCTGCAACCGGGTGGCGATCATCCGGGCCGGCCACCTCATGGCCGTCCAGCACGTGGACGAGCTGCTCGCCCGTCGGAAGCGGCGCATCAGCCTGCGCTGGCGGGGCGCCGCGCCGGACCTCGAGGGCGTCCCCGGCATCGAGGACGTCATCGTCACCCGCGACCGGATCACGGCCACCCTGTCGGGTGAGGTGGCGCCATTCATCCGCGCCATCGCGTCGCCGTCACTGGTGGACCTTCTCATCGAGCCGGCCCGCCTGGAGGACGTCTTCTTCGAGTTCTACGCCGGCGAGGACACCGATGACGGGGGCTCGGCGTGAGCTGGCGAATCCTCCGCCAGTCGCTGTTCTGGCAGCGCGGACGGCTGATCGTCGTCGGCCTCGTCGCGCTCGCCTGGGGCGCGCTGATCCCGACCTTCTACGTGACCTTCCAGGACCTGTTTGAAGGGCTCATCGAGCAGGGTTTTCCGGAGAACCTCCTGAACTTCGGCTCGGGCAGCCTGTTCACCCTCGGTGGCGCCATGACTATTGGCTTCCAGCACCCGATCGGCATCGGCCTGGTGGCGATCTTCGCGGTTGGAGCAGCGGCCAACGCGATCGCCGGGGAGCGGGAGGCCGGCACCCTGGAGGTGATCCTCGCCCGACCGCTGTCGCGGCGTCGCCTGTACACCTCGGTCGGGGCCGCGCTGAAGATCGCGATCGCGCTGGTCGTGGCGCTCCTGTTGATCGGCCAGGTGATCGGCATCTACCTCCTCGGTATCGATGACGAGGTTGACGTGGCCATGGTCCCGCTGGTCTGGGTGATGGGCGTCCTCCTGTGGGCGGCATTCGCCAGCTTCTCGCTGGCAGCCAGCGTGACCTTCGATCGCCGCGGCCCGGCCATCGGTCTTTCGCTGGCGTACCTGGGGATCAACTACTTCCTCGAGATCCTGGCGACCTTCCTGCCGGACCTCGACTGGACCCAGGAGTACTCGCTGTTCCACCACTTCAATCCCGGCGAGATCGTGACCGGCAACCTCGACCCGATGGACATCGTCATCCTGCTGGTCGCGATCATCCTGCCCGTCATCTGGGCCCTGGTCGTGTTCCCCCGTCGCGACCTGGCGGCGCCGGCCTAGGCCCGCTGCGCGGGCAGCTTGTCGCCCAAAGCGAGCCGCTCGACCTCATCGAGCTCCATCCGCTGGCCGATGGCGAACTCGGCTGCGAACTCCGGGCTGTCCGTTCGCAGTTGATCCGGGTCGAACCTGGCGAGGTCCCGGTTGGCGGCACCCAGTCCTGAGCCGGCGAGGTGCTCGGTCGCGGTCGCAAACCCGGCGAGGCGAGCTGCGGTGGTGTCGTCCCCCGAATTGTGGGCAACGGCCGCGAACGCATCGAAGACGAGCGCGTATCCGGTGACGTCGTCGCTCGCGCGGAAGATGCGGTACGCCTCAGTGAGATCCTCACGCGCCGAGGCGAGGTCGGTGCTCATCCGGATCAACGCCCGCATGTAGAGCGTCCACCCGGTCATGAATGGATCACCGATCTCCCGAAAGATGGCGAGCGCCTCGTCGTTGAGCTGTTCCGCCTCCCCGAAGTCGCTCACGAAGTAGTAGGTACTGGCGACGGCCCACAGCGCCCGGCCGATCCCCAAACGGTCCTTCAGGCGGCGGTTGACCGCCAGCGACTCCTCCGCCACCACGCGCGCCTCGTCCTGGGCCTCCGGCTGCCACGCGTAGGTGAATGTCATGTTGTACAGGGCGTTTGCCTCGGCGCGGTCGTCATGCCGCGCCCTCGCAAGGTCGAGTGCCTCCCCATACCAGACGCGCGCCGCATCGGTGTCGCCCTGCCAGTAGGCGATGCCTCCGGCCGCCTCCAGGGCGGCCTCGCGCGCCGCGGAGAACTCCCGCGATTCGGGCAGGGCGAGCGCCCGCTCGGCGTAGTCCCGCGCTTCCGTCAGGTAGCCGCGGATCTGCCAGTACCGCCAGCAGGCGGTCAGAAGGCGAAGCGCGGTTTCGGTATGGGCGCCATCGATCGCCCAGGCAATGGCGGCGCGGATGTTGTCCCGCTCGAGCTCGTACCGATCGAGCCAGGCCCGCCCCTCCGGGCCGAGGACAACTGCCGCCCCGTCTTCCGCGAAGGCGAGCACGGCAGCCGCGTGCCGTGATCGATACCCGTCCGCCTCTCCCCGCTCGGTCAGCTGCTCGCTTGCGAACTGGCGAATCGTCTCGAGCATCCGGAAGCGCGGCTCCTCGCCGGTGGACTCCTCCCGGAGCAGGCTCTTGTCCACAAGCGAGCTGACGACATCGAGAGCCGCCATCCGGTCGGCGGGCTCGAAGCAGACCGCTTCGATCTGCTCGAGGGTGGCCCCTCCGGCAAAGACCGACAGGCGAGCGAACGCCTGCCGATCCCCGTCCTCGAGCAGGTCATGGCTCCAGGCGATGGCGCCGCGGAGGGTCTGCTGGCGCTCGGGGAGGTCGCGGGCACCCCCGGAGAGCAGCCCCAGCCGGTCGCTGAGCCGGTCCAGGATCGCCTGCGGGGTGAGCACCCGGACTCGGGCGGCGGCCAGCTCGATGGCCAGCGGCAGCCCATCCAGCCGGACACAGATCTCGGCCACGGCGGGCGCGTTCGCGTTGTCCACCGCGAACCCCGGCTTGACTGCTACCGCGCGCTCGACGAACAGGGCGACCGACTCGAACTGGGTGAACTGCTCGAGGTCGGGAAGGTGGCGCGGGTCGGGCAGGCCGAGCGGCGGGACCAGGTACTCGTGCTCGCCGTAGACCCGTAGCGGGCTGCGGCTGGTCGCCAGGATCGCCAGGCCCGAGGCGAGGGCCAGCAGGTCGCCGATCTGGGGCGCCGCATCGCCGACCTGCTCCACGTTGTCGAATACGAGGAGGAAGGCGCGATCGCCAAAATGCTCGGCCAGCCGCTCCACGGTCGCGGCTCCCGGGTCGGGCAGCCCGACTGCCTGGGCCACCGTGGGGACGAGCAGGTCGGGATTGGTGATCGGTTCGAGGGCAACGAAGTACACCCCGCCGGCATACCGATCGGCCGCCTCGGCGGCGACCTGGAGGGCGAGCCGCGTCTTGCCCGTGCCTCCGGGCCCGGTCAGGGTCATGAGCCGGTTGCTCCCCAGGAGCTCGAGGACGTCGGCTACCTCGCGCTGCCGGCCCAGGAAGGAAGTGAGCTGAAGCGGGAGGTTGTTCGGGGTCGCGTCCAGGGTTTTCGGCGGCGGGAACTCGGCGGGGAGACCATCGATCGTGAGCTGCCAAAGATGCTCCGGTCGAGAAAGGTCCTTGAGCCGATGCTGGCCGAGGTCGGTGAAGCCCACGCCGGGGGGCGGGCTCGCACCGGCCAGGGCCTGCGTCGCGGCCGAGACCAGCACCTGGCCGCCATGCCCGGCTGCGGCGACCCGGGCCGCGCGGTGGACGTCGAGGCCGATGTAGCTGTCGCCACCGAGGCGGCCCTCACCGGTATGGAGGCCCATCCGGACCCGGACCGCGACGTTCGAGGGCCAGGTCTCGGCAGCAAGCCCACGCTGGGCCTGGGTCGCGGCGGCCACGGCCCGGGGAGCCGAGGGAAAGACGGCGAAGAAGGCATCGCCCTCGGTGCTGATCTCCGTACCCTCGCCGGCAGCGATCGCCTCCCGAAGCAGGGCGTGGTGGCGCTCGAGGAGGCCGAGGTAAGCGTCGCCCAGCGACTCGAGCAGCCGGGTGCTGCCCTCGATGTCGGTGAACAGGAAGGTGACGGTGCCGGTCGGCAGGGTAGGCATCGGAGGCCTCTAGTCTCGGGGTTCGGTTCTGCCCCGGCAAGGCAGAACGGATACCGTACCGACCGATGAGCAACGAGCTGGCGCCGCCCCTCGACCGGCTCGGCTCACGCCCCGTGACGGCCGCGGTCCTGGGCGCGCTGGCCATCTCGTTCACCGGCGTCAACGTCCGGCTGGCGAACGTGGAGCCGGCCACGACCGCGGTCTTCCGCTGCCTCTATGCACTGCCCGTCCTGTGGTTCCTGGCCCGCGCCGAGGAGCGCCGATTCGGGCCGCGGGCCCCGGGGCAGCGCCGGCTGGCGATCATCGCCGGCCTGTTCTTCGCCGCGGACCTCGTGGCGTGGCATTACGCCATCGAGATGGTCGGGGCCGGGCTGGCGACGGTGCTGGGCAACACCCAGGTCGTGTTCGTGGCCATCGCCGCCTGGCTGTTCTTCGGAGAGCGGCTCACCGCGCGCCTGATCGTGGCCCTCGTCGTCGCCCTCGGCGGGGTGGTTCTCATCTCGGGCGTGCTGGGCGGCGAGGCGTACGGCGAGAACCCGATCGGCGGCGTCCTGCTGGGTCTGTTCACCGGCGCGGCCTACGCCGGGTTTCTCCTTGTTCAGCGCCTCGGCAACCGCGATACCCGCCGACCGGCAGGCCCGCTCATGGATGCCACCGCCTCGGCGGCGGTCGCGTCCGCGCTGGCCGGCCTCGTCCTCGGCCAGATCACCTTTCTCCCGTCGTGGCCGGCGCACGGATGGCTCCTCATCCTGGCCCTCAGCGCCCAGGTGGTCGGCTACCTGCTCATCAGTGTCGCGCTCCCCCGCCTGCCCTCGGCGCTGACCTCGATCGTGCTGCTCATCCAGCCGGTCGCCGCCGTGGGCCTGGCGATGCTGATCCTCGGCGAGTCGCCGTCGCCCACCCAGCTGATGGGCGTGGGGCTGGTGGTCGGCGGCGTGCTCCTCGCCACGGCCCGGGCTCCCCGTGGCCGGCAGGCGGCGGTGGCCGAGGCGACCGAGGGCCCGTAGGGGGTCCGGTATCGTTGCCCCCATGAGCGATCCCACGCTGCTGCTGACCGGGACCGGCCGCCTGCTGATGGCGCAGGTCCATGCGGCGGAGGCGCCCGGGATGCTGTCGCCGTGGGCCGTGGTCCTCCGCGACGGCCGCGTGGCGTGGGTCGGATCACCCGATGAAGCGCCCGCCACCGAGCGCTGGGAGGACCTCGGGACCGCCCTCGTCACCCCGGGCCTGGTGGACGCCCACACCCACCCGGTGTTTGCCGGTGACCGCTCCGACGAGGCGGCGGCGCGACTCGCGGGCCAGCCCTATGCGGCGGGCGGCATCCTGCGGACGGTGGCCTCCACCCGCGAGGCGTCCGACGACACGCTCGAAGCGCTGGTCGAGGAGCGCTTCGCCGCCGCCCTGGATGCGGGCACGACCACGCTGGAGGCGAAGTCCGGCTATGGCCTGACCCTGGCCGATGAGCTCCGCAGCCTGCGGATCATCCGCGCGGCCGCGGAAAAGATCGGGGTCCGGGTGGTGCGCACCTTCCTCGGTGCCCATGCCGTCCCCCCCGAGGCGGGAAGCGCCGACGACCACGTCGAGGAGGTCGTGCGCAACATGCTGCCTGCCGTGGCCGGCGAGGCGGACTTCGCTGACGTCTTCTGCGACCGTGGCTTCTTCACGGTCGAGCAGGCGGAGCGGGTTCTGTCAGCCGCCACGGGGCATGGCCTTCGATCACGGCTCCACGCCGAGCAGCTGGCGCGGACCGGCGCCACCGAGCTCGGGGTCCGGCTGGGGGCCACATCCGTGGACCACCTCGAGCAGCTCGACGAGGCCGGGGTCCAGGTCCTCGCGGCATCGGCCACGGTGGCGACCCTGCTCCCCGGCCCCGCTCTCCTGCTGCGGGACCAACCGCCACCGGCCCGAGCCCTCCTGGACGCGGGTGCGACGGTGGCCCTCGCCACCGACGCCAATGCCGGCACGTACGCCAACCCGTCCATGCCCCTCGTCATCGCCCTCGGAGCAACGTCGCTGGGGATGACCGTGGACGAGGCGGTCGCGGCGGCCACCGCGGGCGGGGCCGCCGCCATCGGACTGTCCACCGAGGTGGGGGTCATTCGGGAAGGGATGGCGGCCGACCTCGTGGCGTGGGACGCCGAGCACGAAGGAGCCTTCGCCCTCAGGATGGGCAACGTGGGACCGCTGCGGATCTGGATCGGGGGCGAGGAGCGTGGACATGGATCGATTTGACTTCGTCGTGATCGGGGCCGGGGCGGCCGGTGAAGCGGCCGCCAACAAGGCCCGCGAGCGCGGAGCCAGCGTCGCGATCATCGACCGCGACCTGGTCGGCGGCTCGTGCTCGTTCTGGGCCTGCATCCCCTCGAAGTCGCTCCTCCACTCGGCGGCGATCCATGCCGGTGGCGGGGACTATCCGTGGCCCAGGGCCGCCGCCCGACGCGACTACAACATCAACCGCCAGGGCATCCCCTATCCCGACGACGCCTTCCACGTGAAGCGCCTGGAGGACGTCGGGGCGGTCATCGTCCGGGGCACGGCCCGGCTCGACGGCCCGGGCCGAGTGGTCGTGACCCACGACGACGTGACCCACGAGCTCGAGGGCGCCCACGTGGTGGTCGCCGTCGGCTCCGAGTCGCGGGTCCCGGACCTGCCGGGCCTCGACCAGATCCCGTACTGGACCAACCGCCAGGCAACCTCCGCCACCGACCTGCCGGAGAGCCTGCTCATCCTGGGTGGCGGACCGACCGGCGTGGAGCTGGCACAGGTCTACTCCCGCTACGGCGTGCCGGTCACGATCGTCGAGTCGAACCCGCGGATCCTGGCCCGCGACCATCCGCGCAACTCCGCGATCCTGCAGGCCGCGCTCGAGAAGGCGGGGGCCACCGTCCACGCCGGCGTGCGCGCCATGCGGGTCCATCCCGGCGCGGGCGAAGGCGGCCGTCACGCGGTCGAGCTGAATGACGGATCCCGGGTCGAAGGCCACGCCGTGATGCTTGCCATCGGCCGCACCTTCCCGGTGGACGGCCTGGGCCTCGAGACCGCGGGCGTCACCGTGGATCGGGGCCGGCTTTCGCCCGATGACCGCCTCCAGCTGGCCCCGGGGCTGTGGGTCGCCGGCGACCCGGCGGGGACCGAGCTCCACACCCACGTCGCCCACTACACCGGCGAGATGGTGGTCCGGATGGCCCTCGGTGATGACGTGCGGCCGGACCTCCGCGCCATCCCGCGCGCGACCTACACCGATCCCGAGACCTCGTCGGTCGGGCTCCAGGTCGAGGAGGCCCAGGAGGCGGGCATCGACGCGGTGGAGTTCGAGGAGGACCTCGCCCAGTCGGCGAAGGGGTACACCGCCGAGGCCGAGGGCCACGTCATCGTCGTGGCGGACCGCACGGCGCGGACCCTGGCCGGGGTCTTCCTGGCCGGGCCGGGTGCCTCCGAGGCCATCCACGAGGCGGTGCTGGCCGTGAAGCTCCAGACCCCGCTCGATACCCTGGCCGACACGATCCACGCCTTCCCGACCCTGTCCCGGGTGATGGGCGGCGTCTTCGCCCGCGCCGCGCGAGAGCTGACCGACTGACCGATGCGGGTCATGGAGCTGCGCGAGCCCGCAGCCCTCTCCACCAACCCGCTCGTCATCGCCGACCGGGAGCCCGCCGAGCCCGCCGCGGGCGAGATCGCGCTCCGGGTGACGGCCTGCGCCGTGTGCCGCACCGACCTCCAGATCGTCCAGGGCGACCTCGAGCCCCGTCGCCTGCCGATCGTCCCCGGCCACCAGGCGGTGGGGCGGGTCACCGCCGTCGGTGACGGGGTGGCCGATTGGGCGGTCGGCGACCGCGCGGGGGTGACGTGGTTGGCGAGCGCCGACGGGACCTGCGAGAGCTGCCGATCTGGCAGGGAGAACCTGTGCCCCAATGCGACGTTCACCGGCTGGGACCGAGATGGCGGCTTCGCCGAGGCGCTCACGGTGCAGGCGGCGTACGCCTTCCGCCTCCCGGACTCGTTTACCGATGCTGACGCGGCACCCCTGCTGTGTGGCGGGGTCATCGGCCACCGGGCCCTCCGACTGGCGGGCGTCCCGGCCCTGGCCCCCGAGACGGCGGCGGCGGATCGGTCAGTGCCGTTCCGGCTGGGCCTGTACGGCTTCGGGGCTTCGGCGTCCCTCGCCATCCAGGAGGCCGTCCACCTCGGTTGCGTGGTCCACGTCGCGACCCGCTCGGCCGAGGAGCGGGAGCGGGCGCTGACCCTCGGCGCGTCGTCGGTGGGCGGGTACGCCGAGCCGCCGCCGGAGCCGCTCCAGGCCGCGATCAGCTTCGCGCCGGTGGGGGCGGTGGCCGTCTTCGCTCTCGGTGACGTGGCGCCGGGCGGGACGGTCGTCATCAACGCCATCCACCTCGACCAGGTGCCGGCCTTTCCCTACCGGCTCCTGTGGGAGGAGCGGGTCCTGCGCAGCGTGGCCAACGTCACCCGCCGGGACGCGGCGGAGTTCCTCGAGCTGGCCGCCGGGATCCCGATCCGAACCGCGGTCCGTCCCTATCCCCTCGTGGAGGCCAACCAGGCCCTCGCCGATCTGGCCCTGGGCCAGGCGGGCGGCGCAACTGCGGTGCTGGTTCCGGACTGAGCCCTCAGCCGAACCGATCGACGAGCAGGCCGTGGCGCAGGCCGCGGTCGCTCACGGTGAGGGAGTCCTTCCCGAGCTTGTCCATCACCGTCCGCACGATGCACGCCCCGGCCAGGATCACGTCCGCGCGCTTCGGCTGAAGGCCGACGATCTCGCGACGAGCCTCGGTGTCCCGTGATCGGTAGAGCTCGATCTGGCGCTCGATCTCGGCGCGCTCCAGGACCGATCCCTGGACGACGTTGGGGTCGTACGTCGCCATCTCGTGCTTCACCGCGGTGATGTTCGTGATCGCACCGCCCATCCCGACCAGGATGCCGGGGGAGGGTCTGCCGTCGAGCCGTTCGAGGTCGGCCGAGATGGCGGCCAGCGCCTCGGCCAGTGTCGCGTCGGACACGACGCCGCCCAGGCCGAACTTCTCGGTGAACCGGACTGCCCCGACGTCCACGCTGAAGCGCTCCTCCACCTCGGACCCCGTGCCGAACGTGAACTGCGAGCTGCCCCCGCCGGTGTCGAACACCACGATCGATCCCCCGACCGGGCCGAGAGCGGCCCGGACCGCCACGTAGGCGAGGCGGCTCTCCTCGTCGCCGGGGATGATCTCGACGGTGACTCCGGCCCGGTCGCGGATGGCGGCCACCACCTCGTCGCGGTTCTTCGCCATCCGCATCCCGGCCGTGCCCGCCGCGGCGATGGCCCGGGCATCGTGGTCCCGCGCCTCCTGCACCATCTGCCCGATGGCGGTCACGACCCGCTCGAGCGGTGCTGAACCGATCTCGCCGCTCTCCTCGAGCCCTTCGCCGAGTCGCGCAACATCCGCCCGGTCCACGAGGGTGTGCCACGACCCGTCGGGGTGCCGCTCCGAGACGTTGAACTTGATCGAGTTGGTCCCGACGTCGATGACCGCGTAGCGCTGGGGCGTTGGCGTCGATGAGATCGGCCAGGCCGCGCGGGTAGCTGGTGTTCACGTGGTCGCCCAGCCCCACCGAGCGGACGGCGGCGATCACCGCGGCCGCATCCTCCGACTCGATGGCCACGGTCCGGGTCTCCTTCCCCTCGCAGGTGACGTCGGACACCTCGGAGATGCAGCCGCCGATCGTGTAGCGGACCCGCCGCTTGTGGACGTGCACGGCGCGAAGCCCCTCGGCGGCCGGGACGAGCTCGTCCACGAACTGGTCGAGGGTGTAGGTCTCGCGCGTGAGGTCCGGTACCTCGCGGCGGAGCGCCTCGAAGACCTTCTTGACCTCGGTATCGGGGAGCGGGAATCCGGCCTTCATGACCGGTGTCCACTGCTCGAGGCCGTCGGCGTTGACCTCCTTCAGGACCTTGATGTCCATGAGGTCGTCCCGGACCTTGACGTTGTCGCCCATCCCGGAGAGCAGGTACAGCTCGTCGCTCTCCTGGATGCCGGTCGGGGTCATGGCGCGGAAGACGACGTCGGCCGCACCGAATCGGGCGCCGAATGCGCGCCATTCCCAGCGCGGAATGATTTCGGCCACTGGATGTCCTCCTGCGTCATGTCGCGGGTGTCGATTGGGGCAACTCCATTATTGCTCCGCCAGAGTCGGCGGCCCATACTGCAGAGCCCGATTCGCCCCCCTCGCGAGGAGTCGCCTTCATGTCCGATCCCGCCCCGGCCGCACCCTCCGACAAGACCACGGCCTGGCACACCCTCTCGGCCGACGAGGCGCTCGCGGCGCAGGGCGTCACCGCAGCCCAGGGCCTGAGCGCGGCGGAGGTCACCGCCCGGCGGGCGAAGTTCGGGCCGAACAAGTTCACCGAGCAGGAGACCGAGTCGCGCTGGCACGCGTTCCTGCGCCAGTACGCCGACATCATGCAGATCGTCCTGCTTGTCGCGGGCATCGCCAGCATCTTGGTGGTGCGCCAGGTATCGACCGGCGTGATGCTCATCCTCCTCACCGTCTTCAACGCCTACCTCGGCCTCAGCCAGGAGGGCAAGGCAGCGGCGGCGGTCGCGGCGCTTCAGCAGATGATGGTCGTCAAGGCCCGGGTCCGTCGCGACGGGGAGCTCGCGGAGGTCCCGGCCCAGGAGCTGGTCCCGGGCGACATCGTCGCCTTCGAGGCGGGTGACGTGGTCACCGCCGACGGGCGGATCCTCAAGGCCGCCACGGTCGAGATCGACGAGGCCGCGCTGACCGGCGAGAGCCTGCCGGTGCCCAAGCAGCTGGACGCCGTGGCGGAGGACGCCCCACTAGGCGACCGCACGAACATGGCCTTCATGAACACGAACGTCACCCGAGGCGCCGGGGAGATGATCGTGGTCTCCACCGGCATGAGCACCGAGGTCGGGCACATCTCCGGCATGCTCCAGGCGTCGGAGGAAGATGAGACGCCGCTCACCAAGCAGATCAACGTCCTCACCCAGCAGCTGCTGGTCATCGCCGGGCTGGCGCTGGTGGCCTCCATCTCGATCGGGTACTTCGTCCACGGACAGACCTTCGACGTCCTGTTCGTGACCGCCATCGCGTTCGCCGTGTCGGCCATCCCGACCGGTCTGCCGGCGGTCATCACCACCATCCTCTCGTACGGCAGCCAGCAGCTCGCGAAGGCCAACGCCATCGTCAAGCAGCTCCGATCGGTCGAGACCCTGGGCTCGACATCGGCCATCAACTCGGACAAGACCGGCACCCTGACCCTGAACCAGATGACCGCGGTGGAGCTGACCATCCCCGGGCGGCGCCACACGGTCAGCGGGACCGGGTACGGCTTCGAGGGCCAGATCGCGAGGGTCGGCGGCGACGATGATGTCCCGCTCGACGCGTTCCTGCTCCCCGGCCTGCTGGCCTCCGATGCGGTCGTCAAGGACGGCGAGATGATCGGCGACCCCACCGAGGGCGCCCTCGTCGTCCTGGCCGAGAAGGGCGGCCTGGGCACGGCCGCCACCCGCGAACGGTACCCGCGCCTCGCCACCCTGCCGTTCGACTCCGAGTACAAGCTGATGGCGACGTTCCACGCCATGAAGGACGAGACCGGCAAGGACGTCGTCCGGGCGTTCATCAAGGGCGCGCCTGACCAGCTCCTCAAGCGCGGAGCGAACGTCATCTCGCCCGATCTGAAGGGCACCATCCCGGTTGACGACGACGTGCGCGAGAGGTTCAACGCGGAGAACCTCCGCCTCGGCGAGAAGGGCCTGCGGGTCCTCGCCACCGGCCGCAAGGACTTCGACCCGGCATCGTTCAACCCGAACGCCGACCTCCTCCCCGTGATCGAGGGGATGACCCTCCTGGCCCTCATCGGCATCGTTGATCCGCCGCGACCCTCCGCCAAGGTCTCGATCTCGGAGGCGCACAGCGCCGGCATGCAGGTCCGGATGATCACCGGGGACCACGCGGTCACCGCATCGGCGATTGCAGGCGAGCTCGGCATCCCGGGCAAGGCGATCACCGGCGCCGAGTTTCGCGCGATGTCCGACGAGGAGGCGATGGTCGAGATCGACAACATCGGCGTCATCGCCCGTGTCGCGCCAGAGGACAAGGTCCACCTGGTGGACATCCTGCGCAAGAAGGGCCACATCGTCTCGATGACCGGCGACGGGGTGAACGACGCCCCGGCTCTGAAGGCCGCCGACATCGGGGTGGCGATGGGCATCACCGGCACGGAGGTCTCCAAGGAGGCCGCCAACATGATCCTGACCGATGACAACTTCGCGACCATCGTGAACGCCGTCGAGCTGGGTCGCGGCCTGTACGACAACCTGAAGAAGTACATCCGCTTCCAGATCGGGGTCCTGATCGGCTACATCACCCTGTTCCTGGGGTCGTCGATCCTCAACGTCCTGGGAGGCGTGCCGTTCGTGCCGTTCCAGACCCTGTTCATGAACTTCACGATCCAGATCTTCCAGGCCGTCGGCCTGGGCTATGGCAAGCCGGCCGAAGGGCTGATGGAGCGGAAGCCCCGGCCGTCCAAGGAGCCCCTCCTGTCGCGGAAGCTCCTCGGATGGCTCGCGATTGCCGGGGTGGTGATGGGCGGCGGGACGCTCGCGGTCAACGCCTGGGCGGCCAACGAGTTCAACGACACCGTGTCGCGGACGATGGGCATGGTCGTGTTCAGCCTGGGCAACGTCGCCTTCTCGCTGGCCACCAAGGACGAGCGGAAGTCGGCCCTCAGCCTCGACGTCCTGAGCGACCGGCCGTTCATCCTCGGCAGCCTCGCCTCGATCGTCACCATCGTCCTGATGGCCGAGCTCGACTTCCTCAACCGGATCCTGGAGACGACCGGCCTGACCCTCGAGCAGTGGGCCATCTGCATCGTCGTCGGCCTGCTGATCATCCCCGTCTCCGAGATCCGCAAGCGGATCTGGGACGTCGAGGAGGAAGAGGCGCTCGTCGAACCGGCACCCGCAGCGGCCGCGGCGGGCGCCTAGGAACCGGGAAGCGGAGCCTGCGGGGAGTACACCCAGAACAGCTTCAACGGGCTCGAGCCGGTGTTCCGGTGCTGATGGTGCACGCCCCTCGGCACCCACATCGCCTGCCCGGTCTCGAACGCGACCTCCTCCCCCTCCGACACGAGGATGCCCGAGCCTTCGAGCACGAGGTTGATCTCCTCCGAGTCGGAGTGGACGTGATACGAGCTCGACTCACCCGGCTCGAACAGGGTGATCCCGGCCATGAACTCCTCGGAGCCGATATCGGGCGACACGAACCGAAACGCCTTCCGCCGCATGCCCGGCTCGTCGAGGCCGATCCAGATCTGCTCGCCATCGAGAAACGGCGAGATCAAGCGAACCTTCATTCACCTGCCTCCTCTGGCTCGAGCTCCGGGAGCGCGGCGCCGTCGTACTCCGCCGCGGTGGGATCGATCGTCCGCATCGGCCGCTGCCGGGCCTGCTCCTCCACGAAGTGGGCCGCCAGGCCGAAGCTCCTGGCGATGGCGAACAGGAAGTCGCCATAGATCGGATCCAGCCTGAGGCGGGTCAGCGCAACGGCAAGCGCGCCGTCGATGTTCACCGGGGTCGCATTGCCGGTGTGGACGCTCACCCGCCCGGCCAGCGCCCGGATGGCGGCCTCGTGGTTGGCGTCCGATACGCCCGAGGCCACCTCGAGGAGCCGCTCCACACGGAGGTCGTGCCGGTGCCATCGGTGTCCAACCCCGGGTATCCGCCGTCCGGCGGCGCGCTCGGCCTCGAAGACCTCGTCAGCCCAGCGGTCCAGGTCTCCCTCGGCAGGCGCGCTGGCCAGGATTCTCATCGCTCGGCTCACCACCGCCCCGTGCAGCTCGCCGAATGCCAGGATCCCGCCGGCCAGTCCGGCCATCGGCGTGGCCTGCGTGGAAGCGATGGTCCGGGTGACGAGGGCCGAGGGCGCGAGCGGTCCATGATCGATCGATGCCACGAGGCATGCGCCCAGGAGCGCCGATTCCTCGCTCGGTCGCCTCGTCGCCGCGCCACAGCCTGAGGAGCATGGCCGGGAAAGACTCGCGGCCGATCGCCTCATCGAGCGCCAGGCCGCGTACGAAGACTCGCTCGTCGGTCGTCGCGGTGATGGCCGTCGCCCAGGCGTCCGCCCTTGGCTCCTTTCCAGCGGCGGACCCCTGATGGGCCCGGGTCGGCGGCCGGGTCACTGGGCAGCCTGGTAGATGCGTTCGATGTCCCACTCGCCGGGGGTCATGACCGGCGTGTTGCGCATCGGGATGTCGATCACCACGGGCGCGGTGGAATCGAGGGCTCGCCGCAGGGCGGGTTCGAGCTCGGCCGCGCTCTCGATGCCGATCCCTTCGGCTCCGCAGGCTCGCGCCAGGGCGGCGAAGTCCACGGTATAGGACGACCCGTCAACCTCGAACTCGCAGCCGTAGCCGGTCCCGTAATGCTTCCGCTGCAGTCCGGCGATGGTGCCGAACGCCGAGTTGTTCATGACCACCCAGATGGGCCGGACGCCCATCTCCACAGCGGTCGCCACGACGCTCGGGTTCGAGCCGAAGGCGCCATCGCCGACCAGCGCCACAGCGGGCCGGGTGGAAGCCGATGCCACGCCCAGGACGGCCGCCGGGCCGAACCCCATCGTGGAGAAGCCACCAGGGGTGAGGAACGAGTCGGGGGTATCCACCGGGTACTGCTGCCCGACGCCGTTCTTGTTCCAGCCCACGTCGGTCACCAGGATCGCGTCGGGGATGGCCCGCCGAACGTCAGCCAGGATTCGCTCGGGCAGGAGCGGGAACTCGTCCGAGGTCGCGTTCTGGCGGCTGGGGGCGAGGAACGCGTCGCGTTCGGCCCGGAGGCGCGCCCAGTCGTACCCGCGCTCCGGGGTCGGGTCTCCGAACGCGGCGGAGATGGCGCGCAGGGCGTGGGAGGCGTCGGCGGTGGCCGCGATGAAGGCGGGGTAGTTGCGACCCGGTTCGTGGGGGTCGAGATCGACGTGGATGAGGCGGGTTGGTGGAATCTGGAAGGTGACTCCCTCCTCCCAGCTGCTGCTGTCGGTCTCGGGGAAGCGGGTACCGACGGCCAGGATCACGTCAGCCTCGCGCGCCAGCTGGTTGGCCGTCGGCAGGCCCCAGAACCCGAGCATGCCCAGCAGCTGCGGATGGTCTGGCGGGAGGACCCCGGTCCCCATCAGGGTGTGGGCCACCGGCGTCCCGCTCCGCTCGGCGAGGTCCTGGACCTCCGGGGCGGCACGCCGCGTGCCACCACCGGCCAGGATCAGCGGCCGTTCGGCGTTTCGCAGCTCCTGGGCGATGGCGTGGGCGGTCGCCGGAGCGAGCGCCGGTGGGAGGACGCGGGTGGCGGGGACGACGTCTGCCTCGAATGCCTCGGCCAGGATGTCCATCGGCATCGAGACAAGGACCGGACCCGGGCGTCCCGCGAGCGCCAGGTCCCAGGCCCGCGCCAGGATCCGGGGAACCTGGTCGGCACGTCGAGCGCGCCAAGCCCGCTTGACGAAGGGCTCGTACACCGAGGTCTGGTCCGCATCCCGGCGCAGGTTGAACTCCTGGTGCGGTCCGCGCCCCTCGTAGTACGACGGCACGTCTCCGGCGATGACGAGGAGCGGCACCGAGTCGAAGGCGGCCGTGGCGACCCCGGTCGTAGCGTTCGTGATGCCGGGCCCAACGTGGAGGAGCACGACACCGGGCCGCCCGGACGCGCGGGCATACCCGTCGGCGGCGTGCGCGGCCACCTGCTCGTGGCGGGTGGTGATGAAGCGCACGGCTCCGTGGCGCTCGAGGGCGGCGATGAGGGAGATGTTGGTGTGGCCGCACAGGCCGAACACGCGATCGACGCCCCGGTCGGCGAGGAACAGCGCGATATGGTCGGCCACCGTCGGCTTCATCGCCTACCTCCCTCCGTCGTCAACCAGCGTCGCACCGGCTGCGAATCTCGGTAAACTTCCACATACTGGATAGTCGAGTCCATCATGAGGCACAAGTTCTCGCTCGATCTGGTGCCAAGTGTAGCCTCCCAACCCTTCCCGCAATGCACCCGGAGACCCAGATGCCACGATCGATCACACCGGAGGAAACGGCCCACGTCGACGAGCTTGTGGTCCGTGGGCGCGCCGCGCTGCGGTCGTTCCAGGACGCCACCCAGGACGAAGTTGACCGCATCTGCCGTGCGGTGGCCTGGGCGGTCGCCAACGAGGCGACATTCACCCGCCTCGCTCACATGGGTGTCGAGGAGAGCGGGATCGGGGATCCGGAGAGTCGCGTGTCGAAGCGCTTCAAGGTCATGGGCATCCTGCGCGACGTGCTCCGCCAGAAGAGCATCGGTGTCATCGAAGAGCTCCCCGAGAAGGGCATCGTCAAGTACGCCAAGCCGGTGGGCCTCGTCGCTTCCCTGGTGCCGACCACCAACCCGGAGCTGACGCCGCCCGGCGTCGGCCTGTTCGCGATCAAGTGCCGCGACGCCGTCGTCTTCTCGCCCCATCCCCGCAGCCAGCGCACGACACGTGAGACGGTCGAGATCATGCGCCGCGCCCTCGAGCGGGAGGGGGCCCCGGCCGATCTCATCCAGTGCATCGAGCGGCCGAGCATTCCCGCCGCCCAGTACCTCATGAGCCAGGCGGACATGGTCCAGGCCACTGGCGGGCGCGACATGGTGAAGGCCGCCTACAGCTCGGGCACGCCGGCCTACGGCGTCGGAGCCGGCAACTCCACCATGGTCATCGACGAGACGGCCGACATCGCCGAAGCCGCCCGCAACACCCGGATCAGCAAGACGTCCGATTTCGGGTCGGGATGCTCAGCGGACGGCAACCTCATCGTCGAGGACGTCGATCTACGACGGGCTGCGCGCGGCCTGGAGGCCGAGGGCGGCCATGTCGTTACGCCGGAGCAGGCCGAGCAGCTCAAGGCGGTCCTGTGGGACGACGACGGTCATCGGACCCCGGACACCATCGCCATCTCCCCGCAGGCCCTGGCCGAGAAGGCCGGGTTCGAGGTCGGTGCCGACGTGCGGTTCTTCGTCGTCGAGCAGACCGAGATCGGCGCGGCAGCATCCATTCAGCTCCGAGAAGCTCGGCGTCGTCCTCTCGATGTTCCGCTACGCCGGGTTCGACGATGCCCTTGCCATGGTGGAGGCCATCTACGAGGTCGGCGGCAAGGGGCACTCCTGCGGCATCTACTCGTTCGACGACGACCACATCGACCGCCTCGCCCGCCTCGCGCCGGTGAGCCGAATCATGGTCCGCCAGCCACAGTCGAAGGCCAACGCCGGCGCCTTCAACAACGGCATGCCGATGACCTCGAGCCTGGGCTGCGGCACCTGGGGCGGGAACATCACCTCCGAGAACATCCACCTCAAGCACTACATGAACACGACCTGGGTGAGCCGGCCGATCGCCGAGGACCGGCCCTCGGAAGCAGGAGCTCTTCGGCGAGTTCTACGGGACGGCGCTCGACTGATGTCGGTGCTCGCCAAGGCGACGGAGATCCTGGACCTGGTGGCGGACGCGCCCGACGAGGCGACGCTCACCTCGATCGCCCAGCGGCTCGGGCAGCCGCGGTCCTCGACCCATCGGCTGCTCTCGGAGCTGGTCCAGCTTGGCCTCCTCTTCCGGGTGGGGACCGCAAGCTACGTGCCCGGGCCGAGGCTGACCGCGCTGGGGCGAGGCCGCGAGCGGCGGCGAACGACATCGTCCGCATCGCGAGGACATCGCATGGTGCGGCTGCGTGACGCGGACGGCGAGAGCGTCCACCTCTACGTGCGCCAGCGGGATCGGCGGGTGTGCGTCTCGGCCATCGAGGGCAACTTCGAGCTCCGTCACTTCACCGAGGTCGGGCAAGCCACTGCCCCTCTCGGTCGGGCGCCTCCGGGAAGCTGCTGCTCGCGTTCGCGGACCCGGCAACCCAGGCCGTCGAGCTGCGCCGCGTCGCGCGGAAGCCGTCTCGCCACGGGCGCCGGCGCTGGACGAGCTGACCGCCCAGCTCGAGGAGATCCGCGGTCACGGGCTGGTCCGTGTCCTTCGGGGAGCGCGAAGAGGGGCTGGCGGCAGGCAGCCGTACCGATTCGGAATCTCGCCGGCGCGGTTCAGGCCGCGCTCGCCATCTCGGGGCCTACCGGCCGCCTCACCGCGGAACGCCTGGTCGACCTCCGTCCTCAGCTCTCGGCCGCGGCTGACGAGATCAGCGCCGCCCAGGGGTGGAAAGCCGCGCCACTCCCTGCGCGCCTGCGGTGACGACGGCGCCGCGGACGAGCTCAGCCGCGCTTCAGCAGGGCGCTGATCTCCGCCGCACTCGTCGTTCAGCGGGCGCCGCATCTGCCTCGAAGCGCTCCGCCCCGAGCCGTGTCGTCGGAGCCGAGATGCAGAGCGCCGCCACCACACGATCGCGCGAGTCCACGATGGCGGTCGCGGCCGCGGAGACGCCCTCTTCGCGCTCGCCCGACCGACGTGGCCCATCGGTCGGCGCGGATCTGCTGCAGCTGCTCGCCCAGTCTGGCGCCCGGGGCGTTCGGCATGGTCTCGGCGTCCGCCGAGCGCGCTCGCCAGCTCGAGCTCCTGGACGTCGCTGCTCGGCGAAGGCCAGCAGGAGCTTGCCGGCGGCCCCGGCGCGGAGCGGCAGCGGGCGGCCCAGCTGGATGAACGGGCGAAGCTCGTGGCGGCCCTCGACGGCGGCGATGCAGATGCGGGTGTCGTGCTCTCGGACGTAGAGGTGAACGCTCTCGCCGACGTCGTCCCGGAGGCGACGCATCGGCTGCTCGGCCACGGCGCGCAGGTCGAAGGTGTCGGCGGCGGCCTCGCCCCAGTACAGCAGCCGCGGCCCGAGCGAGTATCGGCCGTCCTCGGTCCGCCGGACGATGCCGAGCGCCGCCAGCTCGGCCGAGGAGCCGATGCGTCGACGACTTCGGCATCCCGAGCGCCTCGCGCACGTAGTCGAGCGTCACCGGCTCCCCGGCTCGGCCGAGGCAGTCGATCAGGTCGCTGGCCTTCTCGAGAACCGACATCCAGGACGCGCGCTCACAGTCCGAGTGCTCCGGCAGCCACAGGGTGAGGGCCGGGATGTACGTGATCAGCAGCAGGACGATGATCATGGCCGGGCAGGAAGAAGGCGGCACCGCGGAATACGCGCTCGACCGGGATGCCCGTCACCGAGCTCAGGACGAAGGCGACGCCGCCCATCGGTGGCGTGAGCAGCCCGATCATCAGGTTGAAGATGATGATCGATCCGAGCTGGATCGGGTCGACTCCGAACTCGACCGCGATCGGCAGCAGGATCGGCGTGATGATCAGCAGCGCCGACGTCGGCTCGAGGATCATGCCGCAGACGAGCAGCAGGACGTTCACGATGAGCAGGAAGACGACCGGGTTGTCGGTGAAGGCCAGCAGCGCCTCGGCCACCGTCTGCGGCACCTGCTCCCGCGCCAGGATCCAGCTGAGCAGCGTCGACGCGCCGATGATGATCATGATCTGGCCGCTGATGACGGCCGTGTCGCGGAAGATGAGCGCGACGTCGCGAAGCGTCATCGTCCGGTACGACAGCGCCAGGAGCAGCATGTAGAGGGCGCCGATGCCGGCCGCCTCGGTCGGCGTGAAGAATCCGCCGAGGATGCCGCCGAGGATGATGACCGGCGCGCCCATCGGCGGGATCGCGCGGAGCAGTGCGCGACGCGCCGCGCCGCACTCCAGCTGTACGGCTCGCCGACCAGCTCCGGTCGGCGCCGCGACCACAGGAAGACCGTCACCACCAGCGCCGCGGTCATGAGCAGCGCCGGGATGACGGCCGCGGCGAACAGCGCGCCGGTTGAGACCGCGGCCACCGAGGCGTACACCACGGCCGGGATGCTGGGCGGCATGATCGGGCTGATCAGCGCCGAGCTGGCGCTGAGGCCCACCGAGAACTCGGCCGGGTAGCCCTTCTTCCGCATGTGGTCGACCTCGATGGCGCCGATGCCGGCCGCATCGGCCAGGGCAGCGCCGCTCATCCACGAGAAGCCGAGGCTGACCGCGATGTTCACGTAGGCGAGACCGGCGCGCAGCGGGCCCAGCAGCAGGACGCGCGGCGTCGTACAGCCGGTCGGCGATCTCCGATCGCGTCGCCACGATCCCGACCATGATGAAGAGCGGGACCGCCAGCAGCGGCCAGCTGTTGATGCCCTGCATGACGAGCCGCACGGCCAGGTGGAGGGTGTAGTCCTCGACCAGCAGGTAGACGAGCGACGGTCCGAGGATCGCGAACGCCATCGGAACGCGCAGCAGGAAGAGGACGAGGATCGCGATGAGGAGCAGTGGGAGGGTCATGCCGCCGCGCTCCGGTCGGTCCGCACTAGCTCCGGCAGGTCAACCAGCACGATGCCGAGCGACGGCGCGGAGGGCCACGAGGCTGAAGCCGACGATCGGGATCGGCGTTCACCGAGCAGGAGCGGAATCTGCCGCCGCCGCGCGTGACCTGGCCGATGTCCTCGGCCAGCAGCTGGCAGGTCGCGTACACCAGCGCGATGCAGGTGACCAGCACGACGACGTGGGCGAACAGCTTGACCGTCGCGAGGGCGCGTCCGCCGAGCACGTAGTCGACGACGTGGATCGCGATGTGCCGGTCGAATGCGGCGAGGTACCCGGCCATCACGAACGTGGCCCACACCAGCGACAGCCGAGCGACCTCGCCGGTCCAGGGCAGGCTGACCCGGGGACGATAGCGCTGGGCGACCTGCGCCAGCGACCAGGACGAAGACTGCCGAGGATGAGCAGCGAGCCGACCACCTGCTCGCCGATGCCGATGCCGTGCACGATCGAGCGCCACGGCTCGCGCGCGGGCAGCAGCTCGGGGTTCGACTCACCGCCGAGGCTCGTCCGACTCGGCCGGAGGCCGATCGTCGTCCGTCGGTCGGTCGATCGGCGTCAGGCGTGCCGGGGGGCATGCCTTCGTCGGGAGCCATCAGCAGCTCACCCTCCTCGGTGGCAGGGGCGACCGCGCCCCGTCCGTCCAGGGTCTCAGGTGGTCGGTGCTCCGGTGCCCGGGGAGCCGGGCACCGGATACCGAGAGCCTACTCGTCCGCGACGGAGCGGATCGCGTCGAGAACCTCGACCTGCTCGGGCGTGAAGTTCTCCCGCAGGTACGGCTCGGCCATCTCGCGGAAGGCGTCGCGGTCGACGTCGTCGACGATCTCGATCACGCCCCCTCCTCCCAGCCGGCCAGGATCTCCTCCTCGGCCGTCGGCGGCGCAGACCGGCTCCTCGACCATCGCCTCCTCGACGGCGGCGGCCAGGGCGTCCTGCTGCTCCGTGCTCATCTCGTTCCAGACCTCGCCGATGATGACGAGGTTGGAGCTGAGCTGATGGGCGGAGAGGCTGATGACGTCCTGCACCTCGTAGAGGTTGTTGCTGTCGATGTTCGTGATCGGGTTCTCCTGGCCGTCCACCGTGCCCTGCTCGAGGGCGAGGTACAGCTCCTCGAACGCGACCTCGACCGCCTCGGCGCCCATGGCGGCCGCGTTCATGAGGAACTGCGGCGAGGGCGGGAAGCGCATGCGCAGGCCCTCGAGGTCGGCGGGCGTTCGAATCGGCACATTGGCCGTGAACTGGCGAGCGCCAGTGTTCCAGCCGCCGAGGATGTGCACGCCGGTCTCCTCCTCGAAGCCCTGCTTCAGCGGTTCGGAGGCCTCGCCCGAGAAGTACTGGTACATGTGCTCGCTGTCGTCGAACACGAACGCGCCGTCGACGGCGCTCATCGGCGCATACACCGCGCTCAGGTGCCGACGCGCCCTGGATGTCCATGTCGATGTCGCCGGCGATGACCGACTGGATGCGGTCGGCATCGGGGCCCAGCTGGCTGTCGCCGAAGACCTCGATCGCTGATGCCCGACGTCGGCCGCCTCGACCTCGTCGCGGATCACGTAGGCGCCGCAGGCGACCTGCGGCTGGCCGTCGCTGGTAGCTGTGGGCCAGGGTGAGCTCGAACTCCGCGGCCGCGCGTCCGGATGCCGCCGACGACTCGCTCGGGCTCGGCGCTCGCCGCTCGGCCGAGGGCTCACCGCCGCCGCTCTGGCATGCCGCGAGGACGAACATCGAGCCCAGTACGAGGACGAGGATCCGGGGTCGCCTGCTCATGATCACTCCCTTCAGTGCTCCCAACCGACGAAACGGGCCCGGACGGCACCCGGCCGCAGAGTCCCGGCCGCGGCGGGTCTTCAGATCGCGCGCGACGCGGTCAAGCGTTCCGCATATCTGGACACCGGCCAATGATACGGGACAGCGATCAGTCGCGGGTCAAGGATTTCGCGCGCTCAGCTCGCCGACCCGAATCCACGTCTTTCCCGGCGCCGATGACGAGCGCATCGAACGCCTCCTGCGACGTCGTCGAGCGGGTACTCGTCGGTGACGATCCGCTCCGGCTCAGATCGCCGCCGCTGATGCACCAGCGCGATCGCCGCCTCGAAGTCGCCGGGGTGGTCGTACGTCAGCGAGCCGCGCACGACGAGCTGGCGCCGAACGATCGTCTGGGCCGTGAGGTCGAGCGGACGGCTGTCGAGCCCGAGGATCAGGATCGTCCCGCCGACCTCGGCGCTGGTCGAGGGCCGCCTCGACCGATCCGGGAGACCCCACGGTGTCGACCACCAGCTCGAAGGGCGATCGATCGCCGCGGTTCGCCCGGACGGGCGCCGAGTCCGCCGCGCAAGGCTCACGCGATCCGGGTTGATGTCCAGGACGTGCACCTCGACGCCGCGATCGCTGGAGGACGAGCGACATGAGCAGGCCCTGCGCGCCGACGCCGACGACCAGGGCCGACGGCGGCAGCGGTGCGCCCAGGCGGCGCAGCGCGGCCAGGACGACGGCCGTCGGCTCGACGCAGACGAGTCCTCGCGGGCGCGAGCCCGGCGATCGGCCCAGGCGAAGCGGCTCGGGCACCACGAGCCGTTCGGCCAGGCGCGCCTGGCCGATTCATGCCGACCGACTGTCGTTCGACGCAGGCCGATGTGCGGCCGCGCCGACACTGGGCGCAGGCGAGGCAGGCGATGTTGGGCTCGACGACCACGGTCTCGCCCGATCCGCTCGGGCGGCACGCGATCGCCGACGGACTCGATCGTGCCGAACGCCTCGTGCCCCATCACCCACGGATAGGACGGCGCCGTCCAGCGTCCGCTGAACACGCTCAGGTCCGAGCCGCAGAGGCCGACGCCGCCGACGGCGATCGCGACGTCATCCGGGCCCGACCTCGGGCTCCGGCGATGTCGTCGACGACGATCTCGCCGGGTCGCACGAGCAGGGCGGCCTTCATGCCGTCACCTCCAGGAGGCGTCGCGGATTGCGGATCGAGCATCTGGTCGATCTGCGCGTCGCGAGACGCCGGCCTCGCGAAGCGCCGGCAGCACGTGCAGCGGGATCGTGTCCATCCGCCAGCGTGGGCGCGAAGCGAGCTCGCCACGACGGCGGCGTCACGTGGCTGTAGAACGCACGCATCGTGCGACAGGACCATGCGATCGGCGTACCCCAGCTTCGAGGAGCGCGAGCACGGTGCGGACGCGTCGCTCATCGGAGCAGCACGTGCTCCATCCCGAATCGGTCCATGCCGATCGTCGAGCCGTTGTCCATGAGCTGCCCTCAGGTACTCGAGTCCTCGGTGTCGCCGGAGTGGCCGATGATGATCCGATCGGCGGCACGCCGCGCTCCGACCAGGAACGCCTGCTGCACCAGTCCCGTTGCGCGAGCGCCGGGTGCGAGTGGGTCGTGATCGCGACGCCGGTCTCCTGCTGAGCGACCGCGGCGGCGGCCATGACCCGGGCCACGTCCGGGGTGACCCCGTCCGCATCGGTCATGACCTTCAGCATGCCGGCCCGCACGCGTCGTGCCGGCGATTCCCTCGCGGATGTCGCGCACGAAGAGCTCGATGAGCGGATCGGGCTCGTCGATGGTGCAGCCCGGGCCCGTGGAACCGAAAGTAGGTCGGAAGGACGTTCGGGCGTGTACCACCCGGTGCGACGCGACCAGGTTGACCGGCACGCGGTCGGCAACCTCGGCGACGAGGCACACGTCGCGGCCGAGGCCCGGGACGGTGAGGTCGACCACCGTCCGCACCCCGAGGCCGTGCAGAGCGGTGAGGCCGCGACGGCCGCTTCGACGGCCCGCTGCCGCATCCCACTCCGGGTCCGGCAGATTCGTCTCGAGCTCCGGGTTGCGCACGAAGATGTGCTCGTGGATCAGGGTCGGCGCCGAGGTCGGCCGGACGCGATCGGTCCGCGGAACGAGTCTGGACGTGTCCCACGCCCGGACCTAGTCGTTGGCGACTCGGTCCCCGCGGCTCCGGCCTCGGCCCGGCTCGGAGTCGTACCGCCGCGCGAATCGTCTCGGTGGAGGCTCCGAGCGCCTGGGCCAGCGCGCGGGACGCGCCCGGGAGTCCGGGACAGCTTCGGCACGACGCCGGGAACGAGGAGCGGCCGATCGAGCCGACTGGTCGTTCACCTCCACGGCCATCTCGCGGGCCAGGAACTGGGGGTCCGCCGCGATCTCGGCGATGCTGTTGATCCGGCTGACGGGCACCCGGTGCGCCCGCAGCGTGGCGACCACCTCGTCGGCGGTCCTCGACCGCGCGTCCATGCCGCGATCGAGGCGTCCAGCTCGCTCGCGCGCTCCGACTCGTCCTTCGTTCGTGGCCAGGGCCGGATCGTCGCGTCTGTCTTCATCGCAGCCGATGATCGGAACAGCGTCTGGAACAGGCCGGTGGTGTTGGCCGCGATGCAGACCAGCGACCCATCGGCGCAGGGGTAGGCGTTCGTCGGCGCCGAGTTGTGGGCGATGTTGCCGGTGCGCTGGCGGACGATCCCGAAGTAGCGCGTACTCCGGCAGGATGCCCTTCGAGCATCGAGAAGAGCGCCTCGGTGAGCGCGACGTCCACGACCTGCCCGCGCCCGGAGGCCGATCGCTCGTGGAGGGCGATGAGCGCACCGATCACGGCGTGGAGCGAGGCGATCGAGTCGCCCAGGCTCAGGCCGACGCGGGCCGGGGGGCGGTCCGGCTCGCCGGTGATGAAGCGCAGCCCGCCGGCGGCCTCGGCGATCGTCCCGAACGCCGGCTGGTCGCGCATCGGCCCGGTCTGGCCGTAGCCCGAGATCCGCACCACGATGAGCCGCGGGTTGGCCGCGCATGAGGTCCTCGGGGTCGAGGTTCCACTGCTCGAGGCGCCCGGGCCGGAAGTTCTCGATCAGGACGTCGCTCTCGAGTCGCCAGGCGGCCGGACGAAGTCCTGGTCGTCCGGCTCGTGGAGGTCCGCGGCGACCGACTGCTTGCCGCGCGACTGGACGAGGTGCCACAGCGAGTCGGTGCCGTCCCACGTCATGCCCCACTTCCGGAGCGGATCGCCTCGGTCGGGATGCTCGATCTTGATGACCTCCGCGCCGAAGTCGGCGAACACGCGGCCGGCGAACGGTCCGGCGATCAGGGTCCCGAGCTCGAGGACCCGCAGATCCGATAGAGGGCCGGGACGGCCTTCGGCCTGTCCACCCGTGCCGTCCGTCGGCGCGCGTTCCGGATGTCTGGACATGGTTCCAGCATATGGACCGCGATTGACCCGGTCAAGAATCGCCGGATCGCTCCATCCACTGGACGAGCTGGTAGGTGACGCCGTTCGGGTCGGTCACCTGGAAGTAGCGCTCGCCCCACGGCTCGGTCTCGATCGGCGTCGTGATCGGGACGTCCTCCGCCAGCAGGCGCCGGTGCTCAGCGTCCACGTCGTCCACCACGAAGACGACGAGCAGGCCATCGGCTGATCGGCCGGCCAGGCGCGCCGGCTTGAAGGTCTCCAAGCCGATGCGCAGGAAGACCAGGTTGAATCCGGCGTCGGGCCTTGCGAGGGAGACGAAGCCATCCGCGGCCATCTCGACGGCGAAGCCCAGGTGCGTCCGGGCGAAGGCGGCCGAGGCCTCCGGATCAGCGACGTTGAGCGAGATGGCGGACGCGGTGATCCGCGAGGAAGGGTCGGCTGGCTGGCTCAACGGGCCTCACGTCGGCTGCGAGTTGGCTGGGGCGGAAGGATTCGAACCTTCGATCTCCTGATCCAGAGTCAGGCGCCTTACCGCTTGGCCACACCCCAGCGAGGCGTCGCGATTCTACCAGCCGGTCTGTGGGCGGCCGAAAGTCCCGAACCTCCGCCGATCGTCCCGGGGCCCGTAGCCCGAGAGGGCGGCTACGCGACCCGAAAGGACGTCGGTACGGTCAACGCGCTGAACTGAAGCAGCTACATATAGAGGAAGGGGAGTCCTGCAACCATGCCGACCTCCGTGGAGCCCCAGACCTGGCAACGCTATGGATTCGGGGGACCCCCCGAGCCGTGGCAGCGAGACGCCCAACGGGACCTGGATCGGCTGGCAACGTCGTATTACGTGGATGTCCTTGAGTTCCGGCGCCTGGCACTCGCCGAGACTGACCACCCGCCGGCCGAGGTCGAGGAGCTGTACATGCTCGCGACCCGGCACAAGCAGGAGCTGGACTACACGCTGCGCTACTGGGCCACTCCGGCAGAGCGCGCACGGGCCGAAGACCGGCTCGGGTCGCTCATGCGGATCGCCCGCCGGCTGAAAGACATCGCCGAGGCTGTTCCAGAGCCTGTCTAGACTGCGGGGGTGACTGCACCTCCGCTCCCGACCGCACTGGACGTCCTCCGCGCGCGCCGCCGCATCGGCGACGCCGCGAGTCGCACGCCGCTCGTCGGCTCACTGCCGCTCGCCCAGGCCGCACGCGCCGAGGACATCCGCCTCAAGCTCGAGAACCTTCAGCCGACCGGCTCGTTCAAGGTGCGCGGCGCCGAGTCCGCGGTGGCCGCCGTCGCTGCCCGCGAGCCGGGGACGAAGCTGATCACCGCGAGCAGCGGCAACCACGGCATCGCCATGGCGCGGGCCGCGGCACGTCATGGGCTCTCGGTCACCATCCTGGTCGGCGGATCGGTCTCTCCTGCCAAGCTCGAACGGCTGCGCGAGCTGGAGACCGACCGCTGCACGGTCGAGATCTTCGGCCGCGATACCGACGACACCGAGCCGGAGGCCCGCCGCCGTCACGAACTCGGGGTGGCGCGGTTCGTCCCGCCCTACAACCACCCCGACGTGGTGGCCGGTCAGGGAACGGTGGGGTTCGAGATCCTCGAGGATTGGCCCGAGGTGGACACCGTCGTGGTGCCCATCGGCGGCGGCGGGCTGATCGGCGGCATCGGCCTGTGGGTCAAGACCGTGAGCCCGGCCGTCCGGGTTGTCGGGGTCCAGCCTGAGGCGTCCCCGCCGATGCGCGAGTACCTCGTGACCGGCCGCGCCCAACAGGTCCCAATCGGGCCGACCATGGCCGACGGGGTGGCGGGGAATATCGAGCGCGGCTCAATCACGTACCGCCTGGCAAAGAAGTACGTGGACGAGATCGTGCTGGTGGACGAGGAGGCCATCGCCGACGCTATGCGCTGGGCGTGGGGCGGGCCGCGCCACCGGCTTGAGGGCAGCGGCGCGCTCGGCATCGCCGCCGTTCGGGAGGGAAAGCTCGGCTCGCTGTCCGGCCGCCGGGTCGCGGTGGTGGTCAGCGGCGGCAACGTAGATGGGGCTTTGTTCGAGACGGTGGTGACCGGTAGCATGGCGCCATGACGGCGAATCGCCAGCCGGGGCCCGGCGTCGTCCTGGGCGGAACCCTGATCCTCATCGGCGTGGCCGTGATCGCGGTTCGCTACCTGAATGTCTTCGCCGGCGAGAGCGTCTGGCCGCTGTTCATCATCGGTCCGGGCCTGCTCATGATCGTCCTCGGCCTGTTCCTGCCCAACAGTGGGTTGCTCATCGGCGGCTTCGTGGTGGCGACCATCGGTCTCATCCTGGCCTGGCAGAACCAGACCGGGCTGTGGGCGACCTGGGCCTGGATCTGGACACTTATCCCGATCGCAGCCGGCATCGGGTCGTTCGTCGGCGGATGGCGGACCGGCGACCGCGACATGCGGAGCTCGGGCGTCTGGCAGATCGTGATCGGCCTGGCCATGCTGGCCGCCTTCTACGTCTTCTTCGAGGAAGTTCTCGGCCTCTCGGGCGGCCTCATCCCGCTGCCGGAGTGGGCCATGCCGGCGGTCCTCATCGTCCTGGGCCTGCTCGTCCTCGCGCGCGGGCTGTTCGGGCCGTCCGATGCGCCCGGCGCGCCGGAGAAGCCCGGACCGGAGGCGAGCGGCCCGGAGACCAGCGAGACATGAGGCTGTCCCGGTGCCGGAGGTCGACCACCTGATCAAGACCCCGGGGGATGCGGCCGCCGAGGAACGCAAGCTGGCGACCGTCCTGTTCGCCGACCTGGTGGGCTCCACGGCCCTGGCCGATGAGGAGGACCCGGAGCGCACCCGACTGGTCCTGAATCGGTTCTATGACGCCATGACCGAGGAGATCGAGCGCTGCGGGGGCACGGTGGAGAAGTTCGCGGGCGATGCCGTTATGGCGGCCTTCGGAGCGCCGGCGGCGCTCGAGGACCACGCCGAGCGGGCGCTGCACGCGGCCATCGCCATGCAGCGCCGCCTGGCCGAGCTGTTCGGCGACCAGCTGGGTCTCCGAATCGGGGTCAACACCGGCGAAGTCGTGGTGGGGCGTCCGCGCGAGGGCAGCTCATTCGTGACCGGGGACGCCGTCAACGTCGCTGCCCGGCTGGAACAGGCTGCCGCCCCGGGCGAGATCCTGGCCGGAGAGCGGACGGTCACCGCGGCTGCGGGAGCGTTCGAGTGGGGCGACCCGGCGATGATCGAGGCCAAGGGCAAGCCGGGGGGAATCGCCTCCCGGCGCGTGCTCCATGCGCTGACCCTCATGCGGCCTCGTGGAGTGCGAGGCCAGCGATCGGTCTTCGTCGGCCGGGAGGCCGAGTTTGCCGAGCTCCGGGACCGATACGCCCGCGTGGCGTCCGATGGTGAGCCCCACCTGGTGTCCATCCTGGGTGACGCGGGAGTGGGCAAGACCCGCCTCACCCGCGAGATGTGGGGCTGGCTCAGCGCGCAGTCGCCGGAGCCGATTCGGCGCACGGGTCGCACCCTGTCGTACGGGCAGGGGGCGACGTACTGGCCCCTGGGCGAGGTGTTGAAGGAGCACTTTGGCATCGCCGAGAGCGACCCGCCGGAGGCGGCGGCGGACGCGCTGGGTGACCGGCGGTACCTGGGTCTGACCCTCGGCCTGGCACCCGACGTGGAGGTGCACCCGCTCGTCGCGCGAGAACGCCTCCACGATGCCTGGGTCGAGTTCCTGAATGGCCTCGTCCAGGAGCGCCCAATGGTTCTCCTCGTCGAGGACATGCATTGGGCCGAGGACGACCTGTGCGACCTCATCGACACGCTCGTCGCGCAGGTCGACGGGCCGCTGCTGATCCTCGCCACCGCCCGCCCCGAAATGCTCGATCGACGCCCAGCCTGGGGCGGGGCATGGGATCACACCTCGGCCATGCGCCTCGAGGCGCTGCCAGCCACCGACAGCGATCGGCTCGTGGCCGAGCTGTTGGGAGCCGAGGTTCCCGATCCGATCCGCGACCTGGTGGTCGAGCGCGCCGAGGGCAACCCGTTTTTCGTCGAGGAGCTGGTTGGGACTCTCATTGACCGTGGCGTGCTGACCCGGAACAACGGCACGTGGACGTTCGGGGAGCTGCCGGCGGGATTCAGCGTTCCCGACTCGGTGCAGGCCGTGCTCGCGGCTCGTATCGACCTGCTCCCTGAGGCCGAGAAGGCGGCCCTCCAGGCGGCATCCGTCATCGGACGCACGTTTTGGACCGGGCCGGTGTACGAGCTCGTCGCCGGCGAGAGCCCAAACATTGGTCTCCTCGAGGAGCGGGACTTCGTTCGACGTCGGGCCGGGTCCTCGCTGGCTGGCGAGCGCGAGTACGTCATCAAGCATGCCCTGACCCGGGAGGTGGCGTACGGAAGCCTGCCCAAGGCCAGGAGAGCGCGGATGCACGCCGCCTTTGCCACCTGGCTCGAGCGCCACGCCGAGGGACGCGACGAGATGGCGCCGCTGCTCGCGCACCACTATTTCGAAGCGGTTCGACCGGAGGACCAGGATCTCGCCTGGGCCGGCGAGGACGCCGAGGTCCATCGTCTTGAGGCCTTCGCCGTTGACTGGGCTCGTCGGGCGGCCGAACTGGCGATTGGTCGCTACGAAATCGATGATGCGCTGACGCTGCTCCGCCAGGCCGTCGAGCTGGAGCCGGACGCCGCCCAGCAGGCCGAGATGTGGTACCAGATCGGGCATGCCAGCGCGCTGAAGTACGACGGCGAAGGCTTCGTTGCGGCATTGGAGAAAGCGCTTGAGCTCGGGGCGCCGGAAACGCTCGTGTATCCAGAGCTCGCCTTTCAGACCACGCAGCGAGCGGGCATGTGGAAGCGGCGCCTGGACGAGAGCCTGGTGGACGACTGGATCTCGCGCGCGTTGGCGGTGACGCCGGAGGGGACGCCGGCGCGGATTCGGGCACTCGCAGCCCGGGCGGTGTGGGACGACGATCTGGACGCGGGGCGTTCGGCGGTCGCGGGCGCCGACGAGTTGGGCGACGCCCAGCTTCGTTCGGAAGCCATGGGTGCGCTACAAAGCGCGCTCCGAGAGACCGGCCGGCTTGACGAAGCGCTTGGCGTGGCCGTTGCCAGGACCGAGCTCCTTCCGCTGATCACCGATCCCGATCAGCTGGCCGATGCGCTCCTCATGAATGCCGTCCTGTACGGGGGCTTCGCCAGGCTGTCTGACGCACGGGTCATGGTCGAACAGCTGGAGGAGGCGTCGTCTGGCCTGACCCCCCATCATCGGGTGCACGCCCTCGCGGCGCGGATGCGATTGGAGTGCGCCGTCGGCGGGTGGGATGCGGTTCGCGGACGGGTCGGTCGCGTCGAAGAAGCGGTCGAGGCCAATCTGGCCACCCCGTGCCCATTCAGCGTCGGGCTGCTGCGAATGGCCGCGCTCGGGATGGTGCATGGCGGCGAACAGGAGGAGGCAGCTCGGCTGTTGGCGAAGGCGGAATCCATCGGCATGGTCGGCTACGAGGGGTTCCTCTCGGACAGTGCCATGGCACTGGCCGTCGCCCGCGGGGATAGCGACGAAGTGCGCGGCATCGTGGATTCGGTTGATCTGCGGTACTTCACCCCTGGCGCATGGGAACGTTGGGCTGTCCTGCTCGATGGGCTGGCCATGCTCGGAGAGCGAGAGCGCGTCGAGGCCGATGCCCCGCAGTGGATCCGCGCGGACTCCTACGTCGCCCCATTCGCGGCTCGGGCCCTGGGCGTGGTCCGCCAGGACCGCGATCTGCTGGTCGATGCGATCGCTCGCTTCGAGGGAATGGGCCTCGAATGGCACGCCGAGCAGACCCGGCGATTGGCGGACGGCATCCAGGCATGACCGACGTCGAGGTTCGTCCCCTCACGGCCGATCGTTGGGAAGACCTGGTCGAGCTGTTCGGACCCAGCGGGGCATTCTCGAACTGCTGGTGCACCTGGTGGCGGCAAACCGGTGGCGAGTTCGACCGCGGTATCCGTGAGCACGGCGCCGGGAACCGGACTCTCCTCGAGCGGCTCACCGTCGAAAACCGCGAGCCGGGGCTGATGGCCTATCGCGACGGGCGGCCGGTGGGCTGGATCAGCGTCGCGCCACGGCCCGAGTAC
This sequence comes from uncultured Chloroflexia bacterium, assembly GCA_963699235.1. Taxonomy (GTDB): domain Bacteria; phylum Chloroflexota; class Limnocylindria; order QHBO01; family QHBO01; genus DASTEQ01. The sequence continues at coordinate 534,168 of OY969424.1, read as the reverse complement.
GGGCGGGTGATTCGCTCGCCCAGCATCGGCCCTGGCCGACGCAGCCCCGAGGCGTCCGACGACGGCGTGTGGTCCATCGTCTGCTTCTGGATGCCACGCCGCGAACGCGGGAAGGGCATCGCCATGGCCCTCCTCCGGGCAGCGGTGGACCATGCCCGGGCCGGTGGGGCGCGGGTCCTGGAGGGCTACCCGGTGGACACCGCCGGTGAGCGCCATCCGCAGTCGAGCGTCTTCACCGGGACGCTCGCCATGTTCACCCGGGTCGGCTTCACCGAGGTCGAGCGTCGCGCCGAGGGCCGACCGATCGTCCAGATTCCGCTCGGGGAGCCGGCGCGGTCCGCGGGATAACCATAGTCATCGCGACCGCCCACTCGGCCGCAACTATTCTTAGCGCGTGCCCCCTGACGACACGAACGGCCGATCTCCCCTGGAGGACGCCCTCGACGGACTGAACGCCGGATACGTGGCCGCGGTCTACGAGCAATATCAATCCGACCCGGCCAGCGTGGAGCCCGAATGGCGGCGACTGTTCGACTCGGGCCTCGGCGGGTTCGAACCGGTCCAGTCGCCCGCCGCCGCACCGTCCGTGCCCGCAGGCGCGACGCCTCCGCCGGCGGGAACGATCTCATCCGCCGACCTGCCGCCCGGCGCTCGGCCGCTGAAGGGCCCAGCCGCCCGTCTCGCCTCGAACATGGCCGCCTCCCTGGCCGTTCCCACCGCCACCTCGTTCCGGGACGTGCCGGTCGCCGTCCTCGAGGTGCGGCGGCGCCAGCTCAACGACGCCATCGCTCCACAGAAGGTGAGCTTCACCCACCTGGTCGGCTTCGCCCTCGCCCGGGCCGCAGCCGAGATGCCGGGCATGACCCGTGCCTTCGCCGATGTCGACGGGGCGGCGCACGTGGTGGAGCCGGGCGCCGTCAACCTGGGCCTGGCGGTGGACGTCGAGCGTCCCGACGGCAGCCGATTCCTGGTCGTCCCCGTGATCCGCGGGGCGGACGAGATGGACTTCGCCGCATTCCACGCCCGATACGAGGAGCTCGTGGCCGGTGCCCGCGAGTCCACGCTGGGGCCCGACGACTACGCCGGGGCGACGATGACCCTGACCAACCCCGGCACCCTGGGCACGACCGCATCGGTCCCGCGCCTGATGGTCGGGCAGGGCTGCATCGTGGCCACCGGCGCCATCCGCGACGTGGGCGGAAGCCGGGTCATGACCATCACCTCCACCTACGACCACCGCGTCATCCAGGGCGCCGAGTCGGGTGCGTTCCTGCGACGGGTGGCCGGGCTGCTGGAGGGAGCCGATGGCTTCTACGAGGCGGTCGCCGACAGCCTCGAGGCCGATCCGCTCCCCGACCTCCCGGCCGCGCCCGCAGCGGCTTTCGCGACTCCCCCCTCGGCCGCGGCCAGCGGATCGAGCGACACCCCACCCACGGCGCCGATCGTCACCGGCCGGGCCGGCCCATCGGTCACCGTCTCCGGCGCGGACCTGGCCCGGATGGCGTCCGCCATGGCCCTCGTCGACGCCTACCGGCTCTACGGCCACCTCGCCGCCCAGCTCGACCCGCTGGGCACGCCGCCGGTCGGCGATCCGGCGCTCGACCCCGCCTTCCATGGCCTGGACTCCGAGGCGACGAATCGGATCCCGGGCAGCCTCCTGAGCGTCCACGTCGGCGGTGACACCCTGGCCGAGGTGGTGGATCGGTTGCAGGCCACATACAGCGGGACGATCGCCTACGAGGTCGAGCACCTGGCCAACCACGCCGAGCGCACGTGGCTGCGCGAGGCGATCGAGTCGGGCCGGTATCGGTCCGTGCTCAGGAAGAAGGAGCAGAAGCGCCTTCTGGCCCGACTGACGTCGGTCGAGGGTCTCGAGCATTTCCTCCACAAGGCCTACCTCGGCCAGAAGCGGTTCAGCATCGAGGGTCTCGATGCCATGGTCCCCATGCTCGACCTCGTCCTCGAGCTGGCGGCCGGCGCCGGCACGAAGCGGGCCGTGATCGGGATGGCACACCGCGGGCGGCTCAACGTGCTGGCCCACATCGTCGGGCTGCCCCTGAAGTCGGTCCTCGCCGAGTTCGAGGCGGGCAAGGGCGGCCGCGCGCCGATCGAGGGGCGCGAGATCGATGACGTGAAGTACCACCTCGGAGCCACCGGCACCCACGAGACCCGGCGTGGGGCGCTGGAGGTCACGCTCATGCCCAACCCGTCCCACCTCGAGGCGGTGAACCCGGTGGTCGAGGGCCGCGCGCGGGCCGAGCAGGCGAACCACCGGGGGCCGCTCGTCACGCTTGACACCAGTTACACCGTCCCGATCCTCATCCACGGCGATGCCGCCTTCGCGGCCCAGGGCGTGGTGGCCGAGACTTTCAACCTGTCGCGGCTCGAGGGCTACAGCAACGGCGGCACGGTCCACCTCATCGTGAACAATCAGATCGGATTCACGACGGCGGTGCGCGAAGCGCGGAGCACGACCTGGGCCTCGGACCTGGCCAAGGGCTTCGACGTCCCGATCATCCATGTCAACGCCGACGACCCCGAGGCCTGCCTCGATGCCGTCCGGCTGGCGATGGCCTACCGGGCCGAGTTCGACGCCGATGTCGTCATCGACCTCGTCGGCTACCGCCGGTTCGGCCACAACGAGGCCGACGAGCCCTCGTACACCCAGCCGGGGATGTACGACCGCATTGCCCGCCAGCCATCGGTCCGCACTCAGTACGCCGAACGGCTGGCCGCCGATGAGGTGGTGTCGGTCAAGCAGGCCGCCGAGATGGCCGATGAGGTCCGTCGCGACCTGTCTGCCGCGCAGGCGGCCGTCCGCAAGGCCCACGCCGAGCCCCCGCTCGATCGGGGGGAGGACGCGCTCGAGGCGGAGAACCCGAACGAACCGCCGACCGGGGTCGGGATGGACGTCCTGCTGTCCCTCAACGACCAGCTCCACGCGTCCCCCAAGGGCTTCACCGTCCATCCCAAGCTGGTCCGCCAGATTGACCGGCGCCGCGCTGCCATCGGCACCGACGATCCCGGGGTCGAGTGGGGCCATGCCGAGTCACTCGCCTTCGCCACCCTGCTCCGCGACGGCGTCCCGATCCGGCTCACCGGCCAGGACACCGTGCGCGGCACGTTCAGCCAACGCCACCAGGTCCTGGTGGATGCCAAGACCGATGCGACCTGGACCCCGATGCAGCACCTCGATGGCGCCCAGGCCAGCTTCGAGATCCACAACTCCCCCCTGAGCGAGTACGCCTGCCTCGGGTTCGAGTACGGCTACGCGGTGACCGTGCCCAACGCCCTCGTCCTGTGGGAGGCGCAGTTCGGTGACTTCGTGAATGGCGCCGAGATCGTGGTGGACCAGTTCATCATCGCCGGGCTGGCCAAGTGGCGGCAGACCTCCCGCCTGACCCTCCTCCTGCCCCACGGCTACGAGGGCCAGGGCCCTGAGCACTCCAGCGCCCGGCTGGAGCGGTTCCTCGCCCTTGGGGCAGAGGGGAACATCCGGGTCGCCTATCCCACGACCGCAGCCCAGTACTACCACCTCCTTCGCCGCCAGGGCCTCCACGAGGAGCTCCGGCCGCTGGTGGTGATGACCCCCAAGTCGCTGCTCCGCCTGCCGGAGGCCGCATCTCGCCCGTCCGAGCTGTCCGGTGGCGAGTGGAAGCCGGTCATCGACGACCCGGACCGCCAGACGGCCGCGGCTGCCGGCGCGGTTCGGCGCATCATCCTGTGCAGCGGGAAGGTCTACTACGACCTCGTCCTGTCCGAGGGGCGCGCGGCGGCGGCCGACGTGGCGGTCATCCGGGTGGAGCAGCTGTACCCCTTCCCCACCGAGAAGCTGGCCGAGGTCCTGGCCCGCTACCGGCGCGTCCGACGGGTTTCATGGATCCAGGAGGAGCCGCGGAACATGGGCGCCCGCAAGTTCGTCCTGCCCAAGATCCGCTCGATGGTCGCCCTCCGCATCCCGCTGGGCGATGTCTCGCGGCCGGAGCGCTCGCGGCCGGCGGAGGGGTACCCGGCCGCCCATGCCGCCGAGCAGGCCCGCATCGTGCGCGACGCGTTCGCCGACTAGGGACGGCGAGCCCCGAACATGACCGATCTGACGGCGACCTCGCCCGCGGCCTCGCTCCTGGAGCGCTACGGCGACCTGCTGGGCCGCCCCGGGGAGACGTTCCCCGTCACCCTAGGCGAAGGAGGCACGCCACTGCTCCGTGCCCGTCGGCTGGGAGCGGCGGTGGGGGTGGACAGGCTCTACCTGAAGTTCGAGGGCACGAACCCGACCGGGTCGTTCAAGGATCGGGGCATGGTCCTGGCCGTGAACCGGGCGGTGGCGTCCGGGGCGCGGATCGTGCTGTGTGCCTCCACCGGCAACACGAGCGCCTCGGCGGCGGCCTATGCGGCCGCGGCCGGCCTGTCGTGCGGCGTCGTCCTGCCCGCCGGCAAGGTCGCTCGCGGCAAGCTGGCCCAGGCCCTGGCCGCCGGCGCGCGGCTGGTCCTGACCGATGGCAACTTCGACGCCGCCCTTGAGGCCGTGCGCGCCCTCGGCGAGTCCGGCGACGCGGTGGTCGTCAATTCGATCAATCCCGATCGGCTGGAGGGCCAGCAGACGGTCGCCTGGGAGATCTGCGATGCGCTGGGGGTGGCACCCGACGCGGTTGCCCTGCCGGTGGGCAACGCCGGCAACATCACCGCCGCATGGCGCGGCTTCGTGGCCTATGAGGCGGCGGGTCGGACCGATGGTCGCCGGCCGCGGATGCTTGGCTTCCAGGCGTCCGGCGCCGCGCCCATCGTGGAGGGCGCGGCCGTGGCCGCTCCCGAGACGGTGGCCACCGCCATCCGGATCGGGAACCCCGCCTCGTGGGATGGGGCAACCACTGCTCGCGACGAGTCCGGCGGGCTGATCGAGGCGGTGACCGACCGCCAGATCCTCGACGCCCAAGCGGACATCGCCCGCCTGGAGGGCGTCTTCTGCGAGCCGGCGTCAGCCGCGGGCGTGGCCGGCGTCCGCCAGCTGGCGGCCAGCGGCCGGCTCGAGCGCTCGGCGACGGTCGTCTGCATCCTCACCGGCCACGGCCTGAAGGACCCCGACACCGCGCCGGGCGCGGTGGGAGACCTGGCGACGGTTCCGGCCACGGCAGATGCCGTCCGGGCCGCGCTCGATGGCTGAGGTCTCCGCGTCGCCCGAACCGCTCCGCTGCCGGTGGGCGACCGGCAGCGCGCCGAACATGCTCGCCTACCATGACACCGAGTGGGGCGAGTCGCTCCACGATGACCGGGCCCTGTTCGAGCTGCTGATCCTCGAGGGCGCCCAGGCCGGGCTCAGCTGGACGACGATCCTGAACCGGCGCGACGCCTACCGGGCCGCGTTCGCCGGCTTCGACATCGCAACCGTGGCCGCCTACGGAGCCGATGACGAAGCTCGTCTGCTGGCCGACCCGGGGATCATCCGCAACCGGGCCAAGGTCGCATCGGCCGTCGGCAACGCTCGAGCGACCCTGGCGGTCATCGGCGAGCTCGGCAGCCTTGATCGGTACCTCTGGTCGTACGTGGACGGTCGCCCGGTCCAGAACCGATGGCAGTCTTTCGAAGACGTCCCGGCGGAGACCGATGTCTCGCGCCAGATGTCGAAGGACCTGAAGCGGCGCGGCTTCTCGTTCGTAGGCCCCACCATCGTGTACGCCTTCATGCAGAGCGCCGGCCTGGTCAACGACCACCAGGTCCAGTGCTTCCGGTACGACGAGGTGGCGCAACTGGCCTGACCGATACACTCGGCGCCGTGGCCACCCCGCTTGCATCGGTCGACGTTCCCGCCAGCACTGCCAACCTGGGCAGTGGCTTCGACTGCTTTGCCGCGGCCCTGAGCCTCAAGCTGCGGGCCGAGCTCCACCACGGAAACCTTCCCGGCATCGTCCTGACCGCCCATGGCGAGGGAGCGGCTGAGGCCGAGGGAGCCGGCTCCGACAGCATGGTCGTGCGCGCGTTCCGCGAGGGGCTGCGGGTGGCGGGCGGACCGCCCGGCGGCAGCGCGTCGTGGCGGATCGAGGTCTCGTCCATGATCCCGTCTGCTCGCGGCCTCGGCAGCAGCGCGGCGGCCATCCTGGCCGGACTCCTGCTCGGCGCCAGCGCCGGGCGGCTGCCGACGAACGCCGACCAGCTCATGGCCCTCGCCGCCCGGCTGGAGGGCCACCCGGACAACGTGGCGGCCGCCCTATACGGCGGGTTCACCCTCGCCGTCATGGAATCAAACGACGTCACCGTCCGCCGCTTCCGCGTCCCCGAGGCCTGGATCCCGGTCCTGTTCATCGCCCAGGACCAGAGCCACACCGAGGACATGCGGGCGGCGCTTCCGGGCCGTGTCCTGCTTTCTGACGCGGCGAACCAGGCCGCCCGGGCCGCCCTGCTGGCCACGGCCGTGCTCACCTCCGACGCGTCCCTCCTCCGGCCGGCGATGGACGACCGATTGCACCAGCCCTACCGCCTGCCGCTTCTGCCGGGCTCGGCGCGCCTGATCGAGACCGCGTACCAGATCGGAGCGGCCGGGGCCTGCCTGTCGGGGGCCGGCCCATCGGTCCTGGCCATCTGCGACTCGCCGCTCACCGCCCACTCGGTCGAGAAGGCGTGGAATGCCTCCGGCCAGGCCGGGATGGCCACCCGGCTCCGGTTCGACACGGCGGGCGCGAAGCTCAACGCCGCCGAGGTGCGGGAGTGAACGTCGTGACCGGAGTGAGCGGCGCCGGATGAGCCTCGTCTCGCTGTCGGGGGTGTCGAAGAGCCACGGCGCCCAGCACCTGTTCTCCGATGTCTCGCTCCAGGTCAGCGCCGGGCGGCGTGTCGCCATCGTGGGCGCCAACGGGACGGGCAAGACCACGCTGCTCGAGATCATCACCGGCGAGCAGGACGCCGACACCGGCTCGGTGGCCCGTGGCAAGGACGTCGTGATCGGCTACCTCCGTCAGGAAGTGGCCGAGTCGCGCGGCCACTCGGTCCTCGCCGAGGTGCTGGCCGGGGCCGGCACCGTGACCGGCATCGGCCGCCGGATGCAGCACATCGAGCAGGAAATGGCCGAGACCACCGCCGCGGACGAGCTGGCCGAGCTCATGGACGAGTACGGCCGGCTCCAGCATCGGTTCGAGCAGCTGGGCGGCTGGTCCATCGAGGCCGAAGCCCGTCGCATCCTGGCCGGCCTGGGCTTCGCCAATGCCGACGCCGATCGGGACATCGGCGAGTTCTCCGGCGGCTGGATGATGCGGGTGGCCCTGGCCCGCCTGCTGCTGGCCAACCCCGATCTCCTGCTCCTGGACGAGCCGTCCAACCACCTCGACCTGGCATCGGTCGAATGGCTGCAGGGGTTCCTGGCCGAGTACGCCGGCGCCGTCATCCTGGTCAGCCACGATCGGGACTTCATCAATGTTGTGGCCAACCGGATCGCGGAGCTGCACCGCGGCACGCTGACCGAGTACGTGGGCGACTACGCCGATTTCGTCGAGCAGCGGGAGATGCGCCTGGCCGAGCTGGAGCGGCACGCCCGGGTCCAGGGCAGGGAGGTCGCTCGCATCGAGCGGTTCATCGAGCGCTTCCGCTACAAGAAGTCGAAGGCCCGCCAGGCACAGGCCAAGATCAAGTACCTCGAGCGGATGGACCGGGTGGTCGTGCCCGAGACGCGGTCGAAGTCGATCCGCTTCCGCTTCCCGCAGCCGGCCCGCAGCGGTCGGACGGTGATCACCCTCGACGGCGTCGTGAAGCGCTACGGCGAGCACTCGGTGTACGACGGGCTCGATCTCCAGCTCGAACGCGGGCAGAAGGTGGCGCTCATCGGTCCCAACGGGGCGGGAAAGAGCACCCTGCTGAAGATCCTGGCCGGCGTCCTCGAGTTCCAGGCCGGCGACCGGCTGCTGGGCCACAACGTCCAGGTCGCCTACTTCGCCCAGCACCAGATCGAGGCCCTGAACCCGCGGAACACGGTCCTCGAGGAGCTCGAGGAGGCGGCGCCGCGGATGACGTCAGCCGAGCAGCGGCGGCTGCTGGGCACGTTCCTCTTCTCGGGCGACGACATCCGCAAGCCAGTCAAGGTCCTGTCCGGCGGGGAGCAGACCCGCCTGGCGCTGGCCAAGATGCTGGCCGACCCGGCCAACCTCCTGTGCCTGGACGAGCCGACCAACCACCTCGACATCGCCAGCCGCGACGTGCTGGAGGACGCGCTGACCGCCTTCAGCGGGACGCTGGTCCTCATCACCCACGACCGATACCTGATCCGGACGGTCGCCAACACGATCATCGAGGTCAATGGCGGGACCGCGGTCCTGTACCCCGACGACTTCGAGGCCTACGCCGAGGCGCGGGGCATCGACATCGAGCGGCCGGGCGCGTCGGAGGGCAAGGCCACGCCGCGCGGGGTGGTGAGCACGCCCGCCCGCCGCGAGACGGCAGACCAGGCGACGACCCGCAAGCGCGAGCAGGCGGAGGCCCGCAACCAGCGGCACCGCGAGACGCGCGAGTCGAAGGCGGCGCTGGAACGGACGCGGGCCGACCTGGCTGCCACCGAGGCCGAGCTGGCGGATCTCACCCAACGCCTGGGCGACTCGGCTACCTACGCCGATGCGACCCTCGTCCGACGGCTGATCGAGGAACACAACCAGGCCCTCGACCGCACCGCCACCCTCACCGCCGAGCGCGATCGCCTGGCCACCGCCCTGGAGACGTCCGAGGACGGTTCGTGAAGTCGGAGCGACCGGCGGGCGACGGCCTGGGTGCCGCGCTCGTCGTCCTCGCCGCCTTCTGCTTCGCAACCCTGGGGCCAACCTCCCGCTTCGCGTACTCAGCCGGAGTGGACGCGCTGACTTTGGTCACCTGGCGGGCGGTGATCGGCGGCCTGGTGGTCTTCGTGATCGCACTGATCCTGGCCCGCCTCGGCCAGGTCGTCGTTCGGCCATTCCGGGAGATCCCGCGCCGGCAGCTGGGGATGAACGTCTTCGCCGGCCTCACCAACGCGCTCCTCAACCTGACGGTGCTGTTCGCCATCACTCGCATCAGCGTCGGCCTCGCCCTGCTCGTCTTCTACACCTACCCGGCCATGGTGGCCGTGGTGTCGACCGTCCTGTTCAAGGAGCGCCTCGACGGCCCGCGCTGGGCCGCCCTCGGGATCAGCCTGGTCGGGCTGGTCCTCGTCCTCATCGGGGCCGGCCAGGTCGGGCAGCTGGATCCCCTCGGCGTGGCGCTTGCCTTTGCCGGCGGCCTGTGCCAGGTCGTCTACGCCCTGAGCGCCCGCCACGGGTTCCCGGCCATCCCCTCGCCCCAGGCCGGCGGGGTGACCTTCGCGGTGGCCGCGGCCGCCTACCTGCTGGGCGCGGTCGTGATCGGCAATGTGGGGGCATTGGGCGCGCCGCTGGCGTCCAATGCCGCCCTCCTGCCGGTCCTATGGGCCGGGATCATCGGCGCCGGGATCCCGACCATGGCCTGGATCATGGGCATCCGGCGCCTCGGCGCGCCGCGGGCGGCCATCATCTCCACCCTCGAGCCGGTCATCGGCGTCGTGCTCGCCGCGATCCTGCTGGCGGAGGTGCCTACCCCCCTCCAGATCGTGGGTGGGGCGTTCATCGTGGTGGCCGCCATCGTCGTCCAGCGGCGGCCCGGGGTCGAACCCGCCGAACACGAGGCGGCGCCGGATGGCTCTATCCTGCCTTCATGACCTCGCATCGGCGGGTGGCCTGGGTCGCGCTCGCGGCCCTCGTCCTGGCCGCCTGCAGCACGGCCCCGGGAGGCGCCCCCAGCACCTCTGCGGAGCAATCGGCCGCGCCAAGCGAGACCGCGTCCCCCAGTCCCACGGCCAGCCCGACGCCGGAGGTGACGGCCGCGCCGACGCCGACCCCGGAGCCCACCCCGCCCGAAGGCGCCCTCCTGCCGAACCTGGTGATGGAGCCCCTCGCCGACTGGAGCATCGAGTACACCGAGCCCGACAACCGGCGCCTCCTGCACGTGACGACCGTCTTCAGCAACATCGGTAACGGCGCGTTCGAGCTGCGCGGGTTCCGGGCCGATCCCGCGGCACCCACCATGCAGCTGGACCAGGTCTTCTATCTCGAGAGCGGCGGGCGGCGCCATCTCCCGAGCATGGTCGATGCCCTGTACGCGGGGGACGGGCACAACCACTGGCACGCCCAGCAGGTCGTGACCATGGAGCTGGCGCCGGCGCTCGATCCGTCCTCCATCCGGAACGGCAACAAGATCCACTTCTGCTTCTTCGACAACTCGGCGACCCATCGCGACGCGCCGGGCGCGCGGAACGACTCGTACTACCAGAACTCCTGGTGCGGGGCCCCCGAGGACACGAGCGTCCGGATGGGCCTGTCCGTGGGCTGGGGCGACCGATACGGGTGGGACTTCGTCGGTCAGTACCTCGACATCACCAACATGGCCGGCGGCACGTACACCCTGAAAGCCACGGTGGACCTGCCCAACAACTACTTCGAGACCGATGACACCGACAACTGCACGATGAGCCGGATCCAGATCCCGGCCGCCGGGGAGGGCCGGATCATCGTGGTGGAGGCGACGGAGCTCGCCTGCCCGACCTAGGGTCCTGGGGCGCCCTGGGGCTGGGCCATGAGCGAGGCGTGGACCGCCCGCGCCGCTTGAGCCGCCTGCGCCACCGGCACCTCGGCCCACACCACCCGGAGGCCGCCCTCGTCGAATGACCCCTCCCCGTGGGCGGGCAGCGGCAGCAGCTCGGGCATCCGGGCCGCGGGCCCGACGAGGCTGATCCGGGCGATCCGCTCCTTTCGATCCACGGCCAGGATGAGCGCGCCGGGGTCGTCCCTTGCGGGACGGGGCACGACCTCGGTCGATGGCGCGTCGCCGTCAACCGAGCGGACGACCAGGCGCAGCCGGCCGCGGCGCGCCCTCCGGACGGCGACCGGATGGACAACCTCTGCCCCCAGCTCCCCGAGGAGCTCGAGCTGGAGCGCACTGACCGTGGGAAGGAGCCGCGCCGAGGGGACGAGATGGGGGTCAGCCTCCCACACGCCGCCCACGTCCTTGAACAGCTCGCAGCGGTCCGCGCGGAGGGCCACCGCCAGCGCGACGGCCGACAGGTCCGTCCCGCCGCGGCCCAGGGTCGTCAGCTCGCCGTGGGCCCCGATTCCCTGGAAGCCGGCGACCACCGGCACCAGCCCATCGGCCACCGCCGTGCGGAGGGGCCGCGAGTAGACGCGGCGGACAGCGGCGCCCAGGTGGGCGGCCGCGGTCCGGATCCCGGCTTCCGCCCCGCTGAACGAGCGCGCCGGCAGCCCGTGCGCCTCCAGCCCGAGCGCGAACAGGGCCGCGGAGAGGGCCTCGCCGGTGGCGAGGGCGCGATCGGTCTCACGCGCCATCGATGAGTCGGGAGCATGGGCGCCCGTTCCCCGCAGCGAGGCGCCCTCGTCGGGCAGGAGGACGGCTGCCGACGACAGGATGGCATCGGTCACCCCCTCGAAGGCCGACACCACGACGACCGGGCGCAGCCCCTCGGCCCGTTGGGCGACCACGACCTCGACCGCGGCCGCGATGTCCTCCGGCCGGGTCAGGACCGATCCGCCGAACTTGTCCACGACCATCGGCTCGCTGCGCATGGCGCGGACTCTAGACGACCGACCGGCGGTCGAGCAGTACCCTCGCCCGGTGTCCGCACCGCCTTCCTCCGGGTCCATCCGCGCCGTCAGGCGACGAATCCTGGCGTGGTATCTCGCCGACCAGCGGGAGCTTTCCTTCCGCCGAAGCCGTGACCCGTGGCCCGTCCTCGTGGCCGAGGTCATGCTCCAGCAGACCCAGGCCTCGCGCATCGCGGAGCGGTTCGACACCTTCATGGACCGATACCCATCGCCCGCCGCCATGGCCGCCGTTCCACCGTCGCAGGTCCTCGTGGACTGGAGTGGCCTGGGCTACAACCGCCGGGCCCTCAACCTCCATGCCGCCGCCACCCGCATCGCTCGCGACGGTTGGCCCGCCTCCGTGGCCGATCTCGAGGCGCTGTCCGGCATCGGCGCCTACTCGGCGCGGGCCATTGCCTCCATCGCCTATGGCCAGCCGGTGGGCGCGGTGGACACCAACGTCCGCCGCTGGCTGGTCCGTCGCTTCGGGACCCATGCGGACGACCGCCGGGCGCTCCAGGTCCTGGCCGATCGCCTCGCCGCCCCGGCAGCCGATCCGCTTGAAGCCGGCGCCTGGACCCACGCCACCATGGAGTTCGGGGCTCGTATTTGCCTTTCCCGAACCCCGCGGTGCGCCATCTGCCCCGTCCGGCGCGGCTGCCCATCCCGCTCGGACCCGCGCCGTGTGCCCGTCCCCCGCCAGTCGGCGGCGACAGCCCGTACACGCGCCGCGCGTGGCTCGCTGCTCCGAGTGCTCACCGAGGCGCCCGCGCGTCGGCTCAGCGCGATTGCGGCCCGACGGGTGGTCCCCACCGTGCCGTCAGCGGAGTATCGGAGCCTGGTCCGCGGCCTTGAGCGGGACGGGCTGGTCCATCGGTCCGGGAGCGCGCTCGTTCTCGGCCCGAAGGGCTGAGCGGAGGTCAGGAGACCGCCGCCACCTCAGGCTTCTCGGGGGTCGGCGCCTCGGCCCAGTGGTCCTTGGCCGGGAACGCGCGCATCAGGCGTCGCAGCAGGCGGTGGAGCTCCTCGCGCTCAGCCTTGGTGAGATTGCCGGCAATGAGCGACTCGGTGATGGCCTGCGTGCCCACCGTCTTGTCCCACGCAGCATGCCCCGCCTTCGTCGGCTCGATGATCGTCCCCCGCCGGTCAGTCGGATCCGGCAGGCGGCGAATGAGCCCGGCTTCCTCCATCCGATCCAGGCGGTTGGTCATGGCCCCGCTCGAGAGATGCATGTCCGCGGCCAGCTGGCCAGGCGAGCGCTGGTAGGGCGGCCCGTAGCTGCGGAGCTTGCCAAGGAGGTGGAAGGAGCGCGGCTCGAGGCCGAACTCCTCGAGAGTGGCATCCATCGAGTCTCGGAACATCTTGTTCAGGAACTGGATGCGCTCGACGATGCCCTCGGTCAGCGGGTCCAGGTTCGGGATCTCGCGCGCCCAGACCAGCAGCATGTCGTCCAGGCGGTCCCGTTCCTCTCCGGGTGTCGTCACGGCGACAGTATTGGTGTCAAGTTCGTTCCATGTCAAGTCTTTTGTCGTCGTATTGCTTGACATGGAACTATCTGCCCGCTACAGTACCGATCGTTCGATATCAAATCTCTTCAGATAAGAAGGTCGGCCCCGCGACGGGGCCGCGGGAAAGGAGCTCAGCATGTTCGGCAACTCACCGATGACGGCCTGGGAGCTCGAGGCCGACCGCCGCCGCGAGCTGGCGGCCTCGTACCGGCCTGCGCACCGGCCGAGTGAGGTCGCCGCTCGCCGCGACGGGCCCGCGGCATCCGATCGCCGTCTCCTGTTCGGCTGGCGCCTCGGCGCCCGGCTGAACCGGTGGGAGGACGCGCGCTCCTGAACTCATGCCGGGCCCGCACTGCGGGCCCGGATACAATCGAGGCGTGAGCCGCGCTGCCGCCTCCCTGAAGGTCAAGGTCGGGGACGCCGTCCCCTCGATCGGCCTCCGTGCCACCGATGGCTACCTTCTCAACCTCCGCTCCTGGGTCGGCAAGACCCCGGTGGCCCACGTCTTCTTTGCGGGGCCGAGCCTGAGCGGAGCCGGCCGCACCGCCGGTGAGGCCCTGGCCCGAACCCTGTCGGCAGAGACGGCGCGCCTGACCGAGGCCGGCATCGCGGTGGTTGGCGTCACCACCGACAACGAGCGGGAGCAGGCCGACTTCGTCAAAGACCTGGACCTGCTCTTCCTCCTCCTCAGCGACGAGCGCCAGATCGCATCCGGGGCGCTGGGCATCCCCGTCGTCGAGCGGCGCGGGAACACGAACGTCGCGACGCCGGTGCTCATCGGGGCCGACGAGGCCGGGTTCGTCCGCGGCATCTATCACGACCCCGATCCCCGGCTCGTGGCGGCCATCATTCTCGAGTTCTTCCGCGAGCCCCTTCCCGCCTGACCGATGCTGGCCGTCCGGACGCATGCCGCCGGCGAGCCGTTGCGGCTGGAGGACGTGCCCGTTCCCACGCCCCGCGGCACGGAGGTGCTCATTCGGGTGGCGGGTGCCGGGGTGTGCCACACCGACCTTCACATCGCCCGGACCGATCGGATCCGGGTCGAGCGGCCAGTGACCCTGGGCCACGAGGTGGCCGGCTGGATCGCCGGCATGGGAGCCGATGCCGGTGGGCTGATCAAGCAGGCACGGCTGAAGGAGGACGAGCCGGTAGTGGTGGCCGGTGGCTGGGGCTGCGGCGACTGCCGCGACTGCCGGAGCGGGGATGAGCAGCGATGCGAGCACAGCCGGGCGCCCGGGTTCCAGGTGGACGGCGGGTACGCGGAGTACATCCTCGTCCCCGACCCGCGCCACCTCGTTTCGCTCGGAAAGCTCGACCCCATCGAGGCGGCGCCGCTCGCGGACGCCGGGGTGACCTCCTTCCGCGCCGTGCGCCGCGCTGCGCCGTGGCTGGCCGAGGGATCCCGCGCTCTGCTTATCGGTCTCGGCGGGGTGGGCCAGTTCGCGCTGCAGTTCCTACGCCGCCTGCCGGAGGTCTTCGTCGGCGTCCGCGAGATCGATCCGGACAAGGTCCAGCGGGCGGCGGAGCTCGGCGCCGACGTGGGGTTCCTGTCGGGTGAGGAGGAGCTGATCTTCACCGGTCTGGGCGGCCCGGCCGATGTCGTATTCGACTTCGTCGGGTCCGACGAGACCTTGGCCCTGGCCGCGCGATTCGTGGCGCCCGGCGGCCTCGTGTCGCTGGTCGGTGAGGGTGGCGGCGAGATGAACTTCTCGTTCGAGGCGTTGCCGCCGGAGGCATCTCTGACCACGACGTCGTGGGGATCGCATGACGACCTGCGCGACGTGGTCCAGCTCGCCCGCCGCCACAGCCTCCACTGGGCGGTGGAGCGGATGCCGTTGCGCGAGGCCGCCGCCGCTCACGACCGCCTGGCCGCGGGCAAGGTCCCGGGAAGGCTGGTGCTCGTCCCCTAGGCGGAGGCCGCTCCGAGCTCGGTCAGGCGCTTGCGCGTCCGGTTGGCTCCAACCAGATGGCCCTTCCGCTCGTACAGCTCGAGGGCGATGCCCAGCTCCAGGGTCGCATCGTCGCCGCGGCCGGCGAGTCGCAGAACGTCAGCCAGATCCGCGTGGCCGTCGGCAATCTGGTCGATGTAGTCGGTCCCGTCGAATGAGCCAACAGCCTCTCGTCCAAGCCGCTCCGCCTCCACGAAGTCGCCTCGCCGTGCATGGACGCGTGCCGCGATTCCCAGCGCCGGCCCGATCGCGGCCGGGTCGTTCCCGGTCGCCAGCTCTCGAGCCGTTTTCGCCCATTGCTCGGCTTCGTCGTTCCGGTCCAGCTCAAGCATCGCTCGCGCGAGATGCGCGGCCACCGTGTTTGCGAATCCCAGGACTCCTTGCTCGATCATCGATTCGTACGCGACGAGCTCGATCTCCGCGGCTCCTGCAGCATTTCCCGCCAGGAACTCGACCGGGCCGATGAAGTGACCCTGGAGTGCCGAGATGACATAGCCGTTCCCCAGCTCCTCGGCAGTGCGCTTCGCTGCATCCAACGCTGAACGAGCCTCGTCGAACCGTCCCTGCTCAGCAAGCAGCGCGCCGCGCACTCGCGCTACGCGGTTCGCGGCCCATTGCGACGCTCGAACTTGGGCACCAAGCTCGTCCATGAGCTCGAGGGCCTCCGGTACCGGCATCGGACCCCAGTAGGCGGCCGCCGCAATCCATCCCAGGAGCTCGTCCCGGATCCTGCTGTGTGGGGGGACGACGACCAACAATTCCTGCAGGAACTCCACCGCGGATGCGCCGTGTCCGCTGAAGAAGCGGAGCTTTGCCACCTGGAGGCCGGCTATGTGCGCCCCGGCTTGATCGCCCATGTCGCCGAGCTCCTGGTAGAGGCGCTCGGCGTCGGCCTCGAGCGCCTGAATCGGTTCCTTGGCCAATGAGACGCGGGCGTGGAGGCGGAGCGCCTCGGCAGTGGCTGCGGAATTGCGATCACCGACGAGTTCCGCCATCGCGCGCGTCGTGTCGAGAAACGCGTCAGCCTCCTCTGCAGTGGCACCTGCGAGCATTGCCTCACCCGCCAGCAGGCGCCACGGCAGCATCGACGGCGAGTCCGCTTCGACGAGCATGACCGCGCGTTGGACGAGGTTGGACGCGGCCGTGGCATCCCCCCGGTCCAGCGCGGCGGCGCCAGCCTCCGCAAGGTGGTCCGCGGCGCGATGAGCGAGGACGGGCAGGGCCGGGTCTGCCGGATCCAGCTCGCGACGATAACGGGCCGCCTGTTCCAGGTGGTAGGCCAGGATGGGCCGGTACTCGTCAAGGCGGTTGCCCAGCGCGTTCTCCAGCCAGTCGGCGTACAGCTCGTGGAGCTCCGCTCGGCTCTGCTTGGCGATGGCCTGGTACGCGGCGTCGCGGATGAGCTGGTGGCGGAAACGGAATGCCTCCCGGCCGGTCAGCTCTGCGCGGTCGGGGGAAACGAATTCGCGGCGCGTCAACGTCTGAAGGCTCGCACCAACCGCCTCGCGGAGGCTCTCAGGAGCAAGCGCCGCGACCGCGTCGCGATGGAACACGGTTCCCTCCACCGAGCCGCGCTCCAGGATCGCGCGATCGGTTCCTGCCAGGCCATCGAGTCGGGCCGAGAGCAAAGCCTGGATCGTGGGTGGGACCGCCAGGTTGGCGAGGTCGCGGCTGGCTGTCCAGTTGCCATTGCTGCGGGCCAGCGCTCCCTCGTCGATCAACATTTCCAGGAGCTCCTCGACGAAGAGCGGATTCCCCTCGGCGGCGTGGCGGATGCGGTCGAATATGGTCGCCGGCAGCTTGGCCTGGCCCAAGAGGTTGTCGATGAGCTGTGCCGTTTCGTCTGCGTTCAGCGGCTCGAGGGAGATGCTCGTCGCGGAGCGCTTGCCGCCACCCCACGCCGGGCGGAGGTCGAGCAGCTCCTGCCGGGCGAGGACGATCAACAGGATGGGAGCGTCGCGCGACCAGTCGGCGATGTGCTCGATCAGGTCCAGGAGCAGAGGCTGGGCCCACTGGAGATCGTCCAGGACGATGACCAGGGGCCGTTCGGCGGCCAGGCCCTCGAAGAACGAGCGGATCGCCCACGGCGTCTCGTCAGGTACAGGTTCTCCCCGGGTCAGACCGATGGCTTCGCCCACTCGCTCGGCGATCCGGTCGCGGTCCGCGCTCTCCCCCAGAACGGCGGCGATGCGGGCCAAGTCGGCGGCCGAGTCACCGCCGCGGGCTTCACCGATGCCGGTCGCCGCGCGCACGAGCTCGGCGATGGGCCAGTAGGTGATTCCCTCGCCGTACGAGAGACAACGTCCATGGACCACCCGCGCGTCGTCGCCCAACGATCCGATGAACTCGTTGACGAGCCGCGACTTCCCGACGCCGGCCGCGCCGAGGATGGTGAACAGGTGGCAGACCCGCTCATCGCGAACCTCGGCGAACGCCTCGTCGAGCTGCCGACGCTGACGCTCGCGGCCGACCATCGGCGAGTCCAGGCGGCGCTCGTGGCCGGCGGCCGCATGGTCCACCGTCCAGCAGCCGGCAGCGTCTCGATCAGCGCCTGCCGGCCCTTGACCGTGACCTCGCCCATCGACTCGACCTCGCACCGCGTCGCGGACCAGGCGATGCGTCTCGCCGCTAATCAGGATCTCGCCGGGCTGAGCCGTCTGCTGGAGGCGGGCCGCCACGTTCACCGTGTCGCCGGTGACCAGCCGCTGCCCGGCGGTCGCGTCGCCAGCCACCACTTCGCCGGTCGCGATACCAGTCCTCCATGCCACCGTGGCCGAACCGGCTCCGGTCGATCGGCATCGCGCAAGGGCCTCGCGGATGTCGGCCGCGGCGCGAACCGCCCGCAGGGCGTCGTCCTCGTGAACGCGCGGGATGCCGAACACCGCCATCGCCGCGTCGCCGATGAACTTCTCGACCACGCCCCCGTGGCGTTCGACGATGGCGGCCACCTGGTCGAACGACCGGGTCAGCAGGCCGCGGAGGGTCTCCGGATCCATCTGCTCCCCCATCGCCGTCGAGCCGACCAGGTCGCAGAACAGGACCGTCGACGGTCTTGCGCGACTCGGAGACTGCGGTGCCGCGACCTCGAGCGGTGCGCCGCACGAGAAGCAGAAGCGAGCTTCGGCGGGATTCTCTGTGCCGCAGCTGGCGCAGACGCGGGCTGTCACTGGTCGGCCGTCTCCCACTCGCCGATCAGCTCTTGCGTTTGGGAGACGAACCAGGTCGCGCCCTTGGCCTCGTAGTCGGCAAGCGCCCGTCGTGCGAAGTACCTGGCCTGATCGTGCTTGCCCGCGGCACGGGCGACGTGAGCAGCGTGGAGCAGCACCGCAGCACGCTGATCGAGGTAGTCGGTGGCTTCCATCATGTTCACAGCCTCCAGCGCGCGTGCCTCCGCCCGGATGTGATCGCCGCGGGACGCCAGGACCCGGGCCTGGACCGCCTGGCCCCCGCCCTGGGAGGCGATGTCGTCAGCGGAGGAGGTGTTGACGGCCAGCGACGAGTACTCGTCGGCTCCATCGAGGTCTCCTCCCTCCAGGAGAGCCTCGGCCAGCAGAACGGCGGTGGTGGAGGCGTAGGCGCGATCGCCGGTCGCCGCCTTTTCCTCGTACGACTTCCTTACCAGCGGCGCAGCACTGATCCAGTCGCGCTTCGCCGCGGCGATACTGCCCTGCACCGCTGGAACCTCCGCCATGATGAGTCGATCACCTCGGTCCGCCAATTGCTTTCGTGCGACTTCGGTCCGAGCCTGAGCCTCGTCGAACTGGCCCTGCAGGACGAGCAGCCTGGCGACCGCGAGGTGGAATCCGGGCGCCGCCACGTCCAGGCTCTGGAGCTCTTCGAGCCCGGTCAGCGCGACATCGGTCGGGGTGGGGCCGTACACCATCGACGCCCCGACTGACCGGCGGGCTTCCTGCCACCAGGGTCCTCCCCGCCCCTTGGCGAGAAGCTGCCGTGCACGGTGCTCGGCCTCACCGGCACGCCCGGCGGCGAACAGCGTGAACGTGCACCCCGCCTCGGCGAGGTTCGCGCCGTCGGCATCGCCCAGGGCTGCCAGCCGATCGCGGATCGATTCGAGCTTCGCCAGGGAGTCGCGCATCCCCAGTGACTTCGTGGACGACTGGACTGCTAGGAGCCCCAGCTCCAGCCGAGCCGCGGCATGCTCATCGCCCGCCTCCCGCGCCTCCGCCAGAGCGTCGAGCAGCATCCCCTCAGCCCGTTCCCCTTCGCCCGCCCCGAGCAGGCACGGTCCGAGCGTCGCCACGATCTGCCACCGCTGGGACGGTCCGGTTGTGAGCTCCATCGCTCGGTTGAGCAAGTCAATCGCGGCGCTGAGGTCTTCTCGCACGACTGCCCGCTCGCCGGCCTCGACGAAGAGCGTGCTCGCGCGGACTGCCAGGTCGCTTGCACGGTCGTCCACGGGGCCGAGCTCCGACCGATACCGGTAGGCCTGCTCCAGGTGATAGCCGACGATTTCCCCGTACTCGGCGCGACGGTCTCCGGCAATGCGCTCCAGCCAGGCGGCGAACCGCTCGTGAAGCTCCGAGCGCGTCTGCTTGGCGAGGGCCTGATAGGCAGCGTCGCGGATCAGAAGATGGCGGAACTGGTAGGCCTCCTCTCCGGCGAAGGCCGATTGATCGGGGCGGACCAGCTCCATCCGCATTAGGCTCGTCAGCCGCTCGCGAACGTGCGCCCGAATCGGTTCCGGTGCAAGCTCGGTGACCGCACCGCGGTGGAACACCTTGCCCTCGACCGAGGCGCGCTCGATGACCACCCGCTCCTCGGCGCCGAGCCCATCAAGACGAGCGGCCAGCAACGCGGAAATCGTGGGTGGGATGGCGAGCTGTCCCAGGTTGCCGAGCGCCGCCCATCCACTGTCGGCCTGGACGAGGAAACCGTCGTCGATGAGCTTTCCGAGGAGCTCCTCCACAAATAGCGGGTTGCCCTCGGCCGCATGGCCGATCACCGATCGGAGGTCGGAAGGCAGCTCGGATTGACCGAGGAGGCCCTCCACCAACTCTCCTGTCTCGACTTCGGACAGCGGCTCGAGCTGGACGGTCGTCGTGGAGCGCTTTCCACCGCCCCACGCCGGGCGCGTCTCGAGCAGCTCCGGACGGGCCATGGAAATGAGCAGGATCGGCGCGTCTCGGGTCCAGTCGGCGATGTGATCGATCAGGTCCAGGAACGTGGGCTCACCCCAGTGGACGTCGTCGAACACGAGGATCAGCGGCCGCTGACGGGCGATGGCCTCGAACGTCCGGCGAATTGCCCAGAAGGTGTCCTCCGGCGCAGGTTGGCTGCCGGCGATACCGAGCGGGTCTCCGATGGCAGCCAGCATGCGGTCGCCCTCTGGATCGCCTTCCACCAGCTCGCGAATCCGGACGAGGGCATCCTCCGGGGTCGCCTCCTCGGAAATGCCTGCCCCGTGACGGATAGCTTCCGCGACCGGCCAGTATGTGATCCCCCGCCCATAGGCGAGGCATCGTCCTGAGGCCACCTGCGCCTGGTCCGCGAGTGAGGCGACGAACTCATCGACCAGGCGTGACTTGCCGACCCCGGCCACGCCGAGGATGGTGAACAGATGGCAGACCCGTTCCTCCACAGCCTCGCGGAAGGCCTCCTCCAGCAGGCGCAGCGGCCGTTTGCGACCCACCAGCCGTGCCTCGAGTGAGCGGGCCTGGATGGGGCGAGCCGAACCATCCTGCGATCCGATCAGGCGCCACGCGGGAACCGCACCGGTCTTCCCCTTCAGCATGATCGGCTCCAGGGGCTCCGCCGCCACGGCCCCGCGCACCAGCGCCAAGGTCTCCGCACCGAGCAGGATCTGTCCCGGCTCCGCGGCGCCCTCCAGACGCGCCGCTACGTTCACCGCGTCACCGGTCACGATCCGCTGACCGCTCACGGCATCCCCAGCAACCACCTCTCCGGTGTTGATCCCCATCCGCCACTCGACGCTGGCCCCGCGCTCGGCGCGGATGGCCTCGTCCAGCGCGCCCAGCCGGTCGTGGATCTCCAGCGCGGCACGGCAGGCCCGGAGCGCATCGTCCTCGTGAACAACGGGTACGCCGAAGACCGCCATGACCGCGTCACCGATGAACTTCTCGACGCTGCCCCCGTGGAACTCGATGACCTCGCGCATGACATCGAAGTAGCGGGTCATGACCGCCCGGAGGGACTCGGGGTCCAGCCGCTCACCCAGGGCGGTGGATGAGGTCGCGTCGATGAAGAGAACGGTGACGACCTTGCGGGTCTCCCTCGCGGGCGGGGCAGGCGCTTCGAGCAGCGCACCGCAGCTGTTGCAGAACCGCGACCCGGCCGGGTTCGCCGTTCCACAGCTGGCGCAAACGAGCGACTCGGCCGGACCGGTCATGACGCCGTTTCCGCCGCCCCCATCCGCTCGAGCGCGCCGTCGAGTCGCGCCAGGGATCGATCCCGACCCAGCAGGACCATGGAGCCGAAGAGCGGCGGCGAAATCGCTCGTCCCGTCACCGCGACCCGCATCGGCTTGAAGAAGTCACCGGCCTTCCACCCGTGCGCCTCCGCGGCGGCGCGCCCGACCGCCTCGAGTGGCTCCGCCGACCAGTCGGCCGCGGCCGTGAACGCCTCGCGGGCGGCACCCAGCGCCCCGGCCACCTCATCAGCGCCCCGGCCCTTTGGAAGCAGGTCGTCCACCGTCCACCAGGAGGCCACGACATCGTCGGCCTCCGATAGGAATCCGGAGAGTTCGACGGCATCGGTCAGCCGCACCATCCGCTCCTTCACGAGCGGGACGAGCCCGGCCAGGACCTCATCGGTCAGTCCCGGCGGCAGCAACGGCCGCAGCCGAGATGCCAGCTCGGCATCGGTCAGCCCCCGGATGTACACCCCGTTGAGGTAGTCCAGCCGGTTCTTGTCGAACACCGCGCCGGCCTTGTGGACCTCGCCGATCTCGAACCGCGCGGCCAGCTCGTCCAGCGAGAACAGCTCCTCCTCCGTCCCCGGCGACCAGCCAAGGAAGGCGAGGAAGTTGACCATCGCTTCGGGCAGGTAGCCCTGCGATCGGTAGTCGCTGATGGCGGTCTGCGACTTGCGCTTGCTCATCTTCGACCGATCCGGGTTGAGGATAAGCGGGATGTGCCCGAAGACCGGCTCGCGGTAAACCAGGGCCCGGATAAGGGCGATGTGCTTGGGCGTGTTGGACAGGTGGTCCTCGCCCCGGATGACATGGCTGATCTCCATCTGCTCGTCATCGATGACGACCACGAAGTGGTAGAGCGGCACGCCGTCGGCCCGCACGATCACGAAGTCGCCGAGCAGGCTGTTGTCGAATTCGACCTCGCCCCGGATGAGATCATCGAAGCGGATCTTCTCCGCCGGCACCCGGAACCGAACGGCCGGGCGGCGACCCTCGGCCTCGAATGCAGCCCGGTCGGCATCGGTCAAGGCGAGACACCGGCCGTTGTAGCGGGGCGCCTCCTTGTTCGCCTCCTGCTCGCGGCGGACGGCGTCTAGCTCCTCGGTCGTGCACCAGCAGTGGTAGGCGGCGCCAGAGGCCAGGAGCCGATCCGCCTCGCGGGCGTATCGGTCCATCCGGAGGCTCTGGCGGTAGGGTCCGAACGGACCGATGTCCTCGCTGCCGGCGTCCACGCCGGCGTGCTGCGGCCCCTCGTCCCAGGTGATGCCCAGCCAGTGGAGGTTGTCGAGGATGTCGCGCTCGAAATCGGCCGTGCTGCGCACGAGGTCGGTGTCCTCGATGCGGAGGACGTAGGTGCCGCCGACGTGGCGCGCGAACAGGTAGTTGTACAGGCTCGTTCGGGCCGTCCCGATATGCAGCGGACCCGTCGGGCTGGGCGCCATCCGCACCCGGATCGGTTGATCGTCAGCCGACATGCTCATCGCGGCAGATGCTATCGGTCCAGCGTTCGGATGACGACCGGTTCGATGGCGTCCACCCACAGGGCGTACTGGGCGCCGCTCGGGTGGAGGCCGTCCTTCGCCACCAGGGTGGGATCGTCCGCTGCCTGCTGGGAGATGGCGAAGATCTCCGGCACGAACGCAACGTCACGCAGGGCCGCGACCGCCTGGCCCACTTCGTTGAATCGCGCGATGGCCGCGCTCATCTGGGCCGGGTTGCCGTACGCGGCTCCTGCCGGGGTGACCGTGTAGTCGGGGATGGCCACCATCAGGATCCGGCTCGCCGGCAGTCGCCCGAGCAGGTCGTCGAGGATGAACCGCAGGTTCATCCGGTACGTCTCCTCAGGTACGCCCTGGACGACGTCGTTGACGCCGATGAGGACCGAGACGAAGTCCGGTCGGAGGGAGTCCATCTGGGGCAACTGGTGGAGGATGACGTCCTCGCTGGTGAACGCGTTGGTGGCGAGGTTGCCGGACAGGACCAGGCGTTCGGGAATGCGATCCACGAGCTGCTGGGGCCAGGTGTCCGCCGGCGCGATCGAGGTCCCGATGGTGTACGAGTCGCCGAGCGCGACGTAGCGCAATGCCGCCGCCGGTGTGGCGGATGGGCTGGCCGATGCGGTGGGCTGGGTGGTCACGCTGCAGGCTCCGCTCAGGACGAGCACGAGGAACGCCACCGTCCACAATACGGCGGTGTTCCTGAGCGGCACCATCCTCAACATCGTCACGGTCCTGCTGGGCACCGGCATCGGTCTCCTGGTCGGCAGCCGGATGCCGGCCAGAATGCACGAGAGCCTGGTCATCGGCCTGGGCTTCTTCACCATCCTGATCTCGATCTCGCTCGGGCTCCAGCTGTTCACCGACCCCCTGGCGCAGCCCGGTGACGAGGTCGCGGTCCTTGCCGCCGTCCTCGCCGGCGTCGTCATCGGTGAGCTGCTCCGGATCCATGATGGGCTCGAGGCGGTCGGGGCGTGGTTCCAGCGGCGCCTGGTCAGGAACGAGCCGGGGGCCGAGGTTGCGGGTGGTGGCGGCTCACGGGTGGCCGAAGGCTTCGTCACCGCCTCCATCGTGTTCTGTGTGGGGCCGCTGACCATTGTCGGCTCACTCCAGAACGGGTTGACCGGGGATGCCCAGCTGCTGGCCATCAAGTCGCTGCTCGACGGGGTGGCGGCGATCGCCTTCGCGGCCGCGCTCGGCTGGGGGGTGGGCCTCTCGGCCATCACCATCCTCGTCGTCCAGGGTGGCATCGCGGCCCTCGCGACGTTCCTCGCGCCCCTGCTCGATGAGGTGACGATCCTGGCCATCACCTCGACCGGGGGGATCATCCTGCTGGGCGTCGCGTTTCGGCTCCTCGACCTCAGGCCGGTGCGGGTGGCGAACTTCCTCCCCGCCCTCGTCCTGGCACCGCTCTTCGTCCGCGTCGCGGACCTCGTCCGCGGCTGGCTGGGCTAGACCGTCAGGCCCGCTCCAGCTCGAACAACGCTCGCACCTCTCCGACCGGCTCGCCGCGGGGGATGTCCAGCACCTCCGCCGCCGCGTAGGGCGCCAGTTGGCTGAGCTCAACCTCACCCAGGATGCCCACCTGCCGGAGGGCCTCACAGGTGGCCGCCGGGCCCGCCCGCCGCGCCCCGTCGCCGTCCTCGATCTTGACCGCCAGCCCGATGGCCGGCGCGTCGGCGTCAACGACCCCGGGCACCACGCCCACCGAACGGAGTCCCTCGGCCCCGCCCTTGGCCACCAGCCGGCCGGGGACCGACCGCATGAGGTCGGTGTCGAACTGGCGCCGCTCCCCGGAGATCAGCTCCGGGTTGGCGATCATCGCGTCGCGGATCCGGGTCAGCGCCTCGCGGAGCGGCTCATCGGCCAGCGCCGAGGGATCAGCCAGCGTCGCGAACGCGCGGGCGATGGCCCGCAGGGGCAGGGCAAAGCTGACAACTCCGCAACCGTCGGTCGCGGTCCCGATCTGGCTCTTCTTCAGGCCCGAGACGGCCGCCACCACCTCCAGCGCCGCGACCTGGCACGGGTGGCCCGACTGCCAGTAGGTGTCCACGTCCCAGCCGGCCGCCTTGGCGTTGAGCGCCATGGCGGCGTGCTTGCCCGAGCAGTTGTGGCGCAGCTCGGTCGGAGGCTCGCCGTCGCGCGCCAGCCGCTGGGCGGTCTCCGCGTCGAACGGACTGTGGGTCCCGCATTGCAGCGCGGAGCGGGTCAGGCCGCCGGAGCGGAGCGCGGCCTGGACGAGCCGGACGTGGCGGTCCTCACCGGCGTGGCTGGCGGCCATGACCGCCATCGTCTGCTCCGGATCGGGGAAGTCGTAGGCGTCGAAGCGGCCTGACGTAACGAATGGGGCAAGCTGAAACGGCTTGGCGGAGGAGCGGAGGAATACGACCTCGTCCGGGTCACCGAGGGAGGCGATGAGGTGGCCGTCGGCGTGGGCGACGGCGATGGTCCCGCGATGCCGGGATTCGACCCGGTCCCCCCGCGTGACCTCGACGAGGATGGGCGGGCTAGCGCTCGTCGCCTGGTCCGGTGGGCTGCCGGCTGCTGCCGGCCGCAGCGGCGGCGGGCTCCCCGATGACCTCGCTCGAGAAGATGCTGGCGGCCTCCGGGGCGGCCGCGGCCTTGGCCGAAGCGGCGGATGACCCGCCGCTCCCCTTGGCCGATTCCCTGCTGCTCGACTCGCTGCCGGCCGGGCTGGGGGCGCCTGCGGCGGCTCCCTCCGTCGGCGCCTTGCGGGTCATCGCCACGGTGCCCTCGAAGAAGGCCCCTTCCTTGATGACCAGCACCTGGGTCTTGACCTCACCCTTGACGCGTCCGGTCGAGCCGATCTCGAACCGGCCACCGGAGTCGACGTTGCCCTCGTAGTCCCCGTTGATCACCACGTTGTGCGCCTTGATGCTGGCCCGCACGCGAGCCTGGGGGCTGAGGACCAGGGTGCCCTGGCACTCGATCTCGCCCTGCGCCTCGCCGTCGATCCGCAGGTCGCGGTCGCTGACGAACTTGCCGTTGAAACGCGCGTGGGAGTCGAGAATGCCCTCGGTGGGTTCGCGGCGGTGCTCCGACGGACTGCCTGGTGCCGCCGGCGTCGCCGGCTCACTGGCATCCTCGGAGTAGAGCGTACCGATGAGCTCCTCCTGGGGGGCGTCGCCCCGCTTCCCGAAAACCATATGCACACCTCTCGTGCGGCGGGCGGGCACGCGAGGTCGCGCGCACGCGATGTCAACTGGGACGGATAGCGTATCAGCCTGATGCGGCCAGCACTAGTCCGCGAGTCGGGCGCCGGTGCGGGCACGCGCCGGGCTTAGAATCCTGCCCGATGCCCGACGCCCTGCCCCCCACGGTCCACCCCTCGACCCACCCGCTGGTCGCCCACAAGCTCTCGCTCCTGCGCGACCGCACGACCGAGCCCAAGAAGTTCCGCGAGCTGGTGCGCGAGCTGTCCTGGCTGCTCGGATACGAGGCCATGGCCGACCTCGCTACCGAGCCGTATCGGCTGGAGACCCCCATCGAGCCGATGGACGGCACCCGGCTGGGTCCGAAGGTCGGCCTGGTGCCGGTGTTGCGGGCCGGGCTGGGGATGGTCGAGGCCATGCTCGAGCTGATGCCCATGGCCGAGGTCTGGCACATCGGCCTGTACCGCGACGAGCGGACCCTCAAGCCGGTCGAGTACTACAACAAGCTGCCGGACGCGGCGACCGTCCAGGTCTGCCTCATCCTCGATCCGATGCTGGCGACCGGTGGATCGTCCGCGGCCACAGTGGACATCCTCAAGGCGTGGGGCGCCATCCGGATCAAGCAGGTCTCGCTCATCGCCGCCCCCGAGGGAATCGCGACCCTCCACGCCGCCCATCCCGACGTCGAGGTCCACGTCGGCGCGGTGGACCGCAAGCTGAACGAGAAGGGCTACATCATGCCGGGACTGGGGGACGCCGGCGACCGGCAGTTCGGGACCTTCCCGCCCTCAAGCGGCGCGTAGGCGAGGCGGAGCGCCCTTCTCCGCGCCCCCCGCGGGTGGCATGATGGCTGCCCGTTCAGAGAGGTAGCCATCCCATGTGCCTGATCCTCAGCGTGCTCCTGTTCGGGCCACGCATCATCCTGGCCTTCTGGTGGCTGGCCGACCAGGTCCGCTGGAACGCGACGTTCGACTCCATCCTCCTGCCAATCCTGGGGTTCCTCTTCCTGCCGTGGACGACGATGATGTACGTCCTCGTCTTCCCAGGGGGAATCGTGGACCTCGACTGGCTGGCGCTCGGCCTGGCCTTCCTGGCGGATGTTGGTTCCCTGGCCGGTGGCGGACTCCGCGGCCGAAGCCAGATGCAGGGCTACCAGACTCCGCCCGAGCAGCCGCCGATGAGCCCACCGTAGGCGGACCCGAATTCGGGACAACGAAATGTCCCGAAGTGACCGCCCCCGGGCCGTTGATGTGACTCCGCGGCGTCGGTGGCTGCCCCTTCGGGACAGTTGCCACACTACCGACTAGGCGGCGGGCGGCGCAACCGGCTTATCCCCGACTTTCGCGGGGGGTGGTGCGTGTTGTCCACACCCTATCCCCAGCACTCCGTGGCCGCTACCATGCGCTCGATCCTCGAATCCGATCCCAAATCCGGAGGTCACCCCGTTCATGTGCGCGATCATCAGCCTGGCGCTCTTCGGACCTCGAATCGTGGCCATCATCTGGTGGCTGGCGGACAGTGCCCGATGGACCCTGACGTTCGGTGAGAACCTCCTCCTCCCCGCGGCGGGCATCGCCTTCCTGCCGTGGACCACGATCGTCTATGTCCTGTGCTTCCCGGAGGGCATCACCGGGCTGGACATCGCGTTCCTGATCATCGCCGTCATCGCGGACATGGGCTCGTACCTCGGCGGCGGGGTGGGCAGCCGCAACCGGTCCAGCTTCAAGGCGGTCCAGTAGGCCCAGACAGGCCGTGCCGCCCCATCACGGCCTGAACGGGCGCGGCACCAGCGGACTACACTCGGGCCTCGTCTAGGAGATCCGATGCCCGACCAGCATGTGACGGTGGCGGTGACTGGCGCGGCCGGCCAGATCGGCTACGCGCTCGTCTTCCGCATCGCCTCGGGCGCAGATGTTCGGACCCCAGACCAGCGTCGCGCTGCGCCTCCTCGAGCTGGAGGCGGCCCTGCCGTCGCTCGAAGGCGTGGCCATGGAGCTCGACGACTGCGCCTTCCCGCTCCTGCGATCGGTCGTGACCACCTCGAGCGCGGACGAGGCGTTCCGTGGCGCGAACTGGTCGCTGCTGGTGGGCGCCGTGCCCCGGAAGGCGGGGATGGAGCGCAAGGACCTGCTCGGCATCAACGCCGGGATCTTCGGCGCCCAGGGCCGCTCGATCGCGGCCAACGCCGCCGATGACGTCCGGGTCCTGGTCGTGGGCAATCCCTGCAACACGAACTGCCTGATCGCGTCCCGGGCCGCGCCGGACATCCCGCGCGACCGCTGGTTCGCGATGACCATGCTCGACGAGGCCAGGGGACGCGCCCTCCTGGCGCGCCGTGCCGGCTCAACGGTGGCGGAGGTCCGCGACCTCGTCATCTGGGGCAACCACTCCTCGACCCAGTTCCCCGACGCCTACCACGCCACCATCGGCGGTCGCGCCGCGGCCGAGGTCATCAACGACGACGCGTGGCTCCAGGGTGAGTTCATCACCACGGTCCAGCAGCGAGGCGCGGCCATCATCGCGGCCCGCGGCTCGTCGTCCGCCGCCTCCGCCGCCAACGCCGTGATCGAGACCGTTCGCAACGTGTCCGCTCCCGTCCGGCCAGATCTTCTCGGCGGCCGTCCCCTCGCCGGGCGAGGAGCGTGGCTACGGGATCCCGGAGGGGATCGTGTTCGGCTTCCCGCTGCGCGGCACCGAGCCAGGCCAGATCGAGATCGTGCAGGGCATCAGCCACGAGCCGTGGGCCGCGGAGCGCATCGCCACCACCCTGGCCGAGCTGGTCGAGGAGCGCGACGCCGTGTCGGAGCTGGTCGCATGACGACCGACGGCCGCGCGGACGGGCGCACCGGCGGCGAGACCCTGACCAGGCCCGAGGTCGCATCGGTCCAGGTCGGCGACCAGTCGTCCGAGCTGCCGATCATGACCGGCACCGAGGGTGAGCGCGCGGCCGACATCGGTCAGCTCCGGGCCGACACCGGGCTGGTCACATTCGATCCGGGCTACAAGAACACCGCCGCCTCGGCATCGGCCATCACCTTCCTCGACGGGGAGGAGGGCGTCCTCCGATACCGCGGCTACCCGATCGAGCAGATCGCGGCCCGCTCGAGCTTCCTCGAGACCGCCTACCTGCTGATCTACGGCGAGCTGCCGACCGAGACCGAGTACGAGCAGTGGCTGGACGACATCGTCCACCACACCCTCATCCACGAGGAGATGCGGCGCTTCTTCGACTCGTTCCCGTACGACGCCCATCCCATGGCGGTGCTGGCCAGCGGGACGGTGGGCCTCTCGACCTTCTACCAGGACAGCCACGACCCGTTCAACCGCGAAGCGGTTGAGCTCACCATCCGCCGCCTCATCGCCAAGGTGCCGACCCTGGCTGCCTGGGCCTACAAGAAGAGCATCGGCCAGCCGTACGTCTACCCCCAGAACGACCTCGACTACGTCGGCAACTTTCTCCACATGATGTTCGCGGTCCCGGCCGAGCCCTACGAGGTGGGATCGGTGGTCAACGCCGCGCTCGAACAGCTGCTGATCATGCACGCCGACCACGAGCAGAACCTCTCGACCGCCACCGTCCGCAACGCAGGCAGCGGCCAGGCCAACCTGTATGCCTGCATCAGCGCCGGGATGAGCGCGCTGTGGGGGCCGCTCCACGGCGGCGCGAACGAGTCCGTGATCAAGACCCTGGAGCGGATCGCGGCCGACGGCGGCGACGTGGCCAAGTGGGTGGCCAAGGCCAAGGACCCGAACGACCGCTTCAAGCTGCCGGGCTTCGGCCATCCGGTGTACCGCAACTTCGACCCGCGGGCCAAGCTCATCAAGGCCACCGCAGACCGCGTCCTGGCCGCCCTGGGGGCGGACGAGGAGCTGTTCGACATCGCCAAGCGACTGGAGGAGACAGCGTTGGGCGACGACTACTTCATCGAGCGCAAGCTCTACCCCAACGTCGACTTCTACTCGGGCCTCATCTACCTCGCCATCGGCTTCCCGAAGAACATGTTCACCGCGCTGTTCGCCATGGGCCGGCTGCCCGGCTGGATCGCGCAGTGGAAGGAGATGATCGAAGACCCCGAGACGAAGATCGCCCGGCCGCGCCAGGTGTACACCGGCGTCGCCGCCCGCGACTACGTCCCGATCGAGTCCCGCTAGGCCGTCCCGAGACCGACCCGCGTGCGCTTCACCGTCCTCGGGCGCTCGCCCGCCGTCCCGAACCCGGGCGAAGCCTGCGCCGGCTACCTGGTCGAGGGCGGGAAGAGCCGGGTCATGGTGGACATCGGTCCCGGGACGGTGGCCCAGCTCCTCCGCCTGTACAACCCGTGGGAGCTGGACGCGGTGGTCATCAGCCACATGCACACCGACCACTTCCTCGACCTGGTGACGATGCGGTACTCGTTCCCGTGGAAGGACGAGGCCAACCCCAAGCTCCGGGTCTTCCTCCCGCCGGGGGCGACGGCCCAGATGGAGCACGTGGCTTTGGGCGCCGGGCTGCCGGACTACTTCGCCCGCTCGTTCGCCTTCACCGAGCACGACGGGAGCAGCGCCCTCGACATCGGGGACCTGCGGCTGGAGCCCACCCCCACCGTCCACTTCGTTCCGACCTGGGGCTTCCGGATGGCGGCCCGCGGCATCGGCGAGGACACCGGACAAGGCGATCGCCTATTCGGCCGACTCCTCGCCCACCCCCAACCTGGACACCCTGGCCGACGGGACCGACCTGTTCATCTGCGAAGCCGCGCTCCGGAAGGTGACCGATGACGCGCCGCCGCCGGAGCGGCGCGGGCACCTGGTGCCCGGAGGAAGCCGGCGAAGTGGCCCAGCGGGGCCGCGTAGGCCGGTTGGTTCTGACCCACCTCCCGGTCAAATCCGATGGCGGCGCGTGGGCGGTGACCCAGGCCGCCACCACCTACGAAGGCCCGGTCGAGGTGGCCGACACCCTCAAATCCTGGGAGATCTGACCGGGGCGATCTCCGGTCAGGCCGATACCCGGGCCTGTGCGATCCAGCGGTCCGCGGCCCAGGTGGCGAGGCCCCACAGCACGCTGATCAGGACGGTGGCGACCAGGACGGCCAGGCCCAGGATCAGGATCCCGACCGTGACCCCGTTGCCCAGGACGAGGGTCACGAGCCCCCCGAACAGGATGGTCAGGACGGACATGAACAGGCCGATGCGGATGGCCGTGGCCACGAACCACTGCCAGCCGTGGCCCTGGGCGCGGCCGGTCAGCCACAGCACGGTGGGGCCGGTGGCTCCGTACAGGCGCGACGTAGAAGCCGAACTCCCCGAACAGCTGCCCCGGACCGAGACGCTGATTCAGGACGAGGGCCGAAACCACCCACACCGCAAGCAGCGCGGTCCCGGCGCCGACGATGAACAGCCAGATCAGGAGCAGGGTGGCGGTCCCGAACGACAGGCGCTCGACCAGCTCTCCGTCGCCGACCTCCACCAGCTCGGTGGGTCCGTCTGGGTTCGGTTCGGGCTCCGGCCGAGGGCGGGACTCCGGATCGGCGCCTGTGGGCTCCTCGGGTGCCTCGGCCGTCATCGGTCAGTCCGCCACTCGTCAGTCCGACGAGGAGCCCACGGTCAGGGCGTGCTCGAGGTCGGCAACGAGGTCCTCCGCGGCCTCGATCCCGACCGAGAGGCGGACCAGGTCCGCCGGCACCTCCAGCGGCGAGCCGGCGACCGAGGCATGGGTCATGACGGCTGGCACCTCGATCAGAGACTCGACCGCACCCAACGACTCGGCCAAAGTGAAGATCGAGGTGGCCGCCGCCACCCGGTTGGCGACGAGCGGGCCGCCGTGGACCTGGAACGAGAGCATCGCGCCGGGCAGCCGCATCTGGCGCCGAATGAGCGTCCTGCTGAGGATGGTCCGCCAGACCCGGGTAGTGGACCGCGCTGACCTCCGGCCGGCTGGCCAGCCACGTCGCGAGGATCTCGGCGTTGGCGCAGGCCCGATCCATGCGGACAGCGAGTGTGCGGAGGCCGCGGAGCACGAGCCAGCAGTCGAACGGGCTGGGCACCGCGCCGGCGGCGTTCTGGTGGAATCGCAGCTTCTCCGCCACCTCGTCGTTGCGGGTCACAACCACCCCGCTCACCACGTCGGAGTGGCCGCCGAGGTACTTGGTTGCGGAGTGGATGACGACATCGGCCCCGAAGTCCAGCGGGCGCTGGAGATAGGGCGTGGCGAAGGTGTTGTCCACCACCGTCATCGCGCCCTCGGTGGCCGCCAGGCGGGCGATGGCGCGGATGTCCACGACCTTGAGGAGCGGGTTCGTTGGGCTTTCGAGCCAGATCATGGCCGTCTCGTCGGTCAGGGCAAAGGCGACCGCGTCGAGATCCCGCAGGTCCGCGACGTCGATGTGGACCCCGTATCGGCTCCAGACCTTCTCGGCCAGCCGCCAGGTGCCGCCGTACACGTCGTCCCCGAGGAGAATCCGCTGTCCCGGTTCGACCAGGTAGAGCAGGTTCTGCGTCGCGGCCAACCCGCTGGCAAAGGCCAGGGCGTGGGTCCCGCCTTCCAGCTCGGCCATGGCCCGCTCCAGGGCGTCGCGCGTCGGGTTCCCGCTGCGGCCGTACTCGTAGCCGCCACGCGGCTGGCCGACGGCGTCCTGCTCGAAGGTGGCGGACTGCTGGATGGCCGGCACCACCGCGCCGGTGGCCTCATCGGGCTCGAACCCGGCATGGACGGTGAGCGTCTCGAATCGACGCCCGGCCTGCTCGCTCACCTGCCGGATGCTAGCGGGTGGAGAGCGCCCCGGGTGGAGCGCTCGGCGGGTAAGCGGCTGACGAGGTGGCTAGCGGGTGCGCGGGAAGCCGAGGTCCACCTTGCTGGTCCCCGGATCGGGCCAGCGGGCGGTGACGACCTTGGCCCGGGTGAAGAACTGGATGCCCTCCGGGCCGTACATGTGGAGGTCGCCGAACAGCGAGCTCTTCCAGCCGCCGAACGAGTAGTAGGCCACCGGAACCGGGATCGGGACGTTGATGCCCACCATCCCGACGCCGATGTCGAACTGGAACTGGCGGGCAGCCCCGCCATCCCGGGTGAAGATGGCCGTCCCGTTGGCGTACGGGTTGTCGTGGATGATGTCCACCGCATCGGTGTAGCTGTCGGCGCGG
The DNA here is from genome assembly GCA_963699235.1 of uncultured Chloroflexia bacterium. Classification (GTDB taxonomy): domain Bacteria; phylum Chloroflexota; class Limnocylindria; order QHBO01; family QHBO01; genus DASTEQ01. The sequence continues at coordinate 500,917 of OY969424.1, read as the reverse complement.
ACGACCTCCAGCACCGGGCCGAAGATCTCGTTCTGGTAGCAGTCCATGTGGGGCTTGACCTTGTCCAGGAGGGAGACGCCAAGGAAGAACCCCTGGCCGTCCTGGTAGAGCGGGTGCTCGCGGCCGTCCACCACCAGGTCCGCCCCCTGGTGTGGGCCGCTGTCCAGGAACGAGGCCACCTTGTCCCGATGCTCTCGGGTGATGAGCGGGCCCATCTCGGCCTCGGGGTCGCTGCCCGGCCCAACCTTGATCTTGGGGAGGCGCTCCTTGATGGCCTCCACCAGCGGCTCGCCGACGTCGCCGACCGCCACGACCACGCTGATCGCCATGCACCGCTCTCCGGCGGAGCCGTAGGCGGCGGAGACGGCGGCATCGGCGGCCATCTCGATGTCGGCGTCCGGCAGGACGATCATGTGGTTCTTGGCCCCGCCCAGGGCCTGCACCCGCTTGCCCGCCTTCGTCCCGTTCTCGTAGATGTAGCGGGCGATGGGCGTCGAGCCCACGAAGCTGACCGATGCGACGTCGGGGTGCTCCAGGATCCGGTCCACCGCCACCTTGTCGCCATGGATGACGTTGAACACGCCGTCCGGCACTCCGGCTTCGGCCAGAAGCTCGGCGAGATAGACCGATGCGGACGGGTCCTTCTCCGACGGTTTCAGGACGAACGTGTTCCCGCAGGCGATGGCGTTGGCGAACATCCACATCGGAACCATGGCCGGGAAGTTGAACGGCGTGATTCCAGCCGCCACGCCGAGCGGCTGGCGGATCTGGTACACGTCGACTCCGGTCGATGCCTGCTCGCTGAACGAGCCCTTCATCAACTGCGGGACGCCGGTCGCGAACTCGATGTTCTCGAGGCCGCGGGCGACCTCCCCGAGGGCGTCGGAGGGGACCTTGCCGTGTTCCGCGGTCAGGTGGGCGGCGATATCCGCGCGGTGCTGGTCGACCAGGTTCCGGATGCGGAACATGATCTCGGTCCGCTTGCTGAGCGAGGTGGCCCGCCAGGCGGGGAATGCGTCGTGGGCGGCCTTAACGGCGGCATCCACTTCCTCGACCGATGCGAAGTCCACCTCGCGCGCGACCTCGCCGGTGGCCGGGTTGTAGACCGGTCCGTGGCGGCCGCTGGTGCCGGCCACCGACTTGCCCCCGATCCAGTGGTTGACGCGCGGCAGATCGGTCCGGTCCGCGGTCCCGGATGCCGGGGGCTGAGCGGTGGTCGTCATGAGCGCAGGGTACCCCTCAGAAACCAACCCCGCCACGGCCCCGCAGGGGGTTGTCTCTATGGATAGCGGCGGTGTATTTTAGAGACCGAACGCATGGCCGCGACGCACTGAGCGCCGGCCGATGCGAGGGAGCGAAAGGTTGGCAGGCCCCATGGAAGAGAAGAGCCTCTACGACCGACTCGGCGGGATCTTCGCGATCGCCGCTGTCGTAGACCACTTCAGTGACGCCCTGATCAAGAACCCGATCGTGGGCCAGCAGTCGGCAAACCCGCAGCTGCGCGAGTGGCACACCGAGCAGCTGGGCCGCCTGCCCGGGCTGAAGTTCATGCGGACCCTGTGGGTCGCCCAGGTCAGTGGTGGACCGTTCACCTACCAGGGCACCGAGCCGGGTCGCACCGCCCTCGGGCTCGAGGAAGCGCATCGCGAGTTCAAGATCACGCCGGAGGAGTTCGACGAAGTCGCCGCAGAGCTGGCCCGGACCCTGGACACCGTTGGCGTGCCCGAGCAGGAGAAGGGCGAGGTGCTGGCCGCGTTCGCCGCGCACAAGGGCGAGGTCAACGAAGGAGCGAAGGCCGCCGCCTGAGCCCGCACAACCGCGATTTGACGTGGGTGTCGTAACCTCGCGCCCATCGCCTCACTGACCGATCCGATCGTCGTCCCGTTCCCGCTCCGCGGGGAGTGGGTGGCCGCCCACACCCCCGCCCAGCGGGTGCCGAGCCATGGGACGGACCTGTTCGCCCAGACCTTCGCCTACGACCTCGTGCGCTACGACCCGGTGCGGTCCGGCGCGTTCTACTCGTCCAGCACCCTCCGCTACCTGACACTGGGCGTCTCGCTGGACGACTGCTTCGGGTTCGGCGAGCCCGTCCATGCCGTGTTCGACGGCACGGTCCTTCGTGCCTCGGACGCGACGCCGGACCGGCGCCGGCTCCACCTGGTCCTCGACCTCGGGCGGGTGATCTGGAACTCGATCAAGTTCAGCCTGGGCCAGACCGACCCCTGGCCCTTCGTCGGCAACCACGTCCTGCTCCAGAACGCCGACCAGCCCGCCGTCTACGCGATGTATGCCCATCTGGCCCAGGGATCGGTGCCGGTCAATGCCGGTGATGCCGTGAAGGCCGGGGACCGCATCGGTGAGGTGGGCCATACCGGCAACAGCACCGCCCCGCACCTTCACTTCCAGCTCATGGACAGCCCAGACCCGGCCACGGCCAAAGGCCTCGCTGTGGCATTCACGGCGTACGAGGAGCAGGACGGCGACGCCTGGGGTCTCGTCGAGAACGGCTTCCCACCCCCCGACCGCCGGATCCGCTCGGTCGAAGGCTGATCAGGCCCTTCGGCGGAGGGTCACCTGGGGACGGGTGGACCGCCAGTCGTAGTCGGAGACGGCCTCTTCCGGACCGATGATTCCCGCCTCTCGCAGCCACCCGTCGTTGTACAGCTTGCCCAGGTAGTTGCGCCCCGAATCGGGCAGCAGGACGACGAACAGGGCCTCGGGATCCTCGACCTCGCGAGCGACCTGGAGGGCGGCCCACAGGGCGGTCCCGCCGGACTCCCCGACCAGGATGCCCTCGGCCGCGGTGGCCACCCGCGCGGTGAGGAAAGCGTCGCGGTCAGGCACCCGGACGATGACGTCGGCGATATCGGTGTCGTAGGTACCGGGCCAGAAGTCCTCGCCGATGCCCTCGGTCAGGTAGGAGTGGATCGGTCCCCCGCTGAAGACCGAGCCTTCGGTATCGGCTCCCACCACGACCACGTCGGCCCGCTGCTCGTGGAGGTAGCGGCCCACGCCGGAGATCGTGCCGCCGGTGCCGACCCCGGCCACGAAATGGGTGACCTTGCCCCCGGTCGCCTCCCAGATCTCGGGACCGGTGGTCAGGTAGTGGGCCTCGGGGTTGGCGAGGTTGGTGTACTGGTCCGGCTTCCAGGCGCCCGGTGTCTCCCGCGCCAGGCGATCCGAGACCCGGTAGTAGGAGCGCTCGTCCTCGGGCAGGACATTTGTCGGGCACACGACGACCTCCGCGCCGTAGGCCCGCAGGAGGGCCCGCTTCTCCTCCGACTGCTTGTCGGCCATGACGAAGATGCACCGATAGCCCTTCACCGCGGCCGCCATCGCCAGCCCCACGCCGGTGTTGCCGCTCGTCGGCTCCACGATCACGCCGCCGGGCTGCAGGAGGCCTGCGCGCTCCGCGGCCTCGATCATGGGCAACGCGATCCGGTCCTTGACCGATCCACCCGGGTTCGCGGACTCCAGCTTGGCCGCGATTCGCGGCTGGACATCTGCCGCCAGGCGGTCGAGGGCCACGAGCGGCGTGTCGCCCACGGCCGTCGTGATGTCGGGGAGAACCCCCCGCCGATCAGCCAGCCTGCGGCTCCGTCGCGGGCGGCTGGGCGTCGTCGGGGCCGTCCGCGTCGGGGCCGTCCGCGTCGGGGCGGCTGCAGCTGCTGCCTGCTCCTCCATTTCCACCAGGTAGGCGCCCGGCGTGCCCCAGCCCATCGCGTGGCGAACCACGATCACGACCAGCCCGAGAACCGCCACGCCGACCCCGATGATCATCGCGGTGGGCACGCCACCGACCAGCCAGTTCCCGGTGCGGAATCCCTCGAGCAGCGTCCGGACCGATCCGTACCAGATGAAGTACAGCATCGCGATGTCGCCGTCGTACAGCTGTCCGGGCAAAGCGGCGACCGACGAACAGCAGCACGAACATTCCGAGGAGGTTGAGCAGGGCCTCGTACGCAAACAGGGGGTGGAAACGGGTCGAGTCCACCGGGTACTGGTCGAGGTTGTTCCAGGGCGGGACCCGGTGCTCGGCGTCGATTGGGATGCCCCACGGCAGGTCGGTGGGCGGCCCGTACAGCTCCTGGTTGACCCAGTTCCCGAAGCGGCCGATGGCCTGGGCCAGCAGGAGGGCGGGCGCCGCGACGTCGATCCAGCGCCAGAACGGGAGGCGGTTGACCCGGGCATAGATGGCGAGCGCGATAAGGCCGCCGGCCACCCCGCCGGGGATGCCCAGCCCGCCATTCCAGACCTGGATGATCAGCCCCGGGTTGTCGCGATAGATCAGGTCCCACTCGTGGATGACGTGGTACAGGCGGGCCCCGATGATGCCGCCGACCGCGGCCACCAGCAGCATCGACCACACCCGCTCGGGGTCCATTCCCCGTCGCTTCGCCTCGCGGGTGGCCAGCCACGCGGCCGCGATCGCGGCGACGGCAAAGATGATTCCGTACCAGTGGATGGCGATGGGACCGATGCGGAAGGCGACCGGATCGATGAACATGCGCGCGGATTCTACCCGGAGCCCCAACCGGGACCCGCTGGACGTCCTTCCCGCGGCCTGCTGCGCGGCGTATGGTTCGCGGCACCCGTCCCACGAGGAGTGCCGCCATCAGCGGCGACCGCCCCGCTCTCGCCCTGCGAACGCTGGTAACGCTTTCCGTCTACTGGCTCGGGATCCTCACCATCCAGTACGGCCTCGGGAGCGTGATCGTCCCCAGCATGGTCGAGGACGAGCTGGGCGTCCGGAACTCCGGTGTCGGCCTGGCGGTGGTCAACGGCGTAGCGGTGATCGCGTCCATCTTCGTCCAGCCCACGGTCGGGGTCATCAGCGACTACACCATCACCCGATGGGGGCGACGCAAGCCGTACATCTTCATCGGCGGCCTGCTGGACATGCTGTTCCTGTACGGCATCGCGACCTCGAACACGTTCGTCGCGCTGGTCGCGTTCTTCTTCCTGATCCAGGTCTCGTCCAACTTCGCCCAGGGCCCGTTCCAGGGCTACGTCCCGGACCTCGTCCCGGCGAGGCAGGTCGGGACCGCCAGCGGCCTGATGGGCCTGATGATCGTCGTCGGGTCGATCGTCGGGGTGGGCATCGCGAACCAGGGGATCCAGGACGGAGGCTCCCTGTTCGCCGCCACCATGGCCCTCGGGGTGGTGGAGATCGTCGCCATGCTGATCGTGGTAACCCGGGTACACGAGGGAACCACCGGGCCGAAGCGAACCATGTCCTGGCCGCGCGTCGCGCTGTCGGCGTGGGGCACGGACATCCTGCGCGAGAAGAGCGTCCTCTGGCTCCTCCTCGTCCGCCTCCTGTTCCTCGGCGCGGCGGCGGCGGCAACCTCGCTGGGCCTGTACTACTTCCAACGGGTCCACGGCCTGCGAGAAGGAGACGCCGGGCAGTACGTCTTCTACGCCACCGTGATCATCGCCGGCATGTCCGGCTTGGCCTCGATTCCGGGAGCGCGCCTGTCGGACCGGTTCGGGCGAAAGCCGGTCATCTTCACGGGCATGGCCCTCACTGCCATCGGCCTGTTCGGTTGGACGGTCGCACCCAGTCCGGAAGTCGCGATCGCGGTGTTCATCCCGGCCGGGATCGGGATCGGCGCCTTCCTTTCGGTCGACTGGGCGCTGATGACCGATGTCATCCCAAAGCACACGTCGGCGCGATACATGGGCATCCTCAACGTGGGGACAGCCCTCGCCACGCCGGTCTTCCTCCTGGTGGGCGGGCCGACGATGGATGCCGTCGGGGGGGCGTTCGGGGACGGCGCGGGGCCCGTTGCCGCCATCTACGTCGCCATCGGCTTCCTGGCCCTGTCCGCGCTGGCCCTGACCAGGGTGGACGCCCGCCGGCGCGAGCTCAGCGAGTCGCCCAGTCCCGAGCCGGAGCTGGCCGCCGCGTGAGCGATCGGGGGGCCGCGGGCGGGCGGGAGATCGGCGCCCACCTGCTCGGCGTGACCGTCACCTGGCGCTATCGGCTCGAGTGGATCCTGGTCAGGATCCTGGTCCGGTCACTGTTCCGGGTCCGCGCCGAGGGCGTCGGTCGGTGGCCGGAGGCGCCGTTCCAGGTTTCGTTCAACCACCACTCCGGCTGGGATCCGCTGCTCGTCCTGGCCGTCAGCCCCCTTCGGCCCAGGATCACCTGGTTCGGACCCAAGGAGGTGGACTTTTCGAAGGGATTTCGCAACCGGGTCATGGGCTTCTTCGGCGGGATGATCCCGTTCAACCCGAAGAAGACGAACCTCGGGTCATCGGTCAAGGCGGTGCAGCGGGTCTTCGACTCCGGCGGCGTGCTCGCCATCGCCGCCGAGGGGACGCTCGGGTTCCGGGAGTCGGCCCTGCTACCGCTCCAGGATGGTGCGACCGTGTTCGCCGCCCTGTCCGGGGTGCCGGTGGTGCCGGCCGCAATCGTGGGCAGCTCCACCCTCTGGCTCCGGAAGGAGATCGTCGTTCGGTTCGGCGAGCCCATCGCCGTGTCCCGCGGGAGCGACCGCGCGGCGCGAGCAGCCGTGGGCGAGCAGGTCCGGGCCGGTATGGCGGCGTTGCTCCCCGAGAGGGAGCCGGCCTACCCGGCGCGCCGTCCGGGCAGTGTCTTCCTGACCGATGTCTTCAACGGGCCCGGCGAGCGTGCCCGATGGCGGAAGCACATGGCGGAGGTCGAACGGGCGACACCCGACTAGGATCGCGCCGTGCTTCCCTTTGTCTGGGCCTTGATGGTCTTCGCCGTGGTCGGCGGCTTCGTGATGATCGTGGCCTACTGGCTCGACATCCAGGACAGGAACGACATGACGGCGGGGGCGAAGATGCGCTGGTCGGCCGGGATCCTCGTCTTCCCCGTCTCGGTCCCGCTCTACGCGTTCCGGGGCGGCGGCCGTTGGCCGACCCTCCTGAAGGTCGCGTCCTTCATCCCGGCCGCGGCCCTGACCCTGTTCCTCCTCTTCGTCTTCGGCGTCCTGAGCTAGGTCGGCAGGGCTACCATCGGCCCATGACCACCACCGAAGCCACGCGCGGGGCCGAAGCGGCCATCGCCTACCTGCGTGAGCATGCCGACGAGCACATCGAGGGCCTGAACGAGTTCCTGCGGATGGAGTCGGTCAGTGCCGACCCGACGAAGCGCGACGACGTCCGGCGCACTGCGCAGTGGATTGCGGATCACTTCACCGAGATCGGCTTTGAAAACGCGCGGCTGACCGAGACCCGGAGCCACCCGGTGGTCACCGCCGACTGGCTCCATGCCGGGCCTGACAAGCCCACCGTCCTGGTCTACTGCCACTACGACGTCCAGCCGCCCGATCCCCTCGACGAGTGGGTCCGCCCCCCGTTCGAGCCCCGCTACGAGAACGACATCCTGTACTGCCGAGGATCCGGCGACGACAAGGGCCAGCTCTACATGCACCTCCGCGCGGCGGAGGCCTGGCTCAAGGGCGTCGGCCACCTGCCGCTCAACGTCCGCGTCGTCTTCGAGGGTGACGAGGAGCACCTCGCCGAGCCGGTCACCGAGTTCATCCAGGCCCACCCCGAGCTCCTCACCGCGGACGTGTGCATCGTCTCCGACTCCGACATGCAGGATGACGACGGGACTCCTGCCATCACCTACGGCATTCGCGGCATCGCCTACTGGGAAGTCCGGGTCCAAGGCCCGTTCCAGGACGTCCACTCCGGCTCGTACGGCGGCGGGGTGGACAACCCGGCCAACGTCCTGGTCAGGATGCTCGCCTCCCTGGTCGGCGAGGACGGGCGGGTCACCGTTCCGGGCTTCTACGACGACGTCCGCGACCTGACCGATGAGGAGCGCGCGGAGTACGCCGCTGAGCCATTCGACATGGACGCGTTCATGAAGGCCACCGGGGTGACCCAGCCAAGTGAGGGCGAGCGCGGTTACACGCTGATCGAGCGCCTCTCCGGGCGGCCAACCTTCGACATCGACGGCATCTGGGGCGGCTTCCAGGGCGAGGGTCCGAAGACGATCATCCCCGGCTTCGCAGCGGCCAAGATCAGCACCCGCCTGGTCCCTGACCAGGATCCGAGGAAGATCGAGCGGATGATGATCGAGCACCTTGAATCCATTGCTCCGCCGACGGTGACGGCCACCGTCAGGTCGCTGTCCAACGGCTGGCCGGCGATGACCCCACTCGACCATCCCGCGGTCGGGGCGGCGGCGCGCGCCTCGGAGAAGGCCTTTGGCAAGGCGCCGATCTTCCATCGGTCCGGCGGCAGCATCCCCTACCTGCCGGCGCTGGAGCAGCACACCGGGATCAAGTCGGTGATGGTCGGCTGGGCGTCGCCGAACGGGAACTTCCACGCTCCCAACGAGTGGATGCCGATGGCGAACTACCGCGGCGGAATGGACACGATCGTCTACCTATGGGACGAGATCGGGGAGATGACCGCCGCCGAGTTTCGGGGCGAAAGCTGACGGAGAGAATTTCCTAGGTATTTTCGTCGGTCGAGGGGTACGGTGGGCCTCATGAACGAGTCGCCCGGCTCATCCGCGCCACCGCCCGACCCGGAGTCTGAGCCCCAGCCGCCGGAATCCCAGGCCGTGGCGCCCGCCGACGAGACCGCTCCCGATACCCTCCCGCCGGCGCCGCCGGTTGCGCCGCCCCCTCCCGAGTTCGCGCCGGCCGAGGCGGCTCCACCGCCCCCCATCGAGTTCGGGGGCTTCTGGATCCGGTTTGGAGCCTATTTCCTCGACGGGCTGGTCCTGGCGCTGATCGCGATCCTGACCAACGTGGTGCTCGTCATCCTTGGATCCTCGCCGAGCACGGCCCAGCAGGTGGGCGGGTTGATCGGACTCGTGATCGGGATCCTGTACTTCGCCGGGTCCTGGGTGCGGAGTGGCAGCACCCCGGGCATGAGCGCGCTGGGACTCCAGGTGGTGCGCGATGCCGACGGTGGACCGATCAGCTGGGGCAAGGCCCTGATCCGGTACATCGGCCTGATCATCTCAACCCTCGTCCTGTTCATCGGCCTCATATGGGTCGCGTTCGACTCGCGCAAGCGCGGATGGCACGACCTGATGGCCGGGACGGTGGTCATTCGGAAGCCGGATGTCCCGATCACCGGCGGTCGCAAGGTGCTGATGATCAGCGCCATCGGCTGCGGCTGCCTGCTGCCCTTCCTTGCCATCGCGGGCATCGTGGGACTCCTGTTCATGGGACCGATCATCCAGGACATCTTCGGGGACGTCGCCGACGACCTCGGCCGCGGTCCGGATGGCGAGATCACCGTGCCGATGACGCTCACCTTCGAGTCGCTCCGGGTCGGCGACTGCTTCGACGTCCTCAACCCCGATGACCCCTCTTTGATCTCGCTGCAGGGGATCCCCTGCTCGGACGAGCACGTGTTCGAGGTGTTCTTCGTGGGGGACATGCCCGACGGAGCGTTCCCGGGGGATGAGGCGATCTTCACGTTCGCGAACGAGAACTGCCTGCCCGCGTTCGAGGAGTACGTCGGGGTCGCCTTCGATCAGTCAGCCTGGTTCGCGACCCCACTCGGCCCGGGCGAGGCGGACTGGGAGAACGGCATCCAGCGGGTCACCTGCCAGCTCCACAACGATGGGGCAACTCCGGTGACCGGCTCCGCTCGCGGATCCAACGAATAGGGCGCCGGAAGGACCCTAGGCCACCACCCGGAGGTCTCGGCTCGAGCGGTTGAGGCGGTCCCCGCCATCCGCGGTGCAGACCACGATGTCCTCGATCCGGGCGCCCCAGCGGCCGTCCACGTAGATCCCGGGTTCGATGCTGAAGGCGTCGCCCTCGCGGAGCGGCTCCGGGTTGGACTCGACCAGGTACGGCTCCTCGTGGGTCTCCAGACCGATGCCGTGGCCCGTCCGGTGGTTGAACAGCGGTCCGTACCCCGCGTCGGTGATGATCTCGCGCGCGACGCGGTCCACGTCGCGGGCCGCAATTCCCGGCCGCACTGCGTCACAGGCGGCGGCCTGGGCCTGCTGAAGCACGGCGTAGAGGTCCTGGAACTCTTCGGGCGGGACTCCGACGAACGCGGTGCGGGTGGTGTCGCTGGCGTACGTGTTCGCCGTCCCGCCGATGTCGAGGACGATGGCGTCGCCGTCGCTGATGAGCCGCTCCCCGGGGGTGTGGTGGGGGCTGGCGGCGTTCGGCCCGGAGGCCACGATCGCCCAGTCGGTGCTGTCGTGGCCGGCCGAGCGGAGCAGCTCGCGGACCTGTGCAGCGACGGCAGCCTCGGTGCGGCCACTCAGCCGCTGGGAGGTGATGGCGTCCATCGCCCGGTCGGCGGCCTCGGCTGCCGTTCGGAGCCTCTCGATCTCCTCAGGGCTCTTGGTCCGGCGCAGGGCGTTGATCGCGGGACCGGCCTCCACCAGCTCGACGCCGTCGGTCGCGTCCCGGAGGCGGAGCACAAAGCGAGCCCACATCTGGTCCTGGACGGCCACCCGCCCGCTCGTCCCCAACACCTCGGCGACGAGGGCGAACGGGTCGTCGGTCTCGTCCCAGGGTCGGAGCTCGATCTCATCGGCCAGAGAGCCCAGCTCGTGGCGGGCGAGCGGCTCCTCGAGGTGGGGCAGGACCAGGGTCGGCGCCGCCCCGGGCCGGACGATCAGGCAGGTCAGGCGCTCGAGCGGCGGGGCGCTGTAGCCGAGCAGGTACAGGTAGTCGGACGACGGGGTGACGAGGATGGCATCGAGCTGTCGTGTGCCGGCTGCGGCGGCAATCCGGGTGAGGCGTTCTCGATGGACCGATGTCGGGAATGGCGGCATCGGTCCAAGGGTAGCCGACCGGGTCAGGGCTCGATGCGGAGCAGGACCTCGGTCGCCTCGCCGTCGCGGATTTGCCAGGCGCGGAGCGCCTGGATCGGCTCCGCGGAGGAGTCCGCCAGGGTGGCGAGGATGTAGATCGCTTCGGGGTACATCGCCTGGCGGCGGTCGGTGGGCGAGGGCTCGGCGGGGGTGTGGGTGTGGGAGTGGTAGATCGCGACCAGGTCCTCGCCGGCGTCCTCGATGCCCATCACGATCCGGACCAGGTCCTCGGGATGGACGGTGTAGACGTACGGGGAGGCGTCGGCGTTGCGGGCAGGGTGATAGGCGGTCGCGCGACCGTCGGCCGCCGATCCGGAGAGGATGCCGCACGCCTCGTTCGGGACCTCCGAGCGGGCGTGTGCCAGGAGTTCGTCGGCGAGGGCCGCGCTGATGGTCAGGCTGGTCGGGCCGCCGCTCACCACAGGACCTGGCCCTCCATGTCCGCCTCCAGGTCGTCGAGGTCGCGATCCCACAGGCCGGTCGAGACGTACTTCGACCCGCCGTCCGCGAACAGGACAACAACCGAGCCGCGGTCCATGTCCGCCGCGACCCGGAGCGCCACACTCAGCGCGGCTCCCGACGAGAGGCCGGCGAAGATGCCCTCCTCGGCCATCAGGCGACGGGTGCCGAGCACGGCTTCGCGGTTGCTGACGAGATACCGATCGTCCAGGACCGAGGCATCGAGGACCGGCGGGACGTAGCCCTCGTCGAGCGAGCGCAGGCCCTGGACCCGCTCCCCGGGGAGCGGCTCCGCGGCCACCACCCGAACGCCGGGCCGCGCCGCCTTCAGCGCGCGGCCCACTCCGGTCAGCGTCCCGCCGGTCCCCAGCCCCGCCACGAACACGTCCACGTCCGGGATGGCGTCCAGGATCTCGGGTCCGGTCCCCTCCTCGTGGGCCCGGGGGTTGGCCTCGTTGGCGTACTGGAACGGCATGAACACCGCTGGGTCGGCCGCCGCCAGCTGCTCGGCCATCCGGATCGCGCCATTCGACCCCTCCACGCCGGGGGAGAACACGATCTCCGCCCCGTGCGCCCGAAGGAGCTGCTCGCGCTCAGGGGTGGTGTTGTCCGGCATCACGATCCGGACCGGGTGGCCCATCCGGCCACCGACCATGGCCAGGCTGATCCCCGTGTTGCCGCTGGACGGCTCCATGATCGTCCGGCCCGGCTCGAGGGCCCCGGACGCGACGGCGTCGGCCAGCATCGAGCGGGCGATCCGGTCCTTGACCGATCCGGTCGGGTTGGCGCCCTCGATCTTGGCGAACAGCCGAACCCTGGATCCGGGAACGAGGTGGCGCAGCTCGACCATCGGCGTGTTGCCGATGGCCGCGACGATGTCGTCGAGGATGCCCGGGGGCGGCCGGTCGGCCGCCATCGGTCTAGGCCCGGCCTCCGGCCATGGCCGGCAGGAGAATGACCTGGTCATCCGGGCCCACCGCGGTCGTCAGGCCGCCTGCGTAGCGGACGTCGCGGCCGTTGACGTACACGTTCACGAACGGGGACAGCTCGCCGTCCGCCGTCACCCGCTCGCGGAGGGCCGGGTAGCGACCGAACAGGTCATCGAGGACCGCGATCACCGTAGCGCCCGCGGCCTCCAGGTCACGCTCGCCACCGACCGTCTCGCGCAGGACGGGTGGGATCCGGACCTGGCTCACGAGGCGGCGAGGGCAGCCGGGGCGGCGTCGGCGGCCCGGGTGGCGACGCCGTCGCCGCAGGCCGGGCAGGCGGGATCGCGCCAGAGGCGGATCTCGTCGAACGAGGTGCTCATCGCGTCGAACAGGAGCATCCGCCCGGCCAGGGTCTCTCCCACCCCCAGGACCAGCTTCACCGTCTCGTTGGCCTGGAGGAGGCCGATGATCCCCGGCAGCACGCCCAGCACCCCGGCCACCGCGCAGGCCGGCGCCAGCTCGTCCGGTGGCTGGGTGGGGTACAGGCAGCGGTAGCACGGCCCGTCGAACGGGACGAAGGTCGTGACCTGTCCGTCCCATCGGTAGATCGAGCCATGGACGACCGGCTTGCGGTAGGTGACCGACGCGTCGTTCAGGAGGTACCGCGTCTCGAAGTTGTCGGTGCCATCCACGATGACGTCGTACGAGGCCACCAGCTCATCCACGTTCGTCTCGTCCAGGCGGAACGGGTGGCGGACGACGGTGACGTCGGGGTTGAGCGCCTTCAGTGTGAGCTCCGCGCTCTCGGTCTTGGGCATCCCCACCCGGTCCGCGGTGTGGAGCACCTGGCGCTGGAGGTTTGACTCGTCAACCACGTCGTCGTCCACGATCCCCAGCGTCCCGATCCCCGCCGCGGCGAGGTACAGCCCGGCTGGCGATCCGAGGCCCCCGGCGCCGATCAGCAACACCCGGGAGTCCAGCAGCTTGCGCTGGCCCTCCTGTCCGATCTCGGGGATGAGCAGCTGGCGCGAGTAGCGGGCCCGCTCGGCGTCGGTCAGGAGCTGGACGGGTACCTCCCACGCGCCACCAAGCGCCTTCCACTCGGCCAGGCGGCCCTGGATGTTCAGGACGTCGGTGTAGCCGACCTGGGCCAGGTACTGCGAGGCGCGCCGGGAACGGGCGCCCACCGCGCAGTGGACCAGGAGCGGGGTGGACTTGTCCGGGACCACCGTTTCAATGGTGGTCGGGATGTCGGCCAGCGGGACGAGAGTGGCGGAGGGAATGTGGCCCTCGTTCCACTCCACCAGCTCGCGGACGTCGATGATCCGCCGCTGGTCGGCCAGCTTCACCGCATCGGCGACCGAGACCTCGAGAAACGTTCCCGGCTCCGCCATCAGACAGCCTCCGCCTCGGCGGGCCACTCGATGATGGAGCCGGTGACCGCGCCCTGGAGCACCTTGTAGCCGAGGAGCGCGCACTTCAGCCGGGCCGGACCGATGGGCACGCCCAGGTCGTCGAGCACGCTCTTGGGTTCGATGGCCCGCACCTCGTCCAGGGTCATGCCGCGCAGCGAGTCGGTGAGGATGGAGGCCGATGCCTGGCTGATCGCGCAGCCGCGGCCTTCGAACGCCACGTCGGCGATCCCTCCCCTGTCATCGGTCAGGCGCAGGGTCATCGACAGCTCGTCGCCGCAGGTCGGGTTCGAGTCGGCGGCATGGAGGTCGTGGGGATCGAGAACCCCCGCGTTGTGGGGGTTCTTGTAGTGCTCGAGGATGAAGTCGCGGTAGAGGTTGTCCATGGGCTCCTTGAGGCTCCGGCGATCAGCTGAAGAGGGTCACGGCGGCGCGCACCGCGTCGGCCAGGGCGGTGACGTCATCCAGGTCGTTGAAGACGTAGAAGCTGGCGCGGGTGGTGGCCGGGATGTCGTACCGCTGCATCACCGGCTGGGCGCAGTGGTGGCCGGCGCGGACCGCCACCCCGTGGTGGTCGAGGATGGTGGCCATGTCGTGGGGATGGACCTCGTCCAGCACGAAGCTGATGACCCCGGCGTGGATGTCCGGATCGTCGGGGCCCAAGCGGCGCACGCCGGGGATCTCGCCCAGGGCGGCCCACGCATGCTCGAACAGGTAGCGCTCGTGCTCGCGGACGTTCGCCATGCCGATATCGGTCAGGTAGTCGATGGCCGTGCCCAGGCCGATGGCCTCCACGATGGCGGGGGTGCCGGCCTCGAACTTCTGCGGCACCTCGTTCCACTCCGCGCCCTCGAGGGTGACCTTGATGATCATGTTGCCGCCGGTCATGAACGGGGGCATGGCCTCGAGCAGCTCGCGACGGGCCCACAGGGCGCCGATGCCTGACGGGCCGAGCATCTTGTGGCCGCTGATGGTCAGGAAGTCGCAGCCGATGGCGGTGACGTCGATTGGCATGTGGGGAGCGCCCTGGGCGGCGTCCACCAGGACCAGGGCGCCGGCGGCGTGGGCCCGCTCGGTGATGTCGTGGATCGGGTTGATGGTTCCCAGCGCATTGCTCACCGCCGCGACGGCCACCAGCCTGGGCTTGGCGGCAAGGTGGCGGTCGAGGTCGTCGAGGTCGAGGCGGCCGTCATCGGTGATGGCCACGTACCGCAGCTCGGCGCCGACCTCGAGGGTCAGCTGCTGCCAGGGGACGATGTTGGCGTGGTGCTCCAGCTGGGTGGTGACCATGACGTCACCGGCCGCCAGGTTCGCCCGGCCCCAGGAGTACGCGACGAGGTTGATGGCCTCGGTCGCGTTCCGCACGAACACGATCTCCTTGTCGGTGGGGGCGCCCAGGAAGGTGGCCACCTTGCGCCGCGCGGCCTCGAACCGCTGGGTGGCGTCCTCGCTCAGCTCGTAGATGCCGCGATGGACGTTGGCGTAGTGGTGCGAGTAGGCGTCGGCCATGGCGTCGATCACGACCCGCGGCTTGGGCGAGGAGGCGGCCGAGTCGAGCCACACGAGCCGGTTCCCGGTCGAGGTCGGGCGCTCGAAGATCGGGAAGTCGGCGCGCCGCTCGGTGCCGCTGAAGGCGCCGGGGATGGCGGCTGGTTCAGCGCGGACGGCCATCGGTCTCTCCTCTGCTCCCTAGTGCGATGCGGCTTTTGCGGGCTGCTCGACGACCTCGTCGCCGGCCCCGGCGGGCAGGCCCACCTGCTCGCGGACCCAGTCGTAGCCGTTGGCCTCCAGCTGGTGCGAGAGCTCCTCGCCGCCGGACATCACGATCCGGCCGTCCATCAGGACGTGCACCTGGCTGGGCTTCACGTAGTTCAGCATCCGCTGGTAGTGGGTGATCATCAGGACGCCCATCTCCGGCGAGAGGGTGGCGTTGATCCCCTCCGCCACGTTGCGCAGGGCGTCGATGTCCAGGCCGGAGTCCGTCTCGTCGAGGATCGCCATCTTGGGGGACTGGATGGCGAGCTGGAGCATTTCGAGCCGCTTCTTCTCTCCGCCCGAGAACCCGTCGTTCACGTAGCGGGTGGCGAAGCCGGGGTCCATCTTCAGCAGCGCCATCTTCTCCTCGAGGAGCTTGCGGAACTTGGCCAGCGGGATGCCGCTGTACTTCGGGACGCCGCCGTTCGTCTCGGCCGAGGGATCAACTGGATGGTGCACGGCGTTGTAGATGTTCCGGAGGAAGCTGGCGACGGTCACGCCCGGGATGGCGCTCGGATACTGGAACGCCAGGAACATCCCGGCGCGGGCGCGCTTGTCCGGCGAGAGCTTGACGAGGCTCTCCCCGCGCCATGTGATGTCGCCGTGGTCCACCCGGTACTCGGGATGACCAAGAAGGGCGTAGGCCAGGCTCGTCTTGCCCGAGCCGTTGGGGCCCATCAGGGCGTGGACCTCGCCCTGGGATACGGTCAGCGACAGGCCCTTGAGGATCTTCCGGCTCCCGGCGCTGACCTCGAGGTCGGTGATCACCAGCTGGTCGGTCATGTGGCTCCGTTCATGGTCTGGGACTGGACGTGGGCGGTGGCCTCGGCCGCCGCCCGAATGCGTCGTCGAACATCGGGGGAGTAGGGCGGCCCGCCGGCCGAGGCGGCCTTCTCGGCCAGGTCGGCCAGGGTCGTGGTGCCCAGCGTCGCATCGATGGAGTCGAACAGCCGCTCGTATGCCTCGTGGACCGAGCAGGGCTCCGGCCGGTCGCAGCGCTCGGCGCTCTCGACCCCGGCACACGGCATCTCGAGCAGCGGCCCGTCGAGGACCCGGATGACGGTGGCAAGGCTGATCTGCTCCGGCTCGCGCGCCAGGCGGTACCCACCGGCCTGTCCGCGTGTGGCGGTGACCAGGCCAGCGCGGCGGAGGTCCGCCACGAGCTGCTCGAGGTAGGCATGGGGCAGGCGCTCGGTCCGCGCCACGCTGGTCAGCGAGAGCGGCTCGTCGTTCTCGGCGCGGGCCAGGGTGAGCAGGACGCGGATGCCGTACTCGGAGCGGGTGCTGATCTTCATCGCCGTTCACTCATGGCAGCTCGACCATGACCACGCCGTCGTCTACCTGGACAGGGTACGCCCGGACCGGGATGACCGGCGGGAGGGCGAGGACGCGGCCGGTGAACAGGTCGAAGCGGCCACCGTGGCGGGGGCACTCGACCGCGGTCCCGTCCAGCTCGCCGTCGCCCAGGTCGCCCTCGTCATGGGTGCAGACATCGTCGATCGCGCCCCACCGGCCGTCGGTCGTCTTGCCCACGCAGAGCGGGATGCCCTGCACGGTGACGGTCACCACCGTCCCCGGCTCGACGTCCGTGGCCTGCAGGCCGGTCGAGAAGCCACCGGTCGGCATCATGGCCTCCGCGAGCCCGCTCACGCCGCTTCCTGACCGATGCGGGACGCCAGGGCGGCCAGGACCCGGGCCCGGATGGGCTCGGAGCCGATGTCGGCCACCGCCCGCTCGAAGAAGCCACGCACGATCATCCGCTCCGCCGCGTCCGCGGTCATGCCGCGGGTCTGGGCGTAGAACATCTGGGTCGGATCGATGGCCCCGGCCGTCGCGCCGTGACCGCAGCGCAGGATGTCGTTGGTCTCGATCTCGAGCACCGGAATCGGCTCCGCGCCGGCACCGGGCGACAGGAGGAGGTTGCGGCACTCCTGGTAGGAGCTGGTCTGCCTGGCCCCGGAGCGCACCCTGGTCATGCCGTAGAACGCGGCGTGGGCCTGGTCGTAGAGCGCGGACAGGTACAGGAGATCGGACGTCGTGTGCGAGCCGATCAGGTCCTGGACCGAGTTGATGTCGATCTTCTGGTCGTCGCCCGCGGCGAGGAGCCCGAGCAGCCGGCTCGTGCCGCCGGTGCCCGTCATCTGGACGTCCAGTCCCAGCTTGGTGACAAGGGAGCCGATCTCGGCGTTCAGGGTCGTCACCTCGGCGTCCTGGCCGACGATCACCCGCTGGGCCGATACCCGCCACGCCTTATCGCCGAGCAGCTGGAGGCTGGCGTAGCGGACCCGCGCCCCACGCTCGGCGCGAAGATCCACGATGCCGCCGAACCAGCTCGGTGAGCCATCCGGGGAGCTGAACTCCTCGAGGAGGGTGACCTCCGAGCCCTCCCCGACGATCACGTGGGTGACGGGAAACGCGGCTCCGTCCGGCCGCCCCGCGACGGTCCGGGCCCGGAGCACCAGGTCCACCTTCACGTTGGGTGGGACGTACAGGAACGTGCCGGTGGTCCAGGTCGCGTGAGCGAGGTGCCAGAAGGCGGCGTGTGTCGCCGGGCCATCGGCGGGATGGGTGAGGAGCGGCGTGACGAGGTCGGGATGCTCGCTCGCGGCCTGGGCGAGGGAGGCGAAGACCACGCCCCGCGCCGCGGCGTCGGGGTCGAGCGCCGAGACCTCGGTCGCGGCGTCCTCGTCCAGCGCCGACTCGATCGGCAGCCCCTTCAGCGAGGTCCGGCGCCACTCCTCCTCGGCGCCGGTCGGCCACGGCGTGGCGGCATACCGCTCCGCCGCGGCCTGCCGCGCGTCGCGAATCCACTCGGACTCACCTCGCGATGCCGAGAGGGATGCAACGGCATCGGCCGTCAGGCTGCCGGGCCCGAGCGCGATCGGGGCGGAGGTGGGCGTGCCGGACGTCATCGGCGTGCGGAGGATCGGCCATTGGACCCGGTGGGTCTAGCCGACCGCTCCCTCCATCTGGAGCTGGATGAGCCGGTTCATCTCGACCGCGTACTCCATCGGCAGCTCCTTGACGATGGGCTCGATGAAGCCGTTCACGATCATGGCACTGGCCTCGGCCTCAGAGAGCCCCCGGCTCATGAGGTAGAACAGCTGCTCGGATCCGACCTTCGAGACGCTGGCCTCGTGACCGATGGTCACGTCCTCCTCGTCGATCTCCATGTAGGGGTACGTGTCGGAACGTGCTTCCTCGGAGAGGATCAGGGCGTCGCAGCGGACCGTGGACTTGGATTTCGTGCAGCCGGGATAGACCTTGATCAGGCCGCGGTAGCTCGTGCGGCCAGTGCCCTGGCTGATGGACTTGGAGGTGATCAGGCTGGTCGTGTTGGGGGCGGCGTGGATGATCTTGCCACCCGCGTCCTGGTGCTGGCCGTCACCCGCGAAGGCGATGCTCAGGACCTCGCCGTGCGCGCGCTCGCCAACGAGATAGATGCTGGGGTACTTCATGGTGAGGTGCGAGCCGAGGTTGCCATCCACCCATTCCATGACCGCGTCCTCGTGGGCCACCGCGCGCTTGGTGACGAGGTTGTAGACGTTGTGCGACCAGTTCTGGATGGTCGTGTAGCGGACCCGGGCGCCCTTCTTGACGATGATCTCGACGACCGCGCTGTGGAGGCTCGCCGTGGTGAACGACGGGGCGGTGCAGCCCTCGACGTAGTGCACGCTGCTCCCCTCGTCCGCGATGATCAGCGTCCGCTCGAACTGGCCCATGCTCTCGGTGTTGATCCGGAAGTAGGCCTGCAGCGGCAGCTCGACGTGGACGCCGGGCGGCACGTAGATGAACGAGCCGCCGGACCAGACCGCGGTGTTCAGCGCTGCGAGCTTGTTGTCGTTGGCCGGGATGACCGTCCCGTAGTACTCGCGGAAGAGGTCCTCGTGCTCAGCCAGCGCTTGGTCGGTGCCCAGGAAGATCACGCCCTGCTTCTCCAGATCGGCCTGGATGTTGTGGTAGACGACCTCGGAGTCGTACTGGCCGCCGACACCGGCGAGGTACTTCTTCTCGGCCTCGGGGATCCCGAGCCGGTCGTAGGTCTTGCGGATGTAGTCGGGTACGTCATCCCAGGACTGGACGGCCTTGTCGGTGCCCGTCACGTAGTAGTAGATGTCCTGGAAGTCGATCTCCCCCAGGTCGCCGCCCCAGGTCGGGAGCGGGCGCTCCTCGAAGTGGCGGTAGGCCTTCAGCCGCCGATCCCGCATCCACTGCGGCTCGCCCTTGATCGCGCTGATCTCGGCCACGATCTCCGCGCTCAGACCCTTCTTGAAGATGTGAAGGGGCTTCGCGTCGTCGTGCCAGCCGTACTTGTAGCCGGCCGGGACCTGGCTCAGGGCGGGGTTGGGGGTGGTGGGAAGGGCCAAGGTGATCTCCGAGTTCGCTAATCCGACTGGTTCAGTCGGGATGGAGCCAATCATCCTCCCTGCCTTGCGGTCGGTCAACCGAGGGGTCGGGCGAGCGCAATTGTGGTCGCGCCACGGGAGAAGCACGCCGTATTCTGAAGCGTGCGGCACGGCCGGCACCGGTCAAACCGCGGCTACTACCTGAATTGAGGAGTGTTCATGAGAGGTCCACCCATTCTCATCTCCGTCCTGGGCTTTTTCGCCGTCATGGCTGGATTCGTCTGGATCGTGGGCGGCCTTAGGGCCCTGGGCATCGAGTTCGGCGACGTCCTCGGCGACCTGCCGGCCTACGACAACGTCGGGTGGTGGGGCATCTTCGCCCTCATCGTCGGCATCGGCTGGGTCCTTGCCGGGCTCGGCCTGTGGGCGCTCCAGCCATGGGCGTGGATGTTCGCGGCCATCGTGGCCGTCATCGCCCTGGTGAACGCGTTCTTCTTGATGGTCGCGTACGCCGGATCCGGCGCCGGCTTGGTGCAGGCGCTCATGCCGGCCCTGATCCTGTGGTACCTGAACACGGCGGAGGTCAAAGCGGCCTTCGGCGTCGGAGGAGAGCCGCCGGCACAGGCGGTCTGAGGCTCCTCCCGCAACCGAACGACGGCGGGCAGCCCCGCGTTGACAGCAACCGGGCTGCCCGATACCGTCCGCTCGAACCACTCTTCGCAGGCGAAAGGAGACGCACGATGACGACGCCCGTTGTCCACCGATCGCGCCCCCGCCTGCCCGGAGCGCCATTCCCGGCCTGAACCGGCCGCCGGCCGCTCCCCCTGCTCGCGGGCGCGCTCCTCGTGGACCTTCCCCCACACCCGTTGGAGTCGCACCCTTGTCTCAATCCACCCTGACCGGGACCGTGCTGCGCGCGCGCAGCGGGTTCTTCACCGTCAAAACCGAAACCGGCACCATCGAGTGCCAGCTCCGCGGCCGGCTGAAGCGCGAGCGCCAGTCGGAGGATCTCGTCGTGCCCGGCGACGAGGTGATCGTCTCGCGTCTCGACTCGGGCAACGGGACGGCCGTGGGCGTGATCGAGGAGGTCGCGCCGCGCCGGACCCGCTTCTCCCGGCGACAGCCCGGCAATCGCGGCACCTGGAAGGAAGACCTGCTGGTCGCCAACCTGGACCAGCTGTTCGTCGTCTTCGCCTGCGCCGATCCCGTGCCTCATCCGCGGATGATCGATCGCTTCCTGGTCATCGCCGAGCACAACGAGGTCGAGGCCGTGATCGTGGCAAACAAGATCGACCTCTGCGGGTTGGGCGCAGCCCATGAGACGTTCGACCCGTACGTTCGGATCGGCTATCCGGTGCTCTTCGCCAGCGCGAAGACCGGCGAGGGCATTGACGAGCTCCGCACCCGCCTGGCGGGTCGGACCAGCCTCTTGACCGGGCCGTCGGGCGTCGGCAAGAGCACGCTCCTCAACGTCGTCCAGCCCGGGCTCCACCTGGCAACCGGGGAGGTCAGCGAGGCGCTCCACAAGGGCCGGCATACGACCACGCTGGCCGAGCTCCTGCCGGTGGAGGGACCGATGGGCGGGCACGTGGTGGACTCGCCCGGCCTTCGCCAGGTCGGCCTGTGGGACATCCCGATCGAGGAAATCGCCTGGTGCTACCCGGACCTCCGGCCGTACCTCGGCTCGTGCCGCTTCGCTGACTGCAGCCACGGGCCAGAGCCGGGGTGCGCCATCACCGCGGCGGTGGCCGCCGGATCGATCAGCGCCGCACGCCACGACTCGTACCTTCGCCTCGTCGCGAAGTCCTGAACCTGCCCGGCGGCCCATACAATCTCCGGGCCGATGGAGATCGCGCCCAACCTGCATGCCGTTCCGCTGAAGAGCGCCGGCGCATTTCTCGTCACCGATGACCGGCTGACCATGATTGACGCCGGCCTCGCCGGGTCCCGGCCCATGCTCCTCCGCTACCTGGGGGGCATCGATCGATCCATCGATGAGCTCGAGCGCATCGTCTGTACCCACGGCCACCCGGACCACGTCGGCGGGGTCCGCGAGCTGGCGGACGGGGCCGAGGTCGAGGTCTTCGTCCACCCCGCCGACCTCGAAGGCGTCAGCCTCACGGTCCGCGAGGCGCTCGTCACGCCGTCCGGTGACAGCCTCCGCGGCCGCCTCCTCCAGGCCGTCACCCCGCACCCGGGGGCGGCCACGCCGCTGAACGACGGCGACGTGCTCCCGGTCCTCGGGGGGCTGGAGGTCATCCACACCCCGGGCCACACCCCGGGCAGCGTCTGCCTCTACGCCCGCGGCCCAAAGGTGCTGTTCACCGGCGACGTCCTCCAGGTCCGCCGCGGGAAGCTGGCCTTCGCCAGCCCGATCTTCAGCCATAACCACGCCCAGGCCCGCGCCTCGGTCCAGCGGCTGACCCATCTCGACGTGGATATGATCGCGTTCAGCCATTTCGAGCCGATGCGCGCGGGCGCCTCGGACGCGCTCGCCGATCTCGCCCGTCTGGCCGCGGGCAACTGAGCGGAGCGTGGCCGAGCCGAGCGTTGGGCAGGACCGGGTCACTGCCTCCCTGCAGCCGATCACGGGGATGGCGGATATCGTTTCGTGGCATCAGCTCGCGAAGGAAGCGGCGGTCCCGAACCCGTTCTTCGAGCCGCAGTATCTCGTCCCGGTCGCGAGGCATATGCCGGAGCTCGCCGGGATGCGTGTCCTCGTCTGCCGCGCGGGCGACAGCATCGTCGGCGTGGTGCCGTTCCAGCCGTCGGCGCAGATGGGCGGATGGCCCGTTCCACTTGGGCAGCGTACCTACGCCCAGGTGGCGCTGGGCGAACCGCTCGCCGCGCGAGGGTATGAGCGTGCGGTAGCGGAGTCCACTCTCGAAACGCTGCTCGGCGCCCACGGCAACTGGCTGCGGCTCGCGGCGCTCGATGCACGTGGCACGTTTGTGTCGGCGGTCCTGGACGCCGTCCATCGTGAGCGCCTGCCGGCCGATGGACGTCGGTGGCAGCGTGGATTCGTCATGAAACGCGCCGATCTGACATACGTCGGTGCTGCGCACCGCAACCTGAAGCGGCTTCGTCGCCAGCGGTCGGCCTTCGAGCGGGACCGCGGGCAGCGGCTCCGCGTGATCGATCGTTCGAACGATCCGAGCGCGGTCGACGACTTCCTGGCGATGGAGGCACGGGGGTGGAAGGGACGCGCTGGGGTCGCGCATGCACTCAATGAGGGACACGCCGAGGCGCTGCACGACCTGACCGCTGCCTTTCGGGCGGAGGGGCGCCTGCGCGTCCTGTCGCTCCGGGCCGGCGACGATGAGCTCGCGCTCAAGGTCAACCTCATCAGCGGCCAGACCGTTTTCTGCTACCTCATCACGTTTGACGAGGCCCACGCGCGACTGTCCCCGGGCCTCCAGCTCGAAGTCGACAACTTCCGCGCCTTCCACGACGAGCCGATGATCGACTCGATGGACTCCTGCGCGAACGAAGTCACGGCGTTCGCCAACCGCCTGTATCCGGAACGCCGATCGATGATCGATCTGACGATCGGATCCCGGCGTCTGCTGGGTCGCGTGACGATCGGCGTCCGCCGCCTTTCCGGGGTCTGGGAGGCCATATGATCGACGGACCAGTGTGCGAGAGCCGGGCCCAGGGCAATCTCCGTGTGCTTCGCCACCATGCCTTCGCCCGTCGGGCGGTCACATGACCGCAGGAGGCAGCGTGGACACCGTCCTCGACCTGATGGACGAAGCCGTTCGGCGCTTCGACCGCAAGCCATTCCTCCTGATCCGGCCGGGATTCCGGACCCGGATCACCCGCTTCCGCGACCTCGGCCGCATAGTGCCGCGCGTCGCCCGCGTCCTTCACGACCGCGGCCTGCGCCAGGGCGACCGGGCCATCATCTGGGCCGTCAACCGGCCGGAGTGGGGCATCACCCTGCTCGGCGCCATCCACGCCGGGGTCATCCTCGTCCCGCTCGACGTCCGCAGCGCTCCGGACTTCGCGGCCCGGGTGGTCGCCAAGACGCGGGCCAGCGTCGTGTTCGCCTCCCAGCAGACCGCCGCCCAGGCCGCGGTCCTGGGGCTCCCGGTCATCCTCATCGAGCGCATCCCCGACCTCGCCCGTAACGCTGAGCCGCTGCCGGCCGCCGACATCGGTCCGGACGACCTGGTCGAGATCCTGTTCACCTCCGGCACGACCGGGGAGCCGAAGGGGGCGATGCTGACCCACCGCAACCTGGCGTCCAACGCGCGAGAGCTGCCCAAGGTCTTCCCCATCGGCCCGAAGGAGCGTCTGCTCTCCGTCCTGCCGCTGTCGCACATCTTCGAGCAGTCGCC
Source organism: uncultured Chloroflexia bacterium (assembly GCA_963699235.1). Classification (GTDB taxonomy): domain Bacteria; phylum Chloroflexota; class Limnocylindria; order QHBO01; family QHBO01; genus DASTEQ01. Next base: position 476,893 of record OY969424.1, on the reverse strand, counting down.
GGGGTTCCTGGTCCCGATGCATGCCGGGGCCAGCATCGTGTACCCCGTGAGCCGCCAGCCATCGGTCCTGCTCAAGACGTTCCGGGACTTCAAAGTCAGCATCCTGCTCATCGTCCCGCAGGGGCTGAAGCTCCTCGACAACGCCATCGAGCGCAAGGTGGACCAGGGCGGCAAGCGCGAGACCTTCGAGAAGCTCCACCGCTGGGCCGCCCGCGCGCCGCGCGTTGTCCAGCGACTTCTGTTCCGTCCGGTGCTGTCCAGCTTCGGCGGCAAGCTCCATACGGTCGGGGTTGGCGGGTCCGCCCTCGATCCGGTGCTCGCCGGGCGATGGGAAGAGATGGGGGTCAACGTCCTCCAGGGCTACGGCGCCACCGAGCTGGGGCCGCTCGTCAGCTTCACCCGCAAGGGAAACAACCGGCTGGGCACGGTGGGCCAGGCGGTCGGGGGGGTGGAGATGCGGATCGCGGAGGACGGCGAGGTCATGGTCCGCAGCCCGGGCGTCTTCGCCGGCTACTGGGAGGACCCTGAGCGCACGGCGGAGGTGCTCGAGCCCGACGGCTGGTACCACACCGGTGACATCGGCGAGATCAGCCCCGATGGCTTCCTCACCCTCCGCGGCCGGAAGAAGGACATGCTGGCCATGCCCGACGGGACCAAGGTCTACCCCGAGGACATCGAGGCCATCCTCGTCAAGGACGAGCGGGTGCGGGACGCGACGGTGGTCGGCTTTCCCCTGGGCCCGGACCTGAAGATCCACGCCGTCCTCCTGATCGACGACCCGAGCCAGGCGGAGGCCATCGTTCGCGACGCCAACCAGAAGTCGGGGGCGCACCAGCAGATCCGGGCCCACTCCGTATGGCCCGAGGACGACTTCCCCCGGACCCACACCCTGAAGGTGAAGAAGCGCGAGGTCATCGCCCGCTTGGAGGCCGATGCCGCCGCGCAGTCGGCGACCCGGGCGGCGACCGCGGAGGCCCCAACGGCCGTGCTGGCCGAGGGAACCCTGGGCACGATCACCGGCCTCGTGGCAGCCATCACCGAGATGAGCCCGGAGGCCATCGCCCCCACCGCCCGTCTGTCGTCCGATCTCAACATGGACTCGCTCCACCGGATCGAGTTGCTGGGGGTGATCGAGGAGGAGCTGGGCGTGTTCGTGGACGACTCGGCCCTCGACCCCGAGGCCACGGTGGCCCAGATCGCCGCGCTGGTGGACGCTTCGCGCGAGGCGAAGCACGAGACCGGGATCCTTGCCTGGCCCCTCAGCCCGGTCACCCGGGCGGTGGGCATGACCTTCCAGGAGCTGGTGACCGCACCGATCCTCAACCTGTTCTACCAGATCGGCATCCAGGGCCAGGACAACCTCGCCGGGCTGGAGGGGCCGGTCCTGTTCGCCTCGAACCACTGCCTCCACACCGACAACCAGATCGTGATGTCGTCCATGCCGTTCATCTGGCGCTGGCGGCTCTCGGTGGCGGCGTCCGCGGAGCGGGTCTGGAGCAAGCCGGCGATGGCCGTCGCCGGCGGACTGCTGGCCAACGCCTTCCCCATCGCTCGGGAGGGCGGCGCGCGCCGCAGCTTCGAGCTGTTGGGCGCGCGGCTGGACCGGCGCTTCAGCATCCTCATCTACCCAGAGGGCGAGCTCACGGTGGGCGGGCCGATGAAGCCGTTCCTGGCCGGGACCGGGCTGGTGGCCGTCGAATCGGCGACGCCGGTGGTGCCCACCAAGCTCCGGATCCACCGCATGTCCTGGTTGGACGCCCACTGGCCGGGCGGAGAGAACGGGAACAACGGCGCGTCGTCCCTCCGCGGCGAGGTGGAGGTGATTTTCGGTGAGCCGATCTGGTTCCCGTCCGACACCACGCCGGAGCAGGCCACCGCCCGGTTGGAGGAAGCGCTCGGGTCACTCTGAGACGCTGGTTGACGCCCCGCCGGACCCTAGAGCAGGCGGTCGTCCAACAGGAGCATGAGGACATGGGCGGCCGCATCCGACAGGTCGCCTAGCGCCTCCTCGCTGATCTGGTCTGGGTCGTCGCAGGTCAGGTGGTAGCACGGGTCCATCGGCGCCTCGGCTTCGCCGCCGAACAGCTCAGCCTGCTCCTCCGACTTCTCCTCCGAGGCACCGCTGAACAGGCCGCCGGTGGGTATGAGGAAGTCCTCGAACCCCGCATGGTCCGATCCACCACCCAGGTCCTCTCCCTCCCAGGTCAGCCCGACCTCGTCGAAGTACGCCCCGAACGCGTCGGTGATCTCGGCCGAGGCGGTGACCGCGCTCGAGGAGTCGTACACCTGCCGCACGAAGTTCGGGGAGCCGACCATGTCGAGGTTCAGGTAGGCCACGATCCGGTCGAGCTCCTCCTGGTCCTGGGCGGTCACCCAGTTGTACGACCCGTACAGGCCCAGCTCCTCGGCCGCCCAGAACGCGAAGCGCACCGTCCGATCGGTCGGCTCCAGCTCCGCCAGCTGGAGGCCGATCTCGAGGATCGTCGCCGTCCCCGAGCCGTTGTCGTTGATGCCCGGACCGTCGATCACCGAGTCCAGGTGGCCACCCATCATCACCACCGGGCCGGTCTCCGGACTACCGCTCGTCCCGGTTCGTTCAGCAAGGACGTTGGCCGTGATCCGATCCTGGATGAGGGTCTCGACCGCCAGATGGACCGATCCGCCGGCCCCCGCGGCCTCGAGGAAGGCGGCTCCGGCCACGTTCGAGGCGTACAGGGCGGGTATCTCGATGCCCTCGGGGTCGAGGAGGGTTGGCCGCCGAACGGCCCCCGGCTCATAGGTCGGGGAGGAAACGATGAGCGCCGCCGCCCCGGCTTCCTGCGCGTGCTCGACCATTTCGCGCCGGAAGCACGGCCCCGGTCCGGCGAGGGCGATGGATCCCTCCGGGAAGCCCTGCCAGTCAGACGCCTGGCAGCCGCCCGATCCGATCGGCTCACCCTCGTCATCCACGGCCACGGTCACGATGGGCGCCTCCACGTTCCCGGAGCGGGAGAAGATCAGGGCGCGGAGGTGCTCGTCGCCGGAGAACGTCGCGCCACCGACGACCGAGACGCTCGGTGGCGAGACTTCGTTGAAGTACGGGAAGGTGAACTCGTCCAGGGTCACCGTGTAGCCGGCCGTCTCAAGGGCGTCGGCCACGTACTCCTGGGAGCCGGTGTAGCCCTCGGTGCCCGATGCGCGGGTCCCGTCTCCGGCCTGCGCCAGGCCGAAGAGCTCGTCGAGGTGGGCCTGGATGGCCTCCGGCGTGACGGCGTCCCGCAGCGCCTCGCTCAGGGCGAGGTCCGCCGAAGGAGCGCCGCCCGAACCACCCGCGCTCTCGGCCACCGAGGCGCTCGGTTCGGGGCTCGGCGAGCTCGAGGAGCACGCCGTGGCCGCCACCAGCACCGCGAGGAGGGCGCCGGCTGGAGCAGACGGGAGGCGACGGGCCATTCGCTCAACCATAGCGGGGGCGGTGGCGAGGGGTTCGATCCACGCTCCGCGATTGCTATGCTGCGCCCATGGCAGACGAGAAGCTGGCGCTCATCAAGTCGGTCCCGATGTTCGCCAGCTGCCGCGACCGGGAGATCGAGCGGATCGGGATGCTGGCCGAGGAGGTGGACCTCCCCGCTGGGCGGATCCTCTTCTCCCAGGGCGACTCGGCGTCAGAGCTGTTCATCGTCGTGAAGGGGCAGGTTCGGGTCGAACGGAACGGATCGGTCCTGGCCATGCGCGGACCCGGCGAGTTCTTCGGCGAGATCGCACTCGTGTCGGAGGGCACGCGGACGGCCACCGCGACCTGCGAGACGGATTGCCGGCTGTTGGTCCTCGTCCACCGTGACTTCCACAGCCTCATGGACGAGTTCCCCGACCTGAAGATGCAGGTCCTCGAGACTCTCGCACACCGGGTGCGCACGCTCGACACCACTGGCGTCCACTAAGGGGGCCCCGGCACCTCGTCGTCAACGCCCGGATCCGATTGACCCGGGACCTATGATGCGCTCGCAGGCGGCGCACGCAGTGCGACCGGCTCTCTGCACGAGGAGGAAGGTCCATGCCCGCCCGTCGCATCGCCCGGCCCCTGGCGCTGGTTGCGTCAATCATCTTCGTCTTGGCCGCCTGCGGCCCAGGAACCGCCCCGCAAGAAAGCGGATCGGTTGAGCTGCAGGTCCTGAACTTCGCGAACTACATGCCGCCAGACATCGCCGAGCGCTTCGAGGCAGCGACCGGGCACACGATGGTCGTGACCGAGTCGGCGTCCAACGAGGACGCCGTCGCGAAGCTCGATGCGTCGCCAGCCGGGCGCGTACGACGTCGTGTTCATCACGAACTCCGCTTCGCCGAGGCCCTGAACAAGGCCGGCAAGCTCGAGCAGCTCGACCACGACCAGATCCCGAACCTGTCGAACCTCTACCCGGAGGCCACCGAGCTCGCCGCACGATCCGGGCAACGTGTTCTCGATCCCGTACTCCTGGGGCACGACCGGCATCTGCTATCGGACCGATCTCGTCGGAGACCGAGATCGACAGCTGGTACGACCTGCTCGACCCCAGCGCCGAGCTCACCGGTCAAGATCACGATGATGGACGAGGAGCGGTGGCTCATGATGCCCGGCGCTCAAGGTCCTGGGCTATTCGATGAACTCGCACGGACGAGGCCGAGCTCGAAGCCGCCGGTGACCTGTTGATCAAGGCGAAGCAGACGCTGCTCGGCGTATCGACGCCGAGACGTTCTACACCAAGCTCGACAGCGGCGAGGCCTCGCGGTCGACGGCTGGGACGGCTGGTGCAAGCTACGCCGAGAACGAAAACGTCGCGTTGGTGCTCCCCGAGGAGGGCTCGGACCTGTTCGTCGACACGATGACCATCCCGAAGGGCTCGACGCGCCTCGCGGCCGCCCACCAGTTCATCGACTTCATCCTCGAAGCCGGAGAACGGGCAGTGGGTCGCCGAGAACATCCTCGTACAAGGTCCCGAACAAGGCCGCGATGGACGCTGCTCGACCCGGCGCTCCTCGAGACCGTACCCGAGCCTGGCGATCACGCCGGCCGAGCTGCTCGAGCAGGAGTCGCTGCGCGACCTCGGCGACGGTCAGGTCGACCTTCACGCGACGCCGCGACCCGGGTCAAGGCCGCCGACTAGCGCAACGCAGCCGCATCGGCGCGGTAGATGAGCGGCCCGGCGCCGACGCCGCGCGCGCTGGGCCGCCTCCGGCACGGGCGGCTCACGCTGGCCCCGGCGTTCCTGTGGTGGGCGGTGTTCCTGCTCGCGCCCATCGCGCTCATCCTCGTCAGCTCGTTCTTCCGGCGAGGGTCGTTCGGTGGCGTCGTCTACGAGCTCACCCTCGACAACTTCGCCCGGGCGTTCGACCCGCTGTTCCTCGGTGTCCTCGGCTACTCGGTCCAGATGGCGCTCATCACGACCGTTCATCTGCCTCCTGATCGGCTTCCCGGCCGCCTACTTCATCGCCACGCGCTCGAGCAGCCCGAGTCACGAACGGCCCTGCTCCTGCTCGTGATCCTGCCGTTCCTGACCAACTTCCTGATCCGGACCTACGCCTGGATCGTGCTCCTCAACCGGGAGGGCGATCGTCAACCAGACGCTCCAGGGGGTCGGCCTCATCGACGAACCGCTGCCGCTGCTGTACAACGACTTCGCGGTCGTGATGGGCCTGGTCTACGGCTACCTGCCGCTGATGATCCTGCCGCTGTACGCGGCGCTCGAGCGCCTGAACCCCGATATCCGCGAGGCGGCGGAGGACCTCGGCGCGCGGCCGACTCCGCATCCTGCGGACCGTCACCCTGCCGCTGATCCTGCCCGGGATCGTGGCCGGCTGCGTCTTCGTCTTCGTGCCCGTCCCTCGGGAACTTCCCGGTCCCGCAGCTGCTCGGCGGTGGGCGGCGGATCATGATCGGCAACCTCATCAACCAGCAGTTCCTCGAGGCCCGCGACTGGCCGTTCGGATCGACGCTGGCGCTGCTGCTTGATGGTCGATCCTGCTGGCGCTGCTGGTGCATCCAGTCGCGGGTCCTGCGCCGGAGCCGGGAGATCGCCCTCGATGCGTGAGTCGCGAGCCGGACGGCTCGCCGTGGCTCAAGGTCCTCATGGGCGCTTCTGCTCGCGTTCCTGTACCTGCCGCTCGTCGTTCTCGTCATCCTCTCGTTCAACGACGCCCAGCGAGCGATCGTGTCGTGGCAGGGCTTCACGACCCGCTGGTACGGCGAGGTCTTCCAGAACCCGGAGCTGCTTGGCGCCCTCGGGACGACGCTGCTGATCGCCGTCGTCGCGACCACCATCTCGGTGATCCTCGGGACGCTGCTGGCGCTTCGGCCTGGAGCGCTACACGCGCAGCAGCGTCCTCGACAGCGCGGTCTACGTCCCGCTGCTCGTCCCGGACATCGTGCTCGGCATCGCGCTCCTCGTCGTTCTTCTCGCTGATCCGCTTCCCGCTCGGCGTCGTGTCGATCGTCATCGCCCACGCGGTCTGGGGCACCGCGTTCGCCGCGGCGATCGTCCGGACCCGGCTGCGCGGGTTCGACCGGTCCATCGAGGAAGCCTCGCTGGACCTCGGCGTGACGGGAGATCCCGACCTTCATGCGGATCACGCTGCCCGTCATCCTGCCCGGTATCGTGGCCGCGGCGCTGGTCGTCTTCACCCTGTCGGTGGACGAGTTCGTGATCGCGTACTTCACGGCCGGCCGGACCGTCACCTTCCCGATCCAGGTCTACTCGATGATCCGGTTCGGCGTGACGCCCGAGATCAACGCCGTGGCCACGCTGCTGATCGGCGTTCAGCATGCTGCTCATCGTCCTGCGCGCTGTACCTCAATCGCGGCCGGTCCACCGCCGCCGCGGACGTTGTCGAAGAGGCAGGGGCCTGACGCACGATGGCATCTCACCGACCTCATCCGAGACCGACGTCATCGTCATCGAGCAGGTCGTCAAGGAGTTCGGGGAGGTCCGGGCGCTCGACGACGTGTCGATGGCCATCCGCGAGAACGAGTTCTTCGCCCTGCTGGGCCCGAGCGGCTGCGGCAAGACGACCCTGCTTCGCTGCCTGGGCGGCTTCGAGCAGCTCACGTCCGGCCGTCTCCTGCTCGACGGCGTGGACCTCGTCGGCACTCGGCCGTACGACCGGCCGGTGAACATGATGTTCCAGTCCTATGCGCTCTTCCCGCACATGCGGGTCTGGGACAACATCGCCTACGGCCTGCGGGCCGAGCGGCGTCGCGGCGGCGGAGATCGCCCGGCGGGTCGACGAGGTGCTCGACACGGTCGGGCTCGACGGGCTCAGGCCAATCGTCGACCGAACCAGCTGTCCGGCGGTCAGCGCCAGCGAGTGGCCCTGGCCCGGGCCATCGTCAAGCGCCCTCGCGTCCTCCTCCTCGACGAGCCGCTGGCCGCGCTCGACCGGAAGCTGCGCGAGGAGATGCAGATCGAGCTGAAGCGACTCCAGCACGAGGTGGGGATCACCTTCGTCGTCGTGACCCACGACCAGGAGGAGGCCCTCTCGATGGCCGACCGAGTCGCGGTCATGTACGCCGGGCAGGCGCTCCAGATCGGCACGCCGGTCGAGCTCTACGACCGCCCCGCCAACCACTTCGTGGCGGCGTTCATCGGCAAGATGAACTTCCTCCGTGGAACGGTCGAGTCCGACGGCATGCGCGTCGCCCCCTACGGGCTGATCCCGACCGAGAAGACCGAGATCGCGACGGGAACAGCGGCCTACCTGGCGATTCGGCCCGAGTCTGCGCGCCTCCTCGACCCGGACGGGACAGTCGAACCACGCGAAGTCGCGCTCCCGGCCGTCGTCGAGGACGTTGCCTTCGTGGGATCCCAGGTCCACACCCAGGTCCGGCTGGAGGGTGGTGAGCTATTCGTGATCACCGCCGCCGAACGGCGGGGCCTGCCAGCCGTCGGAGAGAAGCGGCTCGTGAGCTGGGCCAGGACCGACGCCCGAATCCTTGCGGAGTGACAGGAGGACAGGAATGGCCGATTCGGTCGGCGGCGTGTACATCTCGCGGACGGACGCCGATGTGTGGCAGCCCGACCTCGACGTTGGCGGCGCCACCCACATGCTGTACGAACACGGTGAGGATTCGATGGCGGGGCTGTGGCGGGCGGACCGCGACGTCGAGCGGCGAATGGTCGAAGTGCCGATCCCGGCCCGGGAAACCATCCTCGTCCTGGAGGGAAGCGTTCGCGTCGCGGTGGACGGCGAAGAGCCGCGCGAGCTGGTCGTGGGCGACATGATGTCGATCCCGGCCGGGTCGCGCGTCGGCTGGGATGCTGCGCCGGACTGCGTCGTGTTCTGGGTCTATTCGTGAACGAGGGGTGATCGATGAGCGCTGACCGGCGAACAATCGTCTTCTTCCCCGAAGGAGCGCACGGGCCGACGAACAACTGCATCGGCATCGGGGACGTGCTGCGGAAGCGTGGTCACCGGGTCGTGTTCATCATCGAGGAGTCGTTCACCGGTCGGCTGGAAGCGAAGGGCTTCGAGGAACGGCTGATGCGACTCGGTCCGCCACCCGAGGTCGAAGAGGTGGCCGGCCAGTTCTGGATCGACTTCATTCGAGACACGGCGCCGGTCTTCCGCAAGAGCACGTTCGATCAGCTGTCGGAGTTCATGGTGCCGACGTGGCAGGCGCTGATTGATGGCGCGAAGTACGTGGACGATCGGCTGCGGGAGATCATCGACGAGCTGGCCCCCGACGCCATCGTCGAGGACAACGTGGTCGCCTTCCCGGCTTTGGCCGCGTCGGGCCGGCCGTGGGTTCGGATCATGAGCTGCAACCCGGCCGAGGCCAAGGATCCAGCGATCCCGCCCTTCACCTCGGGATACCCGGCCGCCGATCGGGGCGATTGGCCTGCCTTCCTGGACGAGGTGGATCGGACTCATCGCGAGATGTGGGCCGATTTCGACGCCTACACCCGCGATCGGGGAGCCCCGGGACTGACGTGGACCGCCGGTGGGCCTGACTTCATCGGCGAGTCGCCCTGGCTCAACCTGTACGTGTATCCGGCCGAGACTGGACTACCGCGCGAGCGACCGCTGCCGGCGACCTGGCATCGAGTCGAATCCTGCGTCCGCGCCACCGACGATCCGTGGGAGCTGCCGGACAACCTGCGCGACCGCTCCGGGGCCCTCGTCTACGTCTCGCTGGGCAGCCTGGGATCGGCCGACGTCGCGCTCATGCAGCGGCTGGTGGACGCGCTGGCCGATTCGCCGCATCGGGTGATCGTGTCAAAGGGACCGCTGGCCGACCAGATCCGCCTGCACGACAACATGACCGGGGACGGAACGCTGCCCCAACCCACCATCCTGCCGTTGGTGGACCTGGTGATCACCCATGGCGGGAACAACACCGTCACCGAAGCGTTCCACAACGGCAAACCGATGATCGTGCTGCCCATCTTCTGGGACCAGGTCGACAACGCTCAGCGAGTCGCAGAGACGGGCCACGGCGTCCGGCTGGCGACCTACGAGTTCGAGGATGGCGAGCTGACGGCGGCGATCGACGGGCTGCTCGACGATCGGGCCGCTGCGCGGATCGGATGGCCGCCAGCGCCCGACGGCTGCAGGCCAATCCGGGCACCGAGAGGGCGGCGACCCTCATCGAAGGGGTCGCGCTCACGGGCCAACCCGTCCTCCGAAGGGCCGCGACTTGATCGGCGTCGAGTGCTAGTCTGCGGCGGTACCGGGCGGGAGTAACTCAGTCGGTAGAGTGTCTGCTTCCCAAGCAGGATGTCGCGGGTTCGAACCCCGTCTCCCGCTCCAAACTCCCTACTTCGCCTTCACCTGGTTGTCGCGGGCGTCGTGGGTCAGCTCGACCAGGCCCAGCGCCTCCAGCAGCGGCGGCAGGTACATCCCGAACCGCCCGCGGTAGCCCTTCCGCAGCCCGTACCAGCCACCGACCGGGTTATCAGCCGCCCGTCCCCAGGCCTCGACGGTGCCGGCAGCGGCATCCTTCTGCTCATCGGCTGCCCCGAGCGGCATCCAGTCGCCATGTGCCTTGAGCATGGCGTGGAGGTCCTCGATGGCGCTGAGGTGGTACTTCAGCTGGGTGGAGCCCACCTGGCAGACGAGGGCCGGTGGATCGGCGCCCTCATCGCGCCACATCTGGTACTCCGAGGTGCCAGGTGCGGTCTTCAGGACCCAGGGGTCGTCCTTTGTTCCCGTGCCCGTTGCTGGTGACATCGGTCTGCCCTCCGTTTCCCCGCTGTGAGCACCGAGTGTAGGACCAGGCTCAGGGGAAGGCTAGGATGCGACTTGATGGTCGTCGCGGTCACCGGAGCCTTCAGCTTCACGGGGCGGGCCATTGCCGCACAGCTGCTGGCCGAAGGCCGTGACGTCGTGACCCTCGTCCGCCGGCCGGCCCCGCCGGACGCCGATCCCCGCATCCGGACCGCGCCCATCGCCTTCGACGACCCGGCCGCCATGGCGGCCGCATTCGCGGGCGTGGACACGTTCTACAACACCTACTGGATCCGGTTCGAGCGCGGCGGGCTCACCTTCGAGGAGGTCATCCGCCGGACGCGACAGCTGTTGGTGGCGGCCAGCCGCGCCGGCGTGCGGCGGATCGTCCACATCAGCGTCGTCAACGCGGGGCCGGCCACGCCGACGGCCTACTTCCAGGCCAAGGCGCGGCTGGACGACGCCGTTCGCGGGTCGGGCCTGTCCCACGCCATCGTCCGCCCGACGCTGACTTATGGATCAGGCGACATCCTCGTCAACAACCTGAGCTGGGTGCTCCGCCGGGTGCCCGCCTTCGCCATCGCCGGCGACGGGGAGTACCGCCTCCAACCGGTCCACGTGGAGGACGTGGCCCGCATCGCCGTCGCCGCCGGGCGTGAGTCGGCCGACCTGGACGTGGATGCTGCTGGTCCCGACATCCTGACCTTCAACCGGTTCGTCCAGCTCCTCGCTGCGGCGGTGGACAGCAAAGCCCTCCTGTTCCACGCCCCGCGCTTCGTGGCCCAGCTGGGGGCATGGGGGTTGGGCATCCTGGTGCGGGACGTGATGCTCACCCGGGACGAGGTCACCGAGCTCACGGCAAGCCTCCTGGTGTCGTCCCGGGCGCCGGCCGGTCGCATCGGCCTGCCGGCCTGGGCGTCAGCCCACGCCGATGAGCTGGGGCGGACCTACAACTCGGAGCTCGACCGGCACTACCGGTAGCCCAGGGTCAGGCGCCGGCCTCCTCGACCTCGTCCGGATCGGGAATCTCATCCGCCGGCGGGCCGGATCCATCGAGGGCGAGGACCGCTCCGTCCTCACCAGTGGCCACCTCCACCAGCTCCGAGGACTCGAGGACCTCGCCGCTGATCTCCTCTTCCTGGTCGTCGATCCGGACGATGGCGAAGCTGACCTGGGGCGGGATGGCCGCCGAGATCACCACCTCGCCGATGCGGTACGGGGAACGCTTGGCGCGGAGGGCGCTGTTCGCCCTTTCCTGGAGGGCGGTGGCCTTGATGACGACGTCGGCCAGCAGCCCGGGGTCGATCTTCTCGACGATGGTCGTGAGGCCGCGCCGGGCCTTGCCCGCCACCCGCCGCGCCTCGATCCCGGCCTGTGCCATCTGGACCCGGGCCTGGGCCTGGGTCGTGGGGTCCGAGACCTTGTGCTGGACTTGGCTGCCCGCGACCTTGGCCTGGGCGGCCGCATCGGCCGCGGCCTGCTGCGCCTGCTCCATGGCCTTCTTGAAGGCGTCCATTGCGCCGCAGTATCGGCCCTCTCCGCGACGGCGTCATCCGGGTATGAGGATTCGGGTCGCGGTAGCCTCTTGACATTGGAGTTACTTCAAGGTCTAGATTGTCCTGCATGATTCACTACAGCGTCGACATCGTCGTCCAGCGGCCCGCCGCCGATGTCTTTCGATACCTGGCCGATGTCACCCGGCACCCGAGCTGGATGGGTGGCAGCGACGCCGCTCCGATCAGCGTCGGACCTATGCAACCCGGGTTCCGCTACCGGCACGCAACGGATGAGGGCGAATTCGAAATGGAGGTGACGGAGTTCGTGCCGGGAGAGCGCCTATCGGCGCGAGCGGTAGGCGGTCCGTTCGGCTGGGCCGGGACGTTCCACGTCGGGCCGGAGGGCGTAGCCGGCAGCCGCGTGACCAGCACCGGTGACGTCCGGCTCAACGGATGGAAGCGCTTGATGGAGCCCTTCCTGGGCCGCGAAGTGCACCACCGCGAGCATCAGGAGCTCGTTCGACTGAAGGCTCTCGTCGAAGGCGCGGCGGACTGACCATGGCTCGAGCGACCATCGGATACCTGGTCCTGGCCGACATCTCCGGGTACACCCGGTACCTGTCATCGAGCGAAATCGAGCGGGGACCGGCAATCGCGGCGGATCTGCTGGAGGTCGTGGTCAGTGGCCTCAAGCCGGTGGTGAAGCTCGCAAAGCTCGAGGGCGACGCCGGGTTCTTCGCTGGGCCGGAGGCCGGCGTACACGGATCCGAGCTCCTGGACGCGTTGGAGGGCACCTACGCTGCGTTCCGCCGCCGGATCCGGAGCCTGCGAGACAGCACCAGCTGCACGTGCGCCGCCTGCAGCCTGGTCGGCGACCTCGATCTGAAGTTCTTCGTCCACCACGGCACCTGGGTGCACCACCGGATTGCGGGGCACGACGAGCTGGCTGGAACCGATGTCATCGTCGCCCATCGGCTGCTGAAGGGAGCGTCTGGCGGTCACGTGAGCCTGCGCGGCGCGGCGCTGCTGACCGACGCGGCTGTCTCGGAACTCCAGATTGATCCCGCCCGCCTCGGTCTGCGGACGTTCGCGGAAACCTATGACGAGCTCGGCGAGGTAACGGGCCAGGTCATTGACCTGGGCGAGCGATGGGAAACGGCCCGCGTCAGCCGGCGCGCGACGGCGGGCGCGCACGAGCGACTGCTCGACGAAACGGTCGAACTGGCCGTCCCGCCGGCGGTCGCCTGGGAATGGCTCAGCGAGCCCGATCGCCGGGGCCGCTGGGACGGTCGGGCGCCCGTGGAGATGGAACGGGTGGGCGGTCGACGGGGTGTCGGTACCACCAGCCAATGCGTCGTGGGCCGCCTGTCAACGATCGAGGAAGTCACCGAGTGGCGGCCCTATGAGCGACTGGCCCGACGGGCCCGCGTGGGACGGCTGGGGCCGCTGACGTGGACCTGGGAGCTGCGTCCGGCACCGGCCGGAACGGAGCTGCGGCTGCGATGGACGCGACCGCAGCCGGCGGGTCACCCGCGTCCCGTGCCGGACGAGCTCGTCGCCGAGCAGCGTGACGCCCTCGAGCGTCTGGCGGCAGCCGTCGCCGCGGAGCAAGCCTGATCGGATGCGGATAGGCGAGCTCGCGCGGGAGGTCGGCGTTTCAACCGACACGATCCGGTTCTACGAGCGGTCGGGCTGGCTGCCCCGCCCGGATCGGCAGGACAACAACTACCGCGAGTACGGCTCGGCCGACGTCGAGCACCTTCGGCTGCTCATCGACCTCAGGCGGATGGAGGTCCCGCTCGAGGTCGCCGCCGAGATGGCTGGATGGTGCCACTCCGGCCACTGCGCAGAGACGACCATGGCCCTGCCCCACGTCATCGCCGCGCGGCGGCGGGAGCTGGCGAATCGGATTGCCGGGCTCCGCGATCTCGACGCTCGGCTGGCTGACCTCGAGTCCCACCTGACCGAGCCGCGGACCGAGTCGCGGAGCGAGCTGACGATGCTCGCCACCGGCGGGCCGTGCTGCGATGCCGCGAGCTCGGTGATCGGCGTGGTGGAGGGTGGGTGCGCGTGCTGCGCCACCGACCTGGCGCCCGCTCAGGTCAGGTAGGGATCTCCCAGGACCAGATCGTTCTCGCCACGATCGAACTCGACCCGGATCAGGCGGGCCGTGCCATCGGTGGCCTCGAGGCGGAACTTCCGCTCGGCGCTGTCGCTCCACGCGACGGCCATGTTGCCCGGACCCTCCGGATGGACCGATTCCTCGGCGGTGAGGACGATCTCCTCGGCTCCGGGGCGCGTGACCCGGACGCGGCCCTCGACAGGGTAGAGGAGCAGGCCCCGGTTCGGCTCCAGCTCGAGGTCAAACGCCGCGCGATCGATCATCGAGGAGTCGGTATAGCGACGAAGACCGGTGTGGTTGACGTGGAACCCTGAGCTCGGCCCGACCAGCTCCAGGGTCTCAACCCCGGGCGCCTCGCTCAGTCGGGCCCGGTCGGCCGCCTTCAGGAGGGCGAACTCGGCGACCGGGATGGGCGGATGGGTGTCGGGGTGGTAGACAAGGATGAAGGCGCGGGTCACCTGCTCGGCGCCATTCCACTCCTGGTGGAACATGCCCTTTACGCCCTCGGTCAGGCGGCCGAGGTCCCCCTCCTCCATCGTGCCCCGGATGTGGTTCAGGGCATCGTCGTGCTCGACCTGGCCGGACAGGATGTAGAAAAGCCGCTCGTTGGTCCGATGCGGGTGGTGGCCGATCCCGAACCCGGGCTGAAAGTAGCCGTCATGGATCATGAGCATGGGGCCCATGTGCTGGACCGGGACGTACGGGCCGACGCTCTCGATGGCGATGAGGCCGCGGACCCCGAACTCCGCCTCTCCGACCCGGTGGAAGTGGCCCGATCCCACCACGGTGAGGTCGGTATCGAGCCGGATGTCCGCGAAGGGCTCCATGGAACCTAGCCTAGCCCAGGGCTGGTCCATGCGCTGAATCGTGGTTGGCGCTATGGTCCGCAAAGCATGTCCCTGACCACGCTCGACGAGCTCGTCGCCCAGAACCGCGACCACGACTGCCCCGACCCGAACTGCGTCTCGATGTCGGGTGCCGCGGACCTGCCCACTCGGTTCGGGCGCTTCCGGATCGTGGCCTTCGGTGAGCGTGGCGGACCAGAGCACGTCGCCCTCATCCACGGCGAGCCGTGGGACCGCGAAGAGGTCCCCGTCCGGCTCCACTCCGAGTGCCTGACCGGCGACGCCATCGGCTCCCTCCGCTGCGACTGCCGCGACCAGCTCGAGGCGTCGCTCCGGTTCATCGGCGAGCAGGAAGCCGGGATCGTCCTCTACCTGCGCCAGGAAGGGCGTGGCATCGGTCTGGTCAACAAGATCCGGGCCTACGCCCTCCAGGACGACGGGCTGGACACGGTGGAGGCCAACCAGGCACTCGGCTTCCGCGACGACGAGCGCGACTACGGGGTGGCGGCCCACATGCTCCACCTGCTCCGGGTGCGGTCCATCCGGATCATCACCAACAACCCGCGCAAGATCGCCGGGCTGGAGCAGCACGGCGTGACGATCACCGGCCGGATCCCGCTCGTCGTGCCGCCGAACGAGCACAACGTCTTCTACCTCTCCACCAAGGCGCAGCGATCCGGCCACTACATCGACCTGGCGGGTCACGAGCACCTCCCCGAGCAGCTGGATCGACCGATCGTGGACGGCATGAGCCCGGCGGCCATCGCCGAGATCGAGCACGAGGCCGAGGAGGCCGAGCACGGCGCCGCCTGATCGGGTCGCCGTCGTCACCGGCGCGGCCGGGGGCCTGGGAACCGTGGTCAGCCACGACCTTGCGAGGGCTGGCTGGCGTCTCGCGCTCATCGGCTCGAAGAAGGGACCGCTCGAGAAGCTGGGTGGTTCGCTGGGAACCGAGGCGGACCGATGGCTGGCCGCGACGGCAGACCTGAGAAAGGCCGATGCGGCGGCGGATGCCGCCGCCAGCGTAATGGAGCGATTCGGCCGGCTGGACGCCCTGGTGCACCTCATCGGCGGCTACCACGGCGGCGAGCCGGTGGTGGACATCAAGGACACCGAGGTTGGCGCCATGCTGAGCCAGCACCTGTGGACAACCCTGAACATGGTGCGCGCCGTCGTCCCCGGCATGACCGATGCCGGCTGGGGGCGGATCGTGGCCGTGTCGTCGCCGATGGCCTCCGCGCCGGCCAAGGCGGTCGCGCCCTATGCCATCGGCAAGGCCGCCCAGGAAGCCCTCCTGTCCGGGCTTTCCCGTGAAGTTGCGGGGAGTGGCGTGACCGTCAACATGGTCCTCGTCCGGACGATCGACGTGGACCACAGGCGCGATGCCGAACCGAGCCCCAGGACCGCGTCGTGGACGACGCCGGAGGAGATCTCGGCGGTCATCGGCCAGCTGCTCGGCGACGAGTCCGCGGCGGTCAACGGCGCAAAGATCCCCCTCTTCGGCAACGGCTAGCTCCGTGCGCCGGCTCCATCTGCCCGCGCTCGCGTTCGTGGCTCTGGCGGCCGTCGCCTGCCAGGCGACGACGCCATCCCCCAGCCCCTCGGCGACGCCGCCGGTGAGCGTGGCGCCGTCCGCCAGCGGGCTTCCCTCCCCGATCGAGACATCCGCCGCCCCGACCGGCTGGCGCCAGGTCACGGTGCCCGAAGGCCCGGCGGCACGCGAAGACCACACCTGGACCGTCGATGGCGACGGCGAGATCGCGTACCTGTTCGGTGGCCGTGCCGGCGCCACCTTCTATGACGACCTGTGGGCCTACGACCTGACTACCGACACGTGGACGTCGATCTCCGCGACGGGGCCCGCGGGGCGGTTCGGGCACAACGCGGCCTGGGTCGAGGGTGTCGGGCTCGTCGTCTTCGCCGGGCAGGGAACGAGCGGCTTCTTCAACGACCTGTGGGCCTTCGATCCCGACGACGCCGCGTGGCGGCAGCTTCCCGCGGCGGGGGCCGTCCCCGTGGCCCGCTACGGCAGCTGCGCGGCACTCGGGCCGGACGGCCGGCTGTGGATCAGCCACGGCTTCACGAGCGAGGGCGCCCGCTTCGCGGACACCCGGGCCTTCGACTTCGCCACCGGCTCATGGAGCGACGAGACGCCGGTCGGTGAGGCGCCCGTCGAGCGCTGCCTGCACGGCTGCTGGTGGAGCGACGGCTCCTTCAACTTGTACGCCGGCCAGACGACCGGGACGACCTCCCTCGACGACTGGTGGAGGTTGACCGTCGGGTCCCGCCCGGGGACGAACGAGTGGGCGGAGGTGCTGATCGGGCCTGGCCCAGCGGCCCGCAACCTGTACGCGCTGACCGAGTTCCGTGGCGGGCACCTCGTGTACGGCGGCCAAGCGCTGGACGGCTCCTACCTCGGCGACGTCTGGCTCATCGACCACGACGGCGCGCCCGCCTCCGCCGACCCCGGCGATCCGGCACCCAGTGCCCGGGCCGGGGCGGAAATGGTGACCGACGTCACCGCAGACCGGGTCCTCCTCTTCGGGGGCCGCCAGCCAGGCGGCGTGCTGGCCGATCTGTGGGAGTTGACCGCTCCGTAACAGTCGGGCCGGTCCTGTACCATCCCTCTCGCCAATCCCTGTTCGGGCCTCAACGACAGGTCGCGCGCCCGCTTCCAACTGCACAGGAGACGACTGACCGCATGAACGTGGTCGCTGACGCACACGCCCCCGCGGGACCGAATGGGACCCGCCTCCCGACCGCCAAATCGGTCATCTACGACCCGACCCCCGCCGAGCTCCAGGACTTGGCCGCCCGCATGCCGAATGCGCGGCGGACCGCCTTCGGCAACTACAACGTCCAGACTCGGGTCGTCAGCCGATCCAAGGGCTCCACCTTCATCGTGACCGACGAACCCTCGATCACGAACGATCAGACGATCACGCGGGCTGAGGGCGCCCGGATCGCGGGTCTCCAGGACGCGTACATCGCCGAGCGCGAGATGGTGGTCATCGACGGCTTCATCGGCAACGACCCGGAGTACCGGTCGCGGGCGCGGCTCTACATCGAGACGGCCAACGCCAACATCGCCGGCATGCAGCAGCAGCTGTACTTCGAGCCGGATCGGATGGCGGCCGACTGGACGCCCGAGCTGGTCATGATCTACACCCCGAACCTCGCCGTGCCAGGCTATCCGGACGACCGTCTGATCGCCGTCGACCTGGAGGCCGGCGTCACGCGGGTCATGAACTCCGACTACTTCGGGGAGTCCAAGAAGGGTGGCCTCCGGATGTGGAACGCGAAGGTGTTCCAGGCCGGGGGCCTCGCCATGCATGCCGGCTGCAAGGTCGTCCCGACCGATGGCGGGGAGCGGACGATCCTCATCATCGGCCTGTCGGGCACGGGCAAGACCACGACCACCTTCACCCGCCAGAACGGGTCGCAGCCGGTCCAGGACGACTTCATCGGCCTGTTCCCCGGCGGCAAGGTGGTGGGCACCGAGAACGGGTGCTTCGCCAAGACCTTCGCCCTCGACGCCCGGCAAGAGCCGGCGATCCACGGCGCGGTCACCAAGCCCGACGCCTACCTCGAGAACGTCTCCCAGCAGGAAGTGGACGGCCCGGTCGACTTCTTCGACGAGGCCTACACCAAGAACGGACGGGCGACGTTTCCGATGGCCTCGCTCGGCATCTGGCGCGACCCGCGCCAGATCGGTCCGGTCAACGAGCTGCTGATCCTGAACCGTAACGACAACATCATTCCCGGCGTCGCCCGGCTGTCCCGGGAGCAGGCTGCCGCCTACTTCATGCTGGGCGAGACGAAGGGCACCTCAGCCGGCGGCGCCGCCGAGGAGGGCAAGTCCCTCCGGGTGCCGGGCACGAACCCGTTCTACCCCGGCCAGGACGAGGACCAGGGCAACCGGTTCTGGGAGTTGATGGGCACCCACTCGTTCGACGTGTACCTGGTGAACACCGGGCGGGTGGGCGGCACCGACGCGGATCCGAATTCGAAGAAGCTCGAGATCGAGCACTCGGGGGCCATCGTCAAGGCCGTCGCCGAGGACACGATCAACTGGGAGCGCGACCCGGACTTCGGCTACGACGTGGCCAGCGCCGTGCCGGGAATTGACGACATCGAGCTGCTCCAGCCGCGCCTCCTGTATGAGCGCACCGGGCGGGCGGACGAATACCGAACCTGGGTCGAGCGCCTGAAGCGTGAACGGGCCGAGTTCCTGGCGGGCTTCCCCGGCCTCCGCCCGGAGATCGCCGAGGCGATCGCCTAGCCCGTCGCTCGAGCGACCGGGCGCTGGCTACGCGTCCGACCGGAGACCGGTCACCCGATAGGCAACCACCGCGTGGCTGAAGCCTTTCAACGCCAACTCATCGGTCGGTTCGGCGTCCACCCGACCCTCGACCGCGGCGTACGCCCGCTGGCTGAGCAGCGTCTCGCCGGCCGTTGCGGCTGAGCTGAGACGCGCGGCCAGGTTCGTCACCGCTCCGACGCCGGCATAGTCGTACCGACCCTCGAAGCCGATCCGCCCCAGGGTGGCGTAGCCGACCGAGATCCCGATCCCCAGGCCAAGGTCGTACCCGCGCCGGTGCCACCCCTCGGCGAGCTGGGCGAAGCGCTCGTGCATGGCCAGTGCCGCACGGGTGGCGGCCAGCGGATGGTCGGCCACCGGGGTCGGGTCGTTGAAGAAGATCATGAACCCGTCCCCCGCGAAGTGCTCCACCGTCCCCCCGTTGTCGAGTGCGATCCGCCCGACCTCGGCGTGATACTCGCGCAGGACGCTGAACAGCTCCTCGGGCTCGGCCGTCTCGGCGAACGCGGTGAAGCCGCGCATGTCGCAGAACAGGGCGCTGATCTCGCGCCGATGGCCGGTGAGCAGCGCCTCGCCCTCCGGGCTCGAGAGGAGCCCGGCAACGTGCGGCGCGAAGCTGGCGAGGGCGGCGCGCTGCCGTTCCACGGTCTCGTACAGCTCGACGTTGGCGATGGCCAGGGCCGCCTGGTCGGCGAATGTCGTGATCAGGGCGATCTCCTGATCGGTGAATGGCCTGACCTCGGAGCGCTGCATCATGAGGACGCCGCTCGGCTCACCGTCGCGCATGAGCGGGACACCGAGCAAGGTCCGGAACCCGACGACCTCCTGCATCTTGAGCTGCCTGTACTCCGGGTCGACCAGGACGTCGGGGATCTGGAGCGTCTTGCGCTCGAGCGTCACCCGACCGGCCATGGATCCTCGGTCGAGGGTGATCCGCGACTGCTCGAACATCCGCTTCAGCTCAGCGGACCTCTCACCGTACGCCGCAGCGATGCGGTACTCGCCACCGTCGATGACCGCCAGGTTGCCGCTGTCCGCGTGCGTCAGGCGAGCAGCGCTCTCAGTGACCGCGCTGAGCACGCTCGGCAGGTCGAACGTGCTGCGGGCGATCGATGCCAGGACCTGGCCGACGGCGGACTCGCGCTCGTACCCCTCTCGGGTCTCGTCCAGGACGCTGGCCAGTCGCATCGTGACCGCCGCCTGCTCGGCGAACGTGGTGAGCAGGCGGATCTCGGCCTCGCTGAACGGGTCGACCTGGCCACGCCAGATGGAGAGGACGCCGATGGCGGTGCCTTCGTTCATGAGGGGAATCGCGAGAATGGTCCGGAAGCCGATCTGCTGCTGGGCCTCGATGAGGTCGTACTCCGGATCGGCGAGCACGTCCACGATCTGGACCGGCTTGAGCTCCATCAGCGACCGACCCATGGCCGACCCGCGCTCGGGCCCGAACTGGCGGCTTCCGATGATCTCCCGGAACGAGGCAGGGACACCGGCGGTGAAGACCGCCAGCCCGAAGGCGCCGGCGTCCTCGCGGATGATGTTTCCGTCGTCCGCGCGGGTCAGCCGGGTGGCGGTGTCGATGATCGCCTGGAGGACACTGGTCAGGTCGAACTCGGCGCGCGAGATGGCCTGCAGCACCTCTCGGACGGCCGACTCCCGCTCGGCGGCTTCGTTGGAGTCGGTGAGGAGTCGAGCGAGGTTCAGGGCGATGGCCACCTGGTCGGCAAACGCCTCGAGGATGCCGATGTCGCGCTCACCGAAGGGCCGAACCTCGTCCCGACCATTCGCAATCACGCCGATGATCTCGTCGTCCTGCCAGATCGGCACGCCGATCACGCTCCGGTAGTGCCCGACCCGCTGGAGATCGAGCAGCGCGTACTCAGGGTCCTCCAGGACGTCGGGGATGATGACCAGCCCCCGCTCGACGAGGACGCGGCCCACGACAGACCCTCGGTCGGGCTCATACCGATGCTGCCGGACGAGGGCGTTGTACTCGGGCGAGAACCCCGCCACGGCGCGGACCCAGAACGCATCGCCATCGCGGACCGCGATGTTCCCGGTGTCGGCACCGCACAGGCGCATGGCCTCGGCGATGACCGATTCCAGGACTTCTTCGACGTCGAACCGTGAGCGCGCGATCGAGGCCAGGACCGTGCCCAACGACCGCTCGCGGTCCTGGGCCTGGTGCTCGGCCGCCAGCAGGCCGGCAATCCTGATCGCGATCGCCGCCTGGTCGGCGAAGACCTGCACCAGGGCGACCTCGTCGTCAGTGAAGGGCTTCACCTCCATCCGGCCGAGGCCGAAGGAGCCGATCAGGCCGTCGTCGGTGCGGATCGGCACGCCGAGGAGCGACCTGACCCCGCCCACCTGGTAGGCCGCTGCGCCGTACTCGGGATCTGCCGGGACGTCGTCAATGCGCTCGGCCTTCCCGCTGAGTGCGACGCGCCCATTGATCGAGTGGCGATCGATGGGGTCGGGGTGCTCCCGTTCGTGGGCCCAATGCTCGGGCCGGCCGCCACTCGCCGCGACGAAACGGAGGACGTCGCCGTCACGAAGGAATACAAACCCGGCAT
Organism: uncultured Chloroflexia bacterium; assembly: GCA_963699235.1. Lineage (GTDB taxonomy): Bacteria > Chloroflexota > Limnocylindria > QHBO01 > QHBO01 > DASTEQ01. The sequence goes on along the minus strand of OY969424.1, from coordinate 455,363 downwards.
CCGCCTCGCACAGCCTGGCGGCCTCCTCCGCCAGGGCGTCGAGCGCCGGCTGCAGTTCGAATCCCTCGCCGCCGATGACGGCCAGGACGCGGCCGACAGCCGCGAGGGCAGTCCGATCAGCGCGCTCGACGGCGTCGACCCTGGTCATCGGTCGATCACGCGCCCTCGGTGTGCGGGTCTTCGAGCGAGGCGTCCACGCTGAGCTCGACATTGCCGGCGAGCGCCCGGCTGATCGGGCAGCCGTCTCGGGCCAGGGCCGCGATCCGCTCGAACTCGTCGTGCGAGATGTCGGGCACGGCGCCGGCGACCTGGATGGCCGAGCTGATCACGGTCCAGCCGGCTTCGCGTTTCTCGGCCGAGACCTCGGCCACGACGTGGACGTGGTCCGGGGCGTAGCCGGCCTTGGCCAGCTCGTTCGAGATGGCCATGCTGAAGCACGAGGCGTGGGCCGCCGCCAGCAGCTCCTCGGGCGAGGTCTGGCCGTTCGGTTCCTCGGTGCGCGAGCTCCAGCTGGTGGGGAGGTCGGTGAACAGACCGGTCGTGTAGGCGGAGACGGTGCCGTTCCCCGACAGCAGGTCACCGCTCCATGAAGCGGTCGCGCGACGGACGGTGGCCATCGGTATCGGTCCTCCTTGTATCCTCGGGCACAGAGCCGAATGCCCGTTCGGCAAGCCTAGCGCAGCCGGTGACCCAATGACCGACACGCGACCGAGCCCGCACCCCACGCCGACCATCCGCGGCGACCACGTGTACCTGCGCCCGGCGGAACGCGAGGACCTCCCCCGCTTCGTCCGCTGGTTCGCCGATGCCGAGACGGGGCGCTTCCTCATGAACCGCGCCCCGTTCAGCCTGGCCATGGAAGAGCAGTGGTTTGCCGAGATGGTCGGCCGCCAGGGCAAGACCGACTACCACTTCGTCATCTGCCGCCTGACCGATGGCGAGCCGATCGGCACGGCGGGCCTCCATGACCTCGACCTGGTGAACGGCAATGCCGAGTTCGGGATCAGCATTGGCGAGAAAGGCGAGTGGAACAAGGGCTACGGCACCGACGCGCTGAACGCGATCTGCGATTTCGGGTTCGGGGAGCTGCGCCTCCACCGCGTGGAGCTGGAGGTGTACGAAGGGAACGCCCGCGCCCGGCGGTCGTACGAGAAGGCCGGCTTCGTGCTGGAAGGGACGCTTCGCCAGCGCCACTTCGCGGAGGGACGCCACAGCGACGTCATGATCATGGGCCTGCTCCGGGAGGAGTGGGAGGCGCAGGACCGTCGCCGCAGCTGGGAGCTGAACGAGCTCGGCTGACGCCGGGCGATGGCCGCGCATGTTCGAGCTGCGGCGCGATCCGGTCACGGGCTGGTGGTCGGCGATCGTGGTCGATCGCGCCTTCGAGCACGCGTCGTTCACGGTCGAGGCCGCCCCGGTCGAGGGCACCCACTGCCGCCACTGCGACGACTCGCCACCCGACGACGATGAGGCGGTCCGGCGCGTCGTCTTGAGGCCGGACGTCTTCGAGATCGTGCCTCCTGGACGCGACTGGAGCGCCCAGGTCGAGCTGCTGCCCGACGAGACCGCGGATCGCCGCGGCTCGTGGGAGATCGTCGTCGGGCCCCGGGAGCACCACGAACGGTATGCGGACGCGGGTCCTCACCTGGCCGAGAAGCTGCTCCGGAACGTGCGGGACGCGATGCGCGAGCTGGGCGCCGACGCGGCACCGCCCGACGACCCGATATACGTCCAGGTCCTCCAGAACCACGGCATGCAGGCCGGGGCGCGGACCTCGCACCTGAACCTCGAGCTGTACGCCATCCCCCAGATCCCCCATCGAGTGGCCGAGGAGATCGGTGGGGCGGCGCGGCACATGATCAGCCGCCGCTCCTGCGCGTGGTGCGCGCTGGCAACGGCCGAGGAGGAGAACGGGGCGCGCCTGGTCCTGGCCGACGAGCGGTTCGTGGTCGTCGCCCCCGCCGCCAGCCGCTCCCCGTTCGAGCTGTGGGTCATCCCGCGTGAGCACTCGGCGGACTTCACCCAGCTGGATGACGAGGCGATCGGCGCCTGCCGCGCCACCCTGCAGCGGACGCTGGCGGCGCTGGGCGCCCTCGGCGACCCGCCGTACAACCTGTTCCTCCACACCGCCCCTGCCGGCGAGCGCCTGGACCAGACGTTCCACTGGCACTGGGAGCTCCACCCCCGGCTGCGGGTCATCGCCGGCCTGGAGCGCGCCACCGCGCTCGCGGTCAACCCCGCGGCCCCCGAGTTCGCGGCCGAGGTCCTGCGCGACCACCTGGCCGGAGTGGGCCATTGACGGGTCCCGCAGGCGGATCGGTATACTCGGGACCGTCAGAAGTGCCCCTTTAACGCGGTCCGGAGAGTCCGCCAAGGAGCCCATGCCCATGCCACCCGAGCGCCGCATCTTCGACGCCGACGACCTTCGGCGGGCCCTGGTTCGGATTGCCCACGAGATCGTCGAAGGCCAGGGTGGGACCGATGACCTTGTCCTCATCGGCCTGCGCACCCGCGGCCACCCCCTCGCCGAGCGCCTCGCCGGCCTGGTCGAGGAGCACGAGCACGTTCGCCCCCCGGTCGGCTCGTTGGACATCACCTTCTACCGCGACGACCTCACCAAGCTGGCCCACGCGCCCATCGTCAAGCGCTCGGACCTGGGGCCGGACATCACCGATCGCACGGTCGTCCTGGTGGACGACGTCCTCTACACCGGCCGCACCATCCGTGCCGCGCTCGACGCCCTGACCGATCACGGCCGTCCGCGGGCGGTCCGCCTGGCGGTGGTGGTGGACCGTGGCCATCGCGAGCTCCCGATCCGCCCCGACTACGTGGGCAAGAACATCCCGACCAGCTCCGACGAGGTCGTCCACGTCCGCCTGCTCGAGACCGATGGGTCCGATGAGGTCGTCATCACCCGGGCCGAGGTGCCGGTCGCATGACCATGGCCCGGACGACGACCTGGTCCCGGCAGCATCTTCTCGACGTGGACGAGCTGTCCCGCGCAGACCTCGAAGGCCTCCTCGGCCACGCCACCGAGCTCCGTGCCCGGCGCGAGGCCGGCGAGCTGCCCGACCCGCTCCACGGGGTGGCGGTGGGGCTCGCCTTCTTCGAGACATCGACCCGGACCCGGGTGTCGTTCGAGCTCGCCGCCCGCGAGCTGGGGGCCACGGTCACCGACCTGTCGGTGGCCGGCAGCAGCGTGGCCAAGGGCGAGTCGCTGGTGGACACCCTGCGCACGATGGAGCGAACCGGCATCCGGATGATCGTCCTGCGCCACGGCGCGAGCGGGGCGCCGTACCTCGCGGCCCGCTCCCTCCAGGCCGCAGCCGTCGTGAACGGCGGCGACGGCACCCACGCCCATCCCACCCAGGCCCTGCTCGATGCGCTCACCCTGCGCGAGGCGCTGGGCTCGCTCGACGGCGCGCGGATCGTTATCGTGGGCGATGCCGCCCACTCGCGCGTCGCCCGCTCCAACCTCCACGCCCTGGCGACGCTGGGCGCATCCGTCGTGCTGTGCGGCCCGCCGGCCTGGGTCGGAGCCTTCCGCGACTGGCCCGGCGTCACCGTGGTGGACGAGCTCAACCGTGCCCTGGTCGGTGCGGACGCGGTGATGGCCCTCCGGGTCCAGCTGGAGCGAGCCGCCGGCCGCGGCGTGCCGTCGCTGGAGGAGTACGTCGCCCGCTGGGGCCTGACCGCGGACCGGTTGGAGCGGGCATGTCCGCAGGCCTGGCTGCTCCACCCCGGGCCGGCCAACGAAGGGGTGGAGATCAGCGCCGAGCTCTCGACCGCGCCGCGATCGCTCATCGGTCGCCAGGTCGAGAACGGGGTCCCCATCCGGATGGCGGTCCTGTCCCTCCTCGCCGGGAACCGGGGAGCGTGAGCCGGTGAGGCCGAGCCGATGATGGCGACACGATGCCGCTGACCGCCCGCTTCGGCTCCCTGGCCGATGCGCCCGCCAGCTTCGTCCTGCGCGGGGTCCGGATCGTCGACCCGGAGAACGGCACGAGCACCATCGGCGATCTCTCGGTCGTGGACGGCGTCCTCCGTGACGAGCTGGCGCCCTTCGAGGTGCCGCGCATCGATGCCATGGGCCTCGTCGCCGCGCCGGGCTTCTGCGACCTCCACACCCACCTCCGGACCCCCGGCGACGAGGGGGCCGAGACGATCGAGTCCGGGACACGGGCGGCAGCCCATGGCGGGTTCACGACGGTCTGTGCCATGCCGAACACCGATCCGCCGCTCGACGACCCGTGGCGCCTGCGCGGGGTCGTGGCGGCGGCGGCGGGAGCGTCCGCCCGGGTCCGGATCGTGGCCGCCGCGACCAGGGGCCGCGAGGGCGTTGAGCTCACCGACCACGCCGCCCTGGCGGAGGCGGGCGCGGTGGCCGTCAGCGACGACGGGGCGGCCCTCGGCAGCGCGGCGGTCGCCCGTCGGGCGCTCGCCTACCTCGCGTCGGTCGATCGGCCGCTCATCGAGCATGCCGAGGAGCCGGCCCTCGCCGCCGGCAGCCTCATGCGGTCAGGAGCCACTGCCACGCGGCTGGGTCTCGAGGGCTGGCCGGCGAGCGCCGAGCTGGCCGTGGTCGAGCGTGACCTCACCCTGGCCGCCGAGACGGGAGGCTGGATCCACTTCACCCACCTCTCGACCGGCGCCGCTGCTGCCCGCGTCCGCACCGCTCGCGCCCAGGGCATCCGGGTCACCTGCGACGTGACCCCCCACCACCTGGCCCTCACCGATGCCTGGGTCGGCGGCGACCGGCGCCTGTCGTGGGACGAGCTCGATGGCGAGACGGTCGCGCTGGACCCGGCCCTGGCCTACGACGGCCGCTGCCGGGTCAACCCGCCGCTGTCGAGCCGGGACGACGCCCTCGCGCTCCTGGCTGGGGTGGCGGACGGCACGATCGACGCCATCGCCACCGACCACGCCCCGCACCCGCCGGAGCGGAAGGCGGTGCCGTTCGCCGAAGCCGCGCCGGGGCTGGTGGGCCTCGAGACCGCGCTCGGCATCGGTCTCCTCGCGGTGGCGGCGGGGCAGATCCCGCTGACGACGCTCATCGGCGCCCTGTCCACCCGGCCGGCGAGCATCATCGGCGAGCGCCGGTCGTTCGCCGATGGGCTGTCCGCCGACCTCGTCGTGTTCGACCTCGGCCGTACCTGGCGGGTGGAGCCGGATGCCCTCGCCAGCCGATCCGCCAACACGCCGATGATCGGGATGGACCTGCCCGGCGTGGTCCGGCTGACCGTGGCCAACGGCCGGGTGACCTTCGACGACGGGATCCTCGGCCCGCCCGCGGCGGTCCGAGTCGAGGCCCGGTGATCTGCTCCGGCATGTGGCACGATGCGGGGCCGCATGGCCATCCGCATGAACGAGGAGCTCGACCCCAACGAGGGCCCCGGCCTGGGGTGCTTCACCGTTCAGGCGATCCTATTCGCGGCCATCCTCCTGCTCATCCCGATCGGCGTGTTCTCGCTGGGGTGGCCGGTCTGGCTCCTGACCGCGCTCCTGGTGGTGGCGATCATCCTGCTGTTCTTCATCTCGATGACATCGGTCTTCCTGCTGCGCGTGTTCTTCGCCTCACGGCGAACCGGGCGCGGCCGAACGTACGGCGCGACAGCGCCGACGGTGAGCGTCGATACTGAGCCGCCCGAGCCGGCGAGCCCGCCCAGCGACGACAGCGAGGAGTAAGCGCCCGTGCCCCTGATGGTGACCTTCTTCAACGTCCGCCACGGCGTCCTGCGGGACACGATGTTCAAGCGGGGCATGCGCCACTTCTTCCCGAGCCGGGCGCGCGACTACGAGGCCAAGTACGGGATCCGGTTCATCGGCTGGTTCAACGTGACCGAGGGGTCGGAGTGGAACAACGTGATCATCTTCGACCTGCCGAACTACGAGGTCCTGGACGAGCTGTACCGCGATCCGGCCACCCGGCGGCTGGGCCACAACGTGGCGGAGTCGATCTTCGACACCAAGCACACCATCTTCCTGCGGGAGCGGATGGGCCCGGACCTGGTGTACAAGCCGTGACCTCGCCCCGGCTGGTCGCCCTCCGGGAGCTGGCCGAGGAGGCCGCACTGGAGCGTCGGGACTTCGTCTCGGAGGCGACCGAGCAGCTCCGCCGCTTTCTCGAGGCCAACCGGGAGCGGCTGACCGAGATCGGCCAGCTCACCCTCGTCGACGACGAGCAGGACTTCCTTCGCTTCCACCCCAGTGACGAGCTGTGGGTCACCCGCCTGACCTACCAGGATCCGGCCGACGGAGAGTGGTACGACCAGGAGCAGGAGGTCGAAAACCTGTCCGAGCTGGTCGAGCTGTACAACCCGGCCGACATCCTCTCGTGGCTGATCGAGGCGTCCCGGAATCCGGTGGACCACCTGGCGCCGGCCGATGAGCTGGCGGCCGACGAGTCGCCGCCGACCGAGCCCGAGGACAACTGGCAGAACGAGCTTCCTGCCGACCAGCGCGAGACGCTGGCGGCCCAGCGGCTGTGGCAGCTGGCCGATGCCTATCGCTCGCAGCTCCAGGAGCAGCAGGCCGCCCTCCTCCGCGAGTTCGTCGGCAACGCGGAGGACGCGCTGCGGCTGACCGGGGACATCGTCCTCCTCGACGAGTCGGACGACCAGCTCGTGCTCCGGGGCGACGGCCAGTTCGAGACGACCCTCAACCTGGCGGACATGGTGCCGAGGGCGGCGGCCGAGCCCCCGGAGGCCCACCGCGACGGCCTGACGGTGACCGATGCCCGGACGGTGGCCGAGTTCTACGACCCGGCCGACGTCCTCCAGTGGGTGACCGAGGCGCTGACCGAGCGCTACCCCGCTGTCGACTTCTCCGCCGTCTACGACTGAGCCCGAGGAAGGAAGCGCCACGCTCATGGCCCGCGGCGTCCCGCTCCCCGCGAACCTGTCAGCGGCGTCGATGGAGGACCTCTTCCGCGACGCCGGAGCGCTGCGCGAGGGCCACTTCCGGCTGAAAAGCGGCCGCCACTCGGCGCGCTACCTCGAGAAGTTCCTCGTCCTCCAGTACCCGACCCTGGCCTCGGAGCTCTGCCGGCGGATGGCCCACCAGGTGGCGAACCTCGCGCCGAACGTGGTGGTGGGGCCCACGACCGGCGGCGTGCTGCTCGCGTTCGAGACGGCGCGCCACCTGTCGGCCATCCTCGGTTGGGAGGTGCGCGGCCTGTTCGCCGAGCCGGGGGTGCTCGCCGGCGGGCGCGAGCTGCGCCGCGGGTTCGAGGTGAGCCGGGGGGACACGATCGTGCTGGTGGACGACATCCTGACCACCGGAACCTCGCTGCGCGAGACGAGCGACGCGGTGGAGCAGGCCGGCGGCGTACCGGTCGCCGCGGTAGTCATGGTCGATCGGTCAACCGACCCGGTGGACATCGGAATGCCGATCCGGTCGGTGGGGCGGATCGAGATCCCCGCCTGGGAGCCGGCGGACTGCCCGCTGTGCGACGCGGGTGACTGGCTGGAGACGCCGGGGAGCTCGGGAGCGACTTAGTCCGACCTAGAGGCTCGGCTCCTGCCAGGTGACCTCCGTGATCCGGGCCGGCGGGAACTCGCCGTCGGGAGGGACGATCCCGACCTCGGCCTCGAGCGGGATACCGATGGGCGCGACCAGGTAGCGTCCCGCCAGCCGCCGCGCTTCGGGGTCGAGGGCGAATCCGGCCTTCGCCCGGTGGAAGGTCACCGTCACGTCGGCGGCGACCACCGGATCGGACCGCTCGCCGCCGGTGAGGTCGATCATGGTCGGGGTGTCCACGGCGAGGACCCGGCACGGCCGGCCGGCCGCAGCGGCGTGGGTCCGGATGGCGTTGATCAGCTGGACCGCGCTCGCCACTGGCTCGCGGAGGGGACCGCTGGCCCCGCTGCCGAGGAGGGCGTCCACCAGCAGCGAGGCGGACGAGATCCGGGACCGCAGGCTGGCGAGGAGCTCCGCGCTGGGGGCCACGAACAGCTGGACCGAGCCGGTGGCGGCCATGGCCTGCAGCACGGCCCAGTTGTGGGCGGCGGCGGTGCCGGAGATGCGACTCGGCCTCCCCCACCAGGACCGCGGTTACCCGCTGGCCGCCCGCGGCCAGCCGCCGGGCGGCCACGAACCCATCGCCCCCGTTGTTGCCCGGCCCGCACAGAACCACGCTCAGGAGCCGCTCGACGAGCGGACCGCCGGGACCGATCACCGGCTCCGCCAGCCGGGCAAGCTCGGTGAAGGCGACCTCCGCCACGGCCGCCCCCGCGCTCTCCATCAGCGCGTCCTCGGTGATGCCGAGCTTCTGCGCCGCCTCGTCGATCTCCCCCATCTCTGCCGCCCCGATGAGTACCGATCGGGTCCGCGGCTCTCCCGGCGACGCGGGCGCCGCAGCGCCGGCGCCGGGATCGGTCATTCGAGGGTCATCAGGAAGTCGACGATGACCGCGATCTCTTCGGGCGTGAGCTGGCCATCGGGCCCGCCGAAGGCGGGCATCCCGCCCCGATCGATGCCAGCCACCTCGGGTCCGGTCCCGTCGATCCAGAGGTTGGCCCACGTGTCGGGGAACTCGGTGCCCAGGTCCTGGAGGTTTTCGCTGACCGGCCCCGCCGCCACCCCGTGGAGGCTCGGGAAGGAGCCCTGCCCTTCGAGAGTCTCGCCGTGACAGTCCTGGCAGCCGGCCGCCTCGATGAGCGCCACCGGGTCGCCCGCCGGTTCGCCCGATGGAGGCGGCTCGCCGGACGGCGGAGGCTCGCCGGAGGCCGGTGCTCCGCTGGGAGGCGCTGCCTCGCTCGGACCGGGACCGACGAGATCGGGGTTGGTCCCTTCCAGCCCGGCGCTGAGTGAGACGACGCCGATGAGCACCGCGGCCGCGCCGATTGCGATGATCCAGCGCGGGATGGGCTCGTGGCCGGTCTCGACCGGTGGCGGCCCGCTCGGTACCGGGTTTGGCTCGCTCGGGACCTGGGGCGGTCCGTTCGGGGCCGGGGGCGGTCCGCTCTCGGTCATGGGGTCAGTGCCCGGCCGGGGCCGGGGCCGGCGCCGTGCCGGGGGTCGTGGTCCGGACCGGGCGCCCATGGGCGGCCAGGAGGTAGGCCGATGTCGCGTGGCCGGCGGCCGCGAGGCCCATCAGCCCCAGGCCGGCCCAGGCCACGAGATGGATCGGCAGCAGCGACGCCTGGATCTCGGCAGTGGTCAACCCGTCCGCGACCAGGTCAACGTGGAACAGGCCGGCCGCGATGAGCGCCGTGCCGGCGATGGCCGCCCCGCCGAAGGCCGACCAGGTGACGGCGTAGGCGAGGAGGCCGCCGGCGTGGGAGCGGTGGAGGAGGCGGGGCCAGGCGTGCTCGCCGATGGCGAGGAGGCCGATCGTCGCCGCGCCGCCCAGGCCGAAGGCGGCCACTCCGAACGGCCACTCGGTCCGCGCCACAGCCGCCTGGACCTCGCGCAGGGACCCGATGCCGAGGAGCAGGACGCTGCCCCCCAGGAACGCGAGGGAGGCCACGGCCAGCGCCGCGGGGCCGGGTGACAGGACGAGGGACCAGCGGCCGCGCATGGTCATCGTCAGGTTGCCGATGATCGCCGTCGCGGGCAGGAGCAGCATGATCGTGGCCGCGTTGCCGGCGCTGACCAGCGCGTACGGGAGCGAGGGGCTCACGGCGGCACCGAAGCACGAGATCACGCTGAGGACGGCCCACGCCGCGAGCCCGAACCACCCGAGCGTGCCGGACGCCAACGGCTGGCCGGTGAGGCGCGGGATCAGGTAGTGGAGGGCCCCGATCGGGATGCCGAGCAGCCAGACGAGCGAGATGCCCCGAACCCACATCGCCTCGGCGATCGCGTCGAGGCCGGGCTCCAGGTCCAGCGCGCCGACGATGGCCGCCTCGACGGTCATCCCGAGCAGGGAGAACATGCCCACCCCGAACCAGGCGAGACCGACGAACGACCCGTTCGATCCGGCCAGGCTGGTCCAGAACGAGATGTTGATCAGGATCAGCCCCAGGACGAGGACGAGGTTCACGACCAGCGGGAACCCGGTCAGGGTGCCGCTGTCGGCGAGCTGCGGGATGTAGAGGAGCGTCAGGCCGGCGGCGAACCCGACGTTCCAGGTGATCATTCCCAGGACGCCGATCCGGGTGTGGGCCACGGGCCGGCCGGTGACACGGGGGGTGATGAAGAAGATCGCGCCCAGGGCGGCGTTCGTGAGCCAGCCCCACACGAAGGCGTGGCGGAATCCTGCCGACACGGTGGTCGGCGTAAGCTCGAAGGACAGCCCGAAGGGCAGCACCAGCACGAATTCGAAGCTGGACATGACCAGCTGCAGGGCGGCAAACGTGCCCAGCCCGGTGGCGGTGAGGAGCCAGAGCGCCCCGAATCCGAGATAGCCCATGACCGCGCCATCGCCGCCTTCGGGGAGGAACGCGGTGCGCGACTTCGACGGTTTGTCGTAGGGGCGGAGCTTCTTCAGGTTGCCGGACATCCGAGCGCGCGAACCTCCAGTTTGAGCCCCGCTCGGGGCGGTTCCGCACAGGCGGGACGCACGCGGCGGCCCGGCCGCATTGTAGCGGGCACAATTCGCCAATGACCGATCTCAACTCGCCGCGCGAGACCCTGCGCCCGCTTCGGCGCGGCCGGCAGGTCCGCGAGTTCACGACCAAGCCGCTCACCGATGAGGAGCTCGAGGCGATCGCCGATGTCGCGCGGTGGACGGGGAGCAGCCGGAACACCCAGCCGTGGCGGTTCCTCGTCATCCGCGACCTCGGCACGATCGCCCGCCTGGAGGCTGTCGGGCTTCCTCAGACCCGGTCATTGAAGACCGCCACGGCGGTGCTCGCCATCGTGCTGCCCAACGACGAGCAGCGGCGCATCTCGCACGCCTACGACGACGGCCGGGTGGCCGAGCGAGTCCTGGTCGCCGCGGGGATGCTGGACCTCGGCGCCGGCATTGCCTGGGTCCGGCCCGACGTCCTGCCCGGTGTTCGCGACATCCTCGGCCTGCCCGAGGACCGGATGATCCGAACCCTGATGGCCCTCGGCCATCCGTCGGACGAGGCGCGTAAGCCGAAGTCGCCGCCCGGTGAAGCGCGACTGCCGCGGAGCGAGGTCGTCTTCGAGGAGCGACTGCCGGAGAGCTGATCCGGGCGCGAACTACTTCGGGGGCAGGCCCTCGGCGTGGCCGACGCCGCGCGCGATCCAGGCGGTGAAGGCCTCATCGGTCGGGAACCCCTCGGCGCCCACGAGCACCCAGCCGGGCATCGGCCGGCCGGACATGGCGAACACGTGGGCGCCGGGCAGGGCGACCGCCTCGTCGTGGGCCTCGGCGCCGACCCGCACCATGAGCTCGTCGCCGCTCACGCCGACGGCCATGTTGCCGCCCACCAGGAAGGCGATTCCGCCGAACATCTTCCGCTCGGCCACGTCGGCTCGATCGCCGAGCTCAGCCCGGATCCGATCAGCCAGCCCCTCGTCATAGGCCACGGGCAGACTCTACCGGGAAAGGCGAAAGCCGCCCGGTCGGAGGCGGCTTTCGCGTGGTAAGCGGATTGGTTGCGGGGGACAGATTCGAACTGCCGACCTTCGGGTTATGAGCCCGACGAGCTACCGCTGCTCCACCCCGCGATGAAGCATGCTACCGGTCGCCCGCACGCCGGTCAATCGTGGGATCAGCGCCCGGCGAAGGTCTTGACCACCGAGCGGACGACGAACAGGAACACGATGGCCACCACCATGCCGCGCAGCGCCAGCTTGGTCTGGTCCATCGCGGGCTCGAATTCCACCTCGTCGCCGCGGATGATCCACATCCCGACCGGCCGGGCGCTGACCCCGAACCCACCGCCCCCGTTGTTGGCCTCGTCACTCCCACCACCACCGCCGCCCATCACCTCGGCCGCGGGGATGAGGGTCAGCCCGTCTTTCTCGATCGGCTCTCCGTACACGCGCTTCACGTTGATCACGTCCTGTGCGCCCTGCAGCATCTCGTCCAATTTCATCGGTCTTTCTCCTCGCCAGTTTCAGGTCGGCCGGTGGGCCCCGGGATCCATCTCCTCCATCCCCCAGTGGATCCCGTCACGGTCAAGGATGGCCAGATACGGCTCGGGGTCAAATGCCTCGGGTCCGAGCACGCCGCGACCGGACCACGTCCCGTTGGCCAGCAGCTCCATAGCGACGACCGGGTTGAAGCCGGTCTGCCAGCCCACGACCTGGACCCCGTAGCGGTTCCAGACTTCGGCGGCGTCGCACCGCTGGTAGAGGAAGACCTCGCGCGGGCGGCCGTCCCTGGTGCCGATGACCCACGTCCCGACCATCGCCCGCCCGACCATCTTGTCGCCGAGGGTGATCGGGTCGGGGGTGATGGCGGCCAGGACGTCGCGCGGCGCGACCTCCACCCCCTTGACGTTCACCATGTCGGTCCGGTGCAGGCCCAGGTCGCGGATCGTCTTCAGCTTGTCGATGAAGTCCGTGCCGAGGGCGTACTTGAACGTGACCTTCCGCACGTCCGGCATGGCACGGGGGACGAGGACGACCTCCTCGTGCTCGACGTTCACGCACTCCATAGGCCCCACGCCTTCGGGGAAGGGGAAGGCTTCGGGCGCGCTGAACGGCTCGGTCGTGATCCACCCGCCCTGGTCCGCGTCCCACACGATGGGCGGGTTGAGGCATTCCTCGATCGTGGTCCAGATGCTGAACACCGGGGCGAAGGCGTAGCCGGGGATCTCGAGGTCGCCACCGTCCCGAACGTGGACTTCGTGGACCTCGTCGAACAGGTGGGTTGCCGCGTGGCGAGCGAAGACGTCCACCAGGCCGGGGTCCATGCCCATCCCCACCAGGGCCAGCTTGCCGGACGCCTCCCAGTCGGCCTGGCGGGCGAACTGCTCGTCGCCCAGTTTCACGCCGGGCTTGCGGAACGGATCGGTCGGGTGCGGCGCCGACAGGCTGACCGCCATGTCCATGTAGTTGGTCCCGGCGTCCAGGGCGCCCTCGAACAGCGGCATGACGAACTGGGGGTCCACTGCGTTCATGACCAGGTCGGACCGATGCCTCCGAGCCAGCTCGGCCACGGCGGATCGATCGCGGGCATCGATGTGCTCGACCGGGAAGCGATCGGCATCGCCGAGCGACGCCTGCAGCGACTCCGCCCGGGCCGTGTCGTAGTCGGCCAGGACCATCGACTCGCACCACGGATGGGGCGCGGCGAGCCGGGCGATCGATTCGCCGACGGTTCCCACACCCACCAGCAGAATGCGCACGCGGTCCTCCCTCCGTGGACCCCTCACGGCCCGCACATGGCGAACGCGCCGCCAGCGGCGGCGCGTTTGCAGTCTATCGGTACGACGCGGGCCTTACTCGACCGTGAATGCGGTCCGCATGCCCTCGGCGTAGTGGGCCTCGTCCTCGTCAGCGCTGTAGATGTTGCACAGCAGGACGTAACTCCCGGCTTCGAGGTCGACGGTGACCTCCTGGGTCTCGCCGACCGGGATGTCCTCGATCTCGTCGACGACTTCCATGCCTTCGCCGGTCTCGTCTACCGCGCCGTGCTCATCGGCCGGCAGTTCGCCGGGACCGAGATCGGTTTGGATGATGACGAACTCGTGCACGTCGTCGGGCCCGTCATTGGTCACCGCGAACGTGACCTCGCCGGCTGGCGCCGAAGTCTCGGCCAGGACCACCGCCCATTCCTGGAGGGTGACCTCGACGGTCGTTCCGCCCCCGTCCCCGCTCGGGCTCGGGCTCGAGCTGCAGGCCAGCAGCAGCGACATCGGGAGCAGCAGAAGCAGCGCCCGGGCTGATGTCGATCGGGTCATGGCGTCTCCTTACCGGCCCGGCACCAGGTGATGTCGGTCAGCAGGCCGCTGACGACCAATCCGAGCCCATGTGGGCGAGATGATCGGCGGAGATCCGGGCTCAACCCAGTGCCGAACGGCCCTGAAAGCATGCCCTGGAGCACCCCGCGTGCTAGCTCGCGCCGGTCGCGGTCTGGGACTTCTCGCGAGTGGGAGATGAGGCCGCCTCAGTCCGAGCGTCGAGCAGCGCCGCCGCGCCGAGGAGCATGGACAGGCCGTTGAACCAGATCACCGGCAGGGCGAGCAGGCAGGCCACCGGCACCAGCCAGGCGCGGTCGGACCGCGCCGCCCACCACACCAGGCCGATGGCCAGCGGGAGGCGGAGGAACAGCGGGATCGGGAGGGCGGTCGCATACAGGGTGTTCGGGCTCGCCCCGAACACGATCTCGAACCAGTCGGCCCACAGGTCCGGGGCGGCCAGGAACGAGACCGCTGCGCCAGCCGCGGTCACGAAGATGGCAATGCCCAGCTCGGCCCACTGCCCGCGGAAGCCGTGCCACAGGGCGCCGACGGCGGCGGTCACCTTGGTGAGGGCCAAGATGGCCCAGGCCGCGGGGTACGTGAGCGCGATCATGGCCCCGTAGGCGAGGAGGAGGTTGATATTGCCGGCCCAGATGTCCGCGCCGGCGAGGAACAGGAGGATCGGCCACAGGTACCGGTACCGCGCCGGGACGCGGCGCAGCATGTCGGCGGTGGCCGCGGTCAGAAGGGCCGTCCAGCTGAACAGGAAGATGGGCCACGGCAGCTGGCCGGCAGGCGCCAGGACCTGCAGGAAGGGCGGTGGATAGAGGAAGGAGCCTATCTCGCCGACGGCGGCGCCGGAGTATGGATCGGAGCTCCGCAGCGCGTCGTAGTAGGCGCGGCTGTCCCAGCCGAGGTAGTCGATGGTGAGGTTGGACGCGACCCCGGCGATGGTCAGGGTGGAGGCGATGACGACCACGAAGAAGACCGGTCCGAGGCGCGCTCCCCAGCCGGCCGGAGCATCGTCAGCCACCAGCCACCGTTCGCGGACTGCCGCGCCGGTCTCCTCCATCGGACTTTGATCCTACGAGATGGGGGCCGCCGAGGGGAAGGGCCGGACGGCCCGCCCGCCAGGTGCCGGGGGCCTCGGTCTTGGAGTCCTCTGGCAGACTGTCTGCCGTGCGGGAGCGGCTGAACTGGATCGACTGGCTGAAGGTGGTCGTCGTGGTGGGCGCCTTCCTGTTCCACGCCGCGCAGCCGTTCGTGTACACCACCTGGCTCATCAACGACACCGACAAGAGCCTTCCGCTGAGCCTCGCCTCCGGCTTCGGCTACCTGTTTGGCATGCCCCTCATGTTCTTCCTGGCCGGTGCCGCCACCTGGCTCGCGGTGGAACGACGGGGCATCGGCGGCCACACCGGGCTCCGGCTGCGGCGTCTCCTCATCCCGCTCGTGCTGGGGCTCGTGATCCTGGGCCCGCCCCAGGCGTGGATCGCGTACGTGGCCGGCGGCGGGGAGGCCGGCCCGGCCGAGTGGCTGGCGACGTACGTCGCCACCCTGAGCCCGACCCTCAACCCCCGCTGGTTCGGCGACGTCGGGCACCACCTGTGGTTCCTCGGCTTCCTGTTCCTCTACGTCCTGGTCACCCTCCCTCTCCTGTCGTGGCTCCGTGCGCGGCGAGCCGCCGGGAAGGACCTGTTCTTCGGACGGGTGGCGAGCTCGCGGGGCGGCCTTCTGTGGCTTTTGCTTCCCATCGCCGCCGTCCAGGTCGTCCTGCGGCCGCTCTTCCCCGACTACCGCGACTGGGCCGACTTCGCGCTGTGGCTTGGCTACTTCATGATCGGCATCGGCGCCATGGCCGATGGGCAGGTCATGCCGGCCCTCCTCCGCCGCCGGCGGGCGACGCTGTGGCTCGCCCCGGTGGTCGCCTTCGCGTACATCCCGGTCGTCCTCTTTGGCTCGCCGGTGGACATCGAGCACGCGCCCGGCTTCGGCCTGGCCGGCATGGCCTACATCCTGTGGCGGACGGCGCTGGGCTGGGTCATGACCCTGGTCTTCGTCGGCGTGGCGGCGACCTACTTCACCGCCCGCCCCCGGTTCCTGGGCTGGGCGAGCGCCATGGTCCTGCCCTTCTACGTCATCCACCACCCGGTCACCGTGTTGGTCGCGGCGCTGGTCGTCCCGCTCGAGCTGGGGCTGTACCTGAAGTACGGGCTCATCGTGCTCATCGCCGGCGCGGTGACGGTGGCGCTCTGCGTGGCGCTGGACCTGGGGACCGCCGCGGTGGCGGCGCGGCTCCGTCGAGATCCGGCGGCCCGTTCCACGGTCGAGCCCGCGGCCGAGGCCCAGCCGTGAGGGTTGCGCGCGGCGAGCCGCTGGTCATCGCTCCGGATCGGATGCCGGGCAGCGTCGTCGAGCTTGTCCACCGGACCGTCGAGCGGCGCCCGGACAAGGAGGCGGTGCGCTGGAAGAGCGGCGGTGGCTGGGCCAGCTGGACGTACGCCGAGCTGTGGGAGCGGGTGGCGACGGCATCGATCGGCTTCCGCCAGATGGGCATGGTGTCCGGCGACCGGGTCGTCATCCTCAGCCGCTCGCGCCCGGAGTGGCTCGTCGCCGATCTCGCCTGCCTGGCGTTGGGTGCGATCACCTGCCCCATCTACCCGGCCGATCCGCCCGCCCGGATGGCGCGCATCGCCCGGCAGGCCGATGCCCGCTTCGTCGTGGCCGAGGACGGGCGGCTGCTCCAGCGGCTGCGCTCCGGCTTCGCGGATGGGGCCCTGCCCGGGCCTGTGGTCCTGTTCGAGGACGATGAGGCGGGCGGCACTCCGACCCTGGCGGGAATCTCGTCCGGCGTGCCCGATGCGAGCGGCCGGGCGGAATGGGAGCGTGGGTGGCGATCAGTCGGACCGGACCAGGTGGCGACCATCGCCCACACCATCGGCACCGACGGCCTGCCGCTGGGCGTCGTGGTCCGGCACCGGAACCTCATCCACTCGTTTCACGCCATCGTGCAGGCGATCCCGCTCCATGCCGACGACGTGTTTCTCTCCGTCCTGCCCATGAGCCACATGTTCGAGCGGGGCGCCGGCTCGCTGTGCGCCATGGGGGTGGGAGCCACGATCGCCTATGCGGACCGCAAGTTCGACCGCTGGGCGTCGGACCTGACCGATGTTCGCCCCACCCTCATGGCGGCCATCCCCCTCTTCTTCGAGCGCATCGAGCGGCGGACGCTGGCCGACCTCGAGCAGGGTCCCGGCTATCGCCGAGCCCTCTTCGGTTGGGCGCAACGGCTCGGGGCGAGCCACTACGCCAACCACCTGGCCGGGCGGGCCGATGGTCGCTGGCTGGAGTTCCAGCGGTCCCTCGCTGCCCGCATCGTGACCGCGCCGCTCCGACGAGCGCTCGGCGGGCAGATCCGCTACTTCATGTCCGGCGGTGCGGCGCTGCCGGAGTCCACGGGCCTGTTCTTCGAGACCATCGGGGTTCCGATCCTGGAGGGGTACGGCCTCACCGAGACGGCTCCCATCCTGACCGCCAACCGTCCTGACAGCTACCGATACGGGTCGGTCGGCACGGCGGTCGCCGGCACCGAGCTGCGGATCGACGCCACCACCGGCGAGATCCAGGCCCGCGGACCCAGGTCACCAGCGGCTACCTCGACCGACCGTCGGCCACCGCGCGGGCGCTCGATGCCGAAGGCTGGCTGAGCACCGGCGACGTCGGCGAGCTCGATGATGACGGGCGGCTCCGGATCACCGGCCGGCTGAAGAACCTCCTGATCCTGGCCACCGGCAAGAACGTCGCTCCCGCGCCCATCGAGCAGGCGGTCCAGGCCTCGCCCTACATCCGCCAGGCCGTCCTGCTGGGCGACGGGCGCGACGCGACCGGCCTCCTCGTCGTGCCCGACCTCGAGGGACTCGCGTCGGGCGCTCCGGCCGATCCGGCCGATCCTGCGTCCACCGCACTCCTCCGCCAAGAGGTTGAGCGGCTGACGGCGGAGTTCGCCACGTACGAGCGTCCGCGCCGATCGGTCGTGCTGCCACGGGCCCTGGAGGTGGACTTCGGGGAGATCGACCTCGACGGGCATCCGGTGCGGGCCGTCGTCATCGATCACTTTCCGCAGGAGGTGGCGAGCCTCTTCGACCGATCGGCCACCGATGGTCACAAAGGCGAGTCGGGGGCAGCGTCAGCGGACGCCACTCGCGAGCGACGCGCGGAGCCGACGGCCAGCGCTCCCGGCTGACGGCGGCCGCGTACGATTCCCGTGGGCCGTTAGCTCAGCGGCAGAGCAGGGGACTTTTAATCCTCGTGTCGTGGGTTCGAATCCCACACGGCCCTCTCTGACTCCCTTCCCTGGCCTTGGCGCGCGCGGAAAAGGTCCGGGTTGCGGCTGGGACCGCCGTCGGCGCAGGCTGGGTTCAGTTCGTACGTTCGAAAAGAGATGTCATGACCAGCCGATCACCGCGATCGCCGATTCGGCGACGCCCGCGCGTCCGGGTGGCGCTCATCCTCGCCGTCATCAGCCTGGTGGCAATGATGGCCCTCGCGCCCGGTGTGATGGCCGGTGGAGGCACGGTCGTAGTCACGACCCTTCCAGGCGGGGGATGGATCGAGAGCCTGGACAACACCGCCGGGGGAAGCGTGCAGTTCGTCGCAGGCCCCGGACCCGGGACCCTGGGAACCGGCAGTCTCCAGCTCACCACGGCCGCCACCGCCGACTTCGCCGGAGTGGCGCACCCCTTCCTTGCGACCGGCATCCCATACGCCGAGCTGAGCGCTGCGAGCTGGCGAACGTTCATAACCACTGCGACGGCAACCGATGTCCCTTCGCTGCGGCTGTCCGGCTACCAAGACGGGGTCATCCCGCTAGGGGACTTCACCACGCTTGTCGTGGAACGGGTCTACCAACCGGGGCTACTCATCACCCCGAATATTTGGCAGGACAATGCGCTCGCGGACACAACGATGGTCTGGCAGACCACCGACAGCGGGGATGGGTTCTGCCTCAACGCGGGCTCCAGCCCCCTGTGCACCTTCGCCGCCTTTAAGGCGCAGTACCCCGCAGGGCGATTCACTGCCGTGCAGGTCGCGATCGGCACCGATATCCCGGCAGCGACGAGCTACGCTGACGGCGTTTCGGTGACCACCCTCGTGAACGCCGCGCCAGTGGTGGAGACTTGGGACTTCGAGGCTGCGGCTGCTCCGGCCGCCAGCATTCCCAGCACCAGCATGGCCGTCCCGAGCGCTTCACCGGGCACCGCAGCCATCATCGTGTTCGGATCACTCGCCCTGCTGTCATCGTTGACCATCGCGGTCGTCCAGAGGCGCCGCCTCAGCCGCTAGAGGGAGTCAGCCCAGGGATCCGCGGATCAGCGGAAACCCGGGCCGGCGGTCAGGGGATGCGGGCGAACCAGACGAGCGAGCCGATCGCGGCCAGGGCGGCCGCCACCAAGGCGGCCAGGGCGAGGCTGTCGGTGATCTCGCGCGGCTCGGTTCGGGTGCCGACCCCTTCGCCGATGTCCTCGAAGACAGAGACGATCTCCTGGGCCGATTCGGCCTCGAACACCTTGCCGCCGGTGGTCTCGGCGATGGCGCGCAGCGCCGCGCGATCAACCGGGACGGGAACTGGAACGAAGTCCACGACCACCGAGCCGTGGTCGGTGCCGAACGCGACGGTGCTGACCTTCACACCACGGCGCTGCGCCTCACGGGCCGCCTCGTCATCGGGTCGGCCGACCGTCGTGTCGCCATCCGACATCAGCACGATCGACCCGCCGCCGCCCTCCGCATCGGCGGGAATGTCTGCCTCGGCCACGTCCGACGCGAGCACGTCAAGCGAGGTGTAGATCGCCTCGCCGATCGCCGTCCCCTGGCCCAGTGATAGGCGATCGATCGCGCGATCGAGCACCGTCTTCGACGTCGTCGGGGGGATGACGACCCGCGCCGTCTGGTCGAACGCGACAAGGCCCACCCGGACCCCCGCCGGAACGACCTGGATGAACCGATGGGCCGCCGACTGGGCGGCCACCATCCGGCTGGGCGCGACATCGGTTGCCTCCATCGAGATCGAGGTGTCGAAGGCGAGCACGACCGTCGGCTCGTTCGCGACCTCGGTCGCAAGGGCGGGGCGGGTCGCCGCGATGACGAGCAGGGCGGTCGCCGCCAGGTAGACGACGGCCACCGCGTGGCGCCGCACGCCTGGGCGCCGCGGGGCCACGGTGTCGATCAGGTCCGGATCAGTGAATCGGACCACGTAGGCCTGGCGCCGACGCTGCCTGACCAGATACAGGACGGCGAGCAGCAGCGGCAGGAGGAGCAGCGCGAACCGCTCGGGGGCGAGGAAGGTGAGATCGGGCGCGAACGGGATCATCCGGCTGCCCCCGTGCTCGGATGGGACGCGGCTTGCCGACCCATCGCTCGGGCGCGGCGGTGCTGCAGCAGGCACGCGGCGAGCGGAGCGGTCCATTCCGCGTCGGTCCGGAGGCGGAGGTGGGTGGCGCCGGCTCTCCGGATCGCGGACGACCTGGCGGCGCTTCGACGATCCGCGACCTCGGCCAGGCGAGCGCGGAATCGCTCGTCACCGGTGTCGATCGTCCGCTGACGGCCGGTCTCGGGGTCCTCGATGACCAGCAGGCCGACATCGGGCAGTCGGAGCTCACGCGGATCAATGACTTCGACAGCGATGACCTCGCTGCGGCGGCCGAGCCGCGCCAGCGCCGGACTCCAGGCGTCGATCGGAGCCGATGAAGTCGGAGACGATGATCGCGAGCCCCCGTCGTCGCAGGACGTGCCTGAGGCCGTCGATGGCTCGACCGAGATCGACCTGTCCCCCGAGTGGTGACCGGGCAACGCTGCCCATCAGGCCGATCAGGTGCCGTCGGCCGCCGCGGACCGGCACGATCCGCGGCCCATAGGCGGTGGCCACGAGCGCGCCGATCCGATCGCCACCGAGGACGGCGAGCCCGGACACGGCCGATGCGATGCTGACCGCCAGATCGGCCTTCCGCCAGCCGACTGTCCCGAAATCGAGGCTGCCGGACCGATCAACCAGGACCGCGACGTCGAGGTCACGTTCCTGGATTGCGTCGCGGACGTGCGGTTCGCCGGTCCGCGCCAGGATCGACCAGTCCATCCGGCGGACGTCGTCGCCCGGCTCGTACGGTCGGGCTTCTCCGGGCTCGACTCCGTGGCCCAGCACCAGCGACGCATGACGACCGTCTCGGCGGCCGAAGACCTTGCTGGCTGACCGCGAGCTCGATGCGACGGAGCCGTGCCGGCAGGTCGAGACCGGCACCCGGTGCGGCGGTCACCTCGCGACTGGCTGATCGCCCGGCAGGACGATCGGTGGCGTCTCGACCGGCGGTCCATAGGGAGTGCTGACGGCGGTGACCGGTGACGGCATCGGCGCCGGATACGGAGCCGGTGACGGCATCGGCGGCGGAGGCTGGATCGGCGCCGATGGGTAGGCGTATCGCACGGTGTCGCCGGGAGCCGGGACCGTTGTGAGCAGCTCGACGAGGACGTCGTCGATGGTGAACGCCTCCGCGAGGGCCCGGTAGGACAGCGCCAGGCGCGCGTTGAGGATGTCGTAGGCGACGTCATAGACGTCCTGAGGCACCGCACGTTCGCGTCCGCGCAGGAGCGCCATCGCCCGAGCACTCCGGACCAGCCCCAGCGATGCGCGCGGGCTGGCACCGTACTCGAGGAGGCCCACCAGCTTGGGCAGTCCATGCGCCGCCGGGTCGCGGGTGGCGAGCACCAGGCGGATGGCGTAGTCGACCGTCGCCTCATCAGCAACGACGCGCCGGGCCGCCATCTGCAGGCCAACGACATCGGCCGGGTCGAGCAGGCGAGCGGCCTGTGGTGCCTCGTCGGCCATCCGGGCGACGATCGCGCGCTCCTCGGTGGGGCTCGGGTAGTCGACCGGGACCCGCATCAGGAACCGGTCGCGCTGCGCCTCGGCGAGCGGATAGACACCCTCCGACTCGACGGGGTTCTGGGTGGCCACCACCAGGAAAGGCTTGGGCATGGCGAAGGTGCGCCCCCCAACGGTGACCTGCCGCTCGGCCATGGCCTCGAGAAGGGCCGACTGGACGCGCGCCGGAGCGCGGTTGATCTCGTCGACGAGGACGACGTTGGCCAGGATCGGCCCGGGCTCGACGTCGAACGCCTCAGTCGAGGGCCGGAAGATCCGGGTCCCGACGATGTCGGAGGGGATCAGGTCCGGGGTGAACTGGATGCGGTTGAACGAGCCACCCAGGATCCGGGCCAGGGTCGCCAGCAGCAGCGTCTTGCCGAGGCCGGGCGCGCCTTCGAGGAGAACGTGCCCGTCGGCCAGGACGGCGACGAGGAGCCGGTCTACGACCCGGTCCTGGCCGACGATGACCTGGCCCAGCTCGTGCCGGACCTGGGCGAGTCGAGTGGTGGAGATGTCGATGCTCATCATCAGATTCCCTGCCCGTCGGTGTCGGCTTCGGGAGCGAGTGGGTCCCCCATCCCCTCCGGGCTGAGCCCCTGGAACAGCTCGTCCAGGAGCTCGAGCATCAGGCGGTCCATCTCGGCGGCCGGGTCATCCGCACCGTCCGGCGCGGGTGCCGGGTCCGGTTCCGGCGTCGGCTGAGGAGCCGCCTCGGGGGCCAGCCCGCTGAAGAGCTCGTCGAGGAGCTGGCGGAGGAGCTGGTCGGCCATGTCCGAGCCGCCGGATGGGCCGTCAGGGGACTGCGATCCGTCGGGCCCGAGCCCGAACAGGTCCTCCAGGCCACCCAGCCCGTCTGGACCGAAGAACTGGTCGAGCAGGCCGCCCAGCGGGTCCACGCTGTCGGCGGGGTTGTTGTCGTCGGGGTTCCAGGTGCCGTCCTTGACCTTGTCGAGGATCTCGGCGGCCTGGTCAACGGGCACCGCGAAGCCGATCCCGTCGCTGCCTCCCGAGGCGCTCGCGATGGCGGTGTTGATGCCGATCGCCCGACCCTCGCCGTCGATCAGCGGTCCACCCGAGTTGCCCGAGTTGATCGCCGCGTCGGTCTGGATCAGGTCGTAGAGCTCGCCCATCGGGGTCGGGACGGTTCGGCCAAGCGCGCTGACGATGCCGGTCGTCACCGTCTGGCTGAGGCCGAACGGGCTGCCGATGGCGATCGTCAACTCCCCCACCTGCACATCGGCAAGCGGGCCGAGCGCCAGTGGCGGCAGGTCGGTCCCGGCGCTCTCGTCGGCCCGGATGACGGCGGTGTCGATGGAGCTGTCAACCGCGACCACCGTGCCGGAGATGGTCGTCCCGTCGTGGAGCGTGAGCGTGACATTCTCCGACGTGCCCACGACGTGAGAAGCCGTGAGGATGAGGCCGCCATCGGCCGCCACGAAGCCGGAGCCCATGGCGCCGCCGGCCTCGATCTGCACGACCGACGGCAGGAGGCGGGCTGTCATGTCGGCGAGCGGCTCGTTGCTCACCGGCGGCGGCACCACGGCACCCGTGTCCGATCCCGGGCCACCTGCCGCGGCGAGCGGCGCGAGCAGCGCCACGAGATTGCCGCCGGTGGCGAGCATCCCGGTGCCGACCAGGACGATGGCGCCGATCAGGAGGGCGGTGCCGACCATGAGTCGGCGCCGGGGCCGCCGCGGGGCCGCCGCAACGGGCATTGGCGGCGCACCGACACCGGCCGTCGCCGTCGCGAACGGTGGGGTGGCGGGCCAGACGAGGGGTGGGGTCGGCGGCAGGTCGCGCCAGCTCTTGTGCTGGCGATCGTCGCCGGAGAAGGGATCGTCCACGGAAAGCGAGCCTCCGGATCGGTACGGACTGATGCGGGCAGGACCGATGCCGGTCCGACCAGTGATCCGGAGGCTAGGGAATGGCCGATAACGTGAGCGTTCGCGCGGAATAAGCGCGACCTAAAGACCCGGTCAGGAGGCCGAGGTCGCGTCCACCGTCCAGAGCGGGTCGGCCATCGCTCGAAGGTCGGCCACCGGGACCGCATTCGCACTCGCCGATCGGTCCGGGAGCCACACGACGAAGCTCGCGCCATGCCCCGGGACGGAGGCCACGCTGACCGTGCCCCCGTGTGCCTCGGCGATCTGGCGGACGAGGGCCAACCCCAGGCCCTGCCCGCCGCCCTCCGCTGTCGGAGCCCCGTCGCGCCATGCGCGGCGGAAGACGAGGGCCTGGTCCTCGGGTGCGATGCCCTGCCCGACGTCGCGGACCCCGATCCACAGCCATCCGCCGGCGCGTCCGGCGCGGCAGTGGACGACCGATCCCGGGGGAGCCACCCGCAGCGCGTTCGAGACGAGGTTGGCCTGAGCGCGCTTCAGGGCGGACCGGTCGCCCCCGACGACCAGCCCGGCTTGAGCGACGTGGGACAGGCGGACGCCACGGGTCAACGCCTCCGCGTCGTACTCCTGGGCGACCTCGGCCACCACCTCGGCCAGGTCAACGGCGGTGCGTCGCTCGGGCTGGACGCCGGTCCGGGCGAGCGCCATGAGCTCGTCCACCGTGGTGGACATCCGGTCGGCCGTCCGGCGTGCGACCTCCGCAGCCTGGCGCATCCCCTCGGCGTCGTCGGGCTCCGAGAGCGCGACGTCGAGGGTGGTCCGAATGACGGCGAGTGGGTTCCGCAGCTCGTGCGAGGCGTCCTCCACGAAACGGCGCTGGGTTCGAACGCCCTGGTCGAGCCGGTCGAGCATCGCGTCGAAGGTGTCGGCAAGATCGCGCATCTCGTCGGGCGGACCGCCGAGACGAATCCGCCGCGAGAGGTCGGTCGCCTCGATCTCCCGCGCGACGCCGGCCATGGTGCCTACCGGCCGCAGAACGCGGCCCGCGACCGCCCACCCGATCGCCAGGCCGACCGGCACCAGCGCGATGAGCGCCACCAGCGAGAGGGTCCGAACCTGCTGGAGCGTCTGCTCGCGGACGGCCTGCTCCACCTGCAGCAGGGCATCGGTCGCCCCCGACTCGCTGCTTCCGCTGAGCTCGTCGAGGGTCATGCCCAGGATCCGCAGCAGCTCGTCCTCGAGTGTCGTCGGCTGCTGCTCAGCCGGGATCGTCGCGGCGACGGAATCCAGCGCCAGGTTCATGCCCAGCACGAGCACGCCCGCGGTCACGATCAGCGCCGTGGTCACCAGCAACGCGAGGCGGAAGCGGACCGATCGAACCGACGCACCGATGCGCCCGAAGGGAGACCGGCTCATTCGACGACCTCCGCGAGGCGATATCCCACCCCGACGACGGTCTCGATCGGCTGCCCGGTGCCGGCATCGGCCAGCTTGCGGCGAAGGTTGCTGACCGTGACCCGGACCGTGTTGGTGAACGGGTCGGCGCGGTCGTCCCAGACGTGCTCGAGCAGGCGCTCCGGTGTCAGCACCTCGCTCGGATGGAGCATGAAGTAGCGGAGAAGGGCGAACTCCTTGGGCGTCAGGTCGAGACGCTGGTCGTTACGGTGGGCCTCGTGCCGCGCGGCGTCGAGCCCAAGGCTTCCCAGCCGGATCGTCGCCCCGTCGTTGATCGTCGAGCGGCGGGCCAGGGCACGGACGCGGGCCGCCAGCTCCGCGAAGCTGAACGGCTTGACCAGGTAGTCATCGGCTCCGTCGTCCAGGCCACCCACGCGATCGTCGAGGCCGTCCCGCGCGGTCAGCATCAGGACCCGCGGAGGCGTGACGCCAGCGGGCACCAGCTCCCCGGCACGAAGTCGGCGGCAGACCTCGCGGCCGTCGCCGTCGGGCAGCCCAAGGTCCAGGCACATCACGTCGTACGGAGCGTCCCCGAGCCGCTCGCACGCCTCGGCGGCGGTCGAGGCGGTGTCCACCGCATAGCCTTCGCGGCGCAGCCCGGTGGCCAGAGCGGTGGCGAGGTCGAGCTCGTCCTCGACAATGAGCAGGCGCACGGCGCCGCAGGATAGCGTGGTCTCGCGAAATCGTCAGGAATACGCTGGTTGGATGGCGAAGAAGAAGCCCGAAGAGCTCACGGAGGCGGACCCCAACCGGACGGACTGGCCCGGCGGCGTGCCCTACACCATCTATTTCCCGCGCCGCGGAGGGTTCGCCGCTGCCGACATCGAGCATTCCGCGCCGCTCCCTCGAGTCGGCGACACGATCGAGTACATCGACCATCAGGGCGCAAGTCACCGGTATCGCGTGATCGACGTCGTCCATGCGTTCCAGGACAGCCCCGGAGCGAGCGAGCCGGAAACCATCCGGCTGCTCCGGGGCGGGTTGCCGGCGGTGTACCTCGCCCGTGACCGGCGTCGCCCACGGGCCCGATAGCCCGCTGGCGCTCGGCTCACGCCCAGAGCGCAAGGCGCACCCCGACCAGGACGAGGAGAACGCCGAACGCGCGCTGGAGCAGCTCGGCCGGGAGCCCGAGGGCCAGGCGAGCACCGAACCAGGCACCCAGCAGCAGGCCGAGGGCGAGGACGACAGCGAGCCGGACGTCGACCTGGCCGGCCCGGAAGTATTCCAGGGCGCCGAGGATCCCGACCGGCAGCAGCAGGGCGGCAAGGGACGTCCCGGTGGCCTCTCGGATCGTCTTTCCCATCACCAGGATCAGCGCAGGGACGATGACCAACCCGCCGCCGATCCCGAACAGGCCGGACAGCACCCCGCCCGCCAGACCAATAAGCCCACCGATGACCAGTTGCATGCTTTCCTCGTCGCTACGGCCTCCGTCGGGCCAGATCGTAGGACTCGCCTGGCGTCCAACCATCGGTTCTTGACACTGCCTTGATGCGGTACTGACCACCCGTTGAGGCGGAGTCGTGACCATGCCGCTATCTACTGCCAACCCGTGAAGGAGTCCGCAACGTGAAATCGCCCCTGCGCCCTGCTGCCTTCCTGTTCGTGGGTCTGCTGGTGCTGTCGGCATGTCAATCGTCCGCCAGTGGGTCGCCCGCCGAGAGCGAGGAGCCACGCCGAGAGCGCCGCCCCGAGCGGTGAGGCCCTGTCCGGTGTCGGTCGACGATCTCTGGATCATCGACCGTGCTGCCCATCAGCAACCACGTCTTCGAGGCCTTCACCGGCGCCAACACTGGGGTCACCGGCTCCGTTAACGGTCCGGGCACGGGTGACGGGTTCGCCCTGTTCTGCAACGACGAGCTCGACATCGCCGACGCCTCCCGCACGATCAGTGACGAGGAAGTGGCCCTGTGCGAGGAGGCCGGTGTCGACTAGATCGAGCTGAAGATCGGTATTGACGGCATCGCGGTGATCACCTCCTCGGAGGACACCGCGCTCGAATGCCTGAGCTTCCTGGACCTGTACGCCCTCATGGGTCCGGAGTCCCAGGGATTCGACAACTGGTCTGCCGCCGATGCCCTCGCCGGCGAGCTGGCGACCGAGTTCGGATCTGATCAGGGCGAGTCTCATGCTCCATATCCCGACGAGGTCCTGACCATCACGGCTCCCGGTGAGGAGTCCGGAACCTACGACAGCTTCGTCGACCTGGTCTTCGGTGACATCGCCGAGGCCCGGAAGCAGGACGAGGTCATGCGCCCTGACTACCAGGCGTCCGGGGATGACAACGTGATCATCGAAGGCGTGGCCGGCACTGCGGACGCGCCGTACACCCTGGGGTACGTCGGCTTCGCCTACGCGGTCGAGAACGTTGATCGGGTCACCCTCCTCCCGGTGGACGGGGGCGATGGCTGCACGCCGGCGACCGAGGACACGATCGCCGCGGCCGAGTACCCGATCTCGCGGTACCTGTACATCTACGTCAACACCGCCCGCGCGGATGCGAGTCCCGCGGTCCAGGGCTTCGTCGACTTCTACCTCTCAGACGAGGGGATCGCGGCAGTCAGCGAGGAGGGCTATGTCCAGCTCGCCGACGCCGATCTGGAAGCAACTCGCGCAGCCTGGGAAGGCCGCTGACCGCGGCGATTCAGTTCCCTCCCTCCACGGGGCCGGGCGCCTCCGGGCGCCCGGCCCTTCCCTTCCACTCCCGACGTATCTAGAGTGACGACCGGACCATGACCGCCGCGTCTCAACCACAGACGGGAACCCTGCGCGTCGAGGACCTGCGCATCGGTTCTCGGCGGCGATTTCGCGAAGCCTTTGTTCGGGTCGTGATCACGATCTCGGCCTCGGCTTCGATCATCATCAGCTTCCTGATCGTCCTGTCGCTCATCGGCCAGGCGATTGCGTTCCTGCAGGTCATCGACATCTCCCAGCTCTTTGCCGAGGGGTGGTTTCCCCAGGCGCGACATGTTCTCGATTCCGACCATCCTGGCCGGGACCCTGGTGATCAGTGCCATCGGCATGCTGATCGCGACGCCCCTGGGGATCGGAGCGAGCGATCTACCTCTCCGAGTACGCGTCAACCCGGGTGCGGAAGACGCTCAAGCCGATTCTCGAGGTCCTGGCGTCCATCCCATCGGTCGTCCTCGGGTTCTTCGCCATCACCGTGATCAGTCCCACGCGTCGTCAACGCCATCCATCCCGGCGTGCCGATCTTCAACATGGCGGCAGCCGGCATCGCGGTCGGGATCCTGATCACGCCCGCTCATTGCGTCCGTCTCCGAGGACGCGCTCCACGCGGTCCCGAGCGCCCTGCGCGAAGCGTCCTACGGTCTGGGTGCCCGACGGCTCGGCGACGAGCCTGCGGGTGGTCGTGCCGGCGGCGATCTCGGGGATCGTGGCCGCCCTCATTCTCGGCATGTCGCGGGCGATCGGCGAAACGATGATCGTGGCCATCGCGGCAGGTGCGACCGGTGGATCGCTCTTCACCCTCAACCCCTTCGAGGCCGGGACGACGATGACGGCGGCGATGACCGCCCTCGCCACAGGATCCGACCAGGTTCGTGGCGCGGACGCCGCGTTTCCCAGCCTGTTCTTCGTCGGCCTCCTGCTCTTCGGCATCACCCTCGTCCTGAACCTCATCAGTGACGCGTTCGTCCGCCGAGTGCGGCAGAGGTACTGATGGCCGTCTCCGCCAGCGGCTCCCGCTCGATCAGCGCCACCACGGCAGCCGTCGAGGCCGGGCTGCGCAGTGGTCGTCGCGACTGGGGCGGGATGGTCGCGGCCACTCTCCTGCTCCTGACCCTCATCGTCTCGCTGGCCATCCTGTTCATCCTGCTGGCCGACGTGATGGGCCGGGCACTGCCCGTGTTCCAGGCTCGGGGCCTGGACTTCCTGACCGCGCCGAACAGCCAGAACCCCGAGATCGCCGGCGTAGGCCAGGCCATCGTCGGCTCGATCATCCTCACCGTGTTCGTCATCTTCCTCGCCCTGCCGATCGGGATCACGGCCGCCGTCTACCTCGAGGAGTACGCCGGCGACAACCGGTTCGCGCAGCTCATCAACACCAACATCCGCAACCTGGCCGGTGTCCCCGCCATCGTGTACGGACTGCTCGGGCTCGCCGTCTTCGTGACCGCCCTCGGCGCCGGCCGAAGCCTGCTCGCCGGCGGACTGACCCTGGCGATCCTCGTCCTCCCGATCGTCGTCATCACGACCGCGGAGGCCCTCCGCGCCGTCCCGCAGACCATTCGTGAGGCAGCGTTCGGGGTGGGCGCGACACGCTCGGAGGTCGATCACCGGCCATGTCCTGCCCTATGCCCTGCCGGGCATCCTGACCGGTGTCGTCCTGACCCTGGCTCGGGCGTTCGGCGAGACGGCGCCGCTGATCATGGTCGGGGCCATCCTCGGCGTGTTCCGGACATCGACCGACCAGGGTCCGATGGACACCCTGCTGGGCCCGTTCACCGCGCTCCCGACCATCATCTTCGGCTGGTCGAAGCAGCCACAGGAAGAATTCAGGGCCCTGACCGCGGCCGCGATCATCGTCCTGCTGGCCGTCATCCTGGCCGTCAACGCAGCGGCCATCCTCCTTCGCAATCGATACGATAGGCGGTGGTGACTCCATGTCGATCAAGCTCACGCCCCCAGCGGCACCGGCAGCCGAGGTAGACGGCGAGACCATGACCGAGCCAGAGACGGTGACCGAGCTCACGGCGGACGAGCCGGCCCTGGCCCCGCGCCGGTGGTCGCTCCTCCCGCGGTGGCGGTCAGCCGCCACGCCGGCCGTCGCCGGCGACGGAGCCCGGTGCGCGGCCGAGACCGTGTTCGAGCTCGAGGACGTTCTCGTGCTACTACGGTGACTTCCGGGCCGTTCGAGAGATCAGCCTGTCCATCGAGCGCAACCGGATCACCGCCATCATCGGTCCATCCGGATGCGGCAAGAGCACGCTGATCCGGAGCTTCAACCGGATGAACGACCTCGTGCCATCGGCGCACGTCGACGGCAAGATCCTGTATCACGGCGTGGACCTCTACGCCGACGGCGTGGATCCGGTGGAGGTCCGCCGTCGGATCGGGATGGTCTTCCAGAAGCCGAACCCGTTCCCGAAGTCCATCTACGACAACGTGGCCTTCGGACCGCGGGTGGCCGGGTTCAAGGGCAAGATGGACGACCTGGTCGAGCAGTCGCTGCGACGAGCCGCCCTGTGGGATGAGGTCAAGGACAAGCTGAAGTCGCCCGGCACGGCGCTCTCCGGCGGGCCAGCAGCAGCGCCTCTGCATCGCCCGAGCCATCGCCGTCCAGCCCGAAGTGATCCTGATGGACGAGCCGTGCTCGGCCCTGGACCCGATCGCGACCCTGCGCATCGAGGAGCTCATGAGCGAGCTCCGCGAGAACTACACGATTGTGATCGTGACCCACAACATGCAGCAGGCCGCCCGGGCGTCGGACACCACCGTCTTCCTGACCATGGGCGACGATCGAGCCGGCTACCTCGTCGAGAAGGCACCCACCGAGCAGCTGTTCACCCGACCGGAGAACGAGCTGACCGAGCAGTACATCACGGGACGATTCGGATGAGCCAGACGAAACAGCCGATCCCACCGGACGAGCCTACGGTCGAGGTCGACCAGGCGGGTCTGACAGCCTCGAGCCGGCGACGAGCCGAGCCGAACCCGGGCCACGCTCGACAACGAGACCCGGGCCATCAAGGACGACGTCCTCCGCCTCGGCGCCCTGGTCGAGCTGGCCCTCGAGCGCGCCGGCCAGGCGGTGACCGATCGTGACCCCGAGCTCGCCGATCGGGTCCGATGGGACGACGCCGAGGTCAACGACCTTCAGCGGCGGGTCAGCAACGAGATCGCCGTCACCCTGGCCACCCAGCAGCCGATGGCCCGCGACCTGCGCGAGCTGCTCGCGCTCTACCACGCCGCCGCCGAGCTGGAGCGCATGGGGGACTACGCCGTCAACATCGCCAAGCTGGCCCAGCAGCTCGCCTCCGAACCCGAGATTCCGCTCTTCGGCCAGATCCCGATCATGGAACGCCTCTGCCGCTCCCAGCTGCGGGCCGCGATGCGAGCGCTCGTCGACGTCAGCGAATCGGACGCGCGGGCGGTGTGCGCGAATGACGACGAGCTTGATCGGCTGTACGACGCGGTCTACCGCGGGGCGATGGAGCTCATGCAGGCCGATCCCAGTCGTGTTCCGCAGGCCACCCACCTCATCTTCATCGCCCATCACCTGGAGCGCCTCGGCGACCGCGTGACCAACATCGGCGAGGACGTGGTCTACCTGGCGACCGGGCAGATCGAGGACCTGAACTGAAGCGACGCATCCTGGTCGTCGAAGACGACCGCACACTCCGGCAGGCGCTCACATTCAACCTCTCCCGCGAGGGCTACGAGGTGGCGAGCGCGGTCGATGGTGAGCAGGCGCTGGCGGCCGGTCGCGATCGACGCCACGACCTGATCCTGCTCGACCTGATGCTCCCCGGCATGAGCGGGCTCGAAGTCCTGCGCACCCTGCGACAGCGAAGGAGTCGAAACCCCGGTCATCGTCCTGTCGGCGAAGGGCGAGGAGGTCGACCGGGTCGTCGGCCTCAAGGTCGGGGCAGACGACTACGTCCCCAAGCCGTTCAGTCGGCCCGAGCTGCTGGCCCGCGTCGAGGCCGTGCTTCGGCGCGAGGGTCGGAACGGCTCGGACGGCGACGGAGGCGCCCGCGAGGTGCTGACGTCCGGTTCGATCCAGGTCGACGTCGCCCACCGCGAGGCCACGTTCGGCGACACCTCCCTGGAGCTGACCACCAAGGAGTTCGACCTGCTCGCCCACCTGGTGGGCCACCCGGGCCAGATCTTCACCCGGCACCAGCTCCTGGCCCGCATCTGGGGGTACGACTACGACGGGACCGATCGAACGGTGGACGTCCACGTCAGCTGGCTTCGGACCAAGCTGCGCGCCCTGGACGGGCACGACTACTTCCGAACCGTGCGCGGCGTCGGTTACGCATTCCGCCCCCATCCGTGATCGATTCCTCGCGCGAGACGCTGGCAGCAGTCCTCGCGCGGCAGGGAGACGACGCGCTGGTCGTGACCGATGCATCCCTTCGCGTGGTCGAAGCGTCGGCCGAGGCGGCTCGGCGCTGGCTGAACGACCGGTTACCGACCTCCGTGGCCTGAGCCTCATCGCGGCGTTCGGGTCAGCCCCGCTCGACGAGCTCGCGCGGGCCGCCATGACCTCGGGGGGTCCGCAGAGCGGCGAGGCAGCGCTCGGCCGGCTTTCCCGCCGTCATTTCGAGACGCAGGCGCTTCCGCTCCCCTCGGGGCGGCCTGCTCCTCTCCCTGCACGACGTCACATCGGCCAGGCGGGCCGGGCAGGCCCGCCGCGACGTCGTCGCGAACATCAGCCACGAGCTGCGGACGCCCCTGGCATCCATCAAGCTCCTCGCCGAGACGCTGGCCGATGGCGCGGTCGGCGATGTCGAGACCGGCCGCGAATTTGCTGTTCAGATCCAGCGCGAGGTTGACCACCTCGCCCAGCTCGTGGACGAGCTGCTGGACCTGTCGATGATCGAGTCGGGCGAGACACAGCTCGTCGTGGAGCCGATCTACCCGCGACGGGTGCTGGACGACGTGGCGGAGCGCATCGGGCCTATCGCCGCGCGACGCGATGTCGCGATTCGCTCGGTGGGGCCGGGACCGCGTGACGACTCCGAGCGGATTCGCGTCGCCGCCGACCCGGCCCGGCTGTCGCAGGCGCTCCTGAACCTTGCCCACAACGCGGTGAAGTACAGCCACCGAGGGGGAGAGGTTCGCCTCGGCTGGGACCCGATCGACGATCGAGTCCGGTTCTGGGTCGCCGATGACGGAGTCGGGATCCCGCTCGCTCATCGGGAGCGGATCTTCGAACGCTTCTACAAGGTCGACCGAGCGCGGGCCGCGGGCGAACAGGACGACGAACCGCGCGACCTCGGCGG
Source organism: uncultured Chloroflexia bacterium (assembly GCA_963699235.1). Lineage (GTDB taxonomy): Bacteria > Chloroflexota > Limnocylindria > QHBO01 > QHBO01 > DASTEQ01. The sequence continues at coordinate 422,410 of OY969424.1, read as the reverse complement.
TGCCAGTGCGGGCCTGGGGCTCGCGATCGTCCGTCACATCGCCGAGGCCCACGGCGGATCGGTTGGTCTCGAGAGCGAGGAGGGCGTCGGCTCGACGTTCTGGATCGAGGTCCCGCGGCTCCGCCTGAACCGCTGGTTCCCGTCCTCCCGGGCGGCCTCCGCCTCGGCGCGGAGGGCTCGGATCATCGGCACCCGCGGCGTCGTCCGGCGCCATGGCCAGGAACTCGTCGAACGCGGTGATCGCGGCATCCGCGTCGCCGTCGCCCTGCCAGGCGATGAGCCCGCGGAAGAACGGCACGTCCGGCGAGTCCGGCGCCAGGTCGGCCAGGGCATCGGTGGCTGCCGCGGCATCGGTCCAGTCGTCGGCCCGGATGTAGGCGGTGATGAGGCGACCGTAGGGCTCCGGATCCTCAGGGTCGAGGCCGATGAGGGCCAGGAGGGTGAAGGCGGCCCGCTGGAGGTCCTCGGCCGAAGAGCCGGCGAGGAACGCGTTGGCCAGGTCGGACAGGGCTTCGGCGTTCTCGGGGTCGTCGGCGGCGACCGCCAGGAGGCGCTCGATCTCCGCCTGGCGGCGTGCCTCGGCCGCCTGCGCCTCGGCCAATGGCTGGTTCACGACCGTCTCCGCCGCGAGGCTGTAGGGCTCGGGCAGGAGCAGGCCGATGCCGACCAGCGCCACCAGCCCGATCGCCACCCCGGTCGCCGCCCGCCGGGCCGTCGCCGATCGTCGCTCACTGCCCTCGGGCGCGGTGCTGGCCCCCTGGGCTTCACCCGCGCTCGTCCCCGGCGCCCCCTCCGGCGGCCCCTCGGACGGCGGCTGCCGGCCGCAGGAGCCAGACGGCGAGGATCACCGCGCCCCCGGCCGTGGCCAGGAGCGGGATGAGCCACGGGGCCGGCCCGGGTGGGCTGAGCAGGATCCACGGTCCGTATCGCGCGACGAACGACGTCCGGATCTCGTCTGGCGTCCGGCCGGCGGCCAGCTGCTCGGCGACCTCGCGCCGGATCTCGGCCGCGGCCTGGGTCGGCGAGTCGGCCGCCGACAGCCCGGCGCAGTCGGGGCAGCGCAGCTCGGCCGCGATCGCCCGCGCCTGCTCCTCCGCGGTGGGCGGTGCGCCGGGGCGAAGGACGAGCAGGGCGCCGATGACGACCGCCGCCACCACCACGGCCAGGCCGATCCACCGGGCCGTGCGCGCATCGGTCATGGCGTCACCCCGATCAGGGCGAGGTTGGCCGTCATGTCCGCCTCGGTGAGCGGGCCATAGTGCTTCGCCTGCACGACGCCGGTGGCGTCCACGAAGAACGTCTCGGGCGGCCCGAGCACGCCGTACGCCAGGGCCACGGACCCCGACGGGTCGTCGGCGCTGGGCCAGCCGCCGTCGCCGTAGCGGACCAGGAACTGGCGGGCGGCGGCGGGGTCGTCGTCGTACAGGATGCCGATGATCTGCACCTCGTCGCCGTGCTCAGCCTGGGCGTCCATCAGCACCGGGTGCTCGTCCACGCAGGCGGGGATGCACCAGCTGGCCCAGAAGTTGATCACCGCCGGCCGGCCGGCCAGGTCGTCGGACGTCACCGGCCTCCCGTCCAGGGCGACGAGCTCGAACGCGGGCAGCGGCTCGCCGACCAGCGGCGAGGGGATCTCGGACGGGTCGCGGCCCAGGCCGGTGAACAGGATCCAGGCCAGCGGGATGGCGAGGATCGGGATGAGGAGCCAGCGAGCGCGGCGCATCGGTCAGGGCTCGACGACCGGCGAGGCCGATGCAGATGCGACCGGATCGGGCACACCGGACCGGCGACTCGGCCAGATGGCGAACGCGGCGCCGATGACCACGATCGCGCCACCGACCCAGATCCAGGCCACCAGCGGGTTCACGAAGAGGCGGAGGGTGACCGTGCCGCTGGCGGGGTCGTAGGCCAGGAGGGTGAGGTAGAAGTCCTCGCCGGCGGAGGTCATCACGCTGGGGGTGGCGATCGCGGTCACCGAGTTGGGGTAGTCCCGCAGGGCGGGGCTGACCTGGCCAGCCTGCGGACCGGCGACGGCCAGCTCGGCGCGGGTCTCGAGCACCCGTGGATCGCTGGCGAGGGGCTCGCGGACGAGCTGGTGGTGGGTGACGGTGTACGACCCCAGCCGCGCGGTCTCGCCGGGGGCGAGGACGGCGGTGGCCTCCACGGCCTGGGTGGAGCTGACCGCCACCGCGATGGCCGCCACCAGCACCCCGACGTGGGCCAGGTAGCCGCCGTACCGGCGGCGGTTGCGGGTGGCGACCCCCCAGGCGGCCCGTAGCGAGCTCTCGCCGCTGGCGGTGGCGCGACCGCGGGCGGCCCGGACGATCTCGCCGACCAGGATGGTGCCCGAGAAGCCGGCCAGGCCGAGGGTCAGGAGCGGGGCCGGCCCCCGAACCCCGAGGACGACGCCGACGACCATGAGGCCGACGCCGGCCACGGCCGGCACCACGAACCGATCCCGGAGCGCCGGCCAGCTGACCGCTCCCCAGGGCAGCGCCGGTCCCACCCCCAGCAGGAACAGGAGGGCGGCGAAGAACGGCGCGCTGACCCGGTCGAACCACGGCGCCCCGACGCTGAGCCGCTCCCCGCCGACGGCCTCGGCCACGAGCGGGTACAGCGTCCCGAACAGGACGGCGAAGGCCAGCCCGGAGAACAGCAGGTTGTTCAGGAGGAACGCCGACTCGCGGCTGACGAGGGCCGGCGGCGAGCCGCTCCCCGCCAGGTCGGGCAGGCGCCACAGGATGAGCGCCGTTCCCGCGACGAATGCGATCAGCACGGCGCCGAGGAACCAGGCCCCGATCGCGGACTGGGTGAACGAATGAACCGATTCGACCACGCCCGACCGGGTCAGGAACGTGCCGAGGAGGGTCAGGACGAAGGTGGTCACGACCAGGATCGCGGTCCACGTCCGGAGCGAGCGGCCGCGCTCGGCCACGATCGCGGAGTGGATGAAGGCCGTGGCCGTCAGCCACGGCAGGAGGGCCGCGTTCTCCACCGGGTCCCAGGCCCAGTAGCCGCCCCAACCCAGGACCTCGTAGCTCCACCACGCGCCGGCCACGATGCCCGCGGTGAGGAAGATCCACGGCCCCAGCGTCCAGCGCCGGACGAGGCGCAGCCACTCGGGGTCTGTCCGCCGCGTCACGAGGGCTGCCACGGTCAGGGCGAACGGCAGCGCCAGCCCGGTGTAGCCCAGGTAGAGGAGCGGCGGGTGGAGGCCCATGAACGGGTGGTTCTGGAGCAGGGCGTTCGGGCCGTTGCCCTCAACCGTGACCGGGGTGACCGACACGAACGGGTCGGACGGCCAGGTCATGACCGCGAAGAAGAACGCCGCGACCAGGCCCAGGGTGGCGGCAGCCCACGGCATGAGGTCGGGGTGGGCGTTGCGGTATCGGTACAGGAGGAGACTCGACCACCCGGTCAGGAGGAAGGTCCAGAACAGGATGCTGCCCTCAAGCGCCGCCCACAGCGAGATGAACGAGTAGAACGGCGGGGTGGTGGTCGCGTTGTTGCGGGCGACGTAGAGGATCGAGAAGTCGTGGCCCAGGAGTGCGACGACCATCGCCCCGCAGGCGACCGCGGACAGGCCCCATGCGAGATAGACCGATCGCCGCCCGGCGGTGGCCAGGCCGGTGTCCCCGCTGCGGCCGGCGAGGATGGAGGCGGCGGCGGCAAACAGGCTGACGGCCAGGCCGAAGACGACGACGCCGTGACCGATGCTTGCCGCCATCGGTCAGGGAACGGGGAAGTCGGACGGTGCGACGTAGTTCTCGTCGTGCTTCACCAGGACCTCGTCGGCCTCGAACACCCCGTCCTCGCCCAGCTCGCCCTCGACCACGGCGCCCGCGCCCTCCCGGAAGGAGCTGGTGGGAGTGACCGTGGAATGGACGGTGATCTCGGTCTCGCCATCGGTCAGGACGAAGGTGAGGTCCGTCGCCGATCCTTCGAGGCTGCCGGGGAGGACGTAGCCGCCCAGGCGGATCGGCTCGCCAACAGCCTGCTCACCGCGGGCGACGAGCTCGGTCGGGGTGAGGTAGTAGACGAGCGCGTTGCTCAGGCCGCTGAAGAGCAGCCAGGCGAGGATGGCCAGCAGCCCGACGACCACGACGACAGGTCCCCAGGCGCGCCGTCGGGCGGGGGGTGGGAGCGGAGCAGACGAGGTCATGTGGTGGGGTTCGTCGGCTCCTCGGGCTCGGCGGCGGCCCGCTCGGCCCGCCGCAACCGGCGGGCCAGGGTGATGGCGTAGAGGGCGACCGAGCCAAGGATGATGACGTAGGCAGCCACCACGAAGACGAGATCGCCGATGCCGATCATCCGCCGGCCTCCGGTACGGGCTCAGCCATGGGCTCCGAGACGGGCGCCAGGCCGGTCACCTGGCTGCGACGGACGGCGTCCTCGGCATCCCACTCGAGGCGAGCGAGCCGGTATCGGTTGATGACGAGCCATAGCCAGGCGAGGCTGAAGGCGCCGAGCATGAGCAGGAGGGCGGCCACGAACTGCCCCGGCGCGGGCGGGTTGAGGACCGTGTCCGGTGAGCCAAACGTCGGCCCCTGGTGCAGGCCGCGCCACCAGGTGACGCTGAAATGGACGATCGGGATGTTGATTGCGCCGATGACGCCGATGACCGCAGCCCGCGTCGCGCGGCGGGCAGGCTCATCGGTCAGGCGCCGGATGAGCAGGTAACCGACGTACACCGCCAGCATGACCGCGGTCGTCGTCAGCCGCGGGTCGCCCCAGTCCCAGAAGGTGCCCCACACCGGCCGGCCCCACATCATCCCGGCCCAAATGGTCGAGGCGGTGAACAGGACGCCCACCTCGGCCCCGGCCAGGGCCACCGCGTCCGCTCGAGCGTCGCGGCGGACGAGCCACCAGATGGAGGCGAGCGCCGTCATCCCGAAGGAGAGGTACGCGAGCCAGGCGGTTGCGACGTGGAGGTACATGATCCGTTGCGGCTCGCCCTGGTTGAGGTCGGCGGGCACGGCGAACAGGGCGAAGGCGGTCGCCCCGGCAACGGCCAGCAGCGCCCCGATCCCCAGCACGCGCAGCGCCATGGTCCCTACTCCTCGAGGGCCAGGCCGTAGGTCAGGCCACCGGCCAGCAGCATGGCCAGATCGTATCCGGCCAGGAGCTGGAGCCACGCGGCGAGCTCCCCGAACGGGTCGCCGGCCAGGAGCAGCGCCGTGGCCGTCACCGCGGCCAGGAGCAATGGGGCGATGACCGGCAGGAGGAGCAGCGGAAGGAGGACCTCGCGGGCCCGGAGCCGGACGGTGAGCCCGGCGTACAGGGTCCCGACCGCGGCGAGGCCGATCGACCCCAAGCCGATGACGAGGACCAGGCCGGGGATGGCCTGCGCGACGTCAACCGCGAACAGGATCACGGTCAGGGGCAGGACGATGGCGCCCAGGGCCAGCATGGCCGCCAGGCCGCCGAGCGCCTTGCCGAGGTAGATGCCGGCGCGGCTGATCGGATACAGGCCCAGGAGCTCGAACGCGCCGTCCTCGGTCTCGAGGTGGTGGAGCCGGCCGAGGGCCAGCACCCCGCTCAGGACGATGGCCAGCCACAGGAGCCCCGGCCCGGCCGCGGCCAGGCGGTCCTCGTCCGGCCCGAGCGCGAAGCCGAAGATGAGCATCGTCACCGCGGCCAGGAACAGGGTGGAGGTCACCGCCTGGCGACCGCGCAGCTCGGCGCGGAGGTCCTTGGCGGCGATGATGCCGGCCACCGAGAGGTGGTGGGTGGTGGCTCTCATGACGAGATCCCGGCCGGCAGTGGTGCGGGCGCGAGGGCCTCGGTTCGTCCGACGGTGGAAACCCGGCCGCTCACCCCGGAGCCGCCGAGCTCCACGAGGAGGCCGTTCTCGAGCCGCACCCAGCCGTCCATCCGCTCCCCGAGCCGCTCGGTGGCATGGGTCGCGACCAGGACCGTGGCGCCCGATGCACGCCACTCGTCCAGCAGCTCGTCGACGAGGGCCATCCCTTCCGCGTCGAGGGCGGCATAGGGCTCGTCGAGGAGGACGAGGCGCGGATGGCCGAGCAGGATCCGACCCAGCGCCAGGCGGCGGCGCATGCCGGCGGAGAAGCTGGCGACCCGCGCATCTCGCTCGGCGACGAGGTGGACCCGCTCGAGCGCGCCCTGGACCCGGCCCGCGCGGTCCGGGGCCGGGATGTTCATCAGGCCGGCCGCGAACCCGAGGTTCTCGGCGGCGGTCAGGTCGTCGTACAGGCCGGTGGCATGAGGCAGGAACGCGACGCGGGGCCGGATCTCCTCGGGGCGGGCCGCGACGTCGATGCCATCCACCACCGCGCTGCCGTACGAGGGCCGGAGCGCGGTCGCGAGCACGCGGAGGAGGGTCGTCTTCCCCGCGCCGTTGGCGCCGAGGATGGCGATCGCGCGGCCGGCAACCACCTGCATGGTGACGCCGGCCAGCGCCGGAGAGCGGCGGAACAAGCGGGCCAGGTCTCGGGTCTCGACTCCCGGCGTGGTCTCGTCAGGGACCCCCGTCGGGCGAACGTGGATGGTGGTCGGCGGCATGCCTCATCCCGTGGGCGGAGGGGCGGGTGGCAGCAGTGTGCGGCCTGCCCCACAATCGCGTCAAATACCCCAGAGGAGCCCCGACCCATGCCCGATCCACGCTCGAATCGACGCGTTCGCCCCCTCATCGGTCTCGTCCTGGTGGTGATCGGGCTCATGGCGCTCGCGGCCTGCAGCAGCCCGGCCGCGTCCTCCCCCGCCGGGGACGCCGACCACACCGTGACCATCACCAGTAGCTCGTTCGGCGACGACTTCACCATCTCGGCCGGCAGCACGGTCGTGTTCGTCAACAACGCCGGGCGCAACCACACCGTGACCAACGGGGTGGACGGCGTCGCGGCCGAGGATCCGCTGTTCGACATCCAGCTGGCGGACGGGGAGTCGTCCGACCCGATCACTTTCGACGAGCCCGGCACGTACGACGTGACCTGCACCATCCATCCGAGCATGCAGCTGACGATCACGGTCGAGTAGGCGCCGAGTTTGACCCTCCCGGAGGCCGGTGTTACCGTTCGCCGCCACATGGATGCTGGCCTTCAGGCGCCGCTCCCGACTGCCCACGGACGAGCCCATCGCCGATTGCTGGCGAGCCGCGGCGAGACCGCGGCGACGGCTGCCCTGACGGTGCTCGGCCAGAAGTGGGTCCTCCGCATCGTCCACTCCCTCGGGGAGCGGACCCAGCGCTTCTGCGAGCTCCAGGACGCGCTCGGCGGGGCCAACTCGGCCACCCTATCCCAGCGGCTCAAGCTCCTCGAAGACGAGGGGCTTATTGCTCGCCGCGTGGTCTCCAGCGTCCCGCCCTGGGTCGAGTACTCGCTGACCCCGAAGGGCCAAGAGCTCCACGAGGCCCTGGCTCCCATCGACCGCTGGGCGGACCGATGGGCCACCTCCGCCTGAGCCAACCACGGTGAGCCACCCGGTCGCCGAACCGGCGCCCGGCGAGCACGTAGATGCCCTCGCCCTCGTGCGCGACACGGTTGCGGCCGCGCCCGGAGCCGAGGCCGCCGGACAGGCCGCGGTGGACGTGCTCCACGCCCGCTTCCCGCACTACGACTGGGTGGGCATCTACTGGGTCGATCCCACCGGCACCGAGCTGGTCCTCGGTCCGTGGCGGGGTCCCGAGGCCACCGAGCACACCCGGATCCCGATCGGGACCGGCATCTGCGGCGCGGCGGCGGCCAGCGGCCAGACCGAGATCGTGGACGACGTCAACGCCGATCCGCGCTACCTGGCCTGCTTCACCACAACCCGGTCGGAGATCGTGGTGCCCATCTTCCACGAGGGCGTGGTCGTGGGCGAGATCGACATCGACGGGTCCGACGAGGCGGCCTACGGCGCGACCGATGCCCGATTCCTGGAGGAGGTGGCTGCGCTCCTCGCCCCCCTGCGACCTGAGATTACGTCCCCGCCAGCGCCATCAGGTAGCTGAACAGGTAGGGCAGGGCCAGCACCAGGACCACGATTCCGAGCGCCAGCCCGACCCACGCGAAGATCTTCAGGTTGGGCGGGGCCGGGTGCTCCGGCGGCGGCGTGAGGCGACGCGGAAGCCGATCCGGACGGCGCGGATGCTGGTGCTCGTAGACCTTCGGCTTCAGCTCAGGCATCGGCGTCAAGGGTAGCGGCCAGGGATCGCAACCGCGCATGCCGGACCTCGCGGTCCTTCGCGTAGCGGGTGATGCCGTCGATGATGTGCTGCGGCCCGAGATGGGCCTCGTCGATGACCTCCTCGACCGTGCCGCCGGTCCGCCAACGGTTGTCCCAGTCCGACGAGAGGGAGTACGACTCGCCGATCGGCCCGGTCACGAAGTCGTACATCAGCTTGTAGGCCCGGTTGGTGACGGCCATCCCGTCCAGCCGATCGGCCTCCGAACACATCCGCTCGCGGTAGGCGGCGTCCTGAAGGTGGAACAGCTGCGGGCTGATGCAGGCCACGATCTTCAGGTTGAGGTCCAGCGCGTCGAGCTGGGGCAGGACGCTGACCAGGTTGGCCGTGGTCATCGTGCCCTGGACGTAGACCGTCCCACCGCGCGGCCGACCCGGGTCCGGCTCGCGAATGAGGTACGCCCCGCGGGCCGCCTCGAGATGGGAGTCGATCCCCAGCGCCACCCGGTCGGGGATCTCGACCGCCGGCCGGGTCAGGTGGAGGGCGACGATCGGCACCGGCAGGGCCAGCGCCGCGGCGAGCACGACCGGCACCTCGTTGTGCTCCCATGGATGGAGGTCGATGACGTGGCCGTCGGGGAACAGCTGGGTCACGCCGGTCTCGTAGATCCCGAAGTGGGTCCGCGAGTCCTCCGCCGTCTCCGGGCCGGAGTGGCCGGCCACCCAGATGACCTTGCCCACCTTGAGCTGGCAGTCCTGCGCCAGCTGCGAAAAGAGGCGCATCGGTCCGTACTTGAGGTAGGAGAACGAGCCGTAGGTCGAGCAGGCGCCCCAGAACCCGTTGAAGGCGTTCATCGGGTCGTCGGAGAGGTTGACCGAGGCCAGGCCGACGGTCAGGCCGCTGTTCGTGAACTCGGTGATCTGCTGCGGGAGGAGGGCGCCTCGCAGGTTCGAATCCCGGTTGTACCAGCCCCAGCCGGGGAGGTCCTCGTACCCCTTGGCGAAGCCGGCGATGTTGGTGGACTCTGCCAGGTCCGCCGAGCAGACGATGAACAGCGGACGGTCGTAGTCCGCCTTGGCAGTGGCGTTGACCCAGGCGCCCCACGAGGCGAAGGCCGCCCGGTTGGCTGCCTTCTCGCCCGGGGCCTTCCAGAGGCTGTCGGGGTACGCAGTGACATCGGTGAAGCGCGGGTCGTCGAAGATCTCCGCCCCGCGGCCGGCCAGGTTGTAGCCCTCGACTCGGTCCGGGACGAGGCCGGCCACCTCGACCAGCCGGTCGCTGATGGCGTCCACCGTCTCGGTGTGGCCGCGCAGGACGCCGATCGCGACCTCGAGGTTGTGCCGCGACTGCTCGGTCCGTTCGGCGGCATCGGCCGGCGCGGGCTCGTCCACGCCGGCGTAGGTCACCCCGTGGCGCTCCATGAACTCGCGGCGGACGGCCCAGAACTCCGGCGCGTTCATCGGCCAGGGCGTCCCGTGGCTCTTGTTGTCGTACTTCCCGTAGCCGCGGCCCTTCCGGGTCCGGAACCAGGCGGCCGAGGGCACGCTCTCGGGGTTGGCCCCGCGGGCGGCCTCGAGAACGGCCGCGGTGACCGGTCCCCACTCGGAGCCCTCCATCGTGCCGTTCACCCGCCAGTGGTAGGCCTCGAACCAGCTCTGCGGGGTTCCGGGCACGACCGAGGAGATGGCCGGGTCGTCGATCCCGTAGTCGTTCCAGTCCAGCAGGAAGACGAGGTTGGACAGCCCCAGGCCCCAGGCCGAGTTGCGGGTCTCGTGGCTGGCGCCCGGCGTCAGGCCACCCTCGCCCTCGACGACGAAGACCTTGACCTCCTCCGCGCCGGCCAGCTTGAGCGCGGCCGCCTGGCCGAGGGACGGCGGCATGCCGTGGCCCGACGGGCCGGTGTTCCACTTCAGGAAGAGGGTCTTGCCCTCCATCTCGGCGTGGCCCGGCAGACCGCCGCGGCGACGGAGCATGAGCAGCTCCTCCCAGCCGAGGGCCCATCGGCCGTCGTCGGGGAGGGTGAACCGTGGGTCCGGGTCGCGCTCGGCGCGGGCCCGGAGCGTCTCGTTCAGGACGGCCAGGGTGGCGTAGACGAGCGGCACGGTGTGGCCGGCCGAGAGCACGAAGCGGTCGGCGAACGGGAGCCACGGCCGGCGAATGTCCCAGCGCATGGCGCCCGACAGCATCAGCGAGACGAGGAGGTGGACCTTCGAGCGCGAGCCGCCCGGATGGCCGCTCTGGCGGTGGTTGAGAGCGAGGTCGATGACCTCGTCGATGACCTCCCGGACGAGGTCCCAGTGGGGATACTGCGCCTCCGCCTCGGCCAGCAGCCGATCGGCGGGCGCGGGCTGGACGGCGGTCATTCGGCGGGGGTCATCCGGCGGCGGTGACCAGCTCGCCGCTCCGCTCCAGGCTCGCCAGCGAATCGGTCATCCGCTCCAGCGCGGCGGCCAGGTTCTCGCGGCTGTTGGCGTAGCTGAAGCGCATGTACCCCTCGCCGTGGCGGCCGAATGCGGTGCCGGCCAGGCCGCAGACGCCCGCGTCGTAGAGGAGGTGGGTCGCGATCTCCGCGCTCGAGCGGCCGAACGACGACATGTTGGGGAACACGTAGAACGCGCCGTGGGGCATGACGCAGCTCACGCCGGGAATGGCGTTCAGGCCGTCCACGATGAGCTGGCGACGGGCGATGAACTCGGTCCGCATCGCGTCCGCGGCATCCTGCGGCCCGGTCAGGGCGGCGATGGCACCGGCCTGGGCGAACGCGTTGGTGCAGCTCACCGAGTTGATGACCAGCCGGCTGTAGGTGGGCGCCATCCAGGCGGGCACGATCCCGTAGCCCAGCCGCCACCCGGTCATGGCGAACGTCTTCGAGAAGCCATCGAGGGTGATCGTTCGCTCCGCCATGCCGGGCAGGGTCGCGATTGAGAGGAGCTCGCCCTCGTACTGGAGTCGGCCGTAGATCTCATCGGCCAGGACGACGAGGTCGTGGCGGTTGGCGATGTCGGCGATGGCCCGCACGTCGTCCTCGGTCAGGACCGAGCCGGTCGGGTTGTGGGGGCTGTTGAAGACGATCATCTTCGTGCGAGGTGTGACCAGGGAGGCCACCTCTTCGACGTCCATCCGGAAGTCGCGCTCCTCGCGGAGCGGCGCCGGGATGGCGACCCCGCCCGACGTACTCGGTCATCGACTCGTATATCGGGAAGCCGGGGTTGGGATAGATGACCTCGTCGCCCTCGTTGATGAGGGCGAGCATGGCGTAGAACATGATCGGCTTCGCGCCAGGGGTCACGATCACCTGCTCGGAGGTGGTCTCGATTCCCTTCCAGCGGCGCACGTCCTCGACGATGGCCTGGCGCAGGGGGGCGATGCCCTCGGCGGCGGTGTAGTGGGTCATCCCCTCCTCGAGCAGCCCGCGCGCGGCGGCGTCCTTGATGTGCTGCGGAGTGTCGAAGTCGGGCTCGCCGATCTCGAGGTGAATCACGCTCCGGCCGGTGGCCTCAAGAGCACGAGCCCGGGCCGCGGCCTCGAAGGCGGTCTCGGTCCCGATCCGGGACATCCGGTCAGCCAGCTTCACGCTGGCAAGTGTACCGATGGGCCATTGCGGCCGTGTGGCGCGCGATTGCTATACTTTCCGAAGCGAATTCCCAACCCGTGCTGGAGAACAGCCAACCGTGACGCTTTCCGAGACGACTCCCACTACCGCTTCCGCTGCAGCGCCGATGACCGAGCAACTGGTCAGCCTGACCGACGCCGCCGCGGCGAAGGTCATGGAGCTGCGCTCCCGTGAAGGCAAGGCCGAGGCTTCCCTCCGCCTCTTCGTGAAGAGCGGCGGCTGCTCCGGCTTCAGCTATGGCCTGGCGTTCGACGACTCGCGAGCCGATGACGACCGGGTCGAGTTCCACGGCGAGGTCCCGATCGTGATCGACGCCTTCAGCGCCCAGTACGTAGACGGCGCGGAGATCGACTACGTCGATTCGCTCATGGGCTCCGGCTTTGCCATCAACAACCCGAACGCGGTCAGCAGCTGCGCCTGCGGTTCCTCGTTCAACACCGATGGCTCGCCGGCCAAGGCCGGAGGCTGCCACTAGGCGCCACCACTCAGACTATTACCTGACGACCCCGGTCCCGCCACCGGGGTCGTTTCCTTTATCGGGCTCGGTCTCCGTCGACCAGGGCCCAGACCTGGCGGGCGCCCTCGACACCCTTCAGCTCGTGCGTGCCGCGATCCTCAAATCGCAGGTCCGAGTCGGCGACCAGCTCGTGAGTCGTTCCCGAAACGAGGACCTCCCCCGCCGCAGCAAGGGCGGTGACCCGGCTCACGATGTGAACGGCCACGCCGCGGACGTCATCGGACTGGAGCTCGACCTCGCCGGTGTGGACGCCCACCCGCAACCGGAGACCCTGGCCGGCGGCGCCCCGGCTGATGGCCGATCCGCACCGGATGGAGCGTTCGGCGCCGTCAAACATGGCGATGATCCCGTCCCCCGTGTTGCCCACCACGCGGCCTCGGAACTTATCCACCTGCCGGCGGCTCTCGGCGTTGAGGTTCGCCAGGGAACCGGCCCAGGCCGAAGGCCCGAGGCGCTCGGCGGTGGCGGTCGAATCCACGATGTCGGTGCAGACCAGGGTGCCCAGGACGCGCTCGGCGCGCGCCGCCGCGGGCAGGGCGAAGGTCCGCATCCCGGCGAAGTCGTACTGGACGACGGGCTCGTCACCGACGACCCAGGCGTCGTGGCCGGGAAGGATCTCGAACAGCATGCCCGGCCCAACTTCCATCTCGAGGCCCTCGGGCGTGATGTAGTGGAGCTGGCCCGACACCATGAGGCCCAGGTGGTGGTACTCGCACCACTCGGTCTGGGCGATCGGCTGCACGTCCTTCGACCACCGCCAGCCCGGATCGAAGGTGATGCGGCCGACCACGAAGTCGCCGAGGTTCCAGATATCGGTCCGACCGTGCGGGATTGTCCGGGTCTCGTCGGGCAGGTCGAGCGACTTGCGCTGCATGTGGGCCATGGTCGCCGTGGTCCTCCGTCTACTCGCCCGAGCCGTCATCGACGAAGGCCTCGTCGCCGGCGCGAATGGTCGCACCGCCGGTGCCGCCGAGGGCCGCCGGCACGGGCCGTGGCAGCGGGACGGGGCTGACCCACTGATCGACGACCGCGCGGGTGCCGTCCACTCCCAGCCGATCGAACAGGATGTCGAGCCGAGCGGCGAGCGATGACCCGATTTCCGCCTCGGCCGCAGGCCCGATGGACCACAGCGCCTCCTTGAACGGGCCAAGCGCCTTCTTGCGGGTCTTGTACAGGAACTGCTCGTCGGTCTCGCCGGCTTTGCGCTCATCGGCGCAGGTGGCGAGGCACCAGGCCATCATCTCGGCCCGCAGGTCCGATGGCAGCCCGCCGCCGTCGTACAGGATGTTCTGGAATCCGGTCGCGAGGTGGACCTCCGCGCAGCCCGCGGCCGGGAAGTGGCCGAAGGCCTCCTCGGGCAGTGTGCTGGCCCCGTGCTGGACACAGCCGGCCAGCCCGAACTCCTCGCGAGCCACGGCCGAGAGCCGGTCCAGGGTGTCGAAGTCGAGGGCGACCGGGGCGACACTGCCGTCAGGCAGCACGACCCCGCCATGCGAGGTGCCGGTCTGGATGCTGACCTTGCTGACGCCCGGCTGCGACGCGTCGCTGTCGGACCGAGCGGTCGAGAATTCGGCCAGGTAGGCGCGCAGCTCGGCCTCGGTCGAGTTCACCTTCCCCACCTCTCCGATCTCGCCACCGATGGAGATGGTCACCCCATCCGGCTGGAGGCGGCGGATGAGGCCCGCGAGATCGGCCGTCCGCTCCGCGTTCACGCGCTGCTGGTCGGGAATCGTGGACTGGTCGAGGTCAACGAGGGTGCTGGCGTCGATGTCGATGTTCAGGAAGCCGGCGGCAACCGCCTCCTGGACGAGCTCCCGCAGGCCGTCCAGCTCGGCGTCCGGATCGGTCTTCCAGCGGGTGGCGTTGAACTGGAAATGGTCCCCCTGGAGGAACACCGGCCCGGCCCATCCCTCGCGGAGGGCGGCGGCCAGGATGACCGTGGCGTACTCGTCGGGCCGCTGGTCGGTGTAGGCCATCTCGCTCTTCGCGATCTCGAGCACGACCGCGCCGACCTCCCGCCGCCGCGCGACCGAGAACACAGTGCGGGCGGTCAGGTAGGCCGCGGCGCGGACGTTGATGGCCGGGACGGTGAAGGTGGTCGGTGGAAACTCTCCCCGGCCTCGGGCGGCATACAGGTCCTGGATAGAGGCCGACGGGCAGCCGAGCGCCTGGCTGGCGGACCAGATGGCCCAGCGGGCTGCCTCGCGGGCATTGGGATCGTGGTGGAAGACCGCGTCGCGGACGAGCCGATCGGTCAGGGCGCCACGAAACGCGGCCGGATCCGCGACGTCGAGGCCGCCGGCCGAGAACGTGGCCGCGGATCCGAGCGTCGACCGCAGGGCATCGGCCGTCGCCGTCATGGCCGGCATCCTAGCCCAGCCATCCGAGGCCGGCGAGGACCGTGAAGGCCAGCAGCGGCGCGATGACGATGCCGACGAGGGCGGCCACCACGTACCAGTCCCGGCCGCCGTGGGGGTCAGCCCGCGGTCGGCGGGCCAGCCGCGCCGACCACGCCACGACCGCGCTCAGCAGGGCGACGTACAGGACCGCGCCCAGGCCGATGACGCCGAGGACGAGGTCGCGCGTCGGGCCACAATCCACCGCCAGCCAGCCGCCGGGCGGACAGGGGGTGGAAAGCTCCACGCCGATGACGACCGCTGCGGCACCGAGGACGACGGCCGACCAGGCGACATGGACCGCGAGAAGAGGGCGCAGTGGGGGGGGCTCGGTGCGGTCGCGGTGCGGCCGGCTCAGCCGGCGCGGGCGGACAGCGCGGCGGCGGCCTGCGCCTCGCGGCGGCTGGTCCGCCGGAACTCGTAGTAGAGGTAACCGAGGGCCAGGACCCCCATGCCCCCGGTCATGACCCCCAGGGCCAGGGCGATGAGCGGGAGCTCGAGCGGGATGAACGACCCGCCTGCCACGTTGAACACGAAGTACGGGATCAGGAACAGGACGACCGCCACGTAGTTGGCCAGCACGAACAGGCGGAGGAGGGTCCAGCCGGGCCCCTGCCGGCCGCGGGAGGCCTGGACCATGAAGGCCAGGACCACGATCAGGACGACGTTCCCCCAGGCCACCGAGTTGGCGATGATGAACCCGACCTCAGCCGAGAACTGTAGGAAGGGGATGTACTGGGTTACGCCGTAGAAGATCGAGTTCGGGACGTAGGTGAACAGCCAGTAGATGAACAGGAAGAGGGGGACTGCCTTCATGGTGGCGATGAGCCACGTCTCCGATCCGAAGAGGAGCCAGGTCGTGAAGTCATCGGCCTCGCCGATGAGGCGGGCGAACAGGCCGCGGCGTCGGGGGAGGGCGTAGGTCGTCACTGGCCGTGATCCCCCTCGAGGAGGAAGGTGATCAGGGCCTGGAGCTGGGAGTCACTGATCGCAATGTCGTCGAATGGCGGCATCCCGGTCGGCGTCCCGTCGTTGTAGACCGATGAGTCGCGGATCCATGCCTCGAGGAAGGCGCGCGGGTCCTCGTCGTAGTCGGCCTGCATCTGGTCGATGTCGAGGGTATCGGTCGTCAGGCCGTCGGTGACAAGCTCGCTGCCGATCCCTTGAATGTTCGGCCCCACCCCGCCCTCGAGGTTCGCGCCGTGGCAGCCGACGCAGCTGAGGTTGGCGTAGACCTCGGCGCCGGCCTCGACCGTGTTCGGCACCTCGACCGGGGACGGCGGCGGGTTGTCCAGGGTCTCCTGGGCCCAGGAGCCGATCATCGCGGTCAGAGCCTCGATCTGCTGTCGGGTGAGCGTTCCCCCGTAGTCCTGGCCCCATGCCGGCATGATGCTGTTCACGTTGCCGGACACCACCACTCCGCCGAGGGTGATGACCCACGACACGTAGTTGTTCAAACCCTGGGCACCGCCGGTCTGCGACCACTTGGTGGCCAGGCTGAGCGAATGGAGGTTGGGCCCGACCCCCCCGGTTCCATCCACCGCGTGGCAGCGGGCGCAGTTCGCGCCGTAGGGTTGAAGGTGCGGCGGCCCGGCCGCGATGACCAGCGGTTCCACGAGGGCCGGCACCGTGACCTCGGTCTCCCCCTCGGCGTCGAACTTCACCGGGGAGTTTTCGGTGTCCCCGATCTCCTCCTCGAAGGTCTCGACCCCGGACCCGGTCACGGTGACGGCTTCTCCACTGTCATTCTCGAAGCTGACCGTGGTGTTGACGAACACGTCCAGGCTGGGCAGCGGCACGAGCTCCTCGGCGACCTCCTGGAAGAAGCCCTCCGGCGTGACCTTGACGATGACGGTGAACGTATCGTCGGGGAGGAAGACGAGCTGGCCGAACTCGAGCCGCTCTTCGTCGTCGACGACCTCCGAGGCGTCACGGCGCGGGGCGTCGGTGATCCAGTAGAAGGTGGTGAAGGCCGCGAAGCCGACCATCAGGGCCACGCCCAGGGCCTTCATCCGCACCGGCGGTCACCTACGCGGCGCAATGCTCGATTTCCTCGGTGAGGCGGTTGTCGAAGGTGGCGGTCCCGATGGGCGGGCCGCTGATCTTCACCGAGGTATCGACGATGTAGACCCCGTCTTCGATCCGGTGCGCGAATCGGTCCATCCCGCGCGGCGCCGGTCCATCGCGCTTCTCGCCGATGACGTTGTACTTCGACCCGTGGCACAGGCACTCGAACCACTTGCTCCGGTCGCACAGCTGCGGAACGTTGCAGCCGAGGTGCGGGCACTTCCGATACAGGGCCACGATGTCCATCCCCGGATCGACGGTCTCTTCGCCGGTCCCCTCCACCAGGGCTTTGGCCGCCGGTACGTTCACGATGAACAGGCGGGCCTGGTTGAAGATGAAGGGGACGCCGCGAACCCATTCCGGCTGCTGGCTGGTGATGTCCGCCGCGCTCCCGATGACGAGGTTCGGGTCACCGAGCCCGCCCTTGAGGTTTGGCCACAGGAAGAGCACCGTCCCGCCCACGAACTGAAGGGTCAGGAGGCCCACCCCGACGCCGACCGCGCGGCGGAGGAAGCCGCGGCGGCTGATCTCGCGGACCGGCGGGCCGGGCTGCTCGCCCCAGCCCTGTGGCGGCGTGCTCATGCGGCGGGCGTCATAGCGTGAAGAACAGGCCCTCCCACGGCCAGACCCAGTTCCAGCCCGGGCCGCGGAAGAAGGCACCGATGACGGTTACCGCGATGCCGAAGAACATGATGCTCAGGAAGAAGATCCAGGCCACCTTGCGGTCCTTGGCGGCGCGGTACGGGGAGCGGTCCACGTACGCGATCAGCGCCAGGCCGATGAAGTACACCGGCGGAATGAAGATGCCGGCCACGGTCGGGTTGAAGTAGGCCAGGATCTCCTGCAGGCCGAGGAAGTACCACGGCGCCTTGGCGACGTGGGGCGTGACGTTGACCGTGGCCTGCTCCTCGAGCGGGGCCATCACGAAGAACGACATCACGATGAGCATGGCCGTGATCAGGCAGGCCATGAGGAACTCGGCCCGGAGCAGATGGGGCCAGGTCAGGATCGTCTCGTCCGGCCGCTTGTCGACCCGGACCATCGACTCCTGGCGGACGTAGGCCAGCAGCCGGAACCGCTCCGTTCCCGGGGCGCCCGGCGCGCCGGGGAGCTTTGGGCCCTGGCCCGGGACGGCCGGCGGCGCGGTGGGAGCCGGGGCCTGAGTGGGGGCGTTCTTGTCGGCGGTGGCGTTCGGTCGCTTCTCGATGGTCATCGGTCAGTCCGTCCTATACCGGTCCACTGATGCCGCCGTCCTTCCGGATCCTCCAGAAGTGGATGACCATGAAGGTGGCGGTGATGAGGGGGAAGGCGATGACGTGGAAGACGTAGAACCGGATGAGTGTCTCCTGGCCGACCTCGACCGCGCCGAGGAGGATGAGGTTGGACTCGACCGGGACGAGCGGTGCATAGGCCGCCATCTGGGTCCCGACGGTGACGGCCCAGAACGCGATCTGGTCCCACGGCAGCAGGTAGCCGGTAAAGCTCAACCACAGGGTGCAGAACAGGAGGAAGGTGCCGACCGCCCAGTTCCACTCCCGCGGCGGCTTGTAGGCCCCGTGGTAGAAGACCCGCATCATGTGCAGGAACACGGTCAGCACCATCAGGTGGGCGCCCCAGCGGTGCATGTTCCGGACCAGCGAGCCGAAGGCCACGCTGTTCTCGATGGCGATGATGTCCTGGTATGCGCGGTCCACCGAGGGGATGTAGAAGAACATCAGGTACAGCCCGGTCACGGTCAGGACCAGGAACAGGAAGAAGCTCACCCCGCCCAGGCAGAAGGTGTACGTGTAGCGCACGGCATGGCGCTTGACCCGCACCGGGTGGAGGTGGAGGAACACGTTGTTCATCACCGCCAGGGCCCGGGTCCGTGAGGTCGTCGGGTACGGCTGGCGAATCAACGAGCGCCAGAAGTTCGACTCCTTGACGAGGCGGATGGGCAGCCAGTCCTGGCCCGGTGGCTTGCGGGTCATCGCTCGACCACCATCCCGGCCTGCTGGCCCACCTGGCCGAGCACGTTGTCCTTGTAGCTCTCCAACAGGACCTTCCCGTCAGGGGTGAACCGCTCGAGCTCGAGGCGGTCCATGGTGATGCAGTTGGTCGGGCACCGTTCGACGCACAGGTTGCACCGGATGCAGCGCTCCTCGTCGATGATCATCGCGATGCCCCGCGGCCACGACTGGAACAGGTCCACCTCGGGGTCATCACCACCCACCTGCGCCTTGTCGACCATGTAGATCACGCCCTCGGGGCAGACGTCAGCGCAGAGCCCGCACAGGATACAGCGGGGTCCATCGATGTTGATGTTGTGGTTGCACTGGAGGCAGCGCGACCCCTCGGTGATCGCGGTCCGGGTGTCGTAGCCGATCTCGACCAGCCCGGTGAAGTCGCGCCGCATCTCCGGCGGCGCCATCGGGATGTGCTGGCGGGGGTAGGCCTCGTAGAAGCGCGGCATGTCGTGGTCGAGGGCCTGGGTGATGGTCGCCCGGTTGATGACCGGCAGCTCGGCGAGCTCCTCGCCGCGGACGCCCGTAAGCCAGCGATCCACGGCGCGGGCCGCCCGGCGGCCAAGCCCGGCGGCTTCGATGATGGTGGCCGGCCCGGTCACGTAGTCGCCGACGGCGAACACGCCGTCAACGTTCGAGGCGAACGTGTTCCGATCGGTCACGATCTTGCCGCGGAGGAGCTCGAACGCGAACGCGTTCAGCTTCTTTCCGTCGGGACCGATGGGCGTGGAGCCATTGAGCGGCTGGCTGCCCCACGACGAGATGGACCCACCCGCGACCACCTCGCGGGTGTCGGTCACCCCAATGTGGCGGTTCAGCGGGGAGCCGTACTCACCGATGACATTGTTGTCGGGGGCCTGGCTGGTGCACGGGATGACCATGTCGCAGGGGATGACGAACTCGCTGCCCGGGATGGCCTCCGCCGTGCGACGACCGCTGGCGTCGGGTGGCCCGAGTTGGGTCCGCTGGAAGACCGCGCCCTTCACGTGCCCGTTCTCGTCGGCCAGGATCTCGACCGGGGCCGAGAAGTACTCGAACGTCACGCCCTCGAAGCGGGTCTCGTGCTGCTCCTCCTCGTCCACGACCATCTCCTCCGGTCCGCGGCGGTAGACGATCGTGCTCGACTTCGCGCCGATGCGGAGCGCGGTCCGGCTGGAGTCCATGGCCGTGTATCCGCCGCCGACGATGACGACGTGCTCCCCGACCCACTGCTCCTGGCCCAGGTTGGCGCGCTTGAGGAAGTCCACGCCGTAGATGACCCCGTCGAGCTCCTCGCCCGGGACGTTCATCGCGACCGGGTACATGCAGCCGGTGGCGACGACCACCGCGTCGTGGCGGGCGCGGAGCTCATCGAGCGTCACGTCGCGGCCGACCTCAACGTTGTAGTGGAACTCGACGCCGTGCTTGGCGACCCAGTTCACGTCGAGCTCGATGACGTCGCGCGGCAGGCGGAAGGCGGGCACGCCGATGAGCGTGGTTCCGCCGCCGGACGGCAGGGCGTCGTAGACGTGAACCTCGTGACCCCAGCCGGCCAGCTCCTTGGCCGCGCTCAGGCCGGCAGGCCCGGCGCCGATGACGGCGACGCTCTTGCCGGTGGCCGGCCCGACCTGGATGTCGTCCGGCATGTTGTTGGCGTAGTGCCAGTCCACGAGGAAGCGCTTCATGGCGCGGATGGCCAGCGGCTTGTCGATGTCGGCCCGGCGGCAGGCCTTCTCGCAGGGTGCCGAGCACACGTATCCGCAGATGGCCGCGACCGGGTTCGGGTCACGGGCGAGGATGTAGCCCTCCTCGAACCGGCCCTCCGCGGCGAGCATGAGATAGCCCCGGCAGTTGGTGTTGACCGGGCAGCCTTCCTGGCACTCGATGTTGCACTGCAGCCAGTCGACGCCGACTTCCGCCGTCTGGAAGCGAAGGGGCACCGCCTCCCGGGATGTCATGGGCGTTCGCTATTCATCGAGCGTCCCCTTTGGCTCCCCCAGCGATCGGCGTCAGGTTCCAGCCGTGGACCGGCATTTCGAGGCGAATTTCTGCGCTTCGATGCTACCCGTCGCCCGCTCGCGGTGTCAAAAGACGGAGGGGCGTTTCTAGCGGTTGAAATAGGTCGTCATGACCCGCCGGACGAGGGGCGCCGAGTCCGATCCGCCGGTCCCGAGGTGGACTCGGGCGAGGAGGGTGGCCACCACGATCTCGGGGTTGGCGGCCGGGGCGAAGGCCGGGAACAGGGCATGGGGATCGGGACCGCCCGATTCCGCGGTCCCGCTCTTGGCCGCGACGGGGATCCCGAACCCGGCGAAGGCCGGGGTGCCGGTTCCGTAGGAATAGGTGGTCACGGCCTGGAGGGTGGTGACCAGGTACTCGAGGTCGGCCCGCTCCATGGCAACGCGGTGGCGGACCTCCGGACGGGTGCGGTACACGACCTCGCCGTCGGGGGTCGTGGCCGTCGTGACGAGCCGGGGCATCCACAGGGTGCCGCGGTTGGCGAACGCGGCGTATGCCATGGCCAGCTGGAGCTGGGTGCCCAGGAACGAGCCCTGGCCGATGGCCAGCTGGACCTGGTCGAACGGCCCGAACGGGAAGTAACCTGCCGAGCCCCGGGGGTGGCCCTCGAAGTAGAGGGCGTCGGGCAGGGCTCCACCGGTCTCCGTCAGCCAGCCAATGCCGGTGGGCTGGCCGAAGCCGAACTCGGCGATGAGACGGGTCAGGGCGTCGCGATCGTGCTCGTAGACCCGCATCGACAGCGGCATGTAGGTCGTGTTGCAGCTGAAGGCCATCGCCTCCTCGAGCGACACGAGGCCGGGCAGCTGGTGGAGCTCATAGTTCACGAACTGCACGCCGCCGAAGTCCCAGGTGGGGAGGCACGACATCCGGGTGGCGGGCGTCGCGACCCCGGACTGGAGGGCGGCTGCCAGGGTGAACGGCTTGAACGACGATCCGGTGGGATAGGCGACCTCGAGGGCGTGGTTCCGGAGCTGGACCGCGGTCGGCTTGCTGAGCGGCACCCCGGTGAGGGTCGTTCCCAACGTCATCGCGTTCGGGTTGAAGGCCGGCGCGGAGGCCAGGGCCCACACGTCGCCGGAGCGGGGATCCACGACCGCGGTCCCCGCCTCGGGGTAGCCCGCGAGGGCCGCTTCCGCCGTCCGCTGGAGGTCGGGCTGGATGGTCAGCCGGACGTCGGCGCCGGGCTCCGGCTCGCGTTCCACGACCGGCGCTTCCGCCCGCCCGTACGGCTCGACGAAGAGGGTCAATCCGGGCCGGCCGCGGAGCAGGCGCTCGGCCCCGAACTCGACGCCACGGCGGCCGACGACCTGGCCGGCGGCATATCCCTCGCTCGGCCGCCGGGCAGCGGCCTCCTCGGCGGTGAGGGCGGTGGCGAATCCGATGACCTGGCCGGCGAGGGACTCCTGCGGATAGACCCGGACCCCGTCGGACCGGGTGTGGGCCAGCACCGTCCCGTCGGCCGCGATGATCCGACCGCGTGCCGGGAGCGGGCCCTGCTCGACCCGGAACTCGCCGCCAGTTCGGCCCAGCTCCGGGAACAGGGTCTCGGGCGTCCATCTGACCTCCCATCCGCTCGGTCCGCGGGTGAGGTCGACCTGCCGGTCCAGGATGATCGACTCGAACAGGGTGCTCTCGAAGGTGAGCCGGACAGGGACCGATACGGCCGGCACCGGACCAGCCACGACACCATCGGCGGCGATCGGCTCGCCGGCCGGCGACGCCGCATCGTCCTCGGGAGCCGGGGCCGGGGTCGGGGCAACGAGGTCGGGCGAGCGGCTCTCGGGCGGACGGGAGGTGACCCGCGGGGATCCGATCGCGACCTCCATGCCGGTCATGTCGATGGCGGCCTCGAACCGCTCGTGGAGGCCCACGAAGCCTGCCTCGGTGTACCGCGCGCGGTCGGCCGCGGACACCACCTCGTGCATCCGTTCGTAGTGGCCGATCCGCCACAGGGTAAGGAACCGCTGGACGGCCTCACGCGGTGCCAGCTCGTTGCCTGGAACGGCGTGCTCCCCCGCCTGTGCCCGAGGAGTCGCGACCGTGGCGAGCAGGATCGCCAGGATCAGACCAGCCACCGTGCCGCGCCGTGCCATGAGCCTCACCGAGCGTCCCGCGCCCCCGCGACGATCAGGCCTCGCTCCCGATCGCAACGATGACCGGGGGTCCGCCAGCGCCCTGATCTGGCGAGCCGGGCAGACGGATGATGCGGTGACCGTTCCCGCGGAGCCGGGCCTCGGCCCAGGCCAGGACGGCGTCGTCATGGGTGAACAGGACGAGCTGCCGTTCAGCCGCGATGGCCTGCAGCATGTCCAGGATCGCCCGCTTGCGGTCGGCGTCGGCCTGGGCCGTGACCTCGTCGAGCAGCATCGGGGCCGACTCGGTGGTGGTGACCAGGTGCTGTGCCATGGCCAGGCGGAGCAGGAGGTAGATCTGCTCGCGGGTACCCTCCGAGAGGAGGCGGGCCTGGCGCCACGCCCCGCTCTCCCCTTCCTTGACCTCGATCGAGAGGTCGGCGGGATTGACGCCGGCCTCCACGTAGCGTCCCTCGCTGATGGTGGGCAGCCACTCCCTGATGGCAGTGGCCAGGACCGGCGCCAGGTCGCGGTGAACCTGTCGCTGAGCTGCTTCGAGCAGCGCGAGGGTTTCGTCGATGATGCCCGCGAGGTCCATGACCCGATCGAGCTGGGCGCGGGCCGCGCTCGCCGCCTCCTCCGCCGAGGCGACGTCCGTCAGACCGGCTTCGTGGACGTTCAGCGCGCCCGACAACGACGCGACACCATTTCGGCGTCGCTCGACCTCGGCGGCTGCCTCGGGCTCATCGGCCTCGAGTGGCTGGGCGCCCGGTCCGGCGGTGGCGACCAGAGTCGCCGCCTTCTCCATGGCCGTCGTGGCGTCGGCCTCGAGATCCGTCACCGCGCGGCCGTCCAGGAGCCCGCTGAGCTCCTCGTACTCGCGGATCGAGCGCTCGACTTCGGATGCGGCCCGGGCCTGCTCAGCCTGCCAGGCCTCGAGACGGGCCACGACCGACTCGACCGGCGTGTCCCGGTCGGCGGCCGGATCGATCTGTGCCAGGACGGCACGGAGTCGGGTATCCGCCTCAGCGGCGACGCGCTCCGCGTCGGCCACCAGCCGCTCGGCCGCTCGGGCAGCCTCCAGCTCACGGCGCAGGCCATCGGCGCCCAAGGCCACGGCGGCAACCGAGGCCCGCTCGCGGCATGCGGCCTGGTACCCATCGGTGGCGGCTCGGAGGTCGGCACTGGGATCGACGCCGCGCCCACGCAGTGCCGTCGCGAGGGCAGCGCCCGCCGCAGCAGTCCGCGCCCGTGCCTCGCGGGCGCGATCGATCCCGGATGCAGGAATGGGCGCGCTCGGGGGCGCGCTCGGGGGCGCACCGCCACGGGACCGCAGGATCCACCACCCCCCGATGCCTGCCGCGCCGACGGCAAGGAGAAGAGCCGGCAGCGTGGCGCCTGCCAGGAACGCCACGACGGCCGCCACCATGAGACCCACCGCGGCGAGCGCCGGCATCGGCCCGGTCGAGGTTGTCGCCGGTGCCACCAGGGCCGCGGAGGGTTCGGGCCGGGTCGCGCGTTCGGCTTCCTCGGCCAGGTCGAGCTCACGGAGCGCCGACAGGATCCCCGGATCGGGGCTCGTCTCGCCGTCGGGGACTGCCGGTAGCGCGTCCAGCTCGGCGGTGATGACGGCGCTCGAGCGCCCTGCGGAGGGGCCGGGTGTCGGACGCGCGGCCCAGCCTGCCAGGGCGCCCGCGACGGCATCGGCCAGCTCGTCACGTCCCGCCAGCGCCGATGGCGGAGAGGGGTACCGCGCGCTGAGCTCCGCCGCACGATCCGCTCGGCGGCGAGCGGCGGTGGCAGCCGCCTGCGCCTGCCCGAGCCGGATGAGGACAAGGCGTCGCTCCGCATCACGGAGCGCGTGCGCCGCCGCATCGGCTTCGGCCCGCTGCTCGAGGTAGGCCGCGTGGCGCCGCCGAGCCTCGGTCAGCTCCTCGTCGCGGGCGGCCAGGTCCCGCATCGCCGTTCGGAGCGGGCCCTTGGCGACCGCGGTGTCGGCGCCGATGGCTCGCCGACGGAACTCACGGAGGCGCTCGATGGCACCGGCGGCGGTGGCATCGGTGCCGTGCGCCGCCGCAGCTCGCTGCATGTGCTCCTGGAGCGCGGCGGCGCTGTCCGCCACGGCCAGCATGTCCCCCTGCCCCACCGACAGGGTGGTCGCGAAGGCGTCGCGGTCCAGGCCCAGCCAGATCGAGGCGTCCGGCGTGCCGTCGGGACGGGTGATCTCGGCCGACACATCAACCCCCATGTCGACATCGGTGGCCCGGCAGGCGACCTTGCCGAGGAGGTCCTGGACGAGATCAATGCGCCGATCGGCGAGGTGGATCCGGGCTTCGACCGCCCATCGGTCGGGGTCATCCCACGGCCGGTGCTGGACTTCGAGCGCGGCAGCCTCCCTGGTCGAGCTGCCCCGGCCGCGGCGGACGCCGGTCAGCGCCATCCGGATGGCCGCGTGCCAGGTCGTCTTGCCGGCCTCGTTCGGGCCATAGATCACGTTCAGGCCGGGCCCCAGCTCGAGTGCTTGGTCGCGGAGGCCGCCGAAAGCGCGGGCGGTGATGCGTTCAATCCACATCGGTCAGACCGCCTCGAGGTCCGCGCGTTCCTCGAAGGCCCGGAGGCCCAGCAGGATGACCCGGCGGCGGCGATCCCTGTCCTCGATCTGGCTCGCGGTGCGCACGAACTGGCCGCGGACGGTGGCTTCCTCGGCGATGGCCGACAGGTCGAATCCCACCGCCACCCGGTCGCGACGGATGACGAGCCCGTCCAGGTGGGCGCCCAGCGAGGCGAGGTCGGCGGCGTCCACCCGGACCACCGGCGCGACCGTGCCGCTGAGCGTGGCCCGCACCGACCCCCGAGCCCGCCCACGGCAGCGGCCACCCGTTCGCGGACATCGTCCGCATGCTCGCAGCCGTCCAGTGCAACCTCGACGTCGTGCACCTGGCTGACGGCCACCCGGCGCCGCTCGCGGGAAACGTTGCCCTCTGGCGAAACCGTGGCCAGCACCGCGCCCCGCTCGCCCGTCTCGCCGAACTCGAGGGGGTCCGGGTTGCCGGGGTAGGTGTGCCGCTCGGCATCCTTGGGCACGTGGAAGTGGCCGAGGAAGGCATGGGCGAAGCCGGCCGCCGCGATCTCCTCCGCGTCGAACGGGGCATGAGGCTGCTTGCCGGACTCCTGGGCGGTCAGCCAGCTCCGCTCCGACGCGTGCGCCAGGGCGAGGTGCAGCCCCGGACCCGTCGTCCCGAAGCCGGCAAAGAACCCGTCGGTGTTGGCCGGCGCGCGGTGGGCGGCGCCCCACAGGGTGGCGCCGTCGGCGAGGGGCGCGGGCTGGAGCGCCGCCTCGGTGAAGACGTGGACGTTGTCGCTCCACTCGGTCACCGCGTACGGGCTCTCCGGCCCGTACCAGTCGTGGTTGCCCGGAGCGAGGAAGATCGGCCGGGTGCTCCGTCCGAAGCTCGACTGGAGGAAGGCGACCGTGTCCGGGCTGACGCGATCGTGCTCGAACAGGTCGCCGGCGCTCAGGACGGCGTCCACCTGCTCGTCCTCGGCCAGTTCCAGGATCTTGGTGAGCGTCTCCCGCCGGTGCTGCCGGCGGCGCCTGGCGGCCTCGGGCTGGAGCCAGGCGAAGGGTGCGTCGAGATGAAGGTCGGCGAAATGCAGGAGCCTCATCGGGCGCAAGGATACGGTCCGCGGCGTGACAGCTTGGGCGTCGTGGCTACGCGGGCTGCGGTCGGCGGTACTCGATCACCAGCAGGACGACGGCGACAACGAGCAGGAGATGGACCACCGGACCGACGGCCAGCAGGAGGCCGAGCAGCCACCCGACGACGCACAGACCGATGCCGACCCAGATCATGGGATCGGATTGGTGAGGGCCATGAGTCCCAGGACGGCGGCGATGACGGCGAGGCCGGCCAGGGCGACCGCCAGCGTGGCGGCCACCTCGCGGCCGGTCACGCGGTCAGGACCTCGACCAGCTGTCCAAGGTGCTCGGCGGGTTTCACCCGAGGAAGGACATGCTCGACCCGGCCGTCGGTGCCGATGACGAAGCTCGTCCGCTCCACGCCGTGGTACGTCCGACCGAGGTACGTCTTCTCGACCCAGGTCCCGTAGGCATCGGCCACCTTGTGGCCCTCGTCGGACAGAAGGCGGTGCTTCAGGCCGTACTTGTCGCGGAACTTCACGTGGCTGGCCACGCTGTCGGGCGAGACGCCGTAGATCTCCGCGTCGAGCGCCTCGGCCACTTCCCAGTTGTCCCGCAGCGAGCAGGCCTGGGCCGTGCAGCCGGTCGTGTCGTCCTTCGGGTAGAAGTACAGGACGTACCGCCGGCCGGCGAGGCTTTCGGAGGTCACGAGGGAGCCGTCATCGGCCTGCATGGCGAAGTCGGGGGCCTTCTTGCCCACCTGGGGGTAGCTCACGGCCGGGCCATCCTAGCGCAGGCCGATCGAGAGCAGGACGGTGGGTAGTCGGCGAGGCTGGAGCCGGGCCGCCAGGTCGGCGGCGAGGTCCCGGAACAGCTCGGGCGGAGCGGCCGCCAGGTCGTGGCCGGCCCCCGGAACGACGATCCGCCGGGGTGCGGCGGTGGCCTCAAGGGCGGCCGCCAGCAGTACCGATTCGTCGCGGTCAACCCAGCCGTCGGCGTCGCCATGGACCACGGTGACCGATCGCTGCTGGAGGGTGGCGAGAGCACGGGCGGGGATCTGCGTCGCCTGCTCCCATGCGCCGAGCCCCAGCTCGATCGGCTCGCCGCGGGCAACCGAGAGGCGCATGGTGGGCTCGCCGCGGGCGGCGCGCTCGAGGAGCTCTTCGAGGCCGCGATCGAGGGCCGCGACGAAGGGGTGTTGGGCCTCGGCCTCTGGTTCCGAGAGCCGGCGAGACCGTTCCGCGACCGCTCGGCGCAGGACGTCCCTGAGCCCTCGCGCCGGGGCACCGATCAGGGTCAGCGGACCGATTCCGGGATCGGCGGCGGCCACGCTGAGGGTCAGCCATCCACCCTCGCCGTGACCCACGATCCCGACCCGGGCAGCGTCGATCGCGTCGTGCCCCCGAAGAGCCGCCACCGCGTCCCGTGCGTCGTCGACCAGGGTGAAGGCGCCGGCGGTCTCCCACGTCCCATCCGACCGGCCGCAGCCGCGCTTGTCGTACCGCAGGGTGGCCACGCCGTGGGCGGCCAGGGCGCCTGCCAGCCGGGCGAGGATCCCGTCGCCGGCTTCGGGATCGCGCTCCGCGAACCAGCCGGGGTGCCCGACTCGGTCGAGCTCGCCGTCGCGGTCCCGCGGCAGGTAGCTGGCCAGGAGCAGCACAGCGGGCCAGCGGATAGCCGGGCCAGGTTCCTCGCTGGCGGGGGTTGGCGGCTGGGGGAGGGTCAGGGTGGCGGCGAGCGTGTCCTGCCCGGCGGTGATCGGCAGCTCTTCGTCGCGGGCCATGGCCCGGGCATCATGCCACCGGTCCGGCGCTCAGCCGAAGATGAACCTCCAGCTGCCAACGGCGACGCTGACCGCGATCGCGCCCGCACCCAGGGCGAGCGACGCGAGGAGCAGCCACCAGTCAGCGCGCCGCATCCGGGGCGGTCGCGCCAGCGTCCGTGGCACGCCGCTGTCGAACCCGCGCGCGTCCATCGCCTGGGCAAGCCGCGATGCGCGGCGGATGGTCGAGACGAGGAGGGTCACCACCGCCTGGATGCCGAGCCGCACGGCGACGACGGGGTTGCGCCCGGCATCGACCCCCCGTGCGCGGCGGGCGAGCCCGATCGTCTGCCACTCCGTCCCCAGGATCGGGACGAGGCGCAGGGAGGCCAGCGCGCCGACCGCCAGCCGGGCCGGGACGTGGAGCTGGCCGATGAGCCCCGCCGCGAGGTCGGATGGATCGGTCGTGGACAGGGCCAGCACGCCCGCCAGCGCGATGGCCGCGATCCGGAGCCCCAGCCCCAGCCCGGTCACGGCCCGGCCGGCATCCGCGCCGGACGCGCCGGTCACCGACGTCCCGGCCAGGATCGCGTTCACGAGCCCCAACAGTGCCGCCGCGATCAGGAGCGGCGCGATGAGCCGGACCGCGTCACGCGGTCGCAGACCGGTGACGCAGGAGCGCGATCCCCTCCCCGGCCAGGAGGATCGCCGGGGTGACCGGGTCGCGGGAGATGAACGCCACGACCATCACGATCGAGGCCGCGCCGAGCTTGGCGACCGGGTTGGCCGATGGGAGGAAGGCGGTGGGGTTGGCGAGAGCGGGACGGCGGAGCTGCATCGGTCAGCCCTCCGGACCGAGTCGCAGGGTGCGGTCGGCGAGGGCGTCCACCAGCGCCCGGTCGTGGGTGGCCATGACGACCGCACGGCCACTGTCCGCCAGGCCGGCGAGCAGGGAAAGCATCTCGTCCCACGTTCGTCGGTCCTGGCCAAAGGTCGGCTCATCGAGGATGACCGCCTTCGGTGCGGTGGCGAGGGCGGTGGCCACCGACAGGCGGCGCTTCTCGCCGCCGGAAAGGGTGAACGGGTTCGCCTCCCACACGGTGTCGAGCCGCAGGCGCGCGGCCAGCTCGGTCGCCCGCTGCCGGGCCTCGGCTTCGGAAACGCCGGCGCGGATCGGTCCCAGCGCCAGCTCGTCCGAGACCCGACTGGTCAGGAACTGGTGCTCGGGGTCCTGGAAGACCGAGCCGATGCGGGTGACCAGCGCGCGGGCCGGCCACTGCCAGATCACCGCACCGGCGTGGCCGGGCGCCATCAGCTCGCTGGCCGTGACCGCTCCGACCTGGGGCCGGAGCAGGCCACCGAGCAGTCGGGCGAGGGTGGACTTGCCCGATCCGTTGGGCCCGACGATGGCCAACGTCTCGGCGGAGCGGACCGACAGGTCGAGGCGCGCGAAGAGCGGCCGCTCCGCGAGGGGCGGCTGGGCGGCGAGCTGTTCGGCGACGATGAGTGACCCCGGCGCCGGGGCGAGGATCGGCCTCGCAGGTCGCCGGCCGGTGTGGTCGGGTGTCCAGATCCCATGGCGGTCCAGCACATCGTCGTGCCCGACGAAGACCTCGGACGGGGTACCGTCGAGCAGGATCCCGCCACTCTCGGCCAGGACGATGACCCGGGTGACGAGCGGGAGCCACTCCGCCACGCGGTGCTCGACGAGGAGCATGGTCACCGGTCGCTCAGCCAGGACGCGGGCCAGGGTCTCGCGCAGCGTTGACGCGCCCTCCGGGTCGAGGTTGGCCGTCGGCTCGTCCAGGAGCAGGAGCTCCGGTTCGAGGGCGAGCACCCCGGCCAGGGCCAAGCGCTGAAGCTCGCCGCCGGAGAGCTGGTCGGTGGGTCGGTTCGGACCGTAGCGCCAGCCAATGGTCTCCAGCGCCGATCGGACACGCGGCCAGATGTCGTTCGTCGGCACGCCGCGGTTCTCGAGGCCGAAGGCGACGTCGTCGCCGGCCCGCTGCATCACGATCTGCGACTCGGGATCCTGCATGACGAGCGCCGTTCGATGGCGCGCCGCCTGGGGCGCGGTGCCGAGGACGGTCAGGCTGCCCTCGGCCTCACCACCCCCCCGGTCGTCAACGAGGCCGGCGATGTGGGTCAGCAGTGTTGATTTGCCGGACCCGGACGCGCCGAGGAGCAGGACACGCTCGCCCGACTGAATCGTCAGATCCAGGTGGCGGACAGCCCATGCGCTTCGTCCCGGGTGGCGCCAGCCCCATCCGGATGCCTCGACGGCCCGGGCCATGCCGCCGGCTCTCTCGCTCAGCTGGCCGGACTCGGAACGTCCTGCCCGGACGGGAACGCGGCCAGGACGCCGGTGGGTCGCAGGAGGCGGACGAGGAACCACGACCCGAGACCGGCGATGAGGACGGCGCTCAGCAGCATCCAGGCCCCGTAGGCCAGCTGAATGCCGAGATCGACCCCGGCAAAGTAGAAGGTCATGTCGTGGATCCACTCACCGATGCCGGCGCCGGCCGCCGCCAGGAGGGTGATGGGGAGCGTCCAGCGTCGGTAGAGAGCCAGGGCGAAGACCAGCTCCGCTCCGGCCCCCTGCATCAGGCCCGACATCAGGGTGTCGAGGCCCCACAGCGATCCCAGCAGGGCGGAGACCGCGGCAGCCATCGTCTCGGCCAGGATGGCGGCTCCGGGCAGCCGAACGATGAGCGGGGCGAGGACGGCGGGGATGAGCCACACGCCAGAGAGGATGTAGAGCGGTGGGCCCAGGACCGTCGCGCCGACCGCGCCGAAGACCAGGCCCCACGCCCAGAACACGACTCCGAACGCCACCCCCAGCGCCGCCGTGACCACGATGTCGACCGTTCGCCACCTCATGCCTCAACCTCCTCTTGCTTCGGTGTCTCGACATCAGGAGCAATTTCGATCACCAGCAGCCGGCCGCCCCGCACCTCGACAACCGCCGGCGGCTCGCTGACCACGTTCGCCAGCCCGTAGGACGAGCCGCCCTCCAGTCGTGCGTCCGCCAGCGGCCACTGCAGGCCCTGGGTCGTGACCCCCTCGGCCGGCTCCCCCACCGCGAACAGGCTGACCCGCGACCCGGCGGGCGCGGCGATCTCCAGGCGGTCGGGCCCACGCAGCAACCGGGCCGTCGTGCGGTCGTGGACCAGTCGAACCTGCCGGCCGGCGACCTGCTCGGACCCAAGCAACAGCAGGTTGGCGGTGAGGTGATCGAGATCACCCCCCAGCGCTCCGAGGATCACGATGTCGTCGGCGCCGGCTGCCAGCGCCGCGGAGACCGCCAGCTCGAGGTCCGAGGCGTCCTTGTCAGTCGGATGGCGGTCGATGGCAACCCCCGCCTCGGACAGTTCACGAACGACCTGCGGGTCGGCCGAGTCGAGGTCGCCCACCAGCCGATCTGGCGTCGTGCCCACGCTCGCGAGCCAGTTCGCTCCGCCGTCGGCGGCGATGACGACCGCCGCATCGGCAAGGGCGTCGCCGATCACGAGGCGCATGAGCCCCATCCGCCACGATCACTGCCTTCACGGTGCGACTCCCTACGCTGGCATGACCCAGGTCAGGTTCGAGGGTCTGCGGCCGGGCGGCCGCACTCTCAGCGCCGAAGCGCTCCCCTGTCGATAAGCCTGTCGAACTGAGCCTAGCACTCCACGTACCATCGGACCCATGGCAGGAGCTGACGAGCGATTCGGGGCGGCCGCCGCGGCGGCAGGCCTCGAGGTGACCATCAAACGGTTCCCGGAGGGCACCCGAACCGCCGAGGACGCGGCGCGGGCTGTGGGCTGCGCCGTGGGCCAGATCGTGAAGTCACTCGTGTTCCTGGCAGACGGTCAGCCGGTCGTTGCGCTGGTATCCGGGGCGGACCGCCTGGACACCGCAAGGCTGGCCACCGCCGTCGGCGCGGCGGTGGTCGAGCGGGCTGACGGCGACGCCGTCCGGGATGCCACCGGCTACGCCATCGGCGGGGTCCCCCCGTTCGGCCACGCCCAGGCACTCCCGGTGCTCATGGACCGTGCCCTGCTCGCCCACGAGGTGGTGTGGGCCGCGGCCGGGCGCCCGGACGCGGTGTTCGCGGTCTCGCCGCCCGACCTGGAGCGTGCCAGCGGGGCCGTCCTGGCCGACCTGGCGGTCCGATCCCCGGGCTGATCCGGCTCACGGCAGCTGCCCGGAGTACACGTAGAGGGGGATGTAGTAGCCGCCCAGCCGGGCGTGGTCGAACCAGTACAGCGGATCGACCTTGAGGTCGAACGCCTCGGAGTACGACCCCGTCGTGGACGGCGCCTTCAAGCCGAAGGTGAAGCGGCCGACGCCATCCGGCGCCACCGTCGCCTGGTCGAGGTAGGTCGGGATCCACCACGACGGCCAGTCCGCGGCTCGAAACACACTGGAGCGGGCGGCCGGATTCCACGTCCCGAGGAGCAGCCGGCTGCCAGCCGCATCTCGTGACCAGCTCCGCCCGCCGGTGTTCCGGAACTCCACCCAGTGGGTCACCGTCGTCAGGCGCTTGATGGCGACCGTGCTGCCATTCGACTCGGCGCGGTATACGGCGACGTAAGGGACACGGCCGGGCCAGGTCGTCCAGCGGTGTTCCGCCTGGGGATCCACCGATCGCCACGCCCCGCCGCTCAGCTGAAGCAGCTCGAAGTGGAGGTGCGGCCCCGAGCAGTTTCCACTGCACCCCGAGCGAGCGATGGTCTGGCCGGCGAGGACCGCCTGCCCCAGCCCGACGAGCGCGCCGTTCTGGGCCAGGTGGTAGTAGAGCGTCTCGCGCCCATCGACGTGGCGGACCCGCACGAAGTTGCCCGGTCCGCTGTGGTCGTTGGTCCCGAACCCCTCCTCGATGTCAACCACCGTCCCGTTGCGGGCCGCTGCCACCACGGTCTGGAGGACCATCCCGTAGTCAATGCCGGTGTGCTGGTCGTAAACCCGGCCGTAGTGGGCCGCGGTGTCGTGCCAGGCCTGGCCGGTCCAGTCGAGCTGATGACCGACCCGGAGATCGCGGTCCATGCCGTAGGTCAGCGGGGTGGCGGGGCTGTAGAAGGGGAGGGTGAAGTCATCCGCGGCGGCTGCCGTGCCCGGCAGCGCCGTCGAGCCGGCGAGCAGGAGCCCGATGGCAACCAGGAGTCGAACGGGCCGGATCATGGCCGGCACCCCCGTCCGCCGCCCAGCCAGCAGGCCCCGACGACGAGATCCGCGCGCTCGCTGCCCGCCAAGTCGACCAGGCGGGCGCCATCCGTTGCGACGGCCATCAGCAGCGACCCGTCCGGGGCGAAGCTGACCGATGTGGCCGACCCGGTGGCGAAGGGGGGTGGACCATCGGCCGTCGAGCCGAGCCAGGCCGTGCCGCCCTCAATCCACGCGAGGCGGTCCCCGCCCGGGCTGACGGTCACGCCCGGGACGGAGCTCGTGGCGAGGGGAAGCTCCTCGCCATCGTCACCCACCCGCACGATATCCACGCCACCGCCGGTTCGGTGGCGGACGATGGCGACCCCACCGTCGAGCAGGGCGGTCGCGCGGTAGGCGAGCTCGGTTTGGGTGGCTGCCGGCGCGCCGACGGCAGCTGCGGAGCCGGAGTCGGGGTCGATCCATTCCGCGGAGGCCCAGATCGGGGCTTCGACCGACGACACCCGCACGGCGAGGATCCGGCCATCGGCAAAGACGGTGACGTCCGGCCCGAAGGGACCGTCCGCCAGGCGGGAGGCGGCCCCTGATGCCGCGTCCACGCGCCACACGGCGCCCGACAGGTCAACGGCCGCGAGCCAGGCACCAGCCGGCTCGAACGCCGCTCCCCGAGTGCCCGGGAGCGCGATCTCCAGCTGCGACCCGTCCGCGCGGGCGATGGTGAGTGGGCCGACCTGGCCGGTCGGGACCGGACTGAATGCGAGTGCGGAGCCATCCGGGGACGCGGCGAGCCAGCGGGGCGACGTCCCAGCCGTCGGTTGAGGCTCGAGGATGCCGACCCCGTCCACGGCCGTGGCAACAAGGCCGATGTCGATGTCGCTGTCACGGACGGCATCGGCATCGCGGACGGTGACGGCTGGCGGGGGACCAGCCCGGACCTGACGGGAATCCTGCAGGTCGATGACGACGCCCAGGCCGACGACGAGCACGGCCAGGGCAAGGAGAAATGCGGAACGACGAAGCACCTCGGAACCCTCCGAAACGACGAGACGGGAGGCGGAATCAATGGTCGATCCAGGCGGCGGCGATGCTCCTCGGTGGTGAATAGGCGGCCATCCTCCACGGCGCCGATTACCGCTGGCGTACCGCATACTTCGGGCCCCGTGAGCGACCTCACCCCCGTCCTGCTGGCCGTGGTCATCGGCGTTATCGGCGTGCTGGTCGGGACGTACCTCGTGCGGAGCAGCGGCGCCAACACCTCGGTCGGACGACGGCTGGCCGGCGCTCGCCCAATCCCGCTTGCGGAGCTGCGCGACCTCGCGTCCGGCGATGCCCTGCCGCGCGGCGCTGTACGGATCGAGGGCAGAGTCCGCTGCGCGGACCCGCTCATCACCCCCGAAGGCGATCGGCTCGCCCTCCTCCACCGGGACATCGAGCTCCAGTCGCCGACGGGCGAGTGGCGTGTGGTGGAGCGGATCCGTGAGTCCCGGCCGATCGACCTGTGGGAGCGGATGGTATCGATCCCGGTGGACCTCTCCCGGCTGGCCGAGCCGCTGGTCGCCATCCCCATCGTGTGGGAGGGCCTGCCCGCCGATCTCGGTCCAGCCCAGCTGCCCGCGGTCGCCCGTCTCACGGCCGACGGAGACCCACCCCAGCGGGCCCGCTCGACCACCCGACAGGTGAGCCTGGTCGATCGCCTCATCGTGATGGGGCACCCGTCGCGGAGCGCCGATGGCTCGGTGCGCCTCGACCCGCCTCTCGGCGGCTACCTGGCCACGACCGTGGAGCTGGATGTCGCGATGCGGCTCCTCGCCGGCGGGCGGCGAACGCGGATGGTCAGCGGCTTCGCGCTGGCCGGCGCCGGTGTGCTCGTGCTGGCCCTGGCCGCCGCCGCGCTCCTGATCGGGCTCGCGACCTGAACGACTCCCCGCCGCCGCCATTCGGCGCTGGGGGGAGGTACCAACGGGGCATGGAGCGCGCGACTTCCCGTTTCTAGCATGAGCCCCACGCCGCCTACCAGATCCTCCATTCATCCACTGGGGGCGGAACCGAAGGAACCCATGGCCTCATCCACAACCAGCGGATCGCGACCAGATGCTCTGATCAGCGTGGCGCAGGCTGCCGCGCTGCTCGGCGTGCATCCGAACACGGTTCGCGCCTGGACTGACAGCGGACGCCTGGCCGCCTGGCGGATCAACCCCCGCGGCGACCGTCGCTACCGGCGCGCCGATGTTGAACGGTTGCTGGCCGAGGGCGCGGCCAGCGGGACGTCCGCCGAGACCACGCCCCTGACGCCCCTGCGCGGGCAGGACGTCGAGGTCGAGTCCGCGGTCCTGACCCGCATCTCGCAGGGCACCGTGGACGCGGGCAGCGTCGCTGCGGTGTGCCGCGTGACCGTCGAGTCATTGCGCACGGTGGAGGCCATCGCCCGCGTGGCGGTCTACCTCGTCCGCGACGACCGGCTCGTGCTCGAGACGCACGCCGGCCACAGCACCCCACCGCCGCCCACCCTGTCGTGGCCCTCGGATGGCGAGGAGCTCGCCCCCGACGGCAGCATCCGGCTGCCGCTCACCATCGGCCAGGAGCGGATCGGCGTCCTGGTCGCGGCCGACGACACGAATGGGACGTGGATTCGCAGCCGCCGACGGTTCATGAGCGCCGCGGCAGCCACCGCCAGCGTCGCCCTCCGCCACGCCCGCGCCCTGGCCCGCGCCCGACGGGAGCTTACCCGCGCCCGCGCCCTGGCCAGCGTCACCCGCGAGCTCACCGGTCAGCTGGAGCTGGGCGCGGTCCTGAGCGACATCGCCGACCGGACCCGTGGCCTGTTCGACGCGGATCGAGTCGGGCTGTGGATGATCAACGACGAGCGCGAGCACCCGTTCGACCTCGCGGCCGAGCGCGGGATCAGCCCAGCCTTCCAGGCCACCATCGCGCAGCTCACCCTGAACAGCCCGTCGCTGGGGACGCAGGCTGTCCGCGAGCGGCGGACGTTCGTCGCCCGGCGGGCCGACACCGACCCCTCGGTCGGGATCCTGTCGGACATCTACCGTGACGAGGGAGTCAAGACGGCGTGCCTCGTGCCGCTCGTCAGCCACGACCGCGCAGTCGGGGTCATCGGCCTCTACCACGCCCGCGACCGTGAGTGGCCCGACGACGAGCTGGCCCTGGCCCAGGCCTTCGCCAACCAGGCCGCGGTGGCCATCAGCAACGCCCGCCTGTATCGGTCCACCGCCGAGCAGGCGGCCCGCATGCGATCGATCCACGACCTCTCGGCCCGCCTGAACCGGCTGACCGACGTCCAGGCAATCGCCGACGCCATCGTGGCCGAGGCGAGCACCCTGGCCGCCTTCCACGACATCCGGATCTACACCGTGGACTGGGAGCACGGCACCTGTGAGCCGATCGCCTTCACCGACCGCTTGCTGGGCGACGGGGATTTCCGCGACCTGCTCCGGGTGGACATCGGTCCAGGCTCGTTCACCGGGTGGGTGGCAGCCAACGCCCAGCCCATCCTCAGCAACGACGCCCTGAACGACACCCGCGGCCACACGATCGAGGGCACCGACGAGATCGAGGAGTCGATGCTGATCGTGCCCATGGTCTACGAGGGCCGCTCGGTGGGTGTCATCGCCCTGTCGAAGCTGGGCGTGAACCAGTTCTCGACCGACGACCTCCAGACGATGATGATCTTCGCCGGCTACGCGGCGCAGGCGCTGGTCAACGCCCGCAGCTACCGCCGTCTGGAGGAGCAGTCCAGCCAGCTCGCCCGTCAGCTCGACTCGCAGCGGCGGCTGCTGGACGTCAGCACCCGGGTCATGGGCACCCTCGAGCAGGAGGACATCCTCGAGGTCGTGGCCGACGGGCTGAAGGCGGTGGTCCACTACGACAACCTGTCCATCTACCGCGCCGATCCGGTCAAACAGGTGCTCGTCCCCGTCCTGACCCGCGAAGAGCACGCGGAGGAGGTCGCCCGCTACATCATTCCCTTCGGTCAGGGCCTGATGGGCTGGGTGGTGGAGCACGGTGAGGCCGTCCTGGCCAATGACGCGCTGGCCGATTCGCGGGCGCTCCAGATCCCCGGCACGCCCAACGACCAGGAGGCGCTCATCGTCGTCCCGCTCATCAGCGACGGGCAGGTCGCCGGGTCGATGAACGTCAGCCGGGTGGGCGGCGAAGACGTCTACTTCAGCGAGACCGATTTCGAGCTGGTCCAGCTGTTCGCCGCGCAGGCCGCGGTGGCGCTGCGTAACGCGGACGAGCACCACGCCATGAGCCTCCGGGCCGAGACCGATGCCCTGACCGGCCTGGGCAACCACGGCGCCTTCCAGCGCGACCTGGCCGAGCTGACCGATGCGGCCGTCAACGACCCGCCCGAGGCGGGCCAGATCGCGCTGCTGATGATGGACCTCGACCGGTTCAAGACCTACAACGACCGCTTCGGTCATCCGGCCGGCGACGCCCTCCTCCACGCCGTGGGCGAGGCCCTGTACGCCGCCACCCGGAGCGACGACCACGTCTACCGCTACGGCGGCGACGAGTTCACGGTCGTCCTGACCGGCGTCGGCCTGCCGGAGGCCCAGCGGGTGGCGGAGCGAGCCCGACGCCTGGTGTCGGCGGTGTCCCTCCAGCGCGGCGCGGCACCGGTCACGATCACGATTGGCGTGGCGCTCTTCCCGGACCATGGGGCCGCCAAGGACGCGCTCATCGCCTCGGCGGATGCCGCGCTGTACAGCGGCAAGCAGGCCGGCGGCGACCGCGTCGTCGTCCCCGGCGCCACGCCCGAGACCGAGATCAAGAAGCCGTCGAAGGCCCGCGAACCGGGCGGCGCGATCGAGCAGCGCCGTCGCCGCAGCGACGCCCGACGGACGAAGACCACCGCCGCCTGACCGCGGGCTGACCCCCCGTTCCGGCCCTCGGCGGGCTGGATGCTATCCTCGCCCCACCCCGATGCATGACCGACGCCGCGCTCCGCTGCGCCCTGCGCCGCGGACCGTCCTCCGCGGGCGCGGTCGGTGGACAGTCGCTCTCCTGATGACCATGACGGTCGCCTGTGCCACGACCCAGTCGCCAACTCCCTCGCCGAGCGGGTCCATCGGCCCGACGCCATCCCCGACCCCGACCCCGCTGCCGACGCCGCGCTTCTCGAACGAGTCCGATGAGGCGCTGTCCGCCCTGGTTCCCGACGAGGTGACCGGCCTGGTGGTCGTGAAGCCGGCGGTCACCGAGTACGCGATCACGCCCGGTGACATCGGCCAGACCGCCTACGGCGAGCTGGGGGCGCGGTTCCAGACGCTGGTCATCGCCTTCGTCCGCGAGCCGCGGCTGAGCCTCTACGCGATGCGGGTGGACGGGCCGGTGACGACCGAGGAGCTCGAGCCGTACCTGGCGACCGCCGGTCGCTACGTGGGCATCTCCGGCCTAGATCCCGAGCCGTGGGAGCTCACGGAGGTCAGCGGCCACCAGGTCTGGGTCCGGCCCTCGGACAACGCCACCCTGCCGGGCACCCAGGTCTACACCTGGGCCGCCGATGATGTCGTCTTCCTCATGATCGGCGTCAACGCGGAGCTGAACCAGGCGCTCATCGGCCTGCTGCCGGGTGAGCCGCCGCCAACTCCCAGCCCCGCGCCGTCCACCAGCCCCGGGGCGAGCGAGGCGGCTGACCCGTCGGCCAGCCCAAGCGGCTCCTAGACTGTCGGGCGTGAGCGACCGCCTGACCGATCCGGATCCGGAGGACGACGAGGACCTGGCCGACCTCGCCCTGGACGGGGCGGCGTTCGACGAGGACGAGGTTGGAAGCGACCGGTTCGACGAGGAGCCGGCCGACGGCCGGGCCGCGTCGAGCCGCAAGCGGGATCGGCTGGCCCGCCTCGTGTCGGTGATCACCATCCTCTACAGCCGGGGCGGCAACGAGCAGGGCGTGGCGGTTGACGAGATCGCCCGCCTGACCGGCATGAACAAGCGGACCGTGTACCGCGATCTGAAGGCCCTCGACGAGGAGCTGGCTGTCCCGATCTTCCAGGCCGGCCGCGGCCGGTTCGGCATCGAGCGGAAGTACTTCCTGCCCGCTCTGCATTTGACCG
This sequence comes from uncultured Chloroflexia bacterium, assembly GCA_963699235.1. GTDB lineage: Bacteria > Chloroflexota > Limnocylindria > QHBO01 > QHBO01 > DASTEQ01. Next base: position 382,992 of record OY969424.1, on the reverse strand, counting down.
TTCCGGAGGGCATCGTCCTGTTTCTCGCGTCGCGCCTCATCGCCCAGTGGTCGGACGAGTCGGACCAGGCAGTGATCAGCGCGTTCACCAAGATCGCATCCGAGCTGCCGCAACCCATCGCCCGCCACGTGACGGCGACCATGCTGGCCGTCGGCGAGCAGAACGCGAACGAGCCGTTCACCGCCATCTTCAACACCGTGGCCCGCGGCTGGGCCGAGGGGCGGGTGGTCGAGATCACGTACGTGCCCGGCAGCGGCGAGCCGCGGCAGACGCGGTTTCGCCCGTACTTCCTCGAGCCGTTCGCGGCCGGGCGGAGCATCTACCTCATCGGTCACGACGAGTCGGCGGGCGCGTTGCGGACCTACAAGATCGAGCGCGTCGAGCAGGCGATCCTGACCCTGGACCGATACGAGATCCCCGACGACTTCGACCCGGACGCGTTCCTCGCCAACTCGTGGGGCATCTGGTCGTCGGACACGACGCCGCCGATCACCGTCCGGCTCCGCTTCGACGCCGGCGTCGCTCGGCGGGTCCGAGAGACGACCTGGCATCGGTCGCAGGAGCTCACCGACCTGCCCGATGGCGGGGTCGAGCTCACGGTACGGGTCAACGGGATCATCGAGATCCGGCCCTGGATCCTGTCATGGGGCGACCAGGTCGAGGTCCTCGAGCCGCCGGAGCTGCGCGAGGCGGTCGCCACCGCAGCGCGGGGGCTGGCCGGCCGTTACGCCTGAGAGTCGGCGTCGCCGAGGGGCAGCCTGAGGAGCAGGGCGAGGGTGGGCCGCGGCCGGGGCTCGGCGGGCGTCACCGGCATCCGGAGCCACGCATCGCCGGCCACGCCGGACCGGTACCGCGACGACAGCCGCCGCGCCGACAGGCCGTCGATTCCCAGCCGCGACAGCGCCTCCGCCACGAGCGTCCCATCGCCGACGTAGCCGTGCCCCACTGTGATCCGGTCACCGGGAGCGAGGAGGGTGGTCAGCCAGTCGCGACGGACGCGGAAGGTACGCTTCATGACTGCCTCGCCCCCGGCCCACAGCAGGTCGGCCGCGACGTACGCCGGTCGCCCGGCGCCCGGCTCCCCGCCGCTCAGCCGCGCGCGGAGGAGATCGGCGTCGGGGCGGCCCTCGGCGTCCAGGACCAGGAGCGTCCCGTCCACGGCCACCCCGTCCTCGGCCAGCTGTCCGGGGAGGTCCGCCATCTCGGGGAACGCCGCCCCGGCGTCGGCCAGCCCGGCGATCTGCAGCCGCACGCCCCCGCGTTCGGAGAACGCCACGGCGCGGACGCCGGGCCACCAGGGCTCGAAGAGGTAGTCGTCATCGTCGAAGGGGGCGTCGGCATCGGCGGGCTGCATGGGACTGATCCGATCCGGCAGCCGGAGCCGCGACGGGTCGCCGGGCGCGGCCGGGAGCGGGAGCTGTTCGGCCGGCACGCGGCCGCTCAGGCGGTCTTGCGCCGCCGGGTCTGGGGAGCCTCGTCAGCCTCGGCCGACTTCTTGGCGCGGCTCCGTCGAGCGGGTGTCGGCTTCCGTTCGGGTTCCTCGTCGCCGGCCGCCGCATCGCGCCGGGCCTCGCGGGCAGCCGCGACGCTGGCCTCGAGGGCGGCCATCAGGTCGCCGATCTTGGTGGGCTCGGTAGCCTTCAACGGCGCCGGCTCCTCGCCCGCGACCTTGGACTCGATGACGCCCATCAGCGCCTGGCGGTACTCGTCGCGGTACTCCTCGGCGCTGAACTCGCCGGTCATGGAGGCGATGAGCTGCTCGGCCATCTTCCGCTCCGAGGCCTTGATCTCGATGTCGCTGCTGTCCACCGCCAGCTCCTCGATGGGCCTGATCTCGTCGGGCCAGTGGAGGGTGGTCATGAGCATCGACTCGGCATACGGGTTGATGGCGGCCAGCTGCTCGCGGTCCTTCATGACCACCTTGCAGATCGCGCTCTTGCCCTCATCGGCCAGGACCTGCCGGAGGAGGAAGAAGGCCTTCTTGCCGACCGGATCGGGCTCGAGGTAGTAGGCGCTCTTCACGAACTCGGCGCCGTGCGCTTCCTTGTCGGCGTCCACGAACATCGCGATCTCGATGGATCGGACCGTCTTGAGCGGGACGTTCTCGAGGTCCTCGTCGCTCACGACCACGTACCGGCCCTTGCTCCACTCGTAGCCGCGGACCGTCTCCGACCTCGGGACGACCTCGTCGTGGAACGGGCAGTAGATCTTCATCTGGATCCGGTTCAGGCAGCTGGCGTGCAGCATGTTGAAGCCGATCCCGCTCGACTCGGTCGCGAGGTAGAGCTTCACCGGGATGGTCACCAGACCGAACTGGATGGCTCCCCGCCACATCGCTCGTGCCATAGGACGACCGAGGATACACCCCGTCTGCCAGCCCGGCGATCGGGGTCACCGGGCGTGGGACTGCCCTAGGACTGGGGCTCGGGCGGCAGCCAGCTCCGCGCCTCTTCCTCGGGGATGAGGTCCTCGAGGGCGGAGCCGGGTCCGGCTTCATCGGTCACGATCAGGAGCTCGCTCAGCTTGCGCTGGACGGCGAGGATCGGGGCGTCCCCGTCGAATCCGGGGTACGCCGCTGCGGTGACCGCGACATCGGTGATCGGCAGGAACGGGTCGGCGACGTTCAGCACGTCCATCGCCTGGCTACCGTGGGGCACGTGGAACGTCCCGGTCAGCCAGAAGGGGGGCAGCGCGACCTGGATCTTGACCGGGCGCTTCTGGACCACGAGGTCCTCGCTGGGGCTGTCGTCGCCGCCGGCGCTGATCCCGAACAGCACCGCGTCCACCGCCACCATGACCGACTGGCCGCCGCGGGCGGCTGAGGGGTCCGTGTACTCGGACACCGTCGCCTGTTCGACGATGAGGTGGGTGGAGCCGGTGAGGTTGAGGATGTCCGCGACGCGCCGGAAGCGGGTCTCCATGTGTCCGCTCACCCGAAAGCCCGACGTGTACAGCTCGACCTGGACGCTGCTGACAGGCGGCCCCAGGCTGCCGGAATCCCACCCCATGCGCCGATCCTACCGCTTGCGGGCCTTCCAAACCTCCTCGCTCGGCCACTGGCGGGCCCACTCGATGCTCGCGATGTTCGGGTATCTCGTGGTCGCGTCGGCCGGAGGCTGGATCTCGACCAGGTCGAGGACGTCGAAGCCGCTCTCGCGGAGGAGCCGAATCATGTCGCCGTGGGAGATGTGGAACTCCACGCTGTCCTCATCGGGCCACTCGAAGCGATGCATCCCGAACTGTGCGCGCAGGAGGCGGTCGGTGGCCGGCCCGTCCGACTCGAGGTCGGGGACCGACAGCATCACCAGCACGCTGTTGCCGAGGAAGGTGAGGTCCCCGCCCGGACGGAGGAGGCGGGCCGCCTCCGGGATCCACGCGTAGGGATCGGCCCAGATGGCCGCACCGTACTCGGAGATGGCGAGGTCGAAGCTGGCATCCGGAAGCGGAACCGACTCGGCATAGCCCAACAGGAGCGGGAACTCGAGCCCGTGCTGGGCCTGGAGCCGCCGAGCCGTCTCGAGCTGGGCCGGCGAGTTGTCGATCCCGGTCACCCGAGCACCGCGGCGGGCGAGCCAGGCCGAGACGTAGGCCGTCCCGCAGCCGAGCTCGATGACGTCCCTGCCGTCGAGGTCGTCCGGCAGAAGATGGACGTCCGCCTCGGGGACGCCCCAGATGCCCCAGGTCGGCTCCGACTGGGCCCACGCCCGCTCCCCGGCTGCGGCGTACTCGGCGGCCCACTCGTTCCAGGCCGCCCGGTTGCGCTGGATGTAGTTCGGCTCGCCGTGGCTCATCGGGCCAGTGTGTACGATCGGCTCGTGGATACGCGGGCGAACGTGCTCGGGTCGGAGGCGCCGGCCTTTGGCGCCGATGAGGCGGCGGCCATGGCCAACGCCCTGTTCGGGGTATCCGGCCGTGCCGAGCCCCTGGTCAGCGAACGGGACCAGAACTTCCGCCTGACCGATGGAGATGGCACCGGCTGGGTTCTGAAGATCTCGAACGCGGTCGAGGACCCGGCGGTGGTGGACATGGAGGTCGAGGCTGTCCGCCACGTGGTGCGGATGGATCCGACCCTGCCGGTCCCCGTGCCTCGGCTGGCGGAGACCGGCAAGGCGGTGGTCCAGGTCCCGGGTCGGGCCGGCGGCGTGCACCAGGTCCGCCTCATCCCGTTCCTGCCCGGCCGCCACGTGGAGCCGAGCTCGCTCAGCCCGACGGCCCTCGAGGAGATCGGTCGAGTGACGGCGCGCCTCGGACGGGCGCTGCGCGGCTTCTTCCACCCCGCGGCCGGGCGGATGATCCTGTGGGACCTCAAGCACCTCGACGAGCTGCGGCCCCATCTCGCGGCGGTGACTGATCCGGGCCGGCGTGCCCTCGTCGAGCGGGCCCTGGAGCGCTACGACCGCCGCGTCGCGCCCGCCCTGCCCACGCTCCGCTCCCAGGTCATCCACAACGACCTGACCCTCGACAACCTCCTGATGGACGGCGACCGGGTGGCCGCCATCCTCGATTTCGGCGACATGGCCCACACCGCCCTGGCCCTCGACCTGCCGGCCATGCTCCAGTCGGTCCTCCGCGGCCGCTCCGACCTGTTCGACGCCGCGGCGGCGGCCATCGGGGGCTACGTCGGAGTCACCCCCCTCGAGGACGAGGAAGCTGACCTCCTCGGCGACCTGCTCGCGGCGCGAATGGTGCAGACCATCCTCATCTCGGCCTGGCGCACGGTCGACTACCCCGACAACGCCTACATCACCGGTTGGATGGAGCCGGCCTACGAGCTCCTCGGCGAGCTCGAAGCCGCCGGCTGGGACGAAGCGGGCAAACGCCTGGCCGACGCGGCGCGCCGCCCGGCCGCCGTTCCGTCCCTGCCAAGCGACGAGCTGGCGGCGCGCCGGGCGCGGGTCCTGGGATCGGCGCTCTCGCCGCTCACATACGAGCGGCCGCTCCACCTCGTCCGCGGCGAGGGGGTGTGGCTGTACGACGCGGACGGCTCCCGCTACCTCGATGCCTACAACAACGTCCCGGTCGTGGGCCACGCCCACCCGGTCGTGGTCGAGGCCATCGCCCGCCAGGCGGCGCAGCTGAACTCGAACACCCGGTACCTGCACGAGGCGGTTGTGCTCCTCGCCGAGCGGCTGGTGGCGAGCATGCCGCCGGGACTGGACACCGTGCTGTTCGTGAACAGCGGCAGCGAGGCCAACGACCTCGCCTGGCGGCTGGCCACGGTCCACACTGGCGGGACCGGGGGCATCGTCAGCCAGTGGTCGTACCACGGCCTCACCGCCGCGATCGCGGACCTGTCCACTTCGGAATGGCCGCGCGGCGAGCAGCCCGCCACGGTGGAGACGATCCCCGCCCCCAACCCGTACCGCGGTCCGCACCGCGACGACGCGGATCTCGATGCCGCGAGCGCGGCGGAGCTGGACGCGGCCGTCGCGCGGCTCGCCGAGCGCGAGGTGACCGCGGCCGCGCTGTTCATGGACGGGATGTTCACCGCCGACGGGATCGTCCCGCCCAGCGAGCGGTACCTCGAGCGCCTGGCGGGGCACGCCCGGTCGAATGGCGTCGTCTTCGTGGCGGACGAGGTCCAGTCCGGACACGGCCGCTCCGGCGACGGGCTGTGGAGCTTCGGGCCGTCGGAGATCACGCCGGACCTCGTGACCCTGGGCAAGCCGATGGGCAACGGCCACCCGATCGCCGCGGTCGTGGCCCGCTCCGAGATCGTGGACCACTTCGGGGTGGATCACGAGTTCTTCAGCACCTTCGGTGGAAACCCGGTCGCGTGCGCGGCGGCACTCGCCGTGCTTGACGTCATCGACTCGGAGGGCCTGGTCGAGAACGCCCGCGTCGTCGGCACGTGGCTCCGGGAGGCCGTTCGCGAGCTTGCCGCGCGCCACCCGGCCATCGGCGACGTTCGCGGTCGCGGGCTGATGGTCGGCATCGACCTCGTCGCGGATCGCGAGACCCGCGAGCCGGCCCGAGAGCTGGCCACACGGGTCATGAATGACATGCGCGAGCGCGGGGTTCTGATCAGCACCACCGGTCGCGAGGGGAACGTCCTGAAGATCCGGCCGCCGCTGGTCGTCACCGAGGACCAGGCGGGCCTCATCATCACGACCCTGGACGCGGCACTGACCGCGGCGGGCGCCTGAGGCCGCGCCCCGCCTGAGACAGGCCGGGCCGGCTACTCCCCCTCGACGCTCCCGGTCGCCGAGATCCGCGCGTCGCGCCCGCCCTCGCCGGTCGCGAGCAGGATCCGGCCGCTGGCCTGCGCCGCAAAGAGGGTCTCGACCGCCTCCAGGGTGTCGATGTCGGTGGCCGTCTTGTCCTCGCGCACCCGGACGATCCGGGGAAACCGAAGGGCGAACCCGCTGTTGTGCCGGCCGCTGCGCATGATCCGATCGAACGCGATCTCGACCACGACCTCGGGCACCACGGTCCGGAACCGGCCGTGGTCGCGGATCGTGGTCCGCTGGAAGTGCTCGGTGAAGGCGGCGATCTCCGCATCGGTCAGGCCGGTGTAGGCCTTGCCGATGATCGCCAGCTCGTCGGTGTCCGGCCGCCGGACGGCGAAGGTGTAGTCGGAGAGCACGCCCCGGCGCTTGCCGTGACCCCACTCCACCCCGACCACCACGCAGTCGAGGGTGGCCAGCGCCTTCTTCAGCTTCAGCCAGCCAAGCCCGCGGCGCCCCGGCTGGTAGACCGATGCCGGATCCTTGACCATCAGGCCCTCGTTTCGGCGCTCGCGCGCTTCGTCGAAGCGGGCATCGACCTCGGCCGCCGAGCCGGCCCGGTCGAGCCGGGCGTAGAGGAATCGGCCGTCGGTGCGGTCGGGCAGGGCCAGGCCGTCGAGAGCGGAGCGGCGCTCGCGCAGCGGATGCTCGAGGAGGTCCGTGCCGTCGAGGTGGAGCAGGTCGAAGGCCACGAACACGACCGGGACCTTGTCGAGCAGCGCGGCGTCCGGGTTCACCCGCCCCAGCCGGGTCTGGAGGGCGGCGAAGTCGAGCACGGCGCCCTCGCGGAACGGGACGAGCTCGCCATCGAGGAGCATCTGGTGGCCGAGGCCGGCCGAGGCGGTCACGACCTCGGGGAACGAGACGGTGATCTCCTTCAGGTCGCGGCTGAAGAGCCGGGCGGTGCCGTCGCGAAGGTGGAGCTGGGCGCGGATACCGTCGTACTTGTCCTCGATCCAGGCCTCCTCCCCCACCCGGCGCATGACCTCCGCCGCGTCGCCCACCGGGGTGGCGAGCATGGGCCGAATCGGTCGGTCCAGGTGGAGGCTCGCCTCCTCCAGCTTCCCGCGGCGGGCCAGGGTGGCGGTCTCGCCCGGCTCCCCGAGCAGCATCAGCGCCCGTCGGACCGATGGCAGCGGCGCGTCGAAGGCGGTCGCGATCGCCTCCTCGAGCAGCCCCTCTCGGAGCCCGATCCGCAGCTCACGGGCCGCGATGCGCGCGACGTAGCGGGCCTCGGCCGGGGTTGCGCGACGGAAGAGCGCGGCCATGAGCTCGACGCGGGCCTCCGCTGACGGGGCGCCGGCCATGGCCCGGTAGGCGCCCGCCACGTCGCTCACCGACAGCAGATTCGCTGGCGGCGGGGCGGTCAGGAGATCGGCGGCCACGTCCCCGAAGTCGGAGTGCCGGAGCCACGCGGCGGACATCGAATCCTCGCTCGCGCCGCTTGCCGCAGCCAGGGCAGCCGCCTGCTGGACCCAGCCCAGGCCCAGGCGATCCGTGGTGCCGGGGAGCGGCGATCCGGCCAGGAAGGTGGCCACCGGGGGCAGGTCGGCGGCAGGCAGCGCGCGGAGGTATGCCGCCAGCCGATCCCGCTTGGCGAGCTTCGAGCGCGTGGCACCGACATCGTCGGCGGCCGCCGCGAACTCGGAAAACGGGGAGCTCCGCGCAGCCATGGGGGCGAGTCTAGGCGTCCGCTTGACGGGCGCCATCGGTCCGGCCACCCTTGGCCGACATGTCCTCACTCATCCGGAACGTGGATCCGGCCGTGGCCGAGCGCCTCCCGCCGGGCCAGGTCCTGACCGAGAAGTTCCCCGTCCTCCAGTTCGGCCAGGTCCCGACCTACCCCGACCTGTCCACGTGGGATCTCCGGGTCTGGGGGGCGGTCGAGCATCCGATCACGCTGAAGTGGGCGGAGGTCCGTGCCCTGCCGGTCCGCGAAGTCACGCTCGACATCCACTGCGTCACGCGCTGGTCGAAGCTGGACACCGCCTGGGAGGGCGCGCCCCTCACCCACCTGGCGGAGGCGGTCGGAGCCCAGCCGGATGCGGGTCACGTCATCTTCCACTCCGAGTACGGCTATACCGCCAACGTGCCGGTGGCCATTGCCCTCCAGCCGGACGCCCTGATCGCGTGGAGCTACGACCGCAAGCCGCTTGAGCCGGAGCATGGCTATCCGCTCCGAGCGCTCATCCCCGGTCGCTACTTCTGGAAGAGCGCCAAGTGGCTGCGCGGGATCGAGTTCAGCGTCGAGGACCGACCCGGCTTCTGGGAACGCAACGGGTACAACAACAACGCCGACCCCTGGCGCGAGGAGCGCTACTCCGATGACTGAGCAATACCCCCAGTACCCGGCCACCCCACCACCCGCCTCCGCCCCGGTCGCTCCGCCCCCGGTGGCGTCCGCGCCGGCCCCCGGGCCGGCGCCCTCGACCCGCCGCCTCTCGCCGCTGTGGCAGACGGCCGTCATCTGCTTTGTCGGACTGACGGTCTCGGGCGCGCTCGTCGCGCTTTCCCTGTTCAGCCGAAACCTGTTCGTGCCGCTCATTCTCGGTGCCGCGTTGATCGGGGTGGCGGTCGGGATCTACGCCGCGGTTCGTGGCTGGCGGGGCTCGCAGCGGGCGGCAGCACGGGGAGCCCAGGGACGGGCCGCGCTCATCGCGGTCGCATCCGGCGTGATGCTCATCGTCAGCGCCGTCGCACTCTCCGGCGCCATCTGGATCGTCCTCCTCTTCTTCCTCTAGTTCCGCCTACCATGGCGGGCGCAGCCGCCCCCATCGTCTAGAGGCCTAGGACGCCACCCTTTCAAGGTGGAGATCACCGGTTCGAATCCGGTTGGGGGCGCCACCCATCCCGGCCCCTCGCTCACCCCGCGACCCATGCGTCAGATGTGGTGGATCTCTATCCGCTCGCCGCAGTCGGGGCAGTGGAGCAGGAGCACCTTCGGCTCGTCGCGGGTCGGTCGCCAGTTGTATACGTCCGCCTCAGTCAGGAGCTCGCCACAGGTCGGGCACTCCGCGCCGATCTCCAGCCACTGGTCGCGCGGCAGGGACTGTCGGCCCATGACGCAGGCCTAGGCCTGGGGCTCGGCGGGTGCGGGTGCACCCTCGCCCGCTGCGGGCGGGCCCGCTTCCGGCGCCGGTGCCGACGGCTCGACTGGTTCCGCCACGATCGGTGGCGCCTCGTCGGTCCGCGTCCTCCGCGGCTCCCAGCCGGCCATCCGCGACGGCGGCTCCGACAGGGCGGCCCGGGCGGCGGCGGCCTCCTCGGGGCTGGCGAGGAGCGAGTAGCGCATCGCGTCATACCCCGGCCAGTGACCCACGTCGCCGTCGCGGATCATCACGGCCCGCCGAAGGTGGGTGCCGGTCACGTCCTGGACCGATCGGTCCATGACCTCGAAGTCGCGTCCGGTCACCTCGCGCAGGGCAGCGGGCAGGGTTTCCACGAGATAGGCGGGATCCGGATTCGCCGCCATCGCGATGTCCAGCGCCTTGACCACCTCGGCGTCGGGGAGGTCGCGGGGCAGGGGACGGCTGATGTACCGCATCCGGGGATCCCGGCTGGGTCCCATGAACGTCCGCCACAGGCTCCGCACCATCGGACCGGGATTGTACCGATGCGCGCCGCCAGCCGACCGCCCACCCATCGGTATACTGGCCGCCGCGTGAGCGCGTCCGTCCACCCGCCCGGCACGACCGAACCGCGTCACTGACAGCCCTCTCGGAGGAACGTTCGCATCACTTCGCGCGTCCGAAAGGCGGTCATCCCCGCCGCTGGCTATGGAACTCGGTTCCTGCCGGCCACCAAGGCGATACCCAAGGAGATCCTGCCCCTCGTCGACAAGCCGGTGATCCTGTACGCGGTCGAGGAGGCGGTGGCCTCCGGGATCGAGCAGATCGTCATCGTCGTCGGCTCCGGCACCAGCGTCATCGAGGAGCACTTCGACTCGCACCCGGCCCTGGAGCGCTGGCTCGAGGACCGGGGGGACATCGAGCTGTTGCGCGCCGTACGCCGCCAGTCGGAGATCGCGGCCATCGCCTACGTCCGCCAGAAGGAGCCGCTGGGCCTGGGCCACGCCGTCCTGATGGCCAAGGAGCTGGTCGGGGACGAGTCCTTCGCCGTCATCTTGCCCGACGACGTCATCCTCAATCCCGGTGGCGCCCCGGTCATGGCCCAGCTCCTCGAGGCCCATGCCGCGCACCGGGGGTCGGTTTTGGCCATCACCAAGGTCCCGCCCGGCGAGCGGAGCCGATACGGGATCGTCCGCACCACCCGCGGTGAGGGCCGGCTCTGGGAGCTGGCCGACGTCGTGGAGAAGCCGCCGGCCGACGAGGCTCCGTCGGACCTCGCCGTTCTGGGCCGATACGTCCTCAGCCCGCGAATCTTCGACAAGCTCGAGCACACGCAGCAGGGCGCAGGCGGGGAGATCCAGCTCACCGACGCCATTCGCGCCCTCATGGCCGACCAGCCGGTCTACGGCTACGAGTTCACCGGGGTCCGGCACGATGCCGGGTCTCGGCTCGGCTGGCTGGAAGCCAACGTGTCCATCGCCTTGGAGTCGGACCTGGCGGACGACTTCCGTGCGTACCTCCGCGGCCTCGACCTGCGAGACTAGCGGGCCATGACCAGCGAACCCGTCCGCGTCATCGCCGGCCGCTACCGCCTCATCAGCGCCGTGGGCGAGGGCGGGATGGCCACCGTATGGCGCGCCATGGACGAGCAGCTCGGTCGCGAGGTGGCGGTCAAGATCCTCCGTCCCCAGTTCGGCGCCGACCCGGGCTTCGCCGCCCGGTTCCGCAATGAGGCCCGCGCGGCCGGATCGCTGTCGCACCCGAGTGTCGTGCAGGTCTACGACTTCGGGACCGATACCGAGAGCGGCGACCAGTACATCGTCATGCAGCTGGTGGAGGGCAAGGACCTGGCCACCGTCCTCCGCGAGCGGGGCCCGCTCGAGGTGGACGAGGCGGTGGCCATCGGGGCCGCGGTCGCCGACGCGCTCGACGCCGCCCACAAGCAGGGCCTGATCCACCGCGACATCAAGCCCGGCAACATCCTCCTGACACCTGACGGCCGGACGCTCGTGACCGACTTCGGCATCGCGCGGGCGGTGGCCGAGGCGTCGATGACCGTGACCGGCACGACCATCGGCTCGGTTCACTACTTCAGCCCCGAGCAGGCCGCGGGCGAGGAGGTTGGCCCGCCGTCGGACATGTACGCCCTCGGCATCGTGGTCTACGAGATGCTCAGCGGACGACGCCCGTTCGAGGGCGACTCGGCCGCCGGCGTCGCCCTGAAGCGGCTGAACGAGCCGCCTCCGCCGCTCTCGACCGAGGCGCGACCCATCCCCGCTCCGCTGGACGCGGTCGTCATGCGGTCGCTGGCCCGCGATCCGGCCCAGCGCTACCCCGATGCCGCCGCCTTTGCCCGCGCCCTGCGCGGATGGCGCTCCTCGGATGAGACCGCCGCCATGGCCGCGGCTGCAGTCGCGGCCGCCGCGGTCGTCCCGCCGCCGCTCGGGCCTGACCCGAGCCTGGCAGCGGCCACCACGCCGCCGGTGCCGCCGAAGGATAAGGATCGGCCGTGGTGGATCTGGGTCCTCGCCATCCTGGCCGTCATCCTCCTCGGCGCGATGGGCTTCCTCGCGGCCCAGCTCCTGGGCGACGGCGACGCAAGCCCGAGCCCGAGCGCCGAGACCTTCGATCTGCCCGACTGGGAAGGCCTCACGATCACGGCCGTCCGGCTCGAGGCGGAGGAGCGCGGCCTGGTGCTGGACGAGCGACCCGAGTTCAGCGAGGACTTTGACGAGGACGAGGTCATCAGCACCGACCCGGAGGCGGGGGAGGCGGTCAGCGAGGGTGACACGATCATCGTCTTCGTGAGCACCGGCGAGGAAACGGTCGAGGTGCCCACCCTCGTCGGGCAGACCCGCACCGAGGCAAACCTCACCCTGACCCAGGCCGACCTTCGGCTCGGGGGCGTGGACGAGGAGTTCTCCGATCGCCCCGAGGGAACGGTCATTCGATCCAATCCCGCGGCCGGTACGACGGTGGACACCGGCTCCCAGGTGGACATCGTCCTGTCCCGCGGGCCGGAACCGACGCCCACCCCGGCTCCCACGCCACCTCCGACGCCGACTCCAGCCCCTACGCCGCCTCCCGATCCGTCGCCTACCTAGCGGGTCGATCCCTCTTTACGGCGGTGCTAGGATGGCCGCCGCTTACCCGTCCAACGCACTCGAGGTCACTGTGCCCATGTCTGCTGTCGCCGTCGACGCGACGACCTTCGAAACCGAGGTCCTCAACAGCGACAAGCCCGTACTCGTTGACTTCTGGGCACCCTGGTGTGGCCCCTGCCGCCTGGTCTCCCCGGTCGTTGAATCCCTCGGTGACGCCCATGCCGAGAAGATCGCGGTCGTCAAGCTGAACACCGATGAGAACCAGGACATCGCCATGCGCTACAGCATCTTCAGCATCCCCACCCTGATCCTGTTCAAGGACGGTCGCGAAGCGGCTCGCCTGGTCGGCTACATGCCCCAGCCGGTCATCGAGGAGCGCCTGAGGAACTGGCTCTAGGCCATACCGATGGAGGGACGGCCACCCCGCCAGATCGTCATCAAGCCCGAACGCCGGGCAGGTACCGAACGCCGCCAGGCCGCGATCGAGATCGAGGCGCCCCCAGACCGGCGACAGAGCGACCGGCGGACGATGTGCTGGGAGGTCGAGAACTGTGACCTCGCCATCCGCTACCGCTGTCCAGCCTTCATCCTCCGCCGGCCGTGCTGGGAGCTGTGGGCGGTCGAGGGCCTGGGACCGGCCCGAGCGTGCTGCCACAACGACACCGACTGCGAGCCGGGCCGCTGCGCCATCGCCGAGAAGCGGTTCGCCGCGACGGCCACCGCCGAGCCGCTGGCCGTCCACGTTGGCCGCCGGGGCGCCCCGCTGGGGTTCACCCGACCCCGCCGCCACAGCTGCCCGAACTTCTACGTGACCCACGGATCGGGCGGCCGGATCCCGGTTGACGCGCCGCACCTGCTCCGCTCCCTGGCCAAGCAGGAGGGCACGGTGTCCCGCTGCCAGGTCCGCGGTGGCGTGCACCTGGACAGCGGCTATGTCACCGACCTGTGCCTGACCGGGCAGTACCGCGACTGCGTCTTCTACGAGGACGAGCAGGACTGAGCACCGCCCTCACCTACCCGGCCGCGGTGGCAGCGATCCAGCAGCGGGGCCGGTTCGGCGTGAGCCTTGGCCTCGCCCGCATCGAACGGCTGCTGGCCGCACTCGACCATCCGGAGCGCGGTCTGGCGGGTGCGCTGGTCGGCGGGACCAACGGCAAGGGCAGCGTGGTCGCGCTCGCCGGGTCGGTGCTCGGCCAGGCGGGCATCACCGTCGGCGCCATGCCGAAGCCCCATCTGGTGAGCTACCGCGAGCGGGTCACGATCGGCGGCGCGATGCTGACCCCCGGTGCCTTCGCGGCCGCCGTCGAGCCCGTCCTGGACGTCGCCGACCGGGAGGCAGGGACCGATGGACCGCCCACCGAGTTCGAGGTCCTGACCGCGACTGGCCTGCTGGCGCTGGCCCGCGGCGCGGTTGACCTGGCGCTGGTCGAGGTTGGCCTGGGCGGGCGGCTGGACGCGACGAACGCGGCCGATCTGGGCGTGGCCGCGATCACCACCGTGGCCCACGACCACGAGCGGCACCTCGGCCCGACGCTGGCCGCCATCGGACGGGAGAAGGCGGCGATCATCAAGCCCGGCAACCTGGCGGTGACCGGCGCGGCCGGGCGTGGCCTGCGACCGATCCTGGACCGATGCGCGGCGGTCGCCGCGCCGCTCCGGCGCAGCGGACCGGGTCAGGTGTGGGAAGCGGCCGTGGTGGACAGTGGATGGGACGGCGTGACGATCGACCTCCGAACACCGAATGACTGGGTCCGCGGCCTGCAGGTCGGCCTGCTCGGCCGCCACCAGGCGGCGAACGCGGCCACGGCCGCCGCCCTGCTCGACGCGCTGCGCGAGGACGGGGAGCGGCGCGGGCGGCCCGTCGCGGTGAGCGAGGCGGCGTTCCGAGCTGGGATGGCGTCCGCACGCTGGCCCGGACGGCTCGAGTGGTTTCCCTCGGCGAGTGACGGGCGCGGGGTCCTCCTCGACGGAGCACACAACCCGTCGGGGAGCCGAGCGCTGGCGGCCGCCCTCGCCGAGCTCGGGGTTCGGCGGTTCCCGCTCGTCTTCGGCGCCATGCGCGGGAAGCGGGTCGCCGCCGTCCTCCGCGCCCTGGCCCCGCTGGAACCCCACCCGGTCTTCACCGCCGTCTCGGACCCGCATGCCCACGCCCCGGAGCACCTCCTCGCGACCTGGCGCCGCGTGTCGGCCGCCACGCGGGGAGCGGCGGCCGGGGCGACGGCCGCGTCCCCGGCCGAGGCGCTCGACCGCGCCGCGGCGCAGTCCGGGCGCCAGCCGGTGGTCGTGGCAGGGTCGCTGTACCTGGTCGGTGCTGTCCGCGGCATGCTGACCGGGGAGGAGCCCGACTGATGCGCGACCTGCCGCTCGGTGAGCGAACGCTGGTGATGGGGATCCTGAACGTGACGCCCGACTCGTTCTCGGGGGATGGGCTCGCGCCCGCGGGACGCCCGGAAGCCGAGGTCGTGGCCGCCGCGCTCGATCAGGCCCGGGCGTTCGTGGCCGCCGGCGCCGACATCCTGGACGTCGGGGCGGAGTCGTCGCGCCCGGTCGCGGTCTACGGGGACCATCCGCCGGTGGACGCGACGTCGGAGCTGCGCCTCGCGATTCCGGTCGTGGAGGCGGTGACCGCCGAATTCGGGGAGCGGGTCCTGGTGAGTATCGACACCACCAAGGGAGAGGTCGCGCGGGCCGCTCTTGCCGCCGGCGCGGGCATGGTCAACGACGTGTGGGCCGCCCACCGCGATCCCGGCACGGCCGAGGCGGCCGCGGCCGCCGGCGCGTACCTGGTGGTCATGCACAACAAGGACGTGGCCGAGTATCCCGATGGCGTGCTGCCGGAGGTGATCGGCTGGCTCCGCGACTCCGCGGAAGCGGCGGCGGCGGCCGGTGTCCGAGGCGATCGGATCCTGGTGGACCCCGGCATCGGCTTCGGCAAGACGCCCGAGCACAGCCTCGAGGTCCTCCATCGGCTTGTCGAGCTGCGGGCTGCGCTGGGCCTGCCGCTGCTGATCGGGACCAGCCGCAAGCGGTTCATCGGCGACATCCTCGACGGGGCCCCGCCCGAGGACCGGCTGGAGGGCTCGGTGGCCAGCGTCGTCCTCGCCATTTCGGCCGGGGCGGACGTCGTTCGGGTCCACGACGTGGGGCCGGTGACCCGCGCCGTGCGGGTGGCCGACGCCATCGTCCGCCGCCTACCGGTGCTTCAGCTCGCGGATGCCCCGGGCCGGGTGTCGGTCGTGGGCGTCGCCGTCTCCGGTCGGCACGGGGTCGGCGACGAGGAACGCTCCAGCCCCCAGCCGTTCGAGGTGGACGCCACGGCCGCCTTCGACCCCGGTCCGGCGGTCGCGCTCGACCTTCTCGATGCGGCGGTCGACTACGCGGCCGTGAGCGAGCTGGTCGCGGAGCGCGTGGAGCAGACGAGCTTCAGGCTCGTCGAGACCCTCGCCGCGGACATCGGTCAGGCGGTTCTCGACCGGTGGCCGGTGGTCACCGCTGTCGAGGTCGCAGTCCGCAAGCTCCAGGCACCAATGCCGGTGCCGGTCCGCGGGGTCGAGGTCCGGATTCGACTGAACCGGAGGGACGTCGGGCCGGGGTGACCGCCTCAGGGGTTGGCGGGCAGCGTCCCCAGCGTGACCGGGATCGCCAGCTCCTCCCCGCCCCGCATCACCGTCAGCTCGACGACGTCGCCGGGTCGATGCGGCAGAAGCAGGACGATGAGGTCGTGGTTGGCGTCCACCGGTCGGCCGCCGATCGCGGTGATGATGTCGCCCTGCTGGAGACCCGCCTCGTCCGCCGGGCTTCCGGGGAAGACCGCCGATGCGCCATTCGGGCCTTCGTCGATCAGGGCGCCTTCCTCCACTGGCAGGCTGAGCTCCTCGGCGACCTGGCGGGTGATCGTGGAGTAGTACACCCCGACCCACGGCCGGGCAATCTCCTCGCCTTCGAGCGCGAGCGCCATGATCGGCTTGGCGAAGTCGATCGGGATCGCGAAGCCGATGCCCTGGGCATCGGTCGAGACCGCGGTGTTGATTCCGACCACCTGGCCCAGGCTGTTGACCAGCGGGCCGCCGGAGTTGCCGGGGTTGATGGCGGCGTCGGTCTGGATGAGGTTGTTCAGCTGGGTTGCGCTGGCGCCGGCCTCGATACGCCGTCCGACCCCGGACACGACGCCGGTGGTGACCGTGTCGGCGTAGGTCCCCAGCGGATTGCCGATGGCGATGGCCAGCTGCCCGATCTCGAGCGCCGATGAGGCACCAATCGGCGCGGTCGGCAGGTCGGAGGCATCGACCTTGATGATGGCCAGATCGGTCAGGGTGTCGACTCCGATGAGGGTCGCCTCAAGGACCCGCGAGTCGGCGAGGGTGACGGTCATGCTGGCTGCGTCGCCCGCGACGTGGCGGTTGGTGAGGATCCAGCCGTCGGGATCGAAGATGAATCCCGACCCGGAGCCAGAGCCGCCGGTCGCTACCGTGACATTGATGGTGACGACCGCGGGGGCCACGACGGCGACGGCCTCGGTGACGGCTGAGTTCTCGTCAAGGGTCACCTCGCGGACGTTCTCTCCAGCGGGGACCGGGGACGGGGGCGGGGCCGCGATGCCCACCAGGTTGACCACGGCGAGGCCGGACAGCGATCCAGCGACGATCCCTGCGGCGAGGGCGATGGCCACGAACCCGAGCAGCCGCGGTCGGCTTGGCGGTGGCGTCTCCGGAGGCTCCGCCGGAAGCGATCGGCGGGTTGACCAGGCCGGGGCGGAGGACCAGCTGTCCGAACGGGGCGGGATGGGCGCGGTGGGTTCGCTGGCGCCGTAGCGATCGGTTTCGACCGCGGACGGCGGCTCGACCTCGAATTCGTCGTGAGTCACGGCCGCAGTGTGCCGGTCCGGGGGTTAGGCCCGAACCCGGGCAACGGTGAAGATTCGTTGATCAAGCCGGCGTCTCCTCGGGGGCCAGCTCCTCGCCGGTTCGCGGCCCATCGGTCATCTCAGTCTCGGTGCGCCCATCTTCGGTCCGCTCCTCCGCCATCTCGCCCGCGGCGGCGGGGCCCTGCCGGGGGATGACGACGCGGAACACCGTCCCCTCCCCCAGGATGCTGGCGACCTCGATGAACCCGCCGTGCATCTCGACGATGGAGCGGGCGATGGCCAGGCCCAGCCCGCTGCCCGAGGCGCGGGCCTCTCCCACGTTCGTGCCCCGGTAGAAGCGCTCGAAGATGCGCGGAAGCTCCGCCGGCGGGATGCCGGGGCCGGTATCGCTGACCTCGATGACGGCGCGGTCGGGCTCGTCGAGCACCTGGACGGCGACCGAGCCACCGGCCGGGGTGAACTTCACGGCGTTGCCGACGAGGTTGTTCACCAGCTGGACGATCCGCTCCCGGTCGAATCGGATGGCGACGGTGGTGGACGGCGCGACATAGGTGACGCTGACCCCGCGGGCGGCCGCCGTCTCGGCGGAGGCCTCGACAGCCGCCCGTACGGGCTCCCGGATGTCGCCGATCCGGACGTCCAGCGGGAAGATGCCGGCGTCGATCCGGGACAGGTCGAGCAGGTTGGCGCTCATCCACTCCAGCCGGCTGAGCTGCTCGCTCGACCGCACGAGGAACTCCTCCCGGGTTTTCTCGTCCATCGCTCCGTCACGCTGGAGCTCGTTGTAGGTCCGGAGCGCGGCGAGCGGGGTGCGGAGCTCGTGGCTGACGTCGGCGACGAACTCCCGCAGCCGGTCCCGGTCGGCCTCGAGGAGCCGAAGGGACTCGGTGAGCCGGTCCGCCATCATGTTGAACTGCTCGCCGAGCTTGTCGATCTCCTCGACCCCGGCCCGCGGAACCCGGGCGTCGAGGTGGCCATGAGCGAGGCGGCTCGAGAAGCTCCCCAGCCGGCTCAGCGGGACGGTCAGCCGCCGCGCGGCGAGGACACCAACCAGCATGGACACCACGAGCGCCAACGCACCGGCCCCGACCAGCGCCCCCCGCACCTGGGCCAGGGTCGCCTCCCGGGGGGTGTAGGGGATGGAGACCACCACCTCCATTGCGAGCGAGCCATCCGGGGCGAGTGGCTGCTCGCTGAGCGGCAGCTCGATCGTGAACGCCAGGCGGGTGGGGGGCGCGAACGGGTCCGGCGCGAGGTCCTGGGCCTCCGCCGCCTCGACGTCCTCCGGCTCGGCGAAGGCCGCCTCCGAGCCATCCGCCACATTGAAGACCTCGACCGTCACCAGCAGCCCATCCGCCGCCTCCTGGGCCGCGGGCTGGATGATCCGCGCCTCGCGCTGGGCCTGGTCGGTGAGGAACTCACGGAGCGGCGAGCGATTCGCGGTGTCGATGATGAGCAGCGCGGTCGCCTGTGCGGCGGACTCGGTGCGGGCACGGCCCTGCTCCTCGAAATAGCCCGGCAAGATCTGGTTCAGCGCCACGCCGCTGATGAGGAGCGCGATAAGCGCCGTGCTGGCGATCGCCACGACGAGACGGACATCGAGGCGGCGGAGGAAGCGGCGGAGGAACGTGGGCTCAGTCCTCGGCGAAGGCGTAGCCCACGCCGCGCACGGTCCGGATGTAGCGCGGCTCGGCTGGATCCGGCTCGATCTTGTCCCGGATGTGGCTGATGTGGACGTTGATCGTCCGCTCGTCCTGCTCCACCGCGGCGTCGTAGTCGCGAACGAGCTCGAGGAGCTGGCTGCGGGTGAACACCCGCCCCGGCTTGGCGGCGAGGTGGCGGAGGAGGTCGAACTCGGTCGTGGTCAGGCTGATCCGCTGCCCGTCGCGGGTGACCCGCCGCCGCTCGAGGTCGATGATCAGGTCGCCGCGTCGGAGCGTGTCGGTGGCCTGCACATCAGCCAGCTCCCCGTAGGCGCGACGCAGGAGGGCCTTCACCCGGCTGGTCAGCTCGCGGAGGCTGAACGGCTTGACGAGGTAGTCGTCCGCGCCCAGCTCCAGTCCCACGACCTTGTCCACCTCGTCGGTGCGGGCGGTGAGGAACAGGATCGGGGCCCGCGACTCGCGGCGGATCTGGCGACAGACCTCGAAGCCATCGATGCCGGGCAGGCGGACGTCGAGGAGGACGAGGTCGGGCAGCAGCTCGCCGAAGCGGCTGACCGCCTCCTCCCCGGTGGGGATGACGTGCACGGCGTAGCCCTCGCGCTCCAGCGCCACCTGCACCCCACGGGCAACGGCGGGCTCGTCCTCGACGATCATGATGCTGGCGGCCACGACTCGCGATTCTAGACCGCCAACCGGGGCCCGCCGTTTGCCCGCCCATCGGTCCACCTGTACCATCCGGCTTCGCGTTCCCGCATTCCCGCCTGGAGACCCCCCGACCGATGACCATGGAGCTGGCCGTTGACGCCCGCAGCGTGCTCGGCAAGCAGACCAAACGCCTGCGCCGTGCCGGCGCCGTGCCCGGCATCGTGTTCGGCAAGGGGACGTCCTCGATCCCGGTCCAGGTGGACGCCAAGCAGTTCGAGACCCTGTACCGCTCGGTCGGGCGGTCCACCATCTTCCAGCTGACCGTCCCGGGCGAGGGCGTGCGAAGCGCGATCATCAAGTCGGTCCAGCGCCACCCGCTCAGCGGTCGCGCCGTCCACGTTGACTTCTTCCTCCCCGACCTCACCGCCGAGCTCCAGATCGACGTCCCCTTCGTGTTCACCGGCGTGGCGCCGGCCATCGAGGAAACCGGCGGGACGCTCTTCACCTCGCTCGACCACCTCAAGGTCCGGGCCCTGCCGGCCGACCTGCCCCACGAGATCACCATCGACCTCGCGCCGCTGGTCGACCTCGATGTGGCCATCTACGTCCGCGACCTGGGTGTTGACTCCGACACCGTCCACGTCCTGAACGACCCCGACGAGATGATCGTCAGGGTCATGCCGCCGCGCGTCGAAGAGGAGCCGGTGGTCGTCGAGGGCGAGGAGGGCGAAGGCGAAGGCGAGGAAGGCGAGGGCGAAGGTGGCGAAGGCGCCGAAGGTGGCGAGTCCGGGGACGCCGGCGAGCCATCCGGCAGGGACGAGGGCTAGGCCCGAACCTCCGTCACCGCCGCCGTGAGGCGCGCGGGTCGAACGCATCCCGCATCCCGTCGCCCAGCAGGGTGAAGCCGATCAGGGCGATCCCGAGCGCGATCATGGGCGGAAACACGAGCCACGGCGCGCGGGTGATGTTGTCGATGCCCTGGTCGATCAGGCTGCCCCACGAGGCGCGCGGGATCTGGACCCCGAGCCCGAGGAACGACAGGGTGGACTCGGCCAGGATGGCCAGGGGGATGCCGATGCTGATCGCCACCGCGATCGGTCCCATCGCCTGGGGCAGGATGTGGCGCCGGACGATCCGCCCCTCGGTGACGCCCACGGCGCGAGCGGCCTCGATGTCCTCCCGCTGCTTCAGCGTCAGCGTCTCGGCCCGGACGAGGCGAGCCGTCCCGACCCACGCGATCAACCCAATCGCGACGAAGGTGGCCAGCAGCCCGTTCATGACGCCGAAGAACGGTGTCTCGACGATCGCGGTCGAGATCATGATGATGAACAGGAGATCCGGAAAGGTGGCGATGATGTCGGTGAACCGCATCAGGACGGTCTCGACCTTGCCGCCGCGCCAGCCGGCCAGCAGCCCCACGGGCACGCCGATGGCGATAACGACCAGCTGCGCGACGAGGGCCACCGTGAGCGAGACCTGGGCGCCGTCCACCGTTCGGGCGAGCAGGTCGCGGCCCAGGGCGTCGGTCCCGAGTGGATGATCCGCGACAACGCCGGGTGGAATCGGACCGCCGTACTCGACGACCGCGTCCAGGTCCTGCTCGTAGTAGGTCCACGGCAGAATCAACGGCCCGACCACGGCAATGACCATGAGAGAGCCGACGATGACCAGTCCCCCGACACCGGCCCGTGATCGGAGCAGGCGACTGAAAGCATCCGCCCAAAAGCCACGGCTTGGCTCCGCCGGGGCCTCGGATTCGCGCAGGTCAGCCCGCGCCTCAGCCACCGGGCAGTGATTCGGGCGCAGTCATGCTCCCCTCCCGAATGCGCGGGTCAATGACCCCGTAGGTGATGTCCACCACCGCATTCGCGATTGCCACCACCGAGGCATAGATAACGGTGATGGCCATGAGGAGCGTGTAGTCGCGGCCGCGGATCGCGAAGTAGTAGAGGTTGCCGAGGCCCGGGATCTCGAACACTCGCTCGACCACGATCGACCCGGTGATCAGCAGGGCGAAGATGGAGCCGGCGATGGTGACAATCGGGATGGCTGCGTTCCGGAGCAGGTGGGCGCGGACGATGTGGCCCTCGCGGAGACCTTTCGAATGGGCCGTCCGAACGTAGTCGGAATGGAGCACCTCCAGCACGGCCCCCTTGGTGTGACGCGCGATCTGGGCCATGGGTAGGCCTGCCAGGGCGAGCGTCGGCAAGACGAGGGACATCGGTGTTTCGAGGCCGCTGTGCGGGAAGATGCTCAGATCGGGCTGGAACTCCGGTGCGCCCAGGACGAGCTGGAGGAAGGCGGCAAGAGCAAACGCCGGTGCCGCCATCGCGAGCAGCGATGCCCCCGTCGCGACGTTGCCGATGATGGAGTCCTTGCGGAGGGCCGCGATCAGGCCCAGGGGCACCCCGATCACGATGGCGAGCAGGAAGGCCAGCCCGCACAGGAGAAGCGTGGGGCCGAGAGCCTGGCCCACGGCTTCGGCCACCAGGAACCGTTCGGTCGAGGTACCGACTCCGAAATCGCCCTGGAAGAGATGGGTGAGCCATGCGACGTACTGAACCGGGAGCGGCTGGTCGAGGCCGAGCTCGGCGGTCAGGCGCTCGACAAGCTCCGGCGGGAGCTGGCGACCCTCCCGGTTCCATGGGCTGCCGGGCGCGGCATGCATGATCGTGAACGCCACGATCGAGGCTCCCAGGATGACCGGGAAGACCCACAGCAGACGACGAATGGCGTAACCGAGCAGCGCTGTACCTCCAGCCTAGGTAACCCGGACGGGTCCCTCCGGGTTCAGACGGACGAGGTCACGCCTGCTGGGACACCGTCCGCAACTCGCCCGATGGCCCGGTCACGACGATCGACTCCCCGGGGGCAAATGCCCGATCGTCCGATGGGTGGGCCTCGTGCCGTTCCTCCCCCAGGAACACGGCAAGGGTAAACACTCCGCGGCTCCGCAGCTCGCCGACCGTCTTGCCGGCCAGCCAGCTGCCGGCGGTGACCGGCAGCTCCTCGATCGAGAACGTCAGCTCACCGTGCGACAGCGCGGCGTCGATGAAGTCGATGACCCGCGGCCGGACGGCCAGCTCGGCGATGCGGCGGCCGGCGGTGCCGTAGGGCGAGACGACCCGGTTCGCGCCCGCGCGCTGGAGCTTCGCCTCCGACTCGGCGGCATTGGCGCGGGCGACGATGAACAGGTCGGGGTTGAGCTCACGCGCCGACATGACGATGAACACGTTTTCCGAGTCGGAGTCGACGCAGGCCACCAGGCCGCGGGCGCGACGGACGCCGGCCGTATCGAGGGTCGCGTCCACGGTCGCGTCACCGGGCACGATCAGGTGCCCGTCGCTCACCGCCTGCTCCCGCGACCCTTCATCGGTGTCCACCACCACCACGGTCTGGCCGGCGTGCGCCAGCTCGCGGGCAACGGCCGCGCCGACCCGGCCGTAGCCGCAGAGCACGAAATGGTCCCGGGTCGCTTCCACCGAACGCATCATGGACCGCGCCTCGCGCCGGCCGCTGGCCACCTCGTCCACGAGGTACTCGCTGACGATCCCGATGGACCCGAAGATGATCGCCACCCCGGCGATCGCCAGCACCATCGCCCAGACGCGGCCGGCCGTGTCCAGCTCGTGGACCTCGCGGAATCCGACGGTGGTCAGCGTCGTGACCGTCTGGTACAGGGCGTCCTCGACCGACCAGCCCTCGAGGACGACGAACCCCGCCGTTCCGACGGCCACCGCCCCGAGGACGGCGACGAGAAGGACGCGCACGTGGCGGGTCGTGACCCGGGCCGTTCGACCGCCCAGTGATCGGTACTGCTCGCGCGCCGGCATGGGGTCGGATCGTACGCGACCGGGTGCCCGAAACGGGTGTTTTGCGGTTACCGCCCGCGATATAGTCCGGTCCGGCAACGCCGCGCTTCGCGCGCCCAGTGCGCTCTCCACTGGACGTCCGCCTCGCGACGGGAAAGGAGCGATCCGACCCCGGAATTCCTCTCCGTGCGTTCCCGCGCGTACCCGTTCGCCACCGCGATTCGACGCCCCGTCTGCAGCAGTGAGGTACCGATGTCGCAGATGTCCAGCAAAGAAGAGGTCATCGCCCAGGACCGACAGGACCTGCATGGCCTCGGCTACGCCCAGGAGCTCCTCCGCTCGATGGGCGGGTTCAGCAATTTCGCGATCAGCTTTTCGATCATCTCGATCCTGACCGGCGCGATCATCCTCTACAACTACGGCATCAACCTGGCCGGGCCGGCTGCCGTCGGCATCGGCTGGCCGCTGGTGACTTTCTTCACCCTCATGATCGCCGCCACCATGGCCGAGATCGCCTCGGCCTATCCCACCGCCGGTGGCCTGTACTACTGGGCCAGCAAGCTCCGCAACAAGGACTGGGGCTGGTGGACGGCCTGGCTGAACCTCGGTGGCCAGGTCTCGATCGTGGCCGGCATCAACTACGCCGCCGCCTTCTACCTGACCGCCACGATCATCAACCCGCTCCTCGGGGGCACGTTCGACCCCGCGGCCGACACCTTCGGCGTCCAGAACGCGATCTGGGTGACCGGCGCGCTGATTTTCGTCGAGGTGCTGTTCAACGTCGCGGGCACCCGGGTCGTGGCTTTCATGAACGACCTTTCGGTGTGGTGGCACATCTTCTTCGTGGCCGCCATCGCCATCGCCCTGATGACGCTGGGCACCCAGCCGACCAATGACATCGGATTCCTGTTCACGGTCGAGTCGGCCGGCACGGCAGCGGATGGGACGCCGTGGGCGCAGATCGTCCCGTTCGGCATCGCCGGCGCATTTGCCCTGAGCCTGCTCCAGTCGCAATGGACGTACACCGGGTACGACGCCTCGGCCCACGTCGCCGAAGAGACCGTGTTCGCCCGGCGTGCCTCCGCCTGGGGAGTCTTCCTCTCCGTGGCGGTGTCCGCGGTCGCCGGGTACGTCGTCCTCATGGCGCTCAACCTGAAGACCCCACCGCCGGCCGACGTGTTGGCCAACAGCGGCGGCTACGGCGTGGCCTACATCCTCGAGCAGAACCTCGGCGCCGGACTCGGCCAGCTGGGCGGGCTGCTCGCGGCGGGTATCGCGATCGCAATGACCTTCTGCGGCTTCTCCTCGATCGCGTCGGCCGGGAGGATGCTGTTCGCGTTCAGCCGCGATGACGGCGTCCCGGGCAGCCGCTGGCTGAAGAAGGTCAGCCACCGGTTCCGGTCCCCGTACATGTCGGTGATAACGATCAGCCTGTTCTCGTGGCTCCTGATCCTGCTCGTGTACGTCCTATTCAACGCCTTCGGCGGCGACCCGGTGTTCCTGATCGCCGGCATCACGGGCGTGAGCACGGTCCTCCTCTACTGGGCCTACGGGCTCTGCATCGCCCTGGGTCTGTGGGGGAACCAGGAGTGGCGCGACAAGCAGACCTGGAGCCTCGGCCGCTGGAGCAAGCCGCTTGCCGTGATCTCGGTCGTCTGGATCATCCTGATCACGCCGCTTTTCCTGTACCCGTTCGAGCTCAATGCTGCCGCGCTCGCGACGGTCGTCGGCTTCCTTGTCCTCCTGCTCGTGTACTACTTCGCGTGGGCCCGCCGTCGCTTCGCCGGCCCGGTCCCGCAGGGAACGAGCGTGGAGCTGGAGGCCATCGAGCGCGAGTTCGAGGACGCGGCCCGCCGGCTGGCCTGACGCGTTCCGCCCTTGCAATCCGAGCGGGCCGGCCGGACCATCCGGTCGGCCCGCTTCGCACCCCGGAGCCCTGAACCGTCCACCGTGGAGGACCCATGACCAAGACCGACTCCCACCCCAAGCGTGACGAGCTGGCGGCGGCCATCCGCGACGGCCGGATCGACACGCTCGTCGTGGCCCTGACCGACATGCAGGGCCGGCTGATGGGCAAGCGGGTCCAGGGCCAGGCGTTCCTCAACGGGGCCATCGACCACGGAGCCCACTTCTGCACGTACCTGCTGGGCACCGACATGGAGATGAACACGCCCGACGGGTTCGCGCTCATGAACTGGGAGACCGGCTACGGCGACTGGATCGCGGACCCGGTGTGGGACACCTACCGCGAGGTCCCGTGGCTGGAGAAGACGGCGATCGTCCTGTCTGACACGGTGGACCACCACGGGGCGGAGATCCCCGTCTCGCCGCGCACGATCCTCAAGCAGGTCGTGGACCGGGCCGCGGGCCACGGCTTCCGGGTCATGGCCGGGTCGGAGTTCGAGTACTACCTCCTGACCGACACCTTCGAGCAGGCCCATGCCAAGGGCTACCAGGACCTCGAGCGCTTCGGCTACTACAACGAGGACTACCACCTCCTCCAGGCGACGAAGGGCGAGCCCATCCACGGCCGGCTCCGGAACCTCATGACCGAGGCAGGGATCCCGGTCGAGTTCTCCAAGGGCGAGGCCGCCCCGGGCCAGCACGAGGTGAACATCCACTACACCGACGTCCTGGACATGTCGGACCAGTCGGTCCTGTTCAAGCACGGCGCCAAGGAGATCGCGTGGCTGAACGGCTACGGCCTGACCTTCATGGCCAAGCCGGACCACACCTGGACCGGGTCCAGCGGCCACCTTCACATGTCGCTGTGGGACAAGGCGGGTCGGAAAGCGCTGTTCCTCGATTCCAGGGCCAAGCCCTACGGCATGTCGAAGACGATGCGCCACTACCTGGGCGGGATGATGAAGTACGCCCGTGAGCTGGCCATCTTCTGGGCCTGGAACGTGAACTCCTACAAGCGCTACGCGGTCGCGTCGTGGGCGCCGGTGAACGTGGTCTGGGGCCGCGACAACCGGACGACCGGATTCCGGGTGGTGGGCGACGGGTCGGCGCTCCACGTCGAGAACCGGTTCCCCGGCGGCGACATGAACCCGTACCTCACCTACGCCGCGGTGGTCGGGGCCGGCCTGCTGGGCATCGAGAACGAGATCGAGCCCCCCGACGAGTACAAGGGCAACGGCTACGTGGCCACTGGCTGCGACCGGATGCCGCGGGCCCTCCATGAGGCCATCCGCGAGCTCGAGACGAGCACGGCCGCGGTGGACATCTTCGGGGCCGACGTCGTGGCCCACTACCTCAACGCGGCGCGGGTGGAGCAGGAGCAGTACGACGCGATCGTCCACCCCTGGGACCGCGAGCGTTACCTCGAGCGCGGCTGAGATGGCCGGCACGAGGCTGACCGACAAGGTCGCGATCATCACTGGCGCCGGCAGCGGCATGGGCCGGGTGGCGGCCGAGATGTTCGCTGCCGAGGGGGCGAAGGTGGTGGCCGCCGAGTTCGACGAGGGGCACGGCCGCGAGACGGTTGAGGCCATCGAGGCCGCCGGCGGGGATGCCGTCTTCGTGAAGACCGATGTCTCCAGCGAGACCGATGCGGCGGCGATGGTCGACGCCGCCATGGATCGGTTTGGCCGGGTGGACGTCCTCTACAACAACGCCGGGATCATGCCGGAGGCCGACCATTCGGTCACCGACACTGATGTCGCGGTCTGGGACCAGGTCATGGCGGTCAACGTCCGCGGCGTCTTCCTCGGCTGTAAGTACGCCATCCCGCGGATGGTCGAGCAGGGGTCGGGATCGGTCATCAACATCAGCTCGTTCGTGGCGCTGCTCGGGTGCTCGGTGCCGCAGGACGCCTACACCGCCTCGAAGGGGGCCGTCCTGTCCCTGACCCGGTCGCTGGCGGTCCAGTTCGCGCCGCTGGGCGTCCGGTCGAACGCCATCTGCCCCGGCCCGATCGAGACGCCGCTGCTCATGGACTGGCTGGTCAAGGAGGAGGCCGCCAAGCAGCTGCGGCTCAACCGAAACCCAACGGGGCGGTTCGGGAAGCCGGAGGAGATCGTGAACGTCGCGATCTACCTCGCCAGCGACGAGTCGCGCTGGACGAACGGGGCCCACTTCGTGATCGATGGCGGGATCAGCGTCAACTACTTCTGACCTGACGGGTCGCGGGGACCGAACCGGGAGCACGGATATACTCGACCGCGCATGACCACCGAGACCAAGCCAGCCGCGGCGCCTGCGCTGGGAGCCGTCCAGATGATCATCGGCGGCGAGCAGGTGGACGCCGCCGACGGCCAGACGTTCGAGGTCCTCAACCCCGCCACCGGTGAGCTGCTGGCCACCGCACCACTCGGCGGCCCGGAGGACGTGAACCGCGCCGTCGCGGCTGCCCAGAAGGCGCTCGACGACCCGAAAGGCTTCTCGTCGTGGTCGGCGGCGAAGCGTGGACGGACGCTCCAGAAGCTGAGCGGCCTGGTGAAGAGCCACATCGAGGACCTTGCCCAGCTCGAGAGCCGCAACGGAGGCAAGCCCATCTCGGGGGCGCGGAGCGAGGCGCTGGCCGTGAGCCTCGTGTTCGAGTACTACGCCGGCGCCGCCAACAAGCACTTCGGCGAGACGATTCCCACCAGCCGGCCGGGCCTCGACTTCACTCTCCGCGAGCCGATTGGTGTCGTCGGCCTCATCGTGCCGTGGAACTTCCCGATGAACATGGCCTCCTGGAAGCTTGGCCCGGCCCTGGCCACCGGCAATGCCTGCATCCTCAAGCCCGCCTCGTTCACGCCGCTTACCGCCATCAGGCTCGGCGAGTTGGCCCTGGAAGCCGGCTTCCCCCCGGGTATCGTCAACGTCGTGACCGGTCCCGGCGGCAGTGCCGGCGCCGCGATCGCGGCTCACCCCGGCATCGGCAAGGTGGCCTTCACCGGCGAGACGACGACCGGCCAGGAGATCCTGCGCCTGGCATCGGGCAACGTGAAGAAGGTCAGCCTCGAGCTCGGGGGCAAGAGTCCGAACGTCGTCTTCGCCGACGCCGACCTTGACCGATTCGCCCGCGAGTCGCCCTACGCCGTCTTCGACAACGCCGGCCAGGACTGCTGCGCCCGGAGCCGGATCTTCGTCGAAGCGTCGGTCCACGACGAGGTGGTCGCGGCCTTCACCGAGGCCACCGCCAAGCTCAAGGTTGGCGACCCGGCCGACGACCAGACCGAGATGGGGAGCCTCGTCAGCCAGCGCCAGCGGGAGCGGGTGGCGGACTACGTCCAGGTCGGACGCGACGAGGGGGCGGAGCTGGCGTACGGCGGCGAGGCACCGAGCGGTGAACCGTTCGACCACGGCGCCTACTTCATGCCGACCATCTTCGACGGCTGCCGAACCGACATGCGGATCGTGCGCGAGGAGATCTTCGGCCCGGTGGTCGCCATCATTCCATTCGCCGACGAGGCCGAGGCGGTCCGGCTGGCGAACGACACCCCGTACGGGCTATCCGGATCGGTCTGGAGCCGCGACATCGGCAAGGCCCTCCGGGTGGCGAAGGGGATCCGGGCCGGCGTCCTGTCGGTGAACTCGAACAGCAGCGTCCACACCGAGGCGCCGTTCGGTGGCTACAAGATGAGCGGCATCGGCCGCGAGCTCGGGATGTCGGCGCTCGACCTGTTCACCGAGGTCAAGAACGTCTTCGTCGACCTGACCTAGGGTGACGCCGCCACCGTTCCGCCTACCCCCGCCCCGTTCGGCGCCGCCACTCACCGTTCGGCGGTTCGCGGCCATCGTCGCCGGCAAGGCGGCGGCCATAGCCTCCCGGGTCACCGGTCGTGGCGGTGGCACCTCCGTGCCGGGCATGGTCGCCCGTCGCCTGGACCCCGGCATCCTCCAGGCGCTGGTCGCCGATCAGGGCATCCCGGTGGTGGCCATCACCGGCAGCAACGGCAAGACGACGACCGCCCGCTTCACCGCCGCCATCCTGCGTGCCGCTGGCCTGCCGGTGGCACACAACCAGGCCGGCGCCAACCTCGTCCAGGGCGTCACCTCCCTCGCCATCACCGCCGCCGACATGCGCGGCCACGTGGAGCCGGTGGTCCTGGTGACCGAGATCGACGAGGGCGCCCTGCCCCGGGTCGCGCCCGAGATCCGGCCACGGGCAGTGCTCGTCACGAACCTCTTCCGCGACCAGCTCGACCGCTACGGCGAGATCTACGCCGTGGCCGACGCCTTCGAGGTGGTGGCCAGCGCCCTGCCGCCGGACAGCGTGCTGGTGGTGAATGCCGACGACCCCATCGTCGCCGGCCTGGCCCCGGCCCGCGACGGGCGTCGGGTGACGTTCGGCTTCGATCTGCCCACCTCGACCGACACGATCACCCGCGCCGCCGACACGATTCGCTGCCCGGCCTGCCGCGCAGACCTCGAGTACGAGCACGTCTACCTCTCGCACATGGGGTCGTGGCGCTGCCCCGCCTGCGGGCTCGCGCGCCCCGCGCTGGACGTCGCCGTCACCGCGGTCGAGGTGAAGGGGCTGTCCGAGACCCGGTTCACGATCCGAACACCCGACGGCGAGCACGCGTTCTCCGTCCCCCAGTCCGGCCTCCACGTGGCCTACGACGCGGCCGCCGCGGTGGCACTGGCGGTCGGCCTGGGCGTTCCCATCGACGCCGCGCCGGCCGCCCTGGCCTCTGTGGGGCCGGCGTTCGGCCGCCTCGAGCGGATCATGGCCGGTGACCACGAGGTGGTGCTGGGCTTCGCCAAGAACCCGACCTCCTACAACGCCACCCTCCGCGCCCTCGCCACCGAGGAGCTCCCCCGTTACCTCCTGATCGCTGTGAGCAACACCCTCGTGGACGGTGAGGACTTCGGCTGGCTGTGGGACGTGGATTTCGAGGCCTCCGTGCCCCGCATCGAGACGGCCACCGTCTCCGGCCTGCGGGCCGACGAGCTCGCCAACCGGCTGAAGTACGCCGGTCTGGACCCGGTCCGGATGACGGTCATCGAGGACCGCGTGCCCGCCCTCGACGCGGCGCTGGCCTCGACCCCGGCGGGCGAGCCGCTGACCATCGTGGCCGGCTACACCCCGACCATCGAGCTCCGGGAGGAGATGCGACGGCGGGGCTGGGTTGGACGATACTGGGAGGCCTAATGGGCTACCCGACCCTCCGCATCGCGCACCTCTACCCGTCCCTCCTGAACGTCGCCGGCGACGGCGGCAACGTGATGGCCGTCGTCCAGCGCTGCGCGTGGCGCGGCATCCCGACCGAGGTGGTCGAGGTCGAGCAGGGCGACACCCCCGACTTCACGACCTTCGACCTCATCCTGTTCCACGGCGGGCAGGACGTGGAGATGGACGTCGTCGCCCGCGACCTCGGGCTCAAGGTCCCCTCCCTCCAGGAGGCGGCCGACCAGGGCGTCCTCATCTTCGCGGTGTGCGCCGGGCTTCAGCTGCTCGGGCATCGGTACATTCCCTCGGTGGGTGAGCCGATGGAGGGCGCCGCCATCCTGGACCTCGAGACCCACGGTGGACCACAGCGCTTCATGCAGCACGCCGCCATCGAGGTCACCCTGAACGGCGAGACCGGGACGGTGGTCGGCTTCGAGAACCACTCGGGCCAGACGATCCTGGGGCCGGGCGCGAGGCCGTTCGGCACGATCGTTGCCGGGGCCGGCAACAACGGCCGGGATGGAACCGAGGGCGCAGTCCGAGACAACGTCTACGCGACGTACCTCCACGGCCCGGTCCTGCCCAAGAACCCGTGGCTCACCGACCAGCTGATCCGGATCGCGCTCGAGCGCAAGACCGGGCAGCCGGTCGAGCTGGCGCCCCTCGATGACACCGCCGAGGACCGCGCCCACCAGGTCGCGCTGGCCAAGGCCATGCGCAACAAGGGCGCGTACACGGCCCTGACGCCGGCCGAGCTGGTCCGCAACCGCTAGAGCTCAAGATTGGGCGATTCGCGCTGAAGCTCCACCGCCCGAAAAAAGTCGTTGACGGGGCCGAATTGAGGCGCCCATACTCGCCGCCGTTGCGCCCGCGGCGTGCTGCTCTGCGGGCCGGTTGATCTCGGTTGTCCCTTGCGTCTGTGCCATCGCCAGAACGGATGAAGGAGACTCGCCTTGACTGTGGATCAGAGCCACGCCGACCAGGTCGCCGCGGATGACGCGCACCTGCGATCCCTTGGCATCAAGCCCCAGCTGAACCGGACCCTGGGGCTCTTTTCAAGCTTCGCGGTCGCGTTCAGCTACATCAGCGTCGCCACCGGCTCCTTCACCCAGCAGGCGGTGGCCATCGGCGTCGGCGGACCACCGTTCATCTGGGCCTGGGTGCTGGTCATCATCGGCCAGACGTTCGTGGCCCTGAACTTCGCCGAGCTTTCGAGCCACTTCCCGGTCGCCGGCTCGATCTACCAGTGGTCGAAACGGCTGTCGAACAAGACCCTGGGATGGTTCACCGGCTGGTTCTACTTCTGGGCTGGGGTCCTGACGGTCACTGCGGTGGCGGCGACGGTGCCGCTGGTGTTGTCGCCCCTGTTCGGCATCGACCTTGCCGCGGCGAGCCCCATTCCGTTCCTGAACACGTGGTCGTTCCTCGCCGTCTTGGCCATGCTCGTCTCCACAATCATCAACGCCTTTGGCGTCCGGCTCCTGACATTCCTGAACAACCTGGGCGTGGCAGCCGAGATCTTGGGCATGGTGGTCCTGGCCCTCGTCCTCCTGATCTTCGCCAATAACCAGCCGATCTCGGTCATCTTCGACACGTCCTACACCGCTGACTTGGCCGGCGGGAACTACGCCGCGGTCTTCCTGGTCGGCATGTTCCTCGCCCTCTTCGTGGTCTACGGTTTCGACACGGCGGGCACGTTCGGCGAGGAAACGGTGGATGCCGGCCGTCAGGCACCGCGAGGGGTGCTGGCCGCCATCTGGCTGTCGGGCATCGCCGGGCTGATCTTCCTGCTCGCCATCATTCTGTCGTTCCGCGACATCGGCGCCGCGGTTGCGGAAGGTCAGGCATTCGGGTTCCCCTTCGCCACGACCATCCAGGAGAACCTGGACCAGACCCTCGTCGGCGACGTGACGCTCGGTGACCTCTACCTGGTCGTCATCCTCATCGCCGTCTCGGTGTGCACCCTGGCTATCCAGGGAGCCACCACGCGTCTGATGTTCTCAATGGGCCGCGACGGTCGCCTCCCGCTCGGCGGGACGTGGGGCCACGTCAACCAGAGCTTCAAGACCCCGACCAATGCGGCGATCGGAGTTGGCATTCTCTCGACGCTTCCGCTCCTCATCACCGGGGCGGCGGCATCGTTCTATCTCGCCATCGCCGCCACCGGCACGATCTACATCAGCTATCTGCTCTGCAACTGGGGCGTGCTGCGGGCTCGCCGCCGTGGGTGGCCGCACCAAGGCGCCTGGTTCAAGCTCGGCAGCTGGGGGACGATCATCAACGTCCTCGCCCTGGTGTGGGGAACGGCGATGGTCATCAACATCGGGCTGTGGGAATGGGAGGGATTCGGCGACTTCGGCAATGAGCTCCGAAGCATCTGGTCCAACCCGCCGATCAACACCTTCCTGCAATGGAACGGCGAGGTGCTGACCGACCTGCCTGCCATTCCGGTGTTCGAGTTCTTCGTTGGCTCGGTCATCGTCGTTGGCGTCCTGTACTACCTGCTGAGTGGCCAGCGCGGCAAGGAGGACGTCGAGCAGTTGACGGCCGACGAGGCCACCGGCGAGACCGTGATCGCGTAGGGTCGATTCGCGCCCGCCCAGGCGAGCGGCTCGGCGCCCCGGCGTCCGGGCCGCTCGCGTTTCCCGGCACCATGTGAGGGCACATGTCGTTGACCGATAGCGCCGCTCCCCCAACTCCCCCCACCGAGGAGCCGCTCCGCGGCGAGCTCCTCGACCACCTGACCGATGCCCTCCAGCGGGTGCCCGAGACGGCGGACCGCGACCTGAGCCTGACCCCGCTCTCGGGCGGGATCACCAACCGGAACTTCCTCATCACGGTCGCCGGCGAAGCGCATCGGTATGTCATCCGGCTGGCCGGCAATGACACCCACCTCCTCGGCATCAGCCGCGAGGTCGAGCACGCGGCGACGGTCGCCGCCGCTGGGGTGGGCGTGGGACCGGAGGTCGTGGCTTACATCCGGCCCGAGGGGTACCTGGTGACCCGCTTCATCATCGGTACCGCGGTGTCACTCGAGGCCGTCCATCAGCCGCAGACCCTGGCCCGGGTGGCCGACTCCATCCGCCGCATCCACGGCGGCCCGGCCATCCCCGGCCTGTTCGTGCCGCTCCGAGTGGCGGAGGCCTACCTCGCCCTGGCCCGGTCGCGCGGCGTGCCGGAGCCCGCCGGTTGGGAGGCGGCCCACGCCGCCGGTCACCGTATCGAGCGGGCGCTGATGGACGCCCGGCTGCCCCTGCTCCCGTGCCACAACGACCTGCTGAACGCGAACTTCATCGACGATGGCGACCGGATCCGGATCGTGGACTGGGAGTACGCCGGGATGGGCGATCCGTTCTTCGACCTGGGCAACTTCTCGATCAACCACGAGCTGACCCCCGACGAGGACGCCGCCCTGCTGGCGGCCTACGACCAGGCCGATGCCGCTGACCCGGCGCGCCTGGCGCGGCTGACCCTCATGCGAGTGGTCTCCGACTTCCGGGAGGCGATGTGGGGCGTCCTCCAGCAGGCGATCAGCACCCTGGACGTGGACTTCGTCGAGTACGCCGACGAGCACTTCGCGCGGCTCATGCGCCACGCCGCGGAGGACCGCTTCGAGCGCGCCCTGGCCGAGGTGGCGGATGGTTGACGCCGCCCGGGTCGTCATCATCGGCGGCGGGGTGGGCGGCACGGCGATCGCGTACCACCTCGCCCACCTGGGCTGGACCGATGTCGTCCTCCTCGATCGGTCCGAGCTGACCAGCGGGTCCACCTTCCATTCGGCCGGGCTGGTGGGCCAGCTGCGGGCCAGCCCGACCCTGACCCGGATGATGGTTGACTCGGTGGCCACCTACCGCGGGCTGGCGGCCGAAACGGGGGTGGACCCTGGCTGGCGCGAGGTCGGCTCACTCCGCCTCGCCTCCTCCGACGAGCGGATGGAGGAGCTCCGCCGCCAGGCCGGCTGGGCCAAGGCGTATGGGCTGGAGATGGACCTCGTCTCAGCCGATGAGGCCCGCGAGCGATTCCCCTTGATGTCAACCGAGGCGGTCCGCGGCGCCGCGTGGCTGCCGACTGACGGCTACCTCGACCCGTCGGGCCTGACCCAGGCCCTGGCCGCGGGTGCCCGCCAGCACGGGATCACGATTCGGGAGCGGACGCGAGTCAGAGGTGTCGCCGTCCGGGACGGCCGGGTGACCGGTGTCGAGACCGATGCGGGACCGATCCGGGCCGAGGTCGTGGTCAACGCCGGCGGGATGTTCGCCCCGGAGATCGGCGCACTGGCTGGTATCACGGTCCCGGTCATCCCCTTCGCCCACCAGTATCTCGTGACCGAGCCGATCGACGGCGTGACGCCGGACCTTCCCCAGCTGCGGGATCCCGACAACCTCGTCTACTTCCGGCCGGAGGTCGCCGGGCTGGTGATGGGCGGTTACGAGCGCGACCCGGCGCCATGGGGGCTCGATGGAATCCCGCCCGACTTCAACGGCAAGCTCCTGCCGCCCGACTGGCCCCGCTTCGAGGAGATCAGTCGCGGCGCCCAGCGGCGGGTCCCGGTCATGGCCGACGCCGGCGTGCGGCAGGTCATCAACGGCCCCGAGGGCTTCACCCCGGACAACGAGTTCATCCTCGGCGAGTCCGACGTCCGTGGCTTCTTCATCGCGGCCGGCTTCTCGGCCCACGGCATCGCCGGGGCCGGTGGCATGGGACGGCAGGTCGCGCACTGGATCGTGGATGGCGAGCCGGAGTACGACCTGTGGAAGATGGATGTCCGCCGTTTCGGCGGGTCGTACCGCTCGCGGGACTTCACTCTGGCCCGCTCGACCGAGAACTACGCCACCTACTACGACATCCACTATCCCAACGAGGAACGGCAGTCGGGCCGCCCGCTCCACGTTTCGCCGACGTACGAGCGGCTGGCGGAGCTGGGCGCCTCGTTCGGCGAGAAGTCCGGCTGGGAGCGGCCGAACTGGTTCGAGTCGAACGCGCCCGCCGGCGATGCGGCCCTCCGACCCCGCGGTTGGGCGGGCCACCACTGGTCGCCGGCCATCGGAGCCGAGGCGCTCGCCACCCGCGAATCGGCCGCCCTGTTCGACGAGTCAAGCTTCGCCAAGATCGAGGTCAGCGGCCCTGGCGCGGTCACGCTCCTCCAGCAGCTGTGCAGCAACGACGTCGACCGCCGGGTGGGCCGGATCACGTACACCTCGATGCTGAACCGGCGGGGCGGGATCGAATGCGACTTCACCGTGACCCGCCTCGCGACGGATCGGTTCTTCATCGTCACCGGGACCGCCTTCGGGACTCATGACCTGGGCTGGATCCGGTCCCACGCCCCGACGGACGGCTCGGTCGAGATCGCCGACCGGACCTTCGAGCGCTCGTGCCTGGGCCTGTGGGGCCCCCGGGCGCGGGAGGTGCTGGCATCGGTCAGTGAAGCCGATCTCTCGAACGACGCGTTTCCCTACCTCACCGCCCGCTCGATCACGGTCGGCGGCATGCCCGTCCTGGCCATGCGGGTGACGTACGTCGGCGAGCTCGGCTGGGAGCTGTACGGAGCGATGGACGACGGGCTCGCCCTGTGGGACACGCTGTGGTCCGCCGGCCGGCCGCACGGGATGCTGGCCGGCGGATACCGGGCCATCGACAGCCTCCGCCTCGAGAAGGGCTACCGGGTGTGGTCCTCCGACATCACCCCTGACGACACCCCGTACCAGGCGGGGCTCGGCTTTGCCGTTCGGCTGGAGAAGGAGCCGGCGTTCATCGGCCAGGAGGCCCTGCGGGCCGCCCAGGCGGTGGCGGCGGACCGACGCCTCAGCTGCCTCGTCCTGGATGAGCCCCTCGCGGTCGCCCTCGGCAACGAGCCGATCCGCGCCGGCGGCGCGGTCGTGGGCCGGGTCACGAGCGGGGGCTACGGGTTCGCGGTCAGTGCCAGCATCGCGTTCGGATACCTGCCTGTGACGCTGGCCGAGCCCGGCACCCGGTGCGAGGTCGAGGTCTTCGGGGAGTGGGTGCCGGCGACCGTCACCACCGAGCCGCTCTACGACCCGGAGAACGCGAGGGTCCGCACCTGACCGTCAGCGGGCCGCGAATGCGCGAGCGGCGTCGAGGAACGAGGCCCACAGCCGCTCGAACTCGGGCGAGGTGAACTCGGTCCGCTCCGGATGGCTCTGGACGGCCATCAGCCAGCGGTCCGGATCCGAATCCTCCAGCGCCTCGACGAGGTCCCCGTCGTGGTGCGGGCTGTAGCCGCTGATCCGGAGCCCGCGGCCAACCTGGTCGGGACGGACGGCCTGGTGGTGATAGGTGTTGACCGTCGCCGACCCCTCCCCCAGGACCTCCGCCAGGCGGGTCCCGGCCTCGACCTCGAGGTCATGGGAGGTCGCCTCGGGGGCGGGGTAGGCGGGGCTGGTGTGGCCCTCGATGTCCTGCACCAGCGCGCCCCCACGGAAGACATTGACCGCCTGCATTCCGCGGCAGACGCCGAAGATGGGCGCCACCCGCTCCTCTGCGGCGGCGAAGGCGGCCTGCTCGAGGGCGTCCCGGCCGGGCTCGACGACCGTGGTCGAATGCCGCTCCGCGCCGTACAGCGCCGGGTCCAGGTCGGCGCCGCCCGACAGGAGCAGCCCGTCCATGGCGGCGAAGGCGCCCGCGCGCTCCTCGGGGCTGCTGTCCTCGTCCAGGACGATAACGTCGCCACCGTGGCGCTGGACCGCCTCGAAATAGCGGTCGTTCTTGCGCCACGCGACCTCCTCGTTCGCCGCGTGCTCGGGCGACTGGACGGTGACCACGATGCGCGGGCGACGGACGGCCATGTCGCGATGGTACCGATACTGACGCCGTGCTCGTCATCACCCAGGCCCCGGGCCGAGAGCTCGAATGGTCCTTCGCCGCGGAGCGGAACGGCCAGGTCGTCGCCCGCCTGGGCTACGCGGCCTCCCCGGTCGCGACCGGCGTCCCCGTCCTCGAGCATCGGCTGACCGGTGCCTGGCTGCCGGCCTGGGACGAGGACGGCCTGGCCGACCTCCGGGAGCTCCTCGGGCGGACGATCGTGACCCTGGACCCGGCCCCGCTGACCCTGGACTTCCGGTTCAACCTGGAGACCGTGGGCCAGGAGGAATCGGCCCGTCGGACCTTTGCGCGGCAGGCCGGCTTCGAGCTCTTCCAGGAAAAGGCCGGCTTCCTGTGGACCGATGTCGGGCAGGCAATGCCCGAAGCCTCACGGCTGACATTCCAGCCGCTGGCCGATGTCGGCCGGGAAGCCTACGGACCGATCATGGCCGGCTGCGTCGAGGGCACCCTGGACCGCAACGATCGGTACTACTGGAACCTCTGCGGACCGGAGACCTGGGCCGCCGAGATGTTCGGCTACCTCGCGCCGGGCGACGAGGACTCGTGGCTGCTGGCCCGTGACCAGGCCGGCGACGTGGTCGGCCACGTGGCGCTCGGGACCTTCGACGAGCCGGCGACGGCGACCGTGGTCCACATCGGAGTCCTCCGGGTACAGCGCGGCCACGGGTACGTGAGCGATCTCCTGGCCCGCGCGGCGATCGCGGCTCGCGACCGGAGCTTTCGTCACATCCTGTCCGACGTGGACACCCTCAACGAGCCGATGCTGGCCGCCATGCGCCGCGCCGGCCACGACCCGGCGGCACGTCCGTGGCACGTTTGGCATTTCCGCCGATCAGCGCCCTGACCCCGCTTTCGCTACCCTTCCACCCTCATGCGACGACGTCTGCGATCCCGCTCGGCCCTGGCCGTCCTGTCGGCGGTCCTGGTCCTCGGCGTCGCCTGCACCAATGCCGAGGGCCCGGTCTGCGAGCTCTCGGACTACGCCACCGACATCCAGGCCGAGCTCAACGCTCTCGCCGGGATGGATTCGGAGCTCGTCGCCCAGGCCGGCACCCCCGAGAACACCGCGGCGCTCGCCGCGATCGACTCGCTGACCGCGACCCAGGAGGCCGCCCAGGGGGCCCTGGATGACGCCTCGAACGACGAGGTCGGGCCCGTGGTGCGCGGGGCGTTCCAGCTGATCCTCGACACGACCGAGGCGGTGGTCGGCAACCTTTCCACCGCGATCGCGTCCGGTGACGCCGGGTCGGTGGAGTCGGCGCTCGACGGGGTGCAGGCCGTCTCGGACGCCATCGGGGCGTTCGAAGGCATCGTGGAAGGCCTCGGCATCGAGTGCGCCGCGGCCTCGCCATCGGCGTCGGTCGCCGCGTCGGCATCCGTCGCGCCATCGGTCGCGCCGACGCCGGTCGTGACCGCCACGCCGGAGCCGACGGCCGCTCCCACCGCTACGCCCGAGCCGACCGAGACCGAGGAGCCGGACGAGACACCGGAGGCGACCGCGACGGCGGCGGCCACGACCGCCCCGACGGCCGTCCCGACCGCGGTGCCAACCGCGACGCCCTCGCCCACCCCGACACCGTCTCCCAGCGCGAGCGCATCGGCGAGCGCCAGCGGTTCCGGCTCGCCCGAGCCATCCCCCAGCCCGAGCGCGGAGCCCGATGACGAGCAGGGTGGACTGCTGCCCTGGATCATCATCCTGGGCCTGCTGGGGACTGGCGCTGCCGCGATTGTCCTGTGGTATACGAACCGAAACGAGCCGCCGCCCGACGACGGCATGACCGGAGCCGACGATCCGGGATCGATGGGCGCTCCGCCGCCCGCTGGACCCCCTCCCGCGGCTCCGCCGCCCGCGAGCCCGCCGCCGAGCGCCTAGCCGTTATGCCTAGGCTCGCCGGTACCTCTCCGTGTGTCCGGAGCCGGCCTGGGGGCGTAGAGTGCGGCCGATGAGGACGACGCGCAGCCGGGTCATCGGTCTCGCCGTGGCCGCCATGCTGGTCGGTGGCGCCTTCCCGGCGGCGGTCGCTGCCGGCGGACCGTCGCTCACCTCCGACGTCATCCAGAGCGGCCTGTCGTACCCATGGGACGTGGCCTTCACCCCCGATGGCAAGATGCTCGTCACCGAGCGCGGGGGGAACCTGCGGGTCTACGCCAGCGGCGCGCCGGGCGCCCCCCTCCTGCGGACGAACGTCGTCTCGTACGTGCGGGCGCAGGGCGAGGCCGGACTGATGGGGATCGCGGTCGATCGCAACTACCTGACCAACCACCGGATCTACGTCTGCGCCAGCCGGAGCGACTACGGACGCTGGCTGAACCAGGTCCTCCGCTATCGGATCGACCAGTACAACCGGATCATCTTCGAAAAGTTCGTCATCCGGTTCGGGATGGCGGCGAACACCATCCACAACGGCTGCGCGGTCGAGATGTTCTCCGACGGCATGCTGTGGGTGACCATGGGCGACGCCGGCAACCACGGCCTGGCCCAGAACCGGACGTCGCTGAACGGCAAGGTCCTCCGGGTGACGCCTGACGGCGGCGTCCCGGCCAACAACCCGGTCATCGGCGGGAGTCGGACCCTCGTCTTCAGCATGGGTCACCGCAACCCGCAGGGGATCATGACCCAGCCCGGAACCGGCGCGGTCTTCGCCGTCGAGCACGGCCCGGATCGGAACGACGAGATCAACCGCATCCTCGGCGGGGCCAACTACGGGTGGCCGTGCTACACCGGGCCAGGCCAGCGCTACACGCCGTGGGCGGGGCCGTGCAGCTCGGCGGCCTCGTACCGCAACCCGGCGTGGAGCTCCGGCTCGACGACGTGGGCCACGTCCAACGGGACGTTCCTCATCACCCCGAACTGGGGAGCGTGGAACGGGCACTTGCTGGTCACGACCCTGAAGGAGATGGACCTCCGGAACTACACCCCGTCGGGCTCGACCATGACCTGGGACGGTGACCAGCTCCTGAACGACTCGTGGCGCAAGCGCGGCATCGTCCGGGGTCCTGGCGACACGCTCTACTACACGACCTCGAACGGATCAAACGACCGGGTGGTGCGGGTCACCCCCAACTAGCCGGCGGCGGCCCCGGTCGTCGCGATCTCGCCGATGATCCTTGCGAGGTCACCTGGGCGGGACCACATCGGCCAGTGGCTGGTCGGCAGGTCAACGAACCGCAGGTTTCGGAGGTCGCCGATGCCGGCCAGGAACGACCACTCCGGGTGCTCCTTCGCGTAGGTTTGGTACTGCTCGGACGTGAAGCCGGTGCAGATCATCGTGCTCGGGATGTCACGGCGGGCATCGTTGGTCAGCTCGGCTGCCTCTCGGAGCAGGGCGCCGGGCACAGGGACGGCCCGTTCCCTGAAGGTCGCCTTCTGCTCCTCGCTGAGCCCGTCGAGGTTCTCCTCGGCCTCGACCTCGTCCCAGTTCATCGGGGACTCGGCGCCCTCGAATTCCGGGTTCAGCACGCCCTTGCCCGGAGCGGTGTCGACGTAGATGACGTGCGCGATCCGGTCCGGGACCCGATCCGTCGCGGCGTATCCGGAGAAGCCGGTCGCGCTGTGCAGGGCAAGCACCACCGGTGCCGGCGCGGCCTCGATGGCGTCGACGATGGCGTTCACGTGGTCCTCGAGGGTGATCGAGGACCGATCGGTCTCGACCGAGTCCAGCCCGGGCAGGGTCAGGGCGGTGACGTCATGGCCGTCGGCCCGGAGGGTGGCGGCGACCTCGTCCCAGGCCCAGGCACCGAGCCAGAATCCGGGAACCAGGATGATGGGTGCGCCTGGCATGGGAACTACCTCCTGTCTTGAGTGGCGAACGGACGGGAGATGGAGCCGAAGGTGGGATTCGAACCCACGACCGACGGTTTACGAAACCGTTGCTCTACCCCTGAGCTACTTCGGCCCGGCGCCGCGCGATTCTAGCGTGTTGCTCTCCTCGGCCCCAATGGCCCCTTCGGTCGGCCGGAGCCGGCCGATGCCCGGGAGGAACCGCCCCGTCCGCGCCGCGTACCGGGCGTAGGCCGCGCCGTGGACCCGGAGGAGGTAGGGCTCCTCCACCAGCCGCACCTGGATCTGGTGGGCCAGCAGGACAAACCCGAGCATGGCCAGCGACAGGACGGTGGGCAGGACGAGGACCAGGCCCAGGGCGGTCAGCGCGGTCCCGGCCAGGATCGGGTTGCGCACGATCCGGAACGGGCCGGCGATCACCAGCTCCGTACGAGCGTCCGGGTCAACGTCACCCCGCCACGACGAGCCCATGGCCGCCTGGGCCAGCAGGGTCACGCCGATGCCCGCGGCGTAGAGCACGATCCCGGCTGTGGTCATGAGCGGCCCGTACAGGATGGCGACCGGGGCCACCCCGGCCATCACGGCGATCGGTGACGCAAGCCCCAGCACGACGCCGATGACGGAGACGACGCGAGCCCACCACTGGGCCGATCCCGCTCGATCACGAGCGAGGGCGGGCGGCGTGGCGCCGTGGCGAGCACGCGCCGCAATCGGGACCACCGCCACGATGAGGAGCCACCCCACCAGCAGGAGGAGCGCGAGGACGGGCATCGAGGAGGCGGCCTACGCCGCGCCGTCGTCGCGGGTGGGTGCGGCCCAGCCATGGAGGAGGAGCTCGCCGTGGTAGCGCGCCGGTCGCTCGAGGGACTTCGGGATGGGCGCCATCCTCGCCTTGCCCTTCTGGACCAGGGCGAAGTAGGGGCACAGATCGGTGAGCGGGCACAGGCCGCAGATGGGCCGGGGCGCGCGGCAGACCTGCCGTCCGTGCCCGATCAGAAGGACGTGGGCGGCATACATCGACTCCGGCGGCACCACCTCCTCGAGCAGGTCGTGGGCGCGGGTCAGGTTCGTCTTTGGCGGGAGCAGGCCCAGG
Source organism: uncultured Chloroflexia bacterium (assembly GCA_963699235.1). Classification (GTDB taxonomy): domain Bacteria; phylum Chloroflexota; class Limnocylindria; order QHBO01; family QHBO01; genus DASTEQ01. Next base: position 340,783 of record OY969424.1, on the reverse strand, counting down.
CGGAGGGCGACCCGGTGGACGTGGGTGTCGATCGGCAGCGCCGGGCGCCCGAAGGCGAACAGGAGCACGATCGAGGCGGTCTTGCGGCCGATGCCGGGGAGGGCCACCAGCCAGGCCAGAGCCTCAGCCAGCGGCTGCACCCCGAGGAAGCCGAGGTCCCACGTCCCGTCCGTCGCGTCGTAGACCTCGGCCAGGACCTGCTGGATCCGCCGCGACTTCGTCGGCGCCAGGCCACCGGGCCGGATGACGTCCTCCAGCTCGTCGGTGGGAGCGGCCAGGACCGCGTCCCACGAGGGATAGGCGGCCTGGAGCGCTTCGAACGCCCGATGGGAGTTGATGTCCGCGGTGTTCTGGGCCAGGACGGTCAGCACCAGCTCGGCGACCGGGTCGAGTCGTGGACCGGCCCATTCGGGCATCCCGTATCGGTCAGCCAGTCGCTCGAGGACCGGCCCGATCCGCTCGCGCCGGATCCGACGCAGCTGGGCAAGCCGCCGGTTCTTGGTGGCCGATGCGCGGGCGGCCATCAGTGCCAGCCGCGGGTGCCCAGTCGCTTCCCGATGCCAATGCTCCGCGCCATCCGGGCGCTCGCGGTGGCCAGCAGGCGCTCGGTGTCGGCCATGGCCGCCTCGAGGTCCATCGGGCGATCGAGGATGGGCTGGACGACGGCGAACGCCCCGGAAGACTCGACGATCTCGGAGCCGGGCCCCAGGGCCCCGCAGAGCAGGATGACAGGGGCTCGGCCGGCGTGGCGCGCGACGCCGAGGGCGGCCTTGCCGGCCAGGGTCTGCTCATCGGCCCGACCCTCGCCGGTGATGACCACGCCCGCTCCCTCGCAGGCCGCGGCCAGGCCCACGAGGTCGGCAACGACCTCGACTCCGGGCCGAACCTCCGCCTCCGAGAACCCGAGCAGTCCGGCCGTGGTCCCGCCTGCGGCGCCGGCTCCGGCGACGTCGGCCACCTCACGCCCGGTCGCGCGCAGGATCTCGGCCCCCCACCGGCCCAGGGCCACGTCGAGCTCGGCGACCGCGTCGGGGTCCGCGCCCTTCTGCGGCGAGAACGTGGCCGCCGCACCACGTGGCCCGGTCAGGGGGCTGGTCACGTCGGATGCGATCAGGATCTCCGTGTCGGCCAGGCGCGGGTCGAGCGCATCCACCTCGACGTGGTCGAGGTCGGCCAGCGCGGCGCCCCCGTCGGCGAGATCCTCGCCGCGCGCGTCGAGCAGGCGGAGGCCCAGCTCGACGAGCAGCCCGGCGCCGCCATCGGTCGTCGCCGACCCGCCCAGGCCGACCACGATCCGCTGCACGCCGGCGTCGAGCGCTGCTCGGATGAGCTGCCCGGTGCCCCGGGTGGATGCCGACCGGGCCGCGGCCGGTGTCCGCTCGTCGGGGGTCAGGTGGGACAGACCGCTGGCCGCCGCCATCTCCACGAACGCGGTTGCGCCCTCCTCCAGCGACAGCCAGTCCGCGGTGATGCTCCGGCCCAGCGGGTCGAGTACCGAGACCGACCGTTGCTCCGCCTGCTCGCCGAGGGCGGCCACGATGGCGGCCAGAGTCCCCTCGCCTCCGTCGGCCATCGGGATCGGGACGATCTCGTCGTCCGGCCGGGCCGACGCCCAGCCGCGCGCGATGGCGGTGGCCACTGCCACCGAGTTGAGCGCGCCGCCGAACGAGTCGGGAGCCACCACCACCCGGAGGGCGGGGCTCACGAGCGCAGCTCCGCTCGACGGGCACGGTAGGCGGGAATGGAGGACATCGGCGGACGGATCTCGTCACCCACCTCGCGGACGTCGAGGGAGAACTTCTGGCCTTCGACCCGGATCTGCTTCATGCGCTCGCCCATTTCCGTCATGAGCTCGATCTGCTGGCGCTCCTCGAGCTTGGTGATCGCCGCCTTCAGGATGACGAAGGACATCGGCGACAGATCGGTCAGGGACTGGTTGCGATGGATCCGCCGCTCGAGGTCGACCTGGCCGATGCCCGACAGCCCGACGCGGTCCATGACGTCCACCAGCAGCCCGAACTCGACCGCGTAGCCGGTGAAGAATGGCACCGATTCGAGCAGCTCGCGGCGGCCGGCGTACTCGCCGGCCAACGGCTGGATGACGCCGGACAGCTCGGGGAAGAACAGGTTGATGAGGGGCCGCGCGGTGAGCTCGGTCACCCGGCCGCCCTCGCTGGCCTGCCACTGCCCATCAGCGGCCATCAGGGGCCGGTGGTAGAAGCCCTTGACGTACTGGATCCGAGGCTCACGGAGGAGCGGGCCTAGCAGCCCGTAAACGAAGCGCGGCTGGATGTTCCGGATGTCGGTGTCCACCCAGACCACGATGTCGCCGCGCAGCTCGTGAAGGCTCTTCCACAGCGCCTCGCCCTTGCCCGGGTAGCTGCCCAGCTCGGGCAGGATCTCGTCGTGCTGGCGGACCGGTACGCCCAGCTCGCGGGCGATCTCGACCGTCCGATCGGTGGAGGCCGAGTCGATGACCAGCATCTCGTCCACGAGTGGCACTCGTTCCATGAGCGCGTCACGGATGCGGCGGACGACGAGGCCGATGGTCTTCTCCTCGTTCAGGGTGGGCAGTCCGACGCTGATCGTCAGGCCGTCGCGCTCCTTGAGCTCGACCAGGCGGCGCAGGTCCCGGAACTCCCCGGCATGGAACGTGTTCTCGGCGAACCACCGATCGACGATAGTCGGCAGGCTCTGGCCGGCCTCGATCGCCTCGTCGGCGGCCGGCAGGCTGGCCTCGTCGGCCTTGAGGTCAACGAAGACGTGCGGGGTGACCGGCTGCCGGGTGCGGACGACCATGACCGTGGCCTTGGAGCGGGACGCGACCGTCTCGGCGAGGCGGCCGAACAGCCGGCGACCGGAGCCGGTCCCGGTCTGCTGGACCGCGGCGCCGACCACCACCAGCTGATGGTTCGCTGACTCGGCCAGGATGGCGCCGCGCACCGTGGGCGCCTCGACCACCAGGTCGCGGACGTCCACGCCACGGGCCGCGCGCTTCACGAGGGCAGCGAGGGCGGCTCGCTCGCGCTCGATCGCCTCCTCGCCGCCATCGGGCGGCACGACGTGGAGCACCACCAGCTGCGCCCCGAATCCGCGGGCCAGGTCGGTGGCGAGGGAGATGGCCAGCTCGGCGTTCGGGCCGCCGCGAACCGGAACGAGGATGGACTCCACCGTCCCGAGCCCGCGCTGCTTGATGACCGCGATGTCGCACGGCGCCTCGCGGACGACCTCGTCGATGGTGGTCGAGAACGCCGGCCGCCGCGACCCGGGCGGGGGCGGGCCGCCCCAGCCGAAGATGATGAGGTCGGCCCCGGTCTCCGCCACCGCCTCGACGATGCCCTCCGACGCCTGGCGCCCGATGCGGACCGCCGTCCGGACCTCGACCGAGGGGTCATCGCGGAAGTCCGGGACGCGCTGGAGCAGGCGCCGGGCCTCGCGGGCGCGGCTGGCACCCTCCGCCAGGGACACGCCCTCGGGCACCTCGACGATGCCCAGGGCGGTGATCTCGGTTGGCCGGCGGTGGGCGAGATGCGAGCCGATCCGGACCAGGTCGCGGGCCGTTCGCGGGTTGGCGAGCGGCATGAGGATGCGGTACGGCCCCCGCCGACGTCCCATCAGGCGGGCTCGTCCCCGGCCTGCGCCTGCCAGGCGCGGGCCAGCCACGGCTTCAGATCCTCGAACTCGCGGGCCTGGGCGTCCACCAGGCGCTCGGACTGCTCATCGTTCAGCTCGCGGACCTCGTTGATGAAGCCGGCGACCCGCCCGAAGTAGAGGCCGGTCAGGCCGGCCAGCAGGGCTTCGCGGTCGAGCCCCGGCCGCTGGTACGCCAGCAGCGCGTCGTACAGACAGCGGATCCACAGCTCGGAGGGGAAGGCGAACGCCTCCGGCTCGTCCGAGGGGAGGGCCAGGACGCGCTCCAGCTGCTCGCCGGCGAGGATCCGCTTCCAGACCGCCCCCTGGGCCAGGCTGGCGGTCTCGAAGGCATCGACCAGCTTCTCCTGGTTGACGGTGATCGGCTCCGGCAGGACCACCCGCTCGAAGCCGTACTCCGGGACCGCCTGCGAGCCCCGGACCCCGAGCCACGACTCGGACTGCTCACCGGCCATTCGGAAGAGCGTGCCGACGACCTGGCGGAACATCGGTCCGAGGTCGGAGGCGGGGTCCTTGGGGTCGTGGATCTTGGCACCGAGCCGCGTCTGGCAGACCGCAAAGCCCCCGGCCAGGGCGTGGTGCGTCATCCAGATGTCGATCCCGAAGCGGGCAGTGGCCTCGTCCCAGTCGGTGTAGTCGAGGAGGGCGTGGACCAGGTCGCGGCTGATGGCGAACTCGCCGCCGATCGGCTGGCGCATCCGGCGGCCGTGGAGGGCCCGGGTCAGCGGGTAGGCGATGTGGTTGGTGATGGTGCCGTCGAACTTGTGGCGGGCGTAGAGGGGAGCGACGTAGTCGTAGCCGCCCTTCAGGATCGGCCCGGCCAGGAGCTCGATCCACTCGGGGACGATGGACCGCAGGTCGGAGTCGACCAGGACGAGGGCCTCGACCTTCAGCTCAGCGGCGACCTCGAGCAGAGCCCGTACCGCGGATCCCTTGCCGCTCGGGCCGCGGTAGGTGACGGCGACGCGCTTGAGCCGGTGCGGCGGGCGCACCAGGATCATCTTCTCGATGTACTCCGGGCTCTCGGTGCTGACCGCGACCTTGGGGGTGTCGTCCTCGGATCCGCCGTCGGCGTTGACGAGCACGGGCTTGAGCTCGGGGAAGTACTGGACCATGCCGGCCATCGCGGCCCGCACGACGTAGCCGATGGTGTCGGCGTTCCCGAAGCTGGGGATGCCGACCATGAGGTCTGCCCGGCCGACCCCGCGCACCGCGGACCGGCCGCGCGCATCGAGGGCGGAGGCGATCGTCACCGGGTGATCTCGCGTTTCTTGCGCCCCTTCCAGAACAGGCCGGTGACACCGGGCGCGCGGTCGGGCTCGATGGCCACGATGACCCAGTCCTCGGTCGCGGTGCCGGGCTGGTACCGGGAGTTGGCGTGCTTGGCCACCGCCCGGCTGAAGCCGTTCTCCTGCCAGGCGTGGAACCATGACCCGACCGGAACCTTGACCGACGGCGTGACCCGCAGCCGCACGCTCTCGCTGATGAGCCCGGCCAGCAGCCGCCGGCGCTCCTGGTACGGAACCTCGCCCAGGAACTGACCATCGAGCTCGATGACGTCCACCACCACGTAGGCCCGCCGGGTCTCCAGCTCGGCCGGATCAGGGCCGTCCTCGGGCAGCTCGCCGGTCTCGGCCGCCAGCGCCTGCGACCACCGCTCTGCGGCCGAGCCGTGACCCAGGAACGGCTGGGCGGTCCAGATCCCATCGAGGACGACCTCGTCGGCGTCAACCGAGCCCACCAGCACTGATGCCAGCTCCCGGTAGAAGTCGTCGATCGCGTGGCCGTCGGTGTTCGTCAGGCGAACCTGTCCATCGGCCAGCCGGGCGATGACCCGGTCACCGATCCAGTACGGCTCGAAGGACCAATGCGGGCTGTTGATCCCGACCCCGGCCTCGGTGGCGAGTTGGGGGCGGATGGCTGCCGGGTCGACGGGCGTACCGGTCGGCTCGGTCATCGGTAGAGGCGCAGCTCGCCTTCCTCGACGTCCATCCCGACCTCGGCCTTGATCGCCTGCCAGGCATCGAGGTCCCATTCGGCGACGAAGGTGATGGCCGTCCCCGTCCGGCCGGCCCGGCCGGTCCGGCCCACACGGTGGATGTAGGTGTCCGCGTCCTCGGGGATGTCAAAGCTGAGCACGTACGGCAGGTCCACGATGTCGAGGCCGCGGCTGGCGACGTTGGTCGCGACCAGGAACTGGATGTCGCCGGCCTTGAAGGCGGCGAGCGTCCGCTCCCGGTCCCGCTGAGAGAGGCCACCGTGGAGGGCGGCCACGTTCCGGCCTCGCCGCTTGAGCGAGGTGGTCAGCCGGTCGACGCCGATCTGGGTGTGGCGGAAGACGAGCAGCCGATCGAAGCCGAACTGGTCGGCCAGCTCCACCAGGGCCGCGACCTTGTCCTGCTCGGCGACGAAGTAGACCAGTTGGCGGGTGGTCTCCACCGTCCGCAGCTCGGGCTTGAGGGCGATGTGCTCCGCGTCGCGGCGCATGAATCGGTCGCAGATGCGGAGGATGGCGTACGGCATGGTGGCGCTGAACAGGGCCGTCTGCCGCTGGCGCGGGCAGCGGGCGAGGATCGTCTCGACGTCCACGATGAACCCCATGTCCAGCATCCGATCGGCCTCGTCGAGGATCACGATCCGGACCGAGTCGAGCCGCAGCTCACGCCGGCGGATGAGGTCGAGCACGCGACCCGGGGTGCCGACCACGACCTGCGCCCCGCGGTTGAGCGCATTGATCTGCCGGTCCATGGCCGCCCCGCCGTAGATGGCCACCGTCTTCACGTTCCGGAACTGGCCGATGCGGCTGATCTCGTCGGTGACCTGCTGGCAGAGCTCGCGGGTGGGGGTCAGGACCAGGGCCTGCACCGATCGGTCGGTCGGATCGACCTGCTCGACGATCGGGATGCCGAAGGCCGCGGTCTTGCCGGTGCCGGTCTGCGCCTGGCCGATGAAGTCGCCGCCGGCACGGAGCGGCGGGATGGCGCGTGCCTGGACCTCGGTCGGGGTCACGTAGCCCATCTGCTCGAGGGCCCGGGCGATGGTGACCGGAACCTCGATGTCCCCGAACCGATAGCCAGCGGCGCGGGCCAGAACGGCAGCGGTGAGGGCGTCGGATGGGTCCATGTCGTCGTCGGACGCGGCGGGGACGGCGGAACGGCCGTCTGGGGCGGGCGACTGAGGTGTTCGGCGGCGTGTTCGGCGGTGGGGCGCAGTGGGGGTTGAGGGCAAACAGGGCTCCGATTGGCTGGTGGTGCGGTGAGCGCCGATCGTAGCACGGCGACCCTCCAGCCTTGACCCGCCTGCTCGGGCGGGTTGATACTCCGTCTCAGGTATGCCGCCGCTCCTCATCGCCATGTCGGCCACCGCCGTCCTCTCCGCCCTGAGTGGTGGGGTCATGGCCCTCCACCTCGTCCGGCAGGTCGGCTACGTCATCGCGCTCGGCGCCGGGATCCGGATCGGGGCCGCCTTCTTCGACCTGCTGCCCGAGTCGGTGGCGCTGATGGGGCAGGCCAGCATGGCGATGGCCTTCGCCGCGATCGGGTTCCTCGCGTTCTACGTCATCGAGAAGCTGACGATCCTCCACCTTGGCCACGAGACGGCGACCGAGCTGGACCACGACGAGGTCGCGCACCAGCACCTGGGCCTGATCGGTGCGGGAGCCATGTCCGTCCACAGCCTGCTCGACGGGGTGGCCATGGCCGCCGCATTCCAGGCCAGCCCCGAGCTCGGGTTCGTCGTCGGCCTGGTGGTCGTCATCCATCGCTTCAGCGACGGCATCGGGATCGTGAGCCTGCTGCTCGCCAGCCGCGTGCCGCGGCCCACCGCCATGCGCTGGGTGTTCCTCGTCAGCCTGGCGCCGGTGCTGGGCGCGGCGGTGACCGCCTTCTTCGTCATCCCCGACGTCGTCCTCGGCGCGCTGCTGGCGACATTCGCCGGTTTCTTCCTCTACGTCGGCGCAGCCGAGCTTCTCCCGGAGGCCCACCGCAACGAGGGATCACGCTGGGTCATCGCCGCCACCCTGGCGGGCGTCGGGGTCATCATGTTCATGAGCCTTGGAATGGAGACCCAGCTGTGACCGCGGCCACCGCCCGCCGCCTCCGTCGCGCCGGCCAGCGGGTGACCAGTCAGCGTCTGGCGGTGGCGGCCGCCCTCGCCGGCTCGCCGCGCCAGGTCACGGCCCAGGAGCTGTGGGAGCGGATGCGGCCGCGCCACCGCCAGCTCGGTCGCGCCACCGTGTTCCGGACCCTCGAGGCCCTGAGCGAGGCGGGACTCGCCCGGCGGCTGGAGCGGGATGGCCATGTCTATGCCTACGTCGCCTGCCGGCCGGCGCACCACCACCATCTCGCCTGCCGGGTCTGCGGCGCGGTGGAGGAGGTCGGCGAGGAGCTGGTGGCCGACATCAGCCGCCGCGCTCGGCGCGATCTGGGCTTCGAGATCGAGGATGCGCGGCTGGACTTCTACGGGGTCTGCCGCCGCTGCGCGGTGGGCGAGTCGGTGGGCGAGTCGGTGGTCGACGCTCAGGCCTAGGCCGCCAGGGCGCCTATCCGGTGACCGGGACGGCCACCCGCTCCGTGCGCGACGTGCCGTCGCTGTCGGCCGGGCCCACGCCATCGACCTCGCCATCGGACGAGCGACCCCGTCCCGCGCCGTCGCCGGCACCGGACCGACCGGAGTGGCTGGGCGTCCGCGGCTTGCGCTTGGCGTAGCCGGTTGGATGGGAGAGCTTCCAGGCCCACGCATCGGCCAGCATCTGCTCGAGGGACGCCTCGCGCGGCTGCCAGCCAAGGTCGCGCCGGGCACGCCGTGACGAGGCCACCAGGCTCGGCGGATCGCCAACCCGTCGTCGCACGACGCGAGCCGGGATGGCGCGGCCAGTGACCTTGCGGGCGGCCTCGATGACCTCTCGCACCGAGAACCCCGCCGCCGAGCCGAGGTTGTAGACCTCGAACGAGGGCTCGGCTTCGCCCGTCGCATCGAGCGCCAGGAGGTGCGCCGAGGCCAGGTCGCGGACGTGGACGAAGTCCCGGATGCAGGTGCCGTCGGGTGTGTTGAAGTCCTGGCCGAAGATCCGGACGTCGGGCAGCTCCCCGGCCGCGACCTTCAGCACGATCGGGATCAGGTGGGTTTCCGGGTCGTGGTCCTCGCCGTTCCGCTCGGTCGCGCCCGCGACGTTGAAGTAGCGGAGGCTGATGGCCCGGAACCCGTGGCAGGCGGCGTACCAGCGCATGGCTCCCTCGAAGGCGAGCTTCGTCTCGCCGTAGGGGTTGATCGGCTCGGTGCGATCCGCTTCTGCAATCGGGACCCGCTTGGGCTCGCCGTACACGGCGGCCGTTGACGAGAACACGATCCGGTTCACGCGCCGCTCGCGGAGCGCCTCGAGCAGCTTCACCCCGTTCGAGACGTTCTCGCGGTAGTACAGCTCCGGGTGCTCCATCGACTCGCTGACCAGCGAGCGGGCGGCACAGTGGAGGACGGCCTGGATGCGGTGCTCGCGCAGCACGCGTTCGAGCCGGTTCTGGTCGCTCAGGCTACCGACGATGAGCCGGGCGCCGCGGATGACCGCGTCGCGGTGGCCGGTCTTCAGGTTGTCGTAGACGGTGACGTCGTGGCCAGCCTCGATGAAGGTCTCGACGCTTGTCGAGCCCACGTAGCCTGCTCCACCAACGACAAGAATCCGCACGCGGGCAACCTAGGCCACAGACCGATGGACGGGCGGGCAAGCCCGTCGGGCACTGACACTCATTCGGGGAAGGGCTCCTCCGATGGGTCCGGCCGCCGATTGTAGCAGCGGCCTTCCCCCGTTCCGGCACTCTCGGGCTCGCCTGGTGGTGCGTCGGCGCACCACCCGAGCGGTGCCGTCATGGGCCTGGCGCGGCGGCCACTTCCTCGCGGGCGAGCGCCAGCAGGGCCGATGGCTCGTTTCGCCCGGGGTCGTCGAGGACCGCCTGCAGGAGCACCTCGAGGAGGCGGCCAACCTCCGGGCCGGGCGCGAGGCCGAGCTCGCGCATGAGGTCGCTGCCGTTCACGGCCAGCTCGCCGAGCGAGAGGACGGCCGCTGCCTGGAGATCGGCCACCCGGCCCTCGAGCTCGGCCGCGGCGGCGTCGCGGGCCTCGGGGCCGGCCGACGCGGCGGTGTCGGCGCGCCGAAGGGCGAAGAGGTCCTTCATCGGCCGCCCCGGGCCGATCCGGCCGATGAAGCGGCGCACGGCAGCATCGGTCCATTCAGAGCTGTACAGGATCATGTGGTGGCGGACGAGATGGGTCGCCCGCTCGATGTCCGCTCGTGAGAGCGCCAGGGCCTCGAGCCGCTGCTGGACGAGCTGCGCGCCGACGACCTCGTGGCCGATGAAGTGGCCACCGGATGCGGTGGACGCCTTGCCGATGTCATGCAGAAGCCCGGTCAGGCGGAGGATTGGGTCGTCCGGCGGCAGCGCGTCGGCGGTGCGGAGGGAGTGGTCCAGCGCATCCCCGCCGAGCAGCTTGCCCTGCTCAACACCCCGCAGGGCGGTGAGCTCAGGCAGGATCACGGCCAAGATCCCGAGTCGCTCGGCGAGAAGGAACGCCGGGGCGATGGCACCCGGCCAGGCCAGGAGGCGGTACAGCTCGTCGCGGATCCGCTCCCCGGAGAGGCTGCCAGCGGTGGGTGCCATCCGCGCCATGGCGGCCTCGGTCGGCGGGTCGATGCGCAGGTCCAGGGTGGTGGCGAACCGGACGCCGCGAAGGAGGCGGAGCGCGTCCTCGGTGAAGCGGACCTCGGGGTCGCCCACGGCGCGAAGGACCGTCGCTGCCAGGTCTTCGCGGCCGCCGTGGGGATCGACCAGGTGGCCGTGCCCAGCCCCGAGGTCATCGGCGACCCACGCCATGGCGTTGATCGTGAAGTCACGCCGCTGGAGGTCATCGGTCAGCTCGGTCGCCCATCGGACCTCGTCCGGACGGCGACCGTCGGTGTAGCCCGACTCGGAGCGGTAGGTCGTGACCTCGACCTCCGTCGGCTCGTCCCCGATCCGGACCGTGACCGTCCCGAAGATGTTCGTCCAGGTCGTGTCGGGGAACAGCTCGGCGACGGTTTCGGGTGGAGCGGAGGTGGCGACGTCCCAGTCGTCGGGCGTCAGGCCCCGAACGAGGTCGCGGACGCAGCCACCCACCAGCGCCGCCTCGTGACCTGATTGAGTGAGGGTTCCGAGCACGTGGCGGACGTCGGAAGGCAGATCAATGGCCAGCGAATCCACGAACTCGATCCTGCGTGTTCGGCTCCTCGAGGGCAACCGGGCATTGCCACCAGAATCCGGCAGGTGTATATCGGGCCAACTCGATGCGGCCCTGGGGCGGCTGCTGCCCAGGAAGGAGGGAGCCGACCATGACCCGCCGTAGCGGACGCACGCCCGCGGTCCTCCTGCTGGGCGCGATCACGGCGCTCGGCCCGCTTCTCCCTGCACCGGTCGCGGCCGGGGGACCCGTGGTCGAGTCGGACGCCGCCCCGACGTGGGGTGAGCCCACGGACCTGGTCACGGCGAACGGACGGCGCCTGCGACCGGAGGCGCGCCCGGGGCCGCAACCCGAGACAACCGGACGCATCCTGGTTCGGTGGCGGTCGGCCGCCGGCCCCGCCCAGCGCGTGGCGCTGATGAGTCGGGTCGGGGTCGCCCAGGATCGATCCGCGCCGCCGCTCGACGCCTGGCAGGTCCTGACTCCAGCCGGCGACCTGGACGCCGCCGTGACGGCGCTCCGCCGCGATCCGGCGGTCTCGTGGGCGGAACCGGAGTATCGCCGCGACCTGTCCGTCGTCGACATCCAGGAGCCGCTGTACCCGGAACAGTGGAGCCTGAACAACACGGGCCAGGACATCGGTGGATTCAGTGGGGCCCCGAACGTGGACATGAACCTGCCGGAGGCCTGGGAGCTGGGCATGGGCAGCCCCGACGTGACGGTCGCGGTCATCGACACCGGGGTCGACTTCGACCACCCCGAGCTCCAGGGCACCGCCTGGGTCAACCCAGGGGAGAGTGGTGGCGGGAAAGAGACGAACGGCGTCGATGACGACGCCAACGGCTTCATCGATGACGTGAACGGGTGGGACTTCTGCCACAACGACAGCAGCGTCTTCGAGGTCGAGGACGGGTGGCACGGAACGGCCATGGCGAGCCTCATCGCCGGCAGCGTGGTCATGGCCGGGATGATCGGCGTCGCGCCGGGGGTGAAGATCATGGCCCTCAAGATCTTCGACGCCGGAGGGGACTGCGGCACCGCCGCAGAGGTTGCGGCCCTCGAGTACGCCGCCGATCACGGGATCAAGATCGTGAACGCCTCATACGGCGGCGGCGGGTTCAGCGTGGCCGAACGGGACGCCATCCTGGCCGCCCAGGCGGCGACCGGCCTGCTGTTCGTCGCCTCGGCAGGCAACCAGGGCGCGGACATCGACGCCACGCCGAGCTATCCCGCCTCCTATGACATCGACAACATCCTCACCGTCGCCGCGATCCACAACGAGGGGATGCTGTCGGGCTGCACGCCCAACGGGGCATGCTCGAACTTCGGGGCGACGGCAGTGGACATGTCCGCTCCCGGGGAAGCGATTCTCATCGGCGCGACCGTGGCCCAGCCGGTGCCACACGTCTTCGGACTCGTGGCTGGGACGTCGCCGGCAGCGGCCAACGTCTCCGGCGTGGCGGCACTGGTCGGATCGATCAGGCCGGACCTGTTCACCGGCGCGCTCCTCAAGCAGCGGCTCATGGCGACCGGCAAGCCGATCCCGTGGACCCGCGGCGTGACGGCGACCGGCCGGATCCCCGATGCGCGGGCTGCGCTGGTCGGCGAACCCGACATCCGGCGCCTGAGCGGGATCAACCGCAACGCCACGGCGGCAGCCATCTCCGAGGCGACGTACTTCCGGTATCCGCAGTTCGTGGTCGTGGCAACCGGAGCGGGCTTCGCCGATGCGTTGGCCGGCGGCGCCGTTGGGGCTCAGTTCGGCTATCCGCTGCTCCTCGTCAACCAGGGAAGCATCCCTGCGGAGACCGCCTCCGAGCTGACCCGGCTCCAGCCCCTGAACATCGTCGTGCTGGGGGGAACCGGAGTCGTCTCTGCCCAGGTCGAGAGCCAGCTGGCCGCCTTCGTCTTCGGGGACGGGGAGGTCGTCCGCCTCGCCGGGCCCGACCGGTTCGCGACCGCCGTCGCGGTGTCCGAGGGCTTCGAGCCGGGCGTAGAGACCGCGTACATCGCGACCGGGCTGAACTTCCCCGACGCCCTCGGGGCCGCGCCACCGTCCGCCCTGTCGGGTGGGCCGCTGCTCCTCGTCCTGCCCAACGCCATCCCGGCGGTGGTCGCCAACGAGCTGGATCGCCTGGACCCGGGGCGAATCGTGGTCCTGGGCGGGACCGGGGTCGTGTCGAACGCGGTGATGACTCAGCTCGACGCGATCACAAGCGGCCCGGTGTTCCGGGTGGCTGGCGGCACGCGGTACGAGACCGCGGTTGCGATCTCGAGCACGTTCTTCGGGGCGGCCGAGAGCGTTTTCGTTGCCACCGGGCTGAACTTCCCCGACGCGCTGGCGGGGGGATCGTCGGGCGGCGCGTACATCGGTCCGCTGCTCCTTGTCCCAGGCACGAGCGTGCCCGCATCGGTCCAGGGCGAGCTCCTCCGCTTCCAGCCTGCGCGCGTGTTCATCCTGGGGGGGACCGGCGTGGTGTCGGATTCGGTGGTGACCCAGATCGGGAACCTGTTCCCCTGACCTTGCCCTCGGGGCGGTCTCGCCGCGGGTGGTCGGCTAGTTTCGGGCGGGCTCGTCCACGAACAGGAACGTCCGCCACGCGTCGTTCCGCTCATCGGTCAGGTAGGAGCCGTACAGGTACCGCGCGTCGGCACGCGGGGCCTTGGGCTCGCGGCCGAGGGCCATGTGGGCCTCGGTCAGGGTCTTCGAGCCCTTGCGGTGGTTGCATCGCCGGCACGCCGCGACGAGGTTCTCCCATTCGTGGCGACCACCACGGTGGCGGGGCACGACGTGATCGATGGTCAGGTCGTGGGTGACCGTGCCGCAGTACTGGCAGGTGTGGCGGTCTCGGGCGAAGACCTCGCGGCGGCTGAGCTTGACCCGGGGCCGGGGCCGCTTGACGAGGTACACGAGGCGGATGACCGATGGCGCCTCATATGCGCGGCTCACGGTGTGGATGACCTGGTGGTTGCGGGCGATGAGCTCCGCCTTCTCGGCACCGAGCAGCCGAAACGCCCGCCTGATGTCGCAGACGTTGAGGGCTTCGTAGTTCTGATTGAGGACCAGGACCGGTGCGTTGATCAATCTCCGCCTCCAGTGGCCGCGATCATAGCCGAGCGTACAATGCGGGCCTCATGACGACCACCGAACGACCCCCGCAGACATCGACCTGGGCGACCAAGGTCGGACTGGCCCGCATGCTCGCCGGCGGCGTGATCATGGACGTCGTCACCGCGGACCACGCCCGCATCGCCGAGGAGGCCGGGGCCGTGGCGGTGATGGCCCTCGAGCGCGTCCCGTCGGACATCCGCAAGGACGGCGGCGTGGCCCGGATGAGCGACCCGCGGCTGATCGAGGAGATCAAGCAGGCGGTCACCATCCCGGTCATGGCCAAGTGCCGGATTGGGCACTTCGTGGAGGCCCAGATCCTCCAGTCGCTCGAGGTGGACTACATCGACGAGTCCGAGGTCCTGACCCCGGCCGACGAGGCCCACCACATCGACAAGCACCAGTTCGCGGTCCCGTTCGTGTGCGGCTGCCGCGACCTCGGTGAAGCGCTGCGCCGGATCGGCGAGGGCGCAGCCATGATCCGGACCAAGGGCGAGGCCGGCACAGGCAACATCGTGGAGGCCGTGCGCCACATGCGGGCGGTCCGATCGGGCATCTCCCAGCTGCGCGGCATGCGTGAGGACGAGCTGTTCGCCGCCGCCAAGGAGCTGCGTGCGCCGCTGGAGGTCGTTCGCCAGGTCGCGGAGCTGGGCGAGCTGCCGGTCCCGAACTTCTCGGCCGGGGGCGTCGCCACGCCGGCCGACGCTGCCCTCATGCGCCAGCTCGGCGCGGAGGCGGTGTTCGTGGGGAGCGGCATCTTCAAGTCGGAGCATCCCGAGAAGGTGGCGAAGGCCGTTGTGAAGGCCACGACCCACTACGACAACCCCGAGATCCTGGCCGAGGTCAGTGCCGGCCTTGGTGAGCCGATGCGTGGCCTCGAGCTGGCCGAGATCCCCGACCAGGAGCGGCTGGCCTCCCGGGGTTGGTAGAGGCGGCGCGCCGGCCGCGGGTCGGCATCCTGGCCGTGCAGGGGGACGTGGCCGAGCACGCCCGGGCCCTGAAGGAGATCGGGGCCGAGCCCGTCGAAGTCCGGCTCCCCCGCGACCTGGCCGGGGTCGAGGCCCTGATCCTGCCCGGCGGCGAGTCAACCGCCATGCGACGCCTGGTGGACGCCTACGGCCTGGCCGAGCCGATCATGAGCCTGGCCGCCTCCGGTGCGCCGATGTGGGGCACCTGCGCCGGGATGATCCTCCTCGCCCGTCGGATCGCCGATGGCGACCAGCCCATCCTCCCCCTCCTCGATATCGAGGTCCGGCGCAATGCCTATGGCCGCCAGCTCGACTCGTTCGAGGCGGACCTGGACGTCCCCATCCTCGGTGACGAGCCGCTCCATGCCGTCTTCATCCGGGCCCCGGTCGTGACCGATGTCGGACCGGGCGTCGAGGTCCTGGCCACCGACCCCATGGGCCGCACCGTCGCCGTCCGCGAGGGGCGGATGCTGGCCACCGCGTTCCATCCCGAGCTGACCGGCGACCGCCGCTTCCACCGCGCGTTGGTGGACCTCATCGGCAGCGAGGTGCCCGCATGACGACCGTCGCGAACGAGTCCGGCGAGGTCCGCGCTGCGCGCCTGACCGATCGCCAGGCCCTCGCCGACCTGTCGGGCCAGGTCCACGCCGCGCCTGACGCCTACCGCCGCAGCCTTGGCGTCCCGGCCCCGACCGAGAGCCCGGGCATCGAGCTGTCCGCCCTCATCCCGTCGTGGCTGCCGCTCCGCCCGCCATCGGTCCACCTCGTGGCCGAGTCCGACGGCCAGCTCATCGGCTCCTGCAGAGCCATCACCGAGCCGCACCGCGACGACTGGGTAATCATCGAGCTCGACGCCGCCGACGGGCCGATGGCCGGCGAGGTGCGGTGGGCGATGCTCGAGGCCCTCATCGAGGAGGGCGCCCGGCGAAACGTCAGCCGCTACCACGTGGCCTGTGCCGACGTCCACGAGAACCTCTCGCTGTTCGGGACCGCCGGCTTCATGGCCTACGCCCAGGAGGAGATCCTGTACCGCGCCCCCGAGACGCCGGGCCGGCGGGGCGGCGGCTTTCTCCGCCGACGTCGCCGCTCGGCGGCGCGGCGGGGATCGGCCCCGACCGACGTTGCCCTCCAGCCCGCCGGCGCACCCGACGCGTGGCACCTCTTCGACCTGTGGAGCCACTGCACGCCACCGACCATCGCCCGCGTCGAGGACTACCGCGCGTCCGACTGGGAGTCGGTGGGGCACGAGGCCATCGTCCCGCGGTCGAGCCTGAACCCCATCCTCCACTTCGGCTCGGTCAGCGCCTGGCTGACGACCGCCGACCAGCGGGCAGGTGGGTTCGTCCAGCACGGAGCCAGCCGGGTGGGCCCGCACTACCTTCGCTTCCTCGTTCGCGACGGGACCGACGGGGAGGGCTTGCTCGCCTCCGCCCTCGGCCGCCTCCCCGCGGAGGCGATGGCCGCCGGGATGCTCGCTCCGGTGCGAACATACGAGGCGGCAGGGTTGAGCGCGGCCGCCAGCGTCGGCTTCCTGCCGGTCGGGCGGGTCACCCTGCTCGTCCGGGAGGTTCGCGCCTCAATCCGCCAGCCGGCGCTGGTGCCGGCCGTCAACTGAGCGTGCGAGAAGGGGTGGAGCAGCCCATGCCGAGCCTGGAAACGACCGACGACCTCGACGCCCTGCTGGAGTCGCTCCCACCGGAGGTGGTGGAGCGGGTCCGGGCTCTCGGTGCGCGGGCCGACCTGCTCGAGATCGTGCTCGATCTCGGTCGGCGGCCGGAGGCACGGTTCACCCACGGCGAGGAGGTGCTCCTCGAGCGGGAGGTGACCGAATCCGACATCGGCTTCGTGGTCGACCATATCGGCGCCTTCGGCGACGACAACCGGGCCGGGATCGAGCGGACGCTCCATCGGATCAGCGCCATCCGCAACCGGGCCGGCAAGGTGGTGGGCCTGACCTGCCGCATCGGGCGGGCCGTGTTCGGGACGATCGACATCATCCGCGACATCGCCGAGTCCGGGCAGAGCATCCTCATCCTGGGACGCCCCGGGGTGGGCAAGACCACGATGCTGCGCGAGGTCGCCCGCGTCCTGGCCGACGACCTGGGCAAGCGGGTGGTGGTGGTGGACACCTCGAACGAGATCGCCGGCGACGGCGACATCCCGCATCCCGGGATCGGGGACGCGCGGCGGATGCAGGTCCGAACCCCGACCGAGCAGCACGCGGTGATGATCGAGGCGGTCGAGAACCACATGCCCGAGGTCATCGTCATCGACGAGATCGGGACCGAGCTGGAGGCTGCGGCGGCGCGGACCATCGCCGAGCGGGGTGTGCAGCTGGTGGGCACCGCGCATGGCAACACCCTCGACAACCTGATGCTGAATCCCACCCTGTCCGACCTGATCGGCGGCATCCAGACCGTGACCCTGGGTGACGAGGAGGCGCGCCGCCGCGGCACGCAGAAGAGCGTCCTCGAGCGGAAGGCGCCCCCGACGTTCGACGTCGTGGTCGAGATCGTGGAGCGGGACCGGGTCATCGTCCATCGCAGCGTGGCCGAGACGGTGGACGCCATCCTCCGCGGCCACATGGTCCCGCCCGAGTCGCGTTGGCGGGACGAGTCCGGCGAAGTCCGGGCCGCAACGAAGTACGACTACCGCATCCACGAGTCCGCGCCGGGTTCGGTATTCGTCACGCCGGAGACCGGCGGGCACGGCACATTCTCCCGGCGCGGGGGCCTGTCCGGGCTGCAGTCGCTCCCCGGCGGGCGGTCGCGTCCCCCGGCGGAGCCGCCGGACGCCCGTCGCGACATCGAGGAGGCGATGCTCGCGTCCCAGGCATCCGGCCCGGTGGACGGAGCCACCGGCGAATCGCGGAGCACGCGCGAGGCGCGGGTCGCGAGCCTCCGACCGATGTCCCTCTTCCCGTACGGCGTGAGCCGGAAGCGCCTCGAGCAGGCAGTCCGGGAGCTGGCCGTACCGGTGACGGTGGCGCGGGACCTCGAGGACGCCGATGCCGTCGTCACCCTGCGCACGTACTACCGCCGCAAGCCCCCCGCCCTGCGGGACGCGGAGGCGGGCGGCACCCCGCTGTTCGTCCTGAAGACGAACACGCTGGTCCAGATGGAGTCCATGCTCGCCAACCTGTACGAGCTGGAGGCCGATCCCCAAGAGGCCGCCATGCGCGAGACGGCGGAGGCCATCGGCCTCGTCCGCGACAGCGGCCGCTCCGTCGAGCTGGCTCCCCAGAACGCCTACGTCCGCCGCCTCCAGCACCAGATGGCGGAGCAGCACAACCTCATGAGCCGCTCGCGGGGCAGTGAGCCGAACCGTCGGGTTCAGCTCCTTCCCGACGAGGGGCGTGCCTGGCGCTGACCGGGCCGGCGGCCGCCCGGGGGCGGTTCATCACCCTCGAGGGGCCGGAGGGCAGCGGGAAGAGCACGGCCGCCCGGCACCTGGCCGACTGGCTGGTGACCCGTGGGGTGAGGGCCATCGTGACCGCCGAGCCGGGCGGCACGCGGCTGGGCGAGGAGATCCGCCGCCTCGTCCTCCATGCCCGTTCGATCTCCGACGACCTCGACCCCCGGGCCGACGCACTCCTGTTCGCGGCCGGTCGCGCCCAGCACGTGGCGCGCAGGATCCGACCCGCCCTCGAGGCCGGGGAGTGGGTCGTCTGCGCTCGCTACCTCGACTCCTCGCTCGCCTACCAGGGAGGCGGCTATGGCCTCGACCTCGACACCCTGCACACCCTCCAGGCCTTCGCCACCGACGGGCTGAAACCGGACCTGACGATCCTGATCGACGTCCCGGTCGACATCGGCCTCCGTCGCAAGCGGAAGGACCGATGGAACCGCTTCGAGGACACCGAGAGCGCCGCGTTCTTCGAGCGGGTCCGTGACACGTACCTGGCCTTGGCCGCCGCGGAACCCGATCGGTACCGGGTCCTGGACGGCTCGGGTACGGTCGGCGAGACCGATCAGGCCATCCGCGAGGTGGTGGCTCCACTCCTGGATCGGTAGGGCATACTGAAACCGATGAAGCTGGTCACCGCCATCGTCCACGCCGAGGATGCCGGAGCCCTGGTCGATGCCCTCCTCGAGAAGGAGTACCGGACCACCCGGCTGAACTCGTCCGGCGGCTTCCTGAAGCAGGGAAACGCCACGATCATCATCGGCGTCGAGGACGACCAGGTGGACGCCGTGCTCGAGCTGATCAGCGCCAACTGCCACGCGCGCAAGCAGTTCGTGAACCCGATGCCGCCGATCATGGAGCCGGGCGAGTTCTACATGCCGTACCCGGTCGAGGTGGAGGTCGGCGGGGCCACCGTCTTCGTCCTGCCCGTCGAGCGCTTCGAGCGCCTCTAGCCGCCCCGGCGGCGTGGCCACCACCGCGGTCGAACCTGCCGCGGCCGACCCCGAGGGTCGCTGGCCGCAGCTCGCGATCCTCGCCACCGGGCTCCTGCTCGCGATGGCCCCCTGGTTCAGCTCCTCGGCCGTCGCGCCCGCGTTGGTGGACGAGTGGGGGGCTGCGGGGCTGGATCTCCCCCTCCTCGCCGTGGCCGTGCAGCTGGGCTTCGCCGCAGGCGCGCTCGGGCTGGCCGTGGCCGGTGCGCCGGACGTCATCCCCGGCCCCCGCCTGATCGCGGTTGGGGCGGTCCTGGCCGCCCTGGCCAACCTCGGTTTCGCATTCGTGGCCTCCGATGTCGGCGCCGCGCTGCCGTTCCGTTTCCTCACCGGCGCCGCGCTCGGAGCGGTCTACCCGGTGGCCCTCAAGATCGCATCCGGCTGGTTCCGGGCGGGACGCGGGCTGGCGATCGGGATCCTCATCGCCGCCCTGACCGTGGGCTCCGCGCTGCCGTACCTGTTCCGAGCGGCCGGCGCCTATGCCGGGATCGACTGGCGCCCGGTGGTTGTCGCGGCGAGCGTGGCCGCCGTCCTGGGAGCGGCGGTCGTGCTGCTCGGCGCCCGCGTCGGCCCGTTCGACGTCGCCGCGTCGCGCTTCTCCCCGTCCATCGCCGCATCCGCGTTCCGGGAGCCCGCCGTCCGCCTTGCCAACCTGGGCTACCTGGGCCACATGTGGGAGCTGTACGCGATGTGGACCTGGGTTCCCCTGTTCCTGGCCGGGGCGTTTGCCGTCTCCGGCCTGACCGATCCGGCGCTTGCCAGCCTCGCCGCCTTCGTGGTGGTCGGTGCCGGCGCGGTCGGTTGCGTGGCCGCCGGTGCGGTCGCCGACCGGATGGGCCGGACGATCACGACCATCGTCGCCATGGGCGTCTCCGGTACGAGCGCCATCGTCGCCGGGTTCCTGTTCGGGGCCCCGGCCTGGCTGATCCTGGTGGTGGCCATCGTGTGGGGCGTCTCGGTGGTGGCCGACTCGGCCCAGTTCTCCTCGGCCGTCTCCGAGCTGGCCCCGCCTGGCACGGCTGGGTCCGCGCTCTCGGTCCAGGTCGCGTCGGGCTTCGTCCTGACTGCGGTGACGATCCTCGGGATCGGCCTCCTGGCGCCCGACGACGCCACCGCCTGGCGCACGGCCTGGATCCTGCTGGCCCTCGGACCGGCGGTCGGGATCCTCGCCATGTGGCGTCTCCGACGCCGGCCGGAGGCCACCCGGATGGCGGGCGGACACCGCTGAAACCCCGTCATCGGCTGGCGACGGATAGGATCTGACCGATGACCACCGAACCGACGGAGACGACGGGCACGGACTGGGTCGCCGACCTCGAAGCCCGGGCGCCCGACGTGATGGCCGTCTGGCGGCTGATCGACCGCGACAGGGACGCCGCTCGCGACGAGCTGGAGGCGCGGTCACGGCGGCTGGGCGCAGCAGCCATCCTCGCCCAGCAGGACGCGGTGGGCGAGGCGCTCGAGTCCGTTCTCGTCGCCATGCCTGACGAGATGCTGCATGCCCCCGGCGGCGAATCGGACTGGAACGTGTCGCAGGCGTTCGCCCACACCACCGGCGCCCGGCGCTACCTGCCCGCCGCCGCGGCCATGGCCGCCAACGGCCGGTGGCCGGCGGACGACCCGCCACGGGTCACCCCGGGCATTCCCGGCCCGGCGGACCTCGATCGCGAGGCGCTGATGACCTACCTCGCCAAGAGCCGCCGTTCGCAGGCCCTGTCCGCATCGGCCATCGCCGGCCACGAGGCCGACCCCTGCCCGATGGACCATCCGATGATCGGGCACCGCATCAGCTGCGGGGCATGGCTCCTGTTCGCAGGCGTCCACGACGCGATGCACCTCGAGCAGCTCCACGGCCTCATGGACCCGGTGGAGGCATGACGCCGGAGGACGCTCTCGCCCCAAAGCCGGCGCCCGCCACACGGCCTGCGCCCCTCGTCCTGATGGGCGCTCCACCGGACCCCGGCGCCACGACATTCGGCTCCTACGCCGCCGTGGTGGCGACCGGTCGCCACCTGCTGTCGGCCGAGCTCAGCCAGCGTCTCGCCCGGCAGGGCGCCGCCGTCCAGCTCATCCCGCCCGACCGGACCCCCGGCGAGTTCCACTGGGGATCGTGGTACACCGCCGCCGCGCAGTCCGCGCTGGTCGCTGCCGGCGACAAGGTGGACGCCGTCGGCTGGGTCGGCGCCGGGGCCCTGGCCCTGCTTGGCGACGAGGCGCTGGACGATCTTCTGTCCCCGATCCCCGGCGAGGTCGTAGCCAACAACCGCTTCAGCGCCGACGCGTTCGTGGTGGCCGGTGACCTCGCCGCCGCGCAGGGCGCCCTGGCCGGGCTGGGGGCCGACAACGGCGCCCCGCGGGCCCTGGAGGGCGCGGGGTTCACGCTCCGTGACCTGGCAAGCGCGCCGTACTCCCGCTTCGACGTGGACACCCCGCTCGACCTCGCCCTGCTCCGGTTTGCCACCCGCCTGCCCGGCCAGCGGCGACTCGATGCCGCCCTCGCGGCGTTCCTGGCCGGCGCCCAGCTCCCCGGCGGCCGGCCGCTCGAGATTCCGCGCATCGAGCGCGTGCTCGAGGTGCTGCGCAGCCGGGACGCCGAGCTGGTGGTCGCGGGCCGGGTGCCGTCATCGGTCTTCGCCTACGTCGAGGAGCAGGCAGCGTGCCGCATTCGGCTCTTCGTGGAGGAACGCGGCATGCGGGCCGCACCGGGGAGCCAGCCGCGCTCGATGCTCGGTGACTGGGTGTCGGAGCAGGGAGCGGCGTCGCTGGTCGACCACCTGGCGAGCCTGGGCGATGCCGTCGTGCTCGACACCCGGGTCATCATGGCCAGCCTCTCGTCCTCGTCGGACCCGGCTGCCTGGCCCGCGCCGGAAGAGCGCTTCGCCTCCGACTTCGCCGACCCGTCGCCCATCACCGCGTCGTGGCTGGCCGAGCTGACCACGGCCGCGGCGGCGTCATCGGTCCCGTTCGTCCTGGGCGCTCACACCCTGGTCAGTGACGGCCTCCGCATCCTGACCGACACCGCCTGGTTGTCGGCGCCGCCTGATCGTCGAGGCTAGGCGGTCGGGGCGGTCGGCGGCGCGGTCGGGGGAGACGCCGGGGGAGGTGCGGCGGGCGGCGACCCGGCCGGCGGAGACCACGTTGCCGCCGGAAGGGCCGGTGCAACGGGCGGGGCCTCGAGCTGGAGCTCGATGCCGCCGGTCATGCCGGCCACCGCGTTGTACAGCAGGCACAGGATGGCGGTGACGATCCAGCCGAACACGGCATAGATCGCCGAGAAGATCACGCCGCTGATCAGGATCCCGACCGCACCTCCCGCCCCGATCGCGAACGGCGGCATGTCGGTCCCGGGGATGTCGGACAGCGAGCTACCCGCGATGAGGAAGATCACCGCGAAGATGGCGAAGAAGATGAGCGACCCCAGCCCGTAGAGCACCGCGGCCACGGTGGCGGTGCGGACCACACCGAAACGACGGATGCGAATCATGACGACCTCCTGCTCCGAGAGCGATTCGAGTCGCTCGATCGAGGTCGAGTATGCGCCGCTCACCCGGCGTGAAAGGGGACGGTCGCGCACCCGGCTGATATGCTTTGGGCAGGAGATTCACGCATGCGGACCGCGATCGGTCTGCCCTGATCGGACGAGACGACGATGGACCAGACCGGACTGATGTACGTCCTGGGATTCGGCTTCGCCGCGACGACCTTCGTCTTCGGCACGATCATCTTTTCGTGGCTCGTGTCCCACCGGCGGAAGCAGCCCCAGAAGGGGCTCCCGTACGAGTGCGGGATCGACACCATCGGTGACACCTGGTCCCGCTTCGGGCTGGCGTTCTACCTCTACGCCCTGCTGTTCGTCGCCTTCGACGTCGAGATCATCTTCATCTACCTCTGGGCCATCGTGATCCGCGACATCGCGGTCACCGGGATGGTGCTGATGGGTATCTTCCTGATCGTCCTGATGTACGGCGAGTTCTACGCCTGGCGGAAGGGGGACTTGAAGTGGCGATAGAGACGCCGAAGGGCAAGCAGCCGACCCGCCGGACGAAGGTCGCGCGAGTCGCGAAGGACGCCAACGAGACGAGCACCGCGCTGGCGCTGCCGGCAGAGGCCATCGTCGTTCCGGATCCGATGGGCGATGACGACGATCTCCTGTCCGAGTTCGGGATGGGGACCCACCCGCAGGGCGGGTTCCACGGCCTGCTCGAGGTCATCCCGACCAAGGCCGACTACCTCCTCGACCTGATCCGGGCCAACTCGCTGTGGCCGCTCCTGTCGGGGCTGTCGTGCTGCGCGATCGAGATGATGAGCACCGCCACCCCGATGAACGACATGGACCGCTTCGGGATGTTCCCGATGCGCGCCTCTCCCCGCCAGGCGGACGTCCTGATCGTGGCCGGCACCTTGACCACCAAGATGGCCGGGCCGTTGGTCCGGCTGTGGGCCCAGATGCCGGAGCCCAAGTGGTGCGTCGCGATGGGCACCTGCACGACCAGCGGTGGTCGCTTCAAGCGGTCCTACAGCGTGGTCCAGGGCGTGGACCGGGTCATGCCGGTGGACGTCTACGTCCCGGGCTGCCCGCCCCGTCCCGAGGGCCTGATCTACGGAATGATGAAGCTCCACGAGCTGGTCAAGCAGCGTCGCGGCGAGTGGGACACCTTCGTCGATCGCGGACCGGAGCTCCGATCGTGGGAAGGGGACGTCCGCTGACTGCTCCCGCCGCGGCGGGACCCCTCGTCCGGCTGCTCAGCGACAGGCTCGGCGACGTGACGAGCCAGCTGTGGACCGATGAGGACACGGTCGAGGTCCAGGTTCCCGGAGACCGGATCGTGGATACCCTCCGGACCCTGCGCGACGACCCGGAGTTCGCCTTCTTCTTCCTGGCCGATGCGGCGGCGGTGGATTACGGCGTGGGCGAGCACTTCGAGGTCGTCTACCACCTCTACTCCGACCGGCACCCGGCCTGGCTGCGGGTCCGTGTCCGTGTTGACCGCACCAACCCGGTGACCCCGACCGTGACCGGCTTGTGGGAAGGCGCGATGTTCCACGAGCGCGAGATGTACGACATGATGGGCATCGTCTTCGAGGGCAACCGGGACCTGCGTCGGATCTACATGTCGCCCGACTACCGATCCTTCCCCCAGCGGAAGGACTTCCTGCTCCCCGATGACGCCGCCGACTCCCCGGCCGCCGGCAACATGCCCCTGGAGCGGCCGGAGACCTGGGACCTGACTCGCCTGGAGGACGCGGCCGCGCACCGCGACGAGCCGGGAGGCCCGGCGTGACCACGACCAGGCGGCCGGCCATCTCGAAGCGGAAGGGCCCGGCCGAGGACGAGGCAGCCCTTCGCGCGGCGGCCGAAGGACGGATCGTCGATCCGCTCGAGCTCGAGGCATCCGCGCTCTCCGGCCCCGAGCCTGGAGAGGTGTCGTCCCGGCCGGAGTTCTACGGGTTCGACATCGTCCCGCCGCCGGACCGACCGCCCCAGACCGAGCGCGAGCGCGAGGTCTACACACTTGGCGACGGCGAGATGCTGGTGAACATGGGTCCGCAGCACCCGAGCACCCACGGCGTGATGCGGGTCGTGCTGAAGGTCCGCGGCGAGGTCGTCATCGATCTCGATCCGGTGCTCGGCTACCTCCACCGCGGGATCGAGAAGCTGTGCGAGAACGCGACCTACACCACGGTCATGACCTACGTCGACCCGATGGACTACATGTCGGCCATGCACAACGAGCACGCGCCGGCGATCGCATTCGAGAAGCTGTACGGGATCAAGGCCCCGCGCCGGGCGGAGTACATCCGCGCCCTGGTGGTGGAGTTGAACCGGGTATTCAGCCACGGCCTGATGATGGGCTTCCTGGCGCTGGACCTCGGTGGGCTGACCCCCATCCTGTACGGATTCATCAACCGCGACCAGGTGGTGGACCTCCTCTCGGCCATCTCCGGCCAGCGGATGCTGTTCAACTTCTTCCGCGTCGGCGGAGTGAACTTCGACGTCAACGACGAGTTTCTGAGCCGCCTCGGGACGTGGCGGGCGGGCGTGCTCGACACGATCGAGATGAACGAGAAGATCCTCACCGAGAACGAGATCTTCGGGGCGCGGACGAAGGGGATGGGCGTGCTCACCGGCCAGGAGGCGATCGACCTGGGCGTGTCGGGTCCGAACCTGCGGGCCAGTGGCGTCCCGTTCGACGTTCGCAAGGCGCACCCGTACAGCATCTACCCCGAGCTCGAGTTCGAGGTCATCACCCACGAGGGCGGCGACACGTATGCCCGTTACATGCAGCGGGTGGCCGAGCTGAAGCAGAGCATCCACCTCATCGACCAGATCGTGGACCGCATGCCGCACGGCCCGGTCCAGGCCCAGGTGCCGGGCATCATCCGGCCCCGCCCGGGACGCGCCTACGCCGCGGTCGAGTCGCCGCGCGGGCTGTACAGCGTCTACGCCATCAGTGACGGCGGTCCGAACCCGTATCGGTTCCGGATGCGCGACCCGAGCTTCATCTCGCTCCAGGTCATGCCCAAGCTCATGCCCGGGCGCCTCATCGCCGACACGATGGCGGTGATGGCCAGCCTGGATCCGATCATGGGCGGCGTGGACAAGTAGGGGAAGACGGAGTGCTGGACCAGGGTTTCGTGGACCTGCTCCTCGGCGTCGGCCGGTTCGTGGTGGCCACCACCCTGCTCCTCCTGCTCACGGTGCCGACCGCGTTCATCGTGATCCAGATGGAGATCAAGATCATCGCCCAGATGCAGCTGCGCTACGGCCCGAACCGGGTGGGCCCGAAGGGCATGTTCCAGAGCACGATCCACGGCTTCAAGTTCCTCGCCAAGGAAGACCAGACGCCTGACCGGGCGGACGTCCCGACCTTCACCATGGCCCCGTGGATGGTGTTCATGGCCGCCGCCATGAGCATGCTGGTCGTCCCGTTCGCGCCGGGCCTGGTGGCCTTCGACGCCTCCATCGGCGTCATCTACTTCTTCGCGATCATCGGCCTCTCGGTGGTCGGGCTCCTGATCGCCGGCTGGGCGAGCTACAACAAGTACTCGCTCCTCGGCGGGCTGCGGAGCGCGGCCCAGATGGTCAGCTACGAGATCCCGCTGACCCTGTCCATCGTCGGGGTCGTGGTGCTGACCGGGTCGCTGTCGTTCACCGAGATCGTGGAGTGGCAGCGGGAGCACGGCTGGGCGGTCATGTGGCAGATCGTCGGCTTCCCGATCTTCCTCATCGCGGCGGCAGCGGAGATCAACCGCGCCCCATTCGACATGATCGAGGCCGACAGCGAGATCGTGGCCGGGCCGTTCACCGAGTACAGCGGGATGCGGTTCGGGTTCTTCTTCTTCGCCGAGTACGTGGCCCTGTTCATCATGAGCGCCATCCTGGTGACGCTCTTCCTGGGCGGCTACCTCGCGCCCTGGCCCTTCCCCGCCACCCTGGACGGGTTCGCGGGCACGATCTACGGCCTGTTCTGGTTCTTCCTGAAGACGTACTTCTTCGTCTTCGTCGCGGTCTGGGTCCGCGCCACCCTGCCCCGGGTCCGGGTGGACCAGCTGATGGGCGCGTCATGGAAGGTCCTGTTGCCGCTGGCCCTGGTGAACCTGTTCGTCACCGCCATCGTCGTGCTCGCGTTCAACCTGTAAGGTTCGATCCATGGCGATTCCGGGCTCGGGCATGCTCGCTGGCATGGGGGTCACCCTGCGGAACCTGTTCCGCCCCAAGGTGACACTCCAGTATCCCGAGGAGCGGCCGACCATCCCCGACCGCTGGCGTGGACGGCTGGACCTCATCTACGACCCCTTCGGCGAGCACAAGTGCGAGGTCTGCTTCCAGTGCGCCATGGTCTGCCCGGTGGAGGCCATCGACATGAGCGGTTTCGACCACGAGGGGAACCGGATCCGATACGGCCTGCCGGAGATCTACGACGAGCGGAAGGACCCGAACGCCTACCGCCGAGCCGGGCTTCCGTCGAGGCCGATGCGGAACGCTGCCCGCTGGCAGGAAGACGTGGACGCCGCCTGGGTGGACTCGGTGGTGGACGGCTACGGCGGACGACCCGAGTCACTGGTCGCGATCTTCGGCGCCGTGCAGACCCGGTACGGCTACCTGCCCGAGCCGGCGCTCCGCCGGATCAGCGACCGGATGACCATCCACTGGGCGCAGGTCTTCGGCGCCGCCGGGCTGGGCGGGTTCCGGCTGCTCCCCGCCGACGGTCACCTCGTCACCGTCTGCAGCTGTGCGGCCTGCCGCTTCGCGGGCGGGGACCGGCTGCTCGCCGCGCTCGAGGAGGAGCTCGGCATCCGGGCCGGTGAGTCCACCGACGACGGCTCATTCACGCTCGAGACCGATGCCAACGTCGGAGCCGGGGCCATCGCGCCGGCGCTCCGGATCGACACCCTGGTCTACGGCCCCCTGAACGAGGACGAGGCCCGTCACCTGATCTACGCCCGACGGGCGGAGACATCGGCCGCCACCTCCGGGGCCGGGGCCTGATGGACGGCATCCTCTCCCCCCAGGTTCGGATCCTGCCCGGCGGGGAGCAGCGCCTGCTGAAGGGGATCGGGACCCTCGACCCCACGTCGCTGGCCGCCTACCGCAAGGCGGGCGGCTACAAGGGGCTGACCAAGGCCGTGACCAAGCTGTCGCCCGACGAGGTCATCACCGAGGTCTTCGCCGCACGGCTCCGGGGCCGGGGCGGCGCCGGGTTCCCGGTCGCCGACAAGTGGCGGGCCACACGCACCGCGGCCGGCGATCGCAAGATCGTGGTCGCGAACCTGATGGGAGCCGATCCCACCTCGCTCGGTGACCGGGCCCTGGCCGAGGGCAACCCCCATCTCGTCCTCGAGGGCGCGCTGGTCGCCGCCACTGCCGTCGGGGCGTCCGAGGCCATTCTCGCCGTGCGGCGCGACTGGACCGCGGCCATCGAGCGGCTGAGGGCCGCCGTCGCCGAGGCCGAGTCGGCCCAGCTCGCCGGCTACCTCATCCTGGGCACCGATGTCTCGGTCCAGGTATCGGTCTGGGAAGGCTCCGGCGCCTACGTCGCGGGCGAGGAGACCGCCCTCATCCACGCCCTCCAGGGCGACCGCGGCATGCCCCTCATCCGGCCCCCGTACCCCGCCGAGCGCGGGCTGTGGGACGCGCCGACCCTCGTCCACAACGCCGAGACCCTGGCCCACGTGGCCTGGATCCTCGGTCGCTCGGCCGCCCAGTTCGCCAAGGTCGGCCCCGAGACCGCGCCCGGCACCAAGCTGGTCACGATCGCCGGAGCGGTGAAGACCCCCGGGCTGGCCGAGGTCGCGATGGGCACCCCGATCGCGGAGATCATCGACCTGGCCGGCGGATCGTCGGGAACGGTCAAGGCCGCGTTCATCGGCGGGCCGGGAGCCGGTGCCCTGGCCGCGGACGAGCTGGGCTCGGTCGGCTACGAGTACGACGGGCTCGGCGCCGTGGGCGGCCACATCGGCTCGGGATCGGTCCTCGTCACCGACGCCGCGACCTGCATGGTGGCCACCTCCCGGTTCCTCCTCGACTTCTCCGCGCGTGAGGCGTGCGGCAAGGCGGTGCCGTGCCGGATCGGGACGAAGCGCCTGGTCGAGACCCTGGACCGGATCCTGGCCGCCACCCCGCGGCCGAACGACCTCGTCCTGCTCCGCGAGCTGTCGGTCAAGATCGCCGACACCGCGCTCTGCCGCCTGGAGTCGCTGGCACCACGACCGATGCTGACCACCCTGGACCGGTTCGGCGACGAGTACCGGGCCCACGCCGAGCGCGGCGTCTGCCTGGCGGGCTCGTGCTCGACCGATGCCGTGGCCCCGCTGCTGACACCCCTGGCCGAGGCCGGCGGGCTCCGCGCGTGGTGACGCTAGGATTGGCCCGATGACCTTCATCGGCAACGGCAACGGCAACGGGAAGGGCAACGGCCAAGGCGCCGGGCACCTCGAGGACTATGCCCCGATCTGGCCGGTGGTGGCGGGGACGACACCGGTCACGGTCACGATCAACGGACGCCAGGTCCAGGCCGAGGAGGGGCAGACCATCCTCCAGGCCTGCCGGGTGGCCGGCATCGAGATCCCGACCCTGTGCTACGAGCCCAAGCTCTCCCCCTACGGCGCGTGCCGCATCTGCGTGGTCGAGGTCGAGGGCCAGGACAACACCCCGATCTCGTGCGGCACTCAGGTCGCGGACGGGATGGTCATCACCACCCACTCCGAGCGGGTCATCGAGAACCGCCGCCTGGTCCTCGAGCTGATCTTCTCGGACCACGACGCGTACTGCCTGCCGCCCTGCCAGTTCAAGTGCCCGACCCGGGTGGACATCCCCGGCTACCTGAAGGCCAACTCGGAAGGCAACTGGGAAGAGGCGACGCGGATCCTGAAGCGATCCCTCCCCTTCCCCGCCATCCTCGGCCGGGTCTGCCCCGCCCCGTGCGAGACCCATTGCCGGCGCGAGGAGGTGGACACCGCCATCGCCATCCGCGACTCCCATCGGTACTGCGCCGACCGGGTCCTCGAAGTGGACGCGCCGGCGCCACTTCCGTGGCCCAAGGAGGCCCCCACCGGGCGCCGGGTCGCGGTGGTCGGCTCCGGTCCAGCCGGCATGACCGTGGCCTACTACCTCCAGCTCAGGGGCCACCAGTGCGACGTGTACGAAGCCGATCCGGAGCAGGGCGGCATGCTCCGCTACGGGATCCCCGAGTACCGCCTCCCCAAGGGGTGGATGGACCGGGAGCTGAACCACGTCTGGGAGCTGGGCGCCACGTTCAAGCCGAACATGCGCCTGGGCCGGGACTTCCACCTCGCCGAGCTCCTCGACCAGGGCTACGACGCGGTGTTCGTCGGCGTCGGCTGCTACAAGCCCAACGAGATGGGGATCCCGAACGAGGAGGCCGATGGGACCGTCAACGCGCTCGAGAACCTCTACAACAGCACGCGCGGCATCCCGGTCCCGCAGCTGAAGGGCGCGCGAGTGGTCGTCATCGGCGGCGGCTTCACCGCCATCGACTGCACCCGGACCTCCCTCCGCCAGGGCGCTAAGGAGGTAAACCTCGTCTACCGCCGCGACCTGAAGGACATGCCGGCCCAGGACGAGGTCCACGAGGCGATCGAGGAGGGCGCGAAGGTCACCTTCCAGGCCGCGCCGGTCCGGATCGTGACCGATTCACGCGGCCAGGTGACCGGCGTCGAGTTCCAGAAGATGCACCTCGGCGAGCCCGACGAGAAGGGCCGACGGCGACCGGAGCCGATGCCCGGCACCGAGTTCATCGTCGAGTGCGACACCGTCCTGGGCGCCATCGGCCAGGGCCCGGATCTCGGCTGGGTCGAGTCCGAGCCGGAGGAGATCCGCGGCGGGCTCGAGGTCAGCCGCCAGGGCCGGCTGGTGGTGGACCCCAACACCTTCCGCACCGGCGTGCCCAAGATCTTCGCCGCGGGCGACGTGAACCTCGGCGCCACGACCGTGGTCGAGGCCATCGGCGACGGCCGCCGTGCCTCGTACGCGATGGACTACTGGCTCCGCGGCCACGACCTCGACGACCCGCAGGTCCGCCGGGTGGTCTCCGAGCCGCAGCCCTCGTTCCTGACCATCGTCCCCTTCACCGACGACGTGAAGGAGCCCCAGGCGGTGATGGGCAAGAAGGAGGCCGAGGACCGGCGCGACAACTTTGGCGAGTACGAGTACGGCTACACCCACGACCAGGCCATGGGCGAGGCCTCACGGTGCCTCCAGTGCACCTGCGAGGCGATCGGCCACTGCGACCTGCGCGAGGCGGCCATCGAGTACGAGACGACGCTGAACATGGCGATCGACGAGCGTTCGATCCAGGACAACCCGTACGTCGGCGTCAACCACGGTTATGGCCGGGACGAGACCCACTCATTCATCCTCCGCGACTACAGCCGGTGCATCGACTGCGGCCGCTGCGCGCAGGTCTGCAAGGACATC
This sequence comes from uncultured Chloroflexia bacterium, assembly GCA_963699235.1. Lineage (GTDB taxonomy): Bacteria > Chloroflexota > Limnocylindria > QHBO01 > QHBO01 > DASTEQ01. Next base: position 309,514 of record OY969424.1, on the reverse strand, counting down.
GTGGGCGCCGGCTGCTACGACTTCATCGGCAAGGGCTTCGACTCGCTGGTCACCACCGCGGACTTCGTCTCGCTCAATGAGACGCCGTGCGTATCCTGTGGCCGGTGCGCGGAGACGTGCCCGGTCGGCGCCCTCATGCCGCGGCCGCGGATCCTGGAGACCTACCAGCTCGATGTGAGCCGCTGCATCTTCTGCGGCATCTGCGCCGACGCCTGCCCCTACGACGCGCTTCGCTGTGGACCGGAGTTCGAGTTCAGCGAGTACCAGCGCGACCTGCCCATGCTCGACATCCTGGAGATGTCCGACCGGGAGCGCCCCACCCGCTGACCGCGGGTCGTCGTCAGCGGCCGTCCGCCACCGGGCTGGGACGGTGCGAGCCGAGCCGCAACACGGTGAAGATCGCGTAGCCCAGCATCGCGCCGGCCACGTTCAGCAGCACGTCGTCCACGTCCGCCGACCGGTTCGGGATCCACAGCTGAGCAACCTCGATAGCCAGGCTCATCGCGAACGCGACCGCGAAGACGCGGAGCCAGCCGTTCAGGGCCGGCACCACCATCGGCCCGAGGAGGCCTACGGGGAGGAGCAGGAAGAGGTTGCCAACGAACTGGCGGATCCAGAACGGCGAGTCGGAGTTGGCGAGGTAGATCGCGAGCGTGCGGAACGGGATGAAGTTGTCGGTCACCACCTGGCCGGCGGCAGGGTGAACCGGCTGCAGGGTCAGCAGCAGCCCCATCGCGATCCACAGCGCGAGCACGATGCCCGCGACCCAGCGCGTCGTCACCGGCTCAGTCTCTCAGGCGACGCCAAAACCTGCCTATAGGCCCTCTGGCGCGGCGGGCATCCAGTCGAACGGGCCGTCGTCGCGAGGTGGCTCATGCCATCACTACTCCCATCGGAGTGAATTGGATGATCGCGCGAGGGTGGAGGCGGCGGGTATCCTCGCCTCGGATGACCGATTTGCCGCAGCAACCGATCGAGATGATCCTCCTCCGCCAGCTGGCGGAGCACCTGGCCATCCCCATCTGGGTGATCGACGCCAAGGGTGATCTCGTCTTCTTCAACGAGGCCGCCGAGCCGACGCTCGGCATCCGGGCCGATGACGTGGACCAGATGCCGTACGAGGCGTGGACCACGGGGTTCGCGCCAAAGGACCTCAAGGGGAACCCGGTCGAGGGCGAGGACCTGCCGCCGGTCAAGGCCCTCCGCGAGGGAAAGCCGCAGCACGACTCGCTCGAGATCACCGGGGGCGACGGCGTGGCCCGCCAGATCGTCGTGACGGCATTCCCGCTCACCGGCGGCCACGGCGACGTCATGGGCTCGGTGACCATGTTCTGGGAGTCCAACGGGGACACGACGGACGGGTGATCGTCCGGATGTGGGGCACCCGCGGCTCGGTGGCCAGTGCCGGGCCACAGACCGCCCGATACGGCGGGAACACCGCCTGCGTCGAGGTCCGGGGCGAGGACGGCACGCTTTTGGTCCTCGACGCCGGGACCGGGATCCAGCGGCTTGGCAACGAGCTGGAGGGCGACCTCCATCGGATCGACATCCTGCTCACCCACCTCCACATGGACCATATCCAGGGGCTCGGCTTCTTCGCCCCCATCTTCCGGCGGGGATGCGAGATCCACGTCTGGGGTCCGCCCTCACCAACCCTCCACCTCCGGGCCCGGGTGACCCGCTACCTCTCGCCACCCCTCTTCCCCATCCGGCTCCGTGACCTGCGAGCCAACTTCGAGTTCCACGACGCCCCGCAGGGCCGCTTCTCCATCGGCTCCCTGACCGTCCAGGCCGACGAGGTCATCCACCCCGGCGCGACCCTCGGCTACCGCATCTCCGAGAACGGCCGATCGATGACCTACCTGAGCGATCACGAGCCCGCCCTCGCCACCACGAATGGCGACCCGGGCCCGTCCTGGGTCAGCGGTCTCGCGCTCGCCAGCGGCACCGACGTCCTGATCCACGACGCGCAGTACACCCAGGCCGAGCGTGAGGAGCGCCTGGGCTGGGGCCATTCATCGGTCCCGGAGGCCATCGACTTCGCACGCACGGCGCAGGCGGGGAAGCTCGTCCTGTTCCATCACGATCCGGCCCGCACCGACCACCAGATGGACCTCCTCGTCGCGGAGGCCGAGGCCCTGGCCGATGATCTGCCGGTGACGGCCGCGCGCGAGGGTGACGTGCTCGTCCTTTAGAATCGGGCACGGCCTCCGAAGCGAGGTCCTGAGCGCTCGGTCTCGAACGGAGAGTCTCGACTGGACATCTCGATCGTCCTCTTCGTGGTGCTCGCCGCCGGCGTGATCGGTGGCGGTCTGGCGACCGTGCTGCTGCGGAACGTGATCCACTCCGCGGTGGCCATGATGTTCTGCTTCGGCGCGCTGGCCGGCACCTACGCCCTGCTCGGCGCTCCGATCGTGGCCGCCGCCCAGGTGCTCATCTACCTCGGCGCCATCAGCGTCCTGATCCTGTTCGCGATCATGCTGACCCAGGCCGGTGACGCCAACCTGCCGGCTCCGTTCCAGCGCCAGGCGCCGGTCGCGGCCGTGATCGCCCTCGCCATCGTGGGCCTCGTCGGCTGGGCCATCGTCAGCACCGACTGGGTCAATGCCACCGTCATCTTCCCGGTGGACCTGAACCGGCTGGCAACCGCCATCTTCAACGACTACGCCCTGCCGTTCGAGATCGTCGCCTTCCTGCTCCTGGCCGCGATCATCGGCGCCATCTACCTCGCGCGGCGGCCCGAGGAAGACGAGCGAGCGAACTGACCGATGGCCCTTCCGGCGTACCTGTTCCTCTCGCTGGCCCTGTTCGGGATCGGCGCGTTTGGCTTCCTGGCCCGGCGGAACGCGATCATGATGCTCATCTCCATCGAGCTCATGCTGAACGCGGTCAACCTGTCGCTGGTCTCGTTCAACGCGTTCGACTACGGCGCGACCAACGATGCCGGCGCCGTCTTCTCGCTCCTGATCATGGCCGTCGCGGCGGCCGAGGCCACGGTCGGGCTCGCGCTCGTCATCGCCATCATCCGCACTCGTCAGACCCCCGAGGTTGACGAGTACTCGGACCTGAAGGAGTAGCGGCCCTGAGCCCGGAAACGCTGATCCCGCTCCTGCCGGCGCTGCCGCTCGTCGGCTTCGTCTTCGCGGTCCTGCTCGGACCGCGGCTGGATCGCGTTCCCTCCCACGACCACGGCGACGGACACGGAGCGGGCGCGGGCCACGACACCGGGACCGATCCGCACGCCGCGCATGACGAGCCGGTGGACGAGTCCGGGTTCCGGACCGTCCCCACCGAGGAGGAGCAGCGCGAGACCTCGCCGCACCGCGGCCACGCCGACGACCTGGCCAACGCGAACGGCGCCGACGGCGTCATCCCCGACGACCTGAACGACGGGCGGGGCCAGGCCGGCCATGTCACGCCGGGCGGCCAGCGGCCGGTCTACCGCTCGTGGTGGGTGCCCACCGCCCTCGTCGCGGTCATGTGGGCGGCGGCCATGGTCGTGTTCGGGGCGGTCATCTTCGGTGGCCAGGAGTTCCGGGTCACGGTCTACGAGTGGATCGTCTCCGGCGACTTCACCGTCGAGATCACCTTCTTCGTGGACGCTCTCACCGCGGTCCTGCTCCTGGTCGTGAGCACGGTGGGCCTCCTCGTCCACGTCTACTCCATCGGCTACATGGACGGCGACCGGAGCGTCTGGCGCTTCTTCGCCTACCTCAACCTGTTCATGTTCAGCATGCTGCTGCTGATCCTGGCCGACAACTTCCTGCTGCTGTACGTCGGCTGGGAGGCGGTGGGCCTGTGCTCGTACCTGCTCATCGGCTTCTGGTACAAGAAGCCCTCGGCGGCCGGCGCGGCAAAGAAGGCGTTCATCGTCAACCGGGTCGGGGACTTCGGGTTCGGCCTTGGCGTGATCCTGATCTGGACGCTGCTCGGGTCCCTCGCCTTCGAGGAGGTCTTCGCGGGCATCGGTGGCCTCGAGGAGTGGCAGGTCACGCTCATCGCCCTCCTCCTGTTCGCCGGGGCGGTGGGCAAGTCGGCCCAGTTCCCGCTCCACGTCTGGCTGCCGGACGCGATGGAAGGCCCGACCCCGGTCAGCGCCCTCATCCACGCCGCGACCATGGTCAACGCCGGCGTTTACCTCGTCGCCCGTTCGAACCCGATCTTCGCCGAGGCGCCCACCGCCATGGCCGTGGTCGCCGCCATCGGCGTCTTCACCGCGGTCCTGGCCGCGGCCATCGCGATCACCCAGAACGACATCAAGAAGGTGCTGGCCTACTCCACCGTCAGCCAGCTCGCGTACATGTTCTTCGGCCTGGGCATCGGCGCCTGGATCCCGGCCATCTTCCACCTGCTGGCCCACGGCTTCTTCAAGGGCCTGCTGTTCATGGCGTCCGGATCGGTCATCCACGGCGCCGGCGGCGAGCAGGACATGCGGTTCATGGGCGGCCTGCGGGAGAAGATGCGCTGGACCTACGTGACCATGGTCATTGGCTCGCTGGCGCTGGCCGGGATCCCGCTGTTCGCCGGCTTCTTCAGCAAGGACGAGATCCTGTCCGAGGCATTCCTCCGCGGCTGGTGGGTCTACTGGCTGATCGGGATCGCCGTCGCGTTCATGACCGCGTTCTACACGTTCCGGATGATCTACATGACCTTCCACCGTGAGTGGCGCGGGCCGGCTGAGGCGTGGAACCACGTCCACGAAAGCGCCTGGACGATGGTCGGGCCGCTGGTCATCCTGGCCGTGCCGACCACCCTGGCCGGGCTCCTGCTCGGCATCCCGCCCGAGAGCGGCGCCATCCACACTTGGCTGGAGGAGGTCTTCGCCGGGGCCGAGGAGCTGGGGACGGGAATCCTTCCCGGCTCGATCGCGGCCGAGGCGCTCGAGCACGGTGAAGCGCACGCCTTCGAGCTGTTCGGGCTCGGCGGCATGCTGCTCCTGGTCGGGGCCGGGGTGGGGGTGGCGGGCATCTTCCTTGCCCGACGCTGGTACCTCCAGGACCCCCAGGCCCCGGCACGGTTCACCGAGCGCATCCCGTTCGGCCTGGGACCGGGCATGTACCGGGCCAGCGTGAACAAGTACTACTTCGACGACCTGTACCAGCTGCTGTTCGCCCGGGGCGGTGTGCTCGTTTCGAACGCCCTGTGGTGGTTCGACGTCAAGGTCCTCGACGGGATCGTGAACGGCACCGGCTGGGTCGCCGAGCGCATCGGCGGCCTGCTGCGCCGCCTGCAGACCGGCCGCGTCCAGAACTACGGGCTGGGGATCGCCGCCGGGCTGGTCATCGTCCTCCTCGTCTACGCCACGGTGTCCCGCTGATGGCCCTCGACACGGGCGGCCTGCCGGTGCTGTCGCTCATCGTCTTCACCCCGGTCATCGGCGTCGCCGCGCTGCTGCTGGTGCCCGGCCGGAACGTCCGGCTCATCCGCTGGGTGGCGCTCGTCGCGGCCCTCGCCAGCCTGGCGTTCAGCCTCCTGCTCATCGGCTACAACCCCGAGGGCGCCGAGTTCCAGTTCCGCGAGGACGTGCCCTGGATCAGCGCCTTCGGCATCAGCTACTCGCTGGGCGTGGACGGCATGAGCGCCGTCCTCGTCATCCTGACCACCGTCCTGAGCGCGGTCGCCATCCTCTACTCCTGGGGCCCGATCCAGACCCGGGTCAAGGAGTACTACGCCGCGATGCTGCTCCTCATGACCGGCATGCTCGGTGTGTTCGTCGCCCTCGACCTGTTCGTGTTCTACGTCTTCTGGGAGCTGAGTCTGATCCCGATGTACCTGGTCATCGGCATCTGGGGCGGGCCGAACCGGATCTACGCCACGGTCAAGTTCGTGATCTACACCCTCGTTGGCTCCCTCCTCATGCTCGTCGCCATCCTGGCGGTGGTCATCGCCAACGCGAACCTCGGCGGCACGTTCACGTTCAGCTACGAGGCGCTCCGCGGCGTCCCCTACCCCGACCTGCTCCAGGCCGCGGCCTTCATCGCGTTCGGCCTGGCCTTCGCCATCAAGGTCCCGATGTGGCCGTTCCACACCTGGCTCCCCGACGCCCACGTCGAGGCCCCCACCGCCGGCTCGATCATCCTGGCCGGCGTACTCCTGAAGCTCGGCGGCTACGGGTTCCTGCGCTTCTCGCTGCCGATCCTGCCCGACGCGGCCGCCTCGTTCGCCCCGCTCATGATCGGCCTGGCCCTGATCGCGATCCTGTACGGGGCCTTGGTGGCCATGGTCCAGCCCGACCTGAAGAAGCTCGTCGCCTACTCGAGCGTGTCGCACATGGGCTTCGTGATGCTCGGCGCCTTCGTCTTCAACACCCAGGGCATGCAGGGCGCGATCTTCCAGATGGTGAGCCACGGCATCACGACCGGGGCCCTGTTCCTCCTGGTGGGCGTCATCTACGAGCGGACGCACGACCGCCAGATTGCCCACATGGGCGGTCTCAACGCGCGTCTGCCGGCCTATGCGGCCATGTTCGGGCTGTTCACCTTCGCCAGCATCGGCCTTCCGGGGCTGGCCGGCTTCGTGGGCGAGTTCCTGGTCATGCTGGGCGCGTTCCAGTACTCGGGCTGGGTGGCTGCCATCGCGATGCTGGTCGTCATCGCCAGCGCGGTCTACATGCTGTGGATGTTCCAGCGCGCGTTCTTCGCCGTCCCCTCCGACTGGATGCGACGGGCGTGGGACGGCCTCCACGACCTCACCCGGCTGGAATGGCTGTCGCTGGCGCCGCTCGTGTTCCTGGTGATCGCGCTCGGCGTCTTCCCGAGACCGGTCCTGGAGGCCACCGCCGCCCCGGTCGAGCGCATCCTGCAGGCGGTCCAGAGTGCCGCGGGCCTGAACCTGGTGGCCTGGCCGTGGTGAGCCGATGAACGATCCGGCTGCCCTCTTCGCCCTCCTGCCCGAGTTCGCGCTCGCGATCGTGGTCCTGGTCGTCATCACCGCCGACCTGTTCCTTGCCCGCGAGCACAAGTGGATGCTCACCCCGCTGACCGTCATGGGACTGGCCGTCACCGGCGGCGCGATCGCCGTGGTGTGGACCAGCCTGCCCGCCGAGGCGTTGTCCGGGATCTATGCCGTGGACGAGCTGTCGCTGGTGATCAAGGTGGCCGCGGTCGGCATCGGCCTGCTGGCCACCCTGTTCACCCCCGGATACCTGGTGGTCCGCAAGCTGCCGCTCGGCGAGTTCAACGCCATCCTCCTGTTCTCGACCCTGGGCATCTTCGTCCTGGCCAGCAGCGCGGACCTCATCACCCTGTTCCTCGGCCTGGAGCTGATGGTCATGCCGGCCTACGTCCTGGCCGGCTTCCACAAGACCGATCGCTTCAGCAACGAGGGCGGACTCAAGTACTTCCTCCTCGGCTCGTTCGCGAGCGCCATCCTCCTGTTCGGGGTGGCCTGGACCTACGGCCTGACCGGCTCCACCATCTTCACCGAGATTGCCGCTGAGTTCTCGGCCGGGCTCATGAACGGGGCGGTCCTCGTCGCCCTCGGCTTCCTGACCGTGGGCGCGACCTTCAAGGTCGCCGCGGTCCCGTTCCACTTCTGGACCCCGGACGCCTACCAGGGGGCCCCGACCCCGATCACCGGCTTCCTCTCGGTCGGGCCCAAGCTCGGGGCCTTCGCCCTGCTCCTGCGGCTGTTCGGCGAGGCCCTGGGCCCGCTGCGCGCCGACTGGCTCGATGTCTTCGTCATCCTGGCGGTCGTGACCATGACCTTCGGCAACGTGGTCGCCCTGACCCAGACGAACGTCAAGCGGATGCTCGCCTACTCATCCATCGCCCACACCGGCTACATCATGGCCGGCCTCGCCGCGTATGCCGCCGCCACCACGCCGGAGATCGCGACCCAGGCGGTCGAGGCGGTCGTGTTCTACCTGGTCGGGTACTCGGTCATGAACATCGCCGCGTTCGCGGTGGTGGGCATGCTCCAGCGCGACGTGCGGCGATACGGCGGCCTCGCCTCGTTCGCCGGGCTCGCCTCGCGGCAGCCGGCCCTCGCCGCGGCCATGACCATCCTCCTCCTGTCGCTGACCGGCATTCCGCCCACGGTCGGGTTCTTCGCCAAGCTCTACATCCTGCTGTCCACGGTGGACGCCGGCCTCGTCTGGCTGGCCGTCGCCATCGCCCTGAACGCGGCGCTGGCCGCGTTCTACTACCTGCGGGTCGTGGTCTACATGTACATGCGCGACCCGGAGGCGGAGCCGGCCGAGGTTGACCGTACCGGCGTCGGGCGGTTGGCGCTGGGGCTCAGCGTGGCGGGCGTCATCCTGCTCGGCGTCTTCCCCGGCATCCTGCTCGGGTGGCTGCCGGCCGAGTGGGTGAGCGCTGCGGCGGGCGTCTTCCCATGAGGCCCCTCCGCTGAACGCACGCCATGCCCACGGGCTCGCCCTGCCGCTGACCCTGGCCGTCCTCGGGGTCGCCCTGATCCTCGTCGGCCAGCTCCCACTGGACGGGTCGCCGACGCCCAGCCTGCCGCCGATCGGGACGCCGGTGGCCGCCACCTCGACACCCACGGCGGAGCCATCGGTCGCGCCGTCGGGGGGATCCTCCCGATCACCGTCCGAGGCGCCCGCGGCCACCTCCACCCCGGCGCCGACACCTGTTCCCGCCGACTGGGTCGCCACCCAGCTCCAGATCGAGTCAGTCGGGATCAACGTCGCGGTCGAGCGGATCCCGCCCGGTCAGCCGCTGGGCACCTGCTGCGCCTTCCTCCTGCCCCGCACCTCTGATCCCGGTCGCGGGACGAACTCGTACATCGCCGGCCACGCCCTGAACACGCTCCTGAAGGGCCTGTGGAACGTCCAGCTCGGGGCGGAGGTCCGGGTCCTGATGTCCGATGGCGCGGTGCTTCTCTATCGCGTGACCGAGATCCGGCCCAACGTCTCCTGCCCCGACCCGGACCAGCCCCCCATGCCGAACCCGCCGCTGGCGCTGGCCTACGCGCCGCCGGGCTGCGTCGAGGGTGCCCGCTGGACGGCCCCCACCGACCACGAGCAGCTGACCCTCCAGACGTCCCAGGGCTTCAACCGCAACTGGGGCGAGCTCATCGTCATCGCCCTCCCCGTAGAGGAGCCCGCCTAGGTTCAGCCGTCAGCCGGGCAGCGTGTGCGCCCGAGCCCTCAGAGGTCGCGGCGGAGGAAGCGGCGAGAGGCGGCGTACCAGGCCAGCGCAGCCAGCGCCAGGCACAGGCCGATGGCCTGCAGGCCCGCGGTCAGCGGACGGTCCCCGGGCGCCATCCCGGCCACGACCCAGTAGCCACTGGCAGGATGGACGGCTCCCTGGCCGATGAGCACCAGCGGCACGGCCACCACCGCCGCTCCGAGGAGCACCAGGGCAGCGGTCCTGACCGCCGATGCATCCACGGCAACGGCAAGCGCGGCCGCCGCCAGCGGAACGGCCGGCGCGGCGGCCGCCAGGACGCTCACGACGATGGCGATCGGGTCCGGCGACGGGGCGACCGGCTGCGGAATGGCCAGGCCGGCCAGGATCCCGGCCAGCACGTAGGCGAGGAGGATGGCCAGGCTGGGGACGATCAGCCAGGCCCCGATGAGGCCGGTCCTCGGCACGGCGCGGACAACGAGCCACGCGGCGGCGCCGGACCGAACCTCCTCGCTGAACCCGGTGCCCACCAGGGCGCCGCTCAGCACCGCCGCCACCGCGAAGCCGATGGCCAGCGCCGTGCGGCCCATTCCGGTGCCGAGGCTGTCCACCCCGATCGCGACGATGGCCGCGATCGGCGGCAGCGCGATGAGCGCGAGCAGGCGCAGCTGGATCCAGAGCTGGCGCGTGACGTGGACGCCCAGGATCATGTGCCTTCCGCCTCGGCGAGTGGTGCGACCCGGGCGACCGGGCTGAGGTCGGCGAGTGCCGTCAGCCCGTGGATCGAAAGGGGCAGTCGCTGCGCGTCGAGCTCCGTGATTGGCGCGTGGAGCGCGATCCGGCCATCGCGGATGAGTACCACCCGATCGACAATGCCGCCCTCCTGGGCCGGGAAGCGGCTGGCGATGACCACCGTCCGGCGCTCGCCGGGTATCCGGAGGTGCCGCAGCCGATCCGGCGCGGGGTGAGCCCGCAGCGGCTCGTCGAGAAGGAGCACCTCCGGATCGGGCAGGAGCGCGGCCGCCAGCGCGGTCCGCTCGGCGATGATCAGGCCCGCGTGCCGGAGCGGCCGGTCGCGGATGGCACCCAGCTGGAACCGCTGCAGCGCGTCGTCGATGAGCCGATCTCGTTGCGGACCATCGATGCCGGCAAGCCGGGCGGCGAGCTGAAGGCTCTCGGCCGGGGTCATCCAGAGCGGAATCCCCGGGTCCGCGCCGACGAAACCGACCCGTCGGGCCCAGCCCTCGGGAATGGCGGCCTCGCGGTGGAGACCGGCGAGCGCGACCGTCCCTCGGTCGGGGTGGGCCAGGCCGGCCATGATTCGCAGCAGGAGCGACGGCGCTTCGGGGTTGACGCCCGAGACCAGGACCCGCGCTCCAGCCGACACCGCGAGGTCGATCCCATCGAGCACCGGCTCGTCGCCGACCCGCCGAACGAGGCCCTCGATCTCGATCGCGACCGGTCGCAGCCGCCGCGCGGCGGGCGACGACCACAGCGCGTCAGGCGTGGAGATGGGCATGCGGGCGACTGTACCGCTTCGGCCGAAGGGCAGGCACCCGCTTGACATCGGGAAAACCCGCATTACCATAAGGGTCCACTTATATAAAGACACCCTTGAGTCTCCGAGCTCACCACGAGGTCCATTCCCCCGCCATGACCGTCCAGACCCCCGACTCCCTCGCCTCCCGCGACCTGCGGCTCCTCCGCGACCTGTATCGCGCGCTGGCCGATCCCACCCGCCTGCGGGTGTGCGCCATCCTCGGCGAATCGGGCCCGCTCCCGGTGAACGAGCTGTCGTCGCGCTTCGGCCTCTCCCAGCCGCTCATCAGCTGGCACCTCCGCGTCCTTCGGACGGCCGGCCTGGTGGAGACCCGGCGGCACGGCCGGGAGAAGCTGTGTGCGCTGCGCCCGGGCGCCTTCGAGGCGCTCGCTGTCGCACAGCGCCGCCTGGTGGCCGGCGAGCTGCGGGTGGCGGCCACCCGGGGAATCGACAGTGGAGGCGTGCTCGGTGTCCGCTGACCCGACGCCGCGCGGCGACTCGATCCTTTCCGCCCGGCTGAAGGCCGCCGGGCGGGAGCTCCTCGCCCCGCTCATCAAGGCCCTGGCTGCCGCCGGCGTGACGCCCAACGCGGTCACCGTGTTCGGTCTCGTCATCGTGGCGGTCGCATCGGTCCTCATCTGGCAGGAGTTCCTGCTCGTCGGCGCCATCCTGCTCGCCATCGGCGCGGGCCTGGATGCGGTGGACGGTGGACTGGCCCGGGCGCAGGGCGGCGGCACGCCGTTCGGCGGGTTCTTGGACAGCACCCTGGACCGGACCGGGGAGGCCATCGTCTACGTCGGCATCGTCGCCTTCTGGCTGTCCGAGACCTCGTCCCCCTTCGCCCCGGTCATGCTCGCCGTGCTCGCCCTCAGCGGCTCGTTCTTGGTCAGCTACTCGAGCGCACGCGCCGAGGCTGCGGGCTTCACGGCCTCCAACGGCCTCGCGCCCCGCACCGAGCGTCTCGTGATCCTGGTGCTGGGGCTGGCGCTGGCCGGTCTCCGCGTTCCCCTGGCCCTTCCCCTGGCGCTGGGCCTCATCGCCATCCTCGCCTGGGCGACCGTCGTCCAGCGCATCTGGTTCGTTCGCAAGCAGGCGGCCGCTGCCGCCGACCCCACCCCCATCGGTCAAGACAAGGAGCTCTGAGCAATCATGGCCACCAAGATCCCCACCACCCCGGCGGCGGCCGTGAAGGCCAGCACGAACGGACGGAACGGCAAACGCCGCTCGGACGGGAAGGTCCGTGTCGCCATCGTCGGCGTCGGCAACTGCGCCTCGAGCCTGGTCCAGGGTCGGTACTACTACGAGAACGCACGCCCCGGCGACGACATCCCCGGCCTCATGCACGTCGACCTCGGCGGGTACCACATCCGCGACATCGAGTTCGTGGCGGCCTTCGACGTGGACAAGAACAAGGTCGGCAAGGACCTGTCCGAGGCGATCTACGCCGCCCCGAACAACACCTACGTCTTCCAGCAGGTGCCGCCCATCGGCGTCACCGTCGAGCGGGGCATGACCCTGGACGGCCTGGGCAAGTACCTCTCCGAGATCATCGAGAAATCGGACGACGACACCGCCGACGTGGTCGGCATCCTCAAGGAGCGTGAGGTCGATGTCATGGTCTCCTACCTGCCGGTCGGCAGCGAGGACGCCACCAAGTGGTATGTCGAGCAGGCTCTCCAGGCGGGCGTCGCGTTCATCAACGCCATCCCGGTGTTCATCGGTAGCGAGCAGTACTGGCAGCGCCGCTTCGCCGAGGCCGGGCTGCCGATCATCGGTGACGACATCAAGTCCCAGGTGGGCGCCACCATCACCCACCGCGTCCTGACCCGGCTGTTCATGGATCGCGGCGTCCAGGTGGACCGCACCTACCAGCTGAACTTCGGGGGCAACACCGACTTCCTGAACATGCTCGAGCGCGAGCGGCTGGAGTCGAAGAAGATCAGCAAGACCAACGCCGTCACCTCGATGCTCGACTACGAGCTCGGACCGGACGACGTCCACGTCGGGCCCAGCGACTACGTGCCGTGGCTCAAGGACCGCAAGTGGTGCCACATCCGGATGGAGGGGACCACCTACGGCGACGTGCCCCTCAACCTCGAGCTCAAGCTCGAGGTCTGGGACTCGCCCAACAGCGCCGGCGTCATCACCGATGCGATCCGCTGCGCCAAGCTCGGCCTCGACCGCGGCCTGGCCGGCACCCTCGTCGCGCCGTCCTCGTACTTCATGAAGTCACCGCCGCTCCAGATCCACGACGACGTCGCCCGGGAGCGGGTGGAGGCCTTCATCCGCGGCGAGGACAACGAGACCCTGAACGGGACCGAGCCCGCGCGCAAGGGAAAGTCGAAGCGAGCGACCAAGGCAAAGGCCTTCGCGCGCCGCTAGGCTGCCCACGGTGGCCGTTGAGCGGACCGTGACCAGCTCTCCGCGGCAGCATGCCGCCCGCCAGGGCGAGCGTGGCCGCGAGCGGTTCACCTACTGGGCCTATCGCGCCGCCGAGACCGCCCTCAGCACCCTGCCACGCCGGATCGTGGTGCCCGGCGCGGTGGCGGTCAGCAACGGCGCCTACGACCTGTCGGGGGCCAAGGGCGCCCTGGTCCGCGGCAACATGGCGCAGGCCCTGGGCCTGCCGGCAGATGACCCGCGCGTGTCTCGGGCGGCGCGGCGGGCGTTCCAGAACTTCGGCCGCTACATGGTCGAGGTCATGCGCCTGCCGGTCCTCGACCCGGACGAGGCTCGCCGCCGGGTCACCTTTCATGGATGGGAGGACCTCGCAGCGGCGCGGGGCACCGAGGGCAAGGGCGTGCTCATCTGTGCCGTTCACGTGGGGGCCATGGACCTCCTGGCCCCCGCCATGATGGTCGAGGGCGAGCGGCTGAGCGCGGTGGGGGACGACACGACCTACGGCCGCCTGTACGACCACCTGGCCGAGATTCGGGGCGCGTATGGCGTCGATGTCATCGGCTGGCGAAACCTCCGCCGCCTCTTCAAGGTCCTCCAGGACGGCGGCAACCTGGTGCTCCTCTGCGACGGGCCTTACCGGCCCGGGGATGTCCCGGTCGAGCTGCTCGGGGCGCCAACCACCCTCCCACCCGGTCCGGCCGTCCTGTCCGCCCGGACGGGAGCCGCGATCCTGCCGGTCGGCGCCCGCCGAACGGACGACGATGGGCTCGAGGCGTGGGGCCTCCCGGTCATCCGGGCCACCAGCACCGACCCGGCCGAGATCTACCGCGCCACCCAGGCGCTGGCCGATGCGCTCGGCTCGGTGATCGCCGCTGACCCCGGCCAGTGGTACATGTTCCGTCCCGTCTGGCCCCAGACCGATGCCGATCGGGCCGCGGCGGCCGCGGCGCTGGAACGGGCCCGGGCCGGTGAGGACTGGTCTGCGCCGGCACGGTGATGACATCGGGCCAATCCCGATGAGCCGATGAGCTACGGCCCCCGCGATGCGCTTCTGCGCGCCGGCCTGGAGTTGGGTGATGCGGTGGTCGGCATCCTTCCGAGGCGCGTGGCTTACGGCCTCGCCGACCTCCTCGGGCAAGCCTGGTACCGCTCCTCGGCCGACCGGCGGCGGCTCGTGCGCGCCAACCTGACCCGCGTCAACGAGGCCATCGGCAAGCCCCTGCGCGGCGAGGCCCTCCGAGAGCAGGTCCGGGCGGCGTTCGTCGCGCACGCGCGGTACTACCTCGAGGTGGCACTCCTGCCGCGAATGGCCCGACGGGATGCCGGCGACCTCCTGGTCTGGGACGACCGGGTCGACATCCTGGCCATCGCGCACGAGCGCGGTGTCATCGGGGTGTCCGCCCACTTCGGCAACTTCGAGCCGGCCGCCATCTGGATGGCCGCCCACGACCTTCGCTGGGTCACGCCAGTCGAGGAGCTCAAGCCGCGGGCGCTGTACGACTACCTTCGGTCGCGGCGTGGGGTCGGGGGCCTGAGCGGCGAGCTGGTGACGGCGTCGGGCTCCGCCAGGCGGGTGCTGGCCGCCCTCCGGCGCCACGAGATGGTGGCCATCGCCGCCGACCGCGACGTCGGCACCGCGAACGTGGAGGTGACCCTCTTCGGCCATCTCGCGCAGATCCCCTCCGGGCCGGCGTCGCTGGCGGTCCTGACCGGGAGCCCGGTGATTGTGATCACGTTGCGGCGGACCGCGCCGGGGCGCTTCGCCGCGCACCTCGACCAGGTCCCCTGGACCGCGACCGGCGACCGCGACGCGGACGTGCTGGCCCTGACCCAGCGGACCACCGATACCCTCGCCCGCCACATCGCCGAAGCACCCGAGCAGTGGTGGGGCGCCTTCCAGCCGGTCTGGGCCGACCTGACGCCGGAGTCGGTGGGCGCATGAGCGCCGAGCCTCCAGTCACCGCACCCTCGGGCGAGCGACGGGGGAAGGCGGACCTTCACCTCCACACCCTCTACTCCGATGGCACCGCCCGCCTGGCCGACCTCCTGGACTGGATCGAGCACAGGACCGATCTCGACCTCGTGGCCATCACCGATCACGACCGGATCGATGGCGCCCTGCGTGGCGCTGCCATGCACGCCGCGGGCCAGTTCCGCTTCGAGCTGGTGGTGGGAGAAGAGATCACGACCCGCAGCGGCCACGTCGTCGGCCTGTTCCTGACTGAGCGCATCCCGCCCTTCCGATCGGTGGCCGAGTCGGTCGAGCGGATCCACGCCCAGGGCGGCCTGGCGGTCGCCGCCCATCCGCTGGGAATCTTCCTGTCGCTCGGCAGCGGCAGCCTGGTTCGGCTCCAGAGCGACCCGAATCCCGAGCGTCACCTCGATGCCGTCGAGCTCATCAACCCCAGCCTGGGCGGCCGGCTCCGCCACCAGGCCCTCGCCCGCCTGAACGCCGAGCGGCTCCACCTGCCGGGGATGGGCAACTCCGATGCCCACGTCCTCGAGACGGTGGCCAGCGCCTGGACCTCGTTCCCCGGCTCGACCGGTGCCGAGTTCCGGGCGGCCGTCACCGCCGGCAGGGTGGAGCCGGGCGGGAGCCACTGGAGCACCGGCCACAACGTGGCGGTCTACGGCCGTCAGCTGATGGCCAAGGCCCAGAAGCTGCGGCATACTCTCCGCCCCTCCGGAGAGTGGCGATAGACCGTGGTTGACGCCCCCGAGGCCAAGCGCCTCGACGCACCCGTGGATCCGTCCAGCCCCGGTGCGCCGCGCCCGCCGCTGAAGGTCGGGATCGTCAGCCCGTACGGATTCCCCCATCCGGGCGGCGTCAACGAGCACGTCCGCCACACCTACGACGAGCTCCGCTCCCTGGGCCACGACGCGTGGATCATCACCCCCAAGTACGGGAAGGAGCGGGACAGCGAAGGCCACATCATCCGGCTCGGGACCGGCTGGGCGGTGCCGAGCAACGGCAGCGTCGGTCGCCTGACCCTCGGCTGGCGGATGCGGCCGCGGGTCCGCGACCTGCTGGCGGCGCATCGGTTCGACATCCTGCACTTCCACGAGCCGTTCGTGCCGTTCCTCGGCCCGGCCGTGCTGAACGCGTCGGAGACGGTCAACATCGCCACCTTCCATGCCTTCGGCGGGTTCTCCCCGTCGTACTGGCTCGGGCGCCGCGCGGCGGCGGGCCTGGCCGGTCGCCTTCATGGCCGGATCGCGGTCAGCGGGGCGGCGCGCCATTTCATCGACCGCTACTTCGATGCCGACTACCGGATCATCCCCAACGGCGTCGAGATCGAGCCCTTCGCCGGTGCGGCGCCGTTCGAGGAGCTCCGTGACGGCACCCTGAACATCCTGTTCGTGGGCCGGATGGAGGACCGGAAGGGTCTTGCCTACCTGCTCCGTGGCTACCACCGCATCCGCAAGCGCCATATGGACGCCCGGCTGATCGTGGTTGGCGATGGCCCGCGCCTGCGCGAGTACCGCCGCTACGTGGCCACCCGACGAATTCGAGACGTCGAGTTCGTGGGCCACGTCCCGCTCGAGGCCAAGCTTCGCTACTTCGCCAGCGCCGACATCTTTTGTGCGCCCTCAACCGGCCAGGAGAGCTTCGGCATCGTCCTCCTCGAGGCCATGGCCGCCGGACTCCCGATCGTGGCCTCCGACATCCACGGTTACAAGCAGGTCGTGTCACGGGACGTGGAGGGCTACCTCGTCGAGCCCAAGAACCCGCGGGCCATCGCCGCAGCCCTGTACAAGCTGGCCGGCGATCCGGAGCTCCGTGACCGGATGGGCGAGGCGGGACGGGCCAAGGTGCCGGAGTACTCCTGGGAACGGGTCACCCAGCAGGTGGTCGCCTACTACCACGAGGTCCGCGACCGGGTTCTCGCCTAGGCAGGCGACCGAGATTGGCTGCTCAGTCGCGGAAGGGCTTGCGGTACGCCCGCTCGCGCTGGTGGACGACGAAGCCGTTGGACTCGTACACGCCCAGCGCGCCGGTCGGGTTGTCGGCGTCCACGCCGAGGACGGCGTCGCGCATACCGCGCTCACGGAACGCGACCAGGCTCTGCGAGACGAGGGCGCGGGCCAAGCCCTTCCCGCGCCAGGGGCGCCGCACGCTGACTCCCGCGAGCAGCCCGCGCCGGCCACCGGTCTGGGCGTTGAACTCGCGCATGACGTAGTTGTTCACCTGCCCCGCCACCTGGTCCCCGTCCCAGGCGACCCGCCACAGCTCCGGCTCGAAGTCCGGTCCGCTGAAGAACCGCTCGAACGCCTGCTCCGAGAGGTCCATCCCGCCCCAGTGGTCGGCGAACGCCTCGGTGTCCGCGTCCCAGATGGTGCGGTGGTCCTTGGGCAGGACCGGTCGGACCTCGATCCCCTCCGGCAGGGGGAACTCGACGATGTCGTCGAGGGTCGGGCGGAGCATCTCGAAGAAGTAGCGGGCCGTCGTGAACCCCTCGGAATCGAGGAGCGCCATGGCCCCGACCTGGTTCTCGCTGCACCACGTCTCGAATCGTTGGTCGATCCCGGGCGGAACTTCCTGGCCGGCCTCGATCTCCCGCAGCCGGTCCTGGTTGGCGTGGAGGATGGCGCGACCCAGCCCCCGCCGGCGCCATGCCGGATGGACCGCTCCCCAGGTCGAGTAGTTCCGGCCCCCGTCGGTGTCGGCAGTCCAGTGGACCTTCCCGTAGCCAACCAGCTCGCCATTCACTTCGCCCAGCAGCACGTCCTCGAACGGATCCCAGGTCGAGGCGTGGGCGTACCACTGGGTGAGGCCCTCGACGTCGTGGCGGTCCTCGATGCCGTCTGCCTCATCGACCGCGTTGAACAGGCCGGCGATGGCCTCCAGGTCCTCGGGGATCCGCATCCGCCGGAACGCCAGCCCGGGGATGGGCGGCGCCTCGGGAACGTTGACGCGGACGGTGGCCACCGTCATCGGTCCACCTCGAACGGTCGTCGGTAGGCGGTGAACTTCTCGCGGACGACGAAGCCGTTCGAGGTGTAGACCCCGATGGCGCCCGTCTCGTTGTCCGCGTCCGCGCCGAGGATGCCCTCGGTCATGCCCCGGTCCCGGAGCAGGACCAGGCTTCGAGCCACGAGCGCGCGGGCCAGCCCACGACCACGCCACGCACGCCGGGTGAACACCGAGTCCAGCCACCCGTGGAGGACGCCCTGCAGGGCGTTGGCCTCGGGGTAGATGGCGTTGATCACCGCGCCGGCGATCTCGTCCCCGTCGAATGCGACGACGTGGAGGGACGGGTCGAAGGTGGACTCGTCCACCCAGCGCTGGTACGCCGCCGGGGAGTCGTCGATCCCGCCCCAGTGGTCGAGGAATGCCTCGTTGTCGGCGATCCAGAGCTTGGGTGTGTCGGCGATCGTCACCTGACGCACCTCGAGACCCTCCGGCATGGGCGGGATCTCGATCGGCTGGGTCAGGTCGCGGTTCATGTGGAAGAACCACCGAGCCGGCTCGTAGCCGTGGGCCTTGAGAAGGACGTGGCCCCCGATGTCGGTGTCGGCCGCCCAGGCGCCGGCCACCCGCGGCCGATCGACGTCGTGGGTGGCGGCCAGCGCCGCGGTCCGGTCCTTGGCGTACTCGAGCAGGGTGGTGCCCACCCGGCGGCGCCGCCAGGCAGGATCCACCTCGCACCATGATCGGTACTCGCGGAGCCCGTCGTTGGTGTCGATGAACTCCGTCTTCACGAAGCCGACCACGGTCCCGTCCACCTCCGCCAGGCGGAGGTCGTCGGCGGGGTCGAACTTCTCGCTCGGGCGCAGGTCGATGCGGACCTGCTCCTCGCTGAGCCGCTCCTGGATCTGGTCGGCCTCGATCGCCGCGTTCGCGACGCGGACCATCTCGGGAATGTCCGCCTCGCCCGCGTACGGACGGAGCCGGATGCGGACAGCGATATCGGTCATGTCAGTCATGTTCAACCTACCCTCTTGAGGCGGCCGGTCCGCTTGGCGTACCGCTCCGCTCGCCCGAAGGCCCACAGGCCCAGGGGAATGAAGACCACGGCCATGATGAGCAGTGGCCACACGTCATGAATCAGCTGGTCGATCCCCACCCCGTCGATCAGCCCCGCCCGGACTCCGTCCAGGACGTAGGTCGCCGGCGAGAACTGGCTCAGGAACTGCATCCACTCGGGCAGGACCTCGATCGAGTAGTAGACCCCGCTCACGAGGAGCAGGACCGACTGCAGGACGAAGACCATCTGCGCCCCGCGCTCGACGTACATCAGCGGCAGGATGGAGGCGGCGATCCCGATCCCGATGAAGCTGACCGTGCCCAGCAGGGTGAACGCCACCACGGTCGCCCAGTTCGCCTGGGTCAGGTCGAGCTCGAAGAACAGGGCCAGCGCGAGCAGCACGAACAGGGTGTGGACCAGCCCGAAGATCACCGCGTAGAACGCGGCCCCCAGCAGCTGGGCATAGCGCCGGATGGGCGCCATGAACGTGTACTCCAGCGTGCCTTCCCAGCGCTCCCACTGGACCGCCTCGGCGATGAACTCGAACACGATCGCCAGGTAGCTCCAGAAGATGGTGCCGATGACCAGCACCAGGAGCAGGCGCTCGTCGCCCAGGCTCTCGCCGATGAGGGTCACCGCCAGGGCGCCCGCCACGGAGTAGACGAGCCAGGCGACTTCCCAGCCCCAGTAGCGCTTCGTCAGGTTGAAGTTGCGCTCGACGAAGGCCATCGAGGCCTTCAGGTCGCGCGTCAGCATGGCCATCGGTCTAGTCCTCCTCGTCCTCGGACTCGTCCTCGACGTCGTCGTCGAGCGAGCGACCGGTGAACGTCATGAACACGTTGTGCATCGTCGGCTCCTGCCCGTGGTCGGCCGCCACCAGCGACTTCAGCCGCTCCGGCGTGTCCTCGGCCACGATCCGGCCCTCGTTCAGGATCCCGATCCGTCGGCAGAGGCGCTCGGCCTCGTCCATGTCGTGGGTCGTCAGCACGATCGTCGCGTCGTGGGTGTCGCGGAGCTGCTCGACGAAGCTCTGGACCTCGAGCTTGGAGCGCGGGTCCAGCCCCGTCGTCGGCTCGTCCATGAGCAGCAGGATCGGGCTGGTCAGCAGGGCGCGCGCGATCGCCACCTTCTGCTGCATGCCACGGCTCAGCTGCTCGACCGGCCGCCCCAGGCGCTTCTCGGCGATCCCGAGCCGGGCCAGGATGCGGATGGCCTCGGCCTTGGCTGGTTTCGCGTCCATCCCATAGAGGCGAGCGGCGTAGGCCAGGTTCTCGTACGGGCTCAGCTTCTTGAAGAAGGCGGCGTCCACCGACACCCGGTTGATCATCCGCTTGACCGCCATCTCATCGCGCTCGATGTCCTTGCCGAAGACCTCCACCCGGCCGGTGTCCAGGGTCAGCAGGGTCGAGAAGAGGCGGATCAGGGTGGACTTTCCGCTCCCGTTGGCGCCCAGCACGCCATAGATCTCGCCGCGTTCGATGCGGAGCGAGACATCGTTGATGGCCATCACCGGTCGCTTCTTGCGGCCCACGTGAAACCGCTTGGTAACGTGCTCCGCGAGCAGGGCGGGGGGACCGGATCGCGTCACCGCCTCGCGAGGAGGCGCCGGCGCCGCGGACGGCTCCGCCGCCACCGCTGCGGTGGGGCGCTGCTCGGTCGTCGTCTTCGCCTGTGGATCGAGTCCGGTCTGCATCTCGGGTTCCTGTCTGGCTGAACCTGGTTTTCCGATTGACCGATGCGGACCGGGGCAACAAAAAGGCCGTGGTCCGGATCGGTCCCACGGCTGGGGTCTGTTCGGCGGTTGCCCGCCGGAATCAGCTGGTCGTGGGCATAGATCTCCCGTCGTCTCGCGGGTCGTTGTGCACGGTGCGAATCATGCGGAAACGGCTCCTCGTTTCGAGCGGGAAGGATGGCAGGTGGCGGCTACACCCGGCGCTGTGAACGCTCGCGGAGTCTACGAGCCGCCGTCCGGCGGTGTCAAGGAAAACGGCTCGGGCCGTTCGGCATGTTCCCAAACGTGCCGTTCGGGACTGGGCGCCGGCCAGGACCGATGCCAGAATGGGGCGACAGCGGAGGGTCGCCAACCATGAGAAAGCCTGTCTCCCGCGGCGCGGTCTTCTGGGGCGCCGCCCTGGTTACCGCCGGCCTGGTCGTGCTCGCCCTGCAGCAGGGGCTGCTGACCGAGGACCTCGTCGGGCAGGCGGAGCAGTGGTGGCCGCTGATCCTCATCGGGGCCGGGGTGGCCGTCATCTTCTCCGGCGCCCTGGGCGTCATCGCGGTCGGCCTGGCGGGAGTCCTGGTCGGGGTCCTCATCGGCGGGTTCATCGGGGGTGCTGCCAGCTTCCCGACCACGTGCGGGACGGGCGATCCGCCGCCGCTCGAGGCGCTCGAGGAAGGCACGTTCAGCGGGGCCGCCGACGTCGAGGTCGAGCTGAACTGCATGACCCTCGAGATCGCCGGCGGCTCCGGGGACGCATGGGCCGTCGAGGCCGACGACGAGACCGCCGGGCTGCTGGAGATGACCGACGATTCGCGGGAGCTCGCCGTGAGGACCGATGAGAGCGACGTCTTCGGCAGCAGCCACCGGCTGCACGTGGGCGTGACCATTCCCGCCGATACGGGCACGAGCCTGACGACCCGCCTGAACGCGGGAGACGCGACCCTGGACCTGGCCGACGGGGAGTGGGGGGCCCTGGTGGTCGAAGGCAACGCGGTCTCGATCTCGGCCGACCTGTCCGGTGCGACCGCGGACGAGTTCCTGGGCACCCTCAATGCCGGATCGATGTCGGTCGCGCTCGACGGGGACAGCGAGGTCGAGTCGGTCGAACTCCGCGGGAACGCGGCGTCGTTCGACGTCTGCATCCCGGACGGGGTCGGCGTCGAGGTCACGGTCGCCGAGAACGTGGCCACCGGCCACAACCTCGACGAGGCCGGGCTGATCGATGACGGCGATGTATGGCGGACGCCGGACTTCGAGTCGGCCGACGCGCACGTCGAGATCACTTTCAGTGGCAACGCGGCGTCGTTCAACCTGAACCCGGACGGAGGCTGCTCGTGAACCGGCGTCTCCATCGGTCCGTCTCGGACCGCAAGATCGGCGGGGTGGCGGCCGGGACGGCCGACTACTTCGACATCGACCCATCCATCTCACGGGTCCTCTGGCTGCTGCTGGCGATCTTCACCGGCGGCGTCTTCGGAATCGTCTACCTGGTCATGTGGGCGGTGGTGCCGGAGGAGCCGTGGACGCCACCCGTGCCCGGCCAGGCAGCGACCGCGGCCGAGGTCTCGCCACCAGCCGACGGTGAGGAAGGGGCCGCTACGCCAGCCGGCGACGACACCGTGGTCACGCCGGCCGCGACCGGCGCAACCAGCTCGGCCAGCTCGACCTGGTCGAAGTCAGTCGAGATCAACGGGGGGCCGGGGCCCCACGTCATCCTCGGCGTGATCCTGATCCTGATCGGCGGCTGGTTCCTGGCCCAGCAGTTCATCCCCTGGCTCAACTTCGGCACGCTGTGGCCCATCGGACTGGTCGTCATCGGCGTCGTCGTCCTCGTCGCCGCCCTCCGACGCGGGAGCTGATCCCCCTCCGAAACGCTCCGCCACCCGATCGCCGAGCAGGTCGCGGCCGAACGAGGCGAAGGCCACCGATCCGAGCGACACGAACGTCGCCAGCCCGAGCACGAACGGGTTGTCGCTGATGAGCGGCGGGCGCTCCCCCTGGGGCGGGGAGGGGAACTGGAACGCGTAGTTCCACGGCGGCAGGGCACGGGCGGCGTTTACGTACCAGTCCGGCATCGCCAGCGCCGAGTTCAGGGGATAGATGAGCAGGCCGGTGACTCCGATCGCCACCAGGAACGCGATGCCGTAGTCGCGGAGGTATCGGTCGCGGAGCACCTCGTCCAGGGCGTAGGCGATGGCGATGAAGCCGAACAGCACCGCGGTCAGGTAGTGGTACTGGAACGCCGCGCGCTCGACCCGGGCCCAGGGCAGGAACTGGAAGGCGAACGCGGCCGCCACCAGGAGGAGGGCCCAGGACCGGCGGCGCCACGCCAGCACCACGGCGACCACGATGGCCGGGACGCTGGCCCAGAACAGGACCGGGTTGCCGCCGTTGTAGGTCACCGCGATCCGGTCGAAGTCGAACGAGTGGCTGTAGAACCAGACCGGCTTGAGGTCGAGCGGCCAGCTCCACCACGGGGATGAGGCGGCGTGCCCGGCCTGGAGACCGAAGTGGTAGCCGTACATCTGGGCGTGGAGCTCCTCGAGCGACCAGCCGTAGCCGATGCTGCTTCCGGGGATGGCCACCGTGTGGCCCAGCTCGAGCCACGGGATGTAGGTGACGACGTAGGCCGCCACCGGGATGACGACCAGGCAGCAGAGGATCCACGGCCAGGCGAAGCCGCCCATCTCGGCCGGCGCGAACCAGCGGGCGTCCGACTCCGGCCGGCGGAGGCTGCGGAGGGCACGCACCAGGACGAGGAGGGCGGTGAGGCCCAGCGCGACGAGGACCGGCCACCAGACCTCGATGCCCCGGAACAGGATCCCGAAGCCCAGCTCGATGATGCCCCGCGGGTCGCGGCAGCCTGCCTCGCCACAGTCGAGGGTCTGGTAGCCGATGACGAACGCCAGCCCGATGGCGCCGCCCACCAGGGCGGTGGCCGGGATGGCCCACAGCTCGGCCGACTCGAGGCGGACCGGCTTCACCCACGCCACGGCGAGGGCCAGGGCCAGGGTCCCGATCATGATCAGGAGGAATGCCCATGGGGCGCCGATGCCGATGGCGACCGTCGCGAACCCGAGCGCCCCGATGATCAGGAAGCGCCCGAGCTGGGATCGAATGAGTACGAGGAACCACAGGCCGATGAGCGCGTACCAGCCCACCCACTTGGACGCCGCGGCCAGGCCGATCATGACCCCGACCAGCGGCAGGATCCACCACGCGCTCCGTGCCCAGCGGCCGCTCCAGATCGGCCAGAACAGCGCGTAGCCGGCGACGATGAAGAAGGCGACGAAGATGTCGTTCATCGCGATCCGGCTCATCGCGAAGCTCATGAGGTCGATGGCCACGAAGACGCCGGCCAGGATCGCGATCGATCGGCGCCGGAAGAGCATGGCAGTGAGCAGGTAGACGAGGCCGGCCAGCAGGGCGCCGAAGGCGGTGGCCGCCAGCCGCCAGGCGAACGCGTTCTGGCTGATGTCCACCCGGACGAGTGCCGCGGAGTCGCCGTCGGACCCACCGTTCGCGGTGCCGACGATGAGCTGGCCGTGGTCATCGGTCTGGGAGGTGTCGCTCACGTCGAAGCCCAGGACGGTGGGCTCGCCGCTGACCGGAGCCGTGTCGTAGACCCCGTAGCCCGACCGGTTGTCGCCGTGGGGCTCGATGACCCACACCGCATCGTCCCCGGCCACGTAGACCAGGTTGGCGACCGGATCCCAGCCGAGGGCCCGGGCCGGGCCCGGGAGCGGGACCGTCGCGTCCGGGATGATCGTCCCCTCGCGGTAGATGGCCAGGCCGCCGCTCGTCGGCGGGTGCTCGTCGGTCTCCGGCAGCGGGCCGACCGGGACCCAGGTCAGCTGGCTCGTGCCGCGGCCGCTGGTCATCATCGTCCCGAGCGGCGCCGACGACGGGGTCTGGCTGGACTCGCTGTTCAGGGTCGTCGAGTCGAGGCTGCGGATGGCGCCGGCATCCAGGTCCAGGACGATGAGCCTGGCGGAGACCGGGTCGTCGCCACCGACCGCAGCGACATAGGAGATGGCATCGGCCTCCACCTCGGCCCGGGACAGCTCCACGCCGGTCACGCGCTCGAGGACGGCCACCTCGCCAGGGCCGCGGATGGCGAGCACCGGCTCGGTGACCGGCGCCACGATCTCGAGGACGCCGGTCATCCCCGTCTCGATCGGGAAGCCCGGGGGCGGCGGCGCCCGCTCCCCCTGTTGGGTCAGGAAGGTGGTCAGGTCAAAGGTCGCGATCGTCCCGCTCGCCCGCAGTCCGACCAGGAGGCGGCTGGTGTCCGGGTCGAAGACCAGGCTGGCGACTTCGTCCGGGGCGTCCCAGGCGGCCACCGGCGCGCCGGAGGTGGCATTCCGGGCTTCGATCCGGGGGCTGCCGTTCGAGGTGAAGACGATGGACTCGGGCCAGCTCAGGAAGGTCCGCTGCGGGGCGACAGCCAGGCTGGTGGCGGGCTCGTCCAGCTCGATCGAGCCGCGGACCTGGTTCGGGTCGGCCACCTCGATTCCGGCCGCGATCAGGTACTTGGCCAGCATCGGGTGGGTCCACTCGTACGGGTCGCGGTTCCAGCCCCACGTCCAGTTCGAGATGAAGTCGGCCGCGGTGCGGGCGTGGTAGACCTCGTCGAAGATCATCGAGCGGGGCAGGTCCAGCCGCCAGAGTCGGAAGAACAGCGCGCCCACGACGATGACCACCACCAGTCCGAGGTCCAGCCAGTCGAGCCGGCGCGGGGGGTCTCGCTTCGCTTCGGGGACGTCGTCCTGGCGGAGCCAGCGCCAGCCCGCTCGACCTCGAGCTCTCCGCACCGCGAGAGCCGCGGCGGCGGCCTCGGCCGCCTCCGGGTCCGGCTCCGCCGACGTCGCGCCCCGCGACGCCGGTCGGAACGCCTGAAGGACGACCCAGGCCAGGATGAGGAGCGAGCCGAAGGACAGGAGGTAGACGCCCCACTGGCTGAATACCGTCGCCGCCAGGAGCGGGTCGCGCACGAAGGGATCGCCGTTCAGCCCCGGGGCGAGGGGAGGCTCGCCCAGGTACGACCAGTCGGCCGAGTAGACCCAGTAGACGTTCAGGAAGCACAGGGCGGACAGGGCGACGTAGCCGCCCGCCCATCGGACGGCGGTCCCGACCAGTGGCGCGGCCAGCGCCAGGGCCGGGAACAGGTAGCGCTCGTGGACCCGGGTCGGCAGCCCGAAGAACGCGATCGCCATCGTCAGCGAGCCGATCAGGAGGCCGGTCATGTCGTCGCGGCGGGCGATCGCGACCAGGGCGAGGATCGCACCCAGGGCGAACAGCGCGACGCCCACCAGGGCGAAGGTCACGTTCACCGAGCCGAGCGTGAACAGGACGGTCTGGTCGCTCCCCCACTGCTGGACGTCCCAGATCCCGGTGAACGGGTTCCGCCAGAAGTTCAGGGCGTTGATGGACAGGCCCTGGTAGGTCTGGGTGGCGGACAGGAACTTGTCGAAGATGCCGGTCGTCGGGTCCCCGGTCGGGAGCAGGGTCATGCCAAACGGCAGGAGGATGAGGACGGCCGTCCCGACGCTCGCGGCCAGTGAAGTGAGGATCCGGACCGGGTCAGGGCGGGCGGCCAGCGCCGGGTCGGACGAACGGCCGAAGACGTGGCGCTTCAGGCCCACGACCAGCACGATCGGGATGAGCCAGCCGAACTGGAACTTGATCAGGACGGCGATCACCGCCGCAACCCCGGCAGCCTCAGTCCAGCCACGGCCGAGGAAGTACAGCGCGCCCAGGATCACGAACGCGCCGACGGCGTCCATCTGGCCCCAGACCGCGGAGTTGAAGATGGTGGCCGGGTTGAAGAGGTAGACCGCCGCCCCGATCAGGCCGACTCGCGCGCCGGACCCCAGCCAGCGGGTGGGCGGATGCTCCCCGAGGAACCGGACGCTGACCAGGTAGATGAGCCACGCCACGCCCGCATCGGCGAGCATCCCGGGCAGCTTGACGAGCGGCCGGATGGGCGAGACGCCGGTGATGGGCTCGAAGAACTTGGCGATCTCGCCCAGCAGCCACAGGACGTACATGTACGCCGGCGGGTAATCCGCGAACACGCCGGCCTCGTAGAATCCGCCGGGCCCGA
This sequence comes from uncultured Chloroflexia bacterium, assembly GCA_963699235.1. Classification (GTDB taxonomy): domain Bacteria; phylum Chloroflexota; class Limnocylindria; order QHBO01; family QHBO01; genus DASTEQ01. The sequence goes on along the minus strand of OY969424.1, from coordinate 282,690 downwards.
CGTCCGCCATGCGGAAGGCCCACCCCGCGAACGACGCCATGTCGTTGCGCAGCCCGGACTGGGGCAGCAGGACATAGGCGATGACGAAGCGAAGGGCGAGGCCCAGCAGGAGGAGGATGAGGAGCGTGCCGAACGGGTCGAGGGATGGTCGGCGGCGGGCGCTCGGCAAGGCGGCGGTGAGTATATCGTGGCCTCTGTGAACGGTCCGAGGAGCTCCAGACCCGCGCTCACCTTCTTCTTCCCCGCCTACAACGAGGAAGCGAACATCGAGCGTACGGTGGCCACCGCCCTGGAGGCCATCGGCCCGCTCGCCTCGCCCATCGAGGTGCTCGCCATCGACGACGGCTCAACCGACCGGACGCCGGAGCTGGCCGACGCCCTCGCCGCCGCGGATCCGCGGGTCCGCGTCGTCCATCAGCCGAACCGGGGCTACGGGGGCGCCCTGAAATCGGGGTTTGCCAACGCGCGGGGCGAGCTCATCGCCTTCTCGGACGGCGATCTCCAGTTCGACCTGGCCGAGATGTCCCGGCTCCTCGATCGGCTGGCCGATCGGTCACGCCCGGTTGATGCGGTCATCGGCTTCCGGATCAAGCGCCGCGACCCGTTCCATCGGCTCGTGATCGCCAAGACCTACAACGCGATCGTGTCCGTCCTGTTCGGCCTCCGCGTCCGGGACATCGACTGCGCCATGAAGGTGTTCCGGCACCATGTCTTCGAGGGCCTCCGGCTCGATGCCGAGAGCCCGTTCCTCTCGGCCGAGCTCCTCATCAAGCTGAACGCGCGGGGGGTGAAGATGGACCAGGTGGGGGTCACCCACTACCCGCGGACCGCGGGCGAGAACACGGGGGCCAGCTTCCGGAAGATCCTCCGGACCTTCCGCGACATCTTCAAGCTCCGATGGAAGCTGTGGACCGATCGGGAGCGGACCCTCGGGGAAATCCCCCGAGCCTGACGGCTACTCCGCCGGCGGGCGGCCCTCGCCGGGCGGGAGGTCCACGTCGAGGGAGTTCACGAAGTCACGGAACACGGCCAGCTTCTCGTCGTCCTCCCCGGACTCCCCGTTCGACTCGGGCTCGACGCCGGCCTCGTCCAGCACGCGCTCGTCCACGTAGATGGTGGAACCGGTCCGGATCGCGACCGCGATCGCGTCCGACGTCCGGGAGTCGATCTCCGTCTCGCCACCCTCGGCCGTCTCCAGGTAGAGGCGGGCGTGGAACGTCCCGTCGCTGACGTGGGTGACCACGATCCGGCTCAGGTTGCCGTGCACCGCGCCGAGTACCGATACGAGCAGGTCGTGGGTCAGCGGCCGCTCCGCGCTGATGCCCTGGAGCCGCATCGCGATGGCGTTAGCCTCCGATGGACCGATCCAGATCGGGAGGTATCGATCCCGCTCGGTCTCCTTCAGGATGACCACGTGCTGGCTGCTCAGGACGTGCACCCGCACGCTCTCGACGACCATCTCGATGAGCTGGTTCACGGTCACGATTCTAGATTCTAGTGGCTGCTACTCGAGCACGACGCGGATCACCCGGTCCGGGGTCAAGAGGTAGGCGGCCGGCGGTCCGTCCGCCACGGACACGACCTCGATGCCCACGACCTGGTCGAGCAGGCCTGCCGCGTCGCCGCGTCGCGGGGCCAACCACTGCCGGACGAAGGCGCCGTCCGCGCGCTGGAAGGCGACGATCCGGGCGTTGGCCGCGTCGTAGACGAAGAACTCGTCGCGGTCGCCGACGGTCGCCGTGTCGAACAGGGTGTAGTCCAGCGCCGCCCGCACCGCGGCATCCGGCGGCGGGTCCAACGAGAACTCCGACTGCGGGATGGGCGTCCCGAAGTTCACCCGGGTGACCGTGTTGCGCTGGAGGAGCCACAGGTTGGCGTCGGCGCGAAGGTCGCGGGCAGCGGCCGCGTCGAGGTCGGGCTCGCTGGTGAGGAACGACTCGGGCGGGTCCGGGAACGTCACCGGGATGACCACCGGCGGGGTCCACTTCCAGACCGTCCCGACCGTACCGTCCACGGCATACAGGTTGAAGATCTCGAGCGGCGGTCGATGCTGGAGCGCGGTCAGGAGCGTGCTGTCGGCGGCGAGCCCCTCGATGCCGGCCAGCGGCATGCGCCGCATCACCCGCTCAGTGAGGTCGGCCCGCCACGCCTGGCGGTCGCGGTCCACGACCACCACGTCGGTGGCCGCGGTGGCGAAGAGCCACGGGTCGCCGGCGACGACACCATCGAGCGACTGCCCGGCGCGGTAGACGGCCTCGGCCGTCCCGCCCACCGGGTCCACTCGAATCACGCGTCCGCGGCCGTCCTCCATGACCCACAGCGAGCCATCGCTTGCCGCCACCATCCGGCTGGCCTCGACGCCGGTGAAGGCCGCTGCCAGGTCCACGACGGTGGTGAGCTCGCGGATGCGGGCCACGGTGTACAGCGCGTCGAGGCGGCTATCGAGCCGGACGAGGAGCGGCTCCAGCGCGCCGGCCGTGACGCCGGCACCCGCGGCGCGGGTCAGGGCTCGCTCCGCCTCGGCAAGGAGGTCCTTCGCCCGTTCGGGATCCCGCTCGACCAGGTCCTGGCCGTCGATCCGGATCTCGACCTCCGCCAGGCGCGCCTCGCTCTCGGCGATGGCGTCGCGCGCCACCTCGAGCCTCGGGATGGCCTGGGTCGGGTCGATCGACGGGTAGCTCGCCACCGTCACCCCGGCAGCGAGGATACCGGCCAGGGCCAGCATCCCCAGGGCACCGATCCGGTGCCGGCGACGGGTCTCGACCGCCTCCGTCGGCACCACCCGGCGCGGGTAGTCGACCCGGCGGCGGGGCATGAAGGCCAGGAGGCGGCCGATCCACACGTCGAGGGAGCTGCCGAGGCGCGACTGGGCCGAGTCCACCGCGTGGTCGGCCCGCCGCAGCGCACCACCCACCGCGTCGGCGCCAGGGACCGGGCTCCGATCGGGCAGGCCGGCCAGCGGGTCCGCCGGGCGGACGGGCTCGAGCCGATGGGTGGTGGCCGTCAGCGCGATCGCGTTGAGCTCGATCGTCAGCAGACCGTCCGATCCGGTCCCACCCCGCTCCTGGAACATCTGGTGGAGGTGTCTAGCCGCGGCGCCCGGCCTCAGCTGCAGCAGCGTCTTCCGCGTGTCCTCGGCCCCGACGACCTCGGCCAGGTTTCGGCTGAGGAGGGCCACCCGGTCACCATGGCCCAGCTCCCCCGACCAGGTCACCGGCTCGATCTCGAGCACCTCCCCGAGGGAGTCGGCCACCCGGCGGTCGGAGCGCGGGTCGTCGTCGGCGGCGTGCGGGGGTGGCAGCTCGTAGATGCGCTCGCCGCGGACGATGATCGCGCCCGCCGGGCCGATCTTGGCGACGTGGAGCTCCGAGCCGCGGATCGCGGCCGCCACGATGCTGATCTGCGCACCGCGGGCCAGGCCGGCCCGCCCGCGAGAATGGAACAGGCGTCGGTTCGCCTGGGCGAGGGCGCGAGCGAGGGTGTCCACCGGCCCGGCCGAGAGGTCGTAGTAGTAGTCGTGCTCGATGGCCTCCAGGGCCTGGCGGGCGGCCCGGACCGTGCCCGTGCCGGGATTCGTGAGCTGGGCGACGAGGTACAGGCTGCCCTTGGTGCGGACCGGGGCCCCGACCGTCGGCTCGTTCATCCGGACGAGGTCCCGCGCGTCGGGCTCTCGCTCGGCATCGGGGACGGTGCCCACCTTGCAGGCCAGTCGCTGGCTCATCGGTGCGGGCCTCAGCCGATCGGTTCGGGCGCTGCAGCACCGGGCCGGACGCTGACGGTGATGCTGCGGAGCTCGTACAGGGCGCCCGGGCGGCCCTGCTGGCGCTCGTTGACCGCTCGGACGAGCTGGTCACCGCGCAGCTTCAGCTCCGCGGCGAGGATGGGCTCCGAGGCGACGACGGCCGCCACACCGTTGCTGACGGTGATGACCCGGCTCCACATTCCCTCGGGCGCCAGGCCGGCGTCTCCGACCACCTCATGCCACGCCAGCCGGGCCTGGGCGAGTCCCAGCTGCTCGGCCGCGCCGGGCCCGACGCACTGCAGGAGCGCCCGCTGCACCGCGCTGGCGGCCTCCTCCGTGTTCGTCCGTCCGCTCATCGGCCGATCTCAGGCGACCCGCGGGGCGAGGGCCAGCCGACCCTCGCCCACGGTCCAGACCGGTACCCGGTGGCGGTGACGGGCGGGGAGCAGGCCGGGATCGGTGATCGTGACCAGGACCTGGCCGCGCTGGCGGAGGAGATCGAGTCCCCGTTCCGATCGCTCGGGATCAAGCTCGCTGAACACGTCGTCCAAGAGCACGATGGGCGCCGGTCCCCCGTCCTCCGCCAGGAGGTCGGTCTCCGCCAGCTTGAGGGCGACGATGATCGTCCGCTGCTGGCCCCGGCTGGCATGGGCGGCCACCGGCACGCCGCCGAGGGTGACCCCGATGTCGTCTCGGTGCGGCCCGGCCAGGGATTTCCCGTTCCAGATCTCCTTCTGGCGGATCTCAGCCAGCCGGCGGCGGATGGCCGCTGCCAGGCGGTCGGGGTCCAGCCGGACTGCGTCGCCGGGCGCAGCCTCGCGGTCAGGCCAGGCGTCCTTGAGGGAGTCGAGGTAGGTAACCGCCACCTGGTCGGCGCGCTCGTCGATCGGCGCCACCGCGTCGTGCAGCGGACCGATCCGCACCGCCAGCTCGTCCACCAGCGCCAGGCGGGCGGAGGTGACGCGACCCCCGATCACCGCCAGCTGCTCGTCCCAGACCCCGAGCACGGCCGGATCCGCCTCCTCGGCCCGGATGGCCCGCAGCAGCGCGTTGCGCTGGGCCAGGACCCGCGACAGGTCCACCAGGTCCTGGGCCGTGGCCCGTGACCGCTGCGCGAGAATGGCGTCCATGAACCGTCGCCGCTCGGATGGCGCCCCGACCAGGAGGAGCATCTCCTCGGGCCGGAACAGGACGGCCCGGAAGGTGTCCGCCACGCTCGCCTGGCGACGGGCCACCCCGTTGACCGTCAGCCGGCGGCGGATGTTGGTCGCGGGCTCGACACCGGGGAGGACCAGCTCCAGGCGGGTGGGGGCATCTCCCTCCTCCGCCACCGCGTCGAGGGTCACGCGGGCGAGCGGCGCCCCGTGGGCCACCATCTCGGCGTCGGCCACGGTTCGATGCGAGCGCCCGGACACGGTGACCCAGATGGACTCGAGGAGGTTCGTCTTGCCGGCCCCGTTGGGCCCGGCGATGAGCGTCAGGCCCGGGTCGGGCGCGAGCTCGGCAGTGGCGTAGCTCCGGAAGTGATCGAGCTGGAGTCGGACGAGACGCACATCAAGGTCAGGACGCGGTGCGGACCGGCATGATCACGTGGACGTACTGGTCCTCGCCCACGCCCCGGATGACGCCCGGCGCAAGCGGCCCCGACAGCTCGAGGATCGCCTCATCGGCGCCCAGCGCACCGAGGACGTCGGTCAGGTAGCGGGCGTTGAACGCGATGGTGGTGGGTGACCCCTCGACCGTGGCGTCCAGCGAGTCCGCGTTGTCTCCGACATCGACCGCGTGCGCGCTGATCGTGACCGTCGATGCCGCGCCGTCCTCCCCGCCGACCTCGACCTTCACGATGTTCGCCGAGTCACGGGCGAAGAAGCTCGCGCGCCGAGTGCCGGCCAGGAAGGCCTCTCGGTCCAGCGTGGCGCGCGCGGTCCACGACCCCTCCTTGGGGACGATCGGCTCATAGTTCGGGAACTGCCCCTCGATCAGGCGGCTGACCAGGTCGATGCCGTGACCGTCGACCTCCGTATGGAACAGGACCTGGCTCTTGTTCGGGGTCACGGTGATCTCCACCGGCGTCTCGGCGTCTGGGAGGATCCGGACCAGCTCGGCGTAGGAGCGACCGGGAACGACGATCGTGGTCTCGGCGGCCACCGGTCGGGCGAGGGTCAGGGTCCGGACCGCGATCCGGTAGTTGTCGGCCGCGGCCAGGGTCATCGTGTCGCCCTCGAGCCGGGTGAGGACGCCGGTCAGGATCGGGCGCGACTCGTCGGTCGCGGCCGCGAACACGACCTCGCCCAGGGCCTCGCGCAGGACACGGGCATCCGCCGCGGTGACCGGGGCCTCACCGATGGCACCCACGACCGGGAACTCATCGGCGTCGATGCCCTTGATCGACGCCCGACTGCCGCCGCACGTCACCTTCAGGGTCCGGTCCTTGGCCGAGAGCTCGAGGTCGATCTTCTGCGAGGGCAGTGACCCGACCAGGTCGGTCAGGAGCCTGGCCGGCACGGTGATCTCGCCACCGTCTTCCACCTTGCCGGGCACCCAGCAGGTGATCCCGATCTCGAGGTTGGTGGCGGTGAGCTTGAGCCCGCCATCCTCGGTTCGGAGCAGGACGTTGGCCAGGACGGGAAGCGTGGCGCGGCTGGCGACTGCCCGGCTCACGATTCCCAGCCCGCGGGCCAGGTTCTCCTGCATGACGGAGATGTTCATCGAATGCGACTCAACTACGGTTCCCTGAAGCATAGAGTTTTCTATTCGCCGCCTGTCGTCATAGGGGTGTGGACGGTGTGGACATCGGCCCGTGCCGATCGGGGAAACGCCCGCCGGAGGCCGTGTGTCGGCCGGGGATGAGCGGTGGGCCGCCAGGCGATGTCGGTGGAGTGGAGGCGGAAACCCGCGCGCTCCGGGCCCCGGCGGACCCCCTGTCGAGCGTCTCCCATCCCCCGCCAACCACCAGCCAGCCGCCGGTTTTCCACCGTTGTCACTCCGAGTAGATCATCTCCCGCACGGCGCTGATCTCGCGCCGCAGCTCGTCGTTGTCCTGCATCTCGCGGTTGATCTTGTCGCAGGCGTGGAGGACCGTGGAGTGGTCCCGCCCTCCGAGCTCGGCCCCGATCCGGAGCAGCGAGATATCGGTCTCCTCCCGGATGAGATACATCGCGATCTGGCGCGGGACGACGATTGCCTTCTCTCGCTTGCTGCTGCGGAGCTGGTCCAGGTTCACGCCGTAGTAGTCGGCCACCACCCGGACGATCCGCTGCGGGGTGATCGACCGCTTTCGCGGGTTGTACATGACGTTCGAGAGGACCGCCGACGCCAGCTCGATGTTGATCGGCGCGCCGCTCATCGAGGCGTAGGCCAGGACCCGGTTCAGTGCCCCCTCCAGCTCGCGGATGTTGCTGACCACCTTGCGCGCGATGAAGTCGATGACCTCCGACGGGATGAGGTGCAGCTGGTCCTCGGCCTTCGAGCGCAGGATCGCGATCCGGGTCTCGAGGTCGGGCGGGGTGAGGTCGGCGATGAGCCCCATCTCGAACCGGGAGCGGAGCCGCTCCTCCAGGGTGGTGATCGCCTTCGGCGGGCGGTCGGACGACAGGACGATCTGCTTGCCGACCTCGTGGATCGCGTTGAAGGTGTGGAAGAACTCCTCCTGCGTCCGCTCCCGCTCGGCGATGAACTGAATGTCGTCGATGAGCAGGACGTCGATGCGCCGATATCGGCTCCGGAAGTCCTCCATCTTCTGCTCGCGGATGGAGTTGATGAAGTCGTTCGTGAACTTCTCGCTGGTGGCGTACATGATCCGCTTGCGCGGAAACTTGCCCGCCACCGAGTGACCGATGGCGTGCATCAGGTGGGTCTTGCCCAGGCCCACCCCGCCGTACAGGAACAGCGGGTTGTAGGCGTGGCCCGGCCGCTCGGCGACCGACAGGGCGGCGGCGTGGGCCAGCCGGTTGGCGCTGCCGACGATGAAGTTCCCGAACGTGTACCGGGCGTTCAGGTTGACCGCGTTGCCGCTCGGGGTGGACGCCGGGACCGGCGTCAGCTCGTCGCTGGCCTGCTCCGGGGCGGGGCCGGGCGCATCGGCGACGACGAACTCGACGCGCACCGAGCGCCCGACGACGCGGGCCAGGGTCTGGCTGATGAGAGTCCGGTAGCGGCTGTCGAGCCAGTCACGCGTGAACCCGTTGGGTGCCGAGATGCGGAACAGGTGCTCGTCGATCTCCTCGAGGGAGGTGTCCTTCAGCCACGTTTCGAAGTTGGCGGCCGAAAGACTGACCTGCAGCTCGCCAAGGACGGCGCGCCACACCTGCTTTGCATCCATGTCGACAGACGCCTCCAAGCCGGCCTGGCGGGAGCCACTGACCGGGCGAAATCGGTGAAATCGGTGCTCCTCCGGGGCGGGCACGGCCCGTTGGCTGGGCGTCTGGCTCCGGGGGTCGGCGTAGTGTACGCCAGCCCAACCGGCCCGGCAACGATTCTTGTCCGGGTGGGTTAGAATCGCCGCCACGCGACGCCCGACCGCCATCGACGTATCCATGAGGCTGGCGAAATGCCAGCCTCGCGCATGTTCGGCGACCGGCGCCGCACTGGCTGAACAGAGGGAAAGCCCGCGACGATGAAACGGACCTACCAGCCCAAGAAGCGCGCCCGAAAGCGGAATCATGGCTTTCGCGCCCGCATGGCTTCCAAGGGCGGTCGTCGCGTGCTGGCCCGACGTCGGGCCAAGGGGCGCAGCCGGCTGAGCGCCTGACCCCCGGGGCCCACGCCATGCCGGCCTATCCGACGCTCCGTCGCCGGGCCGACTTCGAGGCCGTGGTGCGCTCAGGGAGCCTCAGCGCCACCCGGTTGCTTGTCCTGCGGGCCCGACGAACGGACGGACCGATCACCCGGATCGGCCTGGCCACCCCGGCCTCCCTGGGAGGGGCCGTCGAACGGAATCGGGTACGACGCCGCGCGCGCGCACTGGTCCGGGCGCGCTACGGGCAGATGGGAGCGGGCTGGGACCTGCTGGTGATCATGAAACCTGACGCACATCGCGCGACCTACGCGGAGCTGGGGACGGCCCTGGATGCGGCGCTGTCCCGCGCCGGGGTCACCGCCGAGGTGCCGCCGGAGTGACCACGTGCGACTGATCGGGCTGGGCCTCATCAAGGCGTACCAGGCGCTCACCTTCTGGATGCCGCCCACCTGCCGCTACACCCCCTCGTGCTCGCACTACACGTACGAGGCCATCGACAGGTACGGGCTGTTCCGAGGCTCGTGGATGGGCGCCAAGCGCATCGGCCGCTGCCATCCGTTCCATCCCGGCGGCTACGACCCGGTCCGCTAGGAACCGCCGATGTTCGGAATCGAGTCCTTCAACCCGCCGTGGGACATCGTCTTCCTCCCCCTCTTCAACGCCCTCATCGGGTTCTACGAGCTCCTCTTCGACGATCTTGCCCTCGCGATCATCGTCCTGACCATCGTCATCCGCACCCTCCTCGCCCCGCTGTTCGTCCGCCAGATCAAGTCCCAGAAGGAAATGCAGCGGATGCAGCCGCTGGTCAAGGAGATCCAGCGCAAGCACAAGGGCAACCAGCGGAAGATCAGCGAGGAGACGGCGGCGCTCTACAAGGAGCACAACGTCAACATGTTCGGCGGCTGCCTGCCGCTCGTGCTCCAGCTGCCGATCCTGTTCGCCCTCTACCAGGCCCTGACCCGGGCCTCGAGCATCATCACCTTCCAGCCGAGCGAGAACCAGGCGGCCAGCTTCACCACGTTCCTGGCCGAGAACCCCGCCGTCGTGCCGCTCGGCAACGACCAGTACCAGGTGCCGATCGACGGCTCCTGCGTGGTCCCGACCGACTTCCACCAGTTCCTGCCTCTGAACTGCCAGCTCATCACGCCGCTCAAGCTCGACGCCCCGGTGGACACCGTCGTTGAGTGGCTGACCAACCCGTTCACCGGTGTCTCCCTCAACCTGGCGACGGTCGACCAGGCCTTCGCCATCTTCCTGTTCGGCAGCTTTGGGATTTCCATGCTGGCGGTCATCGCCGGCATCCTGCAGTTCATCCAGGTTCGGATGACCTCACCGCGGAATGCGGGCGATGACACGATGGCCTCCACGACCCAGACCATGACCTACCTGTTCCCCATCATGACCGTGGTCTGGGGCGGCATCTTCCCCAGCGGGCTCGTCCTGTACTGGCTGGTGTACACCGCGTACCTGATCATCCAGCAGTACCTGATCATGGGCTGGGGCAATCTCTTCCCGCTGTTCGGCTGGCAGCCGAGATGGGCGCCGAGCCCTGACGCCGGCGATCTCGCTGCCACCAAGCCGAAGAGCGCCACACCACCCCCGACCAATGGGAGCGGCAACACCCCGGAGCCTGCCCGGCCCGGTGGACAGCGACGCTCCGGTCGGCGACGACGAGGACGAAAATGACCTTCAAGGAATTCTCCGGAAAGAACGTCGAGGAAGCGATCCGCGCCGCAATGAAAGAATTCGGCGCGGACCTGGGCGACCTCGACATCGAGATCCTGGCCCAGGGGAGCCGCGGCATCCTGGGCGTGGGAGGCGACGAGGCCCGCATCCTGGCCGCTCCCAAGTCCGCGGTGGCCGAGGCGTCGAGCCTGGTGGCCGATGCCCCGACACCAACGCCCACCCGTGGGCGATCCCGCACCCCGGCGCCCGAGCCACCGCCTGACGTGGACCTGGTGGCCGAAATGGCCGAGACGGCCGAGGAGGCCGGCGACGCCCCGGCCGATGCGGTCGAAGGGGCGGATGAGTCCGACGTGGTGGAGACCGGAGGGCTGACACCGGTGATGGCCGACGAGGCCACCGCGGCCGCTGACGACCGACCGCGAAGCCGCGGTCGGAGTCGCGACGGCGGCTCGGGACGCTCCCGTGATCGCGCACCTCGAGAAGGCCGCCCGGCCCGTTCCTCCGAGCCGCGGAACGGCGACCGTCCGGAGCCACGCCCGTTCGTCCCGGCCAAGCCGATGGACGAGCTGTCGGAGTCCGAGCGGGCAACCGTGGACGAGGCCAAGACCGTGCTCGAGGAGCTGCTCCGCCTGATGGAGCTGCCGGGTACGGTGGAGGTCACGCTCGGCACCGAGGCCGCCAAGCTGAATGTCGTCGGGGACGATCTCGGGATCCTGATCGGTCGCCGGGGCGAGAAGCTGGCCAGCCTCCAGCACATCGTCAACCTGATCGTCGCCCGCCGCGAGGGCCAGTTGAACCGGATCATGATCGACGTCGAGAACTACCGCGGCCGCCGTGAGGACCAGCTGCGCGACGTTGCCGACCGCGCAGCCCAGCGGGTGTCCCAGAGCGGAAAGATCATCCAGCTGGAGGCGATGCCGGCCATGGAGCGCCGGATCGTGCATCTCGCGCTCGCGGAGCACGACACGGTGCGAACCCAGAGCGTCGGCGTGGAGCCGAATCGGCGGGTGGTCATCCTTCCCGCCAACAAGGTTACCTAGCCCGGCCATGACCCCGGCCGCGGGGCCGGTCCGCGCCTTCGGACGGCTCCGGCCGGACGGCCCGTGGGTGGGCTTTGAGCCGGGCCCGGGTGGCTATCGGCTGGTTGTCGGGTGGCCGGACGGCACCATCCGGGCCGACCGGACGGAGGACCCGACGGAGATCCGGGACGGCCTCGTCGCGGGCGCCATCGGCTTCTACCTTGCGACCTTCGACGATCCCCCCGTCGAGCTCGAAGCCACCCAGGCGGACCTGGGCGCGCTGGTGGGCCATCTCGTCGCGCACGACCGGGATCCAGGCTGGGTGACCGAGGCCACCGAAGCGCTGGATGCGATCGACGACGGCCTGGCCGGCGATGCCGTCGCGTTACGGCTGCAGCGTCTGCTGCCGCGCGGCTCCGATGCGCTCGAGATCCTGCACCGGCGAGCGGCTTCGCTCTCGGCCGACCGATGAGCGCCTAGGCGGCTGGCGGCGCGGGGGCCGGCCGATCAGGACCGAAATCGAGGAAAAGTGGTGGAGATGGGGGAGAATCGAACTCCCCGTCCAAGACCGAGTTGCCGGGTCTCACTACGAGCGTGTCCGGCTTACTTGGGTTTCGGGCCGTGGGCCCCCAACCGGCGGGGTGCTCCGCGTCCTATCCGGCCGCCTTTCGGCTCTTTGTCACCGCTCACCGGAGTCGGCGGTGCCGCATCTCCCCTGATGACATCTTCGCCGCCCGGGGAGAGGGGACGGCGTCGATGCTCACTGACTAGGCAGCGAGAGCAAACTGACGGTTGCCAGTTGCGGCTTGCCCGCGGTTTAACGAGGCCTGCGGGCGACCTCGGCTCGCGATTCCCGGTTCCTGGGCCCTGTCGAAACCTGACATCCCCACGAAACCGCCGGCTCCATGCCGGCACCCCAAGGATACCAAACGGCCGTTCTGATCTCGAAACGGGTGTCGGTTAGAGCTTGACCCGCACCTTCGACTCCCGCTCCAGCTGGCGCCGCGCGTCACGCTCGGCGATGACCCGCCGCTTGTCGTGTGCCTTCTTCCCCTTGGCCAGGCCGAGCTCGAGCTTGGCCAGCCCGTCGCGGATGTAGAGCCGGAGCGGGACCAGGGTGTAGCCCTTCGACTGCGACTTGCCCACCAGCTCGGAGATCTGGCCCCGGTGGAGCAGGAGCTTGCGGGTTCGGGTGGGCTCGTGGTTGAACTGATTCGCCTGCTCGTAGGGTGCGATGTGGGCACCGATGAGCCAGGCCTCGCCACGCTCGATCCGGGCGTAGGCCTCGGCCAGGTTGGCGCGCCCGGCCCGGATGCTCTTGATCTCCGATCCGGTCAGGACCAAACCGGCCTCGATCGTCTCCTCGACGTGGTACTCGTACCGCGCACGGCGGTTCTGGGCGACGGTGTGTTCGGGCATCAGTCGGTCGCCTCAGATGGAAAGAGCCGGCCTCGCGGCCGGCTCTTCTTCGCTACCACGCGATGGCTGTGTCAGTGCACCGCCTCGGTGGTGGCGCGCTTGGAATGGTCCATCTGCACACCACCTCCTTTCGTGGCCGCGGATGCTAGCACGCGTACCGTGAGGCCCACAAGCCGGTTTCCGGCGCCCAGCCGACGACCTGGCCGGTCACCGGGACCGCTGCCGTGGACGGCCCGCTCGCGGCGCTCGTTCCCGCGCCATCGGCGGCATCGGCAACCGTGGCCAGGTAGGCCAGGGCCTCGTCGAGGACCGGGTCCTCTTCGGGCGGGGTGTCCTCCGGGACCGCCACGGTGATGTCCGGCTGGACACCGTCGGGGGCGACGCTGTTGTGCTCGGGGGTGAACCAGCGGGAGATGGTGATCCGGACCCCTCCGCCGTTGACCAGCTCGTCCCAGATCTGGACCGTGTTCTTGCCGTAGGTCGGCTCCCCGATGAGGGTCGCCCGGCCAGTTTCCAACAGGGCGGCGGCCACGATCTCCGACGCGGACGCCGATCCGCCGTTGACCAGGACCACGACCTCCACCGCCTCGTCGGTCGCCTGCCCGTCTCCGGTGGCCTCCCACTCGATGGTGTCCTCCCCTGCCGACTCCTGGGTAAAGAGGAGCCCCTCCTCGATGAACTCGGACGCGATGTCCCGCGCGGCGGTGATGTAGCCCCCCGGGTTGTTTCGGAGGTCGACGACGATCTGGTCCGCACCGGTGTCGAGCAGGTCGCCCAGCTGCTCGCCGAACTGCTCGGCGGCGTTGGCGCTGAAGCCGTGGAGAGCGATGTACCCGACGTGGCCGTCGAGCAGCTCACTGTCGACCTCGACCACGACGATTTCGGCTCGCGTGAGCGTCAGATCGAAGGATTCCTCATCACGGGCGATGGTCAGGGTGACGTCGGTGCCCTCGGGCCCGCGGATCTTGGTGACCTCGTCATCGACGGTGCTTCCATCCACCGACTCGCCATCGACCGCCTGGATGATGTCGCCTGACATGATGCCCGCCGCATCCGCGGGCGACCCCTCGATGGGGGCGACCACGACCAGGACGCACGTCTCCGACAAGGTCGCGCAGGCTTCGAGGTCGCCGGGGTTCTCCGTGTTCTCGACGTCGATCTGAACCCCGATGCCCGTGAGGGTACCCTGCAGGTCATCGAGGGAGTTCTGGTACTCCTCGGCGCTCATGTAGCCGCTGTACGGATCGGCGACGCCGTACTGGAACATTCCTTCCAGCGCGCCCTCGACCAGCTGGTCGTCGTCGAGCTCGTCGACGTACTCCTGGTGGAGCTCGTCATAAGCCTCGCAGAAGGCGGCGAATGCCTCGCTCGGGGCGGTGCAGGATGAGGTTCCGGCGGCACCACCGCCTCCCGCGGCCAGGTAGCCGCCGATGAACAGGGTGGTGCCGACCAGTGCGGCCAGGGCGAAGACGGCGGCAAAGCGCATCGTCCGGCCGGCGCCGGACCGGCTCGTCTGGACCGGGGCCTCGGTGGGGAGGGGCTGAGATTCAGGTTCGGGCAGGCCCGAAGGTTCGGGCGAGCCCGAAGGGGTGGTGTCGTCCATAGTGGGTTGGGAGAGTAGCACCGGTCAGGTCAAGGGCCGATTTCGGCCAGATGCCGTTCTCGTAACCGGGACGGTCGGGCGGTCAGGCCCCCGACGCGAGGTGAGCCCGGACGCTGATCCAGCTGCCCAGGGTCCCCACCACCAGTCCCACCGACAGGATGAGGACCGCGACGAAGGTGTAGAACTGTGCCCCGACGGCGGTGGGCATCTGGAAGATCTCGATCAGGAGCGGCTGGATCGGGCTCCAGACGAGCGCCACCAGGAGCACGGTGACGATGGCGCCCAGCAGCCCGCAGAGCATCCCCTCCACGATGAACGGCCAGCGGATGAAGGCGTCGCTGGCGCCGACGAGCCGCATGATCTCGATCTCGCGGCTCCGCGAGAACACGGCGATCCGGATGGTGTTCACGATCATGAACACCACGGTCAGGCCGACGAGGACCATGGCCGAGAGGCCGGCCAGGCGCACGATGTTCGTCACCCCCAACAGCTTGTCGTACTGCTCCTGGCGGGTGGTGATGGTCTCGATCTCTTCGCGCTCGCCGAGCGCAACCGCCAGCGGCCGCGCGGCGGACGGATCGGTCAGGGCGACCTCGATGCTGCTGTACAGGGCGATCTCCGCTCCACCGGTGTCGAGCGTCTGGCCCCGCCCCGCGTACTCCTCCTCGAGCCGCTGCATCGCCTCTTCCGGCGATACGTAGTCCACTGAGGCCACGCCCGGCAGCGCGCCCACGTCCGCAACGAGCAGGTCGATGGCCGCCGGCTCCAGCTCGTCCACCAGCCGGGCGGTGACGCCCACCTTGCTCTCGATGTAGGCCAGCCCGGAGTTCAGGCCGCCGAGAACTATGACCAGCCCCGACAGGAGGACGAGCATCAGGATGACGGTCGCGGTGGCGGCCAGCGACATCATCTTGTTGCGCCAGAATCCCTGCCCGGCCCGAACCAGGGTGAAGCCGAGGAACCTCAGAAAGCCCATGACGCGGGCATCCTACCCGCCGATCCCGGTTCAGGCGCGGCGGTAGGCGGCACCCAGCTCGTCGCGGACCACCCGCCCACCTTCGAGGGCGACGACCCGGCGACGGAGCGCGGTCACGATCTCCTGGTTGTGGGTGGCCATCACCAGGGTCGTCCCGAGCTGGTTGATCTCGAGCAGGAGCTGGACGATCTCCCAGCCGGTGACCGGGTCGAGGTTGCCGGTGGGCTCGTCGGCGATCAGGATCGCCGGGTCGTGGACGAGGGCCCGGGCGATGGCCGCCCGCTGCTGCTCTCCGCCCGACAGCTGGGCCGGGAGCTGCTCCGACTGGTCCTCGAGGCCCACCAGCGCAATCAGTCGGGGGACGCGGTGACGGATCTCGCTCAGCGGGGCGCCGGTCACCTCCAGGGCGAAGGCGACGTTCTCGCGGACCGTCTTGTTCGGCAGGAGGCGGAAGTCCTGGAACACGACGCCGATCCGCCGCCGGAGGCGGTGGACCTGGGCCCGGCTCACACGCGCCAGGTCCCGCCCGGCGAGGTAGACGCGGCCCTTGGTCGCGACCTGCTCTCGGACGAGGAGGCGGATGAGCGTTGACTTGCCGGCGCCGGACGGTCCGACGAGGAAGATGAAGTCGCCCCGCGCGATCTCGAGGTCGACGTTGGTCAGGGCGGTCTTGCCGTTGGGGTAGGTCACGGCGACATCGACCATCCGGATGATCGGCTCATCGGGGGTGGCAACCGATGCGCTCATGCCGCGCCGTCCCCGTCGGTCCCGATCTGGGAGCGGAGGTAGCCCTCGATGAAGGCATCCAGGTCTCCGTCGAGGACGGCGGTCGGGTTGCCCGTCTCGACCCCGGTCCTGAGGTCCTTGACCATGGTGTACGGCTGCAGGACGTAGCTGCGGATCTGGTTGCCCCAGCCCGGCTCGACGTGGACCCCGCGCAGCTTCGCCAGCTCGGCCTCCCGCTCCTCCTCGGCCCGCTCCACGAGCTTGGCGCGCAGGACGGCCATCGCCCGCTCCTTGTTCTGCATCTGGCTCCGCTCGTTCTGGCACGTCACCACGATCCCGGTCGGGATATGGGTGATGCGCACGGCGGAATCGGTCTTGTTGACGTGCTGGCCGCCGGCACCGGATGAGCGATAGGTGTCGATCTTCAGGTCGTCGTCCCGGATCTCGATCTCGGCGTCAGCCGGCACCTCGGGCATGACCTCGACCAGCGCGAACGAGGTGTGCCGCCGCTTCTGGGAGTCGAACGGGCTGATCCGGACCAGGCGGTGCACGCCGCGCTCGCTTCGGAGCCGGCCGTAGGCCCACCGCCCGTCGATCGCGGCGGTCACGCTCTTCAGGCCCGCCTCTTCGCCCTCGCTCTGGTCCAGGATCTCGGTCTTGTACCGCTGCCGCTCGGCCCAGCGGAGGTACATCCGGAGCAGCATCTCGGCCCAGTCCTGGCTCTCGGTGCCACCGGCTCCCGCGTAGACCGAGATGATCGCCGGTCGTTCGTCGTAGGCGCCGCCCAGCAGCAGTCGCTGCTCGGCCGAGGCCCAGCTGGCCTGGAGCCCGTCGAGCGACGCCTGCAGGTCCGCCCGCATCGCCTCGCCGCCGTCGGGCTCGGCGGATGCCAGCTCGGTCAGGTCGGCGAGATCGCCCGCCTGCCGCTCGAGGTCGGTCCAGAAGGTGATCTCCTCGCGGAGCTCATCGGCCCGACGCATGACCGCCTGGGCGGAGGTCGGGTCGTCCCAGAGGTTGGGATCCGAGGTCTGAGCGGTCAGCTCCTCGAGCTCGGCTTGCCGTGCGGGCAAGTCAAAGCCGCACCGCGGTATCGGCGACGAGGCGCGCCAGGCGCAGAGCCTCGCTCCTAATTTCGTCCAAGGTCAGCGACGAGCGGCAGTTCGACGTCGCCCAGCCGTCCCGATCGCGAGCGGAGCTTGGCCGGGTTTACGCACGGACAGTAGCTCTGGCGTGGGCAGGCCCCGCAGTTGCCGTCACAGCCGAGGGTCGCGGCATAGCTGCACCGCATGCAGTCGCGCTCGCACTGGATGAGGTCTTCATACGGGACCGATGGATCCCGGAAGCGGGTGACGAGGGGGAGCGGAACCGAGGGATGGGGAGCCGAAGACGGGAGGTCGGAGATCTGGATGGGAGCCTCGCCCGTCAGTTGCTTCACACGCTCCTCCACCCACGTGGGCGCGTCGCTCCGAGGACCGACGTACCGTAGAGGAACTCATCCTACCCGCCGCCGCTCGACCTGCCAACCCCCAAAATCGGCGGGCGGCCTTCAGGCCCCGTGGCAGCGCTTGTACTTCTTGCCCGAGCCGCAGTAGCACGGGTCGTTGCGCCCAATCTTGGTCGCCGCCCGAACCGGCTGCGCCGCACCACCGCCCGCCGCCGCGGCCGCGCCGGCGGCGACGGCCGTCCCGCTCGTCCCGTCCGCCCCGGTGCCGTTGATCGCCGGTCGGCTCTCCACCATCCGTGTCGCCGGCGTGGCCACCGGCTGCTTCACGACCGAGACCCGGAAGATGGTCCGGGCCACGTCGCGCCGGATCATGCCCTTTAGCTCGTCGAACATCCGGAAGGCCTCGACCTTGAACTCGTTGAGTGGGTCGCGCTGGCTGTAGGCCCGCAGGCCGATGCTCCGCCGCATGTCGTCCACCGCGGTCAGGTGCTCGACCCACAGCGAGTCGATGACCCGGAGGAGGACGATCCGGTTCAGCGCCGCGATGGCCGGCTCCCCGAGCTCGGCTTCGCGCTCCTGGTAGTGGGTTTCGGCAGCCTCGACCAGGGCGTCGGCGACGGCGCCGGCATCGCGCCCCTCGTCGATGACCGCCAGCTCGCTGCCGGTCAGGGCGGGGATCATGCCCGTCATCTGGGCGCGGAGCGCCTCGCGGTTCCACTCGGCCGGGTCGTCGGCGGTGAACTCGTCCACGGTGACCCGGATCTCGGCATCCACCAGCTCGAGGACGGTGGCGGACAGGTCCCGCGTGCGGAGGATGTGGTCGCGTTCGCCGTAGATCGTCTCGCGCTGGAGGTTGATGACGTCGTCGTACTGGACGACATGCTTGCGGAGGTCGAAGTTGTAGCCCTCGACCCGGGTCTGCGCGCCCTCGATGGTGCGGCTGACGATGCCCGACTCGAGAGCCATGTCATCGGTGAAGCCCACCTTGGTCATCAGGCTCTGCACCCGGTCGCTCGCGAAGCGGCGCATGAGGTCGTCCTCGAGAGAGAGGTAAAACCGACTGCTGCCGGGGTCGCCCTGCCGGCCGGCTCGGCCGCGGAGCTGATTGTCGATCCGTCGCGCCTCGTGGCGCTCGGTCCCGAGGATGTGCAGCCCGCCGAGTGCGACGACCCGTTCCTTGTCGGCCGCGCACGCGGCCTCGGCCTCGGTCGTGGCATCCGCGATCTGCTCCGGTGTCGCCTCGAGGACGTTCGTGCCGGCCTGGTGGAGGAGCTCGGCCGCCATCATCTCGGGGTTGCCGCCGAGGAGGATGTCGGTCCCGCGGCCGGCCATGTTGGTGGCAATGGTCACGGCCCCGCTTCGGCCGGCCTGGGCCACGATCTCCGCCTCGCGCTCGTGGAACTTCGCGTTCAGGACGTTGTGCCTGATCCCGCGCCGCTTGAGCTTGTCGGACAGCATCTCGCTGACCTCGACGCTGATCGTGCCCACCAGGACCGGACGGCCCTTCTCGTGCTCCTCCGCGATCTCGTCGGCGACCGACTCCCACTTCGCCTCCTGGCCGGCGTAGACCAGGTCGGCGAAGTCGTCCCGGACCATCGGGACGTGGGTGGGGACAACCACGACCTCGAGGGCGTAGATCTTGTGGAACTCTTCGGCTTCGGTCTCGGCCGTACCGGTCATCCCGGCCAGCTTTCGGTACATCCGGAAGTAGTTCTGGAAGGTGACCGTGGCCAGGGTCCGCGACTCGCTCTGGATCCGGACGCCCTCCTTGGCCTCGACTGCCTGGTGGAGTCCCTCGCTCCAGCGCCGGCCGGGCATGAGCCGACCGGTGAACTCGTCCACGATCACGACCTCGCCGTCCTTGACGACGTAGTCCCGGTCCCGCTTGTAGAGCGCCTCCGCCTTGAGCGCCTGCTCGAGGTGGCGGGCCATGCCGAAGTCGTCGTCGAACAGGTTGGCGACGCCCAGCATTCGCTCCATCTTGTCGGTCCCGGCCTCGGTGATGGCGACCTGCTTGAACTTCTCGTCGATGATGTAGTCGTCCTCGGCCTTCAGGCGCGGGACGAGGCGCGAGAACTGGGTGTATCGGTCGGTGGACGCCTCACCCTGGCCGCTGATGATGAGCGGGGTCCGGGCCTCGTCGATGAGGATGTTGTCCACCTCGTCCACGATCGCGAAGAAGTGCCCACGCTGGACGCGCAGGTCCAGGTCGGTGACGAGGTTGTCGCGGAGGTAGTCGAACCCGAACTCGTTGTTCGTCCCGTAGGTCACGTCCGCCGCGTATGCCTCACGCCGGGCCACCGGGCGGAGCTCGCGCAGTCGCTCGTCGGTGGCCACGAACTCCGGGTCGAACAGGTACGCCGACTCGTGCTGGATGGACCCGACCGCCATCCCCAGCCGATGGAAGACCGCGCCGATCCACTGCGCGTCGCGCTTGGCCAGGTAGTCGTTCACGGTCACGACGTGGACACCCTGTCCGGCGAGGGCGTTGAGGTAGGCGGCCAGGGGCGCGACGAAGGTCTTGCCCTCGCCGGTCTTCATCTCCGCGATGTGGCCGCGATGGAGGACCATCCCGCCGACGAGCTGGACGTCGTAGTGCCGCTTGCCGAGGGCTCGTTGCATGGCCTCGCGGACCGCGGCGAAGGCCTCCGGGAGGAGCTTCTCGAGCGCGGCGTTGATCAGGTCCATCTCGCGCTTGCGCTGCTCGCGCCGTCGCTCGCGCCGCCGGGCCGGGTCGCCGCCCACCAGCTCGGACTCGCCGTCCTCGTCGGTCGCGGCCCGCTCCTCGACGGGAATCATGAGGTCGCCCAGGTCCTCGCGGATCCGATCGCGGAACAGCGCCGTCCGACCGCGAAGTTCGTCGTCACTGAGGGCGCGGTACTCGGGCTCGAGCGCGTTGGCCCGCTCGAGGAGCGGTTCCAGGCGGCGGATCTCGCGCTCGTTTGAGTCCACTACCCGGGAGAAGAGCTTCAGCATTGGTCGGCGGCGAGTATATCCGTCCCCCCGGTCGGTCCCCTCGGGGGGTCAGTCCCGCTCAGCCGACCTCGGCATCCGCTCCGGGACTGGGTCAGACCGCGAGCTCCACGACCTCTGCCCGTGCTCCGGCCTGCGCCTCCGCTCGCTCCTTGATGCCCTCGAGCTGCTTGCGGAGCACGAAGAACATCCCGAATCCCATCATCGGAAGGGTGTGGCGGATCCACGGCTTGTCGGTCTCGCCAATCCGGAACCGGATGCGCTCGGTAAGCCGCGTCTGGTTGTCCGGCAGTTCCTCGAGGACGAACGCCCAGGTCGCCGCGAAGTCCATTGGGCTCTTCTGGCCGGACTGCTCGCTCGCCATCTCGGCGTCGATGTAGAGCACGAGCGCCTGCTCCGGGTCGAGCCGGCGCACGACCAGCCCGCTCGTCGGGTTGGCTGGCACGATGTCGCCCTCCGCCAGGGTCTGGAACTCGGGCCGGATCTCGGTCGAGCTGGCGCCCGTATCCATGGAGTCGAAGCTGTACCAGCCTCCCCGCCCAAAGCCCATCTGGACCAGCCATGGCCAGACGGTCGCCGGGGTCGCATCCACGGTTATCGAGCGCGTCTCGGCTGAGACCGCGTCCGGCAGCACCTCGTCGCCGGGAAGGGTCCGAGAAGCCTGGTCGGGGCTCGTTCCCCAGGTCCGGAAGGGCTGGACGGCAAATCGATAGGTGAGGGCGGCCACGCCGGCGAGGGCGGCCAGCCCGATGATGAGCTTTTTCATGGGAACCTCGTGTCTGTCGGTATGTTGCGATCAGACTCGCCCGAAACCGGCGGTCGTGCAAGTGCCGTTCGGCTCAGCCGCCCACCATCGGCTTGACCTCGTCGATCCAGCGCACCAGCGTCTCGTCGTCGTACGGTGCGGGCACCTCGGCGATGAAGGTGTTGAAGCCGAGCTCACGCGCCTCGACCATTCGCGCTGCGACCTGCTCCGGGGTGCCGATCCAGAACGTGTCGTCGGCCTCGACCGCGCTCATCGGCGTCCGGTTGTGGACCATCTGGGCCTCCCATGCTCGGCGGGCCTCCGCCTCGGTATCTCGGATGAGCGGCTTGCAGCCGGCGGTGAGCTCGATCTCGGTTATGTCCCTACCGACCGCCGCGCAGTGCTCCTCCAGGACGGCGACCTTGCGCCGGAGGAGCTCCGTGCTGCCCATCGCGTTCCACATATCGGCGTACATCGCCACCGTGCGCAGGGTCTTCTTCTCGCCGGAGCCGCCGATCATGATCGGGAGGTGCGGCTGCACCGGCCGGGGAAGCTGATGGAGGTCGTCGAACCGGTAGCGGCCGCCGGGCGGGCTCGTGGCCGAGTCACCGTCGAGGACCACGCGAACGGCCGCCACCGCCTCGTGCATCCAGGTCAGGCGCTCGCCGTGGCCGCTGCCGAACTCCAGCCCGTGGGCCCGATGCTCGTGCTCGAACCACGCCCCGCCCAGGCCGAGGATGGCCCGCCCGCGGCTGATGTGATCGAGCGTGGTCGCCATCTTGGCCACGACGCCGGGATTGCGAAAGGTGTTGGCCCCGACCAGCAGCCCGAGGCGAACGCGCCGCGTGACCTGCGCCCACCCGGCCAGCGTCATCCAGCCCTCGAAGATCGGCTGGTCAGGGTCGCCGAAGATGGCGTGCAGGTGGTCCCAGGCCCAGACGTGCTCGTAGCCGAGCTCCTCGACCCGCTGCGCCACCGACTCGAGGGACTCCCAGTCCGTGGCCTGACCCCAGGGGAGGATCCCCAGCCGCACCTCGCCTATCGAGGTCAACGCTCGACCGTGACGGCCTCGGCCTCTTCCTCGTCCTCGCCGCGGGCGCCCCAGAAGGTCATCTCCTCGACCAGCTTGACCTCGGACGCGAACAGGGCACCGACGCTCTCCCCGCGATGGATTCGGCGGATTGCCTCCCCGAAGAGTGGGGCCACGGACAGAACGGTGATGCGCTCGGACTGCGTGTTCTCCGGAAGCGGGATCGTGTCGGTGACGATGACCTCCTTCAACGCCGAGGCGTTGATCCGGTCCATCGCCGCGCCGGAGAAGATGCCGTGCGTCGCGCAGGAGTACACCTCGCGGGCGCCCTCACTGATCAGCGCGTTGACGGTCTCGATGAGGGAGCCACCGGTGTTGATCTCGTCGTCGATGATGACCGCCGTCTTCCCCTCGACCTCACCGATGACGTTCTTCAGCTCGGCCTGGTCGTCGTTGGCGGTGCGCCGCTTCTCGACGATGGCCAGCGGCGCATCGAGCTTCTCCGCGAAGCTGCGCGCCTTCTTCGCGAAGCCAAGCTCGCTGACGACGACGAGGTCCTCCTGGTCGATGGTCTCGAGGTCGATGATGTAGCGAGCCAGCATGTCGACCGCGGTCAGCTCATCTACCGGGATCGAGAAGAAGCCCTGGATCTGCCCCTGGTGGAGATCCATGGTCAGGACCCGGTCGGCGCCGGCGACGGTGAGCATGTCGGCAATGAGACGCGCCGTGATCGGGACCCGCGGCTGGTCCTTCTTGTCCGAGCGACCATAGGAGTAGTACGGCATCACCGCCGTGATCCGCCCCGCGCTGGCCCGCTTGAAGGCGTCGATCATGATCAGCAGCTCCATGATCGAGTGGTTCACCGGCCGGCAGGTCGGCTGGACCAGGAATACGTCCTGCTCGCGGACGTTTTCGAGGATGCGGACGAAGATGTTCTCGTTCTGGAACTGGAAGACGTCCGCTTCCCCCATCCGCGTCCCGAGGTAGCGGCAGATGTTCTCCGCCAGCGGCCTGTTGGCGTTGCCCGAGTAGATGCTGAACTCGTCGGCGTACAACGGTCGCTCCGTTCGATGCCGGGCAGGACCCCGGCCGCGCGATTCTAGCGCGTCAGCCCTCGGGTTCGGAATCCTCGGCCTGCTCCTCGGGTAGTCCCTCGTCCACGAACACCGAAATCGAGATGATCCGATCGTCCTCGGCCGGCTTCATGACGGTCACCCCTCGTGAGGCACGCCGGTAGTTGTTCACGCCGGCAACCTGGGTTCGGAGGATCGTCCCGCCATCGGTGATGAGCATGACCTCTTCATCCTCGCGTCCCACCAGCCGGACCGCGGCGACCTTGCCGGTGTCCTCGTTCAGCGAGTTGGCGATCACCCCGCCGGTCGCCCGGTGCTTGATCGGGAAGTCGCTCAGGTCGGTCCGCTTGCCGAAGCCCTGCTCGGTGACGACCAGCAGCTGCTGGGTGGTGTCATGGATGACCTCCATCCCGATGACTTCGTCGTCGCCCTTGAGCCGGATGCCGGTCACGCCCATCGTGTCGCGGCCCATGGACCGTACCTCGCGCTCGGTGAACCGCGCCGCCTGGCCGTTGCGAGTCGCGATGATGATGTCGTTCGACCCATCGGACAGGCCGACCCACCGCAGCTCGTCGTCGCTGAGCAGGTTGATGGCAATCAGCCCGTTGGCCTTGATCTTGGCGTAGTCCGCCAGCGAGGTCTTCTTGATCTTCCCCCGCCGGGTGGCCATCACCAGATACTGGTCGGGCTCGAACTTGGGCAACGAGATGATCGCGCTCACGAACTCGCCCTGGTCAACCTGGACACCCGGCAGGTTGACGATGGGCAGGCCCTTCGCATGGCGGCTGGCCTCCGGCATGGCGTGGACCTTGGTGATGAACACCCGCCCCCGGTTGGTGAAGAACAGGATGTTGTCGTGGGTGTTGGCCACCAGCAGGTAGCGGACCGCGTCCTCTTCCCGGGTGATCATCGCCAGCTTGCCCTTGCCGCCCCGCCGCTGGGAACGGAACGTCCGGATCTGCTGCCGCTTGATGTAGCCCCGCTGCGAGAGCGTCACCACCACGTCCTCGGCGGTGATGAGGTCCTCGGCCGACAGCTCCCGGGTGGCGTCGTCCCAGATTCGCGTCCGTCGCTCCTCGCCGTACTTCCGCCGCAGCTCGGCCAGCTCGTCCTTGATGACCTGCAGGATCTTCCGGGGGTTGGCGAGCAGGTCCTCCAGCTGCCCGATGAGCCGGATGATCTCCTCGTACTCGTCCTCGATCTTCTTGCGCTCCAACGCAGCCAGGCGGCGGAGCTGCATCTCGAGGATGGCGTTGGCCTGGAGCTCGCTCAGCGAGAACTGCTTCATGAGGGCGCCGCGGGCGGCCTCCACGTCGGCCGCCTTGCGAATGGTGGCGATTACCTCGTCGAGGTGGTCGAGGGCGATCTTGAGCCCCTCGAGGATGTGGGCCCGCTCCTGCGCCCGGGCGAGGTCGAACTCGGTTCGGCGTCGGATGACGTCTTGGCGGTAGGCGATGTACTGCTCCAGCATCCGCTTCAGGCCAAGCGTCTGCGGCTGTCCGTCCACCAGCGCCAGCATGTTCGTCGAGAAGCTCGACTCCAGGGCGGTGTGCTTGAAGAGCTGGGCCATGACGGTGTGCGGTGAGCCGTCGCGCTTGACCTCGACCACGATCCGCATCCCGTCACGGTCGGATTCGTCGCGAATGTCGCTGACGTCGGTGATCTTCTTGGCGCCGACCAGGTCCGCCATCTTCTCGATCAGGGTCGCCTTGTTCACCTGGTACGGCAGCTCGGTGATGACCACCGCCATCCGGCCGAGGCGCACCTCCTCGAGGGCCACCTCTCCGCGCATCATGATCCGGCCGCGGCCGGTCGCGTACATGTGGCGAATGGCGTCGATGCGCTCCTTCTCGCCGGCGATCGAACGCTGGTCGGCGAAGCGGAAGACGGTGCCGCCGGTCGGGAAGTCGGGGCCGGTCACGATCTCGCACAGGTCGTCCACCGTGGAGTCGGGCTCATCGATGAGCTTCTCGACCGCGCGGCAGATCTCCCCCAGGTTGTGCGGCGGGATGTTCGTCGCCATGCCCACCGCGATACCGGACGATCCGTTCACGAGGAGGTTCGGCAGCCGGGCCGGGAGGACGGTCGGCTCCTGCAGCCGGCCGTCGAAGTTGTCCGTGAAGTCCACCGTCCCGCGGTCGAGGTCGGCCAGCATCTCGTCGCTGATCGCGGCGAGGCGGGCCTCGGTGTACCGATAGGCGGCGGGAGGGTCGCCATCGACGGAGCCGAAGTTGCCCTGGCCGTCCACCAGCGGATACCGCAGGCTGAAGTCCTGGCCGAGTCGCACGAGGGCGTCGTACAGCGCCACGTCGCCATGGGGGTGGTACTTCGCCAGGGCCTCACCCACCACGCCGGCGCACTTGCGATAGGACGAGGTGGAGCGGAGGCCCATCTCCGACATCGTGTAGAGGATCCGCCGATGCACCGGCTTCAGTCCGTCGCGGACGTCCGGAAGGGCTCGGGCGACGATGACCGACATGGCGTAGTCGATGTACGCCGACTTCATCTCCTCTTCGATGGAGACCTTGCGGACGTTCCCGACGTTATCGTCCACGTGACTCCTCCGAGCCGTTGACTACTGCCTGTGTCGCATCTGTCGCATCTGTCGCGTCTGCCGCGTTAGGCAGACTGGGTCGGACCCCGTATCGGTCCTTCAGCTCCGCCTTCTGGCTCGGCGACGCTGCGAGGTAGGTGCCTGTGCCCTCGGCGACCAGGCGGTCTCCGGAGCGGACCTCACCGCGGGTCTCGTAGATCCGGCGTCGCTGCGACTCCACCCAGCCCTCGACTCGAAGGGGCTCGCCCGGCGCCACCGGAGCGTGATAACGGACCGAGAAGGCGGCGGTCACGGCCCAGGCGTCCTCGCTGGCCGGCGCCCAGGCCATGACCTCGTCGAGAACAGTGGCCAGGAGCCCGCCGTGGACTCGGTCGCTCCAGCCGACGAAGTCAGCACCCGGAACCCAGGAGGTGGCAGCCCGTCGCTCCCCAAGCTCGATCTCGAGTCCCATGCCGATCGGGTTGGTCGTCCCGCAGGCGAAGCAGTGATGGTCCGCAAAGCCGTAGCGGTCAACCGCGCGCTCGCTCACCATGCCGATTCTTCGTCTTCCCAGTCGTACGAGTCGCGGCCGGCGCGGAGGCAGTTGTCGGCGATGGCCAGGGCGTAGGCGTGGGCCACCGCGTAGCCGTCACGGAGAAAGTTCACGGCCTCGCGGCGATCGCCGATGCCGTTTGCCTCGAGCAGGGAGCACCAGTCCTCGAGGGTCCTGCCGGTCTTGGCCTGGACCTGGCGGATATCGGCGACGTGACGAGATGGCATCGGTATCCCTCTCAGATATCGAGGTTGCGGACCTTGCGGGCTTCGCCTCGAATGAAGTCGCGGCGCGGCTCCACCTGCTCCCCCATGAGCGTGCTGAAGGTCTCATCGGCGTCGGCAGCGTCACGGATGCCGATCTGGAGCAGGGTCCGGCTCTCTGGGTTCATCGTGGTGTCCCATAGCTGGTCCGGGTTCATCTCGCCGAGCCCCTTGAACCGCTGGACTGTGACGTTCTTCGTCTTGCCGTCGCGAGACATCTCCTTCACAGCGGCGTCGCGCAGCTTCTCGGTGGTCGCGTAGCGGGTGACCTTGCCGGTGCTGATCCGGTAGAGCGGCGGCTGGCAGATGTACAGGTAGCCGTTCTCGATCACCTCCGGCATGTGCCGGAAGAAGAAGGTCAGCAGCAGGGTGCTGATGTGCGCGCCGTCCACGTCGGCATCGCTGAGGAGGCAGATCCGGTGATAGCGGAGCTTGGTGACGTCGAACGTCTCGCCGATGCCGGCCCCGAGTGCGATGACCAGCGGACGGATCTTGTCGGACGACAGGACCCGGTCCAGCCGGGCCTTCTCGACGTTGAGCATCTTCCCGAACATCGGAAGGATGGCCTGGAACTGGCGGTCGCGGCCCTGCTTGGCCGAACCGCCGGCCGAATCGCCCTCGACGATGAACAGCTCCGAGCGGGCGGGATCCCGCTCCTGGCAGTCGGCCAGCTTGCCCGGGAGGGCCATCCCCTCGAGTGCCCCCTTGCGGATGACGAGGTCGCGAGCCTTCCGGGCCGCCTCGCGGGCCCGGGCGGCGGTCACGCATTTCTCGATGATCCGCCGGCCGTCGGCCGGGTTTTCCTCCAGGTGCTGGACGATCCCATCCGAGACGACGGTCTGGACGATGCCCTTGATATCGGCGTTTCCGAGCTTGGCCTTGGTCTGGCCCTCGAACTGCGGGTCGGTGAGCTTGACGCTGATCACCGCCGTCAACCCCTCGCGGACGTCATCGCCGCTGAGGTTGGTGTCCTTCTCGGATAGGACGCTGGCCTTGCGGGCCCAATCGTTGAGCGAGCTGGTCAGCGCCGCCCGGAAGCCGGTGACGTGCGTACCGCCGTCGATGGTATGGATGTTGTTGGCGAACGGCAGGACCGTCTCGGCGAAGCCGTCGTTGTACTGGAGCGCGACCTCCACGCTGGTGCCCTCGACGACGCGTTCGACGTAAATCGGCTGCTGGTGGAGCACACCGCGGTGCCGGTTGAGGTGACGAACGAAGGACGTCACGCCCCCCTGGAACAGGAAGTTCTTCTCGCGATCCGCGCGTTCGTCGGCCAGTCGGATCCACAGCCCCTTGTTCAGGTATGCGGACTCACGGACGCGGGTCGCGATCGTCTCCCAGTCGAAATCGAGCTCCTCGAAGATCTCCGGATCGGGGGTGAACCGGGTTCGGGTGCCGTGCTGCCGCGGCCAGTCGAGTCCGCGATTCGCCTCGGCCGCTCCCCCATCCTGGCGAACCGGCTTGACCGGCGCCCCTTGCCGGAACTCCTGCACGTAGCGCTTCCCATCGCGCAGGACCTCGACCCGCATCTCCGACGACAGCGCGTTCACCACGCTGACGCCCACGCCGTGCAGGCCGCCGGAGACCTTGTAGCCGCCCCCGCCGAACTTCCCGCCGGCGTGGAGGACGGTCATGATGACCTCCAGCGCGCTCTTGCCGGTGGCGTGGCGATCGACCGGAATGCCGCGGCCATCGTCCACGACTTCCAGGTGGCCGTCGGCGCCGATGGTGATGTCGATCCGGGTGGCCATGTTGGCCATCGCCTCGTCGATGCTGTTGTCCACGACCTCCCAGACGAGCTGGTGGAGGCCTCGGGCATCGGTCGAGCCGATGTACATCCCCGGCCGCTTGCGGACGGCCTGCAGGCCCTCGAGGACCTGGATGTCGGCCGCGGTGTACGAGGCCGAAGCCCGGGCCCGGCGACGGCTGGGCTGGGGTTGGGCGGTCATTCGAAGTCACCCTCCGCACTGGCTCCGGCCCCGACCGGGACCGGGGTCGGGGCTCGCTCCGGCACGTTCCGCAGGATCCAGGTCATGAGCCGATCGAGCTCCTCGTCGGAGCCGAACTCGATGCTGATCCGTCCGCCGCGCCGGGTTCGCGTGATCGCGACCTTGGTCTCGAGCAGGCCACGCAATCGGTTCTCGAGCTCCTGCAGGTCTCCCTCGGCAGGGCTGACGGGGTCCGGGTGCGCCTGTCGCCGTCGGCGGCGGACGAGCTCCTCGGTCTGGCGCACGGACAGCTTCTTCTCGAGCACGATGGCGAGCGCGGCGACCTGGAGCTCGAGCACGGTGAGCCCGGCCAATGCACGCGCATGCCCTTCACTGATCTGTCCCTCGAGAAGGGCTTCCTGGGTCTCGGGCGCGAGATCGAGCAGGCGAAGGGCGTTGGTGACGGCGGCGCGAGATCGCCCAACGCGAGTTGCCACCGCCTCGTGGGGCATGCCGAACCGATCGATGAGCAGGCGGAATCCCATGGCCTCCTCGAGCGGGTTGAGGTCGGTCCGCTGCAGGTTCTCGATGAGCGCCAGCTCGACCATCTCCTCGTCGGTCGGCTCGCGGACGACAGCGGGAATCTGGCTCAGGCCGGCCATACGGGCGGCGCGAACCCGTCGCTCGCCGGCGATGAGCTGGTAGTCGCCATTGGCCAGGCCGCGGACGACAACCGGCTGCAGGACGCCGTGGGTCGAGATGGAGGCTGCGAGGTCCGCCAGATCGTTCGCTTCGAAATGGGCGCGGGGCTGGTGAGGGTTGGCGACGACCCGCTCGAGCGGAATCTGGCGACCATCCTCCGCGCCGGCAGGGGGCGGGATCAGGGCATCGAGGCCGCGGCCCAGGCCGAAGTCGCGTGGCGCGTTGTCAGCCACGTGCGGCAACCTCGGCGGCCAGGGCCTCGTAGGCGTGCGCCCCGTGCGAGGCGGGGTCGTAGAGCGCGATTGGCAGTCCGTGGCTGGGCGCTTCGCTCAACCGGACACTGCGCGGTACGACGGTGTCATACACGGAGCCGTCGAGGTGACGCCGGACCTCGTCCGCCACCTGGTGCGAAAGGCGGGTTCGGCGGTCGAACATCGTGATGACCACGCCCTCGATCTCGAGGCGTGGGTTCAGGGAGCTGCGAATGAGGCGAATCGTGTTCACCAGGTTTCCCAGTCCCTCCATCGCGTAGAACTCCGCCTGAATCGGAATCAGCACCCCATCGGCCGCGGTCAGAGCGTTCACGGTCAGAAGGCCGAGCGAGGGCGGGCAGTCAACCAGCACGCGATCGTACTGACCATCCACGTCCGCCAGGCTCGCCGCCAGGCGATGCTCCCGGGCCGGGACCCCCACCAGCTCGATCTCGGCGCCTGCCAGGCTCGGCGTGGCTGGAACCAGGTCGAGTCCGGGGATCGGGGTCGGTCGCGCGAGCTCCGAGATTGCGACCCGATTGATCAGCGCCTCGTAGATCGTGCCGGCATCCCGACGATCGGCACCCAGCCCGGTCGAGGCATTGCCCTGCGGATCCAGGTCGATGACCAGGGTGCGGGTGCCCGAGAGTGCCAGGTAGGCCGCGAGATTGATGACGGTGGTCGTCTTACCGACGCCGCCCTTTTGGTTGGTACAGGCCGTGACCCTAGCCACGAACGCTCCGTTGCGAGTTCCTGTGGGCAGTCCCAATTGTAGCAGTTTGGGCCCTTTTCAGCCGATTACCGCGGGCTCAATGTTTCACGTGAAACACGTCCGTCACGCTCAATAGCGGCTCCGGGCGTCCACTCTGAGACCCGCCGCACGACCTATACTTGACCGCAGCCGCCCACAAAGCTCCGCACGACCTCGAGAATCGTCCGATAAACGTCATCAGCGCACTCCTGGCCTTCGTGACTGGCCTCATCCACGCCAGCATCGCCCCGCTGCTGGCCATGGGTGATGTGAGACCGAATCTCATCCTCGCAGCGGTTGTCACCACCACCGCCCTCTTCGGGCTCGGAACGGGGGCGGTCTGGGCCTTCGTCGGCGGCCTCACCGCCAACCTGCTCACCACCGACCCCCTCGGGACGATTCCTCTCGGGCTCCTGCTCGTCGCCGGACTGGTGGCCCTGGCGGGCCAGGGGACCGGGCGTGGCGGACCGCTCCTGGCCCTCTTCGGCGGGCTCGTTGGCAGCCTGATCCTCGACCTGCTGGGCCTGGGTGGACTGCTGCTGCAGGGCGGATCGGTTGGCGTCTCGCAGGCGCCCGAGCTGCTCCGCCTCATCGTCCCGACCGCAGTCGCGAATGCCGTGCTGGCCGCGGGCCTGTTCCTGCTGGTGCGGGCGGTGGTTGGCCGGGTCGG
This sequence comes from uncultured Chloroflexia bacterium, assembly GCA_963699235.1. Taxonomy (GTDB): domain Bacteria; phylum Chloroflexota; class Limnocylindria; order QHBO01; family QHBO01; genus DASTEQ01. Next base: position 251,865 of record OY969424.1, on the reverse strand, counting down.
CTACGAGGCGGTGGCCTGACCGTGGGCAGCGCGTTCGAGCACCCCGAAATCCCGCGATTGGGGACCCGGTTCGTCGCGTTTGGCGTGATCGCGGCGCTCTTCTTCACCGTCATCGCAGGGCGCCTGTTCCAGCTCCAGGTCGTGGAGGGAGCCGTGCGGGCCGAGCAGGCCGAGGCCGCCCATGCCGTGGACGTCGCGATCCCGGCCGAGCGCGGGCTGGTCTTCGACCGAGCGGGGCGACCCCTGGTCGTCAACGTGCCAACCTGGACCGTGTCCGTGCGGCCGGCAGACCTGCCGGACATCCGACGGACGGCGGTGATCCGCCGTGTGGCCGCCGTCACCGGCATCCCGGCGGCCGACCTGCGGGCGAGGCTCGACGCCTTCTCCGGATCACCGTTCGACCTCGTGCCGCTCGCCGATGACATTCCGCGGGAAGCCGCCCTGGTCCTGGCCGAGGAGGCCGCGGCCCTTCCCGGAATCGAGATGCAGGTCATTCCGCGGCGTCAGTACCTGAACGAGCGGGGCCAGGTGGACGGGACGCTGCTGTCCCACGTGGTGGGCTATACCGGGCCGATCAACGGCGAGGAGCTCGAGACACTGGCGGACGAGGGATATCTCCACGATGACCCGATCGGGCGCACCGGTGTCGAGGCCTCGTTCGAGGACCTGCTTCGGGGCGAGTACGGATCGGCGCGCTGGGAGCGGGACGCCACCGGCCGGCTGGTAAAGGTGATCGAGGAAACCGCACAACCCGTCGCCGGCAGCAACCTCGTCCTGACCATCGATGCCCGCCTCCAGCGGCTGGCCACCGAGTCGCTGCTGTGGGGCATGCGCGAGGCGAATGTCAGCCAGGGCGTGACGATCGTCATGAACCCACAAACCGGCGAGATCCTGGCCATGGTGTCGCTGCCCTCGTACGACAACAACGCGTTCGCGACCGGGATCTCGGACGAGGTGTACCAGTCGTACCTCGCCGACGTGAACCTGCCGCTTCGGAACCACGCCGTCGCGGACATCTATCCGCCCGGGTCAACCTTCAAGCTGGTGACGGGCCTCGCGGCGCTGGAGGAGGGCGTGACCTCTGCGACAAAGCGGTGGCCGACCTACGGGTGCTACCAGATACCCGGCGCGCCGCCTGGAGACTGCCTCAGCGACTGGAACCGCCGCGGGTTCGGGAACCTGAACATGGTCGAGGCGTTCGCCATCAGCTCCGACACCTTCTTCTACCAGATGGCCGTCCACCTCGGCGTGGACCGGCTCGCCCGATGGGCCCACGAGCTCGGCTTCGGAGCGCCGACGGGCATCGACCTCCCGGGCGAGGCAAGCGGCGTGATCGCGTCAACCGAGTGGGCGCACAGCCAGGGGCGGACCGGGGTGTTCACCGGTGAGCTGGCCCAGGCGGGAATCGGCCAGAACGTCATTGCCGTGACCCCCATGCAGCTCATCAACGCCTACTCGGCGCTGGCCAATGGCGGGCACCTCATGCGGCCCCAGATCGTGCTCGGCGAGGCGGACGACGAGGGGAACCTCATCGAGCCGTTCGAGCCGGAGGTCCTGCACGAGGTTGCCGCCGACCCCAGCAACCTCCAGACGATGCGCATCGGCGCCCGCCAGGTGATCACCACCGGCCACGCCTACAACATCAGCGACCTCCGCCTGCCGGGGACCCTCTCGGGCAAGACCGGCACCGCAGAGTTCGGCCTGCCCGATGCCCAGGGCATCCTGCCGTTCCACTCGTGGTTCGTGGCCTACGTCCCCTCCGCCCCCGGGGCGACGGACGCCTCGCTGGCGGTCCTGACCTTCACCTACCGGGCGACGGTCATCGGGAACGTCTCGACCGAGGTCGTGAAGTACTTCCTCCAGCAGTATTTCGAGCTGGACCAGGACCTCCGTCTCGACCCGGTCACCCTGCAGCTGCTGGGCGGGGGGAACTGACCGATGGGCGTCGCGGTTTCCACCATCGAGGTTCGCGGCTCGCGCCGCTGGCGCGAGTTCGACTGGCAGCTGACGCTGTATCTCCTGCTCCTCATCGGCTTCGGGGTCGTGCTCGGCATCTCCGCCGCCTGGAACGACGGGGCTTCAGCCGAGGGCATTCCACAACCGGTGAAGACGGTGGTGTGGACGACTATCGGTTTCAGCCTGATGCTGGTCGCCGCCTCGGTGGACTACCACTGGCTCCGCACCTTCGCGATCCCGATCTACCTCTTCACCCTTGGGTTGCTGGTGCTCAACCTCATCGCCGGCACGGCCATCTCGGGCGCGCAGCTGTCGGTGACCATCGGCGGGCTGGACTTCCAGTTCTCCGAGATCTCGAAGGTCCTCATGGTCATCGTGCTGGCGGCGTTCCTGGCGGGACGCGGCCAGCGGATCGGCCGCCTGTCCACCATCCTCGGCGCCGGGATGCTGACGGCGCTGCCCACCGCCCTCGTCCTGCGCCAGCCCGACCTCGGGACGGCGCTCGTCTTCGTCGCGATCCTCGGTGGCATGCTGTTCATCAGCGGCGCAAGCATCGGCTGGATGGCGCTCCTGCTGGGCGTGGCGGTTGCCGTGACGCCGGTGGCCCTCGGCCGCCTCGAGGACTACCAGGTGTCCCGGCTGCTGTGCTTCCTCGACCCGGCCGCCGACCCGGAGGGAGCCTGCTACCAGCTCGTCCAGTCGCTCAACGCGGTTGGCTCGGGCGGATGGCTGGGCCAGGGCCTGACCGCCGGCGACGCCAACCAGCTCGGCTTCCTGCCGGTCCAGACCACCGATTTCATCTTCACCATCGTCGCCGAGGAGCTGGGTCTGGTCGGCAGCGTCATCCTGCTCGCCCTGTTCGGCCTGCTGCTGTGGCGGATGACAATCATCGGCTGGCGCGCCCGCGATGGGCTGGGCCGGCTGGTGGCGATGGGCCTGGCGACGATGCTCCTCTTCCAGGTGGTCGTGAACATCGGGATGGTCATCGGCCTCCTGCCCGTGACCGGCATCCCCCTGCCGCTCATCACCTATGGCGGCTCGTCCACCGTCTCGCTCCTGTTCGGGATGGGACTGGTCCAGTCCGTCCGGATGCACACCCGCACCGAGACGTTCTGACCCGAGGTCAGGCCGGAGCAGCGTCCAGCGGGGGAGCGCCCGGCGTGTCCGGCGGTGGTTGGGCCTCGGGTTCCGGCGGTCCGGCCGTCGCGTAGACCCGGGCCTCGTCGGGCGTTCCGCCCTCCAGGCGCCGGAAGAAGTAGCGGTACAGGTCGCGTCCGAGGGCCACGGTCGGCGCGGCGAGGATCGCGCCCCACAGCCCGAACAGGGAGGCGCCGATGATCAGCGACAGGATGACGACCGCCGGGTGGAGGTCCACCGCGTCGCCCATGACCTTGGGCACGAGGAGATGGTTCTCCACCTGCTGGACGATGGTGTACAGGGCGATGGCCGCCAGCGCCGCGGCCGGCGAGATCGAGGCGCCGATGAGGATGGCCGGCACGGCGGCGATGATCGGACCGATGATCGGGACGAACTCGAGGATGCCCGCCACCAGCGCGAGGAGCACCGCGAACTCGGCGAACTCGCTGAAGCCGATGAGGGCCAGGACCATGAGCCCGATGAGGGTGGCGGCGAAGATGACGGCGCCGAGGAGGATCTGGCCGCGGATCCAGCGACCGATGACGCCGGTCGTCAGGCCGAAGGTGTGGCCGGCGTCGGTCCGCCACCCGACCGGCAGCATGCGGAGGATGCCGTCCGGCAGCCGCTCGCGGTCCTTGAGGACGTACAGCAGCCAGACCGGGATGACGACCAGGCCGACGATGAACCCGGCCGTGCGGGCGATGAGGCTCAGGAGCGGCCCGACGATCGCCTCGAGGAGTCCGATGACCGCCTGCTGGCCGCTCTCGATGATGGTGTCCAGGGCGTCGCGAATGGGGTCGGGGAGCGGGCAGGCTCTCGAGCCATTCGATGATCGCCTCCTCCCAGTCGACGAACTGCGACGCGAGGACCGGGAGCTGCTCGAGGAAGCGCTGGAGCTGCTCGAACAGCGGAGGCAGCAGGAGCCAGCCCAGGGCGACGACCACGACCACGACGACGACGTAGACGATGAGGATCCCGGCCAGGCGGCGGACGCCGCGCTTCTGGAGGGCGGTCACCGGCGGGTCGAGGAGGAACGCGAGCGCGATGGCGATGCCGAAGACCGGCAGGGCGGAGCGCGCCAGCCACAGTGCGATCACCACCAGCGCGATCGTGAAGGTGACGAACAGCCCGAGCCGATGGCGCGCCACCCATTCCATGAGGCGATCCTAACCGAGCGGGTTTCCCCGAACCGGGGAGCGGTACCATCCGCCGCACATGACCACCGATGCCGACGCCCCGCGCCAGCGGTGGCAGATCCTCTACTCCCGCACCGACCCCGCGCTCCGCCTGCGCCAGCAGGACATCCTGGCCGAGTTCCAGCGCGTCCTGACCGAGGCCGAGCTGCCCGTCTCCCAGACGGCGGCACAGCGACCGCGGCCCCGGATCCGGCTGGCCGCCGTCACCCCCGCCAACCTCGAGCTGCGCGGCGACGTCATCGAGGTCTGGTTCGACGAACTGGTGGCCCGCGATCGGTTGATCGCGGCCGGGGAGACGCTGGCCGACGGGCTGGCCATCGTGGACGCTCGGGAGGTATGGCATGGCTTCCCGTCGGCCTCGTCCCAGGTCCGTGGCGGCGAGTACGAGGTCGAGGCCCGCGCCCCGGAGGGCACCGGTGCGGACGAGGTCCGGACGGCCATCGTCCAGCTGCTGGCGGCCTCGGCGTTGCCGGGCCTCCGCCGGCGCGGCGAGAGCGAGCGGAAGTCCGACGCCAGCGAACGTGACCTCCGCCCCTATGTCGAGGATTTGGAGCTCCTCAGCTTCGACGAGAAGGAGCACATCGCACACCTGCGGATGCAGCTGCGGCTGGATCCCAGCGGTGCCGGCCGCCCACGTGACGTCGTGGACGCCCTCGACCTGGGACTCGTGATGTCCCGGGCCATCCGCGACCGGCTCCTCTTCGTTGACACCCCCCCGATCGCCCGATAAACTCCGGGGTCCCGTGGGATCCCCTCTGGCGTCCCGCTGTGCGCGAAAGAACGGAGTCCGCCATGTACGCCGTGGTCGATAACGGCGGAAAGCAATATCGGGTCGAAGCCGGCACGACGCTGGTCATCGATCGCCTGGATGCCGAGGCCGGCGCCTCGGTGACGTTCGATCGTGTCCTGCTCATCGGTGACGACGACGGGGTGACCGTCGGCACGCCGACCGTGGCCGGCGCCTCCGTCCACGCGACGGTGGTCGAGCATGGCCGCGGGCCGAAGATCATCGTCTTCCGCTTCCGTCCGAAGGCTCACTACCGCCGCAAGACCGGGCATCGGTCGGAGCTGACCCGGATTCGCATCGACGAGATCGCGACCGCGTCCACGGCCGGAAGAAGGCCGCCAAGGACGAGGCACCGGCTGAGTCGAAGGCCACTGCCGAGGCGAAGGCCCCGGCGCGGAAGGCCGCAGCGAAAACGGCAGCGGACACCAAGGCTGCACCCCGCAAGGCCGCACCACGACGCAAGCCCGCCGCCAAGTCGGCCGCGGCCTCGGAGGACTGATTCATGGCACACAAGAAGGCCGGCTCCTCGTCGAAGAACGGGCGCGACAGCGCCGGGAAGCGCCTGGGCGTCAAGCGCGGCGACGGTCAGCTGGTAATGGCCGGCACGATCATCGTTCGCCAGCGGGGGAGCACCTTCCACCCCGGACCGAATGTCGGCATGGGCCGCGACTACACGCTGTTCGCCACGACCGAGGGACGGGTCCGGTTCACGCACGAGACGCGCGACAAGAAGCGCGTCAGCGTCATCGCCGAGTCCTGACCGATGAAGCCCGAGATTCATCCGCAGTACCATCAGGCCGAGGTGCACTGCGCTTGCGGGACCACCTTCACCGTCGGATCGACCGCCGAGTCGATCCGGGTCGAGGTTTGCTCGAATTGCCACCCGTTCTACACCGGCACCCAGAACATCGTCGACACCGCGGGCCAGGTGGAGCGGTTCCAGCGGCGCATGGAGCGCGCCACCCGCTGAGCCGGCCTGACCGGCCCACCCCGGGTCGCTTCTCGCGACTCGTCCAGCACCTCGCGTTCCTCATTCCCGAGCAGCTGATCGCGGCTGGGCCGTTCGTCATCGAGGCAGTGCCGGGAACCACCCGCTACCGGATGCCCGACTTCTTCTACGGCGGCCAGGCGCTGATCGAGGGCGTCATGATGCGCGGCCGCTCCACAGCCGCCATGAGCGTGCGGATGCCCGACGGCGAGATCCGAACCTCGTCGGAACCGCTGCCTCGCGCCCTGAGCGGCGGTCGCTGGCTCAAGGTTCCCTTTGTTCGCGGCGTCCTGGTCCTTTACGAGACCCTGGTCCTGGGCACCCGGATGCTGATGCGCTCCGCCGCGCTGGCCGCGGAAGGGGAGGACATCGAGATCGGCCGCGGGACGCTGGCCGTGACCATGATCATTTCGCTCGGCTTTGCCATCGGCCTGTTCTTCGTGCTCCCCCTGCTCCTGTCCGAGGCGGCGGAGGAGGCGGCCGGCAGCGACCTCGTCGCCAACCTGGCGGAGGGCGGGATCCGGCTCGTGATCTTCGTCATCTACCTGGCCCTCATCGGCATGATGTCCGACGTCCGACGGGTATTCGCCTACCACGGTGCCGAGCACAAGGCGATCAGCGCGCACGAGGCACAGGCCCCGCTCGAGCCCGAGTCGGTGGACCGCTTCAGCACCGCCCACACCCGCTGCGGGACCACCTTCGTCCTGATCGTGGTGGTCATCAGCATCCTGTTCTTCTCGCTCATCCCGCGCGCTGACGTGCCCGCTGCCGCTGCTCATGCTGTCGCGGATCGTGCTCGTGCCGGTGGTGGCCGCCGTCGCGTACGAGCTCGTCCGGTTCGGGGCGCGCCACTTCGGCAACCGCGTGGTGCGGGCCATCTACACCCCGGGGCTGTGGCTCCAGTCGCTCACCACCCGCCCACCGGACCACGAGATGCTGGAAGTGAGCATCAGCGCCCTGGAGCGCGTGATCGCCGAGGACCACCCACCCGCCAGCCAACCGGCATGACGGATCAGCTGGGCGAGCTCATGGCTCGCCACCAGGAGCTGACCGACCTCATGTCCCGGCCGGAGACGGCCACCGATCCCGGAATGCTGGCCCGATACGGAAAGGAGCTTGCCCGCCTCGACCCGATCGTTGCCGCCCTCCGCGAGCGCCAGGGAGCCGAAGAGGCGCTCGTCTCCACCCGGGCCATGCTGGACGACGCCGATGCCGAGGTGCGGACCATGGCCCGCGACGAGATCGCCGAGCTCGAGTCCCGCCGTGACGCGGCGGACGCCGAGCTGCGCCGCCTGCTCGTCCCGCGCGACCCGAATGACGAGCGGGATGTCATCCTCGAGATCCGTGCCGGGACCGGCGGCGACGAGGCGTCGCTGTTCGCGGCCGACCTGTACCGGATGTACGGCCGCTACGCGGACAACCGGGGGTGGAAGGTGGACCTCCTGTCCACCAGCGAGAGCGGGTCCGGCGGGTTCAAGGAGGTCATCGCCGAGGTCGCCGGGGACGGTGCCTACTCGCGGCTGAAGTTCGAGAGCGGCGTCCACCGCGTCCAGCGGGTGCCGGTCACCGAGGCCAGCGGTCGGATCCACACCTCGACCGCCACCGTCGCCGTCCTGCCCGAGGCGGAAGAGGTGGAGGTCGAGATCGACGAGGGGGACCTGCGGATTGAGACCTATCGGTCCAGCGGGCCCGGCGGGCAGTCGGTGAACACGACCGACTCCGCGGTCCGGATCACCCACCTGCCGACCGGGCTGGTGGTTGCAATCCAGGACGAGAAGAGCCAGCACAAGAACCGCGCCAAGGCGCTCTCCGTCCTCCGCGCACGGTTGCTGGAGGCGCAGCGCGCCCGCCAAGCCGAGGAGCGGGGCGAGGCTCGGCGGGCCCAGGTGGGCACGGGGGAGCGGTCGGAGAAGATCCGGACCTACAACTTCCCCGACGACCGGGTGACCGACCACCGGATCGGGCTGACCGTCCACAACCTGCCCGGGCTGCTGGCCGGTGACCTCGACCGGGTCATCGAGCCGCTGGCCGAGGCGGACCAGGCGGCACGGTTGGCGGAGGCAGGAGCCGATGTCGCGGGCTGAGACGCCCGCGGCGTTGGGCCAGACCCTTGGCTCGGCGGTGCAGGACGCGACGGACGTCCTTAAGCGCGCCAGGTCGCCGTCGGCCCGACTCGACGCCGAGGTGCTCGTGTCGTGGGCGATGGAACGAGACCGGGCCTGGCTGCTCGCGCACCTTGACGGGGGACTTCCCTCCGAAGCGTCGTCGGTGCTGTCGGCTGCGGTCGCCCGCCGCGCCGGGGGCGAGCCAATCGCCTACATCCGGGGATTCAAGGAGTGGTACGGGATCCGGATGGCCACCGATCGCCGGGCGTTGATCCCGCGACCGGAGACCGAGCTGCTGGTGGATGCGGCGATCGCGGAGCTCGCCGATCGGCTGGTCCGGGACGACGCGAAGGTCCTCGTCGCGGACCTCGGCACGGGCAGCGGTGCCATCGCGGTCGCCCTGGGGCGGCGGTTCCATGCCGCGCTCGCCCTGGGACGGATGCGGTTGGTCGCCAGCGATGCCTCGCCTGAGGCCATCGAGCTCGCCGCGGACAATTTGGCCGCGCACGGAGTCGCCCACCTCGTCACGCTCGCGGTCGGAGACCTGCTCGAGCCGATGGCCGGCCAGCCGGCGCCGGACGTGGTGGTCGCCAACCTGCCCTATGTCCAGACGGCGGAGGTGGACGCAGGGCCGGGGAGCCTGGCGTGGGAGCCGGCATCGGCCCTCGACGGGGGACGCGACGGCCTCGACGTCGTGCGTCGGCTGCTGGCCCAGCTGCCATCCCGACTCGTCACCCAGGGCACGGTCCTGCTGGAGGTCGGCGCCGGCCAGGCGGAGGCGGTCCGCACCGCGGCGTCCGAGCTGCCCGGAGCCTGGGCCGTTTCCACCCTCGCGGACCTGGCCGGGATCGATCGGATCATCCGTCTCGAGCGCCGGTCGTGACCGAGCGCCTGCCGGCAACGCCCGAGGGCCTCGCCGAAGCGGCGGGACTGCTCGCGGACGGCGCCCTCGTCGCCTTCCCGACCGACACCGTGCATGGCGTTGCCTGCCGGGCGCACGATGCCGAGGCCCTGGAGCGGCTGTTCACATTGAAGGGGCGTCCCGCGGATCGCCGGATCGCGTGGCTCGTGGCGGATCTGGAGCAGGCAGCCACCCTGGGGGCCACGATTGACGACCGCGCCCGCGCGCTGGCAGCGGCCTTCTGGCCCGGCGGGCTCACGATCGTCCTGCCCTCGGGCCCGGGTGCCACCGAGCCGACCATCGGCGTCCGCGCGCCTGACCACCCCGTCACCAGGGACCTGCTGGCCGCCACCGGCCCGCTTCCGGTCACGAGCGCCAACCCGCACGGGTACCCGGAGTGCTACACGGCCGACGACGTCCTCATCGCCTTCGCCGGGGCCACGGACCTGGCGGCCGTGGTTGCCGGGGAATCGCCGGGAGGCGTGGCGTCATCGGTCCTCGACCTGACCGAAGAGCGACCCCGGCTCATCCGCGATGGAGCCGTCGGTCGGGATCAGCTCGAGGCCCTGGTGGGGCCGATAGACTGAGCTCCGTGCGCGTCGCCATCGGCTCGGACCACGCCGGGTTCGTCCTGAAGAGCCTCCTGTGCCTGACCCTCGAGGAGCTGGGCGTGGAGTTCCGCGACTTCGGGACGAACAGCGAGGAACCGGTGGACTACCCCGACTTCATCGCCCCGGTGGCCAGGGCGGTGGCCCGCGGCGAGTACGACCGGGGAATCGTGCTCGGCGGGAGCGGGACCGGGGAGGCGATCGTCGCCAACAAGATCCGCGGCATCCGCTGCGTCCAGGCCGCCAGCCCGGAGGTCGCGCGGCTCGGTCGCGAGCACAACGACGCCAATATCCTGGCGCTCGGCGCGCGGGTCACGACCCCGGAGGTGGCCGACGAATGCGTGCGAGCCTTCCTCGCCGGGGAGTTCGAGGGCGGACGGCACATCCGCCGGGTGGCCAAGATCGCCGCCCTCGAGGCGGAGGAGTCCGGCCGCTGACCCTTCACCTCGAGTCCGAGGAGCGGGCGATGCTCGGCGGCGAGGCCGGAGCGGGCACCGCCCTCGCCATGCGCCTCGTGGTTCGGGCAGCCGAGGTCCTCGAGGCGGACCGATTGATCCCGATCTCCGGCGCCCACGTCGATTCGTGCCTGTACCACGGGGAGGCGACGATCGACTTCGTCGACCGCCTGGTGGATGGCGAGGCGACCGTTCGCGTCCCCACCACGCTCAATGTGGGGACGATCGACCTCATCCACCCCGAGCTGTGGCGCGGCGACGTGCAGCTCGCCGCCCGCGGCCGGCGGCTCATGGAGCAATACCGCGCGCTCGGCTGCCGGGCGACCTTCACCTGCGCCCCGTACCAGCTGGCCGATGCGCGACCGGCCCTGGGCGAGCAGGTGGCCTGGGGCGAGTCGAACGCCATCGTGTTCGCCAACTCCGTCCTTGGCGCGCGGACGAGCCGCTACGGCGACTTCATGGACATCGCCGCTGCGGTCGCCGGCCGCGTCCCCGACGCCGGCCTGCACCGGATCGAGGAGCGGCGTGCCCGGGTGGTCATCCGGCTGGCCGAGGTTCCCGACGCGCTGCTGGACGACGACAGCCTGTATCCGACCGTTGGGATCGTGGTGGGCCGCCTGGCCGGCGGCCGGGTGGCCGCGCTGGACGGCTTGCCAGCAGGAATCAGCGAGGACCGGCTGAAGGCGATCGGGGCTGCGGCCGCGTCATCGGGGGCGGTGGCCCTGCTCCACGTCGTGGGATCCACGCCGGAGGCGCCGACCCTGGAGGCCGCGCTCCAGGACCTGGAGCCTGACGTGGAGCACGTCATCACCCTCGACGATCTCCGGCGGGCGCGGACGGAGCTGGGTGGCGCGTTGGATGGCGCGATCGCGGCCGTCAGCCTGGGAACGCCCCATGCGTCGGCCACGGAGCTGGCGGCCATAGCAGACCTCCTGGCCGGACGCCGCGTCGCCGACGGCGTGGAGCTCCTCATCTCGACGGCGCGGGACACTCTGGCCGGCGCCGAGGAGTCGGGCATCGCCGGGCTCATCCGCGAGGCGGGTGCCGAGCTGCTGGTGGACACCTGCTCCTATATCTCGCCCATCCTGCGCGACCCGAGCGGCCCGGTCATGACCGACTCCGGGAAGTGGGCCTACTACGCCCCCGGCAACATCGGAGCGGCGGTGGTGTTCGGCAGCCGCGCCGAGTGCGTCGCGTCGGCGATCGCGGGCCACGTGGTCCGCGATGCCGCCTGGGGCCCCTCGTGAAGCCCCGGATGAGTGCCCGCTTCCTCGCTCCTGGCTCGGCCCGCGGCCGCGCCCTGGTCCTGGACGAGCCCCTCTCACTGTGGGGCGGGCTGGACCCGGCGACGGGGCGCATCGCCGAGCCCCGCCACCCCCAGCACACGGTCACCGTGAGTGGCCTGATCCTGGTCATGCCGGCCGCCCGAGGCTCGTCCTCATCGGCCAGCGTCCTGGCCGAGGCCGTTCGAGCCGGGACGGCACCTGCGGGCATCGTGCTCGGCGAACCGGATCTCATCCTCGCCATCGGCGCCGCGGTGGCCGAAGAGCTGTACGGGGTGCAGCTGCCCATCCTGGTCGTGTCGCCCGACGCCCTTCGGACAGTCGCGAACGGCCAGCCGATCGGCATCGGCCCCGAGGGACTGTCCGCGGACTAGACTCGGGCTCCACCGCCGAGGAGAGATGGACCGATGGATGCCTGGGCCGCGCTGCAGACCGAGGACCCCGAGATCTGGCAGGTCGTCCAGGACGAGGAGCATCGGGCCCGCTCGAACATCGAGCTGATCGCGTCGGAGAGCTATCCGAGCCGCGCCGTGCTGGAGGCGACCGGATCGGTCCTGACCGCGAAGTACGCCGAAGGCTATCCCGGGCGGCGGTACTACGGGGGCTGCGAGGTCGTGGACCGGGCCGAGAACCTCGCGCGGGACCGGGCAAAGGCGCTGTTCGGGGCGGAGCATGCCAACGTCCAGCCCCACGCCGGGGCCCAGGCCAACATGGCCGTCTTCCACGCCCTGCTGGAGCGGGGCGACACGGTGATGGGCCTGGCCCTTGACCAGGGCGGGCACCTGACCCACGGATCGCCGGTGAACTTCAGTGGCCAGTACTACACCTTCGTCCCCTACCACGTGGACCGGGAAACCCACCTCATCGACCTCGACGAGGTGCGGGCCCTGGCGCGTGAGCACCGGCCGAAGCTGATCGTCACCGGGGCGACCGCGTACCCGCGCCACTGGGACTTCGCGGCCTTCCGGGAGATCGCCGACGAGGTGGGCGCGATCCTGATGACTGACATGTCGCACTTCGCCGGGCTCGTCGCCGGCGGGGTCCACCCCAGTCCGCTGCCCCACGCCCACGTCGTGACGACCACCACCCACAAGACCCTCCGTGGTCCACGCGGGGCGATGATCCTCAGCACCGAGGCGCTGGCCAAAGACATCGATCGCGCCGTGTTTCCGGCCCTCCAGGGAGGGCCGCTGATGCACGTCATCGCCGCCAAGGCGGTCGCCTTCCACCAGGCCATGAGCGACGAGTTCAAGGCCGATGCGGCCCGGACCGTCGAGAACGCCCGGGCCCTGGGTGCCGCACTCACCGAGCGCGGGGCGGTGCTGATGACCGGGGGGACCGACACCCACCTCATGCTGGTTGACGTGACTCCGTTCGGGGCCACGGGCAAGGAAGCCGACCAGGCCCTTGGGGAGGTCGACATCACGGTGAACAAGAACGCGATCCCGTTCGACCCGAACCCGCCGATGGTGGCCAGCGGGATCCGGATCGGAACTCCCTGCGTCACCGGCCGCGGGATGGGCACCGGAGAGATGGCCGAGATCGGGGAGCTGATCGTGGCCGGGATCGAGGCGCGCGGAGACGCGACCGCGCAGACCGCCGTCCGCGAACGGGTCGTGGCCCTGGCCGAGCGGTTTCCCGTGCCGGGGCTGGCGTGGACGCGAGCCTGAGCGGCAGGGGGCGAGCGCGAGGGGCAGGCGCTATACTCGCCGCGGCTTCCGATCGCCCGGAGTCGAGCTGAATGCCCAATGCGAGCCCCGGGCCGGCCAGGATCCTGGGTGACGTCACCCTGATCATGGTGGTCCCGATGCTCGGCGGCGTGGTTCTCGGTCTCGTGCTCGATGCACAGGCTGGGACCTCGCCGATTTTCGTGCTCAGCGGTCTGGTGATCGGCAGCCTGACTTCGGCCTTCGGGATCTGGCTCTACATCCGGACGCGACGACCGCGTCCACCGAGCCCGGAGGCATGAACAACTGGGGGATCGCGCTCGACCTGGGGATCCGGCTCGGGGCGTCGGTGATGATCGGCTTTTTCGGCGGCCTGCTGCTGGATGGCGTGTTCGGGACCCGACCCCTGTTCATCCTGGTGGGGACCGCCTTCGGGGTGGCCGCCGCGATGTACACGATCTGGGACGTCGCGCGGAAAGCGATGCGGAGATAACGGCAGAGAGGGTCACCAGCTGGTTCACGTCGACATTGCCGCGGAAACCCTGTTTACGATCGGCCCCTTCGAGTTCACGAACAGCATGGTCGGGGCGCTGCTGGCCAGCGCCATCCTGCTGATCGCCACGATCGTCGTCCGGCGCCGGGGCGCGCTGGTGCCGGGACGGTTCCAGTCCCTCGTCGAGCTGCCCATCGAATGGCTGGCCGGCGTCGTGCGCGGGACCGGCGGCAAGCGCTGGGCCGAGTTCGCCGGACTCGTGATCGCCATCTTCCTGTTCGTGCTGGTCGCGAACATGATCGGGCTGCTGCCCGGCGTGGGCGTGATCGGCACGGTGGTGGAGAGCGAGCACGGTGAGCAGGTGCTCGTCCCACTGGTACGGGCCGCCGCCGCCGACCTGAACTTCACCCTGGGCCTGGCGATCATCGCCTTCGTCGCGTTCATCGCCTGGGGCATCCGGGCCAACGGGCTGGGCGGCTACCTGAAGGAGCTGCTCATCGCAGAGCCGGCGTACATGACCCCGCTGCTGACCCCGATTCACATCATCAGCGAGCTCTCGCGGCTCATCAGCCTGTCGATGCGACTCTTCGGCAACGTCTTCGCCGGCGAGGTGCTGCTGGCGGTGATCCTGTCGCTGGTCCCGCTCCTGGTGCCCATCGTCTTCCTGGGCCTCGAGCTGATCTTCGGCTTCGTCCAGGCGCTCGTCTTCGCGCTCCTGACCATGACCTACATCACCCTCGCCATCGCCGAGCACCGGCAGCACGAGCCGGGTGATGCACACACGGGCGAGGTGCCCGACCACTCGGAGGCCAGCCCGGCACCGGGTCGGGCCTGACACGCAGGCTCCGCACCCCGCGGAGCGAATAGGAGGAATCGAACACCGTGGAATTCCAGCTTCTCGCCGCCGGCCTTGCCATCGGCCTGGGGACCATCGGCCCGGGCATTGGCATCGGGATCGGCTTCAGCAAGGCCATGGAGGCCATCGGACGCAACCCTGAGGCTTCGGGGACGCTGTTCGTGCCGTACATCCTGGGCCTGGCACTCACCGAGGCGATGGCCATCTACGCCCTCGTCATCGGCCTCATCCTGATCTTCGCGGTCGGCTAGGCCGAGCCATGGCGTTCTTCGAGGCGTTCGGCGTTGACCTCTGGAAGCTGGCCTTCCAGATCATCAACTTCCTCGTCCTCCTCTACCTCCTGAACCGGTTCCTGTTCAAGCCGGCCCTGCGCCGGATCGATGAACGGCAGAACCAGCTCAGCAAGGGCCTGGAGGATGCCGCCGCCGCAGGACGGGATCGGGAGCTGGCTCGCGCCGAGCGCGAGGCCGCGCTGGCCGAGGCACGCCAGGAGTCGGAAGCTCTCGTCCAGCGAGCGGCGAAGACCGCGGAGGCGACGAGTGCCGAGATCCTGGCCGAGGCACGAGCCTCCGCCGACCAGCTCGTGGCCCGCGCCCGCGACGAGATCGCAGCCGAGAAGGAACGGGCCCTGGCCGAGATTCGCGGGGAGGTCGCCGACCTCGCCCTGGACGCCGCCGGCAAGCTCGTCGGATCGGAGATGGACTCGCCCACCCAGCGCCGGCTGGTCGAGCAGTTCCTCGCCGAGAACCGGAACTAGGCATGGCTCGCCGCGAGACCGCCGCCCGCCGCTACGCGGAGGCTGCCTTCCAGGTGGCCACCGCCGACGGTGCCCTGAACCGCTGGCAGGCGGATTTTGCGACGATCTCCGAGGCGCTGGAGGTGCCCGCCCTGAAGGCGGTGATGGTCCATCCGGCGGTTCCCTTCGCGGACAAGGAGCGGGTCCTGCGCCGGTCGGTGACCGAGGTCGCCACCGGCCCGATGAACCTGGTCCTGCTCATGATCCGGCGGGGCCGGCCGGGCGCCATACCCGCCATGCGGGACCACTTCGACGAGCTCGTGCGACGCCACCGCGGCATCGCCAGGGCCGAGGTCCGCACCGCGCTCCCCCTCGAGGAGGAGGACCGCATCGGGCTGGAGCGGACGCTCGAGCGCCTGGCCGGACGCCAGGTGGAATTCACCGAACTGGTCGATCCCAGCCTCATCGGGGGCGTCTCGGTGCGGATCGGGGATCGACTCTATGACGCCAGCGTTCGCAGCCGCCTTGAGCGGCTCCGGGCGCGCCTGACCGCGGTCTGAGGAGTACTGGATGGCCATTCGATCCGACGAGATCACCTCGATCATTCGCAGCGAGATTGCCGGCTTCGCGGAGGGGACCGATGTTGCCGGCGTCGGCACCATCGTCGAGGTCGGCGACGGGATCGCCCAGGTCTACGGCCTGTCCGGGGCCCTCGCCTCGGAGCTGCTCGAGTTCCCCGGCGGCGTGATGGGCATGGCCTTCAACCTCGAGGAGGAGACGGTCGGCGCCCTGATCCTGGGTGACTACACCGCCCTGAAGGAGGGCGACCAGGTCAAGACCACTGGCCGCGTGGTCGAGGTCCCCGTCGGGGACGCGCTCATCGGGCGCGTCGTGGATCCGCTCGGTAACCCGCTGGACGGCAAGGGCGCCATCGAGACCGACACCTTCCGACCTGTCGAGCGGATCGCCCCCGGTGTCATCGTCCGCCAGCCGGTGGACACGCCGGTCCAGACCGGGATCAAGGCCATCGACTCGATGATCCCCATCGGCCGCGGCCAACGCGAGCTCATACTCGGCGACCGCCAGACCGGCAAGACGGCGGTGGCCCTGGACACGATCATCAACCAGAAGGGCGAGGACCTGGTCTGCGTCTACGTGGCCATCGGCCAGAAGCTCTCGACCGTGGCCCAGCTGGTGGCCCAGCTCGAGGAGCACGGCGCGATGGGGCACTCGATCGTGGTCGTGGCCGGCGCCTCGGACCCGGCGCCCATCCAGTTCCTCGCCCCGTATTCCGGCGCCGCCATCGGCGAGGCGTTCATGGACGACGGGCGCGATGCGCTGTGCATCTACGACGACCTCTCGAAGCACGCCTGGGCCTACCGCCAAGTGTCGCTCCTCATGCGGCGCCCGCCGGGCCGCGAGGCGTACCCGGGCGACATCTTCTACGCCCACTCCCGCCTCCTCGAGCGGGCGGCGCGGATGAGCGAAGAGCACGGCGGCGGCTCGCTGACGGCGCTGCCGATCATCGAGACCCAGGCCGGCGACCTGTCGGCCTACATCCCGACCAACGTCATCAGCATCACCGACGGCCAGATCCACATGCAGTCCGACCTGTTCAACCAGGGCCAGCGGCCCGCGGTGAACGCCGGGCTGAGCGTGAGCCGGGTCGGTGGAAACGCCCAGATCAAGGCCATGCGCCAGGTGGCCGGCCGCCTCCGGCTGGACCTGGCCCAGTACCGCGAGCTGGCGGCCTTCGCCCAGTTCGCGTCGGACCTGGATAAGGCGACCCGTGACCAGCTGACCCGCGGCGAGAAGTTGACCGAGATCCTGAAGCAGCCGCAGTTTGCCCCGCTCTCGGTCGAGCGCCAGGTGGCGATCATCTGGGCCGGCACCAATGGCTACCTCGATGACGTGCCGACGCCCAAGGTGAAGGAGTTCGAGACCGGTCTGTTCCGGTTCCTCGACCTGAACAACGCGGACCTCCTGCCCGGGATCGCCTCCGAGAAGGCCATCTCCGACGCGGCCCAGGATGCCCTCCGGGCAGCGGTCGTCGCCTACCGGCGCGATGCCGGCTACGAGTCGGACGAGGCACCGGAGCCGGCGGCTGCGACGTCCGCTTCGACGTCGACCGATGACGCAGCGCCTGACGACGCTGCCGCTGAGGCATCCGCCATCGACGCATCCGCAGCCGCCGCACCCGCCGCCGAGATCTCCGCTTCCGATGCCCGGCCCGCCGAGGGGTCGACGGACGAGGCACCGCCAGCGCCGTCGAACGAGGCCTGGCCGGAGAAGGCCGATGAGCCCGCCGAGGACGCCAAGGCCTGATGGCCTCCCTTCGCGACATCCGACGGCGGATCGGCTCGATCCGGAACATCGCCCAGATCACCCGGGCGATGGAGATGGTCGCTGCCTCGCGCATG
Organism: uncultured Chloroflexia bacterium; assembly: GCA_963699235.1. GTDB lineage: Bacteria > Chloroflexota > Limnocylindria > QHBO01 > QHBO01 > DASTEQ01. The sequence continues at coordinate 234,277 of OY969424.1, read as the reverse complement.
AAGCGCGCCCAGGAGTCGATCCTCTCCGCGCGGCCGTTCGCCGAGGAGCTGGACGACGTCCTGGCCCGAGTGGCGGCCGCGGTGGACCACACCGAGGAGCCGCTCCTCGCCCGCCGCCCGGTGCGCCACGTGGCGCTGATCATGATCACGACCGACCGCGGGCTCGCCGGGGCGCTGAACTCGAACGCGGTGCGAAACGCCCTGCGCTGGGTCGCCGATCGAGCTGGTTCGCAGAACGGCGGAGGTCCGGTCCGCGTATCCGCCATTACCGTCGGGCGCAAGGGCCGGGACGCGCTGCGCCGGGCCGGCATCCCGATTGCCGCACACTTCCCGCAGTTCGGGGATCGGCCGGTCTTCGCCGACGTGCAGCCGCTGGCCAAGCTGGTCACCGATGACTTCCTGGCCGAGACCTACGACGAGGTCATCGTCAGCTACAGCCAGTTCATCAGCACCCTGGTCCAGCGCGCCGCCATCAAGAGCGTGCTCCCCGTCCACGAGCCGACCCTTACCGAGGGCCAGCGCATCCGGAACGACGAGTACCTCTTCGAGCCGTCGGCCGAGGTGCTGTCCCGCCTGCTGCCGTACTACGTCGCGGTGGACATCTACCGTGCCGTCCTCGAGAACATGGCCTCCGAGCAGTCGGCTCGCATGATCGCCATGCGGAACTCGACCGACAACGCCCACGAGCTCATCGGTGAGCTCACCCTCGTCTACAACAAGACCCGCCAGGCCACCATCACCCGGGAGATGATCGAGATCGCCTCCGGGGCCGAGGCCCAGGCGGGCTGACCCGATGACCAGAAGGAGCTGCTGAAACACCCATGGCTTCCGGCAAGGTGATCCAGATCACGGGACCCGTGGTCGACGTCGAGTTCCCCGCGGGCCAGCTGCCCGAGATCTACAACGCGCTCGAGATTGGCGACCTCGTCGTCGAGGTCCAGCAGCACCTGGGCAACAACTGGGTTCGGACGGTGGCCATGTCCTCGACTGACGGCCTGTCCCGCGGCGTCGACGCCATCGACACCGGCAAGGCCATCTCGGTGCCGGTCGGCGAGCCGACCCTGGGCCGCGTGTTCGACGTCCTCGGCCGGCCGATCGACGGCAAGGGCCCGGTCGAAGGGGCGGAGACCCTGCCGATCCACCGCGAAGCGCCGAGCTTCGAGGACATGGAGACCGAGGCTGCCGTCTTCGAAACGGGGATCAAGGTCATCGACCTGATTGCACCGTTCAAGCGCGGCGGCAAGGTCGGCGTCTTCGGTGGGGCCGGCGTGGGCAAGACGGTCATCATCCAGGAGCTCATCCGGAACATTGCCGCCGAGCACGGTGGCTACTCGGTGTTCGCCGGGGTGGGGGAGCGCTCCCGCGAGGGGAACGACCTCATCGGTGAGATGCGCGAGTCGGGTGTCATCGACAAGACGGTCATGGTCTTCGGCCAGATGAACGAGCCGCCGGGGGCCCGCCAGCGCGTCGGGCTCACCGCCCTGACCATGGCCGAGTACTTCCGCGACACGGAAGGTCGCGACATCCTGCTGTTCATCGACAACATCTTCCGCTTCACGCAGGCCGGCTCCGAGGTGTCCGCGCTCCTCGGCCGGATGCCGTCGGCGGTGGGCTACCAGCCGACCCTGGCGACCGAGATGGGCGACCTCCAGGAGCGGATCACCTCCACCAAGAAGGGCTCCATCACCTCCCTCCAGGCCATCTTCGTGCCGGCCGACGACTACACCGACCCGGCCCCGGCCACGACCTTCGGCCACCTCGACTCCACCATTCGCCTCGAGCGCTCGATCGTCGAGCTGGGCATCTACCCCGCCGTGGACCCGCTGACCAGCACCTCGACCGTGCTCGACCCGCGGGTCGTGGGCGAGGACCACTTCCAGGTGGCGCGCGAGGTCCAGCAGACCCTCCAGCGATACCGGGACCTCCAGGACATCATCGCCATCCTCGGGCATGGACGAGCTGTCGGAGGAGGACAAGGTGACCGTCTCTCGGGCGCGGCGCCTCCAGCGCTTCATGAGCCAGCCGATGTTCGTGGCCGCCCAGTTCACCGGCCGCGACGGGAAGTACGTCGAGCGCAAGGAGACGGTTCGCGGCTTCCGCGAGATCCTCGACGGCAAGCACGACCAGCTCCCCGAGCAGGCGTTCTACATGGTCGGATCCATCGACGAGGCCGTCGCCCAGGCCGAGCAGATGGCCTCCAGCTGAGCCGCGGACCAGAGCGACCGGACGGACTGACCGATGACCCTGCGCCTCGAGATCGTCTCCCCCGACGGCCGGATGTTCACCGATGACGTGGACTCGGTGGTCGTGCCCGGGATCGAGGGCGAGCTCGGGATCCTGCCGCATCACACCCCGCTGGTGACGGCGCTGGGCACCGGCGAGCTCCGGATTCGCCGGGCCGGGACGGTCCAGTTCATGCTCATCAGCGGCGGGTTCGTCGAGGTCCGACCGGAGAAGGTCGTCGTCATGGCGCTGGTGGCCGAGAATTCGGAGGCGATCGACGCCGCGGCTGCCGCAGAGGCGCGCCGCGCAGCCGAGGCGGACCTCGAGGCCGTCCACGACCCGGTCGACCTGGCGCGGGTCCGTGCCGCCCTCCAGACCGCGCTCATGCGCGAGCGGATCGCGACGCGACGGAGCCAGCGGGGCTGATCTACGCTGCACGGGTGACGAGCGAGCCCGCCAAGCCGTTCCGCCGGATGCAGGAGTTCCGGAAGATCAGCCGCGAGTACCCGTTCATCTGCCCAGTCGACTTCAAGCCCCACCGCGGCTCTCCGCCCGGCTCGGATCCAAACCTCGATCCCGAGTTCGTCGCCCGTCACCGCGAGGACGACGGCGAGCACTACCTCGAGTGACCCAGCCGTCGCCATGCTGAGCTGCGAGCAGTGCGGCGCCCGCTCCGGCGCCCTCCCGGTGCGGATCGAGATCGTCCGCGAGAGCGGACCCATCGGCCTGGCCGGCGGACCGGACCTCGTCGGCCGCCCGGACTTCACCCGCCGCTTCGCCTTCTGCTCGAGCGCCCATCTGTACGAGTGGCTTCGCGGCCACGAGTACATGCTCTGCAACCGGCAGCCGACCGGCGTCGAGGACGGAATGCAGCCCCTTCTGCCGTCTCGGCACATGGGCGGACGGCTCGGGCTGTGCGACGGGCACCACCTCGGCGGCCACGAGTGGAAGGAGGCATGGCCCGCCTAGGGCTCATCGATGGATCGATTCGTGATCGAGGGCGGCCTCCCGCTGCGGGGCGAGGTTCGGGTCGCCGGCGCCAAGAACGCGGTGCTCAAGATGATGGCTGCCGCGATCCTGACCGATGAGCCGGTCGTCCTTCGCAACGTGCCCTGGATCAGCGACGTGACGATCATGCGCGAGACGATGGCCGACATCGGCTTCACCTGGACCGAGGCCGATGCCCATTCGCTCGAGCTGCGCGCCCGGGGGGCGGAGTGGCTGTTCGTCCCCCTCGAGGCGGCGATGAAGATGCGCTCCTCGTTTATCCTGCTCGGGCCGCTCCTGGCCCGGCACGGACGGGTGATCATCAGCAACCCCGGCGGCGACCGGATCGGTCGCCGGCCGGTGGACCTCCACGTGGCGGCGATGCAGGCTCTGGGCGCGGACATCGAGTACCGCAACGGCTACTACTTCGCGCGGGCCACCCGGCTGCGGGGTGCGCGAATCGCTTTTCCATACGTGACCGTCATGGGCACGGAGAACGCGATGCTCGCCGCCTGCCTGGCCGAGGGCACCACCGTCATCGAGAACGCGGCCCAGGAGCCGGAGGTGGACGACCTCGTCGTCATGCTGCGGTCCATGGGGGCACGGATCGAGCGGACCGCGGCTCACGTCCTGGAGGTCGAGGGGGTGGACGCCCTGTCCGGGGTCGAGCACACGGTGATCGGGGACCGGATCGAGGCAGGGACGTTCGCCGTCGCCGCGGCCTCGAGTGGTGGTGAGGTGACCGTGTCCGGGTTCGACCCCGCTCACCTGGGCGCCTTCAACGACGTCCTGGACCGGATGGGCGTCGAGCACGAGCCGATCAGCGGCGACGGGCAGACCGGACTGCGGGTCCGCGGCGCGACCGCGGGCAGCTACCGTCCGGCGGCAATCGAGACGGAGGCCTATCCCGGGCTCGCGACCGACCTCCAGGCACCGCTGGCCGTGCTCATGACCCAGGCGGCCGGGGAGAGCACCATTCACGAGACGATCTACTCCGACCGTCTCGAGTACACCGCCGAGCTGGTGAAGATGGGAGCCGAAATCGAGGTGGCCGATTCGCGCCATGCGCGGATCGTCGGGCCTACCCCGCTGCATGGCCGGACGGTCCAGATCCCCGACCTTCGGGCCGGGGCGACCCTCGTCCTGGCCGCCCTCGCCGCCGAGGGGACGAGCACCGTCTCCGGTGTCGAGCACGTGGACCGCGGCTACGAGGCGTTCGAGTCGAAGCTCCTGGCCCTCGGGGCGCGGATCGGGCGGGTATCCGACTGAGCCTCCGGGAGCGGCCGATATACTCCGGGCCCACCCCGCTCGCTTCGATCGGCCGCGCATGAAGATCGGGATCGACCTCGGTACCGCCAACATCCTGGTTTATGTCCAGGGAAAGGGCGTCGTCCTGAACGAGCCGTCGGTGGTTGCCATTTCCGAGGACGACAACCGCCTCGTCGCCGTCGGCGAGGAGGCCCGCGAGATGATCGGGCGCACGCCGGGGAACGTTCGGGCTATTCGGCCGATGCGCGATGGGGTCATTGCGGACTACCTCATCACTGAGGCCATGCTTCACTACGTGATCAACAAGGTCGCCCGGGTCCGCATCTTCCGCCCCGACGTCATGATCAGCGTGCCCTCCGGCGTGACCAGCGTCGAGAAGCGGGCCGTTCGTGACGCGGCGCTCAAGGCCGGTGCGCGCGACGCGTTTCTCATCGAGGAGCCGCTCGCGGCCGCGATCGGCGCCAACGTCCCGATCAGCGGACCGTCCGGCAACATGATCATCGACATCGGCGGCGGCACGACCGAGGTCGCGGTCATCGCCCTCGGTGGGATCGTGGTGTCGGACTCGGTCCGGGTGGGCGGCAACCGGTTCGACGAGGCGATCGCCTCATTCGTCCGCCGGAAGTACAACCTCATGATCGGGGAGCGGACCGCGGAGGAGGTCAAGATCCGGATCGGGTCTGCCCTCCCGCTCGACGAGCCGCTCCAGATGGAGGTCAAGGGCCGCGACCTCATCGCCGGGCTGCCGCGGACGATCCCGATGACCAGCGGTGAGGTGACCGAGGCCATCGAGCAGCCGCTGCAGCAGATCATCTCCGCGGTGCGGAGCGTGCTCGAGCAGACGCCTCCCGAGCTGGCGAGCGACATCATCGACAAGGGGATGGTCATGTCCGGCGGCGGGAGCCTCCTGCGCAACCTCGACGCCCTCCTCACCCAGGTCACCGGCATCCCGTGCCACGTCGCCGAGAACGCGTTGAACTCGGTGGCGGTGGGCACCGGCCGCGCCCTGGAGCAGTTCGCGACCTTCCGCAAGAGCCTCGTGAGCTCGTGACCACCGCCGTGGCGACCCAGACTGCGGTCCTCGAGAAGACCGGCGCGGATGGCCGGAGCCTGGCGTTCGCGGACTTCCACTGCCATACCCGGTTCAGCCCCGACTCCCTCCTGACCGAGGACCGATTCATCGCACTCGCCCTCGAGCGGGGCCTGACCCACGTCGCGGTGACCGACCACAACACGATCGACGGCTCGGTTGCCGTCCGCGCCCGGGTGCAGGAGCTCGGCCACGCCGACCGGCTCACCGTCATCCTGGCCGAGGAGGTCTCGAGCGCCGACGGCGAGATGGTGGCCCTTTTCATCGAGTCCACCATCCCGCGGGACCTGTCCGCCGAAGCCACGGCCGATGCGATCCGCGAGCAGGGCGGGCTCGTCTCGGTGCCGCACCCGTATGACCCGTTCCGCCGATCGCACATCAGGCCCGAGGCGCTCGCCCGATTGGCCGACACGAAACGGATCGACCTCATCGAGGTCTTCAACAGCCGGGTGACGTTCGGGCGCCACAACGACGAGGCCCGCGAGTTCGCGGCTGTGCATGACCTTCCCGGCGTGGCCTGCTCCGACTCGCACACCGCGATGGAGGTCGCCATGAGCTTCAACGCACTGCCGGCCTTCTCCACCGCGGCCGAGCTGCAGGCCGCCCTGCCCGAGAACGAGTGGCACGGCAGCCGGACGACCAAGCTCGTGCACCTCGGGACGCGCTTCGCGGCTGCGTCGAAATGGGTCGAACGGAAGACCGGCTCGGACCGATGACGAAGGACGACCAGGGGGGCCAACCGCTCGATCCCGAGGCGGACCGGCCGCACGGCCACTCGGTCTACGAGCCCACCGATTTCCTCGGCACCCCGGCGTCGGAGACCATCCCGGAGAGCGAGGTCTCGCTCGCCCAGCGGTTCCTCAACGTGCGGACCATCGGCTCGCTCGTCTTCGCTCTCGTCCTCCTGTTCCTGTTCTTCCGGGTCGTGCTCGGCATCGACTTCGGGGCCACGATCGATCTCATCCGCGATGCGAACCCCGCTCTGCTCCTGGCCGCATTCGTCGTGTACTACCTCACGTTTCCCATTCGCGGCGGGCGGTGGTGGTACGTCCTCCGCAAGGTGGGCACCCGTATCCGCTACCTGGTCGCGACCGAGATCCTCTTCCTCTCGTGGTTCGTGAACTGCCTCGTCCCGGCCAAGCTCGGCGATCTCTACCGCGCGTTCCTCCTGAAGGGCAACTTCGGCGGGTCGGCATCGCGGACGGTGGGGACGATCTTCATCGAGCGGATCGCCGACATCGTCGTCATCTTCGGCCTGGCCGTGGCCGCCGGCTACTGGAGTTTCCGGGGGCGGGCCATGCCAGAGGTGGACTTCATCTTCGTGGCCGCCGCCCTGCTGGCCGGCATCCTCGTCCTGCTGCTCCTCGTGCTCCGCTTTGCCGGCCAGCACATCGAGCGCTTCCTGCCGGGCAGGGTGGAGGGCTTTTACACGCGGTTCCGCGAAGGGACGGTGGCTGCCCTGACGCCGCGGGCAGTGGCCGTGATCGGCACCGTGACGGTCGTCATCTGGCTGGCGGAGGGCCTGCGCGTCTTCTTCGTCATCAAGGCCCTCGACCTGCCGGACGCCCAGCTGGGCATCTCGGCCGCGGTCTTCGTGGCCCTCGTCGCCGCCCTGCTGACGGCCATCCCGCTGACCCCGGCCGGGATTGGGTTCGTGGAGGCCGGGATCGTGGGCGCGCTGACCCTGTACGGCGTCAGCGCCGAATCGGCGGTGGCCGATCGCCCTCACCGACCGGGCCATCTCGATCCTCACCGTCATCGTGCTCGGTGGCCTGGACTACGTTCGCAGCCCGCTCGTCCGACGCGCACATCGGGCCGGTCTCGGCAATCCGCCGGCGCAGGAGTCCCTGACCGGCGTCTGAGCAAGGTACCTTCGTCCCATTGAGGGTGCGGCGTCCGAACGCGATGCTTCGGGTGCGCGCACGCACCACCCGCATTCGCGGGGGGACGCGCCGTACGAGCTTCGTGAATGACGCTCCAGACGCCGCGATCGTTCAACAGCTGGCTTCGCGGCCAGCTGAAGGAAAAGAAGATGAGCCAGCGCCAGCTGGCCCTCCAGTCGGGGGTCGACCATTCGACGATTTCCCGACTGATCAAGGGCGACCGGATGCCGTCGCTCGGCACCGCCACGAAGCTGGCACGAGGGCTCCGCGAGATCCATGACGAGTCCGAGGGCCCGACCTATTTCGCCGGCCTCGCCAGCCGACAGCTCATGCCCACCAGCCGCGTCGAGTACGCCCTCCGCGGTGACGAGCTCTTGACCGAAGCCGACGTCCGGGAGCTCATGCAGGCCTACATCGCCGTCCGGTCCCGACGGCTCCGCCCCGTGGGCAACGGCGGCGTCCACCAGGGTTCGAACGGTGAAGGCCCGGACTCGTCCTCCAAGGGGCGCTCGGGCAGCTAGCCCATCTCCAGGGAGAAGCGGTCTGCTAGCGTGCCTCCGTGGACGCTCCCGACGCTCCCGACGCTCCCGACCGATCCGGCCTGGATCTGCTGACGGTTGGGCTCCTCGTCTTCTTCATCGCCCTGATCGTCATCGTGGCCGTGATGCTCCTCCTCCCGCTCGCTGCCGGCTGAGGTAGCGGCCGCCCGGGCAGCTAGCGCTTGACCACCGGGTCGATGAGCCCGTGGCCCCCGTCCGCCCGCCGGTACACGACGCTGACCCGACTCGTCTGAGCGTTGAGAAAGACGAAGAAGGCGTGGCCCAGCTCGTCCATCCGCCCGATCGCGTCCTCGGGGAACATCGGCACCATGTCCAGCCGCGTGATCTCGACGACGCCCGGCTCTTCGGCTGGGCTGCTGGACTCGACGGCGACTCGTGCCGATCCCGCGGCGGGAACCGCCGAGCGACGACTCTCGCGAACGCGCTGCTTGGCGCGGACGATCTGGCGTTCGAGCTTGTCCACCACGGCGTCGATGGCGGCCATCGGCGTCGCGGCGGCCGCCGTCGACCGCAGGGTTGTTCCCCGACTGACGACGGTGACCGCAGCGTGGTGAGCCGAGCTGGCCGCATGCGAGGCTCGTGCCGTCAGTTCGACGGTGGCATGGGCCGGCGGGTCAGTGAGCCGGTCAAGGCGCTGGAGCTTGCGCTCGATCCGGGCCCGCAGCCGCGGATCAATCTCGAGGTGACGGGCGTGAAGGGTGGTCTGCACAGCCGGTCTCCCGGTTCGCGGGGTCCCGGCTACGGTAGCACCTTGGCCGCGCGGGGCGTTTCGCTCACACCTCCCTGACCACGGCGAAGCCGTAGACCGCGGCCACGCCGGCCGCCCGGAGGATGACGGCGCAGGCCTCGAACGTGGCGCCGGTGGTCAGGATGTCATCCACCAGGATGACCGTCGCCGGTGGCGTCCCGGTGGCAGCCGGAGGGGCGTAGGCCATCGCACTGTGCAGGTTTCGCAGCCGCGCCGCCCGGTCCAGGCCGTGCTGACGCGCCGTGGGGCGGTGTCGGGCGAGCGCGGGCCAGACGTCGAGCCCCGCTCGTCTGGCGAGGGCGCGTGCCACGAGCTCCGCCTGGTTGTAGCCGCGATCGCGCTGCCGCGCGCGATGGAGCGGGACCGGGACCAGCGGCGCGGGACCGGTGATCGAAAGCAGGCGGCGGAAGGCGGGCATGGCCTCCCGGACCAGTGGCTCGGCCAGCCGCCGCCCGCCCCCATACTTCAGGCGCCGAACGATCCGCTGCGCCTCGTCGCGATGCGCGAATGCAGCCGCGGCCAGGCTCAGCGCCTCCCCGATGACGATCCCCGGATCGGCAGCCATGAAGGTGTCCTCCACCCGGGCGAGCGGTCGGAGCTTCGCCCGGCACACGCCACAGATGCGTTCGCCGTAGCGACCGCACCCCGCACAGGCGGGCGGCAGCAGAAGGTCAATGAGGGCCACCGGCCCAGTCTGTACGCGCCGCCGCGTATCGGCCACGTACCAACGGCTTACGGCGCGGCAGGCTCCCGCACCAGTTGATCGCCGACCATGGTCCCGGTCGGTCCGACCGAGCCAGCAGGAAGCTCGAGACAGTCACGAGCCCCACGGGCCCAGGCCACGATGCGCCACGGGCGGAGGTGCTCGACGACCCGGACGACCCGTCCGGATGCATCCACGAACACGGCGTCGATCGCGAAGCGCATGAAGAACATGTGGATCGACGGCGACCGCTCGATCCAGAGCCCTTCGCCCTCTGGAAGCGAAGCCCGCCCGAGCAACCCGACCGTCCGGTCCCGAAGTGACCGGGCCACCACGCACTGCCCGGCAAGCACCGCCTCCCGGGTCACGTTGCGCACCAGCACTCGGTCTGCCATTTCCCGCAGATCGTAGCGGGCAGCCCCGGGGCGAATCCGAAGAAGGGCGATGGCTCGGATGAGGAAGGTGGGGGCCCTGGATGAGGAGGAGGAAAGGACCCCCGATAAGGTGGCGCAAACGCTAGCAATCAGACCTTGCAGGGCACCTTGCGGTGTTCGATTCCGTTGCCAAACGGCACCAGCCCTGCGCTCATTCCTCCTCCCCACTCCCGATGGCCTCGGCCGGAAGACGCACAAGGACCACCGTTCCCGTCGGCTCCGCTCGCTCGATCGCGATCGAGCCACCCATCGCCTCCATCAGTCCGCGCGCCGCATACAACCCGATCCCGCTGCCATCCGGGGCGGTCCGCCGTGCCTCGTCGGCGCGGAAGAACTGGTCGAAGGCGTGCACTCGGGTCTCGTCGGACATGCCGGCGCCACGGTCGGTGACCGCGACCTCGCGCTCGGTCCCGCTCGCGCTGACCCGCACCGCGATCGGCGAGTCCGCCGGCGAGTACTTCACCGCATTGTCGAGAACGGCCCAGAGAACCTGCTCGAGGCGATCTGGATCGCCCACGGCCAGCTGGTTTGGCCCTTCCGATTCCAACGAGAACGGCCGCTCGCCGGCGCGCAGCGCTTCCCAGGTGCGCTCGATGATGGGCTCCACCCGGAAGACCTCCTGCCGCGGTTCGAGGGCACCCGCATCGAGCCGTGAGACGGCCAGCAGCTGCCCGACCATCCGGCGCAGCCGGTCGGCCTGGTGGGCGATGGCCTCGAGGTCGCCCCGGGCCTGGTCGGTGAGCTGCGCCTCCTGACCGATATCGGCGGCAAGGGCCCGGATGCTGGTGAGCGGCGTCTGGAGGTCGTGGGTGATTCCCCGCAGGAAGTCGCTCTGGACGGCGGCCAGCCGGTTCAGCTCATCGGTCTGGATCCGGAGGCGGGCGTAGAGGAGCGAATGCTCGATCGTCGACGAGGCGACCTGGGCGATCAGGCTCAACAGATCGCGCTCCGCGGGCGTCGGCTCGGGACGGCCCTCCCACGGCGCGAGCAGGAACCCGGTCAGCTCGTCCCCGCTCGAGATGTCCACCACCACCACGGCTCCCCACGGACCGATGAGATGGCGCGGCTGCAGGCGCGCCGGATCGCCGGTGACGGCAGCCCACTGCTGCAGCTCGTCCACCGGGCGAGGCGGGGTGGCGGGGTCGTCGTCGTAGACACCCGGTGGGAGGGCGGTCGGATCGCCGGCATGGAGGACGACGAGCAGCCAGGTGGGATCGCCCGCGACCTGGCGGGCCACGGCCACCACCCGGGCCGCGACCTCCACCGCGCCGCCGGTGATGGGCGTGGCCGCCACGTCCGATGCCAGGGTCGCGATCTGGCGATTCCGCTCGTCCAGGGCGGTGCGGAGCTGCCGCTGCGCGGTGCGGAGCTCGTCATTCGCGCCTGGCGCTGCCGGCGTGACATCGCCGCGGGTGGCGAGGGTGACGACCTCCTGGAGGTCGCGGGAGATGGCCCGTGCCGTCCACCCCGCCACGATGGCGGCCCAGGCCATGGTCGCCAGCCCGACGATCAGGAAGGCGGTCCCGATGCCCACCTCGGCGACCCAGGTCTCGGCGTAGGCCAGGACGAGGGCCAGGGCGGCGAGGCCCGGCAGGGCGACGACCGCGATGACGGCGACGAGGCGGAGGGCAGGCTGGCCGAGGTCCACCCGTCCCTCAGCGGGGCGAGCCGGTCCGGGACGCGGCGAGGCCCCCGATCCCGTTCATGGCTCGCATGATACGGACTCTCGAGGGCCTCCCCTGAGACCGATGGCCCTGACTGGGCCGGACGTGAGGCGCCGGTTACGGCACGACCAGGTGGACCGGGTTCCCGCGCAGGGTGACCTGCCACGTGGTCAGGTCGAACGCGTTGTCCGTCGATGGAGCCACCCATCGTGTACTGGATCTTCCACCAGTTGTCGTCGAGGGTTCCCGGTGCATTGCCGTCGTAGTTGTCGGGGATGACGACCACGATCGTCAGCCAGCAGCCGTTGAACTGAGAGCTGCCTCCGGTGTTGGTCGTGATCCACGGGATCGAGACTCCCGGCCGGTGCCGTGTTGTCGTCCGTTCGGCCGGCACAGTTGGCGGCTCCCGAGGCGACCTGCATGGCATACCCAGTCCATGTCGGCGTTCTGGTAGGAGCCACCGTTCGGGTACTGGATCCGCAGCTCGGCGGACAGGCTTCCGGTGTCACCCGGGTCCCAAAGCCGGATTTCGAGGCTCTTGCCGGCGTGGATGGGTTCGATCTCGGCCAGGTAGAACTGGGCCGATCCGCCGCCGGCGAGCGGCGTGAACGCCTCCATCGCACCCAGGCCGTAGACACGAGGGGCATTTGCGCACACAGCCCCGCCGCACCACGCGCGTGACCAGATCGAGAACGAGTTGTGTCCGTTCGCGTTGTCCATGGTCGGTCGCGTTGGTCGGGTTGGTGGACCGCGTGTGCAGCCGGTACGTGTTCCCGCCGGTCATGTTCAGGGTGGGGACGGCGGTCGGACCACCCGAGAGCAGCGGGAGCGGCTGCTCGGCCGACGCTGGCGTCTCTTCGGCGGCCGCACCGCTGACGTACGGCTGCATCGGGTACCAGCGGTTGTGCCAGAACCGTCCGTCATTCAGCGCGGCCGTCGCTCCCTGCGCGCAGGAGGTGCCGACCGGGCCTGAGCCGCTGCCGAACAGGGTGTCGTCATCGGCCTGCTGGTTGGCGAAGATGTTGTGCGCCCGCGAAACCGGAGTCGGCCGAGGTGTCGTCGCCATAGTCGAATGGCGTGTTGAACGTGTTCCACAGGGTGTAGTACGCGCTCGTGGCCCCGGTCGACCCGCCGAACCAGCGGTCACCGGTGCCGTACTGGCCGCCCGTGTCGGTGGCGCAGAACGCCGGGTCGTAGATCCAGACCTCGCCCGCCGTGGCGCCCGCGGGCATCTCGATGGCGTAGTTGTAGTAGTTGTTCGGGTTGTACTCGGCATTCTGCCGGATCGGTGCGCGGGTCCCACTTGGGCAGGTAGGCGTCGCCGTTGACCTTCTCGGCGCCCTGGTTGATGAACGTGCCCCACAGGCCGCGAGCGTTCAGCGTGTCGTTGTACGGGCTGACGACCTGCGGATCAGGAATCCAGGTGTAGGTCGTGTAGTGGATGACGACCTGGACCCGATCGACGTAGACCTCCCCGGCGACCGCGCCCGTCGGGGCCGGCGGTGGGCTCACCGGCGAGTTGAATGGCTGTCCCGCGCTCAGGACGCTGCAGTTGGCCGCGTTCTCGGTGTTCCAGAGTCGGACGCGGAAGTTCGCGCTCTCGACCTCACCGACGCTCCAGGTCCGGCCCCACGTGTCGCTGGCACCCCCCAGCACGCGGAAGTTCGGGGCCGTGCCCTCCGTCCCGTCGATGGCGATGCTCCGGTCCCCGGAGCCGCCCTGGGTGTTCCCGGCGGCGTTGGTCTGGGTCGTCCCACCACCGTTCGCGGGATCGCCCCACATGAGATCGACGTTGATCGTGCAGCCGGTCGTGTCGGTGGCGAAGGTCTTCAGCCGAACTTCGATGCCGCTGACCACCGGTCCAGGGTTCGGGGGCGCTCCGGCAGGACCGGCCACGCTGGCAGGCACGTCGAAGCCGTAGGAGCTCAGGCAGAGCCGGTCGTTGACGCGCGTCGACTTGATCCACTGCCCGGTGCCCGGGTCGTCGGCGGCCGCGACGCGGTTGTCGAGGTCTGCTCGCGGTTCCGGTCGGCAGCTGCGCCCACTGGAGGGTCGCGCTGCTCGTGCAGCTGGCCGAGTTGTTCTGGGAGCTGGCGGTCGGCGCGGTGAGGGTCGTGCCCGAGCCGCTCGTGGCAGTCGCCGCGGCCGACCGGGCAGCGAGGCTGGACATCGAGTTCGCCTGCCACACCCCGCCATCCGGGGTCCGCAGCGCCCCGAAGACGCCGTAGTAGTTCTCCGGGCTGCCCATCGGAACAGGCAGCACGAACTCGGCCTTCGAGTCACGGGTGACGCGGAGGTTGTCGAATCCGAAGACCTGCATGAAGAAGGTGTCGATCGTTGGTCGAGACCGAGACGAGCATCCGCCGCGGGTCGACCGGGTCAGGTCGCGCCCACACGTCGGTGAGCTGGGCGGGCTGCTGGGTCGCGTTGTTCGTCGCGTCGCGGTATCCGTTCTTGGTGGACTCCTCCAGCGCCGAGCTGTTCGCGTTGTTGACCGCGCCCGGCGAGATGGACGACGCCGGCGAGCGCCGCGGCGTCCGCAGCTCGCTGAACCTTGAGCTCGTTGACCCAGATCCACGCCAGGTCCACGACGAAGGCCGCGGTGCCCAGCAGGAAGGTCAGCATCAGCGCGAAGAGGACCAGGACCTGGCCGCGGTTGCGCCCGGTCGCTCGGCTGTCGCGGCTCTTCGCCGTGACGGAAGCGCTGTTCGGATCGGTCAGTTCGGTGTCGGGCTTATGCACAGATCGGGCCTCAGGTGGGGTTGAGCTCGAAGACGGTGAAGTCGTACATGCCGATGTTCACCAGGTTGATGAGGGCCTGGAGCGGGGTCCGCGAGACGTAGGTGTAGGTGCACGCTGACGCCGATCGACTCGGGGGTCGGCGCCGGTGTTGATCCGCGCGCAGGCGTTGTACGAGCCGCCGCTGCGTCGGCCGGAAGTCGAGCGGCACGCCATCGACGGTCGGACCGTTGCCCGCGTCGTAGATCCACACGTTGACCGGGTCGCCCGCTTCCTCTCGGCCGTCGGCGTCGCCGGCGTTGAGGATCGAGCGGAAGATCCGGATCTCGCTGACGGCTCGACCTCGATGTTCGAGTCACTGCTCTCGAGGATGCGCTGCGCGGCGGCGATGATCTCGTTGTCCACCGTCAGACAGCCCGGCGAGCCTGCCACCGGCGGTCGCCAGCGCAGCGCCGACGCGAGACGCCTCGCGGCTCGCGTACTGGAGTGTCAGCTTGTGGTCCATGATGAAACCGAACTCGAGCGTGCCGAGCACGATCAAGAGGAGCACCGGGAGGATCAGGGCCATCTCGAGGGTGGCCTGTCCCCGGCGGGACGCGTCACGGCCCCGTGCGAGAAGCCGATCGCAGCGCGCTCATAGCACCGGCTCCATGCGCATGACGTTGGCGTGGGTGAGGGTGAAGCCAGTGCCCCCGAGGGTGATGATCTTGGCCATCGGCGTGACCCAGAGGTAGCCGTAGGTGATCGAGACGCCGACGTTGTCGAGCTCGGTGTGGCCCGGATCCTCCGAGCAGCCGGCCAGGACGGAGCAACGCTCGTTCTCGGGGTAGTCACTGCTCGGCATCGAGCGTGTAGGGCACGGTGACCGTTGTGTCGTCCGGCATCGTGCAGCTCGTTGATCCGATGCGGTTGTAGACGTTGGCACCCAGCTCGGCACCTTGGCTGTCGGCCCAGTAGATGCGTACCTCCGAGATCCGCACGCGCGAGGCCGGCGGCTGCACGTCCTGCGTCGATGCTGACGAGGACGACGCAGTCGGCGCCGGAGTCCTCTCCGGCCTCGGCGGCCAGCAGTGCGGCATCGCGGCTGGCGAAGTTCACGCTCAGGAGCGCGTTGAAGGCCAGCGCGAACTCGATCAGTCCGACGATCAGCAGGATGAAGATCGGGAAGACGAGGGCGAACTCGACCATCGTCTGCCCGCGTTCGGAATCGTTGCGTCGCACCGAAACAGGATCAGGCGCGCGGCGGCCAAATACCCTCACCGGAAGGTACCGGCGAGCGGCCGTACGCCTGGGGAACAGACGAGCGATGCGAAACATGAATGCGAATCTAGCAACCGCACCTTGCGAGCCACCTTGCTGTGCAGGCCCCCGAACGTGGTACCCGGCCCGTACCTTCGGATCCCTGTCAGCGGGCTGCTCAGCCGGAGGCCAGCCGGTAGCCGATGCCGCGCTCGGTCAGGAGATAGCGGGGCCGATCCGGGTCGAGCTCGAGCTTGCGGCGCAGCCGGCGGACCGTGACCCAGACGTAGGATGCGTCCGCTCCGTCAGCTTCCGACCAGACGCGATCCAGCAGGGTCTCGGTCGGGACCGTCCGATC
Organism: uncultured Chloroflexia bacterium; assembly: GCA_963699235.1. Lineage (GTDB taxonomy): Bacteria > Chloroflexota > Limnocylindria > QHBO01 > QHBO01 > DASTEQ01. The sequence continues at coordinate 218,380 of OY969424.1, read as the reverse complement.
CAGCGACCCGAGGAGGACCTGGACGAACCGAACCTCGGTCGGGGTGAGTGGATTTGAACCGGCGGGCGTCACGACCCGCCGCCCGGCGAGGTCGATCTCCAGATCGCCGTCGCCGATGGTGACCTGGGTTCGGCTCGGGGCGGTGCGCCGCAGGACGCGATGGATACGCGCCACCAGCTCGTCGGGACTGAATGGCTTGACGACGTAGTCCTCCGCAAAGTGCTGGAGGGCGTCGATCTTCGTCTGGTCCGCGTCCACCGCGCTCAGGACGATGATCGGCAGGTCCGCGATCCGCTTGATGCGCTGGCTCACCTCGAAGCCGTCCATCCCCGGCATCATGAGGTCGACCACGACCAGCGCCGGCCAGGATTGGCTGAGCGCCGCGAGGGCGGCCTGGCCGCCGGACGCCGTTCGGACCGCAAAGCCCTCACGGTTCAGGTGGCGAGAAAGGACCGAGAGCAGGGTCGCGTCGTCGTCGACCAGCAGGATCGCCGGCCGCAGCGCCGGCTGCATCGTCAGATGCCGACGCCCCGGACCACGGTCACGATGGCCGGCCCCAGGATCACGATGAAGATCGTGGGGAAGATGCACCCGACCATCGGGAAGAGCATCTTGACCGGCGCCTTCGCGGCCGCTTCCTCCGCCCGCTGGCGGCGCTCGATGCGGAGCTGCTGCGACTGGATCTGGAGCACCTTGGCAATCGGCACGCCGAGCTGCTCGGCCTGGACGATGGCACCGATGAAGTTCGTCACCGGCTGGACATCGGCGCGGTTCGCCACGTCACGAAGGGCCTCCCGGCGGAGCCGGCCCATCCGGATCTCGGCCAGCGCCTGGCGGAACTCGGCGACCAGCGGCCCATCCATCTTCTCGACCACCTTGGCCAGCGCCGCGTCGAAGCCGAGACCGGCCTCGACCGAAATGGTCAGCAGGTCGAGCGCGTCGGGGAGCTGGAGGATCATGTCCATCTGCCGTGCGCGGACCTTTCGACCCAGCCAGAACTCCGGCGCCAGGAAGCCCACGGCCAGCCCGCCGAGCCCGAACAGGATGCCGGTCGGGAACCCGGAGACGCCGAGGAAGATGATGGTGAAGGCGATCGCGAACACGATCGAGGAAAGCACCTTGACCCCCATCCAGTCGGCGCCCCGGAGGCCTCCGGGGTATCCGGCCTTGTGGAGCCGCTCCTCGGCGCGCTCGATCATGTTGACCCCGCCGCCGCGCCGCCCCATCTTGGACACGCGCTGGACGATCGGCCGGATCGCACGCTCGAAGAACGGGAGTTCGAGCTCCGCCTCTTCCAGCGTCTTGGGCTTGACGACGAGCTGTTCCAGGCGCTGCTGGACGGCGTCCTTCGGCGGTCGGCTGGTCGTCCCGAAGATCAGGAACAGGACGGCGCCGGCCGCGAGAAGGGCGATGACGACGATCAGTGGGTTCTCAAACATCAGATCAGACCTTGATATCGACGATGCGACGAATGAAGAGCCAGCCGATCCCCATGCTCAACAGGCCCAGGAGGAGCAGGACGACGCCCATCGGCAGTCCGAGCATCTCGGGCGGCTTCTCGAGCATCGGAGTCATGTACGTGGGGCTGATGACGAACAGGAGCGCCGCGAGACCGACCGGCAGCAGGACGATGACGTAGCCGCTGTACCGCTGCATGGCGGTCAGGGTTTGAATCTCGCCCTGGATCCGGACGCGCTCGCGAATGGTGAACGCGATGGCATCAAGGACGGTGGCGAGGTTGCCACCGACCTGGGCCTGGATGTTGATGGCGGTGACCATCAGCTCGAGGTCCTCCGAGGCCACGCGGCGCACCAGGTTGGACAGGGCCGGCTGGAGGGCCAGTCCGAGGCTCATCTCGCGCACGACACGGCCGAACTCATCCGCAATCGGCGGACGCGCCTCGCGGGTCACCAGCTCCATTCCCTGCAGGAACGAGGAACCGGCTCGGAGGGAGTTGGCCAGGAGAGTGATCGTGTCCGGCAGCTGGTCGTTGAAGGACTTCAGCCGGCCGCGCTGCCGGCGCCCCAGGTAGAAGCGCGGCAGCCAGAACCCGATGGCGAAGAGGGCGACCAGGGCCAGAGGCGTCTGCAGCGCCGGGATCACTGTGAAGCCCAGAACGAGGCCCACGAAGAGGAGCGCGAACGGGGTCGCGATCCAGATCAGCACGAACTCGGCGGGCTTCAGCTTGAGGTCGGCACGCGCCAGGTCCGTGCCCATTCGGGCCGTCATGTCCTGGCGCTCGATGACCCTCGACAGCCCCGCGATGACGGCGGACTCACGCTCGGCGTCATCCGCCTTGTCGGGGCGGCCGCCCCTGGAAGACGCGTACCGCTCGAGACGATCCGTGACACCGCTGCCACTTCCGCTCATGGCGATACCCACGCTGACGACCACGATGGCCATCGCGCCAAGCCCGGCAATGAGGATCGGCATCAGGTTCATCGGCATTTGATTGCTCCTCGGGATCCCTAGAACGGAGAGCCGAAGACGTTCGGCGGCAGGTGGATACCGGATGTCTCGAACTTCTCGACGAACTTGGGCCGGATGCCGGTCGGCTTGAGCCGACCTTCGATCTTGCCCTCGACGACGCCGGTCTGCTCGAAAGTGAACACGTCCTGCATGACGATCACATCACCCTCCATGCCCTGGACCTCGGTGATGCTCACGATCTTGCGGGTACCGTCCTTCAGCCGGTTCTGGTGGACGATGAGGTCCACCGCCGAGGCGGTCTGCTCGCGGATCGCGCGCAGGGGAAGGTCCATGCCGGCCATGAGGACCATCGTCTCGAGACGGGCGAGCATGTCGCGCGGCGAGTTGGCGTGGCCGGTGGACATCGAGCCGTCATGGCCCGTGTTCATGGCCTGGAGCATGTCGAGCGCTTCCGCCGACCGCACCTCGCCGACCACGATCCGGTCGGGCCGCATGCGGAGGGCGTTGCGGACGAGCTCACGGATGGGTACGGCGCCCTTGCCCTCGATGTTCGACGGTCGCGCCTCGAGAGTGACGACGTGCTCCTGCCGAAGCTGGAGCTCGGCGGCGTCCTCGATGGTGACGATCCGCTCGTCATCAGGGATGAACGAGCTGAGGACGTTCAGGGTCGTCGTCTTTCCCGAGCCGGTACCGCCGGACACGAAGACGTTGAGCCGAGCCTTCACGCAGGCCTCGAGGAACTCGAACATGTCGGCGGTGGACGTTCCGAAGCGGATGAGGTCCTCGACCGTGAACGGGCTGGCCGCGAACTTCCGGATGGTGACCACCGGCCCGACCAGCGACAGCGGCGGGATGATGGCGTTCACACGGGAGCCGTCCACCAGGCGGGCGTCCACCATCGGGCTGGACTCGTCGATCCGGCGACCAATGGGGGCGATGATCCGCTGGATGATCTTCATCACGTGCTCGTCGTTCTGGAACGTGACGCCGGTCAGCTCCAGCTTGCCCTCGCGCTCGATGTAGACCTGCTGCGGCCCGTTGACCATGACCTCGGTGACGGTTGCGTCGCGGAGCAGCGGCTCCAGCGGGCCAAGGCCAAGGATCTCGTCGGTGATCTGCTCGAGCATCCGGACCCGCTCGGCGCGGGTCAGGGCCAGCCCCTCCTCGTCGGCGATCTTGCCGAAGAGATCCTCGATCTGGCGCTTGACCTCCACCTGGTTGGTGAGGTCCATCTTCGGGTCGAGCTCGTTGATCAGCCGGTTCTGGACGCGGTACTTCGCCTCGCGGAACGACTCGCGGGTCGGCGCGCCGCCGGCGAACGGGCGAGCGGGCCCTTCCCCGGCGGGAGCGGCGGGACCGCCCGCCGTGGGGGTCGTGGTCGGAGAGCTCGCGGGAACCGGCGCCAGATCGGAATCCTGCCCCGGCTGGGCTCGCTCAATGCGCTTCAGGAGAGACATGGCAGCATCCTTCTCGTCAGCGGCGCGCGAAAATTCCACGCCGGTTTGGCTTTTCATCGGTGGCGACAGGCGTCGCCCCGCCGATGATCGTCTGGGCCAGCTTGTTCACGTCCCGCGACAGCGGGCTTTCCGGGTTGGAGATGATGAACGGCACGCCGCGGTTCACGGCCAGGACCGCGAGGCGGCCGTCCGAGATGATCGTGGCGTCGATGGGGCGACGAATGGAGCCTTCCACGTCTCCCATCCGGATCCCCTGCGTCGCATCCGATCGGTTCATGACGATCCGGAGCTTCGACCGCTCGTAGCCGAGCTGATCGGCGACCTCGAGGAAGAGCCGCAGGTTCTTGATGGCCGTGATCTCGAGGGCAGCCATGATCACGATCTGGTCGGCCATGTCCATGATCGCGAGGGAGTGGTCGTTCAGGCCGGCCGGCAGGTCCACGACGGTGTACGTGTGCATCGTGCGCAGGTGCTCGACGACCGTCTTCAGGTAGGCCGGGGTGATGAGGTCCGCGCCTTCCGGGGTGGGCGGCGCCAGGAGGGCCCGCACCCCGGTCGAGTGCTCGATCATCACCGACTCGACGAGGTCGGTGTCGGGATCGCCGCCGTCGGCAAGGTCAACGATCGACCGCGTCTTCGGGTTCAGGTTGAGGAGCACCCCGACGTCCCCGAACTGGAGGTTGGCGTCGAGGAGGGCCACCCGGGCCTGGGTCTGCTGCTTGAGGGCGATGGCCACGTTGGTCGCGATCGTCGTCCGGCCCGACCCGCCCTTGGGCGAGAAGATGCCGATGACCTGGTGCTCGATATCCGGGTCGTCCTCGGCCGCCGCCGGTCCGGCCGGCATGGCCGCCTGGATCTGGTGGCGACGCGCCTCCTCCCGGTCGTAGACGCGCTTGATCGTCTCGCTGAACTCGTCGCTCGAGAACGGCTTGACGAGGAACTCGCGCGCGCCGGCCTGCAGCGAGCGGCGCATCTGCTCCGCCTCACCGTGGACGCTCATCATGATGATGGCGATGGTCGGCAGCCGCTGGGAGATGAGCTCCGCGGCGGCGATGCCGTCCATGCCCGGCATGTTGATGTCCATGACGACGACATCGGGGCGGAGGTCCATCGCCATCTGGATGGCCTCCTCACCCGATCCGGCGGCCCCCGCCACCTCGACGGTCTGCTCGAACGCGAGCAGCTTCGCCAGGTGGTCGCGGGTCTCCGCGATGTCGTCGACGATCAGTACCTTGATCACGCGCGTGCCCTCGGCTCGTTCGTCGACTACTCGGACTGAAGCAGAACGATGTTCGGAACCGGGACGCCGTATCGCTCGATCAGGAGCGAGATGGTGACGCCGGTCGTCGCCTCGTTCACGTCGTCTTCCGAGGCCCGGACGATCGCGGTCAACGCGCCCACCTGGGTGACGTCGCTCTGGGCCAGCTTGATCAGCTCCGCATCCTGGTCGGTGCCCGCGAATACGATGATCACGCTGCTGATCTCTGCCGGCGCTCCCTGCTCGCCGTCGGCGGCAGGGCTCTCCTCGCCACCCGTCGACAGGTTGCGCGCCTGGCTGACGTAGATCACCCGCTTGTTCTGGAGCACGGTCTTGACGGTCTGGGCCGCTTCGAGGCCGGCCACGCCCTCGTACCGCTGCTGCGCGGCCGGGCTGTTGACAGTCTCGATCGTCGGCTGGACGACCGGGATCCGTTGGCTCAGGACCACGTCGATGTGGTCACCAGGGAGGACGAGGAAGTCGAGGCCGGTGACCCGGTCGACCTGGAAGGCGATAGCCTTCTCACCCTCGACGAGGCTGCACTCGAGGCAGACGGACTGACCCTGGACGAGTCCAACGGTTTCCTGCGTCACCTGTCCACCAGCAGCCACGGGAGTGATTGCCGCACGACCGGTCAGCTGCGAGGGATCGCTGAAAGGCGTCCCGACGACGGCATCGGGATCAACTTCGGCCACCTCGACCATGTCGGAGGTGACTTCCTCGCCGATCTCGATGTCGTTGGTGGCGACGAGTACCTGGGCCCGAAGGCGGTTCGGGTCGTCTTCGCCGCCGACGCCAGGCTGATTGAGGACAAACAGGACGCCCACGAAGGCGAGAACCGCCAGCAGGACGCCGACCAAGATGACCAGACGGTTGGATCGCTTCACGGGGAGCGTCTCCTATAGAAGAGATGTGAATCCGATGTGGATAAGACCAAGACCACGCAGCGTTGTGACTGCGGTCAACAGTCTAGGTAGCGCACCTTGCAGGTTCGACTGGACTTGTGGGCTATCGGACGGGAGTACTAGTCGGGGCTGGCGCGCGCCCTGACCCAGGGCGAAGACCCAAGGAAAACGCCCCCGGGCGGGTGCCCGGGGGCGTTTGTCGCAATGACGGCGAAACCTAGCCTTGCAGGTTCTCGGCGACGTTGCTGAAGATCTGGCTCACGATCGGGCCAAGGAACAGAAGGGCCACGATCACGATGATCGCAATCAGGGCCAGGAGCAGACCGTACTCAACGAGGGTCTGTCCTTCCTCGTCCTCACGAGAGAAGCGAGTGAGAAAAGTGCTGATGAACTGAAGCATGCCTTGCAGGTACCTCCTTTCCTCGAGGATTGGGCGACGGCAATGTAGGGCCGAAGGCGTGTCGATGAATATGACCCGTTCGTCCTACGGAGCCCCCGCCGGCGCCGTACCTTGCGCGAGGGGTCGGGTGTTGTCAAGCCGCACCACCCACACGTGCGAGCATCTCCCGAGGCGACACCCGGGCGGGGATTGGGCGGAGAACAGCATGAGAGCCGCGCCTGCTGCTGCGCGGCTCTCATGTGCCAGAGGAGGAGACCCCGAGGGTTCCCGGCCTCTATCGCCGGCCCTCGTCCGATGAAGGCCCTCCCGGATACCCGGGAGAACGTGGCCGGATGGTGCGACGGTGTGGAAATGTCGGAAATGGCACTCCCGTACCGAATCCACCCGGACCAGTGGCGCGGGGCGACGCGCCACCATCGGTCAGTCCTCGGGAAGCTTGATCCAGCCCTGGCGCATGGCGTAGACCACGGCCTGGGTGCGGTCGTTCACGCTCAGCTTGCGGAGGATGGACGACATGTGGTTCTTCACCGTCTGCTCGCTGATGCCCAGGGTGTAGGCGACCTGCTTGTTGGTCATCCCCTGTGCGATGTTGTCCAGGATCTCGACCTCGCGCGGCGACAGCGGCGCGAAGATCGGCTGTGCGTCCGAGCCGTAGACGGCCAGCTCGCGGAACTCCTTCAGGACGCGGCTGGCGACCGCCGGCCGGCTGAAGACCTTGTCGTTGATGAGGTACTCGCCGGAACGAACCCGGCGGATGATGGCAACCAGGTCGGTCGGGTCGATGTCCTTGAGGACGTAGGCCGCTGCGCCCGCCTTGATGGCGTCGAACAGCTGGTCCTCGTCGTCACCGCCGGCCAGCACGATGACCCCGGTATGGGGCAGCTCGCGCTTGATGCGCTGGGTGGTCTCGATGCCGTTGGGCGCCGGCAGGGTGAGGTCCATGAGGACCACGTCCGGCGTCAGCTCCTCGACCACAGCGATGGCCTCGCGGCCGCTCCCCGCCTCGCCGACGACGGTCATGTCCGGCTCCAGGTCGAGGATGTTGCGGACGCCACGCCGAAACAGGGTGTGGGTGTCCACGATCACGATGCGGGTCTTCTCGGTTGGTGACCGCCGATCGCGACCGGTCCGCCGTTCCTTCGCGGTCTCGTCGGCCTGGGTCGCCTCCGGCTCGGCTGCTGTTTGGGCTTTAGCCACGTTCTCCTCCTTGACCTTCACTCCGCCCCCGATGCTAGCGGCTGGGCTCGGGGAGACGGAGTAGGATCCGCGTCCCTTCGCCCTGCCGCGACTCAATCTGCAGCTCCGACCCCATCAGCTCCGCGCGCTCGCGCATGAACTGCAGGCCGAAGTTGCGGGTGGCCCCCGTCGCCAGGCGCATGACGTCGAAGCCACGGCCGTTGTCGGCGATCACGAGACGGTTGTTTTCGAGACCGATGCGGACCTCCGTCGCCGCCGCATGCTTGCGGACGTTCTGGAGGGCCTCCTGGGTGATGCGCAGGACCGAAGCCCGCGCCGCCGCCGACAACCGGGCATCGATGCCGTCCACGTCAACCTGGACGGCGATCCCGTTGCGGGCCTGGTACTCGGCCGCCGCGTCTCGGAGGGCCGCCGTCAGGCCGACCTCCACCGCCGGCGGGCGCAGGGTGGCGATGAATCCGCGGACCTCCTCCAGCCCGTCGCGGAGCATGCTCCGCAACAGGGCGAGCTCGGTCCGGGCCTGCGAGCTGGTGGCTGTCCGTCCGGCTCCCGCCGCCGCCGCCCCGGCCACGACGCGGTCGAGGTACTCGACCTGGAAGATGGCGTTGGTCAGCACCTGGGCCGGCCCGTCGTGGATCTCCTCCGCCAGCCGCTGCCGCTCCTGCTCCTGGGCCTGGATGATGCGCAGCGCGGTCGCGGCCGACGACTCGTCGCTGGTGTCGAGGGTTGGCTCGCTGGCATTCGCGTCGGTGGTGGACAGGTAGCGAACCAGCAGGTCCAGTTGCCGCTCGGCGACCTCGAGCCGCCGCATCCGGTGCTGCACCAGCGCCAGCTCGCGGACCACGGTCTCGTGCTCGACCCGGAGCGGATCGGTCTCATCGCCACCCTCGGCGCCGAAGGCTCCGCCATTGGCATGCTCCAGGCGGGCGCGCAGCTGGAGCCAGGTGCCGAGGCGTCGTCGGTACAGGGCCCGGCTTCCCTCAGCCAGCCGATGGAGGCGGCGCGCAGCACGGCCCAGGCTGTCAGCAGCCTGCGCGTTGAGTCGGTCGATCTGAACGACGCCGTTTCGGTCGGCGGCCTCTGCCACACGCAACCCTCGTTGGAAGTACCAGCGTCCGGCTGGTACCGGACTGGTGGGCCATCGTCCCGGCGTCCTGTGCCCGGGGTCAACAGTACTTCGGACCCGGAAGTACTAGTCCTCCACCTCGGCGACCGGTCTCGCGATCGTAGCGCCCTCGTCGTCGTAGACCACTTCATATCGACCGCCGGCCTGGACGAGCTTCCCGCAGCGCGGGGCAGCAGTCGTTGGCCGATAGGGGTCCATTGAGCTGTCCCTTGGGGATGAAGAGCCAGGCGTCCTCGAGGCCCTCCGAGGCCGCCCACTCCGCGAAGCAGCGGTCCGTGGACCGGGTGCAGGCAAAGACCGATCGGTGCCGGCCGAGCTGGGCCTGGTAGCCGTCGGCGCCCAGCCACTCGCTGCCCTGCACCGTGGCCACGCTCTGGCGCTCGGCGACGGCAGGGAACCACTCGCTGATCTCGTCACCGCCCCAGAACACGGTGCTGGCCACGATGAAGCGGGTGGTCGTGTCGGTCTCCGCGGCCACCCATGCCATGGCCTGGACCTGGTCGGCGCTGACACGCTGGAGTCGCGACGTGTCGTCCACCACCGAGCCAAGACTGCTCACCAGGGCGGCGAACAGTGCGACGAGGGCGACCCCGATCCGGATGCGCCGGTCACGGGGTGCGGTCAGCGGACCGATCCCTGCCAGCACGAAGGCGACGGCCGCCCCGCCGAGCAGGGACCATGGCACCGCCGCGATGAAGTCCGCCTCTCCCGCGAAGAGCAGGCAGCCCAACAGGAGCGGGAGCCGCCAGCGGTGGCGCAGAAGCTCGACGGCCAGGCCAAGCACCCCCACCACCAGGAAGAGGTCAGCAAACGCCGATCCGGAGAACGTCAGGCCCAGCAGGCGGATCACGCCGAGCACCGGGTCCCAGCGGTGGCCCGCGGCGAGGACCGTCCCAAGTCCATGCTCGCTCGCCATGAGGATCACCCATGGCATGACCACCAGGATCGCGCTCACGCCCACGACGGCGATCCGCCGGACCGTGACCGCGAGGCCGCCGGGCCGGTAGAGAAATACGGTCGAGGCGGCCGCTCCGTACAGCGCCGTCTGGGGGTGGGCAAGCGCTGCCAGACCCAGCAGGACGCCGATGCTCACCGCCCGACGTGCGGTGATTGCCGTTGGCGTGGCCACCGCCGCCAGGGCGAGGATCACGAGCAGGACTCCCGACCCACGGGTCACGCCACCGCCGGCAACGATCGGGTCGTACGCGTGCGGCATGAGCGCGTACATCAGCACCGCCCCCGCCGCCGCGGCGCCCGGCAGCAGGCGAACGGCCAGGAGCGCGAAAGCCCCCACGGTCGCCAGCGACAGGAGGGCGGCACCGAGCCGAACAGCATCGAGACTGGGCAGGCCGATCAGCTCGGCGAGGATCCCCGCGCCGTACAGCCCCAGCGGCGGGTACACGAACGGGATGCCCGTCCCGTTGTAGGTCGTGACCTCCGGCATCACGAACCCCGCCCGACGGAGGTCATCGACCATCACGACGATGAGGCCTCCATCCCCGGTGGACAACGGCCCCGGCAGGGCGGGCAGGAGACGAACGAGCGCCGCGAGCCCGAAGGCCACGACCAGGCGAAGGCAATCGGCGAGGGCAGGCGACCCAGGCGTTCGGTCATTCGACCACGGCGTAGATCCGCACGCCGTCGGCCTCGAAGGCCGGCTCGCAGCTCATCCAGCTGGCCGTGCTGTCCGTTCCGCCGGTCCAGGCGCTGTTGTCAGCGCTGTCCTGGGCCGCGCAGCCGTACCACAGCCCGAGCGGGTCGGCCGTCGCTCCCTCCCGCAGGGTCACGACCACCCAGCGAGCGTCGTAGGAGCGGACCACCTCCTCGATCACCGCGTACGGATCGAAGGGAGCGGGCACGCCGGGATTGCCGGTCAGGTGCCACAGGGACGAGGGGTCGCCGTAGAGCACGGTGTCATCGGTCAGTCCGGCGTCCTCGAGGTAGGCCGCCGCTTCCTGCTCACGATCGTGTGAGTAGCTCCACAGGTCGTACAGGGTCAGCGAGCCGACGAGGGACAGGACAACCGCGCCGACGAGGGCCGCGACCTCCACGAACCGATGGGTCTGCGGGCGGCGGAGGAACGCCCACCAGCGCCCCACGCGGGTGAGCGCTGGGCCGGTTGCGGCGACGGCCATGGGAATCGCGAAGGGCAGCCAAGCCGCGGCCGAGTGGTAGTAGGCGCCGTGCGGCGCATGGAAGGTGAAGATCGCCCCCATCACGAAGAACATCAGCAGCCAATAGGTCACGAAGGGCGCGGTGTCGGCGCGCCGCCGCTCCCGCCAGAAGCCGGCGAACAGGAACACGCCGAAGATGCCGCCCAGGAGGACGACCGTTCTCCAGAACAGCTCCCACCAGGTGGCGAGCTTGGAGCCGATGATGTTGGCCCACCCCCAGGCGAGGTACGAGGCCGGCGTGGGGTCGGCGCTGATCGAGAACTGCTCGTTGTAGCTCGTGATCCACAGGGTGTGGCCGCCGGCCGAGGGGAAGGCCGAGCCGAAGGTGGCGAGGTTGCGCCCCAGCCACGGCGCCATGACCGCGACGCCAAGGATTCCAGCCAGCAGCAGGGTACCGAACCCGAGCCGTCGCCCGCCGCCGCCGGTCCATGGGCCCCATCCCCGATCCACGAGCCAGGCGGTGAGCGGCGCCATGCCGAGAAGCAGCCCGTCCACGCGGGCGAGGGTGGCGAGGCCGACCGACGCCCCGGAGATCAGGAGCCACGTCGCCGAGCGCCCCGGGCGGGTTGCCCGGATGGCTGCCCAGATGGCGACGGCACCCGCCGCGCCGAAGACCGCGAAGTTGTCGATCGTCGGGTACATGATCAGGAGCGGCCCGGCGAAGATCGCCAGCGTGGCGCTGACCAGGCCCACCCGGCGCGACTGGTAGAGGTCCACCGCCACGAGATAGGTGAACGGGACGAGCGCGACGGACAGGGCGACGATCGGGATCTGGCCAACGCGGAGGTCCGGGCCCAGGAACGCCATCGCGGCCGCGGCGACGATGGAGGTCAATGGCATCCAGTGCCCGTTGCTCGGGACGGGGAGCATGGGATCCGCCGGCAGGGAGCCCCCGACCTCGAGGAAAGACCACAGCACCGGGGCACTGAACCCGTGGCCGGTCGCGAGCTGCTGGGCGACCATGGCGTAGTAGGCTGGATCGGTATAGGGGGAGTAGTCGACCGGGACAGCGGCCGCGATTCGCGCGACCAGCGCCGCGGCGGTCAGCAGCAGCAGGTCGGAGCCGCGGGGCCGAATCATGGGCGTGGCGCGGGCGACATCGCGGGTGAGTCTATCGTGGCATGGCGGGCCGTACGGGCTGCCTTCCCTGCCTCTGCTGGTCCTGCTCGTCGCCGCGGCCGGGCTGAGCCTCTACTCCATCATCCCCCTCGTCCAGGCCGTCTTCACCGGCTACTACGCCTTCGACTGGGAGATCTTCAAGGAGGCCTCCGCCCGCCTGGGCCAGGGCGATCTCTACCAGTTCAGCGAGTTCTACGCCTTCCGCTGGTCGCCGGTCGCCGCCTGGATCCTGGGCTTCATCACCCTCATGCCGCTCTGGCTGTGGCAGGTCCTCCACGTCGCGGTCCTGCCCCTGCTCCGCTCGTGGTGGCTGATCGTTGGGACGCTCATCACGTTTCCGTTGTGGTTCGACCTGCAGACCGGGAACCTGATGACCTTCGTGGCGGTGACGGGCTTCCTGGCGGTCCGCGGCAACCGGCCGGCGACCGCGCTCTTCCTCGTCCTGACCCTGCTCATCCCGCGACCGCTGATGCTGCCGCTGGCGGCCTGGATCCTGTGGACCCGACCGGCGTCCCGCCTGCCCTTCGCCATCCTGTTCGTCGTCCACGCCGGCGTGGTGCTGGCGAGTGGCTACGCCGACGACTGGGTGGCCGCCCTGTTCCGGGTCGGTCCGGAGATGGTGAGCGACTACAACTACGGCCCTTCGCGGTTCATCGGCCTGCTGTGGGTCCCCATCGGCGTAGCCCTCGCGGTGTTGCTCACCTGGCGGGGCCGCCTCGGGCTGGCGAGCCTCGCCATCAGCCCGTACTGGCTGCCGTACTACTTCCTGATGCTGCTCCTGGAGTTCGCTCCTGCGCGCCAGCCGCGGGCCGAGGCAGCGCCGCGGGCGCCAACGCCGCCATAGATCCGGCCCGTTTGTACCCCTAGCCGGCCCGTGGCCCGGTGCTAGCCTCGCCCGGTGCAACGGTCCCGCCTGACCTGGGGCGTCCTCATCGGCCTGTACCTGGCGCTCGGCCTCGCCGGCGCGGTGTACCTCGCGCCGACCACCGTCATCGGTCAGGACCTGGCGACCTACCAGCGGGCCGGCGACCTGCTGTGGTCGGGTCAGAACCCGTACGTCGGGCCAGTCCGACCTGGGGCAGGAGAACCAGTATCGGTACCCACCGCTGCTGGCCATGGTCATCCCGATCCTGGGCTGGCCGCCGCTGTGGTTCGGGCTGCTGGCGGCCGCCACCGCTGCCACCATCTGGCTCTGGTATCGCACGGCCGGGCTGGCGGGGCTGCTCGTCCCGGCGCTGCTGGTCGGGGCCTGGGGCCAGCAGCTCCTGAACGGGAACTCGCAGGCCATCGTCGTCTGGCTGCTGGCCATCACCCCGCTCGCGATCCGGGTCGGACTCGCCCACGGCTCCGCCGCCGTGGGCCCGGTGGCCCTGGCGGTCGCGACGATGCTGAAGATCCACCCCGTCATCGGGCTGGTGTGGTTCGCCGGCCGCCGGGACTGGCGGGCGATCGGCCTGTACGGGGCGGCGTGCGCGGTCCTCCTCCTGCTCCAGCTGCCGTGGCTGGGCGACTTCGATCGACTACTACCTCAACGACCCGGCCGCCGCCGAAACCATCCCGGGCATGAGCCTGCGGGCCATCCATCCCGCCGTCTGGGTGATCGGGTTCCTGGTGGTCCTCGTCCTCGCCTGGCGCTACGCGGAGACCCGGTACGGGTGGCTCCTCGCCACCGTCGCCCAGCTCGTCGCCCTGCCGCGCGTGCTCCTCGTCAACCTGGCGCTGCTGCTGGCGGCTCCGCTTCCGCCTCGGCGCCCGAAGCCTGACCCGCGTCCGCCACATCGTCCACGCCAGGGCCACCAGCCACACCGGGATGAGCGGGAACACGATCAGGAGCCACGGGTAGGGGGCCAGCCACCGCGGCCGGCGACGGAGAACCGGGTCGATCACCACCACCAGCGCCCGACAGGTAGTGGATGAACGAATACGGCCCGAGCAGGATCCCGGAGACGACTGACAGGCCCAGACCGATGTCGCCGCGGCGCACGAGCGCCGCGGCGCCGATGACCACCGCGGCCGCGACTCCCACGACCACCCCGGCCGGCCCCAGAGCCCGCTGAAGGCGACGTTGGCGGTGAACGTCCGCTCGAGCGGTTCGCGGAAGGTCCCCAGCCACGCCAACCAGAGGTCGGGGCCGAACACGAGGATGCCGGCAACGCACCCCGATCCCGAGGGTCGACAGTGCGGCGATTCCGTCGCGCGGCCGCCGGATGGCGAGCCACAGCGCGATGGGCAGGAGATGAGGCTTGGGGACGAGCAGGAGGAGCAGCCCGAACGCCACGCCACCCACGCCGTCCCGGCGGGCGAGGAGCACCGCCAGGACCGCGACGGTGAAGGCGCTCACGTTGCCGAGGGCGAGGTCGTGCCAGATGGGCGGGAAGAACAGCACCATCCCCGCCACCATGCCAGCGGACGTCGCCGCTCCACCGCCGGGCGAGCCCCGCGGCCACGGCCAGGATCACGACGACCTTGATGGCGAACCACGCCCAGATCGCCGCCGTCTCCGAAAGCGAGGCGAGCGGGGAGAACAGCACCGCCGCCCACGGGGAGTAGCGGAACAGGTAGGTCTCGGTCCAGTCGTACAGCGTCGACGAGTCGCTGAGCATCCGCTGCCCGGCCTGCTGGTAGCAGCACGTGAAGTCGAACGCGAAGTCGCCGTTGGCCGCGATGTAGACGATCGCGGCGTCGGCCAGGAGGAACGCGACGGCGGCCAGGATGATGAGGCTGCCATCGGAAAGCCACGCCCGGCGGAGCGTCTGACCCAGGCTGCGCTCGGGCGCGGGAGCGCCCGTTGGCGGGACGCCCGGTGGAGGCGGTCACCGGGCCATGCTGACACGCGCTCCAGGCTCGGGGGAGCCGCGAAGCGGATCGGTACCTTCAGGTCATCCCGGTGCGCAGAGGCACCGTCTAGACTCGCCCGCGATGCTGAGGCTCCCATCCACCGCGGCCGTGTTCGCGGCCGGGCTGGCCGGGATCATGGTCGTCATCGTGCTGGCCAAGGGTCTGACCGATCCCGACTTCTTCACCCACGTCCGAACCGGTCAGCTCATCGTCGACACCGGCCAGGTGCCCACCACCGATCCGTTCTCGTTCACCTGGTTCGGCCAGTCGTGGGTACTGCACGAGTGGCTGAGCGAAGTGCTGATGTACCTGCTCATCGACGGCCCCGGCGTCATGGCGTCCCTGATCATCTTTGGGCTGATCCCGGGAGCCCTGCTCGCGATCCTGCTGTTCGCGGTCCGCCGCCACGGTGTCCCCCTGCGGCCGGCGGCGATCGCCTGTGTCCTGGCCGCCTGGGTCTTCATCCCGTACGTCGACCATTCGGCCGCAGGCCATCAGCTGGCTGCTGATGGCGGTCCTGGTGGTCTTCCTGTGGGGCCTCGACGCGTCGAAGCCGCGCCGCGCGCTGTGGCTCATCCCGCTGTTCATCCTGTGGGCCAACCTGCACGGCCTGTGGGTCGTCGGCCTCGGGGTGGTGGCCCTGTACGGGCTCTTCACGGTGGCCGGCCGAACGCCGATGGCCGGCGCCGGGCGGACCTGGATGGCTGCCGCATTCATCGGCTGCCTGTTCGGGGTCATGCTCACTCCGGCCGGTCCCGGAAGGCGTCCTCTATCCCGCTGCGGTACATCGACTCCGGCGACTGGGGCCTCGAGAACATCCATGAGTGGCAGTCGCCGGACTTCCACGGCGCGGCGCAGCTGGGTCTCCTGACCCTGATCCTGACCCTCCTCGCGGCTCGGCGTCCGCGGCGCGGCGCCCCGGGCTGGATGGGCGCCGCTGGCCATCCTTGGCGTGGCGATGAGCCTCGTCTCCCTCCGCAACGCGCCCCTCCTGGCGATCTGGTCGGTGCCCGTGTGGCCATGGGCCTCGCGGCACGCTGGCCGGCCCGGCTGACGCCGCGGCCGGTCCCGACCAGCCAGGAGCCGGTTCGGCGGGCGATGGAGGCCATCGCCGCGATCGCCGTGGTCGTCATCAGCGCCGTGCTGGTTCTGCCCCAGACGCCCGCCGCCCACCTGGAGGAGACGGTGGCCGCCGAGTTTCCGGAAGCGGCGATGGAGATCGTGCTCGGACGTGAATCCCGATGCCCGCATCCTCGCCGAGTACGGCTGGGGCGGCTACGTCATCTGGTCGGGCCACGACGCCGGGGCCCGCGTCTTCGTCGACGGCCGGAATGACATGTACGACCAGGCGATCCTCGAGGACTACTCCGCCATTCGGGAGGCCGACCCCGGCTGGGAGGAGCTGCTGGCCTCATACGAGGTCGAGGCCATGATCTGGCCGCCTGCGGCGGTCCTGACCCGCGGCCTGCTTGACGGACCGCTGCGCCGACGGCACCGAGTGGTGCGAGGTCTTCCGCGACGAGACCCAGGTCCTGTACCTGCCCGAATGCCTGCCGGACTGACCGATGCCGGGCCGGCCAGCCCGGCCCGGCTCACCTGGCTGCTCCTCGGTCTGGTCACGGCTGGCCGGCCTGACGATCCGCGCCATCCCCGTCGCGCTGTCCGGACTTCCCGGTCAATGACGGCGGGCTGTTCGTGGCGATGACCCGGCCATCAGGACGCCGGCTGGCGGCTGCCCGAGACCGTCGGCTGGAACGGGGAGGACCTGCCGTTCGCCTACCCGCCTCTGCGCGTTCTACCTGGCCGGAGTCCTCGAGGCCTTGGGGGCTGACCTGTTCGGCGTGTTCCGATGGCTGCCCCTGCTGGCCAGCACGCTCATCGTCCCGGCGGTGTTCCTGCTCGGCCGTGACCTGCTCCGATCCGACATCGGTGGGCTGGTCTCGGCCCTGGCCTATGCCCTCGCCCCCGTCTCCTTCGTGTGGATGATCCAGGGCGGCGGCGTCACGCGATCACCGGGGCTGCTCGCTCGCCGTGCTTGCCATCTGGCAGACCATCCTGCTCGTCCGCCGCCCCAGCCCGCACGCGCGCCTGGCCGTCGGCGTCCTATCGCGGGCGCAACGGCGCTGGTGCATCCCGGCGCAGCCGTGTTTGCCGCTCGTCAGCGGGGTGCTGCTCCTCCTGTTCGAGGGTCGGACGCGGAGCGCGCTTCTCCACGCCGCCATGGCGCTCGGCATCGCTGGGCTGCTCGTCCTGCCGTGGGCCGCGATCGTCGTCTCGAGGCACGGGTTGGTCGCCCTCACCGATGTGCCGAGCAACGGTCCGGATCTCATCGCTGCCATCTTCGCGGTGCTGGCTGGCCGCGTCACCGGAGTCCCATTCCTGGACCCGCTGGCCATCCTCGGCCTTGCGCTCGCCCTGCTGTGCCTGATCCGTCGCCGCTGGCTCCTCCCGATCTGGTTCTTCGCGTCGCTCCTGCTCTCCTACCAGTACGCGATGGTCCCGTTCGGGTTGCTGATCGGCGTGGCTGCCGTTGACCTCGTCGGCCTGCGACCCTCCACCGACGCCTCGACCGGGAGCGGCGCGGCGCGATGGATCCCGGTCATCGGGGTGACCGTGCTGGCGGCGTGCCTGGTCATCGAGGGTCTGGCGGCATCCACGACCATCCTCAACCCCGGCGCCCCGGTCCATGCGCTGAGCGCTCAGCGACGCGCCGCCACGGAGTGGGTCGCGTCGAACCTCGAGCCGGACGCCACGTTCGCCCTCATCACCGACAGCGAGTGGTCCGGCGATCCGGACTCCGAGTGGTTCCCGCTCCTCGCCGAGCGTCGCTCGGTTGGCGACCGTCCAGGGCTCGGAGTGGCTGGGTCAGGGCCGCGTTCGACGCCCAGGTGATTGCGCATCGGGCGCTGCAGGCCTGCGTCCGGCCGGCATCGGTCAGCTGCGTCCAGGACTGGCTTGCCGAGTATCCGGCCGACTTCGTGTACATCCCGAAGGGGCGCCTGCACGGGCCGGCAGTCGGCCGACGACTGCTGCGCGGATCTCCGCGGGGCGCTGGCCGCCGACTCGGGGTTCGCCGTGCGGTACGACGGCCCCGGGGCGACCGTCTTTACGGTTGTGGAGCTGCCGGCTGCGTCTCGGTCCGACTAGGTTCGTCGGTTGCCGGTGACGTCGTTTTCGCCGGCCAGAATCGGCGGATGATCAGGTAGCAGACGACGGCATAGAAGGCGCCGCCGATCAGGTCGATCACGTAGTGATGTCCCAGGTAGACCGTGGCGAACCAGATCAGAAGCAGGAAGGGCAGCCAGAGGAGGGCCGCCCGGCGCGAGCGCTCGGCGAGGAATAGCGCCACGAGTACCGGATAGGCCGCGTGCATGGATGGGAACGCGGCAACGGGGTTCCCGACGAGGTTCTGATACGCGAAGTTGAAGCTGTACCACCCGATCTGGGCCCCGGTCTCCTTCGCCACGTCGGCGACGGCCAGGGCCTCGCCGTACTCGAACGCGAACCGCGGAGGCGCCACCGGGAGGAGGAGGAATGTGGCGAACGCCGCGAAGCTGGTGAGCATGAGCGCCGCGACGTAGGGGTAGTACCGCTCGCGCCTCCGGAGCCAGAGGAAGAAGGCGAACGCCACGGGGAAGAAGAAATGGCTGGAGTACGTGACCGTGAGGAGGACGTCGTACCAGTTCACCGTCCCAGCCTCGTACAACGCCGACTGCAGAACCTCGGTCGGGATGTATCCGGCGAACAGGGCTCGTTCGATGGCGATGACCGAGTCCGAGTGAACGGCCTGGCCGAACTGGTTCGCGATCCCGCGCATCATTTCCCAGGCCAGGAAGGTCGCGAGGAACGGGCCCCAGTCCCGCACGAACGAGATCCCGCGCCCCATGAGGACTGCGCAGAGGGCAAGCAGGACGACGACGACATCGGGCGACGGCGTGACCTTCAGGCCGATCATGAGAACGAAGACACCGACCAGGTATGGCGCCATGAGCATGTTCGTCATGCGCGTGAGCCTGGCTGCGCCGTGCACAGCAGTATTCGGAGAGGGTGCGGCGGTGCTGATGGAGTCCACTGGACCTCGATGAGGCGGAACGGCCGATAGGCTAGCAGTTGGATTTTTCGCGTCGACTGGGCGAATAGTCCTCCCGATGTCGCGGGTGCGCGGCTATCGGCTGGCGGTTAGGGTTCCCACCGAATGACGTCGATCGCCGACCGCCCGGACTCCCTGGCCGGCCACCCCGCGGTTGGGCCCTGGCTTCGGATGCGCAGCTCGTTCGTCTTCGGATTGGCCGTGACCGCCATCCCGTTGGTCCTTCTCGCGCCGAATCTCTTGTGGCCGCATGGCGACGCGGCCATCTTCGCGGTCGTGGGCGAAGGACTCTCGCGTGGCGAGCTGCCGTACCTCGATCTGTGGGACCACAAGCCTCCCGGGATCTACATAGTCACCGCCCTCGCGACGCTTCTGCCTGGTGCCGTGTGGCCGGCGATCTGGGGACTCGCGGTGGCTGCGATTGCGCTGACGGGGATCCTGTTGCGTTCGATCGTTGGCGCGTACATGGCACTCCTCGCCGTCGCGTGCCTGAGCTTGTACCCCGCCGCTCTCGGGGGCGGATACAGCGAGACGTTCGGGGCGCTCGCGGCGGTTGGTGCGGTCCACTGGGCGATCAAAGGTCGCCCGGTCACCGCCGGGCTTTTCGCCAGCCTCGCCGCACTCCTCAGCATCCAGTTCCTACCCGCGGTGTTGGCGCTCGTCCTGATGGCGGCTCCACTCGCGTACGCGCTCGGCGTGGCTGTCCCTCTGTCCGCCACGGCGGTCCTCCTCGGCGTGGCGGGCGCACTCCCAGCCGCGACGGATGCGCTCGTGGTCTACACCCGCGCGTACCTGTCCAGCTCCCCCGACCGCGATCCCACTTGGCACATTCCGCTCGTGTTGGCGCCAGTCGCCGTGCCGGCCCTCCTGCGCGGGACCTGGTCACTGACACGGCTGGAACGCATGGCTGCGGTCTGGCTGATCCTGGGCTTCATCGTCATCGCCCTCCAGAGCCGCCACTTTGGACACCATGCAACGGCACTGGTGATCCCGATCGCGATCCTTGGTGCCAGAGCCACCACCCGATCCATGGCCTTCGGCGCAGCCACGTTGGCGGGCGTCCTGGTCGCGACGGCGACCATAGCGATATTCCCGCAATCCGGACCCGCAACCGCTCGGATCGGTCAGTGGGTGGCAGCCCACACGGAAGGGGAGGACGCCGTGCTCGTCTGGGGATTCGAGCCCAACGTCTACCTGGTGGCGGAACGCCAGGTTGCCGGACGGTATCCATACCTCCTTCCGCTGGTGACTCCGGGTTACTCGACGCCTCGGCAGGTCAATTCCTGGATTTCGGACCTCGAGGCCGATCCTCCAGCGGTCATCGTTGACGCGGAAGCGGCAGTTTCCTACTGGCCTGATGGGGACGACTTCCTCCGTCCGCCCCCGCCGGGTGCCGCCGGCGGCCGGACCCTCGACATCCTCGATCCGTTCCGCGCGTGGGTAGCGACGAACTACGTACTCGCCGAGGAGATCGACGGGCGAAAGATCTATGTTCTGCGCGACTGACGTGGCGGCGACCAATGCCTGACCGGCGGATCGCGGTCCTCGGCGCCGGAGCCCTCGGGCTGACCGTTGCACTCCGCCTCACCCAGCGCGGGGACCAGGTCGTGGTCTTCGAGCGCGAGCCGGTGCCCGGCGGGTTGGCGGCGGGTTTCCAGCCGGCGGGCACGGACGGTCCGTGGCTCGAGAAGTTCTACCACCACCTGTTTCAGAGCGACCGCCGGGCGATTGCTCTCATCGAGGAGCTCGGGCTGGGCCCGGATCTCACCTGGCATCGGCCTCGGACCGTCGTCCTGCGCGACGGACGGCTCCACCAGCTGGACTCACCGATGTCGCTCCTTCGCTTCCGTCCACTCCCCGTCAAGGATCGCCTCCGGATGGGCGTGGCACTCGCCTACCTCAAGGCGCTGAGCACCCCCGCGCGTCTTGAAGGCGCCCGCGCGGCGCCCTGGATCCGCGGCCAGATGGGCGACGCTGCAGCGGACGTCGTCTGGGATCCACTCCTTCACGCGAAGTTCGGCGAAGCCGCTGACACGATCGCGCTCCCCTGGTTCTGGGCTCGGGTCCATGACCGGACCTCGAAGCTCGGTTACCTGGGCGGCGGCTTCCAGCGACTGTATGACGCCCTCGCTGAGCGCATCACAGCCGGGGGCGGTGAGGTCCACCTTCGCCGTGACGTGAAGTCCATCGTTCGAGCCGGCGACAAGCTGACCGTCACCCACACCGAGGCCTCGGCGCCGGGCGCAGACGGCTCGGCCGATGCCTTCGACCTGGTCGTATCGACCTTTCCGACCCGGATCACCGCGCGGCTCACGCAGGACCTTCCGACGGACTGGCAGGACGCGCACGATCCCGGACCTGCGCTTGGTGCTCACTGCCTGATCCTCGCCCTCGATCGGTCGCTAACCGACTCCTACTGGATCAACCTCAACGATCCGGGCTTCCCGTTCCTGGCTCTCGTCGAGCACACGAATATGCGATCACCACAGGAGTACGGCGGCCAGCACCTCGTATATCTCGGCAGTTACCGACCGATGGACGACCCGGTTCTCAGAGCCGACCCGGAGCAGCTGCTGACCGACTGGCTGCCGGCCCTCCAGCGTCTGAACCCCGAGGTCGATCGGACGTGGATCACGCAGGTCTGGGGGTTCGCGGCGCCATTTGCCCAGCCCATCGTGACCGTGGACTACGCGAAGAGAATCCCGCCCTTCCGGACGCCGGTCGAAGGGCTGTGGATCGCCAATATGTTCCAGGTCTACCCCCACGATCGCGGTCAGAACTACTCGATCGAGCTTGCTGAGCGGCTGGTCACGGCCCTCGAGTGACCTTGGCGCCGCGTCGCTCGATCCGACCGGTCGTAACGGGCCTGCTCGCCATTGCTGCCGTCGGATGTGCGCCTTCGCTATCTGCGGTTCCATCCTCGGTTAGCAGCACCGCCGAGTCCGCTGCCGAGTCCGCTGCGGAAACGGCAGTCGGAGAGGCGGTGATCCTGGCCGCGGGCGACGTCGCGGCGTGCGACTCCGACGGAGACGAGGCAACGGCCGCGCTGCTCGATGACCTGGACGGGACGATCCTCATCCCAGGTGACATTGCCTACCCGAGCGGCCGGACCGAGGATTTCGACGATTGCTACCACCCATCGTGGGGACGGCATCGCGACCGGACCTATCCGGTTCCCGGCAACCACGAATACGAGACGAACGGCGCAGGGCCGTACTTCGATTACTTCGGGGCCGTCGCCGGTGATCCCGACGAGGGGTGGCACTCCTTCGACCTCGGGGAGTGGCACATCATCGGGCTGAACTCGAACTGCGACGAGATTGGCGGCTGTGGTCCTGGATCGGCGCAGGTCAGCTGGCTCGATGCGGACCTCAGGGCGAGCTCGGCTCGCTGCACGCTCGCCTTCTGGCACCACCCCCGTTGGAGCTCCGGCGAGGAGCACGGAACGGACGACCTGACCGACACGTTCTGGCGAGAGCTGCACGACGCGGGCGTCGACGTGGCTCTCACCGGACATGACCATCAGTACGAGCGCTTTCAGCCACTGGATGCTGACGGAACTGCCGAACCCGACGGGATGGTCGAGTTCGTGGTGGGCACCGGTGGGCGGTCGTTGTACGGGTTCGACGAGATCCTCCCGACCAGCGCAGCCCACGACAACTCGAGCTACGGCCTGCTGAAGCTCACCCTCCGCGCGGACGCCTACGACTGGGAGTTCGTCCCCACCTCCGACACCGGCTTCTCCGACTCGGGCACCGCCGACTGCCGCTGAGCCTGGTGGTCAGCCCACCAGAACGCGGCGCTGCCGGCCAGCAGGGCCAGCGAGGAGGTCCACACGTTCGGCAGGGCCAGCATCACCCCGATCGGCAGGAGCCAGGCCCTGTCCCAGCGGGCCGCCACCACGATCACCACCACCGCGATGGGCAGCCGCACGAGGAACGGCAACGGGATGACCTGGATTCGCGGGTCGGATCCAACGTTCGCGGCCAGCAACGAGAACCACTCCGCCCACAGGTCGGCCGAGAACAGGACCGATACGCCCACGATGGCCGCCGTCAGCCCGATCCCCACCGCAAACGCGCGCCACTCCCCGCGAAGCGGATGCCACAGGATCCCGATCCCGGGCGTGACCTTGGTCAGGAACGGGAACGCCCACGCGCCCGCGCCCCACGGCTGACGCCACACCGCCAGGACGACCGCGCCCGCCAGGAAGACGTGGATGTTGCCGCGCAGGATGTCGTCGATGACGCCGGGGAATGCCAGCATCCACGGCACCCGCATCCAGAACAGGATCCCGACCGCCAGCCCGGTCCACAGCGCCGCGAACACCGGCCAGGGGAGCAGGGTGAACGGGTAGATCAGCTGGGCGAAGGCGGGGGAGTAGACGTACGCCTCGTACTCCAGCCACGGGATGTTGTACAGGCCGCCGGACCAGGCGTTCCAGATGCCGTAGGCATCGAACATCGGTCCGTACTCGGGCACCGGCTCGGCGTACGGGACGATCCGCAGCCACACGGCCGCGATGTAGGCCAGCCCCGCAATCGTCAGCCCATGGCGGACAGCAGCCCATCGGTTCATGGGAACAGGTCGGGGTTGGGGTCGATCTCGATCCGCGGCTGGGACATCGGTCCGCCGATCGGGTAGTCAAGGACAGGCAGCTGCAGGCCCGCCAGCTTGAAGGCGCCGACCAGCAGCGCCACCACGAGCACGACGGCCGCCAGGAATCGCATTCGTCGCAGCCTACCTGTGGCCTCACGCTCGAAACAGGTGCCTTTGGGCTACCCCGGGTGTCCTGCCTCGACCTGTCCTACCATCGGTCGCATGACTGGGTTCCGCAGCACCGCCTCTGTCACCATCAACGCGTCACCGGCATCGGTCGTCGAGCCGTGACGGTCGCGCAGAAGAGCGTCATCGACTGGCTCCTGGACTCCGACCCGGCCCTTCGCTGGCAGGTCATGCGCGACCTGACCGATGCGCCCGCGGCGGACGTCGCCACCGAGCGAGCACGGGTCGCAAACGAGGGGTGGGGCGCTCAGCTCCTCGCCCTGCAGCAGGACAACGGCTACTGGGACAGCGGCGCCGCCGGTCCACTGTGGACCGGCACCCTGGGGACGCTGCAGCTGCTGCGCCTGTTCGGCGTCGATCCGGCGCACGACGCCGTGCGCCACGCCGTCCGGCTTGTGCGGGAGAACGTGCGGTGGGAGTACGGCGACCTCCCGTTCTTTGGCGGCGAGGTCGAGCCCTGCATCAACGGCCAGGCCGTCGCGGTCGGCGCCTACTTCGGGCAGGACATCCAGCCGATAGTCGATCGGCTTCTCACCGAACAGATGGCCGATGGCGGCTGGAACTGCGAGCAGGAGAACGGCTCGACGCGTGGGTCGTTCGACTCCACGATCAACGTGCTCGAGGGTTTCCTCGAGTACGAGCGGGCTACCGGCGGGAACGCGGACGTGGCCGCGGCCCGCATCCGCGGCCAGGAGTACCTGCTCGAACGGCGGCTCTTCCATCGGCTCTCGACCGGCGAGGTCACCAAGCCCAACACCGGGGTCTGGATCCGATTCGCCTTCCCCACCGCGTGGCATTACGACGTCATGCGCGGACTCGACCACCTGCGTGACGCCGCGGTCACGCCGGACGATCGCATGGCGGAGGCGATCGAGCTCGTCGAGTCCAAGCGCGACCGCGAGGGCCGATGGCCGCGTGAGATCACCTACCACGACCGGATGGATGTCGAGCTGGACGAGGGCGAGGACCTTCCCAGCCGATGGATGACCCTTCGGGCGCTCCGCGTCCTTCGCTGGGCCGGGCGCGCGGACTAACCAGCCCATGAGGAAATCGAGAACGCCGGCACGGGTCGTCCAGCTGCTGGCCACCGGAAAGGTGGGCGGGGCGCAGGGGAGCGTCTCCGATCTCATGCTCCGCCTGGATCCGTCTCGGTTCGCCGTCGAGGCCGTTTCCCTGATCGATGGGCCCGCCATCGACCGGATGCACGCCCTGGACCTCCCGGTCACTGTCATCGGCGAGCGTGACGACCGCGCCGTGGTCCGAGCACTGGCCGCGCATCTGCGCGAGCGCGAGGTGGACCTCCTGCACGCCCACATGTTCCGGGCCGAGCTCCTCGGCGCCCGCGCCGCCCGGATGGCGGGAGTTCCCGTTGTCGTCGCCACCGTCCACTCCAGCCGGGTCCGCTCGACCGGCGACATCGCCGCGCTGGCGGCCGAGACCGCGTACGTCGATCGCCTCGTGGCGCCCTCGGAGGCCATCGCCGCCAAGATCCGTTCGGAGGGTCGAGGAGCGGCCGAGATCACGGTCGTCCCCAACGGGGTGGACCTCGATCGGTTCGGCGCGCATCGGACCGCGGACCAGCGGGCCACCCTGCGAGCCTCGCTCGGCATCCCGGCCGAGGCCTTCCTCATCGGTGTCGTGGCCCGGCTGGAGCCGGAGAAGGGCCATCGGTATCTCCTCGCCGCCTGGCCGGAGGTCGCGCAAGCCGTGCCAGTCGCCTGGCTCTTGCTGGTAGGCGACGGCTCCCTGGCCGATGCGCTGCGCGCGCAGGTCCGCGCCCTTCCGCCCGCCGCCCGCAGGCGCGTGGTCTTCGCCGGTGGGCAGACCGATGTGGTGGCGACCACCCAATCCCTCGACCTGGCCGTCCTGGCCTCGCTCCGAGAGGCGCAGGGGATCGCGCTGCTGGAGGCGATGGCCGCCCGCGTGCCGGTGGTGGCCTCTCGCGTCGGCGGCATCCCGGAGACGGTCCGTGACGGGGTGGATGGCCTCCTCGTTCCCCCGGCGGATTCGGCGGCTCTCGCCGCGGCCGTGATCCGCGTGGCTCACGACAGAGGACTCCGTGACCGGGTCGCCGCGAGCGGCCGCCGGCGCGTGGAGCAGCGGTTCGGCCTGGACCGGGCGGTGACCCGATTGGAAGCCATCTACGCGACGGAACTGGCTCGCGCGGCCGAACCCGGGTTCTCCGCACGAGGTGTGCTCAATGAGTGACGCCAAGCCGAACATCCGGGTCGGTTCGATCGTGATCCGTGTGGAAGACGTCGAGCGCCAGAAGGCGTTCTGGATGGCCGCCCTCGACTACGTCCCCCGGGAGGGCGATGACGACACCTTCGCCCTGCTGCGGCCGCGCGACGGCAACGGCCCGAACGTCTCCCTGGACAAGTGGCCCGCCCCGCTCCAGGTGCCGCCGAAGATCCACCTCGACCTGTACGCCGA
This sequence comes from uncultured Chloroflexia bacterium, assembly GCA_963699235.1. GTDB lineage: Bacteria > Chloroflexota > Limnocylindria > QHBO01 > QHBO01 > DASTEQ01. Next base: position 192,168 of record OY969424.1, on the reverse strand, counting down.
GGACCAGGCAGCGGAGGTCCAGCGGCTCATCGGCCTGGGCGCCACCGAGGTCCACTGGGAGCGGATGCCGCCCGACGCGGACTTCGTGATCCTCGCCGACCCGGAAGGCAACCGCTTCTGCGTGATCGACGTCCACTGGGAGCCCCCCGCCGAAGAGACCTGACCCGGACCCTCAGGCCGGCGCTCGAGCGGGCACCCGATGAAACAGGTTCGGGTCCGCACGGCCATCGAGCACCCGCAGCAGGGCCGCCGCGCCCAGGCCCAGCGTGACCTCGCGACCGTCGGAATCGGTCCCCTCCGCGGCGTGGCGCAGCGTGATCGTGCCGACGTGCTCCGCCACGTCCACGACCTCGAACACGCGCCCGGGTCGCACGCCGTTCTCCTCGAGGAAGGTGAGGAGGATCGCGTCTTCCTCGGCCTCCTCCGTGACCCGCAGGACCGTGATGTCGCGCCCGGCGTGGGCCTCCGAGAGCGGGAGCCCGTCCGGACGTTCGGGCGTCCGCCCGTCGCGGGGGATGGGATTGCCGTGTGGGCAGGTGGGCGGTCGTCCGAGGAGATCGTCGATCTTGTCGGTGACCCGGTCGCTGAGCGCGTGCTGAAAGTGGTGCGCCTCCTCGTCGGCGGCCGCCCAGCCGAGGCCGATCACCTCGGTCAGGAGCCACTCGGACAGGGCGTGCCGGCGGAAGGTCCGCTCGGCGGCGCTTCGGCCGGCGTCGGTCAGGCTGAGCTGCCGATCGGTCTCCACCCGCAGGAGCCCTTCGCGGACGAGGCGGGTCACCATCTCGCTGACCGCGACCGCGCTCACACCCATCCGTTCGGCGACGCGCGCGGCAATGACGGGCGGGCCCTCGCCCAGCATGTACCGGATGGTCATGAGGTACTCGGCAGCCGCCTCGGTCGGCTCGCCGGGTGCCTGCGTCGGGGCCATCGTCGATTCTAGACACAGTCCGGCATCAGCCATTCGGTGGATCGGGGCGCCAACCGATCACGCCGCGGGATCGAGCCTGCTGACCGATGTGTCCGGCAGGTCCGAGGGCCGATCCTCGGGTCATGAAGGTTATCGAAGTCACCAACCTCACCAAGCACTACGGCAACCGCGCCGCGGTTGACGGAATCTCGTTCTCCGTGGAGGAGGGCGAGATCTTCGGCATCCTCGGCCCCAACGGCGCCGGCAAGACCACGACCGTCGAGTCCATCGCCGGTCTCCGACAGCCCGATGGGGGCACCATCCGGGTCCTCGGGCTCGATCCCCGTCGCGACCGCGACGAGCTCCGAACCGTCGTCGGGGTCCAGCTCCAGGAGAGTGAGCTGCCCGACCGGATGACCGTGGCCGAGGCCGTCAGCCTGTTCGCCTCGTTCTACGACGAGCCGGCCGACCCACGGACCCTGATCGACGAGCTGGGCCTCACCGACAAGCGCGACACGGCGTACAAGCACCTGTCCGGCGGCCAGAAGCAGCGACTGTCGATCGCCCTGGCCCTCATCGGCCAGCCGAAAGTCGCCCTCCTGGACGAGCTGTCCACCGGGCTCGACCCGCAGGCCCGTCGCGAAACGTGGCACCTCATCGAGTCCATCCGGGACCGCGGCGTGACCGTGATCCTGGTCACCCACCTCATGGAGGAGGCCGAGCGCCTCGCCGACCGGGTGGCGGTCATCAGCCAGGGCCGGCTCATCGCGCTCGACACCCCGACCGGGATCGTGTCCATGGTCAACGCCGAGCAGCGCCTCCGGTTCCGACCCTCGGCTCCGATCGCGGACGAGCTGCTCACCGACCTGCCTGAGGTCCGGCGTGTCGAGCGAACCGGTCCGTTCATGGTCGTGACCGGCACGGGGAGCTTCATCCAGGCCGTGACCTCGGTCCTGGCTCGCCACCACATCGTCGCCAACGACCTGCGCATTGAGCAGGCCAACCTCGACGACGCCTACCTGGCCCTTACCAGCCCGGCGTCGTTCCAGACCGCAAAGGAGATGTCATGAAGGAGTTCCGAGCCCTGGTGGTGGCAGAGACCAAGCTGTGGTTCCGCGACCCGATTGCCTGGCTCGCAGCCATTGCCCTCCCCTCAGCCGTGCTGCTGATCTTCGGTTCGGTGTTCGCGCCTCACGAGCCGGACCCCGCCCTCGGCGGCCAGCGCTGGATCGACCTGTTCGTCCCGTCGCTGCTCGTGATCACCCTCGCGACGCTGGGTATCCAATCCCTGCCAACCCGGCTGGCGACGTATCGCGAGAAGGGCGTCCTGCGACGGCTGTCCACGACGCCGGCGCACCCGGCCCGACTGCTGGCCGCGCAGCTCGTCATCTACCTGGTGACGGCGGTCATTGCCGCGGTCCTGCTCGTAATCGTGGGGTACTTCGCATTCGAGATCCCGATTCCCCGCAATCCGCTGGGCTTCCTGGTCGTGTTCGCGCTCGGCATGACGGCGCTGTTCGCCATCGGCCTGCTCATTGCAGCCGTTGCCCCCTCGTCGCGGGCTGCGATCGGTATCTCGATCCCGGCGTTCTTTGCGGTCATGCTCCTGGGCGGCGTCTACCTCCCTCGCTACCTTCTTCCTGAGGTCCTGATCCGGATTGGCGACTACACGCCACCCAACGTGCAGGGCCTTCTGGAAGCGTGGCTTGGCGCGTCCCCCCAGCTCGCTCCGTTGCTCGGCATGGCGGCCATCACCGCCGTCGTCGGCGCCGTCGCCGTCCGCGCCTTCCGCTGGGAGTGAGCAGGCCCACATCGGTGGAGTACGGTGCGCAGCATGAGCCCGTCCTCCGGCCGGTCCGACGGCGCGTCGAGCAAGCCCATCTGGGAACGCTACGGCGACGCGCTGATCGGCTGGTGCGGGTACGTCCTCCTCGCCATCCCCGCGGTCCTCGTCCTGATCGGCGGTGGCGAGAACCCGGCCGGGCGGCCGATCACCCTCGCCATCGTCGCCGGCGCGGCCGCCTGGATCTACGTCCTCTACACCCGCCTCCCCAGGCCCCGCGAGGAGCACCACGCCCGCATCGTGATGTTCTTCGTCGGGGCCCTCGCCTTTGCCTCGATCCTCATGCTCCGCGAGCCGCTGTTCTTCATCTTCATGATCAGCGGCTTCTTCTACGCCTCGATCCTGCGCCCGCTGCCGCTGGCGGTGGTCGGCGTCTTTGCCACGTCGTTCCTGGTCAACACCCTCGTCGCCGGCTTCCCGAGGAACCCGGAGGCCCTCACGTTCTACGTCGCGCTCATCGTCATCCAGACGGTCGTGATCGGCGCCGGGGTGGTGTTCGGGGAAAAGGTCGCCGAGCAGAACGAGGAGCGCCGGCAGGCGCTCGACAAGCTCGAGGCGGCACTCGCCGAGAACGAGGGCCTCCACACCCAGCTCCTCGCCCAGGCGCGCGAGGCGGGCGTGCTCGACGAGCGGGCGCGGATGGCGCGCGAGATCCACGACACGATCGCCCAGGGGCTGACCGGGATCATCACCCAGCTCGAGGCCGCCGAGCAGTCGAAGGACGTGACGGCCGATCGGGATCGCCACATGGAGAACGCCAAGCGGCTGGCTCGCGAAAGCCTGACGGAGGCCCGCCGATCAGTCGAGGCCTCGATGCCGGCGAGGCTCGAGTCCGGCACCCTGGGTGACGCGCTGACCGATGTCGCCCGTGACTGGTCGGAGATCAACGGCATCCCGGTTGACGTGACGGTGACCGGCGAGGTGATGCCCCTCCACCCCGAGATCGAGGTCGCGCTGCTGCGCACCGCCCAGGAGGCCCTCGCCAACGTCGCCCGCCACGCGGGGGCGAGCCGGGTGGGGCTCACCCTGTCGTTCATGGGCGACGTCGTCGCCCTCGACGTCCGCGATGACGGCGTCGGGTTCACGGTCCCCGAGCGCGACGCCCCGGGTGGGTCGGGATTCGGCCTGACCGGGATGCGCCAGCGAGTCACCCGGGTCGCCGGCTCCCTGGCCATCGAGTCGGAGCCCGGCGGCGGGACTGCCGTCTCGGCCCGCGTGCCAGCGATCGGTGCCGGGTCCTCGACCGTGGCCGCCTCGTGAGTCCCATCCGGCTGCTCATCGTGGACGACCACCCGGTCGTTCGTGACGGGCTCCGCGGGATGCTGGCCGGAGACCCGGACCTCGAAGTCGTGGGCGAGGCCTCGGACGGCGCCGAGGCGCTCACCGCGGTGGATTCACTCAAGCCCGATGTCATCCTCATGGACCTCCGGATGCCCGGTCTGGGCGGCGCGGCTGCGATCCGCGCCCTCGCCGACCGAGGATCCTCGGCACGCGTGCTGGTCCTCACCACCTACGACTCGGATACCGATGTCGTGCCCGCCCTCGAGGCCGGGGCGACTGGCTATCTGCTCAAGGACGCCCCGCGCGAGCAGCTCGTGGCAGCGATCCGGGCCGCCGCCCGGGGCGAGGCGGTGCTCGCGCCTTCGGTCGCCACCCGGCTCGTCAGCCAGCTCCGCGAGCCGGCCCAGGACACGCTCAGCGACCGCGAGCTGGAGGTCCTGACCCTCATTGCCCAGGGCGAGACCAACCGGGGAGCGGCCGCGAAGCTGTTCATCTCCGAAGCGACCGTCAAGACGCACCTGCTCCACATCTACGAAAAGCTCGGCGTGAACGACCGCGCCGCCGCCGTGGCAGTTGCCTACGAGCGAGGCCTCCTCGTCCCGGGCGGAGGCTGACGGCCCCAATCCGGGACGCGGCGCTTGACAGGTCGTCGCGACAGGAGTATATAACCGGTACCTTATAGAACAGGACGGTTATAGAGGCCCGAATGATCTCGGAACAGCAGCTCGACACAGTCTTCACCGCGCTGGCAGATCCCACCCGGCGGGCCATCCTGGCCCGGCTGACGGCGGGCGACGCCAACGTGGCGGAGCTGGCGGCGCCGTTCCGGATGTCGCAGCCGGCCGTCTCCCGTCACCTGAAGGTGCTCGAGCAGGCCGGCCTCATCTCCCGTCATCGGCGGGCCACTGCCCGGCTGAGCCATCTCGAAGCGGAGCCGCTTCGGGAGGCGACTGTCTGGCTCGCCGACTACCGAGAGTACTGGACCGAGAGCTACGAGCGGCTGGACGAGCTGGTCGCCCGCCTCCTGGCCGAGTCCGTCACCGATGAGGACGGCCCGGACGGGCCATCCCGCAAGCCCAAGCGCAGCAAGCACAAGAAGAGGAGCTGAACCATGGCCACCACCACCTTCGACATCCCCGAGGGCCTGCCCTTCGTGGACTACACGCGCGAGTTCGACGCTCCCGTTGAGCTCATCTATCGCGCCTACACCGACCCGGAGCTCATCCCCCAATGGCTCGGGCCAAAGGGCTACGAGATGGAGCTTGAGAAGTGGGAAGCCAGGGACGGCGGCTCGTGGCGCTACATCCATACCGATCCCGATGGCGGGAAATGGGCCTTCCGCGGCGTCTTCCACGGCCCGCAAACCGCGGAGCAGATGATCCAGACCTTTGAGTTCGAGGGCTTCCCCGGCCACGTCTCGATTTCCGAGCTGCACATCGAGGACCTGGGCAACGGCCGAAGCCGCGCGAAGACCCATGTCGTGTTCATGTCCCTCGAGGACCGCGACGGGATGATCGAGAGCGGGATGAAGGTCGGCGTGGTCGAGGGCTACGAGCGGCTCGACGAGATCATCGCCAAGCTCGCGCCGGTGGCCTCATGACCAGCCCGATGGAGTACAGGCTCGAGGTCGTCGTGGTGCCGGTCAGCGACGTGGACCGGGCCAAGGCCTTCTACGTCGACCAGGTCGGCTTCAACCTCGACGTCGACCAGGCGAACGGCGAGCTCCGGGTCGTCCAGATGACGCCCAACGGGTCCGCCTGCTCGGTGACGATCGGAATCGGCCTGGCGGACATGCCGCCGGGCGCGGTGAAGGGCCTCCAGCTCGTCGTCAGGGACATCGACGCGGCTCGCGCCGATCTCGCCTCGCGGGGCGTGGACGTCACTCCCGTCCGTCATCACGACGGCACCGGCTGGGCCGATGGGCCCGGCGGCGACTGGAACTCGTTCGTCTTCTTCAACGACCCCGACGGCAATGCCTGGACCGTCCAGCAGAGCCCGGGCTGGAAGGAATCCGATGCCGCTGGAGGTGCCGATGGCGCCTAAGCCCGATGGGGCGGCCAAGGTGGATGCCTACCTGGCCGCCCGTCCCGCCGAGCAGGCCGCCGCCCTCCAGGACCTGCGCGAGACGATCCTGGCGGTCGTGCCCAATCCCGAGGAGGCGATCAGCTACGCGATCCCCGGCGTGAAGTACAAGGGCAAGGGCCTCGTCTGGTACGCCGGCTTCAAGGACCACTGCTCGTTCTTCCCGGGGGCCAAGGTGGAGCACTACGTCTCGGATCTGGAGGGGTACACGCTCCACAAGGGCACGGTTCAGTTCACGCCGGACCACCCGCTCCCCGCGGAGCTGGTCCAGCGCATGGTCCGCCACGGGATGACCGAAATCGACGCCAGTGTCGATGCCAAGATCGCGGCGCGGGCCAAAGCCCGGGCGGAGGCCGAAGCCGCCGGCCAGCGGAAGCGCCGGAGCTAGTGGAGCCGCCGCTCCTCGTAGCCGTGGGCGCCGATCAGCGGGACGAACACGACCGGCTCGAGCGGCCGCTGGCTCCAGTCGTCGCCGTGGCGTTCGACCAGCGTCAACCACTGCCCTTCGCGACCACCAATCGGGATCACCATCCGCCCGCCATCGGGTGACAGCTGCTCACGCAACGGGTCGGGGACGGACGGGCCGGCCGCGGTGACCAGGATCGCGTCGTAGGGCGCTCCCGCCGGCCAGCCGCGCGTGCCGTCTCCAATCTCGGTCAGCACGCCGTCGTAGCCCGCTGACGCCAGGTTGGTGGCCGCTAAGGCGCTGAGCTGCGGGTCGCGCTCGACCGACACCACGGAGGCGCCCAGCTCGGCCAGGACCGCCGCCTGGTAGCCGCTCCCCGTCCCCACCTCCAGGACCCGTGAGCCACCCCAGCCGCGCGGTGGTCGAGCGAGCTGGGTCATGAGCGCGACCACGAAGGGCTGGGAGATGGTCTGGCCACCGGCAATGGGCAGGGCGCGGTCGTCGTAGGCGTAGGCAGAATCCACGAACAGGTGGCGCGGAACGCGGCGCATGGCGGCCAGGACCTCCGGATCGCGGATCCCGCGGTTCTCGAGCTGGAATTCCACCATTCGGTCGCGGGCTTCGTCGGGCGTGGTCGGTCGCGACCTGGCGCGCCTCCGAAACCACGACATGGCCGTCAGCCCGTCAGGGTGGAGTGAGAGGTCCCTCGGGTCCGGTGGTTTCCCAGCCGGGGGGCATGGGCGGGACCGCCGCCCGCGGTTCCTCGAGGCCGGTTCCCGGACCGGATGGGTTGGCGCGCTCCGATCGCCAGTTGCCGAGCCAGATGTAGATCATCGAGAGCAGGAGGAAGCCGATGGTGATGCCGATGACGTACAGGCCCACGGAGCCGTATCCGCCGTTCGCCGGATCGAGGAACGGGTAGGGATACCACCCGTCCGAGGCTCCGCGGACCACCGTGAAGGCCAGCCAGACAAGGGGGTAGACGAGCCAGATCAGCGCGTCGCGCCATCGCAGCCGGGTTCCGGGTGGATCGATGATCCAGTCGAGGACGACGATGATCGGGAAGATCCGGTGCAGGACCGCGTCGATCCACAGCACCTGGAGGTCCACGTCCTCGTTGGACAGGAAGAAGATCACGACGAAGAAGGTGACCGTCAGGTAGGCCGCCGCGGCACCGCGGAAGAGGTCCATCGCGTGCGTCTTCGGGGCGTTGCGGCGACGGAACGCCCAGACGAGGGCGAAAACTCCGATCAGGTTGCTCTGGATCGTGAAGTAGGCGTAGAACCGGGTCGGGTCCCAGTCTCCGTCACCGGCGGCTGCGCTCGACGCCGTGACGATCCCGATGAGGACGACAACGACCGATACGACCCGAACGATGTTCCAGAGGAGCATGCCCACGCCGCAATCCTAGGCGTGGGGCTCAACGACGTCAGGCCATTTCGGCCGGACGGTCAGGAAGAGGCGGAGGCGGAGGCCTTCTTGCGAGTCGGGGTCGTCTGACCGTTCGACGGGGCAGCATCGTCCGCGGCTTCGGCTGCCGCTTCGGTCAGATCTCCCGGAACGGTCTCGTAGGCGCCCAACGTCGCGGCGTCCAGCAGCTCGTTGAAGAGGCGGTCGGCGCGAACGCGGAGCAGGCGACGCGTGGCGCGGCCACTGCGCGGGGCGAGCAGGACGCCCACCACCAGGCCCACGAAGAAGAATCGAATCGCGACTTTTACGCGGCTGAACATCAGGTCGCCGAGTTTACCACCGACTTCCGCGACCCTCTCACGGGCCGCCGGGCTCGTACATCTCCCGCCCACGGCCCGGGTCCCAGAAATGTCGGGATGCGGCCATAATGCGCGGCCGGGCGGGTCACCTGGCCGTTCCACGCCACGACGGCCGCCGCCTCAGCCAGGGAGGAACCTCATGCACCGTCGTTGGGCACTCATCGTCGTCCTCGCGCTGGCTGCCTGCCAGCCCTCAGCATCCGAATCTCAAAGCCCGTCCGATGGAGCGCCAAGCGCGAGCACGGCCGCCAGCTCCAGCGCCGAGGTGGAGACCGGGACCATCACCCTCCCGGACGAAGGCGCGGCCGTTGACGGACCGGGGCTCAGCATTCCGGAAGCCCTCGAAGCCGCCACCGAAGAGCCCCAGCTGGTGAACGGCATCCTCCTCCAGGACGCCGCGGGGATGATCTGGCTCTGTGAATCGGTATTCGATGGGTCCCCACGGGCCTGCGCCGACTCCCAGCTCCAGGTTGAGAACTGGCCGGACGATACCGCCACGTTCGATCCCGAGAACGCGGGCACCACCGGCCTCCAGGAAGAGGACGGCGTGGTCTGGATCGAGGATTACCAGCTGTACGGAGTCGTCAGCCCCTCGAGCTGAGGATCGGCCCGAGCGACCGGACTGACCTATGGGCTAGGGCTCGGGTCCTGGCTCGCGCTCCCGCTGGGCTCGGCACTCCCGCTGGGCTCGGCACTCCCGCTCGGGTCCGCGCTTCCGCTCGGAGCGGGGCTGACCGAGGGGGCCGGGGGTTCGGGGAAGAAGATGGTGGGCACGTTCAGGACGTCGAGGACGAACATCCCGATGAAGATCGCGATGACGGCGATCACCCAGCCGCGGGCGAGCCAGTCATTCCGGGGCGGCAGCGCGCCCCGGTAGCCGGCGTCGGATGGCTTGAGGGTGCTCACAAGCGCGGAAGCCTAGCCGATAACGGATGCGCGCCGCGCTATGCCGCGTTGCGCATGGAGGGGATCAGGATCCCGATCAGCCCCGCTGCCACAGCCACGAGCCCGCCCAGGATCAGGGTCTGATCGGCTCCGATCATCCCGGCCAGGATGCCGGACACGGCCATGGCCGCCGCCATGACGCCGAACACGAGCGCCTGGCGCGAGGTCACCACCCGGGCGAACAGCGCCTGCGGGGTGCGCTCCTGGAAGAGGGTGATGTTCGGGATGACGAAGGCCATGTTCGTGGCCCCGATCAGGAAGAACAGGCCGATGGCCCACACCGGATCGGTCACGAAGCCGACCGCGATGAAGGTCAGGCCCATCCCGATGAAGCCAGCGATCGCCATCGGTCCCTTCTTGACGTCGCCCGCGATCCCGCCGATGACGAGGCCGCCGACGATGCTGCCCAATCCGATCGCGGCCATGAGCAGCGAGTAGTTCTCGGGAAAGCCGATCAGCGACTGGTCCAGCACGGACTGCGCGTAGAGCAATGAGCAGGTCACCTCGATGCCCACCGCGACCTGGGCCAGGGTTGACACGAGCGTGTTGGCCCGGAGCTCGGCCTGGTGGGCGAGGAACGAGATGCCCTCGCGCACGTCGCGCCACAGCTGTCGGAGGCCGAACCCGCCCGCAGCCCGCTCGCTGGGAGGCGTGTGCATCAGGACCAGGAGCGCGGCGGAGATGAGGTACGTGGCGGAGTCGAAGACAAACGCCGCCCCGATGATGCTGGCCAGGGCGGCGACCATCAGGCCGGCCACGGGGTAGCCGATGAGATCGGCCAGGGTTTCGGTCACGCTCGTCGCGCTGTTGGCGGCGATGAGATCGTCATCGTCCACGATCTGCGGGATCAGGGCGTCCTTCGAGGGGCGGAACAGGAGGCCCACCGTGGCCACTGCGAAGGCGGCGAGGTACACGAGCAGGATGTCGATGTTGAAGGCGAGGGGAATGGTCAGGACCAGCGCGGCCCGGATGAGGTCCGCCGCGATCATCGTCCGTCGCCGGTCCCATCGGTCGGCCAGGGCCCCGGCCCACGGGCCGAAGATGACGTTCGGGATGGCAATGGCCGCCATCGTGAACCCCACATCCAGTGGCGTCCCTCGGGTGGCGACCAGGAAGCCGAGCGCCACCTGGTGGAGGCGGTCGCCCATCAGGCTGACCAGCTGGCCGCTCCAGAGCAGCGCGTAGTTGCGGTTGGTGGCCAACCGGAGGTACGGGGACTGGCCCCGTTCCTCCTCCGCCGGAATGGCGATCCCGGGCCCGGGCAGCAGCGGAGCGGGCTCCGCGGCCATGGATGCGGCGGTGGCGTAGGCCACGCCCAGCTGGAACTCGCCGGCCGGCATCGGTCTCGGTGGAGACGAGCCCAGGGCCACGGAGGTCCGGCTGGGGGCGAGTTGGCGGGTCATGGCCGCGGTGATGGCCCACACGATGCCCATCCAGAGCAGGACATCACCCACGCTGATCACGTCGCGGATGACGGGGATGGGGATGGGCACCACGTCGCCGAACATGCCGCCCATCCGCACGAACTCGGCGGTGGAGTCCGCCGTCAGGATCACGTGGAACGGGTCGCCGATGAGGTCCGCGGGGGACAGCCCGGCGGCCAGGAGGGCGCCCTCGAAGACGGGCATCTTCCCGCCGTGGAGGAGCACCGCGATCGTGTTGAGCGTGACCCCGATGGCCGCCACCTGGAGCCCCGGCACTCGCCAGTTGCGGTAGAGCCAGATCACGATCAGGCCGTAGGTCAGGGGCAGGCCCCAGGCCTCGGCGAACTCGGGCGCGCCCATTCCGGTATTGATCGAGAGGCCGGCCAGGAGCCGGACCGCCAGGGCGGCGCCGAGCAGCCAGATCCAGCTCAAGCGGAGATCGGCCAGGCGGGGGAGCTGTCCCCCGGCCAGGGCCCCGAGGACGAGGCCCAGGAGGATGGCGCTAAGGAGCATCTTCTGAGGCGAGTGCAGGCCTCGAGGTCGTGCTCCCTTCGTCGGTACCAGTGGCGATCACGGTCGGCCCCCCGGATCCACCCCCCTGGCCCACCGCGGCGGCGACCAGGTCGTCCTGGTGCCACATCGTCGGGAGCTCATCAGGCCGCTCCGGCGGCCGGTCCAGCACGCTGCGATCCAGCCCGACCAGGACCGGGACAATCTCCGGGTCGAACTGGAGACCGGTGTACTTCTCCAGCTCGGCGACCGCCTGCTCATGGGTCAGCGGGGTGAGCCGATACGGGCGCGAGCTGGTCATCGCCTCGTAGGCGTCGGCGATGGTCAGGACCCGGGCCCCCAGCGGAATGTCGGCGTACTCGAGCCCATCGGGGTAGCCGCTGCCGTTGATCCACTCGTGGTGGGCCCGGATGAGCGGCGCCTCGGGCGCGAGCTGGTTGGCGGGCGCGACGATCTCGGCCCCGATGGTCGGATGCTGGTTCATGAGGATCCGCTCCTCGCGGTTCAGCGGCCCCGGCTTGAGGAGGATGCTGTCGCGGATCCCGATCTTGCCCACGTCATGGAGTAACCCCGCCCACTTGATCTTCTCCACCTCGGACTCGGCCAGGCTCATGACCCGGCACATTGCCTCGGAGATGTGGCTCACCCGGTTCGAATGGCCACGCGTGTACCGATCCCGGGCGTCCACCGCGTTGGCCAATGCGCCGATCGTCTGCTCGAACAGCTCTCGGGTCTCGACGTAGCGGTGGTACGCCAAGCGGGTTGTGAACAGGGGAATCACGAACAGCGCGGTGGCCCACCAGCCCACGCCGTTGGGCAGGAGGAACACCTGCGCCATGAGCCACGCGACTGGCGTTAGTCCGATGAGGTTAATCGCGATCCCACGGAGATCCCTAGCCCAGACGGTTCTGACTGAAACGCCGGTGCGGGCGGCGACGGCGAAGGACGAGAAGGTCCAGTTGACAGCGAGCGCGACCGCTCCAGCGATCAGCATCGCGACGAATCCCATCACGCCGTCAGAGATGACCTCGTCGGGGCCCGCCCTCAGGATCAGGTCAAAGACAATGCCGGCTGCCGCAGCTGTCGAAATCGCCGATGCGTGGTTGTACAGGGTCCCGTACCAAGGGACCTCGCCGCGGACTTCGCGGGAGTCCGTGGTGCCGATACCAGCGACGATTACGCCGGCCGCTGGTCCGCCGAGGAATACAGCCGCAAAGATTGGCGCCGCGCTGACCGATGCGACCGTTCCCTGTGGAAGGCGAACAGGCATGGCACTGCTAACCAGGGTGAACGCAGTCCAGTACGCCACTCCAATGCCGCCGCCAATCTCGGGACGGATCGGGAAGAAAAGAAAAGCCGTCGCAGCGAGTGCTACAGCGACTACGACGGAGAGTGCGACGAGGCGCTGGACACTCACGGTCATCGGTCAGCCACCCTAACAGGGTGGTAATTGACCGTCTACCGCGGACGGGCTAGAGCCCGCGAAGTCCAGCGCCTGCCGCCAAAGCGAGAGCTGTAAGGCCCCCGAGGGCTGACAGCACTGCGCCGATTCGCCACTTGGCATCGCGCATGGCTGACTACCCCTGGGGCTCTACCAGCCCTTAGTCAATTCGCTCATCAGAAGGTGCCCTCTTCTGAGACATGAACCGATCCGCACCAATAGAGCGCGGTCGGTTGCACTACTCGCTCCCCGGCTGCCCAAGTGCCCAAAGTTCAGCGGCCGGATCTGCGCTATGACGCCGGTACGAAAGTACCGGTCATTGAGCAGTACTCTAGTGGGCCGCGGAGCGCAAAGTCAAGCCCTCATCCTCTCGTGTCAACTGTTGTTTGACTTCTTCGGGGTCGAGCTTCAACAATGCAAGAGCCGTCAGCATCTGCGGCGTCGGCTCCTCATCGAATTCTCGGGTCATCAGGAGCGTGAAGCGACGAAGCGCTTCCCGTGCGGCTGACCTGCGACCTGCCGCCAGAAGTCGGTCCACCAGAGCCAAGTGGGCCGCTTCGTCGAATCGATCAAGTGTGATCAATGAGCCCGCGGCTCGGATGCACATGTCGGCAGGAACATCCCATTCGCCTCGTGCGAGCGGCAGCAAGTGCATCCGCAGTTCCGCGTGTACCGCGGACTGGGCCTCAGCCACCCAATCCTCGTAACGAAGCTCGGCAAGGAATTCCCCTCTAGCGAGAGACACCATCGCCTCCGCCGCCGCTGTCCGCATTCTCGAATCCGTGGCCTCGTGAAGGTGAGCCGCTGCTGTCCTGAACTCATCTACGTCGGTCCTGATGAGGTCCGGATCCAGGCCGACGGCATCGGTGGAGCTTGTTATGTACGTGGGACTCTCCCGGTCTTTGTAGCCAGGATCCAATACCCGCCTAAGTTGGAAGACCGTCTGGTTAAGAGAGTTGATCGCCGCGTCGGGGTCCGCATCGGGCCACAAGAGGTCGAGAACCTGGTCGCGAGGAAGCGAACCCCGGAGGTGGGTGAGAAGCAGGCCGAGGAGTAGAGCGAGGCGTCGCTTCCCAACAACTGTGGGAGGCGAGGTCCATGCTCCTCTGTGCAGCGCCATCAAGCCCAGAGATCGGAGATAGAGCCGCGACGCGTGCCGCTGCGTAAGTGCTCGTCTCACCTCGGCAATGTCGGGGGCTTGGCCAGCCGGCAAATCCTGGAGGGCCTTGGGAGTCGCATGCCGCATGAGGACACCCAACAGTTCTTGGCGGTCCTCGACGGACAGGTCTGCGAGGTTGTGAGCGACGGGACGGGACCAATTCTCGGGGTCATGACGGATCAGATCCATGACTGCGTCCCTGCCGGCAGGTGACGCGAGGAGGAGAGGAATATGGCGCTCGTACTCTCGGAGCCAGAATCTCAGGAACCACTGAGCGCGATACTCCCTTGCCTCTCCGATCGCGCGGATTGCCCGCGGAATGGCTGATGCTCCTTCGTGATCGAGAGCGATAGCCCCGGTCTTGACTTCGCCGATCATCGCCAAGTAGGTCGCCCCGTGGTCGCGGAGGCCCATGTACGACTCTTGTACGGCGAGACACTCACCCCGGCAGGATCCGAGCGAATGAATGGCCAGGGCACGCGCTGGTGCAACCAATCCGGCCAGCCTGGGATCCGCCGCATCGCCGAGCGCAGTCAACGGCTCGCGCATCGCATTCGAAGGCCGCTTACTCAAGTACAAGCACTCGGCGAGCAGACTCCAAACCATGTCGGCGACCGCACCGAGCTGAGCTCGCTTGGCCGAGAGCGACTCGAGGATTTCGATGGCCTCGTCGAATCTCCCTTTCGACGCCACGACGGCTGCTTTGGCCCACCGCGCCTCTAGGTGCGGTCGAGGCCAAGCCTTCGTGGCCCTTAGGCCGCGATCGCTCCAGGTCTCAGCAAGCTGAGTCTGACCCATCGCAAGGAGGGTCTGTACAAGTTCACAGTGATCAGCGAACGGACTACCAGTCTCCCCATCCCAGAACCGAGCGGCCCTCTCCAGTGCGTCCGCACTTTCGCTGAGCCGGCCCATGAATCTAAGAACCATGCCCATGTTGTGATTCGCAATCGCGGCGTAGTGATCCAGGCCGCGCGCGGTCGTTTCGACGGCTATGCGCCTGCACGCCGCGGCCACGTCCTCAAGATTCCCGTTTATCCAGGTATCGCTGACTGCGAGATTCCCCTCCAGGCGCAGTCGAATGACGTCAGCTCCGCTCGGGACAACGGAGAGCCCACGACCGGCGAACGCGGCAGCGTCGCTCACCCGCCCCATCGCGGAATAGATCGAGCTTATCTTGAGAAGGCTCAGCGACTGCATCCGCTTGTCGTTCTTGCGTTCGAAGAAGCTTCGCCCCCTCTCGAGAGCTGCGAGGGCCGCGTCCCATTCGCCGCGGATGGTTCCGAGAGCTTCCCCGTGGAGCAACGAGAGACGGGCGTTGTCTCGGATGGTCTTGGCCGGCAGCTGGTCAAGCCACTCGTCGATCAGTCCGAGGCGCCCCTCCCCCACGACATCCTCCCCGTACTTGGCGATCAGTCGAGCCGCCTGGCGCTGGAGTCCGGCGCGGAGGTAGTGATGGATGGCCTGGGGCCACTGCAGCGTCGTCTCGTAGTAAGACGCGGCGTGGATGTGGAGGCCAACCACCTCCGCATCGGTCCGTTCGGCGACCAGTCGTCGCTCCAGGAAGTCCCGGAACAGGCCGTGGTATCGGTAGCGCTCTTCGGCATCCCCCAGACGGTTCGTGAACAGACCGCGTTGCTCGAGGTCGGCCAGGAGCTCTGAGCCGTCCCTGACGCCGGTCATTCGTTCGGCCAGCTCAGGCGTGATCTGCTGAAGGATGGACGTGCAGAGGAGGAAGTTCCTCGTCTCTTCGGTCTGCTGGTCGAGGACCTCCTCGGCGAGGAAGGCGAACAGGTCGCTGTCTGACGACGCGGTAATCGACTCGATGAACGCCCGACGCTCGCCCGGGCTCTGCTTCTCCCGGAGCGACACCTCGACAAGCTGGAGGCTCGCAGCCCAGCCCTCGGTCTTTCGATCGAGCTCCGTCAGTTCGGACGCCTCCAGCGGATCGGCGTAGATGTCGCGGAAGAGGGCGTCGATCTCCTCCTCGGTGAAGCGAAGCGCATCGGTCCGGAGCTCGCCATAGCCGCCATGGGTCCGGAACCTGGCGAATTGGAGCTGGGGCTTGGCCCGCGACAAGAACACGAAGCGGCATGTCGGTGGAGCGTCCCGGAGGATCTGGTTCCACAGCCCGCGGACCTCGGTCTGGCTGGCGACGAACTGCCAGTCGTCAATGATGAAGGTGCACGGCTCCGTCAGGCGCTCGTGCATCTCGGCCAGAAGAAACGCAGCCACCCCGGGACGGCTCGAGCCGGGGCCACCGAGCTGGAGCAGCATGCTGTGAGCCCGGTGGCCGAAGCCGGGATGCCGCTGAGCGATCGCCTCGATCAGGTAGCTGATGTGTAGCGACCAGTCCCGGTCGTTTCGATCGAGTTTGTACCAATAGCAGGGGACCTGGGCCTCGCGCTCCCACTGCCACAGCAGCGTGGTCTTTCCGTAGCCCGCTTCGGCCGCGACGACCACCGCACGACAGTCCGCGTGGTCGTTCAGCCAGTCGATCAGGCGACCCCGCCGCAGGGTGGGGGTGACGTAGTGCGGCGACGTGACCTTGTTGTGGATCAGCGGGTAAGCGGTCTTGATCTCACCCACGGGCGACCTCCGGCGGCGAGGCGCACCCCAGGCCGGGGCGCCCTGCGAATCGCAGCATACGAGCGCCGGGCTTACCAGCCAATTACTTTAGGCTGGATTCATGAGGGCATGGATCGGGGTCGGGGGCAACTTGGAGGGTTCCAAAGCTGCACTCCGGGAGGCCGCGGAAGCCATGGCTGGCCTTGGGCGGACCGGACCGATCTCCTCGCTGTATAGATCCGCGCCGCGGGAGCGGACCGATCAGCCCGATTTCCTCAACGCCGTCCTGACGCTGGAGACGGAGCTGGAGCCGCGGCCGCTGCTGGTCGAGCTGAAGGCCATCGAGCGCCGGCTTGGTCGTGACCCGCTTGGCCACCGCTATGGCCCGCGCCTCGTGGACCTGGACCTCCTGGCCATCGAGGGGCGATGCGTTGACGATGATCCGGACCTCGTGGTGCCGCATCCGCGGCTGGCCGAAAGGCGCTTCGCGCTGGAACCGCTGGCCGAGCTGGCGCCCGAGCTCCAGCCATGGGCCGAGTGCCCCGGCGAGCGGCGCGCGCTGACCGTCTCTGAAGCGCTGGCCGCAGTCATGGACCAGGATGTGGAGTTGGTGGACGGGCCCGAATGGGCGGAGGAGTCGTGACAGTGCGCACGGCAAGCCGGGCGCTGTCGACTGTGGTCATCGGTCTGGTGCTGGCGGCCTGCGCGCTGCCGGCCACCCAGGAAGGCTTCAACGAGGCGTGGTGCGAGGCGGATCTGGAGTTCGAGGCCGCATCAGAGAACTTCCTCGAGATCGAGGACCGGGAGGACTGGCTGGAGGGCGCGCGCGCGGCGCTGGTCGAGCTCCAGGACGACGTCCGGCACCTGCCAGCCTGGCCCGAGGCGCAGGAGGAAACCGCCGCACTGACCAGCACCATCGAGGACGTGCTCGTCCTCATCGAGGCCGGCGCGGCCGGGGAATCGATCGACGAGGCGGAGTGGGTGACGGCTACCCAGGCGATGCTCTCGGCCCGCGATGCCGTTCGACAGACGGCTGGCGGCTGCGTGGCCGTTGCGCCTCGGCCATTCGCCAGGCCGTGACCCGCGGTAGCCGAGGTGAGCGTCGGGAGCCGGCCACCGACACGTATTCTCACGTCCGCATGATGCGACGAGTCATCGCCGTGGCGGCGCCTGCTCTCATCGTGGTGGTGGCCGCAGCCTGCGGCCCGACGCCGACGGCCCTCCCATCGGCGTCCTCCTCGCCTAAGGCCAGCGATGGATCCGCTGCGGCTCTTTGTCCTGGGACAACACTGCTTGGCCCCGACGGCACGCGGGTCGACCTCACCGGAACGTGGCGGGGGTTCGCCTCAGGCTTGCTGTTCGTGACGCAGACGGGGAGGTGCGTGGGCATCGAGGGACTCAGCAACTTCCCGGACGAACCCCTCGGAACACAGTGGCGCAGCGTTTTCGTTGGTGACGTGACCGGCGAGTTCACAGTTGTCGGCCGATGGACGTGGATCAGTTGGGTCCTTTCCCCGGTGGTCACGACCGGCACCACCTTCGCGATCACGATGCCGATCGATTTCGACGACCAGAACCAGCCGGTCATCCAGATCGCGCCCCTGGACGTGAGCGCGGCGGACCCTGCAGAACCCCGTAGGGTGGAGTCCCTGGAGCGAATCTCCACGAGCACCGCGTACCCCGATTGACGTCGCGATAGAGCCCCATGATCTGCCAGCCGAGCGGCAGCGCCGCCTCCACTTCGATGGCGAACCGGCGAATTCGCCCTACTGCACGCCTGCGCAGTTGACCTCAGCGGCGCGGTCTGTCCTCCGGGAGATGCCAGACCACCCGTCCCGTGCGCTCGGCGGTGAAGGCAAGGATCGTGCCGCGCATGACATCCATCCCGACCATGCCCTGGACGCCGTCCATCGCGTCGCGGGATTTCAGGTCGGCGACGGGGATGCGCATGCCGCCGATGGCCAGGACCGCCGGACCCAGGCGGGCGCCCAGGACATCGGCTCCGCTCACCCCACCGCCAAGCCGCTCGGATTCACCACCCAGGCGATCCGGCAGGGCAGAGCGGGCGAACTCGGTGGATTTGCCGCCGGTGTTCAGCAGTGTGGGCATCGGTGGGTGCGGCTCGATGGCCGCCTGGACGACGGTGGTGCCGTCCTCGATCCGATTCAGGACGAGCACCGGCCAGGCCGGATGGCGCTTCGTGAGCCGGCTCATGAGCTCGGTTTCATCGGTCTCGGCGAAGACGAGCGCGTCATCGGCCATGTCCATCACGATCCAGGCGGTGGGGTGGAGAAACTGGGGACTGACGATGCCGCCTATGCCCCAACCGGGGAACGGTGGCGGGGCGGGGATGACGACCACCGAGTCGAGCGCGAGGAGGTCCTCACCGATGCGAACCGGGACTGTCCCGGCCGTCCCGCTCTCGACCTCGGTGCCGGCATGGTCGATGCCCGCCTCGCCGGGCTCCACCGCCAGGCCAGCGGCATCGGCGAACTCCGCGGTCAGGAGGTGGGTGTCGGAGCCAGTGTCCAGGACCAGGCGGGTGGGCACCCCGCTGATCTCGGCCTCGACCATGGGCGCGTGGAGCGGCGTGCCGTCGGGGGCAGTGAACAGGAGCGCGGCGTGAAAGGGTCTCGGCTGGTCGGCCACGGCGTCAGTCTAGGACGGGTGCGATCAGCGCCCGAGCGCGCGGCGCCAGATGCCCACCGGCTCGAAGGACATCGGGACGTCGACCAGGATCAGCTCGCTGGGCTCGGTGGCGCGGATGGTGAGCTCGGGTTCGTCAACGACCTTCACCGCGTCCCCGGTGGAGAGGGCCTCGCCGTCGAATGTCGCGGCACCCTCGATCAGGTAGGCGTACACGCCGCGGCCGGTGGTGATGGGGTGTCCGACCTCGGTGCCGGGCGCCAGCGAAGCAACGGAGACCGATGCGTCCTGGTGGACCTTCACGACCTCGCCGCCATCGGGACCGATCACCTGGAGGAGGCGGTTCGTGCGGTCCTCCTTCGTGAAGATCCGCTGCTCGACCGCGGGCGGCAGGTCAGGCGTGTCCGGCAGGATCCAGATCTGGATGAAGCGCATCGGCTCCGTCTGGGAGGCGTTCAGCTCCGAGTGGAGCGCGCCCGATCCGAGGGTCATCCGCTGGACCGATCCGGCGGGCAGGGGCCCGAATGGTCCACCGACGTTGTCCTGGTGACCGAAGCTGCCCTCCACCACGTAGGTCAACCCTTCGACATCGCGATGCGGGTGGAGCGGCCAGACGGCGCCGGGGATGAGCCGATCGTCGTTGAAGACACGCATCGCTCCGAAGTCGTCGTTCACCGGGTCGCGGTAGGTGTCGAACGAGAAATGCCAGCGGGCGCGGAACCAGCCGCCGCTGGTGTCGAAGATGTCCTTGTCCCGGCGGACGGTGATCATGGAGGCGCTCCCGATCGGCGAGGGATGGAGGGGTCGAAGTGGGTTCGGTAGGATCCTAGTCGGCTGACCACTCCCGGGTCACAGTTCGCCATGGAGTCCACGGATGGCCGAGTCGCCCGAGCCGATGTCTGAAGCCCGCGGAACGCAGCGGATCGTGGTGCTCGGGGGCGGCTTTGCGGGTGCCTCAACGGCCCAGGAGCTGGTCAAGCGACTTTCGCGCGAGGGCCGGCTGGCGCGTCAGGACCGACCCGTGCCCCCCGGACCGGCCGTGTCCGTCACGCTGGTCAGCCGGGACAACTACTTCGTGTTCCAGCCGCTCCTGGCGGACATCGTCTCCGGGGCCATCGAGACGACGCATGTCGTGGTTCCGCTTCGGCGGATGCTGAAGGGCGTGGACATCGAGGTCGGCTACGTCGAGGACATCGACCCCGCTGGCCGCCTCGTCCATGTCCGCCGACGGCAGAGTGGATCGCGCTTCACGGTCGGCTACGACGCGCTGGTCGTGGCGCTCGGGAGCGTTACCGACTTCACCGCCGTTTCCGGCATGGCCGAGCACGCCCTCGGGGTCCGGACCATGGGCGATGCCTTCTACCTGCGCAACCGCGTCCTCTCGATGCTGGAAGAGGCGGACACCGAGCCCGATGCGGAGCGGCAGAAGACGCTCCTGACCTTCGTGGTGGTGGGCGGTGGATCGACCGGGGTCGAGGTCGCCGCCGAGGTGGCGGACCTGTGCCGCACCGCGCGCCGCACGTTTGGCAGCCTGCCGATGCCGGAGGTCGTGCTCGTCCACAGCGGCGAGTACGTCCTGTCGGAGTTCGGGGAGCGGCTCGGTCGATACGCGACGAGCCAGCTGGCGCGGGTTGGGGTGCGGATCGTCCTGGACCGGCGGATCGCGAGCGTCGGGCCGAACCGGGTCGTGATGGACGACGGGGTCGAGATCCCGACCAAGACGGTGGTGAGCACCGTCGGCAACGCGCCGCATCCGGTCGTTGCCCGACTTGTCGCGGCCGCGGGTGCGGCGGAGTCCGATGGATGGATCCAGCCCGATGCCACCTTCGCCGTGCCCGGGCTCGAGCGGGTCTGGGCCCTGGGCGACTGCGCCTCGATCATCGACCCCGAGACCCGCAACCCGATGCCACGGACGGCCCAGCACGCGGTCCGCGAAGGCCCCCACGCGGCGCGCAACGTCCTGGCCGTCCTCGACGGCCGTCCGCCACTTCCCTTCCACTACGGACAGCAGGGGATGCTGGTCTCGCTCGGGCGCTTCAAGGGCGCCGGGGAAGTCCGCGGGTTCAAGGTCTCCGGGTTCGTTGCCTGGTTCCTGTGGCGCAGCTACTACCTGGCCCGCCTCCCAAGCCTCGATCGCCGGATTCGGGTCGCCCTCGACTGGACGCTGGAGCTGTTCCTCTCCCACGACGTGGTCGAGATCAACATGCGCCGGACGCGAACCCGACCGGGCGAGGAGCCGGGCGAGGTGCCCGGAGAGCCGGTCTCTGCTGGCGCCAGGACCGATGCCGAGGAGGAGCTGCTCCTGTAGCGGGTCACCGGCGAACGAGCAATCCGGCGTACAGTTGAGCCATGAGCACGAAGGTCACGAAGTCCGAGGCCGAATGGCGGGCGGAGCTGACGCCGGAGCAGTACCACGTTCTCCGCGAGAAGGGCACCGAGCGGCCGTTCAGCGGGGCGCTGTGGGACGACCACCGCGCCGGCGTCTACCGCTGTGCGGGTTGCGGCACCGAGCTGTTCGACGCCACGACGAAGTTCGAGTCCGGCACCGGCTGGCCGTCCTTCTACCAGCCGACCGATGCGGAGGCGGTGGACACCGAGACCGATCGGTCCTTCTTCATGACCCGGACCGAGGTCAACTGCGCGACCTGCGGCGGCCACCTGGGCCACGTCTTCAACGACGGGCCGCGGCCGACCGGCCTGCGCTACTGCATCAACTCCGCCGCCCTGACCCTGGACCCCGACGAACCGCGGGTCCAGATGGAGGAGGTCTAGGGAGAGCCGGGGCTGATGGCGGGCTCGCCGGTGACGCTGAACGGCGCGCGCCCGACGCCGTCGCCGACCATGCCCGGCTTGCAGAGGGTGACGTAGTCCCCTGGATCCGCCGTGACGGTCAGCGTCCGCGAGGCCCCCGGCGCGATGTCCTCGGCCTCCCCGATGACCTCCACCCCGTCCTCGCCGAGGAAGTAGAACTCGGTCACCTCTGAGCCGTCGTTTCGAACGTCGAACGCGATGACGCCACTGGGCGCGCTGTCGGCGGCGACTTCGCACGCGGTGTCGGTCGAAGTCACCTGGATCGGCTCGCCGCCGGCCGGGGTATTGGCCACACACCCGGTGGCAGCGACGAGCGCGATAAGCGCGGCGGACAGGGCGGGGGACGGAACGCGACGTGGCTTCATGACTCTCCTTTTTGGGGCTGGGCGACCAGGGGGGTCTGGGCCGCGGGTTGGGGAGTGGGGGAGATCCGGGACCGGCGCAGGAACACCGTACCGACGATCACCAGGTACAGGGCCCACCCGGTCACCTCGAGCCAGGTCATCTCCGGGGCGAGGCCGAGCGTGCCCTTGAGGATGGCCGCGACCGGGCCGGCGGGCGGGATGAGGTCACCGACCTGGAACGCCCAGCCGAACGGCCAGGCACCCAACCCGACCGCGACCTGACCGGTCGCCGGATCGATGGGAGCGGCCGCCGTGAACGGGCCGGGCAGGACCCCCGCCTCCTGGAGATCGTGGATGCCGTAGGCCAGGACGCCCGCGGCGACCAGGATCAGGATGGCGCCGGTCCAGGTGAAGAAGACCCGCAGGTTGACGCGAACGAGCCCGCGATAAAGGGCCCAGCCGAGGAGGGCGGCCACCGCGAATCCGATCGCGGCCCCGATCAACACCTCGGAAGCACCACCCTGGGAGCGGACGACGGACCACAGGAACAGCGCGGTCTCGACCCCCTCGCGCGCGACGGAGATGAAGGCGATCGCGATGACGCCCCACAGACCGCCGGTCGCCACCGCCTCGCCCAGGTCGCTCTCCAGCCGGCCGCGCAGGTCGCGGCCATGGCGCTGCATCCAGAACACCATCCAGGTGACCAGCGCCACGGCCAGGATCGAGAGCGTGCCGCCGAGGATCTCCTGCGCCTCGAATGACAGTGTGTAGGTCCCGAAGGTCAGGACGAACCCAAAGGCCAGGGACAGGGCGATCGCCAAGGCCACGCCCAGCCACAGGCGCGGCAGCAGCTCACCCCGGTCCCATCGGACGAGCAGGGCGACGAGGATGCCGATGACGAGGGCGGCCTCCAGACCCTCGCGGAGGCCGATGAGAAATGCGGGAAGCATGAGGTTAAGGCGACCTTAGTGACTCAGTACTGCCTACCTTATGCGACCTACGGATGACTGTCCACCGAGGCCATGTCTTCAACGATGGCCCAGCCCTGGACCATCACCGACCAGCCCCGGTCCAGATGCAGGAGGTCTAGCCCCGCGCTCGGTCGGCCGATCGCGGCGTCAGCCGGTGTCCCAGCCCTGCGGGAGGGTGAAGTTGATACGGAATCCACCCCGTTCCAGGGCCTGTCCGCGGATCGTTTCGAGGACCTGCCTCGCCGACTCCAGCTGCGCGGGCGGGGTGGCGGCGTTCCACGCGAGATAGACACACAGGGTTCGTCCGTCGATCGCCAACTGGTAGGCGCTGATCGCTTCGACGTCGCGCCCGCGACGCGGGCTGCCGGGAGCGTCGGTGTAGGGCTCGACCTGAAGCCCATCGAAGCCCGCCACGGTTACTGGGCTCGGCTCCGGGCCCTCACCATTGAAGCAGTCGTCCTCCACTGTGAACTGTATCTGGACCTCTCCGGATCCAACGACGTTATGCATCCATCCGGTGGACCCAGGGGCGCCGTACCAGCCGTAGTCGCCTGCCGGAAGGGCGCCGCCCATCGCGGGCATTGGCAGGGCAGGGAGCTGAGATGCCGACGGTTCGCCCGCACACTGCTGCGCCAGCGCTTCGGTGCAGAGGGAACTCAGCCACGCGGTGTCGGGCGCGTAGTCCCATGCCACGACTTCGCCGTCCACCGTGCTCGAGGCCCACGCGTAGAACCGCGCGGTCTCGGCGGCCATCGCCGCGGCGGCCGGGGTCCCGGACAGGAAGGTGAAGTACAGATCGGACCCGGACGCGCCAGGCTCGCTGGGGTGGGAGAACTCGACCGGAAAGCCGTACGGCGGTCCGACCTGCTCTGATGTCACGCCCGTGGCCAGATTGGTGACCCAGACTCGGAATTCGTCCGATTGGAAGGCAGCGTTCTCAATGCCGATTTCGAAGTCGGCCACGCTGTCGCCGGTGGTCTCGAATACCAGGCCATAGGCGAGCGTCTCCGACGGTTCGAGGTCAGCCGCCTGGGGTGGTCGTGCGGCAAGGGTGATTAACCAAGCCGACTGCGACGACTGGGCCGGGTCGGGCACGCCGACAGAGACGACATCGACCCAGCCAGGGGTGGCGTCGTTCGGGTCCGTCCCGTTCCACAGGCCGGTAGTGGTGTTGTGGACCAGCGGCTGGAGGAGGACCTCACCACCTTCGGTTCGGACCGGTCCGGTCCAGTCGCCGGACCCCTCCGGCGGCTCCGGAGCCGGGCTTGGCAGGAGCCCCGATCCGACGATGAGGGCGCCCGTGAGCGACACGACCAGCAGCGCCACGGCGGCGAAGAGGATGGCCAGGGATCGTCCGCTCATGCCACGAGGCGGCATCGGCTCGAGGCGCAGGCCGAACCAGCGCCGAGTCTGCGGGGCGGAAGCAGCCTGGTCGACGATCTCGCCCAGCAGCCCAGGAGGCGGGTCGATGGCGCGAGAACGGAGGAACTGGACGAGCTGCTCGTCGGTCAGCTTTAGGGGGGTGGTCATCGTTCGGCCTCCAGTCCTCGCTCCAGGGCCGTCCGGGCCGCGTGGAGCCGCCATTTCGCCGTCCCCTCCGGAATCCGGAGCTGTCGTGCCAGTTCGGCGACGGGAACTCCGTGGAGGTGGTGGGTGACAAGCAGGTAGCGCTGCTCGGCGGGCAGCCTCTCGAACGCCGCGGTCAGCGCCGCGAGGCTCGCCAACCCCGCCGTCGGGTCTTCGGCGGAGACGTTCGTCTCGAGGTCGATGGCGACCTCACGCCCGCGGCGGCGGCGGCGGAGCACGTCGCGGCACCGGTTGACGACCAGCGTGTTCAGCCAGCCGTCGAAGTTTGAACGGTCGCGGAGTCGGGGCAGGTTGCGCCAGGCTGCGAGGTACGCGTCCTGAATGACGTCATGGGCATCCGCTTCGTTGCCGAGGATGGCGCTTGCGGTCCGGAAGGACCGGTTTATTCTGGGGGCGACCAGGGCCTCGAAGGCCTCGACGCTGCCCGACGCGGCACGCTCGACGAGATCCACATCGCCGATCGCCACAGCGGCAAGGCCCTCAGTCACACTCACACCATATAGACGCCCGGGTGGCCGTGGAGGTTGGGCCTACTCGGTAAAGGTCATCGAGGCGAGGATTGCGCCGAGCTCCTCGACAACGTCGGGCGAGGTGCCCGGCCAGTAGTTGCCGGTCTCGTAGAGGAACTCACCGTCCACGTCGACGATCCAGATCTCCTGGAACTCGTCCGGCCCCTGATACCACATGTGGCAATCCGCGTCCCCGGGGAAGCCAAGGGTGCAGAACTTGCCTTCGTCACAGTCGGTGAACCCATCGGCGCTGTAGGCAATGTCGCCAGGCACATGGAGCGTGATCGACTTGCCGGGATGGCCATCCACGGCGACGTCCACCGGCGCCAAGGCGTCGCGCGTTTCCTGGCTCGCGAGCGCGGCCACGATCTCCTCGAGCGTGGTGGCCGGGGTGTCGGGCATCGTGCTCGCCCAGTGGCAGGGGTCGCTCGGGATCAGCGGCTCGCCGGCCCACAGCCCGAGCACATAGGCGCCATCGGGCTCCAACGTCTCCCCATGACCGGGCGCGGAACCGTCCCCCGTCCTGACAAGAGTTCCGGCGTCGTCATCCCACCAGCCGGGCGCCGGGATCGTCGCTTGGATCAGCACCTGCTCGTCCGCGAGCTCGAACGAGCTGCCCACAGGAAGCCCTGCCGCCGCCGACGACGACGGTTCGGCCTCGGACGGAGCAGACTGGCTCGGCGCGTCCAACTCGGCGGTGGGCGAGCTGAGGAGATTGCATCCGACCAGGAGCGTGCCAAGTACGGCAGCCGCTGCCAGGCCCGTGGCCACGGACTTGTTCACGATGGGCGTCCTCCTGATTCGCGCAGCTCGCCAGGAGCTGCGTCACCATGTAGACGCCCACGGAGCCGCGCAGGTTGGGTGCCCGTGAGGTCGCGCTAGGTTTCAGCCTCGCGGTCACGCTCCGGCAATCAGAGCCCGAACGCGCCGCTCCGCGCCGTTTCGCCGGACGGAGCAGACGGTTACTGAGCCGCCGAACGAGTAGAGCAGGTCGGGGTCGAAGGCGATCCGGGGCATGTCGGTGAGATGCCAGTTGACGTCGCGAACATGGGGCATGTCCTGGTCGCCATCGGCGAGCCATCGGTATGGACCGCGAATCTCGCCGATCGCGATCTCAGGCTGACCCAGGAAGGGAACCACCACCGCGTCGCCCACGTTCATTCGCGAGACGAAGGCCCAGAGCTGCGCGACCTGGGTGGCCACGTGATTCGGTGAGCGCTCCGGGTGGGCGGCGGTGTAGGCCGCCTTGAGCGTGTCGCGGTCTGGGTACCGGGAGAGGTCTCCCAGCTCTCCCCAGCCGATGCCGATCACCGAGTGGGCGAGGAATCGCTCCTCGCGAAATCCGCCCCGACCGCCTTTCACGACCCAGAGCGCCATGAAGGAGGGCTAGACCGCCGACTCCGGGGTCGCCACGGCGGGCGTGTCCGGGGCTGAATTCTCGGTCGTGGGCCGATCGAGGGCGGTGGCCGTGACGTACGCCGCCACCGTCGCCAGGACGACGGCCGTGATGGCGTCAAAGCCCGCCGAACCGACGAGCAGGGCGGAGAACACCATCGAGGTCACCACCAGCCGGGTCTGGGCGGTCATGGCGGCGGCCGCACCAACCGCGATGGCCAGCGTCGGCGACATCCCGAACCCCTGGACCGCGAAGTCGGCCAGCCCGATTCCGATGAACAATGCCGGGAAGATCGGCCCGCCGCGGAATCCCGATGCCAGGCTGATGACGTAGCCCACCATCTTGGCCGCAAGCAGGATGATCAGCGCCGCGAACGACGACTGGGATACCGCGGCAGGGATCGATTGCTGGCCCGAGAACAGGACGTCCTGCGGGTCCGCGCCCAGCTCTCCGGCGACGACGGCGAGAACGCCCACGGTCAGTCCGCCGGCCACCAGGAAGACGGTCACCCCGATCGTGGATTCGCCCAGGCGCCGCTGCCCGCCACCGTGGAGCCACTGCGCGAGGCGGCGAACGACCACCAGCACGGCCGCGATGACAACGCCCAGCGCGACCGCCATCAGCAGGTCCGGAACCGACGTCCCGATATACGGCTCCAGGTCGGGGACGGTGAGCCCCGGAGGCGTGGTGCCGGTGTATGAGCCCACCCCGACGAAGATGAGATAGCCGATGGCTGCTGCCACGAAGCCGGGCAGCAGCGCCCCGATCAGCGCTGCCCCCAGTCCGATCCCTCCCTCGGTCAGCATTACCCCGGCCACGAGCGGACCGCCGAACAGGGTGGAGATGGCCGAGAACTGGCCCGCGGTGGACAGGATGCGTGTCGCCTGTGGCGTGGTCCGGACCAGCGAGGTCAGGGCGACGCCGACAGCCGAGCCGAGAGCCATCACCGGCGCCTCGGGGCCCAGGACGAGGCCGAAGCCCAGCGTCCCGAGGGCGGCGATGGCGACGCCGGGAACCGCACGCGGCGCAGTTGGCTCCGTGCTGATCCCGTCCATCGGGGAGTGGCCGCCGTCGCCTGGCAGGAGGATCCGCGCCGCCGCCACGATGCCCGCTCCGACCACCGGCAGGCCCACGATGAGGTACCACGGTGCCGTGGCCTCGCCCAGGCTGGCGGGCAGATCGGTCCACAGGAAGTGCTCCAGGTAATGGGCGGCGGTGAAGAAGGCCAGCGCCACCAGGGCAGCCGGGATCCCGATGACCGCGCCGAAGAGCACCAGCCGAATCAGCCACCGCCCCGTTCCCTGGTCCATCGCGTCTCCCTGGGTGGATAGGCCAGCATCATGCGCGGAACGACCGACCCGATGGGTCGAGGTGCCGCGAGGGGTGATCAGGGCCGTTCGGGCTCCCGGGCGGGGAGGTTCGGGGTCACGCCCCAGCGGAGCCGGCGAACCGCGAGCAGGACGCCGAAGGCGGCAAGGATGAGGATGGCGGCCGCGGCAATGGACGCCTCCAGGTCGCCCGACTGGAACTCGGAGTACACGACCAGCGGCAGCGTGCGGGTCACGCCGGGGAGGTTGCCGGCGAACATGATCGTGGCCCCGAACTCCCCCAGGGCGCGCGACCAGCACAGGACCATCCCGGTCGCCAGGGCCGGAGCCGCCATCGGCAGGGTGACCCGCCGGAAAACCGATGACTCCTCTGCGCCCAGGTCCCGGGCGGCATCCTCCAGCTGGCGATCCACGCCGCCGATGCCGGTGCGCGCGGTCCGGATGTAGAACGGTGCGGCGACGAACGTCTGGGCCAGGACGACGGCCAGTGTCGTGAACGGGATCCGGATCCCGGCCAGCTCAAGGGCCCCGCCCAGCAGCCCGCTCCGCCCGAACATCAGGAGCAGGGCGAGCCCGGCGACGGCCGGTGGCAGCACGATCGGCAGGTCCACGATGGACTCCACCACGCTCGAGCCACGGAACCGGCCGCGGGCCAGGAGCAGGGCCAGGGGCGTGCCGAAGGCGACGACGAGGGCCAGGCTGACGGTGGTCGTGACCAGGCTCAGGACCAGTGCGTCGCGGACCGCCGGCGAGGTGAGGGCGTCCACGATCGCCCCGCCTGCCAGGGCGCGAAGGACCAGGCCGATGACCGGGACGGCCAGGAACAGGAGCGCCAGGACCGAGAGGGCGATGACTCCGACGCCGCCGACCCCCCCGCTGCGGCCAACCGACCGCGTGGTCACGGTTCGGCGAAGCCGAACTCCGCCAGGATCGCCTGTCCGTCAGCGCCCGCCACCCATGCCATGAACGCCTCGGCCGCCTCGAGGTGGTCGGAGTCCGCGATCACGCAGCCGCCGTAGATCGCGTGGGTGTTCGCCTCCTCGGGGATGCCGATCGCCAGGACCTCGGGCGAGGACTGGGCATCGGTCTGGTACACGAACCCGGCTTCGCCCTCGCCCAGCTCGATCTTGGTCAGGACTCCGCGGACGTTGTCCTCCTCCGAGACGACGTTCGCGGCATACGCATCGGCGAAGAACGACGGGTAGCCGGGGATATCGGCGAGGTAGGCGACCACGTCGGCCACATACGACGTGATCGGCACCTCGGGACCGGCCGCGATGATCTGGACGCCCTCAGTGGCGAGGTCGGCCGGAGTCTGGATCCCGGCCGGGTTCTCGAGTGGCACGACCAGGGCGACCGAGTTTCCCGCGTACTCGACCGTCTCCACCCCGAGGCCGGCCTCGACCAGGGTGTCGGGGTTGGATGTGTCCGCCGCCAGGAATACGTCGGCCGGCGCGCCTTCCTCGATCTGGGTACGCAAGGCGGCCGAAGAGTCGGTTGCGATGACCAGGTCAGCTCCCGGCACGGCCGCCTCGTACACGACCTCGATTTCGTCGAGGGCATCCTGGAGCGAAGCCGCGCCGAGGATGGTGAGCTCGACGGCCTCAGCTGACGCCGCGGCGGATGGCGCGGCCGAATCCGCCGTGCTGCCCGACGGGCCGTCCGAAGCCGAGGACTGGCAGGCGGCGAGGAGAATCGCCAGGCCCAGGACGGCGACGGCGTCGCGGGGACCGGCGCGTCGACGCGTCATCGGTCAGCGGGGACCTCCACGATCACGTTCGTGGACTTCACGACACAGACCGCCTCGTTCCCCACCTGGAGGTCGAGGTCGTCGACGGCCTCGGCGGTCATGATGCTGACCAGCCGGTGCGGCCCGGCCTGCACCTCCACCACGGCGACGACCTTGTCGCGCTGGATGCGGGTCACCACACCCGGGAAGCGGTTGCGGGCCGACTGGGCGACGATTGGTCGATCGGTCTCGCTCTGGCGTCGCTCGGCGAGCAGGCGGGTGACCTCGGCCAGCGGAACGCTCCGCTGTCCTCCGGAGGTCCGGACTGTTCTCAGCAGCTTGTCGCGCTCCCATCGGCGAAGCGTCTCGACCGACACACCGAGCATTTCCGCCGCTTCCCCGATCCGGACCTCCATATAGAGGAATGTAGCGCCATCCAGTCCGTAATGTCTAGATATGCACTCCATAAGCCATGATGAGAACTTGCCTCTATCGCGAGGCTCTACTATCTGTAGATCGTGAGCACCCGTCCATCCAGGCCCCTCGACGACGACATCGATCGTGTCGCGCTGCTCTCCGAGCCTGTGCGCCGCCGGCTGTACGAGCTCGTGATCGGCACCGCCGAGGCGGTCAGCCGTGACCAGGCGGCATTGGCGGCGGGGATCGGTCGCCCTTTGGCGGCGTTCCACCTCGATCGGCTGGTCGAGGGCGGGCTGCTCGAGGTCGAGTATCGGAGGCGCTCGGGTCGCACCGGGCCTGGCGCCGGACGCCCCGCGAAGCTCTATCGGCGCCCAGCCGAGGTGCAGGTCGATGTCTCGCTCCCGGCCCGCCGATACCGGCTCGCCGCGGAGATCCTGGCCGACGGCCTCGACAAGGCTGCCGAGCCACGGGCCATGGCCGGCGTCCGAGACGCGGCCCGGGCCACAGGCCGGCGGATGGCCGCCAGGATGGCCGCCGACGGCCGCCAGCCTCGCGCGACCCTGCTCGCACTCCTGACCGAGAGCGGGTTCGAGCCCTTCGAGGAGGGTGGCGTCATCCGACTGCGCAACTGCCCGTTCGATGCACTGGTCCAGGATCACCAGGACCTGACCTGTGGCCTGAACCTGACCCTGCTCGAGTCGGTGGCCGCGGAGCTCCCGGGGACGGGGCTGGCCCCGCGTCGTCGGCCGCGTGACGGCGTCTGCTGCGTCGAGTTCGTGCCGGACGAGTCGAGCTAGAGCGCCGTCCGAAGCGGAGGGAACCGGGTGGGCAGGCCGGGTGCCACGACCTGGAACAGGACATCCGGCCGCGGGAAGCCGCGCAGCCGGTGCTCACCCAGGCTGTGGAACTCCACGTCGTCGGGCGCCACGTCGTCCATCGCCTCGTGCGCCGCCCGCGACACGAGGACCTGTCCCCCGTGAGCGACCTGGCAGACCCGAGCCGCGGCATGGACTGACAGTCCGATGTAGGCGCCGTCGCTCAGGGTGGGATGACCACGGTGGATCCCGATGCGGACGCGAACGGGTGACTTCGTGGGCCACGCCCGGTCCAGGATGCGGCGCTGGATGGCCAGCGACGCGACGAGGGCGTCCGGGGCCGCCGCGAACGCGCCGAGGAACTCGTCGCCGTGGACTTCGACCTCGTGCCCGCCGGCGGAGCGGACCTTCTCGCGGATGATGCGCCGGATGTCCGACAGGACCGGTCCGTAGCCGTCCTCCAGCTCGGCGAGGAGCGTGGTCGAGCCTTCGACATCGGTCATGAGGAACGTGACCGCTCCGGTGGGCAGGGCCGCCGCGCGCCGGGATTGGGTGTCGGCCTGGCCGCGCTTCCGCTCGCCGCGAAGCTGGGACTGGATGAAGCCGACCGGCACCACCCCGAACTTGCGGGCGGCCTTCAGGAGGCGAGTGCGCGCCTCCTCGCGGGCGGCTTCCGACTCGAACTGGACCTGGTTGAAGCGCGAGAGTGCCGATCGGACGTGCGGCTCGTCGAAGATCGGCAGCCGGCGTTGGCCGTGGGAGTCGATGTAGGCAAACGCGCTCCGCGGCATCTTCGCGCGCTGCTTGTCGGTGAGCTTGGCCATGCTCAGCCGGCCGCCAGGTCCGCGAGGGCGGCCAGGTCCGGCACCTCGAGGTCCGGGAGGGCCTCAGCCGGTGGCGTCGCGCCGAACCCGGGCCGATCGTGACGGCGGTTGACCCAGACCGTGGTCATCCCCAGCCCCTTGGCAGGGACGTGGTCGTGGTACAGGCTCTGGGCGACGTGGAGGATGCGCTCCTTCGGCACGTCAACCGTCCGCAGGGCGAGGACGAACGGGGCGATGCTCGGCTTGTAGTCCTGCGCCTGCTCCGCGGTCACCACCCATTCGAAGGGCACGTCCAGCCGCGCCGCGGAGGTGGCGAACAGGTCTTCGTCGCAGTTCGTGATGATCCCCAGCCGATATCGGTCAGCCAGCCGGCGGAGGGCATCGGTCGAGTCCGGAAATGCGGGCCAGGCACTGACCGATTCGGCGAACGACGCCAGCTCCTCCGCCGTTACCTCGATCCCAAGCTCATCGGCCAGTCCGCCGAGCGATCCGGCGAGGATGCCGCGGTACGACTGGTAGGGCCCGCTCTCGAGCACCGACTCGTGCCGGGCGTAGCGCTCCAGGAGCTCGTCATCGGGCAGGGTCACGTCGTGCGCCGCGAGGACCGGCTGCGTCGCGGCAACGATCCCCGCCTCCCAGTCGATGAGCGTCCCGTAGCAGTCGAAGGTCATCGCCTCGAACTGTGCGAGGTCGAGGGGCGCCATCCGTCCCCGGATCAGAGGCGGACGCGGGCCGGCTGGTCCGGGTCGAACATGTGGACCGTGTCCAGGAAGCGGACGAGGCCGCGGGCGCGGCTCATCACGAGGGAGTGGGTCCGGGCGCCGCCCCCGAAGAAGCGCACCCCGCGGAGCAGCTCCCCGTCGGTCACGCCCGTGGCGCAGAAGACGACGTTCTCGCCGCGGGCCAGGTCGTTCGTGAAGTAGACGCGGTCCGCGTCATCCACGTCCACGCCCATCTTCCGGCCGCGCTCCCGCTCCTCGTCCGAGCGCCACTCGAACTTCGCCTGGATTTCGCCGCCCAGGCATTTGAGGGCGGCGGCAGTCAGGACGCCCTCCGGGGCGCCGCCAATTCCCATCACGGCGTGGACGCCGGTGCCCGATACCGAGGCGCTGATGCCGGCCGTCAGGTCGCCGTCGGGGATGAGCTTGATCCGAGCACCGGTCTTCCGGAGGTCCAGGATCAGCTGCTCGTGGCGCGGACGATCCAGCACCACCACGGTCACGTCCGATACCCGTCGCCCGAGCCGATCGGCCAGGGTGGCGACGGTCACGTCCACCGGGTCGTTGATGCTGACATGCCCGACCGCCTGTGGCCCTACGACCAGCTTCCGCAGATACGTATCTGGAGCGTGCATGAGTCCGCCGGGCTCCGACGCGGCGAGGACGCAGATGGCGTTCGGGGCACCGCTGGCAACCAGGTTCGTTCCTTCCAGCGGATCGACCGCGATGTCGATGTTGACCGCGGCTTCCGCGTTGCCGACCTTCTCGCCGATGTAGAGCATCGGCGCTTCGTCGCGCTCTCCCTCGCCGATGACGATCGTGCCGCTCAGGTCCGCGTCGTCCATCGCCTTGCGCATGGCCTCGACCGCGGCATGATCGGCCGCCATCTTGTCGCCACGTCCCATCTGGCGGGCGGAGGCGATCGCCGCCGCCTCGGTGGCCGCGACCGCTTCCGCGGTGATCAGCTTTTCCATCGGTCAGATCCTACTGGTCAATGCCGGAAATGCCGTCGGCCGGTGAAGACCATGGCCATGTGATGGCGATCGGCGACCTCGATGGCCATCTCGTCGCGGACGCTGCCGCCGGGCTGGATGATGGCCGTCACGCCGGCCTGGGCCGCGATCTGGATGCCGTCGGGGAACGGGAAGTAGGCGTCCGACGCCATCACGCTCAGCGGCGCCCGCTCGCCGGCCTTGCGGAGCGCGATCTCGACGCTCACCACGCGCGACGGCTGACCGGCTCCCATCCCGATCATGACGTGGCGCTTGGTGAGGACCACCGCGTTCGACCGGACGTGGCGGACGGCGCGCCAGGCGAACAGGAGGTCGGTCAGCTCCTCCAGGGTTGGGTGTCGCTGGGTCACGACCTGGAGCTCGTCGCGGTCCTCCTCGATCGAGTCATCGGTCTGGACCAGCAGCCCGCCGCCGATCCGCTTGAGGTCGAGCTCGCCGCCGGGGTTCGGCGGGTCGCTGTCCGACGCGGGCACCTCGACGATCTCGAATCCCTCCTTGGCGCCGAGGACGGCCAGGGCCTCCGGGGTATAGCCGGGGGCGACGATGGCCTCGAAGAAGCCCGGCTCGATGGCCCGCGCGGTCGGCTCGTCCACCATCCGGTTGGCGCCGATGATCCCGCCGTAGGCGGCCACGCTGTCCCCTTCCAGGGCCAGGCGGAAGGCTTCGGCCAGGTCAACCACGCTGGCCAGGCCGGTCGGATTGCCGTGCTTCACGATGGTCACGGTCGGGGTTTTGAAGTCCGAGGCGATGCGCCACGCGGCATCGAGGTCGAGCAGGTTGTTGAACGAGAGGTCCTTGCCCGCGATCTGGCGCGCCTGGCTGATCACCGGTGCCCGGTGATCGAGATCGGCGTAAAAGGCGCCCTGCTGCTGCGGGTTCTCGCCGTACCGCAGATCGGCCTTCTTCTCGAAGACGAGCGTCAGGCGGGCCGGGAACAGCGTACCCGTCTCGTGGTTCAGGTTGGCCGCGATCTGGGCGTCGTGCGCGGCAATGAGCCCGAATGCGTCGGCCGCCAGCTTGTGTCGGGTCTCGGCCCCGACCGACTTGTCGCGCTTGATATCCCGCAGGACGGATGCGTACTGGGTGGGGCTGCTCACGGCGGCCACCGCTGCATGGTTGGCGGCCGCGGCCCGCAGGAGGGTGACCGCCGCCACGTCCCGCGTGTCCGGGGCCCCCGACGGCGGATCCAGGTTGACGACGACGATGTCGACCGGCTCCACGCCCCGCTGGGCGAGAGCCGCGACCTCGTCACCGCGCTCGCGTCGAACGCTCACCGCGCGCACGAGGTCCGCATCGGTCAAGTCGGGGAGTGCCTCCACCGTGAGCTCGGCCTCGGCCAGGTGGGCTCGCGTCTCCTCCGTCGCCGCGCACCCGATCTCCGCCTCCTGGAGCGCGCGTACCAGCTCGATGATCCCTTCGCGGTCCGAAACGGAGAGCAGGGCTCGCAAACAGGGGACCTCGTCTCGTCCTGGCTCCGGGGCGTGCAGCGGCGATCCCCGCGTCAGTGTCGCGAGTATACCGGCCACTTCCACTGCTCCACCGCGGCTGAACCATCAGGGTCCGGAACGCCTAGTCAAGGCAGTGCGAGTTCGACCGATCGCTCCGCTCCTGGCTTTGGCCGCCCTTTGCGCCTGCGCGCCAAGCCCGAGCTCAACGGGTTCGCCCGCAGGCTCCATTGGACCATCCTCGATTCCGTCGGAATCGGCCTCGGCCGCGGCGGCATCGGTCACCGTGGAACTCGTCAGCGACGGGCCGGTGCTCGACGGTGCGCACGTCGGGCAGGAGTTCGTCATGCCGGCGGCCGTGACATACACCGATAACGCCTATCACCTGTTCGGCGTGAGCTTTGACCAGGAGAACAGCGTGGCACCCCGCGGGTTCTACGCGAGCTCGACCGATGGCATCTTCTGGGAGCTGGCCGATGGCGACCCGCTGGCCGGCATCACCCTGGACCTGACCGCGCCCGGGCCGGTCCCCGGCAGCGTGCTGCGCGAGGACGACGGGAGCTGGGTCATGTGGTTCTGGGGCCTCCCCGCCCCGCTCGAGTTCGGAGCCGTCCTGTACCGGGCCACGGCGCCGGCTCCCAGCGGACCGTGGATCGCCGATCCCGAGCCGGTCATGGAGGGCACCGCCGGAGAGTGGGATGGCGGAGGCCTCGATTTCCCATCGGTGGTCCACACCGATGACGGCTACCTGATGGTCTACGCCGGCAACAGCCTCAGCGCGCCGAACGAGGGGCGGTTCGGAGTGGCGACCTCGACCGATGGCGTGGCGTGGACGAAGGAGCCGGAGCCGGTCATCGAGCCGGGGCTGTGTGGCGAGTTCGACAGCCGCTCGATTGCCATCCCGCGGCTGCGTGAGGTCGATGATGGCTACCTCCTGTTCTACAACGGCCTGGCGCCGGACCTGTCCACCGCGGAGGTCGGCGTTGCCTCGAGCCCCGATGGCTTCAGCTGGACCTGCGCCAGTCCGGCGCCGGCGATCACCGGTGACGACATCCCGGGCAGCGAGGGGATTCACGTCATCGCGGTGGCCGCCACGGCGCCCGGCCCCGAGTTCCTGATCGAGTCCCTGCAGGGAACCTCGTCTGCGCTGTGGCTGGGCGAGGTCGTCGTCGCTGACTGACGGAATCGGTCGCTGCTAGACTCGCCCGCCGGTGGACATCCTCTTCGACGCCCTGAACCCGACGAACTTCGCGAACCTCTTCACCCTGATGTGGGTGGGAGCGATCGTCATCTGCGTCGGCGCTTCGATCGTGTACTGGATCGCGCAACGTCGGTACCGGCGGTACCCCGCCCACCTCGCCATGCACGAGTGGGTGTACTGGACCATCCTCGTCCCGTGGATCACGGTCCCCCTCCTCGCCGTCATCCACGTCCCGCTGTTCCTCGTCCTCGCCCTGGTCATCCCCGGGATGGTGACGGCCGCCTACGGCGCGTTCTTCCGCTACCCGCCGCTGGTCGCGGCGGCCAACGACGACCTGCGTCGGCATCGGTATGTCCCGCCCCCTCGTCGGGACACGCGCGTCCGTCCCAAGCCAACCCCGGCCGGCGGCAAGAAGGCTCACAAGCGCTGACGAGCCCGCCCGTTCGGCGCCTTGCCGACGCGCAACGCTTGTGACGGAAATGCAACGGAATCGCTCCGCTCCCTAGCCTGCCCCGCAGCGCTCTGACCAGAAACTGCCCCCGCAGTACGGAACGGAGGCAGGTAATGAGCATTCTTGCGTGGATCGTGCTCGGGGCGATCGCCGGCTACCTGGCCGGCTTCCTCGTCCGTGGCGACGAGGGGATGGGCGTCATCGGGCACGTCCTGCTGGGCATCGTCGGTGCCCTCATCGGTGGCTTCTTGGCGGGCGCCCTGCTTGGCATGAACCCGATCGACGGTGCGCTCGACGTCTCGTCCATCGTGACGGCGACCATCGGCGCGATCCTGGCCGTGTGGGCGGTGAACTTCCTCCGCCGTGGCAGCGCCAGCGTCTGACCTGTCCGCAAACCCCGGAATTGATACGCCGGCAGGGGACCCTCCCTGCCGGCGTTTCCTATCTCCTTACCGATGAGCATCGGGATCGACGAACGAGCTGACTCGGGTCACACTTTGCCC
This sequence comes from uncultured Chloroflexia bacterium, assembly GCA_963699235.1. Classification (GTDB taxonomy): domain Bacteria; phylum Chloroflexota; class Limnocylindria; order QHBO01; family QHBO01; genus DASTEQ01. The sequence goes on along the minus strand of OY969424.1, from coordinate 155,124 downwards.
GTGGAGCGCCAGAGATACCGGCTGGACCGCCTGCCGGCCCTCGCATTGGCCGTCGCCCTGCCGGTGGGCGGCGTCATGCTCTTCGTTCTCGCCGAAGCGCCGATCCGCCGGGACCTCGGAATGGTGGTCGCGGTCGCCACGGTCATCGTCCTCGCCTGGCTGGGGGGGCTGTGGCCGGGAATCATCTCCACGCTCCTGCTGGTCGTGCTCTTCGCCGGGCCGCTCGGCCTCGACCAGTTCCTCCCCTCGCTCGACGACCTGAGCCTGTTCATCTTCGCGGTCGCGGGGCTGGTGGGCACGGCGATCGTGGAGTCGCTCTATCGCGCGCGTTGGCGCGTGGAAGCCGCCCGAGACCGCGCGAGGACATCGCGGCGCGCGGAGCACGCCATCCGGGCCGAGCTCGAGTCGATCGTGGCGGCGATCGGCGACGGCATCATGGTCGTGGACGCTGACCAGACCATCTCGCTGATGAACCGGGCCGCCATCGAGATCGTCGGGCACCGATTGGACCGGTTCGGGGACCTGGCGATCGTGCTGGCTCCATCCGAGAACGGGGCGAGCCTCGCGGAGCAGCTTTCCCACGATGGACCGGTGACTGCGGAGTTCCAGCTCATGGACCGGGATCGCCGCGTCGAGCTCTCGTCGTTCCCGTTGGTCGCCGAGGGCGAGGCAGACCGCCGCGTCGTAGTCCTGCGCGACGTGACCGCGGCCCGCCGGCAGGACCTGCTCCGTGACGCCTTCCTCAGCCTCCTGTCCCACGAACTCCGAACGCCAATGACGGCCGTGTACGGCGGAGCGACCCTTCTCCAGCGGATGGGAGACCGGCTCGACCCGGCCACCCGCGACGATCTCCGGGCGGACATCGTGTCCGAGGCGGAGCGCCTCTCGAGGCTCATCGACGACCTGCTGGTCCTCACCCGGGTCGAGGGCGGCGTCGAGGTCGGGCAGGAACCGGCCCTCCTGCAGCATCTCGTTACGGACGTCGCTGCCCAGGACGAGAAGCGCGCGAACGGGTCGCCCATCACCGTCAAGGCCGATGCCGGGCTGTCCCCCGTGACCGGGGACGAGACGAGCATCCGGCAGGTGACGCACAACCTCATCTCCAACGCCGTCAAGTACAGCCCGACCGGATCGCCGGTCGAGGTCCTGGTCGAGGCCGGCGATGACGAGGTCTCGGTTCGGGTCCTGGACCGCGGCCGAGGGCTCTCGGAGCGTGAGGCGGCACGCGTCTTCGAGCCGTTCTACCGGGGCTCCGAGACGGCCCGAATGGCCTCCGGGGTCGGCATCGGGCTGTTCGTCTGCCAGCGCCTGGTGGAGGCGATGGGGGGTCGCATCTGGACGCGCCCCCGCGACGGCGGCGGGTCCGAATTCGGGTTCGCCCTTCCGGTCTGGCCGATGGACGCCGAGGACGACGACGACTTCTCGGCGGTGCCAGTCGAAGCCGGCCGAGCCGAGCCGTCGAGGTGACGGAGCCGGTCACTCTCTATCTCGACGCCTCGCTCCTCGCCGCCGATCATGACGATGCGCTCTCGACGGCCTCCGAGCTTGGGTTCGCGGCGGTGGTGGTCGAGGACCCGTCCACCGTGCCCGAGAACCTCGCCGGGGCGTGGCACCTCACGAACGCCATCCCGGAGGCTGGATCTCCCCGCTGGTCACGAACGATCGTCGTCGGGCCGCGGCTCGAGCGAGGTCGCCGCGCCGTGACCGGCCTGCGGACGGCCCGGGATCTCCGGCTCGCGGTGCTCGAGCTTGCTTCGGAGCAGGCGCTCGGCTGACCCGGACTGTCATGCCGCTGCAATGGCGGCGCTCCACTCGTGCGGGTGCGGCTGCGACGTTCCGCAGGCGACGATCTCCGGGTTCGAAGTTTGACCTGGAGACCGAAGTGGACAACCAGATTCTCGAGGCGCAGGAGCAGCACGAGCAGGAGGCCCCACCTCCTACGCCGCCAAGCGGCCAGCCCCCGGTCGTCGTGCAGAACAACCAGGGTGGCGGCGGCGGGATGGGCATCGTCGCGGTGGTTGCCCTCGTTGCGATCGTGCTTGTCGGGATCTACTGGTTCGGCTTCGGCCCGGGATCCGGAGGAGGGTCCACCAACCCACCCAGCACGGCGCCGCCGGCTGAGTCCATGGCTCCAGCCGCATCCGTCCCGCCGGCGTCCTCGCTCTGAACGAGCGTATTGATACCGCTGCGACCCAGGACGGGGGGTCGCAGCGGTCTTTCCCTTTCTGGTAGGTTCGACCGCGGAGGTGCCGGTGAGCACGCAACCCCTGGTCCTGGTGGCGGACGACGAACCGCGAATCACGAAGCTGGTGGCGATCGCCCTGAGCGAAGAGGGCTTTCGGGTGGTGACTGCAAGCGGCGGGGAAGAGGCGATCGCCGCGGCGGAGGAGTATCGGCCGGACATCATCCTCCTCGACATCGTCATGCCGGACCGCGACGGAATCGAGGTCATGCGCGAGCTTCAGCAGCGACAGCCGGTTCCGGTGATCCTCCTCACCGCGAAGGGCTCGACGGCGGACAAGGCCAAGGGCCTCGACCTGGGAGCCGATGACTACATCGCCAAGCCGTTCCACCCCGATGAGCTGGCCGCGCGGGTCCGGGCAGTCCTTCGTCGCGCGGCCGGCGTGGCGCCGCAGCAGGGGATCCTCCGCTTCGACGACATCGAGATCGACCTCGAGCGGCGGATGGTCCACAAGGACGGCCAGCTGGTCCACCTGTCCCGAACCGAGTGGCTGCTCCTCCAGCACCTGGCGGCCAATGCCGGCAAGGTCGTCGTCCACAGCGAGCTGCTGACCAAGGTCTGGGGTCCCGAGTACCGCGACGACGTCCAGTACCTCCGGGTCTGGATCAGCCGCGTCCGTCGTAAGCTGGGCTCCGAGCCGGGCGACATGGGCCGGATCAAGACGTTCCAGGGGATCGGCTACCTCCTCGACGCCGAGCCGCCGACCGAGCCGATGGAGATCCCGGTGGAGACCGGGGATCCGGACAGCGCCGAGGTCAGCGCCGGGGCCTGATCGCCCCAGCCCGAGCCCCTAGGTCGTCCGACGAGACGCCTTGAGGCTGTCAGGGTTCTGCAAGATCGCTCGACCTGAGCCGAAGCACCGTCGCAACCGGCATGGTCCACCGTGGTCGCCAAACGCCCACGCCGTGGGTGGCATTGGAGGTAGGAATGAGCATCATTGCGTGGGTCGTGCTCGGCGCGATCGCCGGCTGGTTGGCCGGTCTGTTGGTGAAGGGTGACGAGCGCCTTGGCGTCATCGGCCACATCCTTCTCGGAATCGCCGGGGCCCTGGTGGGAGGCTTCGTGGCCGGACTGCTGTTTGGGAACAATCCGATCGACGGCCCGCTCGACATCAGCTCGATCGTGACCGCGGTGATTGGAGCCATCGTCCTCGTGGTCGGGTATGGCCTGATCACGGGGCGAGGTCGAAGCGGCGAAGGCCCGGTCTGATCGTCCCTGGCGGAACGGACGCGCTCAGCCCTCAAGGGTGAGCGCGTTCTCCATTCCAGTGAGGACATGAAGCCTGAACAGGTTTGCAGAAGGGAGCGGCTCAGGCGAGAGACTTCAACCAGAGGATGGCGAGGACGATGACGACCACTCCCCCGAGGTACAGCACCGCGCGGAACCGGCTGAGCTGCCGGGCACGAGCGACCCGGTAGCCCACCGCGCAGATGAGGGCCAGGAGCAGGAGCTCGGCGGCGATGATCGCGGTGTAGCCCTCGAAGACCAGCAGCGGGACAAGCGCGATGCCGGTGACGGCCAACCCGCCGACGAGCTGGGCGCCGAGGAGATCCCTGGCCCGAGTCGTCAGCAGGCCCTCACTGACCAGGCGCGACGACATCGTGAACGCCGCGAGATGAGCCACGATGAGACCGATGGACGTCAGTCCCACCAGCACGGCGGGGTGCTGGGCCAGAGCTTCCAGGTTTCGAGGGAGCGCCAGCATCACGGCGAGCAGGGACAGGCTGATGTACAGGGCCATCGTGACCCCCTCCTGCAGCCGGTCGACGTGGTGAGCTCGGTCGGTCTCCTCCATCGCCGCGATTGTCAGCCGCCGGCGATGGTGGTCGCCGGCTCCGCCGGCGCGGGCGCTCCCTTCTCGAAGGTCAGCCCGCCGTCGCGGACGTCGATCCGGACCATGTCGCCGCGGGTGAACTTCGCGGCGAGGACGGCCTTGGCCATCGGATTCTCGATCGCGCGCTGGATGGCGCGACGCAGGGGCCGGGCGCCGTACGTCGGGTCGTAGCCCTCGCGCGCGACGAAGGCGCGCGCGGCATCGGTCACCTCCAGACCGATGCCGGACTCGGCCAGGCGGCCCTGGACTCCGGCCAGCAGCAGCCTGACGATCTCCATCAGCTGCGACTCGTCCAGCGGGCGGAAAACGATGGTCTCGTCCACCCGGTTCAGGAACTCCGGACGGAAGTGCTCGCGGAGCTGGAGGCGAACGGCATCGGCGGCGGCCTCGAACGCCTCTATGCCCGATTCGGCGGCCTCCACCAGGCCTGCGGACCCGATGTTGCTGGTCATGATCACGACGGTGTTCTTGAAGTCCACCGTCCGCCCCTGGGAATCGGTCAGGCGCCCGTCGTCCAGCAGCTGGAGGAGGACGTTGAAGACGTCCGGGTGGGCCTTCTCGATCTCGTCGAACAGGACGACCTGGTACGGCCGCCGCCGAACCGCCTCGGTCAGCTGGCCGCCCTCCTCGTAGCCGACGTAGCCCGGCGGCGCACCGACCAGTCGCGACACGGCGAACTTCTCCATGTACTCGCTCATGTCGATCCGCACCAGGGCGTTCTCGTCGTCGAACAGGAACTCGGCGAGGGCCCGCGCCAACTCCGTCTTCCCGACCCCGGTCGGGCCCAGGAAGATGAATGAGCCGATGGGCCGCTTCGGGTCCTTCAGCCCGGCCCGCGCACGGCGGATGGCGTCGGACACGGCGGTGACGGCCTCGTCCTGACCGATGAGCCGATGGTGGAGCCGATCCTCCATCTGGAGCAGCTTCTCGGTCTCGCCCTCCATCAGCCGGCTGACCGGGATGCCCGTCCAGCGGGCGACGATCTGGGCCACGTCGTCGGCGTCCACCTCTTCCTTTACCAGCACCGATCCGGAAGATTTCAGCTCGCGCAGCGCCTCCTCGCGCTCGGTGAGCTGCTTCTGGAGCTCGGCCTCTCGCCCGTACTTCAGCTCCGCGGCCTTGGCGTAGTCCGCCGCACGCTCGGCGGCCTCGATCTCCGGCGCCAGCCGCTCCAGGGCCTCGCGCGTCTCGCGGATGCCGGCCACGACCTCCTTCTCGCGCTCCCATTGGGCCTTCATCACGTCACCGCGTTCGCGGAGATCCGCCAGCTCCTTCTCGAGCGCCTCGAGCCGGTTCTTGGAGGCCGCGTCCTTCTCCTTGCGGAGCGCCTCGCGCTCGATCTCGAGCTGCATCCGGCGCCGCTCGAGCTCGTCCAGCTCGGCAGGCATGGAGTCCATCTCCATCCGAAGTCGCGACGCGGCCTCGTCCACCAGGTCGATGGCCTTGTCCGGCAGGAAGCGCTCGGTGATGTACCGGTTGGATAGGACCGCGGCGGCCACCAGGGCCGAGTCGGTGATCCGGACCCCGTGGTGGACCTCGTACCGCTCCCGCAGGCCGCGGAGGATGGAGATCGTGTCCTCCACGTCCGGCTGGTCGATGAGGATCGGCTGGAAGCGCCGCTCCAGCGCCGCGTCCTTCTCGATGTTCTTGCGGTATTCGTCCAGGGTCGTGGCGCCGATGGCATGCAGCTCGCCCCGAGCGAGCATCGGCTTGAGCAGGTTGGCCGCGTCCATGGCGCCTTCCGCCGCCCCGGCGCCGACCACGGTGTGCAGCTCGTCGATGAACAGGATGATCTGGCCCTCGGCGGTGGTGACCTCCTTGAGGACCGCCTTCAGCCGCTCCTCGAACTCCCCGCGGTACTTGGCCCCGGCCACCATCGCCCCAAGGTCGAGAGCGACCACCCGCTTGTCCTTCAGCCCCTCGGGCACGTCGCCGCGCACGATCCGCTGGGCCAGGCCCTCGGCGATGGCCGTCTTGCCCACCCCCGGCTCACCGATGAGCACCGGGTTGTTTTTCGTTCGTCGGCTCAGGACCTGGATGACCCGCCGGATTTCCTCGTCGCGGCCGATGACCGGGTCCAGCCTGCCCTTCCGCGCCTCCTCGGTCAGGTCGCGGCCGTACTTCTCCAGGGCCTCGTAGGTCGCCTCGGGGTTCTCGCTCGTCACGCGCTGGCTCCCTCGGATCTGGGTCAGGGCCTCCAGGACCGATTTCTCACCGATGCCGGCGGCCGCCAGCAGCCGGGCGGCCGGGCTCGGCGGCTCCGATGTGAGGATAGTCAGGAGCAGGTGCTCGGTCGAGACGTACTCGTCCCGCATCCGCTCCGCCAACGGATGGGCGTCGGACAGGATGCGGCGAGCGTCCTCCGACAGGGTCAGCTGGGCACCGCTGACCTTCGGAAGCTTCGCCAGCTCGTCGCGGATCTGTTGTGCCAGGAGGGACGGGTCCTGACCGATGCGCTCGAGGACGGCCGGGACGACCCCGTCCGGCTGCTCGACCAGGGCGTAGAGCAGGTGCAGCGCCTCGAGCTGGGCGTGACCCTCCCCCTCGGCCAGCTGCTGCGCCGCATTGATGGCCTCGGTCGCCTTCTGGGTGAACCGTTCGGTCCGCATCAGCGCGTCTCCCGCGGGTCCGGCTGCGGATGCGCTTCCGCGAACGTCCTGAAGTCCTCGCGCCCGGGCTCGTCGAGGTGGGGGAGGACGGCGCGGATGGTGACGTGGAGGTCGCCCTTCTCGCCGGGCTTGCCGCGCTTCGGGAGGCCGCGGCCGCGGAGGGTGATGACCTGGCCGTTCTGGGTGTTGGGTCGGACGCGGAGCTTGACCTTCCCATTCAGCGACGGCACCGGGACCTCGGCGCCCAGGAGTGCCTCTCCCAGGGTGACCGACAGTTCGGTGGACAGGTCCGCACCGTCGCGAGCGAAGCGTCGATCAGGCTTGACCTTGACGGTCAGGGTCACGCCCTGGTCACGGAGGCGGATCTTCGCCCCATCGGCCACCCCGGCAGGGATCTTCACCTCGAGCCGGCGACCCTCGACCGCCACCGTTCGCTCTGTGCCCTTCGCCACCTCGGCCAGGGTCACCTCGACGGTTCCGTGGGCCTCGGCCCGGGGGACCGGCTGATTGCCGGCCTGGTGGGCTGCGAAGTCGCCAAAGGACCCGAACGGGGAGCCGGAGCCGAACGCGGCGCCGGACGCGGACGCGTCGGCGCCCACCGGCCCGTCACCGAAGAAGACCCGGAAGAAGTCGGAGAAGCCGCCCAGGTCGTCGCCGGAGGCGGTTCGTACCGTCCAGCGCATCCCGCCCGGGGAGCCGCCGAAGGCCGACCAGTCCGCGGCCTGGTTCGGGTCGAACCCGGCCTGCTCGTACGCCTGCCAGTTTGCCCCGACCTCGTCGTATCGCTTCCGCTTCTCCGGATCGGAGAGGACGGCATGCGCCTCGTTCACGTCCTTGAACCGCTTCTCGGCGGCCGCGTCACCCGGGTTGCGATCCGGATGATGCTCGCGAGCGAGGCGACGAAACGCCTTCTTGATCTCCGCCTGCGTGGCGGAGGTGGGGACGCCTAGGACCTCGTAGTAGTCGCGGTATTCCATGGGCGCCCCCGTTCCAGCCCTACGCGCCCCCGGTGGGAGGCGTGGCGGGCGGCTGCTTGCCGGGCTTGACCGGCGGGACCGGGACCGCGGCGACCGGGGCCTTCTTGGGGGCCTTGCGGGCACGCCGACTCGGCTTGCGCATGGTGGTGATCGATCGGATCGCGGGCTGCGCGGCCGGCCGAGCCTCATCGAGGAGGGCAGCGGCCAGGACCTGGTCCATGTGATCCACCGGCACGATCGCCAGCTGCTTGCGGACGTCGTCGGGCACGTCAACCAGGTCCCGCTCGTTGCGGCGCGGGATGATGACCGACTCCACGCCGGCCAGGTGAGCCGCCAGGAGCTTGGCCTTCAGGCCGCCGATGGGCAGTACCCGACCGCGGAGCGTGATCTCGCCGGTCATGGCGATGTCGCGCCGGACCGGGCGCCCGGTCAGCAGGCTGGCCATGGCGGTGGCCATCGTCACGCCGGCCGAGGGACCGTCCTTGGGGGTGGCCCCTGCCGGGACGTGGACGTGGATCGTCTGCTTCTCGAAGATGACCGGGTCGAGGCCCAGGGCCTTGCACCGCGAGCGCAGGTAGGAGAGCCCGGCACGGGCCGACTCCTGCATGACGCTGCCCAGCTGGCCGGTGAGGATGAAGTCGTCCTTCCCCTCCATCTTCGTGGCCTCGACCTGGACGATGTCGCCACCGGCGTCGGACACGACCAGGCCGGTCACGATGCCGATCTGGTCCTCCTCCTCCAGCTGCCCATAGTCGAAGCGGGCCGGACCGATGTAGTCCTCCAGCTCGGCCGCCTTCACGGTGACCTTGGTTCGCGGCTTGCTGGCCACCTTGCGTGCCACCTTGCGCGCGACCGAGGCGATCTCGCGCTCGGCGTTTCGCACGCCGGCCTCGCGGGTGAAGGCCTGCACGAGTCGGACGAGCGCGTCCTCCTCGAAGGTCAGCTGCTTGGCCGTCAGGCCGTGGTTCTCGACCTGCTTGGGGACCAGGAACTGCTGTGCGATCCGCACCTTCTCGAGCTGGGTGTAGCCCGGCAGCTGGATGATCTCCATCCGGTCCCGGAGGGCCGGCGGGATGCTGTCCACCATGTTCGCGGTGGCGATGAACAACACCTTGGACAGGTCGAACGGGACCTCCAGGTAGTTGTCCTGGAAGCTGTTGTTCTGCTCGGGGTCGAGAACCTCCAGCAGGGCGGAAGACGGGTCGCCCCGGAAGTCCATCCCCACCTTGTCGATCTCGTCGAGCATGAACACCGGGTTGTTGGTCCCGGCCGTCTTGATGGACTGGATGACCCGGCCCGGCAACGCACCGATGTACGTGCGCCGATGACCGCGGATCTCGGCCTCGTCGTGGATGCCACCCAGGCTCATCCGGACGAACTTCCGGCCCATGGCGCGGGCGATGGACTTGCCGAGGCTCGTCTTGCCGACGCCCGGCGGTCCCACGAACAGGAGGATGGGGCTGCGGATCTTCTCGGCCAGCTTGCGGACGGCCATGTACTCCAGGATCCGCTCCTTGGGCTTCTCCAGGCCGTAGTGATCCTCGTTCAGGACCTTCTCGGCCTCGTTGAGGTCGAGGTTGTCATCGGTGGTCGTCCCCCACGGCAGGGAGACCAGGGTGTCGACATAGGTCCGGACCACGCCCTGCTCCGGCGAGGCGCTCGGGATCCGGCTCAGGCGGTCAACCTCCTTGAGGGCCTTCTCCTTGACCTCGTCGGGCATGGCCGACTCCTCGACCTTCTGGCGCAGCTCGTTGACCTCCCCGACGGCCGGGTCATCCTCGCCCAGCTCCTTCTGGATGGCCTTCATCTGCTCGCGGAGGATGTACTCGCGCTGATTGCGGTCCATCTCCGACTTCACCTCGCTCTGGATCCGACCCTTCATCTCGAGGATCTCGATCTGCTTGGCGAGGAACACGCTGACCAGGCGCAGCCGATCGGCGACGGGGATCGTCTCCAGCAGCTCCTGGCGGAGCTCTGGGTCCATCTCCGGCGAGTAGGCGGCCATGTCGGCCAGCAGCCCGCCATCGGTGATGTTGCGGGCCGCGACCGCGACCTCGGGTGGCACCGGCGCCCCGGCGCTGACGTACTGCTCGATCTGGGCCTGGATCGACGCCATGAGGGCTTCGACCTCGACGCTTGACTCCTTGTCGTCGGCGATGACCTGGACGCGGGCCTCGAGGTAGGGGTCAACCTGGACCAGGTCCAGCAGGCGGATCCGACGCTGCCCCTGGACGATGGCCCGGATGGTCCCGTTCTGGAGGCGGATGAGCTGGGCGATCTTGGCCAGCGTCCCCACCGTGTAGAGCTCGTCCACGGTGCCGATCTCCTCGGTCTCCGCCGACCGCTGGGCGATCAGGGCCACCGGGGAGTTGGCGCGCACGGCTCGCTCGAGGGCCTTGACGCTGCGGTCGCGGCCGACCTCGAGGGGCACGATCATCTCGGGGAAGATCACGGTTCCCCGCAGGGCGACAAGGGGCAGGACCTGGATCTCGTCCACGCTCTCGTCAGCCGGGGGAGGCGATTCGGGGGTCTGGTTGTCGGACACGGGGCTCACCTGCTGCTGGTCTCGGCGACCGGTTCCGGCTCGGGCTCGGTGGCGGGCTCGGGGTCGGGGTCGCCCTGGACAAATCGTTCGACATCACCTTCATCGAACAGGTCGTAGACGCGGATCTTGCCGATCGACTCGAGCTGCAGGATGACCTTGACGCCCGCCAGGTTGACCCCCTGGCGACGGGTCAGGAAACGGATGATACGCACCCGTTCAATATCGGCCTCCGAGTAGAGGCGGAGGTTGTTCCGCCGCTGCGGACAGACAAGGCCTTCCTCGTCATAGATCCGCAGCGTTCGAGGATGCACCGCCGCCAGCTCGGCGGCGATGCTGATGAAATAGCGCGGCCGCTTCGGGTCGCGGTTCCAGGTCACGCGGTCGCGACCTTGATCTCGATCTGGCGCGGCTTGGACTCCTCGGCCTTCGGGATGGACAGGCGCAGGAGACCGTTGTCGAAGGTCGCCTCGGCCTGCTCACCGACGACGCGGACGGGAAGCTGGATGCGGCGGTTGAATGTGCCGGCTCGGCGCTCGCGGTAGACGTACTGTCCGCCATCGACCTCCTCGGTCTCCTTCAGCTCGCCACTGATGACGAGGGTACGACCGGTGAGGGTGATGCTCACGTCGTCCGGCTTGACGCCGGGCAGGGAGACCGTCACGGCGACCGTGTCATCGGTCTGGTGGACGTCCACGAGCGGGGTCAGGGTCTCGCCAAGGAAGTAGCGCCAGCCCATGGGGCCCGCGTACGTGTCGTCGAGGAATCGGTAAGGATCGAAGCGGGTCAGATGGCCCATGGCTAACCTCCGGGGCATGCGCGGTTCAGATCTATGCGGCCGGTGGACGACCGCTCCGTTACCCTAATCCCTGACAATATCGTTGTCAACAGTCGTATCAACGCGCGGGACGGATCGCTCGCTCCAGTCGTTCGAGCCGCCCCGCGGAGCGGGCTCGCTCGCGGTCGTTCAGGGGATGTCCCGCGTAGCGGACCAGCTGGTAGGCCGCGGCCAACCGCCCGAGCGCCGGGCCGATCGCGGCGGGCACCTCACCAGGGCCGGAAGCCGGGTCCGCGGTGCCGACCCGAGCCGCGTGGTGGCGTGGTGTCTCCGTCGCCCGGCGGGCCAAGCGGTCGTCGGGGGCGAGGGCCTCGAGGGCCAGCAGGTAGGCGCCAACTGGATCGTTCCGATCCCGGCGCGGCGGCTGAGGCGAGCGTCCGGGGCGGGGTGGGCGCGGCACGCGGTCGAAGATGGTCCGTCGCTCCTCGGCCACCTCCGAGAGGAGGCCCGCCAGCTGCCGGCGCTCGTGCCATCGCCAGAGCAGGTAGAGGGCCACGGCGGCCAGCTCGAGCAGGACCAGGGTGGCGAACAGGATGTAGAACAGGATCCCGGGAACTGAGCTCGTTGGCTCCCGGACGCCCACGTCGATGGTGGGCAGCCGAATGGTCCCCGCCCCGAAGCCCGCCGGCAGGATGCCCTGGGCCAGGTCCACGAACAGCGCGGCGAGCAGCACGACCGGGGAGAGAAGGAGCACGAGCAGCGCCCCAACGACCCGGACCGGCGCGACGAGAGCCACCAGCAACGTCTCGAGGGGGACGCCCAGCAGGAAGGCAGCGGGGATACCGATTATCGCGATCCCCAGGGCCACGACCAGGGCGAACCCGAACCACGAGCCACCTCCGGGACCGTCGCCGCGGACGGTGGCGAGCCGGGCCAGGCCCAATGCCAGGACGCCGGCGCCGATGAACACCAGCGAGCCGATGAAGGCGACCGCGGTGAACGAATCGGCCACCGCCGGGCTCACTTCTCGAGCGGCGAGGGTGCCGATCAGCCAGGCGATGGCCAGGGCCGGCAGGCCCCAGCGCATGAGGCTGTCCTGCACCTCCTCGTCGCCTTCCCGAGTGTGATGCACGCTGCCGCGAAACACGGCCAATGAACCCATCCATGCGCCGGGATGGGTTCCGAGTGCCGCCTGCGGTTCGCCTTCGGCCAGGGCCACCCGCACCTCCGGCGCCAGCAGCCAACAGATCGTCCCGGCGCCGACGATGAGGAACGGCAGGCCGAATGCCTCCCATACGGGCGTTCGCCAGCGGGTCCGCCGGGCCCACGCCATGCCGATGCCGGCCAGGATGGCGAACTCGAAGGGGCCGATGATCGGCACCTCGCCGGCGAGCGCCTGGAGGGCGGCCGCGACCACCGCCAGCAGCCCACCCTCGGCCAGGCACTGCGCGACCGGCAGCAGGCGCGACGGGCGGGCCGGCCCCGGCGCGACGGCCGGCTTCTGCTCGGCTTCGTCCCCGAGCGGGACGGGCTCAGGCGGTAAGTGCGACCACATCGGCCGTCTCCCAGTCCGGGTCGAGGCTCATGGCGCGGGTCGGGATCCCCGCCCGTCGGGCCGCCGTCACCGAGGCGGCGCTGGTCGCGGGGTCGGCGCCGAGCAGCAGCACCTCCACCGCGTAGCCCGACGCCGCGAGGCGCCGGAGTACCGGTCCGACCTCGAGGGGCGGACGGGCGGTCAGGATCACGAAGCTGGCACCGGGCGGCACGCGGCGGACGAGCCAGGTCAGGAGGCCGCTCAGCGAGCCGGAGCTGATCGGTCCCAGGCGGGCCAGGAGGTCCGTGACCCGGGACAGCTGGGCGGCACCGGCGCGGGTCGGCAGGTAGGCCACCCGCTGGGCGGTTCCCGAGAAGCCGGCGGCGGCCAGTCCCACCGCCGCGCCGCCGTTCAGGGCCGATCGGGCCAGGGCCGCGGCGGCGATACAGAGTCCCTCGAACGCGTCCGGGTCCCAGCTCATCTCCCAGGCCGGGCCCGACACCGTCTGGACGTCGAGCACGAACACGACCTGGCGGGAGCGGGCCGGTTCCCACCGTCGGCTGACCGGCCGGCCGATGCGGGCCGTGGCCCGCCAGTGAATGCGCCGCAGCGGGTCGCCCGGCTGAAATGGTCGGACCCCGCCGAACAGGGCCGGGTCGTGGACCAGGCCCTGCCGCGCTCGGCGCTCGCCGATCGGTGCCCGGGCGCTGCCCACGTCGTGGACCGGCAGGCTCCGCGGAGCCACGACCAAGCGCCCGGGGAGCGGCCGCTCGTCGGTCCGGGCATGGCGGCCTACGAGGTCGCGGACGTGGAGCCGGACCGGCCCGAACTCGAAGACGCCGCGGCGCCGGGCCTCGAGGTGGTAGTGGCGGATGACGCGCTCGTACCAGCCAAGGGCCCACGTGTTGCGCAGGCTCCGCCGCGCGACTGTCACGTCATCGAGCTCCAGGGCCCGGCGCTCGCGGACGTCGATCCCATCGGTGACGAGGTCGTCGGCCGCAACCCAGGGGAGGGGAAGCGCCTTGCGGTTCCAGATGGCGACCTCCAGGTCCACCGTGTCGCCGACGACCGCCCGATCGGTGCTGAGGCGGCGGTCATACGCCAGCTCGGCCAGCCCGTACCGGGTCCAGAGCCGCGTGGTCGCACCGTAGGCGAAGGTGGCGAGCGCGATGAGGAACAGCCCCGGGACCCCGGCCACGACGCCGACCGCCCCCACCACCAGAGCCAGCGCCGTCCAGCCGGTCATTCGGCGAGCGGGACCGGCACCTCGTCGAGGACGGCGTCAACCACTGCCTCCTCGGTAGCGCCCCGTAGCTCCCGGTCGAGGTCGAGGAGGATGCGGTGCTCCAGCACGCCGTGCGCCACGGCTCGGACGTCGTCGGGGAGGACGAACTCGCGCCCATCAAGCGCAGCCCACGCCTGCGACGCGCGATACAGGGCAACGCTGCTTCGGGGCGAGGCGCCCAGCCGAATGTCGGGGTGCTCGCGCGTGGCCCGGACCAGGCTGACCAGGTAGGCCTCCACCTCGTCCGCGACCCGGATCTGGCGTACGGACTCGCGGAGGGACAGGATCGTGTCCGCGGTCGCCACCGTCGGGACGCGGTCGAGCGGCTCGGCGTCGGCCTGGTATCGGCGGGCAATCGCGTGCTCGGAGGCGGTGCTCGGATAGCCCATCGCGATCCGGAGCAGGAAGCGGTCGAGCTGCGCCTCGGGCAGGGCGAAGGTGCCTTCCAGCTCGATCGGGTTCTGGGTGGCCAGCACGATGAACGGCTCGGGTAGCGGCCGGGTGACGCCGTCCACCGAGGCCTGGCGCTCCTGCATGGCCTCCAGGAGCGCGGCCTGGGTCCGCGGCGTGGCCCGGTTGATCTCGTCCACCAGGACGACCTGGCTGAAGATCGGGCCGGGCACGAACCGGAACGCGCTGCCGTCGAGGATGCTGCTCCCCGTCACGTCACCGGGCAGGAGGTCGGGCGTGCCCTGGATCCGGGCGAATGACAGGCCGATGGCGCGCGCGACCGCGCGCGCCAGCAGCGTCTTGCCGACCCCCGGCACGTCCTCGATGAGCGCGTGGCCGTCCGCCAGCAGGGCGACCGTCACCAGGCGGAGCGGCTGCTCCGCGCCGACGACTGCTTCGGAGACCGCGGTCTGGAGCTCGTCCGCGAAGCGACTCGCTCCGCCGCCGCGCTCGGCCGGCGCTTCGGCCGTCATCGGCCTAGTCGCCGATCACGAGCCGTCGCAGCTCGGGCTCACCTTCGGACGAGGTCACCACCAGCATCCGGTCGCCGTCCGCCAGCTTGGTCTCGGGTCGAGCCGGGACTGCACGCGACCCGCGCAGGATGACCGCCACCGACGTGCCATCGGGCAGGGGCAGGTCGCGGAGCTCGCGTCCGACGACCGGCGAGTCGGCGGTGATCTGGGCTTCGACGATCTCGAGGTCGCCACCTTCCAGCTCCGCCAGGTGGAGGAGGTCGTGGATCGGGATCTCGTGCTCGATCACGCCCAGGATGGTCCGTGTCGGGCTCACCGTGTCGTCGATGGCGAGCTGGCGGAACAGCGCCTCGTTCTTCGGGTTGTTGACCCGGGCGATGGCGCGCGGAACGTTGAAATGCATCTTCGCGACCTGGCAGGCGACGAGGTTATCCTCGTCGTCCCCGGTCACCGCAGCCACGACATCCGCACGGCCCATGCCGGCCTGTTCCTGGTATCGGCCCTCACATCCGTCATTAGGGACGACGATGCTTCCCAGTTCATCGGCGATCTGGCGAGCGCGGATTGCGTTCTTCTCGATCATCACGACCTCATGCCCGGCCTGCAGCAGCTCGCGGGTGAGGTAGTAGCCGACGTTGCCTCCGCCGATGACGACGACGTACATGCCTAGCTGTCCTCCGACGCCGGGGTTTCGGCCGCGGCTTCGGACGTGGTTGGCATGTTCGCCGTGGCTGCCGCCGCCGCGGCCTGGGTTCCGGTAGGGGGTTTCCCGCGCATCGGCTCCGCGGTGGGCTCCTCGACCATCCCGTCGGTGGCCGCCGCGCCTTCGACCGCCGCCTTGGCCAGCGCGTCGGACAGGATGTTGGTCCGGCAGATGGTCTCCAGCCCAAGCGTGCGGTAGGCGCGCGCCCGTAGTGGGTCGTTGATCTTGGCGACGACCCGCGGCACCCCGAAGATGTGCTTCGCCAGCTGGGCCGCCATGACGTTCCGGTTGTCGCCCTCGGTCAGGGCCATGACGATGTCGGCCATCTGGGCGTCCGCCGACCGCAGGACATCCTCGTCCGACCCGTTGCCCCGGATCGTCAGGCCGCTGTAGTCGCTCGGCAGCTTCTCGAAGGCGTGGGGATTGAGGTCGATGACCGTCACGTGGTCACCGCGCTTGTCGAGCAGGACGGCAGTCGCCGATCCGACCCGCCCACAGCCGATGATGATGACTCTCATGGCGACAGTGCCAGCTCCTCGGTTCGTGCCCGGAGGCACCAGACCGGCGCCTTCGAGTTCCGCATGACGTAGGGGACCGTTCGACCGGCATCCCAGCTGCCGCCGAATCGGCGCTTATAGCGTAGTCCCATCACGATCAGGTCGGCGTTCGAGGCGACCGCCTCGTCCACGATCGCCGGACCGGCGGCGCGGGCCTGGATCATTCCCACCCGATTCGGGATGTGTCGGGTCTCGAAGAACTCCTCGCCGCGGCCCAGGACCTCGTCGGCGAAGTTGGTGGCGTTCTCGTCCTCGGTGTCGAGCGTGCGTTCGAATCCGACCTCGATGACGTGGACGAGGACGACCTCCACCGGCTCGACGCCGCGCTCGGCGCTGGCACCGGTCAGCAGCAGGGCGGTCAGGCGCAGCGCGTCGTCATCGGCGTCGGCGCCGGCGAGCGGTACCAGGATGCGGCGATAGGGAAGGAGCGCCTGGTCCTGGTCCGTGGGGCGGCGGCGGAACATTGGCCCGATATCCTAGCCCTCCGCCGTGGTGGCCGACCGTTGCCGACCGCCGTCGATGGCCGGGGCCGCTCGGTCAGCGCGCCGGGACCTCCAGCTCGCCGTCCACGATGAACTCGTCGGTCACCGTGTCGTCCGCTCGGGCCGGGAGGACGCCGACCGGCAGCGCGGCGCGGTCGACGGTCGCGCAGTCGGCCGCGAACGACGGGCCGGGCCGGTCCACGCCGGCCACGGGGCGCGTCTCGCGGGCGAGGACCCGGAGCTCGCCGCCTACCAGGCTGGCGCTCTGGATGGCGAGTCCCCAGCCACCGTCCGCCCGCCTACCGAGGTAAAGGCAGATGACGCCGGTCGAGGTCCAGTCGATGTCGGCCGTCAGCGCGGCGGCGAGGCCCGCGGCCGTCTCGGGGTCGAAGGCCGCGTCGATGGCAGCGCTTTCCCTTTCTACCGGCTCGGCGTCCGGCAGCCGGACGACAGGCACCGATCCGTCCACCGCGCCCCCCGAGGCCGGCGCCGGGGTGCCGGCAGGCCCAGATGACGCGGGCGACGGCAGGGCCGAGCCAGAAGGCGCGGCGCACGACGCGAGGACCGCGACCACGGCCAGCGCCGCCAGGCCGCGCCGCAGCGCGCCGCCGTCAGCGACCGTGGCTCAACCGCTCCACGAGCCAGGGTGGCAGTCCGGCGTCGCGCATGAGCGCCTGGGTGGCCGCGATGTCGTAGGCCACCCGTCGGAACTCCACGGTGCGGGCGGCGAGATCCATCACCAGGTATGAGCTGTCGGGGTTCCCGTCGCGGGGCTGGCCCACGCTGCCGGGGTTCAGCATCAGCCGTCCGCCGGGGAGTGGCTCGGGCTCACCGGCGCCACCCGCGCCGCCCGCGGACTCGCGGACGCCGTCGTCATCCTGGACGTACACGATCGGGTAGTGGGTGTGGCCGAAGAGGCAGATCGGCGTCGCAAAGGCGCTCAGGCTGG
The DNA here is from genome assembly GCA_963699235.1 of uncultured Chloroflexia bacterium. GTDB lineage: Bacteria > Chloroflexota > Limnocylindria > QHBO01 > QHBO01 > DASTEQ01. Next base: position 137,709 of record OY969424.1, on the reverse strand, counting down.
CGGCAGCCACCGCGGTCGAGGTGATGTACTCCCAGATTGGATCCCGCGGGGAGCCGTGGACCGCCGTGATATCTCCCTCCACCAGCTGCTCGGGCAGGGCGGTGAGGAACGCTCGCGAGTCCGGCGTGAGGACTTCGGACGTCCAGCGGATGGCCGCCGCCGCCGCGTCGTTGAACCACGCGACATCCACGACGCCCACTGCCGCCCCGTCATGGTTGCCCATCACCGCGTGGGCGTCGCGCTCCTGGAGCCGGGCCAGGACCTCGTTCGGTTGCGGGCCGTAGCCCACGTTGTCGCCGCAGGACCACAGCTGGTCCACCGCGGGCAGCTTGTCCAGGTCGTCGAGGACAGCGTCGAGTGCAGCGAGGTTGGCGTGGATGTCCGACAGGACGGCGAGGCGCATGGGCGCCCACTCTAACGAGAAATGCTCCCTCGGCGCCTTTCGGTCTTCCCGGAAGCGGGCGGTTTCGCGGCCGGCTCTCGCATCGGCCCCGCGCCGTCCCCGGTTACCCATACTCGGCACCGCGGAAGCAGGACGGCCAGTGTCGCGCGAGTTCCGCCGTCAATCAAGGGTAAATATCCACAAACCGTGCGTCGAGACCCCGACCTGTGGATAACTCGCCGGGCTATACTCGCCCCCGATGGCGCCTCACCCCTTCGGGGCGAGTACGATCGGGCACGGGTGGCGATTCTGCTGAAAGAGACTTCGCCGCCGCGTTTCGCTCACGACAGCGAAGCCGAATTGGCCCGGGTCCTTGACTTCTACCAGGTGGCATGGCGCTATGAGCCCGACGTCTTTCCGATCTCCTGGAGCCCATCGGGAGCGGTGGTCGAGTCGTTCGCGCCGGATTTCTACCTCCCAGAGATGGACACCTACGTGGAGCTGACGACCCTCCGTCAGTCCCTTGTGCGGAAGAAGAACCGCAAGCTCCGGCTGCTCCGACAGCTGTACCCCGAGGTGCGCATCAAGCTGCTCTACATGCGCGACTTCCGGGCGCTGATGGTCAAGTACGGGCGCGTGGACTTCCTCCTCGAGATGAACGGCGTGAACGGCCAGCACGCGAACGGCAACGGGGCCAATGGGAATGGCCACGGGACCAGCGGCCACCAGGCCCACGGCAAGCCAGTGACCGACGGGGCCACCCGATGAGCGAGACCGCGGTGGCCACCATCCACGCCGACGTCGAGGAGGTCCTGCTCACCGAGGACCAGATCCAGATACGGGTGGCGGAGCTCGGCGTGGAGCTGACGGCGGACTACGACGGCCGCGACCCGGTCCTCATCAGCGTCCTGAAGGGCTCGATCGTGTTCCTGGCCGACCTCGTCCGCAGCATGGAGCTCCCCCTGTCCATCGACATCATGGAGGTGAGCTCGTACGGCGCGGCCACCGAGAGCAGCGGCCAGGTCCGCATCCTGAAGGACCTCTCGAACTCGATCGAGGGCCGCCACGTCATCGTCGTCGAGGACATCATCGACACTGGCCTGACCCTGAACTACCTCCTCCGTTACCTGCGCGAGAAGGGGCCGGCCTCGCTCACCATCTGCTGCCTGCTGGACAAGCCGGCCCGGCGGTTGACCGAGATCCCGATCGACTACGTCGGGTTCACGATCCCCGACCGGTTCGTGGTCGGCTACGGGCTCGACTACGGCGAGCGCTATCGGAACCTGCCCTACGTCGGCGTCCTCCGTCCTTCGGTCTACGGGCTCGACAACCCGGAGGGTTGAGCGGTGGACGACATCGGTCGGCCACGCCGGTTCCGAGTCCCCATCCTGATCGGGAGCCTGCTGATGGTGGGCGCCGCCTTCCTGCCGTGGTGGCGCGCTGGCGGAGAGCTGGTGAGCGGGGTCACGCTTCCCGCGTCGGGCGGGATCGGCCTCGAGGGACCGGGCCTGGTCATCTTCTCGTCGGCCGTCGTCGCCCTGGCCCTGCTGGACATCGGCTATGCCCGCGGCCGATGGGGCTTCGCGCTCGACGCCCCCGCCATCTATCTCATCCTCGGCCTGGCGGCCGCCGCCGCATTGGTCTGGCGCGGCTGGGAGCTGTGGTCCGTCTCCTACCTCCCGCTGCCGCAGACCTCGCCGGGGCTCATCCTGGCAGTCGTGGGCCTGGGGCTCTTCCTCTACGGCGCGGGCACGGGAATGGGACGCCGCCGGCCCCTGTAGGGCTACCGCGTAGGGCTACCGCGCGGGGAGCAGCATCGGGCTGAGCACGATCCATCCCACGACCACGACGACGAGGAGGAGGACGACCAGCGCCAGGGGGCGCACGTCGGGTCGGTAGGGAGGCTGTGACATCGGTCCGTCCTCGGCACGAAGCCGATGGAGGGCTGGGCTAGATCTCGCCCAGGTAGGCCTGGCGGACCTGCTGGTTGGCAGAAAGGTTCTCGGCCGTGTCGGCGAGGATGATCTGGCCGGTCTGGAGGACGTAGCCGCGCGTGGCCAGGTTGAGCGCCATCAAGGCGTTCTGCTCGACCAGGAGCACGGTGTTGCCCTGGGCGTTGATGTCGCGAATGATGTCGAAGATCTGCTCGGTCAGGATCGGCGACAGGCCCATCGAGGGCTCGTCCAGGAGCAGGACCGATGGCTTGGCCATCAGCGCACGACCGATGGCCAGCATCTGCTGCTCGCCGCCCGACAGGGTGCCGGCCTTCTGGGTGCGCCGCTCGGCGAGCCGCGGGAAGAGCGCGTACACCTTGTCCACGTCCTCGGTGAAGTTTCCCTTGCGGCTGAACGCTCCCATGAGCAGGTTCTCGTACACCGTCATCCGGGCAAACACGCCGCGCCCCTCGGGGGCCTGGGCGATGCCGAGGGCCACGATCTCGTGTGGCTTCCGGGTGTGAATGTCGCTGCCCTTGAATCGCACGGTTCCCTCGCGGGCGCGGGCGATGCCGCTGATCGTGCGCAGGGTGGTGGACTTGCCGGCGCCGTTCGAGCCGATGAGGGTCACGATCTCGCCCTCGTCCACGGTGAGTGACACGCCCTTCAGGGCGTGGATGTTGCCGTAGTAGGTGTGAACGTCCTCCAGCTCCAGCAGGTGGGCCATCAGGCGGTGGCCTGCTTTCCGAGGTAGGCCTCGATGACCCGCGGGTTGGCGCGGATCTCTTCGGGCGTCCCCTCGGCGATCTTCTCGCCGTAGTCGAGGACCGTGATCCGCTCGCTCACGCCCATGACGACCTTCATGTCGTGCTCGATGAGGAGGATGCTGAGGTTCAGGTCGCGCTGGAGGCGGCCGATGAACTCGGTCATCTGGCGCGTCTCGCCGGGGTTCATGCCGGCGGTGGGTTCGTCCAGGAGGAGGAGGATCGGGTCCGATGCGAGGGCGCGGGCCACCTCGAGCCGGCGTTGGTCGCCGTAGGGCAGGTTCTTGGCCAGCTCGTCCGCCACGCGGCGCCGAAGGCCGACCAGCTCGAGCATCTCGAACGACTTCTGCTCGATCGCCGCCTCCTCGCGGCGGATGCCCGGAAGCCGGAAGACCGATGCGTACCACGCCCCGTTCGTCCGGACGTGCTGCCCGACCGAGACGTTGGCCAGCACGGTCATGTCCTTGAACAGCCGGATGTTCTGGTAGGTCCGCGCCACGCCGCGCTTGGCCACCTGGTGCGGCGCCATGTCGGTGATGTCCTCGCCGTCCAGGGTGATGGTCCCTGTGGTCGGGTGGTAGACACCGCTCAGCTGGTTGAAGAAGGTGGTCTTGCCCGCGCCGTTGGGGCCGATGATCGACACGATCGACTGGCGTGGGATGTCGAACGTGATGTCACGGTTCGCGACCAGTCCCTCGAAGTTCTTCGTGACCTCGGTGGCCTGCAGCAGGATGCCGCGCTCGACGGTGCCTTCCGTCGTGGCCGTCATGGGGTCGCTCTTGGCTTCGGTCATGCCTGGCTCGGCGCGGCGGTGGTCGTCGCCTCGACATTCTCGGGGTTCGACTCTTCGTCCCCCTCGCCCTCGTGGAGCTCGCGACGGCGGGCCTTGTCCGGCAGGAGCCCTTCCGGTCGGAGCAGCATCATCGCGACAATCACGCCGCCGTAGACCAGCAGCTTGAACTCGGCGAACTCTCGCAGCAGCTCAGGCAGTCCAACCAGGGCGAGCGCGCCGAGGATGACACCCGGGATGCTGCCCATGCCTCCGACGATCACCACGGCCAGCGCCGTGATCGAGACGAAGATGTTGAACGCGCCCGGGAACACCGACTCGAGGTGCGTGACATAGACGGCTCCCCCGATGCAGCCCACCGACGCGCCGAGGGCAAAGGCCAGCAGCTTGGCGTTCACGATGTTGACGCCAGTGGCCTGGGCGACATCCTCGTCTTCGCGCATCGCGTTCCAGGCGCGACCGGTCCGCGAAAACTTCAGCCGCCAGGTGAAGAAGGCGGCCACGGCACAGAAGGCGACCAGGGGGTAGTAGGTGGCCGCCGGCCCGCTGACCTCGCCGATGAGGGGCAGGGTGTAGGAGCCGGTGGTGCCGATCATGGGCGGAATACCCAGGATTCCCTGGACGCCGCCGAACCAGGGGCGGAGTGCCTCGGACAGGAACAGGAGGCGGGCGATCTCACCGAAGCCGAGGGTCACGATCGCGAGGTAGTCACCGCGGAGGCGGAGTACCGGTGCCCCGATGAACAGTCCGATGAGGGCGGCCACGACGACCACGATCGGCAGCGCCACCCAGAAGTTCAGGCCAAGGCCAAGGGAGGATGTCGGCGAGGTCAGCAGCGCGGTGACGTAGGCCCCGACGGCGTAGAAGGCCACGTAGCCGAGGTCGAGCAGGCCGGCGAAACCGACGACGATGTTGAGCCCGAGGCCCAGGAGGACGTACAGGCCGACCAGGACCAGCACCTGGCTCAGGAATGATCCAGCGATGACCGGGAGGGTGTACAGAATTGCGATGACGACCAGGGCGGCCACCCATCCGATGAGCCGGCGCGGACCCGGATCGGCGGCAGCCAGCCGGCGGCGCGTGGTCGCACGGACCGTGGGCGCCACGGTCGTGATGCCGGCCGCGAGAAGGAAGGTCACGACCGTGGCCGCGAGGGTCAGGCCATGGTCGTCGTAGATCCAGCGGGCGAGATCGATGAGGTCGAAGTCGAGGAGGCGCGGCCGGAGGAATGGCTCGAGCATGCTCAGGAGCACCACCGCACCGACACCGGCAACGAGCGGTCGTCGGACCTGGGGCCGAAGCACCCGGCTCCCTGCTCCGAGGAGGCCCAACCCGGTGGCGACCGCCACGTTGAGAGCGGCGCCGGCCAGCGTGTCGAGCCCGAAGGCGACGAAATCGAGGAGCGCCGGCGTGATCCGAAGGAGCACCTCGCGAATGCCCGGCGAGAGCGCGGAAGCGACCAGGAAGCCGAGCGCGAACAGGACCCCGGCGCCGAGCCCGGTCACGAGTCCGGAGACGATCTGCCGTGAGCCACCGGTGATCTTTCCGCCGATCCAGTAGGCGGCCATGAGGGGCGGTGCGAACAGCATGAGGCGACCGAGGGTCAGGTATCCGGTCACGACCTCGCGCTCGACGAAAGCCTCGACGATGCCGACGGCGCACAGGTAGAGCATTGCCACGCCGGCGACGAGGCCGGCCACCAGCGCCTGTCGGAATGTGGCCCGATCCAGCATTTACTTGCCCTCCGGTCGGCCGAGGATGCCATACGGCCGGAAGATGAGGACCAGGACGAGGACGGTGAAGGCCACCACGTCCTTGATCTGGTTCGGCGTGGGTACACCGAAGCCATCGAGCAGCAGTGTTGGAGCGACCGATTCGAGGACGCCCAGGGTCAGGCCGCCCAGCATCGCACCGACGATGTTGCCGATGCCGCCAAGCACGGCCGCGGTGAACGCCTTGATGCCGGGCAGGAAGCCCATGAACCAGTGCACCTGGTAGAACGCGATGCCGTACAGGACGCCCGCGGCACCGGCGAGCGCGCCGCCGGTGGCGAAGGTGATCACGATGGTGCGGTCGACGTCGATGCCCATCAGCGCCGCCGTGTCCTTGTTCTCGCTGACCGCGCGCATCGCTCGCCCCGTCTTGGTGCGGTTCACGAACCAGACGAGGAACGCCATCAGCACCACGGCCGCTACGATCACCACCGCCTGGGTCTTCAGGAAGGGAATCCCGAGGATGTTGATCGTGCCTTCCAGGGCGTCGATGCGCGGCCAGGCCTTGACCTGCTCTCCGTAGAGCCCGCGGACGCTGTTGCTGATGAACAACGAGGCGCCGATGGCGGTGATGAGCGGCACCAGTCTGGGGGCGCGGCGGAGCGGGCGGTAGGCGATGCGCTCGAGAAGGACGGCCACGATCAGGGCGCTGAGGGTCGCGACGGCCATCACCAGGATGTATCCCAGGATGGGGTTGGAGTTCAGGAAGCCTGACTGGGCGAGCCCGTCGGCGACGAAGAACGAGGTCATGGCTCCGAACATGAACACGTCGCCATGGGCGAAGTTGATCATCAGCAGGACGCCGTAGACCAGGGTGTAGCCGAGGGCGATGAGGGCGTAGACGCTGCCCTGGGCGACGCCGAAGATGACGAGCGACCGCCAGTCTTCGAAGCTCAGGTGCGTCGTCTGGAGGGTCAGCCAGCTGCCGACGACGACGAACAGCAGGATGCCGCCACCGAGGATCCACAGGAGCACGTCCACCAGGGAGATCCGAGCGAGGCGTCTCACCAGTTGCTCTCTCCGGGCATGAGACTGGGCGAAGGGCAAGCGGGGCCGGAAGGCCGACGGTTCCGCGGACTATACAGAGGGCGGGTGAGCCGTTGTCAGCCCACCCGCCCCGATTGCGCTAGTTCCTACCCAGCCGGGCTACGGCCGGGACGTGTAGACCTCTTCGAAGGCCTGGGGATCTCCCGCGAGCTGAGCGATCGAGACGTACGGCGAGCCGCAGTCGTTGAACTCGTCGCAGGTGAGGGTCCCGGTCAGTCCGTCGTAGTCGGCCAGCGCCGCGACGTATGCCCGGATGCCTTCCTTGCTGATGTACGTCGTGCCGTCCGCGTCGTCGCCGACGGTCGCGAACTCGATGGCATCCATGAGGATGTTGAACGAGTCGTAGCCGTGAGCGTGGTACGGAGCGGTCGGCGGGGTACCTGCGATCGCCTCGTAGGCCGGCAGGAACTCGTCCGTGTACCGGGTGCCGAAGTTCAGGTCAGGTCCGCTGAAGTACATCCCGACGGCTTCGGCGGTGTCGCCGGCCACGTCGATGAAGCCCTGGTCCTTGACGCCGTCGGCGCCGAACAGGGTGGTGTTGGCCAGAGCCGGAATCTCCTGCGTCTGGTTGGCGATGGCCGGCCCCTCCGGGTCGAAGACCGGGAAGAACAGTAGGTCAGGAGCCGCACCCGCGTTGGCGGTCGAGATCGTGGTCAGGAGCTGACGGAAGTCCGTATCTCCGACGTTGATCGCGTCCTGCGAGACGGTCTCGCCTTCACAGATGGCCAGGAACTCCTCGGCGAACACCTGCTGCAGCTGTTCCGCGTACGGGCTGCCGTCGTGGATGGTCGCCGCCGTCGCCGCGCCAAGCTCGTCACAGGCGAACTGCGCAACCGCAGCGCCCTGGACCTTGTCGTTGTACGCGACGCGGAAGAAGTTTGGTCCGGCCCACTGCTCGTGGTCAGGGTTGGTCAGGCCCGGAGCCGTGTTGGACGGCGTGATCATGATCAGGCCCGCTTCCTCGAGCACCGGCATGGCCGGGATCGCGGTTCGCGAGCACGTCGTACCGATGACGCCGAGAATGGCGGTATTGGCAACGATTGCCTCGGCGGCCGTCTGGCCCGTGGCGGCGTCACCGCAGCCCGCGTCCTCGTGGACAACCTCGACGTCGCGACCCATGACCTGGCCACGTTCCTCTACCGCAACATCGATGCCGAAGTTGCTGTCGTTGCCGAGGAAGGCGACGTCGCCGGTGATCGCCAGGGCGCTGGCGACGGTCAGGGGCTCACCAGCGGGGATCTCGAAGCAGCCTGTCTCCAGGGCTTCGCACACCGCGGCGGGCTCTTCGACCCCTCCAGATTCGCTGGCGCCTGCGGTCTCGCTCGGAGCGGCGCTGCCGCTCGGCGTACACGCCGCCAGAATCAACGCCAGCACGAAAAAGCCAGCGCTGAACTTGAGAAACTTCTCCATCCAATCCTCCTCCAATGAATTCCGGCAAGCGCGCAGCGCCACACCGGAAAGTGTGCCGGGCATCATACGGGCGGCCCCCCGGCGACGCAAGATGATGGTCGGTCACCGAAGGGTAATCCTCCTGGTGGCCAGTGGTTCATTGCCGCCGCCCAACCCGGGCCGGGTGGTACGCCGGGCGCCGCGTGGTATGCTGGGTGCCTCCCGGCCTCCAGGTGGAGATCACCGATCCCGCCGCCGCCGCGGAACCCTCATCGGTTCGCGAAGCGACGGGCGCTGCTGGAACCGCGCCGAGCAGTCCCTCTCGGGACCTCAGAGCGCGAAGGCAGCCGGAATCCCGCCCTGGGGCCACCTCATCACAGACAAGGAGAACTGCTCCCGTGAGCAAGAACGTGGCCGTCTTCGTTGACGTTGCCAACCTTTACTACGCCGCCCGCGGCCAGGACGTGGACGTCGATTACGTGGCCCTGCTGAAGCACGCCACCAAGGGGCGCGACCTCATTCGCGCCTATGCCTACTCGGGCCTCGATCCCGAGAACGAGAACCAGAAGAAGTTCCTGGACTTCCTCAGCAAGAATGGCTACAAGGTCGTCGCCAAGGACATTCGCAAGTTCGGCGACGGGCGGGTCAAGGCCAACCTCGACATCGAGCTGGTGGTGGACCTCTTCCGCCTCGCCAAGCGCATGGACGTCGCCGTCATCGTTTCTGGTGATGGCGACTTCGCGCCGGCGATCAGGGCCCTGCAGGACGAGGGCGTCCGTTGCGAGGTGGTCAGCTTCAAGCCGAACACCAGCTCGGACCTCTTCGCGGTCGCCGACGAGTTCCATGACGTCATGAAGATCAGCGCCATTGGCCGCCAGAAGGACGCCAAGGGTGTCGGCGCGCCGGAGATGCCCGCCAAGGAGGTCAACCCAGACGTCGGGTTCCGCGAGGCGTCGCCCTCGGTCGCGGCGGCCGCCCTGGCGGCGGCCCGAGGCAACGGCGATGAGCCTGCCGCCCCTCGAGGGCGGGGGCGCGGGACGAGGCGTACCGCGGATGACGCGGGCCGGACCGGCCGCAGCCGAAGCCGGACCCCCGCCTCCCGGGAGCCTGCGACCGCCACCGACGCCGCTTCGCCGGCTCCGGCTGCCGCGACCTCGCGGGCTGACGACGACGGGGACTCCGAGTCGAGCCGCCGTCGCCGCCGTCGCGGCGGGCGCGGCCGAGGGCGCCGTGGGCGCCGTGGCGACACGCCGGAGACCGCCGAGGTTGCCGGAGCCGAGCCGGGGGAGATTCTCTGGAATGAAGTCGACAGCCTCGACCAGCTCGATGGCGCAGGCGACCTGTCCAGCCCTGACCACGAGCTTGGCTTCGCCGAGGCCGATGCCGCGACGCTCGCCGAGCTCGGCCTGAGCGCTCAGCCGACCGACGCCGGAGCCGAAGAGGTCGCCGCGCCGGCCAAGCCGCGGAGTCGCAGCCGGGCATCCACTAAGGCCGCTTCTGCCGAGACGACATCCGCCGCCAGCGAAACGGCGACGGCTCCAAAGCGCTCGAGCACCGCCAAGGGCTCCACCAAGTCCGCCGCCAAGCCGGCTGCGGCCAAGTCACGGACGAGCACCTCGAAGAAGGCAGCCACCGGCGATGAGGCACCCGCGAAGGCGAGCCGGTCCCGATCGACCAAGGCCGCCAAGCCTGCGGCCGGGGCTGCGGCCGCGGGGTCCGCGGACTCGGCGGATCAGGGGATCTGGCAGCGCTTCACGTCAGGACGAACCTCGAAGAAGACGACGAGCGAACCCCCCACCGAGAGCTAGCTCTCGGTTTCGACCTCGGTTGTCTCGGGAGCATCGACGCTCCCACCGTTCCCGCCGAGGCCCACCTCGACGTTGACCGGGATCCACTCCCCCGCGGTCTCTGCCGCCTCCTTGGCCTTGGCCGTGAGCTCCTCGCGCGTCTCCGCACCGGGCTTGGGCGCGGTCAGGAGCGCGATGATCACGCCCGTCGCGCCGCCGATGACGATGCCGGCCAGGAACGCACCCCAGTGCCGCGACTTCTTCGGCAGGATGCCAAGCTCGGCGGCCGCGTCCTCGATGATCTGCTTGCTGGCGGGCACGGCCGCGCCGGCGGCGCCGATCGCCACGGTGCGCCGGCTCCACAGCTTTCGAAACGCGGGCTGGGCCTGCTTTTGCCAGAAGCGGCGGACCTGCTTGCCGAGCTGGCGACCCTCCCGCTCGATGGTCTTGGCCACGTCCCGGCGAACCGGCTCGGACTCCTTCCAGGCCGCGGCCGCGCGTTCGGCTGCCTCCTCGGCTGCCTTCGCGATGGCATCGGCAACGGCCTGTGCACGGGAATCCAGGTCGTGCTCGGTGATCTCGATCGTCTTGCTCATCTCCGCCCTCGAGCTGCGTCGTATTGAGTCCCAGTATGCCACCGCTCGCTGCCGAGCGCCCTACACCCGTTCTGGCGCCCGGGGGTCGTCGATCCGCACGGCGAAGCCGGTTGCCAGCCGGTCGCCGCGGGCCGTGCCCGGGCGACCCCCAGGGCATGGGGCGCCAGCCTGACGCGCGTCGCTGACCGCGGGCTTACCCCGCCTATACTCGCCGCCGTGACCACCGTCGGCGCACCACCTGGGTTCCTCACCATCGGTCAGCCGGTCGCCGAACGCCTCGGCCGCCGCCTGCTCGGGCACGACGGGACGCCGCCCACGATCCTGGTCCATGGGCCGTCCGGAGCGGGAAAGGGCGCCTTCGTGGACGACCTCGTGGCGACCGCGCTGTGTGAGGCCGCCGACCCGGCCGAGCGGCCATGCAACGCATGCGGCGGTTGCCGGCAGGCGCGGTCCCGGTCGCACCCCGACATCGTCATCACTTCACCCGCCCGCTGGCGCGAGGACCGCAGCAGTGGCGAGAGCATCGTAGGAGCCGCCCGCCGCTGGTTGGCAGAGGTGGCGGGTGCTCCGATCGCGGGCCGCTGGCGTGTGATCGTGGTCGAGCGCGCCGACACGGCGAACGAGCAGGTGCAGAACGCCTTGCTGAAGGTGCTCGAGGAGCCCGGCGACCGCCAGCTCTTCATCCTCGTCGCGGATGACCCTCGGCTCCTCCTGCCCACCATTCACTCGCGAGTTCACGCCATTCGGCTTGGTCGCGTGCCGCAGGCGACCCTGGCCGGCTGGCTCGTCGAACAGGCCCACGTGACCGATGAGCAGGCCATCGCCCTCGCCCGCCTGGCGGATGGACGAGCCGGACGGGCGATGGCGTTTGCCGGCGCCCCGGATACGGTCGAATGGCGCCGTCGCACGCAGCAGGAGCTCCTCGCCCTGGTGGTGCACGGCCGGGCCGATCGGATGGCGGCGGTCCGCGACCTCCTGGACGAGGCCTCGCGTACCGCGGTGGGCGACCCGGCGGCCGTTCTCACTGACGAGGCGGAGCCGGCTGCCCGAACTCCGACCGGCGTTCAGCGCGCCGCCGCGCTCGCCATCCTCGAGACCTGGGTCGATCTCGCCCGCGACCTGGCCGTGACCGCAGCCGGCGCCCCGGGGCTCGCCGGGTCGGCTGAGCTCGTGCCGGACCTGGCGGCCACCGCAGGCCCCCGTGACGCCCGCGACTGGGTCCGCGCCGCGCTTTCCCTGGAGCGGATCCGTGATGCCCTGGGCGACAACGTCAGCCCGCGGCTGGCGCTGGAGTCCGCGATGCTGGCGTGGCCCGAGACCGCGGCTCGGTGACGGCCGGCCAGGCCGGCCAGCGACTGACGGCCCGGGTTCGAGGCCGGGTGCAGGGGGTCGGATACCGATGGTGGGTGGTCGAGCAGGGATCGCGCCTGGGCCTCGTGGGGTGGGTTCGCAACGCGGATGACGAGCGAGCCGTCGAGCTGGAGGCGGAGGGCGATCCGGCCATTCTGGACCGATTCGAGGCCAGCCTCGCCGACGGCCCGGGCGGGGCGCGAGTGGATGGGGTGGAGGCCCACCGCGGACCGGCCGCCGGGGGCTGGACCCGGTTCGAAATTCGCCGATGAACTGGCGGATCCTGGGCTGCGCGGTGGTGGCCGCGGCCATCTTCGTGGGCCTTGGGCTGCTGGCCCTCAACCTGGCCATCGGTCGCATCGGCTGCCCACCGACCGTGCTGTGGGGGGACAGTGCCTACGAGGCGGTCGGCGACCCGACGGCCTCGCCGGTGGTGGGGACCGGCGAGCCGGTCCTGCTGGGCTCGACCTTTGTCGGCGCCCTCACCCGCGACGTCTATGGTCCGGAGGGGAGCTCACCGGTGACGGAGGGGGATGACCTCCCGACCGAGATCGCCCTTTCCTGCGGCGACGAGACCTTCCAGACCTACCAGTACAGCGGCCCGATCCCGACCCCGGCACCGTCACCCTGACGGCCGGCGGTCCGGACCGAGGAGACGATCGCCGGCCGCCTCGGCGTATCGGTCCGTCATCCCGGACACGTAGTCGCCGACCTGGACGACGAGCTCGGCATCGGTGTCCCGGTAGCTGGCCGGTATCGCGTCGGGATGGGCGAGGTGATGGTCCATCAAGCGGCGCAGCAGGTCGATGGCGACCTCCTGCTGGGCGGCCTGCTGGGGGCGGAGGTAGACCCGGTCGAACATGAAGTCCCGCAGCTCGTGCATGAGCCCGAGGGTCTCGGCATCCATGACCACCTCTCCGGAGCGAAGGCTCTCCTCGATGACCGCCGTGATGAGCTCGCCGATCCATGCTCGCCCCGGCGGTCCCAGCCGCTCGAGGAGGTGGGGCGGGAAGTCGGACTCGACGAGGACGCCGGCCCGGAGGGCATCGAGGGCGTCGTGGGTGAGGTATGCGATCCGATCGGCGTAGCGGACGCAGAACGCCTCGGCGGTCGTGGGCGGCGGCGTGATCTTCCAGGTGTGGGCACGGATCCCGTCGCGGACCTCCCAGCTCAGGTTGAGGTCCTCGAGCGCCTCGTAGACCCGGACGCTCTGGGCGGCGTGGTGCCATCCGTCGGGCGGGAAGTAGGGCGACAGCGCGTCCTCGCCGGTGTGCCCGAACGGGGTGTGGCCCACGTCGTGGCCCAGGGCGATCGCCTCGGCCAGTGGCTCGTTCAAGGCCAGGGCGGCGGCCAGGGACCGCGCGATCTGCGCGACCTGCAGGGTGTGGGTCAGCCGCGTGACGTAGTGGTCGCCCTCGGGGTTGAGGAAGACCTGGGTCTTGTGCTTCAGCCGTCGGAAGGCCTTCGAATGAATGATCCGATCGCGGTCGCGTTCGAAGGCGGTGCGGAACTCGTCCGGCTCCTCTGCTCGGGCTCGTCCGCGCGAGGCGGTTGATCGCGCGGCGCCCGGCGAGAGGCGCTCCTCCTCGGCCTCACGAACCGCACGGTCTCGGCGGGTCAGCTGTGCCATCTGCGTTCGATGATGCCGGATGACGGCCCTTTGGTACTGGGCAGACCGGCCCAGAGCCACGCGGACCTGGTCAGACTAGGGTGGTCCGGATACTCGCCGGGTCTGCGAGGTGATCTCGATCGCCGTTCTCAAGCTCATGACATTCCGCACCGTCGTGGCCGGCCTCGCGCTGGCAGTGGTGGCAACCGGTCTGGCACCGGTGGCGCCCGTCCCTGCCCGGAAGCCGGGAGCGATCAAGACCCAGGCATCGGAGACCGTCCACGCCGTCGATCCGGACGGGCACAACTTCACCCTGCCGGACGGGACGACCCATGTCGCCGTTCACTGGCCGGGACACCCGGGGGCGGAGGTCGAGGCCGCGTTCAGCGCCGACGGCGAGTCGTTCTCGGATCCGGTCCCCGTCGAGATCGACGAGGTCGGCGCGGCGCGCGGTGACGGCGAGACCTACGGGTCGGTGATGTCGGTCGAGGACAAGTCCATGGTCCGGGTGACCGCGGATCGGCCGCTGGACGGGGTGACAGTCCTGGCCATGGACGCCGACGGGGACGAGCTGTCTGCCCCGATGGGCCTGGGCGCGGACGCCGCTGCCCTCTCGTCCATCCCGGGCGTGATCCCGCGCAGCGCGTGGGGCGCGGACGAGACGATCCGATTCGACAGCTTCGGCGAAGTGCGCTGGGGTCAGGCGTACTTCCCGGTCCAGAAGCTGATCATCCACCACACCGCGGGATCGAACTACAACCCGAACCCCGCCGCGACGGTGCGGGCCATCTACCACTACCACGCCGTCACCCAGGACTGGGGTGACATTGGCTACAACTACCTCATTGACGCATCGGGCCGGATCTACGAGGGCCGCTACTCGCGGCCCTATTGGAGTGGCGAGACACCGACCGCCGATGACGGCAACGGGCTCACCATCGCCGGAGGCCACGCTCTCCAGCACAACTCGGGCACGATGGGGATCGCCCTGCTGGGCACGTTCACGAGCGTCGCACCGACCTCGGCGGCGCGATCCGCGCTGGTAGGGCTCCTGGCATGGGCCGCCTCGACAAACGGCTTCTCCGCCACCGGCACCGACACCTACGTGAACCCGGTGACCGGGCTCACCCGCAACGTGGCGAACATCGCGGGCCACCGCAACTACAACCAGACCGGATGCCCTGGGGCCGCGCTCTATGCCCTGCTCCCCTCGATCCGGGCGTCGGTCGCCGCCGTCATGAACTCCTTCCCGGGGGAGCACTTCAACCCGCGGCGGACCCTGACCCTGGCCGCCGGCACCCACACCGGGTACCGATTCAACTCCGCCGGTGGGATCACGTCCTCGAAGGCATACACCCTGGCCGCTCCATCGGGCGCCCCGACCAGCCAGAAGGTGACCGTGCCCGGTCGAACCGGGAGCTGGTATCTCATCACCGCCGGCGTCTGGTCGGGCTACTGGATCCTCGAGTCGGCGCGGACCACCCTCGGCCCCGGACCCCCGGAGCAGACAGCCGAGTCCTACCTGCCATATCGACGGCTGGGCTTCGCCGCTGGGACGTACGTGGGTCGGCGGTTCAACCCATATGGCGCGGTGATCGCGTCGAAGGCGTACACCCTCGCCGCGAACTCGTTCGCGACGACGACCGAGAAGAGCACGATCCCCAACCAATCTGGCAGCTGGTACTACGTCACGACCGGCGTGTGGGACGGCTACTGGATCCAGGAGTCGGCCGGGACGGTGCTGGGCGATCCGCCGCCACCGCCACCTCCGCCGGTGGTCGAGGAGTACGACCCGCCGCGGAACCTGTCGTTCGCGGCCGGGACCTACATCGGTCGCACGTTCGGGTCGAATGGGGCGTTCGTCGCTGCCAAGCCGTACACCCTGGCTGCCCCCTCGTCGGCTCCGACCGACATGAAGAGCACGGTCCTCAACCAGTCCGGCAACTGGTACCACATCACCGCCGGGGTCTGGTCCGGCTACTGGATCCAGGAAGGTCCGGGCATCAGCCTGCCTCCCGCGCCGGTCGTAGTGCCCGTGTCACCACCTCCTCCGCCTCCGGTCCTCGAGCCGACGGTGATCGAGGCCTACGACCCGCCCGCGACGCTGACCTTCGCGCCGGGCACCCATGTCGGCCATCGGTTCGACGCCGAGGGAGGAATCACGGCCACCAAGCCGTACACCCTCGCGGTCTCGTCGGCTGCGCCCACCGACCAGAAGAGCACGATCCCGAACCAGGACGGGAGCTGGTTCCTCGTCACCGCCGGCATCTGGGCCGGCTACTGGATCCTCGAGTCGCCAGCGGTGACCCTCGGCGGGCCGTAGCGCCCGCGTCGCCGGCTCCGGTCCGAATCGGCTGCCCGCCGGGGAGTCGACGGGAAGCCCTGTCCGCCCATAGCCTGTGCGGGTGCGAAAGGCCGCGACCGATCCACTGGCAGCGCCCGGGGTGACCCGCCGCGCCCGCCGGGTCCTCCGGGTTGCCACCCGACCGCCGCTCCTGCTTCGGCGCTATGCCCCGCGGTCCATGCTGCGGACGGCCGACCTCGCGGTCACACGACCGCGGTTCGGGGTGATCGACGCGCACAACCACCTGGGCGGCGCGTTCGCCGGTCGCTGGCGGCGGGCGCCGGTGGCCGAGCTGCTGGCCCTCATGGACGAGGTCGGGCTCGAGGCCGTGGTGGACCTCGACGGGGGGTCGGGAGCGGCCCTGGACCGGCAGATCCGGCGCCTGCAGGAGCCGCACCCTGAGCGGTTCGCCGTGTTCGCCGGGATCGACTACGCCAACCTCGCCCGTGACGATCGGTTCGGACACAGCGAGGCCGATCGACTGCGGGAGTCGGTATCGCGTGGCGCCCGTGGCCTGAAGGTCTGGAAGGTGCTGGGTCTGAGCGCGGCCGATCCGGCCGGCCGTCGCATCGCGATCGATGACGATCGGCTGCAGCCCCTCTGGGAGGCGGCCGCCGAGCTTGACGTCCCGGTCATGATCCACGTCGGCGACCCCTTGGCCTTCTTCGAGCCGGCCGACCGGCGGAACGAGCGGTACGAGGAGCTGGCTGCCCATCCCGACTGGCAGCTCGCCCGACGCCGGGGACGCCCCGCCCCGCCCCATCTGTATCGGCTCATCGAGGAGTTCGCCCATGTCCTCGAGCGGCACCCGGGGACGGTGTTCATCGGTGCCCACGTCGGCGGGCTGGCAGAGGACCTCGGCGCGCTGTCCGCCCTGCTCGACCAGCATCCGAACCTCCACGTGGACACCGCCTCGCGGTTCAACGAGCTCGGACGGCAGCCGTACTCCGCCCGGGAGTTCCTGATGACCTATGCCGAGCGCGTCCTGTTCGGGCTCGACCTGCCGCCCGACGCAGCGGCGTACCGCATCGCGTTCACCTTTCTCGAGACCCGCGCCGAGCACATCGCCTACTCGGCAGACGAGCGTCCGGCCCAGGGCCGCTGGGCGATCTATGGCGTGGACCTCCCCGATGAGGTCCTGGCCCGGCTGTACCACCGGAATGCCCGGCGCCTGATCTTCCGCACCGGGTAGTTCCGCACGCTCGTTGCCCTTCGTCAACGGAATCGGGTCTCGGTTCGTTGACCGGCCCGCTTCTGCTTCCTATAAGAGGAATGGTCTTTTCGTACTTCGTGCCCGGTACGGTTCATGGCGACTTCTCCAGTGCCCATTCCGGCGGCTGTGCCCAGCCGTCCCAGAGTTCTCCAGGTTGCACCGCGATTCCTGCCCTACCTGGGCGGGGTGGAGGTGCACGTCGCAGAAATCTCGCCGCGCCTCGCGCAGGCGGGCTTCGAGGTCAGCATTCTCACGACCGATGTGTCCGGCCGGTTGCCCCTGCTGGACGACTACGACGGCGTGCCAGTCCATCGCATCCCGGCCTATCCACCGTCCCGCGACTACTACCTCGCGCCGGGGCTGTTCCGGGCGATGTCGCGCGCCGGGTCATTCGACCTGGTCCACATCCACAGCTACCAGACGTTCGTGGCTCCGATGGCCATGCTCGCCGCCCGCCGGCTCGGCCTTCCCTATGTGCTGACCTTCCATAGCGGCGGCCACTCGTCGCGGGTTCGCGAGGCGCTGCGCGGCGTCCAAGGCGGCATCCTCCGCCCCCTCCTCCTCGGGGCGCAGCGACTCATCGCCGTCTCGCAGTTCGAGGTCGACCATTTCTCCGCGGGCCTGCGCCTCCCACGTGACCGATTCGAGCTGATCCCGAACGGTGGTCGGCTGCCGGTCGTGCCCATCGACGCCGCTCCGAACCCCGACGAGCCGCTGATCGTCTCGGTCGGTCGTCTCGAGCGGTACAAGGGGCACCACCGGGCGATCGAGGCCCTGCCGCTGGTGCTCGAGTCGATCCCGGGAGCTCGTCTCAGGCTGGTCGGCGACGGACCGTACCGCGGCGAGCTCGAGCGGCTGGCGCGGGAGCGCGGCGTTGGCGGACGGGTCGAGATCGGTCCCGTCGAGCCCGGGGATCGGCTGGGCATGGCCACCCTCCTGAGCCGAGCCTCGGTTGTCGTCCTCCTGAGCGACTACGAGGCCCAGGCGATCTCGGTCATGGAGGCCCTCTCGCTGCATCGGCCCGTGGTCGTGTGCCACGCCGCAGGGCTCATGGAGTTCGCCGACCGACAGCTCGCCCGCTCCGTGTCGCTCCATGCCGGGCCACGGGACGTGGCCGACGCCATCCTCCTGCAGATCCGCGACCCACTCGCCCCCACGTCCTTCCCCATCCCGTCGTGGGAGAGCTGCGCGGATCGCCTCGGGGAGCTGTACGAGCGCCTGGTCGGGCGCGCCGGAAAGGTGGCGTGACCCCGGGGGGTCCCTGACCTTGCGAATCCTCATGCTGGCGCAGTGGTACGCGCCGCTGATCGGCGGGGAGGAGTCCCATGTCCGGAACTTGAGCCGCGAGCTCGTCCGGCGCGGCCACGCGGTATCGGTCGCCACCCTCTGGCAACCCGGACTGGCCGACGTGGAGCAGGACGATGGCGTGACCGTCCATCGGCTCAGGGGCTCGGTCCAGCGAGCCGAATGGCTCTTCGCCGACGGCGGTCGCCGCTCCGCGCCACCGGCGCCCGACCCCGGCACCACCATCGGCCTGGCGCGGCTGGTGGACGCATTCCGTCCCGACATCGTCCATGCCCACAACTGGATGGTCCACGCCTACCTGCCCCTGAAGCGGCGGCACGGCCCGCGCCTCGTGGTGTCGCTCCATGACTTCAGCCTGGTGTGTGCCACCAAGGTGATGCTGAACAAGGGCGCCGCGTGCGATGGGCCGGCCGTCCAGAAGTGCCTGGCCTGCGCCGCGACCCACTACGGCCCGATCAAGGGCGCCATCACGGCCGGGGCCAACTGGACGTTCAGCGCCCTCGAGCGACGGCTGGTCGATCTCTTCCTCCCGGTGAGCCACGCGGTGGCCGTCGGCACGGGCCTGGCCGACGGGCGCACCCCGTACGAGGTTGTGCCTAACTTCGCGCCTGAGACCATCGGCGACCTGGACCTCGGGCCCCGCGACCCGCGGCTGCCGGCCGGTGACTTCCTGCTCTATGTCGGCGCGTTCGCCGGGCTCAAGGGCGTGGACCGCCTGCTCGCCGCGTACCGCTCGCTCGCCCCTCGTCCGCCGCTGGTCATGATCGGCTACCGATCGGCTGACACGGACCGGATCCTGACCGACCTCCCTGACGGCGTCGTGGTGCACGAGTCGTGGCCCCACGCCGACGTCATGCAGGCCTGGGCCGGAGCCCTGGCCGGGATCATCCCGTCGGTCGCGATCGAGGCCTGCCCGTCGGTCGCGATCGAGGCGATGGCCACCGGGACCCCGGTTATCGCCTCCCGCATCGGCGGCCTGCCAGACCTGGTGACCGATGAGATGACCGGGCTGCTGGTGACTCCCGGCGATCCCGATGCCCTGCGCACCGCGCTCGCCCGGCTGCTGGCGGATCCCGGCCTGCGCGATCGCCTCGGCCAGGGTGCACGAGCGCGGTTCAACGACTTTGCGGCGGACGCCGTGGTCCCGCGGGTCGAGGCTGCCTATGAACGGTTGTCGGCGACTGCCGGAGCCGAGCCGGCGAAGGTCGTGGCGTCGTGACCGAGCGCATCGACCAGCTGGCGGGCGACGCCTTCATCCTGGATGAGCCCGGAGCGCTTCCCATCCCCACCGTCACGGAAGGCAGCGGCATCCGCCAGCTCCTCGAGACGTCCGGCTCGATGGTCGGCAGCCTGGTCATCACCTCCGGCCTCGGCTTCGTCTACTGGTGGGTCGCGGCCCGAGCCTTCCCCGAGTCGGCCGTGGGCATCGGTGCGGCTGCCGTCTCCGCCATGTGGCTTTTCGGCGCCCTGGGAATGTTCGGACTGGGAACGCTCCTCACCCGGGAGCTCCCCCATCAGCCCGGCCGCGAGCTGTCGCTCATCCTCGCCGCGGTCGCCACCACGGCCGCCGCTGGGCTGGTCTTTGGCCTGCTCTTCGCCGTTGCCGCGCCTGCGCTGGGGCCAGACGTCGGCGAGCTCGGCTCCAGCCTGGTCCCTGCCCTGGTCTTTGCCGCCGGCGCTGGTCTTACGGCGTCGGGCGAGGTGCTGGACCTCGCGCTCATCGGCGCCGCGAGACCACGACTCCAGCTCCTCAGAAACGTCGTGTTCGCCGTCGTCAAGCTGGGAGCGGTCGTCGTGGCGGCGACCTGGTTCGTGGGTTCCGCCGGACTCCCCATCTATGCCACCTGGACGATCGGGCTGGCGGTCTCCGTGATCGGCATGGTCGGGTACATGGTCCTCCGGGCCCGGCCCGGCGTTTCCCGGCGTCCGGCGTGGCGGAACCTGTTCTCGTTCCGGTCGTCAGCTCTCGACCACCATCTCCTCAACCTCACCCTCGTCGCGCCCAGCTGGATCCTTCCGATCGTGGTGACGGTCCTCATCGGACCGGTGGCGAGCGCCGCCTTCTTCGTGGCGGCGCTGTTTGCGGGGCTGGCCTTCTTCGCGCCCGAAGCGCTCATCCACTCCCTGTTCGCGGTCAGCAGCCGGCATCCCGAGGCCCTGTGGCGAAAGGTGCAGTTCACCGTGGGCCTGTCGCTGGGCGCCGCCATCCTCGCCACCATGGTCGTGGCCCTCCTCGGCCCGGCGCTGCTCGGCCTCTTTGGCGAGATCTACCGCGAGCAGGGAGCGTTCGTGCTCCTGGTCCTGACGGCGGCCACGATCCCGATGACAATCCGGGCCCACTACATCGCCATCCTGAGGATTCGCGACGCGAACCGGCCCGCGACGCTGGTGTCCATCGGGGTCGGTGCGCTCGAGCTCAGCGCCTGCGTGGTCGGCGCCCTGCTGTGGGGCCTGAACGGGGTGGCCATTGGCCTCGCGGTCGCGGTCCTCGTCGAGGGCATCCTGATGGCGCCGATGGTCTACCGCGCCTCCCGCCGCCCAGCCTGATCCCTCAGGCGGTTCTCGTCACCCCGGTGGCCGGACCGATGGCGCACGCGGCGACGCCCTTCGGATTCGGGCCCCCGCAACCCAGCCGGCCACCGCGGCGCGGCCCAGGGCTGATCGAGGGATGGCGACGGTTCTGAGCCCTTCGTCACCGGTCGCCAGGCGCCACTTGAAATCCTCGCCGCCCCGCAGGAATCGGAATGCCCTGACCTCGTCGGCCCACGCCTCCCGAATCGAGTGGAGGATGATCAGCGAGCCGACGCCATCCCGATCCCACGCCGGGTCCCGACCGGCCTGGTATCCCCCTTCGGATCCGGCGTAGCGGAACCCATAGGTCGCCGCGATCGGGGTGCCGTCCACGAGGCAGATCCAGAGCCGAAGCCAGCCACGCGCGTGGGCAATCCCCGCGAATTCGCGGTGGAACGACTCCCGTTGACCGAAGTCCGAGCGCGGCCACCGGGCGCGATGGAGCGCGAAGAGGATGTCGAGATCCGCGTCGAGCTGGGCGGGATCCCGCGTGAGCCGAAACTCGAGCACTCCCCGCCGGGCGAGGCGACGCTCGCGGTAGCGCAGCCGCGAACGGAAGTGCCCGCCGCGCGAGTCGAGGTACTCCTCCCAGGTCGTTCCGTCCATCTCGAGGACCGGGCTGGCTTCCTCCTCGACCAACGCCACGGCGCCCGTCGGCAGGGGGATCCGACCGGGGACCAGGTCGAACCGCGCGACGTCCCAGTCGGGCACGGTCTGGAGCGCCCGGAGGGCGTCAGGGACGAGGTCGAGGTCACCAATCGGACCGAGCTGGTCGGCAGGCCCGTGTCCGATGAGTCGCAGAATGCGGAGACCGCGCTCGCGCCCGACGGCCATCGGGAGCAGGAGGCGGCGGTCCCCCTCGGCGACGTCGAGGATCCGGGCGCCTTCCCCGCGCCGAAGTGGCGCCACCAGGCCTCCGCCCATTCGACGGTGGAGAAGACGCTTCCCGCCGCCGGTGCGAGCGCCTCCCACGCCGGCCGTGCCGGTCCAGCGTCAGACTCGTCGTGGAGCCGGACCGTGATGCTCATCGCAGGGACGCGACCCGCGTCCGGGCTCGTCGCGCCACCTGGTGTGCGGCCCACAGGCCCCCGCCGGCGATCCCCGGGCCGTAGAGCGAAACGTCGGTGGCGATCCGGTACTCGGGAGCGAGCGTGCGCTTCCAGGGCTCGTCCCATCCCATGAGCTCGAATGACGTCAGGCCCTGCTGGAAGCAGCGCTCGACGAGCAGGTAGTTATGGAGGATTCCCGGTCCCAGGTGGAGGTGGGCTGGATCGACGCCCAGTTTCGTCTCGTAATGCCTGCCGCCGGTCTCGAGGTCCATGCTGAACGTCAGCCGAGTTTCTCCGGCCCACAGGGAGACGAGTCGCAGGATGCCCCGCTCCGCTGCCCACCGGGCGATGGCCAGGTAGTAGGCCGCCGTCTCGGGATGCTGCAGGACGGCGGTTCCCTTCCGACCTTTCCAGCTCAGCGCTTCGACCTGGAAGCCGCTCATCAGCGCGGCTTCGAGCTCCGGGCCGCCCCCACGGCCATCGTCGACCTCGAGTCGCAGGGGACCGAGGTCGGCTCCATACCGAAGGCGCTGTCGGATGGAATGGCGCCGGTTCCGACTGAGGCTCTTCACCCACTCGTCCCACGCGCCCGCGGTCCGAATCCATGGCGACCGGGTGGTCCGAGTCACTCCCCGATAACCAGCGGTCGCCAGCTGATCGAGGAAGCCGCGGGTCGCCGGATCGTCGGTCGGTAGGTGCTCGAGCCGGATTCTCCGGTACCCGAGGTCAACGACGGCCGCCGCCAGACGACTGACGGCCTCTTCGTCCTGAGCAAGGGGACCGAACCACGGACTGTGCTCGTTCGTCGCCGCGGAGAGGAGGCGACGATCGATCACCAGCGGGAGGATTCCGGCCAGGGCGCCGTCGCGCCGGACGGTCACGATGGCGAGGGTGCCCCGACCGAATGCCGACCACCAGGCATCGATCCAGCCCGGGTGGAGGAACGGGAGCATCGCGTGATCGTCCGGGCGAGTGGCCGCCACCTCCTCGATCAGCCGTTCCCAGTCGGCTCGAATGGCTTCGACCGAGGTGACGATCTCCGTCTGCCACCCGGCCGGGTAAGTCACCGGCTCCCCGACGTGCCCGCGGCGCGCTGCTGCCAGGCCCAGGTGCTCTCGATCATGTCGTCCAGCGAATGCTGCGGCCGCCATCCAAGCACTTGCTCGGCCAGCGTCCGGTCGGCCCAGACCTCAGCGGGGTCGCCCTCCCGCCTCGGCCCGTCCTCCGTGGGCACGGTCCGGCCGATGGCCTGCGACACGGCGTGGACGACCTCGCGCACGGACGAACCGCGCCCGCTGCCCAGGTTCACCACGGCCGACGGACGCCCATCGTGGAGCGCGTCGAGGGCCAGGACATGGCCGTCCACCACGTCAGCGACGTGGACGAAGTCGCGAACGGCGGTCCCGTCGCGGGTCGGGTAGTCGATACCGTTGACCGTGACCGGCACCCCGCCCGCGGCCGCCCTGACCACCGACGGGATGAGTGACTGGGCGGTCCGCGGATCCTCGCCTACCGCCTGCTCGGGGTCATCACCTCCGAACCCCACGCCCGCCGCATTGAAGTAGCGCAGCGCGACGAACCGAATGCCGTGGGCCGACTCGAACCAGGGCAGCATCCGCTCCACCAGCACCTTCGTCTCCGCATACGGGTTCTCCGGCCCGAGGGCGGAGGCCTCGGTCACCGGCAGGGCGGCCGGTGTCCCGTATACCCCGCAGGACGAGCTGAAGACGATCCGTCTCACCCCCGCGCGGGTCATGGCGCTCAAGAGGGCCAGCGACCCGCCGACGTTGGTGTCGAAGTAGGGGGCTGGGTCGTTCACTGACTCGGGCGCCGACTTCAGCCCGGCGCAGTGGACCACGGCGGCGACGCCGTGGCGACGGAGGATGTCCTCGACCAGAACGTCATCGCGTACGTCCGCGGATTCGAACTCGGCCCCGGCGAGCTGCCGAATGTCCCGTACAGGGCGCCGATCGAGGGCGACGACCGGCATGTCCGCGGCACGCAGGCGCTGGACGGTGTGGAGGCCGATGTAGCCGGCACCGCCGGTGACCAGGACCGGGTCAGGCATGGATCCGGCTCAGTCTCGGGCGTTGGGCACTCCGCTGGTTCACGGCGGCGAGCGTACAGGTCGGGGTCAACGAACGTCGGGCTCGCCCCCGATTGGGATAGGCTGTTGTCGAGTCATCGGGCCTGGTTGAGCGAACTCCGAGGTGACCGCCTCCCATGCGCTTTGAGCAATCCATCGAAATCGACGCCGCACCGCAGCGCGTATGGGACGTGCTCACCGAGCTCGAAGCGTGGCCGCAGCGGATCGAGACGGTCGAGGTCGTCGAGCTGCTCACGCCCGCTCCCATCGGTGAAGGCAGCCGCGTGCGCCTCAAGCAGCCGAAGCTGGGTGAGGGGGTATGGGAGGTCAGCCTCTGGGATGCGCCGTCGTACTTCGAGTTCCACCAACAGACCGGCGGCATCACCACGGTCGCGGGCCATCGTGTCCAGTCGCTGGACGAAGGCCGCTCCCGCCTGACCCTGACCCTGGAGATGCGTGGCCTGCTGGTCCCGGTCTTCGGTCGGATCTACCGGGGTCTGACCAACCGCTACATGACCACCGAGGCCCAGGGCATGAAGCGCGCCGCCGAGTCCGCCTGAGCGCCATGCTGAACCAGGTTGCCGAGGGTGTGCTGACGCACCGGAGCGAGCTGCTTCAGAACAATGCCGTGGTCGTGCACGGCCGGGCCGGCGTGTTGCTGATCGACCCCGGGATACGGGGCTCCGAAATGGCATGCCTGGCGAACGACCTTCGCGAGCTGGGCCAGACCGTGGCAGCCGGCTTCTCGACTCATCCTGATTGGGATCACGTGCTCTGGCACGCCGACCTTGGCGAGGCGCCCCGGTACGGAACAGCCCGCTGCGCCGCGTTCATGCGAGACCTGCTGTCGAACGCGGACTGGAAGGCCCGCGTCGCCGAGGCGTTGCCGCCGGAAATCGCGGAGGAGATTCCGCTGGACCTGTTCGGCCTCATCACCGGGCTGCCTGCCGATACCGCGCAGGTTCCCTGGGATGGCCCTCCGGTCCGGATCATTGAGCATCCGGCGCATGCCCAGGGCCACGCGGCGCTGTTGATCGAGGAGCGCGGCGTCCTCGTAGCCGGCGACATGCTTTCCGACATCCTGATCCCGTTCCCCGACCTGGACGCCGCGAATCCGATCGAGGACTACCTTGTTGGGCTGCGGCTGCTCGAGGGCGTGGCGGACGACGTTGATGTCCTCATCCCCGGTCATGGGTCTGTGGGCGGTGCCGATCAGGTACGCGTTCGGATCGAACAGGATCGCGCGTACGTGCATGCCTTGCGTGACGGCCAGGCTCCCAATGACCCACGCATCGGCCCATCGGCCACGTTCGGCAAGGACTGGCTGCCCGGCGTGTATGAATGGCAACGAGAGCAGCTCGCGCAAGAATTGGGGCGTGACGGGACGCCCGGATAGAGATCCGGAAGGTCGAAGGGCGCTGGGACGAGGATCCCGAACTGGCTTGTTGGTCGGCCGTAGGATCGGCGGGTGACGACCGAGCCGGCTGAATTGACGTCCGCCACCCGACATCGCCCGATCCGGGCGAGGCTGAAGGACAGGGCGTCACTGCGGTCCTGGACGGCGGTCGCGAACGACGGGATCATCGCGACCGCCGGGATCCTCGAGGGATTCGCCGGTGCCGGCGCCACGGATCGGGCGCTCCTTATCGCCGCCACGGTGGCCACGATCACTGGCACGCTCGCGTCTGGCGGCGCGAAGTGGGCCGAGATCGACGCCGAGCGGGCGGCACACCTCAAGGCGGCAGCCGACGAGGCGGCGTCACTGATGGTGCGGCCCCAGGCGGAGCTCGCGGAACTGATGGCCTACTACGAGGCGAAGGGGTTGTCGCCGGAACTCGCGCGGGCCGTGGCAGAGCAATTGAGCGCCCACGATGCCATCGCGGCCAAGCTCGAGAGCGAACACGGGATTCTCGAGCCGATCACGAGAACGGACGCGATCGTCGCGGGCCTCGGCGCGTCGATCGCCTACCTGCTCGGGGCCGCGGTCCCGCTGCTCATCACCATCTTCGCTCCGGTCACCATCGAGGCGTGGGCCATCGTGGTAGCGGTCGCCATCTCGCTGGTCGTGACCTCAGTTGTTGCCGCCCGGACCGGAAACATGCATGTCGGTCCGACCCTGGCCCGGACCCTGGCGGTTGGACTCGGCTCCCTGGCGATCAGCTACGGGCTGGGGCAGCTCATCTTCTGAGGCTCAGCCGGCTCGACCACACGGGGGGCCAGCTTCCGCTTCGGGGGCGACCACATTTCGCACTCGATTTGGCGCGCCGGACAGGATTCGAACCTGCGACCTTTGGCTCCGGAGGCCAACGCTCTATCCACTGAGCTACCGGCGCGGGCTGCCGAGTGTAGCCCCTCCCCTGAGGCAAAGCGAAGGCCCCTCCGAAGAGGGGCCTTCATTGCTGCCGGATTCGCTAATCGCGGGGGCATCTGTCACGCGCGGTTTCCCGCACTACCCTTACCCAAACCTACCCATGACCCTGCGACCAGTGGTGAATCGCTGTGCGAACAGCGAAGACAGGATATCCGACCCGCCGGGTAGGGTCAATGCTCTGGAATAAAGAATCGTTTACTTTTCGGAGCGGATTTTCGTACCCGGCCTCAGCTCCCGGAGGGCGTACTTTCCGCCGGCGTCAGCTCGATGTTGCGGATGACGACCGGGTCCACCGGAACACCGGTGACGCCGCCCACCTCCACCTGGCCGATGGCATCGACGACCTCCTGGCCCTCGGTGACCAGGCCGAAGATGGTGTAGTCCCGCTCGAGGCTGGCGTCCAGATCGGTCAGGCAGATGAAGAACTGGCTGCCGTTGCTGTCGCCCCCGCCACTGTTGGCCATGGCCACCGTGTAGGGGTCGTAGTTCAGGCCTTCGGGTGGTATCTCGACGATGAATCGGTAGCCCGGTCCCCCGGTCCCCAGGCCCTCGAAGTCGCCCTGGTTCTCTCTGGTGTTCGGGTCGCCGGCCTGGGCCACGAAGCCGGTCAGGACCCGGTGGAAGGTGATCCCCTCGTAGAAACCACAGCGGGCGAGGGCCACGAAGTTGGCCGCGGCAATCGGGGCCGCCTCGCCGTTCAGGGTCATCGTGAACACGCCCAGGCTGGTGTCGAACGTGGCGCTGGTCACCTCCGCCAAGATCTCGGCGGCTTCGGCCGCAGTCGGGGCTGCGGTCGGGCACGCCGGCTGATCAGGCTCGGCGAGGGGCCCGACGCAGGCCACCCCCAGCAGCGAGGCGACCGCGAGGCTCGCGATGACGGCGCGTCCGCGCCGGACGATCGGCCCGATCAAGTGGCGAACAGGCGCCGCGCGTAGGAGACCGGCATCGTCCCGCCGTACAGCAGGGTGTCGTGGAACTGCTTGAGGTCGAAGTCCGCGCCCTCCCGGGCCTCGACCTCCTGCCGCAGCCCTTCGATCATGTGCCGACCGTATAGGTACGACAGCTGGTACGTGGGGGTGCTCGTGTAGCGCTTGACCTCGGCAAGGGCCGCCGGCCGCTCGAACCCGGTCTCCTCCACCAGCCGGTCAACGGCAGCCTCGAACCCGATGTCGCCGCGGTGCAGCTGGACGTCGAGGACGATCCGGGTCGCCCGCCAGATGACATCGGTCAGCTGGATGTACCGATGGGTGGGCGTGTTGTCGAATCCCGCCTCCTTCATCATCCGCTCGGTGTAGAAGGCCCAGCCCTCGGTGAACTCCGGCGAGGTGGAGAAGAGGCGGACGAGGCTCGGGTTGGTCACCGCCGCCGCCAGCTGGTGATGGTGGCCGGGGTACGCCTCGTGGACCGAGGTGTTGGAGATGGACGCGTAGTTGTGCTCCCGCATCATCTCCGGCGTCTCGGGCGGGGTGACGATGTACGTCCCCTGCGCGTTTTCGTCGAACCGCGCCGGGTCGAAGTACGCCGCGAACGGAATGAGATGGCGGATGAAGGTCGGCGTCTCGATGACGACCAGGATGTCGTTCGGGGGCAGGGTGGCGAGGTCGTGGTCTACGACGAAGGCGCGCGCCCGGTCCATCGAGCGGCGGTACTCCTCGAGCGCCTCCTCGAACGTCGGCGGGTAGTCGTTCTTGACCAGGTCCGCGACCGCCTCGCGGGACGCGGTCGGATCGATCTCTTCGCAGACCGCGTTTCGCGCGGCGTGGGCCTCGGCCAGCATCGCCTCGCCGACGGCGAGGATCTCGTCACCGGTCGCCTCGAGGGCGCGGAGACGGACGATCTCCTCGAACTGCTCGGGGCCGGTCAGCCACTCATGGCTGGAGCGGGGCAGGACGTCGTCCCGGAGCCATGCCTGGTGCTCATCGAGCGCCGCATTGGCCCCGACGATGGCGGCTTCGAGGCGGGCGACGGTGGCGGCGGGGACGCCCTGGCTGCGGGCCGCCTCGAGGATGGTCTCGAGGAACGACGGCAGGCCCTCGCCGGACTCCATATCGATCTCGGTCCACAGCTGGACCGGCCGATCCACCCGCTCGCGGGTCTCGGCGAGATAAGCCGGTGCCGCCTCGAGGCGGGCGGCGATGCTCTCCATCCGCTCGCTCACGGGCGCGAAGTCCCGGGTGAAGAGGGGGAACAACGCGCCGCCGATGGCCTCCGCGCCATCCGAGCGCTGCTCCCAGGATCGGCGCTCGGTCAGTTGGAAGAGGTGCAGCCGCGCCTCGTGGATGACGAGATCGCGGTCCAGCGCCCGCTGCGGGGACAGGTCGCCCGGGGCGAAGGTATCCATCGCCGCGGCCGCCGCCCTGGTGAACGCGATGTCCTGGTCGATGCCGTCGCGGCCGCCGTGCGACAAGCGGCGGTCATGCTCGTGGATGCCCAGGTAGGTGGCCCACTCGGGCTGGATCTCCAGCCGCTCGCGAAACCAGCGCTCGATCACCTCGTCGAATCGGGTGTCCTCGGCGCTCCGGACGGCCTCGGGCTGAGCAATCGTGGTCATCGGCCTCCTCGGGTGGTCACGGGCTGAGCGTGCGGGCGAGGAAGCCTAGCACCCAGCCGCGGTAGGCATCCGCGCACTCCTCGAACAACCGGGAATGGCCACCGCCGTCGCAGACCTGCGTCTCCACCACGGTGCCCGCGCCGGCGGCAGCCTGCGCCAGGCGCGTCGCCGAGTCGGCCGAGATGGCCTGGTCGGCCGATCCCTGGACGATGAGCACCGGGACCGAACCAATGTCGTCGAGGGTGATGGCGGGATCCGCCGCGGTCACGTCCACGCCGGTCCGGAACAGCGCCCCGAGCATCACGGCCCACGAGGCGGGAAGCGCGAGGGGGTATCCGCGGCGCTCGATCCGCATCTGGGTCGCTTCGGCCACGCTGGCCGGTGTCGAGTCGAGCACCAGGGCCTGGACAGGCAGTCCCGTCGCCACCGCACGGGCCGCCGTGATCCCGCCCATCGACGTGCCGACCACGCCGATGGCGGAGGGGGCGTGGGTGGCAGCCAGCCAGCCGACGACGGCCGCCAGGTCGAGCTGCTCGGTCACGCCCATCGTCGTGGCGGTGCCAGAGCTCTGTCCGTGGTTCCGCAGGTCGAACAGGACCAGGTTGTAGTCGGGGTGGAGGATCTCGGCCAGCGGCAGCATCCCGTTCTTGTTGCTGGCGTGCCCATGGACCAGCACCACCGTGGGGCCGCCGGGGCCGATCGCCGCCGCGGATGGGATGTACCAGCCGGCGATCTGGACCCCGTCGGCCGTGACCAGGGCGGTGCCGGCCGGCGCGCCGACCGCCGCGCAGTTCGCTGGATCGGCCTCGGCGGCCAGCGCCGTATCGGACGACGAGTCGTAGTTGATGGGCTCGTACGCCCATGCCAGCGACGATGGAAGGCGGCAGACGCGGCTGGCCTCGGGATTGACGAGCTGGTTGGAGCCCTCGATCGCGGCGAAGGTGAGGAACGCGAGCAGGCCGATCAGGATGCCGGACAGGATCGTCGTGGCCCAACCGACGTTTCGAGCCCGCCTCTGCTCGCGCGGATCGACGGGCATCTGAAATGCCATGCCGCGGCCGAGTATAGGCGGGTGGTGGCGCCGGCCATCGGTCCCCTACAATGCCCGCCGCTCGTCAGAGGATCCCGATGACCACCAGTGCCGACCGCCAGCCGGGCGGTCGCCCCCACTCCCTCGCCCCGGAGCACCTCGGCGATGTCTGGGCCGGCGCGGCCCTCGCCATCGTGGTGCTCGGTGTCGCCGTGTTCATCGCCGCCATCGGGATCATCGTCTCCGGGCTCACGGTGGCCTCCGGCATGGATCCCGCCAATCCGCCACCCAACGCCGAAGCGCTGGGCACCTGGCAGGTGGTCGCGGGCGCCGGCCTGTTCGCGATCGGGGCGGTGCTGACCGGCGGCGGGCTCGCGCTTCTCACCGGCAGCCGGCGGGTTCGCAAGCCTGTCGCGATCCTCGCCATCATCTCCGCAGTCGCCGCCCTGGTCGGCGGGGTGGCCATCATCCTCCGTGGTCCGTCCGACCTCATCCTGGCCATCACCCTGTTCGGCCTGGCACTCGGCCTCGGCAGCGCAGGGCTGCTCCTCCTTCGACCCCGACCCTGAGGGGGTGGGCATGGACGCCCTGCCCCGCCGGCTGCTCCGCGCCTCGCGCCTCCTGTTCGTGCTGTCGGGCCTGATGATCGGCGCCGGCCTGGTGTGCGTGATCGGCGGCACGGTGGGAGGCGCGGAGATCGCCGATCGGCTCCTGGCGCGGCTGATGGCCGAGGTCGATCCGGACACGCTCGCCAGTCTCCCGCCCAACTTCCTGACCGCCGAGACGGTGACCCGCGCGGCCACGGCGCTGGGTACTGGTCTGCTGCTGCTCGGCGCGGCGCAGCTGGCGACGTCCATCGGGCTGCGTCGGAGGCAGCGCTGGTCCTACGCCACGGCAGTTATCGGTGGGCTGTTCGTGGCCATCACCGCCGGCGCCACGGCGGTGTTCATGGTGGTGACCATCCCGACCCAAACCCAGGCGGCGGTGCCACTCCTGATCGGATCCCTCGTGCTGGGTTCAGTCGCAGTCCTCTATGCCGCCATAGCCGGATGGACAGCGTCCGGCCGGCGGGCCCTGGAGTCGGCCGCCGGCTGAGGCCATCGCCTCTGCCGAGGCGTCGGGACGGGCTTGGTATACTCCGCCCCCGCCGCTACGGGCCCGTGGTGTAGTGGCCCAACATGCCTGCCTGTCACGCAGGAGATCGCCGGTTCGAATCCGGTCGGGCCCGCCATCCAACGACGACGCGCGGTGCCGCTACGGGCCTAGCGCCCCCGGATCAGGTCGTCCGCGCGGGGGGCCTCGAGCATCTGGTCTCGCCCCTGGCTGCGCTCGACGATGACCCGCACCACCTCGTCGAGATCATCGGTGACGACCGCCAGGTCCAGGTCGCCGGCGCTGACCTTGCCCTCGCTCAGGACGGTGCTCCGCATCCAGCTCAGCAGCCCGCGCCAGTAGTCCTTCCCGACCAGGACGACCGGGAAGTGATCGATCTTGCCGGTCTGGATGAGGGTCAGGGCCTCGAACAGCTCGTCCATGGTCCCCATCCCCCCGGGGAAGATGACGAAGGCCTCGGCGTACTTCACGAACATTGTCTTGCGAACGAAGAAGTAGCGGAACTCGATTCGCAGGTCGACGTACGGGTTGACGTCCTGCTCGAACGGCAGCTCGATGTTGCAGCCGATGGAAAGCCCGCCGGCGTCCCGCGCCCCGCGGTTGGCCGCCTCCATGATCCCGGGCCCCCCGCCGGTGATGATGGCGAAGCCCTCGCCCACCAGGCGGGCCGCGAGGCGGCGGGCGAGGCGGTACTGGGGGTGGCTGCGCCTGACCCGTGCCGAGCCGAAGACGCTGACCGCGGGTCCGACGTTGGCCAGGGCGTCGAAGCCCTCGACGAACTCGCCCAGGATGCGGAGTGAGCGCCAGGTGTCGGTCCCCTGGAAGTCGGCGCTGGCCCGCCGCTGGAGGAGCTTCTGGTCCTCCGTCGGGCGGTTGGCGGGGCCGCGGGTGACGACCGGTCCGCTGCGCCGCGGCTTGTCATCGGTCGCCATTTGTCACCTCGTCACGCTCCGAACGTCCTGTCCGCCGATTGAGGCGGCGGGGATGAACATGGTAGGGTCACCGGCGACGTCGTCGTCGCGCGGCACCCTCCTGGTGCCCGTTGTGAGCCGGCAGCGGCGCGCCGGAGACCCGTCACCTGTGCCCGAGGATACTCGTTGCCCGACTCGTTTCGACGTGGCGCCGTCCACGTCCTGGTCATCGCGCTGATCGTGGCTGCGCTTGCGCCGCAGGCCGTTGCCGCGACGCCTGCCGACACGGCCACCGAGCGCCTGCTCGACGCCGTCGAGGCCTCCCCCCCGTCCGCCGTCGCCATGCGCGGCAGCGCCTCGCAGCGCAGCCTCGCCGCCTTCTCCACCTCCGCGCCCAGCACCCCGGTCGGGACCGAGCGGTTCCAGGTCGGTGGCCTGGCCACCCCGCCGTCGGTGACGATGGAAGCCACGGTCGAAGGGAAAGTACCGGTCGCCGCCCAGACGGTTCGCAAGCCGAGCGGCTCGGGCACGATCACCGGCACGGCCAGCTGGTACTGCTGCACGATGAACTGGGGGGATACCGCGGTGGTGGCCCTGCCGGTCGCCCTGGGCGGGCACTACTACCCGCCTCCCGGCGGCGGAACGGTGGTCGTCTGCGCCGAGCGATGCGCGAAGCTCCCCATCGGCGACGCCTGCGGCTGCCACTGGGGCTGGGCGGGCCAGAAGGTCATCGACCTGTCGCCCGCTGCCTGGGCCGCGATCAGCGACAAGGACCGCTACGTCTACGGGATCCTGACCGTAACCGTCTATCTCGACTAGCATCCTCGGCGTGCTGCAGCCGATGGGGGTTGGCCACGTCGTGCTCAAGGTGCGCGACCTGGACCGATCGCTCGCCTTCTACCGTGACCTGCTCGGGTTCCAGGTCTCGAGCGAGCTGAGCAACGTGATGGTCTTCCTGACCGCGACCGGCGAGAACCACCATGACCTGGGGCTGGTCCGGGTCGGGGACCAGGCGCCGTCGCCGGTGCCGATGGCGGTCGGGCTGTACCACGTCGCGATTCGGCTTGCCGACTTCGACGCGATCCGCGCGGCCCACGCCGTGCTCTCCGATCGCGGGCTGCTGCGTGGCGCGTCCGATCACGGAGTCAGCAAGAGCCTGTACACCGTGGACCCGGACGGGAACGAGATCGAGCTGTATTGCGACGCGCCCCGCGAGGAGTGGGAAGGTCGCGTGGCCGAGGTCATGACGGTCAAGCCGCTCCGCCTGGATTGACCGGCACCGACGCGTCCCCCGAGCGACGACGACGTCGCTGGCTCTGGCTGGCGGCGGGGCTGGTGGTCGTGCTCGGACTGGTTGTCGTCCTGCCGCCGGCCCGACAGACCCTCCAGACAGCGGCCCTCATTCCCTCCGTCCTGGGACTGGGGCCCCAACCCCTGGCCCTTGCTCCGGCCCCGAACCACCGGCTCGTCACGTATCGCGCGCCCGACGGCGCGAGTCTGCCCGCGGACCTCTGGCTGCCGGCGAGCGCTTCCGCCGCATCACCGGTCGGCGCGATCATCCTTGTCTCCGGCATCAACTCGAAGGGGCGGGCCCATCCGGCGCTGCATCGGATCGCGGAAGCCATCGCCCGAACCGGCGCCGCGGTCTACATCCCCGAGCTGCCGGTCTTCTTCGAGGCCGACGTTGACGCCACCGAGGTGGGCCGCATCGTCGCCAGCTTCGAGTCGCTCGCCGAGCACGACGAGATCGATCCGGATCGCATCGGGATCATGGGCATCTCGGTTGGCGGCAGCCTGTCCCTCGTCGCGGCGGCGGACCCGCGGATCGCGGATCGGCTGGCGTTCGTCGGTGCCTTCGGCGCCTACGCCGATGCGGCCGAGATCGCGACCGACGTCCTCAGCCACCAGTACCGGCTCGACGGGGAGCTGGTGGACTGGGACCCCACCCTCCTCGTGCGGCAGGTCGTCTTCGGGCTCGTGACCGCACACGTCACCGACGGCCGCGACCACGGGTACCTGTACGGCGCCTACGACGACCTCAACAACCAGAACGTCCACCCCTTCCCCGACGCGAACCTGCCGCTCCGCACCGATGCCGCCCGGGCGGCAGAGGCGGTGATCCTGGCCGAAACGCTGCCCGAGGCGGAAACGGCCCTCGCCGCCGCCCCGGCTGAGCTGCTGTCGGTATTCGACGGCATCAGCCCCATTCGCCACGTGGACGCCATCCGGTCCCGCATCTACCTCATGCACGACACCGGTGACCAACACATCCCGTACTCCCACGCCCGCGAGCTGAACGCGGCGCTGACCGAGGCCGGCGTGGACGTCAGGCTGGGCGAGTTCCGGCTGTTCGACCACGTCCAGCCCCAGACGCAGGACATCGGTGCGGCCCTGCCCGAGCTCTGGAAGCTGTTCTGGTACCTCCGCCAGATGGCCACCGAGGTGCTCTAGGCACCGCACCCCCGCGGGCGTTCAGCGGATCGAGCTCAGGATCCCGAAGCCGACCACCACCACCAGCCCAATGATCAGGATCACGATGGCCTGGGTCCGGTTCGTCCGTTTCGGGAGCGGCTGGTAGGGCCGTCCCTTGCCCCGCTTGCGGGTCACCGGCTCACCACTCGCGACGGAAGAGGAACGGCGTGGTCAGCGCCTCGCGGGTACCCACCGATCGGAGCTGCTTGCGGACCCGCTTCAGGAGCTTGCCGTGGTACGTGCCGTCCCCGTACGGCTCGTGGAGGCGGGCGACGTCCCATTCGCGCGTGCCCTCGATCGCCGACTCCGGGAGGTACCGGTCGAGGATCGGTCGCGCCTCGTCGATGGCCACGAACCGGCGCTCCCGCGCGGTGTTGTCCAGCACGGTCAGCAGGTCGCCGAAGCTGGCGTCGACGTCCACGACCAGGGTCGTCAGCCGCTCCATCGAGCCGGGCATCCGCTCCGGCTTGAACAGGCTGGTCAGGAGCGTCTTCCGCTCATCGGTAAGCAGGTCGGCGAGCGCCTCCCGCAGGCCGGGCACGCCGGCGGCCGGATCGGCGACCGGGATGAGGTAGTCGTAGAGGCGGACCATCATCGGTCCGTGCAGGGTAGCCCCTCCGACGGCCGGTACAATCCGGCCCATGCTGTTGACCGGCAAGAAGGTCCTGGTGACCGGTGTCCTGACCGATGACTCGATCGCGTTCTCCGTGGCCAAGGTCGCCCAGGAAGCAGGCGCCGAGATCGTGCTGACCAGCTTCGGGCGAGCCACGAGGCTCACCGAGCGGATTGCCCGCCGCCTCGACCCGGTCCCCGATGTGCTCGAGATGGACGTCAACGAAGACGACCAGATCGCGGCGGTCGCTGGGGACCTCACGGCCCGCTGGGGCCGTCTCGACGGCCTGCTCCACGCGATCGGGTTCGCACCACAGGACGCCATGGGAGGTGGTTTCCTGGCCACGCCATGGGAGAGCGTTGCGACCGCGTTCCAGACGAGCGCGTACTCGCTCAAGGCGCTGACCGCGGGCATGCTGCCGCTGCTCAAGGTGTCGGGCGCGGACGGCGGCGCTTCGGTGGTGAGCCTGACGTTTGACGCGCGGTACGCGTGGCCGATCTACGACTGGATGGGCGTCTCCAAGGCCGGCCTTGAGTCGATCACCCGGTACCTCGCCCGCGACCTGGGGCCGGACAACATCCGGGTGAACACGGTCTCCGCGGGGCCGATCCGCTCGATGGCTGGCAAGAACATCCCGGGGTTTGCCCAGCTGACCGATGGTTGGGGGAAGCGGGCCCCCCTCGGTTGGGAGGTCACGGACGCCACGCCCGTTGGCCGCATGGCGTGCTTCCTGCTCAGCGACTGGGCTTCGCTCACGACCGGGGAGATGATCCACGTTGACGGTGGCTTCCACGCCCTCGGCATCGGCATGGGGGAAGCGTCAGCCGACGAAGGCTGACCCGGTCAGGCGTAGGCGCGAATGATGATGGTGGCGTTGTGGCCGCCAAAGCCGAACGAGTTCGACATCGCGGTCCGGACCAGCACCTTGCGAGCGGTGTTGGGCACGTAGTCGAGATCGCAGTCGGGATCGGGGTTCTCGTAGTTGATCGTGGGCGGGACGATGCCATTGCGGATGGCCTCCACGCAGACCACAGCCTCCACCACCCCCGCCGCGCCCAGCATGTGGCCGGTCATCGACTTCGTCGAGCTGACCGGGATCCTGTAGGCCTGCTCGCCGAGGGCGCGCTTGATCGCAAACGTCTCGCTTCGGTCGTTCAGGGGCGTGCTCGTGCCGTGGGCGTTGATGTAGTCGATGTCCTCCGGACCGATGCCGGCCTTCTTCATGGCACGGGTCATGGAGCGGGCCGCTCCCCGGCCCTCCGGCTCCGGGGCGCTGACATGGAACGCGTCGGCGGAGTTCCCGTAGCCCACGATCTCGGCCAGTGGCTTCGCACCGCGCTCGAGCGCGAAGTCCAGCCGCTCGAGGACCAGCCCGCCGGCGCCCTCGCCCACGACGAACCCGTCGCGGTCCCGATCGAAGGGACGTGAGGCGTGGGCCGGATCGTCATTGCGGGTGGACAGTGATCCGGTCCGGTGGAACGCGGCGAGGGCCAGCGGGGTGACCGGCGCCTCGGTTCCGCCCACCACCATGGCCAGGGCGTCGCCGCGCTTGATGATCTCGGCCGCCTCGCCCACCGCGTTGGTGCCCGTCGCGCAGGCCGAGATGACGCAGAAGTTCACCCCGGTCAGCCCGAACTGGATCGCGACCTGGCCCGACGACATGTCCGGCAGCATGTTGACAGCGGTCAACGGGGTGACCCGATCGGGGCCGTCCTCGCGCATGACCCGGGCGGCCTCGTCCATGCTCGTCAGGCCACCGATGCCCGTCCCCACGATCACCCCGATCTGCTCAGCCTCCTCCTCGTCGCGCGGTCGGAGGCCAGCGTGGTCGAGGGCCTGGGTCGCTGTCGCCATCGCGAACTGGATGGCCCGGTCGGCGCGCCTCGCATCCTTGGGATCCATGTAAAGGGTGGGATCGAAGTCCACCACCTCGGCGGCGAAGCGGGTCCGGAACCCGCTCGAGTCGAAGCGGTCGATGTGGTGGGCGACCGACGTGCCGGCCAGGAGGTTGCGCCACATCGTCTCGACGTCGTTGCCGAGGGGCGTGATGGCGCCCAAACCGGTGACGACGACGCGGGCGGTGTCAGGCGTGGCTGGCATACTCGGGCGTGATTATGGAGCGAGACCGATGAAGGCAGTCATCTTTCGCCGGCGCGGCGGGCCCGATGTCCTCTCCTGGGAGGAGGTGGCCGATCCGGTCCCGGCCTCGGACGAGGTCCTGGTGCGGGTCGGCGCCTGCGGCCTGAACCACCTCGATCTCCACGTCCGGGAGGGGAGCAACGGGATGCGGGCCCCCCTGCCGCACATCGGTGGGCTCGAGCCCGCGGGCACCATCGCCGCGGTCGGGTCGGCCGTCACCGACTGGTCGGTCGGCGACCGGGTCATCGTCCTGGCGTTCACCGCCGACGGCACCTGCTCGTTCTGCCTCGACGGCCGCGAGAACCTGTGCGAGAACCGCGAGATCATCGGTCTCACCCGCGACGGCGGCTTCGCCGAGTACCTCGTCGCTCCGGCCTCCTGCCTTGCGCGCACCCCCGAGGGCCTGAGCGATGCGGAGGCGGCGGCGCTGCCGTCAGCCTTCGGCACGGCCTGGCACATGCTCGTCACCCGGGCCCAGACGAAGGCCGATGAATGGGTCCTGGTGCTCGCCGCCGGGTCCGGGATCGGCAGCGCGGCGATCCAGATCGCCCGCGAGCTGGGGTGCACCGTGATCGCCACCGCCGGGTCCGAAGAGAAGCTGGCCAAGGCCCGCGAGCTGGGGGCGGCACACGTCATCAACCACGCGGCCACGCCCCGGTTCGAGCTCGAGGTCATGAGGATCACCGAGGGCCGCGGTGTGGACGTCGTCTTCGAGCACATCGGCCCCGCGACGTGGCGGCACAGCCTGGCCAGCCTGCGGACCGGCGGCCGGGTGGTGACCTGTGGCGGGCTGACGGGACGGATGGCCGAGACCGACCTGTGGAACCTGTTCTGGCGCCAGTTCACGATCTTCGGATCCATGGGCGCGACCCGCTCGGACATGGCGGGCGTGCTCGAGCTGGTCAAGGCCGGACGGGTCTCGCCGGTCATCGACACCACCTTCCCGCTGGCCGAGACGCGCGCCGCCCAGGAGCACCTCGACGCCCGCCGCGCGTTCGGAAAGGTCGTGGTCGTCGCCGACCCGGCCTAGGCGACCTCGAACGCGAGGCGCAGCCCGGCCTCGGCCAGCTCGACGAGCGGGAGCGCCTCGGCCTCGGCCCGGGTGAACCAGCTGGCCAGGTCGGTGGACCCGTCCGGCTCGTTCCGAAGCTCCCCACCGGTGATGCGAACCCGGTACACGATCTGGATGGAGTGGAACGCCTCGTCGACTCCATCGAGCGGGTGTGACCATTGCCCCGACCAGTCGAGGACCTCGGCCAGGCCTTCGATCTCCCCATCCAGGCCCGTCTCCTCGGTCAACTCCCGGAGGGCGCCATCCCGGGGCGGCTCTCCGAACTCGAGGCCCCCGCCCGGCAGCGTCCAGGACCCGACCCCGGACCAGTAGCCGGGCGCAATCCGGCAGAGCAGGATGCGGTCGTCCTCTACGCAGAGCGCATACGCGGCGACCCGGATGACCCTCCGTCCGGGCTCCCGCTCGAGGTCGGTCAATCGTCGCCGTAGAGGTCGGGGTCGAGGAGCCATGCGAGCTCACCTGAGCCGGGCTCCGGGACGCCGGGGAACTCGACGCAGGCGAGGCCGCCCTTCCGCATCCGGACCGAACGCGCGCCGGTGAGCAGGCCCACCGCCTCCGACAGATCCGGCTCGTGGCTTACGAACATCACCCGGCGGGCATCGCGGTGGTCGGCGATGGCCCGGGCCATGTCCGACCAGTCAGCGCCCGGGCGGAGGCGATCGTCATCGATCGGATCCCGTTTCAGGCCGACCCCCTCGACGAACAGATCAGCGGTCTGTCTGGCCCGTGGCAGGGGAGAGGCTATGACGACGTCCGGTCGCAGGTTCAGGCGCTGCCAGAGCGGGCCTGCGGCACGGAGCTCGCCGATGCCCGCTTCGGTCAGCTGACGAGCATCGTCGTTCGGGTCCGATGGGTCGCCATGGCCGGCCTTGCCGTGGCGCATGAAGTACAGGATCACGAGTCCGGATCGCCGCCCCGAGTCCCGGCGTGGCCGGCCGCCATGCCCCGGGCATGTCCGGTCCGCGGGACCAGGACCCGGCCGGGAGTCGCCATCTCGGCCCGGGGCAACGTGATCGAGAGGACCCCGTTGCCGTATGCGACGTTGGCTCGTACCGCGTCGACCGGGTAGGGGAGTTCGATCGTCCGCTCGTACGGACCGTACGACCACTCACGGCGGAGATGTGTGATCCGCTCCTGTCCTTCCCCGCGAGGTTCGGCCCGGAGCGTCAGCTTGCCATCGGCCGTGACCTCGACGCTGATGTCCTCGGGGGCGACGCCGGGCATGGGCGCGACGACCATCAGCTCGCGCTCGTTCTCGAACAGGTTGACGGGGACCTCCGGGCCGATGGTCATCGGTCAGTCCGGGAAGGCCTCGGGGCCGCGGTCGGCCAGCTCGCGAGCCTCCGCATCGGCGTCGGATGGCGGCAGCCAGCTGAACGGGTACGCCGGGTCCTCGAGCTCACCCGCTTCGCGGGTCAGGTGGAGCGGATGGAAGGTGTCGATCATCACCGCCAGCTCTTCCGTTGCCTCCTTCCCGATCGATGCCTCCACCGTGCCCGGGTGCGGGCCGTGGGGGATGCCTGCCGGATGGACGGTGAACGAGCTGATGTCCACCCCGCGGCGGCTCATGAAGTTGCCGGCGACGTAGTAAATAACCTCGTCTGAGTTGATGTTCGAGTGGTTGTAGGGGGCCGGGATGGCGAGCGGGTGGTAGTCGAACTTCCGCGGCACGAACGAGCAGATGACGTAGTTGCGCGGCTGGAATGTGAGATGGACGGGCGGCGGCTGGTGGACGCGCCCGGTGATCGGCTCGAAGTCGCTGATGTTGAACGCGAACGGCCAGAGGTGGCCGTCCCAGCCAACGAGGTCGAAGGGATGGTGCTGGTAGTGGTAGGCCGTGATCCGGCCGCGGGTCTTGACCTCGATGACGAACTCGCCGGCCTCGACATGGGCGTCCATCTCGGCCGGCGGCCGGATGTCGCGCTCGGCGTACGGTGAGTGCTCGAGCAGTTGGCCGAACTCGTTGCGATAGCGTTTGGGCGGCACGATCGCCGATGGTGACTCGACCCAGAGCATGCGTTGTTCGTCCCCTTCCGCGGGGACGACCCGGTATGTGGTGCCGATCGGGATCACCAGGTAATCGCCGGGGCCGTAGTCGATCGGTCCGAAGATCGTTTCAAGCGTGCCACGACCTTCGTGGACGAAGAGCATCTCGTCCGCCTCGCCGTTGCGGTAGAAGCGGTGCATCGCCTCCGCCGGGCGAACGACGCCGAACGCGACGTCGCTGTTGAAGAACAGCGGGACCCGGCCTGAGATCGCGTCGCCTGACGGCTCGACGTCCTTGGTGTTCACCAGGTAATGCCGATGGGGGGCATCGGTCCAGGCCTCGAGGGCCACGTCACGGATCTTCTCGATTCGGTTCGTGCGGGTCGGCGGCGTGTGGTGATACAGGAGCGAGGCCCGGCCGGTGAAGCCCTCGACGCCAAAGAGCTCTTCGGCGTACAGGGTTCCGTCAGGCTTGCGGAACTGGGTGTGGCGCTTGGGCGGCACCTGGCCGCGTCGGACGTAGAACATGGTGCCGTTTCATTCTAGGCCCGCGCTCCGCCGATAAGACCCGGGCGGACGGCGGGCGATGCCGGACAGTTGTTCATCAGGCTGGCCGCGAAAACCACCTTGTCGTGGCCGCGATCGCCTCGCGATGAGGCGTCACTTCGGCGCCAAAAGCTCGGGCGAACTTCGAGTGGTCGACGATCCACGGCGCGTTGCGCTGGTACCGCTGCTCGTGGACTGCACGCAAAGTTGGGCTGAACAGCGCGGCGACGGCCAACAACGCCGAAGGCGTCACCTGCAGCGTAACCGGCCGCCCGAGCGCCTCGAAAACCAGCGTCGCGAACTCGCGGGGAGTGAGCGTGTCCGCGCTCGGTACGTGCCAGACGTGGCCGAGCGCCTCCTCGCGAGTGCCAAGCGTCACCAGTGCACGTCCGAAGTCGGGCAGGTAGGTGAGCGTGTGCGGAAGGTCCGGATTGCCGAGGACCTGTGCCCCCTTCCCCGCAACGGCCCGCCCAAACAGCCGCTCACCCGCCGTCGATTGGAGACCGCGTGGGCCGAAGTAGTCCGACGCCCGTCCGATGGTTGCCCGGACCCTTCCCGCGGCATGGGCATCCATCAGGTCGTCGGCCAGAATTGCCCGAACGCGGCCGTTCGGCCCAGTCGCGTGCGACTCAAGATCCTCAGTCAGTGGCCCATCGACCGGTCCGTAGGCGTAGAGATTGTCGGCGTAGACGATCCTCGCTCCGGATGTCACGGCGCCGGCCACGATGCCGCTCATCAGCGGAGGCAGGAGCTCGGGCCATCGATCGTACGGAGCCGACGCCGCGTGGTAGACGACCGACGCCCCGGCCATGGCCTGGGCGGTTACGTTGGAGTCGGTCAGGTCAGCCTCGACCACCTCCACCTCGTCCGGCAGATCGGCGACCTGGCGGCGGACGACGGCGCGGGCCGGAAGTCTGCGATCGACGAGCTCGCTGAGGATCGCGCGGCCGACTGGACCGACTCCCGCAACGACGTGCATTCCCGACTCGGGCACTTCGGCGATCCCTTGCGACAGGCTCAGATCGTGGCCCGGCGGCGGCGACCGGCGCGGGAGTTGTCCGCGACCGCGGTCAGGACCGCCTTCAGCTCGAACGGGGTCAGGCCCGGGTGCTTCGACAGGATGAGCGCCGCCATGCCGGCGACGTGCGGCGCGGCGAACGAGTTGCCGGTGGCCACCGTCTCGGTGCCGTCCTTCCACGCGATTGGGACGTCCACGCCCCAGGCGCCGAACTCCACGGGGGGGTTGGGGTTGTAGTACAGCTTCCAGGGGTCCGGCTCGGCGTGGGCCGCGACCGAGACCACACTGCTGAAGAGCGACGGGTACGAGGCCACGTTCACGTTGTTCGCGGCGCTGACCAGCACGACGTTGCGGAAGTAGGCCTCGTCCGCCAACTCGTGGAAGACGGGGTACAGCGCCTCGCTCTTCGACGACAGGCTCAAGTTGGCGACCTGGACGCCGCGCTGGATGGCCCACGACAGTCCTTCGACGAACGCGGCGCCCTTCCCCTTGAGGTCCTCGTTCAGGACCCGGACCGAGATGAGGTCCACCTCCGGGGCGATGTCCAGGACGATGCCCGCACAGGCCGTCCCGTGCCCGTAGAGGTCCACCGGATCGTCAGGGACGACCTCGGCCTCGCCCCGCTTGTCGATGCGGACCGCCACGCTTTCCACCAGCCGGTCGCCGATCCATGGGTGGCCGCCCTCTATCCCGCTGTCCACGATGGCGACGGTGACCCCCTTGCCGCGGGCCCCGCCCCACGCCCAGCGCCGATCAATCCGTCGGAGGCCAGCCCGTCGGGCCAGTTGATCGGCGGCGGCGAAGGGCTCGGCCCATGCCGGGAGGTCCTCCGGATTGACCGACACGACGGTCAGCGGTAGCGCGAGCGGGACCGGCGCGCGGCGGCGTGCGCGGCCAGGGCGGCCAGGATCTCGCTGACGAGGCTGAGCTCGGCGTCACCCATGCTCCGAAGCCGCGCTACCTGGTCCGCGAGTGCCCAGTACGGGCTCTCCTCGTCGGCATCCAGGTCCGCGGAGGCGGCGCTGACGAGGGCGTCCAGCTGGGCATCGGTCAGGGTGTCCCCGGCTGCCCGGGCAAAGGCCGACCGCAGGAGCAGCGGAAGCTCGCGCTGGGCCCGGGTAACGGCGATGGCCGTGGCTGCCTGGGCGGCGAACACGCCGATGAGCTCCATGTCCCGCATGTCGAACGTAGCGGCGGACCGCTTATCGAGGACCTGGAGGACGCCGTGGGTGCCCTGCTCATCGGACAGCGGCACCGCCGCGATGGAGCGGGGGACGTAGCCGGTCTTCTCCGCCGTCTTCCGATCGAATCGTGGATCGGAGGTCACATCCGACAGGGCGAGCGCCTGGCCCGACGAGAACACGAATCCAGCGATCCCCTGGCTGGGCTTGACGCTCTTGCCGATGGCGCCTGCCCCTTGCGGACCGGCTGCGACCTTGAACTCGAGCCGGTCGGGATCTCGCTCGAAGAGGGCGATCGAGGCGGCCTCCGCGTCAAACAGGCGGACGGTCGCGTCCACGATCGACTGGAGGAGACGTTCCTCGCCGTCCGGATGGAGACGTTCCGCGACGGCGACCCGGCCGGCGCCGGCCCGGACGATGGCGAGGGCCTGGTCCAGAGACTTCGACGACGGGCGGCTGGTCATCGGCGCATAGCGTAAGGCGGCGGGGAGGACCCCGCCGCCTTACCTGTTCGGGAAGCTGACGTTATCGCTGCTTCGCGGAGCTGGCCTTGGTCTTCGCCCTGGCTCGGGCGTGGCCCTCGGTGTCGTCGTCCGCGCGGCTCTTCGCCCGGGACTTGGCCTTGGTGTTGACTCGGGACTTGGCCTTCACGTGGGCGTGGCCCTCGGTGTCGTCGTCCGCGCGGCTCTTCGCCCGGGACTTGGCCTTGGTGTTGACTCGGGACTTGGCCTTCACGTGGGCGTGGCCCTCGGTGTCGTCGTCCGCGCGGCTCTTCGCCCGGGACTTGGCCTTGGTGTTGACTCGGGACTTGGCCTTCACGTGGGCGTGGCCCTCGGTGTCGTCGTCCGCGCGGCTGCGGGCTCGAGACTTGGCCTTGGTGTTGACTCGGGACTTG
This sequence comes from uncultured Chloroflexia bacterium, assembly GCA_963699235.1. Classification (GTDB taxonomy): domain Bacteria; phylum Chloroflexota; class Limnocylindria; order QHBO01; family QHBO01; genus DASTEQ01. The sequence continues at coordinate 93,823 of OY969424.1, read as the reverse complement.
GCCTTCACGTGGGCGTGGCCCTCGGTGTCCTCGTCCGCGCGACTGCGAGCCTTGGTCTTGGCCTTGGTGTTCGCCCGTGCCTTGGCGCGGGCGTGGGCATGGCCCTCGACGTCGTCGTCGCCCGAGACGCGGCCCCGGACTCTGATCTTCTGGTCCATGGTTTCCTGTTGCCTCCCGAAAGTGTCTCCGGACCGGAACGGCCCGGAATCTCGGGCCTGACGATATGGAGAATGCCTATCCGAGGCCGATCACCTCGGCGACACCCCTGTTGTCATCTTGCCGACACCGGCCCCTAGCGAGCGACCAGCTGCTCGAGGCGTTCGAGGTCGGGGATCACCAGTGTCTCGCGTTCGATCCGCACCAGGCCCCGGTCGACGAGGTCAACCAGGAGCCGGTTCACGCTCTGGCGCGTGGAACCAATCATGGCAGCCAGATCGGACTGTGTGAAGGGCCATTCGAGCGTGGCCTCGAGCTTGCCCTCCTCGGTCCGGTGCGGCGGCGGATCTGCTTCGGCCGCCAGTCGGACGAGGCGGCTGGCCAGGCGACCCGATAGATCCATGAAGTGGAGCTCCTCCACGTGACCGGTCAGGCGCCGGAGCTCTCCAGCCACGGATCGCAGGAGGCAGTCGCGGAGCCCTGGATTGCGGCCCAGCTCCTCGAGGAACGTCTCCCGCGGCAGGCTCAGTGTCTCGGTGGCGTCCACGGCCACCGCTGTCGCTGACCGCGGCGAGCCATCCAGCAGGGAGAGCTCCCCGAAGAAGTCGCCCGGATGGAGGGTGGCGATGATTGCCTCATCTCCCTCTTCCGACGACAGCACGATCTTGACCGCCCCGCCGGCGACGACGTGGAGCGAGTCCCCCGGGTCGCCCTCGTGGAAGATCACCTCGCCCCGCCGGAAACGACGCCGCCGGAGGTGGCGCACCACGTCCTGGAGGTCGTCCGGCTGCGCGCTGACGAACAGCGGGCATCGGAGGAGGAGCTGGACGATCTGGTCGTCAGCCATGAACGGTCACCCGCCACTCTCCTCGGCCGGCGCCTCGAGCCGGGTGGACGCGCCGCGGTGCATGTCGAGCAGGCGCGAGGTCAGGCCAGGCCCGGCATTGACGAGCTCGAGAAAGCGCTGCCCGTCGAGGGACAGCAGCGCCCCGTCGCCGGCCGCGGTGACCGTGGCCGTCCTGGGCACGCCTCCGAGGAGGCCCACCTCCCCGAACACCTCGTCCGGGCCCAGGGTGCGGAGGAACCGCGGCGCACCGCCGGGGTCCTTGGTCTGGGTCACCTCGAACGAACCCTCGAGGATATGAAAGAACCGATCGGCTGGATCACCCTGGCGGACGACGACCTCGCCGGGCGAGACCCGGACGCGGACGAGGTGTCGGGCAGCCTGTTCGAGCGAGGCTGGTGACAGCCCGTCGAACAAGGAGAGCCGGACGAACCGCTCCACGCCCGGATCGGCCACCGGTGCCTCCGACTTGCCGATCACGATGGTGCCGATGATGGCGGCCGTGATCATGGCCACCCCGAACCCGAGGAGCACCACCACCGGGCTTGTGATCGAGGCGAGTATCGGGGCCAGGAACGCGCCGAGGGCGTAGGCCGTGACCGTCACGGTGTCCATCGCCCCGATGGTTCGCCCCAGGATGGCGTCCGGGACCTCGCGCTGGAAGATGGTCGTTGCCACGACCTCGAGGACGAGCATGCCGGCCGTCGCCACGGCCATGGCCGCGATGGCGGCGAGCAGGACCTCGGACTGGCCGACCAGGATGATCCCCACCCCGAGCGTCACCCCACCGACGGCCAGCGGCAGGTCGAGCCGGCGACGGAGGGTCATCGGCCCCGCGAGCAGCGCGCCGATAAGCCCACCCAGGCCGATGGCCGCGTTCAGCCAGCCGGTCCCCGCATCTCCCGCGCCCAGGACCTCGATGGCGATGACCACGGTCAGCACCGCGAGGCCACCCGACACGAACCCATCGACGAGGTTGATGATCCCCAGCCCCGACAGCGGCCGGATGGCCGGCCGAAGCGACTCGCGGAAGTTCGGACCAGTCTCCTCAGCCGCATGCTCGCCCGCTTCTCGTCGGCGCTCCGCGCCGCGCGGCAGGCGCCAGAGGACGGCGGCGACCACGAAGAAGCTGATCGCGTTCAGGAAGAACGCCAGCGGAATGCTCCCCAGGCCGATGAGGATGGCTCCCACCGCGGGGCCGATGATGAACGCGAGGTTGTCGAGGCTCGACCACGCGGCGTTCGCCGGGCCCAGCTCGCCCTCATCCTTCACCAGGGTCGGGATGAGGGAGCCGATCGCCGGCGAGAAGAAGGCCGAGAAGCAGGCCGCCAGAAGGCTCAAAGCGACGATGGCGATGATCGGGCCGTCGAGCAGGGCCAGGCCGGTGAGTGCCAGCATGATCACCGCCCGGGCCAGGTCGGTGCCGATCAGAATCATCCGCCGGTCGTATCGGTCCGCGGCGATCCCGGCCGGGACCGAGAGCAGGATGTACGGGACGATCCGGGCGGCGCCGACGATCCCGAGCACGACCGGCGAGGCGCCCGCGTTGTAGACGACCACGAGCAGGGCGACGAGGTACAGCCAGTCGCCAATCGAGGACACGAACTCCCCGACGAGCAGTCGGGCGAGAGCCGGGTTGGCGAAGACGCGCCGGTAGCTGGCGAGGCTGCCCATCGGTCGCGCCAGTCTACCCGTACACTCGGGGACGCCTATGCCGGTCCCCGTCATTCGCTCAGATGCCCACCTGGCACACGACGGCCTCGTCGAGGTCGATTTCGGCAAGCCCATTCCGGGCTTCGAAGTGCCGGCGCGGGCGATCGAGATCGAGCGGGCGTTGTCCGAGACGGGGACCTACCGCTTCGAGGAGCCGACCCACCACGGGGAGCAGCCGATCCTCGCCGTCCACGACCAGGCCCTCCTCGACGTGCTGGCCACCGCCTGGGACGACGCGGTTGCGGCCGGCGTCACCGACGGCACCCAGCCGCTCATCCCGGGCACCCTGCTGACGACCGCGTACGCCGCCGGTCACGACACCGGCCTGCCCGGCCCCGGGCATCGCCTGTTCGGCTACACCTTCGACACGGCCACCCCGATCGTGGCCGGCACCTACCGCGCGGCCCGGGTTTCGGTGGATGTCGCCCTCACTGCCCTGGACTTCTCGCGCGGCGGCGCCCACCTGACCTACGGCCTGTGCCGGCCCCCGGGCCACCACGCCGGGAAGGCGCTGTACGGCGGCTACTGCTTCTTCAACAACGCGGCGATCGTGGCCCAGGCCCTTTCCCTGTCCGGCGCATCGCGGGTGGCGATCCTGGACATCGACTACCACCACGGAAACGGCACCCAGCAGCTGTTCTGGGATCGCCACGACGTGCTGTACGTCTCGCTCCACGGCGACCCTGAGCGGGCCTACCCGTACTACTCCGGCTACGCCCGCGAGGTCGGCTTCGGCGCAGGCGAGGGGATGAACCTCAACCTGCCGCTCCCGGCCCGGACCGATGGCGACGCCTACCTCGCCGCCCTGGAGACCGGGCTGCAGGCCATCCGCGACCACGACCCCGACGCGCCGCTCGTCCTTTCGCTCGGCTTCGACACCTTCGAGCGCGACCCGATCGCCGACCTGGCGATCACGACCGATGACTACCGCCGCATCGGCGCCGCCATCGGTGAGCTCGACCTGCCGGTGATCGCCCTCCAGGAGGGCGGATACGCGGTCGATGCGATCGGGGCCAACGCGGTCAGCTTCCTGGGAGGCTTGCAGGGCCAGTAGACGATGTCCGCCATGGAGCCCGACAGCTACCTGGGGCGAGAGATCGCCGGCTACCAGATCGAGGAGATCATCGGCCGGGGCGGGATGGGCGTCGTCTACCGCGCCGAGCACATTCGGCTCGGGCGCAAGGTGGCCCTCAAGGTCGTCGCGCCCCAGATCGCGCGAGAGGAGAAGTTCCGCGAGCGGTTCCTGCGCGAGTCGCGGACGGCGGGCACCCTGGACCACCCTAACGTCGTCCCGATGTACGACGCCGGCGAGGCGGACGGCGTCCTCTACATCGCCATGCGGTTCGTGGACGGGGTGGACCTCGCGTCGCTGATCGAGCGCGACGGCCCGCTCGAGCCGGCGCGGGCAGCTCGGATCGTGGCCCAGGTCGCAAGCGCGCTCGACGCCGCCCACGAGGCGGGCCTGGTCCACCGCGACGTCAAGCCCAGCAACGTCCTCCTCCCGGCTCGCGGGGCAGGGCGCGGCGAGCACGCATACCTCGGTGACTTCGGCCTCACCAAGCGAGTCCTCTCCGAGTCAGGCGTCACCGGCTCGTCGGCGTTCCTCGGCACCATCGCCTACGTCGCGCCGGAGCAGATCGAGGGCCGGCAGGTCGATGCCCGCGCCGACCAGTACTCCCTCGCCTGCCTGACCTTCGAGGCGCTGACCGGGCACCGCCCGTTCGAGCGCGAGACGGACATCGCCACCCTGTACGCCCACATTCGCGACCCGTTCCCGGGGGTCGGCGACGCCGTCGATCCGGCCCTGGCACCCGCGCTCGACGCCGTGCTCGCGCGAGCCGGCGCGAAGGCGCCCGCGGATCGGTATCCGTCCTGCGGCGACATGGCCGAGGACCTGCTGCGGATCACGAATGCCAGCGTCCCGGGAAGCGGCCCGCTGCCGGTCGTCGCCCCGGCCGGTGGGCGTCGCAGGTCCCGCCGTCGGCTCGCCGTCGGCGCGGCCGCGGCCGTGGTGGTGCTGGGACTGGTCGCCGGAGCCGTGTACGTCCTGGGTCGAGGCCCGGCCGGTCCGCTCATAGCGGGCAACGGGCTGGTCCTCATCGATGCGACGACGAACGGGGCCACGGCGGTCGCCACCTTCACCGAGGCGCCGACCGCGATCGCGGCCGAGGCGACCGGCGCGTGGATCACCCATTTCGACGCCGGGATCGTGTCGCACGTTTCCGCGGGCGACCATGCGGTAACCGAGGTGGTTCACGAGCCGAACACCGGACCGCAGGCGATCGTCGCGGCCGTCGTGGAGGAGGTCAGCTACGTCTGGGTCGCGAACACGACGATCGAGACGATGACCCAGATCACCGTCGAGGAGTCCCCCCGCGTCCGGTCCATCCAGCTGCAGTTCCGGCCGGGAGCCATGGCGCTCGGGGACGGTCTCCTGTGGGTGGTCGAACCGCAGGCCGATGCGATTCGCGAGATCGAGGTCCCTCCGAGGGTTGGCGACGCCGTCATCGAGGTCGGCGCTGATCCGGTCTCGATCGCGGCCGGCTCGGGCGCGCTGTGGACGGCGAACCGGCTCGACCAGAGCCTCAGCCGGGTCACGATCGGATTCACGGCCGCCGACCCGCCCATCGACCTGAACTTCACGCCCGGCGCGCTGGCGCTGGATCCCGAGACCGACGCCCTGTGGATCGTGGACGCCACTGCCGATGCCCTCGTTCGGTACAACGTTCGTTCGCGTGACGAGGTGACTCGCATTGCCTTGACCGGGCAGCCGGTCGCGGTCGCGGTCGGTGCCGGCTCCGCTTGGGTGGTGGATGCGGACGGCGTGGTGAGCCGGATCGATCCGGCGACGAACGCCATATCAGCCACGATCACGATCGGCGGCGCACCGCACGGCATCGCGGTCTTCGGGGACCAGGTCTGGGTCGCGGTCGCCGGGTCCTGACTGATGCGGTCGTTCGGATGGTTCGTGACTAGCGAGGATCGGCCGGCGCCTCGCTGATCCGGGTTCGGATGCGCTCGGCCGCGGTCTCGTCGCCCAGCTTGTTCGCCGCCCGGAGGGCCCGAAGCCACAGGCGCCCGGCCTCATCGGTTGCACCCAGCTCCGCCGCGCGCTCGGCGCCGCGTTCGAGGTAGGCCAGCGCCTTCTCGAGATCGTCCGCCCGCGCGTAGTGGTGGGCGAGCTCTTCGAGATGGGCGTCGAGATCGGATGGGTCGAGTTGTTCGAGCGCGCGCGCGGCCGCGAGATGAAGCTCGGCCCGCCGGCCATCGGTCAGGGTGCTGAGAACCGCCTCCTGGATGAGGCCATGGCGGAAGGCGAAGACCGGGTGGGGGAACCGACCGCGCTCGACCACGATCCCGCCCCGGACGAGGGCGTCGATGGATGGGTCAACAACCGTCGCGGAGGCGCCCTCCGTCATTCGGACCAGGGTGGGCTGGGCAAACTCACGGCCCAGGATGGCGGCGGCCTGCGCGACGGACCGGACTTCGGGCGCGAGGTAGTCGATCCGCGCCACCAGCAGGCCCTCGAGGGCCGGTGGCAGCACGTTGCGCGGGACGGTAAGCGTCCACGTCTCGTGGCTCGTGGTCAGCGCCCCGGTTTCCTGGAGCCGGGTGATGAGCTCCTCGAGGAACAGGGGGTTGCCCTCGCTGACCTCGCCCAGCGTCCGGCGGGTGGCTGGATCGAGGCCGTCGCCGGGCAGGATCAGGGCGGCCAGCTCCTCGGTGGCCGCCGGGCTCAGCGGCTCGAGGTCGAGGGTCGTCAGCCGATGGCTGTAGTCGCTCAGGGCCTGGGTCCGCAGCCGCCAGCCGCGGGTCCCCGGGTCCGCGCGCAGGGTGAGGACGAGACCGACCGGAGCGTGGTCGGTCAGGGCCATCACGTCTTCCGCCAGGTCGGCGGACGAGTCGTCAGCCCAGTTCACGTCCTCGATGACGACGCAGGCGGGATGGTCGGCGGACACCCAGCGGAGCCAGTCCACGTAGGCCGCGCGCAGCCGGGTCGCGATGTCGGCCGGGGGCAGGTCCGCGAGGTCGCCCTCTTCGTCGGCTTCGAGGCGGATGCCCAGGAGGCGGGCGAGGGCCGGGTAGTGGCTCGCGCCGGCGTCTCCGAGTCGGGCCCGGAGCCGGGTACGGATCGCGAGATCTGGCCCGCCTTCGTCGCCGAGCCAGCCGCGGAGGATCTCCACGAACGGGTCGTACGGCGATCGGGCGCCGTACGACCGGCTGTGGCCCTCGAGCCAGGCCACCCGGTCCCCGGCGCGCTCGCGGAGCTCGGCGAGGAGCCGCGTCTTCCCGATGCCGGCGTCGCCCACGAGGATCACGACCTGCCCCTGTCCGGTGCTCAGCCGCTCGACCACCGCCTCGAGGCGGCTGGTCTCCCCCTCCCGTCCCACCAGCGGATGTCGGCGGGGGACGGCGGCAACGGCCGCCGGGCCCAGCAGGCGCCACATCGAAACCGGCTCCGCCCGGCCCTTCACCGTGATCTCGCCCAGCGGTTCGGTGAGGAAGCGGCCGGCCAGCCGGCGCGCGGTCTCGTCGCCGACGACGATGGTCCCGAGGGCGGCGTTCGACTCGAGGCGAGCCGCCACGTTTGTCGAGTCGCCGAGCGCGACTACCCTCTGGTCAGCGGCGCCGACCATCCCCACCCCGGCGCGTCCGCTGTTGATCCCGACCCGAACGCCGAGCTCGGGGATCCCCCATGCCGCCTCAACCTCCCGGCTGTAGGCGCCCATGAGTTCGACGATCCGGAGCGCGGCCCGCGCTGCCCGCTCGGGGTCGTCCTCGTGAGCGACCGGGACGCCGAAATAGGCGCAGATCCCATCGCCCTGGTAGGCCTGGATCGTCCCGCCGAACTCCTCGACCGCGCGACCCATGCGGGTCATGCACTCCCCGATGAGCGCCTTGACCTCATCGGGAGCCAGCCGCTCGCCCAGTCCGGTCGATCCGGCAATGTCCGCGAACAACGCGGTGATGGGGCGCAGCTCGTCGGGGCGATCCGCCATATGCCGATGCTAGTGACTTCGGCTAGGCGCGGGAACCCTCCGCCAGAATGGACCGATACATCTCCGGGTCGATGTTCCCGCCGCTGAGGACGATGACCCGCGAGCCGCGAACCGGACCCGCGGCTCCGGTCATGTGGGCCGCCAGGCTGGCCGCGCCCGACGGCTCGACGACGAGCCGTGCGCGACCGGCCAGCTCACGAATGGCGTCCCGCATGTCGTTGTCGGACACCGTCACGATCTCATCGACGAGGGCCTGGATGTGGGCCCACGGAAGGTCGCCGATCCGATTCACGCGCAGGCCGTCGGCAATGGTCCGATGCGTCCGCTCGGTGGGCCAGGTCCGGATCTCGCCGGCGGCCTTCGACTCCCGGGCGTCGGCCGCCTCGTCCGGCTCGACGCCGATGATCCGCGCCGAGGGCACCAGCGCCTTCACCGCCGCCGCGACGCCGCTGATCAGCCCTCCGCCGCTGATCGGCACGATCACGTCGCCGACGTTGGGCAGGTCCTCGGCGATCTCGAGCCCGCAGGTTCCCTGGCCGGCGATGATCTCGGGGTCGTCGTACGGCGGGACCAGGGTCAGGCTCCGCTCCACCGCCAGCTGCTCGGCCAGTGCCCGGCGGGCGTCGTTGCCGGGCGCGGCGAGCATGAGCTCGGCACCATCTGCTCGGACGCGATCCACCTTCAGTGACGGCGCGTCTTTCGGCATGACGATCACGGCGTGAATGCCGAGCAGGCGGGCCGCGCGCGCCACGGCCTGGGCATGGTTGCCGCTCGAGTAGGTGATCACCCCGGCCGCGCGTTCCGCATCGGTCAGGGTGGAGAGGCGGAAGTAGGCGCCGCGCATCTTGAAGGCGCCCACCGGCTGCAGGCTCTCAGGCTTGAGCCAGACCCCGTCCTCCCATGCGAGGAGGGGCGTGCGGACGGCCACGCCCCGGATCCGTTCAGCGGCGAAGCGGATCCGGTCGATCTCGACGAGCATGACCCGGATGCTAAACGGCGATCGGGTGGTCCGCCCGACCGATCCGGCCCAGGACTGAGCCGTCAGCGTCGCGCGGGATTACCTGCGCGGGGGACGCCATATCGACCCGCCCGAAGATCATCAGCCTCAAAATCGAACCGGACACCGCGTTGCCTCCATCGTGCGCTGTAGACGGGCGCCCTTTTCGGGCGTCCCGACACGCGGGAGGCAGAGGCTCATGAACACTCGCAACACCGGCGCTGCGGCCGTACTGGCAGCCGCGCTGGTCGTCGTCGCCTGCAGCGGCCCCTCGGCGTCAGCGACGCCACCCGAAGGGTCGAGCGCCGCATCCCAGGCCGCCGGCCCTGCGGACATCGGAGTCACATTCACCGGGACATTGCCAGAAGGCTGGGTGGAGGGCGAAAACGGCATACCGACCCCCGACAGCGAAAGCGCGTTCTTCGAGGTGCAGCAGAACAAGCTGGTCATGGCGGCAAACTGTGACCTCGAGGCTGAGGCCGGAGTGGGATCGGCCGCCGCCGATATCCTGGCCGCAATCGCGGCGCGCGACGGAATCGAGTCCTCCGGTCCTGATGACGTCACCGTGGGCGACCTGTCCGGCCAGCAGCTTGACTTCCACGCCGCGTCAGACGGCACTGGTGCCACGTGCGGTGACGAATTCGTCCCGCTCTGGGGTGAGCTCGAAGACGTGGGCTGGACATTCAATGGGGCCGGCCTTACCGAGACCCATAGGGTCGTGGTCCTGGACGTTCCGGGTGGAGGCACCGTCTTCCTGTGGACGTACGCCGTTGAGCCCGAGGACGTCGCTGACTACCTCGACGGCTCCACGGAGGTCGTGAACAGCCTCGAGTTCGACGTGCCCTGAGGCGCCTTCTCGGGGATCGCGCCACGGCAGGACGCCCGCCTTCGCGGCGGGCGTCCTGCCCGGTCTTCACGGCTGAATCCGGACGTTCGCGGGGCCGAATGCCCAAGGGGACCTCACCCGGTCGGGAGAGTGGGGCGGCGTGCAAGAATCGCCGCCATGCCGCGAACGCTTCTCGGGCTCGGCTGCATCCTCGCCGTCGTCATCCTCGCCGGCTGCCGCTCGCCCGCTTCGTCCGTTGAGCCCGGATCATCCGGGTCGCCGGCGCCCTCCGAAGCGGCGGTCGGCCAGGGCTGTCACCCGGTGGACCTGCGGTCACCGGACGGCGAGGAGGTCGATCTGACCGGGGCTTGGCAGGGCGGCGTGACGTTCCACGAAGCTCGCCAACACGACGATTGCGTCTGGTGGGTCGGATTCAGCAGCTGGCCGGGCGACGATCTGGGCAGTGCGTGGCTCCTCACCTTCAGCGGCCACATCGCCCCCGACTTCACACTCAGCGGCGAGTGGTCGGAGATCTTCACCGCCGAGCTCCACGCCCCGCGAAACTGTCCCGCCAACTTCCAGATCGAGTTCGGGGACGACGGCGAGATCCAGCTCACCACAGAGATCTTCGAAGACGACCCGTGCAGCTACTACGCTGCAACGATGAGACGGGTGGACGGTCCGCCGTGACCCGCCGTGACCTGCCGTGACCTGCCTTGTGCCCCTCGACGGCAGGCTCCGGGCCCGGTCACACTGTCTGCGTGCCGCTCGTCCCGACCCGCGCCCGCCGGGTCGCCATGGTGCTCGGGTTTGTGCTCCTCGCCGCATGCTCCCCTTCCGCGCCCGCGGAATCGGCCGGTCCTTCAGCCAGGCCGAGTGACGGCGCTGCCGGGTCGACGGGCTGCGATGTATCCGTAACGCCGAGCCTTATCGGTCCCGATGGCGAGCAGGTGGTCCTGGGCGACGGGCCGGGAGGCACCTCTACTTGGGACGGGGGCTCGGACATGGTGTCCTACCTGCGGCAGATCGGTGACTGCGTCTGGATCGTCGGCCACGTGGCCATCGGAGACGGCGAGCCGCCGTTCCTCTCGACATTCCACGGGCGGCTGGGCTCGGATTTTCTGATCGTCGGGACGTTCGCCGACATGACCGGCCAGCTCATCCCGGGTTACGACCACGGCGACGCCGTTCTCCGGGTCACCTTCGAGGGCGAAGACATGGTCCTGGTCGAGGATCGGACGAACACTGGCCCGCCCGGCTGCTTCGGTGGCGATGGCCCGTGCCCAGAGCCCCTCGAACTCCGCCGAACCGAGCCATAGCGCCGCTCAGAGGTTGCCGCGCTTCTCCTGCTCCAGCTCGATCGCCTCGAACAGGGCCTTGAAGTTCCCAAGCCCGAACCCCCGTGAGCCGTGGCGCTCGATGATCTCGAAGAAAAACGTCGGGCGGTCCTGGATCGGCTTGGTGAAGATCTGGAGGAGGTAGCCCTCCTCGTCACGGTCGGCCTCGATTCCCAGCTCTTCCAGGGTGTCGATCGGGATGCCCACGTCGCCGACCCGGTCCGGGAGCGCCGCGAAGTACTCGTGCGGCAGGCCGAGGAACTCGACTCCCCGGCCGCGGAGCGCGCGGACCGTCCCAACGATGTCGGTCGTCAGCAGCGCGATGTGCTGGGTGCCCGCGTCGAGGTAGTAGTCGAGGAACTCCTGGATCTGGCTCTTCCGCTTGCCCTCGGCGGGCTCGTTGATCGGGAACTTGATCCGCCCGTCCCCGTTCTGCATGACCTTGCTCATGAGGGCGCTGTACTCGGTATGGATCGCGTTGTCGTCGAAGTGCACGAGCTGGCTGAAGCCCAGCACCTCCCGGTAGAAGTCCACGTACCGATTCATGTCGCCCAGGGCCACGTTCCCGACGCAGTGGTCGATCATCTCAAGGGTCTGGCCGGTGGCCGCCGGCGCCGGGTCCTTGATCCGATGGAAGCCGGGGGCATACGTGCCGGCGTAGTCCGATCGGTCCACGAAGGTGTGGATCACCTCGCCGTACGTATGGATGGCGGATGTCCGCAACACGCCCTTATCGCCCGGCGACTCGGTCGGATCCAGGGCCGATACGGCCCCGCGCGCCGTGGTCTCGCGCCAGGCGGATGCGACGTCGTCCACCGAGAACGCGATGTCGTGCACCCCGTCGCCGTGCTTCCGGACGTGCTCCGCCACCTCGCCATCAGGCGTGAGCGGGGCAGTGAACACGAAGCGGATGTCGTTCTGGACCAGCACGAAGCTCGATCGATCCCGCACGCCGGTCTCGAGCCCGGCGTAGGCCACCGGTGTGAAGCCCCACAACGTCCGGAAGTAGTGCGCGGCCTGCTTCGCATTGCCGACCCAGAACTCGACGTGGTCGATGCCCTTGAGGGGCAGGAAGTCGGTCGTCTCGGCCGTGGGGGCCGGCTTGGTCGTGGCCATCGGTTCGGGCGCCTCCCTCTTCAGGGACCGATGGTACGCCGTCCGTCCACGCGCTTCCGCTCGCCGCTCGCCCTCTCGTATGCTCCACTCATGCGCGCCCGTCCGGCCGCCGTGGGCCTGTTCGTCCTCGTGGGAGTCGCTGCCTGCACCAGCAGCCCCTCGCCAACCGTGACGCCTTCGCCATCAGCGAGCGACCCCATCGAGCAGACCGGGAATCTTCCCCCCGGCTGCGAGACGATTGACCTGCGCAGCCCGGACGGCGAACGCGTCGTCCTGGACGGAACCTGGGTCGAGGACGCGGAGGCCGGCCACCTCATGACGTGGTGGATCGTCACCGTGGGCGACTGTGTGTGGGCAACCGGCAGTGTCGATGAGCCCGCGGCAGGAGGAACGATCGAGGCCCGTCACGACCAGGTCCAGAGCCTGTCGGGACGGATCGGCTCCGATTACGTCATCACCGGCGAGATCCTCTGGCTGGGCGGTACTCCGCTGGGCGCGCCGGGCAATCCACCTCGGTACTCGCCGCTCCTGATGGAGATCGACTGGGACGCTGAGGGTGCCATCTTCCTCAGCGAGGACCGTGACCCGGCCGTCCGAGGACCACGCTGCCCCGACCCGGCCGGCTTCTGTCCGGCCCCGCTCGTCCTCCGGCCGATCGAGCCGTAGCCGATGCGCGTCCGTCCGCTCGTCATTGGTCTGCTCGCGCTCGCCAGCGTTGGCGCCTGCACCGGCACTCCGCAGCCGACCGTCACGCCCGCGCCATCGGTGCGGGCCTCGACTGTGCAGGAAGGAGCCCTCCCACCGGGCTGCCAGCCGATCGATCTGGCCTCGTCAGACGGGGAGCGCATCGATCTTGACGGGACGTGGCGAGAAGATGCGGTCGAGGAGGCCGATCCGCGGACCTGGTGGATCCGGGATCTGGGCGATTGCGTGTGGGGCGCTGGGGCAACCGACGAGGTCCCCGACGGCGCTCTCGGTTTGCTCAGCATCCAGACCTTCGCGGGGACAATTGGAAGCGACTACACGATCGAGGGCGAGATCCTGCTCCTGGGCCCGCAGGGGGATGGGTTTGGGTCCGGGAACCCGATCTACGCACCGATCCGGTTCCTGATCGAGTTCGACGATGCCGGCGAGGTCACCCTGCATGAAGACCGCGAGCCTGGCGCCGAGGGGCCTCGGTGCCTCGATCCGAGCATCTTCTGCTTGAGCCCGCTGCTCTTGCGTCGAATCGACTAGCCGGCGCGGTCGGCTCGAGGGCCGAGACCGCCCCGCGCGCGGTCGTCTCGCGCCAGGCTGACGTGACGTCGTCCACCGCGAAGGCAATGTCATTGACCCCGTCGCCATGCTTTCGAACGTGCTCCGCGACCTCGCCCTCGGGGCTTTAGGGGCGCGGTGAACACGAAGCGGATGTCGTTCTGGACGAGCACGAAGCTGGACCGATCCCTGACGCCGGTCTCGAGCCCCGCATAGGCAACTGGCGTGAAGCCCCATCGCGTCCGGGAGTAGTGGGCGGCCCGCTTCGCGTTGCCGACCCAGAACTCGACGTGATCGATGCCCTTGAGGGGCAGGAAGTCGGTCGTCTCGGCCGCGGGAGCAGGCTTGGTCTTGGTCATCGGTCCGGGCGCCTCCTGTTCAAGAGCCGATGGTCGCCGTCAAGCCAAGGGATTCCGCGCAGCCACTGCCTCCCGTATGCTCGCCCGTGATGCGTGCCCGCCCCGTCGCCGTCGGCATCCTGAGCGTCTTCCTGCTCGCGGCCTGCTCCTCGCCGACCACAACGCCTTCATCCGCCACGCCCTCCCCCAGCGGATCGGAGGAGGGTGCCGCGAACCTCCCTCCCGGGTGTGAGCTCATCAACTTGAGCAGCCCAGATGGAGAGCGAGTGGTCCTTGACGGGACGTGGGCCGAGGTTGGCACCGCCGCCCCCCTCATGACGTGGTACATCCGCACCGAAGGGGATTGCGTGTGGGGCGCCGGCCACATCGAGGATGTGCCGCCGGCGGGGAGTCTCGACCCGCGGCCGGACCACGTTCAGAGCCTCGCCGGGCGAATGGGGTCCGATTACATCATCACCGGGGAGATTCTCTACCTGGTGCAATGTCCGTGCGGTATCACCCCGTACTCCGCGCTCCGAATGTTCGTCGAGTTCGACGACTCGGGTGAGATCCTCCTGCGCGAAGACCGCGAGCCGGGCGTCAGCGGGCCACGATGCCCAGACCCCGGCGGCTTCTGCCCGGCTCCGCTCGTCCTGAAGCGGGCAGAGTGAACGGTGCCCACGGTATCCTGAGCGTCCATGATCTTCATCGCCATCATCATCATCGGCATCGTCGCTGGCTGGGTCGCCAACCGCGTCGTCGGCGCCCGCCGCGGCTTCACCCCCCTCGAACTGTTCATCGTCGGCCTCGCCGGCTCGGTGGTCGGCGGCACGCTGTTCAGCGTCCTGCTGGGGGAGGGGTTCGAGCTCCGCCCGGGCGGGTTCATCGGCGCCTCGATCGGCGCCATCCTGCTCCTCGCCGTCTACGGGCCGATCCGCGACCGAATGAGGACCGCCAGCTAGCCGATCTCGGCGGTGAAGGCGACGTCGATCATCCGCTCGACGGCCGCCGCCAGCTCCTCGGCGCTCAGGTACGTGTGCTCCTGGTTCTCCTCGCCCGAGTCGATGTCCACCGCCACCCCCAGGCACGCGGCCTGGACTCCTTTCGTCGCAGCCAGATAGAACAGGACGCTGGCCTCCATCTCGACACAGAGGATCCCGGCGTCGCGCCACGGGCGGACGAACTGTGGATCGGGGTGGTAGTGCGAGAAGACGTCGATGCTGGCGATGGGCCCGATGTGGTGAGGGACCTCGAGCTGTTCCGCGGCGTGGACCAGGGCATGGGTCAGGGCGAAGTCCGACGCCGGGGCATACGGCCTGCCGCCCATGAACGTCGCCACCGTGCCGTCGATCGGCGTCGCCGAGGTGGCGATGATGAGGTCGCCCAGGCCGATGTCGGCTACGCAGCGCACCGGTCGTCCCGACGCGCACCAGCTGCCGACCCCCCAGCCGGATCAGCTCTTCGCCCACGACGCCGATGGATGGGCCGCCCATCCCGGTGGTCTGGACGCTGACCGGGCGGCCGTTGACCGTCCCGGTGTAGCCCAGCAATCCCCGGTGCTCGGTGACCAGTCGGGCGGCCTCGAGGCCGCCGTCGAAGCGGGACGCAATCATCGTCGCCCGCCCTGGGTCGCCGGGGAGGAGGACGAGCGGCGCGTAGTCGCCGGGCTCGGCGTGGAGGTGGATCTGCGGCATGAACCAAGCCTAGCCGGTCGGGGCACCGGCTAGCATGCCGGAGTGAGTCGGTACGCCGAGGAGCTCGAGTTCGCGGTCCGCCTGGCGCGAGCAGCCGGGACGCTCATCCTCGAGTCCTACGGCCGGGTGGGCCGGGTCCGGCACAAGAGCCGGCGCGACGTCGTCACCGACGTCGACTTCCGCTCCGAGGCCCTCATCGCGAAGCGGATCCGGCGCCGCTTCCCGGAGGATGGGATCCTGGCCGAGGAGGCCGGCGCGGACCGGGTCGGCGGCCCCGACGGCGCGCGGCGGTGGTGGGCGATCGATCCCCTCGACGGTACGGTGAACTACGCCAACGGGATCCCCTACTTCTGCGTGTCGATCGCGCTCATCGAAGACCTGGTGCCCGTTCTCGGCGTCGTCTTCGATCCGCTCCGCGGCGACCTGTACACCGCCACCGCCCAGGCAGCCGCCCGCCTGAACGGGTCCCTCGCGAAGGCATCCTCGAAAGAGGCCCTCGGCGACTGTGTGGTGAGCCTCGCCATCCTCGGCCGAGGCGGCCTGTCGCGCGAACGCAAGATCGCGCCCGAGATCCGGATCCACCGCCGGATGGGCAGTGCGGCGCTCTCCCTGGCATCGGTCGGTGCCGGGCGGTTCGATGCCTTCGTCCAGAACGGCGGCCTGTCGCGCTGGGACGTGGCGGCGGCCGGATTCATCGCCGAGCGCGGCGGCGCGACCGTCACCAACGTGGCCGGCGGACCGTGGTGGCAGCCCAAGCGCGACACAGCGGTCCTAAGCATCGTGGCTGCTCCCGAGCCGCACCACGCCGAGATCCTTCGCCTCCTGCGGGAAGCGGGTACGCGGGTTCACCGCCGCCCGTGATGACCCGCCGCCGATTGGTCGCGGCATTGATCGGGGTGGTCGTGGTTGGCTGCACGCCATCCGGCTCCGCCACCTCGTCCGCCCCGGCCGCGTCTGGATCAAGTGTCGATGGTGGCGGCCTCCTTCCGGAGGGGTGCGAGTCGATCGACCTCCTGAGCCCGGACGGCGAGCGTATCGACCTCACCGGCATGTGGGAAGGTGAAGGGGCGCTGGTCGACTCGGGTGAGACGGTCTGGCTGACCCAGGTCGGAAAGTGCGTCTACGGCTCGGCCGCGAATCCCGAGTTCCTGAGCCAGGCCCAGGACGAGCTCTGGACGCTGGTCAATATCCAGGGTCACCTGACCTCGGACTTCCGGATGCCCAGCACAGCAGTCATCGTCCTCCAGCACGATTTCATGATGGCGGTGACCAGCGCGGTGACGTTCCTCATCGAGTGGGACGACACCGGGCAGATCCAACTCCGCGAGGATCGGGAGCCGGGCGAGATCGCCGCCCGCTGCCGGCCGTTGCCCTTCGCCTGCCCGGCGCCGCTCATCCTGCATCGGGCGGACGACGCGGCACCCGCGCCGTCCCCTGCCTAGACGCCCTCCAGCACGGTCCCCAGCATGGACAGCGTGCGGGCGGTAGCACCCCACACTCGGTGCCCGGCCCAGAAGTAGACCCCGGTCCGGAGCACCGCGCCGGGAACGACGATCTCCTCCTCGGTCACGCCGTCTTCCGCAAGCAGGCGGTCGAGCGGGAGCTCGATCAGCTCGGCGACCTCGTCCAGGCCCAGGGTCAGCATCGGCGGCTCATCAGCGACGGCGACGATGGGGACGAGCTCGAAATTCGAGATCGGGATCCAGACCGGGTCCAGCCGACCGACGACCCTGACCGAGCCGGAGTCCAGGCCGATCTCCTCCCGGGCCTCTCGCAGCGCCGTATCTTCCAGGCTCGCGTCGTCGGCATCCACCGCGCCGCCCGGGAGGCTGATCTCGCCCGGATGGGAGGCCAGCGCGTCGTGGCGGACAGTGAGCGGGATGACCAGCGTCCCGTCCGACGGGTAGATGAGCAGGAGGGTCGCTGCGGCGCGCGCCGTCGGGAAGCGGGAACGGTCGAACCGCCGGGCATCGGCTTCCTCCTGGGCCGGGTCGGGGACGGCCCGACGTGGGACGAAGCGCGGGTCCACCGGAATCGGTCGTTCGGCCGTGGCCAGGGCGTGGGCGACCGTTGCCTGCCACTCCCCCTCAGCCCGTAAGATGGCCATATGACCTCCGCGCCGCGCAGCCGCGACGACGTCACCCGGGCCGCCCTGCGCGAGACCCGCATTGTGGCCAACCGGGTCAGCTTCAGCAGCGGCACCCGCCGCGAGGTGAACCGCGCCCTCGACACCCTCGAGTCACAGCTCGGCCGCAACCAGGTCAACGCGACCGATACGGCGCGGGCCCTCGAGCTCCTGAACCGCGCACATCCGTCTCTCCTGTTCGGCCTCCTTCGTGACCGGGCGGTCGCGGAACGGTATGCGGCCGCGCTCCGCGAGCTCGGGCTGCGCGGGGTCGGGCAGCGCCTGGACGAAGTGCCCCACTCGGTGATGGCAGTGCCGATCCCCGGGCCGACCAACGGACGACTCCACCGGGACGAGCTCCCTGCCGAGGAACGGGTGGACGCCACCGGAAAGCCGCTGCCCCCGCCCCGGGCCCCCTAGCTCAGCCCGCCCCCGCCCTCACCACCGCGGCGACCAGTTCCGCCTCGGTCGCCACCGGTCCAACCCCGAGCCGATCAGCCAGCTCGGCCGCCGCAGGCGGCTCCAGTCCGGTCTCGGCCAGCGCCGCCCGGTTTCCCGCCGCGAAGACCTCGCCCGGCGGCCCGTCCAGGACCACCCGCCCGGCGCGCAGGACCGCGACCCGGGGGAAGGTCTCGGCCACGAACCGCAGGTCGTGGCTGACGGCGATGACGGTCCGACCCTGATCCACCGCCCGGCTCAAGAGGTCGTGGATGCGGCCGACACCCGCCCGATCCTGCCCGGTCGTGGGCTCGTCCAGGACGAGGACTGGCGTCTCCATCGCCACGACCGAGGCGATGGCCAGCAGCTTGCGACGAGCGGCACCCAGGTCGTAGGGGTTCGTGGCCTCCAGGCCGTCCAGGCCCACGGCCGCCAGCGCCGACCGCACCGCCTCGTCCAGCGCCGCCCCGCGCAGCCCGACGTTCCGCGGCCCGAACTCGACCTCGCGTCGAACGGTGCCGGCGAAGATCTGGCGATCGGGGTCCTGGAAGACGAGGCCCACCTGCCGCGCCAGGGCGGCCACCCGCAGGCCGGCCGCATCGGTCCCGCCGACGAGCACCCGGCCGGCCGTCGGTCGCAGCAACCCGTTCAGGTGGCGGACGAGAGTCGTCTTGCCCGACCCGTTCTGCCCCACCAGTGCCACCGCCTCGCCGGCACCGAACCGCAGGCTCACGCCGTCCAGCGCTCGTACGCCGCCGGGGTACTCGTGGACGAGGTCCTCGACGACGAGGTCGATCATGCCGGCACGACCAGGCGCGCGGGATCCAGGCCGGCGGCGCCGGCCAGTCGAGCCAGCCGGACCGATGTCGGGGGATCAACCCCGAGCTTCTCGAGGACCGGGTCGGCCAGGACCGCGGTCGCCTCGCCCAGGAGGACGGCGCGCCCTTCGGCCAGGACGACGGCGCGTGTGCAGATGGCGGCCAGCAGATCGGTCTTCTGCTCGGCGATGAGGATGGAGGCCCCTCCGGCCGCCAGGGCCGCGATGGCTTCGCCCACCAGCCGCGTGCCGGAGGGATCGAGCATGGCCGTGGGCTCGTCGAGCACGAGATGGGCGGGCTGCATTGCCAGCACCCCGGCCATCGCGACGAGCTGTCGCTGGCCGCCGGACAGGCGCTCCGGGTCGCGCTCGGCGAGGTCCGCGATGGCCACGGCCCGCATCGCCTCCTCGGTCCGCTGCATGACCTCGATCCGGGGGAGTCCCAGGTTCATCGGTCCGAAGGCCACCTCCTCGTACACCGTCGAGCAGATCCCGCTCAGCGTTGCCGTCGCGAAGCCGATGCCCACCCGCGCCGCCAGCTCACCGGCCGGCACCGCCGCCAGGTCCCGGCCATCGACCTGGACCGAGCCGCTGAGGGTCCCGCCCACGGCCCGGGGTGCCAGGCCGGCGGCCACCAGGCACAGCGTGGACTTGCCCGCCTCGTTCGGGCCGATAACACCGACCACCTCGCCCGGTCCAAGCGTCAGCGAGACATCGGTCAGCGACGGCCGGGCCGAGCCAGCGTATCGGTACGTGACACCCGTCAGGGTCAGCACCTGGTCACCGCGGCAGCCAGCCGGCGAAGCCGGCGATGACCAGGGCGGGAACGGACAGGACCATCAGCCAGCGGGCGACCCGTTCCACGAGGCGATCGGCGGGGAACCAGAGGAGCGAGCGGCGGCCGGGGCGTGAGAAGCCGCGGGCCTCGAGGGCCATCGCGCGGTCCTCGACCTCGCTGATGGAGCCCAGCAACACCGGGCCGACGAGGGGGACGAGCCCACGGAGGCGCCGCCAGGGGCTGCCCTCGGTGTCGAGTCCGCGGGCGCGCTGGGCGTCGGCGATCTGGCCGGCCCGCTCGAGGGTGGCCGGGATGGTCCGCACCGAAGCGCTGACCACGAACGCCAGCCGCGGGCTGACGCCGCGCCGCTCGAGGTCCACCACCAGCGACCCGATCGGGGTGGTCAGGTAGAACAGGGCGAGGGCGCCGGTGATGGCCACCAGCCGGACCAGGGTCTCGATGGCGTAGGCCAGGCCTTCCGAGGTGGCAGTGATGGGGCCGATCGCGAACAGGACCGTCGAGCCCGACGGATAGAAGAACAGGTTGACGACGAAGACGCTGACCGCCAACGGCAGCGCGAGGAGCATCCCCACCCGGAGGAGGCGGGGCAGGACCCCGGCCATCGCGCCTGGCAGGAGGACAGCGAACAGGGTCAGGCCAACGGGACCGACGACGCCGCCCAGGATCGTGGCATTGACGGCGGTGACGGTGGCCGCCACCAGCCGGGTCAGCGGGTTGAGCCGATGCCAGGCGGTGGGCGTCGGCGGGACGAGGAACGCCGGCGCCGCCGGCTCGGCCGCGTCGCTCAGCCCGTGCCCCCCGCTGTCCGCACGCTCGCGTCGGGCTCGGCCGGCTCCTCGATGAGCTGCTCACCCTGGGGGAAGCGGGCCTTGAGCCGGACAGCCATCGCCACGGTGATGAGGTAGACGAGGACGAACGTCACGGCTTTGTCGATGGGGTCGCTGATGAGTCCCTGCCCGGTCGTGGCGGCGTAGATGTCCAGCCCGGCTTGGCGGAAGGCGGCGACCAGGAAGTCCGTCCCGGCACCGGTGACCCCGCCGAACACGCTGGCGGCGATCGGCGCGCTGATCAGGGCGGCCACGATGCCGGTCACCACCCCGGTGACGACCGCGTAGGCGGCCGTCAGGTCGCGGCGCCCGAACAGCAGCGCGAACGTGCCGAGCACGGCGGCCACCACCAGCAGGGCGGCCACGTAGCCCAGGACCAGGAACAGCTGGTTGTCGCTCGATGGCAGCGGGTTCACGTCGGTGCCGAAGATGAGGGTGTAGCCGGCTGCCGCCAGCCACGCCAGGCCGATGATGATCCCCCCGACGAGGACGCCGGCCACGATGAGCTGGCCGATTGGCCGCTCGGTACGCGGCCGCAGCACGCCGTAGCGGCCGGCCAGGCCGGCCGCGATGCCGATGATCGCGGCCACCACCGCGAAGGCGGCGGCTGGCGGGTACTGGAAGGGCGGCGGGACGACGTACGCCCACAGGAGGTTGCCCAGGGCCCCGGTGGCGGCCCCGGCGATGGGGCCGGCCAGGACGCCGACCAGGATGGTGCCGATCGAGTCGAGGTAGATCGGGATCTTCAGCGCGGCGGCCACGGTCTGGCCGAGGACGATGTTGATCGCGATCGCGAACGGCATGAGGACCACGACGCGGAGCGTGAACTGCCGCGACAACGACCCGAAGTGGCCGGTCTGGATCCGCTCCAGGAGCAGCATGACGGCGGTCCCGACCAGCATCGCGATGGCGAGGATCAGGGCAAACGAGTTGGCCGCGGTCGCGTTGGCGCCGGTGTTCGGGTCCACCTCGCCTTCCCCGAACTGGCCGAAGGCCACGATCCCCGCGGCGGTGACGAGCAGGAAGACGATGACGCCGATCGCAGCCCGCATCCAGCCGCCTCCATCGGTACCGCGGCCAGGCTCGGCGACGGCGTCGGCCGGGCGTTCCTCGGTGGTCATCAGTGTTGTCCTCCGGTTCGGCTGGGGCTCAGGCCACGGCACGGGTCAGGCGATCGAGGATCTCCTCGTGCATGGCCGGTCCGTTGATGGCGGTGACGACGTTCAGGGCCGGGCGCGGATCGTTCTCGGCCGGGCGGATGGTGCCCGCCACGGCGGGGTCGGTGGCGGTGTCGCAGGTCAGGCGATGGTCCTGGCTGGCAGTGACCAGGTCCGGGCGGAGCAGCGCCCCGACCACGGTGACCGGGTCGTGCAGGTAGCAGCCGTCGATCCCGTCCGCCACGCGGTGGTACCCGACGTAGAAGCGGAGCGCGTCGCGGACCAGGTCCGCCAGGTCCGTGGCGGGCAAGCGGTCCAGGTCCTCGAGGGTGAAGACCACCTGCTGGGTGGCATCAAGCGGAAAGATGCGGTCCACGGCTCCGCCGGAGAGGCAGATCTCGGCGGCCTCCGGATCCACGCAGGCGTTCCACTCCCCGTGCTCGGTCGTGTTGCCCCGGACCGACAGCGCGCCACCCATCCAGATGACCTCCCGGGCGCCGCCCGCCAGGTCCACCCCGTTGTTGGCGGCCGAGGCCACGTTGGTCAGCGGCCCGGTGGCCACGATCGTCATCTCGCCCGGATGGCGGGTGAGGTGAGCCTCGAGGTAGCGCGCGGCGGGGACGGCGGTGAAGTCGGTCGTTTCCAGGGCCCGTTGCTCGCCCCGCAGCTCGGCGTAGCCGGTGCCGGTCGGTCCGTGGGTCTCCGGCGCGGTCCGCAGCCGGCGGGTGAGCGGCCGCGCAGCCCCGATCGAGACCGGCACGTCGCCCCGCCCCACGAGCTGGAGCAGGGAGCCGGTGTTGCGGGCCACGTACTGGAGCTCGACGTTGCCGGCGACGCAGGTCACGCCCCGCAGGTTCAGCTCGGGCGCGGTGGCGGCGATGAGCAGCGCCACCATGTCGTCGATCCCGGTATCGACATCCAGGATCACCGGGCGCCGATCGGTCTGGGCGTCGGCCATCGGTCGCAATCCTACGCTGGCCAGCCGCTGGCCTGACCCACCTTGGAAGCGAGCGGCTTGCCCAGAGCCTCGGCGATGAAGCGGGCCGCGCCCAGGATCTCGTCGAGGTCCAGCCCGTGGCGAAGCCCCTCCCGGTCGAGCAGATACACGAGATCCTCGGTCGCCAGGTTGCCGGCGGCACCCGGTGCGTACGGGCAGCCGCCGGTGCCACCGGTGCTGGCGTCGAAGCAGCGGATGTCCAGCCCGAGCGCAGTCGCCACGTTGGCGACTGCCGTGCCGCGCGTGTCATGGAAGTGCATCGCCAGCCGGTCCGGTTCGATGCCGGCCGCGGTGAGGGCGCCGACCACCCGCCGCACGTCAGCCGGTCCGGCCACCCCGATCGTGTCACCGATGCTCAGCTCGTCCACGCCCAGGGCCAGCAGTTGTTCGGCCACTTCCACCACGGCCCGCTCGGCAATCGGTCCTTCGTAGGGGCAGCCGAAGGCGGTGGACAGGTAGCCCCGGATCCACCACCCCTCGCGCCGGGCATGGGCCACCACCGGCTCGAACGCGGCCAGGGATTCGGCGATGGACATCCCGATGTTGTGGCGGGTGAACGTCTCGGACGCCGCGGTGAACACGCAGACCGCGTCGACCCTGGCGGTGATCGCTCGTTCCAGGCCGCGGGCATTGGGGACGAGGACCGGGTAGCGAACTCCCGGCCGTCGATCGAGGGCAGCCATCAGCTCGTCGGCATCGGCAAGCTGGGGAATGGCGCCGGGGGAGACGAACGAGGTGGCCTCGATCTCGCGCAAGCCCGCGTCGGCAAGCTGGGTAATGAATGCGAGCTTGGTCTCGGTCGCGATCGGTGTGGCTTCGTTCTGCAGCCCATCGCGCGGGCCAACCTCGTAGACCCGGACGTCGACGTGGGTCATGGCCGCCGCATCCTACGCTGACACCTCGGCCAGGAGGTCGCCGCGCTGGACCTGATCGCCGGGCCGGACGTGCACAGCGCTGACCATGCCTGCCAGCGGCGCACTGATCGCGTGCTCCATCTTCATCGCCTCCAGGACGACCACCGGGGCATGGGCCGCGACCTGGTCGCCCGTCCGGTAGTGCACGGCCCGCACCCGTCCCGGCATGGGCGCCACCAGGACGGCCGTGCCGGCGGCTTGAGCCGCGTGGCGCACCGCCTCCTCGACCGCGGGTGGCGGGGCAAGCCGGAACTCGAGTGACTGACCCTCGACCTCGACATGCGCGGCATCGCCGTGCCGCGCGGCCGGCAACCCGGGGAGCGGCGCGGCGGCCCGCACCTGGTCTCCCTGCGCCAGCCGAATTGCCGGCGCGGCATTCAGACGCCATCCGCCGCTCCACGGTCCGGCGCCAGGGTCGACGAAGAGGGCGGCGGCCGAGCGCCAGGCGGTCTCGGGGAGCTGGACCGGGCCGGGGAGGTCGAGCTTGGCGAGGGTATCGGTCCGGAGCTCCCCGTTGCGGGTCGCCGGCTGGTCGACCAGCCAGCGCAGGAAGCGGAGGTTGGTCCGCACCCCTAGAACTCGCGTTTCCGCCAGTGCCCCGCGAAGGCGGTCGATGGCTTGGGCCCGGGTATGGCCATGGGCAATGACCTTGGCCAGCAGTGGGTCGTATCGGTCCGACACCAGGTCGCCGGCGTCCACGCCGGCATCGACCCGGATCCCCTCGCCACTGGGCCAGCGCAGGTCCACGACCCGGCCAGTGGCGGGCAGGAAGCCGTTCTCGGGGTCCTCGGCGTAGACCCGGGCTTCGATCGCATGACCGGTGATCCGGATCGCGGCCTGGTCAATGCCGAGATGGTCCCCGGCCGCGATCCGCAGCTGGTCGGCCACGAGGTCGCGGCCGGTCACCCCCTCGGTGACGGGATGCTCGACCTGGAGGCGTGTGTTCATCTCGAGGAAGAAGAACTCCCCGTCATCGGTCACCAGGAACTCGGCGGTGCCGACCCCGACGTAGCCCGCGGCGGCCGCCACCGTCAGGGCCGCGTTTCCCAGCTCCGCCCGCAGCCGGGCGCCGACCGACGGCGCGGGGGCTTCCTCGAGGATCTTCTGCTGGCGCCGTTGGGCACTGCAGTCGCGCTCGCCCAGATGAACGCCATTGCCGTGCGTGTCGAACAGGACCTGGACCTCGACATGGCGTGGGCCTTCCAGGAGGCGCTCGAGGATAAGCCGATCGTTGGCGAATCCGGCCTCCGCTTCCCGCCGGCTGGCAGCCAGTGCATCGGCGAGGTCGCCAGCCGCGCGCACCACGCGCATTCCCTTGCCGCCACCACCACCGGCCGGCTTGACCAGGAGCGGGAACCCGACCCCGGGAGCGGCGTCGGTCAGCGAGGCGTCGTCCTGGTCGGCGTCGTCGTAGCCGGGGACGACCGCCACGCCGCTGGCCGTCGCAAGCCGGCGGGCCGCAGCCTTGTCGCCCATCGCCCGGATCGCGTCCGGGGGCGGGCCGACCCATACCAGGCCGGCCCGAGCCACAGCGTCGGCGAAGTCGGCGTTCTCGGCCAGGAAACCGTAGCCGGGGTGAACGGCATCCGCCCCGCAGCGGAGCGCCGCGTCGATGACCGCGTCGGCATCGAGGTATGAGCGGATGGGGAAGGCGAGGTCGCCGTCCGCGGGAGCCGGCTCATCGGGCTCATGGACCCGGATGACGCGCATCCTGAGCCGCTCCGCCGTCCGCCCGATCCGCGCCGCGATCTCCCCGCGGTTGGCGATCAGGAGCGCGTGGATCTCGCGCGGGCCCGCCGCCGGCTCGGCCCCGGTGACGGCTGCCAGCGCGCTGCGCGGAACGCGCATTCGGCCGCCGACCCGGCTGCCTGCCAGGCGCCCGGTCGCAATCCAGCGCTGGACGGTTCGAACGGTGACCCCCAGCTCCAGGGCAACTTCTCGAGGGGTCAGCTCGTCGCGCACGTCGCGATTGTCGCAGGGGTCAACTCGAGCTTGTCAGCGGGTCCTCGCGATGAGCAGGGTGACCAATGCCACGGCGGACGCGATGGCCCAGACCACGGAAACGGGCGGTGGACCGTGGGTACCTGGCGACAGGATCACGCTCAGGATGCTCCAGACCGCCAGGAGCAACATGGCAGCGCTCCAGGCCACCGCCAGCCGCCACCCACGGCCCTCCCGCCAGAGGAGCCCGAACGCGATGACGCCGGGGAGGCCGGCAAGCACCAAGATGGGTCCGACGATCAGGCCGAATTGCATCGACTGTGTGAGGAACAGCGCCTCGACGAAGGAATAGACACCGCTGCCGACGAGGATCAGGCCCATCAGCCCCACCAGCCCGGCGGCCAACCGCATGGAGCCGGAGAGCCCAGTTGTGGTCAACGCGTCGTGTCCTTCCAGGCCGGACTCCGCCTCTCGAGGAACGCCGAAAGCCCTTCCTGGCCCTCGGGGCTCGTCCGCTGCCGGGAAATGGCGG
Organism: uncultured Chloroflexia bacterium; assembly: GCA_963699235.1. Lineage (GTDB taxonomy): Bacteria > Chloroflexota > Limnocylindria > QHBO01 > QHBO01 > DASTEQ01. The sequence goes on along the minus strand of OY969424.1, from coordinate 68,001 downwards.
CCACCGTCAGGGCCTGTGCCTGCGGTCCGGGCTGCCCCCGCAGCCGGCGGATGAGCGCCTTTGCCTCGCGAACCGCGGTCGGCCCCGCCGCGAGCAGCTCCTCGATCAGTTCGGCCATCCGTGTGTCCGCCGCTGCCTCGTCCGCGACGACCTCGTGGACGAGCCCGATCTCCTTCGCCCGCTCCGCACCGAATCGGCTCCCGGTAAGGAACAGCGCCCGGGCCTGGCTCTCCCCGATCTTGGCCAGCGCGTACGGCCCGATCACGGCCGGCAGGATGCCGAGCCGGGTCTCGGTGAAGCCGAACATCGCGTCAGCGGTGCTGATCACGATGTCCGACACCGCGCACAAGCCCATCCCGCCTCCCAGGGCGGCGCCGTGGACCCGGGTCACGACCGGTACCGGGCAGGTGTCGATGGCGTCGAGCATGGTCGCCAGCCGGCCGGCGTCGGCCTCGTTCGCGTCACGGTCAAGGTCCGCCGCGGCGCGCATCCACGCGACGTCGGCTCCGGCGCAGAACACCTGCCCGTCCCCGGCCAGGACGACGACGCGAAGCGCCTCCGGGGACTCCTGTCCAAGGCCGACGAACGTGGCGGTCAGGGCGGCGATGAGCTCGGCGTTGAACGCGTTCCTGACCTCCGGCCGGTCCAGGATGATCCGGGCCACCGGACCGATGCGCTCGACCCGGAGCGGAGCGCTCACCGGTGGCCGCGGTGGAACGGGTCCGATACGGCCCGGACGCTGCCGAGCAGCGGCTCGGCGAGCCAGAGCGCCTCGACGTCGTTGGGAAGCGGCGGCATCGGTCCGCCTCCGCCGACCAGGCCCAGGAGCAGCCCCCAGCCGGAGCCGGTGTCGGCCTCGACCAGGTATGCCTCGCGCAGCCCCGGCCATTCCGCCAGCTCCGACGCCAGTCGGCGCTCGGTTTCGCGCGCCTCGGGCCCGGGAAGTCGAACCCGGATCGAGCTCCCGCCGTTGGTGCTGAACAGCGGCTCGTCGGCCCCCGGCATCCGACCGGCGGCCAGGGCCGCGATCTCGTCGGGCTCGAACCGATAGGGAATCGGCCCGGCCGGATCCAGGATGACCGGCATGCCGGCATTCGCCAGGTTGGTCAGCGCGATCCGTGCCGGGAGCGCAAGAGACGTGGATCCCAGCGGGGACCAGGCAGCCAGGGCGGCGTAGGAGCCGAAAGCCACGCTGACCGGGGCGCCATCGGTCCCGCGGCCGAGGAGCACGCCGACCTCGACCTCCTCGTCGTCGTCCACCGCCCGGTCGACCGCGGCCTGCGCCTCCTGCTCGGTCCCGGGCGGGACCGGCAGCAGGAGGGTTGCCCCCCCGATCGCACGGTAGAACGCGCGGAGCGGGGCGGGATCATCGCCGCCCTCGGCGTCGCGGGCCGCGATCGCGGCCTCGTACAGGGCGACCGCGCTCTCCTCCAGGGTCCCCGTCGGGACGCCGCGCTCGTGGGAGCCGGGGAGCGGCCGCTCCTCGTCGCTAGTCGTCGTGACGCTCCGGAGGGTCCGTGGGCCAGGGTTTGCTCTCGGGCTCCGGCGCCGCGGGCGGCGTGGTCCCAGCGGTCGGCGGTGCGGTCGCGGTCTCGGGCCAGGCCGTGGAGGCCGGGGCGACCGGGGCCGCTTGTGGCTCGACTGCGGGTGGGGGAGCAGCCGGTGGGGGAGCAGCCGCCGCTGGAGCGGCAGGGGCCACCGCGGTGGCAGTCGCCTGGGCCGGCTCGGCGGCCTTTCGGCCGCGACGCTGGGCGCCGAACAGGATCGTAATGAGGCCGACCGCGGCGACGATGACGCCGGCCCACGGCTGGTACGGGTCCACGATCTCTATCAGCTGGAGCTGAAGGTTCAGGGCCGGCAGGACGAGCGAGCCAACCCCCAGGACCACGAGCAGGACCCCGAGACTGATCATTGGGCTGAGCCTCCGTTTCGGCGCAGTCTAGACGGCCGCATCCGCGTCCTACATTCGGAACACGCCGAAGCGCGTCTCGGGAATGACGTCGTTCAGCGCGGCGCTGATGCCCATCGCCAGCACGCGGCGAGTGTCCATCGGGTCGATCACCCCGTCGTCCCACAGCCGGGCGGTGGAGTAATACGGCGAGCCCTGGCGGTCGTACTCGGCCAGGATCGGCGCCTCGAAGGCGTCGCGCTCGGCATCGGTCTCGAAGTCGCCGCGGACGGTGGACAGGACTCGGGCCGCCTGCGGCCCTCCCATGACGCTGATCCGGCTGTTCGGCCACATCCACAGCTGGCGGGGGCTGTACGCACGACCCGCCATGCCGTAGTTCCCGGCCCCGAACGAGCCGCCGATGATGACCGTGAACTTGGGCACCGCGGTGGTCGAGACCGCGGTCACCAGCTTGGCCCCGTCCTTGGCCAGCCCGCCGGCCTCGTACTCACGCCCGACCATGAAGCCGGTGATGTTCTGGAGGAACACGAGCGGGATCTTCCGCTGCGAGGCGAGCTCGATGAAGTGGGCGCCCTTCAGTGCCGACTCGCGGAACAGGATCCCGTTGTTGGCCAGGATTCCGACCGGGTAGCCCTCAAGCCGGGCGAACCCGCACACGAGGGTCTCCCCGTACCGCTCCTTGAACTCGTGGAGCTCGCTGTCGTCCACCAGGCGGGCGATGACCTCGTGGACGTCGTACGACCGGCGCGGGTCGGCCGGGATGACCCCGTACAGCTCCTCGGGATCGACCGATGGCGGCCGAGGGGCGGTCGTCTCCCACGGCGGCTCGGGCTTGCGCCAGGCGAGGTTGCGCACGATGGAGCGACCGATGGCCAGGGCGTGCTCATCGGTCAGGGCGTAGTGGTCGGCCACGCCGCTGGTCACGGTGTGGACCTCCGCCCCACCCAGCTCCTCGGCCGTCACTTCTTCGCCGGTGGCGGCCTTCACCAGGGGCGGGCCGCCGATGAAGATGGCTCCCGTCCCGCGGACGATCACGGCTTCGTCGCTCATGGCCGGCACGTACGCCCCGCCGGCGGTGGACTGGCCCATCACGATGGCGATCTGCGGGATCCCCCGCGAGGACAGCTGGGCCTGGTTGAAGAAGATGCGGCCGAAGTCGTCCTTGTCGGGGAACACCTCGTCCTGGAGCGGCAGAAACGCCCCGCCGCTGTCCACCAGGTACAGGCACGGCAGCCGGTTCTCGAGCGCGATCTCCTGGGCCCGGAGGTGCTTCTTGACGGTCATCGGGTAGTAGGTGCCGCCCTTGACCGTGGCGTCGTTGGCCACGATCACGCATTCGACCCCCTCCACCCGACCGATGCCGGTGACGATGCCGGCACCTGGCGCGTCATCGTCGTACAGTCCGTTGGCGGCCAAGGCGGACAGCTCGAGGAACGCCGAGCCGGGGTCGATCAGCTGGTAAACGCGCTCGCGAACGAGGAGCTTGCCGCGCTCGCGGTGACGGGCGATGGCCTTCTCGTCGCCTCCGGCGCCGGCACCTGTGACGCGGGCAGTCCGCTTGCGCAGGTCCTCGACAAGCGCGCGCATCGCATCCGCGTTGGCGGAAAAGGTCTCGGAGGCAGGATCGACCGCGGAGGGCAGGACGGCCATGTCGGCCGATTATGAGGCGGGCTGATCGGGCCAATGCGGCCCGAATCGATCAGGCGAGGCTGACGAGCGGGACCAGGGTCTCGATGAACTTGGTGTTGACGATGACCACCGACACGACGTGCTCGAATGCCGGCTCGCCGTGGTGGAGCAGGTGCGCCTCGGTCAGCGGGAAGAAGCCGTGCATCTGGTATGGCTCGGGAAACGGCGCGCCAGGCGTGAGGTGGAGGTTGCCGGTCACGGTGAACGTGCCGGTGTCGGCCGCAACGCGCTGGATGCGGCGGTGGAGCCGGAGCTGTCGGTTTGTGCGCCACTCGGGGGGCATGACCACGACCACGTCCTCGGTGGGCACCGTGCGCCACTCCCCGGACTTGTCGAGCATCGGCCGCAGGGTCATGTCGTCGCTGCCGGCGCTCGGCTGCCAGAGGCGCAGCTCGTTGCTCACCATCAGCAGGTCGGTCACCCGCTGCCCGTTCGAGGCGATCCAACCGACGACCCGCGTATCGGGCGTGTACAGCTCGATCGGGGCGAGGTCGGTACCGTTGGCGAGGGCGGCGGTTCCGGAAGTGGCCGACCCACCACTTCCCCGTCGCCAGTTCCAGAAGGTCACGAACCGAAATTACCGGCTGGCCGAGGCGGCGAACAGCACACGAGAGTACTGCCCGAGTGGGAACCGAACGGCGGTGCGTGCCCGCACCGGCTCGTGCGCCGCGCCAGCCTTCGCGGTCCGGTATACAGGTACCAATGGCTGACGATCCATCCCCCGAGACCACGGTCGACCAGTTCTTCGAGGCGGACATCCGTGTCGGGCGGATCGTGGCCGCGGAGCCATTTCTCGACGCGCGTAATCCGTCCTATCGGCTGCGGATCGACTTCGGGCCCGACCTCGGCGAGCGGGAGTCTGCCGCCCAGCTGACCGTGACCTACCCCGACCCGAGCGCCCTCGTCGGCCGCCAGGTGGTGGCCGTCGTGAACTTCCCGCCCCGTCGGATCGCGGGCCTGGCCAGCCAGGTGCTGGTCCTGGGGGCGATGGGCGATGCCGGCGCGGTCCACCTCCTCGAGCCGAACCCGGTAGCAGAGCTTGGCCTCCGCATCGGCTGATCGGCGCCGATCAGCGATACTCGACCGACCGTGACCGTTGCCAACCAGCCCCTGCTCGGAGACGTCCCGGAGGGGATGCCGGATCCGGAGATTTCGCCGCCGCAGGTGGGCCGCGCCGGCGATCCGTTCTCGTCCATTCGCATCCTCGTCGGCCTCTCACGCCTCTCGCGAAACCTGACCCACCAGCTCCGTGACGTGGTCACCACCTTGAACGCGGCGTACCTCGACTGGTCCTTCACGGAGGACGTCGTCCTCGCCGAGCTGGTCCAGCTCCAGTCGAACTGGAGCATCTCGTTCCACGGCGAGGACCGCATCGTGCTGGGCGTCAACGAGCGCGGTCGGACCGTCCTCATCGTGGACTCGACCAAGATGGCGCCCTTCTTCCTGTCGCAGGCACAGGCTGCGGCCGAAGCCTGCGACGCCGCCCTCCGCGCGTTCGCGGTCGGCGAGGAGAACTACTGACCGATGTCCACGACTGCCGTCACGACCACCGCAACCCTCACCGGCAAAGGCGGTGAGTACTTCTTCATCGTCCCGGTGGATTTCCAGGCGACCTTCGGCCGCCACCGGCCCCCAGTCCGGGTCACGATCCGCGGCTACACCTTCCGGACGACCCCGGCCCGCTACGGCGGCGAGTACTACGTCGTCGTGAACCGGGCCAACCGCGAGGCGATCGGTATCGACCACGGCGACCGGGTGCGGATCATCTTCGAGCTCGACACCGAACCACGGGTCGTGAAGCCGCCTCCCGAGCTGGCCGCGTCGCTGGCCGGCAACACGAAGGCGCGGGCGGTCTACGACTCGCTGTCGTTCAGCCACCAGAAGGCGTACGCCGACTGGGTGGCTGAGGCCAAGCGCCCCGAGACCCGCGTCCGCCGCGCGGGCGAATCGGTCAAACGCCTCCTCGCCGGCCGCAAAGAGCCGAACGGCTAGGTCGAGGTCCTAGAAGCGGTCGGCCTGGGCAGCCTGGCCGACGGCGGCCTCGGGGGCGTCCATCGCGACGGGGACCGAATCGGTCCGGCGCGGCTTGGGGCGGAAGGGCGAGGTCTCGGGGACGATCGGCCCGTCGGTCTCGGTCAGCTCGCCACCGCGGTAGGCCTCCCAGACGGCCATCACCGTGTCGCGGTGGGGGCGGATGCGGCAGTGCTCGTCGCGGTTGCCCATCTCGTCGCAGTAGCCCAGCGGCACGCACTTGGGGGCCAGGAACGAGCCGAAGAAGGGCGAGACCCGGAAGATCTCGTGGCGGATCTGCTTGAAGAGCTGGCGGATCTCCCACTGGGCCATGGTGCAGAGCCGCAGGCCGCTCATGTGGATGAGCTGGCGCAGGTTCACGGTCATGATCAGGTTGGTCTGCATGGCGTTGGGGAAGATGAACCGCGCGTCCTCGGCCGGGACCTCGGCCTGGAGGAGCTGACCGTAGAGGTCGAGGTTCTCGTCGATCGCGCGCTGGAATCGGCCGGCCAGGTCGTCGGGCAGCTCGCCCTTGGTGATCGAGTCAGGGATGGTGTAGTTGTCGCGGGCCTTGAACGAGACGTAGCGCTGCGACTGCTGGTCGAAGGCCGTCCCCGCCCGATGGCGGACCAGCTGGTGGGACAGCGTCCGGGTCACGCCACTGATGGCGAACGTGAAGTTGACGTGCTCGATGGTCGAGCCGTGGCCCGACTCCATGACCTTGCGGACAAGCGCCTGCTGCTTCTCGTCGGCCACCGATCGGGAGACCGCCTTGTCCCAGATGACGTCCGGCAGCAGCTCCGAGTAGCAGGTCCGGCAGGCGGTGTAGATGATCGGGAGGTAGTACTCCTCCACGATCTCCGCGGTCGGGAAGATCAGCTTGGCGGACAGGTTCGGCGAGGTCGGCGGCATGGTTTCAGTCGTGTTCCGGCAGCTTCGCGGGGATGGTGGTAAGGGCTGGAGTCTAGCACCGGACCGATGCCGAAAGGAGGGCCTTATCCACAACCTGTAGTGGTGTGGATAACCCTCAGGCCGATATCTTGTGGTCCCCCGGCAGTGGCTAGGCCTCGCCGTTGTCGTCCAGGGACTCCTCGTCAGTCGGTTCCTTCCGCCGCTCGTCGAGGCGGGCGAGGCCGTGGAGCCGGTCGTACGCGATGACGTTGCCGCCGCCGGCGCGGGCCGAGGCGACCGCCTCGTCGGCACGCGCCAGCAGGACGTCGGCCGTCAGCTCCTGGCGCGAGCGCATGGTGGTGACGCCGATCGAGACGGTCACCCAGACCTCGCCTCGGCCGGTCGAGATCGGGCGCTGGGTGGCTCGCGCCCGGATGGCCTCGGCGAAGACGGTGGCTCCCTGCTCATCGGTATGGGGGAGGACGGCCAGGAAGGCGTCGCCACCCATCCGGCCCAGAGCGTCGGCCTCACGGACCCGGACCCGGATCCGCAGCGCGAGCTCGCTCAGCACCGCGTCGCCGGCCGCGGTGCCGTACCGGGCATTGATCTCGCCCATGCCGTCCACGTCCATGAGGACGACCGACACCGAGTGCGGGTAGCGGCGGGCGGAGGCTACCTCCTCGCGGAGGCGGTCGGTGATCGAGTTGCGGCTCATGACCCCGGTGAGGGTGTCGCTGTCCGCGGCCCGCTCCAGCTCGGTCCGCTGGAGCGCGATGGTGTGACGGGCGTCGGTCAGCTCGGCGAGCGCGGCCCGGAGCTCGCGGCCGAGGCGCTCGCCGTCATCGACCGGCGGCTTCGAGGCCGCCGCGGCAACCGTGATGCTCGCGACTTCGGTGGCCACCGGCGGCGTTTCGGCTTCGTCGGTTTCGTCCTCGTCCGTGTCGGCTGCGCCCGATCGGGTGACGAAGCCGGCCACCAGGAGCGGCGGGGTGAGCAGGAGCGGGGTCAGAGCCACCAACGCGTCGGCGGTGCCGGGTCGGGACCATCCCAGGAGGGCGGCGGCGATGGCCACGGTCAGCGGCGCCAGGGCGGTGACCGGGGTGCCACGGCGGAACCAGACGGCCGCGGCGGCTACCGCAATGACCGCCCCAACCGCGAAGAAGGGCACGGTCAGGTCGTCCAGGGCGGAACCCGGTGCGAGCAGGGCAGCCGCGAGGGCCGTCTCGGCCAGGACGAGCGCGAGGATGACGCCGAGCCAGCGGCCCCGCTCGTCGGCGACGGTCCGGTAGCCGGCCCAGGCGGCGACGGCAAAGCCAACCGCAACTACGACCAGCGTCAGCGCAAGCCCACTGTTCGGGAGCGAAGGAGAGGCCTCGGGGCCGGCAAGGGCCAGGGCAGCCGTGCCGGCGGTGAGGGCGGTGGCACTCATCCCCGCGGCACCGGCAGCCAGCCGACCGGACGTCACGAGGCCTCCCATCAGCGGAACGACCGAGACGGCCGAGAAAAGGGCGATCACGCCCAGCGTCGCCGGGGCGAGCCAGCCGGTCGCCCCATCGGGCTCGAGGGGCAGCGGGGGGAACAGGCGCAGGGCGGCCACCACGGCCGCGGGGAGCACCAGGGCCAACCCGGTACCCACCGCCCGCGCAATCGCTGCGGTCAAATCGGATCGGAGCATGTTTCGCCGGTGCGTTTTGTCACCGCGAGTGTCCTGATTGCTGGGGGTCATCAGCAATAGTACGAACGGCAGAGCACGGGCGATCAGGAGCGACCGGGATGCTCTGCGGACCTATGGCCACCGCCACGCCATACTCGGGCGGTGCAGACCGAGCCGGTCATGTCCCGTGCCGCCTTCCTGGCCGCGACCGATGCCCTCATCATGGAGGGCGATCGGCTGGCGGAAACGCCCGACTGGGACGGATTCCGTGCATGGCTCCTCGAATCGGACCAGCTGCTGGAGTCGGTCTGGGGTCGGATGGACCGATACCACCTGGCCTGGCTCAACGTGGGCCGCGACTCGGCCCCACCCGGATCGGCGCTCGACGAGGCCGGCACGGCCCGCTTCGTGACCGAGGTCGCGAGCGCCAAGGTCGCGGTCCTGCGTACGATGCGTTCCGCGGTCGAGCGCCAGGGCTGGCGCCGGCTGTCAGACGATCCCGCGCCCGAACCCACGCCACCGGAGAGCGCATGACGTACGACCGAACCGGAGGAATGGCCGTCATCCTGGCCCACCCTGCCGACGAGGCCTTCACATGCGCCGGGTCACTGGCCCTGGCCCGGGATGCGGGGAAGACGACCCGCCTCCTGGTCGTGACCCGGGGCGAGGCCGGCAACCCGGAGCGGACGCCGGACGCGGACCTGGCCGCCATCCGCGAGTCGGAGATGGTCCGCGCTGCGGAGGCCATCGGTCTGAATGAGGTGACCCTCCTGGAGGGCTATCCCGACGGCGCCGTCGCGGCCGAGTCGACCGAGCGGCTCATCGAGGAGATCTTCGCCTGGCTCGGGAACCGCCGGCCGGACGTGCTCATCACCTTCGGGTCCCACGGCGTCACCGGTGACCCAGACCACATCACGGTGGGCAGCGCCGCGCGGTGGGCGGTCGAGCGGCTGGCACTGCAGGGCGTGGCCCCGAACTCGACATTCGTGATCGCCCCTGGCTTCGGGCCGGGACCGAATCGCTACGACCTCTCCGGGGAAGAGCAGGGCGCGACCCATCGGATCGACATCACCGAGGTCGCCCAGCGCCGGCTGGACGCGCTTCAGAGCCACGCCTCCCAGGCCGACACGGCCGACGCGATCACCGAGCTGAGGGCCGCGATCGAGGCCGGCGACCCGATCTACGAAGGCTTCACCCGGGTTCGACCCGAGATTCTCCAACCACATCCGAAGTTCAGCGAGAGCCTGTTCTAGGCCCTTTACGCTTCAAAGCGAATCCCTGCTAATCTGGTCGGGTATGACGATCGACGCCAACCTCGCCAAGGTGGACGAGGTGATGACCGCGCTCTATGACATCCACGATCCGGAGATCGGGATGAGCATCGTCGACCTCGACCTCATCAAGAACGTCGAGATCGGGACCGATGGCTCGCCGACCGAGATCAAGATGGTCCTGACCACCCCGTTCTGCCCGTGGGCCGGTGACCTGATCCAGACCGTGAAGCAGAAGACCGAGGACGTGGTCGGTCCCCCGGTCAAAGTCACCCTGCTCGCCGATCGCTGGGAGCCCCCGCCCGGCCTCTTCTAGGCCTTCCGCCGGCGCACCCGGGCGCTAGCATCGAGCCGAAATGACGGTCCTCGCGCAAGGCGATCCCGTGGTGGGCTGGCTGCTCGAGGGCGATCCCGCCATCCGATGGCAGGTGATGCGCGATCTCCTGGACGAGCCCGAGGACGTGTGGCGAGCTGAACAGCGCCGGACGATCGAGACCGGCTGGGCCGCACAGATTCTCACGTTCCAGGCGGCCGATGGCCGCTGGCCCAAAGGACGCTGGACCGACGCGCCATGGACGCCGCTGCTGCTCATGGCGCTTGGACTCCCGGAGGATCATCCGGCCCCGTGGGCACCGCGCGATGGGCTGATGGATCGGCTCATGCCGCCGGGGAAACCGGTGGACCGCCCGGTGCTCCTCAAACGGATGGACCTCTGCCACCTGGGCTTCTGGCTGGGCCTGGGCTCGACGTACATGGCCGGCGATGCCCGCCTCGGTCCGTTGGCCGAGACGGTCATCAGCGTCCAGCTCGCTGACGGCGGATGGAACTGCCACATCCGGAACCGCCCATCGACGACCCACAGCTCGTTCCACACCACCCTCAACGTTCTCGAGAACCTGCGGAACGCCCACGACCGCGCCGTGATCGACGACCGCGCCTTTCGCGAGTCCGAAGCTGGAGCGATCGAGTTCCTGCTCGCCCATCGGATCTACCGCTCTCACACCACCGGAGAGGTCGCCGACCATCGGTTCGTCCAGCTGACCTACCCCTGGCACTGGCACTACAACGCGATGCGTGGACTGGACTACCTCCATCGGACGCCGGCCCTGAGCGATGAGCGGGCGACGGATGCCCTGGAGCTGCTCCGCGAGACGCGCCGGCCCAACGGACGCTGGCCGCTCCAGTCGCGGATCCCGGGAACGCTCCTGGTCGAGATGGAGAAGCCGGGCGGCGAAAGCCGGTGGAATACCCTGCGCGCCCTCCGCATCCTCCGGACCGTGGAATAGCATCGGTCCGACATGAAGATCTACACCCGCAAGGGTGATACCGGCGACACCGGGCTCCTGTTTGGCGGCGCCCGGGTGGGGAAAGACAGCGCCCGGATCGAGGCTGCCGGCTCGGTGGACGAAGCGGTGGCCGCGCTCGGGATGGCTCGGGCGGCGCTTGGCACCATCACCGATCGCAAGGAAGCGCGCCTGAGCGAGACGATCATCCGCCTCCAGCGCGAGCTGTTCGTGGTCGGGGCCGAGATCGCGACCCACAACGACAAGCGGTCCCGCCTGACCGATGGCATCAGCCGGGTGACGGCCGAGATGACGACTGCCCTCGAGCAGGAGATCGATAGCTGGACAGCCAAGGACCCGATGCCTGCCGAGTTCATCGTCCCAGGCGAATCGGAGCCGGGCGCCGCCCTGGACCTGGCCCGATCGGTCACCCGTCGGGCGGAGCGGCGGGCGGTGGCCCTGGCGGAGGCCGGTGAGCTCCCTGACTCGGAGGTCGTTCGCTACCTGAACCGGCTGGCGGATCTCATGTTCGTCATGGCTCGCGTGGCCGACGGGGGATTCCGTCCGGTCCGGAGTGGCAAGTAGCCCGACCGTGGACGCGGTGAGAATCCGGCTCGTTCGGCCCGAGGACGCCGAGGCCCTGGCCGGCGTCACGGCTCGAGCCTACGCGGCCACCTACCCCGGCATCGTGCCCGACCTGGTGCTGAAGGAATGGACGGAAGAGGCACCGACCATGTGGAGCGAAGCGATGCCTCGGCTGACGGACCCGGACGACCCCAGCCGCGCCTGGGTCGCGGAACGCGGTAGCACAATCATCGGCTACGCCACCGCCTCGCCCGGGAAGGATTGGTGGTTACCGCCGATCGACGGATCCGGGGAGCTGACCAACCTCTATCTCGATCCCGACGTCATCGGTACCGGCGTCGGCGGAGCGCTGTACCAGAAGGCGGTCGACGACCTGCGGACACGCGGCTTCAACCCATTTGTCGTCTGGGCGTTTCGGGAGAACACGCGCGCCATCGGCTTCTACCAGCGGATGGGCCTGGCCATCGACGTGCCCCAGCACGACTGGGTGCTGGGTGGCGTTCAGTGCCCGATCGTCCGCTTCCGGGTGGACTGGCCCCGAGTCGGAGGGGGCTACCGGCCTGTGAGGGGCCGCGAGTAGAATCGGCCAAGCCCACCAACCCGCCTCCCGGCGGCTGCAACGCGGCAGACCGGCTCGGGCGTGGCGCACCGACAGGGAGACCCATACGATGAGCTATGCGGTGACCAACCCCGCCACGGGCGAGACGGTCAAGACCTACGACACCATCACCGACGCCGAGCTCGAGGCCGCGATCACCGCTGCCGACGAGGCGCACCGAACCTGGTCGAAATCGACCACGGTCGGGGAGCGCGCGGCCCTCATCCGCCGCGTCAGCGAGCTCCACCGCGAGCGCCGGCAGGAGCTGGCGGAGCTCATCGTGCGCGAGATGGGCAAGCCGATCGCGCAGGCGCTCAGCGAGGTCGACTTCGCCGCGGACATCTACGAGTACTACGCCGACCACGCGCCGGAGTTCCTCAAGGACGAACCGGTCGCGCTCCTCGCGGGCGATGGCTCGGCGGTCATCCGCCGCTCGTCGCTCGGGGTGCTGCTCGGCGTCATGCCGTGGAACTTCCCGTACTACCAGGTCGCCCGCTTCGCCGGCCCGAACCTCATCATCGGCAACGCGATCCTGCTCAAGCATGCCGGGCAATGCCCGGAGTCCGCGGCCGCGATGCAGCAGATCTTCCTCGACGCGGGATTCCCGGCCGGCGCCTACGTGAACGTCTACGCCTCGCACGACCAGCTCGAGCGGGTCATCGCCGACCCACGGGTCCAGGGCGTCTCGCTCACCGGCTCCGAGCGCGCCGGCGCCGCGGTCGCCGAGATCGCCGGCCGGCACCTGAAGAAGGTCGTGCTCGAGCTCGGTGGCTCGGACCCGTTCATCCTGCTCTCGACCGACGACCTCGACACCGCTGTCCAGAACGCGGTCGACGCCCGCCTCGACAACAGCGGGCAGTCCTGCAACGCGGCCAAGCGCTTCATCGTCGCCGATGACCTGTACGAGCCGTTCCTCGAGAAGTTCACCGCGAAGATCGCCGACATCGAGGCGACCGACCCGACGTCGGCCGACTCAGCGCTCGGCCCGCTGTCCTCGCTGAAGGCCGCCGAAGGCCTCGACCAGCAGGTCAGGCGCGCGATCGAGCACGGCGCGACGCTCGTGCACGGCGGCAGCCGCGACGGCGCGTTCTTCCAGACGACCGTGCTGACGGATGTCACTCCTGAGAACCCCGCCTCCAAGGAGGAGTTCTTCGGCCCGGTCGCGCAGGTGTACCGCGCGAAGGACGAGGCCGACGCCGTGCGCATCGCGAACGACACGCCGTTCGGCCTGGGCTCGTACGTGTACACCACCGACCAGGAGCAGGCGCTCCGCGTTGCCGACGGCATCGAGGCCGGGATGGTGTTCGTCAACGTCGTGCTCGCCGACGGTGCCGAGCTGCCGTTCGGCGGCATCAAGCGCTCGGGCTCGGGCCGCGAGCTCGGCCGCTTCGGCGCGGACGAGTTCGTGAACAAGAAGATGATCCGCATCGGCTGACCCCGCCCGATGGCAAGCGCGGTCAACAGCGTCACCATCGATCGATCGGTCGAGGACGTCTTCGCGGTCGTGACCGATGTGACCAAGACAGGTCGCTGGTTCCCGGCCGACGTCGAGGAGTACTGGACGACGCCACCGCCCCACGGCGTCGGGAGCGTCCGGCACGCGATCGTGACTGTTGGTGGTCGCCGCGCCGAGAACGACGCGACGGTCACCGAGTTCGACCCGCCGCGCCGCGGCGTGCTGGTCGGAACCCAGCAGGGCGTCCGGTGGACGGGAACCATCGAGTGCACGCCGGTTGATGGCGGCACGAAGCTCACCTTCACCTTCGATGCCCAGGCGGGGATGGCCATGCGGCTGTTCATGAAGCCGTTCATGAACTGGTACTCGAACGCGTGGGAAACCGGGCTCGCGAACCTGCAGCGGATGATGGAAGCCGGCGAGCTCTAGCGCCCCGCGAGGGGGAGGGTGAAGCGGAGAGTCGTGCCGCGGCCCGGCTCAGAGGTGGCGGTCAGGGTGCCGCCATGGGCTTCGACCAGGTCGCGCGCAATGGGGAGGCCGAGGCCGCTCCCCGGGGAGTCGGGCGAGCGGTAGAAGCGATCGAAGACGCGGCCCAGTTCTTCGGCGTCCATTCCGCTTCCGGTGTCGCGGACGGTGACCTCCACCTCGGTTCCGGTCAGCCGCGCGGCGAGGTCCACGCTGCCGCCGGACGGGGTGTGGCGCAGGGCGTTGGCCAGCAGGTTGGCCACAACTTCCCGGATGCGGGCCGGATCGACGTCCATGTCCGGGACGGCCTTCGCCACGGTGACGATGAGCTGGACGTCGGCCTGCTCGGCCTGGCTCCGGTATCCCGCGGCCACGTCGGGGAGCAGGGCGCCCAAGTCGGTGGGCTCGCGATGGAGGACCAGCCGTCCTGCCTCGGCCAGAGTGAGCGTCCGCAGGTCGTCGATGAGCCGCTCCATGAGGCGTGCCTGCTCGAGGATCGGCTCCAGGTGCTCGGGATCCGACGGGTAGACCCCGTCGAGCATGGCCTCGACGGTGCCCTGGATCACGGTCAGCGGGGTGCGGAGCTCATGGGAGACATCGGCCAGTGTTGACTGGCGCTGCTGCTCCATCTCCTCCAGGCGGCTGCTCATCGAGTTGAAGGCGCGTGCCAGGGACCGAACCTCGCGCGGACCCTCCTCCGGCACGCGCGCGCTGAAGTCGCCGGTCTCGACCCGGCCGGAGGCCTCGACCAGGTCCCCGACCGGGACGGCCACCCGGCGAAATGCCCGCCCGGCAAGGCCCAGCAGGATGAGGACAACGATCGCGATCAGCACGATCGTCGCCACCGGCGAGCCACCCGTCGCCCCCGAGATGAGCCAGGTCAGCAGCGTGACCACGGAGACGATGAGGAACACCATGAACAGAAAGAAGCAGCCGATGCGCCACATGAAGTGGCCGCGCATCTGCTCGCCGGAGCCATCGGCCGGGGGCCAGGCCTCGTCCTCCGGCCACCACGGCGGCCGCTGTCGGTCGTATCGGTGATGGCGGTGGCGGCGATACCGCGGGTCAGACATCGGCGAGCCGGTAACCAACGCCATAGACGGTCAGCAGGTGGCTGGGGCTCCCGGGATCGGGCTCGAGCTTGCGCCTGATGTTCTTCACGTGGGCATCGATGGCCCGCTCGTACGAATCGAAGGCGACACCGTGGATGGCGTCGAGAAGCTGGGAGCGGGTGAAGACCCGTCCCGGCTGGCGGGCGAGTGTCGCCAGGAGCTGGAACTCGGTGGCGGTGAGGGGAATGACCCGCCCGGCCAGCTCGGCTTGGAGGCGGGGGACATCCAGGACGAGGTCGCCGACACGGATGACGTCCGCCTCCACGTCCCGGGCGTGGCGGCGCAGGACGGCCCGGACCCGCGCCGTCAGCTCGCGCGGGCTGAAGGGCTTGGTGACGTAGTCGTCGGCGCCGAGCTCGAGGCCGACGATCTTGTCGGTTTCGTCGTCCCGGGCGGTGAGCATGATGATTGGGACCCCCGAGTCGCGGCGCAGGCGGCGGGTGACCTCGAGCCCGTCGAGCGCCGGCAGCCCCAGGTCCAGGACGATGAGGTCAGGCCGATCCTGGCGCGCCCGCATGAGCGCCTCCGACCCATCGCGGGCGACCGATACGGTCAGGCCCGCCCGCTCCAGGTAGTCGCGGACGAGCTGGACGATCCTGGGCTCGTCATCGACGACGAGGACCCGTGCCATGAGCGGCATGGTAGTCGCGCGGGCGGCCTCAGCCGCCCGCGCGCATCGGTCTCGAGAGGAGGTCAGGCCGGCTTGGACGCCGGCGTGTCCGGCCCGGCAGGCGTGTCCGGGGTGGGCGGCGCATCCGGGCCCTCCCCATGGAGCTCGCGGTGCCACTCTTCGAAGTAGTCGTGGCGACTGCGGCGGCGGTCGGAGCCGTCCTCTCCGTTGCGATAGCCGTATCGATGCTCGTCCCAGCCGTGGTGCCGTCCACCGTGGTGGCCCCGGCCGAACGCGGCGCGGAACAGCCCGAAGATCAGGCCGAAGAACAGGAACAGGAAGAACAGGCCGATCACGAACCCGAAGATCCCGCCGATCCATCCCCAGCCCCACGGCTCGCCGACGTATGGCGGAATCCCGACGTCGGTCCCCATGCCGGCCGAGACCCCGGCGTTGTAGATACCGATGCCGACCGCGGCCAGCAGGCCGAAGGCCAGCAGGAAGGCAAGGACGCGAAAGAACACGTACATGTGAATTGAGACTCCTCGTTTCGGACCGATGGATCCGGTCCACTGCCGAGCAGCCTGGACCCGTCGTGTGCGCGAAATGTGAACGCGCGATGGATGAGTTCGGCGGGCCATGTACCGTACGCCGCCGTGAGGAATCGCACGCTCGAAGGCCTGGCCCTGGTGGGGGTGGCCGCGTTCCTGCTCGGCATCCGGATGCTGGACGGGACGAACCTCGCCTCCACCTGGGAGGGGGCGTGGGACGGGGTCGTCAGCCAGCTGCCGGTCACCTTCCCGGCGGCGGTCATCGTCCTCGTGGCGACGCTGATCCAGCTGACCGCGGGCTCAATGGTGGTCCGCGCCCTCCGCGGCCGGCCCTACCGGAGCGTGCTGGATGCGTCGCTCGGCGGCCTGGTCGGGGCGGTCGTCATCGGCCTGGTGGCGCTCATGCTGCTGGGCAGTCTGGGCATCTTCCGGCTGCCGGTCCTGCTGCTGGTGAACGGCGCGGTCATCGGCCTGGGCTGGTTCGTCCGGCCGATCTTCGACGAGCCACCGCGGCTCCGCCTCGGGTGGCCGACCGCCGCCGGCGCGCTGGTCGTCCTCGCCTGGTCCGGCGCGGTGGTCCTGCAGCTGGCGTCGCCGGTCGTGCCGTTCATCGACGTCCTGCCCAACCACGTCGCGCCGCCCCAGCACCTGGCGACCTTCGGCGCGTTCGACGTCCTGACCACGGCACCCTCTCCCATCTACGGCCCGTCCCGCATGTTCCTGGGATACACCGGGCTCCTGGGCTCGACCACCGTGCTCAGCGGCCAGCCGGCGGGCCTGGCGGTCTCGGCGTTCATCCTCCCCGCCACGGTCCTGGTCGGGGCCGGCATGGTCCGCCTCGCGTCCGGCGTCCACGGCATCGGGGTGGGGTGGTGGATGCTCCTCGCCTTCACCCTGACCGAGTCCTTCGCCCGGATGGCGGACGCGCGGGCCACGGTCATCGTCCTGCCCCTCACCGCGTTCTGCCTGGTCGAGCTGCTGGAGGGCGACAAGCGCGCCCGGCCGCTCACCCTGGCCGTGGCCCTCGCGGCGACCGTATTCCTCCATCCGCTGGTCGGCGTCCTGACCGTGGCCGTGGTCGCGACCCTGGTCGCCGTCTTCCCGGACCGATATGCCCGGCTCGGGGTGCCCGCCCTGGTCGGTGGCGCGATCCTGGCTCTGCCGCAGGCCACGACCATGATCGGGATCGACCTGCCCTCCGCCCTTGGGCTGCTCGTCATTCCGCCCGCCATCGGCGCCGTGTGGCTGTTCGACCGCTGGGAGACCGGGACTCGCTGGTTCGCTCTCGGGATGCGGGGCGCGGCGGCGGTGGCCATCGTGGGGGTGCTGATCCTGGCCTGGCCCCAGGCCGGGCCGCTGATCTCCGGCTTCAGCGACTTCTTCCAGCTCTACCCCGTGCTGGGGCTGACCGTGGTCTTCGCCGGTGCGGTGGCCGGGCGGCGAACCTTCGCCGCCACGCCGGTCGCCGCGTTCTTCCTGGGCCTCCTGGCCGTCGTTGCCGCGGCGGCCATCCCGTGGTCCACCATCGGGATCGAGGGCCTCGACTTCGAGGTCACCAAGACCCTCCACTACTGGACGCCGGTGTTCATGGCCGTCTTTGCCGCCTATGCCCTGCGGACGGTCTGGCTCCGGCCGGACTTCAACGGTCTGCTGGGCCTGGGCATGATCGGCGCGTTCCTCGTCTTCCTGGCGCTGCCGCTCCGCGGCGCGCCGGTCGAGCCGCTCCACCTGGGCGAGCACCGCACCAGCGAGACGATGTCCATCGATCTCCGCTTTGCCGAGATCGGCTTCTGGTACGGCTACCCCGACTCGCGGTATGTCATCAACGGCACCCAGCAGGAGCTGGTGAACCAGCTGGTGGACGAGGTGAACGCCGGCCAGCTCCGCTCCACCACCCCGGTCCTCCACGTGGCCTACAACTTCCAGCAGTGGGACGCCACGCCGATCGGTGTTTTCGGGGGCATGGTCGAGACCATGGTGTCGATCGAGACCGAGGTCAGCAGCCACACGGCGGGGGGCCGGCTCTACCCTTTCAGCGATCTCGAAGCCAAGCTGGCCGAGGCGTTTCCGTACGTCGTGCTCGAGCCGGAGGGAGTACCACCCGAGACCCGGGACCTCATCGTGGCGGCGGGCTACGAATCGATCTTCGCGAATGCACAGGGGGAGATTCTGGTGCGGTCTGGTGATGTGGCGGCGGGTCGCCGATAGGGCTACGATCACTCCCCCGTGACCGACGACGAGCTCGACGCCTACCGAATCCTCCAGATCGATCCGCAGGCTGAGGATTTCGTCCTCGAAGCGGCCTACCGGGCCCTTGCCAGGCGGTTCCATCCAGACGGCGAGGCACCCGACGTGGCCCGGATGTCCGAGATCAATCGGTCGTATGACCTGGTCCGCACCATCGAGCGCCGAAAGCGGTACGACCGCCTCCACCGGATTCGACCGATGGGCCCCGGCGGGGCCACGGGGGCCGGCGAGTTGCCGAGCATGGCGGCCCAGGCCTTCGGGGGACGCGTTCCGGCTCCGTCGCCCCCGCCAGCCGGCCTCAACTCGCTCGACCCGGCGATGATGACCATCGACTTCGGACGCTACCAGGGCTGGACCCTGAAGGACCTCGTCCGCCACGACCCCGACTACCTGCGCTGGCTCACGCGCCACTCATCCGGCGTCCGCTACCGGAACCAGATCGCGGCCATGCTGCCGCCGGAGCCTGCCGAGACCCCGCCTCGCCGGTAGTACTGAGGCTCGGCCAAACCATCGGGCCGGTGGTGCTGAACCTTGCGATCCTGCAAGGTTGGACCCTGTTGAGTGGATCCCCCAGGGGTCAGGGTTTGGATCGAGAGTTCGACGCCTACAACCTATTGCAGATTGATCCCCTCGCGGAGGGGATCGTCCTCGATGCCGCGTATCGCGCGCTGGCACGCCGCTACCACCCCGACGGTGAATCGCCGAACCCGGCGCGCATGGCGGACATCAACCGCGCCTACTCCCTGCTTCGCACGCCGGAGCTCCGTCGCCGCTACGACACCGAGCGCCGCCTCCACCCCGTCGGACCGGCGTCGTCCGCTCCGTCGCCCGTCTCTGACCTGCGATCGCGACTCCATCCCGAGGAGCCTGCCGGCGGACCGGCCAAAGACACGAACGGGCAGTACGGCCCCGGTTCCGCACTCGACTTCGGCCGATACGAGGGCTGGCGGCTCCGCGACCTGGCTCGCCGGGACCCCGACTACCTCCGCTGGCTGGTGCGCCATTCCTCGGGAATTCGGTACCGCTCCGCGATCGAGCAGGTCCTGCGCGAGATGCGCGTCTCCGCCGCCCGCGGCTGATCCGGCGCGGCGCGCGCTGTACGATCGAGGGGATGGCTGACCCGAGCGCGGCCGCCGCGGGCAAGGCAGCGGCCCATCCGGAACGAGGACGCACCGAGCCGCTCGATCCGGCGGAGGCGGAGCGCCTCTTCCGCGAGGGCGTGGCCCTGTTCAACGGGGCCCGCTACTGGCACGCCCACGAGGCGTGGGAGACGCTGTGGCGTGCCGCCGCCGACGACGAGCGCGACTTCTACCAGGGCCTCATCAAGCTGGCCGCCGGCTTCCTCCACCTCGCCCGCCGCAACCGCCGCGGCGCGAGGAACAAGCTGAGCGAGGGGATCGCCCACCTCGAGCCGTACGAGCCGGTCCACGGCGGCATCGGCGTCAGCGAGCTGGTCGGCAAGGCCAAGGAGGTGCTGGCCGATATCGAAGGCGGCGCCTGGCCGTACCTCATCCCGCCCAGTATCCGGTTCGTGGCCTCCACCTCCGTGGACCGCTAGGCAGCAGGCTCCATCGGCTCGAGGACGAAGACCGGGATCTGCCGGCTGGTCTTCTTCTGATAGTTCGCGTAGTCCGGGAAGGCCGCCACTGCCCGCTCCCACCAGATCGCCTTCTCGTCGCCGGTCACCTCCCAGGCCCGGTAGTCGCGCTTGACGGCCAGGTCCTGGAGCTCGACCTGCGGATTGGCGACGAGGTTGTAGTACCACTTCGGGTTGTGGGTGGCGCCGCCGAGGGATGCAACCACGACGTAGGTGCCCTCGTGCTCCACGCGCATGAGCGGCGTCTTCCGGAGCCCGCCCGTCCGGGCACCCACCGACGTGAGGATGACGACCGGCCGACCGTTCAGCAGGCCGCCCGTCTCGCCATCGGTCGCCTCGTACCGATCCACGGTGTTCCGCGACCAGTCGGACGTGCCGGGCAGGTACTCACCGGTGAGCGGCATGCCCGAACCGTACAGGAACGGTCGCTATCATCGGACTGATGACGGAGGAGGCGACCCGCGTGGAGCACGACTCGATGGGCGAGGTTGCCGTCCCGGCCAGCGCGAAGTGGGGCGCGACCACCCAGCGGGCGGTCGAGAACTTCCCGATCAGTGGGCAGCGGATGGATCCGGCGGTGATTCACGCCCTGGGCCAGATCAAGGCCGCGGCGGCATCGGTCAATGGGCAGCTGGGGGTCGTGGAGGCCGATGCGGCGGCCGCCATCCGCCGGGCCGCCGACGAAGTTGCCGCCGGAGGATGGGACGACCAGTTCCCGATCGACGTCTTCCAGACCGGGTCCGGAACCTCGTCGAACATGAACGCGAACGAGGTGATCGCCACCCTCGCGGCCGAGCAGTTCGGGCAGTCGGTTCACCCCAACGACCACGTCAACGCCTCCCAGTCGAGCAACGACGTCATCCCTTCCGCCATCCACCTGGCGGCCTGCGAGGGGGTCGTGAACGACCTTATCCCGGCCCTGACCGAGCTGGCGGAGGCGCTCGAGGCCAAGGCCGCGGAGTTCGCCGATGTCGTGAAGTCGGGGCGGACCCACCTGATGGACGCCACCCCGGTGACCCTGGGCCAGGAGTTCGGCGGCTACGCGGCCCAGGTCCGCTACGGGATCGAGCGGCTGGAGGCGACCCTGCCGCGCCTCGGGGAGCTGGCCCTGGGCGGGACCGCAGTGGGAACCGGGATCAACGCCCCGGACGGGTTTGCGGCGGCGGTCATCGGGGAGCTGCGGGAGACCACCGGCCTGCCGCTGACCGAGGCCCGGAACCACTTCGAGGCGCAGGGCGCCCAGGACGGGCTGGTTGAGCTGAGCGGCCAGCTTCGGACGGTGGCCATCGGCCTGTACAAGATCGCGACCGACATCCGGTGGATGGGCTCCGGCCCGCGCGCCGGCCTGGCCGAGATCCACGTGCCGGACCTGCAGCCGGGGAGCAGCATCATGCCCGGCAAGGTGAACCCGGTCGTGGCCGAGGCGCTGTCCATGGTCTGCGCCCAGGTCATCGGCAACGACGCGGCGGTGGCCTTCAGCGGCAGCCAGGGAAACTTCGAGCTGAACATCATGCTGCCCGTTCTCGCCCGAAACGTGCTCGAGTCGATCCGGCTCTTGAGCTCGTCGTCGCGCCTGTTCGCGGACCGATGCATCCGCGGCATCACCGCGGACGAGTCTCGTGCCCGGGAATACGCCGAAGGCTCGCCGTCGGTGGCGACGGCCTTGAACCCGATCCTCGGCTACGAGGAGGCGGCGAGCATTGCCAAGCAGGCCCTCACCGAGCGGAAGTCCATTCGCGACGTGGTGATCGAGCGCGGCCACGTCGAGAACGGCACCTTCACTCTCGAGGACCTCGACCGCCTCCTCGATGTTGGACGGATGACTCGTTAGCTGATCGCCGTCCCGAGCAAAGTTCCGATCCCGTAGGTGATTGCAGCGGCCGCCATCCCGAACGCCAGCTGACGGAGTCCGGAGCGAAGCACGCCTCGTCCGGTCAGGACGGTAATCGAGGCACCGACACCGAACAACGCCAGACCTGCAAGCACTGCAGAGACGACGATTGCCGTGGTTCCGGTGAGGAATAGGAAGGGGATGACGGGCACGACGGCACCGATGGCGAACAGCGCGAACGAGGTTCCCGCCGCGACCCAGGCTGACCCGCCAAGGTTGGTGGGATCGATGCCCAGCTCCTCTCTGGCCATCGTCTCCAGCGCGACCGATCGATCCCCATACACGATGCGGTGCGCGATGTCCCGGGCGACCTCGGAGGGGACTCCCTTCGCCTCGTAGATGAGGCGGAGCTCCTCCACCTCTTCCTCTGGATGGTCCGCGATCTCCGCGGCTTCGATGGCGAGCTGGTTGGCGTACAGCTCGCGGGCGCTCTGGACGCTGAGCCACTCGCCGAGCGCCATCGAGAGGGCGCCCGCCAGCAACCCGGCCAAGCCGGCGACGAGGATGGCGCCCCGGTCGCCACCTGCTCCGGCCACACCCATCACCAGGCTGAAGTTGCTGACGAGCCCGTCATTGGCACCGAGGACCGCCGCCCGGAGCGCGTTGCCGCCGACCGCCCGGTGACGGGCCCCGCGTGGCCGCAGGCCGCTCGGTGGCTTGCTCGTGGAACCGGTCGCTTCGGTCATGCGCATCAGGCAGCGCTCACCATACGTCGGCGGCCCCGGGTCTCATGGCCTCGTCCGATGCCTAGGCTGTGGGGAGGTCACCGTTCTTCGTCGACGGGGCGCCGGCATCCGGAGCCGCCGTGCGCTTCGCCATCAGGGCGTAGAGCAGGAAGGGCGAGAAAATCACGACCTCGGCCAACAGGAGCCTCAGGCCGGTGAAGGTGAACAGGTTCTCGTTGGCTGGCGCCATGGGCAGGATCCGCACGGTGGGGAACCTGACGTCGGTGAACGGCCATAGCCAGGCGACCCCCGGCCCACCGCTCAGGGTGTCGAGGACGGCGTGTGAGCCGATGGCGAGGAAGGCCGCCACGGCGGCAACCCGGAACGACATGTGGGCGGCCCGCGCGACGAGCCCGACGATCAGTGCCGTCGCGGCGGCCACCGTCAGCGAATGGGTTGCCCCGCGATGACCCAGGGTCAGGGAGTCCGGGACGCCGAGGGCGGGCAGCACCCGGTGATCGAGGTCCGGGGCCACGGCGATGAAGACCATCAAGGCCAGGAAGATGAGGTCGCGGATGCGGGAGCCCCGGGCGACCGCATAGCGGCCGGACGCGGCGCCGACGAAGAGGTGACCAACGGTGGACATTCACCCGAGTCTACGGGGCTTTCCCGCAGGACTCTCCCGGAACGGGCCTGACACGAGTGTCGGCTTCAGGTCACGATGAACAGATGAGCAGGCACACCGAAGAGGATTACGTCGACCGCGAGCTGCCGGAATGACAGCCGCGCCGTCAGCGCCCATGGTGCGGCCGCGGCAACCCCATCTCCATGGCCGTACCGCGTCGGCCGCCGGACGCCGTCGCCTGGGGGCGGTGTTCGCCCTCATCGTCGGATTCATGGCCGTCGAGATCGTGGCCGGGCTGCTCACCAACAGCCTGGCCCTGATCGCCGACGCGGGCCACATGCTGACCGACGCCGTCGGCGTGGGCCTGGCACTCCTGGCGATCTGGTTCGCGGCTCGTCCGGCCACGCCGGAGAAGTCGTTCGGGTACTACCGTCTCGAGATCCTGGCCGCCGTGGCCAACGCCGTCCTCCTCTTCGGCGTGGCCGCGTTCATCCTGATCGAGGCGCTCCGGCGGCTCGGCGACCCGCCGGAGGTCATCGGTCTGCCCATGCTGGTCGTGGCCACCATCGGGCTGGGCATCAACATCCTCTCCCTCCGCCTCCTCCATGCCGGCGCGAAGGCCAGCCTGAACCTGCGTGGTGCCTACCTCGAAGTGCTGGGCGACCTCCTCGGCTCGATGGCGGTCATCGGGGCCGGGCTCGTGATCATCCTGACCGGCTGGACGGGCATCGACACCGTGGCTTCGGTCGTGATTGCGGTCCTCATCTTGCCGAGAACCTGGAACCTCCTCCGGGAAGCGGTGGATGTCCTGCTCGAAGCGACACCGCGCAGTGTCGATCTCGATGTCGTCCGCGCACACGTCCTCGAGGCACCCGATGTGCAGGACGTGCATGACCTCCACGCCTGGACCCTGACGTCGGGGGTGCTCGTCGTTTCTGCTCACGTCGTCATGCGTCCGGGGGCCGAGCCCGCCAGGGTTCTGGACGAGGTCTGCGCCTGTCTGGCCGACGACTTCGACATGGAGCATTCCACCATCCAGCTCGAAACGACCGATCGGCGCGCGCTGGAGCGCGGCGCCCACGCCTAGGGCCTGGCGCCCGGATCAGGCCGGGCCACCTACAATCGGCTCACCCCCAACTCGTGGAGATTCCGTGACCGTTGCGACTGCGACCTACAAGAACCTGATCGCTGGCAAGTGGGTCGAGGCCCGCTCCGGCAAGACCTTCACGTCGACCAGCCCCGCCAACCGGGACGACGTCATCGGTGAATTCCCCGCCAGCGGCGCGGACGACGTCGATGCCGCGGTCGCCGCGGCGAAGGCCGCCTATCCGGCCTGGTCGATGATGCCGGCCCCCAAGCGGGGCGAGATCCTGTTCAAGGTCGCGCGGATCCTGACCGAGCACAAGGAGGAGCTGTCGCGGCTCTTGACCCGGGAGATGGGCAAGGTCCTGGCCGAGTCCCGCGGCGACGTCCAAGAGGCGATCGACGTCGCGTACTACATGGCCGGTGAGGGGCGCCGCCTGTTCGGCTACACCGTGCCGTCGGAGATGCCCGACAAGTTCGCGATGACCATCCGCCGGCCGATCGGGGTGGCCGCCATCATCGCCCCGTGGAACTTCCCGGTCGCCATCCCGGCCTGGAAGCTCTTCCCGGCCCTCATCAGCGGCAACACGGCGGTCATGAAGCCGGCCTCCGACACGCCCGCCTGCATGATCCGGTTCACCGAGCTCCTGCTCGAAGGCGGGATTCCCGATGGCGTGGTCAACGTCGTCTCCGGCTCGGGTAACAAGGTGGGTCATCCGCTGGTGGAGCACCCCGACGTCAAGCTCATCTCGTTCACCGGCCACACCGAGACCGGGGTGGACATCTCGTCCCGCGCGGCGAAGACCCTCAAGCGCGTGTCACTCGAACTGGGTGGCAAGAACCCCATCGTCATCTGGGACGACGCCGACCTCGACCTCGCCCTCGACTCGGTCATCTGGTCCGCCTTCGGCACCTCCGGCCAGCGCTGCACCGCGGCCAGCCGGATCGTGATCCATCGGTCTGTCCATGACGAGTTCGTCCAGAAGCTCCAGAAGCGCGCGGCGGCGCTCGTCCTGGGGGACGGCCTGCTGGAGACGACCGATGTGGGGCCGGTCATCAACGAGAAGGCCGTCGAGCGAATCGACGGCTACGTGTCCATCGGTCAGAGGGAAGCCGACCTGGTGGTCGGCGGCACGCCTGCCCGCGACGGGGAGCTGGCCAAGGGCTCGTTCTTCACGCCAACGGTGTTCGCCGAGGTGAAGGGCGACGCGCGAATCGCGCAGGAGGAGATCTTCGGCCCGGTCACCGCCGTCATCCCGGTCGATGACTGGGACGAGGCGGTGCGTGTGGTCAACAGTGTCCAGTACGGCCTGTCCACCTCGCTGTTCACCAACGACGTGAACCTGGCATTCCGCTCGATCCGCGACTTCGACTCCGGCCAGGGCTACGTCAACCACGGCACCATCGGCGCCGAGGCGCACCTTCCCTTCGGCGGCACCAAGGCCACTGGTAACGGCCATCGCGAGATCGGCCAGACTGCGTTCGACTTCTACACCGAGTGGAAGAGCGTCTACATCGACTACTCGGGCAAGCTCCAGCGGGCGCAGATCGACATGGAGTTCGTCGACCAGGAGTAGCCCAGGAGACCTCCGACCATGACGAGCACGCCGACCGCGCTGCGCGGAGGGAAAGCACCGCGATCGGCCGGTATCGCCGGCCTCGTCTTCTCGGCGCTGTTCACTGCTTCGCTGCTCCTGCCGAGCGTCCGGCCTCCGGAGGGCCTGAGCGACACCGCGTTCGTGGCCTGGTTCCGAGATAACGGCGTGACCGCCCTGACCATCTCGGCGCTGTACCTGGCTCCCTTTGCCGGTATCGCCTTCCTGTGGTTCATCGGCGTGATCCGACATCGCATCGGCGAACGCGAGGACCGCCTGTTTGCGACCGTGTTCCTCGGCACCGGCATCCTCTTCGTGGGGATGTACTGGTCGGCTGCCGCCCAGCTTGCCTCCCTCGTGTCTGGCAACCGGTACGACGTGGCTCCACCGCTCACCGCCGAGCAGGTCGAAGCGGCGCGCTCGTCCGCCTTCGCCTACATGTACGTCCTGGCGGCGCGGGCCGCCGCCGCGTTCATGCTGGTCAGCTCCTCGATCATGCTGCGATCCGGCGCGTTTCCCCGGCCGCTGGCGCTCGTCGGACTGGCCATCGCCATCGTCCTGCTGCTCAGCCTGGCGGCCCTGCAGTGGGTCGTACTGCTGTTCCCCGCGTGGGTCGCTCTGACCAGCGCGTACCTGCTGTTCCGGGACACCCGGGAGCCCGTCGCCATCGGGGATGCGTGACCGCCGGCGTAATGGCCGACAGCTGAGCGGCTGATAGGCGGTTTTTCGCGGTCGGAGTACGATTCCGCGCATGCGGTTGCCCCTCTTCCCGCTTCACGTGGTCGCGTTCCCGCATCTCCCGCTGCCGCTCCACATCTTCGAGCGGAAGTACCGGCAGATGACGGCCGACCTGCTGGAGGATGGGAATGAGTACGGCGGCCGGTTCGTGGTGACCATGATCTCGGCCGGGCGGGAAGTGGCATCGAAGCCGGGAACCGGTCAGCTCACCGTACGACGGGTGGGCACCATCTGCGAGGTCCGTCGTGCCGACAAGTTCGCCGACGGCCGCTACGCCCTCCTCGCCGTCGGGGTGGGCCGCGCGCGCATCCGCAAGGTGGATCACTCGGGCCTGTACGCGGTGGCGGACGTGACCCCGCTCGACGAGCGACGGGGAGAGGACGCGGAAGCCCTGGTCCCCGACGTCCAGGTCGCGCTCGACGGTTACCTCGCCACCATCCGCGGCTTCCTGGCGGAGCGTGACGCGGCGGAGATGGAGGACCTGCTCGCCGACGCGGAGTTCGACATCGACCCCGACCTCATCCACGAGTCCTCGGCCGGCGACGTGAAGGGCGTGACCCGGATGGACCGCCTCATCACGCCGATCCAGCTCCCGGCGGATCCGCTCGCCGCCAGCTACGCGGTCGCCGGCGTCCTCCAGGTCGAGCTGTCACGCAAGCAGCGCCTTCTCGAGGCGCCCGATGCCGCCGCCCGGCTCCGAGCCGAGCTGGCCCTCCTCCAGCGCGAGGCGCAGCTCCTGGGCAACGCATCCCTGGCCCCCATGGGCCGGTTCGAGTACCACGCCAACTAGACCGATGCCGGTCGGCCCCCGCCACCGGGCCGCCTTCCTCTTGGCCGCCATCGTCGTCGCCGCGCTGCCAGGGCGCTCCCTCGCCGACGAGCTCGCCATCGGTCAGCGCGCCCCCATCCGCATCGGTCAATCCGACGACCGAATCTCCGACGGCCGATCCGACTCGCGCGCCCACGCCCGGCCCGACCGTGGTGGCCAGCGGCTGTACGACGGGGCCACGGCCCACAGCCGGGAGCCCCGAGATCATCGCCACCGTTCCGGACGCCGGCGAGGCGATGGCCCTGACCTTCGACATGGGCGGCCGCCTCGACCCTGCCCTCGACATCATGGCCTTCCTGATCGCGAACCAGGTCTGCACCACCCTGTTCCCGACCGGGGCCATGAGCGAGACGGCCACGGGGCATGCGGTTCTGTCCATCATCGCAGGCCACCCCGAGCTGTTCGAGATCGGCAACCACACCATGCACCACTGCAACCTGCGGGTCGGAGGGGAGGGCTCGCCGTCCCGGGTTCCATGCCGGACCGACGGGCCGCCAAGCGACGACTTCATTACTGCCGAGCTGACCGATGCGGCGGCGATCCTGGAGGCCGGCACCGGCCAGGATCCGCTGCCCTACTGGCGTCCGCCGAACGCCGCCTACGACGACCGGGTGCTGGCCGCCGCCGCGAGCGTGGGCTACACCAAGACGATCATGTGGACCCTGGACACGATTGACTGGAGACCGCTGGCCGACGGCGGACCAACGGCCGAGCAGATAGCGACCCGGGTGGTGACCACCGCGGGCAGCGGCTCCATCATCCTCATGCACCTGGGCGGCTACGAAACCCTCGCCGCGCTCGAGATCCTGGTTCCCGCCCTTCGGCAGCGCGGCCTGCTGCTGACCTCGGTCAGCGACCTGCTGGACAGGCCCTAGCTCGGCGAGGCGCTCTCGGCGGGCACGTTTTCGGGATCGAAGCGGATCATCGGCACCTCGCACGAGCCCGGCGCAAGGCTGGCCGGGCACCGCTGGAGCTGGACCTCGTTCGCGTCGTCGAAGAGGATGCGGAAGATCTGCGGCTGGAGGTCCGCCTGCCCGCTGATGACCCCGGGACCGGATCGGTGAATGAAGTCAATGCAGCGTCCGGTGATCGTGTAGTCGATCCTGATGCGTCCGTCACAGAGCTGGTCGAAGTACTCGGGATCCTCGAGGCCCGGTGGAGGGCGGTAGACCATGAAGAAGCAGTCCCCGACCTGGCGGATGTTCCACCGCGGCGTATCCGAGAAATCGGGTTCGGTCCACAGCCCGGTGAGGTCGATCACGCGGCCGTCGCTGGCACGGAGGTCGATGTCGTCCCCGCAGCCGATGGCTGCCGCCTGGCCGCCGACGGAGAACGGCGTGCCGCTCGGCGAGGGAGCCTCGCTTGAGGGCGCAGTGCAGGCGGTGAGGACGAGCACGACGGCGCAGACGCCGATCCTCGCGAGACTCACCCGTCGCCAACTCGCGTCTCGGCGCGGCGAATCGGCCAGCCGGAGGCGGCATCCACGTCAGCGTCCGAGACGCCTTGGTGGAGGGCGGCCAGCTCAATCTCGCCATCGGCTCCGAAGCGGTAGGTCGCCAGCTGGGTGATGACCGATGTCGGGCCGGCACCGGCCCAGCCCGGTCGGGGCGAGCCATCGGGGTGGCGGTGGCCCGGCGAGGTCACGAAGTCGACGCGCTCGACGAAGGTCTTCGGCGACTGGTTCATGACGATCACCACCCGGCCGGCATTCAGCGCGATCTCGCACGCACCGCCCGATCCGGGCAGGCGGGTGATCGGGTGCTGATAGGGACCGATGACGGTGGTGTTCAGGTTGCCCCAGCGGTCGATCTGGGCCGCGCCCAGCATCCCGACCTCGATCCGCCCGCCCTGCAGGAAGTAGGCGAACAGGTCGTGCATCGACATCGTCGCCGTCGCGCCGGAGACGAGGGCGGGATCGCCGATGCTGTCCGGGAGCCTCGTTGGCCGGGAGCCGATGACGCCCGATTCGTAGATCAGCTCGAGGTCCGGCGCCACCGTCTGGCGGGCGAGATTGGCGGCGGCGTTGGGCAGGCCGATGCCCACGAAGACGGTGCGGACCCCCACCAGCTCCGCGGCCGCGGCCGCGATCATCAGCTCATCCGGTGTCGCGGCCGCCGCGCTCATCGGTACTCGCCGTAGTCGACCGAGCCGGACGGTCGGGGGCCGGGCTTCAGGGCGTCGAGCGTCTCGTGGTCGAGCTTGGCGAGGTAACCCGCCCGGTCCGGGACGCCACGGACCCACTCGTCCAGCCACGCGTCCAGTCGGGCCGGGTCGCGGCTGATCGGGTCCCACTCGCGGTAGAAGGCGTTGTCGCGGTCGTAGTAGCCCTGGGCAAACGACGGGTGCGCCCCGTACGGCTCGACGCAGACGGCCGTGACCGCCACCCCGGGGAGCAGCGTCCGGTCCGGGTCGGAGCGGATCACGTCGCCGTCCACCAGCTCCTCGACGACCACGATCACGCGCTCGGCGGCCAATGCCGCCTCGCGCTGGACCCCGACCAGGCCCCAGACCTGGGTGTTGCCCTCGGCGTCGGCCCGCTGGGCGTGGATGATCGTGACGTTGGGGTTGAGCGGCGGCACGACCGCGACCTCGTCCTCCGGGCGGTACGGCGAGGCGACCCACTGGATGAGCGGGTTGGCGGCGGGCAGGTCCGAGCCGGCGTACGAGCGGAGCGGGTAGAAGGGGAGGTGCGCCGCCCCCGCCACGTATCGGCCCACCATCCCGAAGTGGCTGTACTCCTCGATCTCGAGGTTGCCGTCCTCGACCGCCCGGCGGATGGCGTGAAGCGACCCGACGCCGGGGTTGCCCAGCCACGAGAAGACGAGCTTCCGGGCGCAGCCGGCGGCGACCATCTGGTCGTAGACCAGGTCCGGCGTCAACCGGGCCAGGGTCAGGTCACGCCGACCCTGGCGAATGATCTCGTGGCCGGCCGCGAACGAGATGAGGTGGGTGAACCCTTCGATCGCGACCAGGTCACCGTCATGGACGTGGGCGGCGACCGCCTCCGCCAGCGAAACGACCTTGCCGGCCGTGGCTCAGCCTCCGGTCTCGTGCATCCCCGGTCGCGGGCGAATGGGACAGCCGACCGATGCAAGCGCCTCGGCGAAGATCCGAATGGCGGTGTCCACCGCCTCCTCGTCCACGATGAGCGGCGGGCAGAAGCGGATCGAGGCCTCGCCGCACTCGAGCACGAGCAGGCCGCGCTCGAAGCACGCCAGCTCGACCGCGTTCGACTCGTCGTGAGAGGCGAACTCGACGCCGAGCATGAGCCCCTGGCCCCGGATGTCGCGGACCACGCCGCACTCCTCCGACGCGTATTCGACGCCCTCGCGCAGCCGCTGGCCCATGGCCTCCGCGTTTTGGATCAGCCCGTCCTCGAGCAGGTCGAGGGTGGCCAGCGACGCGGCACAGCACACCGGGTTGCCGGCGAACGTGCTGCCGTGGGCGCCGGCCGGCCAGGTGAACAGCCTCTCGCGGCCGATGAACGCACCGAGCGGCATGCCCGACGCGATGCCCTTCGCAATGGTCGCCACGTCCGGCTCCACGCCATACCAGTCCATGGCCCACATCCGTCCGGTCCGGCCCATGCCCGACTGGATCTCGTCCGCGATGAGGACGATGCCGTGCTCGTCGCAGATCTCGCGCAGGCCGCGGACGAACGCCTCGGGGGCCGGGAAGTAGCCGCCCTCGCCCTGGATCGGCTCGAACACGATGGCCGCCACGTCCTGCGGCGAAACCAGCCGGCCCAGGATCGTGGACCGGAGGTGCTCCAGCTCGGCCGTGCCGTCGCCACCCGATCCCTCCTTCCAGGAGCGGACCCGGGGGAACGGGGCGTGGTAGACCATCGGCAGGAGCGGCCCGAAGCCGGCGCGCTGCTTGATCTTCGAGTTGGTCAGGGACAGCGAGCCCATGGTCCGGCCATGGAACGCGCCCTCGAAGGCGATGATTGCGGGGCGCCCGGTATGGTGGCGGGCGAGCTTGATGGCCCCTTCCACCGCCTCCGTTCCGGAGTTGGTGAGGAAGACCCGGGCCTGCTCCTCGAACGGGGCCAGGCCCGCCAGCCGCTCCGACAACTCGAGGTAGCGGGGCTCGTAGTAGTCGGTGGCCGCGATGTGGATGAGCTTTTCCGACTGCTCGCTGATGGCGGCGCTGACCGCCGGGTGCGAATGGCCGGTGAGGGCGACCGCGATGCCGGCCGCGAAGTCGAGGAAGCGGTTGCCGTCCACGTCGGTCACGACGTAGCCGCTGCCCGACTCGGCGACGAGAGGGTACGCGCGGGTCAGCGAGGGGCTGGTGACGGCCTGGTCACGGGCAATGATGTCGCGGGCACGCGGCCCGGGCAGCTCCGTGACGAGATGAGGGGCAGCCGGCGCTTGGTCGGCCGCTTGACGAAAGGCCCGAACGGTCATGTGCGGATACCTGATCGAAGCGGCGCGTCCTGCCCGCGCCCCTGGCTAGATTGCCGCAGATGTTAGCGCCTCGACCACCTCCCCGATCAAGCCGGGCCCGGCATAGACCATCCCGGTCCACAGCTGGACGAGATCGGCCCCGGCATCGCGCGCCCGTCGGGCGTCCTCGCCGGAGAAGATGCCGCCCGACGCGATGATCGTGAACCGCTCGTCCGCCTGACCCCTCACCGCACCGACGGCCGCCAGCATGCCGTTCAGGAGCGGGCGGCCGGAGAGCCCGCCCTGGTCCGCCCCGAGCGGCAGCGGGGTGCGGAGCCCGTCCCGGGAGCGGGAGGTGTTGGACACGATCAGCCCCGCCGCGGGTGACGAGCCCAGGGCATCCACCAGCTGGCGGAGCCGATCCGCGGGCTGGTCCGGCGACAGCTTCACGACGATCGGCCGCCGCGGCTCCACCCTGTCGAGGGCGACGACCAGCGCCGCCAGTCGCTCCGGCTCCTCGAGGGCGGCCAGGCCCGCGGTGTTCGGGGAGCTGACGTTGACCGCCAGGTAGTCCGCGACCGGGGCCACCGTGGCCGCGGCGGCCAGGTAGTCCGCCTCCGCCGCGCCGTCATCGGTCGTGACCCCGCGACCGATGGATACGCCCACCACGAAGTCCGGCGGGAGAAACGGACGCGCCCGGGCGACGCGATCGGCCAGCGCGGCGGATCCGAGGTTGTTGAAGCCCATCCGGTTCACGAGGGCGCCGTCATCGGGCAGGCGCCAGACGCGCGGTCGCGGGTTGCCGGGCTGGGACTGTGGCGTGACCGTGCCCACCTCCGCGAACCCGTAGCCCAGAGCGCCCCAGCCGGGGAGTGCCTCACCGTCCTTGTCGAACCCGGCCGCCAGGCCAACCGGGTTGCGGAAGCGAAGGCCCATGTGCTCCACCGGGCGCGCGGACCAGGTCCCGGCGCGGCCGTCGGCGGCGAGGTGGTTCAGGAAGGCTCGACCGTACGAGCCCTCCGCCACCTTGCGGACCCCGGTGAGGGTCCAGCGATGGATGGACTCCGCGTCAGCCATGAAGAAGAGCGGTCGGAGCCCCTCGTAGAGGTCGCGCTGCCAGCCCATCGGTCCGGGTCAGGGAGATCGGTCAGGTGTCGTGGGCGCGGGGGAAGGCCATCTCGGCCGGCCAGACCGGGGGCAGCGGCTCGCCGGAGGCATCGGTCCGGACCCCGGACGGCGACATGAACTCGTGCCAGACCTCGGTGCCGGTGGCCGGCGGGTCGTCCAGCTCCTTGATGGCCACGATGCCGTCGAAGCGGATGGTGCCCGGGCGGCCGTCATCGGTCTCGAAGTCGTCCTCGTACTCGGTCGCCAGCTCGACCGCGTGGCCCATCGCCGTCTCCTCGTCGTCACCATCGACCAGCACCACCCGGTCCTCGACCAGGTACGGGTCCGTCGTCGTTTCGCCCTCGTCCACCAGGTAGGCGTAGCGCAGCTCGACCGCGAACCAGCCGCTGCTGACGACCTTGGTTGCGGCCGGATCGGCCTCGACCGCCGGGGAGCGGCGCGAGCCGGTCACGCGGGGGGCGGCTCCTCGCCCATCACCGTCTGCGACTGCTCGCGCATGAACTGCATGACGTAGTACGGGCCCAGGCCGCTCTTGCCCGACGAGCCGGAGCCCTTCCAGCCGCCGAACGACTGGATCCCGGGCCACGCCCCGGTGGTCGCCCCGCTCCGCCGGTTCACGTACGTGACGCCGGCCTGGATGGTGGACAGGAACGTCTCGATCTCGGCCCGATCACGGGTGAAGATGCCTGCCGTCAGGCCGTAGGCGGTGTCGTTCGCCAGGTGGAGCGCCTCGTCCAGGGAGTCCACCTCGGCCACGACCACGAACGGGACGAACAGCTCGTCGCGGAACAGGCGATGGGTGGCCGGCAGGCCGCTCACCACGGTGGGGGTCGGGAAGTAGCCGCGTGCCTCGTCGCCGCTGTCGAGGACCTCGCCGCCGGCCACGATCGTGCCGCCGTCGCGACGCGCCTCGGCCACGGCGTCGGTGAACTTGCGGAGCGAGCGTTCGTTGATGACCGGGCCCATCCAGTTCTCGCGCTTGGTGGGGTCACCGACCTGGATGGCGCGCGCCCGCTCGCCGAGCCGCTCGACGAAGTCGGCCGCCACGCTGCGGTGGACGTACACCCGCGAGTTGGCGCTGCACTTCTG
This sequence comes from uncultured Chloroflexia bacterium, assembly GCA_963699235.1. Lineage (GTDB taxonomy): Bacteria > Chloroflexota > Limnocylindria > QHBO01 > QHBO01 > DASTEQ01. The sequence continues at coordinate 34,042 of OY969424.1, read as the reverse complement.
GCCGTCGAACCCGAACGAGGAGCGGGCCACGCCCTCGGCGGCCTCGTCGAGGTCCGCGCTGGCCATCACGATGGCCGGGTTCTTGCCGCCCATCTCGGTGATGATCGGTCGCGGGTAGTCCCGCGTGAAGCTGCGGTACAGCCGCATCCCCACCTCGTACGACCCGGTGAAGACCATCCCGTCGATGCCGGGGTTGTCCTCCAGCTCGGCGCCGACCGTGTCGCCGGGGCCGGTCACGAAGTTCACCACCCCGTCGGGGATACCCACCTCGCGGAGGACCTCCACGAACTTCCAGCCCATCAGCGGGGCGTCGGACGAGGGCTTCATGACGACCGTGTTGCCGGCGACCAGCGCTCCCGCCGCGGGGCCTCCGGCGAGGGCCATCGGGAAGTTGAACGGGCTGATGACCGCCCACACGCCGTGGGGCTTGAGGATCGATCGCGTGTGCTCCGCCGGCGACAGCGAGCCCATCGGCTTGACGAACCCGTCGTGGTCTTCCATCTGCTGCCCGTAGTAGCGCAGGAGGTCCGCCGTCTCCTCCACGTCGCCCAGGGACTCGAGCCGGTTCTTGCCGACCTCGAAGGTCATGAGCGCGGCGTACTCGAACTGGCGCTCGCTGATGAGGTCCGCCGCGCGGCGGATGAGCTCGAGGCGCTTCCGCCAGCCCAGGTCGCGCCAGGCCGGGAAGGCGGCACGAGCGGCGTCCACGGCGTCACGGACGTCCTGGCCGGTGCCGATCGGGAAGCGGCTGACGACGAGGTCGGTGTCGATCGGCGACCGATGCTCGAAGGTGTCGTCCGAGGTCCGCAGCTCCGACCCGATGAGCATGGGATACGTCTTGCCCAGCTCGCCGCGGGCCCACTCGACGGCCCGGTCGAAGGACTCCTGCAGCTCGGGGTTGTCCGCGCTCAGGGTCGCGTAGGTGATCTTCATCTTGGGCGTGGTGGCCGTCACGAATCAGCTCTCCTGCGATGGGCGGCAAGGCTCCGGTCGATTATCGCACCGCGTCGGCGAAATCCGGGCACAGCGGGAGGCCAGGCTCCGGGGGGAGAAGAACCTGGCCTCCCAACGGCGGATGATAGCCCCCAGCCTGCGGCCTGGGAACCCGTTTCAGACAGGCGCCTTGGCCAGGTGGTAGAGCCCCAGCTTGAGCTCCGGCATGGGTGGGTGGGCGCTCATCAGGAAGGCCCGCGCCCGGTCCCCGTAGAGGCGGGGGAGGATGGCATGCGCGGCCTCGTCGTCGCGCAGGTCGAGCCGGGCGTGGACGACCTTGATCTTGAACCCGTGGCGCAGCCACCAGCCCGAGCGTCGCTGGGTGGCGCGGCTGGCCTCGGCCACGACCTCCGGCTCCATCAGGGGCGCCACGTCGTCGCGGCCGTAGTAGCCGATGACCACCAGCCGGCCGCCGGGCCGGATGACGCGGAGCGCCTCGGCGATGGCCGGCAGCCATGCGTCCTCGGCCTCGATCAGGCCGTGGAGGACGATGTCCACCGCCCCGTCGCGAAGCGGCAGCGCGGTCGGCTCGCCCTCGACCATTCGGATGTTCGGCTGGTGGGCGGCGCTGGCCCGCAGCCGGGCTTCGCCCAGGAGCGCCGGATCGGACTCGATGCCGTAGGTCCGCGCCGTCCGGCGAGCGAGGAGCATTGGGTAATGACCGATGCCGGTGCCCACGTCCGCGATGCGCTTGCCGGACAGCGGCACGATCCGCTCGAGCCCAGCCAGGACCTTCCGGCCGGGGTCGACCATCTCGCCCAGCTGGCGGTAGAGGGCCGGGTCCGGTTCGGTCCATGCCGGCAGGATGCCGCGCATCATCGGTCGGAGCTGCTCACGGGACCGAGACCCGCAGCCAAGCCTGGGTCCCGTCCTCGAGGGTCAGGATCTGCTCGCCGGACAGGACCTGGAGGTCGAACGAGACCGGCCCGCTGATCCGTCGGTTGGCGATGAGCTGGATGTCGAGCCGGGCCGGGGCGGGCAAGAGCGGCCCGTAGCCGAGGGACGTGGTGCCGGCCGGCTCCCCGCGTGCCCCGGGGCCGACGACCCATTTCGTCCACGGCTGAATGAGCGGTGGGCAGCCGTCGCAGGTTCGGTCGTTGCCCGGCACGAAGGGCGCCAGGAACAGGTGCTCGTCCAGCTCGGTGGACCAGCGAACGACCAGCTCCTGGATCCGGGTGCTGGCCAGGCTGGTGACGCTGACCACGATCCGGCCCGACCCATCGGTCGGCAGGTTTGGCGCGACCGTGACGGCGACCTGGCGCGGATCGGTCACCTCCGGCTCCGTCAGGGAGTACGGCTCCGGTGTCGGTTCAGGCGTCTCGCTCGGCTCGAGGGAGGGCTCGGGCGTCGGCTGCGGGGTGGCGGTCGGGATCGGGGTCGGGGTGCCCGACTCGGTCGGCAGCGGAATGCAGGCCGTGGTGGCGACGAGCACCACGATCGGCAGCAGCGCACGGCGCAGCGGACCAGGGGCGAGGCGGGCCGGCATGACGCCGCATGGTAGTTGACGACCCCTTGCTACGATTCCCGCCATGGAGCCCGCAACCCCGGTCGCCCGCCCACGACCGGCCCTTGGAATCGTGGCCTGGTTCGCGTGGGTCGCCGTCCTGCTCGGCGTGACCGGCCTGCTCCTGCCGCGCATCATCGCGTTCGTTGACTTCAGCGAGCGCGCCCCCTTCTCGCTCATTGGCATCCTGATGATGGCTGAGCTGGCAGTCGTGTTCTTCGGCCTGACCCTGGTGCTCCAGCACAAGCGCGCCGGCTTCGGCTTCGCGATCGGGATCTCGCTCCTGCCGATCCCCATCCTGGCCGGGCTGATCCCCCTGCTCCTCGCCATGCCGCCGGTCGCGGCGGCTGGCTGGACGACGCTCATGGTTCCCGTCGGGCTCGCCATCAGCGCCCTGCTGATCGTTGCCCTCACGCGCCGTGCCGCGCGTGCCTGGTTCACGGAGGACTGACCGATGCGCCTCGTCGCCTTCACGTCCGCACAGGCCGATGGCCCACCGGGTCGCCGGCTGGGCATCGAGAAAGAGGACGGGATCCTCGACCTCACCGATCTCCTCGGTGCCGACCTGGGCACCGTCCTCGCCGGCGCGGACCCGGTCGCGATGCTGACCGATGCCGAAGCCGAGGCGGCGTACGAGGGGCAGCCCCTCATCCCGATGGCCGACATCCGGCTCCTGGCGCCGCTCGCCCGCCCGGGCAAGATCATCTGCGTCGGGCTCAACTACCACGACCACTGCCGCGAGCAGGGGGTGGCGGTCCCCGACTACCCGATGCTGTTCGCCAAGTTCCCCAACGCCATCACCGATCCGGGGATCCCCGTCGTGCGACCGCGGACGACCGAGATGCTCGACCTCGAATGCGAGCTGGCGGTGGTCATCGGCTGGCGCGCGTCACAGGTCTCCGTCGGGCGAGCGATGGACCACGTCTTCGGGTTCACGATCCTCAACGACGTCACCGCCCGCGACCTCCAACGCGAGGACAAGCAGTGGCTCCGGGCCAAGGGCTCCGACGGCTTCGCGCCGCTCGGGCCGGCGGTGGTGACCCGCGACGAGATCGGCGATCCCGCCAACCTCGCCATCCGCTCCTGGGTCAACGGCGAGACCTGGCAGGAGTCGAGCACGGCGGACATGATCTGGGACGTCTCGACCCTCATCGCGTTCATCTCGCGCTCGATCGTGCTCGAGCCGGGCGACCTCATCTCGACCGGCACCCCGGCCGGCGTCGGCCACTACCACCAGCCACCGAGCTACCTGGTCGCGGGCGACGTCATGGGATGCCAGATCGCCGGCATCGGCGCCCTCGAGAACCCGATCGTGGATGAGCAGCCGCGAGCCGAGGACCACGCCGCCGCGGCCGGCGTCAAGGACCTGGCAGCTCCAGCCGCGACCACGAGCGACGCCTGAGATGCGGGCCCTGGCCAAGACGCGACCGGAGCCAGGGTTCGAGATCATCGACGCGCCGGTCCCCGTCCCGGGGCCAGGCGAGGTGCAGCTCCGGATCGAAGCCGCCAGCGTCTGCGGCACGGACCGCCACCTGTACCTGTGGGATCGGTGGGCGGCGGAGAACATCCAGCCGCCGGTCATCCTGGGTCACGAGCTGGCCGGACGGGTGGCGGCCACCGGCCCCGGCGTGACCCGCGTCCGCGAGGGTGACCTCGTCGGCGTCGAGTCCCACCTGTTCTGCGGGGAATGCGCCCAATGCGAGAGCGGGTCGCCGCACCTCTGCCGCGACCTGCGGGTCATCGGCGCCCACGTCGACGGCGGGTTCGCGGAGTACGTCGTCATCCCCGAGGCCAACGCGGTGGAGTCGAACGGGCTCGACCCGGCGGTCGTCGCCCTCCAGGAGCCGATGGGCAACGCGGTCCACGCCGCGTTCGTGGAGCCGATCGCGGACCGGACCGTCGCCGTCACCGGCTGCGGGCCCATCGGCCTGTGCGCGGTCGGGATCGCCAAGGCCGCCGGCGCGGCCTTCGTGGTTGCCACCGACACCGAGCCGTACCGTCTCGAGCTCGCCACCACGATGGGCGCCGACCTCGTCCTGGACGCCAGCCAGCCCGACACCGTCGAGCGGGTCCAGGCCGCCACCGGCGGCGACGGGGTGGAAGTCGTGCTCGAGATGAGCGGGTCCGGCGCCGCCCTGGACCAGGCACTGCGGTTTACGACGCGCGGCGGGCGCATCTCCCTCCTGGGGATCTTCGGGGAGCCGGTGGCGATCGACCTCTCGAACCTGTTCATCGAGAAGGGTCTCCGCGCCTACGGCATCTTCGGTCGCCGGATCTATGACACCTGGGAGCGGACCCAGGAGCTGCTCCGGTCGGGGGCGCTGAACGTGGCCCCCATCCTCACCCACCGGTTCGACCTCGCCGACTGGGAGCAGGGTCTCGAGCTGCTCGGCTCGCGCCATGCCGGTAAGGTGGTGCTCCTGCCATGACATCGGTCCGATCCACCCGAAACCCGATGGCCTTCCTCGAGGTCGAGCTGGAGGAGATGCGGGCCAAGGGCACCTACCGCCGCCTCCGGGTGGTCGAGAGCGAGCAGGCCGCCCGCTGCCGGATCGACGGCCGCGACGTCATCACCCTCTCGTCCAACAACTACCTCGGGCTGGCCACCCATCCGAAGCTGAAGGCCGCCACCATCGCGGCCACCGAGGAGCTGGGCGCGGGGTCCGGCGCGGTCCGCACCATCGCCGGCACGATGAGCATCCACCAGCAGCTCGAGGCGCGCCTGGCCGAGTTCAAGCACACCGAGGCCACCCTGACCTTCCAGTCGGGGTTCACCGCCAACACCGGCACCATCCCGATCCTGGCCGGCGAGGGCGCAGTCATCGTCAGCGACGAGCTGAACCACGCCAGCATCATCGACGGCATCCGGCTGACCAAGGCCGAGCGGAAGGTCTTCCCCCACGGAGATACCGATGCGCTCCGCGCCACCCTCCGCGAGCTGCGGGCAGCGGACGGCGGGGCGGAGCGGACCATCCTGGTCATCACCGATGGCGTGTTCTCGATGGACGGTGACATCGCCCCGCTGCCGGCCATCGTCGAGGCGGCCGAGGAGGCGGAGGCCATCGTCTTCGTTGACGACGCACATGCGTCGGGGGTCCTCGGTCGCAACGGGCGGGGGACAGTGGACCACTTCGACCTCCACGGACGGGTCCACGTCCAGGTCGGGACCCTGTCCAAGGCGATCGGCGTCCTGGGCGGCTACGTCGCCGGTCCGGCCTCGCTGCGCGAGATGCTCATCCATCGCGCCCGCCCGTTCCTGTTCTCGACCTCGCATCCGCCGGGCGTGGCCGCGGCCTGCCTGGCCGCCATCGAGGTCCTCGAGACCGAGCCGGAGCGGATCGAGCGGCTGTGGGCCAACACCCGCCGGTTCAAGGAGGGGCTGGGGCGGCTCGGTTTCGACATCGGTCGGTCGGAGACGCCCATCACCCCGGTCATCGCCGGCGCCGGGGCGCTGGCCATGAAGCTGTCGGATCGGCTGTTCGAGGAGGGCGTGTTCGCCCAAGGGATCGGCTTCCCGACCGTGCCGGAGGCGAAGAGCCGGGTCCGGACGATCGTGACCTCGGAGCACAGCGACGAGGACCTCGACGAGTGCCTCGCCGCGTTCGAAAAGGTCGGCCGGGAGCTGGCCCTGATCTGAGAGGGCGCTGCGCGCTGACGCGAGTGGCGCGGGAGCTCAGGCGGCGGTGCGGCCTCGCGCTTCGAGGAGCACCACCTGCGTCTCTTCCGGCAGCGTCGTCGGCGTGAGGCTGGCCTTGGGCAGGCGGATCGGCTCGGTGGCGAGCTCGTGGAGGAACGTCTCCGGCCCGAGGAGGTCCTTCGAGCCACCGTCGAGGGCGAAGTGCATCGGGATCACGACCTTGGGCTCGAGCTGCGAGACCACCTGTGCGGCCTCCGCCGGAGAGATGGTGAACTGGCCGCCGGCCGGGACGAGCAGCACGTCGATCGGGCCGATCTCGTGACGCTGCTCGTCGCTCAGGAGGTGGCCCAGGTCACCGAGATGGCAGATGTGGACCCCGTCCACCTCGAAGGTGAAGACCACGTTCTCGCCGCGCTCCTTGCCCTCCTCGGCGTCATGCCATGTGCGGACACCGGTGACCAGCAGGTCGGCGAACTCGTACTCGCCGGGGCGGGACAGGGTCATCCCGGCGCTGATGGAGCGGGTGTAGGCGTGGTCGGGATGGTCGTGCGAGATGGTCAGGAGATCCACGTCGTGCTTGCCCGCCACGAAGCCGGTCTTGGGGGGGCAGGGGTCGGTGATGACGGCGGCTCGCTTGCCCTTCAAGCGGAAGCAGGCGCGTCCATACCAGGTGATCTCCACGGGTCCGCGATGCTACCGCAGAACTGCGCCGGAAAAGCACGAGCGCCGGTGCCCGCCCAATGACACCGGCGCCCGAAGGAGGGAGGGTGGAGGAGAAATCCCGAAGGATCTCTGACTCGCACGGTGACAATAGGTTCGCTTCGTGAAGGAACAACCCCCGCATTTGTGAAGAAACCTGAACCTTTGCCCCACAATGCCTGACCGATGACCGACCGCAGCAACCGATGAGCCCACGCGCCCGACGGGTCGTGGCCGTGGTGACCCTGGTCCTGACCCTGGCCGTGGTGGCAGTGCTGACCCTGCGCGCCTTCGGCGTTCCCATCGCGCTGGGTCCCGGAGCGGGCGCGACGCCCATCCCGGAGCCGAGCGTCTCCGCCGGCCCGAGCGTCGCAGGGACGCCGTCACTCGACGAGGCGCTGGCCGCCATCGAGGACGAGGTGACGGACATCCGGGACGTCCCGCCGGCCGATATCGGTCCACCGGAGCTCCTCAATCGCGCCGAGGTGGAGCAGCGCCTCGCCGAGCGGTGGGACGAGGATTACCCGCCCGAGCAGCAGGCGGCGGACAACGCCCTGTACCACGCCCTGGGCCTGCTGGCGCCGGACCAGGACTACGCCGAGCTCCAGTTCCAGCTGCTCTCGAGCCGGGTGCTGGGCTACTACGACCCAGTCACCGGGTCGATGGTCGTCGTGACCGACGCCGAGCTGACGCCTGAGGCAGAGGTCAGCTACGCCCACGAGTACACCCACGCCCTCCAGGACACCACCTTCGGCACCGACTCCCTGGACCTGGACAACCTAGATGCCAACGACGCCGCCTACGCCGCGCTGGCCCTGGTCGAGGGCGATGCCACGACGGCCATGGTCCTGTGGGCCATCGACAACCTCAGCGCGGCGGAGATGCTGGACATCAGCCAGGCGCCTGTCCCCGACACGAGCGGCGTCCCGGCCTGGATGGTCCGCCAGCTCGAGTTCCCGTACCTGGCCGGTTCGCAGTTCACCTCGCTCCTCTACGCCCGCGGCGGGTTCGCCGCGGTGGACGAGGCGTGGGCCGATCCGCCGGCCTCCACCGAGCAGGTCATCCACTTCGACGCCTACCTCGACAACGAGGAGCCGATTCCAGTCCCGGCCTCCGAAATCCTGCTCACGACCGGGATCGAGGTCGTCATGGAATCCACGTTCGGGGAAGCCATGGTCTCGATCTGGCTCGGCGCCCTGGGCGTGGATGGGGCCGAGGCCGCCGACGCGGCGAATGGATGGGGTGGAGACGGCATCACGGTCCTGGAGTCCCCAACCGGCGACGTCGCGGTGGAGCTCCGCCTCGATTTCGATACCCCGGCTGACGCCGACCAGTTTGCGGCGGCCTACACCGATGCGCTCGGCCGTCTCGATTTGTTCGGCCAGCTCGGTCAGATCAGCGACACAGCGGTCGTCGTTCGCCAAGGGACGAGCGAGGACTTGACGACGGCGTTTGGGCCGCTGGACTGACCGCACTGCGGATCCAGCCGCAGCTACATCCTGTCGGGCGCTTCCACTCCGATGAGGGCCAGGCTGTTGGCGACCACCTGGCCGGTGGCACGGACCAGCGCCACCCGCGCCGCGCTCAGCGCGGCGTCATCGGTCAGGACCCGGCAGTCGCGGTAGAACTGGCTGAAGAGGTTCGCGACCTCCATCGCGTAACGCGGCAGCTCGTGTGTCTCGCGCCGCTCGGCGGAGTCGGCGATGACCTCCGGCAGCCGCATGAGGTGGCGGATGAGGGCCTGCTCCGCCGGGTGGACAAGGAGCGTGGCGGCTTCGCCCGGATCGGCGTCGAAGGCGGCCGCTGCCGGCTGACGGAGGATGGACGAGCAGCGCGCATGGGCGTACTGGACGTAGTAGACCGGGTTCTCGTTCGTCTGCTGCCGGGCAAGGTCGAGGTCGAACTCGAGGTGCTGGTTCGCCGAGCGGAGGGTGAACAGGAAGCGGGTCGCATCGGCTCCGACGTCGTCCACCAGCTCGTCGAGCGTGACGAAGCTCCCCTCCCGCTTGCTCATCGCCGCGCCTCCGGCCAGCGACACGTGCTGGTAGATGATGAACTCGACCGCGTCGGGGTCGTGCCCCAGCCCGGACGCCGCTCCCTTCCAGCGCTTGATCGTCCCGTGGTGGTCCGGGCCCAGGATGTAGATCAGCCGGGTGAAGCCGCGCTCGAACTTGTCCAGCAGGTACGCAACATCCGCTGCGAAGTAGGTCGGCTGGCCGTTGGAGCGGATGAGGACCCGGTCCTTGTCGTCATCGAAAGTCGTCGAGCGGAACCAGGTCGCGCCCTCGTCCTCGTAGACGTGGCCCGCCGCCCGCAGCTGCTCGATGGCGGCCGCCACCTCCCCTGAATCGTGGAGCTCACGCTCGGATCGATAGACGTCGATCCGCATCCGGAGCCGGGCGATCGTCTTCTTGATGTCGTCGTAGACCCGGTTCCAGGCCCACTCCCCGATGGCCTCCAGCGGGTTGGTGGACGCCACCACCTCGTCGGGCACAGCCGCCGCCAGCTGACCGATGTACTCGCCGCGGTAGCCGGCCTCGCCTGACTGCCCGGTCCGGGCGAGGTAGACCGACTGGCCGAAGTCGCGGACCTGGCTGCCGTAGTCGTTGACGTAGTACTCGCGGGTGACCGCCGCACCGGCAGCCTCGAGGAGGTTGGCCAGGGCGTCGCCGATGAACCCGCCCCGGCCGTTGCCGATGTGGAGCGGCCCCGTCGGGTTGGCGCTGATGAACTCGACGTTGAACCGGTCGGCGGCGAAGCCATCGGTCCGGCCCCAGTCGGGGCCGGCGGCCAGGATGACCGGGACCTGGCTCGCCACCCAGGCGGGGTCGAGCCGCCAGTTGATGAATCCCGGGGGGAGGACGGTCGTCTCGCCCACGGCGGCGGGCAGCTCGAGGTGGCGGACGAGGACCTCGGCGATGGCCATCGGCGCGGTGCGCGCGAGCGGCGCCAGCTGCATGGCCGCGTTGGTGGCGTAGTCGCCATGCTCCGCGTGCGCCGGGCGCTGGACATTGGGCTCGGGGAGAGCGGTGCCCTCCGGCAGGGTGAGCTCCCCGGCCGTCACGGCCCGGTCGCGCGCGGCCACGATGGCCGCCCCCAGCTCCGCCCGAATGGTCATTTCTCCATGCTAGGGGGCGCCTGCGCCTCGAAGTGCGGGCTGGTGGCCCACCCGATCCCGCGCCGGATCGGCTCACGCCAGGTGACCAGCGCCCACTCCCCGAACAGGCCGATGCCCAGGTTCAGGCTGACCCACGCCGGGGCCAGGATGCGGCCGGCATCGGACCAGACCGGGTGGATGACCCACGCCAGCGGCACGATGAGGGCCGCGACCAGGAACGGGGCCGCCGTCCACGACCGGCGGACGACCAGGCCGATGATGCCCGTGACGAGGGTTGCCAGCAGCAATGGCTGCTCGAGGAGGGTCGGGAGCAGCCGGTTCGGGATGGCCCAGTTGTTCACCCGGAACGTGAACCAGATCGGCTCCTCGATGTCGGCCAGGGCGAAGTGGCGGGTCGGGATCTCCTGTAGCACGTCGTCCAGGCCGGGGTAGCCCAGCAGCATCTGGACCGTCACCACCCCGAACGCGGGGACGAGGGCCATGCCGCTGGCGGCCGCGAACCGCCGCCAGATCGGGTTCCGGCGCGCGAAGGCCGCGACGGCGCAGACGATCGGGACCAGGGGGAGAAGCGAGCCGGTGGGACGCGTCAGGGCCAGGGCCAGGACGGCCAGGCCGATGGCCACCAGCCACGCGATCCGCCCGCTGCGGGCGTACAGCGCGATCCCGAGCAGGGATCCGGTCCACAGCAGCATGGCCAGGCCATCGGTCGTGAGGAAGACGAGCCAGTGGGTGAAGTTCACCTGGAGGAGGGCTGCCGCCGTGGCGAGGGCTGCCGCCCGGTAGCCAAAGAGGAGGCCGAAGCCGAGGACGGTGACGAGGACGAAGGTCACGCTGACCAGGGCGCTGACGGCCATCGGCGCCCGCGCGTCGAGGACGGGGTAGGCGAGGGCGACCAGGGCCGGGTACAGCGGTCGCATCTGGTACAGGGCCATCCAGCGCTCGTTGGTCGGCGTGCTCCACGTGCCGTGGTCGATGGCCTCTTCGATCAGGAGCCGTTCGCGGTCGGCGGCGTATCGGCTGTAGATCGTCCAGCTCCGGCCGTCCGCCTCCGCCCGGGACTCGCCGGCGTACTCCAGGGCGTGGGTGTGATACACGAGCGAGTCGAAGTTGGCGCGGGGCTCAGTCTGGAACCAGATGACCAGCCAGGCGCCGATCCCGATCAGGAGCGCCGCCCCGGCCGCGCGTCGCGCGGTCATCGGTCGCGGGCCAATCGCAGCTCAAGGGCCTGGTCGGGGCTGAACCCGGGCATGACCAGGGCGTCGGCCGCGACCTCGAGGAGCGCGGCCGTCGGTGCCAAGCCGATGAGCTCGGCGTGGTCGATGTCCGTTCCCGCCTGGCGGGCAAGGCGCCGGACCTCGTGTACGACGGCCGGGATCCCGGTCCGCTCCCAATCGGCCAGGTTCATGCTGACCTGGGCCAGGTTGCGCCCGTCGGGAACGGCGACCATGACCCCCATCGCCTGCACAGCGGGGAGGCCGCCGGACGACTCGCGGATCGTCTCGGCGATCCGCTGCGCGATCTCGACGTCATCGGTGGCCAGGTTCAGGTTGAACGCGATCAGCGGCTTGCGGGCCCCCACGGCCATGGCCCCGCCGCGGGGATGGAGGCGGGCCGGTCCGTAGTCCGGCGTTCGCTCGGGGTTGACCCCGAGCTCCTCCTTGAGTGCTTCGTATTGCCCGCGGCGAACGTCTGCCAGCCGGAGCCGCTCCGGGCGGAGGGCCGCCTCCCCGTAGAGGTAGACCGGCAGCTCGAAGACCTTCCCCACCTGTTCCCCGAAGCGGCGGGCGAGGTCCACGACCTCCTCCATCCGGGTCGCTCCCAACGGCACGAACGGGAAGACGTCCACCGCCCCGATCCGCGGGTGTGCGCCGGACTGCTGCTCCATGTCGATCAGCTCCAGCGCCCGGCCGACGGCCGCCATTCCGGCCCGGACCACCTGTTCCGGCCCGCCGGCGAACGTCACCACGCTCCGGTTATGGGACTCGTCGCGGCTCGCGTCGAGGAGGCTGATGCCGTCGATCTGGCGGATCGCCCGCGTGATCTCGTCCAGCACCTCGGGTCGGCGTCCCTCGCTGAAATTCGGGACGCACTCGATCAGGCTGCCCACAATCCGATCATACGTCCCACAACGTCATACGTGGCCCGTCGTGGGGTCAGGCAGAGGCGGCGGCCGCGTGTCGTGGGTCCTCGCGACCGATGGTGTCCGGGTTCATGCCGTGCACCCGGGCCAAGCGTTCGGTGAGCAGCTGGAGCGGGACGACCGGGGCCAGGATGCCGGCGACCTGGCGGTCGAGCCCCGGCTCGAGTGGCACGAGGTGGCAGCTCGGCGCGGCGAGCCCGCCGGTGTCAGCCACCTCGGACACGTCCGCGGAGCCGATGACGGCGCTCGGCATGCTCAGCGCCGCACCGGAGCGCAGGACGGCCGCGGCCCGGTCCCGCAGCTCGGTGCCACGCCCGTCGGCATCGGTCAGGATCACGACCAGGCCGGTCCGATCCGTGGCGGCGCCGAGGTGGCCGTGGCGAATGGTCTCGAGCTCGTGAGCCACCGTGGGCAGATGGACGCCCTCCTCGATCTTGAGCGCCAGCTCGCGGGCGGCCGCGTAGTCCGGCCCTGAGCCGACGACGAGGAAGCGGTCAGCGTTCGAAAGGGCCGTCGCCAGCCGTTCGGCGTTCGCTTCGTCGTGTCCCGCCGCGACTTGCCGTCCCACTGCCTCTGCGTCTGCCTCGGTCCCCCTGATCGCCGCGTGGAGGCAGACCCCGACCACGAGTGGCGAGAGGTAGCCCACGGTGTGGCACCACGACTGGTCCTGCTCCTCCGTGGTGAGCACGTCGCGAGCGAGGGCCGCTCCCGGTGAGCGGTCGCTGACCGTGACGAGCGCCGTCGAGCCGTCGCGACCGCCGGCGTGCTCGAGTGCCCGGTTCGTGGCATCGGTCCCGCCCTCGTGGGAGACCGCGATGAGCACTCCCGCCGGAGGCGGATACCCGGCCAGCTCGAACGCCTGGACCGCCCGGACGCCATCGGTCCGCAGCCCGCCCTCGCCAAGCGCGCCGCGGACCAGGGATGCGATCGCGAGGGCGGCGTGCTGGCTCGTTCCGCAGCCGCTGACCGTGATCGGCTCACCCGCTGCTGCTGCCGCTCGGACTGCATCGGCCACGCGGGCCAGCGCCGGATCGGCGGTCATGCGCGTGACCAGCCGGCCGACGAGCGCCGGCTCGGCCGCGATCATCTCGGTCATGGCCCACGGAGGGCCGGATCGCAGGGCCGGCATGTCGGAGCCGGCCCACGGGTCGGGGGCGCCGGGGAGCGGCTCGTCGGGGTCGCGCGGCATGTCCGCGATGCTACCCGCCGCCCCGCCCGGCTCGCGGTCCCGCGCTACCATCGGGACATGGACGCGCGCACTGCTCTGGCCGCATCTCCGGCCGCGGCGCGGTGAGCGAGCCGTCCCGACCGGCCCTCGCCGGCTTCCAGCCCGAGCCGGTTGACGACCCGACCCTCATCAACCTCCACGACTACGAGCAGGCCGCGGCCGCGCTCCTCCCGGCCGGCGCGCTCGCGTACTACCGCGGTGGGGCGAACGACGAGCGGACCCTGACCGAGAACCGCGGCGCGTTCGGCCGCCGCTGGATCCTGCCCCGCGTCCTGCGCGATGTGTCCACCGTTGACACCTCGGTCGAGGTCCTCGGCCGCCGCTGGCCGTGGCCCCTGTTCCTGTGCCCCACCGCGTTCCATCTGATGGCCCATCCCGACGGGGAGCTGGGCACGGCGCGAGCGGCCGCCGCGCGGGGGATCACGATGACTCTCTCCACCTCGTCCAGCACCGACCTGGCGGAGGTGGGGACCGTCGGCGGGCCACGCTGGTTCCAGGTCTATCTCCTCGCCGATCCGGGCGCCCGACGGGCGCTCGTGGACCGGGCGATGGCCTCCGGCTACGAGGCCCTGGTCCTGACCGTTGACCTGCCCCGCATCGGGCGCCGGGAACGCGACATCCGCGACGGCTTCAGCCTGTCGGCCAGCGTCACCGTTCCGAACCCCGCGATCGCGGCTGGAGTGCCGCTCGATGAGGGCCTGGGCGTTCCGTTCGTGGACCGCATCACGTGGGACGACGTGGACTGGCTCGACTGGACTCGGTCACCCGGTGGTGCTGAAGGGCATCCTCCATCCCGACGACGCACGCCTGGCCGTGGAGCACGGCGTGGCCGCGGTCCAGGTCAGCAACCACGGCGGACGGCAGCTGGACGGCGCGATCGCCAGCCTCGACGCCCTGCCCGCCGTGCTCGACGCGGTCGGCGGCCGGGTCCCGGTGCTCCTCGACGGTGGTGTCCGGCGCGGGTCGGACGTGGTCATCGCGCTGGCCATGGGCGCGACCGCGGTCGGCATCGGTCGACCAGCGCTGTGGGGCCTTGCCGTGCAGGGCGAGGCCGGTGTCGGCCGCGTGCTCGACCTGCTCACCGCCGAGACGGAGCTCGCGATGGCCCTCGCCGGCGCACCCTCGCCGGCCAGCCTCACCCCCGACCTGGTGGTGTCGGCCTAGCGGGCACTGCCCTCAGCGGTCCCTTCCAGGAACTGGTCGGGCAGGTAGACGGCGCACAGGACCTCGCGATCGCCCTCGTCCCACGAATCCTCGGTGGGCGCCAGGTAGTAGATGAACAGGTCGGAGTCCGCGTAGGCCATGCCGACGAACGGCTCGAACATGCCGATGCACTCTTCCTCGACGAAGCCCTGGAGCACCTCTTCGCCGACGTAGGCATCACCGTCCTCAGCCGCATACTCCGCCGAGCCGTAGATCTCGTATCGGTGGCCTGCGGCGCAGTCCACCACCTCCACCTCGTTGACGATCGAGTCCTCGGCGTCATTGAAGCAGTCGCCGACCTCGAGCTCGAAGACCGATGTCATCTCGCCCTCGCCCGGGGTCACGCTGGCCGCGGGCCCCTCGCTCGTGCCGGCGCTCTCCGCCGGCGCCTCGCTGGCTGCCTCGGTGCTCTCTTCGGGCGTGGCGCTCTCCTCGACCGAGCCGCTCGGGCTCGCGCAGGCGGCCAGCAACAGTGCGAGGACAACGACGGCGATGGGCAGGCGGTGGCGCACAGGGAGACTCCTTGGCGTGACTGAGTGCCCGCCGAGTATGTTTGCCGCCGTTGCCGGGGCGCACCCGCCCGGAAGTCCTGCCTAGGCGTCTGCCATCGGTACTCGGGCGGTCGTTTCCCGCAGACGCAGGCACTCGTCGGTGCCCATGAGCCGGAACGAGGCCTGGTCCATGCGCGAGAAGCGCTCCGCGAACTCGATCGTCCGGACGATCTCGGGCCGATCGACCCGAACCGTGCGCCCTTCCGTGACGAGCGTTGCCCCGCCGGCGGTCAGGACGTTGCGCAGCCATTGGGTGCGACGCCCGTACGGGAGCGCGATGAGGAAGTCATCGTCCGCCGCGATGACCCCGACCGGCGTCTCGTAGGGCCGGCCGCTGCGGCGCCCGACGTGGCGGACGATCGACGCGAACGCGCCGGGGCTACCGGCGCCTCGTTTCAGCTGCCGTGGGTTGAGGAACCGGCGGCTGATCGCGACCACTGGCCAGAGCACCAGGGGCGACTTCGTGCGCATCCCGACCACGAACACGGTGGCAACGACGACCAGAGCGACGACGAGGATGGCCAGGACGGTCAGCAGGGCAGTGAGCATGATGGAAACCGATGCCTCCAGATTACAATGTAAGCCAACTGGAACGCATTGTAGGCTTACTATGTAAGCCTGTCAAGGACGATCGGAGGATGGATGACAGTTCGATCGCGCGATCGGAGGGGTCCGGCCCGTCGCGAGCCCATCACCCGTGACCGCATCCTCGACGCCGCCATCGAGCTGGCTGATCAGGAGGGAATCGGGGCGGTGACGATGCGTCGCCTGGGCAAGGACCTGGGCGTCGAAGCGATGTCGCTCTACAAGCACATTCGGGACAAGGAGGAGGTCCTCGCTGGGATTGCTGACCGCGTGGCGTCGGAATTCTCCCTCCCATCAGCGGAGGGTGACTGGCGCACCTCGATCCGCGACAGCGCGATTGCCGCTCATGCCGTCCTGCTTCGCCATCCATGGGCCGGCCCGCTCATGGAGTCGATGCTCGATCCGGGTCCGGCCCGGCTCGCCTACCTGGATGCCTTCGTCGGCGTGCTGCGCGGAGCCGGGTTCTCGCTGCCCGACGTGGCGCACGCGTTCGGCGCGCTGGACAGCCACCTGTACGGGTTCACGATGCAGGTCGTGAGCTGGCCGTTCGACGCCGATGACATGTCGGCGGTCGCGGCCGCCATGGCCGCCGAGCTGGATGCCGAGCGCTTCCCGAACCTCCTGGCCATGGCGTCCATGGCCGCCGCCGGCGGGCGAGGCATCCCGGTCGAGTTCACCTTTGGGCTCGACCTCATCCTCGAGGGCCTGGAGCGCCGACGACGCCGAGCCGGGGGTTCGGCTTCTGGACGAACAAGGCGGGGTTGACCGCGTCCTGAGGATCTCGAGCGAGCCGCTCGAGGCCGAAGTCAGTCCGGCGTCCTCATCGGTACGCGCACGCCTCGTTCGCGGGCGACCTCCAGCGCCCGCTCGTAGCCCGCGTCGGCGTGGCGGATTACGCCCATTCCGGGGTCGGTGGTCAGGACCCGCTCCAGCCGGGCCGCGGCGGCATCGGTCCCGTCCGCGACGATGACCATCCCGGCGTGCAGCGAGTAGCCGATGCCCACCCCGCCGCCGTGGTGGACGCTGACCCAGGTGGCGCCAGCGGCGGTGTTCAGGAGCGCGTTCAGGACGGGCCAGTCGGCAATCGCGTCCGACCCGTCGCGCATGCCCTCAGTCTCGCGGTATGGGCTGGCGACGGAGCCGGCGTCGAGGTGATCGCGACCGATGACGATGGGTGCTGACAGCTCGCCCGAGCGGACCATGTCGTTGATCCGGAGCCCTGCCTTCGCCCGCTCGCCGTAGCCCAGCCAGCAGATGCGGGCCGGCAGGCCCTGGAACGGGACCTTCTCCTCGGCCAGGCGCAGCCAGCGGTGGAGTGAGGCGTCCTCGGGGAAGAGCTCGGCCAGCGCCGCATCGGTCTTCAGGATGTCGTCCGGGTCGCCCGACAGGGCGGCCCAGCGGAACGGCCCCTTGCCCTCGCAGAACAGCGGCCGGATGAAGGCCGGGACGAAGCCGGGGATGGCGAACGCATCGGCCACGCCGGCCTCCTGCGCGAAAGCGCGGATGTTGTTGCCGTAGTCGAACACGACCGATCCCGCCTGCTGGAATGCGAGCATGGCCCGCACGTGGTCGGCGATCGAGGCCTTCGCCCGCGCGATGTACTCATCCGGGTTCGATTCACGGAGGGCCAGGGCGTCAGCCAGACCGATGCCCCCGGGCACGTAGCCGGCGAGGGGGTCATGGGCCGATGTCTGATCGGTGACCACGTCCGGCCGCCAGCCACGGCTGACCAGCTCCGGCTCCACGTCGGAGGCGTTGGCCACCAGGGCGATGCTCCGGCCCTCGCCGGCGGCGCGCCAGGCGTCCACCTTCGCGATTGCCTCGTCGAGGTCGGTCGTGACCTCGTCCACGTAGCCGGCGGCGTGCCGCCGCTCGGCCCGGGCCGGGTCCACTTCGATGGCCAGTACCGCGCCCTCGTTCATTGTCACCGCCAGCGGCTGGGCGCCACCCATCCCGCCCAGGCCCGCGGTGAGGGTCGCCGTCCCGCGCAGGGAACCACCGAAGTGCTGCCGCGCGCACTCGGCGAACGTCTCGTAGGTCCCCTGGATGATCCCCTGGGTCGCGATGTAGATCCACGATCCCGGCGGTCATCTGGCCGTACATCGTCAGACCCGCGCGCTCCAGCTCGCGGAACTGCTCCCAGGTGGCCCAATGGGGGACGAGCAGCGCATTCGCGATGAGGACCCGCGGGGCGTCCGTCGTGGTCCGGAAGACGCCGACCGGCTTGCCGCTCTGGATGAGCAGCGTCTCGTCGTTCTCCAGGCGCCGCAGCTCGCGGACGATGGCGTCGAACGCTTCCCACGATCGGGCGGCGCGGCCGGTGCCGCCATAGACGATGAGGTGATCCGGATCCTCGGCCACGTCCGGATCGAGGTTGTTCATCAGCATCCGGAGGGCCGCTTCCTGCTGCCAGCCCTTGGTGGACAGCTCGGTTCCGCGCGGCGCGCGTACGGTCCTGGGACCTGAGACTTCGACGGCCTTCACAATGCGGACATTGTCCCCGACCGGATTTCTACGGCAACGGCGCCCGGTGCACGACGAGGAAGAAACCTACGATTTCCGTGTCAGCGTCGTTCCTGCGATATCCCCACGCGAACACGCCGCGCGAGGTTGCCGCCGTTCCCTGGATGTGGTGGGTCTGGGGCGCCTCCACCACTGTTCCATCCCAGGTGATGCCATCCGTCGAGGTGACCTGGATGACTTCCACAATCGTTCCCTGAAGATCGACGGGCTGATCATCGATAGAGAGATACCCCGTCGACGTCGCAGTCAGGTGGGGGAGCGGCGGTCCGGGATACCGGCAGTTCCACGACTCGCCGTCCGGCGACACGCAAGACCCATCTTCATTCCCGCCATCGGTGTTCCGATATGCGCCGGCCAAGAACATCCCGTGTCCGTATGTCACGTCGGTCAGCCTCACGGTGTCCGAGACGGCATCGGTCAGGGTCCGCCAGGTCGATCCGCCGTCATCCGAGACCCAGAGCCATGTGTCAATCCCAAGGGCGTGGACTCCGGGGAAGGCTACCAGGCGTGCGCCGTCGGTCCGGAGAGCCGATGGCCAGCGCTTGGGCGCCGCGAACTCCGGGTGGTCGGTGGTGGATGTCCAGTTCCGGCCGTCGGCTGAGGTCAGCACTCGAATCGGTGTTGGGTCGAAGTCGCCCTCGCCGCGGCACCGTCCGCCGAGGAGGGTGAAGCCCCAGACCGTCCATGCGCCGCTGTGCATGGGATACGTGCATGGCTCCGGATCGGGCACGACGTGCCAGTCATGTCCGTTGCCCGAGTAGAGCAGGAACGGCTCAGGTAGGGCCAGGGTGCCGTACTGGAGCAGTGGCACTCCGGTCACGACGAACCCGTTCGGACCCGCGATCACCAGGTCGAGTTTCGCCTCGCCGAGGTGCAAGTCAGTGAGGTCAGCCCGCTCCCACGTTTCGCCGTTCTCGCTCGCCGCGATCACGGGCATGTAGTCGCGTGTCTGGCCCACGGCGACGATCACGCCGCTTTCGGCCATGGACGCAATGTCGAATTCCTCGAAGTCCACGATCGTCCAGCCGAGAGGCGGGGATTGGTTTGACGAAGCTGCTAGTGGCGTCGGCGCCAGCGACGGCGCGGATGACGGGCTGGCGGAAAGCGAGGGTAACTCCCTCGCAGAAGGCGATGACAGCGGTGATACGCAGGCAGCCATCAGCACCGCTGCCCAGGCGACCGAAAGCTGGAACGGTCGGCGCGACCTCATGCCTTCCGCCGACGATGAGCGCTACCAGAGATCCAGTCAATGCCCCTTCGGCATGATGTCGGCTACTCGCCGATCCAGAAGGTGGCGGCGCTGTTCGACTGACCGGCGAGGACCAGGCGGCCGTCCACCATGAGGGTGGCGAAGACGGCCGATCCGGATCCGGTCTGGCCCGGCGTTCCGGCGGCGAATGGCAGATCGGTCCAGGTCGTCCCGTCCATGGATGCGCGCTGGGTGCCGTGCACGACAAACCCGCCCTCGCTGCAGGGGAACGACAAGCGCGTCGTGGCAACGAGCCATTGGGTGGCGCCATGGAGGGAAGTGACGAACTCGTGGCAGGTGGTGGTCGCGTCGGCCTGCACGACCTCGAGCGGCATGGAGCCCGACTCCGCCCAGTCCAGGCCATTGGCCGAGAACGAGATCGGCGTGTCGTCCACTCCAGGGCCGATGACCCCCGACGAGATCGCATACCAGTCGCCGGCGTTCGGGGCCACCAGCACGGCGCCTGATGCGATGGACGGCGGCGTGGCAGCTGTCACCCAGCTCGATCCATCGGACGACGCGATCCCGAAGGGAGCCGCCTGCGCAGTCCCTGGCATCGCGGTTCCGGCCACGGCGAAGCCCTCGTCGCCGGCGCCGATGGACAGCTGCTGATCGGCAAAGGTGTACGTCGCGGTCCAGGCGGTCCCGTCGTCCGAGAACCAGAGCTGGCGGGACGGTCCATCGACGAAGGCGAGGTACCCCTGCGCTCCGGATACCAGGCTCGTCACGGACGAGTTGAGTGGGAAGGGGCTCGGAATCTCGGTCCAGGTCTCGCCGTCGCTCGATTGCCAGGCCCGCTGGGACGTCTCCACCCCGAAGGCGATAAACCCTCCAGCAGGCGTGGCCAGCACCTGGTTCAGGGAGACTCCGTCGAAGACCGCAGCGGGGGTGGCGTCCGCCCAGGTGTATCCATCCTCGGAGATCCAGACACGCCCGTCGTGGTCCGGCGGGAGGCCAAAGTTCGGGATGGGCTCCACGTACTGGGTGCCCACCGCCACGACGACACTGTCGTTCTGGGTCATGTCGATGACGAAGGAGAACCCGCCTGCGTCGTTGAAGGAACCAGTCTCCGACCACGCGGCGGGTCCCGGATCGGTCGCACTCGCGGACGCCGAAGGCGCCGTGCTCGGTGGTGCTTCGCTGGCGGCCTCCGAAGGGGACGGCGAGGGCGTCTGGGCTTCGCAGCCAGTGATCAGAAGCGCCGCCGCGAGGATTGGCATCCGGGCTCGCATCGGTGCGGCAAGCATAGGGCCGGTCAGGTCAAGGCGGACAGCAGGAAGGCGACCGTGAACCCGATCACTGTGACCAGGCCCGCCAGGTCGCCCCCGTCCTCGAACGCCTCCGGGATCATGGTGTCCACCAGCATCGTGAGCAGGCCACCCGCCGCGAACGCCTGGACGAAGGGCACCGCCGGCCCGGCCTCGTCGAACAGGAGGAAGGCGAGCGCCGCCGAGGTCGCTGACACGAGGACCACGGCGAACCAGAGGCCGAGGATCCATCGGGGTGACCGCCCTTCCTCGCGAAGGTCCGCCGATGCGGAAAAACCCTCCGGGACGTTCGACAGCAGGACCGCGACCAGGAACGCGGGTGACACGGCGCCACTGCCGATCAGCGAGGCGCCCAGCACGACGGACTCGGGGATCCCATCCAGCATGGCCCCCAGCACGATTGACAGGCCGTGGCCACCGCTACCCTGCTTGACGGTCGCCTGGCTCCTGGACTTGCCGCGGGCGGTCAGCACGCGGTTGCCGGCGAAGTAGGTCAGCGCCCCGGCGGCCAGGCCCGCCCCAAGGAGCGTGGCTCCGCCCTGTTCGAAGGCTTCCGCCGCGAGCTCGTAGGCCACGGCGCTGAAGAGCGCCCCGGCGCCGAAGGCCAGGGCCAGCCCGATCAGGGTCCGGCTGACCTTCATCCACAGGCCGGCCGCGGCACCCAGGAGCAGCGCCGAGGCCGCCACGAAGGCCCAGGCGAAGGCCTCGATCATCGGTCAGTCATCACCGAACGGGTTCGGCCGGCTCGGCTTGGGCGGGAGGCGGAAGACCTCCTCCTCGCTCGGGAGCTTCGGCATCGGCAGCGGCCAGGCGTCGCCCTCGTCCGACATCTTGGTCTTCGAGAGCAGGTCGTCCCAGCCGACCTCAACCTTCCCTGAGAGCTCTCGGCGATAGACCGGGAACTGCTCGTCGCCGGCAGCCAGCGCGAATCCCGCGGCCTCGTAGGCCTCCGCGGGTCCGGCCGACGGGAGCCACGGATCCAACGCATGTTCGAGGTAGGACTCGACTGCGATCACGCCGCGACTGTCCAGCTCGGTGCAGACGGCCTCGGCGAGGGCCTGACCGATGCTGACGCGATCGGCGAGGCCCGGAACGACCTGGAGGCAGGTGACCACCCACGGGGGCGGCGAGTCCGGCAGCTCGGGGTACCGATCCCGGATCAGCTGTGCCCGCGGATACGCGCTGATCGGCCCGAACTGTGCATAGCCGACAGCCGTGCCGTCGGGATCGGTCGCGAGCATGCCGTAGGAACCGGCGAGCCGGGCGCCGGCCATGAGCGCGACCTGCTTGGCCGTCCGCCGCCCGGTGGTGTCGTCGCCCTCACGGCTGCCTTCCAGGCGCTCCCAGTAGTCGCAGGTCTGGCAGCGCGCGCCGGGTCGGGCAGGCTCCGGGATCGCCTCGATGCTTGCCTCGTCTACCAGGGAGAAGGTGAGCCCGTCCATCGGTCAGGCCGACGCGGCTGCCAGGCGACCCTCGCGTATGGCGTCCGCCAGGGCGGAGATATCGGGCGCCGGGGATCGGTCCCCGTCCAGCGGCGGGACCACCTCTCGGACGGCGGCCAGGGCCGCCGCCACGCCGCGGCCGGGTTGGAGTGGCGCCCGGAGGTCCAGGCCGCGGGCCGCGCAGAGTGCCTCGACGGCGAGGACGGTGGTCGTCCGATCCAGGGCATCCAGCAGGAGCAGCGCCGAGGTCGCGCCCATGCTGACGTGGTCCTCCTGGTTGGCGCTGGTCGGGATGGTGTCCGCGCTCGCCGGATGAGCCACCGTCTTCAGCTCGTTGACCGCCGCCGCGGCGGTGTACTGAGCCATCATCAGGCCGCTCTCCAGTCCCGGGTCCGCGGCCAGGAAGGCCGGGAGACCCGAAAGGCGGGCATCCAGGATCCGCGCCGTTCGCCGCTCGGAGATGGTCGCCAGCGCGGTGAGCGCCAGCCGGGCATGGTCCAGGCCCAGCGCGAGCGGCTCGCCATGGAAGTTCCCCCCACTCACGACGCGACCGTCGGGAAAGACGAGCGGGTTGTCGGTCGCTGCATTCAGCTCCACGGACACCGCGTCGCCGAGCGGGGACAGGGCGTCCGCCACCGCGCCGTGGACCTGCGGCATGCAACGGAGGGAGTACGGATCCTGGACCTTGTGCGGGCTGGACCGATGGCTGTCGCCTATCTGGCTGTCGGCCAGCAGCGCACGAAGCCGAGCGGCCGACGCCAGCTGGCCGGGATGCGGTCGGGCCCACATCAGGGACTCGTCGAACGCGGTGGCCGTGCCCAGCATCGCCTCCAGGCTCATGGCGCCGGTCACGTCCGCGGTCCGGACCAGGTTGCCGGCATCGGTCAGGGCCAGGGCCCCAATGGCGGCCATCAGTTGAGTTCCGTTGAGCAGGGCGAGACCTTCCTTGGCCTGGAGCTCCACTGGCTCGAGGCCGGCGGCCGCCAGCGCCTCGGCGCCCGGGAGGGTGGCGCCTCCCACCTCCGCCTCGCCTTCGCCGATGACGACCAGCGCCATGTGGGCGAGGGGCGCGAGGTCACCGGACGCACCGACGCTGCCACGCGAGGGCACGACCGGGTGGACCCCGGCGTTGAGCATGGCCACGAGAAGGTCCACCACCTCCGGCCGGATGCCGGACAGGCCCACGGCCAGGGCGTTGGCCCGCAGGAGGAGCATGCCCCGCACCACCTCGGTGGATAGCAACGGGCCGGATCCGGCGGCGTGGCTGCGGACCAGGTTTCGCTGGAGGGTGGCGGTCTGCTCAGGGGAGATGCGGACGTCGGCCAGGTCGCCGAACCCGGTCGTCACCCCGTACACCGTCTCGCCAGATTCGACGACGCGCTCGATCACGGCACGGGATACGCCCATCCGCTGACGGGCGTCGTCGGCGACCGCGGCCGGGCGACCGCCCCGCGCCACCGACACGACATCGGGGACGGTCAGGTCGCGACCGGTCAGTTGGATGGGGGGTTCGGGAGCCACCTCGTTCCTATACTACGGACGTGCGGAGGTTCCCGGACCCGACCAGCCGCCTCGTGACGAGCCGCGGTGCGCAGTACCGGCTCGGCGGCGCGGTCCCCAGCCCGGCTGCGGCGTTCCTCGTCGCGCTCATCCTGCTCCCAACCCTGTTCTGGCTGGTCGCGCTCAAGCGCACGACGACCTACGTCCAGCCCGAGGAGTGGCTGATGCAGAACGTCGTCGTCCCGTTCCAGGCCTGGATGGAGGACACCCTCCCGCTCCTGGACGGGGCGATCACCGCCATCAGCGCCCTGGGCTCCGGGTGGTTCGTCGGGCTGGGCTTCGCCCTGTGCGGCCTCCTTGCCCTGGCCAAGGGACGGCGCGACCTCGCGCTTCTGCTCGCGCTCGGGACCCTGGCGTTCCCCATCGAGTGGGCGCTGAAGTACTTCGTCGCCATCCCGCCCATCTCGTTCGCCGAGCTGGCGGCGGCCATGTTCAACATCAATGGCTTCGGCCTCGATGACATCGCCGTCTTCCCCGCCGGCCACGCCCTGCGGGCGATGGCCTTCTACGGCCTCGTCGCGTTCTGCATCGCCCGACTCTCGTCCGACCGGCGGCAGGGGATGATCGCCTATGCGGTGGCCGGGGTCCTCATCCTGGCCATCGGTCTGGTCCGGATGTACCTGAACCTCCACTACCCGCTCGACGTGATCGGTGGCTGGATCGCCGGGGCGGCGCTGGTGTCGGTCCTGGTCGCCATCCACGTCCTGAACGTGGACGAGCAGATGCGGGTCACCGAGCGGCAGCGGGTCGCAGCGGCCGACGCTGCGTCGTCCGCGCCCGTCGCGCCGGCAGCGACCGCCGCATCGGCGGCCTCAGCATCGGCTTCGGCAACATCGGCCTCCACGGCATCGGCTTCCGCCTCTACCTCGGCATCCGCGACCCCCGCGACCGAGGCCTGACGGCCGGACGTGCTGGAGTTCATCGACCAGACGGTCATCCCGTTCTTCCTGGACCTGTATGACGCCCTCGGCTATGTCGGCGTGGCGGTGGGCGTGGCCCTCGAGACGTTCATCCCGATCATTCCTTCGGAGGTCGTCGTCCCCATGGCCGGCTGGAAGATATCCCAGTCCGCAGCGGATCCCACCGTCACCGAATGGCTGACCGATGCGCCCTGGACCTTCATCGGAGTCATGGCGGCGGCCACCATCGGGGCGGCGGTGGGCTCGGCGGCCGGGTACGCCATCGGTGCCTGGGGTGGGCGGCCCCTGCTGGACCGATACGGACGGTACGTCCACATCAACGCCGATGACCTCGACCGGGCCGACGACTGGTTCGCCCGCTACGGCGCGTGGGCGGTGTTCTTCGCCCGCTTCGTTCCGCTCCTGCGGGCCCTGATCAGCTACCCGGCGGGCGTGGCCCGCATGCCACTGGGGCGGTACATGGTCTTCTCGGTCGCGGGCTCGATCCCGTGGAACCTGGCCCTGGTCACCGCCGGCTGGTTGCTGGGCGAGAACTACGAGGCCCTGTATGAGGCCATCCGCCCATTCGAGATCCTGATCTACGTCGTCGTGGTCCTGGGCGGCGCCTTCATCCTCTTCCGCTGGATCCGCGGCCGCGGCGCGCCACGCGAGGCCACCTGAGAGACAGTCTGGATCAGGGCTGGCCCGCGAGCTCCACCGCCTCGAAGACCAGGTCAATCGTGGCTGGGTTCACCTCGGGATCCACGATCCCAGGATGGTCGACACCCTCGTATTCGCGGTACTCCGCGTCGAACCCCGCGGCGATCAGCGCATCGGTCAGTTCCGGGCCGCCTTCGCCGTACACCTCGTCCAGCGTGCCGGTAGCCAGCAGCATCGGGGGCCCCTCATCGGCCGCCCCATCCAGCACGACGTGGAACCCGGCAAGGCCCACCACCGACTCGGGAATCCCATCACCCTCGGCCAGGCAGTCCGGGGTATCGGCCTCGAGATCGACTGCCGTCTGCAGGGCGAGATCACTGCCCACCGAGTGGCCAACCAGGACGACACGCTGCGCATCGCCGCCGTAGTCCGCCGTGTTGGATCGGGCGTACCGCACCGCGCAGCGGACGTCCGGCCGCCTGAAGCCCTCCGGGTGTCCCGAGGCCGGGCTCCGGTAGACGGCCAGGAAGACAACGGCGCCCTGTCGTGCCAGCTCGGCCGCGAACTGCTCCAGGTAGCGGCGCTGCTCGAAGGGAGGCGGCCCGCCCGGCAGGAGCACGATCGTCGGGAGCGCGGTGCCATCGGTTGGGGCCAGGATGTCGAGCGGGACCGCGCATTCGCTGGCGCCGCAGCTGACGAGCTTGGTGAACGGCACGTCCACCTCGGTCCGTAGACCCTCGACCAGGTCAGCCGGAAACGCACCGGCTGACGGAACCGCGACTGGCGTGGACGAAGGCGTCTGGACGGTGGGCTCCGCCGATACCGATGCGCTCGGCGATCCGGTGCAGGACACGACAGCAATCAGGAGGCAAGCCGGCAGGGCAGCGCGGGAGAGCGGGCGGGCGGGCATATCGGCTCCGGAGGCGGGGATCGTTCGCCATCGTAGAGGTCCAGCCAGTGCCTCGCAGGTTGACCCCCCAACCAGCGAGTGGCACGATCGAGGAGCAACTGAACGAATCCATCGCTCTCGGGGCGGGGTGAAACTCCCCACCGGCGGTCGGTCCGACTTGGTCGGGCCAGCCCGCGAACCCCTCGAGGCCGGCGGCACGGAGAAGGCCACCGGAACCACCTCGCGGGGCCGACCTGACCCCGGCACCAGCCGGGCAGACAGGGCCGACGGTCACAGTCCGGATGGGAGAGGGCGAGCACGAGGCGTTCCTCCGACGACCCGCGAGACCGATCGGAGCTGCGCGCCGCCCGGGATCCGCGAGGCGACGGATCGATGGCCTCGCCGCTCCCACGTCCCGCTGGCGCTGGCGCATGGGAGACGAATGGCGAGCGAACCCCGATCCGGTCCCGCGATCACGGTCGAGGACCTGACGATCACGTTCTCCGGCCCTGCCGGGCCGCTCACCGCGCTGGACGGGTTGGGCGGGGCGGTGGCCGGCGGGGAGCTGCTGGCGGTCATCGGTCCCAACGGCTCCGGAAAGAGCACCCTCCTGCGGGCCCTGGCCGGGCTGCTGCCGCCGACCGCGGGATCCATCGGTCTGGCGCCCGATGGATCACCGCCGCACGTGGGCGATGGCCGGGTGGGCCTCGTCTTCCAGCAGCCGCGCCTTCTCGGCTGGCGGTCGACGCTCGACAACGTGACCCTGCCGCTGGAGCTGGAAGGAAGGTCGGGTCACGAGCGCCGAGCGGCGGGGGAGCGCGCACTGGCCCAGGTAGGTCTGGCCGATGTCGCCGGCCTCCGGCCGCGCGAGCTGTCCGGTGGGATGCAGCAGCGGGTCGCCCTGGCCCGGTCGCTCGTCACCGACCCGCCGATCCTGCTCCTGGATGAGCCGTTCAGCGCGCTCGACGCGCTGACTCGGGACGCGTTCGATGGCCAGCTCGAGCGGCTGTGGCTCGCGGACCGGCGGACCGTGATTCTGGTCACCCACTCGGTCAGCGAAGCCGTCCGTCTGGCGGACCGGATCTGGGTCATGACTCCTCGACCGGGCCGCATCGCCGCCGACATTCCCGTCCCCCTTCCCCGTCCCCGCCCGGAGACCACCACCGCTGATCCCGCGGCGGCTGCCGTCGAAGCCCAGGTGCGTGCGGCCCTGGCGTCGGTCCATGCGCCCGAGCTCGAGGGCTGGGCCGACGCGCCGCCGGGAGTCGCAGCGTGAGCGCCGTCCTCCGCCGCGTGGGCCTGATCGTCCTGAGCGCCGCCGGGTTCGTCATCGCCTGGCAGCTGGTGGTGGTCATCGGCGGCTACCCCGAGTACATCCTCCCCTCGCCGGCGGTGGTGGCTGCCCGGGCGGTGGAGGCCATCCAGAACGGCACCCTCCAGCCGCACCTGGCGGCGACCCTCGAGGAAAGCGTCTTGGGGTTCGTGGTCGGCGCCGCCGTGGCAGTCCTGGTCGGCATCCTGCTCGCGAAGAGCCTGACCGCCGAACGCGTTCTATCGCCCTACCTCGTCGCGGCCCAGGCGGTGCCGATTCTGGCTCTCGCGCCGCTGATCGCCATCTGGTTCGGTGGCGGATTGACGGCGCGGGTCGTGATCTGCGCCCTGATCGTGTTCTTCCCGATCGCGATCGCGACCATGGTCGGCATCCGCGGCACTGATCCGCTGCTGATCGAGATGGCCCGGGCCAACGGCGCCCGTGGACCGCAGATCATTCGACTGCTCGAGATTCCAACCGCCCTGCCGGTCCTCTTTGGCGGGCTGCGGGTGGGGGTCACCCTCGCCGTGATCGGCGCCGTGGTTGCCGAATGGGCAGGGGCCAGCGTGGGGCTGGGCGTCCTCATCAACATCGCCGACCAGGGCCTGTTCGACACCCCGCTGATGTTCGTCGCCCTCGCCACACTGGCCCTGTTGGGCCTGACCTTCTATGCCGTCGTGCTCCTCGCCGAGCGCGTGATGGTTCCCCGTTGAGTCCCGAAAGGAAACCGATGCGTCCTCGAGTCCTCCTCGCCATTGCCCTCCTCCTGGCGGTCGCTGCCTGCTCGCCCAGCTCGTCGCCTGCCCCGAGCTCGAGCGCTGAGCCGAGCTGCGCCCGGAACGCCGGTCGGTGAGCTGCGCGAGGTGCGCCTGCTCCTGGGCTTCCGGCCGGATGTCCAGTTCGCTCCGTTCTACCTCGCCCAGCAGGAGGGCTACTACGCCGACGCCGGGCTGGAGGTGACGATCGAGCATGCCGACGGTGGCGAGCTGGTTCGCCTGGTGGCTGACGGTCAGGCCGAGTTCGGGGTGGCGGACGCCACCGACGTCATGATCGCCCGCACGTCCGGCATCCCGATCACCTACGTCTCGACCCTCTTCCAGTCCTTCCCGGTGGCGCTGATCGGTCCGACCGGAACGGTCCCCACCGATCCGGCCGACCTGGCCGGCCTGACCATCGGTACCCCCGGCCAGTTCGGGTCCTCGTGGCATGCGCTCCTCGCCCTGCTGGACGCGGGCGGGCTCACTCCCGAGGACGTGACCGTTCGCGAGTACCCGCAGTTCAACCAGGTTGACGGGCTGCTCAACGGGGACGTGGACCTCATCACCGGGTTCCGGAACAACGAGCCGCTCCGCCTGGCGGCGGAGGGGATGGAGACCGACCTGCTGACCATTGACGAAATCGCGCCCCTCCCCGGACCGGGCGTGGTCGTCGGCGACGATCTCCTGGCCGACGAGCCGGAGCTGGTCGAGGCGTTCGCTCTCGCGACGGCGCTGGCGCAGCAGGCGGTGATCGACGATCCGGAGGCGGGGCTGGAAGCGGCCACCGTCGCCGTCCCGACCATCAGCGAGGACCTGGAGACCTCGCGCGCCGTCCTGCTGGCGACGACCGAGCTCTGGGACCCGGCCGACCCGGAGATTCCGGTGGGCTTCATCGTCATCGAGACCTGGGAGTCGGGCTACGACACCATGACCCGGCTGGGGTTCATCGACGGGTCGGTGCCGCTCGACGACATGTACTGGAGCGCCATTCGGCTCGCGTGAAGGGGCGGCGGTCGGTCCTCAGCCGCCGACGAGGAAGATGAGGCCGGCCACCACCAGCACGACCTCGATGACCGCGACGAAGACGCGCTCCGGCATCCGGTCAACGATCCGTTTGCCGATCCAGGAGCCGGCGATCATGGCCGGCGCCATGAGCAGGCCGATGCCGACCGTCGCCGCCGTGATCAGTGCCGCAGCCCCGTAGGCGACCAGCTTGGCGACGTGCATGACCACCGTGGCGGCCGCCTCGGTCCCGATGTAGGCGCTCTTCAGGAGCCCGGCGGCCAGGAAGAACGGCGCCATGACCGGCCCAACCGAGCCGACCAGCGCCGAGGCGAACGCGAAGACCGCACCGATGGCGGTGAAGGTCCGCGGCCCGAGCACGCCCGACGGGCGCGGTCGGAGGTGGCGCCAGGCCACGGACGCCAGGAGGAAGGCGCCGATCACCCGGGTCAGCGCATCGAGCGGGGCGGACGCGAAGAGGAAGCCGCCGACCAGCGCCGCCGGCACCCCGCCGAGCGCGAACCAGCCGACGATGGGCCACGCCACCGCGTCGCGGTTGAGGACGACGCGCGACCCGTTCCCGACCAGCTGGGCGATGGTCAGGATCGGGATTGCCTCCCGCGGTCCGAACAGGGCCACCAGGACCGGAAGCAGGATGGCGGCGCCGCCAAAGCCGGCGACCGCGGCCAGTGTGCTGGCGGCGAGGGCAGCCACCACCAGCAGGGCGGCCTGCGGCACGAGGTCGATGACGGAGCCTGCCTCCGGCATCGGTCAGGGCTTGGCTGATGCCGCCAGGCGCTCCGCGGCGGTGACGACCTGGCCCAGGAGCATGACTGTGGTCACCGGACCGACGCCGCCGGGCACGGGGGTGATGGCCGCTACCAAAGGCAGGACGCGCTCGAAGTCCACGTCTCCGACGACCCCGCCGGGCACCACGTTGATCCCGCAGTCCACCACGACGGTCTGGTTGGTCACGTGCTCCGGACCGATGAGGCCGGGCCGACCCACGGCCACCACCAGGATCTCGGCCTGCCGAGTCTCGGCCACGACGTCCTCGGTCTCGCTGTGGGCGACCGTCACATCCGCCCCGCGGTTGGTGAGGAGCGCGGCAGTGGGCTGGCCGACGACCTTGGACCGCCCGACGACGACCACCCGTCGTCCGCTGATGGGGACCTGGTGGTGCTCCAGGATCTCGACCACGGCCACCGCGGTGGCCGGGACGAAGGCGTCCTCGCCGCGGGCCAGCCGGCTGGCGTTGACCGGGCTGGCGCCGTCCACGTCCCTGGCCGGGTCCACCAGCGCACCGACCGCATCGGGGTCGAGGTGGGCGGGCACGGGGTAGATGACGACGATCCCCGACACGGCGGGGTCGGTGTTCAGGGCGCCGATGGCTGCGGCCGCATCGGTCAGGTCCACCCCGTCGGCCAGGCGCACGTCGGACGGCTCGACGCCGATGGCGCTGGCGGCCCTGGCCAGGCTCTGCGCGTAGTGGACCTCGGGCCCGGCGTCGGCGAACCGGACGATGGCGAGACCCGGCGCGCTTCCACCCGCCGTCAGGGCCGCGACGCGCTCCTTCAGCTCCTCGCGGCGCTGTGCCGCGATCGATCGGCCCTCGAGAATCCGGCCACTCATCCGGCGATGCGCTGTCGGACGGCGGTGAGCGCCTCGCGTTCACGTTCGGCGACCGCGCTCTCCAGCTCGGCCAACCGGCGCGGACCATCCCGTCGCAGCGGGTGGTCCTCGGGGAGGGACGGGAGGTTGATCGACACGTTGAAGGCCGCCCCGCGGGCGGCCGCGGCCGCGAACAGGGCGGCCACGCCGGCGTCGCTGACCGCGTTCCGGTTGCCGATGGGCGCCATGCGGGCCGCGATGTCGAGGACGTCCAGGCTCAGGCGGACGACCTTGAGCGGCACCTCGGTGGCGGCCACCGATGCCTCGCCGATGGCCGCGGTGCGGGCCGTCTTCTCGTCGTCCGTGGCCTTCGGCAGGCGGCGCGCCTCGGCCACGCGGTCGTAGGCGGCGGCGTCCTCCTCGGCGGCCTCCAGGAGTGCCACCCGCAGCTCGCCCGCGGCGGCCCCGATCTGGCGCGCGATGGGATCAACCTCCTCGTACGCCGGCCGTCCGACCGTCAGCTCGCAGACCATCTCGACGAGGGCCGCGCCCAGCGCACCGCCGAGGGCGCTCGCGCTGCCGCCACCCGGCGTCGGCGCACGCGAGGCGATCTGCTCGGTCAGGTCACGAACGGTCAGCTCGGCGAGGGAGGGTTGCGCGGGGCTGCTCATCGGCAGCCGATTGTACGGGCAGGCAGGTGGATGCCCGGCGGGCGCGCGGGAGAGGGTACGCGGCACCCACCGGGCGACTGATTCGGACGGTTGGCTGGACCGGAGCTAGGCGGCGGCGTCCAGGGCGTCGACGTACCAGCGTCGCCGGCGGGCGTCGAAGACCAGCTCCAGAGACTCACCGGAGTCCACGTCCACCACCACCGTCAGGCGGGGAGAGCTGCCGGCAGGGTACGCCGCGCGCTCGTCGCGGACGGCGCCGACTCGAACGATCCGCAGGTCGCGATCGGCGAAGCGGACCCGGGCCGGGAGGGCGTGTCGGGCGTCCCAGCCAACGGAGGCGGCGACGGGAGTGATGGATACGAGTGCCATGGCCCGAACAATACGAACAGATGTTCTAGTTGTCAAGACCCTTGTTCGTCCGTTCAGCGGGCCGGTCGGAGAAGCGACGATCAGGCGCTTCGCGGAGGAGCCGGGCTCGGGTGATGGCCGAGTCGCCGAACCGATCGCGGACCGCATCGGTCGCTTCGGCCAGGCGCTGGACGCGGTCACCGTCCTCGAACAGGGTCAGCTGCTGGGCATTCGCCAGCGAGATGGCGGTGATGCCGATAAGCCGCACGGCCCGGCCCGGCTCGAGCGCCTTGTCGAGGAGCCGCTTGGCGGCCTCGAGGATGAGCTGCGCATCGGTCGTGGGGTGGGCAAGCTGGGTCTGCCGGGTCAGGGTCTCGAACCCCTCGTAGCGGAGCTTGAGCTGGACGCCGCCCGCCGCCAGGCCGTGGCGCCGCAGCCGGCTGGCAACGGACTCCGCGATCCACAGCAGGGAGCCGTCCAGCCCTCCTCGCTCGACGACATCGGCGTTGAAGGTGTGCTCGTGACCGATCGACTTCGGGGCCTGGCCCGATGTCACCCGCGACGGGTCGATGCCCCGCGCGCGCTGTGCGAGCTCGGTCCCCATCCGGCCGAACCGACGTCGAAGCGTGTCCTCGGGCACGGCCGCCAGCTGGCCGATCGTCGTCACTCCGTAGTCGGCCAGGGCCTGCCGCACCCGGGGGCCGACGCCCCACAGGCGGGTCACCGGCAGCGGGGCCAGGAACGCCGCCTCGTCGCCGGGCTCGACGATGACGAGCGCGTCAGGTTTGCGCAGGTCCGATGCCACCTTGGCCACCAGCTTGTTGGTCGCCACCCCGACGCTGACCACCAGCCCGACCTCGTCGAGGATCCGCGCCTTCAGGGCACGACCGATGGTCGGCCCGTCCCCGGCCGGCGCGCCGCTGACGTCGAGAAAGGCCTCGTCCATGCTGATCGGCTCCACCAGCGGGGTGTAGTCGTCGAAGATGCCCATCACCTGGCGGCTGATCTCCGCGTACCGCTCGAAGCGGCCCGGCCGGAAAGCCGCCTGGGGGCAGAGGCGAGCTGCGGTGCGCAGCGGCATGGCGGAGTGGACGCCGAACGCCCGGGCCTCGTATGACGCGGCGCTGACGACGCCCCGGTCATCGGGATTGCCGCCGACGATGACCGGGCGGCCGACGAGCGACGGATCGTCCAGGACCTCGACCGAGGCATAGAACGCGTCCATGTCGGCGTGGATGATCGTGCGCATCGGGCGTTCGCGGCTCAGTCGCTGCCCGGATACCGCTGGTACGCGCCGCGCCCGAGGATGGGAAGGCAGGCGCATGGCCTCCGCCTCGAGCGCCTCGCGGTCGCGCGCCGTCAGCCGGCCGAACGGTCGCAGGTCGATGCCCGACGTCTCCGTCTCGCGCCTGCTTCGGGAGCCAGGTCCCGGCGACCAGCCCGTCCAACGAGGAAGGTGGGCAGCACGTCGGCGTTCCTGGTGATGACCGTCGCCTGGTGCGGCCGGCGGCAGGACTCGGGCGCGGTGGGCGGTCCCATAGGCGAGCAGGAGGCTGTCCCAGCGGGCGAGCAGTCGGGGCGGGGCCGGCGTGTCGGGATCCGGCCGCGGCGCCTTCGGCAGGTCGACCAGGGTCCGGCCCTGCTCATCGGTGAACTCGACCAGCTCGTCGCGGATGGCCTCAACCGCCGCCCGCCACCGGCCGATGTTTCGACCTCGTCCGACGTACGCGACGAGATCCTCGACGCTTGCCGGTCCGAAGGCCGCCAGGTAGCGGCGGGCCAGGTGCGCGGCGGCGAGACGGGGTCCGCCTCACCCGGCGTCGGCTTGCCGAGCCACTGGACCGCCGGGACGTATCGGGCCCGACCGTAGGTCTCCTCCGGATAGGGGACGAGGACGAGGGGGATCGTTCCGCTGAAGTGCCGCCACAGCGGCCGGTTGGGTGGGATCTCGGTCCGGCCCATGTGCTCCTTCAGGATGGACTCGATCTCGTGGATCGCGAGCGGGCGCTCCGCCATGGCTTCGAGGACTGCCGGATGGCCTCGACCGATTCGCTTCGCGAGCGGTGAGCGCACCGGGTCGCCCTTGAACATGAGCCGCCACTGGTCCAGGCGGAACGGATGGGTCAGGGTCGACAGAGGCCAGAAGTCGGCCGCGCTCACGACGTGGACCGTCATTCGCATCAGCGGCGCGC